>NZ_PGEY01000001.1:0-3459735 GCF_002797775.1 Glutamicibacter nicotianae
TGCAGGTAGCGCAGAGTGGTGTGGCTCAGGGTGTCGTGCTCGCCGGTGATCTGGCCGACCATCAGTTCCACCTGGTCGCGCAACTCAATGTAGCTGTCCACATTTTCGCGGCTGGGGCTGGCAACCTGGATCAGGCAGACGTCGCCGGCGCGCAACGTCTGGTCGGACAGCAGCTCGCCGTAGGCCTTGAGGCGGTGGCGGATGCCCTTGGTGTAGTCCAAGCGGTCCACGCCGAGCATGATGGTTTTCGGGTTGCCCAGCTCATGGCGGATCTGCGCCGCGCGGGCGATGATTTGCGGATCGCGCGAGAGCTTGGCGATGTGCTCCGTATCGATGGAGATCGGATGGGCCTTGGCACGGCAGAGATTCTGCATTTCGTTTCCGGCTGGCGGCGAAGCCACATCACCCTTGGTCGAGTAGCCGGTGAACCGGCGCAGGCAACGCAGGAAATTGCTGGCATCGGTTTCACGCTGGAATCCGACCAGATCAGCCCCGGCCAGCCCCTCCAGAATCTGGGTGCGCCACGGCAGCTGCGAAAACAGGCTGGCTGCCGGAAACGGTATGTGCAGGAAGAAGCCGATCTTCAGATCAGGGCGTGCCAGCCGCAGCATCTGCGGAACCAGCTGCAGCTGGTAGTCGTGTACCCAGACGGTCGCGTCCGGAGCGGCAATATCCAGTACTGCATCGGCGAATCGCCGGTTGATTCTCTTGTACCGGTCCCACCAGGCGCGATGGTATTCCGGTGGCACGATCACGTCGTGGTAGAGCGGCCACAGCGTCGAGTTGGAGAAGCCCTCGTAGTACTGGGTCATGTCGTCTTCATCCAGGGGGACCGGAACCAGATGGATGTCATCCTTGTCGAAGCTCTCCAGCTCCTCGCCAATACCGCCATGCCAGCCCACCCAAGCGCCTTCGGAGGCGGCCATAACAGGTTCCAGGGCTGTCACCAAGCCACCGGGCGAACGCTGGAATCCTTGTGACCCGTCAGGATTAGTGATGCGGTCCACCGGAAGGCGGTTGGCCACAACCACGAAATCGTAGGAATTCTCGGTCTTTGTACTCGGCGCTGGGTTACCCACTGCAAACCTCCTGGTTTATTCAATCTGAGTCACCGGCGTGGTGCAGATTCGTCGGTTCTGAGTGAATGACTTCTCGTCTAATTTCCTTGCTCTTGCTATTTAGCCTAGTGAAAACTGGCTGGTAAGGGAACGATTGGGCGGATTGCACCGTCATACGCGTCACTTTTGCGCAGATGCTGTGTACTCAGGATGGGAATGGCAGTGGACAAACCATTTCCGCTGGTCACTTGGTTTAACGCTCAAGTTAAGCCGTGACGGGCACTTTGGGGGCTGTATGCGGAAGATATGTGAGTCCTGTGAAGGTGGATCAATCTTGAGTTTTCACGGATACGGGCCCCGGGAATTGGCTAAGCTTGACTCCAGATGATACTTGTCCGCTGACCAAGGAAACGCCAAATACATGTCTACGAATAACCCGCGCCCATCGAAAGCGGAGCGCACCGCGAGTGCCCGTGAGAAGGCGGCGCAGATGCGTGCCGCGCAAGAAGCCGCCCAGAAGCGCAAGTCGCTTTTCGTGAAGCTGGGCGTCTTGGCTGCAGTGATTGTGGTCATCGCACTGGTAGTTACTTTGATCGTGCAGAACAACAACGCCAAGATTGCCGACTCCGGCGCCGTGCCGCAGGGCGGTACCGCAGCGGGCGGCATCATGGTCACCTCGCCAGACACCGTTGCACAGAAGACCATCGAGAAAGTGGACATCAAGACCCTTGAAGCGCCTGCCGAAGCGCCGAATCCTGCCACCCCGCGCGACCTGACGGTGGCTGACAAGGGCGAGCCGATCAATATCACCATGTACGTCGACGCCAACTGCGTCCACTGCGCAGACTTCGAGGCCACCTACGGAGACCAGATCGAAGAATGGCTGGCCAATGGCGATGTCACCGTTGAATACCGCAACGTCGGCTACCTGGACCGTGGTTCGCCAACCAACTTCTCCTCGCGCGGCGCCAACGCACTGGCTTGCGTTGCCGACGAGAGCCCAGCTGCCTACATGAGCTTCGTCAAGGCGCTGTGGGGCCACTACCCAGAAGGCGAGATGAAGAACGCCGAACTTGCGGACCTGGCCATCCAGAACGGTGCAGCGGAATCCGTGACCAGCTGCATCGAGGATGACAAGTTCCGTCCATTCGTCCAGTACGCCACGACCGCTGGCCAGTACGACGGCGTAGCCGGCACCCCTTCGATCTTCATCCAGGGCAAGGAGTTCGCACTGGGAACCCAAGACTTCCCGACCGAGGTCGAGAAAGCCATCGCTGCCAACAAGTAAGCCCATCCAGCCACCGCTGGACAATTGTCCGGGATCCGGTAGTATCCTTAGTGATCTCGCACCCGGTCGATGGGAAGGAAGCCAATGCTGGCTTCCTTCCCATTGGCATTTAATCGGGCATGCGCTGCGCGGCTGCGCCAATTCGCAGTGCCGCAGGGTTTTCGGATATTCTTATCCGGTACGCCCCCTTAGCTCAGCTGGCCAGAGCGTCTGTCTTGTAAACTGAAGGTCACCGGTTCGAATCCGGTAGGGGGCTCTGATCTGGTCTTGGACCAGCAGCTGGAACCGTGCCGATGAGTTTTCATGGCACGGTTTTCGTTTTCACCACGGATTGTGCCCGATGCAACCTCGCGCCTGTGGCAGGCTCTAGGATCCCGCCGGTAGAATTCTGCGCAGAACCTAGATTTGAGGAGCCGACCATGGCCGGAGGCCTTGCAGCACTATTGGACGACGTGGCCGCCCTGGTGAAAGTCACCGCGGCATCGCTGGACGACATCGCGCTGGGCGCTGGCAAGGCCAGCACCAAATCCCTGGGTGTCGTGATCGACGATGCGGCAGTCACCCCGCAATACGTGGCAGGGCTCTCGCCGAAGCGCGAGCTTCCGATCATCTGGAAGATCGCCGTTGGCTCCATCCGGAACAAGATGCTGATCATCCTTCCGGTCGCTCTGATCCTTTCGCAGTTCGCCCCCTGGGCGCTGACCCCGATCCTGATGGTCGGAGGCGCCTATCTGGTCTTCGAAGGGGCTGAGAAGCTGCTCGAAGCGATGGGCGCGATCAAGCACCACACTCCGGGCGGCAAGGAGGGCGTGCGCGACGAAAAAGCGATCATCGGTTCGGCTGTGCGCACCGACCTCGTGCTCTCTGCGGAGATCATGGTCATCTCGCTGAATGAGGTGGCGCACGAATCCTTCCTGAACCGGGCGCTGATCCTGGTCGTGATCGCGATCCTGATGACCGTCGTGGTCTATGGCGCCGTGGGCTTGATCGTGAAAATGGACGACATCGGCCTGCACATGGCCGCCAAGCCGCGCCAGCTCTCGCAGAAGATCGGCCGCGGCCTGGTCAAGGCGATGCCCATCGTGATGTCGATCCTGAGCAAGGTCGGCGTGATCGCGATGCTCTGGGTCGGCGGGCACCTGCTGCTGGTCGGCATGGACGAGCTCGGCTGGCATGCGCCATACGGCTTCGTGCACCATGTGGAGCTGCTGGTCCACGACGCAACCGGCCAGGCCGGCGCCATGCTCGGCTGGCTGGTGAATACCGCCTTCTCCTGCCTGGCCGGTTTCATCATCGGCTCGGTGATTACCGCCATCGTTCTGGGCATCCAGAAGCTGCGCCGCAAGGGCGAAGCCGAAGCCGCCCACTAGGAATGGAAACCAGCGGGAGTCCCGCGCACGTAGAAGAGAGAAGTTGCAGCCCGGACCCGGTCTTCTGGGCCAGCCAAACTGTCTGGCCTGCGTGGAAAGATCGATGAGTGTTGAGTAGAGAATTGACTGATCCGGCCACCGCCCGCCATGCGCGCGGAGCCTACTTCACCCCGGAACCCGTGGCCAGCTTCATGGCGCAGTGGGCGCTGGGGCAGCACGGCAGCAGGGTTCTGGAACCCTCCTGCGGCGATGCGCAATTCCTGGCCGCCGCGAACGCGGTGCTGGACGATGGCAGGGGCCCGGTGGAACTGGTGGGCCTGGAGCTGCACGAGCCATCGGTGCAGGCGGCCCGCGCGCGGATGCAGGCCGCCGGGATCGACGCGCGGATCGAACAGGCCAACTTCTTCGAGGTTCCCGGGCACGCAGACTTCGATGCGGTCATCGGCAACCCGCCCTATGTGCGCTACCAGTTGCACCGCGGTGCCGACCGGCAACTCTCGCGCGCCACGGCCAAGGCCTCGGGCGTGGAGCTGAACCAGCTGGCCAGCATCTGGGCGGCCTTCGTCGTGCACTCCACCAGCTTCCTGGCCGACGGCGGGCGCCTGGCGCTGGTGCTTCCGGCAGAGCTGATGTTCGTGAACTACGCAGGGCCGGTGCGCCAGATGCTGCTCGAGCGCTTCGCCAGCGTGCACCTGGCAGTCTTCGAGGAACGCCTGTTTGCCGACGCGCAGGAAGAAGTGGTGCTGCTGCTGGCCGAGGGGTACCGCCAGGGCTCCAGCGATTCCTTCAGCCTGCACCAATTCCGCAATGCCCATGACCTGCACACCCTGGGCGCTGACACCCGGCACACCCTGGGCGCTGGCACCCGGCACACCCCGGCACGCGGCAACGACCGCTGGACAGGATCGCTGGTGGGCCTCGAAGCGCAGGGGATCCTGTCCGCGGCTCTGGCCGCCGGCCGGATGGCTCCGCTGCAGTCCTGGGGCGAAACCTCGCTGGGAGCTGTCACCGGCAACAACAAGTGGTTCACGCTTTCCGCCGCGCAGGTCCAGGAGCTGGGGCTGGCCGACGAGGATTTGATCCGCATCTCGCCGCCGGGCTCGCGCCACCTGCGCGGGCTGGAGCTGAGCGAGGAGGGCTGGGAAAAGCTGGCAGCGCACGGGGCGGCGGCCTGGATGTTCCGTCCCGCCGCGGAACCCAGCGGCGCCGGCGCGCGCTTCGTGGCCAGCGGCGAACTGCAGAACGTGGACGCGGCCTACAAGTGCCGGGTGCGCTCGCCGTGGTGGCGGGTGCCGGTGCTGTCGGTGCCGGATTTGTTCATGACCTACATGAACGCCGATACCCCGCGGCTGACCGCCAACGAGGCCGGGGTGCACCATATCAACTCGATCCACGGGGTGTACCTGGGTGCCGATGCCCGCGAGCTGGGCCGTGAGCTGCTTCCGGTGGCATCGCTGAACACGCTGACCATGCTCGGCGCCGAAATGGTGGGACGTTCCTACGGCGGCGGCATCCTGAAGCTGGAGCCGCGCGAAGCCGACCAGCTGCCGGTCCCGGCCATCGGCATGGTGCAGCGCCATGCCCCGCAATTGCGCGCCATCAAGCCCGAGGTGCGCGAGCTGCTGGCCCATGGGCGCAAGCAGGAAGCGGCGAACCTGGTGGATTCCGTGGTGCTGCAGGCGCTGCTCGGCCTGGATGCGGAAGCGATCGAGGCGCTGCGCGCGGCGCGGATGAACATGCTCGAACGCCGCAAAGCCCGAAGCAAAGCAGTGAAGGGATAAGCGTGGCCAATCCTGCGATCGAGAAGACCCTGGCCTTCGCCGAATTCGACACCACCTTGATGTCAGCGCCGAAGGATTCGCCCTGGCTGGATAATGGCGCGGTCACCGGGGAATTCAACCCGTCCTACGCGGTGCTCGAGCGGCTGCTGAGCATCCCGGTGCGTTCCAAGGCCGTCACCCGTTCGGGCCGCTTCGCCCAGGGCGTGGATGCCTGGCTGGCGCACGAGCTGCGGCGTGCCGGATTCGATGCCGACCTGGTCTGGCCGCGCCCCGAAGCGCCGCGGGTGCTGTCCAGCGACATCCTCCAGCTGCTGCGCAAGCTGCCCGAACGGCTGGCCGACGAGGTGCACGAGTCGATCATGGCGGGCAAGGCGGGCAGCACCGACGCGCGCATCCTGGGCCGCGCCTACATGAAGCAGACCGACGTGGTGATGACCCACTGGTCCACCGGCCCCGAACTGCTGCTGAGCACCAAGGCGATGACCTCGTCCTTCGGCAAGAACCTGGCCAACCGCTATGAAGAGGCCTACGGCGACGCGGCGAACCTGCGCGCCCGCTACCCGCTGGCCGCCGTCGGGTTCTTCTTCGTGCAGCGCGCCACGATCCTGGAATCCGAGCCGGCCGCCTTCCGCCGCACCGTGGACATGATCCGCAAGCTGCGCGACTTCGGCGACGGCTTCGGCTACACCGCAACCGGTCTGCTGCTGGTGGACTGGGATGATGCGGCCGAGCAGCCGGAGGTCAAGTGCGTCCATGCCCCGGTGCCTGCCGACATTGCCGCCCCGCAGTTCCTCAACGCCATGGTCGATGAGGTCCTGAAGGTCACCCCGATCGACTTGCACGAGGCAGCTCGCGCTCGCCGGGCCGGCGAAGTCGCCCCGCTGCCGGGCCACGCCGTGGTGGACGAGCAGCAGGACGCCCTGTTCTAGCCTGATCCAGAAAGCCGTCCCAAGCCGTCACATCACCGGCACGGCGGAGGCCGGATCCTCGGAGCCGAACTGCGCGGCGAAGCGGTCCATCGGGCTGGCGGGCAGAGCCAAACTCGGGACCGGCTGCGCGGCGCCGGGCAGCTGGATGGCTACCTGGTCGGCGGAAGCTTGCGGCAGGTCCGCGGCCCACTGCCAGGCGGCTTCGGTGGCCCGGTAGATGAACTTGAGCCGGCCCTCGTGCTCGAAGCTGCGCTCGCGCTGCCACAGCTCGGAGCGCTCGTAGAAGGCCCAGGAGGCAGGGTTCTGCGAATCGATGACGCTGATCGGGGTCTTGCCCGAACGCAGGGCATGGGCCAGGCGCAATGAGGTCACATGCTGGCGGATGCCCAGGCGACGGTAGTCGGCGCGCACGGCCATGCAGCCCAGTTCCACCGCGTTCATCGAGGACGTCGGCGCCACGATGGAGTCGTGCACCAGGCCGGCGGCAACCAGGGTGCCCTGGTCGCGCACGGTCACCAGGAGGCTGAGGCGATCGAACTTCTGATGCCAGCGCTGGTCGACCACGGTGTAGAGGGTCGCCAATTCATCGCGCTGGGCTGGCTGAACGCATAGGGATGACAAGGAAAAGTTCAGGTTTTCAAACACTGGGGTACGGTCCTAAAAGCTAAGAACGAACGAAAGATGAGGCTTTGCGCGGTGGATCAAAATCCACTGCGCGGTTTCGTTGGCCTTGAGGGGACCGATGCCGGCGGCTTCCGGCAACTTCCTTGTAGGGTCCAGTTTGAGCTCGATGAGCTAGAAAAATTATGGAGCCTGAAGTCCCTTTTTGACAAGTGGAAAAGGGTACTTTCAGGTGAATCCCAAATAAACCATTCGGCATTGTTTTTCTGCTCTACTCACTGGCCAAGCCGCTGGGATTCGACGCGGCGTTCGATGCGGCACATCGGCGTGTTCGGGGCAGGGATCCGGCGGCTTGAGCCGGGGCCGATTTGGAGCGGGGCTCGTTTCCCCGGTAGGATTGCTTATGCACTTGGCTAGCAAGTCAGGGCGCAGATGGATCTTTAGCTCAGTTGGTTAGAGCGTTCGCCTCACACGCGAAAGGTCGCTGGTTCGAGTCCAGTAAGATCCACCAAAATCGAAAGCCACCGCAATGCGGTGGCTTTCGTCGTCTCCGGCACAGTCCGGAAGCTAGGCTCCGAGCAGCTGGTGCACCCGAGGCTTGACCTCTTCGCCAAGCAGCTTGATGCTCTCCAGCATCGCCTCGTGCGGCAAGGAGCCCGCAGAGTACTTGATGTCGACGCGGGACAGGCCCAGCTGCTGGGCCACCTTGGCCATCTTCCGCGCCACGGTGTCCGGGCTGCCGGCCATCATGGCTCCCTCCGGTCCCATGGAGGCCTGCAAGCGCATTTTGCTGGCAGGTGGCCAGCCCCGTTCGGCCCCCAGCCGGTTCATGGTGCGCTGGTAATGGGGCCAGAGCGTTTCCAGGGCTTCCTCGTCGCTGCCAGCCACCAGGCCATGGAAGTGCGCCGAGACCGGCAGCTGCTCCTGGCCGAATTCCTCCAGCGCGCGGCGGTAGAGGGTGGCCAGGCCTTCGAACGCCGAAGGCTGGCCGCCGATGATGGCCAGGCACAGCGGCAGGCCGTGCCGGGCAGCGCGGATCACCGACTGCGGGCTGCCGCCGACCCCCACCCACGTGGTCAGCGGCTTGCCCTCCAGCAGCGGGTAGATCTGCTGGTTGCGCAGGGCAGAGCGGTGCTTTCCCTGCCATGACACCGGTGCGCCGTGGCGCAGCTTGGCCAGCAGATGCAGCTTCTCCTCGAACAGGTCCTCGTAGTCCTCGAGGTCCAGGCCGAACAGCGGGAAGGATTCGATGAAGGAGCCGCGGCCGGCGATGATCTCGGTCCGCCCGTTGGAAAT
Source organism: Glutamicibacter nicotianae (assembly GCF_002797775.1). NCBI lineage: Bacteria > Bacillati > Actinomycetota > Actinomycetes > Micrococcales > Micrococcaceae > Glutamicibacter > Glutamicibacter nicotianae. The sequence goes on from NZ_PGEY01000001.1 coordinate 8,344, forward strand.
GGCGTCCAAGGTCGCGAAGCGTTCGTAGACGCGCACCGGGTCATCGCTGGAGAGCACGGTTACCGCGGTGCCCAGCTTGATGCGCTGCGTGGTGCTGGCCAGTGCGGCCAGCACGATTTCGGGGGAGGAGATGGCGTAGTCGTCGCGGTGGTGCTCGCCCACGCCGAAGAAATCAAGATTCGAGGCTTCGGCCTGCTGCCCTTCGGTGATGACATTGCGGATCACCTGGGCATGGCTCAGCGGGTTGCCGTCGGCGTCCTCGGTGATGTCGCCGAAGGTCTCGGCGCCGATCTCGGGCAAGGGGAACTGCGTAGTCACTGGAACCTCCGAATATATGCAAACACATCTAACTTCCGCTTGGTGCAACCAACTGCGGACCGGCAGTATTCCAGTGGCCGAAAATACCCCTGAATGTGTCCGGGGATACCTCGCGAATTCACCACGTTCAGGCCAACTTTCCATGCACGGGTTGTATGGTGAATCCCATGGGAAAAACTTTGGTTGAGGGGGAGTGATTCGTGGCGCATCGATCTAGCGAGGAGCAGTCCGCCGAGTCGACTGCCGCAGGCGAGGATCCGGCTCCTGCCGCTGGCGCCTTGCCCCGCATTGCCACTAGTGAGATCAATATGGGCTTCCATCCGGCGGAACCCGCCGAAGAGCCTGCCATGGCCTCGGAACTGCCGCTCAACACCGCGGTCAGCGCCAATGTGGCGGCTGCCGATGCCTCTGATATCGAGTGGCGCACCGGCCAGGTCCACACCACCGATGAGGGCATCACCCTCATGCCTACCCGCGCCAACCCGGTGGCCCGCCGCCTGCTGGCGAAAATGTGGATCTCGGACACCCCTCCCACCCAGGCGCTGAACATCGTCGAGCGCCTCCAGGGCACGCCCTATGCCAACCCCAAGATCAATGTGGACCAGGACGCATCCAACCGGCGCACCATGGAATTCGCGCTGGACTTGGGCGAGACCCTGATCCGCTACGGCGCAGGCGCCCTGGAAGTGGAAACCAGCATCATCGCGGTGACCGCGGCACTGGGCCTGAGCCACTTGGACGTGGACATCACCAACCAGTCCCTGCATTTGAACTACAGCCCGCCGGATGCCGAAAGCTATTCGGTGCTGCGCGTGGTCCGCTCCTACACCGCGAACTACGCCGGCATGGTGCTGGTGCACGAGCTCGTCTCGGACATCATCGCCGGCGGCGTATCGCGCACCGCCTCGGCCAAGCGGCTGAAGGAGATCACCCGGCAACCCAAGCCGTTCCCGCGTTGGATCGTCGCCTGCGGGCGGGCAGTGTTCGCCGCCGCGTTCGTGCTGTTCATTGGCGGTTCCTGGGCTGGCGCGCTGGTGGCGATGATCTCTTCGAGCCTCGTGACGCAGATCGGGCGGTACGGTTCGCGCTGGCGGGTGCCCGAGTTCTTCACCATCGCCGCCTCGACCTTGGCGGTCACGGGCATCGCCTTGCTGGGGCACCAATTCCATGCACCGCTGGATCCGGCGCTGGTGGTTTCCGGCGGCATCCTGCTGCTGCTCCCGTCGGGCAGGTTCGTCTCGGCATTGCAAGATGCCATCAACGGCTTCCCGGTGACCGCGGTAGGCCGCCTGTTCTCTGCCAGCCTGATCTACGGGGCGATCCTCTGCGGCATTGCCACGGCGTTGGTGATCTCGGATCTGCTCGGCGGGGAAAAGGTCGATGTCCACCAGATCGCGACAACAGAGTATCCGGCTTGGCTGCTGGTCATCCTGGTGGGTGTGGCCATCGTTGCCGGTGCGGTCACCGAGCAAAGCGCGCTGCGCCTGCTGCTGCCTACTGCCGGCATTGCTGTTGGCGGCTACCTGGTGCAGCTGCTGGCCGTAAGCATTGGACTCGGTGACCGGGCCACCCCGGCGCTGGTTGCCACGGTGATCGGTTTCGCCGCCCGGCTGGCCGCGGACAAGCTCAGGTCCCCGCAGCTGGTGCTGGCGGCCCCCGCGGTCATGTTCCTGCTTCCCGGCTTGATGATCTTCCGCGCAATGTACGGAATCGTCATCAACGTGGAAGACATGGCCACCGGCCTGGTGGAAATGTTCAACGCGATGGCGATCATGCTTTCCATCGCTGGCGGGGTCGTCTTCGGCGATACGCTGTGCCGTCCGTTGACCTCTACCGCCCGGCGCGAGCGCCGGCGCATCCGCCGACGCTAAGTTCTCGGCAATGACCAGTCAATCGGCTCCTGTCCGCTATCGGACAGGAGCCGATTGATATTCGAGAAGGGCTTGGAGCCGAAGAAGCCGCGCGAGGCGGACAGCGGCGAGGGGTGGGCGCTTTGCAGCTGCACGGCGTTGGGCAGGGATCCGGAAAGCTTCTGCGCTTGATTGCCCCACAGCAGCGCCACCAAAGGCAGCGGCCGCTCATCCAGCGCCTGGAGGATTGCCTGCAGGATTGGCGCCCATCCCAGCTTCTGGTGCGAGCCGGCATTGCCCGCGGTCACCGAGAGCACCTGGTTCAGCAGCAAGACTCCCTGGGACAGCCAGGGACCCAGATCCGGATGCGGGACCGGATCCAGACCGAGATCGGCCTGCAGCTCCTTGTAGATATTGGCCAGGGAACGCGGCAGCGGGCGGACCTGCTTATTCGCCGCGAAGGCCAAGCCGTTGGGGTGGCCGGGCGTCGGATAGGGGTCCTGGCCAATAATTAGGACCTTGACCTCGGATAATGGCAAGCTCAGTGCGCGGAACATCACCTCCGGCGCTGGAAGGATCTGCTCGCCGGCTGCCGAGCGGGCCGCCAAATCGGTGGCCAAGCGACGCAGCAGCGAGTCCTGGCGGCTGAGCGCAGGAACCCAGTCTACGGCAATAAACCCGTGGTCGGCCATGGATTTTGCGCCGTGGTAGAACGGGAAATCCGCCGCGTCATACACGGGCGTCGCGGCTGGCTCGGGAGCATCGAAAAGTGCTGGCTGCATATCGTCCATAGAGGCAATTGTGCCGTTTTTCTGGCGTGCCTGTGCTCGGCCACACGGTGTTAGGCAAGCAGATTGGTTAGAATATCGGTGGTATATCTACCGGTGGTGGATTGCATGCATAGCCGAAACCCGAGAAAACCGATCCAAGAACCGAGGTGAGAACGTATGGCTGAGAATGGATTGCTGGCGGATTTCGTGATGAACCCGGATTCGGAATTGGACGAGCGTTCGCAACAGATCCTCAACCTGGAAAAGTTGTGGTGGAAGTATGCCGGGGCCAAGGAACAAGCCATTACCAAGCAGTTTTCGATGTCGCCGACGAATTACTACCAGCTGCTGAACCAGCTGATTGAAACCGACGCGGCACTGGCCTACGACCCGATGTTGGTCAAGCGCCTGCGCAGAGCACGTTCTACAAAACGTCGCGTGGGCGGTAAGGTCGGCACGGGACGATAACCCTGCCTGCCGCGACCAATCAGACCTCGAGCAAGGACGAGAATGACCAACTACCCGCGTGACGAATTTGATCGCGTTCCGGAATTCAGCACCCGTGTGGGTTCGCACCACGCCCACGGATGGGCGCAGTCCGCCGCGTCAAAGTCAACCGGTGGGAAATTGCGCTGGGTAGTGCTGACCGCAGTGCTCGTGCTAGTGATCGGTGCCTTGTCCTTCATCTTCGGTCCGCAGCTCAAGGAGACCCTTGCGACTTCGGCTGAAAGCGAAACCTCGCAATCCCATGAAAAGACGGCCGAGTCCTCCGAGGAAGCAGCACCGAGCGAATCCGAATCGCCATCAAGCACCATCGATGACGAGGACGTCCTCTATGGCCAGCTGATTGGCGTCTACAACGCGGCCAGCGTCGCCGGCCTGGCCAACGCGGGCGAGGAAGCCATGACCGAAGCCGGGTTCACCAGCGTCGTCGCCGACAACTGGACCAAGCCGGCCGAAGTGTCCGCGGTCTACTACATGTCCGAGGCTTACCGGACCACCGCTGAAAAAGCCGCAGAAGTCCTAAATATCGACGAAGTCCTGCAGACCAGCAACATTCCGAACCGGGTCACCGTCGTTTTGGGATCAGACGACACCCTGGGGCTCAACGAATAATTCGTTCATAATTCCATACGCTCAGAGCCGATCGGCTTGCACTCGCCATGCGAGAGTGCCAATATTTGTATTAGCACTCATGCGTTGCGACTGCTAACGCCGGTCGGCTTTTGCGTTCACCAGGACGTCCAAAGCGCTGGATGGCGGATGCGGCGCGTGGAGCGTGGAAAATACCTCAGATAGCGAGAGCTGAAACGGTTGCTGGCCCGATGCCGCACCGGTCCACTCGTCCGTCGCGGGCGCTGTCTGTCGGTTGCATTTTCGCAAAATCGTCCCGAAAGGACCGTACGCCACAATGGCTAAGATGATTGCATTTGACGAGGAAGCACGCCGCGGACTAGAGCGCGGCCTGAACACCCTTGCTGACGCCGTGAAGGTCACCCTGGGCCCACGCGGCCGCAACGTTGTTCTGGAGAAGAAGTGGGGCGCTCCTACTATCACCAACGACGGCGTGTCCATCGCTAAGGAAATCGACCTCGAAGAGCCTTACGAGAAGATCGGCGCAGAGCTGGTCAAGGAAGTTGCCAAGAAGACTGACGACGTCGCTGGCGACGGTACCACCACCGCAACCGTGCTCGCACAGGCACTGGTCAAGGAAGGCCTGCGCAACGTTGCCGCAGGTGCCGACCCGATCGCGCTGCGCCGCGGCATCGACAAGGCTGTAGAAGCCGTCACCGCTGAACTGTTCGCCGCTGCGAAGAAGATCGAGTCCAAGGAGCAGATCGCTGCTACCGCTTCGATCTCCGCAGGCGACACCGAGATCGGCGGCCTGATCGCCGAGGCTCTGGACAAGGTTGGCGAGCAGGGCGTCATCACCGTTGAAGAGTCCAACACCTTCGGCCTGGAGCTGGAGCTGGCAGAGGGCATGCGCTTCGACAAGGGCTACATCTCCGCTTACTTCGTCACCGACGCAGAGCGCCAGGAAACCGTTCTCGAGGACCCATACATCCTCATCGTGAACTCGAAGATCTCCTCGGTCAAGGACATGGTGACCTTGCTGGAGAAGGTCATGCAGTCGAACAAGTCGCTGCTGATCATCGCCGAAGACGTCGAGGGCGAAGCCCTGGCCACCCTGATCCTGAACAAGATCCGTGGCCTGTTCAAGTCCGTTGCCGTCAAGGCTCCGGGCTTCGGCGACCGCCGCAAGGCCATGCTGACCGACATCGCCATCCTCACCGGCGGCCAGGTTGTTTCCGAGGAAATCGGCCTGTCGCTGGACAACGTCGGCCTGGAGGTCCTGGGTACCGCTCGCAAGGTCGTCATCACCAAGGACGAGACCACCATCGTTGAAGGCGGCGGCGAAGCCGACGCCATCGAGGGCCGCAAGGCGCAGATCGCAGCCGAGATCAAGAACACCGACTCGGACTACGACCGCGAGAAGCTGCAGGAGCGCCACGCAAAGCTCTCCGGCGGTGTCGCTGTGCTGAAGGCCGGCGCTGCTACCGAGGTGGAGCTCAAGGAGCGCAAGCACCGCATCGAGGATGCCGTGCGCAACGCCAAGGCTGCTGTTGAAGAAGGCATCGTCGCCGGTGGCGGCGTGGCTCTGATCCAGGCTGGCGCCGCTGCTTTCGAGAAGCTGGCCCTGGAAGGCGACGAGGCAACCGGTGCGAATATCGTTCGCGTTGGCATCGAAGCCCCGTTGAAGCAAATCGCATTGAATGCCGGCCTGGAGCCAGGCGTTGTCGCTGACAAGGTCAAGGGCTTGGCTGCGGGCCACGGCCTGAACGCCGCAACCGGCGAGTACGTGAACCTGCTCGAGGCAGGCGTCAACGACCCAGTGAAGGTGACCCGTTCGGCACTGCAGAACGCTGCATCGATCGCTGGCCTGTTCCTGACCACCGAAGCTGTTGTCGCAGATAAGCCAGCTCCTGCTGGCGCTGCTCCAGCCGGTGGCGATGACATGGGCGGCATGGGCGGAATGGGCGGCTTCTAAGCTTCCCGCATGCACTAAGCACGCAGTCAACGCGCCGATGGCCCGGATCCTTCCAAGAAGGGATCCGGGCCATCGGCCGTTGTGCGTGCAACGGGCACCGGGCTAAAGCCAGCCGCGCAGCAGTTCCAGTTCGGTCTGCAGATTATGCCGGGCGCTGCGATCCCAGCGCTGGTATCCGGCGGGGGTGCCGTAGATCCGTTCCTTCTCCAGCAAGCTGGCCAGTATCTTGCTGCGCCCGGCGGCAAGCACATGGCGCGGAAGATGCTCGTACTCCTTGTAGACCGCCTCGGCATAGCGCTGGTAGGCCGAGGCGGGACGGGCCAGGACCTCCAGGTCGGCATCGCAGAGGATATGTCCCAGGCGATCGGTTTCTGCGGGCGCATGCGTTGCGGTGAGCATGACCAGGTCGCTGACCTTCGACACGGCACCGCGGGAGAGCACTCCCCACAGCCGCTCGCGGGCCATGATTGCCGATTTGAATTCGTCTTCGCTGGTTCCCTCGTAGACGGCATCGTGGAACCAGGCGGCGAGCTGAAGGAGCATGAGCTCTTCATGATCGGCCTGGTTCTTGGCCAGCCAGTCGATGGCTTCCAGCACGGAGAGCAGATGCACCCGGTCATGGTAGTGCCGGTGGCTCTGGGACCAACAGCCCAGCAGCTCGGATCCGAGCTGCGGTTCGGTAGGCAAGGTGCGGGACCACCGGCGGGCGAGCACCGCCCCTAATTTCTCTGGACGGTATTTGGCCGGGATCCGAATCCCGGATTTGACCAGTGCCCTCACCAGTTCGCTGCCGGAGACCTCGAGAGCGCCGGCGGAAACGAGCTGGTCGTAGCGTTCGCGCGGGACATCGTAATGGTCCCGGTCGAAGGCCCGGCGCGAGATGTCCTGCTGCTCGGCGAACTGATGCAGTTCAGCCAATGACGTATCCGACACCAGATGGGCGAAGAGCGTGCCGTGGGCAGGCCAGCGCGGCGGGTCAATCAGAATGCTCATAAGGCTAAGCCTACTGATCAACCTGCCGCTGCGCGTGCGCTGGTCAGTATCGGAACAGCGAGGTATTGACCTGCTCGACCTCCTCGTACTGCATGGAGGCGTGGTTCAGCGCGGTGGCAATGCTGCTCAGCGCCTCTTCGATCTGGACATGCGTTGAGCGCCATTCGGCCACGATCGACTGGAAGGAAGCCGCGGCGGAGCCCTGCCACGTGCTTTGCAACTGGTCCAGGTTCATCTGCATGGTAGAGACTTCATTGCGCAGCCGGTCGATGGTATTCATGACGGCCTGGGATTTCACCTGCATCTCACCGGTGTTGGTGGAGAACGTGCTCACTGAAATCACCCTTTCTAAAATACGTGAATCGGTCACTGATGCACTTACCTTAGAAACACCGCACCCCGTGGCGGCGCAAGCCGGCACGGGGTGTGGAGAAGTCCAACGGCGCTAATCCTCGGTATCGTCGACTTCCGGGGCCTTCGGTTCAGGAAGCGGCACGTAGGGCATCGAGATGGACATCGTTGCGCCTCCGCCGGGGGTATCGGCCAACGCCACCGAACCACCGTGCTGCTGGACGATGGCCGCGACGATTGCCAAGCCCAGTCCGGAACCGCCGGTCTCGCGATGGCGCGAGCTGTCGGAGCGGTAGAAGCGTTCGAAGATCCGCTTGGAGTCTTCGGCCGGGATGCCCGGGCCATGGTCGCGGACTTCAACGACTGCGTCCATCGTTCCGGCCACCAGTGAACGCACGCCCACGGCAATTTCCAGCGGGGAACCTTCCGGGGTGTAGCGCAGCGCATTGGTGAGCAGGTTGGCAATGATCTGCCGGATCCTGGCGTCATCACCGACGGTGCTGGCCGGGCTTGGCCGGTCGGAAGTCAGCCCGACGAGCTTGACGGTGCGGTCAGGTGCGCGGACCTTGGTGTCTTCCACCGCGTCCTGGCCAAGGACCAGCAGGTCCACCGGCTGCCGTTCCATGGGGCGTTGCTCGTCCAGGCGGGCGAGCATCAACAGGTCCTCGACGAGACGCGCCATGCGCTTGGATTCGCCTTCGATGCGGCTCATCGCCGAATCCATGGCTTCCGGATCTGCCAGCCCGCCGTAGCGATAGAACTCGGAGTAGCCCTGGATGGTCACCAACGGGGTGCGCAGCTCATGCGAGGCATCCTGGATGAAGCGGCGCATCTTCTGCTCGGAGGCCTCGCGGTCGTTGAACGCCTTTTCGATCTGGGCCAGCATGGCGTTCAGCGAGCGGGAAAGCCTGCCCACTTCGGTCTCTGCCGGGTAGTCCTTCACGCGTTGGGACAGGTCGCCGTCGGCGATCATCGACGCGGTGCGCTCCACATTGATCAGCGGCTTGAGCGAACGCCCGGTGAGGCCATAGGCGATCATCGACATCAGCAGCGCGGCGAGCGTGCCGGTGGAGAGCACCAGCACCGCGGTCTGGTTCACGGTGCGGTTCACATTGTCCAGCGGCAGGGACAAGAACAGGTTCAGCTCGCTGCTCTTCAGCGGGATCATGACCGTGCGCCAGCCAGCGGAGGTGGGGAAAGCACCGGGAACCGTGGCTGGGGAATTCGGGTGGGCCGCCAGCTGCTGGATCTGCTCCATGTTCAGCAACGGCAAATCCGTGCCGTTGGATGGGCCCACCCGCGAACGCGGCATCACGTAGACGATCTCGCCATCCTGGTCGCGGATGTCGGCGTAGGCGCTGCTCAGCCCCAGCAGCGTGGCATCGACGTCCAGCGCGTCATGGCTGCCGTTGTCCTCGTTCAGGGAGTAGAGGTAGGCCTTGTTGAGCCCGTAGGCCATCGTCGACTTGGACACGTTCAGCTGCTTGTCGATCTGGCTGGTCATCGCGATCCTCAGCGTGTGCGCTGAGCCGATGGCGGTAGCGAAGATCGCGACGATCATCAGGCCAAGCATGACCGCGACCAGCTTCGTCCGCAGCGAGGTGCGGCGCCACTGGGCTCGAAATGACTTCATATGGTGACTTTACAAGGCCTTCAACTATTGGCGCGGACCGTTACATGTGCCGTTAGCGGCGGTCCGGGGTGCGCATCAGGTAGCCGACACCGCGCTTGGTCTGGATCAATGCTGGCCATTCCGGGCGGTCCACCTTGCGGCGCAGGTAGGAGATGTATGACTCGACGATCGAGGCATCGCCGTTGAAGTCGTATTCCCACACGTGGTCCAGGATCTGCGACTTGGACAGCACGCGGTTCGGATTCATCATCAGGTAGCGCAGCAGCTTGAATTCGGTGGGGGAGAGATCGATGATCTCGCCGGCGCGGCGGACCTCGTGCGCGTCGTCATCCAGTTCAAGGTCGGCAACGACAATCGTCGCGTTCTCGTCCTCGCCGCTGGCGGTGCGGCGCAGCACGGCACGGATGCGGGCTACGACCTCGTCCAAGCTGAATGGCTTGGTGACATAGTCGTCGCCGCCGACGGTCAGGCCGGTGACCTTGTCATTGGTGTCATCGCGGGCGGTCAGGAACAGCACCGGGAAGTGGCGTCCGGCGGCGCGCAGCTTGCGGGTGATGGTGAAGCCGTCCATGTCCGGAAGCATGACGTCCAGGACAGCCAGGTCGGGTTCCTCGGCCTCGACGGCCGCGAGGGCTTCGCGCCCGTTGGCGGCAGCGACAACTTCGAAGCCTGCAAAGCGCAGGGAAGTGGAGAGCAGTTCGCGGATGTTCGGCTCGTCGTCAACAACGAGAAGTTTTGCCTCAGCAGTTTTTGGACTCATGAATCCCAGTGTGCCGAATTAGTCTGGGAGTCTCCTGAGCGAATCCTGGGGTAGCTGCTTAGCTTTTCCGGCGCTTGGCGATGCTTCCGAAGACCACGATGGCGGCCAGGATGAATGCAATGGGCAAGCCTACGCGCGCGAAGAGCATGAGCACGGGCGGGATGGCGATCTCCTGGAAATAGAAGACGAGAGTTCCAATTAGCGCCAGGGTGGAAAGGATGGCGATGATGATCGCCAAGCGGGACAGTGCAGTCATGGTTTTGGATGAATCGCTCACGGTACCAAGTTTAGCCGTGGAGCCCGGGCTGGCGGTGCCGAATGCCGAGAACGGCGGGCAAAGATGAATTCCGCGTGCCAGTGATGACATAATCTTAGATAAAGGACTTCAACCGATCCAGCAGATTGAGCACCCGGCAAAGAAGCACAGAAGAATTCCGGCAGTGGCTCCGTTGGATCGAACATATGAATATGCATGGCGCTGAGCCGGCCTCGGCCATGCAGCTTAGTTAAAGAACGAACGAGGTAAATGATCATGCCTAGCGGCAAGGTTAAGTGGTACGAAAAGGCCAAGGGCTTCGGTTTCATCACCGCAGAAGACGGCAAGGAAATCTACGTCAATGCCGCGGCATTGCCCGAAGGCGTGCATGACCTGCGCCCCGGAACCCGATTGGAATTCGGCGTTGCCGAAGGCCGTCGCGGACCGCAGGCGCTGAGCCTGCGCCTGCTGGAAGCGGCCCCATCGGTAGCTCGTGCCAAGCGCAAGAAGCCCGAAGACGAAGCCGTGCTGATCGAGGATCTAATTAAGCTGCTCGACAACGTTTCCAATAGCTTGCGCAATGGGCGTTATCCTGAACAGGCATATGGCAAGAAGGTTGCTACCGTGCTTCGCGCGGTAGCCGACGATCTGGACGCATAAATAATGGCCCGTAAACCCAAGTTGGACACCATCCTCGCCGAAGCAGTGGATGCTGCTCGCGGCGCGCTCGCAGAAATTGCCGGTGCGTCGGAAGTCGGCGAACACCTAGGCGTCACGGCGGAAGGTGAGCGACTTGTCACCCATCGTTTTGTCTCCCAGAAAACGGGATATCAAGGATGGACCTGGTTTGCCACGCTTGCGCGGGTGCCACGGGCCAAGTCCAAGGATCTGACGGTGTGCGAAGTGGGCATCATCGCAGGGGAGCAGTCACTGCTGGCCCCGGCATGGGTGCCATGGGCAGACCGCCTGGCCAAGGAAGAGATTGAAGCAGCCAAGGCGGCGGAAGCCGCAGAAGCCGCAGGAGACGGGGCTGGATCCGGCAACGAAGCTGAAGCAGCCGAATCCGCGAAGCCGGCGGAGAATCCGGAAGCATCGGAGCCAGCAGCTGAGGCGAAGGACCAGGACGCCGAAACCGAAGCGGTGAATGCCGAAAACGATGATGAGGCTTCGCAGCCGCACAAGTCGCCAGCTCGTCGCCAGGTGCGTCGCCGCCGCACCGCGCAGCGCACGGCAGCCCGCCGCAGGGCAGCGCAGCGCAACCGCACGCGCAAGGAAAGCTAAGCAGCAGCGAAAAAGACCTTCGCGCAACGATGATGAATCGTTGCGCGAAGGTCTTTGGCCTTAATCGGCTGCTTAGAGCTGTTCGATCACGTAGTCGATGCACTTGAGCAGTGCCTCGACATCGCTTGGCTCAATTGCAACGAACGTGGCGATACGCAGCTGGTTGCGACCGAGCTTGCGGTATGGCTCCACGTCGACAACGCCATTGGCGCGCAGCGCCTTGGCAATTGCCGAGGCATCGACCGAGTCGTCGAAGTCGATGGTGGAGATGACATTCGAGCGGTGCGCCGGGTTGGCAACATAGGGCGAAGCGACGTCGGAAGCCTCGGCCCAATCACGGATCTTGCCGGCCGATTCCGCGGTGCGCTGCGCTGCCCACTTCAGGCCGCCGTTGGCATTGATCCACTTGATCTGTGCATCCAGTCCAACCAGGGTGGTCAGCGAGGGGGTGTTGTAGGTCTGGTTCTTCAAGGAGTTATCCAGCGCGGTCGCCAGGTTCAAGAAGTCCGGGATCCAGCGGTCGGTTGCCGCGATTTCCTCGATGCGGGCAATGGCAGCAGGGGAGACGAAGGCGAGCCACAGGCCGCCGTCCGAGGCGAAGTTCTTCTGCGGAGCAAAGTAGTACACGTCGGTTTCGGCCAGATCGACATCCAGGCCGCCGGCGGCGCTGGTTGCGTCAATGACTACCAGTGCATCATCATTGGCGCCAGGAACGCGCTTGATTGGGGCCGCGGCGCCGGTGGAGGTCTCGTTGTGCGGCCATGCGTAGAGGTCTACGTCGGCTTCGGCGACTGGCTCGGGAACGGTGCCCGGCTCGCCGACAATGATCGAGGAAGGCTCCAGGAATGGCGCCTTGTCGGTGGCCTTGGCGAACTTCGAGCCGAATTCGCCGAAGGACAGGTGCTGCGCCTTGGAACGGACCAGGCTGAATGCTGCGGCGTCCCAGAATGCGGTGGAGCCACCTACGCCGAGGAGAACTTCGTACCCTTCGGGAGCGTTGAACATTTCCTTCAAGCCGTCCTGAACCGAAGCGACGAGGTTCTTGACCGGAGCTTGGCGGTGGGACGTGCCGAGCAATTCGGGGCCGGCATCGACGATGGCCTGGATCTGTTCTGCGCGGACCTTGGACGGTCCTGCGCCGAATCGTCCATCGGCGGGCAGAAGATTTTCTGGAATGTTGATGTCCGTGCTCATCGCGCTCCTCTTGTAGCGATAGATTGAAGTGCCATGTCGGCCACTATTACCCGTGGTTCGGAATATTGATAGATAGCCTTGGCGTTTCAATAGATATCTTCGCAAATAGCGGGGGGTCGTGAGAAAAGCGCGTCGGTCGGTTACGCCGAAGGCTTGGCGGGTTACAGAGCTTTCTGTCGCTCCAACCAAGTAGAGTGGGGTATTGACGCCACGTATTTTTCGAGCGAACTTATTTGTTGTGACTTCCAGGAGCGGCTGCTGTGTCTGATCTTATCGATACAACCGAGATGTATCTGCGTACCATTCTTGAGCTTCAAGAAGAGGAGATCGTGGCACTGCGTGCCCGAATCGCAGAGCGTCTTGGCCACTCGGGCCCGACTGTGTCGCAGACGGTTGCGCGCATGGAGCGCGACGGCCTGGTTATCGTATCGACCGATCGCCACCTTGCGTTGACCGAGAAAGGTCACGAATTGGCCACGGGCGTCATGCGCAAGCATCGTTTAGCGGAGCGCCTGCTCTCGGACATCATCGGCTTGGACTGGGAATACGTGCACGATGAAGCGTGCCGCTGGGAGCACGTCATGAGTGAGCGTGTTGAGCGCCGGCTCTTCGACCTACTCGGCAAGCCAACCGTGTCGCCATATGGCAACCCGATTCCGGGTCTGGAAGTCCTCGGTGGCCCTAATGTGGGCGAAATCTCACATGAGGTCGAGAATTTGGATGACGCGCTGTTGTCCGGAAACGTCGGCCCGGTGGCGATTGAGCGTCTGGCCGAACCGATCCAAACCGACCCAATCCTGCTCGGACAACTGAACGAAGGTGGAATCCGCCCGGGTGCGATTGTCACCTTGGAGCGCGCCGACGACTACGTTGTAGTGCGTGTGGATGGCATCGAAGGCGCGCTGGAGCTGCCGGTTGAGGTCAGTGCCCACGTATTTGTAAAGTCCCTGAAAAGATAACGAAATTGTAACTTTCGGCGTTGACAGGTAGCGTTAATCATCGGAGCTAGCGAACTAGCTAGCTCTACCCATTTCTGGTGCGACCGCCTAGTGTTGCCCTGCGCCAGAAACGGTCACCAAATCTTGAGGGCAATAACGGGGGACCCACTTTCCGGCGTGCAAGCGTCTTGGGGTGAAGTTCTGCGTGAAGCAGGCCGGCTGATTCTCTGTAGCCGAACCCGACAGCTAACTTCGTAGGCGCAACAGTGAGAGGAATGTTTTGGTAGAAACCAAGACTGCGGGACGTCGCCGCGCTGCCGACGTTGAAGTAGATGTGATTGCAGAAGTCACCGCTTCGACGATCGAGCGCACCGGCGGGCGCCGGGCAGCACGAGCTGCTGCCACCGTCCCGATGATTGCACCGGTCAAGCCGGTCCATGCAGATTTTGTTGGTCGACGCTTCGACTCCATGCAGCGCTACGGCGTTGCGCCTAACCAGGCCCTGCTTGCAGGCAAGGACACCGCGAGCAATGTCGTTGCCTTGCCAGGAGCTGTTCAAGCGACTGCGAGCACCCCTGCAGCGGTTGAGGCTGCAGGCAATGTCGCATTCATTTCGAGCCTGAAGTCGAAGGCACAGAAGTCCACCCACCGCGGCTTCGCCCACAAGGTGGCAGCTGTCGCCGCAGTTTCGGGCTTGGCGCTGGCTGCCGTAACCCCGCAGCTTTCGGGTGGTGCGGGCGAGAACACGGCCGGCGAGATTGCCGCTCAGCGCACCGCCACTTCCGCAGTTGTGGATGTCAAGGCGCCAACTGCAAATGCGGAACTGCCCGTCGAGCGCGCAGCCTTGACCTCGGAGCTGAACCCCGAGGTTGCCAAGGAAGAGAAATTCGCCGAGGTCATGACCGCCTCGGGCGGTAGCATCACGGCTATCAAGGACACTTCGGGTCTGCTTGCTGCGCCAGTTACTACGCAGCGCATCACCTCTTCGTTCGGGCACCGCAAGAACCCAACCGGTCCTGGATTCATGATCCACAGCGGTACCGATTACGGTGTGCCGAGCGGTACCAAGGTTTACGCGGCAGCTGACGGCGTAGTGACCGTATCCGGCTGGGCCGGGCACTCCGGCAACCGGATCACGCTTGACCACGGCAACGGCCTGGAGACCGGTTACAGCCACAACAGCAAGCTGGTTGTGAAGGTCGGTCAAAAGGTTAAGCGCGGTGACGTCGTTGCATTGGCTGGCAGCACCGGAAACTCGACCGGACCTCACGTGCACTTTGAAGTGATCGTTAACGGCCAGTTCAAAGACCCAGCAGGTTGGTTATAACGACGTTCGTCACCATTCCGTGATCAAAACGTGACATTTCAAAAAACTTCCTATAGTCTTGTATTCGTGCCATGGGGATCCCTGGGCATCATTGCGTGAGAACCGAGCACTGCCAACACGCAATGAGTAGTTATACACAACTCGTACGGCAGTGGCGGGGGAACCAATATCGGGTGGTTAGTTTTGGCTGACAACCCTAGGGGTGAAGTGGATAGAGAAGGCAACTTCGAATCCACCGAGGTAACTCCACTTCGAACCCGACAGCTTACCTCGTAGGTATCAAGGAGAGGCAATACTTTGACCAAGAGTCATGCACGCGGACGTCGCCGCGCCGACGTACCACGCACTAATTCGCTACAGGCGATTTCACAGGCCGTAGCATCCAACGCTGGCTCGGTGGGACGCCAGGCAGCCGTTGTCGCAGCAGCATCCGGCTTGATCGTTACTCTCGGTGTGCCAGGTCAGGCAACCGCACCACGTGACGTTTCCGCAGCGCCTGTCGACACCATCAACCCAGAGCGTGTCGCAGTCAAGGCAGTGAAGGTTGCTGCCGACAAGAAGGCTGACGTCGAGATCGAGCGCGCTAGCTTCACTGCTGAAGAGAAGCCAGAGCCAGTTGTCATCGCAGTTTCGAATGACATCACCCCGACTACCCGCAACAGCAACTCGGGCAGCTCGGATTCGATGGCACCAATGACTCGTCAGAGCCGTTCGGGCGGACAGGAATCGGCTCCGCAGCAGCAGGCCCAGCCAAAGGCTGAAACCAAGGTTCAGACTTCCAACCTTTCGGGCATCGCAGCAACCGCTGCCAAGTACGTTGGAGTTCCATACGTATGGGGCGGCAACGGCCCAAGCGGCTGGGATTGCTCCGGCTTCGTCAAGTACGTCTACGCACAGCACGGCATCAACATTGCTCGCGGCACCTCGGCCATCCTCGGATCCGGCCAGTTCGTTCGCACCAGCAACCCTAAGCCAGGCGACCTGGTATTCCAGAACGGTGGCGGCCACGTTGGCATCTACCTCGGTGGCGGCCAGATGATCGGTGCGCAGAACCCAACCGTGGACACCATGATCCACTCGGTTTCGCGCAACCCGCTGTACGGCTACTACACCTTGGCTGGCTAAGCACGAAAACTTTTCATAGGCCATCGGATGAGAAAGACATCCGATGGCCTATGTTCGTCTAATCAGATGAACTATGGGCGTCAAGGTGATGAAAAGAAGACAATTTCTTGGCGAGATACCCACCAATAACCGAAAGCATCGCATAGGCTAGCGCTTAGAGACACTCCGAGCAGAACGCGAGCTCCATCAATGCCAGATGGTAGCCATCGGTTCATGAAGGTAGTACGAGCAATGCGAACATTGGTATTAAACGCAGGATACGAGCCACTGGCAGTAGTGACGTTCCGTCGAGCGCTAGTGCTGGTCATGACCGAGAAAGCGAGCATCGTCCTCCAAGACGATCTCGCACCCGTTCGCAGTTCTCAAGGAGATTTACCGCGGCCAACTGTCATCGTGCTGAAACGCTATGTACGACGCCCCTACCGGGACATGCAACATGTCACCCGTAGGGGCGTTTTGCGTAGGGACTCCTTCACCTGCGCCTATTGCGGCAAAGCAGCCAATACGATTGACCACGTGATCCCGCGCAGCAGGGGCGGGCAGAACACTTGGGAGAACCTCGTGGCCGCCTGCCTGCATTGCAACAGCCGCAAAGCGGACAAGATGCTCTCGCAGTTGGGATGGCAATTGCGCATTACGCCGCATCGTCCACGGGTTGCCGGGCATCTGGTTTCGGGACTGCAGCATGTTGACGCGGCGTGGGACGAATACCTGCATGCTAGCTAGCTGCTAGCCGCTAGCCGCTGGCCCAGCGGCCTTCAGCTAGGCCGTGTGGGACCTACTTCTTGCTTCGCTCAATTGCTAGCGGCAGGACGTGGTCGCGCAGCAGGGGAGCTATATCCTCGCGTTCCAACGCGGCCTGCGGGTCGATCCAGAGCAGCTCTTCCAGTTCTGCCAGCGGGGCGAGCTCGCCATGAAAAGCCGCACTGTACAAAGTTGCGCGGATCGAAGTGTCGTCTTCGTTGGCTGCTGGCCCGGTCCATTCGCCGTCGAACCGCAGTTCGTCAGCGGTGAAGCTCAGCCCCAGTTCTTCGCGAATTTCTCGAATGATAGTTTGTAACGCGGATTCCCCAGGCTCCGGCTTGCCGCCAGGTTGCATGAACATGGTCGTCCCGCGCTTGCGTACGAGCAGGATTTCTCCATGGTTGTTGATTAAACAGGCCGCTGAGATCGTCAAATTTTTCTTCACCAAAACACAATATCGCGTGTTTATATGAGTTAGAGATGGTAACGTGCTTAATTGGATCTCCAACGGTTTTAGTTCTAGTTGATCAAGGTTAATTTACTCGCAGTATCTAACCGCGGTATTGATGACTACCGAAAACATTGGAAATGAAAGATCGATCCATCAAATTTACAGATCTATGGAGCAATAAATGCGACGGGGTACAAATCTAGGGCGCTTGGGAGACTTCAACCAAGCCGTAATTCTCGAGTCGATTCGACGGGCACCGGAAGGAATCAGCCGCGTTGAACTGGCCGGTTCGACTGGCCTGTCGCCGCAGACCATTTCCAACGTTGTCCGCCGCTTGCTGGATGACGGAATCGTTCGAGAAGACCGCACTATCGTTTCCGGCCCAGGCAAGCCTCGCACCGTACTGGAGCTCGAAGGCAACCGTCTCGTTTCCATTGGCATCCACCTAGATCCTAGCGTGTTGACCTTTGTTGCGATGAACCTGCGCGGCGAAGTCCTGCGCGAACGCAGCATCGAAGTTCCCAATCTCGAAGTTGCTACCGAAACTGTCCAGCTCATGGCAACCACCGTCAAGGAGCTCATTGCTGAGATCCGCGTGCCAAAGAAACACATTGTCGGCGTCGGCATTGCAGTTCCTGGTCCAGTAAACGTCGAAGAAGGTGTGGTGCTGAACCCGCCGCTGCTCGATGGCTGGGCAGATGTTGAACTGGTGAACCCGCTGCGCAAGCTGTTGCGCCTGCAGGTCATCATCGAAAAGGACACCATTGCCTCGGCAGTTGGCGAACTGTGGCAGTCCAAGGAAGAGAAGAACAACGACTTCGTCTTCATCTACTGCGGACACGGCTTCGGCGCTGGTCTCGTGTTCAACGGCGACGTCCACCATGGTGCGAGCAACAACGCAGGCGAAATCGGCCACTACTCGACCGGTCACAAATCTGTGGCCTGCGAGGAATGCGGTGCAGATGATTGCCTCGCCGCAGGCACCTCCTACGAATTCATCGCCGCCCAGGCCAAGGAGCGCGGTCTGGAACTGCCGAGCTTCGAAATCGTTGGTCCGGAACAGCGCGCTGCCGGCATGAACCGCCTCTACGAGCTGGCCCATGGAGGAAACAAGGTCGCCAAGGAACTGGTCACCGAGATCATGATCAAGGTTGGCGAAGTTGCCGGCCAGCTGGCCAACTCGCTGGACGTGCGCGAAGTTGTCTTCGGCGGACCGCAGTGGGAAAAGGTGCGCGAACTGGTCGATGATCAAGTCCAGGATGCCATTGGCCGCCGCTTCGCCTTGCGCGGAGTGCATGAAATCGAGACCCGCACGTCCGAGCTCGGCTCCAACGTCGGTGCCATCGGTGGCGCTTGCGTAGTCATGGATGCCTCGCTGTCGCCGAAGGCGACCGCACTGCTGCTGCGCTAAGCAACAGCCAACTTCAAGCACTGAGGGTACGTTCCGCATGGAACGTACCCTCAGTGCTTGCTGCCGTAGCAACGGCAGAAGCCTTGTTCCCAATCGCAAGACTGGAAACAAGGCTTCAGTGGTGCCCCTGGCCGGAATCGAACCGACGGCCTACCCTTTAGGAGAGGGTCGCTCTATCCTACTGAGCTACAGAGGCATGGGCGTGAAAACACCAACAACACTATCTTACTAGGGCGTGCTGGGCGTAATTCTCACGCCACGGCTCAGGCCGTGCCTTCGCGAATCGCAAGCATTTTTGCCTTGAGCGCACGATTGGCACGAAGAGCACCCAGACCTATGACAAGACCGGCGGTGATGACCAGCAGTGCCCAGCGGATCGTCGTGAGGATCGATGCCAATACGACGGCTCCACTGCTCAAGTCTCCAGTGAACAGGTCATCAATGGCGAAGTTCTCCCAGATATCAATGGCCGCGAAGCCCAAGGGGGCAATCCAAGCCAGCCAACGCATCTGGCGGTTGGGAATCCAGCGGATGAACAACAGCATGGAGAACACTGCGGTAAACATCGGGAAGAGGAAACCCGCGGTCTTATGCAGGTAGTTGAGCTGGCCGACAGCGTCATCATCCATGGCGCCGCGCAATGCTTCTATATCGCTGGTCGTGTAGCCGAAAATCCGCTGATCGGGCATCGACAGCGAATCACTGAGGTCCTTCATCTGCACCATCGTGAGCAGATGGTAGTACGCGAACAAGGCAACGCATACGATCAAGCCCACCGAGATGAGCAGCATCGGGTTTGACTTGTTCTCGTGGGAGGTGCTCTGCACCTTGCCTGGCCCCATGCTAGGACCCTGCGACTGGTTCGGCCGCTCACTGAACTGCGCAGGCTTACGATACTCTTTGCTTTTCCTGACCTTTTTTGCCATATCTTCTATTATGCCCGGCCAGCGATGCGGGCTTTCCCGCGCTCACTGAAAAGTGTCCGGCGCTCCACGTAGACTGGCTACATCATGGATTTCCTTTTTGATGATTTCGCCCCGGATTCCGCACAGCAGGCCATGCCCACTGCCGAGGAGCTATTGGTCGGCATGAACCCGCAGCAGGAAGAAGCAGTTCGCTATGCCGGCGGACCATTGCTGATCGTGGCTGGCGCTGGTTCCGGAAAGACCCGTGTGCTGACGCACCGCATTGCCTATCTCTTGGCGACCGGACGCGCTCGGCCGCACGAAATCCTGGCGATCACCTTCACCAACAAGGCCGCTGCCGAGATGCGCGAACGAGCCGCTGAGCTGATCGGCGACGAGCAGGCGAAGAAGATGTGGATCTCGACGTTCCACTCTTCATGCGTGCGTATTCTGCGTCGCGAAGCGGCCACCATTGGGCTGAAATCCAACTTCTCGATCTACGACTCCACTGATTCGCTGCGCCTGATCACCTTGGTCGCCAAGTCCTTGGAGATCGACCCGAAGCGCTTCACTCCAAAGGCAATTGCGCACAAGATTTCCTCGCTGAAGAACGAGTTGATTGACGAGGAGGACTACGCGGCAACGATCAATACCAATGATCCGTTCTCGCGTGCCGTGTCCGAGGTCTACCGCGGATACACCCGCCGCCTGCGCGCCGCCAACGCCATGGACTTCGACGACCTGATTGGACAGGTCGTCTACATGTTCCGTGCGTTCCCGCGAGTGGCCGACAGCTACCGCCGCCGGTTCCGCCATGTGCTCATTGACGAATACCAGGACACCAACCACGCACAGTATTCGCTGGTGCGTGAGCTCACCGGCGCCGAAGGCGACACCGTGCCTGGCGAACTGACCGTGGTCGGCGACTCGGACCAGTCGATTTATGCCTTCCGCGGTGCCGACATCCGCAACATCGTCGACTTCGAAAAGGACTATCCGAACGCGGCAACCATCAAGCTGGAACAGAACTACCGTTCCACCCAGACCATTCTGTCGGCCGCCAACGAGGTCATCAAGCGAAACCCCGACCGCAACGACAAGAAGCTGTGGACTGCCAGCGGCGACGGCGAGAAGATCACCGGATATGTCGGCGAATCCGAATCCGACGAAGCACGCTGGATTGCTGAAGAAATTCTGCGTCTGAATGATGACGAGGATGTCCGCCCGGGCGATGTGGCAATCTTCTACCGCACGAACGCCCAGTCGCGTGCCTTGGAAGAGCAGCTGATGCGCGTGGATCTGAAGTACCGCGTCGTTGGCGGCACCCGATTCTACGACCGCAAGGAAATCAAGGACGCGCTGGCCTACCTGCGCGCCCTGGTGAACCCGGACGATGACATCAACGTCCGCCGCATTCTCAATGAGCCCAAGCGCGGCATCGGCGACCGTGCTGAAGGCGCCGTGGCGGCGCTGGCTGAACGGGACCGGATTTCCTTCATGGAAGCCTTACGCCGTTCCGACGAGGCGCCGGGGCTGGGGACCCGCGGAATCAAGATGACCGCAGCCTTTGTCTCCATGATGGATGACCTGAAGACCGTGGCGGAGGGCTCGGGCCCGGCAGAAGCCCTTGAAGCGGTGCTTGAGCAGACCGGATACCTGGAAACTCTCCGGCTCTCCTCGGATCCGCAGGATGAGTCGCGTGTGGAGAACCTCGCCGAACTGGTTGCCGTGGTCCGCGACTACGTGAACGAAGAACCTGAAGGCGGCCTCGAAGGCTTCCTGGAGCGCGTGGCTCTCGTCGCAGATGCCGACCAGATCCCGGAGGCGCCCAGCGATGACGAGGGAGCGGCCATGGCCGCGCAGGAAGGCATGGTCACCTTGATGACCCTGCACACCGCCAAGGGCCTGGAATTCCCGGTGGTCTTCCTGACCGGCATGGAGCACGGCGTCTTCCCGCACCAGCGTTCCATGACCGACGAAAAGGAACTCGCCGAAGAGCGCCGCTTGGCCTATGTCGGGCTGACCCGTGCCCGCGAACGCCTGTACCTGACGCGCGCCGAGCAGCGCAGCCTCTGGGGACAGGCCCAATACAACCCGGCGAGCCAGTTCCTGGAAGAGGTGCCGAACGAGCTCATCGACTGGAAACGCGAGGGCTCTGGCGGTGGAATGGGCTTCGGTTACGGTAACGCAGCGGTGAATTTCGCCACCAGCAGATATGACCGCGGCAGCCATTGGGGTGCAGGTTCGGCGTCGCCGCAACCGGTGCGCGGGCACAACGCCGCTCCGGTGTCCAAGAAACGCGTCGTGCAGAACAAGGACATCACCATCCCTGAAGTCGGACAAAGCGTCAAGCATTCTTCGTTTGGCTTGGGAACTGTTATTGCTTTGGAAGGTGCAGGAGACAAGACCGTGGCCAAGGTGCAGTTCCCGGACTCTGAGAAGCGACTTTTGCTGCGCTATGCACCGCTGGAAATCGTGGACTAGCCTGCAGGCGTTGACTGTTTTACACGTCACATCTTGATGCTTCCCGACCGGGTTTTCAGGTTTCTCTACATGCTGTAAAAGTGGGAAGTTTGCGAAAGTCGGGATAGTCTGAGAGGTGCGCACGGGCTACGGCGCCTTACGACGTCCCGGTAGTTGCGGTGCGCTCTCTATGGCATGGCATGGATTTCGGTCTGTGGCTGTGCCGCGAGTCAGCATGAACTTCGAACGAAGGACACAAACCCGTGGACCTGTATGAGTACCAGGCGCGCGATCTATTCGAGGCACACGGCGTTCCCGTGCTTGCCGGTATCGTCGCTTACACCCCGGAAGAAGCCAAAGCCGCAGCTGAGAAGATCGGCGGCGTTGTAGTAGTTAAGGCACAGGTCAAGGTTGGCGGCCGTGGCAAGGCTGGCGGCGTCAAGGTGGCTAAGACCGCCGACGAAGCTTTCGAGCACGCTTCCAACATCCTCGGTATGGACATCAAGGGCCACACCGTAAACAAGGTCATGATCGCTCAGGGCGCCGACATTGCCGAGGAATTCTACTTCTCGGTACTGCTGGACCGTGCAAACCGCAACTACCTGGCAATGTGCTCGGTAGAGGGCGGCATGGAGATCGAGCAGCTGGCTGAGGAGCGCCCAGAAGCTCTGGCCCGCGTTGCTGTTGATCCGCTGGTTGGCATCGACGCCGACAAGGCAGCAGAGATCGTCGCCGAGGCAGGCTTCCCAGAAGAACTGCGCGGCAAGGTTGCAGAAACCCTGCAGACCCTGTGGACCGTCTTCAAGGAAGAGGATGCCACCCTCGTTGAGGTCAACC
The DNA here is from genome assembly GCF_002797775.1 of Glutamicibacter nicotianae. Classification (NCBI taxonomy): domain Bacteria; kingdom Bacillati; phylum Actinomycetota; class Actinomycetes; order Micrococcales; family Micrococcaceae; genus Glutamicibacter; species Glutamicibacter nicotianae. Next base: position 31,000 of record NZ_PGEY01000001.1, read on the forward strand.
CACTGGTGAAGACCGGTGCCGGCGACATCGTTGCGCTGGACGGCAAGGTCTCCCTGGATGACAATGCATCCGAGGTTCGCCACCCAGCTCACGAAGAGCTCGAGGACAAGGGCGCAGCCGATCCTCTGGAATCCAAGGCAAAGGCCCTGGGCCTGAACTACGTCAAGCTGGACGGCGAAATCGGCATCATCGGCAACGGTGCAGGCCTGGTCATGTCCACCCTGGACGTTGTCGCCTACGCAGGCGAGAACCACGGCGACGTGAAGCCAGCGAACTTCCTGGACATTGGCGGTGGCGCATCGGCCGAGGTCATGGCCAACGGCCTTGACGTCATCCTGAACGACCCACAGGTCAAGTCGGTCTTCGTCAACGTCTTCGGCGGCATCACCGCATGCGACGCTGTCGCAAACGGCATCGTCGGCGCGCTGAACACCCTGGGTGACGCAGCGAACAAGCCACTGGTTGTCCGCCTGGACGGCAACAACGTTGAAGAGGGTCGCGCCATCTTGGCCGAGGCCAACCACCCGTTGGTCACCCTGGCAGCAACCATGGATGAGGGCGCCGACAAGGCTGCCGAGCTCGCCAACTCAGCGAAGTAAGAGGGATTAGCGAACAATGAGCATTTACCTGAACAAGGACTCCAAGGTCATCGTCCAGGGCATCACCGGCGGCGAAGGCACCAAGCACACCGCCCTGATGCTCAAGGCTGGCACCAACATTGTTGGCGGCGTGAACGCCCGAAAGGCCGGCACCACCGTGACCCACGGTGACCAGGACATCAAGGTTTACGGCACCGTGGCTGAAGCCAAGGCCGAGACCGGCGCAGACGTATCGATCGTCTTCGTGCCACCTAAGTTCACCAAGGACGCAGTCGTTGAGGCTATCGAGGCCGAGGTCGGCCTTGTCGTAGTCATCACCGAAGGTGTTCCAGTGCAGGACTCCGCTGAGTTCTGGGCTCTGGCACAGTCGAAGGTTGACGCCGACGGCAACCAGATCACCCGCATCATCGGCCCTAACTGCCCAGGCATCATCACCCCGGGCGAGGCGCTGGTTGGCATCACCCCGAACAATATCACCGGCAAGGGCCCAATCGGCTTGGTTTCCAAGTCCGGTACCCTGACCTACCAGATGATGTACGAACTGCGCGATCTGGGCTTCTCGACCGCAATCGGCATCGGTGGCGACCCAGTCATCGGCACCACCCACATCGACGCCCTGGCTGCTTTCGAAGCTGATCCAGAGACCAAGGCCATCGTCATGATCGGTGAAATCGGTGGCGACGCCGAGGAACGCGCTGCCGAATTCATCAAGGCCAACGTCACCAAGCCAGTTGTTGGCTACGTGGCTGGCTTCACCGCTCCTGAGGGCAAGACCATGGGCCACGCAGGCGCCATCGTTTCCGGTTCGGCTGGCACCGCCCAGGCGAAGAAGGAAGCCCTGGAAGCTGCAGGCGTCAAGGTTGGCAAGACTCCTTCGGAGACCGCCCGCCTGCTGCGCGAAGTCTTCGCAGCTCTCTAAGCTGACGCTGGCGCAAGGCTGATTCCCGGGTTTCATCCGGGAACAAACGGCCGCCGCTTCTCCTGAATTTTTCAGGAGCCGCGGCGGCCGTTTCGCATTAACCCGAGAAGCCGTGGCCTGTTCTGGGCACGGGCGGGCCGGATAACCAGCCGGAGTGAACCCCTGGGCCCCAAGACCCCGGACTTCAAGAAGAATCCGAATGCCGATGAAACGCCGCCGGCTGCCATGCCATCGAACGGCCCCAAGCAATGGCCAAGTGCGTTGCCCGGTCTACCGGTCGCTTGGGCGTTAACCGGCGCAGAACCCATCGACCTGCGCCTGCAGCAGGCAAGCCCTGCTATGCGGGCTGCTGGCGGTTCTGCCGGGTAGGACAACGGTGGGGCTGGTCCTTTGCAGAACCAGCCCCACCGTCGTCAGATCGCCCTTTGAGCGGTAATTGGCCTAGGACTTGGCCTTCTCTGCTTCAATCTCCTGCTGGTAGGTTTCCTCCAGAGCAGGAACCTGCTCGAAGATTTCTTCCACGTCAAGGTCAGGGTTTTCTTCCTGGGTTGCAATCAGCTCTACTGCTTCTTCCTCGGTGGCCACCGAAGGCAGCGAACCCGGAAGCGGCCTGCGTGCGGATTCCTTCAAGAAGCACACGGCGATGATGCCGGCAACCGACGTTCCCATGACCCAGAAGGCAGGTGCCAGGGAAGAATTGGTCATGGTGACCAGAGCCTGCATGATGAACGGTGCGAAGCCGCCAAAGATGGCTACCGCGAAGTTGTACGAGATGCCCATGCCACCGTAACGCGAGGCGGTGGGGAACAGGGCTGGCAACGACGAAGCCAGGTTGGAAACGTAGAAGACCACGGGGATGGCCAACAGGGCAAGGCCCGTCAGCGTGGACCAGATTTGTCCATGCATCATGAACAAGAAGGCTGGAATGGCCAGGACAACTGCCGAGCCGGAGCCAATGAACAGGACCTTGCGGCGGCCTATGCTATCGGAGAGCATGCCGGCCAGCGGGATGCACAGGGACATGCCAACCAGAATCGGCAGGGTCAGCAGGTTGCCGTGCACCGGATCGTATTTCAGGGTCTCGGTCAGGTAGGTAGGCATGTAGCTGGTCAGTGCATAACCTGCAGTGTTGGCGGCCGAGACCAGCACGAAACCGGTCAGCAATTCGCGCCAGTAGGCCTTGACCAGGTCGATGACGCCCTTCGGAGCATCGGCGGAGTTCCGCGCGTCGTCGCTGGCGCGGTTAGCGGCTTCCTGGGCTTCCTTGAAGGCAGGAGTGTCTTCAATCTTGGAACGGAACCACAGTGCGATGACGCCGAGCGGAAGAGCGACCAGGAATGGAATGCGCCAGGCGAAGCCTTCCATGACATCTTCGCTCAGGGTCAGCTGGAGAATGGAGACAAATGCGGCGCCCAAGGCAAAGCCCATGTAGGAGCCGAGGTCCAGCAGCGAGGCGAAGAAGCCGCGGCGCTTATCCGGAGCGTATTCGGTAATGAATGTAGTAGCACCGGCGTACTCGCCGCCGGTGGAGAAGCCCTGGATCAGCTTCAGCACGACGAGGAGAATTGGCGCTGCTACACCCCATACCGAGTAGTCCGGAAGGATACCGATGCCGAACGTGGCCAAAGCCATCATGAGCAGGGTGAAGACCAGGACCTTCTGGCGTCCTACGCGGTCGCCTAGCTGGCCCAGAATCACGCCGCCAAGCGGGCGGGCAACGAAGGTCACGGCGAATACGCCTAGGCTGAACAGGGTTTGGATGGCAGGGTCTACCGTGTCAGGCATGAAAAGCTTGCCGATGATCACTGCGAGGTAGCCGTAGACACCTACGTCGTACCATTCCATCAAGTTGCCAACGACGGTGCCGCCGATGGCTTTCTTGAGCATCGAATCGTCGACAACGTTGACGTCTTCTACCTTCAGCCGACGTTTTCTGCGGAACCGTGGCTTCCGTGAGTTTCGTGCTTCCATAGTTTCACTCCTCATATCTTTCCTGATCTTGTCCCGGTGCCGGCGACCATCCTCGTCCACAATGTTGAGGAGCGAAATTTTCTGCTCCTTGAAGCTGGTTGCGGCCGCCGTGTGACTCGCCGAAATCGATAGATTTCTACTCAAAAATCCGGTCAAAAACCGGCTTTGAGCGATGAAACGCTTAAGCGGACAATCGTTAAGTTTACCAAAAATTAGATTAATTCCCTGATCGAGAGGCTCTCTTGAGCCAATGCGGGCCCGGGCAGATAGCCAGATCGCGGACGTGCCGACCGCCGATTAGCCACGGAAGCATAGGGCAAACGGGCGATCGGCGAAGGCTCGGATCGAACTGCCCGAAAAACTCAAACTGTGGCGAAGGACTCGGTCAGCCACGGGGTGGAAAACGGAGAATCTGAGCGAAAACTCCGTTTCTGAAGCCGTGGATTCAGGGGGCAAGCAGGGGTTTCAGACGGCAAGAATCCCGTGAGCTGTTCATTCGCGCCCGGCACCGTCTCTGCCGGACGCAAAAATGCCCCAAGGCCGCCGGTAGGCAGCTTGGGGCATGAAGTCGAAGCAGGCTAGCCGCGTAGGCCAGCTGCAGCTTCGGTGTCGATCCTGAGGAATGAAGAGCCGATGGCAGCGAAAGCCCCCGGGATCAGGAGCATCCGGTGCTTCGGATTGTAGAAAATCTCTTCGAGAGGGGAAGCCAGGACCCTGCGGATCTTTTCCAGGAGCCGGTCATTCTCCAAGGACAGGCGTTCCTGCTTGGTTTCAATCACCACACGATCTTTGTCGATACTCACCGATGCGCTCATCCAGTCGTCATCGGGGGTACTGAGAGTCTCCGATTTAATCAGGGACACGGATATTACCGCCTTAGTCGTTCGTATCACCCGGACGAGGAGCCGCCCGGGTTCTAGCCCGACGAGCGCACAGTGTGTGGCGCAGCGCACAACGTCGGACATTTTGAATATACAGGGTTTTGCTGACAGCCGCCTGCTAAGACGGCGGATTTAATCAACCTGTTACTCAAGCAGTCCTCGGATGTCTTGGGCGGTCAAGGCCTTGGAGAATCCATCGGCCTCATCCATCACCGTCGAAATCAGCTTGCGCTTGCTTTCCTGCAGTGCCACAACCTTCTCCTCGATGGTGCCCTGGGAAATCATCCGGTACACCATCACCTGCCGAGTCTGGCCAATGCGGTGCGTGCGGTCGATCGCCTGGGCTTCAACGGCCGGGGTCCACCACGGATCCAGCAAGAAGCAATAGTCGGCTTCGGTGAGGTTCAGGCCGAAGCCGCCGGCCTTCAAGGAGATCAGGAAGAGCGGTGCTTCGCCTTCCTTGAACTGCTCGATGACCTTGGAACGGTTGCGGGTATTGCCATCGAGGTACACGAACCTCACGCCGCGCTCGGCCAGCTTGTCGGCCAGCACCTTCAGGTATGAGGTGAACTGGCTGAAGATCAGCGCGCGGTGTCCTTCGCCCACCACGTCATCGAGCTGGTCGAAGAGAGCTTCCAGCTTCGAGCCGGGGATATCCGACAGTTCCGGATCCACCAGGGACGGCTCAAGAGCCAGCATGCGCAGGTGCGTCAGCGACTGGAAAATGGTGAAGCGGTTGCGATCCAGGTCCTCCACCAGGTGCAGGATCTTCTGGCGTTCGCGATTCAAATGCGTGTCGTAGACATGCTGGTGCTCTTCGGACAGGCGCACCAGAATCTGCTGCTCCTGCTTGGCCGGAAGATCCAGCACCACCGATTCCTTCGTGCGGCGCAGCATGAACGGCTTGATCCGGCGCTGCAGCAAGGCGAGGGTTTCCTTGTCGCCCAAGACCTCGATGGGCCGGGCGAACTGGCGATTGAAGCGCGTGGTGTTCAGGAACAACGCCGGAGCAACCAGCGACAGCAAGGCACCGAGCTCGGACAGGTTGTTTTCCATCGGGGTACCGGTGACTGCCAACTTGAAATTGGTCTGCAGGTTCACCGCGGTCCGGTGGGCCTTGGTGGATTTGTTCTTCACGAACTGCGCCTCGTCGAGGATCAGGCCGGCAAAGCGCTGCGCTTCGTAGATCTCGTCGTTCAGGCGCAGCAGGGTGTAGGTCGTGAGAATGACATCGTAGTCCTGAGCGAGTTCCTGAAGCTGCCGCGGTGACGGCAACGTGCCCTCGACGCTGACGACCCGCAGGGAAGGGGCGAACTTGTTGATTTCCATTTCCCAGTTGGACACCACCGAGCTCGGGGCAACCACCAGGAACGGCAGGCGGGTACGCTGGGCTGCCGGCAATTGGGCGCAGGCCTCGGGATCCGCCCAGAGCTTGTGGGCGTGGAGCATCAGGGCAATCGTCTGCAGGGTCTTGCCCAAGCCCATGTCATCGGCGAGGATGCCGCCGAAGCCGCCCTCGTACAGGCGGGAGAGCCAGTGGAACCCCTCCACCTGGTAGGGACGCAATTGGGCGTCCAGCGTGTTCGGAACCTGGGCATGGTGTGCCTCGGCGACCTTGAGCAGCGAACGCATGCGTGCGATGAACAGGTCAGCGCCGTCGATGCCTTCAGCCATCTCGTCCAGTTCTTCGAACATCGAGATCTGGAAGACCGTCAGCTTCAGGTCTCCCTCCTTCGGCTTGTCGTTCATTGCCTGGGCTTCGTCAACCAGCGCCTTGAGCTTGGCGAACATCGGGTGGTTCAGCGAGAACCAGGTGTTGTCCGGCAGGCGGAGCTTCATCTGGCCATTGCTCATGGCCTCGACAATCTGCGAGAAGGGAACCTCATGGTCGCCTACGGTGATCAGCAAGCCGAGATCGAGCCAGTCGGTCCGTTCATGATTCACGGCATTGATCTTCAGCTGGGGGAGTTCACGCAGCTGGCGGAAGGTCGGCCGGGTGCCCTGCTCGACGAGCTGGACCTCCGGAAGGCGTTCCAGCGCGGGCAGGATCTCGGTAACGAAATCAATGGTGTCATCGCGTGCGTAGAACTTCGGCGACAGGTTGGGGTTGCCGGCTTCCTCATGCGCCAGGAACACCTCATGCACGGCGGCCTGGAGCAGTTCCTCGGCCTCCACGTCGTACACTTCCTGGTCGCTGGGGATCCCCGGGTAGCGGATCTGGAAGTCCAGCGCGGCGGTGTCGTTCGGTTCCTTGTTCTCGTTGAATTCGCGCTTGTAGACCACGGTGGCGTGCACATAGGGAGGTTTCAGATCCGGCAGGACCAGCTCGTCGCTGACGCTGCGCAGCTCGAAACGGCGAGCCAGGCGAGGGTAGGAGGATTCGAAGAAGTCGTTGATCTCCGGTACGGGCACGGTGACCGGGCGGCGGTCGATATACCAGCGGCGGTGCGCGCCGGGAACCGGCTCGGTGCTTGGAGCCAGCCAGATTTCATCGGGCTGGGCCATTTGCGCATAGAAACCATGCTCGGCGATGACACCGCTGGGCGCCTCCGGATCAAGCACGAGATCCTGCCCGGCGATGTGCAGGACGCCGTCCAGCTGCAGCTGCTGCTCATCCAGGGAGGCCTGCATGCTGAAGCTGGCCGGATCAACGATCCGCACGCGCTGCTCGGAACGGGTGGTGATCAGCGCAATGCCCAGCTCGCCAGCCTGTTCGAGCAGCGGCCAGAGCAGCTCGGAAGCGTACTCGTCCAGGAACAGCCAGTCCTCGTCCACCTTGAACTGCAACTGGCTGTCGCTGCGGGCCATGGAGGCGAAGCGGGTGAACCAGTGGTGCTGTGCACGCAGCAGGTTCCAGCCGTAGGTCTTGAAGCCCAGGGTGGTCCAGCGCAGCTGGCCGCGCACCCAGCGGCCTTCGGCATTGCGGACCATGGGGCGCACGCCCAAGCGGAAGCGCTTGTTGCGGGTCGGGTGCGGGATGGTCCCGGTCGGCATCCACTGCTGCTGCTGGGTAGCGTCCTTCGAATCGAAGAGCAGGAACTGCAACGCCATCGGCACCACCGGATCGTGCTGTGAACCGAGCAGCCCGTCGGCCGGGCCCGGCTCGGACTCCTCGAACCATGAATCGATTTGCTTTGACCACACGGTGTCCGGCTTCTCTTCATGGACCGGCAGCGGGCGAGGCTGGGACGCGATCTTATTGGAGGTAATGGCCAAAGCCGCGATATGAGAGCAGATGCCTGGTGCGTCGCAGGTGCACTCGCAGGATTCGATCTTCCACTCGCCACCCTCCAAGTGGACCTGGATCATCGGAGAGTATTCTTCGCCGGAATCGGTGACTGTGCCCTCGATCTGCCCGGTGCTTTCATCGAATTCCACGTCAACCACGGAATTTGCTTCTGCGGCCAGGTTCTTTCCATAGAAGAAAGGAACGTTGCCCAGAAAAGCCAGTAAATGGCGGGCATCAATGGTTGGTGGAACAGATTCAGTCATCCTCTCATCGTTTCACGTTCCGGGCCGTCGCGAAAGTTGAAGGGCCCTTCTGTGAATAATCACTATCCATGACGTAGCGTTGACGCATGTCCCACGTGTGGCCCTACCTTCCTGCCCGAGCAGTGAACATCACCTCGCTCGTCGAATTCGACCGTCTCGCCGCTGAAGCGTTGGTTTCCCACCATGCCCACGGAAAAGGCTGGCGCGTGCACCGCGTGGATCTGCGCGAACGGGATACCGTGCTGAAATCGCTGGATCTTTCCGAAGCGCTGTTCATCGATTGCCAGTTTTCCGGCCAAGGCCAGCAGATCGTTCAGGCGACGGGCGGGCTGTGCATGAGCTCGGGGGCGCAGCTGCCGTTCGAAACCGGAGCCCGCGGCTTGTACACGGCAGAAGAGCTGTACTCGGGCATCTGGACGCAGACCTACCAGCAGGTGCCCGATGCCAAAATATACGCGTACTCCCAGCAGCATGCGGCGGCGAATGCCGACAGCGATCACAGTGCGCTGGCCCGGACCCTGCACGATCACCACATTGGCCAGGCGCTGGTCTCTCAGGTGTATGAGGGAACGTTCAAGGACACTCCGATCATCGGGGTGATGGGCGGGCATGCGATGAACCGGGGCACCACGCAGTACGCGCAGGCCTTGGAGCTCGGGCGCATGATTACCCGTGCTGGCTACGCGGTGGCCACCGGGGGAGGACCGGGAGCCATGGAAGCGGCCAATGCCGGTGCGTGGCTGGCCGACTACGGGGCAGATGATATTGCGACGGCCTTGCAGATGCTTGCCGAAGCGCCTGATGCGATCCATCAGCGCACTGGCTGGGCGAGAACCGCCCTGATGGTGAAGGAGCGTTTCCCCAGCCATCGGCAGTCGCTCGGCGTGCCGACCTGGTTCTACGGCCATGAGCCGCCGAATCTGTTTGCCACCCAGATCGCCAAGTTCTTCACCAATTCCATTCGCGAGGCGATCCTGCTGGAGCAGTCCAACGGCGGGCTGGTCGTGCTGCCCGGGGCGGCCGGCACGGTCCAGGAAATCTTCCAGGATGCCTGCGAGAACTACTACGCCACCGGTGCCCGCGTGGTGCCGATGGTGCTGATCGGCAAGGACTACTGGAGCCGGGATCTGCCCGCGTGGCCGCTGCTCCAGGCCCTGGCCAAGGAGCGCGTGATGGAGCAGAAGATCGCCCTGGTGGACACCGCCGAGGAAGCACTGGCGTTCATCCAGTCCATGGAAACCCTGCGCCGGCGCACCCGGCCGGCAAAGGAAGACTAGTCCGGGGCATTCTTGATGCCAAGTGGCGTATTAGCTGACGTTGACGTCGAAGATCAGGCCCAGGCAGTAGGTGCCGGCCGCCGCGCCCCAGCCGATGGCCAGCTGGCGCAACCCGCGCTTGAATGGGGAGGCTCCGGAGAGCAGGCCCACGATGCCGCCGGTGATCATCAGGGCGATGCCCACCAGCACCACCGACACGATGATCGCGGCCAGGCCGGAGAGGCCGAAGATGTAAGGCAGGATCGGCACCACCGCGCCGGAAGCGAAGAGCAGGAATGAGGTGGCGGCCGCCCCGGTGGCCGAGCCCAGCTCCTGGTGCTCCTTTTCGAGTTCGTCGCCGCGGCCTTCCGGGTTCAGCGAGAAATCAGGGTTGCAGTCGCAGGTGAACAGGCCCATGCGTTCGGCGGCCCGGTGCTCGGCGTCCTCGTCGCTCATGCCGCGAGCCTTGTAGATCAGCACCAGCTCGTTGGCGTCCAGATCCAGGTTCGGGGCTGCGGCCAGCGTGACCTGGGTGGGCCGCGAGGCGGTCAGCAGCTCGCGCTGGGAACGCACCGATACGTATTCGCCGGCCGCCATGGACAGCGCGCCGGCCAGCAAGCCGGCAATGCCGGAGAACAGCACGAAGGTCGAGGAAACGCCCGTGGCGCCGATGCCCATGATCAATGCCAGATTGGATACCAGCCCGTCGTTGGCGCCGAAGACCGCGGCGCGGAAGTTGCCCGACAGCCGCGCGCGGCCTGCCGTGGCCAGGGCCCGGACGACTTCCTCGTGGACCTGTTCGTCGGCAGCCATCTGCGCGGTGGCATCCTTGTCATGGCGGTAGGGGGAGCTGCTTTCGGAGCGCTGGGCCATGGCCAGCACGAACACCGACCCGAAGTGCAGGGCGAGGAAGCGCAGCATGGTGCGGCGCAGCGACGGTCGGACTTCCTTGGCATGCTCGCCGAGCATCGTGCGCCAGTGGGATTCGTGGCGCGCTTCGGCTTCGGCCAGGCCCAGCAGGATTTGCCGTTCCTGCCCGGTCTTCTTTTCCGCCAGGGCGCGGTAGATGGCGCCCTCGGCGACTTCATCGGCGAGATACTTGCGCCATCGCTGGATCTGCGCTTTGGTCGGTTCGGCGACTGGGTGCTGTGGCATCTCGAAAAGGCTCTCCTGGAACGTGGGGTTTCCCATGGAAACCCGTGGATCGGCTCAGCTTTCCACTTTAGCCAGCGCCCCTGGACTTGGGAATTTGGCAAGGCTAAATGCATAGCGCCTGCCGGCCGGATTCCCGGCCGCCGGCACCACCAGCAGCAATTCTGAGGTGTCCGGGTCGAAGGCCGGACGGCGGGAGCAGCGCGCGATGAGGCGTTCGAGCTGGAGCGGGTGCGCAACGTAGCGGGTGCACCAGCGCCCCTCGGCGGTGAACTGCACCTGGCCGGTCTGGCGGTCGATGATGGGAAGAATCGGGATAGCCATGGATATCAACTCTCTGGCGAGCTCTTGCCCGTGCACCAGTTGATGCGCGGACCGCTTCTTCATCCGAACCACCCATGAACTTGGGGTTGGTGCGCGGCCAGTCGGAGCTTGGCGCCGCGTCTCGTGAAGCAACAATTCCGAGCGTACCGCCGCATGCGGCGCCAGATGAAGCCGTACTGCGTAATATGACTTCCAGTCAGTTCTCCGGGGCCAGGGAATCGGCCAGCTGCTGCAGCTTCTGGCGGTGTTCAGCCCACTGCGCCGTGGTGTAGCCGGGCAGCAAATCCAGCGTCGCGGTCCAGCCGGCACGGCCGTCGAGCTGCTCGCGGATGATATCCAGCTGCCCTGCATGCCGGGAGGTCTCGGCCAAGGCATGGATGAGCAGATGATCCAAGGTGGTATGTCTGGCCGGCCCCCACCACGGGACGTGCACTGCAGAATCCAGGGCCAAAGCGGCGATGCCTTCGTCCGCGAAGGCGATGGCCTTGCGGTACAGGCCGATCAGCTGCTGCCCGTCCATGTCCGCAGGCGGAAGGAAATCAGCGTCGGGATCATGAGGCGAGATGAACTCGCGGACATAGGCGTCGTTGGCCTCGCGCTGCAGGCAGGTGCCGAAATACTCGTATTCGTTGATCACCAGATGGTGCAGCACGCCCAGGATATGGGTGCCGGTAGGGGTGAGCGGGGTGCGGGCCAGCTGCTCGGCCAGGCCCTCGGCCTTGAAGATCGCATTCTCGCGTGCCTCGCCCAGGTACCCGCAGAGCCTGTCCTTGGTGCTGTCCATGGACAGAGTCTAGTGGCCGTGGTGAGCCCGTGCTAGGGCATCGCGTGTTTACCATTGGTAAACTTGCCCGCAGGCCGTGAAAACCCAGTGCTTGCGGCTGCAGCTGCCGCCCACGACGTCGATGGAGCCAAACGATGAAAACCCTTCCCGTTGAACCAACCGGTGCTGCGATCAACATCGGTGCGCGGCTGCGCGGGGTGCGGCAGACCCAGCGCATGACCATTGACCAGGTCGCCGAGCTCTCCGGGTTGACCAAGGGCTTCCTCTCGCGTGTGGAGCGCGACCTGACCAGCCCATCGGTGGCGACGCTGCTGCGCTTGTGCGAGGTGCTGGGCATCGAGGTCGGCACGCTTTTCGAGGTTCCGGAAACGAAGCTGGTGCGCCTGGACCAGGCACCCCGGGTTTCACTGGGCGGCGATGGGATCACCGAGCAGCTGGTGACGCCACGCAGCGAAAAGCGGCTGCAGATGATCCGCGCCGAGATTTCGCCGAGGGGCACTGGCGAAGCGGAACTGTATTCGATGGATTGCGAGCTGGAAGTGCTGCACGTGATCGCCGGAGAATTCATCCTGATCCTGCCCTACCAGCGGCTGGAGCTTCAAGCGGGCGACACCGTAACCTTCCCGGGGCGCGAGCCGCATAGCTGGGAGAACCCTTCCGATGAGCCGGCCGTGGTGACCTGGACGCTGATCCTCTCCTGAGCCCAGCCCCTGCGCCCGCTGCCACGGCACGCTCGGCGCGATGCGGCTGCGCGTTCGCTGGCGGGGTGGGCAACCGCGTATTCTAGGAACGATGCGTTGTTCCGGGCGCTCGGAACAATTGGCGATGGGAGAGGCGTGAAGACAGGCGAACCAACCGCGACGCAGGACCAGCTGCGCAGCATCAGCTGGTGGGCTTCGGTGCTTTTCGGCGTTCTTGTCGGCACCACCTTGACCTGGATCCGCACCCAGCGCAATTTCTTCTTCCTCGGCGCCGTGATTCTCGCTGTTGTCATCGTGACCATCGGCGTGCGGACAATTCGCCGGCGTGCCCGTTTCCCGCAGATGGCGCAGGCGCGCACCTCCTGGATCTATGCGTTGTGGACCGCCATCCTGCTCATCCTGGCCGGCCCGATCCAGCTGGTATACGTGGCCGATGACCTTTCCGAGTTGACCATCAAGTCATTGGTGATGTCCGCGGGCTTCGCCCTGGGCATCCATGAGGTCGATCGGGCGCTGGTGAATGCCAGCAAGAAGGGCTCCGCGGCGGCCTGAGCTCCCGGTTTGGATGAAATGGCCTGAAATATAGTCAAAACACCCAATACGTTGTGGCGTGTTTGCGCATAGTGTGATCCTGATCATCTTTCCAGGAGGGAATGCCATGGCAGGAAACACCGCAAAGAACCACTCCGCAGAACCAGGACTCAAGAAGGTCCTGGGCCGCTGGGACGCCTTGGCCATAGGTGTTGGCGCGATGATCGGCTTTGGCTGGGTCGTGCTTACCGGCGACTGGATCACCACCGCCGGTCCGATAGGAGCCGCGCTGGCCATGCTGGTCGGCGGCGCGATCATGGCGGTCGTGGGCCTGACCTACGCCGAATTGGTTGCCGCCATGCCGAAAGCTGGAGGCGAGCACAACTATCTGCTGCGCGCCATGGGCGCCCGCTGGTCCTTTGCCGGTTCGTGGGCGATCGTCGGTGGCTATATCACGATCGTGGCTTTCGAAGCAGTGGCCCTGCCCAAATCCGTGCTCTACCTCTTCCCGGATCTTTCGCACATCAAATTATGGGAAATCGCCGGTTCCGAGGTCTACCTGACCTGGGCTCTGGTCGGTGTAGCCGGGGCGGTGGCGATCACCTGGATCAACATCCGCGGCATCAAGACCGCCGGTGTGGTGCAGACCTTCGTGGTGATCTTCCTCTTTGTCATCGGCGCCATGCTGCTTGCCGGTGCATTCAGCGGCGGCCAGAGCACGAACATGGAACCGTTCTTCAAGAACGGGGTTGCCGGGTTCTTCGGCGTGATGATCGTGGTGCCGTTCATGTTCGTCGGCTTCGACGTGATCCCGCAATCCGCCGAGGAATGCGACATCGCCCCGCGGAAAATCGGCAAGTACGTGGTGGTTTCGGTGCTCATCGCCACCGCCTGGTACGTGGGGATCATCCTGGCCACCTCCTCGGGAATGGGCGCTTCCGCACTCGCCGGATCCGAGCTGGCCACGGCTGACGCGATGGGGGCGCTGTTCAATTCCGGGATCATGGCCAAGGTGCTGATCGCCGGCGGCATCGCCGGGATCCTCACGTCGTGGAATTCCCTGCTGATGGGTGCGTCGCGGCTGATGTACGCGATGGCCAGTTCGGGAATGCTGCCGCGCTGGTTCGCCTACCTGCATCCGAAGCACCGCACCCCGAGCCACGCGCTGCTCTTCATTGGCGGGCTGTCGGTGCTGGCTCCATTCTTCGGCTCCGCCATGCTCGGCTGGCTGGTGGATTCCGGCTCGCCATCGATCGTGATTGCCTACCTGCTGGTGGGCGTGGCCTTCCTGATCCTGCGCCAGCGCGAACCGCAGATGCCGCGCCCGCTGCGCGTGGGCGGCGCGGGCAACGGCGGCAAGGTAATCGGCGTGCTGTCGGTGGTGTTCTGCGCCGGGCTGATCTCGCTGTACCTTCCGGGAATGCCGGCGGCCATCGCCTGGCAGCCGTGGCTGCTCTTCGCTGCATGGTGGGTGCTGGGCACGGGCTTCCTGCTACGGGTTCCCCGCGGGGTCGCCCCGGGCGAATTCGCCGAAGAGGAGCTGCTGCAGAAGCTGAGCATCCGCCAGCAGGCCAAGCTCGGTGCCACCGGGCCGGATGCAGTGGCGGGGCGCCGCACCGTTGCGCCGAACCCAAGCTCAACGCGGCTCAAGGGCTGAGGTCCGCTGCACCCGAAGCACGCCGCGGGATCTGGTACTGCCAGATCCCGCGGCATGCTTATTTCTGCGTCCGGCGAAGTGCCAGCCATAGCGAGGCGGCGGCATCCGGGTCATCAAGGTCGATGCCAAGCACATCCTGCGCCACGCTGATGCGGTGGCGCAGGGAATTGCGGTGGATGCCCAGTTCGCGGGAGGCTTCCTCCCAATGCCCGCGATGGCGCAGATAGGAGGTGGCCGCCGAAAGCAGATCGGCGCGCGGGTATTCGGCGAGAGCTGTGACCCAGGTTTCCGCGCTGGCATCGAAGCCCGGGGAGCTGGGGGCCATGGTCCCCACCGGGACAGCATCCAGCGCGTGGCGCAGGGCAGGGAGATTGGCGGGGATCTCGGCCAGGTTCAGCGGGTGGGAGAGCACCGCCCGGACCTCGGGTGCCGGGGAATCGAATGGTTCGCGCGCCATCGGTTCCGTGGTGCTGCCGGCCGGCGGCGCCAGCGGCGCGTCTGTGCCGGGATGTTCCGCTGGTTCGGGGAGGACCAGATAATTTTCGGAGCCACCCTGGTAGTGGAGCTGGCATTCTTCGACCGCGGCGGAGATATCGGGCAACGCCGCTGGACGCTGGAGCGAAGGCAACGCATGCAGCGCGGTCGCGGCATCGGTATTGGCTCCTGCCCGGTACACCAGGATCCGCACGCGGGAAGGCAAACTGTCCAACCCGGCGTCTTCCCCGACCAGGCGCGCCGCCTCGGGTTGGCCATGCAGCAGCAATTTGGCGGTGGCCGCGCTGAGCGCCTGATGCGTGCTGGCGGCCAATTCCCGCTGCCTGGCGCGCAGGGACAGCAGCGTGCACGCGGTCATGATGATCTGCCGGTCGGCCTTGGTCGGCTTGCGGCCTGCGGATACGCCGAGATATCCCTGGATCCTGGTCCCGGAAAGGATAGGGTAGAGCACCACTTCGTGGCCCTGGACCTCGAACGTGGACGCCGCGGGCATGCCGTTGCGCCGGAAACGCATGGATTCACGGCGGAGCTCGTCCAGGAATGCTTCGGCTGACGCCGGGTAGCAGGTCGCCGGGCGGGCATCGACCGAGAGGTAGGCGGCCCAGCCTTTCAGGGCTTCGGCCAAGCCGCGCACTACGGCATTGATGGCATCCGGACGGACCGCGGCCCGCGCCAGCGCAGTCTGGGTGCCCAACGAGCCCATCAGGTTCGACTCCTGGTCGCGTGAGGCCAGGCGCCAGTAAGCCCGTGAAATATTCTGGAATGGGATTTGGTCGGGGACGATGCCCAGCTCAATGCCGGCCTGGTCGCAGGCCTCGACGACATGCTCGGGCACGGCGCGCAGCCACGGACCGAGCCCCAGTCCCAAAGCGAATACCTTCTTGGCCTGCAGCCGGCGCATGTAGGCGCGGGAAGCTTCAGCGCTGGCGGCGAAGGGCATGCCGGTGGTCAGCAGCAGCTCGCCGCCATCCAAGTAGGCGGTGGGATCCTCCAGCTCGGAGACATGCACCCCGCTGACCGGCAGGGCCCGGAAGGTTCCGGCAGTAGCGGGGAGGAATTCGGCACCCAATTCCGTGCCGAGCTGCAAAAGAGTAATCATTGGGTAAATTATCCAAGAAGGATGCCGAGTTTGGATGCAATGGCCAATGACGCGTGTCACGCGGATTTCTAGGCTTGAGCCATGACTGAAACCCTTGCCGCCATCGACGCGCCAACCCTGCCCCAGACCCGCCATCTTGCCACCAGCATTCCCGGCCCCCGCTCAGCTGCGCTCCACGAGCAGCGGGTGCAGCAGGTCAGCAGCGGGTTTGGCATGACCCTGCCGGTCTTCGTCAACCGGGCCGATGGCGGGATCATCGAAGACGTCGATGGCAATCGCCTGATCGACTTCGCTTCGGGGATTGCCGTGACGTCACTGGGTGCTGCCAACCGCCGCGTGGCCGAACGCGTGGCCAAGCAGCTTGAAGACTTCACCCATACCTGCTTCATGGTCACCGAATACGAATCCTTGACCCAGGTGTGCGGCTGGTTGAACCAGCACACCCCCGGCGACTTCGAGAAGCGCACGGCGCTGTTCTCCACCGGGGCCGAGGCCGTGGAGAACGCGGTCAAGATTGCTCGCGCCGCCACCGGGCGGGCCAACGTGCTGGTCTTCGACGAGGCCTACCATGGCCGTTCGCTGCTGACCATGGGCATGACCGCCAAGGTCAATCCGTACAAGCTGAACTTCGGCCCGATGCCCGAGCATATTGTGCGCGCAGCTTCGGCGAACCCGTTGCGTCCCGCCGCCGGCGCGGCTACCGTCGAGGCGGTCTTGGCCTCGGTCGAGCAGACCCTGGTGGAGCACGGCCCGCAGTCCTTCGCAGCGATGGTGATCGAGCCGATCCAGGGCGAAGGAGGCTTCGTGGTTCCGATGGCCGGATTCATCCCGGGCCTGCGCAAGCTGGCTGACAAGCACGGCATCGTGCTGGTCATCGACGAGATCCAGACCGGCATGGGGCGCACCGGAAAGCTCTTTGCTTCGGAGCACGAGGGCGTGGCAGGCGATCTGATCCTCACGGCCAAGGCGCTGGCCAACGGAGTGCCGCTGTCTGCGGTGACCGGCCGCAAGGAGCTGATGAATGCCCCGCACGCCGGAGGCCTGGGCGGCACCTATGCCGGAAACCCGCTGGCCTGCGAAGCGGCGCTGGCAGTCTTCGAGCAGTTCGAGGACGGGGCGCTGCTGGAAAATGCCCAGCTCATTGAGCGGGTAGCACGCGAAATCCTTGAACCGCTGGTGCGGCAGACCTCGGTGGTGGCCGAAGTGCGCGGCCGCGGAGCCATGCTGGCTATCGAGTTCGCCGACGCTGGCAGCTTGGCGCCGCGCCCTGATGTGGCCGCCGCGGTCTCCAAGGCCTGCCATGGCGCCGGGGTGCTGACCTTGACCTGCGGCACGCACGGCAACGTGCTGCGCCTGCTGCCGCCGCTGGTGATCGGCGAAGAACTGCTGCGCGATGGATTGGGGGTGCTTGCCCAGCAGATCCGCAGCGCTGCCAGCTGATCTCCTCACTTTTCCTCCCTGGAATCCCAGCGCAAGCCGCAGTCCTTTCCCGGACTGCGGCTTGCGCCCTTTTATGCCCGCATTCTGCCTGGCCCTGTCGTTGGATCTTGACGTGACCCAGCAGACAAAATAGCATAATGGAAAACTGAAGTTTCATATTAGACAACTTGGGCTGTGGTCCTCGTGCGTCTGGGGAGGAAGTTGCGATGAAGGAAATCCGCATCGAGGAAAATGGCCGGCTGGGACCGATCAATGCCGCGGAGATTCCCCGCTATGCAGGGGGCGGCACCTACGCCCGGCTGCCGCGCCTGGACCAGGTGGAGCAGGCCGACATCAAGATCGTTGGCGTGCCTTTCGATACCGGTGTGTCCTACCGTCCCGGCGCCCGCTTCGGCGCCAACCACGTGCGCGAATCCTCGCGCCTGATCCGCCCCTACAACCCGGCCACCGACACCTCGCCCTTTGCGCAGAGCCAGGTGGCAGACGCCGGGGACATGGCGGTCAACCCGTTCAACATCAACGAGGCCATCGAGACCATCGAGCACAACGCGCTGGAGCTGACCAGCGACGGCTCTACCCTGGTCACCGTGGGCGGCGACCATACCATCGCGCTGCCGCTGCTGCGCGCCGCCTCCCAGCGCGCCGGAGCACCGGTGGCGATGCTGCACTTCGACGCGCACCTGGATACCTGGGACACCTATTTCGGCGCCGAATACACCCACGGCACCCCGTTCCGCCGTGCCGTCGAGGAAGGCATCCTGGATACCGAGGCGATCTGCCACGTGGGCACCCGCGGCCCGCTGTACGGCAAGAAGGACCTGGAAGACGACAAGCGCTTCGGCTTCGGCATCGTGACCAGCTCGGATGTCTACTACCAGGGCGTGCGCGAAATCGTGGACAAGTTGCGGGACCGCATCGGCAACCGCCCGCTGTACATCTCGGTGGACATCGACGTGCTGGACCCGGCGCACGCCCCGGGCACCGGCACCCCGGAAGCCGGCGGCATCACCAGCCGCGAGCTGCTTGAAATCCTGCGCGGGCTGCGCGGGCTGAACATCGTCGGCGCCGACATCGTGGAAGTGGCCCCCGCCTACGACCATGCGGAACTGACCGGCGTGGCCGCCAGCCACGTCACCTACGACCTGATCAGCCTGATCAGCGACTTCCGCGCCAGCAAGGGAATGAATGCCTCATGAGCGAGCAACCGCAACGCAACGGCGGCGACCTGGTCATCGAGACCCTCACCGCACTCGGCGCCAAGACCGTGTTCGGGATCCCCGGGCAGCACGCCCTGGGACTGTTCGACGCGCTCTCGCGCTCCAGCCTGGAATTCATCTCCTCGCGCGTCGAGAACAACTCCGCCTTCGCCGCCGACGGCTACTCCCGTGCCACCGGGGAAGTGGGCGTGCTGTTCCTCTCCACCGGCCCCGGGGCGCTGACTTCCTTGGCCGGGCTGCAGGAAGCCTACGCCACCGGTGTGCCGATGGTCGTGGTCGCCAGCCAGATCCCGCTGGACGGCTTGGGCGCCCGCCGCAAGGGCATGCTGCACCAGCTCGATGACCAGAAGGCCTCGGCCGCCAATGTCACCAAGTTCCAGCAGACCGTGCACCATGCCTCCGGCATCCCCTCGGCCATCCAGGACGCCTGGGCCCGGGCCATCACCGTGCCCATGGGGCCGGTCTGGGTCGAAGTGCCGCAGGACGTGCTGCTCGCGCCGGTGATGGTGCCGCCGGTGCAGGACGCCCTGGCCGAAGCCTACGAGCATCCGCCGCGCGAAGAGCTGATTGGCGAAGCCATGCGCTGGCTGGCCGAGGCGAAGCGCCCGGCCATCATCGCCGGCGGCGGCGTGCGCCGGGCCGGGGCTAAGGCCGAGCTGCTGGCCGTGGCGGAGAAGCTGCAGGCCCCGGTGCTGTGCAGCCCCGGCGGCAACGGCGCCTTCCCCTGGGAGCACGAGCTCTCCTTGCAGTCGTGGGTCGAGGACCGCTACGTCTCGGAAGTCATGGAAGATGCCGACGTGCTGGTGGTCATCGGGTCATCCCTGGGTGAGGTCACCAGCAACTACTTCACCCTGGAACCGCGCGGCAAGATGATCCAGATCGACGCCGAGCCGCGCGTGCTCGAATCCAACACCCCCGCCCTGGGCATCCGCGCCGATGCCCGCGAGGCCCTGAAATTCCTCGATGGGGAAATGCGCAAGACCGGCTTCACCGCCCAGGCCTCGTGGCATGGGAACACCCCGCAGCAGGTGGTGGCCGAGACCCTGGAGAAGGTGCAGGCCCGCCTGGATGCCCAGGACCTGGGCAAGGAGCGGAAGTTCATGGCCGATATCCGGGCCGCCGTCCCGGCAGGGATGCAGACCTTCTGGGACATGACCATTGCCGCCTACTGGGGGTGGAGCTGCTGGGACGCCAAGGACGGCGAATTCCATTCCGCGCAGGGCGCCGGCGGCCTCGGCTTCGGTTTCCCCGCCGCGATCGGCGGAGCCATCGGCTCGAAGCAGCGCGTGCTGGCGGTCAGCGGAGACGGCTCATCGATGTACTCTATCGCCGAGCTGGCCACCGCCAAGCAGCACCATGCACCAGTCACCTGGCTGATCGTCGATGATGGCGGCTATGGCATCCTGCGCGAGTACATGGAGGGAGCCTTCGGCAAGGCCACAGCCACCGAGCTGGCGCGGCCCGACTTCGTCGCGCTGGCCCAGTCCTTTGGCATCCCCGCCCGGGCGGTGGAACCGGAAGGCATCGGTGCCGCGCTCGCCGAGGCGCTGGAGGCGGACGGGCCGAACGTCATTGTGGTCCGCACCCTGCTGAAGATGTTCGCGCCCACGCACCTGTAAAGGCATCCGGACACGTCGACGGCCTCGGATCCGCTGCTCGCAAGAGCGGTGGGTCCGGGGCCGTGGTGATTACTGGATGGTGAAACGGTGCAGGTCAGTGGGTGAAGTGGAATACCACGCCGAAAAGCACTGTCGAGACGCCCAGGCAAATGCCGATGAGCAGTGGCTCCCAGTCCAGGGACTGGGCTGCCAACATCACTGCGAAGGTAGCGAATAGCAGAATTGCTCCGATGCCTCCCAGGATCACCCCTCCGCCACCATGGTGCCGCACGGCGGAGTGTGCGGTCCGGTTAATTAGTGGTGCCATGCCGCCATGGTACGTCCGAAACCGGCCAAAGCCGAGGGGTGGGGCCAATAACTTCGATATTGTCTGCTTTGTCGGCTCAGCGGCCGGTGCGCAGCTGGTGGATTTGCTCGGCAGCGGAGGCCAGTGAGGGATAGTCGGCACCTGGCCCCTGGGCGATGAATCCGGGGCAGTGGTGGTCGGCCAGCCCCGGTTGCCCGTAGGACAGGCCGCGGAACGTGCCCTTGGCCATGCGAACCAGATGCGCGCCGGCGGCCACATCCCACACCTTGGTATCGAAACCGATCACGGCATCGCACCAGCCTGCGGCCACATGGGCCAGGGACAACGCGGCGCAGACCTTGCGCCGCACCGTGGCGAAGTCCTGGATCCACTGGCCCAGAAGCTTCAGCGACAGATCTCCGTCGGTGAGCATGGATTCCGCTCCCGGGTAATCGGTCATCAGGTTGGCGCGGGACTGCTCGGGACGGGCACCGGGCTCAAGGACTTGTCCATTGAGGAATGCGGTATCCGAATTGGCACTGAATTCATCGCCGGAGATCGGATCGAGGATTGCGGCAGCAACCAGTTGGCCATCGATGGCGGCGGCGATCGAGATGCAGAAGAATGCCACGCCGTGGACGAAATTGCTGGTGCCGTCAATCGGATCAACGATCCACTGGACCTTGCCGGGAGCCTGCTGGCCGTGCTCGCCGGAGATCCGCTCTTCGCCGAGCACCCAGGAACCGGGGCAGGCCGAGAGCAGCGCGTCGGTGATGATCCGCTGGCTGCGCCGGTCGATGTCGGTGACCAGATCATGCGTGCTGGTTTTGTGTTCGGCGTGCACGGTGCCGCGGAAAGAAGCGCGCAGCAGTTCGGCGGACTGGCGAGCTGCTTCAAGCGCTGCAAGGCGCAGTTCTTCAGCGTTGTTGGTGCGGGCTTGGACTCGCTGATCATTCACGAAGTCCAGCTTACCGCTGGCACGGAACGCCAAAACGTTGACTAAAGCAACTATTCAAACTTACTGTGGTGGAAAGACAATAGATAGGCAGCCAATAGATCGTGGTCAAGTCTCCAGACAGCCATTCGGATTCAGAGCTCAAGAGCCTGCTCGACGAGCTGGCGCGCAGTTCCAGGATCCTACGCGTGTTCTCGCATATGGACCAGACGGATCCCGAGGTTTCCAACGCCTCCCATCATGTGCTCAAGACGCTGAAATCCCGTGAACCCACGCATGCTGCCGACCTTGCCCAGGTCCTCGGCATCGGCACTGCGGCAATGAGCCGGCACCTGGCGGAACTGGAGCAGTCGGGCCTGGTTGACAGGCGGCCCAGCCAAATCGATGTCCGCCGCCATGTGCTTTGGGTGACCGAGGCGGGGTGCGAGCGGCTTGAATTCCGCGACCGATTGCGCCTGGAGCGCATGCGCCAGGTCCTTCCCGACTGGGACAGCTCCCGCATGGCCAGTGTTGCCCACTCTTTGGGCGAGTTGAACGATACGATGATCCGCGGTATCCAATCCCAGCGCACCGATCAGTTCGGCACCGAGCAAAGCACCACCGGAAACAACGCAGAAAATACCGACCTTGGATAAGAGCATGCCGGAAAAAGACCGTCCTACCGACCTCACCGAGGTGGCCGCGGACCAGCCGCAGATGGACCAGCGCGAGGTGCTCAAGTCCATCGCTGGAGTCTTGGCATCCTTCTTCGCCGCGATGCTCGCGGCGACCATCGTGTCCATTGCCCTGCCGACCATCATGGATGTCCTGGGCGGTTCGCAAACCGACTTCAACTGGGTCTTGAGCACCACGCTGCTGGCCAATGCCGCCACCACTCCCATTTGGGGCAAGATGGCAGATCTCTTCGACAAGAAGAAGCTGCTGCAAGCGGGCATCCTGGTGTTCGTGCTCGGCTCGCTGCTGGCCGGGCTTGCCTGGTCGATCCCAGTGCTGCTGTTCGCCAGGGTCATCCAGGGCATCGGCATGGGCGGGCTGACGGCCATGGGCATGGCGGTCATCGGCACGGTCATTCCGCCACGCGAGCGCGGACGCTATTCGGGATATTTCGGCGCGGTCATGGCTGTCTCCACCGCGGCAGGCCCGCTGCTGGGTGGATTCATCGTGGACTCGCCACTTGGCTGGCGCTGGTGCTTCTTCTTCGGCATTCCGATCAGTTTGCTCTCGATGATCCTGATCCACCGGACCCTGCACCTGAAGCACGTGAAGCGCCCGGTGCACATCGACTGGGTGGGTGCCATCCTGCTGACCACCTCCGTCTCCATCCTGCTGATCTGGGTGTCCTATGTGGGCAAGGATGATTACTTCGGCTGGAATTCGTGGCAGACCTACACCATGGTCTCGACGGTCATCTTGCTGGCCCTCGCACTGCTGCTCGTGGAATCGCGGGTTCCCGAACCGATCATTCCATTGAAGATCATTTGCACCCGGACTACGTCGCTGGCGATCCTCGCCTCGATCTCGATCGGCGTGGGAATGTTCGGCACCGGCGCCTTCATCGGCCAGTACTTCCAGATCGCCCGCGAAGCCACGCCCACCATGGCCGGGCTGATGACCCTGCCGATGATCGCCGGCAACTACTTCGGATCGGTCTTCTCGGGACAGATGATCACCCGCTTCGGCCGGTGGAAAATCTACCTGCTGATCGGTTCAATCCTCAATATCGCCGGCCTTGGCCTGCTGGGAACGATGCACCACGATACCGAATACTGGATCTTGGCCTGCGGCATGTTCCTGAACGGCGTGGGCATGGGGTTCATGCTGCAGAACCTGGTGCTCTCGGTGCAGAACACGGTGAAAGTCACCGACATCGGTGCGGCGAGCTCTTCGGTGGCGTTCTTCCGTTCAGTTGGCGGCTCGGCAGGCGTCGCGGTGCTCGGCGCGCTGCTGTCCCGCAATGTGGCTGACCTCATCACCGAATCCTTGGCGGCCAAGGGGCAGCTTTCCGCGGCACCGGCCACCGAGGATTCGCTGAATCTTTCGGGGATGCCCGATGCGTTGCGGCTGGTGGTCGAAGCCGCCTATGGCGAGGCGACAGGAATCGTCTTCACCGTTTCGGCAGCCGTGGCAGTTATCGCCTTCGTATGCATCGTGCTCATCAAGGAAGTGCCGCTGCGCAAGACGGTCTAGCGGGCGTGGCGTTGTCGCGGAGGCGAATCAGGATAAGCTTCAAACCATGAGTAGCATGCAACCGATCCAGCAGAAGGCGTCCCTGACCGAGCAGGTGTCCACGATGATCCGCGCTGCCATCGTTGCCGGCGAGATGGCTCCGGGGGAGCACTACTCAGCCATCGGCATCTCGGAAAAGCTGGGCGTCTCGCGGACTCCGGTGCGCGAGGCCCTGCAGCTGCTGGAAAAAGAGGGCATCGTGACCGTGGCGAAAAACCGCGGGGTGCGCGTCAACCAGATTTCCCTGGACGAGATTGTCGAAGTCTTCCAGCTGCGGCTGGCCATTGAGCCTGCTGCTGCCTCACGTGGCGTGCGGAATGCGACGGAGGATGACATCAAGCAGCTGAAGTCGCTGCACCAACGCATGCTCGAGATCGGTGAAACCGGTGATGGCCGGGCAACGCTGGAAGCGGACAAGGAATTCCACCTCTACCTGCTGGGGCTGGCCGGCAACGCGAAGCTCGACAACGTGGTGGGGGAGTTGCGCAACCTGGTCCTGGCCCACGGGCAGACCACGGTGCCTTTCGCCCGGTCCAGCCAGGATCTGGCCGGGGACCGCGAGGAAATCATGGCAGCGATTCTTGCCAAGGATCCGGATGCCGCCGCAACGGCGGTTCGCGATCACGTCAAGCGCACCGCGCAGATGCTGATTAAGTCCGTCTGCTCGCGGACCGAGGGACTGGACGCGCAACCGTTCTTGGAGCGGTTGGACGCTTTGATTTCCTAGCATCAAGCCTGAGCCCAATGGGCCGCTAGAGGGCAATGAATTATCCGAACACCTTGCCAAGGTGATCTGCGCGACATAGAGTTGCATGCAACATGTAACTTATAATTTTTGTGGATTGAAGGTGTGGAAGCGAATGAGCCAACCGCTCGAAGGGATCAAGGTCATCGACCTCTCGCGCATCCTGGCCGGACCGCTGTGCTCCATGACCCTGGCGGACTTCGGAGCCGATGTCCTCAAGGTGGAAAGCGCTGCCGGGGATGAGACCCGCAGCTGGAAGCCGCCGGTCAACGCCCAGGGCATCAGCACCTACTACTGGTCGGTGAACCGCAATAAGCAGGCAGTAGTCGCCGACTTTGCGGACACGGCACAGCTGCACGCCCTGCGCGAATTGATCCGCGAGGCAGACGTGCTGGTGGAGAATTTCCGTCCCGGTGTCTTGGCAAAATTCGGCTTGGACTACGAGAGCTTGCGCGAACTGAATCCGGCACTGGTCTATTGCTCCATCTCGGGATTCGGCGAAAAGCAGGGTGCGGCACTGCCCGGCTTCGACCTGCTGGTGCAGGCAGTGGGCGGGCTGATGAGCATCACCGGCGAACCGTCGGGGCCGCCGAGCAAGGTGGGCGTGGCCCTGGTGGATGTTCTGGCCGCGCAGAATGCGGTGGCCGGGATCCTGCTGGCCTTGCGCGAACGCGATTCCAGCGGCATCGGCCAGCGGGTGAGCATCAACCTGCTCGGCTCGCTGCTGGCCGGGCTGACCAACCAGTCCAGCAGCACGCTGGCCACCGGAAAATCCCCGGCACGCATGGGCAACGCGCACCCGAGCATCGCCCCCTATGAAACCTTCGCAGCCAGCGATGGCGTCGTGGCGATCGCGGTAGGCAACGACCGCCAGTTCGCCGCCCTGGCCCAGCACCTGGGCCAGCCGGAACTGATCCACGATCCGCGCTTTGGCAGCAACAGCGCACGCGTGGCCCACCGGACCGAACTGAAGGACATCATCGAAGCGGCCACCGTGTCGGCCACGGCCGCGCACTGGGCCAAAGCGCTGATGTCCGTGGGAGTCCCCGCCGGCAAGGTCAACTCCATCGCCGAGGCCATCGACTTCGCCAAGGAACTCGGCCTGGATCCGGTCGCGCTGATCACCGATCCGGCCACCGGAGAGGTGACCGAGCAGATCGCCAGCCCCATCGGGCTCTCGCGCACCGGAGCCCGATACCGCAGCATCCCGCCGGCCCACGGGGAGCACCAGGAACTTCTTGGCACCTTCGCCAACAGCTAATCGCAAGAACTTTCAAGGAGATACACCATGACCACCATCGAACGCCTGCTGGACCCAGCGGACCTGATCAACTTCGACTCCCTGCTCTCGTCCGAGGAATTGGCGCTGCGAGACACCGTGCGCGGTTTCGTCAACGAGAACATCAAGCCGAATAT
Organism: Glutamicibacter nicotianae; assembly: GCF_002797775.1. Classification (NCBI taxonomy): domain Bacteria; kingdom Bacillati; phylum Actinomycetota; class Actinomycetes; order Micrococcales; family Micrococcaceae; genus Glutamicibacter; species Glutamicibacter nicotianae. Next base: position 56,765 of record NZ_PGEY01000001.1, read on the forward strand.
CGCCAAGTGGTACAACGACGCGGTCTTCCCGCTGGAAATCGTTCCGGAGATGGCCAAGCTGGGCCTGCTGGGCATGCACCTTCAAGGCTACGGCTGCGCGGGCCGCTCGGCCGTGGAATACGGCATCGCCGGGGCCGAGCTGGAAGCCGGCGACTCGGGGCTGCGCACCTTCGTTTCGGTCCAGGGCTCGCTGGCCATGAGCGCCATCTACAAGCACGGCTCCGAGGAGCAGAAGCAAGAATGGCTGCCGAAGATGGCCGCCGGCGAAGCGATTGGCTGCTTCGGGCTGACCGAACCCACCGCAGGCTCGGACCCATCGAGCATGAAGACCTTCGCCCGCCGCGACGGCGATGACTGGGTGATCAACGGCTCCAAGCGCTGGATCGGCCTGGCCAACGTCGCGCAGGTGGCAGTGATCTGGGCGCAGACCGATGAGGGCATCCGCGGATTCGTCGTGCCCACCAGCACCCCTGGCTTCACCGCCACGCCAATCGAGCAGAAGCTGTCCATGCGCGCCTCGATCCAGTGCGACATCGAAATGGTGGATGTGCGCCTGCCAGGAACTGCGGTATTGCCCGAGGTCAAGGGACTGAAGGGGCCTTTCTCCTGCCTGAACGAAGCCCGCTACGGCATCCTGTGGGGTTCCATGGGCGCCGCCCGCGACGCTTTCGAGGCGGCCTTGGCCTACTCGCAGGAGCGCCTGCAGTTCGACAAGCCGCTGGCCGGATACCAGATGACCCAGCAGAAGCTGGTGGACATGGCCTTGGAAATCAACAAGGGCTTCCTGCTCGCCCTGCACATCGGCCGGTTGAAGGACGCCGGGAACCTGGATTTGCACATGATCTCGGTCGGCAAGCTGAACAACTGCCGCGAAGCCATCGCGATCTGCCGTGAAGCCCGCACCATCCTGGGTGGCAACGGCATCACCCTGGACTACTCGCCGCTGCGCCACGCCAACAACCTGGAGTCGGTGCGCACCTACGAGGGCACCGACGAGGTGCACGCCCTGATCCTCGGCAACAAGCTCACCGGCGTGCCGGCCTTCCGCTAAGCCGCGAAGCCACAGTAGACGGGAAAGAAACCAATGGAACTTTCGACAACAGTTGCCACCCTGGAGCACTACATCAACGGTGCCTGGGTTCCCGGAGACGGCGGGCGCATCGGCTCGACGGCCGCCGCAGACCAATCCAGTATCCTCGCCGAGGGCACCGCAGCCAGCACGGGCCAGGTGGCGGCCGCCTTTGATGCCGCCCGCACGGCGCAGAAGTCCTGGGCCGCCACCCCGATGGCAGCCCGCGGGGCGATCTTGGCCAAGGCCGCCGGCTACCTGACGGAGCATGCCGAGGACTTCGGCGCGGAACTGGCCGCCGAGGAGGGCAAGACTCGGGCCGAAGGCATCGGCGAAGTGCTGCGCGCAGCGCAGATCCTCACCTACTATTCCAGCGAATCCGAACGCGCTGCCGGCACCGTCTTCCAATCCCCGCGCGCCGGGGAGCAGATCCTGGTGACGCATAAGCCGCTGGGGGTGATCGGGGTGATCACGCCCTTCAACTTCCCCATCGGGATTCCTGCGTGGAAGATCGCCCCGGCGCTGGTCTTCGGCAACACCGTGGTGTTCAAGCCGGCCAGCCTGGTGCCGCTGCTGGCCATGCGCCTGGTGCAGGCCCTGGAGCATGGCGGGCTGCCAGCTGGCGTGCTCAACCTGGTCATCGGCCCCGGAGCGCTGGGCGATGCCTTCATCGCCAATGAGCAGCTGGACGGGCTGACCTTCACCGGATCCACCGGGGTGGGCCGCAAGCTCTGCGCCGCGGGGGCAGCGCGCGGGATTCCGGTGCAGGCGGAGATGGGCGGCAAGAACGCATCGGTGGTGCTGGCCGATGCCGACCTGGACCTGGCCAGCGAGCAGGTGCTTTTCGGGGCTTTCCGCTCCACCGGGCAGAAGTGCACGGCCACCAGCCGGTTGATCCTCGATGAGTCCATTGCCGATGAGTTCCTGGCCAAGCTCACCGGGCGGCTCGCGCAGTGGGTGACCGGGGATCCGCTGGATCCGTCGGTGCACATGGGTCCGCTGGTGGATGCCAAGGCGGCCACCTCGGCAGCCCAGGGGATCGAACGATCGCTGGAACAGGGCGCGACACTGAATTATCGCGGGCAGGCCCCGGACACTGGCAGCTTCCTGGCCCCGACCATCCTGGAGCTCCCGGACGGGGAAGCGGGGCGGGCCAATTGCGCATGGCAGGAAGAATTCTTCGCACCGATCCTGGCGGTGCGCCGGGTCAACGGGTGGCAGGAAGCCTTCGAAGCCGCTGAAGACTCGGAATTCGGCTTGAGCCTGGCGCTGTTCACCTCGAATCTCGCGCTGGCACTGGAAGCGCAACAAACTCTCGACGTGGGAATTTTGCATGTAAATTCGGAGTCAGCAGGTGCCGACCCGCATGTGCCTTTCGGCGGTGCGAAGGCTTCTGGCTACGGACCGAAAGAGCAGGGAGCGGCAGCTCGCGAGTTCTACACGCACACTACGACGACCTACCTGCGCGGCTGAAGGGTGCCGGGCGGGACTGCAAAGAGAGTAATGATCAATGACGATTGAACGTATTTTGGTGATTGGCGCCGGCACCATGGGCCGGCAGATTGCGATGAGCTGCGCGTTGGGCGGATACAGCACAGTGCTGCAGGACATCTCTGCCGACGCGCTGGACGCCGCCCGTGCCGAACTGGAATCCTGGGCTGCCGGGCGCGTGGCCAAGGGCAAGCTGGATCAGGCCACAGCCGATGCGGCGCTGGGACGCCTGGGCCAGGACACCGATCTGGTCCAGGGCGCGTCCACGGCGGACCTGGTCATCGAGGCCGCGGTAGAGCGGTTGGATATCAAGGAGCAGATCTTCGCGCAGCTCGGCGAGCATGCACCGGCCCACGCCATCCTTGCAACGAACTCCTCGACGCTGCCGTCCTCGAAGGTGGCCGAGGCCAGCGGCCGTCCGGAGCAGGTGTGCAATATGCATTTCTTCAATCCGGCATTGGTGATGAAGTGCGTCGAGGTGGTTCGCAATGCGCAGACCAGCGACGCCACCATCGAGGCCGTCACCGAGGTGGCCAGCCGGCTCGGAAAGAACCCGGTGCTGGTGAACAAGGAGATCCCCGGGTTCATCGCCAACCGCATGATGGGCGCGATCAACGCCGAGGCGCTGAACCTGGCGCACGCGGGAATCGCCAGCATCGAGGATATCGACACCACCGCGAAGACCGCGTTGGGCCACCCCATGGGTCCGTTCGAGCTGATGGACATGGTGGGCCTGGACGTCATCGATTTCATTGCCCAAGCGACCTACGCCGAAACCGGCGATGCGGCCGATCAGCCGCACCCGCTGATCACCGAAAAAGTTGCAGCCGGCAAGCTCGGGCGCAAGAGCGGGGAAGGGTTCTACCCTTACTCCTGAGCACGGCCCAGGCTGGAAACGCCGCTGCCTGCCCGATCAGCATCGGGTGGGCAGCGGCGTTTTCCGTGCGGTTCTCCGGGGGAGCTATTCAGCGACCTCTGGCTGCTCGCCGAGCTGGAAATGCCGTCCGGAGATGGAATCGACATTGACCCGGATCCAGAAATCCTTCTGGGTCGGGATCCATGGAGAGACGCCGCTTTCGCGCGCCTCCTTGATATCCGCTTCATGCTCCAGCACTTCGGCGCTGCCGTGCACGACCACCGACCACGCCTCATCGGAAAGGATGCCGTCGGCCTCGAAGGCGATCTTTTCATTGATCGACATGGCCGCCAGCTTGTTTCCGGGCGCAGTGCGCAGGAACAATTTGCCGTTGTGCACCCCGTAGTTCACTGGGACGATATCGATCAACCCTGCAACCGAGGTCGCCACGCGTCCGTGGGAGGTGTGCGAGAGCAGCTGCCACGATTGGTCCTCATCCAAGACCAGGACCGGACTGTTCATTTCGTGTTCGAATTTCATAGCACCAGTTTTCTACTCTTTGTAGAAAAGCGCAAGGGCCTGAGACACAAGTTCTCGTTTTCCCCTGCGCGGGCATCGGCATGAAAGACTGGAGCCATGAGTCATATTTCGGCTGATGGCGATGCACGGCATGTAGCGTCGCGAATTGAAGACGGAGTGCATCGGTGGCGCGCGCGGCGCGCCCTTGCCAATGGCCATCAAGCGGTCATCCTGCCCTATGTGGGATATGGCTCCACCGGACCGAACGGCGGCTGGATCCGAGTCTTCGCCCGTGTGGTGCTGGCCAAGCCGGGCGCCTTCGAGGACGGGCAGCACAAGGCCCAGGTGATTGCCGATGGCATTCGCGGCTTCCGCAACTTCATTTCCCCGATCCTCCCCGGCGGCAAGGTCAGCATCGACGTGGGCGACCATCGCTTCGAGGTGCAGGCCGACCGCGGCGGTGTCATCGATGTGAAGCTGATGGTCGACCTGCCCGCCGGCTGGAACGAGATCCGCCTCCAGGCCCATGACGGCGATGACGCGCAGGCAAAGATTCTCGTGATCGACCAGGCGCAGAAGTTCGGGGTGATCAGCGACGTGGATGACACGGTCGTGGTCACCGCGCTGCCGCGCCCGCTGCTGGCGGCCTGGAACTCCTTCGTGCTCTCGGAGCATGCCCGCGTGGCGACCCCCGGGATGGCGGTAATGCTCCAGACGGTGTTGCATGAGCATCCGGGATCTCCGACCATCTACCTGTCCACCGGCGCCTGGAATGTCGCGCAGACCCTGCAGCGCTTCATGTCGCGCAACCTGTTCCCCAAAGGGCCGCTGCTGCTGACCGATTGGGGACCGACCGACCGTTCCTGGTTCCGCAGCGGAATGCAGCACAAGGTCGACCAGCTGCGCCGGCTGGCCGAGGAATTCCCGCATATTTCGTGGGTGCTCGTTGGCGATGACGGCCAGCATGATCCGGCCATCTATGCGGAGTTCGCGCGCCGCTACCCGGAACTGGTCCGGGCGATCGTGATCCGCCAACTGACCCCTTCCGAAGCGGTGCTGGCAGGCGGGCGCTCGCATGAACTGCGCCGGACCACTCCCGGGGTGCGCTGGGTCTACGAGCCGGACGGAGCACGCATCCTGCGGGAGCTGGCCAAGCTGGGGATCGCGGGCAACGACAGCACGAACCTGTTGAAGGAAGATTAGCCATGGATGGAACCACCCTGCGGGTGCAGGTGCCGATGCGCTGGGGCGACATGGATGCCTACGGCCATGTCAATAACGTCAACCTGATCCGGTTGATGGAAGAAGCGCGCATCGCCGGCTTCGGCGTGCCCGGCGGCACCGGGGCGCCAGGCGTCCAGCCGCAGGCCGACATCTTCTCGGCGGTGCCGGTCGGAACCCAGATCCTCGTTGTCGAGCATCGGGTGCGCTACTCCCGTCCGCTGGAATACCGCAACGTGCCGGTCAACGTGGACCTCTGGGTTGCCAATATCAAGCCTGCGAGCTTCGACATCTGCTACGAATTCCGCGACCCGGTGGAAGACCACCTGTGCGTCAAAGCGGCCACGACCCTGGCCTATTTCGACCCGGCGACCGCGCGCGTGCAACGCCTGAGCCCCGAAGAGCGGGCTGGGCTCAGCGCATATGAAGGGCCCTCGACGTTCCCCAAGTAACCACTGGCGCTCCTGTCAATTAGGATTGATCTATCTACCCTTATTAAGACAGGAAGTGATGTTGTGTCCCAGCCCGCTGGTGGTCGCCCGCAAAGTGGAGGTCGCCCCGCGCGCCCTCAGGTCCTCCTGCAGGTCCTCAAGCGTGAGAGCATCGCACCGCATCTGGTGCGGCTCACCCTTGGTGGCCCAGGCATCTCAGATTTCGTCGACAAGCCGGCCACCGACCGCTACGTGAAATTCCTGTTCGCCAAGCCCGAGCTGGGACTCGAGCTGCCCTACGACATGGAGGCGCTGCGCGAGCAGCTGGCTCCCGAGGACATGCCGGTTCGCCGCACCTACACCGTGCGCCGCAGTGACATGGAGGCGGGCACCATCGAGGTCGACTTCGTGGTCCACGGCGATGAGGGCCTGGCAGGCCCGTGGGCGCGAGATGCGCAGATCGGCTCGTCCATTTGCTTCTCGGGCCCGGGCGGCATGTTCGTCCCCAAGGAAGAATTCGATTTCCACTTCTTCGCCGGAGACGAAACCGCCATCCCCGCCATCGCCGCATCCCTGGAATCCATGTCCCCGCAGATGAAGGGCCTGGTGGTCATCGAGGTCGCCGACGAGGCCGATGAAATGCAGCTGCAGGCTCCGGCCGGCATGGAGATCCGCTGGATCCACCGCAATGGGCAGTTCACCCCGGAAAGCACCATCCTCGAGTCGGTGATCCGCGAGATCCCGTGGCCCGAGGGCCGCGTGCAGGTCTTCGCCCACGGTGAGCGCGAAGTGATGAAGAAGCTGCGCCACGTCTTCTATGACGAGCATGGAGTGGACCGCCGCGACATGTCGCTATCCGCCTACTGGGCCTACGGCCGCGCCGAAGACGCGTTCCAGGCCGAGAAGCGCACGGACATCGGCAAGATTTTCGCCGATTAGCCTGAGTGCCGTCACCTGATTCGCAGAAGTTAGATCGACCTAAGAAACTATTTGAAAAATTACGCAAATAGGTATTGACGTTATTGCCGGTTCTTAGGTTATGCTTATTCCAGAGCTTCTCCCGTGTGTGGTCGGGAGAAGCGTCAAGCTTGACCGATATTTATCGGCTAGCTCACTGCATGCCGGGGCTGCTCACCTCGGGCCAGTGAGGGGCGTAGCCGGCTTGAATTAGGGGAATGGAGAATCGGAGGACTTGCTCAGTCAGCCGATTCGTCGAAAAGGGAGCTTATCAAGATTGCACACCTTGATAAGCTCCCTTTCTCGTCCCTAGGGATTTGCTGCATCAAAAGACCACAGCAGTAGGGTCGCCAGATAGCCAGCGCCCCGAGGCGGGGGTGCGACGACCGCACCGCCATCGCGAAGCTTCCCCAGGGCTCGGCGGACGACCAGATCCGAATCGAGGAAAATCTCCGGATCCCGCAATCCGCGCAGCGCCATGTAATTGCGCGTCCATGGGCCCACCCCGCGCAGCGCCTGGAGCTGATCCAGGAATGCCGGTGCGTCGCCAAGCAGGAATTGCCCGCTGAGCTCGAACCATTCGGCCACCGATTGCAGTGTCACCGCCCGCGAAAGCGGGCAGCGTATGATCTGCTGCAATTCTGCAGGCGTGCAGGCGGCCGTTGCGGCAGCCGAGGGGAAGGCCCGAAGGCCTGAGGTGTGCGGCTGCCCCAAGGCATCGACGTAGCGTCCACCCAAGGTCCGTGCCGCCGCCAGGGACACCTGCTGCCCGATGACAGTGGTCGCCAGGGCCTCGAAAGGATCCGGGTAGCTGATCAGCCGCAGGTGGGGCAAGGCCATGGCCAGCGGCTGGTAGCCCGGCAGGGCACCAAGCGCCGCATAGGCCGCACTGGTGTCCTGCTGCAGCCCCAGCCAATGGTTGATGATCCCGGTCAGCCGGGCAACGGATTCCGGCGGGGCGTCATGGGTGAGCGATACGCCGAAGGCATCCAGCCTCAGGGAAATTTCTACCAGGTGACCCTGCACCCGCAGGATGCGCTGGACCTGGGCCGCGGCGGGGTCCAGCCGCTCCTGGGCTGGCAGCGAATGCAATGCCAGCACCGCCAGCGCGTGGCTGGCATCCAGTGTTCCCGTTGCAGGCAGGCGCAGTTCCATTTGTTTAGGCCCAGATGCCGGAGGTTCCGCGGCGGTGCGAGCCGATCAGGTGGGTGTCCACCATGCCGATGGCTTCCATCAGGGCGTACATGGTGGTCGGGCCGACGAACTTGAAGCCCCGCTTCTTCAGCGCCTTGGCCAGCTCCTTGGACTCCGGGCTTTGCGTGGGGATCTCGGTGAAGGTGCGCGGAGCCGGCGTCTGCTCCGGCTTGAATGACCAGATGAAATCGGACAGGCCGCCCTCTTCGCGAAGCATCAGGGTTGCTTCGGCGTTGGCGATTGTTGCGCGGATCTTGAGCCGATTGCGCACGATCCCTGCATCCTCCATCAGCCGATTGAAGTCATCCTCGGTGAACAGGGCGACTTTCTCGGGATCGAAGTATTCGAAGGCCTGGCGGAATGCCTCGCGCTTGGAAAGGATAATGGCCCAGGACAGGCCCGACTGGAAGCATTCAAGGCTGAGCCGCTCGAAAAGGCCGGCTTCCGTAGTGATCGGCATGCCCCATTCGGCATCGTAGTACGCGCGGAGCATGCCATTCGAAGCGGCCCAGCGAGGGCGCGCCAACCCGTCCTCGCCAACGATGAGATCTTCAGTCATATTTTCATCTTCCCATCCATCCGGATTCTCGCAGTGCCATGCAACGTTTCGTTTCGCGGCCACGTGGCCTATCATCGTTATATGGCGATAATAGAGTCAGGTATCGATGCAGTGGAAGTCCGCAACGGCAAGCTCCAGTTCGCGGCGCTCTTCCATGCGCTCGCCGACCCGACGAGGCTGCTGATCCTTGACCACCTGCGGACCGGGGAGCACAAGGTCAGGGAACTGACCGAGCATCTGGGCCTGGCCCAAAGCACGGTCAGCGCGCACCTGTCCTGCCTGAAGGACACCGGCCTGGTCCGCGTCAGAAGCCAGGGGCGGGCCAGCATCTACTCGCTGGGCCAGCAAGAAGCGCTTGATGCCCTGGCCGCCGCCGCGTCGGCACTGCTGCCGCAGGACGCGGCCCACCACCAGTGGCACGAAGCCCACGGCACGGACCGGAGGGAGGACTGAGCATGGGACACGACCACTCCCACGGCCACTCGCATGACCATTCAGGAGCCAACCGGACCCGTCTGGCGTGGGCCTTCGCCATCACCGCGACGATCCTCGTCGCCGAAGTGGTTGGCGCGATCCTCACCAATTCCCTGGCCTTGCTGGTTGACGCGGCGCATATGCTCACCGATACCCTGGGGCTCCTGCTCGCGCTGACCGCCGCCAACCTGATCATGCGCAAGCCCACGACGAAGCGCACCTGGGGATTCCGCCGCGCCGAAGTGCTCTCGGCTACCTTCCAATCGGCCTTGCTGCTGGCGGCGGGCATCTATGCCGCGGTCGACGCGGTCCGCCGGCTCTTCGCCCCGGCAGAAGTGCAGCCGGCCGGGCTGCTGGCCTTCGGCATCATCGGCCTGGCCGGCAACGTCATCTCCATGTGGATCATTTCCGCGGGTCGCAACAACAACCTCAACATGCGCGCGGCCTTCCTGGAAGTGGTCAACGACGCTTTGGGCTCGGTCGCCGTCATCATTGCCGCACTGGTGATCACCTTCACCGGGTGGATGCGGGCGGACTCCGTGGCGGCCCTGGTGATCAGCGCCCTGATTGTTCCACGGGCCATGAAGCTGCTGGGGGAGACCACCCACATCCTGCTCGAATCCACGCCGAAGGGCTTGGATTTGATCGCGGTCAGGGAGCATTTGGAAGCATTGCCCGGAGTCATCGCGGTGCACGATTTGCACGCCAGCCAGATTGCCTCCAACCTCCCGGTGCTCACCGCCCATGTGGTGGTCGAGGACTCGGTGTTCAGCGCCGGCGCGGCCGGCGGGTTGCTGCGCGAGCTGCAGCAATGCGTGGCCGACCACTTCACCGTGAGCATTGAGCACTCGACCTTCCAGATCGAGCCGGCCTCGCACCAGCTCAGCGAACGCGAGCACGGTTGCTAGGCGGACAGCACCGGGTGGAGGCGAACCGCGGCTTCGCTCATCCCCTGGTATGACTTGGACCCGCTGAACTGGATCCTGGCGGTTGATGCCGGTATGGCTAGGTGATTTGTAGTCTTTCTAATATGACTTCCGAGACTATGCCGAAAACCGAGAACGCGGTCGCCGCCCGCGGCCTGACCAAGACCTACGGGCACGACAGCACCAGAGTCGAAGCCCTGCGCAACGTCACCGTTTCCTTCGAACGATCCCGCTTCACCGCCATCATGGGCCCTTCGGGCTCCGGCAAATCCACGCTGATGCACTGCCTGGCTGGCCTGGACACCGCCGACTCCGGCGAAATCGTCATTGGCGGGAAGAACCTGCTGGAATTGAGCGATGACCAGCTGACCGAGATGCGCCGCGAGCAGATCGGCTTCGTCTTCCAGTCCTTCAACCTGGTGCCCACCATCAGCGCCAAGGACAACATCCTGCTGCCGCTGTCGCTGGCCGGCAAGAAGCACGACCGCGACTGGTTCAACACCGTCATCCAGTCCCTGGGCCTGCGCGACCGGCTGAACCACAAGCCGCATGAGCTCTCCGGCGGCCAGCAGCAGCGCGTGGCGGTAGCCCGGGCGCTGCTCACCCGGCCGGAAGTCGTCTTCGGCGACGAGCCCACCGGCAACCTGGACTCCCGCACCGGGGCCGAGGTGCTCTCGCTGATGCGCACCTCGACCCGCGAAATGGGCCAGACCATCATCATGGTCACCCACGACCCGGCCGCCGCCTCCTACGCGGACACCGTGCTGCTGATGAAGGACGGCAGCATCGTGGGCCAGCTGGATGACCCGACCGTGGCCACCGTGACCGAGGCCCTGGCCTCGCTGGCGGAGTAGTCGATGCTGCACGTAGCCCTCGCCAATATCAAGACCTATGCACGGCGCTATATCGCCGTGGTCCTGGCGGTCGCCATCGGCACCGCCTTCCTCGCGGCCACCCTGGCCGTTAACACCTCGACCCGCGCGACCTTGAAGAACTCGCTGGGCGACACCTACAAGAACGCCGACCTGGTCGCCTTCCAGGACTGGGAACTGGTGCCGGAGGACGATCCCGACTTCGAGTACACCGAACTGGCCATGGAACAGGTCGAGGACATCCGCAAGCTCCCGGAGATCTCCACCGCCTACGGCACCGCCTACGAAACCGGTGAACTGCACACCGCGGACGACGGCTATGGCGTGCTGCTGCAGCCGGTGTCCGCCGAGCAGAACCTCGGCGGCATGGAGCTGCTCGAAGGCCGTGCCCCGCTGAACGCCGACGAGGTCATCCTCGACGACGAGCACGCCGATCGCATGAAGGTATCGGTGGGCGACACCGTCGGCCTGACCACCTCCGAGTCCACCAAGGACATGAAGGTGGTGGGCATCCAGCGCACCAGCACCGATCCGCAGCTCTCCGGCTACGCCATGGTGGGCCTGCCGGAATCCGTCTGGACGAAGATCGCCGGCGATTCCGGTTCCTTCCAGAACATCGTGATCGATGCCAAGGACTCCCTCCCGGCCGCCCAGCAGGCGCTGGCCGCGTACTTCGCCGAGCACCAGATGAGAGACGTCTCGGTACTGACCGCCGATGAAAAGGTCATCAAGGACGTCGCCATGCTGACGGACGGCACCGACCAGCTCACCGTGGTGCTGCTGGTGTTCGCCCTGGTAGCTCTGGTGGTCACCGGCCTGGTCGTGGTGAACACCTTCAACGTGGTGATCGCCCAGCGCACCCGCGAACTGGCGCTGCTGCGCACCCTGGGCGCCAAGCGCAAGCAGATCCGCAGCTCCGTGCTCGTCGAGGCCCTGGTCATCGGCATCGTCGCCTCGACGATCGGCGTCGCCCTGGCCGTCGCGCTGATGGCAGGCCTGATCCAGCTGCTGCACGTGATGGTGCCGAGCCTGTCCTACGCCACGCTGGCGCTGGATGCCAAGGGCCTGGTGATCCCGGTGGTCGTGGGCATCGCAATGACCGTCATCGCCGCGAGCCTGCCGGCCCGCCGCGCCATGAAGCTCGCCCCGCTGGCGGCCCTGCGTCCCTTCGACGCGGCGAGCGTGAAAAACCGCGCCGGCAAGCTGCGCATCGTCATCGGGATCTTGCTGGCCCTGGCTGGCGCCGGGCTGCTGGCCTGGGGCGCGATCGACGGTTCGCTGCCCATCGCCTTCCTCGGCGGCCTGCTCTCCTTCCCGGGCATCCTGATGCTCGCATCGCTGTTCGTCCCGACCAGCGTCTTCGGCATCGGCAAGCTGGTGGCCGGGCGCTCGGTGGCTGGCAAGCTCGCCGCCCTGAACGCAGTGCGCAACCCGGGCCGCACCACCGCCACCGCCACGGCCCTGCTGATCGGAGTCACCCTGGTTTCCATGATCATGGTCGGCGGACAGACGGCCAAGTCCAGCCTTAACACTTCCCTGGCCGGAGAGTTCCCCGTGGATCTGACCCTCTCGCTGTATGAGCGCCAGGTCGACGACGCGAAGACCCAGGAACTGGCCCGCGAGCTGGCCTCCTTGGACGGCATCGAGGAAACCTCGACCTTCGTGGCCGGCACTGCGGAAATCAAGGGCCGGGAGGACGAAGCCCCGGTACAGCTGATGGGCGTCGATCCGCAGGGCTTCTCCAAAACCGTGCTGGACCAGAGCATCGTGCCGGCGGACGGGCAGATCATCCGCTTCAACACCGGCACAGAAGAACAGCCCAAGAAGCTGACCGTCGGAGGCAGGGAACTGGACGTCAAGGTGTCCTCCGCGGCGCTGTACCAGGACCTGGTCACCAAGGACACCTTGGAATCGTTGAAGCTGGCCGACTCGGAGAACGAGTACGGCGGCGTGCTGATCAAGGCGGCCCCCGACCTGTCCAACGCCGACATCACCGCCCTGGTGGAGCAGATCGCCGATGTGGCCAACGTCGAGTCGTACATGATCGACGGCGGCGTGGTGCAGAACGCCATGTTCTCCCAGGTCATTGACGTGCTGCTGGCCATCGTGTCCGCCCTGCTGGCCGTGGCGGTGCTGATCGCGCTGATCGGCGTGGCCAACACGCTCAGCCTCTCGGTGCTCGAACGCACCCGCGAGAACTCGCTGCTGCGGGCCCTGGGACTGAAGAAGAAGCAGCTACGGGCCATGCTGGCCCAGGAAGCCGTGCTGATCGGCGGCGTGGCGGCCCTGCTGGGCCTGGTGCTCGGCGTGGTCTACGGACTGCTCGGCGCGCATGCCACGCTCTCGGCGGTCGGCGAGATGTCCTACGAGATCCCGTGGTTGCAGCTGGCCCTGGTGCTGGTAGTCAGCATCGTAGCCGCCCTGCTGGCCTCGGTGACCCCGGGACGCCGCGCCGCGAAGCTCTCCCCGGTCCAGGGGCTGGCCGCCGAGTAGGCCAGCGCCTCGCGACCGGCAGGCAGACGCCCGGGCCCGATGACTTCACGTCATCGGACCCGGGCGTTGCTCGTATACCGTTGGTTCAATGAACATTGAGCTGATGCGTTTTCGCGTGAAACCAGGCAAAATCGAACGAGTCGACCAATGGCTGCAGTTCCTGAATTCCAATATGCCGGCGGTGCTGGAAACCCTGGAGGGGGAGCGGATGTACGTCGAGACGATTTTCAGCGAGACGCTGGACGGGGCCGAATACCTGTACTTGTACAGCATCCAGGGCCACGGCGGTACCGAGGTCCGCGACTCGGCGCACTGGCTCGATGAGAAGCACCTGGAATACTGGGACGAATGCATCGATCCCGATTTCGCCCCGCAGACGCTGGTCACCCGGGTAAGCATGATCCCGCAGCGGATCCGGGAACAGATGCAGTAGCCACGCCGAAGGCAGGCAAGGGCCCGCAGGACGCTTTGCCGGATGCGTGGCGGAACGTCCTGCGGGCCCCGTGCTGTGCCGCGCAGCTAGCGCAGGGTAATCGTGGTGGCCATGGCCGGGGAACGGCCGGTAGTCACGAAGCCCGAAATGTTGGATCCCGGATGCTTGATGATGTCCGTGATGGATCCCAGATGGCGGCTCAAATCGATCTTGTCTTCAGGGGCCGCGAGCACCAGATGGAAGCCGAACTCCTGCAACGCGCGTATGCCTGCCGCCGCATATTCGGAGTTGGCCTGGATGAAGGCCTCGTCAATCATCACCGTGCCATAGGAGGTGAACCCGGCCGAGGCGAAGCCCAGCTGGTAGGCCAATGCGGCACCCATGATGAAGGAAGTGAAGCGCTGGCCTTCGCCGCCGGAGAGCGTGCCCGGTTCCAGGCCGGTTTCGATTTCTCCGTTGGGCTTGTGCTCGTTGCAGCTGATCATCACATGCTGGCGGACATCGAGCACGGTGGAGCGCCAGGCGGTCATGGCTGGGTCGCTGAGCGCGGTGACCAGTGCCTCCAGCGCCTGGTACGAGCTGGCCAGGGTGCTTTCGTCCTTGGTGGTGTAGGCCTCCTGCAACGCGTCCTTCAATTCCTTGCGGAAGGTTCCGGCCTCCACCGGAATCGCATTGGCCACTTCCAGGCGGAGCACCGAGCCATGCTCGAAGGCCACCTCGGAGAGGATCTGGTTCAGCGGCTTGATGCGCTCGGAGATCATCCGGCGCTCTTCATCCAGCAGCTGCAACAGGTCGCTGAAGCGTTCGTAGGAACGGTTCGCGAAGTATTCGCGGAACTGCGCCTCATGGTGAGGCAGGCCATCGGCCACAATCTGGTCGTGCAGCTGCGCGTAGTGCTCTGCGGCTTCAGCGGTGGTGCCGTGGGTTTGCGCGTGGGAGGTGCCGAACTCGCGGGCGAAACGGCGGAAGGTTTCGCTCAATGCGCCACCGATTTCCTGGCGCCGCGACTGCAGGGAATTGACCTGGCTGCCCAACTGGAGCTTGACCTCGGCAAAGGCTTCGCTGATGTCCTCGCTGGCAGGGCAGTCGCCGGCGGCAACCTGCTGCAGTACCGGGCCCAGCAGCTGATGCTGGCGCAGGGCCGGGGGAATGCTGTCTTCCCATCCGGAATCCAGCTCTTCGCTGGCAGAGAGGATCTGCTGCGCGCGCTGCACCTGCAGCTCAAGATCTGCAATGCGCGAGCGGACCAGCGCGAGGTCGCCGACCAGCGTTTCGGCTTCGGCCTTCGCCGTTTCAATCTGCTGGCGGACCCGGGAGGAGTCCCCGGACAGCGCCAGTGCGTCGCCGAGCTTCTGCTCGCTGCGGCGCAATGCCTCCAGCGCTTCGGAGGCATCGAGCTGGCCGAAAGTCCGCTCGTCGGCAACCAGCGCCTGCAGCAGCTGGGCCTTGGCCACGACCTTGTTCTTCGCAGCGCTGCGCTCGTCGGCAGCCTGCTGGGCCTTGATGATCTTCTCGTCCAGCCGCGCCGCCTTGGACTGCAGCTCGGCGATCTTCGACTCGTTGGTGAAGCCCAGCAGGTACTCGGACGCCGGCAGGGTGCGGGTGTCGCGCTCAAAAGTTCCGGTGCCGGACTTGATCGTGCCGGCCGGGGTGATCGCCTTGGGGTGCACATGCATGGCAGCATCGTTCTCGACGCAGGCCAATGGATAGTCGGCGGTGATCTTGGCTTTCAGCCAGGCCCCGGCGTCGCCCGGCGCGAAGTCCAGCTTGGTGACCAGATCCGCCGGGCCGGCCTGCGCGGTGCGCGGCTGCTGCGAGATATCGCTCCACCTCACACGGCCCAAGCCGTCGAGCCGGTCGATGGCGTGGGTGACCTGGGCGAGCAGCTCGCCCGGAACCAGTAGGGTGCGGGCCAGCGAATGCAGGGACTTTTCGGCGGCCAGGCGCCAGCTGCCGGCATCGGCCGAGACATCCATGAGCTCGCCAGCGAAGGGAAGCTGTTCTTCCTTGAGCGAGCAGGCCGAGGCGATGGCACGGCGGGCGGCGATCGACCGGTCGTCGATGTTGCTGGCCCGGCGCTGGTAGGAGCGGATCTGCTCGGCCAGGGTTTCTGCGCGCTTGCGCAGGTTGACCAGGGTGGCCATGGCCTCGTACTCGACAGTCTGGGCATCATGGGTAATCGAGCTGAGCTGCTGCAGGGTGCGCGCGGCATTGGCCCGCAGCTCATCCAAGCCGGTGGCGGAGAATTCAAAGGACAATCCGGCATCCGCCGCCTGCTGCTGCAGGGTGCGGATGAGGCTTTCCTTCTCGCTCAGCGCCTTGCGGGCCACATCGGCTTCGCGCTCTAGCAGCATCAGGGAAGCGGAGCCGGCGGAATCGTGGGCGGCTTCCAGCGACGCCAGCTGGTCATCGAGCTGATCCTTGCGCTGGCGCAGCTCTGCTTCTTCGGCCTTGAGCTTGGACAGCTCGGATTCATGGGAGGCCAGGTCATTGCGCAGCACCAGCTGGCGGACCTGGGCTTCCAGGGTGTTCACGTCGCTTTCGAGCAATTGCCGGGTGCTGGCAATCTGCCCGGCCAAGTCGCGGTAGGCCTGGTCCTGCTCGGGCACCTGCGCCAGCACGTCGCGCTGGGCGCGGGCGGTATCCAGCTGGCGGTAGATGCCGCGCAGGTGGGCGAAGTCCTCCACCGCCGCGGCGGCGGCCTTCAGCGTGGCTGGTTCTTCCAGCACCTCATGGCGGAAGAACTGGTTGACGCCCTTGGCCAGGCCCTTGCCGTTCTGCAAGGTGCGCAGCAGGGCGAAAGCCTTGTCGCTTTCCACTCCGAGCCGGCGGCGCAGGCGCTCGATGAACGCCTTGTGCGTATCGAAGGCTTCGCTGGGTGCCAGAGCTTTGGACAGCGAGGACACAGTGAAGCGGCGCGGTCCGTGGTTTTCCAGCTCCGCGATATCGACCTTGTCCTCGCACAACAGGTAGTGCTTGGAGACCTGGCCTTCCAGACCGGCGTCGGGCAGGTCGAAGACGGCGCCGGCGGTCACGGTGTTGCCCATGCCGTCGTCGTAGCTGAGCACAATGGCGCTCCACGTCGCGCCCGGACGCTGGTAGACGGTACCGGCACTGGTCTTGAACTTGCGCCCGCGCATATAGGAGAACGTGGTGCGGCGGTCCTCGCGGGTGGCCGCATCATTGGCCGATTCGTTCAGCCGGGGAGTGGCGAAAAAGACGTGGCCCATCGCATCGAACAGGGTGGATTTGCCCACGCCCGGATGGCCGGTGACCAGCGTGCCGGCACGGTCCACCGCCAGATCATGCAAGCCGTGGAAGGTGCCCCAGTTGACGATCTGTACTCGGCTCAGGCGATGCTGGCCTGGGTTGAGCGCCCCGCCCAGCGGGAGAGTCATTTCAATGCTCATCGGTTACTCCTGCACCAACTCGGGGGTCTGCTCTGCGAGGTCATCAGTGTCATCGGCGCCCAGGCTGAACACCGGGTCATTGGCGTCGATGGCCGCAATGTAGCGCGGGATGTCCTGGATATTGGTGATCGGCAAGGCCATCGCCAGTGCCGGGGAAATGCGGAACTCGTTCTCCAGCTCGGTGCCGGTGAGCAGGCGCAAGGACTGCAGGCGGGTGATAGCGGCATCGCAGGATTCGGCAAAGCGCTTGTCGTCACGGTCCGATGCCTGGCGGTGCTCAGCCAGGATCTCGTGCATGCCTGCCCGCGAAATCACCGCATCGCTGCCGCTGCCCGAATGCTGCTCCAGCAGCAGCCGCAGGCGCAGGGCCAGCAGGGTTTCATCGCGTTTCAGCGGACGGCGCGGAGCGATCGGGGAGGTGTGGACCTGTTCGATCTGGACCGGGGCCAGCATGGCGATCTTGCGATCCATGTCCAGCCGCAAGGCCAGGAAAATCTCGGAGAAGTAATCGCTGATGCCCTGCTGCTGGTCCAGCAGCAGCTGCCACGCCGAAGGATCGGTGGATCCGTCCAGGTAGGGGCCGCGCAGCAGACGGACCAGCAGCTGGCGCAGCGGCAGCGAGAACTTTCCGGTATCGCCGTCAAACAGCGGGTCGGTGATCGGTGCGGCGTATGAATCGCTCGTGGTCATAGCGGCTCCTTCGTAAAGCTCAACGCGGGCAGGATAGCGGTTCGCTGAGAACCATCTAGTTGCTGGAATTCAATGCTGAGCAGGTCGCTCTCGTTCAGCGGCTCGCCATTGGTGCGCCCGATCTCCACCAGGGCGCGAATCGTATTCAGGTGCCGCTGCTCGGCATCCAATGATTCAAAGACGTCATCGAGCCGAACCGAACCGGAACCGGACTGGCCCAGCTGCCGGGTGATGGATTCACGCAGCAACTGCATGTCGGCCTGGGGTGTCGACGGGTTGCGCACAATGTCGGCTTCGCTGAATTCCGGCGCCTGGGCCAGCGGCGGCGGAGCCACATGCTCGGAGGGATCGTAGATTCCAAGCCCGGCAAGGGTGACGAACTGCGGGGCGAACAGCTCCATGGGGGCCAGGCCGCTGCGCGGCTTCAGGCTCGTGGACTTGCTGATCGCCAGTTCGGCTTCGCGCACTGCCTGGCGCAGCAGCTCGGCCTGCTTGTAGTCCTCGGACTGGACGAAGGCGTGCAGGGACTCGGAGAGCTTGCCGTAGGAGGCATGGACTTCAGCCGCCTGGCGGCGCAGTTCGCGCAACAGGTTGGTGAGGATCTGGCGTTCGGGGGTTTCCAGATCATCGACGAAGTCGCGTTCCAGGACCTCGGCCAGTGCCGCGCGGAACCGCTGCTGCGCTTCGGGCGAATTCAAAAACTCGGTGAATCCGCTGAAGGTTTCGCCTTCGGCGGTGGAGCGCAATTGGCGATCGGCTTCCAGCACCTGGCCCACGGCGACGCCCTTTGCAGTGGACGCATCCAGAATGCCTTCGCGCAGCGAGTGGAGCATGTCCTGGACGCCATCGCGCATGCGCCGGAAATCCGCAGGCAGGCTGGAGGCCAGATCGAGCACGGATCGGGTGGCCGACAACGCGGTGGTGCGGGAGAGCACCGCCGGATCGTCCCCGCTGCGCAGCTGGTCGATTTGGGCTTGGCGCAGCGCGATCTGGGATTCGAGGGCACGGATACGCGCTTCGGGATCCGGATCCGTCTCGTGGGCCAGCGACTCCAAGGACGAGAGCAAAGTGTTCAGGCGCGAGGAGTTCAAATGCGAATCGTCGGTGGAGAAATCCGCTAAGAAGCGCAAGGTGCGCAAGGTCTGCGCACTGGGTTCATAGACGAAGCGCCCGTCAATCAGCGGACGAGCCAGGATTCCCTGCTTGACCCAGGTCTCGGCGAAATCCTGGGCCGAATAGGACGCAGGGATCTGGTCATCGCTTTTGCGTGCCTGCTTCAGGAAGGAATCCAGCGAGGCATGGAAAAGCTCCAATGCGATACGGGAACGATCTGCGGTGAACTCTGCACGGATGAATGCCACAGCCCACGGCTGGGCGGTCAGAAGCCGATACGCTGCCGAGCTTTTGAACTGCTGGGACTGAAGCCACAAACTATTCGCGCGGTGCGAGGGCTGCATGTACTTCCTTGATCTTTGAAATGCCTAACCAATCAATTCTAAATCATTGGACTCCTTCCAAAATGTGAGCTCCCTAAAAGCTGGATGATAGGCAACGTTCTGCTTCGACATTTCATCGCGAAAGGGTTTTACCCCCAGCACTACCTGTGTAGGGTCGAAAATAGCAGATGACAACTAGTTTTCTTCCGGACCTGCAGGCGCGGTGGAGGTCATGGAGGTCGCAGCCAATGAAAAACCTACGCATTGTGATTTCGCTCGGGCTGGTGCTGGGCCTTGCCGCGTGCAGCACGGCGCAACCGCCCTCAGCACCGTCCACGGATCCCGCTGCCATTGAAAAGGCCGAGCAGGAAAAAGCACGCGTGGACGGCGTCAAGGCCGAGATCAACCGGCTGGCTGACGGATACGACTATGACGCGGCGATCAAGCTCGCCAAGGAGGACAGCGCCGAAGAGCTGAACCAGATGGTTGGCGGCCTGGAAGACGAGAAGAGCCAAGTTTCGGCGTGGGACGAGCCGGACCAGATACCCCACCTGTTTTTCCACTCGCTGATAGTCGATCCGGACCGGGCCTTTGACGGCGGAAACAGCTCACAGGGCTACGCCAACTACATGGTGACCCAGAAGGAATTCGCGGCCATTCTCGAAGAACTGCATGAGCGCGACTATGTGCTGGTCAACCCTGAAGACTTCGCTTCGCCCGATAAGCAGGGGCAGATGAAGTACCGGGACATCATGCTTCCCAAGGATAAGAAGCCACTGGTGCTGTCCGTTGACGACCTGAGCTATTACGAATACATGGATGGCGATGGCTTCGCCAGCAAGCTGGTGCTGGACAAGGACGGCAAGGTCCGCAACGAATACGTAGATGCGGAAGGCAAAACGCACGTTGGCGCATACGACGTCACCACCATGGTCGATGACTTCATCGCCGAGCATCCCGACTTCAGCTACCGCAATGCCCGCGGCCTGGTCGCGATGACCGGATACAACGGAGCGTTCGGCTACCGCACCTCGGCCAGCCAGTACCCGGAAAGCACGACGCTGGAAGCCGACCAGAAGATGGCCACGAAGATCGCCGAGGCGATGAAGGACAGCGGTTGGGTGTTCGCATCGCATTCGTGGGGGCACATTGCCACCGGGACCGACAGCATGGCTCGGCTCAAGCGCGACATGAAGCTGTGGAAGGACGAGGTGGAACCGATCGTGGGAAAGACCGGCCACTTCATCTATCCATTCGGATCGGATATTGCCCGGACCCAACGCTACTCAGGTGCCCGCTACGAGTTCTTCAAGGAGCAGGGCTTCGACTACTTCTACGGCGTTGACGGAACCATCCGCGCATGGATGCAGCAAGGAGATGAATACCAGCGGCAGATGCGCATCAACGTGGACGGGTTGCAGTTCGCCAAGGAAGAACGCGGCGACCGTCCAGTACTGGACAGCTTCTTCGATGTTCAGGACGTGATCGATCCGGCCCGCAAGTGACCGGACCAATCCGCACCCAGGCTACAAGGCCATGAACGCACCGAGCTGGGAGAGCGTCGACGGGTTGGACGGCAGGTAATCGGTGAGCCGTTCGCTGCGCACGATGACAGCCTTCCATTGGCCGCGGGAAATCGCCACATTGATGCGATTGCGGTTGAGCAGGAACTCGATGCCACGCGATGCATCGGCGGCGCTGGAACACGCCATGGTCACCAGCACTACCGGGGCTTCCTGGCCTTGGAACTTGTCGACCGTTCCCACCCTGACATCCGGCAGCCCCTCGGCTTCCAGGACCTCGCGCACCAGATTCACCTGCGCGTTGTAGGCGGCTACCACCAGGATGTCGTCGGCGGCCAGCGGGCGGGCCGGCTTGCCGGGGCCCGGGCTCCACAGCATGCCCAGATGCTCGCGCACCAGGCGGACAATGGCCTCCGCTTCTTCCACGCTGCTGACGGTATTGCCCCGGTGCTCAACGAACACCGTTTCGACCCCGGCTTCGGTGCCTTCCAGCACCCGCAGCCCGGCAGCATCCGCCGAGAACAGCTGGTGGTCATAGCTCAACGCCGACACCTTGGCGCACAATGCCGGGTGCATCCGCCATGAGGCCGCCAGGAAGTAGCCCAACTCGGCGGGCAGCACCGGTTCGCCACCGGAGAGCCAGCCCAGCGCGGATTCATCCACCGGCTGCGGATGGGTGCCCTGGGTGACCTGCGGCAGCTGCTGAGGATCTCCGAGCAGCAGCAAATTACGGGCCGCGCGGGAGACGGCCAGCGTATTGGCCAAGGAGAACTGCCCGGCCTCATCGATCACCAGCAAGTCCAAGCTCCCGGCAGGAACCTTCGAACCGGTCAGCGTCCAGGCGGTGCCTCCAATGAGCGCGCCGCCGGGTGCATCCAGCACCTCGGCCACGGATTCCTTGGACGTGCCGGTCCAAGGCACCGGATCCTTGTGCTTGACTTCCTTGGCCACCACCTCGGGATCCACCCCGGCTTCCACGGCCTTGCGCAGCACATTCTCAACCACCGCATGGGATTGGGCCACCACCCCGATCTTCCATCCGTAGTCGATGAGTTCACGGATCACATGCGAAGCGACGAAGGTCTTGCCGGTGCCCGGGGGACCCTGCACCGCTAGATAGGAATTGTCCAGGTCCTTCAGCGTTTGGACCACGGCAGGATAGACCTGGGCCTGGCCGTCGACCAGTTCCGGTTCAACCGGCGCCGACAGGGTCTTCAGGCGTGGCGGAATCCGCCGCAGGATGTCGATGCCCGGCCGTTGCGGGAGCACCGGCACGGTGGAGCCAACTTGCTGGGCGATTTCGGTGAGCGCCGCATCGATGCTCACGGTCGCCAACGGCTTGTCGGGTGCCAGAGCGCAGGGAAGTGCACGGTAGGCAGGAATCTTGCCGCTGGATTTCTCCGCAATGGTGATCCAGCCTTCTCCGAGCTCGACCACCGTGGCATTGAATGCGCCGCCGCGCACGGCGTCGTCCACTGCCATGCCCTCAGGCAACGGCGCATCGAACATGGCGAACACCGAAGAGCCGGGGGAGAGCAGCGAGCCTTCGGCCAGCGTTCCCTGCAATTTCGTCACCCGCGTGTAGGTGCGCGCCCGCTCTGTGGCCTTATGCCAGTCCTCGAGCACTTCCCCCGAGTTCACGATGAAGACCCCGCGGACATCGCTCCAGTCATCCATCGGCGCGGACAGCCGATCGAAGTGCTCCCACCAGAATTGCTTCTTCTCGCGGCGGTTGTACCCGGTCGCGGCGGCGACCATGGCGATCGCCCGGTCATCATCGCTCAGCGCCTGGCCGTGGGGCAGCTGCGCCAGGTAGTCCTGCAGCCTCAGCTCCTCGGGGGTGGGCTCGTACTCCTCGCCAGCCGCGGGAGGCTCGGGCGTGTCCTGAAGCGTGCCGGGCGCCTGGTCGACGAGCGTGAGCAGCCAATCCCGCAGGCGCAGCGTGGACAGGCAGTCGTACTCGTTGTAGTCGGCAATGGAGGCCAGGATGGACGCAGCTGCATCCTCGTTCTCCGTGTCCCGCGCCAGCATGTACTGGGCGTAGGCGACCACCGACGCGCCGGCATCGGTGACATCGCCGGAGCGCAGGTGCTCGCCCATGTAGAGCGGTTCAAGCTTCTTGATGGAGTAGGAGCGGGTGGACACCACCAGGGCATTGCGCACGGTCTCATAGAGATCGACGAGCAGATTCTCGCGCAGCCACTGGTCGACTTCGTCCTCGCCGGCGATGTGCACCTGGGAGAGCTTGCGCAGCGCAGTCTTCTCGTAGGGCGCGTAGTGGTAGACCTTCATCTGCGGGTAGCGCTGGCGGCGCTCCTCGACATAGGCGATGAAGTCCAGGAACGCTTGGCGTTCCTCGGCGCGGCTATGCGCCCAGAACGGCTTGAATACCGGCGCACCGGTGTCGTATTCGACAACGCCGAAGAGGTATTCCAACCCCCAGGAACCATCGGACGGGTCCTGGTAGAGCGGGTCGCCCTCGAAATCGAAGAAGATATCGCCCTGGTCGGGGCGCGGCAGGGAAGAGATCGGGCCGGCGTTCTTCACCCGGTAGGACACGCCGTGGGCGCTGCCATCCGCGGTGGCCAGGCCCAGCTGCATCTTGGCCTGGTCGGTGACGCGCTGCAGCGCGGTGCGCGGCTCGGCGTCGAGCCCGGCGAGCTGGTCAATGGTCGTAATGCCGCGGGCGCGCAGCTTTTCACGCTGCACCATGGACATCCCGGCAACCAGCAGCAGGTCGCGTGATGCCTGGGCCTGCTCTTCGCAGTAGTCGCACCGGCCGCACAGGCGCAGTTCGTCGGAATTCCACTCGACCGGCTGGTTCTTCGCACGGTGCTTGTGCACCATGGCCAGGAAGCGTTCGCGTTGGGCCCGGAAGACCGGCAGCACCTCGTCAACGCGGTGCACCGAGTGGGTCCCGTCGCCGAGGACCAGTGTTGCCGAGGTGGATACAGGGATGTCCTCTGCCAGCATCTGGTCGGCGTAGGCCGCAATCTGCAGCAGCGCGCTGACCCTGGCATGGCGCGCGAGCTTGGTATCCCAGACGGCCCAGGTGCCATCCGGCTGGCGGACCAGGAAGTCGGCAAAACCAAGGAAAGCCCCGTCGAAGAAGGTGGCCTGGAAAATGACATCGGCACCGTTGCGAAGCACATCCATGGTCGCTTCGTGGGCGGCCCGCAGGCCTGCCGGGGTCATCTGCGGACGGTCGGCGAACTGCTTGACGCCGGTCCCCGTCTGCGGGTCGTAGTCGCCGTAGGTCGCGATCAGCTCCTTGAGGACGTTCTGCTCATGGGCGTCGCCAAGCACCGCCGTGCGTTCGAGCATCTCATCCCGTGCCATATCCGGCTTGGGACGCAGGCCGAGCTTCACATCCAGCAGGTACAGGGATTGGTAATTGCAGTCAACAGAGACCGACAGGTCGCTCGCTGAGAAGATGAACTGATCATCCAGGAAGAACACGGGGCCTGGGCCTTTCGCTGACTCGATTCTTACCTAGTCAACGTAGCACCAGACCCCGACAGATTCACTGTTCCCGTTTAGGAGAGCTCCTCTGCCTTCTTCTTGGAACCGCCGAGCACCAGCGAGAGCAGGGCCACGCCGGCAGTCACCGTGTTCACTGCTGGCCACGCGCCGATTTTCTTGGCCAGCGGATGGGACGCACCGAAGCCGACGAGGTACGCGCTGGCCAGGGCCACCGCCTTGCCGGTTCCGGCGTCCTTCTTCCACAGCAGGAACGCGCCAACGCCGGCGGCACCGAGCACTACCGCGGCCAGCGGACGCTTCTTCGTGGCGCGGCCGGTAGCGTAGCCGCCCAGCAAACCGGTGGTGGCCAAGGCAGTTGAAGCGATGCGGGACATGAGACTCCTTCAAGGGATATAGCAAAGTGTTTCGCTATGCAGACTATGCCTGCCACCTGTGATGTTTCCCAGAAAGCCGGGAAATGCGCTCGCCGGACAGCCGGTAGCAGGCCGGGCTTGCAAGAATGAGTCATGTTGGATGCCACGAAGGAGCAGGAATGAATCTAGATATTGCCCAGGCTTGGGACCGGCTCGCGCAGCCGGTGGACGTGGCCTTGAACCAGTGGCAGTGGCTGATCCTGGCGTTCCTGATCCTGGTCTTGGTAGTACCGCGTCCGGTATGGCGTATCACCGGGCTGTACTCCACGCTGATCCATGAGCTCGGCCATATCGTAGCGGCCTTGTTCACCGGCAGGTACGTGGCTGGCTTGCGGTTGGGCTGGGACCATTCCGGGGAAGTGCGCAGCATCGGCCGGGGCAAGTTCTCCGTCATCATTGCCGGGATCTTCGGGTACCCCGCACCCATTTGGGTTTCAGCGTTGATGCTGTGGGGGATATCTGCGGGCTATGCCGGGCGGGCCCTGGGAATCTATGCGTTGCTGTTCCTGCTGGCGCTGGTCTTCGTCCGCAATTGGCCGGCCTTTGTCGTGTGCACGATCAGCGCAGCAGTGGCATTGGGAGTGGTCTTCTTTGCGCCGGTCGATGCCTACCTGTATCTGGCATTGCTGATTGCCGGGTTCCTGCTGCTGGCGGGCTTGAAGGACTTCGTGAAGCTTCTCGCGGTGCACCTGTGGAGGCGCAAGGATATTGCCAAGTCCGATGCGTACTTGATCGCTGCGGCGACGCGAACCTTTCCTTCCTTGTGGTTATTGGCGATCGCGATTCTGGGATTCGGCGGCCTCTGGTGGGCGCTGTTGAGCCTATCGGGACTGTTCTGAGTCCCGGCGCAAATCGCGTTTGGCTTTCATTCGGCCAGCGGTCCAGGCGGCCGCGGCAACCAGCCCCATGGGCAGCAGCTTCATCTTGCGTTTCGGACTGGTTGAAGGATCCGCTTCCATATCCTCCAGCGGGTCGCCACCGTGCTTGATCCGGATCTCCTGGGCCTGGACCAGGTCCTTGTACGAGGCCAGTTCCTGCTTCGCTATCAAAGTGTCATCGCGCAGCGGAAGCAGCACATCATCAACGGCCGGCATGCCGGTACGCAGCTGGCGGAGGCGGATGAATTCGATATCCACCAAGGCCCCGAGGAGCAAAGCGATATTGCTGATCCAGCAAGCAAGGACCAGGATGATCACGCCGCCAATGGTTCCATAGGTGGCGGAGTAGCTGGCGAACTGCGAAACGTAGATGCCGAAGCCGAAGACCGAGAGCCCCAGGATTACCAGAGCGGTCAGGGTACCGGGCGAGAACCAGCGGAATTTCGTCGGCTTGACGTTGGGGGTGAAGTAGTAGAGCAAGGCCAGAACCAGCAGCAGCATGATGAGCATCAATGGTGGCTTTGCGATATTCAGCATGAGCACGAAGCTGTCGCCCATGCCGATGATGTTGCCGATTGCCCGGGCGACGGAGCCCGAAGTCAGCAGGAGCACCAAGGTTACGACGGCAACGAGCATGATCAGCACGGTGATCAGGAACATTTGCGGGCGGCGCTTCCACTGCGGGCGGCCTTCCGGTGCACCGTAAAGCCGGTTCAATGCGCGGCTGAATGCCGTGACATAGCCAGAGGTACTCCACAAGGCGCCGAGTGAACCGACGAGGATTGCCCAGAATGTTCCGCTGGCCTGGGATGCCAAGCCTGCGAGCAGCTGTTCGGCGGTGTCGAGCAGCTGCTGCGAGTCGCCGCTTGCCGATTCACCGTTCGGGGCGAGACTCTGCTCGAGCAGCTCCATGATCCATTTGGTGCCGCTTTCGCTGGCACCGGCCAAGGACAGCAGCGAGATCAAGGCCAAGAGGCCGGGGAACATGGCAAGGACCATGAAGTAGGACAGAGACGCCGCTATATCCAGCCCGTCATTGCGGAAGAATTCCCGCAGGGCACGGGGATAGCAGCTCAAGGACTCCTTGAACCGTTCTTTCGTCATGCTGTTTCCCAGTGGCATCGAGTTCCCCTGTCTGACTGATGAAATCAAACCTACAGTTCCGGCTTCTTGAATCACATTACCTAAGGGCAATTTAGTTGACACGTTGCTGGAACTGCGTGGTGTGTCTATTGCACGCTGAGATCTTGAGGGCGTTGAGAGCCGAGGGGATCTGCCGGGGAGAAATTGCCTCGTTCCGAATGCCGAACATGCTGCGTAGCGGATCCAGATTGTGCAGCTTCGTCGATGCGGAAAAGCAGCCTTGAAGGGTGCTGGAAACCGCCCGTGAGTGGATTGCAAGCTATATCACAGTGTCCTGATGAATATCCACTTCATCCGAGTAACATTTTCGTCGCTTGATCAGGGGTTCGGAGCGATTTCGCGGCCAGATTCTAAATTTTTTTCTGACCAATTGACCTGTATTTACGGGGTTTCTGACCGTTTCCTGAGTTGCGAGGGTGGTGGGTTGGTGCGTTATGGTCTTTCATAACGTTTCGATAACACTCGCAGTGTTATGGGGAAACAGGTACTGCCGGGACTTCCAAACCGCTCGCCAGGGCAGTATTTAATCAAAGTCGAAATGCGACGCTGAGCGGTGCACGAGGATGGTCTAGGAAGACCTGAGCGCGGGAAGAGCAACTGGAGAATCATGATCCAGCAGAAGACTAAGAACTTGATCCGTCGCGGTGGAGCCTCGCTGGCCGCCGTAGCAGTTGCCGGCACCGCAATCGTTGCCGCAACCGCACCAGCAAACGCCGCAAGCACCTGGGACAAGCTGGCCCAGTGCGAGTCCGGTGGCAACTGGTCGATCAACACCGGCAACGGCTACTACGGTGGCCTGCAGTTCTCGCTGTCCACCTGGAAGGCGTTCGGCGGCTCGGGCATGCCGCACCAGGCTTCGAAGGCCGAGCAGATCCGCATTGCAACCAAGGTCCAGGCATCGCAGGGTTGGGGCGCATGGCCAGCATGTACTGCAAAGCTGGGCATCAGCGGTTCCCCTTCGGGTTCCTCGACTCCGCAGAAGCAGGCTCCGAAGCAGCAGGCCGCACCAAAGCAGCAGGCAGCTCCGAAGCAGCAGTCGGCACCGACCCAGAAGCAGGCTCCTAAGCAGCAGGCAGCTCCAAAGCACGCTGCTCCAGCTCCGAAGGCACCAGTGTTCAACATTGATGTGACCGACTCGGGCAAGGACTACACCGTCAAGTCGGGCGACACCCTGGCCAAGATTGCCGACAAGCTTGGCGTCAAGGACTGGCGTGGCCTGTTCGTCTTGAATGACGACCAGCTGTCCAACCCCGACTACATCATGGTTGGACAGACCCTGAACGTTCCAGCGAACTAATTTCGCTGAGCTTCCGAAAACCCGCATCGCGTACTTCTACGCGCTGCGGGTTTTCTGTATTGAAGCGGCCGGCAGCGGAACGGTGGTCTTGCAGGTATAGGCTGAGCAGCATGCTGCATTCCGAAGAAGAGCGCGCGTCCATGGAGCACGTCCTGGGCTCTGGGTTCCATGAGCATCAGTTGCTTGAGGCAGCAGGCAACTGGCCCGTTTCCGGGCCTATAGCCTGGTGGGGTGGTCCTCTGGATGTGGAGCAGCTCGCGGCACGATCCGTCGGGTTGGTCTGCTCTGCACTCAATGCGCTTTCTACTCCGCCACTGCGGGCGGCATCAGCGACGGCGGACATCGCAGCTGCTTTTGCGTCCTCTGCCCACCTGCGGATCGCGGGGGAGAATACGCAGGGTTTTGCCCCGCACTCGGGCTTCTACCGGACAGCCGATGGCTGGATCAGGACGCACGCGAATTACCCTCATCATGAGAGTGCGCTCAAATCTGCATTAGGGATGTCCTCGGGTAGCGGCATAGCCGATGCGCTGGCAGGCCTGCCGGCACATGATGCCCAGGAGCGCATCGTGGCGGCCGGCGGCGTTGCCGCGCGGGTGCGATCCCGGCAGCAGTGGCTCAGCTCCGCCGAGGGCAAGGTGGCAGGCAACGGGCACTGGGCGCAGTTCAGCATGCGTCCGCTCGCTTCGGCACTGTTCTGGAAATATGATCCGCGTGCGGGATTGCCCCTTCAAGGGTTGAAAGTCCTGGATCTCACACGGGTGATCGCCGGACCCACCGCCACCAGAACCCTCGCGGCCTTCGGTGCCCAGGTCTTGCGCGTGGACGGTCCGCGGCTTCCGGAACTGCCTTGGCAACATGTCGATACCGGGTTCGGCAAGCGCAGCACGGTGCTCGATGCGAAGAGCGCAGCGGGGCGGGCAAAGATCCATGAACTGCTGCAGGATGCCGATGTCGTCATCCTGGGCTATCGCCCCGGAGCCTTGGCCGCGGCGGGGTTTGGCCGGGATGAATTAGCCCAGCGCTATCCGCGGCTGATGATCGCTGAACTGGGTGCGTGGGGCTTTTCCGGGCCCTGGGCCCAGCGGCGCGGGTTCGACAGCGTCGTGCAAGCCGCCACCGGCATAGCGCAAGCCTATAGCGGCGACGGCAGGACTCCCGGCGCTTTGCCGGTGCAAGCCTTGGATCATGCCACCGGCTACGGGCTGGCTGCTGCAATCATTGCCCTGGCTGGCGCCCGCAGCGCCCAAGGGCGAACCGGGGCGGTGCGATTCTCCTTGGCTCGGACGGCTCATGCCCTGTTCGCCTTAGATGAAGGGCGCGAATACCCTGCTGATTTCGGCAGTGGCGTGCAGCTGCGGCAGATGGACAGTTCTTACGGCATGCTTGAATATGTTCCACCGCCCTTCAGCTTTGCAGGCCATGCAATGGATTATCCCCATCCGCCGGCGCCGTACGGAGAAAGCAAACCAGCCTGGAGCTAGGAAGCCAGCAGCGAGCGGGCGAAGCGCAGGGCCGGTTCCTTGAAAGCCGAGGACAGCCTCAAGAAGCGTTCCCGGCTGTCATCGCCAGGCCACTGCGAGGGCAGCATGGATCCGGGCAAACCGGGGTCGAGGTAGGGGAGCGCGCGCCATGAATCGACCATCGCCACATATCCCCGATAGGCGCTGGATGGAGTGCTGTCGCTGGCATCGAGGGAATTGGTGTTCTCCAGGAATGCCTGATGCAGCGCGGCCAGGCGCTCAAGATCCCACCACGCACTGGCGGCCTGCCGCGGCGTGCCGGGGAAGTGCGGCTGCTGCGCAGTGAACAGCGTCGCGTGCTGCCTGGCGCCCAAAGCCATGAGCACTGCCGTGGCTTCCTCGCGCAGGTACTCGGGGAAAATCCATAACCCGGATCCCAGCATGCCTCCGCCAAGCTGCAGGAAATGCTTGCGTACCTGATGGCGCACGGAGCGCAGGCTCTCCGGCAGCGAGTAGGCGACCAGGCACCAGAGATCAGCGTCCGACATCTGCCGTGGCGTGAAGATTCTCCGGGTGCCGCGCTCGAACATCTGCTGCGCCGCGCTCGGCACGCCCAAGGTGGATGGCTGCCCGGCTTCCAGCACTCCGCGGTCAATCAGCCGGGAGATGGCGGTCTGCGCCGCAGGAGCCGAAATCCCGGCGGCCTGTGCCAGCTCCACGATGCGGGTTCGCGCCACTGGTATTTTCTCGTGCCTGATATACAGGCCGGTGATCGTACGGATAATCGATGTCGCGCTTCCGCTTCGCGCCTCGAAATCATCGAGGCTCAGCGCGGTAAGCGAGGTGCTACTTGCCAATTTCGGTACGCACGGCGAACAGTTCCGGGAAGAAGGTCAGATCCAGGGCGCGCTTGAGGAAGTCGACTCCCGAAGAGCCGCCGGTGCCGCGCTTGAAGCCAATGGTGCGCTGGACGACGCGCATGTGCCGGAAGCGCCATGCCTGGAAGTTGTCCTCGACATCCACCAGGTCCTCGCAGGCCTGGTAGAAGCCCCAGCGGGTGTCCTCGGACTCGTAGATGTCCTTGAATACCGGAACCAGTGCCTCCTGGAACGCCCACGGCTTGGTGACATCGCGGGACAGCACTTCGTCGGGGATGCTGTAGCCATGGCGGGCCAAGGCGGCCAGGAAGACGTCGTAGAGGCTTGGTTCGTGCAGCAGCTTGGACAGCAGCTCGTGCGCCTTGGGATCTGCCTCGTGGACCTTGAGCATGCCTTCATGCTTATTGCCCAGGATGAATTCGA
The DNA here is from genome assembly GCF_002797775.1 of Glutamicibacter nicotianae. Lineage (NCBI taxonomy): Bacteria > Bacillati > Actinomycetota > Actinomycetes > Micrococcales > Micrococcaceae > Glutamicibacter > Glutamicibacter nicotianae. Next base: position 87,297 of record NZ_PGEY01000001.1, read on the forward strand.
CGGCACGGTACTGGAAGGACTGGAAGCCGGAAGATGAGCCGAGGAAATCGCGGAACTGCGCATACTCGCGCGGCGTCAGGGTTGCCAGCACCGACCACTGCTCGGTCAGGGTCTTCTGGATGTGCTTGACCCGGGCCAGGCATTTCAGCGCCTTGCCGAAGTCGTCGACGCCCAGCAGGCGGCGAGCCTCGATGAGCTCGTGGAGCATGAGCTTGAGCCACAGTTCGCTGGTCTGGTGCTGGATGATGAAGAGCATTTCATCGTGGTGCTCGGGAACGCTGACCGGATGCTGCGCGGACAGGATGCGGTCAAGGTCGAGGTAGCTGCCGTAGGACATCGTGTTCTTGAAGTCGGTGCGGACGCCTTCTTCGATTTCGCGCTGGTTCTCGGTCTGGGGCTGCGGGGTGCTCATAGGCCGATATTATCAATAACATTGCGATCGTCACAATACTGAAAAAGACGGCTCCCGCTACGAGCCAAAATGTTTTTCGGCAAATGGGAATACCTCGGGCGCCCCCGCCGTTGATACATGCATACGCATATAAATCGTGAAAGGCAGGAACCGTGAGCAAGTCAGTAGTCGTCATCAGCGGTGGACTGGGAACCCCATCAAGCTCCTCGCTGCTCGGTGGGCAAATCGGACAGAATATTGCCACTCAGCTGGCTGTCGCTGGGGTGCAGGCCGACGTGGCCAATATCGAACTGCGTGAGCATGCCGGTGAGATCACCAACAACATGCTCACCGGATTCGCCGCTCCGGGCCTGCAGAAGGTCATCGATGCGGTAGTGGGTGCCGACGTGCTCGTGGCAGTGACCCCGGTCTTCACCGCCTCCGTCTCCGGCCTGTTCAAGTCCTTCCTCGATATCCTGGACCCCAAATCGCTGAGCGGAAAGCCGGTCGTGCTCGCCGCCACCGCGGGAACCCAGCGCCACCAGCTCGCGATTGACTACGCCATGCGCCCGATCTTCTCCTACCTGCGGGCGCAGATCATGCCGACCACAGTCTTCGCGGCCTCCGAGGATTTCGGCGGGCAGGGACTGTCCGGCACGCTGGCCGATCGCGCTCGCCGGGTTGCGCGGGAAGTCGTCCTGGCACTGTCGCTGAGCGAAGGCGAACTATCCGCGGACGCGGATTTGGGCGACACCCGATCCATCGCCCCATCGGTCAGCGAATTCGCCGATCCCGATGACGAGCTCACCTCATTGCCGTTCGAAGCGCTGCTGGCGAACCTCAAATCCGGTTCCTGAGCCGGCCTGCCTCCATCATTCTGGCCCCGTTGCCATGCGTCCATTCGGAATGCTTGGGAGCGGGGCCAATTTTCTTCATCCATGCTTTCTAACGCAGTGGCATCGAATTGCCGTCAAAGCGAAGCAATATGTTAGTACGATGTGCCATCAATACCGAACCTCGGTACGATCAAGAACCGTGAGCTAAGTCATTTCTCCGAGATGACGGCAGCTGAACGAGGTTTGAAGAGTAGTGAAAGGTGTAGCCGTCGATGCTATCCGAGGAAACAATCACGGCCATTGCCGATGAGCTGGTCCAGGCCGGCGAGACGCGGACTCCGGTGCCGCGCCTGACCGCGCGTTACCCAGAAATGACGGTAGAGGATTCCTACCGCGTCCAGAACCTGTGGCGCGAGCGGTCCGAAGCGGCCGGCCGTGTGCTGGTAGGCCGCAAGATCGGCCTCACCTCCCGCGCCATGCAGATGGCTACCGGAATTACCGAGCCTGACTACGGGATCATTTTCGACGACATGGTCTACGATTCCGGCGCCAAGCTGAAGTGGGAAGACTTCACCGGCGCCCGCGTGGAAATGGAACTGGCCTTCAAGCTCAAGAAGGATATCGAAGGCCCGCGGGCGAACATCTTCGATGTGCTCGACGCTACCGAATACGTCATCCCGGCCCTGGAAATCCTCGATGCCCGCGTGGAGATGGAAGGCCGCACGATTGTGGACACCATCAGCGACAACGCGGCCATGGGCGCCATGGTGATCGGTGGCAACCCGGTCAAGCCCGAGAGCATCGATCTGCGCTGGGTCTCCGGCATCCTGTTCAAGAACCAGACCGTCGAGGAAACCGGTGTCGCAGCTGGTGTGCTGAACCACCCCGCCGCTGGCGTGTACTGGCTGGCCAACAAGATCGCCCCGCACGGCGACAAGCTCAAGGCCGGGGAAATCATCCTTGCCGGTTCCTTCACCCGCCCCATGTGGGTCAACGCCGGGGACACCGTCTTTGCCGACTACGGACCGTTGGGAACTGTGACATGCCATTTCGAGTAGAGCCGGATCCGTCGCTGAAGGACGCGCTCAAGGACGCCGACCACTCGCTGGCCGGCATCTGGGTGTGCTCGGCCTCCCCGCTGGTCGCCGAGATCTGCGCAGGCGCAGGCTTCGATTGGCTGTTCATCGACGGCGAGCATTCGCCCAACGACCTGCAGAACATCCTGGCCCAGCTGCAAGCGGTGCGAAGCTACCCGGTAGTGCCGGTGGTCCGCCCTGCGGTCAACGACCCGGTGACAATCAAGCAGTTCCTGGACCTGGGCGTGCAGTCGCTGATCATCCCGATGGTCAACGACGCCGAGCAGGCCGCGGCTGCCGTGGCCGCCTGCCAGTACCCGCCCAAGGGCGTGCGCGGCGTCGGTTCCGCGCTGGCCCGCTCGGCCCGCTGGAACCGCATCCCCGACTACCTGACCCGTGCCGACGAGACCATCACCATCATGGTGCAGATCGAAGCGGATGAAGCGGTGCGCAACGTCGAGGACATCGTCGCCACCGAAGGTGTCGACGGCATCTTCATCGGCCCATCGGACCTGGCCGCCTCCATGGGAGTGATCGGCCAGCAGAGCCACCCGGACGTGGTCGCCGCGGTGCTCAAGTCGATCAACGCGGCCAAGGCGGCGGGCAAGTATGCCGGGGTGAACGCCTTCGACCAGAAGAGCGCCCGCGAATACATGGCTGCCGGCGCGGACTTTGTCGGCGTGGGCGCCGATGTGGCGTTGCTGGCCCGCGCCACCGAGGCGCTGGCCGCAAGCTTCTCCTCCGAAGCCCAGGGCGCCACCCCGGACAGCTACTAGCCCGGGCGTTCTAGGCAACCCTTCAGCTCATCATTGCGCGTCGATCGAGGCCGGTCGGCGCCAATGGTGGCACCATTGAAGATGATGAGCCGCGAAAAGAAACCCATGAAGGCAGTGATGTTGCGCCTGCGCAACGGCTGGCCAATGCCCCTGGCGTTGCAGGGGGTCTTCGAGATACTGCAATCCGTGGTCTTTTGCCTTGCCCTGATCACGCTGCCGCTGGTCGCCGTCTATTTCAGCGGGGGCTTTCTGGAAGACTCCTTCGAGGCGATCCTGCAGTTCGGCGGCCTCATCTGGCTGCTCGTCCACGGCGTGCCGGTGGAGATCCTGAATCTCGGTCCCGAAGCGGACCCCAGCTCGGTGACTGGATGGCTCACGCTGATCCCCCTGGGGCTGTCGCTGGTGCCCTTCCTGTTCTGCCTGCGTGCCGGACGGCGCATCGCCCGCGCATCCTACACCGACCAGCTCTGGCAGGGGTTGGCCGGAGCCTTCCTGGCCTACGGGGCCATCGGCACCGGCATCGGTTTCCTTGCCAATAATTCCTATGCGCGGGTCAATATCCTTGCCGCCGCCTTCATCCCGCTGATCATCGCCCTGCTGGGCCTGATTATCGGCGCGCGCCGAGAAGCCGGCTCCTGGGCCCGCCTGTTCGGTGTTGACATGGCCGGGTATATCCAGCGGATCTCGCCGCATCGCCGCTGGGCCGGATCCTATGTCTGGCATGTAATCGTCGCCGGATTCCTCGGCTATGTGGCCGCCGTGGGAATCTCCGGGTTGCTGCTGACCATCAACCTCGGGGTGCACTGGACCGATGTCGCCAACGTGTCCCAGGAGCTGCGCCCGGGACCGATCGGCTCGGCAGCGCTGACCCTGGTGCAGCTGTCCTTCATTCCGAATGCGGTGTTCTGGGTCTTGTCGTGGATCAGCGGCGGCGGGTTCAGCATCGGCACTGGCAGCACCCTGTCCACCCTGGAAACCACGGTGGGCCCGCTGCCGTCGATTCCAATGCTCGCGTCCCTGCCCTCCGGGGACATGGCGCACCAATGGCTGTTCCTGCTGATCCCGGTGGCCGCAGGCATCGTGGCCGGCTGGTATTTCCTGCGCGTGGGCGAGAACCACCTCGAAGACTGGTTTGCCCGCAGGATTCCCTTCAATGCCTTGTCGCTGGGGGCCTCGACCGCATGCTTGGCGGTCTTCACCGGGGTCGTGACCGGGCTGCTGAGCCTTGTCGGTTCCTGGCTCTCCTCCGGTTCCCTGGCCATCGGCCGGCTGGTCGAGATCGGCCCGAACATGTGGGCCACCGCCGGCGCCCTGGCACTGCAAATCGGCTTGGGCACCGCCATCGGCTACCTGATTGCCCCGCTCTTCGAAACAGACCCGGTGCTCGAAGGCTAGGTCAGGCTGGCCAGCACCAGCGGGTCGCCCTCGGGGCGGTTGATGGTGATCTGTCCCAGCGTCGCGGCGGTTGATTCTTCCATCACCAGCAGCACGGAGTCGTTTTCGGTGACTACCTGGATATCCTCGGCGGCAAGCTCAGGGTGCGAGGCGCGCATTTCGGAGACGGCGTTCTGAACCGTCTCGCCGCTGATACCGGCAGGCATCAGGTAGGTGACGATTTCCAGGCTGTTCTCGCCGCCGTTGACCTTGAGCGGAACCCCGTTCTCCACCACGTAATCCATCGTCGGGCAGGTGGTCCCGGCGATCTCGTAGTCGCCGCCCTCTTCCACCGGCTCGGGAATGGCCACCATGCACAGTTGGCCTTCGTTGCCGACCGCGACATAATGCCGGCCGAAGTCCGAGGTGGCCAGCAGGTGGCGGGTTTGCGGGTCGTAGGATTCGGTATCCTCGAAGCCCTCGGGAAGCTTGTCGTCATCGTCCTGCGTTTGCGCCAGCAGCGGCAGGTATTCCTCGGCCGAAGGGACCGGAACATCGCTTGGTGCGCTCTGGGGAGTCCCGGCCGAACATGCCGTCAGGGTGATCAGCCCGGTGATTGCCAGTGCAGAAACTTTTCCGAAATATGCCTTTGGCATGGACGCCTGGCTCCTTACGTAGACCTGTTTTCGCGCATACGCCAAGAAGTCTAGCCAAAGGCCACAACCCATTCCATTGACCTGCTGGGTCCGTGTCGGGCACAGTTAGCTGATTTCCACACCCAGATCCCACAGGTGATGCACGAGATCATGCCAGGCATATTGGTTCAGCGTTTCCACGGTAAACGCGGCGCCGTTCGAGCGCAGGCCGCGGCGGGAATACTGCGCCGGATCCAGGCTCTCCAGTATCGCGGCGTAGCCCGCGGCATTCTTCCGCAGCAGCTCGGCGACCTGACCGGCTCCCAGCGCGTTGTAGTTTCCCGCCTCGGCCGCCTGGTCCTGGTCCCAGTTGGGGAACTCCGGTTCATCGCGTTCCAGCATCAGGGTGAAGCGCCCGGTCATCACCTCAAGCATTTCGGCGACGTGCGCCACGTACTCCTGCGCGCTCCAGCGCGCAGGGTTGGTGCGGATGGCAGCATCGGGACGTGAGAGTACCGAGATGTAGCGCTCCACGTGTCCAGGCAGCTGCTCAATGGCATCGCCCGGCGAGATACGGCGCACGTCATAGCCGCACTGCTCGCACACCGTATCCAGGACAATTGTCCAGTCCTTGCCGTCGGGAACTATCTGGCTCATCAAGACCTCCACATCGAACTGCGTTGTTAAGGCCAGTCTATGGCCGGTACAGCACGCGGGCATCGAATATGGCGGCAGCAGGGGAAACGCAGTGCAACATTGCGTCCGGGTTCAAGGGAGGCAAGAAGCGAACCGTAGAATTGAACCCATGCGCATTGTGGTTTTGGTTTCAGGTACCGGTTCTAATCTCCAGGCAGTCATCGATGCCGTCGCCAGCGGCGAACTGGAGAACGTCGAGATCGCTGCCGTCGGCGCAGACAAGCACGGCACCTACGGGGTGGAACGCTCGGCTGCCGCCGGCATCGAGACCTTCGTGGTGAACTTCAAGGACTATGCGGACCGCGGCGACTGGAACCATGCGCTGACCGAAAAGTGCCTGTCCTACGCCCCGGACTATGTAGTGTCCTCCGGATTCATGCGCATCGTCGGCGAAGAGTTCATCAATGCCTTCGACGGCACCTACATCAACACCCACCCGGCCCTGCTGCCGTCCTTCCCGGGCGCCCACGGCGTGCGCGACGCGCTGGCCTACGGTGTGAAGGTCACCGGCTGCACCGTGCACATTGCGGATGCCGGGGTGGACACCGGTCCAATCCTGCGCCAGGAAGCGGTGGCCATCGAGGACACCGACACCGAGGAATCCCTGCACGAGCGCATCAAGGTAGTCGAGCGCCGCCTGCTCATCGCCACCCTGGCGGATCTGGCCCAAGGAAACTAGCCGGCGGCCCACCACGTAAAATTGGTGGCGAGATGAATGAACTGACACCGCCGCCCGGGCAGGCAACCGAAACCGAACTGTTCACCGACGAGGAACTGGCGACCGCGCTGAAGGTGCTCTCCGTGGTGCACACGCTGGACTCCGCGGATGAACGGCATATCGCCGTGCGCCGCGCGACCAGCAACATGTTCAAGGCTGCCAAGCGCTACCGCAAATCCCAGAAGCGCGCCGAGATCAGCGCCGCTGACCGCGCGCTGATCGAGCGGACCGCCACCGGCTCGCCGCAGCGGCTGGACGACGAGACCCTGGGCCTGGATCTGAGCACCCCGACCCGAGGGCAGAGTGCCGGGGAATTCCGCAAGCCGCGCGGCTGCTACATCTGCAAGCAGCGCTACACCACGGTGGATGCCTTCCACCACTATCTCTGCCCTGACTGCGCCGCCGCCGGGCGCGAACGCCGCGATGCCCGCGCCGACCTGTCGGGCAAGCGCGCGCTGCTCACCGGCGGCCGGGCGAAGATCGGCATGCATATCGCCCTGCGCCTGCTGCGCGATGGTGCCCACACCACCATCACCACGCGCTTCCCCAAGGACGCTGCCCGGCGCTTCGCCGCATTGGAGGACAGCGCGGACTGGATGCACCGGCTGCGCATCGTGGGCATCGACCTGCGCGACCCCGCTCAGGTGATCTCGCTGGCCGACCGCATTGCGGCCGAGGGCCCGCTGGACATCCTGATCAACAATGCCGCGCAGACCGTGCGCCGCACTGCGAACTCCTACCAGCACCTGATCGAAGCAGAGCTGCAGCCGCTGGCCGGTGAACTGGCCTTCGGGCAGGGCGGACCTCAGCTGTGGGGCGAGGCGAACCCGCCGGCCGAGCACCCGCGGGCGCTGGCCAGCGCCTTCCGGCTGGAGGATTCCGCGCTGCTGGCCCCGAGCACGCTGGGCGGATACGACGCGCAGCAGCTCGCGGACCTGGCGATGACCGCCGGTTCAGCCTCCCTGGAGCGCATTGCCGCGGGCACCGCCATCGATGCCGGGGGACTGGTGCCGGATGTGGTCACGGAGAATTCCTGGACCCAGATCCTCGGGGATGTGGATGCCCTGGAAATGCTGGAAGTGCAGCTGTGCAATGTCACCGCGCCCTTCCTGCTGGCCTCCCGGCTGCGCCCCGCGCTGGCCGCCTCCGAGGCGCGGCGCAAGTACATCGTGAACGTCTCGGCCATGGAAGGCCAATTCTCCCGCCGCTACAAGGGCGCCGGGCACCCGCACACCAATATGGCCAAGGCCTCGCTGAACATGCTCACCCGCACCAGCGCCGAGGAAATGCTCGCCACCGACCGGATCCTGATGACCGCGGTGGACACCGGGTGGATCACCGACGAGCGCCCGCACGATTCCAAGGTTCGCATGGTCGCCGAAGGCTGGCACGCCCCGCTGGATCTGATCGACGGCGCCGCCCGCGTCTACCAGCCCATCGTTGACGGCGAGCGCGGCATCGACCTGTACGGCTGCTTCCTCAAGGACTACCAGCCCTCGCCGTGGTAGGAAGCCGCGCGTGCTGCGCCGGGGCTAGGACGCACCCTGTCGGCCCAGCGGCACCTCGGCGAGCACCGCCGAGCCGGCATCGCGCAGCTGGATCACCGAAATGTCGTTCAGCATCACCGGCACGGCGCCGGTCATCTGCGTCGTGCCGGTAGTTGTGGCCAGCCAGGCTCCGGCTTGCTCGGCGCTTCCCGCCGCATCCAGCACCCACAGCGAAAGCTGGCCATCGGTGGGCAGGTCGCGGCCGTCGAAATGGACTTCGGTGCCCCAGGCCTTGGCCTTCAGCCCCAGATCCACCTGCGCGCCGGTGCCGCCGCGCACCTCGTAGCTGGCATCCGTTGCCGGCGCCTGCGCGGGGAACAGCACCGGAGAGAGCCCGAGCCCCAGCGCCACCGATGCTGCCACGGCCGCTGCCAAGCCGGCGCCCTTCACGATCCTCCGGCGCCGCCGCCGCGCCCGCAGGCCATCCAGTGTTCGCTCCGGTGGTGCCTGCCCGTGCTCGGCGGTTTGCTCCGCAGTCTGCTGCGCGGGCCGCTCCATGAGCAGGGCATGGGCGGTGGCCTCGTCCAGGGCGCGCAGCCGCGGACCGATGGCGCCGAACTGCTTGGCCTCCTGCTGGCATTGCTGGCACCCGGCCAGGTGCGCTTCGAATGCCGCATGTTCTGCCGGTGCCAACCCGCCGAGCAAGTAGGCCCCGAGGTCGATATGCTCGTTCACTTCTCCACTCCCATTTCGGCCAGGATCCCGCGCAACGAGCGCAGGGCATAGTAGGCGCGGGACTTCACGGTACCCTCCGGGATCTGCAGCTCCAGAGCCGTTTGGGCCACAGTGGAACCGAAGTAATGCAGATGGACTACCACCTGCCGATGCTCAAGGCTCAAGCGCATCAGTGCTTCCTCCATCAAGATCCGGTCCAGCGCCTCGGCGATGCCGGCGGTCGAATCCCTGGACTCGGGGTCGACTTCTCCCAGCGGGATTGCCGAGATCCTCGCGGCGGCTCGGCGATGCCTGTCGATGATGACATTGCGCGCCGTGGCAAAGAGGTAGCTGCGCAGCGAACCGGTCACCTCCGGCGAGGCTCTCCAGACCCGCAGCACCGTTTCCTGCACCACGTCGTCGGCTTCCTCCTGGCTGCGGGCCACCCGCAGCGCGAAACGCCGCAGGGCATCGCCATGCTCCCGGTAGATATCGGAGACTATCTGCGCATCCAAGGGCACCTTCTTCGGGTTCGGCTTCCTGTGATCCAAGGCTTCACTTCCCTAGACGCAGCGCAGCGGCAAATAGTTCACCCATGCCCCAAGTATGCATAAGAACTTCCCTGGCCGGTGAACCAGATCACGATTCACTGCGTCTTAGTGGGTGAAGGCGTGGCAAGCACGCTGCCCGAGAATGCGGCTGAGCCTGCATGACGAGAGGAATGACCATGGGCAAGAAGAACAGCAAGCCGTTTGCGGTTGCAATGGCAGTCCTGTGCTCCGCGGTGTTGCTGCTGGCGGGATGCAGCGGCGGCACCGGTTCCGGCAACGGCGGCGGGGACGGTTATGGTGGCGGTTATGGCGGCGGGGTAGACAGCGCCAGCGAAGCGCCAAGCGAAAGCGGGTCCGGCGCTGACTTGGGTGTTGCCTCCACCGGTTTGGGAGATGTTGTGGTGGATTCGCAGGGCATGACCCTGTACTACTTCACCAAGGATGAGAAGGGAACGACGAGCAGCGCGTGCACCGGCGATTGCCTGGCCAAGTGGCCGATCGCCACGACCACGAGCGATGAGCCGGTCCTGGAGGGTATCACCGGCGAAGTGGGCACCATAGAAAGCCCCGATGGCGAAAAGCACCTGACGCTCAACGGCATGCCCCTGTACGCCTTTGCCCAGGATGCCAAGCCCGGGGATACTGCCGGGCAAGGCGTCGGCGGGGTCTGGTTCGCGGTGGCTCCCGACGGGACGATGATTCAATAAGCAATGATCCACTAATCCCTGGCAATCATCGTCGGGAAACCAGCCGGGCCGGCACGCGAAGCTGCGTGCCGGCCCGGTTTGTGGCTCCTGCGGCTACTTGGCCACAGTGAAGCGCAGGGTGCGTACTTCGAACGCGCCCAGCTTCAGTGGCACTGCGCCATCGGCCAGTTCGATGCACTGCCTGTCCAGTTCGTCTTCCAGCAGGCTCACGGTGGATGCCTGCGAGATCTGCGCGTTGACCCTCAGGCTGCCGCTGGCACGGCGTCCCAGGGATTCGTAGACGCGCACCACCAGATCGCCGGAGCGGTCAGCCGCCAGCTTCACGCTGGAGACCACCAATCCCTCGCCGGATATCGTAACCAGCGGGTCCACGCCTTGCGCGCCGTCGATGACGCGCTCTTCGCTGTTCAGCAACGCGCCGGCCGCAGTTGCGGTGGCCACGTCTGCGCCGATCACCAAGCCGTAGCGGTGGGTCTGCACGCCCTGGTCGGTTTCCGGGTCGGGGAAGCGCGGGGCACGCAGCAGCGAAAGCCGCATGGTCGTGGTCACCTCCGCGTCCTTGGCATCACGGGTGACATCGAAACCGTAGATGGAATCATTGATCAGCGCCGCGCCGAAGCCGGGCTCCTCGGCCAGCACGAAGCGGTGCATCGAGGTTTCGAATTTCGCCGCTTCCCAGCTGGTATTCACGTGGGTGACGCGCTTGTGGTAGCCGAACTGCGTTTCGGCAATTGCGTGCTCCGCACGGATATCCAGCGGGAAGGAGACCTTCAGGAACTTCTCGGCCTCATGCCAATCGGTGCTCTGCGAGATCTGCAGGGTCCGCGAGCCGGGAGCCAGCGACAGTTCCTGCACCAGCGTGGACTGCGAGAAGCTGCGGGCAATCGTGACGACTTGGCTGCCGTCCTCGCGCGAAGACAGCTCAAGGCTGTCGAGCTCGCGCACGTCGGTGACCTGGTTGCGGTAGTACTTGTCCACGTCCCAGGCATCCCACATGTTCGGGAAGTCCTGGTGCAATTGCAGCAGGTTCGCTTCCTGGCCTGCGGCGATCGTTTCGCGGCCGGTGGCCAGATCCACGGCGGAGGTCAGCAGGCCCTGGGCATTGATCGCCACACGAACCAGCGAGTTCTCCAGGACATAGCCGCCGTCCACGGCGGTTGCCCTGACCGGGGACGCGGCAGCAGGCTGCACCGGCTTGGCCTGTCCGAAGGCCAAGGAATTGCGGGTGAACGCGGCACCGTTGAACGCAATCGGGGTGGATCCTTCGCCGGCCAGCTGCTGCTGGGCGGTGCGGATCAGTGCTTCGGCCTGCTCGATCACCTGCGCATAGCGGGCCACGACCTCGCGGTGCACCCACGCAATCGAGGTGCCGGGCAAGATGTCGTGGAACTGGTGCAGCAGCACCGTCTCCCACAGTTCGTCAAGCAGTTCATAGGGATAGTCGGCTCCGGTGCAGAGCGCAGCGGTGGCGGCCCACAGCTCGGCTTCGACCAGCAGCTGCTCGGTGCGCCGGTTGCCCTGCTTGGTCTGGTGCTGGCTGGTCAGCGTGGCGCGGTGCAATTCCAGGTAGAGCTCGCCCACCCAGACCGGAGGGTTGGGCAGTTCGGCCTTGGCCCGGTCGAAGAAGTCGTTGGGGTGTTCCCAGGCCACCTTCGCGCTGCCTTCCAGGTTGGCCAGGCGCTTGGCCTTGCCGGTCATTTCGCGGGTGGTGCCGCCGCCGCCATCGCCCCAGCCCACCGGCGCGATGGAATTGTTCGTGACCCGCGCTTCGCGGAACTGGCGCGATGCCTTGGCGACCTCCTCGCCGGAAAGCTGCGAATTGTAGGTGTCCATCGACGGGAAGTGGCTGAACATGCGCGAGCCGTCGATGCCTTCCCAGTCGAAGGTGTGGTGCGGGAACTTGTTCTGCTGGTTCCAGGAGATCTTCTGGGTGAAGAACCATTCGAAGCCGGCACGGCGCATCAGCTGCGGCAGGGCGGGGGAGTAGCCGAAGGAGTCCGGAAGCCAGACGCCCTTCGAGGTGATGCCGAATTCCTTGCGGAAGAAATTCTGGCCGTAGAGGAACTGGCGGACCAGTGATTCGCCCGAAGGCATCACGGTGTCGGATTCCACCCACATGCCGCCCAGCGGCAGGAAGCGCCCGTCGGCTACCGCCTGCTTGACCCGTTCCCAGACTTCCGGGCGGTGGGTCTTGAGCCATTTGTACTGTTGGGCGCTGGACATGCCGTAGAGGAATTCTTCCTCGTCGCCCAGCAGCTCCACCATCGAGGAGCAGGTGCGCGAGACCTTGCGGATGGTTTCGCGCAGCGGCCACAGCCAGGCCGAGTCGATGTGCGAGTGGCCGATGGCCGAAATCTGGTGGGCGCTGTGTTCCGCCGGGGCGGCCAGGACCTCGGCGAGCTCATCGCGGGCGGCCTGCGCGGTCTGCGCGATGCACTGCAGATCCAGCACGTCCAGGGCGTTGTCCATGGCCTGCAGGATCTGCATCTTGCGCGGCGTTTGCCCAAGCTGCTCCTGCAAATCCAGCAGCACTTCCAGATCCAGGGACAGCTCATGCACCACTGGCTCGAAGACTGCCAGGTCCATCCGGCGGGTGGTGTACAAGCGGCGCGAAGAGGAGGTGAGGATATCGCCCTGCTCGGTGGGCAGGAACGGGTGGTAGTCGAGCAGCACCGGATTGGAGGCGGCTTCCAGGTACAGGTCGATGACCTCGTCGCCTTCTGCGCAGGCGGTGATCGGCACCCATTGGTTGCGCGGATTGATCGCCTTGATGGTGATGCCGTCGGGGCGGTAGACCAGGCCCTCGCATTGGAAACCGGTCATGTTGACGTCAAAGCCCAGATCAATCACCGCTTCGACGCGGCGTCCGGCCCACTGCGCCGGTACCCGGCCCTGCAGATGGAACCAGGTGGTGCCCCACGCCGCGCCCCAGGGCGTGCCAACGGCGGTTGGCTGGTAGTCCAGTGCCAGGCCCTCAGCCGGGGTGACCGGCTCGCCGGGCAGCTCATGCCATGACAGATCCAGCGGCAGGGTTTCCGAATATATCGCTGGAAGGATACGTTCGGTCAAAACGCGCTGGACGCGTCCGATGGTCAGGGAAATGTCGTCGTGCATCAGGGCCTTCCGTTTGTGCGCTCCGCAGAAAATGAGCTCCCTAGCCAGACTACCGAAATATCAGGTGCTGAGCTGGTCCAACTCGCATTCGCCAGAAGTCGGCAGGGCTCAGGCCGCGTCGTCCTCGCCGCCGGTGACATCCTGGTCGAGGGCATCGCGGACGAAGTCCCCACCCAGCGGTTCGGTATCCCAGCGCGCCAGTGACCACTGCCCGCCGATACCCAGCTCCAGCAGGGAACCGCCGGTGTTCTCGATGACCAGCTGCGATGCCGCATCGGGGGACATCTTGGTGGCCCAGGCGCTGAAGACGCGAATGGCCGCACCATGGCTGAAAACCGCTGCGGTTCCCGAGTAGTCCTGCGCTTGCGCGATGGATTCCAAGGCTTTGGAATAGCGTTCGATGAAGTCGTAGCCGTTCGGCCCGCCGGGCATTTTCTGCTCCCAATCGCCGTGCATCCAGGAACGCAGGCACATGACATAGGCGGATCGCGATGCCTCATCTGCCAGCATTTCCAGCTCGCCCGCCGAGATCTCTTCGAGACCGTCAATGACACGCACCGGTTCTGCAATTGCCTCGCTCAGCGGCTGGGCTGTGAGCTGCGTGCGGTTCAGCGTCGAGGCGTAGATCGACTGCAGCTGCCCGATACTGAATACCTGCGGCAGGGCGCGAGCCTGGCGATGGCCCAGCGGGGTGAGACTGGCACCGGGAAAGGCGGTATCGAGCTTCCCGGCAACATTCGACGGGGTTTGCCCATGCCTGATGAGTTGAAAACGCATATCCTCTGCTTCCTTGGCCTAGCGGTCCTGGATCCTAGGGATAGCACGGTTTCGCGCAAACGCGGAATGGCTTCTCGCACGGAAGAAACATTTCTATCTGGAATGATGATTTCCGCTTCGTCTGAGCACTGCCCGTCCGCTATCGTAAATTCGACAGGTGGCAAGCCGCGACCTGGAAGTTCCCCCAGATCGGAATCCGCTCATGCGTTCAGATGCTCTTCGGCGACGTGAGAACATCCTTCGAGTTGCTCGTGAATTATTTGCCGAACGCGGCGCCCAGATTGCAATGGAAACCATTGCGGAGGCAAGCGGTGTCGGCATCGGCACACTCTACCGGAACTTCGCTGATCGGCTGGCATTGGTTGAGGAAGTCACCCTCGTCATGCTGGAGGATATCCGCAGCGCGTCCCAGCAGGCGATAGAGCGGCTTGACGCGAATGAGGCAGAGGGCTGGGACGTTCTGCTGGACTCGTTGATCGAGCAGAACCTCGGGGCGCTGAGCGAAGCCCTGGGACTGCAGCTGCCCAAGAAGGTCAGCCCGCGCATCCTCGAAGCCCAAGCCGAGGCATCCAGGACCTTGAACTCCGCCTTGGGACTGGCCAAGAACGCCCAGCTGGTTCGCGCCGACATTTCCGGGCTGGAATTGATTGCCACCGTCGGGTCCATAACCCGCCCGATGCCTCGGGCCTTCAGCAACTCCCAGCCCGGTCTGGAAGAGCGCATCGTGCAGATCATGCGTGACGGCTTGCGCCCGCAACCTGCGCAGAACTAGAAAATGCCGGCACCAATGGTGCCGGCATTCGCTATTGGGGGGGGAGATTCAGTCCAGCTGCAGTCCGCGGGTTTCCGGTGCGAAGCGTGCCATGAACAGGATGGCCAGCAGCACCAGCGCGGTCGCGCCGGCAAACAGCCAGCCCAGCCCCACCACGGGCCATAGCGCCGCGAAAATAAGCGGGCCGAAGCCGGCGGCAAAGCGCGACATGGTCGAGGCCCAGCCGAAGCCGCTGGCCCGCAATTCGGTGGGGTACAGCTCCGAAACGTAGGCATACAGTACCGGAATGGCGACCTGGACATTGACGCCGAAGACCAGCACCCAGCCAATCGCGGCCGCCGGGACGTCGAGGTTCTGCGCGACGATGACCAGCACGAGGCCGGAGAGCGGGGCAGAGATCGCCAGCAGCCATTTGCGGCCCACCCGCTCCACCAGCCAGGCAGCCAGCACGACGCCTGCCAGGCCCATCAGTGCCATCACCGCGGTGGCGAAGAAGGACGCGGACTGGGCCATTCCGGCCTCGGTGAGGATCGACGGCAACCAGGTCAATGCCAGGTAGTAGACCAGCAGAATGGTCATGAACAGCAGCCAGCTGGTGGCGGTGATCTTCCATGAATACCGCCACAGCGAGGCCACCTGCTGCCACCAGCGCGGAGCCTTTTCCAGCTCCACCGGCTCGATCACGTAGTCGCGCTTGGTTGCCCCGGTGCGTTCCACCAGCTGGTCGATGACCGCACGGGCTTCCGCATCCCGGCCCTTGGCCGCCAGGAACAGCGGGGACTCGGGCATGGAGCGGCGCACCAGATACACCATGAACGCCGGCAGGATCATGACTGCCAGGATTAGCCGCCAATTATCCGTGGTGGCCATCACCCAGCCGGAGACGAAGAAGGACAGCGCCGCGCCCACCGGCCACCAGCCGTCCATGGCGGTGAGCACGCGTCCGCGCAGCTTGGCGGGCGTGAATTCGCCGACCAGCGCATAATCCACCGGGATGCAGCCGCCCAGGCCGACACCGGCCAGGAAGCGGAAGGCGACGAAGAAGCCGAAGCTCGGCGACAGCGCGCCGAGGACGGTGAACAGCGAGAACATCAGCAGCGTCAGGCTGAACGCGTTCTTGCGACCGTACCTGTCGGCGATCCCGCCCCAGAGGAACGCGCCTACGGCCATGCCCACCAGATTGGAGGTGCCCAGCAGGGCCGCGGTGGGACGATCCAGCCCCCACTCCTCGGCGACCAGTGGAATCAACGCGCCGTTGAGGGTGACGTCCCAGGCGTCGAACATGAAGCCGAGGCCGCCGATAATGAAGATGGTGCCCTGCACCTTCCATTTGAATGGCAGCTCTTGCACGATGGTCGTGCCAGAGGGCGGGGGTGCGGAAGACACAGTGGTGCACCTTTCGGTGTGCGAGCGGAATTGGTGTGTACCGCGTGAAGCATAGCCGAAAACCGGGGTGCAGGTGTAGCTCTCTACGCTTCTTATCGCGCCGCGTCAAGGCCTGTTGCAAGCGACGGCAAGGGAGTAATCTTCGGACATGGGAGTAGATTGGACCGCTCTCGAAGAGGCTATACGGGTGACTGCCCTTCGACACGCAGCGGAAGTGATAGCTGGACACCCGGACCAAGACTTCTATGCCATTGCCCTGCATGGCGTCAGCACCGAGGAAAGCGAAACCATCGCCATGCCCTTGCTGGCCCTGAACTCGGTGCAGGCCCTGGAACGCGACCGCCTCACCGAATCCCGCGAGCAACTGGTGGAACGCGGCGAGGACACCGATGAGCCTGCCGACTACGAAGACCGTCCCGATGCCGAAGGCGATGGAAGCCTTGGACCCGAAACCGTCACATTGGAAGAAGATTCGCTGCTGATCTCGGATTCCGACGACGAGGACGACGAGCCGGAAGATGGCGAGGACTCCGACGGGGAAGACCTCGATGACGTCTTGGCCTCCCTGGAAGCGGATCTGGAAGAAGACGACGCCGAAAGCTTCTACTCGGATAAGTGGGAGCCCAGCGATTGGCACTGGTCATCCATTGATTTATGCGAAGACCCGGCGGCTACCCTGTGGTCCGATGCGATGACAGGGCTGGCCGCACGCGAAGGCTGGGAACCGACCATCAAGCGCTACTACCACACGCTGGTTGCGGTGGCCCGTTCCTTGCGCGAGGAGTTGAATGAGCGGACCAAGGTTGATCTGGTGGCCTATGTCGCAGATGAGGAGCATGCTGAGAAGCTTCTGCAGCTTTGCCTGACTGACAAGCAGCTTTCCACGTATTTCCCGCAGCTTTCCGCACTATCCGAAGGGGCCTGACACGAACTGAAATTTCGGTGCCTTCGTTGGTTAGAATGTTGGCGGTGGCCTCTGCGCTGCCCGCCCCATTCATTCTCACCGCCGGGAGAAAAATTTCGTGAGTAAGACCGTGCTGGACAAAGTCGCTATCCGTCGCGCGCTGATTTCCGTCTACGACAAGACCGGCTTGGAGGAGCTGGCCGCTGGTTTGCATGCAGCAGGCGTGCAACTGGTATCCACCGGTTCCACGGCCAAGAAGATCGCCGCCGCTGGAATTCCCGTGACCGAGGTCGAGCAGGTGACCGGTTCCCCTGAAATGCTCGACGGACGCGTAAAGACCTTGCACCCGCGCATCCACGGCGGCATCCTCGCCGACCGCCGCGTCGCCGAGCACATGGACACCCTTTCCTCGATGGACATCGAGCAGATCGACCTGGTCGTGGTGAACCTGTACCCGTTCGTGCAGACCGTCGCCTCCGGCGCCTCCCAGGACGAAGTGGTCGAGCAGATCGACATCGGCGGCCCGGCCATGGTCCGCTCGGCAGCGAAGAACCACGCCGCCGTCTCCATCGTGGTTGACCCGGCGTTCTACCCGCAGGTCATCTCCGCCGCCTCCGAGGGCGGCTTCGATCTGAAGACCCGCCAGCGCCTGGCCGCCAAGGCCTACGCGCACACCGCAGCCTACGACACCGCGGTCGCTTCGTGGACCGCCAGCCAGTTCCTCGATGAGGACGGCGACGGCGTCATCGATTGGCCAGCCTATGCAGGCGTGGCCCTGCAGCGCGCCGAGGTGCTGCGCTACGGCGAGAACCCGCACCAGCAGGCAGCGCTCTACGTGGATGAGGCCGCCCCGGCCGGCATCGCCCAGGCCGACCAGCTGCACGGCAAGCCAATGAGCTACAACAACTACGTGGACGCCGACGCCGCACTGCGCGCCGCCTACGACTTCGAGAAGCCGGCCGTTGCGGTCATCAAGCATGCCAACCCTTGCGGTGTGGCAGTGGCTTCGGATGGTGCTGCAGACCCGATTGCCGACGCGCACCGCAAGGCGCACGCCACCGACCCAGTATCCGCATTCGGCGGCGTGATCGCCGCGAACCGCACGGTCACCAAGGAAATGGCAGAAACCGTCAAGGGCATCTTCACCGAGGTAGTCATCGCCCCGGACTTCGAAGAGGAAGCAGTACAGATCCTCTCGGCCAAGAAGAACATACGCCTGCTGGCCCTGCCAGATGGCTACGGCCGCAACAAGAACGAATTCCGCCAGGTCTCCGGCGGCATGCTGGTCCAGGCCGGCGACAAGATCGACGCCGAGGGCGACAACCCGGCGAACTGGACCCTGGCCGCCGGCGAGGCAGCTGACGCCGCGACCTTGGCAGATCTGGAATTCGCCTGGAGCGCCGTGCGCGCCGCGAAGTCCAATGCGATCCTGCTGGCCAAGGACGGTGCCGCCGTGGGCATCGGCATGGGCCAGGTCAACCGCATCGACTCCTGCAAGCTGGCAGTGGAGCGTGCCAACACCTTGGGCGTGAAGGTCGAGTCCGGCGCAGATGCCGCCGGCGGTGCCGAAAACGCCACCGGTGCTTCCGAGCAGCGCGCGCAGGGCGCAGTGGCCGCTTCGGATGCATTCTTCCCGTTCGCCGATGGACTGCAGATCCTGATCGACGCCGGCGTCAAGGCTGTCGTGCAGCCAGGCGGCTCGGTGCGCGATAAGGAAGTCATCGCCGCCGCGAACGAAGCAGGCATCACCATGTACTTCACCGGTGCCCGCCACTTCTTCCACTAAAATTCCTTAGTGCTGAACGGCCACGTCAGCAACGGCAATTTGTTGCTGCCGTGGCCGTTTTCTTTGTCTGGAATCGGTCTCGTCCAGCCGGCTGGTTTGCCTCATTTTCAGTGGTGTGTTCTGGAGATTATTTCGTGGCCAGAGCATAGTTCGCCTAGAATGATCAGTTACGGATACTGAAAAATCGTGTCCAGAGAGACTAAAAGGTGAACCTAGCGCGCAGCAAAACGGGCAATCTAGCCAACCGCAAAACTCCAGAAAGAGAGTCGAAAGAGTTAAGAACGCCCTGCGCGCCGCAGTCAAGGAAACAACCCTGGGCATCCACCCCGGATTGATTCCCGGCATCAGCGTGGAAGACACCGGCGCCAAGTTCCCCACACGGCGCAGCGTGTTCATCACCGCGCTGGTGGTCTCGGTTGCCGTGCTCGTTTGGGCGATTATCGCGCCGAGCAATTTGAATCTTGTCGGCACGGCAATGCAAAGCTGGGTGGTCACCAATTTCGGCTGGCTTTTCAATCTCACGGTCCTAATCATCGTCGTGTTCATGTTGGTCGTCGGGTTTGGACCAACCGGCAAAATCCGGCTAGGTGCCGATGACAGCACTCCGGAATACTCGACTCTCTCGTGGATTTCGATGCTTTTTGCCGCCGGCCTGGGAATCGGCCTGGTCTTCTACGGGCCGCTCGGACCGCTGAGCCACTTCATAGCGCCACCGCCATCCACCAGTGCGGAGGCCGAATTCGTTGACGCGGTCCTGCCGGCCTTGACCGACTCGTTCTTGCATCAAGCCAGCTTCGCCTGGTGCATCTACGCCCTGGTCGGCGGTGCTTTGGCCTACGCCTCGTTCCGCCGAGGCCGCCTGCCCCTGATCTCATCGCTTTTCGAACCGGTCTTCTCTAATGGCAATCATCGGGTGCTGGGCAAGATCATTGATGTCTTCGCTGTTCTGGTAACGCTCTTCGGCACTGCCACTTCGCTGGGCATTGGCGCATTGCAGATCCGAACCGGTACGAACATCATCACCGGACTTGAGCTGGGCAATGGCTACGTAGTCGTCGCGATCAGCGTATTGACCGTTGTCTTCACGTTTTCTGCAGTCGCGGGCATTAAGAAGGTCATTCGACTTCTGTCGAACACGAACATGGCGCTGGTGATTGGCCTGGCATTGTTCGTGACGGCCTTCGGGCCAACAGTATTCATTTTGGACATGATTCCGAGTTCATTGATTGCTTTCGCCGGCAATCTGCCGGAGATGCTGTCTGTGGCAGCCAGCCAAGGCGAAGTCCAGAAGCAGTACCTGACCTCCTATACGACCCTGTACTGGGCGTGGTGGATTTCGTGGTCGCCATTCGTCGGCATGTTCATTGCCAAGATTTGCAAGGGCCGTTCGCTGTGTGAATTCGTCGCAGTCGTGGTCGTCGCCCCGGCGCTAATCTCGATTATCTGGTTCGTGACTTTCGGCGGCAGCGCCATCTGGATGCGCATGAACGATATGGATATGGAAGTGAAGGGCGCTGGCGAAAATGTCATGTTCGATCTGCTGGCGAACTTGCCGCTCAGCCCGGTGTTGTGGATTGTGTGCCTGATGGTCATCCTGGTCTTCTTCGTCACCGCGGCGAACTCGGCAGCAAATGTCATGGCTCCATGTCCCAATCGGGCCGCCCGGTGCCATCCAAGCCGGTGACCCTCATCTGGGGTGTGGCGCTGGGCCTGATCGCCATGTTCCTGCTGCTGGCCGGCGGGCGCAACGCCTTGTCCGGACTCCAGTCCATCATGGTGACTTGTGCCTTGCCGTTCACCATCATCCTGATTGGCGTTATGGTTTCCTGGGCCATCGACCTGCGCAACGCCCCTGCGATGATCCGCCATCGATATGCCGTTGAGGCGTGCGCAGGGGCATTGACGAGCACGGCGATGACTTTGTCTTCGGTGTTGCTGCAGTGCCTGAAGAAGAAGGGGCAGGCGCGGACTTCGAAAGCGATGATCCTGCATTGACCGAGTGGTACACGGATACCGGCATGCTGGACATCGTTGAGGTCAAGGAGAAGCTTGCGGAGCCTGTTGCACTGGATCCAGGTGCTGGGGATCCTCAAAACGAGGCTGAACCAGCAGAATAATCTGAAACCAGAAATCCTGCGATTTAGGCAGGTTCTATCTGATCAAGGCCGAGCTCGGCTAGCCCATGTGCGCTGAGCTCGGCCTTGCGGTGTTTGGTACCAATGTTCCGAGCGCGAGTGAAAACCGTAGCGCGGCGAACCGGGAACCATGCACCTAGAAGCCAGAGTGTGCAGATCCTTTCAAATTAAGGAAGATATCAGGTAAAGGTTTCGCCTTCGGCCTGTTAAGGCGAAAGCGTCCGGAGAGACGATACTGTTCTTGCCCTTTGGTCCCGCCATTCGACGCCATGTGATCACCGGCATTGAAAATGCAGTAGCCATTCCCTCCTGCAAAGAACTTCTACGCAGGTGCTTAGTGTCCATGTGCTTATACCTATGAAGACGTCATGATCCGTCTTCTCCGAAGTGCCGCCGTCTTACGCGAACCAGGGTTTGCCTTTGACCATGAATCGAATTTCGTCATCCGACTGTCCTGCGCCAGGATCCTTAGCTCATCTCCTTAACGAAGCTAGATACGAGCTCCTGAATCAAGACGTTGCACGTTCGAAAGCATAAGAGCAGCCTGGTAGGCCACATTCTCGATCCCCTCGGCGGCTTGTGTTGCCACGTGCTATGCGAATTGAAACACTCCGCTCCATAGCTTTTTACCGTTGCCACCTCGAAGCGGTTGCGCATATTCCGTGGGTAACGATTGGCCAGAAGGCGCTATCAGCGATGCACAAGTGCCAGAACCGCAGCCGATGCGGGAAGCGACCGTGGAAAAAGGCGATCAGGCAACTGAATTCATGGAGGTTTGCTGTCTAGGCCGCACGTGATTCGGTGCGTAACGATTTATCATCTTTCAAAAATTGTTCAACAACCTATTGCTTGAATTGTTGAACAACGGTAATGTAGCCTCCGTCACTACTCCATTGGGCGTCACGTGACAGCCTTATTAATATCCAGTCACTAGCCCACGGGTTGCCGCGGCTCAAATGTTAGGAGCAGGAGTGAAAGAAACTCATTCTTATCCTGTTGAATTTCGCACTTCGCTGGAGGACGATCCGCGTGTTGTCGAACAGCAGACCAAAGAGGACTACACGAACCACGTCGTTCCTAAAACAGCCCGTCAAAGCAAGGGTCAGATAATCGGCAGCTGGTCTTCTATCACTAGCGCCATGGCTTTCGTCTCGTACGGGGCTTTGGCTGCCTCGATAGCAGGCGTTGTGCAGGCGATAATCGGCCTGTTGCTCGTCGTTGTAGCATATTCATTACTTGGACGATTCAGCGTTGCAGAAGCCGTTCGATGGGGGTTGAACTCGACGCTGATTTCTCGCCGTTTGTTTGGAGTAAAGGGAGCAGCCATCGTTCCTTTGCTTGTCGGCATTTCGCTGTTCTACTACGCCGTGTTTGAAGCAAGTATCGTAGCCGTCGCACTCCAAGCCTATTTTGGCGTCTGGGATATTCGAGTTTGGTACGGAATTGTTGTGTTGGGCATGCTCCCATTCATGCTGGGTGGCATCCAGACGTGGCTGAGCAAATTGAACTGGGTCTCCCTCCCTATTTACTTCTTCGGCATCCTTGGTGCCGTGATCGTTGCAGCGTCTAATGTTGGTTGGTCCGGCAATTGGGACGCTTTTGACTCAGCAGCAGAGCAGTCGAACGTCATTCCTGGGTGGCTCGCGGTCTTCGTCCTGTACATGGGAATATTCGTATTGTTTCCAGAAACCCAAGATACGGCTAGGTTCGCTCGGGAAGCTGACAAGACATTTCACCAAAACGTCACGTTCGGTTGGGTCTTTTATGGCATTGCTTTCTTATTCAACGGACTTGCCGGCATAGCAATTGTCGGGTTCTCCGAAACTGGGACTGAAATATCCGAAAGCGGTGTTGTGCAAGGTGTCGTTAATGCGCTTGGCCTGTTTGGGCTCATAGTAATTATCGTTAGCCAGGTCCGGATAAACTCTGCGAACTACTACTTCGCGAGCGTCAACCTAGAACGATTCATAGCTCATTTCACAACGAAGGGTATTTCCCGAAGAACCTGGGTCTTCGTACTTTCGGTCCTAGTCTTCCTAGTCATGTTGACTGATGTCTTCAGCTATATTTCCGTTGCCCTAGCGTGGCAGGCGGTATTGGTCGTAACCCTGATCGCCATGATGGTTACGGATCGGTTCATGAAATCGAAAGAGACGCCGGAATTCCGTTCGGCACGGATCAAGCGTTTTGGGGCCGGCTTCTTCGTTTGGATCGTTTCGTCGGGCGTGGGCGTTGTTCTTCTGCAGATGCCAAACCAGCTGCCTACGCTATCGGCTTTGGCCCCATTGGTCTCCTTTGCTCTGGCCGTTATCTTGTATGCATTTACTCAGCTGACCGGTATGAGTTCTCTGAAGGATGTGCCGAGCGACGCGGTGCGCGAGCAGATTGATGATCTGTGGGGGACACGCGTGCAATGCAGCGAATGTGAGCTTTCGTATGTAGCGATCGAAATGGATACTACCGATGAGCAACACCGAGTGCTCTGCTTAGGTTGCCAAAATTCGGTCCAGACATCGGAACTACCGAGCCGGAAGCAATAGCGTACAGAAAAGTCAGAGAGTAAGAGTCAGGAATTTCAGCAAGGACTAATGAGTTCTTTTGGCTCTGGAATCATCCCCATTGAGAAAGGAAAAATTCAATGGCAGAAAAAATCGGTGGGCAGGTCTTGCCAGATGTCGCTGATGCCGTGGTAATCGGTGCCGGTCCAGCTGGTGCAGTGATGACTAAAGCCTTCGCTGAAGCAGGAATGAGTGTTGTATGCCTCGACCAGGGCGATTGGCCTGATTACTCAACTTCACGCAATGCCGGAGCAGAATACGAAATCGTCGGTGGTAACGAATGGTCGCCCCTTCCTAACATTCGCAAGGGCATTGGTGACTACCCCATCGATGAGAGCGATGCCGATATCAGTGCTTTGCTTTGGAACGGCGTGGGCGGTAGCGCGATGATGTACGCGGCGCAATGGCAACGCAATATGCCGTCGGACTTCCGTGTAAAGAGTCAAGACGGTGTGGCAGACGACTGGCCGATGTCCTATGAGGAACTGATTCCTTTCTATAAGCAGGCGGAGAAGGACTTTGCAATCGCCGGCTTCAATGGTGATCCCGCGGTACCAGAAACGGACTTTCCCATGGCGCCGACGCCCATCGGAAAATCTGGTGCCCTACTTGGCAAAGCACACAATTCCCTGGGGTGGCACTGGTGGCCAGGAGCCAACGGTATCGCAACCCGAGAATATGGTCGCCTTAAGCCAAGCACCCGACGAGGAGCGAGCTATCTGGGAAATGGAGACCAGAGTAAGAGCACCGTGGACGTCACACACTGGCCCGATATCGCGCGTCGCGAAAATGCATACTTGCTAACTCGTTCCACGGTCGCCCGCATTGAAACGGACTCCTTCGGCAAAGCTTCCGGAGTGATCTACTTCGACGCTGATGGTAATGAGCGGCGCCAGAAGGCGTCCCTCGTGGTCCTTGCAGCAAGCGGCATCGGAACACCCCGTCTTCTGCTCATGTCTGCAAACGCACAGCACCCAGATGGTTTGGCCAACGCTAGCGGCTTGGTAGGCAAACGGTTGATGATGCATCCCTACTCTGCAGTTGTAGGTACCTTCGATGAGGAAATCGGTACTACGCAGGGAGCGTATGGCCATACCCTCTACTCGATGGAATTCTATGAAACTGACGAAACACGTGGCTTCGTGCGTGGTGCTAAATGGGGGCTAATGCCCACAGGAGGCGCGATGGAAATGACGAGATCATTCCCATGGGGAGCCAACGATGACCTTTGGGGACAGAATTTCAATACTTCATTACAGGAACGTTTGAATCACTCCGTTACCTGGGGCATCATCGCAGAGGACCTTCCGGAAGAACACAATCGAGTTGAACTTAGCTCCGATCTGGTCGACGCCCATGGGCTTCCGGCAGTGAAAATTTCCTACGAGACTTCCGAGAACAGCAGGAAGCTGTTGGCTTTCCACGTTGAGCGTGCTCGGGAATCGTTGCTAGAGGCCGGCGCGAAGAAAATCACGGTGGCACCCCATATCCGCAACACCGGATGGCATCTGTTGGGCACAGCTAAGATGGGCTCGACTGCTGAAGACTCCGTAGTAGACCATAGCGGCCGTGCCCACACAGTACCGAATCTATACATCGTGGATGGAAGTACCTGGCCGACCTCAGCAGGTGTCAACCCCACGGCGACCGTTGTAGCAATGGCAATGCGCACTGCGAACATCATCATCTCGGGACGACAGGCGTAATCTCTGCGGAGGCTGCGGACAGTTGGAAGATTGAAAGGAAATTCAAAATTGGCTGAGTCAACGTACCTGAGGGTTCAGGAACAAACGATTCTTGTTAGGTTCGCCGATTTGCTGATTCCAGGCGGGGCCGGAATGCCGAAAGCTTCCGAATCAGACCTGACGAGTGGATTTGACCGAATATTTAAAATCAGGCCGGACCTGATTGATGCTGCAAGAGCCCTGATAGCAGATCTGGGTTCCACTGATGAGCGGATATTGCCAGATATCCGTGCCCGGCATCCGGAACGTTTTTTGGATGTTGCCGAGCTCATTGCCGGTAGTTATTTTCTTGATAAGAGCGTCACGGGAATCCTTGATTATTTGGACAAGGAAACTATCCCACTTGACGATGAGGAAGCACGTCTCGCCGCCCTTGCTGAGCTAACCGCACCGGTGGTTAGACGAGGGAACACTTTCCGCCTTACTGGCAGCTGACGGTTAAGGTTTCATGGCGGCTGCTGACACTAGTGAATTTGAGCTGCGAAACTAATCGGATTGTTTGCTAATTTCCAGTGTTTCGAAAGACGTGACCTTTAACGCCCAGCTGGCCCGTGATTACTTTATGTGCGATGGAGAACCAATGAAAGAAACAGACAAGACTTTAGAGCAAGACCGCTATCGGATTCAGAATCCGGGAACTGGAATCACGACCCTCACATACCCAGAAGCTACAAACGAACAAGTCCTCGAAACGCTAGAACAGTCCCACGAGGGTTTTTTGACGTGGCGAAAGCTTTCATCTGAAGCACGTGCCGAAGCACTGCTACAAGCAGGTAAGTTATTCAAGGAGCGGTCGGAAGAACTCGCGCGCATTGCAACAGAAGAAATGGGTAAGGGACTTTCGGAAGCCCGCAGCGAGGTTTCGCTTTGCCACGGGATATTCAAATACTACGGAAGTGATGGTCCTGCGTTAGTTGCTCCCACTCCAATAGACGATATTGAAGGTGGGCAAGCGGAAGTCCAAAAGCTTCCTCTCGGTCCATTGCTTGGAATCATGCCGTGGAATTTCCCGTACTACCAGGTTCTTCGTTTCGCCGTTCCCAATCTGATTGCGGGCAATTCTGTCATCATCAAACCAGCCGAGCCGTGCCCCGCTTCTGCTTTGGCCGTCCAAAAGATCATGGACGAAGCCGGCATTCCGCACGGAGTCTACAACACTCTGTTGGCTAATCATGAGCAGATCGAAACGGTTATCGCCGATGAGAGAATTCAGGGCGTATCGTTGACCGGATCTGAACGAGCTGGGCAAGCAGTTGGAATGATCGCAGCGAAATATCTGAAGAAAATCGTTCTTGAATTGGGCGGGTCGGATCCCTACATCGTGCTCGATTCGGATGATGTCAAAACCTCTGCAATTTCTGCGTGGAAAACCCGTATCTCTAATATGGGTCAATCTTGCAATTCCAACAAACGCATGATCGTAAACGAAGACATTTTTGATGAATTCGTAGCTACTCTTGTGGAAGAAGCCAAGGGTCTTATTCCCGGGAATCCAATGCTGGAAGAGAACGGAACCTATAATCCATTGGTTTCGGAAAACGCGGCTCGCGGTCTTCTAGAGCAGGTTCGCGATGCAGTCTCCAAAGGCGCTACGCTTCATGCCGGCGGGGTAGTAGACGAAACTAACGGAGCCTACTTCGCGCCAGCCGTTTTGACAGGCGTTGTGCCTGGCATGCGAGCCTACGACGAGGAACTGTTCGGCCCTGTGGCCGTAATCTACAGCGTGTCTAACGACGATGAAGCAGTGACGCTCGCGAACGACAGTGCCTATGGTTTAGGCGGTGCAGTGTTTTCGACTGATCCGGAGCGTGCCAGGAAAGTTGCTTTGCAGCTCAACACTGGAATGACGCACATTAATACCGCAGCAGCATTTGGAGCACGATTACCTTTCGGCGGTATCAAGCGATCCGGATTCGGGCGGGAACTTGGTCCCAACGGCATGGACGAATTTGTAAACAAACGCTTGGTGTATAAAGCCACCTAAGGGTCAGTTCCGCGATAAATTTCATCGAAAGGCGGCCGGATACGTAGTATCGCATCGATGGGATTCGGCACTTGGAACAGAAAGCAGCAAGATAAATGTTAGACCTTCAGTCCATGAACAACGTGGAGAAGTCTGCAATGTCACCACGCGAGGCCCGCGAGCTCTTCCGGGCCGGACAAGTACTGCCGACCGCTGGAATCAGCGCCGGCTACGCGCAGGCGAATCTGATGATCGTTCCGCAGCAACTGGCCTTCGATGTGCTGCTCTTCGCCCAGCGCAATCCCAAGTCCTGCCCCATCCTCGGGGTGCTGGAGGCCGGGCAGACCAGCAGCGAATTGCTGGCCGGGGGAGACATCCGCACGGATGTCCCCAAATATGTGGTGTACGAAGACGGCGTCAAGGTCGCTGAACCCACCGATCTGCGCGAATACTGGCGTGATGACCTGGTGACGTTCATCGTGGGTTGTTCCTTCACCTTCGAAACGGCGCTGATGGAAAATGGAATCTCGGTCGCTCACATCGACCAGGGCGTCAACGTCCCGATGTACAAGACCAACCGCCGCTCGACGACGGCCGGCACCATCTCCGGGCCGATGGTCGTCTCCATGCGCCCCATCCCTGCCGCACGAGTCGCCGACGCAGTGCGCATTACCTCCCGGTACCCGGCGGTGCATGGTGCGCCTGTGCATATTGGCAATCCCGGAGAACTGGGCATCGAAGACCTGGCCGCACCTGACTTCGGCGACCCGGTGGAGATTCCGGAAGAGAGCATCCCGGTGTTCTGGGCGTGCGGGGTGACCCCGCAGGCAGCAGTCA
This sequence comes from Glutamicibacter nicotianae, assembly GCF_002797775.1. Classification (NCBI taxonomy): domain Bacteria; kingdom Bacillati; phylum Actinomycetota; class Actinomycetes; order Micrococcales; family Micrococcaceae; genus Glutamicibacter; species Glutamicibacter nicotianae. Next base: position 115,235 of record NZ_PGEY01000001.1, read on the forward strand.
TGGAATCGCGTCCTGCATTGGCCATCGGCCACGCACCAGGTCATATGCTCATCACTGACATCAGGGACACCGAATACCAAGTTCCCTGATCTTTAATAACTGAATGCGGCGGCCATCTCCCAAAAGGCCGCCGCGTTCGTTATTTGATCGTAAAGCGCTATTTTTGCAGCTCGGCCCAGGCTCGGACTTCGGCAATACGCGCCTGCTTGGACGGCTCGTCCAGGAACGAGGATTCGAAGGAATTCTTCGCCAAGGTGGCCAGCTGCCCGGTGCTGAAAGCGAACTGCTCCATCAAGGCATCGAAGTTCGCGTCCATGCAGCCGCCGAAGTAGGCCGGGTCATCGGAATGCACCGAGACCTTCAGCCCCTGGGCAAGCATCCTCGGCAAGGGGTGTTCAGCCATGGTGTCCACCGCACGCAAACGGATGTTGGACAGTGGGCAGACGGTCAGCGGCATCTGCTCGTCGATCAGCCGCTGAATCAGCAGCGGATCATCAAGGCTGCGGATGCCGTGGTCCACGCGCTGGACCTTGAGCAGATCCAGGGCCTGCCAGATGTATTCGGCGGGGCCTTCGTCGCCCGCGTGCGCGACCACGTGCAGCCCGTGGGCCCGGGCGTAGTCGAAGACCTCGGTGAACAGCTGTGGCGGGAAGCCGACTTCAGAGGAGTCCAGGCCGATGCCGTCGATGTCATGCCTCTGCTCCACCAGCACCTTCATCAGTTCCATGGCTTCGGTTGCCGGGGCGTTTCGCCAGAAGCAGGCGATGAGCTTGCTCGAGATGTTCCAGCGTTCCAGTCCATCGGCAAGTCCTGCGCGGATTCCTGCGACGACTTCGCATAGCCCCAGGGTGCCGCCGATTTGGGCTTGCGGGTCGAAGAAAAGCTCGACGTGGCGTACGCCCGAGTCCTTGGCCCGCTGCAGGTACGCGACGGTGATCTCGTGGAAGTCCTGTGCCGTGCGCAGCACGGCCATGTTCGATTAGAACAGGTCCAGGAAGGACTGCAGGCTGGTGAACTGGTATTGGGCGCGCAGTTCATCGATGGACGCGTAAGGCAGTTCAATGGAATTCTTTTTAGCCAGGGCCATGATCATTTCCGGCTCGAGCGTTCCTTCCAAATGGACATGCAATTCAGCGACAGGCAATTTCACGGGCGATGACCTTTCGAGCAGGGAATCGATGCGCCGCTGCCGGGACAAGTCCTCGGAAACGGCAAGGTCTTCCTTAAATCATACGGTGGCTATCTATGCGACCCTTGGAACATGCCCGTAATGCTTCTGCGATGTGGCCACGCGCCATAAGGCGTTGCCGCGGAGAATTGCGTCGGAGAGTCGCTGCGGTGAATATTCGAAGCTTTGGGAGCCACCCAATATTCTTGTTCAGAGCCACCAGCCGGCCGGGGTAGTCCGACTGCTTGTACTGCGTGCAGAAAATGGGGATGCTCTGTCTTACTGTTGCTCCATGAGCACGATAATAGAACGCGAAATTTCCACGCTGGGTGGTTCCAAAAGCCACTGATCGAGCATCAGGACACTGTAAATTGATGCCCAATGCCCTGGCGACGTCCTCGGTGGATCGGTTGCTGCGTCAGGCGCACATTTGCCAGACCAGCGGTGAATCTGTTCGGTTGACGCAGGTGTTGGCTGGTGCTGGGGTGAGTTCCTTGATGTAGCCCCTCTCAGCACGGGCAGACTACTGCGCATGACGGCTGATACCACATTGGCTGATTATGGGCATCAGGCAGTTTTGCTGACCCTTAATGGGCATTATTCGTGGCCGCCGGTGGGCAGAAACTCATGACCCTTGACAGAGGGGCTTATACAGGGTGGCTCTGATCGAGAATAACGGCGTTTTCAGCTGGTGGCTCTGAACGGCAATATTGGTGGCCCTCAAGGAGTCAAATATTCACATTAGGGGCGTCCACTTCATATTGACGCGTCAAAAACCGTGCCGATGGGGCAGGGGCAAACCGCGTTGCTTCGGATCCTCTTCTGACCCAAGACGGTGGTGCCAATCTCTGCCTCAGGAGCAACGCTCCGGTCGCGCAGGATGCATTGAGATGAAAATCGCTGGCCGTCAAGCCTTGCCGGTGCCGGAGCCGAAGCTCAGGCAGAATGCTGGTCGATATGACTGAGCAATTCAGCTTCAGCGGTATCGAGGTAAATGCGCAGGGTTTCGGCCGCTTCCATCCGCTTGCCATCACGCAATAGCGCAAGCAGCGTTGCGTTGCGCTCCACATAGTTCGAATGGAAATCCGGGGCATCGCTCATGGCATGGAAGACCAAGCGCATGCGTGCCAGCACCCGGCCCATGAGCTCCTGAAGCAGTTCGCTGCTCGAGGAACGCACGAGCTGCTTGTGGAATTCCTGGTTCGCGCTGGCCATGCGCGCCACGTCGCCGGCTGCGAGCCCCGCCCGCGCCTGGGCGATGATCCGCTCCAGTTCTTCCAGATCCAGTTCTGGGCCCCAGGCCAGGCATGCCGGCTCGATGGTCCGTCGGACCGCATAGATCTCACGCACGTCATCGGCATCCGGGGAGGCGACAAAAACCCCGCGGTTGGGGATGCGGGTAATGATCAGTTCGCTGTTGAGCAGGGTGAAGCTCTCGCGCAGGGTGTTGCGCGAAAGCCCCAGGGATTCGGCTAGTGCCTGTTCGGAAAGCTTGTCTCCCGGCAGCAGTTCACCTTCGGCAATTCGCCGGCGCAGCTCATCGGCGGCCCATACGCCGCTATGCGCGTGCGGGGCTTTAGCTGGGTGCGTGGCAGTAGTGCTGTCGGCATTCATGATCCCAATTTATCCCATGTGCCCTGCAGTTCTATCCACCCAGGCGTGTTGCTAATTGATTGTGCCCAGGGCATCGCCGCGGCGGACTCCGGATCCGACGCTGATGCTGGCCGCCGTGAACGTTCCGGCACGGTGCGCGGTGATGGTGGATTCCATCTTCATCGCCTCGACAATGGCTACGCTCTGCCCTTCGGTGACCTCGCTGCCATCTTCCACGGCGAAGCGGACCAGGTTCCCGTCCATGGTGCTGCGCACCGCGGCGGCATCCACTGCTCCGCCATCCTCATCCTGCGAGGCGGCGGTGCTGCCGCCCCCCGAGGTATTGCGCAGCGCATTGGTCAGCGCCGCGGGAAGACCCAGCTGGACTGCCTTGCCATCGAGCTCAATGGTGATGGTCTCGCGGCTGGTGTCGCGCTGGTCCAGATCCATATCGTCACTGGCTTCGACTTCGTTGAGGAACTCGTCCTCGATCCATGTGGTGTAGACACCCAGCGAGTCGCCGTTGAACGCCTCATGCTCGATCACTGCACGGTGGAAGGGCAAGACCGTGGGGACCCCGGCAATGCTGATTTCCTCCAGGGCCAGGCGGGCCCGGCGGATGGCCTGGTCGCGGTCGGCACCGCGCACAATCAGCTTGGCGATCATCGAGTCGTAGTACGGGGGGATGACCGAGCCGCTGCGCACGCCCGAGTCCACGCGCACGCCGGCCCCGGTTGGCGCTTCGAAGCGCTCAACGGTGCCAGGGGCGGGAAGGAAGCCGCGGGCCGGGTCCTCGGCATTGATGCGGAATTCGATGGCATGGCCGGTTGGGTGCGGGTCCTCGGTAATGGACAGCGGCAGGCCGTCGGCGATGCGGAACTGCTCGGCGACCAGGTCAACCCCTGAGGTCTCCTCGGTAATCGGGTGCTCCACCTGCAAACGGGTATTGACCTCGAGGAAGGAAATCAGCCCGTCCTGGGCCACCAGGTATTCCACGGTGCCGGCCCCGACATAGCCGGCTTCCTTGCAGATCGCCTTGGCGGACTCGTGGATCCGGGCGCGCTGCTCATCGGTCAAGAACGGTGCCGGAGCCTCTTCCACCATCTTCTGGTGGCGGCGCTGCAGCGAGCAGTCACGCGTGCCGACCACCACCACGTTGCCGTGGGTATCGGCCAGCACCTGCGCCTCGACGTGGCGCGGCTTGGACAGGAAGCGTTCCACGAAGCACTCGCCGCGGCCGAAGGCCACGGTGGCCTCGCGGGTGGCGGATTCGAAGGCATCGGAGATCTCCTCCAGCGAGTGAGCGATCTTGATGCCGCGCCCGCCGCCGCCGAAAGCGGCCTTGATGGCCACCGGAACACCGTGCTCTTCGGTGAAGGCCCGTACCTCGCTGGCATCGGCCACCGGGCCGTCGGTGCCCGGGGCCAGCGGTGCGCCGGCCCGGACGGCGATCTGGCGGGCGGTGACCTTGTTGCCCAGGACTTCGATGGCTTGCGGCGACGGGCCGATCCAGCTCATGCCGGCATCGATGACTGCCTTGGCGAAGTTCGCGTTCTCCGAGAGGAAGCCGTAGCCGGGGTGCACCGCGTCGGCGCCACAACGCTTCGCGATGCCGATGATCTTCTCGATATCCAGGTAGGTCTCGGCCCCGGTGGAACCGTGCAGCGGATACGCCTCGTCGGCGCGGCGCACGTGCAAGGCATCAGCATCCGGATCAGAGTAGATGGCTACCGAAGCAATGTTCGCGTCGGCGGCGGCCCGGGCAATGCGGACAGCGATTTCGCCTCGGTTGGCGATGAGTACCTTTTTCATGGCAATTCCTTAGGCGTCAGATGCCGCGTGGCCGGCAGCGGGTTGGAGGATGAATCGGATTTTGCTTCCGGGAGGAAGCTGCGCGGCTGCGCTCAGGTCTTCGGCAACCACGGTGGCGATCACCGGGTAGCCGCCGGTCACCGGGTGGTCTGCGAGAAACAGCACCGGCAGGCCGGAGGGCGGCACCTGCAGGGATCCGCGGGCCACGCCTTCGCTGGCCAGCTCGCCTTCGCGCACGCGCTGCAGCGGCTGCTGCCCGGTAGCCAGGCGGACGCCCACGCGGTTGGATTCGCTGGTGACGTCCCAGACCTGCGCGGTGAGCTGCTCAAGGCCTGCCGGGCCGAACCAGTCGGCGCGCGGACCGGGGATGACGCGCAGCGTGTACACGCCGTTCTCGTCCGGGGCCGGCAGGGTGCCCGGTTCGCTGTTGCCGACAATGTGGCCGATGCGCGGGCGCTGCACCTCAAGCATGCTCCCGGCCTGCAGCGGCTCGGGGCCCAGCCCGGAGAGGGTATCGGTGGACAGCGAGCCGAGGACCGGCTCCTGCGCGATGCGCCCGCGCACCGCGAGGTAGCTGCGCAGCCCGCGCCCAGCTGGCTCGACATCCAGGCGCTCGCCGTGCAGCAGGGCGAACGGCGCGTTCATCGCCACCCGGCGCGGTGTGCGCAGCTCATCGTCCTCGGCCGGGGTGATCCACAGTTCGGCTTCGGCTCCGGCCAGTGCCAGCACCTGGTCCTGCTCGGCTTCGACGCTCAGGCGGCTGCCGAGGTTCTCGATCACTGCCTGGCCCGGCTGGTTTCCGACCAGGCGGTTGGCCTGGTGGAAGGCGGCCGGGTCGGCTGCGCCGGCGGCGCCCACACCCAGGTTGCCGTAGCCGATGCGCCCGGCATCCTGCAGCAGCGATTGCAGCCCGGGATCAACGATCCGCAGGCCTCCGACGCCGGGATCCTGCACGGTGGCGGGCTGGGCGGCCGGTGCCTGGAGGGAAATCCTTTCGGTGGCAGGAATGAACTTCACGGTGTCCTGCGGGCGGATCAGCGCAGGATTCTCGCGGTCCAGGTCCCACATCTGCAGATCGGTATGGCCGATCAGCTGCCATCCGCCGGGGGACTGGCGCGGGTAGACGGCCGAGTAGTCCCCAGCCAGTGCGACAGCACCAGCAGGCACCTTGGTGCGCGGGGTATCGCGGCGCGGGACATTCAGCAGCTGGTTCTCGCCGAGCAGGTAGGCAAAGCCCGGGGCGAACCCGCCGAACACCGCACGCCAGGACTGGCCGGAATGGGCCTTGATGACCCCGTCGATGCCCAGGCCGGTCAGTTCGGCCACGGCGGCCAGATCCTCGCCGTCATAGTGCACCGGAACCTCGACGATCTTGCCAGCTGCGTGCGCAACAGCGCCGATGTCCAGTCCGGGCAGCTGCTCGCTGGCCTGGGCGGCTTCTTCGGAGGTCCCGAATTTCAGGAACAGGGTTTGCGCTGCAGAAAGCAGGTCGCGCTGCCCGGGCAGCGGGTCAGCTTCCAGCGCGGCAGTGAGCGCCAGCACCGAGTCGAGCGAATCGAGGTCGACCAGCAGGTCGTGCGATCCTGCCCGGTGGATGGCGCGGATGCTCACGCGAAGCTCCGGATCTGCACTCCGGCGTGTTCCAGGCCGGCGCGCACGGCGCTGGCCATGGCCACGGCGCCGGCGGTGTCGCCGTGCAGGCAGATGCTTTCGGCAGGCATCTTGATGGTGCTGCCGTCCACGGCAACAATGGTGCCTTCGGTGGCCAGCCGGACCATGTTCTGCGTGACCGCAGCCGGGTCGTGGAGCACGGCGTTGGCTTCGCGGCGCGAGACCAGGGTGCCTTCCGGTGTGTAGTTGCGGTCGGCGAAGGCTTCGGCGACGCCGCGCAGGCCAGCGGCTTCGGCCTTCTGCAGGGCAACGGAGCCGGGAAGCAGCAGTACCGGCAGGTCGGTGCCGAAGGCCTTGATGGCATCGATGACCGCTTGGGCGTGCACCTCGTGGTGCACGATGGTATTGTACAGGGCGCCGTGCGGCTTGACGTACTTGATTTCGCTGCCGGCGCTGCGGGCCAGCGCCTGCAGGGCACCGAGCTGGTAGAGCACGTCATCGGCCAGTTCGGTGGCGGAGCAATCCAGGAAGCGGCGGCCGAAGCCTGCCAGGTCGCGGTAGCCCACGTGGGCGCCGATGGTGACCTGGGCTGCCACGGCATCGCGGCAGGTCTGGGCGATGGTGCTCGGATCTCCGGCGTGGAAGCCGCAGGCGACGTTGGCGGAGGAAACGGAGGTGAAGATGGCGGCATCGTCGCCCATCTTCCAGTTGCCGAAGGACTCTCCGACGTCCGAATTCAAGTCTATATATGGCATTGTGATCCCCGTCTCGTGAAAACCTGTTGGTAAAAGAATGCCTCAATTTCCGTAATTGTTCAACAATCTTGACGTCGAGTTTGGAGGACAGCTCTACGAAGGGCCGGAGGAATCGCCCCGAATTGCGTGCTGAACAGGAGAATTGCACCAAGAAAGGGAAAACCCGGGGTCGGGGATTCCGTATGGAATCCCCGGCCCCGAGCCGGTCTCGTGCTGGACTGTGCGCCGCTTAGCTTTAGTCCTCTTCTTCGCCGTCGGCACCTTCATGGCCGAACGGGATGGGCGCGCTCTGTGCGTCGTCCGGATCAGGGACAGCAGTATTCTCGCCCTCTGGATCCGGGGTCTCGCGTGGTCCTGTGGTTTCGTCGTGGTTTGCGGTTCCCATGGTTGCTTCCCTTCTTCCGTGCCTTGTCTTAATGCCAGCTGGAGGGTGCTGGTCCACACAGCCTAGCCGGGGGAGCTGCGTGGAGTCTGGCACGCTCAGCGAACTACCATGTTCGCCCGCAGTGGAACGGTGCCCACGGGCAGCATCCGCGGCGAGTCGGCCAGCTACGACAATCCGATGGCGTTGCCCTGCTCGTCGACATCCATGTGCACGGCAGCCGGAACCTTCGGCAGGCCCGGCATCGTGGTCAGCGCCCCGGTAATGGCCACGATGAATCCGGCACCGGTCTTGGGAATCAGCTCGCGGACCTGCACGGTGAAGCCGCTTGCGGCGCCGAGCAGCTGCGGGTCATCGGAGAAGGAATATTGCGTCTTGGCGATGCAGACCGGCAGGTGGGACCACCCATTGCCGTGGATCTGCTGGAGCATCCGCCGGGCCTTGGGGGAGTACTCGACGCCTTCGCCCCCGTAGATTTCGCGCACCAGAGCCAGGATCTTGTCCTCGACCGGTTGCTCCAGTTCGTACAGCGGGGCGAAATTGCCCGGTTCCTCGATGGCGCGCAGCACCTCGGAGGCCAGCTCGGTGGCCCCTGCACCGCCGTGGCCCCAGACATCGGCTACGGCGCAGGCGATGCCCTGCTGCGCTGCCCAGCTGGTGACCGCTTCCAACTCGGCATCGGTATCCGTGGTGAAGCGGTTGATGCCGATGACCGGCTTGATGCCGAACTTGGAGATGATCGACGCGTGGCGTTCAAGGTTCGGCAGCCCGGCCCGTACCGCCTCGACGTTTTCGGTCCCCAGCACTTCCTTTGGTACCGACCCATGCATCTTCAGCGCGCGGACGGTGGCGACAATGACCACCGTGTCCGGCGGGCACCCGGCGTAGCGGGCCTTGATGTCCATGAATTTCTCGGCGCCCAGGTCGGTGCCAAAGCCTGCCTCGGTCACCACCACATCGGCCAGTGCGCGGGCGGTGTTGGTAGCGATGGCCGAGTTGCAGCCGTGGGCGATGTTGGCAAAGGGCCCGCCGTGGATGAGTGCGGGAGTGCCGCCGATGCTCTGCACGAGGTTGGGCTTGATAGCTTCCTTGAGCAGCAGCGCCATGGCACCTGCCGCGCCCAGGTCATCGGCGGTGACCGGCGTTTTGGCGTAGGTGTATCCGACGGTGATCCTGCCCAGCCTGGCACGCAGGTCCGCGAGCCCGGTGGCCAGGCAGAACACCGCCATGACTTCGGAGGCGGCGGTAATTTCAAAGCCTGTTTCACGGGGAACCCCGTTGGCGGTACCGCCCAGGCCGATCACCACGTGGCGCAGTGCCCGGTCGTTCATGTCCAGCACCCGCTTGAAGGTGATGGACCGAGGGTCGATGCCCAGCGCGTTGCCTTGCTGCAGGTGGTTGTCGAGCATTGCCATGAGCAGGTTGTTCGCGCTGGTGATAGCGTGGAAATCCCCGGTGAAATGCAGATTGATCTCGTCCATGGGCAGCACCTGGGACTGGCCGCCGCCGGTGGCTCCGCCCTTCATGCCGAAGCTCGGGCCGACCGAGGGCTCGCGCAGCGCGATCATGGCCTTGGTCCCGGTGGCAGAAAGCGCATCGGCCAGGCCCACCACCATGGTGGATTTGCCTTCCCCTGCAGGTGTCGGGGACATGCCGCTGACCAGAACGACCTTTCCGCGCCGGGTTTCGGTGGGCAGCAGCGCCAGATCGATCTTGGCCTTGTACTTGCCATAGGGTTCCAGCGCAGCGTCGGGGATTCCGGCGGCTTCGGCGATCCGGGAGATCGGTGCGAGCACTGCCCGCGAGGCAATCGCGAGATCGCTCATGTCGGTGTCCTGCACTCCTGCCATGCTGCGTCCCCTATCTGGCGGCCCGGTGATCCGGGGATGAGGAAGACCAAGGCAATTGGTATTCCCTGATTGGCCTTCAAGCTACCATCTTGCAGGCGAGGCGAGAAGGCTGCGTCGGGCAGTACGTGGAACGGTGTCTATCCGAGCCGGGCCTGGCGAAGTGGTAACAGTGCCTGTTCCACATTTCACGGAGAAGGTGCCCCTCTATTGAAGCCAGCGATTCTCAGCTCTGAAACGGCACAGAACCAACTGCGAGGCGTCATTGCAAGCAATCTTGATAGGCGCCGGATGATCAACACGAAGAACGCTTGGCTAGGACGTTTGCCGCTGAGCTCGGCGGTGCCGGGGGAAGGTTTAGCTGTCCTTGTTGCGGGACCAATGCTGCATGAGTCTTTGCTGGGCTTGCTGTTCGCTCAATCCTGAAATCTCTTGTGTGGACAGATGGAGTTGTTCTACGAGCGCAGCTTCCATCCAAGTGGGCAAGACAGATCCCCGTGCGGGTTCAGATTGAGCTTCAATGGATTCGTAGAGCCGTCCCATCCGGGCAATGACGTCTTTGAGCGATTGAATCTTCGGGTTATCGCCCATGCGTGCGACCCGTGAGGTGAGCTCATCGTAAACCTCGCTATCCGAACGAGCGCCAACAGCCCAGACCTCAGAAATATCAAGAATTGGGCGGCCGGACGCGTCTTCGGTAATGCGCCATACGATTCTCCAGTCGCGATCGCCAACCACTAACTTGCGGAAACCGACTAGCGCACCGAGCAAGGGCTCGCCAGCCTCAGGGGATTTTTCGAGCAGCAGCATCTTCTTGAAAACGGATCGCACGATCTGCGGGTCCTTTTTGTGAAGGCGATGTAGGTCAGATACTGCGTCTTCAGTTAGCCTGACGATGCACAGGCGGTCTTGAGGCTGATTCACGAATTATCAGACTGGGCTTCTTCGGCATTTTCTGCCTCAAGCTCTGCGCGGTTCAAATTGAAGAATTCCATCGCTTGGTCAAGAGTCGTGCGTACGCCGCTATCGGTGGCAAAGCGCGCCATGACCAATGCGGCATCGCGCAGGGTGTCGCGGTCCTGACGCAGCTGAGCGATTTCCTTGGCGGAAACGACTTCGGCCACGACCTTGCCATGGCGAGACAAGGGGGTATCCCGGCCTTCCTCGGCGGCGGCGACAAGGGCAGAGAGTCCCGCGCGTGATGCTTCTGTGATGCTCAAAGTAGTCATATGAAAACTATATAGATTTCTACCTAGATTTTCTAGTGGGCCTTCCGTGCCTCGTTAAAGCAAAAGCTGGGTCGCCACCCTTGGTAGCGACCCAGCTTGAGAGAGCGGGGGATCCGTTAGCTTGAATGCTTCCGTTCAAGGAACTGATGACGCAACGAATTCACGGACTGGAGGGCTTGGTTTTCGTCGGTTCCAATGTTTTCTTCGACCCATGAGTAGTAGCGGTAAGCTTCATCCAGGATTCCTGGAATAAAGTCGTCGGGATCAACAATCGCCGACGTGGTGCCTCAGCGATTCGCGCTGGGCTTCTCGCCCTTGATCATGAAGGCGAAAATGATGCCGAGCGTGGCCAATACCGCGCCGACGATGAACGAGATGTGCGCGCCGGAGAACAAGGCCTCGGCCACCTCGGACCCGGCGTCCAGCTGGACCTTGGAGGGCAGCGACATCACGGTCACGAAGATGGTGGTGCCGATGGCACCGCCCAGCTGCTGCGCGGTATTGAAGATCGCTGAACCGTGGCCGAACAGGCGTGGATCCACCGAAGCCATGGCCGAGGGCATCAGGCCGGTCATCAGCAGGGCCAAGCCGATGGAGAAGACGATGTGGCAGAGCATGAACATCCACAACTCGGTCTGCACGGTGACGGTGGTGTACATCCACTGACCGGCGGCCAAGAGCAAGGCGCCGGGTATCAGGACCGGGCGCGGTCCGCGCTTGTCGTAGATCCGCCCGAAAATCGGCGAGGCGATGGCCTGAGCCAGCCCGCCGGGAAGCAGCATGATGCCGATCTGCAGAGAGTCGATGCCCTGGCCGGATTCCAGCAGGATCGGCACGATCATCAGCGAGCCGAGCAGGGTGCCGAAGGCGATCATGATTATCGCGATCGCGAAGCTGAAGGTGCGCAAGGCGAATGGAGTCAGGTTCAGCAGTTCGCGGCCGCTTGGGGCCAGCTTGACCTGGCGGATGATGAACAGGGCCAGTGCCATCAGGCCGATTCCGAAGCTGGCGATCATCATCGTGGCGTTATCCGCAGCCTGCTCGATGCTGGAAATGCCGTAGACCAGGAACCCGAAGGCCAGGGCCGAGAGCAGAACCGAAGCGGAATCCACCTTGAGCTTGCGAGCGGTGGAAGGGAGCTTGAAGAAGATGGCGCCCAAGACCAGGACCACCACGGCGATCGGCAGCATCAGGACGAAGATGTAGTGCCAGCCCAGGGCATGCACGATGGCGCCCGAAACGGTCGGCCCGATCGCCGGGGCCACGCCGATGACGATCGAGTTCAGCCCCATGACGGTGCCGCGCAGGTGCACCGGCACCAGCGCCAAAGTAGTGCTCATCAGCAGCGGCAGGACGATGGCCGTGCCCACTGCCTGGACAATACGCCCCAGCAGCAGGAAGGCGAAGCTCGGGGCCACGACCGCGATGGCGGTGCCGAGGATGAAGCTGATGATCGCGAATAAGAACAGCGAGCGGTGCGCGAAGCGCTGCAGCAGGAAGCCGGTAGTAGGGATGACTACCGACAGGGTCAAGAGGAACCCGGTGGTCAGCCATTGGCCGGTGGAAGCCGAAATGCCCATGTCCTGCATGATGCCCGGAAGTGCCACGGTGAGCACGGTTTCGTTCAGGATCATCATGAATGCGGCCAAAGCCAAGGAGGCGATGATGCCAGTCAAGGCCCTGCTGCTGAGCTGTCCGGCGGGCCCGGCTCCTGGCTCAGCGCTGGGTGCAGCGGGTTCTGTCGTCATGAATTCTTCTTCCTCTAGGATGCCAACCAGCAAATACTGTCACACTCTGCCACTTTCTCGTAAGTGAATCTGTCAGACTGTGACAGGAAACTAATTCGGCGGTCGCAGCCTGCGCGTCGCAGGCGGCCTGGAACATTGGAGAGCACCATGGGGATTCGCGAGGAGCGCAAAGCGGCAACCCTCAAGGCAATTCAGGCAGCGGCCCTGGACCTGGTGGAATCCCAGGGGCTGGACTCGGTGACGGTGGGGCAGATTGCCGCCCGCGCGGGCATCTCGGAGCGGACGTTCTTCCGTTACTGCGATTCCAGGGAAGCAGCCATCGTGCCTGCCCAGCATGAGCTGATCGAGGCCGTGACCGGATGCGAGATTGCCTCCGGCTCCACGAGCGCGCAGATTTTCCGGGTGCTCGCTGCCGAGTGCCGCAAGCTCCTGGTGGCCGAGATCCGCGCTAGCGAATACCGCCGCATTTCCCGGCTGATTGTCATCGAACCGAAGCTGCTGCTGTCAATTACCCGGCAGGAGGAGGCCTTCTCAGCGGCCACAGCGCAGGAGCTGCAGCGCCGCGGGCTGCTGCCTGCCATGCCCGCCTTGATCATCGGCGAAACCCTGGCCGCGCTTTGGCGGGTGGCCTGGCAGTGCTTCGGCCAGGCGGAGCAGGTCGGAGAGCCTGCGGATCCGGTTGAGCTCTTCGATGCGGCAATGATGAATCTGGTGCTGCTGGCCGGGCCTGTGCCCGAATAGCGAAGGCCAATCTTGAGTTATCGCCGATTAACTTAAATGTGACGAACTGCTTGCGGGCAGTCCAGCCCGGGATTTCAGCGAAAATGGGGGATTGCCGCGCGTATTTCTGCTGGCCGGAAAGTGTGGTGCTGGGCAAAATCAGGTAGATTTGGAACGTTGAGTTCAGGGCGGTAACACCGCTTCCGCACGACGTTCAGGGAGACGCCACACCTATGGCAAAGATTATTTACACCCACACCGACGAAGCGCCAATGCTGGCGACCCACTCGTTCCTGCCAATCGTGGAGGCCTTCGCGTCGACCGCCGGGGTGGAACTTGAGACCCGCGACATCTCGCTGGCCGGTCGCATCATCGCTACCTTCCCGGACTATGTCACCGAGGAACAGCGCATCGGTGACGCACTGGCGGAACTTGGCGACCTGGCCAAGACCCCGGAAGCGAACATCATCAAGCTGCCGAACATCTCGGCTTCGATCCCGCAGCTGAAGGCCGCCATCGCCGAGCTGCAGGCTGCCGGCTACGCACTGCCTGACTACCCGGACAACCCGTCCTCGGATGAGGAAACCGACATCCGCGCACGCTACGACAAGATCAAGGGTTCGGCAGTGAACCCGGTGCTGCGCGAAGGCAACTCGGACCGCCGCGCCCCGCTGAGCGTGAAGAACTACGCCCGCAAGTACCCGCACTCCATGGGCGAGTGGGCAGCCGACTCGAAGACCAACGTGGCCACCATGGGTGCCGACGACTTCGCTTCCAACGAGAAGTCCGTGGTCATCGACGCGGACAAGAAGATCTCGATCCGCTTCGTTGGAGAAGACGGCGAAGTCAAGGTCCTGAAGAAGCCATTCGACGTGCTCAAGGACGAAGTCATCGACGGCACCGTCATGCACGCCGCAGCGCTGTCCGAGTTCCTGAAGAACTCCGTGGCCCGCGCCAAGGAAGAGGGCATCCTCTTCTCGGCACACCTGAAGGCCACCATGATGAAGGTCTCCGACCCGATCATCTTCGGCCACGTGGTCAAGGCCTACTTCTCCGAGCTGTTCGAGACCTACGGCAAGGAACTGGCAGCGGCCGGCCTGAACCCGAACAACGGCCTGGCAGCTATCCTGAACGGCCTGGACGAGCTGTCCGACGAGGTCCGCGCCGGCGTCGAGAAGCTGATCGCCAAGGGCCTGGAAGAAGGCCCGGCAGTTGCCATGGTCGATTCCGACAAGGGCATCACCAACCTGCACGTCCCATCGGATGTCATCGTTGACGCTTCCATGCCAGCCATGATCCGCCTGGGCGGCAAGATGTGGGATGCCAAGGGCAACACCGCAGACACCCTGGCCGTGCTGCCTGACTCCTCCTACTCCGGCGTCTATCAGACCGTGATCGAGGACTGCCGCGCCAACGGCGCCTACGACCCGACCACCATGGGCACCGTGCCGAACGTCGGCCTGATGGCGCAGAAGGCCGAGGAATACGGCTCGCACGACAAGACCTTCGAACTGTCAGCCAACGGCCACGTGCAGATCGTCGACGAGAACGACACCGTGCTCATCGAGCACCAGGTCTTCGCCGGCGACATCTGGCGCGCCTGCCAGACCAAGGACGTTGCCATCCGCGACTGGGTGAAGCTGGCAGTGAACCGCGCCCGCGCCTCGCAGACCCCGGCAGTGTTCTGGCTGGACGAGAACCGCGCCCACGACGCAGTGCTGATCGGCAAGGTCAACGAGTACCTGAAGGAACACGACACCGATGGCCTGACCATCGAGATCCTGTCCCCAGTCGAGGCCACCAAGTACTCGATCGAGCGCATCCGCAAGGGCGAGGACACCATCTCGGTCACCGGCAACGTGCTGCGCGACTACTTGACCGACCTGTTCCCAATTTTGGAACTGGGCACCAGCGCCAAGATGCTGTCCATCGTTCCGCTGCTGGCTGGCGGCGGCCTGTTCGAGACCGGTGCCGGCGGCTCCGCCCCGAAGCACGTGCAGCAGCTGGTGAACGAGAACCACCTGCGCTGGGATTCGCTGGGCGAGTTCATGGCACTGGGCGCTTCCTTCGAGCACCTGGCAGTGACCACCAACAACGCCCGCGCCCAGGTGCTGGCAGACACCCTGGATGCAGCTACCGGCACCTTCCTGCTGGAAGACAAGTCGCCTAAGCGCAAGGTGGGCGAGCTGGATAACCGCGGCAGCCACTTCTACCTGGCCAAGTTCTGGGCAGAAGAGCTGGCCAAGCAGGACAAGGATGAGCAGCTGGCTTCCGCGTTCGCCGAGGTTGCCAAGGTGCTGGACGAGAACGAGCAGGCCATCGTGGCAGAGCTCGCCGAGGTCCAGGGCAAGGCCGTGGACATCGCCGGCTACTACCGTCCGGATGAGGCCAAGACCTCCGCAGTGATGCGCCCAAGCGCAACCCTGAACAAGGCGCTGGAACTGCTGACCAAGTAGTCCTCCCGAGTTGAACAGGCAGGTGCCGTCCCATTGGGGCGGCACCTGCCTGTTTTAACGTTCTGCGGGTGTTTCCGCCAGCGGCACCGGGAAGTTCGTGATGACCGCGGGTTCGGTGCATTCGGCAGCCCGGGCCAGCAGCGCCGCCACGATCTGACGGTCGCGCGGCGCATCGCGTACGATCTTGCCCTTCTTGTGGCAGAAATCGCGGTAGTCGACGACCAGCAGAGTCAGTCCATGCTGTTGAATCAGCGCCGCTTTGCGGGCATCGTAGAGCTTGCGCTGCGCCCCGCGCAGCATGCCGGCGGAGGTCACCTTGTTGTCGAAGAATGGGACGGGCTCCGAATGCTGCCGCTCGTGGTACTCCACCACCAGACCCAGCGCCTCGAAATAGCCGTCGACCGGCAACGCCTTGCGCTTGCCGCTCTTCAGCGACGGTTCCCCGCGCAACCAGTCGAAGGTCTGTTGGCCAGCGCAGGACATACCCAGCACCTCGGCGCACAGCTCCATCACGTAGTGCTCATCGCGTTGCTTGATGTGCTCCGGCACCGTGGTTGCCACAGGTTCCGGCCGATAGCTCGGCGGTGCCGGGAAGCGACGGTCGCTGCCCCATCCCAGTTCCCAGCCCTCGGAATCATCGAAGTAGTCCGCATAGGCCACCGGTAGCTCATCGAGACGGGTGACCTGCGAGAGCAGCTGCGCGTACCAGCGCACGTAGTCCAGGTTTCCGGTCTCGCCCTGGGTGCTGCGCTGCAGCGATGGCAAGGCCTCGAGGATTGCTTCGGCGACACTGACGCGGCTGACGTCCTCGGGGAACTGCACGTCGTTGTTGAAGACGTTTTCTGCGGCCGTGGAATACAGGCATGATTCCTCGGCACTGTGTGGATCGCCGTACTTGAGGCCCGGTTTCCATTCGGCGACGTTGGAGATGACGATGCGCCACGCGGTGCCCGAGGCGTTGATGCCGGGCAGGATTCTCAGCCCGAGGTAGCCCAGCCGGTGCAGCAGACCGACCGCTTCGAGGATTCTGAGGGGAAGTTGCGAGTCCCCTGTGCTCCTTGCCGTGGGTGATGTCGATACCTAGATCTTGCCATGGCGCACCGACATTTCGACCAGGCCAACAGTGGGGCATTTGGCCAAGCCGGCAGCGGTCAGACCGTGAACCTTG
Source organism: Glutamicibacter nicotianae (assembly GCF_002797775.1). Taxonomy (NCBI): domain Bacteria; kingdom Bacillati; phylum Actinomycetota; class Actinomycetes; order Micrococcales; family Micrococcaceae; genus Glutamicibacter; species Glutamicibacter nicotianae. The sequence continues at coordinate 131,724 of NZ_PGEY01000001.1, forward strand.
CCTGTTACTTCTGTCTATCCTGGTGGGACTGCGTCGTTCGAGCTTACGAAAGTGATAGCAGAGGAGGCGATGATCCATGTCATCCATCCTCGTTCGTGGTCTCGATAAGGCAGTGAAGCAGCAAACTCGCCGCCCAGACCAAGAAATACGTCTGTTCCTTGGAAGCCGAAGTTCGCGACATCCTCACCAATGCAGCCCTACGGCCGCACATCGGCGTGGTGTTGCTGACTGCGACCCAAGAGTCCGGTGCTATCCAGGAATTTCCAGTTCCACCGCGTGATGATAATGCGCGGTCGGTGGATTTCTTGTGATCGTCTTAGACGCGACGTCATCTCCGAGAGCTTCCAGCCCCTCGCTGGCGGGACACATTGTCGACTGGCGCGCGTCGCTGGCGGAGGACGTAGCAATCACATCAGTAACGCTCGCTGACCTGATGTCCGGTTTGAAGGCGATACCGGCCGGCTGCCGCAAGACAAAGCTGACGAAGAACAACGAGGCGGTGCTCGGACAATACTGAAGAAGTCGTTCGTCGCTGCTTTTTCGATGAAACAGCGGCGAAGTGCTACTCGGAGATCTTGGGTTTTCGAAAGCCGGAGCCTCAGTGGGTACCAAATAGGGGAGCCCGAATAGTCGGGGGTATGGGGCTCAGCTCAGATCATATACAAAAAGAAACCCCATATCGCGTAGCAATACGAGGACTTCCCAATGTAATTTGCACGGATCACAATCCCAACTTTTACAAGGCAAGCGGTCCAGCTTCTGTCAAACATCCTACTTTGATGACTAAGCAAATCAAATAGCGGATCTTGGCAGGTTTCTTGCTGGTGCTGGGTTCCAAGCCTACTTGGAATGTTGACAGAGTGACCGACAAATAGCGTTAGCGACCTACGCATGGCTTTCGAAGTTGGCCGCAGAACTCTCACGAGTTCTGGGCCATATAGAAGTTCTCCCCGTCGTGCGCTGGATTAGTAGCTTCGTGTCTGGAACGCGGCCCAGCCGCTGCTAACCAACGGGCAGCCGAATTGTAATGACGCTCGTGGGCGTGATGGGGAATCTCTGAGGAATGACTGAAACATCCAGCACCGATGCTATTCACTTAAGTCAATACCAGAACTCGGTCTGGTGATTGTTCTGTAGTTTCTTTGGTTTTTAGATGTCAATGCAGTCCATGCAAGTGGAATCTGGCATTGCGCGGCGTTGACTCAGAGGCGTTAGCCAAGAGGTAGAGGACAGGGGTCCATAACTAGGCTGGATATCTAATTTGGTTGGCGAATCCGCTTAGTCGAATTGCACTACTATCGACGATCGCTGCAAAGGCTGAATTGCATCACGGTTAACGAAATGTATGCTGACTTGCTAAGTTAAATGGCATGAACGCAATTATCAAATGTATGAATCATTTCGGGGGTAATTATGGAGATCCAGTTTTCTGAGACTGCTTTCGCGTTTGCGGCGACGAAAGAAGTAGAGCAGCTTCTCGAGTCGACAGGGCATAAGCTGTTGGGAGCGCCAGATTTTCCAACGCTCCGAAGAGAGCGCAACGTTGGGTACGACGTCAAGATAGATGCAACAAACATAGCCTTGATCCTCCAATTTAAACTTGGTGAGTTCATTTCGCGGGAACATCGTGGAAGTAATACTTGGCGCCACGCAGGTGGTAAGCACTTTCGGACAAAATTCCCTGCGGGGCATCATCAGCTGGCATTGCTCCAAGAGCTTGAAAGTCGGCTGAGCAATTCCCGCAAGCCGTACTTTATCGGGTATTTGGCGCCTGGATTCCGTGAACAAGCTGAGTTTAATGAGCATTACCTGGACAGAACAGTCGTGGAGCATTCGTATGGATGCCGGCCCAGTCAAATACCTGACGATGGAAACAGTCACCACCTTGTATTCGTTCCAGATGTTCCACCGATGGTCTCTAGACAATTTGTGCTGTCCGAGCCTGTGAATGTCAATCGGGTGAATGTCCGCGAGTACTTAGGATCGTTGGCAGATCGTGTGCGACGGGAACGAGAAGTGCGGCGCTTCGAAAGAGTGGGTGAGGTTTCGTCAGCTGTTTCTGAAGTGATTGCAATTCTTACGGAGAAATTCAGGGCATCCAATTCAGAGATCGAGATGGAGGCACTTAGGCACTTTTCATATGAGGGGTTCGAAGAGCGCCCGAATCTAGGGGAAATGTATTTCGCTATAAACCTGGGCCTTGTTCTCGGTGTATCAATCGGATTTACGGTTGAATCGAGAAACTGAAAACTGGTGGACGGCAACGTAACTTCGAAAGTTGTACGGAAAGACGCACGGTGACACCGAAGCCAAAAATTCCTATGGAATCGTCCTTGTTCCCGACCGATCGGCGCTTGACGCACTAAGGAAGCTTGTGGTCAACAATATATCGGGCTTCGGTGCGTGGGCAGGTAAATATTGGGTCTTAAAATATCCGCAAGGTTGGAATTTCGAGGCGAGGCTCGCCTTTCTCAAGGTACCTTTTGACACGGCCTCCGATTATTGAACAGCTGAGAAGCCCAAAGAGAGTAAGTATCAGTAAAATGATCCTCGGGAAACCAAGGTGCATCAGGAGAAATGATTCTTACCACTCGCCGGGATTTTGAAGCACCATTGTTCGCGCCACTGCTGGAGTGCGGGGGATTGCTTTTATAGAACGTCAGGTGCGACCATCGCTGAACCCGGACTTGAGTTTTGAAGTTGAAACTCTTCAGTATAAATCCTGCATTTTACAGCCCGCGACCGGCCTCCCACAGGTTATCCGCGGTGCCGGTCAGCAACGCATTGAGCGAGACAGCCTGCGCATCAGTGAAGGAAGCGATGTAGTCCACGATGGCCCGGGACTGGCCCAGGCGCTGCACCTCGTCCGGCCCGGCCTGGCGGAAGAGCTCAGGGGAGAGCTCGCGCAGGTTTCGGTATTCCTCGGTGGCCGCTTCCACCGAATCGAGCAGCCGGCGCGGGGCGCGCCCGGCGTCATCGGGATCATTGAGCCAGGTGTGGAACCCTTCTGCCAGCGAGCGGATGATCCGCGTCTGCCCGCGCTGGTACACCGCCAAATCCGGGCGTTCGAGCACGAAGCGCGCGTGGACGAATTTCAGCACGATCACGTCATGCCAGGCCTCATCGCCTAACCGGACGTGGCCGCTGCGCACGGTGGGGGTCTGCTCGACGGTCACCGAGGTCTGGAGCCGCTCGATCCACCGGCGGGTGAACGCGGTGACTGCGCGATCCGCTTCCAGCCCGCCGTCATAGGGGACTGCCAACAGCCCGTCGACCAGATCATGGCCCACCCGTTCAACGGAGTCACGGAACGCCTGCGCATCGGCGATCCATGGATCCTTGGCCAGCGCCCTGCGCCACGTTTCCTCCAAGGCGTGGCCCGGCCGGCGGGCATCGAGTTCGGCCTGCTTCAGTTGTCCAAGTTCCCGGGACTGCTCCAGCCAGGCGCGCAATTCCGCCGAAACGCTGGTGTACTGCAGCACCCCGGCACGGTAGAAGTCATCGAGGTCATGCACGGCATAGGCAATGTCATCGGCAATATCCATCACCGAGCTCTCCAGGGTCTGCTGGTGCCGGCCGATATTGGGGAAGACCGAGAGTACATCGGCCATCTCGTGGGCATCGACATCATAGGCAGAGTACTTCAATGCGCCTGCAGCCGGGTCGGTCCCCACACCGCGCGGCAGCATCTCGGGAGCCAGCGGGGCCAGGGCGCGCCATTCGTTGCGGGTCCACGGGTACTTCAGCACGGCGGCGCGCACCGCGCGGGTGAGGTTCATGCCTCGGGCGGTCGCATCGCAGCTGTCCAGCGCGGTGAGGATGCGGAAGGTCTGGGCGTTGCCCTCGAAGCCGTCGGGCAGATTCAGCAATCCCCGGGCGACGCGGTCCAGTTCCAGCTCGCCAAGGTGGCCGAAGGGCGGGTGCCCCAGGTCGTGGGCCGCTGCGGCGGCCTGCACGACCACCGGATCGCAGCCACCCAAATGGTCGACGAGTCTTCTAGTTGATTCATCGGCGTTGCGCAGCCGGATCGCGATGGAGCGCGCGACTGCGGAGACCTTCAGCGAATGGGTCAACCGGTTGTGCACCAGTGTGCCGGATCCGGCCTGCGGGATCACCTGGGTGACCGAGGACAGCCGGGAGAAATAGGGGGAGAAGCGGATGCGCTCGATATCGATGCGGAACTCGTCCTCGCCGTTTAGGCTCGGTTCGGCAATGGCGCGCTCCCGCCCGCCGCTTAGGTGTGTCTTGGCCCTGTATTCCATGGTAGACCCCAGCTTAGTACCGCAGCCCGGCGGCCCGCCGCCCGCGCCACGCGATCTGTGCCAGCCGGATCCGTTCGGCAGGAATTACCTGCCGGGCGGATGGCCAATCGGAGCTAGGTGCGCACCGCGCCGAGCATGGCCCGCAGGTGCCCGGCCACGATCTGGTCCCCGGGGGAGTCCATCACGATCGTGTAGTGGTTCGTGCCGGGCACTTCCTCGATGGCCAGTTCCGGCAGCCGCTGCCCCCATTCTTTGACATAGTCCGCCTCGTAGAGCCCGGGTTCCGCTCCAAGCAGCCCCTTCGGCGAGCGCAGGAACACGGTTGGATGGTGCAGCTGCTGAAGCGCTGCCAGCAGCGAGGCGCCGCGGTGCAGCTCGGCGGTGTCCTGGGCGACGGCCTCATAGCTGGTGGCCGGGCGCAGGTGCGGTGCGGCGCCGTGCAGGTCGTATTCGAGGTATTCGTCCACCAGCTCGTTCCAGTGCTCGGCGAACGCCGGGTGCGGGGCCCAGAATTCCTTGTAGGCCTCGACGGATTCGAACTCCATGGCCAGGCGTTCGGCGGCGGGGCCGAGCACCGCCTGCACGATCTGGTCATCATCCAGGCCCGGCGGCACCTGCAGCGGCAGGCCGCCGTCCACCAGCAGCAGCGAGGAGACCAGGTCGCGGTAGTTATCGGCGAAGACCAGGGACGCGAAAGCGCCCATGGAGTGCCCTGCCACGGCGACCGGGCCGTCGGCCAGCTGCCGCACCACGGCGGCCAGATCCGCGGCATGGGCCGGCATGCCGTAGGGGCCGGGCAACTGGTTGCTGCGTCCACGCCCGCGCAGGTCCGGGGCAATCAGCCGCACCCCGGGCAGGCACTGTGCCACCCGGCCCCAGGCCTTGTGGGAGGCGGTGACGCCGTGGACCAGCAGCACCGTCGGGGCATCGAGGTCCTCGGGGCCCCACAGTCCCACCTGGAGCTGCCCGCCGGTGACCGGGACTGTGGTGGTTCGATAAGTCTTCATCGGGCACTCCATCCTCCGTCGATTGTGTAGGAAGCGCCGGTGACCATCCCGGCTTGCTCGGCGCAAAGCCACCCGGCCAGCGAGGCGACTTCCTCGGGATCCGCCAGGCGCTTGATGGCCGCCTCGGTGAGCATGATCTTCTGCACCACCTCGGACTCGTCGATGCCGTGCACCTTCGCCTGGTCTGCGATCTGCTTTTCCACCAGCGCGGTGCGCACATAGCCGGGGTTGATGCAGTTGGAGGTCACCCCGTGTTCCGCACCTTCCAGCGCGGTGGCCTTGGACAGCCCTTCCAGCCCGTGCTTGGCCGCCACGTAGGCGCTCTTGAAGGCGCTGGCGCGCAGCCCGTGCACGCTGGAAATGTTGATGATCCTCCCGAAGCCGCGTTCATACATGCCGGGCAGTGCCGCGCGGATCAGCAGGAAGGGCGCTTCGAGCATCAGCCGGTGGATCAGCCGCCAATCTTCCGGTGCGTATTCGTGGATTGGCGCCACGCGCTGCACCCCCGCGTTGTTGACCAGGATATCCGTGTCCAGGCTGAGCTCTTCCAGCCCCGCGGTATCAGACAGGTCAACCGCCCAGGCGGTGCCGCCGACCTTCCCGGCGGCCTCCTGCGCTGACTGCCCGTCCAGGTCGGCCACGGTGACCGCGGCGCCCAGGCGGGCCAGCTCGGTGGCGCAGGCCAGGCCGATGCCCGAGGCGCCGCCGGTGACCAGTGCACGGCGTCCGGACAAAACTGCGGCGCCGCCGCTGGTGTTTGCGCTGTTGGTCATCGCTGTGTTCCTTCCGCTGGCAGCTGGCCATTGGGGGCCAGCGCGCGATTGATGAAGTCCATCATTTCTTCGAAGACATGCTCGGGGACATCCGGGTGCGTGCCGTCCGCTCCGGCTTGTTCCCAGAGCACCCAGCGCATGCCGATCAGCTCGCCGATGCCCATTAGCGCCCAGGCGGCGACCTCCGGGTCCATGTCCCTGACCTGTCCGGCGGCCTGGGATGCCTGCAGCCCCTGGATGTAGCCGTCCACGATGCGCGAATAGTGCAGGCGCAGGGCTCCGGGGGACACGAACTCGGCCTGCCGGATGATCCGGTAGAGCGCCGGGTGGGTGGCGGTGAAGCCGAAGAAGGCCCGGAATCCTGCCCGTTCGGCGGCCAGCCGGTCGGTTTCCTGGCTGGCCGCGGTGCTCATGGCGTTGCGCACCCGGCGGTTCAGGTCCTCGACCAGGTCATCGAAGATCTGCTGCTTGCTGTCGAAATACAGGTAGAACGTCCCCGAGCCGACGCCGGCGGCTTCGGTGATCTTCACAATCGATGCCTCGTGGTAGCCCAAGGTGGCGAAGACCTGCTCGGCCGCGGCGATCAGCTTGGCACGGGTGCGGGTGCCCCGTTCGGTGCGTGGCGCGGTGCGCGGTGCGGTGCTCATGGTGTCCTTCTGTTCTGTGATTCATGCTCGGGCAGCCGGGGCAGGCGGCTGCGCAGCCTGGAGCGCGAGACCTTCTCGATCCCGGTGTGCGGCAGCTGGTCCACGAAGGTGAACCGGGCCGGCACCTTGAATGCGGCCAGCGAGGCGGCGCAGTGCTCCGCCAGTTGCTGGGCGTCGGCGTGGGTTCCGGGGCGCAGCACGATGAACGCGGCTCCCGTTTCGCCCCAGGTGCTGTCGGGGATGCCCAGCACTGCGGCCTCGGCCACGGCAGGGTGGTTGGCCAGCACCTGTTCCACCTCCGCGGGCGCCACGTTCTCGCCTCCGGAGATGTACACATCCTTGATCCTGTCGATGACCTTGATGTAGCCCTGCTCGTCGCGCTGAACCAGGTCCCCGGTGCGCAGCCAGTCGCCGGACAGCACCGCCGCGGTGGCGTGCGGGTCGCGGAAGTAGCCGGAGAAGACGCTTGGGCCAGCCACTTGCAGTTCCCCGGTGCCGGCCCCGGGCAGGATGGCCCCGGTGGCCGGATCCACCACCCGGATTTCCACGTGCGGGTAGGGGCGGCCGGCGTAGCCGCTTTTGGCCACGGCGTCTTCTGCGCTCAGGCAGAGCACGTTCGGCCCGGCTTCGGTCAGCCCGTAGCCCTGCACCAGCTTCACGCCGCGGGCGTGCCAGGTGCGCAGCAGGCTGGGCGGCATGGGCGCTCCGCCCACCACCGCCACGCGCAGCGTGCCCAGGTCGGTGGAGGCGAAGGACGAATGGCTGGCCAGCGCCAGGTAGTGCGTGGGCACGCCCATCATGGTGGTGACCTTGCGGTGCGCCAGCAGCTGCAGCACCCGCCCGGCATCGAAGGTGCGCTCCAGGACCACGGTGGCGCCGGTCCACCAGGCCAGCAGCGGCTGGATGTTCCAGCCTCCGCTGTGGTACTGCGGCAGCACCGCCAGCACGGTGTCCTGGCTGGTCAGATCCAGGGTGCGGGACAGGGCGAGGTTGTTCCAGAAGCAGTTGGCGTGGCTCAGCTGCACTGCCTTGGCTGTTCCCTCGGTACCCGAGGTGAACAGCATCAGCAGCGGGTCCTCGTCCTGCGGCGCGCGGGCCATGACCGGCGCAGCATCGAGGCCAAGCCCGGCCGCAGTTGGGACCTCCAGTTCCAGGCCGCCGTGGCCCATGCGGACCACCGGCATCTCGGCGGCCAGCAGGGCGCGGGCCGAGTCGGCCAGGGCCATGAACTCGTCTTCCACGATCCACAGCAGCGGATCGGCGGTGACCAGCTGGTCTGCCAGCTCGGCGGGGGTCAGCCGCCAGGACAGCGGAGCCAGCACCAGTCCGGCCTTGGCGCAGGCGAAGAACGCGATCACCTGTTCGGCGCTGTTGCCGGACAGGGTGGCCAGCAGGCTTCCCGGGGCGTAGCCGGCGGCACGCAGTGCGGCGGCCAGGGCCTCAGCGCGCTCATCGAGTTCGCGGTAGGTAACCAGCACCCCGCGGTCATCGATGGCGATGCGTTCAGGGCTGGTCAGCGCCCGGTCGGTGGTCCAGCGGCCCAGGGTGTGCAGGCCGGCAGGGGGCATGGCTGCGGTTTCCATCTAGGCCTGCTTCTTCGAGAAGCGGCCGCGCAGCCGCTGGATTGCCCCGACCAGGCCTCCGGGCATGAACAGCACCACCAGGATGAACAGCGTGCCGAGGATGAACAGCGGCTCGGAGAGCGGCACATGCAGCACCGGTGGCAGGGCATCCAGTGCCGGGGACTGCGAGAGCGTGGTCAGCCGCTGGTCCAGCAGCGTGTAGATCACCCCGCCGAGCACCGCGCCCCACTTGGAGCCGACCCCGCCGAGCACCACCATCACCAGCAGCGTGATGGTGAAGTCCGCGGAGACCTGGCGCGGAACCGTGCCGGATTGCAATAGCAGGAACACCATGCCCACCAGGGCGGCGAGGGTTCCGCCGACCACGAACACCAGCAGCTTGGCCCGGTAGGGCTGCAGGCCGAGCACCCGCACGCGCAGCTCGTTCTCGCGCACCGCGGCGGCCACATGCCCGGCGCGTCCTGCCTGCACCCAGCTGACCAGCGCGAACACCACAATGAGAGTCAGCAGTGCCAGCCAGTACAGGTTGCGGGTGTTGGCGACGCCCACCAGGAAGTCTGGTACGCCGGCGGTATTCAGGCTCAGGCCTTCCTCGCCGCCGGTGGCTCCGCCCGGGTTGCGGCGCACCAGCACGCTGCCGGCCTGGGCGAAGGCCAGGGTGACCATGGCAAAGGGGATGCCGGTGACGCGCAGCGCCACCATGCCGGTCAGCGCGGAGAGCAGCAGCGCGGCCACCAGGGCCAGGCCCATGGAGGGCAGCAGCGGCAGGCCGAAGGTGTTCAGGATAATGGCCAGCCCGTAGCTGCCAGCCCCGAAGTACAGGGCATGGCCGAAGGACAGCAGCCCCGCCACACCGATGAGCAGGTGGTAGCTCAGCGCCGCGGCCGCCATGAACAGGCACAGCGAGAGTAGCTGCAGCGCCCCGGGCTGGTAGGTCGGGGTGGGCAGCAGGCCGGGAACGCTGATGTTCAGCAGCGGCAGCAGCGCCAGGATGATGACCCCTACGATTCCCGCAGCCCAGATGCCGATCTGGCCACGGGCTGTGCGTGGGCCTGATTCAGCTACCCGCACGCGGCGGGCCAGCTTGCTGGCAGTTCCCGCCTGGCTTGCCTGGCCGGTTTGGGTTTCAGTGCCCGGTTCGAGCGGCGCCGAGACGGTCCCGGCGTCCGCGGGCCGTGTGTCCATGGCTTCAGAGGTGTTTGTTGGTTGCGTGTTCATGCCATCTTCCCCATCAATCCGGTCGGTTTGCTCAGCAGGACGACTGCCAGCAGCACGATGACCACGAAATCGCCCACGCCCCAGTAGAAGTTCGCCAGCTGCTGCAGCACGCCCACCACCACGGAGGCGATGGCCGCGCCGGCCAGCGAGCCGAGCCCGCCGATCACCGTGACGATGAATGCGAAGATCAGCAGCGAGCCGCCCAGTGCGGGGGAGACGTAGCCGAAGTAGTGGCTGGCCAGCACCCCGCCCAGGCCCGCGGCGGCGCCGCCGAGCGTGAACACCAGGGTGAAGGCCTTGCGCACGTCGATGCCCAGGGCCGTGACCATGGAACGGTTCTCCACCCCGGCGCGGATGATCATGCCGTAGCGGGTCTTCTTCAGGAACAGCACAATGCCTGCGAGCACCAGCAACGCGATGATGATCGTCACGAACCGGTCATTGGGGATCTGCGCACCGAGGATCCCGGTGGTGCCCGAAAGCCAGGCCGGTCCCGCCGGGTACTGGGGATCGGTGCCCCAGACGCCCTCGAAGATGGCCACCGCGGCCAGCGAGAGCCCCACGGTCACCAAAACCTGCTCGATGTGCCGGTTGTACAGCGGCCGGATCAGCACCACCTCGGTCAGGGCCGCGAAGACCCCGCCCACAATGGCGCCAATCAGCAGGGAGAGCAGGAACATGCTCCAGGATCCCTCGCCGAAGCGGCGGGAGAATTCCCAGGCGACAAACGCGCCCAGCGTCAGGAACGCGCCGTGGGCGAAGTTCAGCACGCCCATCAGCCCGTAGATCAGCGACAGGCCGGAGGCCACCAGGAAGTACAGGGCACCGAGCCCCACACCGGTGATCAGCAAGAGAACCAGCGTACTCATCGTGCACCTCCTGCAGGCATCTGGTGCCCGTTGCCGTGGGCCGCAGGCTCGGACTGCACGCCCAGGTAGCGCTGGGTCAGCGCTTCGTCATCAAGGAATTGGCGGGCCGAATCGGTGCGGTGCACCACCTGCCCGGCGGAGAGCACCAGCGCCCCGTCGGCCAGCTGCCGCACCACCGGCAGGTTCTGCTCCACCAGCAGGATCGGCACGGTCTTGGCCGCCTCGGCCAGCGCCTCGGCCACCTCCTGCACGATCTTCGGAGCCAGGCCCTTGGTCGGCTCGTCCACCAGCAGCAGCTTGTTCTCGTTGAGCAGCGCCCGGGCCAGCGACACCATCTGCTGCTGCCCGCCGGACAGCGAGCCGGCAGCCTGGTTGGCCCGCTTCACCAGATCAGGGAAGAGCTGTTCCACCAGGGCGCGGCGCGGACTGTCGTCGCGTTCGGCCAGACGCAGGTTCTCTGCCACGCTCAGCGCGGAGAAGACCTCGCGGTCCTCGGGAACATAGCCCACGCCGCGGCGGATGATCTTGTGCGTGGGCAGCTTCTCAATGCGCTCGCCGTCCAGCTCGATGGTGCCCGCGGTGCGGGTGATCAATCCGATTAGTGCCTTCAGCGTGCTGGTCTTGCCCACGCCGTTGCGGCCCAGCACCGCGGTGATCCCGGTGGCAGGAACCTGGAAGCTGACCGATTCCACCACCTGGGAGCCGTCAATGGCTGCCTGCAGGCCTTCCACGCTGAGGATCGGGCGAATGTTGTTCTCCATCACGCGGCCCCCTGTCCCAGATAGGCGCTTTGCACGGTTTCATTGGCGATGATCGCCTCGGGGGAGTCGATGGCCAGCAGGGTGCCGTTGTGCATAACTGCCACCCGGTCGGCCAGGCCGAGCACCACATCCATGTGGTGCTCGACCATCATCAGCGTGCGCCCGGACTCGCGGTGCATCCGCCGGATGATTTCCACCAGCGAGGGCACATCTCCCATGCCCACCCCAGCCATCGGCTCATCGACCAGGATCACCGTGGGGTCGGCTGCCAGCAGCATGGCGATTTCCACCTTGCGCTTGTCCCCGTGGGAGAGGTCTGCGGTGCGCACCTTGGCCCGGTGGGAAAGCCCCACCTGTTCCAGGCACTCGGCGGCAATGGTGCTCGCCTCGTCATGGCGCCGCGGGAAGGCCAGCACGGAGAGCGAGCCGCCGAGTTTCGCCTGGGCGGCGAGACGGACGTTTTCCATGACATCCAGCCCGTTGAACAGGGAGGAGGTCTGGAAGGTGCGGCCCAGCCCGGCGGCGGCCCTCTTGTGGATGGGCAGCTTGTCCAGGGTGCGCCCGGCCATGGCGATGGATCCGCCGGTGGCCTTGAGCACCCCGGAGATGAGGTTGAACAGCGTAGTCTTGCCGGCCCCGTTCGGGCCGATCACGCCGATCATCTCGCCGGGCTGCACCGTGAAGCTCACGTCCTCGAGGATCCTTGCTCCGCCGATCTGCAGGCTCACGCCGGACAGTTCCAGGGCTGGTGCCGTTGGACTCATGCCGTGGCCTCCTTTCCAAAGATTGGGATGGACAGCGGGTTTACTTGCTGGCTTCTGGCGGAGCGACCTGCTCGCCGTCAATGGTCTCGACCAGTTCCGGAATCCACTTGTCCCCGTCCTTGGAGAGCGAGACCTGGTACATGTTCTGGATCAGCGCGTGGTCCGAGGCGCGCACCGTGGTGGTGCCCTTCGGTCCTTCGAAGCTCCAGCCCTCCAGCGCGCCGACCATGGAGTCCACGTCAGCACCTCCCTCTTCCACGGCGTGCGCGATCATCTGCCCGGCGACAAATCCGTCAGGGGAGAACAGGTCTGCTTCCTTGCCTGCGGCTTCGATGGAATCGATCATGGCCTTTTCCGCGTCGGTGCCCGCGGCCCCGGGGAAGTAGTGGTTCAGGAAGCTGATCTTCTCTCCGGCATCGCCGAAGGCGCCGTAGGTGGCAATATCGCCCAGGCCCGTGACAATTGGTGCGACGTCGAAGGCGCCCTGCTGGTCCAGAGCCTGCCACATGGAACCGGAAGTGGTGCCGGCCCAGGCCGCGAAGACCAGGTCCGGGTCGCCATCAACCAGCTGGCGTGCGAATGGGGTGAATTCGGTGACGTCTTCTGGCACCAGGATGGAGTCGACCTTCGCTCCCTGGGCTCCGAGCAGTGCGTCCACGGCGGCCAGGTTGCCCTGGCCGAACGCGTTGTCCTGGGCAAAGACGGTGACCTTCTTGCCGTCCAGGTCATCCACGAACGTGCCGGCGGTGGCGACGTCCTGCATGGACTGGCGTCCGGAGCGGAAGGTGTACTTGTTGGCGCCGGTGATCGAGTCGGTGGCGGCCGGGCCGGAAATGTAGAGCACCTTGTTCTGCTCGGCCTGTTCCACCAGCTTCAGCGCGATGCCCGAGGAGGCGGTGCCGGCCAGGATCTTGTAGTCCTTGCCGATCAGTTCCTTGGCGACGGTGACAGCCTTGTCCGGATCGCCGCCGTCATCATGGTAGGTGATGTTCAGTTCGGTGTCCCCGACCTTGCCGGTGCCTTCGGTGGCGTAGTCCAGGCCCGCCTGAAGCCCTTCGTAGTAGGCCTCGCCGTAGGCCGCCAGCGGCCCGGTCTTGGAGTAGACAATGCCGATATTGACGCTGCTCGCGGCGTCGCCGTCGCCGGCGGCTGCCGGATCGGAGGTGGGTGCGCAGGCGGTGAGTGCCATGCCTGTCGAGAGCACCAGTGCCAATGCAACCTTGCTGGTTCGCTTCACGTGACGTGCCTTTCCTCATGGGGCGCGTCCTGGAAGGTGGTGGCCCCGAATGTGCTGAGTGTGATTCCCCAAACCTGAAAGGTGATTCAGGTTACATTTTCAGCGTAGGAGGGGCCTCTCCGGACTGTCAACGGCAAAGCTGCACAGGAAAGCGATTTAGGCTGTGCATTCTTGCACGGCCGTCGTGCCGCGGGGCACGTGGGGTGGATTCAACGGTGGGAAGGAGTAGGTATTTAGCGCTTTGGCATGGATTCCGGCATGATCGGCAGGGGCGGAGTTCGGATGATGTGCTAGGCCCGCACCTGCAGCTCAGCGATGAATTCGCCGGCAGCCAGAGCCTGAACTTGCTCCACGGCCAACTGGGACACCATATCCAGGAACATCTGGGTGTCGCCAGCCATATGTGGGGTGATGATGCAGTTCGGGGCGCTCCATAGCGGATGGTCTGCCGGCAGCGGTTCAGGATTGGTGACGTCCAAGGCCGCGTGCAACCTACCTGTTTGCAACTCCATCAACAAAGCTTCGGTATTGACGATTGGCCCGCGTCCCACATTGACCAGCAGCGAGCCGTCCTTCATTGCAGAGAGGAACTGGGTATCAATGAGCTGCTCGGTCTCTTGGGTATGCGGCAGGGCGGAAATCACAACATCCGCAAGGGGAAGAAAATCCCCGAGCCGGTCGAGAGAATGAATTCTGAAGCCCTGCGCATGCAGTCGTTCGGTGCGGGCAAAAACAGTGAGCTCGGCAGGCTTGAAGGGCAGCAGCCGCAAATGGATTTCACTGCCTACTCCACCAGCTCCGAGGAGTACCACCTTTGATCCGTGCAGCGAGCTGGTCCAGGTCCGAGTCCACTGGCGCTCGCGCTGCTGCTGTCCGACCAACGGCAGCTGGCGCAGGGATGCCATGATCAGGGCGAGGCAGTGTTCGGCGGTGGCATCTTCCACGGCGCCCTTGGAATTGGTTAGTATCACTTCTTTAGGAAGGAGCTCCAGCACCCACTCGTAGCCGAGGGACAGCAGATGGACATGCTTCAGCCCCTTGATGCGGGAAACTCGTGAGCGCAGCTGCGGGTTGCTCGGGCGTTCGGTGACCAGCACGTCAGCCGGCGGGGCATCCTCGGGGTCATCATTGATGTGCCAGAGGATCGGTTCGATGCCGGGAATCGTCAATTCGTCGACGAGTCGTTGCCAGGGGACGAGAACGCGCAGGGTCACGGAATTTCCAATCATTGGTGGTTACGTGGCTATTGTGTCTGCTGCGGCCGCACCGGGACAAACCAGAACGTCAGAGATGAACTCATTCGTCCGATTTCCAGCACCTTGGTCTCTGAAGAAAAGATCCAGCGGATAGAATCCGAGCATGACTCAAACTTCAGAGCGCACTAGCCGGAGAGCCACAGCAGGTTCCACCGCAACAATGGTGATTGGCTGGACTCTTGCAGTAATTGGCCTATTCGTTTTCGTGCTCGGAGAACCAGTTGGCGGTGGGCTGCTGGTGGTGTCAGGAACTGTGCTCCACGCCGGCGCGATGGTTGCCGAGTCCAACCGACGGTAGGCCTTGAACAAATAGACGTTAAAGCAGTCCAGGCCCCGGGACAATATCCCGGAGCCTGGAGTGCAGGAAATAGGTCTAGAGGTTAGTAGAGCTTATTCGCACCTCCATCTGCCATGAGCGTCTGGCCGGTGACGTACTTGGAGTCATCCGAGAGCAGGAAAGCGACAACAGGTGCGACATCAGTTTCCGGATCGCCGAAGCGGCCCAGCGGAACCTTGGTCAGCGACTGTTCGTATAGTTCTGGGAAGGCCTGGCTCCAGGCCTTGACGCCGTCGGTCAGTGCCATGGGGGAGACCACGTTGACGCGGATGTTGTTGGCCGCCCATTCATTGGCGGTCACGCGGGACAGGCCGCGGATGGCTTCCTTCGCCGAAGCGTAGGCGGCCTGGGTTGGCTGGCCGACCATGGCTGAGCCGGAGCCGAAGTTTACAATCGAGCCGCCGTTGTCCTTCAGGTGCGGGTAGGCAGCGAGCATGAACTGGCGGGTGGCCAGGAAACCGGTGTTGAATGAGAGATCCCAGGCTGCCTGGTCCAGGTCGGTGAAAGGTGCCTGGCGGGAAGCATGGGCGTTGTTGACCAGGCCGTTCAGTCCGCCGAAGTTCTCCACGGCCGTGGAGACTGCTGCATCTGCGGTTTCCTGCTTGCTGACATCGCCTTCGATGAAGATCACCGAGTCGCCGAGTTCCTCAGCCAGCGCTGCTCCAGCCTCGGCATTCAAATCCACGGACACGACCTTGGCGCCGCGGCGAGCCAAGACTCGCGAGATCGCTCCGCCGATGCCGGATGCTCCACCGGTGACAATGACAACCTTGTTTTCAAGCTGCATGAATTTCTCCCTTCGGCGGGATAGCCCCGCTGTGCGCTAGCCGCCGCATGTCGACGTAATCGGAGTCTACCGCCAACCGAGAGGTACAAAATTTTATTGTCGCCTAAGTCAATGGTTCTTTTCGGGTTCCGGCGGTGACCCTATGTGCAGTGCCGCCGCGGGCCAGCGTGAATCGAATCTTGCGTTAGCTATCCTGTGCGCTTGTCTCCTGCAATTGGGCGATGAAGCGGGTTATGCGCGCAGCTCTGGTCTTCTTCGTTTTGGCGATCATCAGCTGGTGCAGGATGTGATAGCGCGGTTGGGACTTCAATGACTCAAAAGCGGCCTTGGCCACCGGATGAGCGTCCAACGCGCGCTGCAGGTCTTCGGGGACCTGTGCAGTCGCCTGTCCTTGGTAGGCGCGGTCCCACCGGCCATCCGCTTTTGCCTTGTCGATCTCTGCCTGTCCGCGCGGGCGCATCCGGCCCTGGGAGATCAGCTCTTCGACGAACTGCGTATTCTTCTCGGACCAGACCGAGGCCTTGCGCCGCGGCGTGTAGCGCTGCAAGAACGTCTTCTCGTCGTTGCTGCGCCGCTGGCCGTCGATCCACCCGCTGCACAATGCTTCCTGCAGAGCATCGGCAACCATCAGCGATGTCGGTTCGGTAGTGCCCTTCTTGGCTAAAAGCAGCCATACTCCGTCGCTGGTTTCTTCGTTCTCATCCAGCCAAGCGCGCCAAGCATCGACGTCTTTGAGGATCAACGGATTGTCATAGTCCATGGCAACTATTGTGCTGTCTAGACTCCCCGCTGGAAAGCATCCGCCAAATACGGAGTCGGGCTGGACCCGCTCGCCGGCTCGCGCGGATCTTTCCAACGGCGCGGACCAACAAGCAGCTGGCCGCGGCAGAACTCTGCGCGCCGGAATTCCTACAGGCGGCTGCGCCTTACTGACTGGCCCTGGTCATCCAGAATCTGGCCCATCTGCTTGACGGTGCGCAGCACCACCGAACGATCGCTGATGACCAACCCGGAAAGGCGGATTTCCAATGCCTGTTCCAGCCGTTGCACTTCGCTCTAGTCTTTGACCTATTCGTCCATGATCAATTTGAAATCGTGAGTCGTAATCTGATCTGCCTAGTGGTTTTGCGACCCGCGATCCGTCTACAGTCGACGCTATGGCGATTAACAGAGAGATGCTTCAGTTTGCCTCAGTCGAGGAACTGCTCGGTACAGATGCACCCGACCTGCGCATCCCAGATTTTCAGCGCGCGTACTCATGGACCCCGCGCATCGCATCGCAGCTTTCTACAGATATAGAGGATGCACTCAATAGTAGACCTGAGCGTCCGTACATTTTGGGGACTGTCATACTCCTAAAACGTCGACAAGAGACACATTTCGAGGTGGTAGATGGACAGCAACGAATCCTGACTCTCCATCTGTTGCGGGCGCTTCTTCGAGGGCAGAAGATCCCTCATCTCCAAACAGGGGGCACGCCACTACACCAAGTCCATCGAGAACTCGTTCGACGGGTAGCGGATCTCAATCGTACTCCGGGGCTTCTCGACAAATACAGGAATTTTCTTGATTCTAGAGCCAGCGTATTAAAAATTGTCACGGACGATGAGGACGAAGCATTCCAATTTTTCGACTCTCAGAACTTCCGAGGTAAGTCACTGAGACCGCATGATTTACTCAAGGCTTTTCACCTGCGTGAGATGGCGGATACAAGCATTAGCTTGCAGCGCGCTGTCGTCGAACAATGGCAGGAAGCTGACGAGAACGCACTGGATCGGCTCTTCAGTACCTACTTGACCCGAATTTATTGGTGGAGCCGCAATTTGACGGCGCACGACTTTACCAATGATGACCTCGACATCTTCAAGGGAGTCGGAAAATCCACTCGCCGATTGCCTGGGGCCGAGTATCACCGCGCGGCCAAGTCATTGCTTCCGGGTTTGCAGCAATGGGTAGGTACGGATGTGGACCCGGTGACCCGTAGAAATCTCAAGCGTGCATTGCACCAACTTGATGCTCCGATTTCTGCAGGAAAGTCGTTCTTCGATTACGTGGCCTTTATGCTCGAAGAATGTGCACGACTCGACCGGACACTCTTCGCCGATATCAAGTACCCAGGTTTTTCGAGTTCGGAACTTAAGGCTTTCCGTGAGGGTGAACGGTTCAGGTATTGCAGGGAGCTCTACGTCGCAGCCTCCCTTTACTACACGAATAAATACTCCGATGCCGAAATATCGCGGGTGCAAGGGCATATTCTTCGATGGGCATACTCCCTCCGGTTGGTGTACGAACGGCTAGGTTGGAAATCTGCGGACAACTATGCGCGAGGACTCAGCACCAGAATGGAGAATTTTCATCATCAGGTGAATCTTTTTTCAGCCATGCGCGACAACCTCGACCCGCGAGAGATCGAACTTGAGAATCTGCGCGTTCCTGATACTCCCCAGACCAGCAACTCTTACGATGCACGGTTACTTGACTTGTTGAAGGAAACTTACTGAAATGCCAGAGACCGTTGCGCTAAATGATGTTCAAGCTATTCCCGTCGGGCAATTGTTTGCCCCTGGGGCACCTAGCTATTCGATTCCCATATACCAGCGCAATTACACATGGGGTGAGGAACAAATACACCGACTGATCCACGACATCCTCGACGAAGCCGAAAAAGGGGAATCCAAGGACTATTTCCTCGGCAATCTGGTGGTAGCCACTGCCGACCACGAGGATGATCCGCTGGACGTGATCGACGGGCAGCAACGCCTGACAACCTTATACATCTTGTTGCAGATGCTCTCGTCCCGAACAGAACTGAAAAATCTGATCGGACCTATGCAGCCGCTTGTCTATGAAGCTCGGGAAAAGGCAACCCGCGCTTTGCATAGTATCTCTGATAGACACGATGAGATCGAAGAAGGTCAGAATGAACGCGAGGACACAGGTATCCTCCGCGCTTCGAAAATTATCGAACAGCTACTGGCAGGTGGGAAGGAAGGTAAAATTTTACAGGATCGACGTGTGATCGACTATTTGCTCACAAAGGTCCTCCTCGTGCGGATGCCGATTGACCGTAGCACCGATCTAAACCGGTATTTCGAAATCATGAATACACGCGGCGCGCAGCTCAGTCCGGTGGACATCATCAAGGCTAGACTTCTTCGACATCTGCCAGACTCAATTGATCGCGAACTGTTAAATCGGGTATGGACGGCGTGCTCTGATATGGACCATTACGTGGTGATGAGCCTTACCGCGGGAAGTACTGCCCAACGCGCGGCAGTCTTCGGTTCAGACTGGAACAAAATACCGTCATCAGATTTCTCCTGCTTGAGAGAACAGGTAATAGACAGCAAAACGGACTCGGTTGAGACTACAGGCCACGAAGATTTCGCTACAACCGTGTCGACCGCGATGACGCTTGATCAGGCGCTGGTGACCTATTCCCAAACCATAGTCACGAGCGAGCTGGAAGACGTCAACGGTGATGAAAGATTTACTTCTCAAATCACCTTCCCGACATTTCTCTTGCAAGTTTTGGCGGTGACTGACGAACGCAACGACTCCCTACGGGCTGACGATCGTCAACTCGATGACAAAATCCTAGTTCAGCGATTCTCAGCACGCATCGATTATCTGCCTTATTCCGAGCGAACAAATTGGGTGCGTAAGTTCACTACGGACTTATTACGCATTCGTTTCCTGTTCGATCAGTACATCCTTAAACGTGAATCGTCACTGACTTCTGGGAACGAATCCACCACAGAACAGGAACAAGGCAGTTGGTCGTTGTACCGGATCATGCGTGGTTCGTACCGTCGTGGTAAGCAATTGCAGGACACCCCCAAATACCAGGCGACCTTTGCCGCAGGCGACTCAGGAACCGGCACACGCAGCCTGCAACGACGGATTCTGTTGCTGCAATCGGCGCTTCGAATCACCTACACATCCCCGCGGACGATGCACTGGATGACTGAGGCGTTGCGGTATGTCAACGACAGAGCTGTACTAAATACGCCCACCACTGGTGAGGGCTTCCTTCACTGTCTTGAGTCCCATGCACAGAAGAATCTGCGTATGGCGATGAACTCAGGAAGCGACAAAACTAGCCCAGACGGGATGGCACTCGGATTCGCCATACCGCGTATCGTGTTCACATACTTGGACTATTTACTGGTCGAGGAATTGAATCAATGGGACTTTACATTCAGTTATCGCACCTCAGTGGAGCACTTTTCGCCGCAAACGGAAGACAAAGAGCATATTGATGAGGCATATCGCCTACGTGATAGTGGTCTTCTCGATTGGCTCGGAAACCTAGCGTTAGTGACTGTGAGCGCCAACTCGAAATTCAGTAACTATCTTCCTGGGCAGAAAGCTAACAATTTTGCTGCTCGCAAGCAGAGCCTGAAGCTTGAGGTGATGGCGAGGCAAGCAGAATCTGGCAGCTGGAATGACGACGACGTGAAATACCATCATGAGGCGATGATGAAGTTGCTAAATCGGGCACTTGCTGGTGAATGAACCAGACGCACTTCCAAATCCTCTTGTGTCGTACCGATGGAAAGATCTTTGATCAGGGCGGGTGCCAGGAATCGTTCTCGACGGCCGCTCTGTTTGCGAGCTCGGCATCCATGCACGCTGAGGGGCCTGGGGACTTGGGCCGTAGCCTGCCCCTGGAAGGCGCGATCCCACCGGTCATCGGCTAGTGGCCTTGTCGATCTCTGCTTGTCCGCGCGGGCGCATCCTGCCCTGGGCGATCAGCTTCTGGACGAACTGCGTATTCTTTTCGGACCAGACGGATGCTTTGCGCCGGGGAGTCTAGCGCTGCAGGAACGTATTCTCGTCGTGGCTGCGCCGCTGGCCATCGATCCACCCGCTGTACAAGGCGTCCTGCAGCGCGTCGGCAACGAGCAGCGATGTGGGCTCGGTGGTGCCCTTCTTGGATTCGAGCAGCCACACCCCGTCGCTGATTTCTTCGTTTTCGTCCAACCAAGCACGCTATGCGTCGATATCCTTGTGGATCAGTGGGTTGTCGTAGTCCATAGCAACTATTGCAGATACCGGCTCCGCTTCGACGCTACGACGACCTGTGAGATCTTTCTGCGGTAAGTTATGACGAATCGCGCCTATCAGGGGCATCCCCGGCATACGGATTCCGATGCTCGAACGCGCGACCCAAATAGTGATGTTGCCGCAAGAGCCGTCGGTTCCGCATCACCAATAGATCGCAATAACTTCCGTATCGAGTATCCGTCCAGCATACCCAGAGTCCTCAACCATAGCTGGGATAGAAGTACTCGCAGGCGCAGGGAGTCCCTTGCTCCGTGGCAGAAGCTCGAGACCTGATATAGCTCGTGCTTCCTGGCGTGCCTTTAGATCGTGATCAGGCGCGGGTGCTTCAATCCCCAACTGAGTAACCACTTGATCTCTCACAAGATCGAATGCTTCTCGCTGCGCAATCGCGTTTGTTGCTCCGCTTGACACCCGCATCGCTAGTGCAAGATAGTCTCGCTCTTGTTCGTAGCTCCAGGTCACGTTTACCGGAGCGATTGCAAGCCTGTAATTCGTAAGCGCATTTGCGAATGCGACATTCTGGGCGGGCGCGGTCGCAGTAGTACGGTCGTCAACAGATGGGCTTTGTATCGCGTTGATTTTGTCAACGAAGTCGGGCGCAACCTCGCTAAATAGATCAGCTAACTTCACTGGCGTCCAATTGTCGTGCAAACCGTCCCGAGCCACACGACACAGCATCGTGAATCTAGCATCAGAGAAAAGAACTCGCCGAATATCCTTCCAGAACCCAAGATGCTCCGTCACTCCAGTGACAAAGAGGGGACGGAGCTCAAGGTCGAGGTTAACCGCGGCATCCTTATGCACAACATGCTCTACCCCATCGATGAGAACAACCACATAGTTCAATACCGTAGCCCTGATCGGAATCAGACCCGTGAGAAACTGATCAAGAACTTTCATAATGGGCTCAGACTCGCGCAAGAAGCCAAGTACGCCACTGGATGCAAACATCTCCGGATAGTCTCCAGCCATCGCAGACCACTCGTTCATCATCGCTTTGAGCTTGAAGACGGGGTCCACTGCCAGCTCGACCGCGACCTCAACCAGATCTCCACGGACAAAAGTAGAAGCCTCCGCTGCCACATTCGTCGGCGCTGAGAGCACGTCAGCTGGTTCATTGAGAGCATTAACTCGTTCAGGAGCAGACAGCCTGAACTCAAGCGGCTGTTCTCTCAACTGCTTGAAAAGCGTCTGAATTAGGGCCTTCCGGAAACTCTGCGTACTGTCACTGTTGTTCGTTTGGTAACGTGCCGTTGTCCTAGACTCGGCCTTACCTACAAGATCATTTCCTGCAGAGACACTCGCGCTGCCGACGAGTTCCGCTTCGTCGGCCCGGGATATTGTCTGAGTGACGGCCTCTGGGATCGTGTCCGTTTGTGACACAAGGAGGCTATGAAGGCTCACGGCATCTAGATACACAAATTCTCGAAGCGGGAGCTCCTTCTTTATCTGCTCTGCGTCAATCTTCCGTCTACGACGCTCTCGCCAGTCGTGGAATGACTTCTTCGGATGCCGCAGCCAATTCTTAAGCGACATTGACAGCGTCCATTCTCGCGCGTTCAGGACGAGAGCGCACGCGCTCGAAAGCGATTGCAATGTCCTCATCTGCGATCCGCGAACGCCTGTCACCAGCTGCAAGAAGTGCAGCCTCGGTCCAGATCGCTGTCAACATCGCCCCGGACCAACCATCCGTTGCACGGGCGAGCTCATCGATGGGGAGTCCACCATCAACTTGAAGCTCAGAGGCTTTCATTTTGAGGATCTGTAGGCGGTCGTGCTCCGTGGGCAATTCGAACGAGATTTCCCAGTCGAAACGTCCTGGTCGGAGGAGCGCCTCGTCAATGTCCTCAACACGATTAGTAGCAGCGATGACGATCACGTTGCTGTCTGCTTTGAACCCGTCAAGCAGCGTCAATAGCTGGGCGACTACACGCTTGGACTCGCCGTTGGAGTCGGCACTCCGACGAGCAGCAATACTATCGATCTCGTCAAAGAATATTATGGCGCGTTCTCTCTTGGCTGCATCCTCAAATAGTCGCCGGAGTGTTTCCTCGCTGTCACCAACCCATTTGCTAACGATCGACGGCCCGCTCACTTGATAGAAAACCGCTCCTGAAACGTCGGCGATTATTCGTGCAAGAAATGTCTTGCCTGTACCGGGCGCCCCCGTAAATAGGACACCTTTCACCGGCTTCGCACCGATAGCCTTTAGATCAGCAGCCCGACCGAGTTGCGTCTCTATTAGCTCTTTGGCCCGCGCCTTGACTTCGTCGTATCCTCCGAGGGCATCGAAGGTGAGAGGTGACTCGCCCGGCTTGACGATGTACTCCGCGAGGTCCTCGTCCACTCCTGTTTCTCGATAGCGGATGGGTGTTTTCGAGACAATATCCACGATCCCATCGACTTCGGTGTACTGAATCGTGTTTCCTGGCTCGACACCGATAATCTGTGGACCGTTCAGGATACGCATACCACCGCCACTTGTCTCGACAACAATCTTATTCCTGTCGTCGAGGATCTTTCTGACTACGCCGACGCTGCTGTCATCAGGCCATGCAGCGTTTGGGGCCGGAAACCACTGTTGGTCTTCGCTTACGAAGATGATTTCACCGCGTTTTAGATCGACTGGTTGCGAGAAGGAGAATCGGCTGTTGCCGCCATTCTGAAGGCGACCATAGAAGACGTGACCGTCCTCAATTACATCGATCACCTTAATGAATATCCCGTCCGTCCTGGACTCAAACTCTCCACCAGGTTCATCCTCCTCCACTAGATCTTCCATCCTCCCGGCACCGACACTTCGTAGTCCGGTACGCCGATCGCTTTAAAGTGCGCACGGGCGGACTTGATTTTCGCGTTCTCCGTCGGGCGACGCTTGATTTCGTCCTCAGTGCTTTTCGTCTCACGGATCATGTAGACGCGCTCCTCGCCGTCCTCGTGCTTCACTATCGCCCAGTCCGGGTTGTACGGCCCGACCGGGGTGTCGATCTTGAACTTGTCCGGCAGCTTCATGAAGAACTTGATGTCCTCGCGGCCGTCGAGCAGTTCCGCGAACTGGCGCTCGGGGTCGGAGTCGTAAACGACGTAGTCGAAGTTCGACTTGTCCGCGTTCTCCAGCTTGTACATCTGGTCGAGGAAGCGTTCCTTCTCCTCCTCGCCGTCCTTGCGCAGCTCACGCAGCTCGTAGACGGAACCTGCGATCTTCTCGTACTGCACGCCATCGACGACGAGCCTCGCGAGCTCGGTCTGCATGAGGCGCTTGGCCATGGCGATGAAGTCGTTCGGGTTCGCGATGAACTCGCCCAGCCGGCCACTACCGACGAGGACGTCGACGATGGTCTTGCGTGTGAGGGATGTGGCCTCCTGCAGCTCTCCGATGATGTCGGGCAGGTCGTAGCTGCCTCGGAGTTCCTGTTGCCGTGACCCGAGCTCCTGGCCCTTCGCACCACCGCGGAGCACCTTCACGCCCGCACGGGTGACCTGGATGCGCAGCGGGTCGATGTCTGGTGCTTCCTTGATCGCCTTGACCGAGTTCTCGATGATCTTGTCGCGCTCCACCTCGACGCGGTAAGTCGTGCGGCGGCTGATCGTCTCCCAGAACTTCTCGAACTCCGGGTTCGCGAACAGCTCCTTGTTGAGCTTGCGCGAGTGCCGCTTGCTCTTCGGCTTGAAGTACTTGCCGATGTTGGCACGGCCAACCAGCTCGATGACGAACGGCTCGGCCCACATGAAGTCGACGGGCATGTTGAGGCTGAAGTCGAGCGTGTTCGGCTGGAACTTCGGCTGCACGACGCCGTCCTTGTCGATGAACTTCTGCGCGAGCAGGTGCTCCCAGATCGACACGGATCCCTCGTAGCCGAGGTTCTCATCGGTGAGAGACCCGTCCGGGTTCTGCAGCGGGATCTTCGAGAACTCCGCCTTGCGGACACGCCCGATCTCGACGCCCGCGTCCTTGTATTCCTTCTGGAGCGCATCGGCGAACTGCTTGTACGACTCGTTCGCGACCACGGTCAGCGTCGCGATGCCGCGGTCGGCCACACGCTCGTAGCCGCCCCCGCTCTTCGCGACCGGCAGGCGTAGACCACGCCCGAGCGTCTGGCGTCGTTCCGTCTCAGCGCCCATTTCGCGCAAGGTGCAGATCTGGAAGACGTTCGGGTTGTCCCAGCCCTCGCGCAGGGCAGAGTGGCTAAAGACGAACCGTGTCGGCTCGTTCTCGTCGAGCAGACGCTCCTTGTCCTGCATGATCAGTTCGTACGCGTCATCGTCGGCCTTCGTGGCACCGGACGTGTCCTGGAATTTGTCCGCCGCGCCCTTCTTGCCCTTGAGGACAGAGAAGTAGCCGCGACGCAACTCAGCCGGATCCTGCGGGAGCAGCTCCTGCCACTGCGGAGACTTGGCGCGCTCCTCACGGAACAGCTCGTCGAACCACTGCACGAACTGACCGTTCGCATCGTTGTTGTTCGAGCCGTCACCGAGGAAACTCTCCACCTTGTCGATGAAGAACAAGCTGAGCACCTTGATGCCCTTGGCGCGCAACTGCGTCTCCTTGCGCAGGTGCTCCTTGATCGTCTCGCGGATCATCTCCTTGTAGATCGCGCCCGACGACCCGCCGATGCTCTCGCCCTGGTACAGGTAGCCATGCAGTGTCAGGTCGACGTAGGCGGGTTCGATGCTCATGTCGTTGACGCGCCAGCCGTCGTAGCTTGCGTTGTCTGTCAGACGAGGATCCGACAGCTCCTGGTTCTGCTTGACGTTAACCAGGCGGCGTTCTAGTGAGCCGTCCGCCTTGCGGCAGGACAGCTCCAGCCGGGCAACCCAGCCCTTGTCGTTCTTGACCTCGACCAGCTTGATGTAGGGCGTCGCGTCCGCTCCTTGCTGCTGCACGTCGGCCACCACGATCTGCTTCACCAGACCGAGGTCGTGCGCGTCGACCGGATCGAGCCGGTAGACAACGTTGCGGAGCTTTTTGTGCGTCGCGCTGTAGCGCAGGGTGAACACGGGGTCGAGTTCGCTCACGGCCGACTGCGAGAGCCTGGATTCCATGTTCTGTGGCTCGTCCATGATGACGACGGGGTGCGTCGCCTTCAGGTAGTCAATCGGTTTGAGGCCGTTTAGTTTGTCGCGCGTCTGGTGGATGATGCGCGTCGCCGCGTTGCCGCGGATCGAGTCGATCGTCATGACCATGATCTGCACGTTGGTCGACGTCGCGAACGACTGCACCTCCTCAGCCGTCTTACCGCTGTAGACCGACGAGTCGAAGGTGATGTTGCGCTTCTTGTACAGGTTCTCGAAGTGCGACCGCATGAGCCGGATGCTCGTGTTCACGCCCTCACGGATCGCCACGCTCGGCACGAGGATGACGAACTTGGTGAAGTTGTACTGGGCGGCCAGCTCGAAGATGGTGCGGAGGTACACGTACGTCTTACCCGTACCCGTCTCCATCTCGATATCGAAGTCGAGCGCCGAGTCATCGAACAGCTTCGAGGCAACCTCGAGACCGTTCTTGTCCTGCACGCGCTGCAGGTTCGCAAGCACCGTGTCGCGATCAAGCACCAGGCGGTTGCCGACGGCGCCCACCTCCTGCGAGAGATCGAGGTCGAGCGTGGCATTCTCCGTCTCGTCGACAGCGGCCACCTGGCCCCGCAGCGTCGTTTCCAGCTTCTCGGCGTCCTTCGGCTGACCATCAAACAGGTCGACCACCGACTTAATCGCGTCCAGCTGATAGGGCTGACTGGCGTCGAACTTGAATCCGCTACTCGCTGTGTTGTCTCCCATGATCAGGCCGTCCACAACTCGATGCCCTTGCTCTTGCAGAGCTGAGCCAGATTGGTCTTGAGCTGGTCATCGCCCTGGAACGCATCCTCAAGGACGATCAAGCGAGCAGGGTCCTCGTCCACCACGGCACGCAACTGGTCGAGCGTCGGCTTGACGTGCTCGTTCAGGTAGGCGAGCACGATGCCATCGCCCACCGCGCGCAGGTTCAAGCCGGCCACTTCGACCGGTGCGATCTGCTCGGTCAGGGAATAGCCCTGCTTGAGGAGGATCTCCGAGAGGAGGTCGTCCGGCAACCCATCGTCCGCGCTACTGCTCTCGCGAAGGTCGAGCAGGTGCTGCTCCAACTTGTTCAGGTCGACGTCACTCGACTGCTTCCACTTGGTGAAGTTCGTATCTACCAACGAATAGGAGCGGTAGCCGATATCAAGCGGTTCACTCCTGACACCCAACTGGCTCTCAAAAGCTGCCTTCACCTTTTCCCCGGACAAGTGCACACGCTGCCGCGCAACGTCGGCGATGGTTTTGAAGCCTGCTTTGCCAGCTTCCGAGGTGGCGTCTACTGGTTCGGGCAACTGTACCTGGATATGTTTCCGACTACCGCCGTCCTCCGAATTAAGCTGCATCACAGCATGAGCGGTCGTCGCGGAGCCTGAAAAGAAGTCAAGCACGAGAGAGTCCGGGTCAGTCCCGATGGCGACCATCTGCTTGATGAGCTCGACCGGTTTTGGGAAGTCAAATACCTTCCGCCCGAATAGGGCATCCACCTCTTGAGTTCCCTTGTTGGAGATCAGCTCTTTTCCAAACCACACAGTCTTGGGAGCTTCCGTTATTCGACGGACCTTCTGGAAGATGCGAATTACACCATCAGAGCCCCTACGCGCGGCGAGCTCGCGTTCTTCCGCGCGAGCCTTCTCGCGTCCCCAGCGCCATACGCTTTCAAGCCCATCGACAACGATGGCTTCAACAATGTCGGAGTACTTCGAGTCGACGCTGACAGCCATCAATCCGTCCTTATCGGCTGAATTTGCGTCGACATAGAACGGGTAGCGCAGGTTAGGACGGTTCGTGGAGTTGAACGCCTTCGCGTTCTGGTTCCTCAGCTCGCGAAGGTTGAATCCGCCGTGGTGGTCTGAGTACTTGAAGGTTTTCCCCTCGATCGATATCTCGTTGAGCTGAGTCGCCGCCTCGCTCTTTGCGTAGACGAGAAAGTACTCATGACTCTTAGCGAAGAAGCCGTATCTCCGCCCTTCGGTCTTCACGATAGTTGTGACTTGGGTAACGAAGTTGGATTCCCCAAATACCTCATCGCAGACCTTTTTGAGGTGGGCCTGCTCAGTCTCGTCAATGCTGATCATCACCACGCCGTCGTCGGTCAACAGGTTCCGCGCGAGCTTGAGTCGCGGGTACATCATGTTGAGCCAGTTGGAGTGGTAGCGACCCTCAGTGTCGGCGTTGGTCGAGAGCTTCTTACCCTCTTCATTAACCTGGCGCGTCCACTCGAGGTAGGTGTCGAGACCCTCCTTGTAGTTGTCCGGGTAGACGAAGTCTTTGCCGGTGTTGTACGGAGGATCGATGTAGATCATCTTGATCTTGGCGTGGTAGTGCTTCTGCAGGATCTTGAGCACCTCGAGGTTGTCGCCCTCGATGAACACGTTCTTGGTGGTGTCCCAGTCCTTCGAGTTCTCGAAGTCGGGGCGCAGCGTCGCTGTCGTCGGCTCCTGCGCTGCACGCAGGGCACGCCTCTTACCCGGCCAGAACAGACCGAACCGCTCACTGCTGTCGGCAGCGTCGCCGTCCAACAGTTCCTTGAGCTTCTCCACGTCCACCTTGCCGTCGGCGATGACCTCGGGCATCAGCTCAGCAAGCTGCGCCGCCAGCTCAGTCTGGAAGTTCGGGGTGGTGGATGGTGTTTCGTGGATTTCTTCGCTCATCGGGTATTTCTCTTTCCTCAGTTTAACAATTGTGATGTCTTTTGTGAATGCTGACCGTTACGCGACAATGCGCCAACAGATCGCGAACAGGTGCTCGGTGTCCTGAGTCCCCTGCAGGGATTGCTCGATCATGTCGAGCTTCTCGTCGATCTCTGCCTGCAGCTTTCGGCGTGCGTCGCGGAAGTCGTCGTCGGCTTCGTCCGCCCGGCGCTCCCACTTGCGGGCCTCGCGCTTAAGCTTGAGCTGCTCCATCGGGTCGTCCGCTTGCTTCGCCGCCTTGCGGGCTTCCTTTTCCTTGGTGCGGTACTCGCGGATCTTGCTCTCATGCTCGGCCTTGCGGTCCTGCTGGTTGCGGTAGAGCAGTTCCTCCTGCTGGTCGTAGTAGCGAGAGTTGCGCCCCTGGACTTCCTTCTCCAGCTCACCGAGCCGCGCTTTGAGCTGTGGCTCGACCTTGGCGACATCGACCGCGACGGGTTGTCCACCCACGCCCTGGCAGGCGAGGTCGAGGATGTCGGCGACGTACTCCTCATCCAGGTACTGGCCGTCGTCGGTCATGCCACCGGCGAGCATGTACGACTCGGAGACGTCCTCGTCGCGAGCCCGCATCGTGAAGGTCAGTAGGTTGACCGTCAGCTCGCCGCTCTGGCCCTCGAGCGCCTTGACCGCGTTACTAGCACGCTTCGACTGGCTGAGAGAGAAGCTCAGCTCACGCGGTGGCGTCTCGTGCGTCTTGGCCGCATTCGTGACGTGTTGGGCAAGGGGACTGGCGTACCGGTACTGGTGTGCGTTCGGGAGCGGCTTCGACTTGAAGAAGTAGCGCCCCGTCGGCGCGCCCGCCGTTGGCGCTTCATTCAGGACGAACGTGCGCCCGTCTCCCTCGAACGTGGCAACCTCGCGTAGCTCGTGCTGGGTCACTGCCAGGAGCAGGCGCTCGAACTTGTTGAGCACCTCTCCGGACTGCTCGTCGTATGACTTCAGGCGATCCTGCACATGCGGGTCGAGGTTGTCGAAGACCTTGGCTTTGGCGCTGGCCATCTCTTTCGAGATCTCGCCGGCGTACTGATCTTCGAGCTGCTTGAACGCGGCATCGATCTCGCGGGCAGACTTGCAGCGGGTGAGGATGTCACTGATCCGCTTCTCGAAGTCCAGACCGTCCTCGACCGCGCCGAGCACCTCATCGGAGGCGCCGAACACGCTCGAGAACAACTGGAACTTGTTCGTCAGCAGCTCGAGGATGCGCTGCTCGGCGACGTTGCCCTTGTTGCTGAAGTTCACGACGACGACGTTGTGCTTCTGGCCGAAGCGGTGCACGCGGCCGATGCGCTGCTCGACGCGCTGCGGGTTCCACGGCAGGTCGTAGTTGACGAGCATCGAGCAGAACTGCAGGTTGATACCTTCCGCCGCCGCTTCGGTCGCGATCATGATCGTGCCCTGCTCGCGGAAGTAGTCCACGAGCGCCTTGCGGCGATCGACAGCAGGGATGCCCGTGATCAGGTCGCTGTCTTTGTTTGCCGTCAGCCACGCCTGGTAGATCACGGTCTGCTCGGGCGACGTGTTTGAGCCGTTGAACAGTACGACGCCTTTGCCGCGACCAGCGTCGGCCAGCGTGCGGGCGATGTACTCCTGTGTCTTCGTCGAGTCAGTGAAGATGATCGCCTTCTCGGCGGCACCCAGGTCGCGGAGACGCTCAAAGCCCATATCGAGGGCCTCGTTGAGCTTGACCGCCTTCTGGTTGACCGTGATCGAGCGGGCAAGGGCGGCGTACTCGCGGAGTTCATCGACCTCGGCACGCATGCGCTTGAGGGTCTCGGCATCGAGCTGCGCGCTTGAGGGCTGAGCTGACACTTCCTCGGCCTCCTCGACGATCTCCTCCTCGAGTTCGTCACCCGCCTCGAAGTCGGCCAGGAACAGCCCGCCACGGTTGTCGCGGAGCTTGCCCGCGGCAACCTCATCCGCCAGCCGGTTTGCGATGTTCTCCAGCGTACTCGCGACGGCATACGTCGAGGACCCTAGGCGCTTACGGATAATCAGTGCCGACAGATGACGCTGCGAACCCGCGAACGCGAACAACTCGTCGCGCTGCAGGTAATCGTTGACGAGGTCATACAGGCGCACCTCGTCTGGTGACGGGGTGAACTCGACGGTCAGTGGCATTCGCTGGGTGAATCGGATGTACTTGTTTGCATCTTTACGCAATGTGCGCTTAGAGATAGCCGCCACACGCTCTACTAGATCGTCATCGCCTGTCACGTCTCGGCTTTTTATATACCGCTCACGAAACGCGCCGAGCGAATGGAAGTAGTCGGGGTCGAAGATCGAGACGAGACCGTACAGCTCCTCGAGCTTGTTTTGCAGAGGCGTCGCCGTGAGCAGTACCGTTTTGTGCGCGCCTCGGGCGACGTGAGAGACGGCCGAAGCCATCTTTGCCTTGCCGTTCCAGTAACTGCGCAGGCGGTGCGCCTCGTCGGCTACCACCAGGTCCCACGACCTCAGTAGTGAGGTCTCATGACGAAGAACAAAGTCATATGAACAGATAAGAACTTCAGACGGACGGGTTCCCGCTTTTGAGAGTAAGACGTCCTTGTTTTTCGCGTCAAGGATTGATGAAGAGATAAGGAACTTCTCGTGTAGCTCCTGCTTCCACTGCTGACGGAGGCTGGATGGAGCGATGATCAGCACTGCGCGTCTTCGCTCGGCCCAATACTGGGAGATGACAATCCCAGCTTCGATAGTTTTGCCGAGTCCAACTTCATCTGCCAGGATCACACCGGGCAAGAACGGAGTTTGTAATGCAAAGAGCGCAGCATCGATCTGATGAGGTTTGGGTTCCACTTGTGCATCAAATAGGAGGCCAGCGAGCTTGCCCACATGATCATTGGCATAACTACGCTGTAGCTCGTGGGCAAAGTACTTTGATTGGTAATCAGAAATGGAAACAGTCATCAGTCTCTTCCTGATATTTGACGAGCCAGACATTTGGAAGCAACGGCAGCGATAAAGTCGCTGCAACTACGTGGTGATGTTGCGCTGAACTTCATTAAGGTGAACTCCTTTGCGCAACAAAGGCGCTGGTCACATTCTGTTTTCAAGGTTAGAACCAACCGTATCAGTCGCGACGGACAGATTGTCTATCGCATTCTGTGGACAAGTTCGTATGAATTCTTACAACCCGGGTTAAGTATTCGCACATGATTATCGTCCTTGGTGGTTTCATACGCCACAATCTTAATATTGAAGCCCTTTCTACACTTGGTCGCCCGCGCGTTGTCCCGCAAGAATTCTAGTAGCCGAACAATACGGATCACGGTCGGCAGTTCATGAAACACTCCGCGGTATATCTCCGAGAGAACCTTCCAGTCTTTCAAACAGGCCTTACCCCATTCAACCGCTGCACGATGCTTGGCGAGCTCTTTGTCGAACTTCTGATCTCTAATTGATCAAGCCATAGCGGTGCGTCGGACGACAGCGGCCGCTCCAATTAGATGGACAGATCCCGAGGATGACATCCCAAAGGAGTCAGAAGGTTCACGAGTCACACTTGGTCGAAGGAATCAGTACCACTCTACCGTCAACATCTACGGGCGAGTCAGCAAGCTTTTTGAGACTGTATGGCCAACCTCCTATTCTTTGTCGGTGATTAAGGAGCGGTTCATCCGGTGAATCGATGAGAAGAAATACTGGGAGCCAGCGCTGAGCGCTGACGGGACCAGCGTGATGATGCGTGGGTGATCGACGCGTCCAATGTGATCGATCTGAAGGACTACCCTCTAGGAACAAGGATTTACTTGCGGGCCGAGCCGTTGCATCCCGGCGCGAAAGCGACCTTGTTCGATACCGACGGGAACCGAGTGACCGCGTTCTTGACCAACAGCCCGCGGTTCAACGTGGCGTTCCTCGATGCCCGGCACCGGGCCCGTGGCCGGTGCGAAAAACGGATCAAGAGGGTCTGCTGAAGAGCGCGGGGTTGGGCAAGCTGCCGTATTGGTCTTTTGCCGCGAACCAGGCGTGGGCTGATCTGGCAATGCTCGCACTGAATTTGGTGTCGTGGCTGCAACTTGCTGCGCTGCCTGGTGGCCATGAGGCAGGCTGCTGGGATATGAAGCGGTGGCGGTACCGGCTGTTTTCAATGGCCGGGAAAGTCGTCACCGGCGGTCGGCAACGCCGGCTTCTGATTCCAGGCAAAGCGCCTGCAGCGCGGCTGTTATGCCAGCTGAAAGAAGGCAACAGTACGTTGTTCCAGCGATGGCGCCACGGTG
This sequence comes from Glutamicibacter nicotianae, assembly GCF_002797775.1. Taxonomy (NCBI): domain Bacteria; kingdom Bacillati; phylum Actinomycetota; class Actinomycetes; order Micrococcales; family Micrococcaceae; genus Glutamicibacter; species Glutamicibacter nicotianae. Next base: position 164,257 of record NZ_PGEY01000001.1, read on the forward strand.
AGCTGGCTGCCTGATCTGGTGGTTGTCCTGCTGTTTCTTTGGTTTCGACAGGTCCTTACAATCCAGGCAAGTGGAGTCTGGCATCGAGCGTCGGTGCGTCAAGGCGTTATTTGGCATGGACAGAGTCAGGAACTGCCGTCGAGAACTCCTTGGTATCGGATCTTGGCGGCCGGCAGAGTCCTCATGAAAATTTGGGTTAGACAGCGGCCGAACAGCCTCAATTGGATAACTGCGAGTTTTCATCCAGCCGATGCCAGGCGCGGTTGTGGTAAACCAGTCCGTTGCTGGGCTGGCCGGGTTCGCTATCGCGTTCAATGTGCGACTCAAGGGCGCGCGCGACAAAAACTGTGGATGTTCCTGCCTGAACCCGCTCGATGACTGCGCAACGAACCCAGGCCCGGACGCCATCAAATACCGGTTCGCCGCTGCTCAGCCTTGACCACGTTTGCTTCTGTGCGAAGCGGTCGATCCCACTGGTTGCCCCTAATTTAGCCACCTCGATGTCATGCGCATCCAAGCTGTGAACGACAAGAGAAATTGCGCGGGTAAGCACTTTGGCCGCCGAGGACAGCTCAGAAATCGAGAAAACGAGCAATGGCGGATCAACGCTGATCGAAGCCACGGACGTTGCCGTGAGGGCAACTGGTCCGTCGCCGGCATCGGCGGTTATCAGGCTTACGCCACCGGGGTGCCCGCGGAAGATCGCTTTGAAATCATCTGCGGGCAACGATGGTGTCGCTGATTCTGTCACTTCAGACGCGGGCACCAACAAGCTCCTCGCGCAGGATGCCAGCTCCTGCGCTGAGCGCACTGAGCTTGGCCAGGGCCACATCGCGGCGGAACGGGGCCATGCCGCAGTTGGTGCTGGCAATCAGCTTGTCCGCATCGACATATTCGAGAGCTTTGCGCAGGGTCTGCGCCACTTCCTCGGGAGTTTCCACAGCGTCATTGGCCACGTCGATGGCTCCAAGCATCACTCGCTTGCCGCGCACCATTTCGACGACCTCCAGCGGGACATTCGAGTGGTGGGATTCCAGCGAAACGGTATCGATGGAGGAAGCCTGCAATAGCGGGAAGGACTTCTCGTAGTGGCGCCACTGTGCGCCGAGAGTGGCTTTCCAATCATTGTTCGCCTTGATACCGTAGCCAAAGCAGATGTGGACCACGGTCTCGGCTTTGAGCCCCTCGCAGGCACGCTCCAGCGCTGCGATGCCCCAGTCAGCAACTTCATCAAAGAAGACATTGAAGGCTGGCTCGTCAAACTGGATAACATCCACGCCAACAGCTTCGAGTTCTTTCGCTTCCCGGTTCAGGATGGTCGCGAACTCCCATGCGAGCTTTTCACGGCTCTGGTAGTGAGCGTCATACAAAGTGTCCACCATGGTCATCGGGCCAGGTAACGTCCACTTGATCTGCTTGTCAGTGAATGAACGAAGAGCCTTTGCGTCCTCGACAAAAACTGGCTTTTCACGTTCTACGGCACTAACGACGGTAGGCACGCTCGCGTCGTATCGGTCGCGGATTCTCACTGTCTCACGCTTTTCGAAGTCAACACCGCTCAGGTGCTCAATGAAGGTGGTGACAAAGTGCTGACGGGTCTGTTCACCATCGGCAATGATGTCGATGCCGCGCTGGGCCTGTTCGAGGACCGCAGCGCGCATGGCGTCTTGCTTGCCTTCGCGCAATTGCTCGCCTTCAAGCTTCCAAGGGGACCAAAGTTTTTCAGGTTCGGCAAGCCATGAAGGCTTGGGCAGGCTACCGACAATCGACGTGGGGATAAGCGGGGAAGTCATGAGTTATCTTTCGGAATCTTAGGCGACTGGAGTCGGGTAGGAGGAAGACCACTGATCTAGCAGTTGGCGATTCGGGATGATGAAATGCTCTTCGGTGAACTTGCCTTGGATCTTGCCCAACTGAGTTCGTTCTTCGCGGTCATAAAAGACGCGAGTGGGGGAGAAGTCTTCGGCGCCCAGGCTCGGGTGGTACACAGAAGGAGCGGCCGAATTGGCGTTATAGATTTCCGGGCGGTAGATCTTCTGGAACGTCTCCATGGTGCTGATCAGGCTGATCAGCTGCAGATTGGTGTAATCGTTGAGCAGGTCGCCGCGGAAGTAGAAAGCCAGCGGTGCGACAGCACCCTGCGGCATGAAGTAGCGCACGCTCAAGCCCATTTTTCCGAAGTATGCGTCGGTCAAGGAATTTTCATCCTGCTGGTATTCCAAACCGAGCACTGGATGGCTGTTGCCGGTGCGGAAATAGGTCTTGGAAGTCGAGACGCTGATGCAGACCACCGGCAACTGGGCAAAACGCTCACGGTACGCCTGTGAGTTCAAGAAATGCTGGAAGAGCTGCCCATGGAGATCGCCAAAATCCTCCGGAAGCACCGGGGCTCCGCTGTCATTGCACGAAGCTGGAAGCACCACGCTGAAGTCGTAATCGCGGACATAAGAAGAAAAATTATTGCCGACCATGCCCTGGGACCGGGTGCCCGTGAGTTTATCCACGATCGTGGTTTCAAGCACTTCTAAAATAGGAAATTCCTGATCGGTATTACTGGCAGAAAAATGTACATTTGCGGAAATGATTTCCAATTCCAGTGCATATCGGTCACCTTGGGGATTGTCCCAGTGAGCCAGGGAATTGAAACGGCGGTTGATCATCGTCAGGGCATTGCGAAGGTTCTCTTCGCGGCGCTCTCCGCGCGCCAAATTGGCGAAGTTTGTCGTGGTTCGAGAATTCGCAGAAGGGGAGTAATTCTCGTCGAATCTTGTGGTGCTAATGCTGAAATTTAATGCGTCTGCCATGATGGCCAATCTGTATTTGGGAGGCCTGGACAGGCCGAGGGGAAGTCGTTGCGTCAATCATGCAGGGTGATTCTTGATATCAGGTAACTCGATATAACTATGGATTCATATAGACTCTGGCTATGGTTCAGGGAACAAATGGCTTGACACTGCAGCAGCTGCGCTATTTCGTGGCGGTGGCCTCCGAGGGGTCCATCTCCGCCGCAGCCGACCTGATCTACGTCGCGCAGCCCAGCATGTCGGCGGCGATGAAGGAACTCGAATCCCGGGTGGGACGCACCTTGCTGATGCGCTCGGCCAGGGGAGTGACGCTCACTGCTGAAGGCGCAGAATTCCTCGGCTACGCCCGGCAGGTGCTCGAGCAGGTGGAGCTTCTTGAGCACCGCTACCTCGGCCGCCCCGCCGCGCGGCGGCTGCTGGGCGTCTCCACCCAGCACTACTCCTTTGCGGTGGATGCCTTTGTCCGGATGGTCCAGGCCAGCGGGGCCGAGGAGTACCAGTTTTCGCTCCGCGAGACGCGCACCGAGGAAATCATCGCGGACGTGCGAACCCTGCGCAGCGATATCGGGATCCTCTACCGCAACGACTTCAACCGGAAAGTCATCGACAAGCTGCTGCGCGAATCCCGCCTGGTGTTCCACCCGCTGTTCCTCGCCGACCCGCACATCTTCGTATCGCGCAGCAACCCGCTGGCCACCCGTGACCAGGTCACCCTCGAAGATCTCGAAAACCTGCCCCGGCTGACCTTCGATCAAGGCGCGAACAACTCGTTCTACTTCGCCGAGGAAGTGCTCTCCACGCGCTCCAGCCAGCGGGAAATCCAGGTCTCGGACCGTGCGACCATCTTCAACCTGATGATCGGCCTGGGCGGGTACACGATCTCCACCGGCATCATCAGCGACGAGCTGGATCCCTCCATCGTTGCCATCCCGCTGGACATTGATGAGCGCATCGAGATCGGCTGGATCGATCACGCTGCGATCCCGCTCACCGACCAGGCTCAGCGCTACCTGCAAGAAGTCCGCGCAGTGGTCGCCAGCTTCGGGGTGGAAGTGCTCGGCTGAGCCGCCAACAGCGTAACTCTCGGTCATCGAGTGCCGCTCCATCGTCATAAACTTCCGGAAAACCTTGAAAGTCTCGGGGCTTTTTCTCATTTTGGTGCGTCATAAAGTGGCGCCAGCCACCGCGTCATCATGACAAGTGCACGACATATGAAGCTTGGCGGCCTTGTATGAAGCCGGCCGCCCGATAGCGCTTGCACCCCTCGCAGCCCATGGCCAACCATGGAAGAACAACAAACCATCAAGAGCGACTAAGAGATCTGGCTCGTTGACGTCGCAGCAACCATCGGGAAACCGAAAGGTGCTAATGCCAGGAACGATGGAGCAGTTCCGAACGCGCTTTTGCGCGCTGTGCTTCGTGCCTTTGCACGATGCCTAATCGGTGCACTCCCTCGCAGAGAATCGAGGAGGAGCTATGAGCCAAGGAACCGACGCGGTCCACGCAGGATACCGCCCGAGCGGAGACTTCCGCCCGATGCTGCCGCCACTGCACAATTCCGCAGCCTACCAATTCCAGTCGCATGCCGAAGCGATCGAGAAGTTCGCGCTGCGCCAGGCCGGCTTCACCTACTCGCGCACCGGCAATCCCACCGTCTCGATCCTTGAACAGCGTGTGGCAGCACTGGAAGGCGGAGCCCACGCGGTGGCCACCGCCACCGGCCAGTCCGCGGTGGCGTTGTCCCTGCTGGCGCTGACCCAGGGACCCAAGCACATCGTGGCTTCCTCTTCGCTCTACGGCGGCACCGTGGACCTGTTCACCGACACCTTCGCAGACTTCGGCATCCGCATCAGCTTTGTCGACCAGGCCGATCCATTGGCTTGGTCGCAGGCCATCGAAGACGACACCCGCGCATTCTTCTTGGAATCGGTCTCCAACCCGCTGTGCACCGTGGCCGATCTTCCCGCCATTGCGGCCATCGCGCACGAGCGCAACATCCCGGTGGTGGTGGACAACACCCTGGCCACCCCGCTGAATGTGCGCCCGCTGGAACTCGGCGCGGACATCGTGGTGCACTCGGCCACCAAGGGACTGGCCGGGCACGGCTCGGTGCTTGGCGGGGTAGTGGTGGACTCGGGAACCTTCGACTTCTCCGATTCCTCTCGCTGGCCGCAAATCGCCGCCCCGCGCGAGCGGCTGAATGGCACTTCGCTGCTCGAACGCCACGGGCCGGCGGCCTACGCGATGCTGGTTCGTTCCAAGTTCCTGCACGATCTGGGCCCGACCCTCGCACCGGCCAGCGCCCAGGGCATCCTTGCAGGCATCGAGACCCTGCCGGTGCGCGCGGCCCACGTGCAGCGCAGCGTCACCAGGCTGATCGACGCGCTGGCCGAGTATCCCGGCATTGCCGCCATCCACCACCCCGCACTGCCCGAGCACCCCAGTCACGAGCTGGCCCGGACGCTGGCGCCGAAGGGCACCGGCTGCGTGCTGGCCATCGAGCTGGCCCACCCATCCCTGGTTTCCCCGGTGATCGACGGGCTCAAGCTGATTTCCCTGGCCGCGAATGTGGGGGACACCCGCACCATGGTCTCTCACCCGGCCACCATGACGCACTGCCGGCTCTCGGAGCAGCAACTGGCCGACGCCGGCCTGAACACCTCCACCCTGCGCTTGTCGGTGGGACTGGAAGACCCGGCCGACCTGCTGGCCGATATCACCCGATCGCTGGATCTCGCGCTGGCCGCGACCACCGCCGACACCAAGGAAGTGAGCTTCGCATGAGCGGCTTCAACACCCTGGCCGTGCACGCCGGCCAGCACAAGGACCCGCACACCGGTGCGGTGATCCCGCCGATCTACCAGACCAGCACCTTCATCCAAGACGGCATCAACGTGCTGCGCGCCGGGCACGAGTACTCGCGCGGCTCCAACCCGACCCGCAACGGCTTCGAATCCCAGCTCGCCGCGTTGGAAGGCGGGGCCGCCGGCTTCTCCTTCGCCTCGGGCATCGCGGCCGAAGATGCGCTGCTGCGTGCAGTGCTTGAGCCGGGCGACCACATCATCCTGGGCGCCGACGGCTACGGCGGCACCAACCGGCTGATCTCGAAGCTGCACGGCAAATGGGGGATCAGCTCCTCGGCGGTAGACATCACCAACCTGGATGCGGTGCGCGCCGCGCTGCGCCAGAACACCGCGCTGCTCTGGGTGGAGACCCCGTCCAACCCGCTGCTGGGCATCGCCGACCTGGCCGGCTGGGCCGCCATCGCCGCCGAGCACGGCGCCCTGCTGGTGGTGGACAACACCTTCGCCACCCCGTACCTGCAGCGGCCGCTGGACTTCGGAGCGCACGCGGTGGTGCACTCGACCACCAAGTACATTGGGGGGCACTCCGACGTTCTCGGCGGCGCGGTCATCGTGGCCGATCACCTGCACCGCGGCCAATCGCTGGCCGAAGCCGTCGGCTACCAGCAGTTCGCCGGGGGCGCGGTCTCCGGTCCGCAGGATTCCTACCTGGCCGCCCGCGGGCTGAAGACCCTGGGCCTGCGCATGGAACGCCACTGCGCCACCGCATCCACCCTGGCCCGCTGGCTCGATGACCGGCCCGAAGTCGCCCGCGTCTACTATCCCGGGCTGGAAAGCCACCCGGGCCACGAGCTGGCCGTCCGGCAGCAGCGCGGCTTCGGCGGCATCCTCTCGCTGCAGCTGGCCGACGAGGCCGCGGCCCGCGCCTTCGCCGAGTCCATGGAATACTTCCAGCTCTCGGTGTCCCTGGGCGGGGTGGAATCACTGGTCTGCTATCCGCGCGAAATGACCCACGCTTCGCTGATCGGCACACCGCTGGAGATCCCGGCCAACCTGGTCCGCCTCTCGGTGGGCATCGAAGAGGTCGAAGATCTGATCGCCGATCTGCAACGCGGGCTGGCCGCCGCCGCGAAAGCTTCCGAGGCCGACAACAATCAGCACCGCAGCCTGGCTACCGCCTGACCTGCCGTCGCAGCACGCGGGCCTTCCGCACAGGAAGGCCCGCGTGCAAGACGTCGGCACGGCTTAGCGATTCGCGCCTCCGGGTCACTCCAAGCTTGCAAATCTGGGTTCCGACCTAATGATCTCCGGCATCGCGATCTGTGCCCCTCACGACGATTGCTTTCGGGGAGCCGCCTATGCCGCGAAATCCATTAGTTGGCGATGGCAAGGACGGGGCCGTGGTGCAGTGGGCTCCTCCGAGGAGGTTCAGGCCTTGGAACCCGACTTGCCCAATGCGAAGGTCGGTGCCGTCGGCGCGCACGCCGGGGGATCGCCGCATGCGTTCGAGCTGCACACTTTCTCCCCTGAAGCCAAAGTGTTCGAGGATCAGGTATGCGGATCGATGAACGCCTCGGGCGTCCAATGGCTCACCAATACTGCGAAGACAGCTGCGAACTATCGAGCCTCCCGGAGAACGCTTATGGGCAGGTCCGGCGAGCACGCAGTCAGATTCCGGGGCAGGATGGTGTGGGCCGGAGGAACGGCCAGTATCCCATACTGAGGCACAACGGCAGTCTGATGACAGTGCGACGTCCATCTGCTCTGAGCAGGCACATCCACGTCAGGAGTTCCCCAGCCGAGGCGGTCGAAAATCCTCCGCCCTGGCGCCATGGCTGAAGCGGAAATTCATGCCAAGAACCTCTGTCTGGTACTGGTCTTAGCCGCCGGTCGCAACTAACATTTACCGGCTCCGGCGATAAACAGGGTCTTTGCATGTCAGAAACGCCGTTTAAAACCAAAATAGGTCGAAGGGCTCAAGGTCCCGTTGTTGCTATGGCAATTATCGGATACGCGCGAGTAAGCCGGCACCAGGGGACCCCAACGCCGCAGGAAGCCAAGACGCGTGCCGCTGGCGCGGAAAAGGTGCTTACCGAGCGCGGGGAATAGAGCCACATCGCCAGCCGGTCGCGATGGGAAGCATGACTGAGATACATGAGGGCCGATAGCAGGCTCGTGATCTGGGCACATCGGATAGCCGGCACCGAACGTACCCTTGAAACGCTCCGCGAGCCGGGAAACGCGGATTAATCCACTCAGTCTCGCCCAACCGCTCCCCGACATCGCGGCGCACACGCCTTTGGGCGATGCCGCAGCAGGGGCACTGACCATGCTGATTCATTTGCGCGTGCTCCACGGTCCGCGAGAACATTCGCAGGATCGCGGAGCACGCGCTGCAGCGGGCCGCCGGCTCGATGACCTATAGTCGATCAGTCTCTTAAACACGGTACCTAGCCTCGAAACGCCTATTCCAAGACTCGAAGGTCGACGATCAACAGGCAGATAGGTGAATAGTGTGCGGTGGCGGAATGTCTGGGTGTTATTGAGGCCCCTCCCGGGGTTGGGAACCATACAGTGAGTCGTTGACTTGATCGATCATTTCTTGAATCGCGTGGACTTTGCTCTGCCAGTACTTATTGTTCTCGCGAGCTTGCGGTCCTTCTGCTTCTTCGTTCAACTCAAGAAGCTCGCTGAAATGGTCTCGGTAGGCGCACAGCGCAGCATTGAGAACTTCGATTTGCTCGTCATTGAGATGGACGTTGAGCAATGATTCACGCATGGTGCTGATCCTTTCGTTGCCAGGGTGCGTCCGGTGCGTTCCGGACGCACCCCCGAATCAACCACTCCTTAAACGTTTCCCCGGGAGTCATCTCATGTTCGGTGGCGAGCGTGAATACACCCGGACGGGACCCGCCCGACGCACTGAACGTTGAATTGTTCGTACTTCGTTGGTTCCTTCCGGGCACCGCTGACTGGGCCGCGGAACATCCTCGATCGAGGTGCAAAGGTGCGATCGAGGCGGCTGATGCTGACGGGAAGCTGTGGATAGCTCGAGCTCGTATATGGCCAGAAGCAACTCGTCATCAGCGACCAGCGGATCAAGTTCCGAATCAATGTGGGCAGACATGACACATCATCTCCGCACAGGCCTCCAAGGGGCCTTTCTTGGGCTAACTGGTGATTTCCTTGGGGTTCTTCGTGCCTTGGCCGACCGCGACCTGAATCCGGCGGGGTTTGGCACTCTCGGCGACAGCGATGTCGACACGTAGCACGCCATCCACGTAGGTGGCCTGGATACTTTCAGTGTCCAAATGATCCCCAAGGATAAGTTCCCGGGTGAAATGGCCCCAGAGTCGTTCCGAGCCGGCGATGTGCTGGCGGTCTCCTGGTTTGGCGCGTTCAGCGCGGATGGTCAGGATGTTCTTTTCTACTGCCATGTCGATCTGCTCGGCGTCGACCCCTGGCAGGTCGAACTCAGCGTGAAATCCGGTGTCGTCCTTCCAAGCCTCCATTGGCATTGGGTGGACAGGTTCGGAGCTGAGCTGGGTGTTGAAAGCTCGCTGTACCAAGCGGTCGAAATCGCGAAGTACCTCGGTCTGCATCATCTGAACTCATTCCTTTCTGGTGTGACTCTCCACGATGCTGCAATTCACTTTCCGTTAGATCTATGTCTAACGATGTAGATTTTATAGCATGGGATTCTGAGTTCATGCAAGCCTATTGAAAGTAAAAAATGACAAAAAATTCGCCGCGACCCGTTCCTGTTGCTGGATCGCATTCGATTGCTACCGCTGCCCAGAGTGTGGGAGTGAGTGTGCAAACAGTGCGGTTGTATGAGTTGCGTGGGTTGATCACCCCGTCACGTACCAGCGGTGGCACGCGCAGGTATCAAGCCAAGGATTTAGCTCGGTTGCAGCAAATCTCAGAGTTGATTGATCGAGGCGTGAATTTGGCGGGCATTGGCATCATCTTGGAGCTGGAATCTGAAAATGAGAGGTTGCGTAAGGCACTTGCAAAGGAGTCTCATCGGCAAGGCGCGGATTGAATCATCAAGACCGTTGAGGGTCTATGCTTCTCGGCAGGGTGCCGACGAATTCTTGCCTAGGCGCCGCGGAGCAGGAAAATGCGCGTTCTGCTCGAGCACTTGGCAGTGGCCCTTGCTGTTTGGCGGACTGTTCTCTCCTGAACATTCTCTATGGAGCGAATAGTGGAGAGTTCTAGTGTTCCGTGTTAATTATTTGGTTGGGTTTCATCCAGCTCCAACACATTAGCCTTCGCCTTGCGGATCATCTTGCCCAAGAGGTGATCCGCGGTCTTCGTCCAGGCAAACGGCTTCGCGTCCTCGTTGTACCGTTCGATATACCGGTGCACCGCGGCCTCCAGCTCGGGAATCGATGCAAAGTTTGATCTCTTCAGGCACTGGCGGGTGATGACCCCGAAGAAGATCTCCACGATGTTCAACCAGGAGCAACTGGTCGGGGTGAAATGCAAGGTCACCCGTGGGTTCGCTGCTAGCCAGTCCAACACGTTCCGGTGTTTGTGCGTGGCGTAGTTATCGCAGCTCACGTGCAAGTCGATCTCGGGGTTCGCCTCGGCGACCTGCTGCAAGAAGTCCACGAACTTGACGTTGGTGTGCTTCTGGTAGAACTTGCTCGCGCTCAGCTTCCCGGTGAGGACATCCAACGCCGCGAAAAGCGTGGTAGTGCCGTTGCGCCGATAGTCATGAGTTTGCTGCAACGGATGCTCAGGAGCCAACGGCTGCACCGGCTGCGTGCGCGAGAGGGCCTGGATCTGGGTCTTATCATCAATGCTCACCCTCACCACCACCGGGGTCTCCGGTGGGGACAGGTGCAGGCCCACCACGTCGCGCAGTTTCGATTCCAGTTGCGGGTCGGTGGAGAACTTGAATGTCTCGATCCGGCCCGGCTGGATCTTCCAGCGTCGCCAGATCCGGGCTACCGTGGAGAACGAGGCCTCGTGACGTTCGGCCATGATCCTGGCTGACCAGTGGGAGATCCCCAGCTCGGCCGTGGGAACCCCGTCGTTGGCCAGGGTGTCGGCGAGGATCACCAGATCATCGATCTTCCGCGGTTTGCCCGGGCGAGGCGCGTCGCCAGGATCGTCTGTTCCGAGAAACCGGTGGATTCAACGATGTGGATGGTTTGGCACGCCGTCGGCGGCCAGCAGGACGGTGTGGGCGCGCAAGGCCAGTGAGGCGTTGGAATCCTTGGCTCGGGTCATGGATTCCAGGGTTGCCCGGTCGCCGTCGCGTAGCTGCAGTGGTTTTGCGTAGTTGGCCATGGAACCAATTTTCCCACCTGCTCAAAACAGGTGGAATTAACGGCACGCTACACTAGCTCCAAGCCTGCAGGACTATTAATGCATATGGACACAATCGCGGCAGATGATGCCTTGCTTGGTATGTTTTTCGGCCTGGCTTCGATGGCGAATAGTAAAGCACTCCCCGCAGACGAATTCGTCATTCCCTGGCGGAATCACGTTAATGGAAAGTTCCTCATCAACGATGGCGCCGGGAAGTTCCAACCCGTCAGCGAAATCGTTCTCTTCAAGCTCCGCTGACACGCTCTTCGCCGTGGGCGCATCCATCTTCTGTACATCTTGGAGGGTCTTTTCTGATGCTTCGGCAACGTCGGGTCGTGCCTCGTCGTAGTCAGTAGCCATGGCCAGCCTATTCTCCTGTAGTGAATTATCTTGAAGGCATATGGTAATGACACCGGAGGCCTGGTCAATTCAATGGAGATACGCTCAGGAAAACTTCTTTACTATTTGTCAGAGGTGTTTCATTGGCTGAAGATTCTGACCCAAAATCCAGCGGTATACGAGGTCCTGATCGCTTCGGATCTTCTGCGAACATAGGAGCCGATGAGGTGAAGAAGGGCCGTTTCCCATAGTCTGCTGGGAATTTCATTGGATGTCGAGGCGGCCGCCGGGGGGAAAGATACTCTGCGTGGAGAGTCCTATTCTTCCAAGCGAAAACGAACTGAGAACCGGAGAAACCGTGGCATTCCACGTAGTTGATACGCCTGCTCCCTTGAGGATTGCGGTGCTGGCCCACTTGCATTACCCGATCTGTCCACCGTATGCCGGTGGGATGGAATCGCACACCGCGCATCTCGTCAAGGATTTATCTGATCGCGGCCACCACGTGACGCTCTTCGCCAAAGAAGGCAGCAACCCTTTTGGCCCTGGTTCGGAAGGGAAGGCCGTCGGGGTACTGGCCGAAACTTTCACGGTTCAGGGATACCCGGATGAGGACCGACGTAATCATCAACATCACGTTCTGGACAGTTCGATGCAGGACGCTGTGCGAAAGGCCCGCGACGGAAATTTTGACGTGGTGATCAATAATTCGCTCAGCCCGGTCCCTCACGTGCACCTTCGAAACATCCCGACGCTGCATATTCTGCACACTCCGCCGCTTCCACGGATCACCGCAGTCATTAGCAAGAGATCATCCACGAGCCAGATGCATCGCTTCGCTACAGTTTCGGAATCGAACAGCCGCGCATGGAAGCAATGGTTGCCTGAACTGCACGTGATTCCCAACGGAATCGATCTGGACGCCTGGTGCGGCGAACCTGGGAACAGGATCAACCCCGGAACAGCGGCTTGGACTGGCCGAATCACTCCGGAAAAGGGGTTGCACGTCGCCATCGCAGCAGCGCGAGATGCAGGGATGAAACTGGCTATTGCCGGGCCTGTTCAGGATAAGGAGTACTTCAACAGCCTTATTGCCCCGAATCTGGATCAGGACATCGAGTATCTGGGCCATCTTGGTCAGGAAGAGTTGAAGACACTCATCAGCTCGCGTGAAGTATTTATCTCCTCGCCCCTGTGGGCTGAGCCTTTTGGATTGACGACGCTCGAGGCAATGGCTAGCAGCACGCCAGTGGCTGCCCTGCCATCTGGAGCGATGGGGGAAATCATCGGTACCAGCGGAGGGGCACTCGCGGATGGCTCCGATTCAGCCGCTCTTGCTGCCGCAGTGCTGAGGGCAGCGAAGATGGATCGCGAAGCGGTTCGGCAAAGAGCAATGCTATTCACACGAGAGCGCATGCTTGACGGGTATGAGGCTCTCATAGACCAGATCGTTCCCCGAGTACGTTCAGCGAGGCAGAATCGATGAGTAGGCCAAGGATCTCCTATTACGCCCACCACGTGGGAACAGGGCATCTTCGCCACGCCCGTAGGCTCATCGAAACTGGCGCTTTCGAGGTGCAAGTGGCAAGTACGGGGGAGGAAAACCAAGGATTGCTCCCGGTCGGAGCCAACTATGTTCCTTTGCGTCCTGATATCGATGATCAACGGCCGGAAAGCCCTGTACCTGTATCAGGAGAATTTCTGCACTACGCTCCCACTGGCGATCATATCGTTGAACGCTTCGCCGCTCTGAACCGTGCGTGGGAACAGTTCGCCCCCGATGTAGTCATGGTTGACGTATCGGTGGAGGTTGCTCTTTTTGCCCGGCTTAGCGGCTACCGGGTTGCTTTGCGCCGGATGCCTGGACAGCGGAATGACAAAGCGCATCTGATGGGATACGAGATTGCAGATGCGCTGTTCGCCTACTTCCCCGAAGCCCTGGAAGAGCGGGAACATCTGGCCAAATTCGGTTCAAAGAGCCATTACTTCAAGACTCCCGAACCTGCCTCGGGCTTCGATATGACTCAGCATGTCGGCGCATCATTGGCGGATCCTGTGCCGGGGGAGCGCAAAGTCGCAATGCAAACCTCATTGGCGGCATCGATCGGTTTGTCCGATATTGCGCATGCGGCGGCTTCTTCTCCACAGTGGTCATGGGACGTTCTAGGCTCTGTGCATGAGGACACCGATTGCATGCCTGAGAACCTCACGCTGCATGGAACAGTCCAGCAACCATCGCGCATCATGGCACAAGCCGATGTAGTGCTCACTTCCACCGGCCACAATGCCGTGGCCACCGCCGCAGCCTGCGGCAGACCGATGCTTCTGATTCCGGAGGAACGTCCCTTCGACGAGCAGCGAGTCTACGCTCGGATGCTGCAAAGAGCGACCGGTTGCATGACACTCGATTCGTGGAAGGAACCGGTAAATTGGAATGCTGTCCTGGAGCAAGCTGCTGCCAGCGACCCGCATGCTCTTTCCCGGGTTCTGTTCACCGATGCGGACGAATTCACGCGGCAGGTCGAAGCCATGGTTCGAGAGCTGACGAGCTGATGGGCAGCCTAGTAGGCATCTTGGCTTCGGGCGTGTTGAATCTGAAGCGGCGTGGGATGTTGCAAGATTTCGAGTGTTCGGCCATCGGACGCCCAGCGCAGCAACCCCATGTGGGCGAAAGCGGTGAGCCATCCTTCCATCGGCCACACGCCCCATCGAGCATGGAATTTCGATGCATTGGCTACGATTGCGTCGAAGTGGTTCAACGGCGGCTTGGAGACACCGTGATGCTGGTGGAAGACCACCGCACGGGTGAACACTACGGGGATGCCATGGCGGCGGGCGGTGAAGGCGAAGTCTGTATCTTCTGCCCCGTACCCGCTGTATTCCAGGCAGAAACCTCGGACTCGCTTGAAATCGCTGGAAGAGATCGCGAAACCCAGCGACCAGAAATGCTCGTGCATTTCACATGGCACGTCGGTCGGCAGCGCGGCTCTTGCATGGTGGGGAACCGAAAGCTCGCCCAGAGTGAAATCATAAGGCGTGGGTCCGGACGCTATGGGGCCTTTCAGATACCGGGGTTCGGCCATCGCCAGGGCAGAATGCTCGCCCAAAGCCTGCAGCAGGCGCTCGAATGCCTGTGCCGAGGGGATGCAATCCACATCAAGGAAGACCAGTTGCTTCGTGCTGGCATTGGCCGCAGCAATGTTCCGTGCGCGGGCCAGAGGTAATCCGCTTTCCTCAGGGGTGCTCTGGATATGGAGGGCTTTCAATGGCACATCGCACGAGACCGGTTCCGGGTAGGGGTCGTCCATGTAGACAACGATGACCTCTTGCGGCAGGACGCTACTTCGTTGCACTCCATCGAGCAGCCGTTGCAGGTGGCCTGCTCGTTGATGAGCTATGACGAGAACCGAAAATTCCATTCCAAACCAATTCTTCCTGCAGCCCAACCGATATAGGTGAATAGCAAATCAACTTCGACCCTACCCATCCGCCGCTCGACAGAGGAGAATTCGGTATGACTTCCCAGAAAGCTTCCACGATGATCCGTGTTGCTTCAGTACCTCAAGACCAGGTCTATATTCGGCATTTGGAACCATTGCAAGAACAGGACCGCGGGTCGCTTCGGTTGCCTGACCCCATCCATGCGCCAGGCTCCCAAAGCGAACAGTCACCGTGGTGGCCCCCGCTGATGCTGACTCCCGAGTGGGTGAGGGACAACCATCAGCGGTTCGATTTGATGCATATACATTTTGGTTTTGACGCGGTAGACCCACAGACATTGCGCAATACCATCACGGAATTGCGTCATTTCCACAAGCCATTGGTTTACACGGTGCATGACTTGATCAACCCCCATCAACCAGATGCCACGGCCCACCGCCAGATGCTAGATATCCTCATCGCCTCAGCTGATGCGCTGATCACCCTTACCCATGGAGCAGCCGCGGAGATCGCGGCGCAATGGCATCGTGCCGCCCACGTTCTGCCACACCCCCACGTCGTTGATTTCGCAACCATGAATCGGCTACGCCGACGCAGGGAGGTTTTGGCGGTGTCTTCCCAGAGGAGGACTCGTCATATCGGGGTGCACCTTAAAGGTCTCCGGGCTAATATTTCTCCAGCCATTCTGGAACCTCTGGCCCGAATCGTCGCGGGAATTCCAGACACTGAACTGCAGGTGAACATACATCGTCAGGTGCTTGATCCATCCAACCGCGAGTACAAGGCGGATCTCGCAGGGCAGCTCCTAGAGGGAGAAAGGCAAGGAAAGTGGAATCTTGAGGCGCATGAGTACTTCTCCGAAGAGGAGCTCTTCGAATACTTGGGTTCGCTGGATGTGAATGTCCTTCCCTATCGATTCGGCACGCATTCCGGGTGGCTCGAAGCGGCTTTGGATACTGGAGCTGCCATCGTCGCTCCTGATTGTGGTCAGTATGTGGGGCAGCATGCGTCGGTGGCACCGTACCGATGGGATTACGACCGTGTTGATGAGGACTCACTGGAAGAAGCAGTGAAGCATCAATTGGCTTTATCCAGCGTGCCGGGGATGGATGCCGAGGAGCGTAAGCGCCAACGTATGGCACTAGCGGAAGCCCATGAGCGGATCTATTTGGAATTGCTAGCAAGATAGCGGGCATGACAGGTGGTTAAAGGTTTGCCGGTGAATTACAGAGCTTCTGATGGTTGTTCTCCAGTAGGCAGGAGCCATAAAGTGAGTCGCTGACTTGCTCTATGAGCTCTTGGATTCGGTGAACTTTGCTTTGCCAGTATGGCGCGACGATGCTGCCAGCAGACCCCTTCATCAAAGCCCATACCGGCCAGTACCCGGTGAAGTGGATGTGCCAGAAACTGCAGGTTTCCAGGGCATCCTATTACCGGTGGCTAAACCCCTGCGAGGAGCTGAGCGAAGCCCAAGCACTGCGCATGCGCCGCACCGAACTGGTCCACACCGAGTTCGAGGCATCCGACCAGGTTGCTGGGGCCGGCCAACTGGTGGACCTGCTCCGCAACAACCAGAACATGCAGATTCCGAAGTCCACGGTCCTCTCGATCATGAAAGACCTGGGAATCCAGGCCAAACGGATGAGTGCGTTCAAAACCACGACGGTGCGTGACCACCAAGCGCGAACAGCGCATATCAAGAACCATATGGTCGACAAGCTCGGCCGGCGGGACTTCCGCTCTTGCCGGCCTGGGGCGAAGCTGGTTGGCGATATCACCTACCTTCTCACCGGAGAGGGCTGGCTGTACTTGGCGACGGTCATCGATTTGTATTCGCGTCAGATCGTGGGCTGGTCAATGGACGAGAACATGCAAACTCTCAAACACAGTGACGTACAAGACCCTCTAAGCGTACTGGAAAACTAGTATTTGAGCCGGCCTGGGATTGGGCCGGCCCCAAACTCTGCACCAGAATGGAACATTCCATGATTCACAACCGTCGTATCATCACCGCAGCGGCAGTGACGAGCACTGTTTTTGCCCTGGCTAGCTGTTCGCCAGCTGATCCATCATCCGGAAAAGCCGAGGCTCTAGGCGAGGCCGCGTACGCACTGTGCTTCAGTGCTGCGAGCAGTGACATGGATGGGGAAAGCCAAGACGGAAAGGTTGTCCTGGTAAAGGACGATGGTGCTTTTACAGAGGCGCAGACCTGGGGCATGGACATGTGCTCGATGGAGTGGACTGAGAAGGGGTTGTTCTTCAGTGATATGAAGACCGACTATCTGATTGATGGTGCCGGTTTGAAGAGTTTTCAGAATGCAAAAACTGATAGCCAATACGCCATGCTTGCCACAGCAGCGGATACTGCAGTGGGACTTTATAATCTGGGCTTCAGCGACGTGGGGTATACGACTCAGGTTGTGACCACTACCAGTTCCGGAACCTCTCTAGCTGAAGTTGAAGGCAGCTATTTCATTGCTGCTCAGTGCGAGGGGGAGGTTTTCGGAATTGGTTTGGCTACCGGCCCGTATTCGAAGACGGGGGATCCTGATACGGAGCCCATGGTTATCAGCCAATTAACTGGCACAAAGGACGGCAAGGAAAAAGTTGTCGGCAGCAGTACACGGGCTAGAGAGGGCGCGGTACTCAATAATGCTCCATGCCATGATGGAAAAATCTACTACATCTCTGATGAGAGACGAGGCGGATTGGATGTTGCTGCTAAGGCCGTCTTATCGATATGGGACACCAAGACCGGTAAGTATGAGAGCAAGGCACTGATCTCAGATGAAGCGACTGAGCCTTTCATCAGTGAAGATGGTACGGGCCTTCCCCAGGTAACCCGCCAGTCGCTGAAGGACGGAAAGCTTGAATGGTACGGGGTTAAGGACTCGATCATGTCTACGGACATTCAGACGGGACGGACAGAACGCAAGTTTACGGTGGAAGCGTATAGCGATAATTCGGCTTCGTCGAAGGCGATCTTCACTGATGCTGACGTTGTCATCATGGCGGATAACAATGATGGTTCTCCGTACAGGGTTTTGCGTTATGACCGGCACACCGGGGAAGAGGTGGGGCGGGCCGTGTTGGATGACGATCCCGCAAACCTCAGCAGTGGTTTCTTCTTTAGGGGATTTGCGGTGAAGCCGTGAGGGTCTACTTTGTTCTCGTTTAGCCGATTGTTTTGGTTATGGAATTTCATTTCTCTGGTTGTGATGACCCGGGCTGATGACGGCTGGTTCTTATCGAGTTAGATCGACTTTCTGTGTAGATGCCGAGCTTTTTCGTGTGATATGGACCTTTGCGCAGCGGCCGGGGATAGCCGTCTCGCGGCAGGCTACCCTTCAGGGACGACGCAGGTTGGTAGGGAACGGAAAATTGGCTCGGAGTCATAACGTCAGGACGCTGAACAAATCTAGTGATCAAGAACTGGCCGATGGCGGTTCGAGAAGCGATCACTGAACCATATTCTGCCGATGGCCCAGCTGACGGCCGCCAGCGGCACGGCAAGGATCGCCCCGATAATTCCAGCGAGCACGGCCCCGGCGCTTAACGCGATCAGAATAACCAGAGGGTGGATATGGAGGGTTTTTCCCATCACTAGCGGTTGCAGAAGGTTGCCCTCTAGCTGATTCACAGCGAAGCTGACGCCAATGATGATCAGTGCTGCCGTCGGGCCATTGGCCACGAATGCGACCAGAGCAGCGAGAAGTCCGGTGGTGGTGGCGCCGAGTATTGGGATGAAGGCACCGATGAAGACCACGACAGCCAGAGGAAGCGCCAGGGGTACCTGCAAAATCCATAAGGCAAGGCCGATCAGCACGGAGTCAACCAGAGCTACGATGGCTGTGCCACGTACGTATCCGCCTAGCACCTCTATACCGTGTATTCCGGCGAGCCGGGCTTTTGCCAATTGTCGCCCTTTAAGGGGTATCAAGCAGAATGCCCACAACTTCCTTCCGTCTTTGAGGAAGAAGAACAAAATGACTGCCATGAGGATGAAACCAGTGAAGACCTGCGTGGCAACGAAGATGCTGTCTACCGCGGTGTTCCCTGCCGCCTTGCTCGTAACGAAATCGCTCGCCGCGTTGCGGGCATCCTGGATCATGGCATCATCTACGGGCAATGGTCCCTGTGCGATCCAGGCGTACAAACGGTCAAATTTTTTCACCGCCTGATCCACAAGTTCCGCCCACTGGGCACGGATGGTTACGACGATCCCGGCGATGACAGCCGCGAAACCGGAGAGTACGAGAATGTAGGCCGTCCCGCTAGCCACCGTGTTAGGCCACCCCTTGCCACGAAACCAATTCACCAGCGGTGCGATGGCTGCTGCCAGAATTACGGCCAGCAAAAATGGGATGGCAACCAAAGTGATCTTGTGCAACCCGTAGACCGCAACCACAACCAAGGCAAGCAGCCATAGTATCTGGCGGGAGCGTTCACCAGCCCAGCTGAGGCTGTCGGGCCAGCGCATGCCCTCGGCCTGGTTCCGTTTATTATTTATCGTCTCCACGCGGGTCTCTTTTCTTGGGCAAGCTGCAGAAGGCCTCGTCAATTGCATTCAACTGCTCACGGCCGGTGCAAGATCTATGTTTCTTCGGGCGGGTAGCAGTGGTGCATGCTCCGCAGTTCTTGCAGCGCCAGAGGGTGCGGACGGCACTGGTTTCGCCGTCTTGACGAACTTGTTTTCGCGTCCATCACAGCGGGGTTGATTCGCAGTTGTTGACCCGAACACAGGCCTTCAAAGCATGTGCTCGTGGCGGTGTTGCTAGCAGGGAAGTGTTTCAGATGGATTCTATACATCTTTGGGCAGTGGACTTGCGTTGGGTGAGCTGGCTGTCAGCATTAAACACTGAAGCATCCCGCGATGTCCGTGGGATGCTTCAGTGCGAATAGGCTGATTTTCAGTTATACACAAGACTAGCTTAACTCTCCGCACCGCAGGTCAGTCAGCAAGATCAGGATCATCCAGGGAATTTTCAGGTTGCGCCTTGCCTCCTGCACCGAGGTGCGTGTTGTACGAGGTTCGATGTTCTAGGTCGCTGCGCACGTAACAGGGGATTTCAAAAGTGATGGCACTGCGTGCCCAGTACCTGACACGGAACGTTCTCGCCCCGTCAGGTGTGCCATGGGCGATGAATTCCCCACTGTCTGGCCTTGTGGTTCGGCCAGTACGTTTTCCAATGCCGGGTTTGGCAGAGAGACGAACCAGAAGCTCAGGTGGTCGTCGGGTTCATCGTAGATTGCGACCACTGCGGATCGTCCGTGGATGGAGACCAGTCCCATCACATCATCGAGTCGTTCGTGGGGTTGTGCCAGGACGATGGGCATCCCTTCCCTTCAGCCCTAGGAGGCCAGATGGATGCGTGCTTGGCGGGAGCCAAGGATATGCTTGACGTGTTCAGCGGTGTGGGATCTTAGGCTGTGGATGGACATGGCGGGCCTCCGCTCTTGCGGCTCTTGCGGTATTTCCAGTTAGAGTCCTGCCGCGATGCGTTGTCGTGGATGGTGAAGGTGCCGGGTTTGCCACGGGTACTATCGCGGAGTGTTCTTCCGACGGTACGCGCAATTCCCTCATATGGATACCCGACAGTTGAGTGTTGCTCTAAATGAAGAGCTAGTTCGCGGGTGATAGCCCAAAGAATGATCAGCTTATTCTGAAATTCCTTCGCGGAGAAGAATCGAGCAAGGCTCGTGTTGCTAGTTTCTATCGGTCACGTTCGCGGAGTTCAGCCAGGCTGCGTCAACCATGTCGAGCAGCCGGCGCATGCTGTGCAGTTCGGGCTGGTTTTGCTGGTCCTGCGCTGAAAGGTATCGAAGGTAATGCTGGAGCGCCTCGAAGAGGAAGTAGCTGTCTTCTTCGCGGTCGATATCGAGCACAACTCGGTAGGGGATAAATTTTTCGCTGAGCTCATCCAATTCATCCTGAAATGCCCAGCTGCCGACGTTGCGATGAAAGTCGGCTTTTGATTGAAGCGACAACCAACCGAACCATGGCTGCCCGAGCTCGCCGCACAGTTCCAGGACCCGGGCATCGATCCGCGGCTGGTCGCCTCGGCGGCGATGAAGCTGCATTCGGTGCGTAAAGACCTGGGTGAAGGGGAAGCGGCCGAAGCGAAGAAGCGGCAGCTGCAGGCTGAGTCCGCGGCGTTTCTGCGGCCGGAGCCGAAGTCGGCGCGCAAGCACATCAACGACCTGGTCGCGCAGGTCAAGGCCGGCAAGCGCCCGCTGAAGGCCTTGCTGGACGGGATCGGGTTCTTCAAGCGCGGGATGCGCAAGGGGCTGGTTGAGTATCTCGTTCGAGTTCTTCCTTCGCAATCCGCTTATATCGAGGCGTATTTCGCGAATCTGGATAATCCATCCACGGTTGCCGGCAACCGGCAGGGGTTGAAAGACGTCGATGCCCAGTTCACCGGTGAGGAAACCAATGGCTGGGATGATGCGGGCAGCAAGCCGGATTGGGCGAAAGACAGACCCGGTGACGAGGACGTCGAGGACATCGAAGATGACCCGCCGGGAGAAGGACTCAATCCAGACGCAAAGCATCCCCGTTCCCAAGGGGACGATTATCGACCAGAAGGGGAAGACGAGGATCACCAACCAGAAGATGATGGTCATCAACCAGAAGGTGATAGTTCCGAACCGGGGCTGGCAAGCGGTGAATGGGAAGATCTGAAACCCGAGCGTAGACGGCTTGTCGGTTTCATGGCTTTGCTGATGAGCGAACGGAAATCCGGCGGCAGCCCGCCGGACCAGCAGGCTGGGCTTGCCAGCTCGCAGGTGAGCATCATTCTTGATTGGGAGAAGCTGCAACGGAAAATGGAGGATTTCGCGGTGACTTCCTCGGGGGTCCTGCTCTCCCCGGGCGAGGCCAGGGCAGCATTGTGCACTGCGGGGATTTTGCCGGTGGTGCTCAACGGCAAGAGTCTGCCGTTGGATCTGGGGCGGACCCAGAGGTTGTTCTCCAAGGCGCAAGTGCGTGCTTTGCGGGCGGCTTATCGGGGGTGTTCGTATCCTGGGTGCAGCATGCCGGCGCAACGATGCGAAGCGGATCATCTGGATCCGTGGGAGAAGGGCGGACGGACCGATATCAAGTCTGCGGTGTTGAATTGCTTGATTCACCATACGGCCAGGCATTGCGGGTTGTTCCAAGCGGTGAAGATCCCGGGGAGCCGGCCGATGGTGCTGTTGCCGCCGGAGTTGGATCCGGAGCAGAAGTTGCGGGTCAACACGTACTTCATGACTCCGGCCGAGGCGTTGGAGGCTGAGGCGTTGGCGGAGGAGAGCACTGTGCGGTGGCGTGCGGGGTTGCTGGACGTAGAAATCGCCGAGCCCTGACCACCGCGCCCCATGCGTAATGCGAAAAGGTCCTGGAAGCAATGCGCTTCCAGGACCTTGAAAACTCTAGGCGTTGGCTTCCAGATGCTTGGCAGCCAGCACGAGGTAGTGGTCAGCATTGGTCTTCAAGCCGGAGACTTCCTCATCGCTCAGCTCGCGGCGGACCTTGGCAGGGACACCGGCAACCAGCGAACGCGGTGGAACCTGCGTGCCTTCCAGCACCAGCGCACCGGCGGCAACCAGCGAATGCTCACCGATTACGGCACCGTTCATGACGGTGGCGCTCATGCCGATCAGGCAGCCATCGCCCACGCTGGCGCCGTGCACCACTGCCGAGTGGCCCACCGAGATGCCCGCGCCCAGGGTGCAAGGAAAACCTTCATCGGCGTGCAGCACGACGTTGTCCTGCAAGTTGGTGCCTTCGCCAACGCGAATCGGCGCCGAATCGCCGCGCACGGAAACACCGTAGAAAGCGCTGGCACGGTCAGCCAGCTCGACATCGCCGCTCAAGGTGGCGGTAGGGGCTACGAAAACGTCCTGGCCGACTTTCGGGGTCGCGCCGTCAATGGTAATGATGTGCGTCATTTCACCTACTGTAATGGCCAAGCATTGCCACAGCGAGTTCGCTACCGAAGATCTCAAGTCCGCGAGCGGGCCGCGGCCACCAGTGCACGCTGCCAGTCCCGATCCTCCTCGCCCGCGCGCAACGATAGTCCCAGTTCCCGCGCGGCGTCGAGGAGGAGCAGCTAGCTGGTCGGTACCGGTGCGTTGAAATCCACTTGTACGAAAGGGCCCTCAGGGCTGGTGAGAACCTGCGTGCGATGCGCGTCGTGGGCATCATCCAGCGCGCTATCTTGATGCGCGCGCCAGAACCAGCGCGCGGTATCAAATGCCTTCGCGAATTCACCCCACGAACCATAAGTTTGCTGGGCATACGACGCTGCCTGCAAGGCGATGTCCTGTGCTACGCGTTGATCCAAGAAGCCGCAGGTGGCCGCGGAGCGGGAGACCATGACGGCGCGTGAAAGATCCCAGGCCAGGAAATCAAGATCCTGCACGCTGCGCTCATTGCGCTGCAACCGGCGCAGCGACAGCAATTCTTCGCGCGCCTCAGCAGACGTCCGCGCCCGGCTGCCAAGCATCTTGCGCTGCTGGGCCAGAGCAGCTCCGCCGGCATTGACCAGCTTTCGGGACTGTTGCCAGCCAGAGCGATGCCCTTGGGACAGCAAGGACCAGAGCTCCTGGACGGCATCTCCTTCATTGAAGATGCCCCACGATTCGGCC
The DNA here is from genome assembly GCF_002797775.1 of Glutamicibacter nicotianae. Taxonomy (NCBI): domain Bacteria; kingdom Bacillati; phylum Actinomycetota; class Actinomycetes; order Micrococcales; family Micrococcaceae; genus Glutamicibacter; species Glutamicibacter nicotianae. The sequence goes on from NZ_PGEY01000001.1 coordinate 187,595, forward strand.
AGGATAATTCGTTCTTCTTCCGCATCAGGGAAGAGGAACTCATCGAGGTCCGCACCTCGGCACAGCGCATAGCCGCTGCTCATGGCCAGGGGAAAAGCCAGCGGATTTCCAGCCAGCGACTGCCGATAGCGCGGCCGATGGTGATCTGGCAGCTGTAGAGCCTGGGCGTTCAACGCCTTGCCGCGCTTGCCCGATGACCTGAGCAAGGGCCAGCACGCCGAGGCGGCAATCAGCAGGGCGATGACTGCCAGTGCAGCGTAATCCATGCTTAGGAGAAGACGATGGTGCGCTGGCCGTCAAGCATTACCCGGTGCTCGGCATGCCACTGCACGGCGCGGGTCAGCGTCCGGCCTTCCACGCTGCGCCCCAGCTCAACAAGCTGCTCGGCGGTGCGGGTATGCGAGACGTGGGTGACTTCCTGGTCGATGATCGGGCCCTCGTCCAGGTCCGCGGTGACATAGTGCGCGGTGGCGCCGATCAGCTTCACGCCGCGGGCGTAGGCCTGGTGGTAGGGCTTGGCACCCTTGAAAGACGGCAGGAAGGAGTGGTGGATGTTGATGACCCGGCCTTCCATGCGCTCGCACAGCGAATCCGAGAGGATCTGCATGTAGCGGGCGAGCACCACCAGCTCGATGTCGTGCTTGTCCGCGATGGACAGCAGCTCGGCCTCGGCCTGCGACTTGTTCTCCTTGGTCACCGGCAGGTGCACGAACTCCACACCGTAGAAGTCGGCCATCGGCTTCAGATCCAGGTGGTTGGACACAATTACCGGCACGTCGATGGGCAAGGTGCCCGCACGCTGGGCGAACAGCAGGTCGTTGAGCGCATGCCCGGCCTTGGAGCACATGAGCATGGTGCGGGTGCGCTTGGCGCCGTCGTCCACGCGCAGGGACATGTGGAAGTCGTCGCGGATCGGTGCGAGCCCCGCGCGGATCTGCGCCAGCGACTGCTCGGTGGTGACCTCGATGCGCATGAAGAAGGTGCCGGTCTCCGGCGAGAGGAACTGCTGGGACTCGGTGATATTGCAACCGGCACCCAGCAGACCTCCGGAAATGGCGTGGACGATGCCGGGGCGGTCGATGCAAGATAGGGTGACGATGTACTGGTTCATGGATTCTAAGGTAGCGCCCGCCAGCGATATTCTCCCAATCCCGCCAGCTGCGTTGCGCTCACCGGCATCCGCTGCACGTAGCGTGCAGCCGCCAGCGCGGCCTTCCGCCCGGCGCGGGTAGCGCCCAGCGTCGAGGCCGATGCGCCATAGCCGACGAAGAACAACCCCGGCACCTCTACCGCCGCGACCCCGTCCTCCAGCAGGATGCCGCCGGCCGCGGTGTGCAGCTTCAGGTCGCGCAAATGCCGGTGGGCATGGCGGAAACCGGTGGCCCACAGGATCGCATCGATCTTCTCGCGTGACCCGTCGGTGAAGACCACCGCATCGGATTCTAGATGGTCGATCTTCCCGCGCGAGACCAGTGCACCGGAGGCGATTCCTGCACGCATCACCGGCGTGAGCAGCAGCCCGGTGGTGCCCACCACCGACTTCGGCGGCAATCCCGCGCTGGTGCGCTCGTTGACCTGGCGCTCCACTTCCAGTCCCCACTCCGCGCCGGTGGGCTCTTCGCGCCAGTCCGGGGCACTGCGCGTGGACCACAGGGTGTCCACTCCGGCAGCGCGAAGCTGCACGATGAACTGGGTGGCGCTGGCTCCGGCCCCGACCACTAGGACGCGCTGCCCGGCGAACTGCTGCGGGGAGCGGAAGCCGTTGGTATGCACCTGCGGGCCGTCGAACTGCCCGGGGTAGACCGGCCAGAACGGGTTGGTCCAGGTGCCGGTGGCGTTGATAATGGTCCGGGCCCGGTACTTGGCATCGGCGTGCACCACGAAGTTCTCGCCGTCCCGCGTCACCGAGGTCACCGGTGAGCCATGGCGTACCGGCAACGAGAAACGCCTCTCGTATTCCGCATAGTATTCGGAGACCACTTGGGAGGCCGGCCGCGTGGAATCCTGGACCTCAAGCGGGAAATCAGGCAAGGGGTGGATATGGTGCGCGGTGCCCAGGGTCAGGGCATCCCAGCGATGCTGCCACGCCCCGCCGGGCCCCGGGTTCGCATCGAGCACCAGGAAGTCGATGCCGCGCTTGGCCAGATGGTAGGCGGCGGCAAGCCCGGCTTGCCCTGCGCCGATCACGATTGTCGAGTACACAATCAAGGTAACCCTGCACACTTCAAAGTCATTCCCGAGGCCATTTTCGCTACACTGGAGGGCGTGACTGGCGTTAGGTGGGTAACCACCAGGGAGCTAATCGTGCGAGCCGCGCGCCTGGGTTTGCATGCCATCCGCCTGAACAGGGCACCTACGGAAGGATACGCGTGAGCGCACGCATTCTCGACGGCAAGGCCACCGCGGCCGCCATCAAGCAGGAACTGTCCGAACGCGTTGCCGCGCTCAAGGCTGCCGGGCACACCACCGGACTGGGCACCATCCTGGTTGGCAATGACCCTGGCTCGGCCTGGTACGTCGGCGGCAAGCACAAGGACTGCGCCGAGGTGGGCATCGAATCCATCCGCGTGGACCTGCCCGAGGAAACCACCCAGGACGAGCTGCTGGCCAAGGTCAAGGAGCTGAACGAGAACCCTGACTGCACCGGCTACATTGTCCAGCTGCCGCTGCCCAAGCACATCGACCAGGACGTGATCCTGGAGGCCATGGATCCGGCCAAGGACGCCGACGGCCTGCACCCGATGAACCTGGGCCGCCTGGTTGCCAACGTCAACCGCCCGATGACCTCCCCGCTGCCGTGCACCCCGCTGGGCTGCGTGGACCTGCTGGCCCGCCACGACATCGACCTGAACGGCAAGCACGTGCTGGTGGTCGGCCGCGGCGTGACCATCGGCCGCCCAGTCGGCCTGCTGCTGACCCGCCGGAACATCAATGCCACCGTGACCCTGGCGCACACCGGCACCACCAACCTGGACGAGCTGCTGGCGCAGGCCGATGTGGTCATCGCCGCCGCCGGTTCGGCCCACATGATCAAGACCGCCAAGCCCGGAGCGATCCTGCTGGACGTGGGCGTCTCCCGCGTGGACGGCAAGGTCACCGGAGATATCGATCCAGCGCTGTACGAGTCCGCCAGCTGGGTTTCGCCGAACCCTGGCGGCGTGGGCCCGATGACCCGCGCAATGCTGCTGAACAACGTGGTCGAAGCCGCGGAGCGCAACGCCGCGAAGTAGACACGAGAAAACCGGCAGCCCAGATGGGCTGCCGGTTTTTTGATCCCTGCGGCATCTTGCGTAACGGCACTCGGTGATATCGCTGGAATACTCCCGGGGGAGCATACGGCTGCTCCCGCTGGCCGATACCGCAGGCCCTCAGCCGGCGCTTACAGCCAAGCGCCGGAGCCGAAACGGAGCTGCGCACCAAGCTGAAATAGGCACGAACAGAAAAAGCCCGATGGCCGCAACGGGCCATCGGGCTTTTCCGGGGTAATTAGGCGTCCTGGGTCGCCTTCACCGCATCAGCACGGCGCTTGTCGAAGACCAGCGCGCCGACTTCCTGCTCCGCTTGGTTGCGGAAGGACAGATCGATGCCCGAACGGTCGCGGATCATGCTCACCGCAGTAAAGGCAATCGCGACGACGATCAGCAGGTACACGGCAACCGCGGTGGTTCCGCCGGTAGCCTGAACGAGCGCCTGGGCGATGGTCGGCGCGAATGCGCCGCCGACGATCGCGCCGATCGCGTAGGAGATCGAGACCCCGGAGAAGCGGACCGAAGCAGGGAACAGCTCCGAGTACAGCGCCGCCTGCGGGCCGTAGGTCAGGCCCAGGCCGATCGAGAACACGCCGAACGCAACGTACAGCAGCACCAGCGAGCCGGAGTTCACCAGCGCGAAGACCGGGAACAGGGAGGCCGCGAGGATGATGAAGCCCAGCTGGTAGGTGCGCTTGCGCCCGATCTTGTCGGCCAAGAATCCGGCCACCAGGGTTATGATCAGCCAAACCGCGGCGCCGAAGGACACGGCGACCAGCACGTCGGTGCGCTCCAGGCCCACCGGGCCCTTGGGATCGGTGGTGTAGGCCTGGAAGAATCCGCCGGTGGTCATGTAGCCGGCGGCGTTGTTGCCGGCGAAGACCAGGGCCGCGATGATGACCAGTGGCCAGTGCTTCTTGAACAGCACCAGGATCGGTACAGCGGTCTGCGCCTTCTGCTCGTTGATTTCCTCGAAGACCGGGGACTCGTCCACCGAGCGGCGCACGAAGTAGCCCACGGCGATCAGCACGATCGAGACCAGGAACGGAATGCGCCAGCCCCATTCGAGGAACTGCTCGCCGGGGGAGATCACGCCGGTCATCAGCGCCATGGTGCCCGAGGCCAGCAGCATGCCCAGCGGCACGCCGACCTGCGGGTAGGAACCGGCACGGCCGCGGCCGTTCTCCGGAGCGTGCTCCACTGCCATCAGCACCGCGCCGCCCCATTCGCCGCCCGCGGAGATGCCCTGCAGGATACGAAGCAGCAAGAGCATGATCGGTGCCCACAGGCCGGCGGTCTCGAAGGTTGGCAGCACGCCGATCAGCGTGGTGGAGGCACCCATCAGGGCCAGGGTGAGTACCAGCATGGCGCGGCGGCCGATCTTGTCGCCGTAGTGCCCGGCCAGGAATGCGCCCAGCGGGCGGAAGAGGAAGGACAGGCCCACCGAGGCGAAGGAGATCAGCAGTGCGATCTCCTGGCCGGCAGGCTCGAAGAACAGCTGGCTGAAGACCAGGCCTGCGGCGGTGGCGTAGATGAAGAAGTCGTACCACTCAACGGTGGTGCCGATGACCGTCGCGAATGCTACGCGACGCTGCGTGGCCTTTCCGGCGTGTGCTGTTGAAGTCATGAGTGCTTCCCTTGCGAGCCGGGATCGAGGCATCGATCACCGGCTGGTGAGTTTTGGGTCACTCCAGTGTGGCACCCCTCATAGGTAAGGTAAACTTCAAATATCTGCAAAACTTCTGAAGGCTGGCTTATGTATTCAATGCGGCATCTGGAAATCATGGCCGAACTGCCCGTGCACGACACCCTGGGTTCGGCGGCCAGCGAATTGAAGATTTCGGAATCCGCCTTGTCACAGGCCATCACCGCGATCGAGAGGCTCGCCGGGGAGACCCTGTGCCTGCGCCGCAAGGCCCACGGCATCCGGCTCACCGCCTCCGGCCAGCACTTCGCCGCGATGGCCCGCAAGATCCTCGCCGAGGTCGGCGAGCTGCGCGCAACATTTCCGCAAACCGAGGGCGCGCTGCGCGGGCCGGTGCGCTTCGGCTGCTTCGCCTCGCTCTCCCCGCACCTGATCCCCGCCACGCTCCAGGGCTTCGACCATCCCGAGGTGCAGCTCGATGTGCGCGTGGGCACCCACGACGAGCTGCTGCCGGCGCTGCGCGGGGGCGAGATCGACGTCGCCTTCGTCTACGACCTGCAGCTGCCCGCCGACATGGACAAGCAGCCGATCTACCAGACGGAGATGCAGGTGGTGCTGCACCCCGAGCATCCGCTGGCCAAGCTCGACCGGCCGCTGGAACTGGCGGACCTGGTTGACGAATCGCTGATCGTCTACGAGTCCGACCCGAGCACCCAGCACCAGATGCAGCTCTTCGCCTCCCAGGGCCTGGTCCCGAAGATCACCGCCTCGGTCCCGCAGATGATCCTGGTGGCCGCGATGGTGGGCCGCGGCCTGGGCTACGGGCTGCTCATGCGCCGCCCGAACAACGCCGAGGTCTCCATCGAGGGCCGCCCGCTGGCCTTCCGCGAGCTCAAGGCGCCCAACTACCCGAACGCGGTCGTGGCCATCACGCCCAAGGGGGTGCAGATCCCGGCCCGCGTGCAGGCGCTGATCGACCACTGCACCTGCGCAATGGCTGAGTCCTGGTAGACGCGGAGCAAAGCTGCGCGGATAATGGCCACATGATTGGCACATGGCAGGCCATGGTCATCGACTGCGAGGACCCCGATGCACTGGCCGGATTCTATGAACAGCTCCTCGGAATGGTGCGCATCGACAACGAGCCCGACTGGGTCTCCATTGGCGATGCCCCGAATCATCCTGCGCTCGCCTTCCAGGCGGTCAGCCCCTATGTGGCGCCGCAATGGCCGGGGCATGTGCACCCGCAGCAGGCGCATATCGACGTGAAGGTCGCCGACCTGGACCTGGCCGAAGAGCAGGTGCTGCACCTGGGCGCGAAGGCCACCGGCGAAGGCACCAAGACCTTCAGGGTGTACCTGGATCCGCAGGACCACCCGTTCTGCCTGGTGAGCTGGTAGCCCCGTAGGCGATCCTCGCCGCCTGCAGCCTGGTTGACACCCCGAGCTTGGTCAGCACCTGGGAGACGTGCGTCTTCACGGTGCTCTGCCCGATGCCCAGGCGCTGCGCCAGCTGCGGGTTGCTCAGCCCCTCGGCCAGACCATCGAGCACTTCGCGTTCCCGGCCGGTCAGCGCAGGCAGCGCAGCGGCCTCGGGCACCGTCAGCGCCCGGGCCAGGATCCGGGCGGTCACCTGCGGATCGAGCACCGATTCGCCGCGCGCGGCGGCCCGCACGCCCAAGATGATCGCCTGCGGCTCGGCGCTCTTGAGCAAGAACCCGTGCGCGCCGGCCTGCAGCGCGCCGAACAGGTATTCGTCATCATCGAAGGTCGTGAGCACCACGACCCGGTACTTCTCATGCAGCGCCTTCGTGGCCTCGACGCCATCGAGCACCGGCATCCGCAGATCCATCAGGATCACGTCCGGGGACAGGACCCGGGCCATGGAAATGGCCGAGCGCCCGTCCGCCGCCTCGCCGACGACCTCCAGGTCATCGGCCGCCTGCAGCACCAGCCGGATGCCCATGCGGACGGTGGCATGGTCATCGACGATCAGCACTTTCATTCTTCCTCCGTTGTTTCAGGGAATTCGACGTGCACCGCGAAATCCGCGTCGTTGCGCACCTCGACGTGCCCGCCCAGCGCCGCGACGCGGGTCTTGATGTTCTCCAGCCCGGTTCCGGCGCCCGGGGACGATCCGGCATCATGCCCCAGCCGGTTGCGCGCGGTGATGGACAGATTCCGGTCCTGGATGACGCTCAGCTCCAGATCGGTGCCCGGGGCATGCTTGGCATGGTTGACCAGCAGCTCGGCGACCGTGCGGTGCGCAGCGGTGTGCACCGCGGGGGAGAAGCGCTGCGGCCGTGCCACCCGGTACTCCCAGCGCACCGGGCTGCCGAACCCTGCGACCAGCTCGGGCAGGTCCTCGATCCGCGCCTGCAGCGCTGGCCCGCCGGAATGCAGCATCCGCACCATGCCGGCCATGTCCTCCAGCCCGGACACCGATTCGTCGCGGATGCTCTGCAGCGGGGTGCGCACCGCATCGGGTGCCGAGGGCAGCAGCGCGCCGGACAGCAGGGCGATCGAGGAGAACCTGGCCGACAGCACGTCATGCATTTCCCGCGCCAAGGCGGTGCGCTCTTCGACCCGCGAGAATTCGTGCTCCGCGACCAGCTGGTCCTCGCGGGCCGCCGCCGCGGACTGCACCGCCTGGACCCGCTGGGCCTCCGCGGTGGCCAGGTCCTTGGCGGTGCGCACATTTTGCGCCCAGAGCATCGGGGTGAACAGGATGAAGCCGGCCATGAACAGGCTCAGCACCACCTGTTGCGGATCACCGCTGCCCAGCCAGGCGGCGATGCCCAGCACGATGGCGGCCAGGCACAGCAGCGCGAAGGCCGCCGTCCGGAGCCTGGAAGAGCCGAGCAGGAACAGGCCGAAGACGCACTCGAAGAGCAGGAAATACCCGCCGATGCTGCCCACCGCCAGCAGGCCGGCACCGCACAGTAGCACGATCAGCGTGCTGGCGAGCAGGAACCGGCGGCGCACCAGCACGGCGGCCAGGCCGATCAGCAGCAGCACAATCCACTCGTAGCGGCGGATCGCGACCCACGGCGGGTTGGTCAGCCCGGTCAGGTGCAGGATCACGGTCAGCACCAGATAGGTCCCGACGACCTCGGGCTCCTTGTCGCCGCTGCCCATCCGCCGAATGAAGTTCATGCTTCCAGCATCCCCGACGTCCTGCCCGCCGGGTATCCCCCTTAAGGAGGAGAAAGCGCAGACCACTGGCCGATACCGCATTGCGGCAAGGCACGGAAGAGTGGAAAGCATGGACATTATCACGAGCAATCCCGAACTTTCCCTGGTCATCCTGGCGCTGATCGACTCGACCAGCATCGGCACCCTGGTCATCCCGCTGTGGCTGCTGCTGCGCGGGTGCCGCGAGGCCATCGGCAAGGTGCTGGCCTACCTCATGGTCATCGCCGGCTTCTACTGGGTCATCGGGGTGCTGCTGCGCAGCGGGCTGCTGCTCATCGACCCCAGCATCTTCGAGCACCGGTTCTTCCGGCTGGCGGGCATGGCGGTTGGCGCGCTGATGATCGTCTGGGCGCTGGCCTACCGCACCGACGCGCAGAAGGCTGCCAGTGCGCGGAAGAAAGCCGCGGCGCGCGTTGGCGCGGGGCACCAAGCCCACGCCGCAGAAGCAACGGAGGCTATCGATCAGGTGCCGCGGCGGCTGCGCGGACGCCTGGGCACCGCTCTGGATACGCGCATCGGGCTGGTGGTGCTGGCGCTGGTCGCTGGCCTGCTGGAACTGCCCACGATGCTTCCCTACCTGGCGGCCGTCGGGGTGATGCAGGGTGCCGGCTGGGGCACCAGCGTGCAGCTGCTCGCGCTCATCGGCTACTGCCTGGTGATGATCGTGCCTGCCCTGGCGCTGGTGGGCGCGCGTGCGCTGGCCGGGCCGCGCATCGAAGCCTGGATGCAGAAGATGGGGGCCAAGGCCGCGGTCTACGCGCAGGAAACCCTCGGCTGGGTGGTGGGCATCGCCGGCTACCTGCTGATTCGCGCGAGCCTTTCCGGGCAGGACCTGCACAGCTTGTTCGGCTAGCCACGCTGTGGGCGAAAGGGCAGGGTTGAAATTGGCTAGAAGCGGGGTGATGGTGCGAGAATTGGAGGCATGGAACCTCTAGGCAGCAGCGCGAAGCAGGGCAAGAAAGTCACCCTCAACGCATCAACTCTGGCAATGGCCGTCATGGTCATCGTCCTTCTGGTGGCAGTGGTCTTCGCCGCCAACTCCAATGAGATCGTCGGCTGGTTTGTCGTGGTCATCTCCGCCGGTTGGCTGCTGCTGGCCGCTTTCATGATGTTCGGCCTCAAGCGCGGCGCGGACAAGCTCAACAGCTCGCTGCGCGAAGCGACCGCGGCAGCCACCCCGCGCGCGCAGTCCGGCTCGGTGATCGTCGACGAGTCCACCAGCCAGCGCGACATGAAGCTGGACCACTCCTTCAAGATCGTCCAGGTCCAAGCCCGGGTGATCGCCGAGCAGCGCGAGGCGAAGGGCGAGGACTACGAGGGCATGATCGACCGGGCGCTGGAGACGATCCAGATGACCGCGGCGAATGCGCGGGACATGATCAAGCCGGCCAAGCCGATGGACGGCGAAATCATCGACTAACCGATCCGGGCAACGCGAAAGCGTTGCCCTTTTTCGTTGCGCGTATTCCGGCGCAGGCCAGATCAGCGCGTAATAGGGCACATAGTTTTGTAAGGTGGAATGGTGATACCTACCAGTGTGGAAATTCTCAGCAAGGACGCCGGCGCGCTGCGCGTCGCGTCGGTCAACGTCAACGGCATCCGCGCCGCCTACAAGCGCAACATGGGCGACTGGATTGCCGCCCGCGACGTGGACATCCTGTGCCTGCAGGAAGTGCGCGCACCGGACAAGATCCTGCGCGAGCTGATCGGCGAGGGTTGGCATATTCTGCACGCCGAAGCCAAGGACAAGGGCCGCGCCGGGGTCGCAGTGCTTTCGCGCACCGCGCCGGTCGCCGTGCGCGAGCACATCGGCGAGGACTACTTCGCCGATTCCGGCCGCTGGGTCGAAGCCGACTTCGAGGTCAACGGCGAGATCTTCACCGTGGTCTCCGCCTACGTCCACTCCGGTGAGCTGGGCACGCAGAAGCAGGAGGACAAGTACCGCTTCCTGCAGCGCATGAACGTGCGCCTGGTGGAGCTGAAGAACGAGAAGGACCACGTTTTGGTGGTGGGCGATCTGAACGTCGTGCACACGCAGAAGGACATCAAGAACTGGAAGCCGAACCACAATAAGCGCGCCGGCGTGATGGATGAGGAAATCGCCTACTTCGATGGCTTCTTCGGCCCGGAAATCGGCTACAAGGATGTGGCGCGCGAACTGGCCGGCGACGTGCAGGGACCGTACACCTGGTGGTCCTTCCGCGGGCAGGCCTTCGACAACGATGCCGGTTGGCGCATCGACTACCACATGGCCACTCCGGCGCTGGCCGCCAAGGCCATCAAGTCACATGTGGACCGTGCTTCGGCCTACGATTTGCGCTTCTCCGACCATGCACCGCTGGTCGTCGACTACCAGTTCTAAGGATTTTTTCATGACTAAGCCCCGCGTTCTCTCGGGCATGCAGCCTTCGGGCGACTCCCTGCACCTGGGCAACTACCTGGGCGCACTGGTCAACTGGGTCAAGACCCAGGACGACCACGACGCTTTCTTCTTCATCCCGGACATGCACGCGATCACCGTGACCCAGGATCCGGCCGACTTGCGCGCCCGCACCCGCAAGACCGCCGCGCAGTTCATCGCCGGCGGCATCGATCTGGAGAAGTCCACCCTGTTCGTCCAGTCGCAGGTGCCCGAGCATGCCCAGCTGGCCTGGGTGCTGAACTGCATCACCGGCTTCGGCGAAGCCAGCCGCATGACCCAGTTCAAGGACAAGTCCTCCAAGGGCGGCGCGGATGCCGCCAGCGTCGGGCTGTTCACCTACCCGATCCTGATGGCTGCGGACATCCTGCTCTACCAGCCGCAGGGCGTTCCGGTGGGCGATGACCAGCGCCAGCATGTGGAGCTGGCCCGCGATTTGGCCAAGCGCTTCAACCACCGTTTCGGCGAGACCTTCACCGTGCCCGAGGCGTTCATCCCGAAGGAGGGCGCACGCATCTACGACCTGCAGAACCCGACCTCGAAGATGTCCAAGTCCGCTGAGTCCCCGGCCGGCCTGATCAACGTGCTCGACGAGCCGAAGCTGATCGCAAAGCGCATCAAGTCCGCGGTGACCGATGCCGGCTCCGTGGTGGCCTACGACAAGGCAGAGAAGCCAGGGGTCTCGAACCTGCTGGACATCCTGGCCGCGGTCACCGGCAAGCATGTGCCCCAGCTGGTCGAAGAGTTCGAGGGCAAGATGTACGGCCACCTGAAGGTGGCTGTGGCCGACGCCGTCGTGGAGCGCTTGGCCCCGATCCGCACCCGCACCCTGGAGCTGCTGGATGACCCGGCGGAGCTGGACCGGTTGCTGCTGGCCGGTGCCGCGAAGGCCCGCGAAGTCGCTTCCAAGACTGTCTCCGATGTCTACCAGAAGGTCGGCTTCCTGCCGCCGCTGGGAATCTAGCTGAGACAATGGTCTTCGAGTACACCCTGGGCGTAGTGATCCCGGTGCCGCAGCCGCACCGGGAGACGCTGCGCGCGTGGCGCGAGGAATACGGGGGAGAGGCCACCGCGCCGATCGCCCCGCATATCACCCTGGTGTCCGGGTCCTACCTGAATTCCTGGGAGAAGGCGGCCGCGCAGGTGCGCCGGGTGGCCGCCGCGGTGCAGCCTTTCGGCATCGAACTCGGTGCTGCGCAGACCTTCCGCCCGGCCAGCGACGTCGTGTTCCTTCCGCTGGATACCGGCGCGGACGAGTGCTGGGCGCTGCACCGGGCGCTGCTGGGCGACGCGCTGAGGCACGAATCGGCCTTCGCCTACCATCCGCACCTGACCATCGCGCAGAACGTGCCGGCGGAGCAATTGGACGCCGCGCAGGCAGCGCTGGCCGGGACGCGACTGTCCTTCACCGCCGATCGCATCCAGCTGTTCGATACCCGTGGCGGGGAGTGGAACTTCAGCGAGGACATCGAACTCGGGTCCTAGCGCATCCCGTGCATGAAAAAACGCCAGCCATGCGGCTGGCGTTTTTTCATGCGCGCTATTTGGCGCGCAGGTTCGCTTCGATCTTCGCTCCGGTGTCCGCATCGATGTTCTTCCAGTACTGGATCGCGTTGGACAGCACCGGCTCGATGACCCCGTCCAGCGCCCCGGTGACGGTTTCGACCAGCTCGGCGCGCTGTGCATCGTCCATCACTTCGCGGACCAGGATGCCGGGCTGGACGAAGTCCCCGTCGTCCTTGCGCAGCGTGTAGGCCTCGCGGACCAGCTCGCCGTCGGATTCGAAGGAGTTCTCCGCCGGACCGGTTTCATCGCTCCACGAGTCCCCGAAGGAGTTCGGCGCGTAGACGCTGCGATCGCCGGTGTGCTCGTAGGTCATATTCCCTTCGAAGTTGTACGAGTGCACCGGGCACTTGGGCTTGTTCACCGGCAGCTGCTGGAAGTTGGTGCCGATGCGGTAGCGCTGTGCGTCCGCATAGGCGAAATTGCGGCCCAGCAGCATCTTGTCCGGGCTCATCCCCATGCCCGGGACCATGTTCCCCGGCGAGAAGGCCGCCTGCTCGATCTGCGCGAAGAAGTTCTCCGGGTTCCTATTCAGCGTCAGGGTGCCGACCTTGATGCGCGGATAGTCCTTCTTGGACCAGACCTTGGTCAGGTCGAAGGGGTTGAAGCGGTAGGTCTTAGCTTCCTCGTAGGGCATGACCTGCACGTACAGGTCCCATTGCGGGAAGTTGCCGGCCTTGATCGCCTCGAACAAATCGCGGCGGTGGAAGTCGGCGTCGGCCCCGGCCAGTTCCTCGGCCTGCGCGCCGCGCATGGTCTCGAACTTCTCGGACTGCTTGTTCAAGAAGTGGTACTTCACCCAGAATTTCTCGCCGGCCGCGTTGACCCACATGTAGGTGTGCGAGCCGTAGCCGTTCATCTCGCGCCAGGTCTTGGGCAGGCCGCGCTGGCCCATGATGTAGGTGACCTGGTGGGCGGATTCGGGGTTCTGTGTCCAGAAGTCCCATTGCATGGTCCCGTCGCGCAGCCCGGAATCGGGCAGCCGCTTCTGCGAGCGGATGAAGTGCGGGAACTTCATCGGGTCGCGCACGAAGAACACCGGGGTGTTGTTGCCGACCAGGTCGAAATTTCCTTCGGTGGTGTAGAACTTCAGCGCGAAGCCGCGCACATCGCGCCAGGTGTCGGGGGAGCCGAGCTCGCCGGCGACAGTGGAGAAGCGCAGCAGCGTTTCGGTTTTCACCCCGGGCTGGAACAGGGCGGCCTTGGTGTATGCCGAGACGTCCTCGGTGGTTTCGAATTCGCCGAAGGCGCCGGCCCCCTTGGCGTGCGGGCGGCGTTCGGGCACGTTCATCCGGTTGAAATGCTGCAGGGTCTCGATCAGGTGGTGGTCGTGCAGCACGATCGGCCCGTTGGGGCCCACGGTCAGCGAGTTGCGGTCGCTGGCTGCCGGGATGCCTGCCTGGGTTGTCGATGTTGGTTCACTGGCCATGTTTTGCTCCTGCGCGTTGTGGTGCATTGGGAAAAGGGCGAGTACTGCCCATCATGCCACGACACGCGCAGGAGTTGAAGGGGTGCAAAAAGGCCCGAACCGCTGGGCGGTTCGGGCCTATTCAGGCACTTAGACGGTACGTGCCAGGATTGCCTGCTTGACCTCGGCGATGGCCTTGGTCACCTGGATGCCGCGTGGGCATGCTTCGGAGCAGTTGAAGGTGGTGCGGCAGCGCCACACGCCTTCCTTGTCGTTCAGGATCTCCAGGCGCATGTCGCCTGCATCATCGCGCGAGTCGAAGATGAAGCGGTGCGCGTTGACGATCGCTGCCGGGCCGAAGTACTGGCCATCGGTCCAGAAGACCGGGCACGAGCTGGTGCACGCAGCGCACAGGATGCACTTGGTGGTGTCGTCGAAGCGCTCGCGGTCCTCGGCGGACTGGTAGCGTTCCTTGGTTGGCTCGTGGCCCTTGGAGATCAGGAATGGCATGATCTCGCGGTAGGACTGGAAGAACGGTTCCATGTCGACGATGAGGTCCTTTTCAAGGGGCAGGCCCTTGATGGCTTCAACGGTGATCGGCTTGGAGGTGTCCAGGTCCTTGAGCAGGGTCTTGCAGGCCAGGCGGTTGCGGCCGTTGATGCGCATGGCATCGGAACCGCACACGCCGTGGGCGCAGGAACGGCGGAAGGACAGGGTGCCGTCGTGGTCCCACTTGACCTTGTGCAGGGCATCCAGCACGCGGTCGGTGCCGTACATGGTCAGCTTGAAATCTTCCCAGTATGCGTCTGCGGTAGCCTCTGGCAGGTAGCGGCGAACGCGCAGCGTGATGTCGAAGCTTGGAACTTCTCCGCCGCCGCCGACGCCTGGCTTCAGCTCGATCTTTGACGGTGGTTCTGGCAGTTCGGTGCTCATTAGTACTTACGCTCCATTGGCTGGTAACGGGTAAAGACCACTGGCTTGGTCTCCATGCGGATGCCCTTGATGTCCTCGGTGACGGCTTCTGCGTCGCGGTAGGACATCGAGTGCTTCATGAAGTTCTCATCGTCGCGGTCTGGGTAGTCCTCGCGGTAGTGGCCGCCGCGGGATTCCTTGCGGTGCAATGCGGCAACGGTGATGACCTCGGCCAAGTCGAGCAGGAAGCCCAGCTCGACGGCTTCGAGCAGATCCAGGTTGAAGCGCTTGCCCTTGTCCTGGATGCTGATGTTCTTGTAGCGGCGGCGCAGATCCTCGATCACGTCGCGCGCTTCCTTCAGCGAACGCTCGTCGCGGAACACCTGGACGTTGGCGTCCATGGTCTCCTGCAGGATCGAGCGCAGCTCGGCGACACGCTCGGTGCCGGTGCCGTTCAGCACGCCTTCAAGCTGTGCGGACACGAAGGCTTCCGGGTTCTGAGGCAGCTCGACGAAGTCGGCGGTCTTGGAGTACTCGGCAGCTGCCACGCCGGCGCGCTTGCCGAACACGTTGATGTCCAGCAGCGAGTTGGTGCCCAGGCGGTTGGAGCCATGCACCGAAACGCAGGCGACTTCGCCGGCGGCGTACAGGCCAGGAATGACGGTGTCATTGTCCTGCAGCACTTCGGTGTTGATGTTGGTTGGCACGCCGCCCATGGCGTAGTGCGCGGTCGGGTAGACCGGAACCGGATCGGTGAATGGTTCCACACCCAGGTAGGTGCGGGCGAATTCGGTGATGTCCGGCAGCTTGGATTCGATGTGCTCTGGTTCCAGGTGGGTCAAATCCAGCAGCACGTAGTCCTTGTTCGGACCGCAGCCGCGGCCTTCGCGCACTTCGTTGGCCATGGCGCGGGCGACGATGTCGCGTGGGGCCAGGTCCTTGATGGTCGGTGCGTAGCGCTCCATGAAGCGTTCGCCATCCGAGTTGCGCAGGATCGCGCCTTCGCCGCGGGCGCCCTCGGTGAGCAGGATGCCCAGGCCGGCCAGGCCCGTTGGGTGGAACTGGAAGAACTCCATATCCTCCAGCGGCAGGCCTGCGCGGAAGGCGATGCCCATGCCGTCACCGGTCAGGGTGTGCGCGTTCGAGGTGGTCTTGAAGACCTTGCCGGCGCCGCCTGAGGCGAAGATGACCGACTTGGCCTGGAAGACGTGCAGTTCGCCGGTAGCCAGGTCGTAGGAGACGACGCCTGCAACGCGCTTCTGCTTGTAGGCGGTACCGTCCTCGCGGTAGGCATCCTCCTCGACCAGCAGCAGGTCCAGCACGTAGTACTCGTTGTAGAACTCGACGTTGTGCTTGACGCAGTTTTGGTACAGGGTCTGCAGGATCATGTGGCCGGTGCGGTCAGCTGCGTAGCAGGCGCGGCGCACGGCGGCCTTGCCGTGGTCGCGGGTGTGTCCGCCGAAGCGGCGCTGGTCGATCTTGCCCTCTGGGGTGCGGTTGAATGGGAGGCCCATCTTCTCCAGGTCCAGCACGGCGTCGATGGCTTCCTTCGCCATGACCTCGGCTGCGTCCTGGTCAACCAGGTAGTCGCCACCCTTGATGGTGTCGAAGGTGTGCCACTCCCAGTTGTCTTCCTCGACGTTGGCCAGTGCTGCGCACATGCCGCCCTGGGCCGCACCGGTGTGCGAGCGGGTTGGGTAAAGCTTGGTTAGCACTGCGGTGCGTGCGCGCTGACCGGATTCGATCGCTGCACGCATGCCTGCACCACCGGCACCGACGATGACTACGTCGTACTTATGTACCTGCATTCTTGATGCTCTCTTTTCTAAAAATCTTTGTGGCTATTGGCTGGAACTAGGGGAGTTCCACTTAGCACTGCGGCAGGGTGCTGCCGGTGACGCATGGATCGAAGGTGAAGATCACCAGGGAGCCAAGCACGATGATGAAGATCGTTGCGACGTAGAGGATGCCCTTGAGCCATGCACGGGTTGCGTGCTTCTCTGCGTAGTCGTTGATGATGGTGCGCACGCCGTTGGTGCCGTGCAGCATGGCCAGCCACAGCATGGCCAGGTCCCAGAACTGCCACAGCGGCGAGGCCCACTTGCCGGCGACGAAGCCGAAGCCGATGCCGGAGATGCCTTCGCCGACCATCAGGTTGGAGAACAGGTGGCCGAAGATCAGGATGACCAGCACGACGCCGGACAGGCGCATGAACAGCCATGCCAGCATCTCGAAGCTGCCGCGGGACTTCGGTCCGCGCTTGTACTTTGGATCAATGCGCTGGCTGCGCGGAGCAGGAATAGAAACGCTCATGGCTTAGTGGCTCCCAAATGCGATCGACAGGTGACGGATAGCGAAGCCTGCGAAGACGATGACCCAGAGGATCAGAACGCCCCAGAGCATCTGGCGCTGGTACTTAGTGCCCTGCTTCCAGAAGTCGACCAGGATCAAGCGCAGGCCGTTGAATGCGTGGAAGAGGATTGCTGCAACCAGACCGGTTTCACCAAGTGCCATCCACGGAGTCTGGTAGGTGCTAATGATTGCGTCGTATGCGCCGGCATCGACACGGACCATAGCCGTATCGAGCACGTGCACCAGCAGATAGAGAAAAATAACGACACCGGTGACTCGGTGTCCCACCCAGGACCACATGCCTTCATGGCCGCGGTATAGGGTGCCTGACGAAGTCTTCGACACTGAACTAAACCTCCAAGGCTCGCAACGGCGCATGTGTATATTGCACACAATGAGATTTGACGCACTTGTGCGAGCGTTCCTTGTGCGAGTCTAAACCACTTAGCCAGCTCCGATCTATTTCGTGTCTTGTTCCTGTGAGCATGTTCACCGAAAAGGGGTAATTATGCGCTAAAAGGCCGATATTCCGCCCGTAATACCTCATGGGAGAGTTTCGTATTTAATTTCTTGCACAGGTTTCAATGGACGGGATTATCCACCGAATGAATTAGTCTGGAATGCGTGAATGCAGACCTATTAGCCCGATTCCACGGCGTGATCCCCGCCGGCGGCGTCGGCACCCGATTGTGGCCGCTGTCCAGGGCCTCCGCTCCGAAGTTTTTGCACGATCTGACCGGATCCGGTTCCACGCTGATCCGCGCCACCTATGACCGCCTGGTCCCGCTGGCCGGCGAACGCATCATGGTGGTCACCGGGCGTGCGCACCGCGGAGCTGTCGTTTCCCAGCTGCCCGAGCTCTGCGACGAGGACCTGGTCCTCGAGCCGGAGCCGCGCGACTCGGCCGCCGCCATCGGCCTGGCCGCCGCCATCCTGTACCGCCGCGACCCGAGCATCATCATGGGCTCCTTCGCCGCGGACCAGGTCATCGAGCCGGTCGAGGTGTTCCAGGCAGCGCTGAGCGAAGCGATCCACACCGCCGCCACCGGCAAGATCGTGACCATCGGCATCCATCCGACGCACCCGTCCACAGGCTTCGGCTACATCCAGACCGGCGAGCCGCTGCAGGTGCCCAATGCGCCCTCGGCGCGCGGGGTGGTGCAGTTCGTGGAGAAGCCCGATGAGGACACCGCCCGCAAGTACCTGGCCTCCGGCGGGTTCCTGTGGAATGCCGGGATGTTCGTCGCGCCGGTGAGCCTGATGCTCGAGCACCTGGAAGCCAACGAGCCGGCGCTGCATGCCGGGCTGATGAAGATCGCCGATGCGTGGGAGACCGGGCAGCGCGAAGAAGTGATGCGCGAGGTCTGGGCCGATCTGCCCAAGACCGCCATCGACTATGCGGTGGCCGAGCCGGCCGCCGCGGCCGGGGATGTCGCGGTGATCCCTGGCGTGTTCAACTGGGATGACGTGGGCGATTTCGCCGCGATCGGCCGGCTGAACAAGGCCAGCGCTGATCAGGGCATCATCAACCTGGGTGGCGAATCGGTGCGCGTGTACGCGGACAGCGCGACCGGCGTCGTCTATTCGGACCGCCCGCGCGTGGTGGCGCTGGTGGGCATCGAGGACGTAGTCGTGGTGGATACCGCCGATGCGTTGCTGGTGACCACCAAGGAGCATGCGCAGAAGGTCAAGCAGACCGTGGAGCAGCTCAAGGCCGACGGCGCCACCGAGGTGCTCTAGGACGAAATCGCGCTAGGCGTGACGGGGCGTGCTGGCCTGGACCAGGCTGGCGCGCCCCCTTTTCGCGTTCCCGATGTTGCGCGGTGCGTGTGAACATTACGCGAAACTGTCATTTCCGCCGCCGTGCCGAGTATCGTCAAAAGGTGTCCACCGTGAATGAAAATGGCAATTTGGCTTCCGTCAGCGGCTTCACCGAGCCGCTCATCGACCAGCTGATCGGCTTCCGCCGCGAGCTGCATCGCAACCCGGAGCTGTCTTTTGCGGAGCACCAGACTACCGAGCGGATCCTCGAAGCATTGCGCGCCGCCGGCCTGTCGCCGCAGAAGATGGCCGACACCGGCGCCTTCGTGGACATCGGCGAAGGCCCCATCCGCATTGCGTTCCGCGCTGATATCGACGCGCTGCCGGTGGTGGAGGAAACCGGCCTGGAGTACGCCTCGATGACCGAGGGCGTGGCGCACGCCTGCGGCCACGACATCCACACCACCGTGATGCTCGGTGTGGCGCTGGCGCTGGGCAGGATCCATGCAGCCGGCCAGCTCAACGGGCGCGTGCGGGTGATCTTCCAGCCTGCCGAGGAGAAGCTTCCCGGTGGGGCGCTGTCGGTGATCGAGCAGGGCCTGCTCGACGGCGTGCCGCGGATCCTCGCGCTGCACTGCGACCCGCGGATCGACGCCGGGCACATCGGCACCCGCATCGGCGCGATCACCTCCGCCAGCGACACCATCCGCATCGAGGTCAACGGCCGCGGCGGGCACACCTCGCGACCGCACCTGACCGAGGACATCGTCTTCGCCATGAGCCAGATCGCCACCCAGGTGCCGGCGGTGCTCGGCCGGAAGGTCGACGTGCGCTCGGCGGTTTCGGTGGTCTGGGGGCAGATCCACGCAGGCAGCGTGCCCAACGCGATTCCCGCCACCGGCTACCTGGCCGGCACCATGCGCTGCCTGGATGGGGATGTCTGGTACGAGGCCGGCGAGCTGCTGGATGTGGCGGTGCGCCAGATCGCCGCACCCTACGGCGTGGAGATCAAGTTGCAGCACACCCGCGGGGTGCCGCCGGTGGTCAACGCCCCGGCTCAGACCGCGCTGATCGAGGATGCCGCGCGCCGCGAGTTCGGCGCCGACGCGATCGAACTGACCCCGCAATCCATGGGCGGGGAGGACTTCGCCTGGATGACGCAGAAGGTTTCCGGCGCGATGCTGCGGCTGGGAACCCGCACCCCGGGTGGCAAGACCTACGACCTGCACCGCGGGGACTACATCCCGGACGAATCGTGCATCGGCGTCGGAGTGCGCATCATGGTGGCTGCCGCCCTGCAGGCCGTGCATGAGGCGAACGCCAAATAAGGCGTTGGCCACAGTAAACCCAAAAATTTTTAACAATTCTTTGACACTTTAACAATTCGGTCAGTGACTTGGGCATTGACGTTAAGCGCTTGCCGTTTTGCGGCCTGCAAGTTATCTGTTTGCAATCTTTCTCGTCTTTACCTGTGACGTATCTCCGATAGGCTATGGAAACGATGGGAACGCTATGACTTTTGGTGTGCTCGCGTAAGGCCTAGGCAATGGAGCCTTGCACGAGGGTCAGCTGTCTTGCCTCCCGCATTATCTCGCAAGATTCTTTGGAGGAACAGATGCGCTTCGTATCGCGCAAGACCGGCGTGGCGGCAGCCATGCTCGGCATCTCGGCATTAGCTTTGAGCGCCTGCGGCGCTGCACCGGAAGAGAGCAGCTCGGCTGGCCAGTACCCGGACTACGTCGGCTGCATTGTGTCCGACTCCGGCGGATTCGACGACCAGTCCTTCAACGAATCTTCCTTCCGCGGCCTGAAGAACGCCGAGAAGGACCTGGGTATCCAGACCAAGGACGCGGAATCCAAGTCCAACGCGGACTTCGCGACCAACCTCAACGGCATGGTCAACGCAGGCTGCGACCTGACCGTCACCATCGGCTTCCTGCTGGGCGATGCCACCGCCGAGGCCGCCGCTGCCAACCCGGACAAGCACTTCGCGATCGTCGACTTCCAGTACGACAAGCCGATCGAGAACGTCAAGCCGATCATCTACGACACGGCCCAGGCTGCCTACCTGGCAGGCTACGCCGCAGCTGCCGCCTCGAAGACCGGCACCGTTGCCACCTTCGGCGGCATCAAGATCCCTACCGTGACCATCTTCATGGACGGCTTCGCCGACGGCGTTGACAAGTACAACGAGGACAAGGGCAAGGACGTCAAGCTGCTGGGCTGGAACAAGGACAAGCAGGACGGCACCTTCTCCGGCGACTTCGAGAAGCAGGACAAGGGCAAGCAGATCACCAAGAACTTCATCGCTTCCGGCGCTGACGTGATCATGCCTGTTGCCGGCCCAGTGGGCAAGGGCGCTGGCGCTGCCGTGGTCGAGGCCAACAACAGCGGCAAGGACGCCAAGCTCGTCTGGGTCGACTCCGACGGCTTCCTGACCGCTCCTGACTACAAGGACGTCATGCTGACCTCGGTGGTCAAGACCATGGACACCGCAGTCGAGGACGTCATCCGAACCGACGCCGAGGGCAACTTCGACTCGACCCCGTACGTCGGCACCCTGGAGAACGAGGGCGTTGCACTGGCACCGTTCCACAACTTCGACGAAGAGATCGGCGAGGACACCAAGAAGGAGATCGAGGCGCTGAAGCAGCAGATCATCTCCGGTGAGCTGAAGATCGAATCGGCCTCCAGCCCCAAGTAGGACTAGGCAAATCAGCCATGGAGCGCGTCACCGCTCGCCGCAGCACAGCGGTGGGCAGGTGACGCGCTTTATGCCTGCCTAAGGGGCAAAACAACTTGCAAGCAAGAACTTCGCCAAACGAACAATGAAGATGGTGGAATCGTGAAACTCGAACTACGAGGAATCTCGAAAGCCTTCGGTTCTTTCTACGCCAACAAAGATATCGACCTGACGGTCGACGACGCCCAGATTCACTGTCTGCTTGGCGAAAACGGTGCTGGAAAGTCCACGCTTATGAACGTGCTCTACGGCCTGTACCAGCCGACCGAGGGCCAAATTCTGCTGGACGGGAAGCCCGTCGAGTTCTCCGGACCGGGCGACGCCATGGCCGCCGGCATCGGCATGGTGCACCAGCACTTCATGCTGGTCCCGGTCTTCACCGTGGCCGAGAACATCGCGCTGGGCGCCGAGACCACCAAGGCCGGCGGCATACTGGACCTTCAGGTCACCCGCAAGAAGATCCGCGAAATCTCGGACCGCTACGGCTTCGACGTGGATCCCGACGCGATCGTCGAAGACCTGCCGGTGGGCGTGCAGCAGCGCGTGGAAATCATCAAGGCGCTGGTGCGCGATGCGCGCATCCTGATCCTCGATGAGCCGACCGCCGTGCTGACCCCGCAGGAAACCGACGAGCTGCTGGACATCATGCGCCAGCTCAAGGCCAACGGCACCTCCATCGTCTTCATCTCGCACAAGCTGCGCGAAGTGCGCGCCGTCTCGGATGTCATCACCGTGATCCGCCGCGGCCGGGTCATCGACTCGGTCTCCCCGGAATCCTCCACCACCGAGCTGGCCAACCTGATGGTGGGCCGCGCGGTGGAGCTGAACCTGAACAAGGCGGCCGCCACCCCTGGCGCCGCCGCCCTGGAAGTGCGCGACCTGAGCGTCGTCGACCCGGCAGGCACGACCACCTTGGACTCGGTGTCCTTCACCATCCACGAGGGCGAAATCCTTGCAGTGGCCGGCGTGCAGGGCAACGGCCAGACCGAGTTGACCGAAGCGATCCTGGGCACCCAGCCGGTGACCGGCGGCTCGGTCAAGCTGGCCGGCGAAGAGCTGGTGGGCAAGTCGGTGAAGTCGATCCTGCGTTCGGGCCTGGGCTTCGTTCCCGAGGACCGTTCGGTGCACGGGCTGGTCACCCAGTTCTCCATCGAGGAGAACCTGGTGCTGGACCTCTACGACCGCCCGCCGTTCGGCAAGGGCATCTCGATGAACCTCGAGGCGATCAAGAAGAACGCCAAGGAGCAGATCGAGGGCTTCGACGTGCGCACCGACAACCCGCTGAACCCGGCCTCCAGCCTCTCCGGCGGCAACCAGCAGAAGGTCGTCATGGCCCGCGAGCTGAGCCGCGATCTGAAGCTGTTCATCGCCTCGCAGCCGACCCGCGGCGTGGATGTGGGATCCATCGAGTTCCTGCACCGGCGCATCGTGGCCGAACGCGACAAGGGCACCCCGGTGATGATCGTGTCCACCGAGCTGGACGAGGTCATGGAACTGGCCGACCGCATCGCCGTGCTCTACAAGGGCAGGATCAACGGCATCGTGCCGGGGGACACCTCCCGCGAGGTGCTCGGCCTGATGATGGCCGGCGTATCGCAGGAAGAGGCCTTCGCCCAGGCCGAATACGCCAAGGCGGACAACGAGCCGGTTGAAGCCCAGCCGGCCAGCGAGCACGACAACCAGGAAGGAGAAGCGCAGTGAGCGAGAAAGCACCTGTGGTTCCCGACTCCGGCAAGCCGGGCAACGACCTGCTGCGCCAGATCACCCAGGGACCGGGCCTGGTCTCGGTCCTCGGCGTCATCGTCGCGCTGGTCATCGGCGGCCTGCTGATCGCGGTCACCGACGAGAAGGTTGGCGAAACCGCCGGCTACCTGCTGGCCAAGCCCTCGGCGTTCTTCAGCGAATTCTGGCGTGCCGCCACCGAAAGCTACGTGGCGCTGTTCAACGGCTCGATCTACAACTCCACCCAGGGCTTCAAGCCGTTCTTCGAGACGCTGACCGTCTCCACCCCGCTGATCTGCGCCGGCCTGGGCGTGGCGGTGGCTTTCCGCGCCGGTCTGTTCAACATCGGCGCGCAGGGCCAGATCATCATCGGCTCGGTGCTGGCCGCCTACATCGGCTTCGCCTGGCACCTGCCGATCGGCCTGCACCTGCTGCTGGTCATCGTCTTCGGCCTGCTCGGCGGCGCGATCTGGGGCGGACTGGTGGGCCTGCTCAAGGCCAAGACCGGCGCCCACGAAGTGATCCTCACGATCATGTTCAACTACGTGGCCGTGTACCTGATCGACTTCCTGATGAACACCCAGGCCTTCCGCCGTCCCGGCGAGACCAACCCGATCTCGCCGATCCTGGACAGCTCGGCCGTCTTCCCGGCGATTCCCGGCTCGCGCCTGCACCTGGGCTTCGTGATGGCGGTGCTGCTGGTGCTGGCAGTGGCCTGGATGTTCAAGCGCTCCACCGTGGGCTTCGAATTCCGTGCCGTGGGGCATAACCCCGAGGCCGCGCAGACCGCCGGCATCAACGTCGCGCGCACCACCATCATCGCAATGGCGCTGGCCGGCGCCCTGGCCGGCGCCGCCGGCGTGGCCCAGGTGGCGGGCACCGAAAAGGTGCTCACCGGCGGCATTGCCGGCTCGCTGGGCTTCGACGCGATCACCGTGGCCCTGCTGGGCCGCTCCACCCCATGG
This sequence comes from Glutamicibacter nicotianae, assembly GCF_002797775.1. Lineage (NCBI taxonomy): Bacteria > Bacillati > Actinomycetota > Actinomycetes > Micrococcales > Micrococcaceae > Glutamicibacter > Glutamicibacter nicotianae. The sequence continues at coordinate 211,527 of NZ_PGEY01000001.1, forward strand.
GGCACCTTCTTCGCCGGCCTGCTCTTCGGCGCATTCCAGGCCGGTGCGGTGAACATGCAGATCACCACCGGCACCCCGATCGACATCGTTTCGGTGGTGCAGTCGCTGATCGTGCTGTTCATCGCCGCCCCTCCGCTGGTGAAGGCGATCTTCGGGATGAACCGCAAGAAGAAGCGCAGCGCCAAGCTCGAACCTACTAAGGCAGGTGCCAAGTGACCTCTTCCACCTTGCAACCAGCAATCAACGTCTTGCCGAGCAAGAAGACCCCGATCATCCTGACGGTGATCGCCGTGATCACCTTCTTCAGCTTCGGTTTGCTGGGCAACGACCAGGCAGCGCACTTCACGCTGAACAGCGCCGGTGACGCCTTCGAGCTGCCGGAACTGGTCTTCCCGGGCCGGATCACCAACATCGTGTTCGGCGTGCTGCTGCTGGCCATCGCCGCCTACTCGTGGATGCAGCGCAAGCAGGGCAAGGCGCTGGCCACCTGGATGATCGCCGTCGCGGCCATCCTCTTCGTGCTCGGCTTCCTGGTGTGGGTGGTCTCCGGCGCCAACATCAACAGCATCTCGCTGGCCAGCCTGCTGGCCGGCGGCGTGGTGCTGGCCGTGCCGCTGGTCTTCGGCTCCCTGTCCGGCGTGCTCTCCGAACGGGCCGGCGTGGTCAACATCGCCATCGAGGGCCAGCTGCTGGGCGGCGCATTCACCGCGGCCATCGTCGCCTCGGTGACGCAGAACGCCTTCGCGGGCCTGATCGCCGCCGGCCTGGCCGGCGCCGTGGTGTCCCTGGTGCTGGCACTGTTCTCCATCAAGTACGTGGTCAACCAGATCATCGTCGGCGTGGTGCTCAACGTGCTGGTCTCCGGCATCACCGGCTTCCTGTTCACCACCGTGATGCAGGAAGACCCGGAGCTGTTCAACTCGCCGGTGCACCTGCCGGTGGTCGAGATCCCGCTGCTTTCGGCCATCCCGGTCATCGGACCGATCCTGTTCAAGCAGTCGGTCATCGGCTACCTGATGTACCTGGCAGTGTTCCTGGTCTGGTTCGGCCTGTTCAAGACCAAGTGGGGCCTGCGCGTGCGCGCCGTAGGCGAGCACCCGAAGGCCGCCGACACCCTGGGCATCAAGGTCAACTCGATCCGCTTCTGGAACGTCACCTTCGGCGGCATCGTGGCGGGCATCGGCGGTTCCTTCTTCACCCTGGTGGCCATCGACTCCTTCACGAAGGAAATCTCCGGCGGACGCGGCTTTATCGCCCTGGCCGCGGTGATCTTCGGCCGGTGGAACCCGATCGGCGCCTTCCTGGCCGCCCTGCTCTTCGGCTTCGCCGACAACCTGCAGGTCATCCTGACCATCATCGGCACCCCGGTACCGAGCCAGTTCATGGCCATGCTGCCGTACCTGGTTACCATCTTCGCGGTGGCCGGCCTGGTGGGCCGCTCCCGCGGACCTGCCGCCGCCGGCGAACCGTATGTGAAGGAATAGCGATTACCCATGGATAGCAACAACGCGCCGTGGCCGCAGCTCGAAGCAGCGGCCGCGGCCGCGCTGTCCCAGGCCTACGCGCCCTACTCGGAATTCCGGGTGGGCGCCGCGGCCCTGGCCAGCGACGGCCGCCTGGTTTCCGGATGCAATATCGAGAATGCCGCCTACGGGGTCACCCTGTGTGCCGAATGCGCCATGGTGGGCCAGCTCTTCGCCACCGGCGGGGGCACCCTTGAATACTTCCTGTGCTTCGGCCAGCTGCGCGACGGCGAGCTGGAGCTGATCACCCCGTGCGGCCGCTGCCGCCAGCTGCTCTTCGAGCACCGCGGGGCGGATATGAAGATCAAGACCGCCCGCGGAATTCTCGGCATCGACGACCTCTTGCCTGACTCGTTCGGGCCGAACAACCTCAACGCCTAGCGCCGGAGCACACCGGCCAACAGCAGAACGGAAGGTGCCTTACATGGCTGCCGAGCAATTCAGTGCCGTCGAAGTCATCCGCGCAAAGCGCGATGGCGGCGAACTGAGCAACGAGATGATCGACTGGACCATCGATGCCTACACCCGCGGGGTCATCGCCGAAGAGCAGATGTCCGCGCTGAACATGGCCATCTACTTCCAGGGCATGAACCGCAACGAGATCTCACGCTGGACCGCCGCGATGATCAATTCCGGCGAACGCATGGATTTCTCCGCCCTCACCGACCCGTCGGGCAAGAAGCTGGCCACCACCGACAAGCACTCCACCGGCGGGGTGGGGGACAAGATCACCTTGCCGCTGGCTCCGCTGGTCGCCAGCTTCGGCGTGGCCGTCCCGCAGCTTTCCGGACGCGGGCTGGGCCACACCGGCGGCACGCTGGACAAGCTCGAAGCCATCCCCGGCTGGAAGGCGGATCTGTCCAACGAAGAGCTGTTCTCCCAGCTGTCCAACGTCGGCGCGGTCATCTGCGCCGCCGGCACCGGGCTGGCTCCGGCGGACAAGAAGCTCTACGCCCTGCGCGACGTCACCGCTACCGTGGAAGCCATCCCGCTGATCGCCTCCTCGATCATGAGCAAGAAGATCGCCGAAGGCACCGGCACCCTGGTGCTGGATGTGAAGGTCGGTTCCGGCGCGTTCATGAAGGACGAGGCCATGGCCCGCGAGTTGGCAGAAACCATGGTGAACCTTGGCACCGATGCGTCGGTGAACACCGTGGCCCTGCTGACCAACATGGAAACCCCGCTGGGCCTGACCGCAGGCAACGCCATCGAGGTGGAGGAATCCGTCGAGGTCCTGGCCGGCGGCGGACCCAGCGATGTCGTGGAGCTGACCGTGGCCCTGGCCACCGAGATGCTGGCCGGTGCCGGCATCAAGGACGTGGATGTCGCCGGCGCGCTGCAAAATGGCAAGGCCATGGATGTGTGGCGCAGGATGATCGCCGCTCAGGGAGGCGACCCGGATGCCAAGCTGCCGGTAGCCAAGGAGTCGCACACCGTGGTGGCTGAGGCCGAGGGCGTGCTGCTCAAGCTCGATGCGATGGACATCGGCCTGGCCGCATGGACCCTCGGTGCGGGACGTGCCCGCAAGGAAGACAGCGTCCAGGCCGGCGCAGGCGTGCGCATGCATGTGAAGCCGGGTGCCCTGGTCCGCCGCGGCGAGCCGATTGCCACCTTGCTGACCGACACCCCGGAAAAAATGGAGCATGCCATCGAGCTGGTCCAGCGGGCCATCATGATCGGTTCGGCCGATGACCGTCCGGACACTCGTCTGATCCTGGATCGCATCGCGGCCAAGTAGGCGGACAAGAATCCATGGCAAGGAGCCGGGAAACACTGTGCAGTGTTTCCCGGCTCTTTCGTTGCTTGCGCAGCGGGAGATGCCCCATGGAAGTTCCCAGAGATTTCCCGGGAACCAAAACGGAGTAGTCAAACGTTGGACAAGTTATCTCCTACCTAGGTAGCGGGTGGGAATTGTCCACAACGCCACTTAAGCAGGATGCGGACGGGTGAGTTCTCGAGCGAAAATGGATAGAAATTCAGCGCATTGAGCGCATTGGGAAAGTAGATGTAAGCACGCATGGAATTAGTCAATGAAGCAATTGCGCAGGCAGCCAGCGCATGGTGGATCCTGCCGTTATTGTTTCTGTTCTGCATGATCGATGCGATTTTCCCAATCGTGCCGAGCGAATCATTTTTGGTTTCATTGGCCGCGGTCGGCGTCCACACCGGCGTTCCCAACCTCGTGCTGATCGGCCTGCTGGGTGCCGGTGGTGCCTTGATCGGCGACCAGATCACCTACGCCATCGGGCGGAAAATCGGATCCCGGGGGTTCAAATGGATGCGCGGGCAACGCGCGCAGCGGGTGCTGGCCTATGCCGAGAAAAAACTTGAAACCTCCGGAGCACTGCTGATTTTCACCGCCCGGTACATCCCCATTGGCCGTGTGGCCGTCAACTTGACCGCCGGCGCCACCGGGTTCAGCCACAAGCGCTTCACCCTCTTCGACACCATTGGTGTGCTGACCTGGGCCACCTATTCCATCAGCATCGGCGCACTGGCCGGCAACTGGATGCACGACAACAAGCTGCTGGGAATCATCGTCTCGATTGTCATTGCCGTGGTGCTCGGCTTCGTCATCGACCGGATCGTCAGCTGGGTGCTGGGGCGCCTGCATCGCCGTGCCGAGAAGCGCGAAGAACACGCGGAAGAACGGGTCCGCGAGACCGTGCCGCCAACCGGTGACGAGGGTTAACCTGCAGTATTGACCAGGGTCACATTGCGGCTTGCAGATCTTTACCCGCAGGAGCTGTCAGTTCAGCGAAAATGCGACTAGGCTCAGTGGTGTGACTGAAGAAATGATTCATACTGACTACGATCCCGAGTTCGACTTCCGGGATCTGCCTAAAGTTTCGCTCCACGACCACCTCGACGGTGGCCTGCGCCCTCAGACGATCATCGAGCTGGCCGCCGAGATTGGACACGAGCTGCCAGAGACCGAAGCCGAAGCATTGGGCGAATGGTTCCGTGAATCAGCCGATTCCGGCTCGTTGCCACGCTACCTGGAAACCTTCGAGCACACCGTCGCGGTCATGCAGACCCGCGATGCGCTGATCCGCGTAGCCCGCGAATTCGTCGAGGACCTCGCCGAGGACGGCGTCATCTACGGCGAAGTCCGCTACGCCCCGGAACAGCACCGCCGCGAGGGCCTGAGCCTGGACGACGTCGTCGACGCGATCCAGGAAGGCCTGGACCAGGCCTGCGAGCAGCTCAACGCCGAAGGCCACCCAATGCAGATCGGCCAGATCCTGGTCGCCATGCGCCATGGCGACCAGGGCGTGGAAATCGCCAAGCTGGCCCTGCGCCACCGCGGCCGCGGCGTGGTCGGTTTCGATATCGCCGGCGCCGAAGACGGGTTCCCGCCATCGGCAATGAAGGAAGCCTTCGACCTGCTGGCCGAGAACCTCTTCCCGACCACCGTGCACGCCGGCGAAGCAGCCGGGCTGGACTCCATCAAGGAAGCCATCCTGATCGGCCGCGCCCAGCGCCTGGGCCACGGCGTCCGCGTTGCCGAGGACATCGAAATCGAGTTCGGCGCGATCGACGAGAACGGCGAAGAACTCAGCGACGATACCGGCCTGGTCTCCCTGGGCCCGGTCGCGAACTGGGTTCGCGAACGCGGCATCCCGCTGGAAGTCTGCCCGTCTTCGAACCTGCAGACCGGCGCCACCGCCAAGTTCGGCGAAGGCATCGAGAACCACCCAATCGACCTGCTGGTCCAGACCGGTTTCAATGTCACCATCTCGCCGGATAACCGCCTGATGTCCGGCACCAGCTTGTCCGACGAGTTCGAGTTGCTGGTCGAAGCCTTCGACTACGACCTGGAAGACCTGCTGGATTTGACGCTGAATGCAGCCGAGGCCGCCTTCGTTCCGCTGGAAATGCGCGAGCTGCTGGTCGAGTACATCAACGACTACTACGACAACCTGCTGGATGACGAGGAAGACTACGACGAAGACGAATACGAGAACGTCGCCGACTAGTTTCCGGGATTCAATTCCCAAACAGCGAAGCCGCCCGTGCAGTGCACGGGCGGCTTCGCTGCATCCGGGAGGATGCCTAGAACGGGTACTGCTTCTTGGTGGACTGCACGCCGACCCAGTGGTCGGTGGTGAACTCCTCGATGGCCCATTCGCCGTTGAAGCGGCCCAGCCCCGAATTCTTCTCGCCGCCGAACATCACATGCGGTTCGTCGTTGACCGTGATGTCATTGACGTGGGTCATTCCGGCCTTGATGCCGCGGGCGAAGGCGACGCCCTTCTCCAGGTTCTGCGTGAAGACGGCCGAGGACAAGCCGAATTCGGTGTCATTAGCCAGTTGAAGCGCATGCTCTTCGGAGTCGGCTTTGGCGATGCCCACGACCGGACCGAAAATCTCCTCGCGGAACAGTTCCATGCCGCTGGTGACATCGGCGAAGACGTGGGGAGAGACCACCCGGCCAGTAATCGAGCCGGCGAGGACTTCGCGCGCACCCTGCTCGCGGGCGGTGGCGATCTTGCCGCTGACCGACTCAAGCTGCGCATCATTGATGATCGGTCCCACGAGGTTGGCCGGATCCGCGGCATCGCCATAGCCGAGCTTGCTGACCTGCTCGATGAATTTCTCGATGAACGCCTCGTAGACCGGGGCCTGGACGATGATGCGGTTGATTGCCATGCAGATCTGCCCCTGGTGCAGGAACTTGCCCAGGGTCGCGGCCTTGGCCGCTTCATCGAGGTCGGCATCTTCCAGCACCACGAAGGGTGCGTTGCCGCCAAGTTCCAGCGCCACGCGCTTCATGTGCTCGCCGCTGACCGCGATCTTGCCGACGTTTTTGCCTACCGGGGTCGATCCGGTGAAGGACACCAGCGACGGGGTCTTGTGCGCCACGAAGTAGTCGCCGATTTCCGAACCGGAACCGACCACCGCGTTCAAGACGCCCTCGGGCAGGCCGGCCGCGGAGAACGCCTTGGCCAGGACCAGGGCGCCAACCAATGGGGTGTCCGAGGCAGGCTTGAGCACTACCGCGTTGCCCAGTGCCAGGGCGGGAGCCACGGATCGGGCGGAGAGCAGCATCGGGAAGTTCCAGGGGCTGATGATGCCCACCACGCCGACCGGTTCGCGGTAGACCCGGTTCTCCTTGCCTTCGGCATTCGAGGGAAGGATCTTGCCGTGCACCCGGGTGGGGAAGGTGGCGGCTTCGCGGATGGCGGCGATGGTGCCGCCCAATTCGATGTTCGCCTTCAGATGGGTGGAACCGGACTCGGCAATCAGCAGCGCCAGGATGTCCTTGAAGTTCGCTTGCAGGTAGTCTGCGGCCTGGCCCATGATCTTGGAACGCTTGCCGGGGGAGAGCGCCGCCCAGCCGGCCTGGGCCCGCTCGGCGGCCTGGTAGGCGGCGTCGACGTCGTCGGTCGAGGCCTGGCGGATCTCGGCCAGCAGCGAGTCATCGAACGGGTTGGCCGTGCGCAACACGCTTTCGGATCGCCCTTCAACCCACCGGCCGCCGATGAAGAGCTTGGCTGGAACCTGCTCCAGGAATTCGAGCCGGGCGGTATCTTGGATGGTCATTGGCAATCCTTCGCGTCGTCGGGATGAACTACGGCCATGCTAGCCCGAATAGGCAGTGAATGGGACCGAATCGGCCGCCAGCTGAACACCCGCTTCGATAGCATGGCCATATGCCGGAGAACAGAACGCAACTCGAACAGCTCGCCGCCACCGTCCGGACCCTGCGCAGCAGATGCGCGTGGACCAAGGCGCTGACCCACGAGTCGCTGCGCACCTACCTGATCGAGGAAAGCTATGAGGTCCTCGACGCCATCGCGGAGCAGAACCCGGCCTTGCTCAAGGAGGAGCTGGGGGACTTGTACTTCCAGATCCTGCTGCACTCGCTGATCGCCGAGGAGCACGGGCACTTCGGCCTGGAGGACGTTGCCGAAACCCTGAATGCGAAGCTGCTGCGCCGCAACCGGCATATCTTCGACGAGCAGGGGCAGGTCCGCGAAGACATCATCACTGACATCGATGAAATCATCCGGGTTTGGGATGCGGCGAAGCAGGCCGAGCGCGCCGGGCAGCCGAAGAAGCGGAAGAATGCGGGACTGCCCGCCGGGCTGCCTTCCCTAGCGCTAGCGCAGAAATTGCTTGATCGCCATGCCAGGGCCGGGTCGGCGCAGCCTGCTGGCGGGCTTGCCACCGAGCAGGTTCGCCAGCGGATCACCGATGAGCAGTCCTTGGCCAATGAACTGATGGCCCTGTCAGCGCGGGCCGAGGAGCTGGGCCTGGACGCAGAGTCGGTGCTGCGCTCGGCCCTGAACCAGCAATACGGCGCGGAACTGGATGACATAACATCGCGTAAATCACCATCGAAGCGCTAGGCTAGAGACAGGCAATGGCGCCGACGGTCTAATCAGCGACCGCTGGTTGACCTGCCCCAAGACCACCCCTTTCTACAAGGAGTCCATACTCATGGCATTGATTGACGCCATTCACGCGCGCGAAATCCTCGATTCCCGCGGCAATCCGACCGTTGAGGTCGAGGTCCTGCTTTCCGACGGCTCGCACGGCCGTGCTGCTGTTCCTTCCGGTGCATCCACCGGCGCCTTCGAAGCGGCGGAGCGCCGCGACGGCGACAAGGACCGCTACCTCGGCAAGGGCGTACTGGGCGCTGTAGAGTCCGTCATCGACGAGATCGCCGACGAGCTGGAGGGCCTGGACGCCACCGACCAGCGCTCCATCGACGCCGCCATGATCGAGCTGGACGGCACCGCGAACAAGTCCAAGCTCGGCGCCAACGCCATCCTCGGCGTCTCCCTGGCCGTCGCCAACGCTGCGGCAACCAGCTCCAACCTGCCGCTGTTCAAGTACCTGGGCGGCCCCAACGCGCACGTGCTGCCAGTGCCGCTGATGAACATCCTCAACGGCGGCTCCCACGCCGACTCCGACGTGGACATCCAGGAATTCATGATCGCCCCGATCGGCGCACCGACCTTCTCCGAGGGCCTGCGCTGGGGCGTCGAGGTCTACCACAGCCTCAAGTCCGTGCTGAAGGAAAAGAACCTGTCCACCGGCCTGGGCGACGAGGGCGGCTTCGCCCCGAACCTGCCAAGCAACCGCGCGGCACTGGAACTGATCACCGAAGCGATCAAGCGCGCCGGCTACACCCCGGGCCAGGATATCGCCCTGGCGCTGGACGTCGCCTCCTCCGAGTTCTACGAGAACGGCGCCTACCAGTTCGAAGGCAAGGCGCTGTCCGCCAAGGACATGAGCGACTACTACGCCGGCCTGGTGGCCGACTTCCCGCTGGTGTCCATCGAGGATCCGCTGGACGAGGACGACTGGGATGGCTGGAAGACCCTGACCGACGCCATCGGCGACAAGGTGCAGCTGGTGGGCGACGACCTGTTCGTCACCAACCCGCAGCGCCTGGCCGACGGCATCGCCAAGGGCACCGCCAACTCGCTGCTGGTGAAGGTCAACCAGATCGGCACCCTGACCGAGACCATCGATGCGGTGACCATGGCGCAGCGTGCCGGCTACACCACCATCACCTCGCACCGTTCGGGCGAGACCGAGGATGTCACCATCGCTGACATCTGCGTGGCAACCAACGCCGGGCAGATCAAGACCGGTGCACCGGCCCGCTCCGAGCGCGTAGCCAAGTACAACCAGCTGCTGCGCATCGAAGAGGACCTGGGCGCCTCGGCGGTCTACGCTGGCCGCAGCGCGTTCCCGCGTTTCAACAGCTAATATTCAGTAATAGCGAATAAGCTCGTCGGTAGTGGATACCGGCGGGCTTTTCGTTATTTAATGGAATTATCTTGCCAAGTCCACGGCAAGACCGCACGACAAGCACCATGGGAATTGGGGGAGTATGGCTCAGCGACCACCGCGAATGCCTCGCCGTAATACTCCGGATCCGGCTAAAGACGCCACAACAACCCCGGTTGACCAGACAAAACACGCCGGCGCGGATTTCCAGGCTGAACCGCCAACCGACGCCTTGCGCATTGTCGAGCCGCAGCCAGCGGCCAAGCAGGCTCCCGCGAAACCTCGCCGGGTGAAGGACGCCTCCTCCGCGCCGAAGCCGAAGAGCGCTGCCGCCAAGCCGAAACAGGGTGCCTCCCCAGCGTCAGATGCGTCACGTGAGCCGAAAAAATTTGCCGGCAACTACGCGCAGAAGCCCAAGGTGCCGCTGCGTGAACGCGCCAAGGAAAAGCAGAGCGAACGCCGCCGCGATGACCGGCTGAAGTTCTCCGCCGCGGTCCGCCGCAAGCCGGGAGAAAAGCCGGTGGACCAGAATCAGGTCCCCGAGGGCGAACCCGTTGCGGCGCACCGTTTTTCCGGCCGTATCGCCGCGCTGATCGTGGTCCTGGCCTTCTTCGCAGTGATGCTGGTGCCGACGGTGAATTTCTACCGCACGCAGATGGCGGAACTGAACGAGCTGCATGCCTCGATCGAAGCGCTGGAGGCGCAGCGCGATGACCTCAAGGAGGAAATCGCGCGCTGGGATGACCCGCTGTACATCAAGCAGCAGGCACGCGAGCGGATAAACTTGGTCATGCCTGGCGAGAAGCTCTACATGGTGGTGGGCGAACGCCCCAAGGATGAAGAGACGCCCGCCGACGGCAATGGAAGCACCTTCGAGGTGCGCCAGGAACTTCCATGGGTTGATGCGCTGCTCGACTCTGTTCGACGTTCTGCCACTGACTAACCACTTTAAACGCGAAGAGACCTATAACCGTGACTGAACAGCCAATCCGCGAAGCCCTTGACGCCGCCGGACGAGTACCGAGCGAAGCCGACCTGGACACCCTGTCCCGCCAGCTGAACCGCCCGGTGCGCGATGTGGTGGAGATTGGTGCGCGCTGCGTGTGCGGCAATCCGCTGGTGGCGACGACCGCCCCGCGCCTGTCCTCGGGCATCCCGTTCCCGACCACCTACTACCTGGCGCACCCGGTGATCACCTCGGCTGTTTCCCGCCTGGAGGCGGCCGGGCTGATGAACGAGATGAATGACCGCCTGGGCGAGGACGCTCAGCTGGCGCAAGCCTATGCCGAGGCCCACGAGTCGTACCTGGCCAACCGCGATGCCATCGGCCAGCGCTCGGGCACCGGCGCCGTTCCGGAAATCGCCGGGGTTTCCGCTGGCGGCATGCCGACCCGCGTCAAGTGCCTGCACGTGCTGGTGGGCCACTCGCTGGCAGCCGGCGAAGGCGTGAACCCGCTGGGCGACGAGGCGCTGGCCGCCATCGCCGAGTGGTGGACCAAGGACAACTGCTACTGCGTTGGCGCGTGGGACACCGAATCCGAGGCGCCGAGCCGTGACCGCTCGCGCCACGTGAAGACCCAGGAACAGCAGGACCCGGAGGCCAAGCGCGCAGAGCGTGCCCGCAAGCGTGCCGAGCGCGAGGCGGCCCAGGCGGCCGAGTCCGCCGAGAAGGGTGATGCTTGATGCGCGTTGCCGGTATTGACTGCGGAACCAACTCCATCCGTCTGCTGATCGCCGACGTCGATGCCGATGGCCAGCTGGTCGACGTGCTGCGCACCATGCGCATCGTGCGCCTGGGCCAGGGCGTCGACGCGACCGGCGCCTTCGCACCCGAAGCCTTGGAGCGCACCTTCGAAGCCGCCCGCGAGTACAAGAAGCTGTGCGATGAGCACCAGGTGGAAGCGATCCGCTTCGCCGCGACCTCCGCGGCCCGCGATGCATCGAACCGCGAAGTCTTCTCCGAGCGGATCACCAAGATCCTGGGCGTGGCCCCTGAAGTGATCAGCGGCGAGGAGGAAGCCTCCCTGTCCTTTGCCGGAGCGGCATTGGTCCGGGCGGGGCAAAGCGGCAAGTCGCTGGTGATCGACCTCGGCGGCGGATCCACTGAATTCGTGCTCGGCGATGCCACCGGTCCGCTGGCGGCCAAGAGCCTGGACATGGGGTGCGTACGCGTCACCGAGCGCTTCCACCAGACGGGTCTGCGTTCGGATGAAGCGCTGGGATTCATGGACAGCACCTTGGAAACCCTGTCCGGAACCGTGGATGTGACGCAGGTGGATGCTGTGATCATGGTTGCCGGCACCTTCACCACGCTCACCGCCCAGGCCCTGGGCCTGAAGCAGTACGAGTCCGAAAAGATCCACGGGGCGCAGCTGAGTTTCGCCCAGATGCGCCAGGCGACCGCAAGCATGCTGTCCTACACCCGGGACGAGCGCGCCGCGCTGGGCTTCATGCATCCTGGCCGAGTCGACGTGATCCAGGCCGGTGCCGCAATTGTCCAACGCATCCTTCATTACCTCGAAAAGGCCAGCGGAAACCGCGAAATGGTCCTGATTGCCTCGGAACACGATATCCTCGACGGAATCGCGGCTTCAGCTGCCGTGGCCTGAACCTGTCATCCAGTCACCGACCCAAGGAGTTGTTTTGAGCTCAGCTTTGCGCGCCAGGAATAGAACGGGCTTGATAAAGCTCAGCTCTCTGCTCGTCGCAGCACTGCTGGCGGCCACCCTGCTCAGCGTGGGCGCTCCGGCCCGCGCCGACAACATGCGCGAGTCCGAGTACTGGCTCGATTCCCTGGGCGTGACCGAAGCGCACAAGACGACCAAGGGCGAAGGCGTCAAGGTCGCGGTCATCGACACCGGCATCGATACCACTCATCCGGATCTGAAGGGTGCTGTGGTCGGCGGTGCGGACATGTCCGGTTCGGGCGGCGAGAAAGGCAACAAGCCGATTGGCGTAATGAGCGAGCACGGCACCCTGGTGGCGACCCTGCTCGCAGGACGCGGGAACAACAAGGGCGAGATCAAGCGGATCAAATCCGAGAACGAGCGCTTGAAGGCCGCGTGGGAAAAGGCCAAGAAGCACGCCGAGGAAGAAGACGAGGACATTCCCGAGGAGCCTGAGTACGAAAAGGTTCCCAAGCTGAAGAGCGGCAAGGACGGCGTGCTCGGCGTCGCCCCGGCAGCGGATCTGCTGTCAGTGTCGCTGTGGATGGGCGAGGGCAACCCGTCGAAGATTCCGGTGGAAACCCAGATTCCCCGTGCTGTGAAGTGGGCCGTGGATTCCGGAGCCAAGGTCATCAACATGTCCCTGGGCTCCACCAGCCCGGCGTGGCCGGAAAGCTGGGATGACGCTTTCAAGTATGCAGAGGACCATGACGTGGTCATTGTCGCCGCGGCGGGCAACCGTTCGGGCGGCATGAGCCAGGTGGGCGCCCCGGCGACCATTCCCGGGGTGCTGACCGTGGCTGGCGTCGATGCCAACGGCAAGGCTTCGCAGGATTCCTCGACCGAAGGCATTTCCATCGGCGTGGCTGCCCCCGCCGAGCAATTGGTCGGCGGCTTGCCGGATGATGGCTACGCCCGCTGGTCGGGCACCTCCGGTGCGGCCCCGCTGGTTGCCGGCGTGGCAGCGCTGATCCGCTCGCAGTACCCGGAGATGAAGGCTCCCGAGGTCATCAACCGCATCCTGAAGACCGCCAAGGACACCGGCGCACCGGGCGTGGATAACCTCTACGGCTACGGAATCATCGATGCCCATGCTGCGGTGACTGCGACTGTACCTAAAGTCTCGGAGAACCCGCTGGGCACGATCAGCGAGTGGATCCGCGTGCATCGCCGCAACGCTGAGAAGACCGCTGATACCCCGGCTCCGGGTGTTTCGATGGAGAAATCGGATCTCAAGCAGGTCGCGGCGCCCAAGCCGATGCTTCCCGACGGCTCGGCGCCGGCGCTGCAGCCGGTGCTCATCGTGGGCGGGGGAGTTCTCCTGCTGCTGGTGCTCATTGCCGGCTCCACCCAGACCCTGGTGCGCCGCCGACGCGAGAAAGCAGCGGCGCAGCTCGGTTCGGCGTCATTGAGCTCGCTGCAAGTTCCTGACCAGGCGGATGGCCGGGACCTGTTTGACGAGATTCCCGAAGAAGATAGGTAAAAAGCGTTCTCAGCGGGGTGGATCCTGAAGTTCCACCCCGCTTTTGCGCGCTTTCCATCCGTTAATTCGACGCCTGGGGGCACGTTGTGCCGGTACGAAGCTCCCGAGCCTGGCGAAGACGTGACACACCGAACGAAAATCGTTAGTGAATGTTTTCACTAACTCGAAAAATCCGCGTAGAATCAACAGTATGTCGATCATCGAAACCTCCCAGAAGCGTCCGCGCATCCTGATCGTCGGCGGTGGCTACGTAGGCCTGTACGTCGCGATGAAGTTGCAGAAGAAGGTCAAGGCACACGGCGGCATCGTCACCGTTGTCGACCCGAACCCATACATGACTTACCAGCCTTTCCTGCCAGAAGTTGCAGGTGGCCAGATCGAGCCACGCCACGTTGTGGTCTCGCACCGCCAGCACTTGAAGCACTCCGAGCTGGTCAACGGCCGCGTGCTGAGCGTCGACCACGCCAACAAGAAGGCCGTGATTGCTCCGGTCAATGGCGAGCAGTTCGAGCTGGAGTACACCGACATCGTAATGTCCGCTGGTGCGGTTACCCGTACCTTCCCGATCTCCGGCCTGGCTGAAACCGGCATCGGCCTGAAGACCATCGAAGAGGCCGTCGCCCTGCGCAACAAGGTTGCCGAGCGCATCGAGTCCGCTTCGAACATGACTGACCCAGTGGCCCGCAAGCGCGCACTGACCTTCGTCGTTGTCGGTGGCGGCTTTGCCGGCATCGAAACCATCGCCGAGCTCGAAGACATGGCTCGCCACCTGATCAAGCTAAACGACCGCATTGACGAAAAGGAAGCACGCTTCGTTCTCGTCGAGGCCATGGGCCGCATCATGCCAGAGGTCACCGCGGAGCAGGCCGAGTGGGTTGTCGAGCACCTGCGCAGCCGCGGCATCGAGGTACTGCTGAACACTTCGCTGAACAACGCTGAAGAAGGCAACCTGGAACTGATTAACATGGCTGACAAGTCCCCAGCGGGCGAGTTCGGTGCAGACACCCTGATCTGGACCGCTGGCGTCATGGCCAACCCGATGGTCCGCTCCACCGATTTCCCGATCGAGCAGCGCGGCCGCATCGAGACCCGCACCGACCTGCGCATCAAGGACGCCAACGGCGAACCGCTGGAAGGCGCCTGGGCAGCCGGCGACATCTCGGCAGTCAAGGACGTCACCGGCGGCCTGCCAGACGGCACCTGCGTTCCGAACGCGCAGCACGCTGTGCGCCAGGCCAAGCTGTTGGCGAAGAACCTGTATGCTGCCCGCTACGGCGTTGGCACCATCAAGGAATACAAGCACAAGAACCTCGGCGCAGTGGCCGGCTTCGGCAAGAACAAGGGCGTTGCCAAGGTTGTCGGCATCAAGCTCAAGGGCTGGCCAGCATGGATGGCGCACCGTGGCTACCACGGCATGGCCATGCCAACCTTCGAGCGCAAGTTCCGCGTTGTCGGCGACTGGCTGGTTGCGTTGTTCTTCAAGCGCGATGCGCTGCAGCTGAACAACCTCGAAGCGCCACGCACTGCTTTCGAGGAGTCGGCCAAGCCAAAGAAGTAGGCTTGGGACGCAGATGATCGACGATGATGCGAGGGGCCAAGCGATTGGCTCCTCGCATGCGTCAGCAAAGCTGAATTTTCTATTTGCTTTGCCGATCACGTAAAATTTGAGAGTCCTGCCCCTATGGTGGAATTGGCATACACGGCTGACTTAAAATCAGCTGCCGCAAGGCTTGTGGGTTCGAGTCCCACTGGGGGTACAGAGTAAGGCCGACGTGGTCCGGATTTTCCGGTCCGCATCGGTCTTTTCTCTTGCCGCCAGCAAGGGCACGTTCGCCGTCCACCCTCCGGCATCGTTCCTCGACCATATTTTCGTCTGACGCAACCATGATGCTGGAAGTTTCAAGAATATCGCTGAGAGAGTAGTTTTTCCTCGGGAAATTGCCCTATATCATCCTTCCGACTGAGTGATTTCACAGCAATCCTCAATAGGATTAAGCAAAAGATCTTCAGCTAGCCAAGCGGCTGGCGAATTCGCAATCTATAGGGGAATGACATTGGGCAATCCAATTTTTGGTTCTAGCAGCCGCTCCGATGCTTGGGGAACCAAGCCTGGAAGTCCTGTTGGATTCCGCGACACCGAAAACATGAGCGCAGACCAGCTGAATCAGATGTACCAGCAGCCTGCCGCAACCAGCGCCGACACAGGCCGCATGACCATCGGTGACACTATCAACAAGACCGTGTTCTGCCTGGCCTTGGTTGTCGTTGGCGCCGCGATTGGTTGGGTCATGCCGGCACTCATGCTGCCAGGCGCCCTGGTTGGTTTCGTCCTCGGCCTGGTTAACGCTTTCAAGAAGCGCCCATCTCCAGTGCTGATCCTCCTGTACTCTGCAGCCCAGGGCTTGTTCCTCGGCGGTCTGTCCGGTTTCCTCGAGAACATGCAAGGCATGCAGGGAATCGCCATCCAGGCTGTGCTTGCGACCCTGTGTGTTGCCGGCGTAACTTTGGCGCTGTACCGCTCGGGCAAGTACCGGATGACGCCTAAGCTGAACAAGATGTTCATGATCGGCATGGTCGGCCTGATCGTCTTCTCGCTGCTCAACATGGTCCTGATGCTCACCGGCGTGATCGACGGCATGTTCGGCATGCGCGGTGGCGTGCTCGGCCTGGTTATCGGTGTCGTTGCCGTACTGCTGGCAACCTACGCACTGGTTGCCGACTTCACCATGATCGAGGAACTGTCCAACCAGGGCGCTCCGGCCATCATGGCTTGGCGCGGTGCCTTCGGACTGACCATGACCCTGATCTGGCTGTACACCGAGATCCTGCGCATCCTCGCGATCCTGCGCGGCGACGACTAGCCGCAGCAGCACAGCTTGCAAGGACCAGTGCCCAATTCGGGCACTGGTCCTTGTGGGTTAAGCACCTGTTCAAATATGAATCCAATATGTACTGCCGAAACCGCCAATGCGATGGAAAATGACAGCTGATTGGGCAGTTACGCGAATCCTTGGTTAGATTTCCCTGTAGCTATTCAGTTATCCAACTCACAGTTATTTTGACAGGAAGAGCGCAATGGCAGTCGAGCAAGCAGAAGGAAATTCGCCGGGTCTGGTGAAGTCCCTGGGCAACCTGGATGCCCTGGCCCTGGGGTTCGGAGCGATGATCGGCTTCGGCTGGGTGGTGCTCACCGGTGGATGGCTGGATAACGCTGGCACCTTGGGCGCTGTGCTGGCCATGGTCGTTGGCGGTGGCATCATGGCTGTCGTCGGCTTGACCTATGCCGAACTGACCGCGGCCATGCCGAAAGCCGGCGGCGAGCACAACTTCATCCTGCGTGCTTTGGGAGCCCGGCCGTCATTTATCGGTTCCTGGGCGATCACCGGCGGCTACGTGACCATCGTGGCTTTCGAAGCGGTCGCCTTGCCGCGGACCGTGGAATACATCTTCCCCGGCATGAGCCGGATTCCCCTGTGGACCATTGCCGGTTTTGAAGTAAACCTGACCTGGGCATTGGTCGGCGTGCTGTCGGCAATCATCATCACCTGGATCAATATTCGCGGCGTGAAGCAAGCCGGGGTGCTGCAGACTTTCGTGGTGCTGTTCCTCTTGGCCATCGGCCTCATGATGATAGCCGGGGCCTTTGCCGGTGGCGAAGCCAAGAACATGGAACCGTTCTTCACCCCGGGAACCAGCGGGTTCTTTGCCGTACTGGTGGCCGTGCCCTTCTTGTTCATCGGCTTCGACGTGATTTCGCAGTCTGCCGAGGAAGTGAAGATTCCGGCCAAGCAAATTGGCAAGCTCGTGGTCCTCTCCGTCATCCTGGCCACCGTCTGGTACGTGATGGTCGTCCTGACCACGTCCTCGGCGATGCCGGCAGCGCAACTGGCCGGAGCCGACATTGCAACGGCGGATGCGTTCGGAGCCTTGTTCGGTTCGGATCTGATGGCCAAGGTGCTGATCGCCGGCGGCATCGCCGGCATCCTGACCTCGTGGAACTCGCTGCTGCTCGGAGCCTCCCGGCTGGTCTACTCGCTGGCCCGCAGCGGCATGCTCCCATCCTGGTTCGGCAAACTGCATCCCAAGTACCGCACCCCGGCCAACGCCCTGGTCTTCATCGGCGGAATCTCCATGCTGGCCCCATTCTTCGGTGCCGAAATGCTGGGATGGCTCGTTGATTCGGGAGCGCCAAGCATCATCGTTGCCTACTTCCTGGTCTCGGTCACCTTCCTGGTGCTGCGCAAGCGCGAACCGAAGATGGACCGGCCGTTGCGCGTCGGCGGCACCGGAAATGCTGGAGCGGTCATCGGCTGGATTTCGGTCCTGCTTACCGCTGCGCTCTTCAGCCTGTACATGCCGGGCATGCCTGCATCATTGAGCTGGGAACCATGGGCCATCTTCGCCATCTGGTGGGCCTTGGGCGCAATCTACTTCTTCAAGGTGCCAGCCGGTATCAAGCCCGGCGAAGACGCCGAGGAAAAGGTCCTTGAAGCTGTCATGCGCCGCCGGAGCAAGGGTGCGCGAAACGCCTGATGAACCGTGGCTTCCACGCCCCATGTCCAGGATTTGGCGGCCTGCGCAATCTGGTTACCTGCGGCGGAGTGAAATACACATATTGAATTAGATTTCTAGGACCAGTGCCCATATCGGGCACTGGTCTTTGGAATTTGTCACAATTGAGACATGGATCAAGACGCTGTCTGGCAAACGCGATAGCGTAGTTCCATGAAAAGCAGCCGGTTGGAACGTCTACGCCGTATTCGTGTCTCGCTTCCGAGCAAGCCGGCGGAAATCCCTGCCGCACCGAGCCCAGATCTGACGGATTTCAAAAGCGCCGAGGACATGCCCTACGCAGTGCGCATGGCAGCCGCGTGGGCCTGGCGTTTTTTGATCATCGTCGCAGCCGTGGGCGTACTGGTGTGGGCGCTGTCAAAAGTCTCCCTGCTTGTCATCCCGGTTCTCGTCGCGGCGCTGCTGGCCGGGCTGCTCTCACCGGTCGTGAACACGATGAACCGCAAGCTGGCGGTGCCCCGCGGGTTGGCCGTCGGCATTACGCTCATCGGGTTCCTGGCGCTAGTTACAGCTGGACTCTCGGTTGCAGGGCAAAAGCTCTCAGCCGGATTCACCGCCCTGTGGACCCAAGCCCTGTCGGGCATCGAGCAGGTCCAGGATTGGCTGTTCAACGGCCCGCTCAAGCTGACCAATGACGACCTGCAAAACGTGCTGGACGACGCCCTGGTCCAGCTTCGCGGCAATGCCACCAACATCCTGAGCGAGGCCATCAGCTGGACTTCGGCGATCGGGCAGATCCTGACCGGCACTTTGCTGGCAGTCTTCGCGCTGATTTTCCTGCTGCTCGACGGACGCAAGATCGGCTTGTTCCTGGTGAACCTCTTGCCGCGCCGCGCCCGCCCGGCGATGGACGGGGCCCTGACCCGCGGCTGGGGCTCGCTGGTCCGCTACGTGCGCGTCCAGATGGTGGTGGCGCTGATCGACGCTATCGGCATCGGGTTCGGCGCCTTCTTCCTCGGCGTGCCGCTGGCGATGCCGCTGGGCGTGCTGGTCTTCGTCGGCTCCTTCATCCCGATCGTCGGTGCGCTGTTTACCGGCGCCCTGGCAGTTTTGCTTGCCCTGGTTGCCAATGGCTGGATCAACGCGCTGATCATGCTGGCCGTCGTGCTGCTGGTCCAGCAAGCCGAATCCAATATCCTGCAGCCGCTGATCATGGGCAAGGCAGTCAGCCTGCACCCGCTGGCAGTCGTCCTGGCCGTCGCCGGGGGCACGATGCTCGCAGGCATTCCCGGCGCGCTCTTCGCGGTACCGCTGCTGGCAGTGATCAACGCGGTCGCGAAATACCTGTCGGGCAGAGCCTGGGAAACCGATGAATTCGTGATTGAGCTCTACGGTAGCCAGATCGCGGCGGACAGTCCCAAAACCAGCGACCCGGGGAAGGCAAGCCCAGCCGCAACGGCTGCAGGCGCCGCCCCCGCCCCACAAGCTTCGCCGGAGCCCCGGCACCCTGAGCCCACCGCAGATGAGGAATAAACCATGAGCACTGAAACTACGTTGCCCGTAACGCTGGCTGAGATCGAAGCCGCGGCCGAAGTACTCAAGCCGGTCATTGCCCGCACCCCGGTAGAGCACTCCCGCGTGCTCTCCCAGCACGTTGGCGCCGAAGTCTTCCTCAAATGCGAGAACATGCAGCGCGCCGGATCCTTCAAGGTCCGCGGCGCCTATGTGCGCATGTCCAAGCTCAGCGACGAGGAGAAGGCGCGCGGAGTCGTCGCCGCATCGGCAGGCAACCACGCGCAGGGCGTCGCCCAGGCCGCCAGCCACCTCGGCATCAAGGCGCGGATCTACATGCCGCTAGGCGTCGCGCTGCCGAAGCTGACCGCAACGCGTGACCATGGCGCGGAAGTCGTTCTGTTCGGCAACAATGTCGATGAAGCGCTGGCCGAGGCGCAGCGTTTCGCCGACGAATCCGGCGCAGTCTTCGTGCATCCCTTCGACCACCCGGACATCATCGCTGGACAGGGCACCATCGGCCTGGAGCTGCTTGAGCAACTGCCTGAGATCGACACCGTGCTGATGGGCGTGGGCGGCGGCGGGCTGCTGGCCGGCGTTGCCATTGCGCTGAAGGAGAAGGCCCGCGAACTGGGCCGCGAGATCAAGGTGGTGGGCGTCCAGGCGGAAAACGCCGCGGCCTACCCGCCATCACTGGCCGCTGACGCATTGGTCCCGCTGGATACCGTGCACACCATTGCCGATGGCATCGCCGTCGGCAAGCCGGGGCAGCTGCCGTTCACGATCATCAAGGAATTGGTCGACGACGTGGTGACGGTATCGGAAGATACGCTCGCGCGCGCTTTGGTGGTGCTCCTGGAACGCAACAAGCTCGTGGTGGAACCCGCTGGCGCGGTGGGCGTCGCGGCCCTGCTGGAGAACAAGCTGGAGGCACACGGGATCAACCCGGCAACCACCGCTGTAATCCTTTCCGGAGGCAATATCGACCCGCTGCTGATGCTCAAGGTGATCCAGCGTGGCCTGTCTGCGGCCGGCCGCTTCCTGACCATTCGGATGATGCTTCCGGACCGTCCCGGTTCGCTGGCGCAGATCTCCAACATCATCGCCGAATCAGATGCCAACGTCACCCGCCTGGACCACACCCGCATCGGCGGTTCGCTGTCCATGGGCGATGTCGCGATCACCATCGATTTGGAGACCAAGGGCCATGAGCATTCCAAGACGGTGCTGAACAACCTGCGCGCCGAGGGCTTCGACCCGCAGATCACCAACACGGCAGGCGGTTCGGTCGCCTAGCCACGAGCAGCAAAGCGCGATGGCCGCCACCCCCTGCGGGGTGGCGGCCATCGCGCTGTTCTGTGGATCCTGTTACGAGGCCTGGTAAGGCTTCGCGGAGATGATCTCAACCTTGATGTCGCGGCCGTTTGGTGCCAGGTACGACAGCTTGTCGCCCACCTTGGCGCCGTGCACGGCAACGCCGATAGGGGACTGCTCGGAGTAGACCTCGAGGTCGGTGTCGCCGGCAACTTCGCGGGAGCCGAACAGGAAGGTGGTTTCGTCGCCTGCGATATTGGCGACTACCAGCATGCCAGGCTCGACAACTCCGTCATCGGCAGGAGCTTCGCCTACGTCGGCGCGACGCAGCAGATCCTTCAGGTACAGGATGCGGGCTTCGGCCTTGCCCTGCTCTTCACGAGCGGCGTGGTAACCGCCGTTCTCCTTCAGGTCACCTTCCGAACGTGCCTGCTCGATACGGGCAACGATCTCGGCACGTCCCGGGCCTGAGAGGAAAGTCAGTTCGTCCTGGAGCCGATCGTAGGCTTCCTGAGTCAGCCAAACGACAGGTTCGTTGCTGTTGGTGCTCACGTTGTACTTCCTTTGGTCAGTAGGGACTTCGCTCTGCCTTGGGAACCTGCAATAGGTCCTAAAGCCGAACGCCACCGGAACGGTGGCGTCGACGAAGTCGGATTCGGTACGGATCTGCGGGCTCGCACGTTATTGGAGATGCAAGCAAAGACCCCGCTAGGCTCATGTCCTTTTGCTTTGCTAGAACCATGCGCCGATGCGGGGCGAAACGTATCTTTTCAACGATAGTAGTCGCCAAAACGCTTTAAGCCCAATAGATTCAGCTATTAGGGGATGAACAAGCTGAAATGTTAACCCTTGTATTCTTGCGGAACCTCGTAGCAGGACTCCACGCCAACCGTGGTCGCAAGGTTATCGGTGTGCAGGTCGACATCCAGGCGCTGGGTGATGTGCCCGGTAGCTTCTCCTGGATCAAGCAAGACGGTTTCGTAACCGACAATCGCCTTGGATTCATTCATCGCTCGAATGTCGCACTGCACGCGGTGCTTGGCGTTGTATTCAACCGCGACAATGGCCTTGGCCTGGGTTGCGGAAACGACCTCGAACTCGATGTCCTGCGCCTGGATGGCAGTGTAATTGCTGAAGCCGAAATAAGCGGCCCCGGCAACGCCGACGGAGAGCGCGGCAGCAATCAGCCAATTACGCGTTTTCTTAGGAAGACTGCGTTTCTTGGGGTTGTTGTAGCGAGCCGTTAAGCTTGGATCAGACATTACTTGCCTTGCACCACTCTCTTGCCTGGCGGAATTCGAATAGGGAATGCCGTATAGAGGTTCCCTGCTCAAGTTTACCGTCTTTCGGCATGGGGGAATAACCGGTGGTCGGCTATGAGTTGTTATGGATGACGGGCAGATTTGAGGCTTCGGGCTGTCCAAAAACGTGGCATAAGGAAAGAAGATAAGTGGAGATTCACGACGTGAAGAAAATTGCTCCTTCGCAGGGTCTGCGGCTCATGGCTATTCACGCGCACCCGGATGACGAATCTTCGAAGGGCGCCGCAACGATGGCCGCCTATGTCGATGCCGGCGCCGAGGTCATGGTCGTTTCCTGCACCGGCGGAGAGCGCGGAGATATCCTCAACGCCGCCGCTGGCGAACTCGCCCATGCGCACCGCGACCTCGCGGGCGTTCGTCGCACCGAAATGGCCGAGGCCGCTGCGGTCCTGGGCGTCAAGCACCGCTGGCTGGGCTACGTCGACTCCGGCCTGCCGGAAGGCGATCCGCTGCCCGAGCTGCCTTTTGGTGCCTTCGCCTTGCAGCCAGTTGAAATCGCCGCTGCCGGGATCATCAAGCTGATCCGGGAATTCCGTCCACATGTCATCACGACCTATGACGAAAATGGCGGCTACCCCCACCCGGACCATATCCACTGCCACAAGGTTTCCACCTTTGCCTTCGAGCATGCGGCCAATCCTGAAATGTACCCGGAGCTGGGCGCCCCGTGGTCGGTCAGCAAGCTGTACTACGACCGTGCCTTCGCCTCGGATCGCTTCCGCACCTTGCACTACGCGATGCTGGAAGCCGGGTACGAATCCCCGTACACCGAGCGCGTTGAGCAGTGGGAAGCGGACGAAGGCAACCAGATGTTCAAGTGGGTTTCCCCACACACCACGACCACCCAGATCCACTGCGCGGACTTCTTCTCGCAGCGCGACCAGGCGTTGCTGGCGCATAGAACCCAGATTGATCCGGAAGGTTTCTTCTTCGCCGTGCCGGAACACGTCTACGCGGAGCATTGGCCGTGGGAGGACTACACGCTGATCTCCTCCAAGGTAGCCACCGAGTTGCCCGAGACCGACCTGTTTGCCGGACTAAGATAGTACTAAGCGCTTTTCCAGTACTAGAAATGAGTTGTCTTTACATCGTGAATACGATCTTTGAATCCTTGGCTCTGACTTCCTCGACCATGGGTTTCGGCACGGAGACTGCCAGCGATTACGGTCCAGGATTCCTCGGATTCATTTTCACCGCAGCCATGGTCGTTGCCGTGATCTTCCTGATCCGCGACATGATCCGCCGTGTCCGCCGCGTGCGCTACACCTCGGAAGCAGAGGCAAAGCAGCAGGAGATGGTGTCCAAGGGCGAAGAGCGCAAGCTCCAGGAACCCGATGAGCCGCACGACCCGAAGACCGACGAGCAGCAGTAGGAGCTTTGTGAGCTGCGCGATAGCATGATTGCGTGGCACAACGACTCGCTGGCTCATCCAGCCAATACCTCAGACAGCATTCGCATCAACTAGTCGACTGGTTCCCCTATGGGGACGAAGCCTTCGAACAGGCCCGGTTGCGCGACGTACCGGTGATGCTTTCCATCGGCTACGCGGCCTGCCACTGGTGCCACGTGATGAGCCACGAGTCCTTCGACGATCCCGAGATCGCGGCGCTGCTGAACGAGAACTTCGTCGCCATCAAGGTCGACCGCGAAGAGCATCCGCTCGTCGACGACACCTACATGCTGGCCACCCAGGCGCTCACCGGTGCCGGAGGCTGGCCGATGACCATTTTCGCGCTGCCCGACGGGAGAACCGTGCATGCCGGCACGTACTATCCGAAGGAGCCCCGCGGCAAGACCCCGAGCTTCCGCCAAGTGCTCGATGCGGTCCATGAAGCCTGGGAAACCAAGCGCGAATCGCTGGAGGAGCAGGCCCAGATGCTCGCCGGGCATCTGGCCGAACTCGGAAGCCGGCAAAGCTCGCTGTTGTCCCTGCAATCCCAGGAACCAGCGGACAAGGCCTTCGGGGCAGCGCTGGACCGGTGGATTGCCGGCACGAAGCCGGAAGGCGGTTTCACCCCTGCACCCAAATTCCCTCCGACCTGGGCCCTGAAAACACTGTGGCGTGCAGTAATCACCACCCCTGATCGGGCCGAAGAGGCCTTCACCGCCGCGGCCACCCACCTCGAAGCGATGTTCCTCGGCGGCTTGCAGGATCACGTTGAGGGCGGTTTCGCCCGCTACTGCGTCGACGAGAACTGGTCGGTCCCGCACTTCGAGAAGATGCTCTACGACAATGCCGGGCTGCTGTCGCTGGCGGCACGCACCAGCGTGCTGGCCGCCGAATTCGCCAGCACCTCCGAAGGGGAAGCGGCCCAGCGCGCGCAGACGCTGGCCGGACTGGCCCGGCGCAGCGCCGAAGGCATCATCGATTTCCTCAACGAGGAACTGCTCACCTCGTCGTCCGCAGCTCCGGCCTTCGCCGCGTCGCTGGATGCCGATTCATCCCGTGATGGCAAGCAGATCGAAGGTGCGTACTACACCTTCAACCGCGAGGAGATGGCGCTGGTTTCCGACCCGCTGATTCATCGCCTGCCCAAGGGGCTGCTGCGCTTCGCGCCGGTGGCCGAGGACCCGCAGAACTTCTGCTTCTCGCTGCTGCGGGCGCCCGAGCCGAGCGAACTTGGCGTCCTGCAGGAACTGCGCGAGGCAATGCGGGCGCTGCGCCGCTCGCGGATCATGCCGGTCCGCGACGAAAAGGTGATCGCCGGCTGGAACGGCCTGGCCATCGAAGCCCTGGCTGAAGCCGCGCTGCTGCTGGACCAGCCGAGGGCCCTGGAGCTCGCCGAGAAGGCGGCCAATTCTGTGTGGCAGATGCAGTGGGATGAGCGTGCCGGACGGCTGGCTCGGGTGAGCTTCTCCAACCGTGCCGAGCACGGCAACGAGGGGACGTTGCAGGACTATGCCGCCTTGGCCCTGGGCTTCTTGGCGTTGGGCCAGGCCAGCGGCCAGAAGCAGTGGGCAGCGAGGGCCAGCCAGTTGCTGGGACGTGCAGCCGACTTCGTGGATCCGGAAACCGGGGTGCCGCGCGACGCGGTGGGCGCAGATGCGCGGATCGCCGCCCAGCGCGGCAACATCGCTGCGGTCACGGTGCTTGATGACGCGCTGCCGGCTTCGGGGGCGCTCTACGCCAAGGCGTTGGCAATGCAGGCGCTGCAGTCCATGGCTGCAGGGGAGTACAGCGAAGCTGATGCGGCGGCCTTGGACAGCGCCCGCGTGGTTTCGGCCCATGCGCTGGCGTTGGCCAGCGATGCGCCGACACAGGTGGCGACCGCCTTGGAAGTGCAATGCATCGTTTCCAGCCCCGTCCAGTATCTTGCGCTGTCGCAGTGGGATTCGGCAGAAGCCAAGCGCGTGCGTTCCGTGGCGTTGAGCCTGGGGATGATTGTGCGTCACGATCCGTCGCTGCCCGGCGCGGAGAACGGCCTCAAGATCCAGCCGTGCCGCGAGGAATTGTGCCAGATGCCAGTGGCCGGGATGGACGGATTCTTCTCGCTGTTCGCTTCGGGAAAGGACGCCTGAGCCCAGGGCGAAGAGCCCGCCGTGGACGCGGTGCGGCGGGCAGATGCCCGCGCTTCGTGATAATTAGCGGTAGATTTAGAACCTAGAGTTTTGGAATCTACCGAAAGGAAGGGACAAGGTGCAGCTACCGAACCTTGCGTACCGTTACTACGAACGGCGCTTGGCGAAGTCCCTTCCTGCCGACAAGCTTCCGCACCATATTGGCGTGATGGTCGACGGCAACCGCCGGTGGGCCAAGCTGGCCGGCACCCCGACGATGGCGGGCCACCAGGCCGGTGCCGACAAGATCCTGGAATTCCTCGACTGGTGCGAGGACCTGGATATCAAGATGGTCACCTTGTACATGCTCTCCACCGACAATCTCAACCGGGAAGCCGGCGAGCTGCGCGACCTGCTGGAGGTCATCGGCTCGACCCTGGACCGGCTGGGCGAGACCAACCGGGTCAAGGTCCAGCAGGTGGGAGCGAAGGACCTGCTGCCCGAGGACTTGGCGCAGAAGCTCGCCGCCCTGGAAACCGTGACTGCCAACCGCACCGGCGTCCATGTGAACGTAGCCATCGGCTACGGCGGGCGCCGCGAGATCCTCGATGCGTTCAAGGCGTTGCTGTGCAAGGCCGCCGAGGATGGGCGCACGATCGAGGAGCTGGCCGAGGGCCTGTCTACCGAAGACATCGAATCGGCCCTCTACACCAAGGGCCAGCCGGATCCGGACCTGGTGATCCGCACCAGCGGCGAGCAGCGCCTGTCCGGCTTCCTGACCTGGCAAAGCGCCTACTCGGAGTTCTACTTCTGCGAGGCGCTGTGGCCGGATTTCCGCCGCGTCGACTTCCTGCGCGCCCTGCGCGACTTCGCTGACCGCCAGCGCCGCTTCGGAACCTGAGCCGAGCGCGTTGCGCCAGGCTCGGCTGTTCAACTAATCGTTACCTGAACGTAGTGTGTGCGTCGTCTCTTGGTGGCGTTTCGGGGTCTAAGGTGATCATAAGGCCGGGGCATCAAGTCCCAGCTGAGCGAAGGGTTCCACACTAGATGACCAAATGCAGCGCCAGCCGGATTGCTATCCGGAATCGCCTTGGGCATCCGGTGCCGGGATTCCCCACTGACGCGTGGGGAGAGTCCCCACGCCGGATTCGAGAATGGGTGCGCTGCCATGACACGAACAGCCGAACAGGGTGTACGAACCTACGTCATTGATACGTCGGTCTTGCTTTCCGATCCGAAAGCCATGTTCCACTTCGATGAGCACCATGTCGTGATTCCGCTGACCGTAGTCACCGAGCTGGAACACAAGCGCAAGGACCCGGATCTGGGTTTCTTCGCACGCCAGGCCTTGCGGCTGCTTGATGACTTGATCGCCAGCCATGGCGGGCTGGCCCAGGCGGTACCGGTGTCCAAGACCGGTGGAACGCTGCGCATCGAATTGAATAATATTGCCCCAGAGGTCCTCCCGGTGGGCATGCGCTCAGGCGATAACGATTCACGCATC
Source organism: Glutamicibacter nicotianae (assembly GCF_002797775.1). Lineage (NCBI taxonomy): Bacteria > Bacillati > Actinomycetota > Actinomycetes > Micrococcales > Micrococcaceae > Glutamicibacter > Glutamicibacter nicotianae. The sequence continues at coordinate 238,610 of NZ_PGEY01000001.1, forward strand.
CTGGCTGTCGCCAAGCACCTGCTGGATGAAGGCCTCGACGTTGCCCTGGTGACCAAGGATCTGCCGATGCGCATCAAGGCCTCGGCCATGGGGATCCTTGCCGAGGTGTACCGCAATGAGCTGATCGCCTCAACCGGTTGGACCGGCACCCAGCAGCTGGAACTGGACGAAGAGACCATGGCCAAGCTCTACGAGCACGAGCAGCTGCTGAACCACCCTGCGGCAGCCGATGAACCGATCAACACCGGCTTCGTGATCACCTCGCCGCGCGGAAGCGCCCTGGGCCGCAAGGTGGATGCGAACACCGTGAAGCTGGTGCGCGGAGACCAGCAGGCCTTCGGACTGCACGGCCGCAGCGCCGAGCAGCGCATCGCCCTGGACCTGCTGATGGACCCTTCCGTGGGCATCGTCTCGCTGGGCGGCAACGCCGGCACCGGCAAGTCCGCATTGGCACTATGCGCAGGGATGGAAGCGGTGCTTGAACGCAGGGAGCACCGGAAGATCACCGTGTTCCGTCCCCTGTACGCTGTCGGCGGCCAGGAATTGGGCTACCTGCCCGGATCCGAAGGGGAGAAAATGGGACCGTGGGCCCAGGCGGTCTTCGATACCCTCGGGTCGATCGTGTCGAAGAACGCCATCGATGAAGTGGTGGAACGCGGGATGCTGGAAGTGCTGCCGCTGACCCACATCCGCGGGCGTTCGCTGCATGATTCCTACGTCATCGTCGACGAAGCCCAGTCCCTGGAACGAAATGTGCTGCTCACGGTGCTCTCGCGCATCGGGCAGAATTCCAAGGTGGTGCTCACCCATGACGTGGCGCAGCGCGACAACCTGCATGTGGGACGCTATGACGGCGTCGCCGCGGTGGTGGAACAGCTCAAGGGGCACTCGCTGTTCGGGCATGTGACCCTGACCCGATCGGAACGCTCTGCCATCGCCGCGCTGGTCACCAACCTGCTGGATACTCCGACGCTGGCCTAGGACCGGCGTTCGCTGCGCAGCTCCCACGGAATCGGTGCCCGGACATCGGTCAGCGTGGGAGCTGGGGCCGTGAACAGCGAATCGATGTAGTACTCGTTGTGCGCGAGAACCTGGAGCGAGAGTTCCGGGGCCGGCGGCATTCCGGAAGGGGCGGCCAGCACCCGGCGGTTCAGGCAGACGCCGGTTGCCAGATCCAGGACCAGGAGGGTCCGAGCGCCTTCGGGAACCAGGGGAGCGCTGGCCAGCGTGGGCTGGTAGGTATGCCCCGCGGTGAGGACGGCGGCCAGCGCTGGCCGGCCGTCGTGGGTGATCTCGGCCAGCTCGTGGATGTAGGTGGGGTGGTCGAATGCCAGATCATGCGAGGCGGGCTCGGTTCCGGCAAGCTCCACGGGATCGAGCATCGATTCCCAATGCTCCAGTGGCAGCAGCCCGTTGAAGCCGGAAATATCTGGACGGCGCAATATCAACTGGTCCGAGGTGTACACCGGGGAGGTCAGCGAGGCAGGCAGCTTCCAGGAGGAATTCGTGGCAGCGACATAGCCGCGGCTGCGGTCCGCGGTGAACTTCTCCTGCTGGTACACCAGCTGCCCATCTGCCGAACGCACGGCAATGGCTTCGCGCTGGCGGATGATGGCGGTCAGCGTTCCTTCCAAGCCATCTTCCGGCTTGGCGTATTCGCCCGGGACCTGGACCTGGAACTGCAGCGAGGTGCTCAGCCAAGGGGCTGAACGGGCCAGGGCGCGGAAACGGCGCCGAGCAGCGGATTCAGGGGCAGACTGCCCGGGGAAAAGAAGTGGAACTGCAGGAACGTCCATACCCTAATTGTAGAAGCGGAAGAATTATTCACAAGGGGAACACCCTCTGCCGCACAGGCGTGGACATGCCTATGCTCTACATATGTCAGAAATTTGGAACGTAGCCCAGGAAGGCCCGGGGGTCGCGGCAGCAGTCGTTGTCCAGCTGGCCTGCTTTGCCGGCTTCGGGTTCCTCCTGGCCAGGCAAGACATCGCAACGCATCGCCTGCCCAATCGGCTTATCGCGTACTGGCTGGCGGCCAGCACCGTGGTGGTCGTGCTGCTGGGCATCCTCCGTTCTGATGCTCACGGCGTGCTCATGGGCCTGCTGGGGTTGCTGCTGCTGGGCGGAGGATATCTGCTCATTACGCTGATCTTCGCCGGCGCCATGGGCATGGGAGATGTGAAGCTGGCCGGAGTGCTGGGACTGAACCTGGGCTATTATTCTGTGCCCGGCTTGTTCTTCGCAACCGTGCTCACCTTCGTGCTGGCGACCTGCTGGGTGATCGGGGGAATGGTGGTGCGGAAATTGACCTTGAAATCAGCTGTACCTTTCGGCCCCTTCATGCTGGTTGGAGCATTGGCAGTGCTGCTTGTGGCACGATGAAATCATGGCAACTCCTGAATTCATCACCCATCTTCGGCAACGTATCGGACATGAACCGCTGTGGCTCTCCGGGGTGAAAGTTGTTGTCTTCCGGGACAGCCGAGTGCTGCTGGTGCGCCGTGCCGACAATGGGCAATGGACCCTGCCGGCGGGGATTGTCGACCCTGGCGAAGAACCATCGCACACTGCGCATCGCGAAGTCCTGGAAGAGACCGGCGTTGAATGCGAGATCACGGACCTGTTGGGTGTCGGAGTGACCGCGCCAACGGTCTATCCCAATGGGGATCACGCCCAGTACCTCGATGTGGTTTTCAAAGCCCGCCACCTCTCCGGCGATGCGAGGGTCAACGATGACGAGAACCTGGAAGTGGGATATTTCGAGCTCGCTGAGCGGCCAGAGCTCCCGCCGCTGCATGAGCGGGCTGTGCAGTGGGCACTGGACCCGCGGCCCGGCGGATACTTCGCCAGCTGATGATTCCTGCAATCACGTGCCAATGGCATGAGCGTAGGCTTGCTCCATGACCGGAATTGAACTGATTGAACCCTCTGCCGTACTCCACGCTTCCTTCATGCGGAGCACTGCTGAATGGGCGGGAGCGGATCAAGACGGCGCCTCGGTCTTCTTCGCCGCCACATACGGCTGGGATCTGCACAACGCGGACGACTTCGCTCAATGGGTCCAGCTGATCAAGGATCTGGAAAAGCCGGACTTCACGCCACCAGAAGGTTTCGTTGCGCAAAGCACACGGTGGCTAGTGCATGGCGATGAATACTTGGGTGCGGCCAGCTTGCGTCACGAGCTGGGCAATGATTTCCTCCGCGAAGTTGGCGGGCACATCGGCTATGGAATACGCCCGAGCGCCCGCGGAAACCGCCTGGCCAGAATCGCGCTCGCCGGATCCTTGGAACAAGCGCGCAACCTGGGCCTGCCACGAGTCATGCTCACGTGCAACGACTCCAATATTGCTTCGGCGAGAACTATTGAAGCTTGCGGAGGAGTCCTCGAAAGCATCGCTCCGGTTTCCGAAATCGGTCCTCGCTTCGGCTCCCCGGAGGACCTGCGACGCTATTGGATTGAACTGGGCTAGTTCGCTGGAGGCACCCCGCGGTAGTTGCACGAGACATGGCCGCTCATTTAGCTGCGAACCAACTGATTAAGCAAGCTACCGCGGCCAGTTGCCGGCAACTGTCCGCGGTAGCTGAGCTTGGAATAGCTCGGTGCTAGTGCTTGCCCACCATGGTGGAAACATCCAGCAGCGCATCGAGCTGCTCCTCGGTGACTTCGCCGCGCTCGACGAAGCCCAGCGCGATGGTTGCTTCGCGGACGGTCAGACCCTCGGCCACAGCCTTCTTGGCGATCTTGGCGGCATTCTCGTAGCCGATGAGCTTGTTCAGCGGGGTGACAATCGATGGGGAAGCCTCGGCCAGGAAGCGCGCGCGTTCCACATTGGCCTTGATGCCGTCGATCATCTTCTCAGCCATCACCGTCGAGGTGTTGGACAGCAGGCGAATGGATTCAAGCAGGTTCGAGGCCATGACCGGGATGCCCACGTTCAGCTCGAAGGCTCCGTTGGTCCCGGCCCAGGCGATGGCCGTGTCGTTGCCGATGACCTGGGCTGCCACCTGGATGGTTGCCTCCGAGATGACCGGGTTGACCTTGCCGGGCATGATGGAGGAACCGGGCTGCAGGTCTGGGATCGCGATTTCGCCCAATCCGGTATTCGGGCCGGAGCCCATCCAGCGCAGGTCGTTGGCGATCTTGATTAACGAGATCGCGATGGTGCGCAAAGCAGCCGATGCCTCGACCAGGCCATCGCGGTTGGCTTGGGCTTCGAAGTGGTTGCGCGCCTCGGTGATGGGCAGCCCGGTGTCTTCGCGGAGGAATTCGATGACCCGCTGGGGGAAGCCATCCGGGGTGTTGATACCGGTGCCTACTGCGGTGCCGCCCAAGGGAACTTCGGCAACTCGCGGCAGCGCGGCTTCGATGCGTTCAATGCCGTAGCGGACCTGTGCTGCATAGCCGCCGAATTCCTGGCCAAGGGTGACCGGGGTGGCATCCATCAGGTGGGTGCGGCCGGATTTGACCACATCCTTGAACTCGGCAGACTTCGCTTCCAGTGCGGAAGCCAGGGTGCCCAACGCCGGGACCAGATCCTTGATCAGCGCTCCGGTAGCGGCAACGTGCACAGAGGTGGGGAAGACATCGTTGGAGGACTGCGACGCGTTCACGTGGTCGTTCGGGTGGACCTCTGTGCCGCTGCCCTTGGATTCCAGGGCGCGGGTTGCCAGTTCGGCGAGCACCTCATTGGTGTTCATGTTCGAGCTGGTTCCGGATCCGGTCTGGAACACGTCGATCGGGAAATGCTCATCGTATTGGCCGGTAGCGACCTGATCGGCCGCGGCCACGATGGCGGTGGCGCGTTCTTCATCCAGCACCCCCAGCGCCAGATTGGCTTGGGCGGCGGCCTTCTTGACCTGGGCCAGGGCCTTGATATGCGAGGATTCCAGGGTCTTGCCCGAGATCGGGAAATTTTCGACGGCGCGCTGGGTTTGCGCGCGGTACAGGGCCTGAGCCGGAACCCGGACTTCGCCCATGGTGTCATGTTCGATGCGGAAATCGTCACTGTTAGTCATGAGCCCAGAGTACGCCCGAACCGCAATCAAAGGACAGGGCTCTGACGTAAACATCACAACCAACAGTGACGCTTCGCCGAAATGGGAATAAAAGCCGTTTTACAAGGCTTTTCCCGAGAACTGCGAGTTCTTAGTCGAGGCCCAGGCTGGAGACCAGCTGGGCACGGCCATCGTGCAGGTGGTAGGACACGCCCGCGACTGCAGTCCGGCCTTCTTCGATAGCCAGCGCAATGATGCTGGACAAATCGACGAGGCGGTCGGTGGTCTGCTTGACGTGCTCGACGACGGTGCCGTTCACGTCGGTGATGCCCTTGCGCTCGGCGGCCTGGACCGATGGGGTGATGTGCTCAACGAGGTCGCGCACGAAGCCCTTGGGCATGTTGCCCGATTCCTTGACCTTGATGGCGCTGGTGACCGCACCGCATGAGTTGTGCCCGAGGATTACGATCAATGGGACGTTGAGGATGTCGACGGCGAATTCCAGCGAACCGAGGCTAGCCGGGTCCAGGACGTGGCCCGCGGTACGCACCACGAACATGTCACCCAATCCCACGTCGAAAATGATCTCAGCGGCAAGCCGGGAATCCGAGCAGCCGAAGATGACAGCGAAGGGTTCCTGGCCGGAAATCAGCTTCTCGCGTCGTGCACTGTCCTGGTTAGGGTGCTGGGTATCGTCATTGACGAAACGGAAATTTCCTGCGCTGAGCTTTTCCCACGCCTCTTGAGGAGTCATGGATGGTTTTATTGATTCTGGGTGCATGACTCAGATTCTACGGGAATGTATTCGAATATCGAATATGTGACTGGCTATCCCCGTTAACGTGACTTAACCCAGTTCGCTGGCAACCTGTTCAGCAACAACGTTCAGCTGCTCGTCAGAGGTGTCGCTGGACAGCACTACGGTGGAGTCCTTGAACTCGGAGATCAGGTAGGTGCCCTGGTCCTTGGTGCGCACTTCCCACTGGGCTCCGCCGATGGTGCGAGTCTCGGTTGGCACCGCCGCATCGGTGATCAGGGCAATCCAGGTCGGGTTGGCTTCAGCGGCTTGGCGAACCCACACGAAGTCCTTGTTCTCGAAAACCAGTCCGCATTCCCAATAGGGGACGCCCTGTGCGGTATTAGCCTGCCAGCGGGCGAAGTTCGCATATTCCTTCTCGCCCAATTCCGGGGCGAAGATCTCAAAGCCTGAAATCTTCTCCGTCTGTTCTGCGGTGGCCTGCAGGTTGACGTCGCTTTCAAACGCGTCGTCCTTGGGCGCAGGGTTGAGCATGAGCACCGGAATGAGGATGGCAATAGTGAAACCGATGGACAGCACCATGCCCTTGAAGGTCTGGTTCGCGCGCTTGGCCTGCTTCTCGGTCAGCTGCGGCTTGAACGGCAGGTCCTCGAAGGTGGCGTTGGGATCGTCGAGGCTTCGACGAGCCGTGGCAGGCATCTGCGTACCGCTTGCCGCATTGGCGGCTGCCTGGGCGTTGTTCTCGGTGTTGTTCTCAGGTTCCACGCCTTCCATTCTCCCCGAAGATTCTGTGTAATTCGAACTGGAGTGCCCAATCGCACGTCCACCGATGATCAGGCGCGCCCGACACGAACTGTAAAGGGAAAACCCTAGGGGATAGAATGGCCTTGTTTGCATAGGCGCAATGACTACGACTCAGTGATGGGATCTTTCGTGACCGAAAAGAACAATTTTGCCCACCTTTCTCCGCGACTGTCGGTTTCCGACGCGGAGCCGGACCGCAACCTGGCACTGGAGCTGGTGCGCGCAACCGAAGCGGCAGCCATCGCTTCCTCGCCATGGGTTGGTTTCGGTGACAAGAACGCCGCAGACGGTGCCGCAGTCGACGCCATGCGCGGCCTGCTGTCCACCGTGAACTTCAATGGCGTTGTCGTGATTGGCGAAGGCGAAAAAGACGAAGCTCCGATGCTGTTCAACGGCGAGCAGGTTGGTAATGGAACCGGCGCCGAGTGCGACGTCGCAGTTGACCCGATTGACGGAACCCGGCTCACCGCCCTGGGCCTGAACAACGCCCTGTCCGTGCTGGCTGTTGCCGACCGCGGTTCGATGTTCGACCCTTCGGCAGTGTTCTACATGGAGAAGCTGGTCACCGGGCCAGAGGCAGCCGAGCTTGTCGACCTCCGCCTGCCGGTGAAGCAGAACCTGCACCTGATCGCCAAGGCCAAGGGCAAGAAGATCAGCCAGGTGACCGTGACCATCCTTGACCGCCCGCGCCACGCCGGGTTGATCGAAGAGATCCGCGCGGCTGGTGCGCGCACCAAGCTGATCATGGACGGCGACGTTGCCGGCGCCATTGCCGCAACCCGCGAAGGCACCGGCGTTGACGCTCTGATGGGTATCGGCGGCACCCCCGAGGGCATCGTGACTGCCTGCGCCATCAAGGCATTGGGCGGCGTGATCCAGGGCCGCCTGTGGCCAACCGACGACGATGAGAAGCAGAAGGCCATCGACGCAGGCCACGAGCTGGGCCGCGTGCTGACCACCAACGACCTGGTGACCTCGGACAACTGCTACTTCGCGGCGACCGGCATTACCGATGGCGATCTGCTGCGCGGGGTGCGCTACAAGAACAGCCGCATCCACACCCAGTCGATCGTGATGCGTGCCAAGTCCGGCACCATCCGCTTCGTCGATGGTGAGCACCACCAGGACAAGTGGGAAGCCTACACCCGCTAGCCGCTAGCTGCTTGCAAAACTGCGAGCCATGGACTTGAAACAAGTCCATGGCTCGCAGTTTTCGTTTGGGGACTTGCGGCAGCGCGGCTAGTCGATCTGGGCGCTGGCGGCGAAGAGCTGGCCCGGCACGATGCCCTGCAGCGTGGCGGTGGCCGGCAGCTCGGCCGCGGTGACGAACAGCGACTGGCCGCGGCTGATGTGGTGCTCGCCTTCGCGGGTGGCCACCAGGAATTCGCCGGCAGTGCACAGCAGGACGGCGGCACCGTGCAACTGCAGGTCGGCAGCCAGGCCAGGTTCGGTGGGATCGAGAACCTGCAGCTGGAACTCTTCGAAGTCCGGCTTGTACAGCCGGTCGTGGGTATCCAGCGCCACCGGCTCCAATAACGGGGCAGGGGAGGGCTGGGCGATGGTGACATCGAGCAGTTCGGGAACATCAATATGCTTGCTGGTCAGCCCGCCGCGCAGCACATTGTCCGAATTGGCCATGACCTCGATGCCCAAACCGCGCAGGTAGGCGTGGACGTTGCCCGCACCCAGGCTGATGGCCTGGCCCGGTTCGAGGAAGATCAGGTTCAGCAACAAGGCCACCAGGACCCCCGGGTCACCCGGATAGATCTTGTTGATCGACACCAGTTCGGCGAAATGCACGTTGCGCTGCAGCTCGCCGCTGGCCGCCACTGCGTCGCAGATCTGCCGTGCCAGCTGGGAGATTTCGTCCCCGGCGGTCAGCACATGCTTGAAAATCGCGGCCAGTGGATCGCTGCCCTGCAGCAGGCCGATCAGCTGGCTGACCGGGGCCTGGGCCGAATCCGGCAGGTGCGCTGCCAGCAGCTGCAGGTCCTCGGCAATCTGCGCTGGCTGGCGGAACCCGGAGAGCGCCACGAAGTCGGTCAAGGCGAACAGCATTTCCGGCTTGTGGTTGTCATCGCGGTAGTTGCGGTCGGCGGCATCCAACGGCTTGCCCTGGGCATTTTCGTGGGCGAAGCGTTCCTGCGCCTGCTGCAGCGTCGGGTGCGTCTGGATCGACAGCGGCTGCGTCGCAGAGAGCACCTTGAACAGGTACGGCAGGCGTCCGAAGCGCTCGGCAACCGCGGAACCCAAAATGCGCTCCGGGTCCTGGGCAATGAAATCTTTGAGCGCGGTGCCGTCATCGGAGAGCCGGCTCGGGCACCCGGGGTGGGCGCCGAGCCACATTTCGGCCTGCGGGGTGGTTTCCGCCGGAAGATCCAGCAGATCGGAAATCTGCGAAGCAGATCCCCAGTGGTAGTCCCTAATCGCGTTTTTCAACTCGAACACGTCTTTTGACCATAGCCTTTCAAGAGCGGTAAGTGGGTCGCATGGCGGTCGGGGGGGGTCTTAACCGTTTATGGAACCGAGCATTCGTCGTTGTTGGCAGCGATCTCCGAAATCAACGTGCGGTAGCCAGCCATTTCGAGATTCACCAGGTATTCCTCGGTGATCGGGCTGCCATCTGGCTGGGTGAATTCCTGCTCCTCCTTGTTGGAGAGCTTCGGAGCATTGTTCACGTCGGTGGTTTCCGACGTCTCTTCAGATGCCTCGGTGGTTTCTTCCGGAGCCGAGGACTTAGAGGAATCCTCGCTCTTCTCGGCCTTGTCCTTCTTCTTTTCCTTCTTCGGTTCGTTCTGCTTCGCGATCAGCGACTGGATGCGCTCTTGCAGCTTGTCGAAGTCCGGGTAGGTGGAGAAGCTGCGTTCGAAGTCCGGTGCACCGAGGGTCAGGCGGGCCATCGGCTCCTTGGACACCTTTTCGGCCAGGGAGACGAAGGAACCGAGCTGGCCGGCAGGAATGTCGGTTTCCACCAGCTGTTCGCCGGCGGACATGATGGAGGTGAAATTGGTCAGGATCGTCTGCGGGGTGAACTGCTTGATGATTGCCTGCTGCAAGCACTGCTGGCGCTTGATGCGGTGGTAGTCATCGGTGAAGTCGCGCGAGCGGGCAAACCACAGGGCCTGCTTGCCGGTGAATTCATGGGTTCCCGGGGCGAACCAGTGGGTGCGCACGGTGCTGTTCTCGTAGTACTTGCCGTTGTACGGAACCCAGCCGCCGGAGTTGATGGTGACGCCGCCCAGGGCGTCGACGAACTGCTCGAAGCCGGCCATGTTGACCATGACGTAGCCCTGGACCGGAAGGCCGGTGGTGCCTTCCAGCGCGTCCATGGCCGCCTGCGCACCGACGTTCTTCACCGAGTCGGGGAACGCATCGGCATGCTCCATTTCGGCGTTGCGGTAGATGGAATTGAAAATGCATTCATCACCGCAGTTGTAGCCGTCTGGCCAGATCTTCTCCATGGGGGAGCCAGGGGCGAAGCGTGCGCTCTGGAAGTTGCGCGGCACCGAAATCAGCAGGCTCTTACCGGTCTTGGCATCCACGGAAAGCAACGCCGCAACGTCGGTGCGCACACCGTCGCGGTTGGCACCGGAGTCGGCGCCGAACACCGCGATGTTGTAGCGGCCGTCGATGGGATCGAAGGCCGGGCCCTCGTCGAAAACTGCCTGAATCGTTTCGCGTCCGGTATTCAGCATCGAGGCGCCGTAGACGAACAGGCCGCTGGTGGCCACCACGGCTGCAAGGGTGAAGACGGTGACGATGGCACGCATGCCCGGGGCCAGCAGCTTGGGCCGGATGATCACCAAGGTGTTGATGAACATGATCAGCCAGCCCAGCGCCAGCGTGCCGAGCACGATGATCAGGAACAGCTGGAAGTTCGGGTGGGCCGCCCAGCCGAGCAGGATCGAGCGGTCAATGAAGTACAGGGCCACCAGCGCCAGCACCGCCACCCAACAGAGCATGGTGATGGACACCGCGATCCGTCCGAGCTTGCGATTTCCGGCAACCAGCTGGGCGCCGCCGGGGAAGAAGATGGTCAGCAGGACCAGGATCAGGGCACGCTTGCTGCGCTGCGGAGAGCTGATGGTCTCCGGCTGGCGCAACGGACTTGGTGCGCGGTGACTGGCAGAACCCATGTACTTTTGGACTTTCCCTAGGAGGCGAAATTCTCGTTGGCAACTTCATCGCGCAGAGCCGAGCCCTTGGCATGGGCCTGCTCGCGCAGCGAATCTGCGAACTGAAGCAACTTTACCTGTAACGACTCGGCTAGCTCATCGGTTCCCGCTGCGAGCATGCGCACGGCCAGCAGGCCGGCATTGCGTGCTCCGCCAATGGAAACAGTTGCCACGGGGACTCCTGCAGGCATCTGGACGATGGAGAGCAGGGAGTCCATTCCATCTAGTTTAGCCAGTGGAACTGGAACTCCGATCACTGGCAGCGGTGTAACAGCTGCGAGCATGCCGGGAAGATGCGCTGCGCCGCCTGCGCCGGCGATGATTGCGCGCAGCCCGCGTTCGTGGGCCTTCTTGCCGTAATCGATCATTTCCTCGGGCATGCGGTGCGCCGAAACGACATCCGCTTCAAAGGGGATGCCGAATTCGGCCAGCGCCTGCGCGGCCAGGCGCATCACCGGCCAATCGGAGTCAGAACCCATTACGAGGCCGATAAGTGGTGCTTGAGTCATCAGATATTTCCTTGCAGTGCTTCAGTAAGAGCCGCTGCCCGGCAGGCAGCGGCTCTTGATCAATATAAATGCTAGTTGGCGGTGCCGGCGCCGTCGCGGATCAGCGCGGCCACCTTGTTCGCCTGCGAACGAAGTTCATCTACGCTTTGCCCTGCGTTTGCCACGACGTTGACGTGGCCGATCTTGCGGCCCGGTCGCACGGACTTCCCGTAGGCGTGCACCTTGACTTCCGGGCCGGCGGCCAGCGCGGCCTGGAACGCGGAGTAGAGGTCCTGGTTGGCGCCGCCGAGGTAGTTCTTCATGACGGTCACACCCAGCTCTCGGGTTTCCCCCAGCGGCAGATCCAGCACCGCACGCAGGTGCTGCTCGAACTGGCTGGTGACCGAGCCGTTCATCGTCCAGTGCCCGGTGTTGTGCGGACGCATGGCCAATTCGTTGATCACGAAGCCGGCGCCGACGCCCGGGGTTTCGAAGAGCTCGGCGGCCATGACGCCGGTGACGCCGAATTCCTCGGCGATGCGCAGGGCGGCTTCGGCCGCGGTGGCAGCGGTAGCCTCGTCGATGTCCTGGGCGGGCGCGATCACTTCGTCGCAGACCCCATCGACCTGGATGGTGTGGACCACCGGCCACGCCCTGGCCTCGCCCGAAGGGGTGCGGGCCACCAATGCGGACAGCTCCCGGGAGAAGTCAACCTTGTCTTCGGCCAGCAGCGGGCCGTTGGCGAACCAGTCGGCGGAATCCTTGGCATCTTGGATGCCGTCGAGCATGCGCACGCCCTTGCCGTCGTAGCCGCCACGCGGGGTCTTGAGCACAATAGGCCAGCCGGTCTGCTCGCCGAAAGCGATCAGCGCCTCGACGTCGTCGACTTTGGCCCATGCAGGGTTGGGCAGGCCGAGGCGCTCGATGGCCTCGCGCATGACCAGCTTGTCCTGGGCATGGATCAGCGCTGCCGGACGCGGCTGGATGTTCACGCCCTCATTGATCAGGGTGGTCAGGAATTCATTGGGAACGTGCTCGTGGTCGAAGGTGACGACGTCCTTGCCCTCGGCGAATTCGCGCAGGGTATCGAGGTCCTTGTAATCGCCTACCGGTGCGTCGGGAACGCAGCGCGCAGCCGAAACATCCGGACCTTCGGCGAGAACATGCAGTTCAAAACCTAGGTTCAAGGCCTCGGGGGCCATCATTCGGGCCAGCTGCCCGCCACCAATCACACCAATTTTTGGAAAGCTCACGATTACAAGGGTAACGAAAGCGGCGTGGAGAATCGCATGCGCGATGTCTGATTACTCTCAGAATTCGGCCAATTTCCAGAAAGTGCCGATAAAATGGCAGGACCGCGCGCTTTTCCCAGTGCTGAGCGCGCCTTGTTACTGCTAGCCAGACGGGAACTTCATTCCCTGGAGGACAATTGCTCGAGCGCATCAAACTCAAAATAGCCGGACTCATCTCGCTGCTGTGGCGTGAGGTGGCGAAGTTCGGCGTGGTCGGTGGCGTTGCGTTCGTCATCGACTCGGGGATCTACGTCTGGCTCCTGCATGGTCCCATGAGCGATTCGCAGGTCAAGGCAAAGATCGTCGCTGGTGTCGTCGCCACGATGTTCTCCTGGGTAGCCAACCGCTACTGGACTTTCCGCCACCGCCGCCAGGCCAATGTGCTGCGCGAACTGGTGATGTTCATCATCATGAATGCCATCGGCCTGGGCATTGCAGCGGCCTGCGTGTGGGTCACCAAATACTGGTTGGGCCTGACCGATCCGACCTCGGTGTTCATCGCAGGTTCGGTCGTCGGCCTGGTGCTCGGCACGATTTTCCGTTTCTTCGCCTACCGTTTCTGGGTCTTCGGCAAGGAGATGGACCAGGAAGAAGCCTTTGCCCATGACCACGAGGTTCTGGGCAAGCACAAGGCCGATACCGACACCGAACCAGCGGGTTCCGGTGGCCAGGGCGATACCGGCACCGTGCCGACGGTGGTTCGCTAGTCCTGAGACGAATAGTCGAAGCTGATGCGTTCGCCGTCGCGCAGGCGCGCGGTCACTTCCACTCCATCTTCGACTAGCACAATTCCATCTCCTGCCGCCCACTGGCCGATGGCATAAGGCAGCAAGTCGAGCACAGGCAGCTGGGCACGCACGAGAATGGTTCCTTGGCTCTTCGCCTCGGCACCGAAGAGCGTGGCAAGACTGATCGGGGCGCCGCCATTGGTTGCGATGGCTGTTGCATCACCAGCAACCGGCGAGGGATAGAACTGGTCGCCATAGGAACGCACGGAGGCATTGAAGTCTTCTGCGACCGGGCCGAGATCCGAGCCGAAGGACAGCGCGAGAGCTGCCGGGTTCACGGCGAGGATTTCACAGCTGTTGGGGATGCGCTCATCATTCGGCTGGGCGGTAACCCAAAGCGTTGCCTGCTGGGCATCATCATGCTCGGCATTAACCAGCGTGGCGCCATGATGCAGGGCGGCCAGGGCCACCACCAGGGACTTCCAATGCGCTGGCAGGTCAAGCACCACGAGCGAGTCTTCTTCGAGGTCGAAAACCTCGCCCAGGAGATTGGCGCTTTTCGCGACCCAATTGTCGAATACCCGTCCGGAGAGCTCGATGCGTTCCCCGCTGGTGGAGTACCAGGTAAGCCACGGCGAGGCCGAAGCGCGCCGCGGCGCGAGGAGATTCTCCACAAAGGTTCCTGATTGCAGGGTGTTGCTCATTGGGTGTCCTTAAATTTAATTACTGAGAATTCACCGAGAATTCAGCCAAGACGGGACATGCCCGTCTCATCTGCATCTTTTGACGGCGTGTTGTGCCGGGAGTTTCCTGAGAAGTCTTCTTAGAATGACCTCCCCACTTGACTCTAGCGGAGTTACACGGCTGTAATTAGATGGTGAGTCCCGGCAGGTTCATCACTTTTCGCTAGTTCGATGGAATAAATGCTGCCGGATGGATCGGGAGCAGTGATGGTCCGATCTTCTCAAACCAATCGAAAGGTCAACATCACCATGGCGAATCTGGAGCAGGGGTACTCCGAATTTTCGACCTCGGCTGTTGCGTCGGCTCAATACGGGCTGGAGGACGCACCATCCGACTGGTTTGTCGATCCTCAAGCCGGTGAGTCCGCACGGGTTGCAGTTGCAGCCGATCTGGAGACCGCGGCCGACAACTTCTTGCAAGAACACGACACGTTATCCGACACCGAAGGAATCTCCTCGGTTGGATCCTGGGCGCCGGAGCTCGATGAAGATGACGAAGTGCGCGAGACCATCAAGGCAGTATGGCTTGGTGTTGGCGGAGAAGTTGACGAGGGTGAGCTGGGCTGGCAGGCCCGTGCCCTGTGCGCACAGACCGACCCCGAGGCATTCTTCCCTGAAAAGGGCGGCTCGACCCGCGACGCGAAACGTGTCTGCGGCGCATGTGTTGTCCGTTCGGAATGTCTAGAATATGCCTTGAGCAATGATGAGCGCTTCGGAATCTGGGGAGGGCTCTCAGAGCGTGAACGTCGCCGTCTACGGAAACGAGCAATCTAATTCGTCCGCCAATTCACGTCACCGCCATCGTTGCTTCGCACGATGGCGCTGACTTTTTACCACGCACTTTGGCCGCACTGCGCAACCAGTCGCGGCCTATCGAACGCTTTGTCGGAGTCGACGCATCGTCCTCCGACGCATCGCTAGAGGTCCTGCGGGCGAACTTGCCGTCGAACGCCGCCCTGCTGGTGGCCGATGAGGGGTCGTTGGGACTGTCGCTGGAAGTGGCGGTGTCGCAGCTGCCCGAAGCGCGTGCGGACCGCGACGAATGGCTGTGGATCATCCACGATGACTCCATGCCTGCTCCCGACGCGCTGGAACAGCTGACCCGGACCGTCGAGGCTTCCGAGTCCGTCTCCATTGCCGGATGCAAGCTGCTGGACATCGACAACCCCCGCCACCTGGTGGAGGTGGGCCTGAGCGTCGACCGCAAGGCCCAGCGCCTGACCATGATCGACATCGACGAAGTCGACCAGGGCCAGTACGACGGACGCAGCGACTACTTCGCCGTGTCCTCCGCCGGCATGTTCATCCGCCGCGAGGTCTTCGAGCAGCTGGGCGGATTCGACCCGGCGATCCCGGGCCGCGGCGACGACGTGGACCTGTGCTGGCGCAACCGCCTGGCCGGGCACCGCGTGGTCGTGGTGCCCAGCGCCAAGATGTACCACCAGGTCGAAGTTGTCGACTCGCTGGCTGGTCCGCGCGAAGCCAAGCGCTCCGAGGTCTTCCAGCGCCTGAAGTTCGCTTCGCCAGCGGTGCTGCCCTTCTTGTGGATCGGGTTGCTGCTCGGCGGCATCGGCCACTTCCTCGTGGCCTTGCTGGCCAAGGATCCGGGCCACGGGTTCGGCCATTTGGGATCGGTGCTGCGCGGGCTGTTCTCCCCGGGCAAGCTGGCGGCATCGCGCCGCAATGTCGCCCAGATCCGCGAGATCCCGCGCCGCCAGGTCCGCAAGCTGATGGTCTCCGGTGCCCAGGTGCGCGAGTACCGCCGCAATGTGAATACCGGACGCGCCGATGGCGAAGTCTATGGCGATGGCAGTGGCGCCGACGCCATGGTTGAACCCAGCGGCGACAACTTCTCAGACTTCGTGCGGATCGCCCGTCCGCCGCGCACCACCGCGGTGCTCTCGCTGATCCTGGCTCTATTGCTCTCCGCGGCGGCCTCCCTGATCGCATGGCGCAGCCTGTTCGGCTCCACCGCGCTGTCCGGCGGCGCGCTGCGCCCGCTGTCCAACAGCAGCCGGGAAATCGGCGCCAACGCCCTGTCCTGGTGGCAGAACATCACCACCGGCTTGAGCGCCCCGCCGGATAATTCCGACTTGCTGTTCTGGCTTTTCTCGCTGGTGACCTTCAACCATGCCAATGAAGCCTCCGTCTATCTCTTCTTCGCCGCGATGCCTCTGGCAGCACTCACCGCCTGGTGGGGGATTGGCGCGGTCAGCCGCTCCCGCGCGGTGCGGTTCCTTGCCGCGCTGATCTGGGCGCTGCTGCCGTCACTGATTTCTTCGCTGGCCTCCGGACGCATCGGCTCGGTGCTGATCCACATCTTGCTGCCGCTGTTCTTCCTGGCGATTATCCGCGCCATGAACGCCCATGTGGCGATCGAGGGCGCGAAGCCGAAGAACGCGAAGCAGCAGTCGGTTTCCGCGTGGACCGCCTCGGCCAGCGCCGCATTGCTGCTCTGGGTGATCTCCGCCGGCTCCGTCTCCTTCTTCCTGACCGCGAGCATCCTGGTCTACGTGCTGGCCTTCTTCTCTGTGCGCCGCGCACGCAGCCTGTGGTGGATCCCGCTGCCTGCGATCGTGTGGAACCTTCCGCTGCTGTTCGCCGGCCTGGGCGATGCACGGCTGCTGTTCACCGAGCCCGGCGCCGCGAATGCGTTCACGCCGGCTGCCCCGTGGCAGATGCTGCTGGGCTTCCCGGAAGCCTTCAACGCCAACGCCTCTCTGGTGGGCTGGGACTTCCTGCCTGCCGGACCGTGGGCCCTGGTCGCAGCCCTGCTGGTCGGTGCCCCGATCGTCGCGCTGGCGGTCTTCGGAACCTTGAGTTCTTCGTTCAGCCACAGCGCCAGCATGCGCCGCAACTCCCGCCGCCTGCTGTGGGGCGCGGTGCTGTCGCTGGCAGCGGGCTGGGCCGTCGGCTTTGTGCCCTTCACCCTGGACTCGCATACCGCGGTGAGCGCCTACACCGGCCCGTACGTTTCCTTCGCCATGTTCGCGCTGCTGGCAGCTGCCGCCAACGCGTTGGCCGCCCTGCGCCACGAGGACCAGCCGCGCTCAATGCGTGCCGCCGGTTCCCGTCCGGCGATGAGCTTGATGGCCGCTTTCAGTGTGCTTGCCGTGCTGGCCTCGGGCTGCGTGCTGCTCGGCGCCCAGCTGAATCCGGCAGCCGAATCCGAAACGCTG
Organism: Glutamicibacter nicotianae; assembly: GCF_002797775.1. Classification (NCBI taxonomy): domain Bacteria; kingdom Bacillati; phylum Actinomycetota; class Actinomycetes; order Micrococcales; family Micrococcaceae; genus Glutamicibacter; species Glutamicibacter nicotianae. The sequence continues at coordinate 255,771 of NZ_PGEY01000001.1, forward strand.
ACCGCGATGAACTCGGCCCAGCAGGTCCACGGCTCGCAGCCGCGCACCCTGCCGGCAACCGCAGCCGATGCAGGCCGCTCCGAGTTCCAGAAGCGCACCCTGGTGCTCAGCCCGCGGTCCTCCGGCGAGATCGACAGCCAGCTGGTCTCGGGTTCCGGCGAGACGCTGGACAGCATCAGCCGCTACTCGCAGGTCAAGCAGCTGGCCGGTCCGCTGCTGGAGCCTGAGCGCAATGAAGATTCCGCCACCGCAAAGGTCCAGAGCAATGCCGTAGCGATGCTGCTGTCCGAATCCGCGTTGGACTCGCGCGAGTACTTGCGCGACTTGGGCGTGGGCTTCGTGGTGCTGAACGAAACCGGCGAATCCGTCCCGGCGACCGTACGCACCTTGGATGCGGCAACGGGGTTGGCGTCGGTTGGCCAGACCGACAGCGGCTGGCTGTGGCGCGTGGACTACGAAGCCGATGACGAGCAGCAAAGCGCTGGCTTTGCCCGGATCGTCTCCGCCGATGGAGACGTGACGGTCTTGTCGACCCAGCGTGGCAAGATCACCAATCTGCAGATCCCGTCCGCGGATTCCGAGCGCACGCTGGTCCTGGCTACCGCGTCGGATCCGAAGCTGCGCGCCAGCGTCGATGGCGAATCCCTGCGTTCGGTGGCCTATCCCGAGGATTCGGAAACCCGTTGGGCCCAGGCCTACGAGCTTCCTGCCGAGGGCGGCAAGCTGACCTTGTCGCACAAGGACTCCATGGCCATTCCGGTGCTGCTGCTCAGTGCAGTAGTTCTGCTGATCACGGTGTTGCTGGCCATTCCAGTGCCAAGTTCGCGCCGATTGGCCAACTACCGGAACATCGAATACCGCTTCCGTGAACCACGCGGCGAGAAAGAAGAACTTGCCGATGGTTCGGCAGTTCTGGCAGCGGCCGAAGTCCAGAGCCCGGCGACGGCCACAGGGTCCATGCCATTGAGCCGCCGAGAGGCACGCGAACGCGCCAGCGAGATTCGTGAGAACTTGACCCCGAAGCTCAGCGACCGGATTTCGGATGCTGATGCCGAGCAGGAGAAGAAGTAGTGAGCGACGAGAAGAACGTGGACTCAGCGGATTCTGCTGACCAGCCAACTGCACAGACCCCGGCCCCGAAGCCGGTCTCGGCACAGCCGGAAGCCAAGGACGCCACCCCGGTGTCGGCGACGCTCTCGCGTGCCGAGGCCAAGGCCGCCAAGGCCAGGGCCAAGGTCGACGCCAAGCTGGAGAAGGCTCGCGCCAAGGAGGCCCAAGCCCGGGCCAAGACCGAGGCGAAGGAGGCGGCTAAGGCCGCGAAGGCTGAGCCCAAGGCCGCTGAGCAGGAAGATCCAAAGCCAGAACAGCTGCCCGAGGCGGACTCCGGGGCAAAGGACAGCAAGGTAACCTCGCCTGCTGCGGTTCTGGCCGACGAGCAGGCTGAAAGCAAGCGCGCAGCACAGGAACAGGCACCCAAGCCTGATTCCGTTCAGGACGGCTCAGCCAAGGACGACTCCGACAAGACCAGCACGGTGGCCCCCGAAGCCGCGCCCGCCAAGCCGGCAACGGCTGGTGAGTCCGCTGCCGGCAAGACCGATGCAGCAGCCAACCCAGAACCGGTTGCCAAGCCGGATCACGTCGCCGAGGCGGAGCCTGCCAAGGAGGAGAGCGCAACGGCAGTAGCCGGCAATGCCGATTCTGCACCTGCGCGCGAGGCTGAGCCGAAGACCTCCTCCGCCCAGGATCCAGAAGCTGGTGCCGCCGCGGCAGCCGTTGCTGCCGCAGGGAAGGCCAAAGCCGGCGATTCACAGTCCGGAGAAGAAGCCGCGACGGCACAAGAACCGGAAGATCCGAAAGCCGCCAAGCGCCGCCAGAAGTTGGAGAAGGTCCGCGCACGGAAAGCCGCGAAAGCTGCCCCTGCGGCTGCCAGCACGGCTGCTCATCCGGCAGCCGAGCCGGAGGCGGAGCCTGCAGACGGCAAGGTCGCCGAGCGCCGCCACAAGCTGGACAAGGCCCGAACCGCGGCTTCCAAGGATGCGGTGTCCGCGCCGGTGCGGAAGAAAACCGGCGCGGTACTGCTCAGCCTGGCTGCGGTGGTGGCCGCCGGAGCTGTCGTAGGCGCCGGATCGATTTTTGCCCCGGCACCGGCCGAGAAGTCGTTGCCGGCTGCCGTGACGAACCTGCCCGCCGGCGACTCCAGCAGCGTCTGCCCGGGAACCCCGCAGCTGCTCAAGGGCGTGGAAGGCACCGACGCGCAGTTCGCCCCCGGTGCCAAGGACGTTTCCAGCAACCTGCGCAGCATTGCCGTATCGGATCTGGCCAAACGCATTCCCGGTTCATCCTTCACCAAGCTTGATGGCAGCGATGCGCGTCAGCTGACCGAGCGCATCGCCGAGGATGAAGCTGCCGAGGCCCGTGGCGCCGATGAGGAGGGGCTGACCGGGCGCGCCAGCAAGATCTCAACTGCCAACGATATCGATGACACCCAGGTCTACACGTTGCAGCCGCTGGGCCAACTCGCTTCGAAGGGCAGCGCCCTGCGCAGCTACCAGGCCAAGGACGGCGACCTCGCCGGGCTTGCCGCCGCAACATGCCAGGCTCCGGCATCCAACTGGCGCTTCACCGGCCTGCAGACCAGCACCGGATCCACCAGCGTGATGCATTTGGCCAACCCAACGCACACCACGGCCCAGGTGTCCCTGCGTCTTCGGGGCCCGGACGGCCTGATCGACACCTCCACGCTGCAGAACATTGTCCTGGCAGCGGGGGAGAGCCGGGCGATCGTGCTCGGCGGCTATGCGCAGGACTTGAATTCCATTTCGGCCGAGGTCACCAGCCTCGGCGGAAAGATCACCGCCTCGGTCCAGCAGGCCGCCTTGCGCGGCTTGACCCCATCGGGTGTTGAACTGGTCGGCGCGAACGCGACGGCATCCAACAGCCAGGTGATTCCGGGCGTGTGGATCGAGAGCAAGGAAAATGTTTCCAAGCTGAGCAAGGACGACAAATCCCTGGTTCCGCAGCTGCATGTCTCGGCGACCGGCTCCTCGGGCGCCGGGTTCAAGGTGAAGGTCCTGGGGGCTGACGGTGAAGTTGCTGCCAGCTTCGACGAGAACCTTGCCGTTGATTCGGACGCCACGAAGGTCGTGAACCTGAACCAGTTGGCTGGCGGGTACTACACGGTGGTCGTCGAATCCGATGCCCCGGTCACCGCAGCGGTGAAGATGGTCCGCGGCGCTGATCCCAAGGATTCCTCGGACACTGCGTGGGCGGCCAGCTCCAATGTGCTCGCCGGGACGCAAGCCATGCCGCTGTCGGCTAACGGCACCGGCAAATTCGCCATCGCCGCCGTCGCGGCGGACTCGGCGGTGGAAGCAGTGGTCGTCAATAAGGACGGCAAGCTGGAGGACCCAGAGAAACTGCAGATCAAGGCCGGCCAAAGCATTGTCTTTGATCCGAAGTCGGTCTCCGACGACGCCCAGGCAGTCATCTTCTCGACGGATGCCAACGCCTACCTGGCCCAGCTGGTGCTCGGCTCGGACCGTTCCATCGCCTGGGCTGCCATGCCGCAGGCGAATGCCGGACGCGACGGCATTGTGGTGAACATCGGCGGCTAGGAACGCGCCATTAAGGAACTGGAACTTTGACGACTCCCTTCGCGTGGCTGGCGCAGCGGATCAGGCTAGAGCGACGCTCGCTCAAGGCGGCCTCGCTCTCGGCGATGATCGCGGCGATCCTGATTATCGTCGGCGGCGGTGTCGTGCGCGTCACCGGTTCCGGACTGGGCTGCCCGGACTGGCCAACCTGCACCGGCGGTTCCATCGCCCCAACCGCTGAAATGGGAATTCACGCGACCATCGAGTTCGTGAATCGGCTGCTCACCTTTGTGCTGTGCGCGGCCGTCGGCTGGGTCATCATTGCCGCCCGCCTGCAACGCGAGCCGGTTCCGGGCATCACCCGATGGGCATGGTTCCAATTCTGGCTTGTCGTGCTCAATGCGGTCATCGGCGGAATCACCGTTTGGGTGAAACTGAACCCCTATGTCGTGGCCGCGCATTTCCTGGCCGCAACCTTGCTGCTCACCGCCGCGGCGGCAACTTGGGACGAGGTCCAGAATCTGGGCAATGCCAGCGAGGCGGCCAGCAATGATTCGCTCAAGTCGCTGGGAACCTGGCTCGTGGCGATCAGCGCACTGCTGGTCATCATCGGCACCGGGGTGACCGGATCAGGCCCGCATGCAGGGGACTCGGCCGAAGTCCCGCGGATGGGCTTCGACTGGCTGCAGATCACCATCGTGCATGCCGCCGCAGCTGTCGGCGCGCTGGTTGTTGCCCTGGTGCTGTGGCATCAGGCAAGACAGCAGCAAGTTCCGGTTGTGGCGCACAAGGCCAAGCTATTCATCTGGGTATTGGCCGGGCAGGGGCTGATCGGGGTGGTCCAGGCCGTGACCAGCTTGCCAGAGCTGCTGGTGGTGGCCCACTTGGTAGGTTCTGCGCTGGTCTGGATCGGCGCCGTGCGCGTTGGCTTGGCCTCCCATGCAACGGCACGTGGCATCCAGCCCCAAAACAGCTAGGGAAATGTCCGCTTAGAAGTCAGGATCCTCAGGGAAATACATGGGATCGACTTCCGAGATCGGCTTCATCCAGAGCTGGGCGACCTCATGCACCACGCACTGGTGGACCAGGTCCAGGAGTTCGCCGGCGTTCTCCGCAATCTGCTCGATGGGCAACCGGTAAATGACGATGCGCGCTGGCCGGCCGGGCGCAGCCGGCTTGGAGGATGCCAGCGGCACCCGCTCGCCCAGCGCGGCAGCCTGTTCCAGCAACTTTCCGCTGGGCACCGGATCGATCAGGAAATCTATCTTCTCGATTTCTCCGGGCCAGCGTTGCGACAGCCGTTGCGCGCTGGCCATCACCGCATCATCGAATCTTTCCGGGCGCGAACGGTAGGCGGGAAGATGCATGGGCATCAGCGGGCCACGCCGCCCGCGTCCGTGGCGGCCGCGCCGCGGACCGCTGGGACGATCAGGCAACTTGGAGCTCATTGATTCAGCCTAGCGCGTCGGGCGCTGTGCCGATGCCCATAAGCCCGCAATTGGGCGAAGATCCCACAGATGTGCTGGCCGGCGAAGTAGAATGGGAAGCGTGGAAGGTCTTCGTCTTTGTTCTCGCCCTGCCTGCCGTGAAGCGGCCCGCGCTACTCTTACCTACGTATACGCAGATTCAACTGCTGTTCTTGGACCTTTGGCGACGTACCCCGAACCGCATTGCTATGACCTGTGTGCCCAGCATGCCAACCGCCTGACGGTTCCCAGCGGCTGGAACCTGATCCGTGGAGCCATCCCGGACGTGCTGGAACCGGAGGACGAACTGAACGCCTTGGTGAATGCCGTCCGCGATCGGGAACCGAAGGTTCGCCAACCACGCCACGCATCGAATTCGCCCATTGATTCGGTCCGTACCCGCGAAACCAGTGCCCAGCGCTTCGACTCCCGGGTCCGCTTGGCTGTTCTTCCGGCGGCCGACGAAGAATCCTAGACCTCTTTCCCACGAATTCTTGAAGCTGCCTCCGTTCGTTGGCGGCATTTGCCCCCACGGCTTTGTGTCCTAGCTGAAACCCGTTTTTGGTGTGGTAATCCGCCGGATGGCTGGGCGTGCTGGATATGCTAAAGGCGCATGGGCCGTGTTCGGCCCATGATGCGACCCTAAAACAGCACACCATCGCGCGAATTGCAGGAGGACTCCTCATGGCTGAGGCGGCGAAGAACCCTACTGGAGGGCAAGGATCTACGGGCCAGCCGGCACCGGCTGCCACTGGCAACGTGCCAAGCCCACAGGCCAGCCTGAGCCAAAAAGCTGAAGAGCTCACTGCGCGCCTGGAACAGCACAAGAACCAGGCCCAAGCCGACGCCGTTGCCCAACGGGAAAAGGCTCGCAAGGAGGCTATCCGCCGCGCGATGTCAGGCAAGACCGAAGCCGATGCCAAGGACCCTGCTCCAGCACCAGCGGACAAGGCGCGGCCTGCCCCGGTAAAGCCAGCCGCAGCCAAGGCCCCGTCAGCCAAGCCGGCCGCGGCGAAGCGAGCTGCGGCCAAGCCGGCCGCGGCGAAGCCAGCTGCGGCCAAGCCGGCCGCCGCCAAGCCGGCAGCCAAAGAGCCGGTGGAAGATGTCATCCGCGCCATCAAGCTGCCGCACGAAATCGAAGCCGAGAAGCGTGCGCAGAGCGAAGCCAAGGCAACAGCCGGAAAGACCGCAGAGCCGCAAGCCGACGAGAAGAGCTCCACTGCGCAAAGCGTGCCGCCGGTGTCCGCCGCTCCGAAGACCGGATCCCTGCCGACAACCAAGGCAGCCGTCGCCCAAGCGCGCAATCGCGTCTTCGGCAGCTACGCCCCAGAGCCAGAACCCTCCGAAGCGGCGATGAAGCGCAGGGTTGCACGTGAACGGGCGCTGAACTCGAAGCCTGCCCTCGGGCGCACGGCGCAGGTGATTGTGGCGCTGGTCTTCCCGTTGCTGACCCTGATTGCCGCGATCCGCTTGGTCGCTACACCGGCGTTCCTTGCCCTGTCCTACGGCCGCCCTGGATTCCCTAGCGATTCCTTCGGCTTCACCGATGCAGAGCGCCTGACCTACGGCAGCTACGGGGTGGACTACCTGAACAACTTCGCCGGACCGGAATACCTGTCCGGGCTGAAGCTTTCCACCGGTTCAAGCATGTTCACCGAGGGGGAGGTCCAGCACATGGTGGACGTGAAGAACCTCATCGGGTTCGCCTACATCCTCGGAGCGGTGCTCGCGGTCATCTTGATTATCGGGATCTGGTATCTGGCCAAGCGCTATGCAGGCGGCGTACGCCGTGCGTTGTTCTCCGGAGCCATCTTGGCCTTGGTCGGCATTGCAGCCTTGGCAGTCTTTGCGATCATGGGATGGGATAACTTCTTCACCCAGTTCCACGCGTTGTTCTTCTCAGACGGCACCTGGACCTTCAACGTCAGCGATACGCTGATCCGCCTGTACCCGGAGCAGTTCTGGCTCGATAGCGCGATCGCCATTGCCGTGCTGGTGCTGGCCACCATCATCGCCGTGATCATCAGCTGCTGGCCTACCGGGCGCCGTCGCGAGGCAGCCCGGCTGCGCCAGGAGGCCCGCGCCTTCGGCATTGGCAACTAGCCGGCACAGGCCATAAACAGCAGGGGAGCAGTTCACCATGAACTGCTCCCCTTGGCTATTTCCAGCGAGAATTATTTGCGGTAGAGGGCTTCCACCCGGTCTTCGAATTCCTCGAGAACGCTCTGGCGCTTGAGCTTCAGCGAGTTCGTCAGGTGCCCCGAAGCTTCGGTGAATTCCTCTTCCAGCACCACGAACTTGCGAATGGACTCGGCCTTGGAAACGGTCAAGTTGGCGGTATCCACGTAGCCTTGGACCTCGGCGATCACAGCAGGATCAACTGCCGCCTCAGCCAGGGTCATTGCCCCAAGGCCCTTGGCCTTGGCCCACACTGCCAACTCTTCGGGATCGAGCGTCATCATGGCCGTGATGAATGGGCGCTGTTCGCCGGCCAGCACGCACTGGGCCACGATGCGTCCGGCGCGGACCATCTCTTCCAGCGGGCCTGGCGAGACATTCTTGCCCCCGGCGGTGACGATCAGTTCCTTCTTGCGACCGGTCACCTGCAGGAATCCGCCATCATCCAGGACACCGGTATCGCCGGTCTTGAAATAGCCGTCTTCGTCGAAAACCTCGGCCGTGGCTACAGGGTTGTTGTGGTAGCTGGCGAAAACTCCGATCCCCTTGACCAGGATTTCACCGTCATCCGCGATCTTGATGGAGGTGCCGGGAATCGGACGGCCCACGGTGCCCACGCGGTTTCGCGATGCCTGATTCACCGTGGCCGGTGCGGTGGTTTCGGTCAGGCCGTAGCCCTCCAGCAGCTGGATGCCGGCGCCGCGGAAGAAGTGCGCCAGATCCGGATTCAGCGCACTGGCTCCGGAGATCGCGTAACCGCACTGGCCGCCGAAAACCGCCTGCAGCTTCGGGTAGAGCACCTTGCTGAAGATGGCATGGCGGGCACGCAAGCCCAACGGCATGCGCGCCTTGAGGCCACGCGACCGCGCATCACGGATCTTGGAGACCTCGATGGCCGCCTGCTCGGCTTTGAGGAAGAGGTCAGCCTTGCCGCCGCGTTCAGCTGTGGCCAGGGCGCTGGTGCGGATCTTCTCGAAGACGCGCGGCACGGCCAGCAGGAAGCCGGGCTTGACCGCGGACATGTCCTCGACCAGGTTGGCCATCGAGCTGGAGTGCGCAATCACCGATCCGCCGCGGATGCAGGTTTGCTGGACGGCACGAGCCAATACGTGGGCCAGCGGAAGGAACATCAGCGTCCGGCGTTCTTCACCGAGCACTTCGAGCATGTTTCCGGCCAGGTTGTGCGCCACCATGGCGAAGTTCGAATGGGTCATATTGCAACCCTTGGGGCGTCCGGTAGTGCCCGATGTGTAGACCATCGTGGCCACATCCTTGAGAGCCATGGATGCGCGGCGTGACTCGATCAGCTGCTCGTCGATCTGATCGGCCGGGACCATCAGCTGGTGCAGACCGGCGGAGGGGATGAGCGTCGTATCGTCCGCGTCGGAGCCCTCGAAGATATGGGTGCGCACCGGTTCGCCGAGCTGAGCCGCCGCCTGGCGGACGGTAGCGCGCAGCTCATGGTTTTCGGCGAACACCACGCGCGCACCGGAGTCGCGCAGGATCCATTCGACCTGGAAGGCGCTGGAGGTTTCGTAGATTGGCACCGACACGCCGCCGGCGAACCACACGGCTTCCTCGGCCAAGGCCCACTCGTAGCGGGTGCGGGAAATAATGGCGACCTTGTCGCCGGGCTGCAATCCATCATTGATCAGCACCATTGCCAAGCGCTTGACGTCAATGAGGAAATCACCGGCGCTGAGATCATGCCAGGTGCCGTCTCGCTGCACGCTGAACAGCGGGCGTTGTGCGCCGCGTGCTACGCGATCAAGGAGCAGGTTCGTCGTGTTGACCTCTGGTGCCAGATCAGTCAGCAGCTCGACGGTCACTTCTTGCATTGAGGAATTATCCTTTGGAAATCGATGGTCGTCTTAGTGGCCTATTTCATGGAAACAGGTGGCCAAGCCACGGGCGGCCTAGCCCCAGCTGGGGAGCCACACGTGCAAGCGCCAGTAGTCATCCGCGATCATTTCCCCACTCCAGATCGGCCAGAAAAAGGCCGATGTGACTAGGAGCAGCGCCATGAATGCGGTGACCGCGATGACGCGTGACCGGTACACGGCACCGGAATTCGGATGGCGTGGAATGAACCTGCCAATCATATACGTCAATGCGAGCACCATGAACGGGACCAGCGGCAGGGTATAGAAGAAGAACATGGTGCGTTCCGGGTACATCAGCCACGGCAGGAACCCGGCCGCCACCGAGGAGAGGATCGCTCCGGCGCGCCAGTCCCGGGCGCCGATCCACCAGAGAATCAGCAGGAACATGCTGATGGTGCAGGCCCACCACATCAGCGGATTGGGCAGGTCGGTGATGACCTCGGTGCAGCGGTCCAGCTCGCAGCCGTTGACGCCCTTGTCGTAGCCTTCGAAGTAGAACAGCACGGGACGTCCAGCGAACGGCCACGTCCACGGCGAGGACTGCCAGCCGTGCTCGGAATTCAGCCCGGTATGGAATTCGTAGCCGGCCTGGTGATAGTGCCATAAGGAACGCAGTGGAGCTGGCAGCCAGCTGATGCCTTCGCCGGGGTTCTCCTCGGCCCACTGGCGGTAGCGTCCGCCCTGGGTTACCAGCCATCCGGTCCAGGTGGACAAATAGGTCAGCAGCACCAGCGGCATCATGGTGAAGAAGGAATACACGCCGTCGCGGATGAATGCCGCCGATTGCCACTTGTGGATTCCTGCGGTGCGCCGCGCGCCGAAATCCCAGAGCACCGCCATCAGGCAGAAGACTGCCACGAAGGACAGCGCCGACCACTTGATGCCAACGGCACCGCCGAGCATGATTGCGGCGATCAGCCGCCAAGGACGCCACCAGAGCATGGGGCCATGCATGAGCAGGAAATCATCGGGGCGATTGCCCTCGGGCACCGAGAGCTTCCGTGCCAGCGCGGTTCTGCCATGGATCCGGTCCTTGAGCAAGGCATAGAACGCTGCAAGCACGAAGAACATCAAGAAGATGTCCAGCAATGCGGTGCGCGACATGACAATTGAATGCCCGTCGATGGCCATGAGCAACCCGGCGATGCCGGCCAGGAGGTGGGAACCGAAGAGCAGGCGGGCGCACAGGGTGACGAGCAGAACCGAAAGGGTGCCGATCAGGGCCGTGGAAAAACGCCAGCCGAAGCCGTTGAAGTCGCCGAACAGGAGCATTCCCACGCCGATCATCCACTTGCCCAGCGGCGGGTGGACGACGAAGGAAGATTCATTTTCCAATTGCGGATTGCCTGCGATGAACTGCTCGTCGCTGTCGTCGGCCCATTCGCCCTCATAGCCGCTTTGCAGCATCGCGAAAGCATCCTTGACGTAGTAGGTTTCGTCGAAGATCAGCAGGTGCGGGTGGGCGAGATTGACCATGCGCAGCAGGCCGGCAATGGCTGTTACGACGAGCGGAACGATCCACATCAGCGGGCCGCCAGGCGCCACCACGGGCAGGAGCCGCTGTTTCAGGCTCTCGAAGGTGAAGGCCTGTCGCGCCGAGCGTACGTGGCCGGTGTGCGGAGTGTCTAAAGCCGAGGTGCCCATCACCAGTTCATGCTACCGGTGGAAAGTCCAGAAAGTGGGCTTTTCCTGCGTCGCGTAGGGTTAAGAATGTGCAGAACTCAGATAATGAGGGCGTAATCGTCCTGGGTGCCACCCCGATTGGCAACCTGTCCGATGCTTCCCCGCGTCTGCGGGAGATCATGGCCAGCGCCGATATCATCGCCGCGGAGGACACCAGAAACTTCCATCACCTCGCCAATGCCTTGGGCATCAAGATCACCGCGAAGGTGATGAGCCTGCATGAGCACAACGAGGCCCACAAGCGCTCCGAGGTGATTGAACTGGCCGCCGAGGGCGCTACCGTGCTGGTGGTCTCGGATGCAGGCATGCCGGCGGTCTCGGACCCCGGGTACCCATTGGTGGCAGCCGCTATGAGCGCTGGCATCCGGGTCACCGCGGTACCTGGGCCTTCGGCGGTGCTCACCGCGCTGGCCCTGTCCGGATTGCCCACCGGCCGCTTCACCTTCGAAGGCTTCCTGCCGCGCAAGGCAGGCGAACGTCGCAAGCGTTTGGATTCCCTGCTCGCCGAGGACCGCACCATGGTGTTCTTCGAAGCTCCGCACCGGCTGAACGATTTCCTTGACGCTGCCATCGAAGCGTTCGGCCCAGATCGCCAGGCCGCCGTAGCCCGCGAGCTGACCAAGAAGTTCGAGGAAGTCCGCCGGGATTCGCTGGCGGCGTTGCGCGCCTGGGCAGAAGATGGTGTTCGCGGGGAAATTGTCGTGGTCATCCACGGCGCCCCGGAAGCCGAGGCCGCCTCGATCGAGGACCTGCTGCCCAAGGTTGCAGCACTGGTTGACGAAGGCATGCGGATGAAGCAGGCCGTGGCCGAAGTGGCAGAAAAATCCGGCGTGAAGAAACGCGAGCTCTACGAGGCGGTTTTGGCAGCACGTCATGAAGCGGAAAAATAGCCGCAGTCGCATAGGCTAAATGCACAATGAATGCTCGCTTTCATGGTGCAGACGGCGATTTACAGCTGCCACCTGCCAGGAATAGCGTAGACATCAAAGACGATCAGTTTTCATTATTTTCTATCAGGAGATGCTCGTATGTCGATTACTGCCCAGCGCGAAGCAGAGCTGCTTGCCAAGGTACCAACCGGCCTGTTGATTAATGGCGAATGGAGGAATGCCTCCGACGGCGGCACCTTCGACGTGCTTGACCCGGCTACCGGCGAGAAGCTGCTGACCCTGGCCAGCGCTACGAGCGAAGATGCCATGGCAGCCCTGGATGCGGCCGACGCTGTCCAGGCCGAATGGGCACTGACCGCACCACGCGAACGCGCAGAGATCCTGCGCCGCGCCTTCGACCTGGTCACCGAGCGCAAGGACGACTTCGCGCTGCTGATGAGCCTGGAAATGGGCAAGCCGCTGGCCGAGGCCTACGGCGAAGTGACCTACGGTGCCGAATTCCTGCGCTGGTTCTCCGAGGAAACCGTACGCCACTACGGCCGCTACATCACCACCCCTGAGGGCAAGAACAAGGTTCTGGTCCAGCACAAGCCGGTTGGCCCCTGCCTGCTGATCACCCCATGGAACTTCCCGCTGGCCATGGCTACCCGCAAGGTCGGTCCGGCAGTAGCAGCAGGCTGCACCATGGTGCTCAAGCCAGCCAAACTGACCCCGCTGACCTCCCAGCTGTTCGCTGCCACCATGATGGAAGCAGGACTTCCAGCTGGCGTGCTGAACGTGGTTTCCGGCGCTTCGGCCTCGAAGATCTCTGGCCCGCTGATGGCCGATGACCGCCTGCGCAAGGTGTCCTTCACCGGCTCGACCCCAGTGGGCAAGCAGCTGATGAAGGACGCGGCTGACAAGGTTCTGCGCACCTCGATGGAACTGGGCGGCAACGCTCCATTCATCGTCTTCGAGGATGCCGATCTGGATGCCGCTGTCGAGGGCGCCATGGCCGCCAAGATGCGCAACATGGGCGAAGCCTGCACCGCGGCCAACCGCTTCCTGGTTCACGAGGATGTTGCCGAGGAATTCACCGCCAAGTTCGCCGCCGCGATGAAGGCGCTGAAGCCAGGACGCGGCACCGAAGCCGACACCACCGTGGGCCCGCTGGTCGAGGAAAAGGCCCGCGACGAAGTCCACTCGCTGGTCGAGGCCGCCGTGGCCGCCGGCGCGACCGCCGTCACCGGCGGTGCCCCAGTTGAGGGTCCGGGCTACTTCTACCAGCCAACCGTGCTGGCCAATGTCGCTAACGACGCCAAGATCCTGTCCCAGGAAATCTTCGGCCCAGTGGCACCAGTGACCACCTTCAAGGACGAGGCCCAGGCAATCAAGCTGGCCAACTCCACCGAATACGGTCTGGCTTCCTACATCTACTCGCAGGACCTGAACCGCATGTTCCGCGTTTCCGAGCAGATCGAATTCGGCCTGGTTGGATTCAACGCTGGCGTGATCTCCAACGCCGCGGCGCCTTTCGGCGGCGTGAAGCAATCGGGCCTGGGCCGCGAAGGCGGCGCCGAAGGCCTGGAGGAATACACCACCGTGCAGTACATCGGCATTGCCGATCCATACGCAGCCAAGAAGTAGATTCTCCAGCTCCTGCCAAAGCCCAACCGGATCGTTCCGGTTGGGCGTTGGCCGGTTAAACCCTCGCCCGATTACATCGGTCTGCTACAGTTTGGCTTGCGTGGACCTGCCCGCGCGGGAATGGCGCGGGTGCATGGAGGCCGGGAACAAGATAGCCATGATGCGCTGGATCAGGCTCAGCTCGCCGCGCAGATTGGACTGGATCGTGTGCAAGGCATCCAGCAGCGTGGAAGCGTCATCAGCGCCCAGATGACGGTTGGCGTAGAAGCTTTCCTGGATGACAGTTCTCAAGGACTGCAATTCGTTGGCGATCTGGGGGTGGTCTTCGCCCAGCCGGGTGGTGTAGTCGCCGGCCGACTCGTGGTTGCCGGCTGGTTCCCGGTAATCGGCCCCGATCGCCTGTAGCTCGGCAAGCAGTGCCGGCGCTCCTGAGTTGTATCACTTTTTCTGATCGGTTTCCCCCATCGTTCGTGACTAGTACACCTACCCTTGGGTAATCATGAAAGTGTGCACTAACAGCGGGCATGAACCCCCGATATTCTTGCCACCATGAGCGTTTTCATCAGAACCGTACGAACAAAAAGCGGTGCCACCGCAGTTCAAATCGTCGAAAATTGAGGAACCCAAATCCTGGAACAAGAATGACCGCCACCCGCGAAGCCAAATATCTGTTCGGGGCCGACCTCGGTAAAACCATCACCGCCACCTGCCGCACCGAAGGGCGCACCGTCGCCGGCGGACTCGACTACATCACCCCCCGGGGGTGACCCTCACCATCCGTGGTGCCGGAGCCAATATTTGCACCCGATACAGCGGCCTCGTCATCATCGAAGCCACACCCACACCAACCGAGCTGAACCTCAACCGACCAATCACCGAGCAGGGTCATGAGGACAAGGTGGGTAGGCGCCGGCACACCACGCAACGAGCCGCCAGGGAAAACAAGTTCTCCTACGCTGGCCGCTGCATGACCACCGGCAAAGTCATCTTCGTGAGCCGCCGAGCAGCCAAACAGAACAGGGAGTACTACAAAGACGCAGGGTCCAGGCCCAACCGGTGCCAACACTGCTACGGCATCCACCTAGGCCACGCCGGCGGATACTACCGCCAACAACACCGAGAATGGAATGCTGAAGTCACTAGATAGTGTCGCTGTAATTCGGATTCCTTATTCGACCTTGAGACCTAGGATTAGGCTATGACTGAAACTCCTGAAAATGAAGAGCCAAAAAATACCAGAAGTGTCAGCCAATAAAACTGAGTGAAATCCAGGAACGGGCCAAAGAGGAAATGACTGAACTAGCCGAAGCATGGGCTGACCTCTGAACGCTATCTGGAAGTCAAGGCCGCAGCGGACGAACCGGACTCAGACGGAAATGCCGAACAAGAAGCTACAGTAGTAAAAGCAGTGACCGCCGAGCACTTAGCCAGTGCCAAGGCTTTTATGCAGCGTATGCAGGATATGATATCGATTCAAACAGGGTTCAAAGCCATAGCCCCGCACATCTCGTTGAATATGGCGAAACCTTGGAAAAATGCGGTTGCGGATATTTTTGAGCGAAAAACCCCAAGGGGCAACTTCGGTCTGGATCAGGGTAAGCCGTACGCAGATGAATCCTGGATCAAAAAAATGTCGGCTCGTCCAGAGTATCCTGAGCTCCATTGGCCGCCGATTGCGTCACTTTCCGAGCAGATCGTTGATGAAATGGCGGAATTCAGGGCGGAAGAGACCGAATGGAATGAGGAAACAGCGAAGGTGACAATCGAAATTGCTGAACTCATGGCCGCGCAAAATGAGCTCACGCGAAAACAGATGGTAGCGAACATTGCTGGCGAGAAGTTCAACAAGCGAGTTCTCGTCTGGACGTTGGTCGCTGCGGGTGCCACCCTTGTAGCCACGATTATTAGCATTGTCGTCACAAGACTCTGAGGCGTGAAGCTCGGTTCCCACATGGGCTCGGGCCTTAGCTGCGTTCCGATGCCTCGTGTCCTGCAGGGGTACGCACTTCGTACGTGAACTGAATTTTGACACGGGTGCAGACAGCTTCATCAATGTCGTTCTGCCAGCGAGTTTTCGGGCTCGATAGGTTTAGGGCCCTCTCTAAGCGCGCCCGTCGACCTGATCTGAATTAGTATGCCCATTAAGTTGAATTTTCTTTCAAATCGTTTAGTCTAGAGATTCGACTACTGGAAAAGGGAGCAACCGTGAAACGGAAATCCTTCTTGAGCATCGGCATTACAGCAGGACTTGTTGCAGGACTGTGCTCGTCACCGGCTTACGCGCAGACTCAAGACGCTGCCGGGAAAACTCTTGATGCGCTGGAGCAGGTAAGCGATTCAGCAATTCAGGATGGCGTACATCCGCTTGAAGCCAACGCCGTACCTGCGAACGACTCAAGTTCATTGTTCAGCGTCAACGAGACAGAAATCCAGCTTCCCACATCGCTCGATGAGGAGCTCACGCTCACAAGCTCAGATGGACTGGAAATCGGGCTCACCCTGCCTAACGACCAGTCGGCAGTGCAGGGAACAGCTCTTGATAACGGAATGACCGCATTCGATAATGGCGACGGATCAACGACTATTCCCGCAGTCAAGTCGGATGGTTCGGTTCAAGTGAGCACCGTCATTGAAGATGCGAGTGCGCCGTCGGAATACGAATACAAGTTCTCCTTGCCGGAAGGAGCTAAGATTTCGGCCTACGAAGGCGGTGCCCATTTTGTTGGTCTTGACGGCGAGATCCTTGGTGGAATTGCTCCGGCATGGGCCGTCGACGCTACCGGTGCGAAAGTACCAACGCACTTTGAATTTGCAGGTTCAACGGTAACCCAGGTAGTCGATCACGAAGGGTTCGAATACCCTATTGTGGCGGATCCGATGTGGGGTAAGGACCTCATCAAGAGCGTCAAGTGGATTAGCCGGTCTGGCGTCGTGTCCTTGTCAGTCGTCCCTACTGGGTGGAATCGATTCAATGTTGGGTTCCAGCCCGCGATCTCTGCTGGCTGGAAGGAAACGCTCGCCAAGACTCCGACCAAGACTCTCAACAAAAAGAAGTACAATCGGGCCAAGGCGAACACCACTCGCATGTACTGGCAGTACCGCTGTCACCAGGTTGCAGCGTTCACCAAAAGCTCCTGGAATCTCGAACCAAGCAAGATTCGAAACACATACCTAGATTACGTAAAGAACCTTTGCAACTAGCCGTCATCCGAAGCCACTAAGGAGCAAATATGCTGGCAAAAACAAAGTACTACTGGCTAACAGCGCTTGGGGTCAGCTTGACTGCCCTTGTATGCGGCGGTGTGGCCCTGTTCAATGCAGGTGTCATGATCGACGAGAATAACGTGCAAAACGTCATGAGCACGCCTCTTTGGGTTATCTTCGGACTTGGAATCGTTGGGACCGTAATCTCACTTCCAGCCTGGATTGCAACTCGGCGGAACAGCAGATAGTTAGATCTAGGGCTGACGGAGAAGCACGACTCAGGTGTCCTCCGTCAGCCTTTTCTGTGCGCCCACTGCGCATCGTTGCTTCGGCTGGGATAAGTTATTCCCGCAGCGAAGCCGCCGACGTGGTTGAAACGGCGATTAAGGCTGAGGCTTGCTATTTGCCGCTATATGAGCCACCTTCGCAGCTCCTCTCGCCTTAAGCCTCTGACTTGAGCTGCGGAAGTGTTAGCGCAGTTGCGGGGTGTGCACTAACGGGTGATGCAACTCAGGTGCTACAGTTTGGCTCGCGTGGACCTGACCGCGCGGGAATGGCGCGGGTGCACCGAAGCAGGGAACAAGAACGCCGAGATTCGCTGCAACACCGTCAGCTCGCCACGCAAATTGGCTTGGACCGCATGCAAGGCATCCAGCAACGCGGCGGCATCATCAGCGCCCAGATGCCGGTTGGCGTAGAAGCTTTCCTGGATGACAGTTTTCAAGGACTGCAGTTCCTTGGCGATCTGGGGGTGGTCTTCGCCCAGCCGGGTGGTGTAGTCGCCGGCTGACTCGTGGTTGCCGGCTGGTTCCCGGTAATCGGCCCCGATGGCCTGCAGCTCGGCCAGCAGCGCTGGCGCGGCGTCATCCCCGCCTTGGCGCACGCGTCCCAGCCGTTCTTCGCGGAGGCGTTGGCGGCGCCACGGGGCGATCCCCAGCGCCACGGCGGCCAGCAGCACGATGGCCGGCACCAGCCACGCAGCCTGCGCGCCTTGTTCCACGGGCTCTGCGGGCTGCGCCTGGGCGGAAGGACTGTCACTGGCAGGCAGGCTAGGGTTGCTGCGCTCGGTGGGGACATCCGGTGCCGTGCTTTCCTGCGGGGCCGCGGTGCGCGTTGGTTCCGGCGCGTAGCTCGGGGCATAGCCGCGCCCAGGTGTGGGTTCGAAGGGAATCCAGCCCAGCCCGTTCAGATACAGTTCTGGCCATGCGTGGGACTGCTTTCCGCTGACGGTGTAGCCGGTGAGCTCGGTACCTTCTGCCAGACGGCGTTCCGGCGTGCTCTGGGCTGTGTCCCCGGTGATTTCGAGGGTTTCCCCGTTGGCTTCGCCCGGTGCGTACCCCACGGCAATACGCGATGGGATGCCGGCTTCACGGGCCAGCAGGGCCATGGCCGAGGCGAAGTGCACGCAGTACCCCTGGCGCCGGGTCAGGAACGCTTCAACGACGCGGCGATTGGCCCCGTCGTAGCCTTCGCGCAGGGGAGTGCGTTCGGAATACACGAAATTCCCGGAACGGAAGAAATGCTGCAAGGCCACGGCGGCATCGATGTCATTGGCCGGTTTCCCCTCGTCGCCGAAGGCCTCATCGAGGGTTTGCTGCAACAGCGGTTCCAGGGTGTCGTCCGGATCTTGCGGAAGACGCAGGTATTCACCGGCCAGCTGGTCCCCGGCATCAATTCCGAAGTGCCCGATATTGCGGACCATTTGCGTGCTGATGTCCAGATCCGAGTAGGCCACTGAAATGTCGTTGGTGGCTGCCATGGCGTCGCCAGTGAGCCTGGCCACCGAGGTTTCGTGGGTCCAGTTCCAGTCTCCGACGATGCCCTGCACGAAATAGGTCTGATTGGGCAGGGGGAGCACGGGGCTGCTGATGCCTTCGGGCCAACTCATGCGCAGTACTTCGCTGGTGCTGTTGAACGTGCTGAAATTCCGTGTCACCGCTGACGTGCCGTCAAGGGTGTGCTGCATCAGGCCCTCAGTTGGTTCCCAGCGGTCCGTGGAAAGATCCTTGATCACTTGCGTGCGCAGGTAGGGCGCTTCTCCAGCGGTGGTGTAATAGTCCAGGATGGGAGCTCCGCTGTTAGAGCGGAGGTCTCTTCCGAGGTTGATCAGCGGATCGACATTGCTGGCCAGCAGGTCGCCGGATGGCCGTTGCCCCTCGGGGAACATGCCGCTGCGGAAACCAGGCATCCAGAAGCTGGCTGCCAAGAGCACACCGACACAGGTCATCGCGCTGATGCCGAGAATGCCTAGCGACCTGGGCGTGGGAAGCTTCGGCTGAGAGTGCTTGGACGATGCAGGGGCGAAAAGATAGGGAATCAGCGCTATGTAGCCGAGAACTCCCAGCACCAGCAGCGAGAGATAGCCGATTCCCGCACCTTCCTGCTTGAACAGCGAGGCAATGACAGGTGCCAGGGACAAGGGCATGATGATCAGCATGGCGGTGCGCCGGAAGCTGGCCAGCAGCTCGACGAGCAGGCTGATGGCCAGGGTGAAGCACAAGATGCTGAACGCCACATAACGGGAATTGGCTACCGGAGGAACCTGCGTAGCGAATTGCATGCCCGCTTCAGCCAGCGCAGACCAGACCCATTGGGCGAACGGCACCCCATAGATGTTGATTTCGCTGGCAGGGCTGAGCGCGATGGATGCCACGGCGATGCCAGCGGCGGCAGGGAGGGCGGCCCAGCGCACGCCGCGGACTGCGCGCAGCAGCCCGGCGCACAGGTGCACGGCGAAGACCGGTGCGACGATGGCCGGGAACCAGCCGGAACCTTCGATGACCCCGGACAGCGAGGCGGTCCCGGCCAAGACTGCGACTGCAAGGCAGCAGGCAGCGGCCACCCGCAGCAGCAAGAGCCGCATCGCGGCCGCAGGACCGGGGCGCGGAACGTGATTTTCGGGCTCCAGGGATTGACCGTGAGCCACAGCAAGGCTAGCGCTCATCATCCCCACATCTCGTCTATTGCCATATTGCCGGGAAGGATATGCACCTTCCAGCTGGTGCGTGCCAGTTCATGCTGGATCGCCAGATAGCGTTCAGGGTGGCTGACCAGCAGGAAAATTTCAACATGGCGTACGGTGCGTGAGAGCGTCGCCAGCCAGGCTGCCTGCGGGGCATCGAGTTCTCCGAGGATCATGATGACCGGTTCTTCGCGGAATCCCAGCAGCTCCTTGTGCAGGGTGCTGCCCAGGATCTCGGGACCGTTGGCTTCAACGCTGCCGTTGTCCAAGGACAGCTCCGTGGTCGCGGCATGGAAATCCTCGAAACTGTTCAGTGCGCCAAGCTCGGAGATGCTATGCGGGTCCCGTTGGGCCAAGGAGGTCCCGGCGAGGTTGCGGAAGGCGAGCTGGTAGCCGCTGGTGGCGTATCTCAGGCCGATGCTGCTGGCCAAGGACAACGCGTTTTCAAAGCGGCGGCTGCTGGTCAGCGCTTCAGCGTGAGCCTGCGGCAGGGAGATCCGCAGATCCGATCCGCTGTGGTTCCAATGCTCGAAGGAGGTATCCAAGACCAGGAGGGCTTGGGCGGTTGCCACATGGTTCTCCTGGCGGACCATGAGCTTGGCGTGGCGGGCGCTGGCCTTCCAATGCACCTGGCGGATGGAGTCGCCCTGCTGGTAGTCGCGGGTCGCGACATCGTAGTAATCGGCGGTGGTGCTCCGGGAGAACTTCGCATCGCCGGTGAGCGTTCGCTCTCCGAGCGAGGCGAAACGATCCAGCTCATGCAATTGCGCGCGCACCGGAACCTGCAATGACTCACCGGTGCGCACCATGCCCTGGATCAGCCCCAGCGGGTCAACGACGATCTGCTGGGCTGGGCCCATGAGATGGATCCCGCGGGTGCGGAACACCAATTCGTACTCTATGGATCCCGGAGCTTGGAGCCGTGGGCCGGGACCGAAATCTTCGGGCAATCGCTCTTGGATGGTGGACCGCTCAGCACAGGACAAGCGGAACTTGCTGACCTCGCCGACTGTGGGAACCTCCGAGAGCAGCTCGCGGTGGATATTGGTGCGGCCGCGCAGGCGCATGGCCAAACCCCAGCTGGCCAAAGCCAAGGCCAGAAGGCTCAGGCCCAAGGCCATCATTTCGTGCCGGCCTAGCAGATAGGCCAGGAAGAGCAGAAGCCCGCCTGCCCCGGCGGTGCACCAGCCGCGCACCGTGAACAGGTCAAGGTGCCAGCGGCGCAATGCAGTATCCGCGCTTACGGTGCGCGTCCAGGACAGCGCGTCGCGCGAATCATAGCGGGGGATCTTCTCCATGGTTGCGGCGCTAGTTCACCGGGGTGCTGGCAACCAGCTCCTGGATTACCGCACTGGCACCCAACCCGTCCGCCACCGCTCGCCGGGTCAGGATCAGACGGTGGTTCAGCACCATCTCGGCGACGCTGCGGACGTCTTCCGGCAAGACATGGTCGCGCCCATGGATCGCTGCGTGGGCCTTGGCAGCGCGAACCCACTGGATCAGCGCGCGGGGCGAAGCGCCGAGCGCTATCTGCGGATGCTCGCGGGTGGCCCGGCCCAGGTCCACCACGTAGGCACCCAGCCGTTCGGTGACCGTTACCGCTTTCACCTGCTCGATCATGTGCCCCAGATCCTCCAGCTGCACCACTGCCTGCAGCGCTTCCAAGGGGTCGAATTCATGCCGGCCGGTCAGTATGGTGATTTCGGCGTCGCGTTGCGGATAGCCCAGTGACAGCCGTGCCATGAATCGGTCGCGCTGCGCCTCGGGCAAAGCGAAAGTGCCTTCGGACTCCACCGGGTTCTGCGTGGCCACGACCATGAATGGCTGCTCCAGCCGATGGGTGATCGAATCGACCGTGACTTGCTGCTCTTCCATGCATTCGAGCAGTGCCGACTGGGTTTTGGCGTTCGCGCGGTTGATTTCATCGGCGATGACGATATTGGCGAAGACCGGCCCGGGATGGAAAGTGAATTCGTGGGTCTGCGGGGAGTACACCGAGACGCCGGTGACATCGCTGGGCAAGAGATCCGGGGTGAACTGGATGCGGTGCACCGAACCGTTGACACTGCGGGCCAATGACTTGGCCAGCATGGTTTTGCCGACACCGGGAACGTCTTCCAGCAACAGGTGGCCCTGTGCCAGCAGGACCGTCAACGCGCTGGTCACAGCCTCGGGCTTTCCGGTGATGACGCTTTGGACAGCGTCGAAAATGCGCTGGCAATTGGACTGGAATGCCGAATCGAGCGACGGCACTGTTCGGTTAGCACTCATGCGCAGTTCCTCCTGGAGAATGAACCAGGGACAAGATCCACCGTCCCGGGATGCATTCAATTGGGTCTTGCATCACATCATATGGGGTTCTTTTATCCAGTAACAGAGCCTAACTGCCGCGGGATGAGCGCCTGATTGTTGCCAATGCGCCTAGTGGTGCCACAATTAACCACAGATTCCATCCCAGTACCCACGCGCAAAGGATTATCGTGTCCAAGAAGAAGCACACTGATCCCACCTTGGTTCCCGAGGCCTACCGCCCCGCGGAGCAAGCTACAGCAGCAGGCCAGGGGGAGCGGGCGCGCGCCACGGGCAACGAAAATGGCGGAAGCCAGCGCAACCTGCACTACCCGCCAGCGCCCGAGCCGCTGCCGGTGCCCGTGGTCGATAACCATACGCATCTGGATTTCCTGGATGGAACCGTGAAGGTCGAGGCTGCCGATGCGCTGGCCGCGGCGGCCTCCGTAGGTGTCAAGGGGCTGATCCAAGTCGGCTGCGACGTGGAATCATCCGAGTACGCGGTCGAAGTCGCCAACCAGTACCCGAATATCCTGGCCGCGGTGGCCATCCACCCCAACGATGCCGCGCGCCTGGCCGAGCGCGGAGAGCTGGAAGCGGCAATTGCCCGGATCGAGGAGCTCGCCGCGGATTCGCGGGTACGTGCCATTGGCGAAACCGGGTTGGACTACTTCCGCACCGGCGAAGACGGACGGGGCGCCCAGGAGCATTCCTTCCGCGAGCACCTGCGCATTGCGGTGGAGCAGGGCAAGGCGCTGCAGATCCATGACCGTGATGCCCACGAGGATGTGGTGCGGGTGCTCAAGGATGCGCCATTGCCTGGGAAAGTGGTGTTCCATTGCTTCTCGGGTGATGCCCGACTGGCCCGGGTCTGCAACGACAACGGCTGGTACATGTCGTTCTCCGGAACCGTGACGTTCAAGAATTCCCACGATCTCCGCGAGGCTTTGTCGCTGGCGGATCCGCAATTGCTGCTCGTGGAAACCGATGCGCCGTTCTTGACCCCGCACCCCTTCCGTGGCCGCCCGAACGCCAGTTACATGATTCCCTACACGACTAGGTTCTTGGCGGAAAACAAGGGAATCGAGCTGGCAGAATTCTGCACCCTGATCGATGCGAATACCCGGGAAGTGTACGGAGAATTCTAGACCCGCCGGTTGTGTGTCTCGTTACAGGACACTTGCCACAAATATAACAATTCGGTTACGGTGGATGAGATGTCCGGTACCGCCCCTGCCTGTTTTCGGCAAGGCGTGTTCGGGACAGCCTGATCCTCAACGCTTTGCAGCAGGTGGAAACACGGCGCAATTTTGATTGAAGGACAGGCAGCGAACACTGCCGGGCCCACCGATGATTCTGGACGGAATCGGCGGAAGCGGGCCTACAAACGATGGGGATCTCATTACCGTGACTCACTTGCTCAAGAAGACCTGGGTGAAATACCTGGCGCAGGCGCTCGCCGTAGCCGTGGTTATCGCCGGCGCTGTTTTCTACATTTCCGGACAGAAGTCGGTTGTCATGTCGGTTGACGGACAGCGCCAGGAAATCACCACCCGTGCCGCCACCGTCGGCGCACTGCTGGAACAGCAGGATGTCACCTTGGCTGAGCGCGATGAGATCTCCGCAGCACTGGATTCCGAACTTGTCGACCAGCAGCTGGTTGACATCAAGCGCAACAAGTCGATTGAAGTCACCGTGGATGGCACCGAGCGTGTAGTGCACACCACCGGCATGACCGTTGCCGACGTTGTCGAGCAGCTCGACCTGGAAAAGGGTTCCGAGGTATCTCTGGACGAGGACATGCAGTTGGCCGCCTTGAGCGATGACCTGGAAGTCATCACGCCGAAGGAAATGACCCTGGTCGTCAAGGATAAGAAGAAGAAGGTCGCAACGACCGCTTCGACCGTCAAGGAACTGCTTGCCGAGGAAAAGATCGAGGTCGACGGCAACGACGAGATCAACGTCAAGATCAAGGACGAAACCGACAAGAACGTCAAGGACAGCGTCAAGCTGGAAGCCGGCATTACCGTCGAGGTCATCGACGTCACCGTGAAGACCTGGGACGAAACCCGCGACATCGACTTCGAGACCAAGAAGATCAAGGACAGCTCGCTGGACAAGGGCGACACCGAGGTCAAGACCGAAGGTAAGAAGGGCGAGCGCCAGCTGACCCTGCGCCAGGAAACCCGCAACGGCAAGAAGGGCGAGGAAGAAGTCCTCAAGTCCAAGGTCACCAAGAACCCAGTGGCCGAGGAAATCCGCGTGGGCACCAAGGAAGAGAAGAAGGAATCCTCCTCCTCCAAGAACACGCCAACCCCGGGCGGCATCTCCGCAACCTGGGCAGCACTGGCCAAATGCGAATCCGGTGGCAACTGGTCGATCAACACCGGCAACGGCTACTACGGCGGCCTGCAGTTCTCCGCTTCCTCATGGCGTGCAGTCGGAGGCACCCAGTACGCACCGCTGCCGCACCAGGCAACCCCGCAGGAGCAGATCGCCGCGGCTGAGGTACTGCGCCGTTCCGGTGGCTGGGGCCACTGGCCAGCATGCTCGGCCAAGCTGGGCCTGCGCTAAAGACATAAGCCAAGCAGCAACGCGACGCGTCCACCATCACGGTGGACGCGTCGCGTTGTTATGTTTGGATGAATCTAGCTGAACTAGAATTGGATCTGTGATGTCTAAGGAATCTTTGCCGCTGCTTGGGGCCACCGAAATCCGTCGTCTGGCCGAAGAGCTGGGAATCCGCCCTACCAAGACGCTGGGGCAGAACTTTGTGATTGATGGGAACACCATCCGCCGCATCGTCGCCGCCGCCAAGGTCGACCCCTCGGAAACGGTGCTGGAAGTAGGCCCGGGCCTGGGCTCCCTGACCCTGGGCATCATGGACGCCGCCGCCAAGGTCGTGGCCGTGGAAATTGATCCGCCATTGGCCAAGCGCCTCCCGCAGACCATGGCCGAATTCCGCCCGGGCCGCGAAGACGACCTGACCGTGATCCTTTCCGACGCCATGAAGGTCACCGAACTTCCCGGCGAACCCACCTCGCTGGTCGCCAACCTGCCCTACAACGTCGCCGTCCCGGTGGTGCTGCACCTGCTGGAGCACTTCCCGTCCATCCGCAACGGCCTGGTCATGGTGCAAGACGAAGTGGCCGACCGGATGGCCGCCACCCCAGGCAGCAAGATCTACGGCGTACCTTCGGTGAAGGGCGCATGGTACGGAACCATGCGCAAGGCGGGCGTGATCGGCATGAATGTTTTCTGGCCAGCTCCGAAGATCCATTCTGGCCTGGTGGGCTTCACCCGCGACAAGGACCGCAGCGATGCCCCGGACCGCGAAGAAGTCTTCGCCATCATCGATGCGGCTTTCGCCCAGCGCCGCAAGACCTTGCGCGCGGCCCTGTCCGGCTGGGCCGGATCCGGTGCGCGCGCAGAACAGATCCTGGTGGCCGCCGGCATCGATCCGAAGGAACGCGGCGAGAAACTGGACATCGAGCAATACATCGACATTGCCAGGGCCGCTCAGGATGTTCCGGCTGAAGCTCCGGCGAGCGAGGCCTAGGCATGTCCAAGCAGCGCGTTATTGCAACCGCACCGGGAAAGATCAACTGCTACTTCAAGGTCGGCCCTCCGCGCGAAGACGGCTACCACGAGGTGGCCAGCCTCTACGTCGCGGTGTCCTTGACCGAGCAGATCGAAGCGAGGCTGCGCACCGACGGTGAGCTGCAGCTGAGCCTGGAACCGAATTCCCCGGTAGTTTCCGAACCGGAGAATTTCCCACTGGGCGCCGGTAACCTGGTGCACCGGGCGGCCCAGCTGCTGCGCGAGCACACCGGTTGCAGCCTCGGCGCGGACCTGCACATCACCAAGCGCGTTCCCATCGCCGGCGGCATGGGCGGCGGCTCCGCCGACGCCGCGGCCACCTTGGTGGCCTGCAACGAATTGTGGGGCACCGGGCTGGACCGCGAGGAACTCGGCCGCCTGGGCGCACGGCTCGGTGCCGACGTGCCTTTCGCCTTGATGGGCGGGGCCGCCATTGGACTGGGCATCGGCGACAAGCTGGCCCCGTTGCTGACCCGCGCCAAGACCCACTGGGTGCTGATTCCGGCCAGCTATGGCCTGTCGACTCCGCGCGTCTATGGCATGCTCGATCGCTTGCGTGCGGGCATGGAAATCGAAGTTCCGCAGGAAATCGATCCTGCGGTGATCGAGGCGCTGATGGCCTCGGACGCGCCAGCCTTGTCCCGGGTGCTGGCCAATGACCTGACCCAGGCTTCCCTGGCTTTGGCCCCGGAGCTGGGCACCATGCGCGATATGGCAGAAGGCGCCGGCGCGCTGCGCGCCATGGTCTCCGGCTCAGGCCCGACCTTGGCGTTGCTGGTCAAGGACGCCGAGCATGCCGAGGAGGTCATGGCCCAGCTGGGCGACGAGGTGGGTGTGGCTACCATCCCGGTGACCGCACCAGCACCTGGAGCACACATCACCCTCGCAGAATAATCCTCCGAAAAATCCCTGTCTGGCCTTGAGCCGGGCAGGGAGAGCTTTCATCATTTGCTCCCGACCCCTTGTTGCGGCTTCGGCATGGCCCTAGGCTGAATCCCAAATCAATTATTGAAGACTATTCATTTATGACTCTGGGGCGGAACACAACATGCTCAACGGACGCGTCTCGCACTGGTGGGAAGAGATCGGACTGCCAGAGCCACGCCAGCAGCTGCGCGGCCATGGCAGCGCAGACGTGGCCATCATAGGTGCCGGATTCACCGGCCTGTGGACCGCCTACTACCTAGCCAAGGCCAACCCGGAGCTGAGCATCACGATCCTCGAAGCCCGGCACGCAGGCTACGGCGCCTCGGGACGCAACGGGGGATGGCTCACCAACACCATCACCGCCGGTCGCGAACGCTACCTGAAATCCCATGGAAGGCAGGCGGTCAACGACTTCCAGCTGGCAATGAACCGTACCGTTGCCGAGGTCATCGAGGTGTGTGCCGCCGAAGGGATTGACGCAGATATCCTGCAAGGCGGAGAACTTGAAGTCGCGTACACCCCGGCTCAGGAGAGACGGCTGCGTGCCGACGCTGTGGCAGCTGCGCAATGGCAGCACTCGGACACCGAGCTGCTGGAAGCCGACGCGGTGCGCCGCAAGGTCAACGTTGCCAACGCCCGGGCAGGGGTGTGGCATCCGCATGCCGCCCGGATCCACCCGGCCAAACTGGTCCGCGGTCTCGCCGTCGCGGTGGAGCGGCTCGGCGTCCGGATCCATGAAAACACCCGTGCCACCGCGTTGCGCCCGCACCGCGTCGAATACGACGGCGGCACGCTGGACGCCGAATACATTGTCCGTGCCACCGAAGGGTTCACCGCCGGGCTGGCCGGGCACAAGCGATTGTGGCTGCCGATGAATTCTTCGCTGATCGCCACCGAACCGCTGGCGCAGTCCGTGTGGGATGAATTGGGATGGAATCACGGCGAGGTGCTGGGGGACTACGCCCACGTGTACATGTATGCCCAGCGCACCGCGGATGATCGCATAACCATTGGTGGTCGGGGCGTCCCATACAAGTACGGTTCGCGCACGGATACCGACGGCGTGACGCCGCACAGCACCGTCCAGGGATTGCAGGAAATCCTGCACCGCATGTTCCCGCAGACCCGTGGCGCAGGAATCGACCATGCATGGTCCGGGGTGCTTGGCGTGCCTCGCGACTGGGCGGCTACCGTGGGACTGGATCCGGCGACCGGCATTGGCTGGGCCGGCGGTTATGTCGGCACCGGGGTCAGCACGACGAATCTTGCCGGACGCACCTTGCGCGACTTGATCCTCGGGGAAACCACTGAATTGACCAGCCTGCCGTGGGTCAACCACCAGGTGCGCAAATGGGAGCCGGAACCGTTGCGCTGGCTGGCAACCAAGGGCCTGTATGCGGCCTATGGCGCGGCAGATCGAAGCGAGCTGAAGGGGCGTGCCAGCTCGTCTCCACTGGCAGTACTGGCCGACAAGATCACCGGGAAGCCTTGAGGGCTTGGCCTTGCAAGGCCTAGGCTGTGGCCATGGAAACGGCAAAGCGCGGAAGCTTGTGGGCCGGCGGCCAGGACTACCTGCTGCGCGAAGCGAAAGCAGCGGATCTCGATCAGATCATTGCCTTGATGGCAGACGATGACATTCGCCGAGCGGAGCATCAGGGCGCCGAGGAGGATATGGAACAGTATCTCCACGCGTTCAACCAAATTAATGCGGACCCGGCGCATTCGCTGATGGTGGTGGAAGCCCAGGACGGAACACTGGTCGGCACGATGCAGCTGACCCTCTTGCCGGGACTGGCACGCAGGGGAGCGACGCGGATGCAGATCGAAGCAGTGCGCGTGTCCTCCGCGTTGCGCGGCAGGGGACTGGGAACTGCAATGATCCGCTGGGCTATTTCCGAAGCCGAGAACAAGAATGTCCAGCTGGTCCAATTGACCAGCGATGCGCAGCGCACCGATGCGCACCGATTCTACGAGGCGCTGGGCTTCACCGCGTCGCATGTGGGATTCAAGATGAGGCTGGCTATAGCCTCTTGATCGTATAGATCCGCTGCAAGCCGGAGGTGGCCTGGCCCCACTTGCTAGCCGCGGCCCGTTGCTGGTGGGCTTCAAAGGCGCCACTGTTTTCGAATTCCTCGTGGACCAGCCAGACCCAGGGATCTTCGGTTGGCGTGACAGAGAAGGAGACGCAGCCGGGCTCGGCCTTGGTCAGGAGGATATGCTTCGGCAGCAATTTCTTCACTACCTCAGCTTCGGCCGCATCCTTGCACAGCAGCCGGCCCTCCAAGATCACGGTTCCCATACCAGCAAGTCTGCCACGATCGGTGGCAGACTGGGAGAAAATTCTCAGTGATGCTGGGGCCGGATAGCATTACTACTGAGTTCTGATAAGTCTAAACGAAAGCCGAATATGGATCGTCCGCAGAAAGTCATAGCGTACATCGTCAAGAATGACCGTGTTTTGGTAATTCGTCATGCTGACTTCCCGTTAGAGCAGACCGGTTTGCAGGTTCCTGCCGGAACTATCAAGCCAGGAGAGCGGCCTGACCAAGCCGTCCTGCGTGAATCTTACGAAGAAACAGGGCTGAAGAACCTTCGGATCGTGAGCTACTTGGGTGCGGGTGAATACGATATGCGCCCATACGCTGATGCAATTCATGTGCGCCACTATTTCCACCTCACTGTCGACGATGACAAAGTACCTGAAAAGTGGGAATGGCAAGAGACCCACGACGGTGTTGGGGAGCCAACACCGTTTGAGCTTAACTGGATTGGCCTTAAGCAGTCTCACGTACTTGCTGGTGGGCAGGCGGCATTCATTGGACGTATCAACGGCGGAATCTGACGAATCAAAGAAGGTCGTTTTGACTTCCGTACAGGGCACCTTGACCGGGTATTTTAGCGGGAAGGGTACACGGAACACCCTAAAATACGTGCTTTCATAGACTGAGCTGGTCAAGTTTCTGAGACACGATCTTTGATCTTTTCTAAATATTCTCAAGCCGCAAGGGCCAGAGAATTCCTTTCCCAATACGAGTCCAGAACTGCTTGGGGGCTGAGCCCTCCATTGGCTGTATGCGGTCGTTTCCGGTTGTACCAGACTTCGATGTATTCCATCACCGCGGTCCGCGCTGCCACGCTGCTGGTAAACGCCCGGTGATGGTACATTTCGTTCTTGATTGTCGAGAACGTTGACTCGGCCACGGAATTATCCCAGCACACCCCGGTGCGCCCCATCGATTGCCGTACGCCGTGGGCAGCGCACCACCCCTGGAACGCGTCCGAGGTGTACTGCGTGCCATGGTCCGAGTGGAACACGCTGTCAGGCTGGATAAAGCCCCGCGACGCGGCAAGCTCCA
Organism: Glutamicibacter nicotianae; assembly: GCF_002797775.1. Taxonomy (NCBI): domain Bacteria; kingdom Bacillati; phylum Actinomycetota; class Actinomycetes; order Micrococcales; family Micrococcaceae; genus Glutamicibacter; species Glutamicibacter nicotianae. Next base: position 285,428 of record NZ_PGEY01000001.1, read on the forward strand.
TGGCGTCGATGACCAGCTGGGTTTGCATGTTTTCGCCCATTGACCAGCCCACGATCTGACGCGAAGACAAATCGATGACCGTCGCCAAGTACAGCCAGCCCTCTCCGGTGAGAAGGTAGGTGATATCGCCAACCAGCTTCGCCCCAGGCCGGCAAGAGCGGAAGTCCCGCCGGCCGAGCTTGTCGACCATATGGTTCTTGATATGCGCTGTTCGCGCTTGGTGGTCACGCACCGTCGTGGTTTTGAACGCGCTCATCCGTTTGGCCTGGATTCCCAGGTCTTTCATGATCGAGAGGACCGTGGACTTCGGAATCTGCATGTTCTGGTTGTTGCGGAGCAGGTCCACCAGTTGCCCGGCCCCAGCAACCTGGTTGGACGCTTCGAATTCGGTGTGGATCAGTTCGGTACGGCGCATGCGCAGTACTTGGGCTTCGCTCAGCTCCTCGCAGGGGTTAAGCCACCGGTAATAGGATGCCCTGGAAACCTGCAGTTTCTGGCACATCCACTTCACCGGGTACTGGCCGGTATGGGCTTTGATGAAGGTGAAGACTGCGCTTATTTCTTGCTGTTCGAGGCGAAATAGGCGCTGACATCTTTTAAAAAGTCGTTCTCCCGTTTCACCTGCAGCAATTCCTTGCGTAGCTTCTTGTACTGGGCCCATTCCACTGGTCCGCGTTCCTCGGTTTCCGCTTCGGGGTGCTCGGTGCGATAAGTGCGGACCCAGTTGCCCAGGGTTCCTTCGTTGATGCCTAGAGAGGCTGCGACCTCGACCAGGCTCTTCTGGGAAGAGATCACTAGTTCGACTGCTTCGGCTCGGAACTCCGGAGTGAACTGCTGACGTTTGGACATGCACTCATTCTCCTACGAACGCGTGTCTCACAACTTCATGACAGCTCAGTCATCTGTTCTACTGACCAGTAGTAAGCAGTCGTGATCGCATGATCAAAGGGTTCTGCGGAATTACCCTCAAAGAAACCGATGAGTCGATGTCATTGCGGTGTAAGGACGCGGGAAAGCTCGGAAAGGATTGGGGGGAGTTCCATTGGCGGCACATGGATCAGGGAGTACCAGGCGAGCCCCCTTTCAAGCTTCCATCAGCTGCGTCGGTATGTCGGAGTGAGGATGCGATGCCACCTTCTTAAATCACGGAGTGCTACTGTCTCAGACCGTGCACTATTTCGCAGCCCGCACCGACCAACTGTCTCTAAACCACAACGGATGGACGGAGGTGGAACGCGCAGCGATGACGCAATACCGCTGGTGGTCAACGGAAGAGCTAGAGACACAGCCAGTGACTTTTTACCCCAGCGACCTCGTTGAGCTAGTCAATTCAGCCGCCAACCACGTTTGATGCGTCAAAGCATACGCCTGAACCAATAAAGGTCGTTTCCGGACCCTGCCGATGAGTCAACGTGCGCAGAAGCTATCCGAGCAGCTCGGACAGTTCCAGCCAGCGCTCTTCCAGCTCATCGATCTGCGACTGGTAGTCATTGATCTCGGCAGTGAACTTGGCCAGGCCCTCGTAGTCGCTCTGGTCATGATCGGCCATCTTGGCATGGACCTTGGCGATCTTTTCCTCCAGCTGGCCTACCTTGCGTTCATTGGCATTCAGTTCCTTCTGCGCGGCACGCAGCTCGGCCCCCGACGGGCCAGCAGGCTTCTCGCCAGCCTGGGCAGAAGCCTGGGTGGGATTCGATCCGCCGGGCGATCCCTGGGCGGCCCGCAGCTTCAGGTACTCGTCCACACCGCCAGGCACGTGGCGGAAGGTGCCATTCAGGATGGCGTACTGCTGGTCGGTGACGCGTTCGAGCAGGTAGCGGTCGTGGGAGACCACGATCAGCGTGCCCGGCCAGGAGTCCAGCAGATCTTCCAGTGCGGCCAGCATGTCGGTATCGACGTCGTTGGTCGGCTCATCGAGGATCATCACGTTCGGTTCGCCCATGAGGATCATCAGCAGCTGCAGGCGGCGGCGCTGGCCGCCGGAGAGCTCGCGGACCTTGGTGGACAGGTGCGCGGAGGAGAAGCCGAGGCGTTCCAGCAGCTGCGCCGGGGTCAGGTCCTTGCCGTCCACATTGAAGGTGGTCTTGAAGCGTCCGAGGACCTCGCGGACCAGGTCCTCGCCGATCTGCTCCAGCTCGCGGAACTGCTGGTCAAGCACCGCCAGCTTGACGGTCTGGCCGCGCTTGATCTTGCCGCTGGTGGGCGCCACGGTGCCGGCAATCAGGCCAAGCAGGGTGGACTTGCCGGCGCCATTGGCCCCCAGCAGGCCGGTGCGCTCGCCGGGCCCGATGCGCCAGGTGAAGGGCTTGAGCACCTGCTTGTCCCCGAAGGAGACCTCGGTGTCCAGCAGGTCGATGACGTCCTTGCCCAGCCGGCTGGTGGCCATCTGCTTGAGTTCCAGCGGGTTGCGCACCGGCGGAACGTCCGCGATCAGCTGGTTGGCCGCCTCGATGCGGAACTTCGGCTTGGAGGTGCGGGCCGGTGCGCCGCGGCGCAGCCAGGCCAGTTCTTTCTTCATCATGTTCTGCCGCTTGGATTCGGTGACCGCGGCGATGCGGTCGCGTTCCACGCGCTGCAGCACGTAGGCGGCGTAGCCGCCCTCGAACGGCTCGACCAGGCGGTCGTGCACTTCCCAGGTGGTGGTGCAGACCGCGTCGAGGAACCAGCGGTCGTGGGTGACGACCATCAGGCCGCCGGAGTTCTTGGACCAGCGGTTGTTGATGTGCTTGGCGAGCCAGGAGATGCCCTCGACGTCCAAATGGTTGGTCGGCTCGTCCAGGATGACGACATCCCAGTCCTGCACCAGCAGCGCGGCCAGGGCCACGCGGCGGCGCTGGCCACCGGAAAGGGTGCCGACCTTTGCTTCCCAGTCCAGGTCTGCGACCAGCCCGGAGATGATGTCGCGGATCCGGGCTTGGCCGGCCCATTCGTGGTCGTCCATTTCGCCCACCACGCTGAAGTGCACGGTTGCTTCGGGATCCAGGGTGTCGGACTGGTCCAGCACGCCCACGCGCAGTCCGTTGCGCTTGGTCACCCGCCCGGAGTTGGGCTCGATCCTGTTGGAGAGCATGCCAAGCAGCGAGGACTTGCCTTCGCCGTTGCGACCCACCAAGCCGATGCGGTCGCCGTCGGAGATGCCGATGGTGACCGAGTCGAAAACGACATGGGTGGGATATTCCAGATGCAGGGCTTCGCCCCCGAGTAAATGAGCCACGATTCCCATTTTACGTTCCGAGGGCAAATCGAGGTCATTGCAGGCTGGCCCGAGCTGTTTAAAGCAGAGAACAAAAGTGAGTTTAGCTACGGTGTTTTGCGATTTCGCACAACGGGCCGATCATGGCAGAATGATTAGCGTGCTTGTCGGGCATGCCCTGCGCAAGCGATTTTCCGCCCTGGTGTAATGGCAACACGCCAGCCTTTGGAGCTGTGCATTCTAGGTTCGAATCCTAGGGGCGGAACCATTGATAAGGCGTCACGGATGTGGCGCCGTTATTTTTTAATCAATTCAGCACATCCCGGCGCTCGCGATAGACTTGCTCTGAGGTTTTACTTCTCTGCCCAAAACCTTGAAATCAATTTGCAGGAGAATGCACTTGAGTGATCAGGTCAATGCACCAGTAGCTGTCATCGTCCTCGCCGCTGGCGCCGGTACCCGCATGAAATCGGCGAAGCCGAAGATCATGCATGAAATTGCAGGTCGGTCCATGATTGGCCACGCACTTTACGCGGCATCGGCATTGCAGCCGCAGAACCTGGTAGCAGTTGTCCGCCACCAGCGCGATCTGGTCGCAGAGCACATCCTGACGCAGTTCCCTTCCATCACCATTGCCGACCAGGATGAGATCCCGGGCACCGGCCGCGCCGTGCAGCAGGGTTTGGAAGTTGTCGACCCGTCGCTTGAGGGTACCGTTGTGGTGACCTACGGCGATGTGCCGTTGCTCACCAGCGAGGTGCTCCAGGAACTGGTGGCCACCCATGAGTCGAACGGCAACTCGGTGACCGTGCTGACCACCGAATTGGATGACCCTTCCGGCTACGGCCGCATCCTGCGCGACGCCAACGGGGACGTCTCCGGCATCCGCGAGCAGAAGGACGCCTCGCCGGAGGAATTGGCAGTCAAGGAAATCAACTCCGGCATCTACGCATTCGATGCCCAGATGCTGCGTTCGGCACTGACCGAGGTCACCACCGACAACGCACAGGGCGAGATGTACCTGACCGACGTGCTCGCCATCGCCCGTGAACGCGGCGGCCGCGTCGCTTCCTCGCAGATCGCCGACCGCTGGCAGATCGAGGGCGCCAACGACCGCGTGCAGGTGTCCAACCTGGCCCGCATCTACAACCAGCGCATGACCGAATTCTGGATGCGCCAGGGCGTGACCATCGTCGATCCTGCGACCACCTGGATCGACGCCGACGTCATGATCGGCCAGGACGCCACGATCAAGCCGGGAACCCAGCTGCACGGCGAGACCGTCATCGGCGCCAACGCCACCGTTGGCCCGGACACCACCTTGACCAACGTGGTGGTTGGCCAGCGCGCTACCGTCAAGCGCACCGACGCCACCGACTCGCGCATCGCCGACGGCGCCTCGGTTGGCCCGTTCGCCTACCTGCGCCCGGGTACCGACCTCGGTGCAGATGGCAAGATCGGCGCTTTCTACGAAACCAAGAATGTCACGATTGGCCGTGGCTCCAAGCTCTCGCACCTCGGCTACGCCGGAGATGCTGAAATCGGTGAATTCACCAACATCGGCTGCGGCAATATCACCGCAAACTACGATGGCGAGAAGAAGCACCGCACCAAGATCGGTTCGCATGTGCGCACCAGCTCCAACACCGTATTCGTCGCTCCGGTGGAAATCGGGGACGGCGCATACACCGGAGCTGGAGCCATCGTCCGCAAGAACGTCCCGGCCGGTGCCTTGGCACTGTCTGTGGCACCGCAGCGCAACTCCGAGGGATGGACGCTGGAAAAGCGCCCAGGCACCCCTTCGGCTGACGCAGCATTCAAGTCCTCGCTGAACTCCTCGGCTTCCGAGTAATCCAGCTACGGACTACATTTCCTCGACAACAACCTCATACGTGATAGCGAAGCGAGCGAGAAAGCAAACCCCATGAGTGAAATCCGCCATAACGTCGACAAAGAGCTGGTGCTGGCCACCGGGCGCGCGCACCCGGAACTTGCCGCAGAAGTAGCCAAGGAACTCGACACCGATCTGCTGCCTTTGAACGCCTATGACTTCGCCAACGGCGAGATCTACGTGCGTTCGGACGAGTCGGTGCGCGGCAAGGATGTGTTCCTGCTGCAGTCCTACCCAGCACCGTTGAACAACTGGCTGATGGAACAGCTGATCATGATCGACTCGATGAAGCGTGCTTCGGCTCGCCGCATCACCGTTGTGGCGCCGTTCTACCCGTACGCCCGCCAGGACAAGAAGGGCCGCGGCCGCGAGCCGATCTCGGCCCGCCTGGTTGCCGACCTGTTCAAGACCGCCGGCGCCGACCGCGTGATCTCCTGCGACCTGCACACCGCGCAGATCCAGGGCTTCTTCGACGGTCCGGTGGACCACCTGTTCGGCTTCCCGCTGCTGGCCGACTACATCAAGTCCAAGGTGGATGTCAGCGAAGTGACCGTGGTGTCCCCGGATACCGGACGCGTGCGCGTGGCCGAGCAGTGGGCTGACCGCCTGGGCGGCGCTCCGCTGGCCTTCGTGCACAAGTCCCGCGATCTGACCGTGCCGAACCAGGCCGAGTCCAAGACCGTGGTGGGCCAGGTCGAGGGCCGCACCGCGATCCTGATCGACGACATGATCGACACCGGTGGAACCATCGCAGGCGCCGTGCGTGTGCTGAAGGAAGCCGGCGCCAAGGATGTCATCATCGCCGCGACACACGCCGTATTCTCGGATCCGGCCGCGCAGCGCCTGGCCGAGTGCGGTGCCCGCGAGGTTGTTGTCACCAACACCCTGCCGATCCCTGAAGAGAAGCGCTTCGAGAACCTGACCGTGCTCTCGATCGCACCGACGATCGCCCGCGCGATCTCCGAGGTGTTCCACGACGGTTCGGTTACGAACCTGTTTGACGGCCGCGCCTAGCAGCCCTCGTTTCGCAAGCCTTCGGCCGGTACCCCTGCGGGTGCCGGCCGAAGGCAGTTAAATCAGCTGTTCATGGTCGTGTCGTCGGACAGCGTTTCCTGCAGCGACTTCTCGATCAGTTCGCGCAGGATTGCCTGGTCCACCGAGGCAAGCCGGGTCAGATACAGGCAGGCTTTGCTGCTCCGGTGCTTGCCGAGCTTCTCCAGCAGCTCCGGCCAGCGTTCGGCAAATCCGCTGGCCAGATAGATGGTGTGGTGGCTCGGGCCGGGAGCAAAGGCCAGCAGCGGCGCGATGCCGCCGTGCCCTGACTCGTAGCGGTACTCGTACTGGCCGAAGCCGAGGATCCGCCCGGCCCAGACTACCGGTTCGTAACCGGAAATTTCCTTGAACAGCGCCAGCAGCTCATCTGCTTCGGCACGCCGGGGACCGGTGGCCCGGTCCAATACCGGTGCAATCGGAAGATCGGAAGGGGACATTGCGGGCTGCTTGCTGGCCATGGAATTCCTTCCTGCAGCGTTCGTCGGCTGCAGCGGCTTGCGGGGACTTGCCTCAACGCTACCCGCCAGCGCAAGGTCCCGCTGTGTTCTGGGAGACAGATTTTCGTCCAGGGGCGTCGGACTGCTAGAATAATTGACTGTGCCCAGGCGAGGGAAACACCAGCAATGGTGGGACCGTTATCGACAAGGCCGGAAAAGCTCTTTCATCTCCTAGATGTTGGTTGCTTCCCGAGTCCACGCAAGGGCCTGAACGAAGCAACCATTTCCTAAGGAGAATCATCATGGCATCTGTCAACCTTGACGCCGTTGTACGCACCGATTTCGGTAAGGGCGCTGCCCGCCAGGCTCGCCGCGACGGCCAGATCCCAGCTGTAGTCTACGGCGCAGGCTCCGAGCCGCAGCACGTCCTGCTGCCAGGCCGCGAAACCACCCTGGCCGTTCGCGACCGCGGTGTTGAGCTGGTTCTGAACATCGAAGGCAAGACCGTCAAGACCACCATCAAGGACATCCAGATCCACGCGCTGAACCGCACCGTTGATCACCTGGACCTGATCATCGCTGCCTAATTCCAGCGACCTAGGTTTCAGCTGAGCATCATGAGTGATGAAACTTGGCTCGTAGCCGGACTCGGGAACCCCGGGTCCGGCTACGCTGGCAATAGACACAATATCGGGCAGATGGTGCTCGACGAGCTGGCCAATCGCGTCGGCTCGAAATTCAAGACCCACTCTTCGCGTTCCCAAGTGGTCGAGGGGCGCATGGGGGTTGGCGGTCCGCGCATCGTGCTGGCCAAGCCCATGGTCTACATGAACCTTTCGGGCGGGCCGGTAGCCAATGCCGCGAAGTTCTTCGGCATCGGCGTCGACCGCCTGATCGTCGTGCATGACGAGATCGATATTCCGTTCGACACCATCAAGCTCAAGCGCGGTGGCGGCGAAGGCGGGCATAACGGATTGCGCGATATCTCAAAGGCCATGGGTTCCAAGGATTATCTGCGCGTGCGCGCAGGCGTTGGACGTCCTCCGGGCCGCATGGATACCGCCAAATGGGTTTTGCAGGACTTCTCAAAGACCGAGAAGGCGGATCTTCCGTTCCTGATCGACAATTGCGCTGACGCAGTTCAATTGCTGATGACCTCGGGACTGGAAGCCGCCCAGGCAAAATTCCATATCAGCTGATCGCTGCCCCTGGCGGGAGCGATGAAGAGGGGGACCGCTGCGGACTGGACCAGTTCGCAGCGGTCCTCCTCTCGTTAAAAATTAGGAATGCCATGTAGCGAGGCGTTCCTTACTAAGGCCTGACTTAGATGTGCTTCGAGGCCCAGAATGGAATAATTACCCAATGTACCCCTTGCCTAATAGGGCGCCGACTTCTCTGATGCCGCGTCCTGCCAGGCATCCAAGACAATTATTCGGAGGACCACGTGCACACGATGACCGGTCAGCCAGAAGCACTTGAAGCGTTGACAGCTGGAGAAGTTGAGCGCATCAAGGCCGACTTTGAAATTCTGGAGCACCAAGTCAACGGCGTTGACGTGGTGTACCTGGACTCCGGCGCCACCAGCCAAAAGCCGCGCTGCGTCTACGAAGCCGAGCAGCACTACTACGAGAACGCCAATGCCGCGGTGCACCGCGGTGCGCATTCCCTGGCAGTTGAAGCGACCGAAATCTATGAGCAGGCACGCGAGACGGTGGCCAAGTTCATCGGTGCACGCACCAACGAACTGGTCTGGACCGCGAACGCCACCGAAGCGCTAAACCTGATCAGCTACTCGATGTCCAATGCCTCCCTGGGCCGCGGGGGAGAAGCTGCAGCCCGCTTCCGTCTGGGTCCGGGCGATGAAATCCTCACCACCGAACTGGAACACCACGCGAACCTGATCCCATGGCAGGAACTGGCCTTCCGAACCGGTGCCACCTTGCGCTACGTGCCCATCACCGAAGACGGAGCGCTGCGCTACGACCTGCTCGATGAACTGGTCACCGAACGCACCAAGCTGGTGGCCTTCACCCACGTGTCCAACGTGCTGGGAACCATCACTGATACCCAGAAATTCGTTGATGCCGCCCGCAAGGTCGGCGCCTTGACGGTGTTGGACGGATGCCAGTCCGTTCCCCATCTGCCGGTCGACGTGAAGGCCCTGGACGTGGACTTCATGGCCTTCTCGGGCCACAAGATGCTCGGCCCAACCGGCATTGGCGCACTCTACGGACGCGAAGAACTGCTCAACGCCATGCCGCCATTCCTGACCGGTGGATCCATGATCACCGTGGTGGACATGGAGCATGCGCAGTACATGCCATCGCCGCAGCGCTTCGAAGCCGGTACCCAGCGCATTGCCCAGACCCACGGCCTGGCCACCGCAGTTGCCTACCTGGACGAAATCGGCATGGGCCGGATCGCGGCCTGGGAAGAGCACCTCGGGGCGATGCTCTATGAGGGCATCTCGAAGATCGACGGCGTGCGCGTCTTCGGCCCGGCCGACGCCCAGCGCATCGGCACTGTCCCGTTTGAAGTGATGGGGGTGCACCCGCACGATGTGGGCCAGTACCTGGATTCGCGCGGCATCGCGGTGCGCGTGGGCCACCACTGCGCGCAGCCGCTGCACCGCGCCCTGGGCGTGAATTCCACGACCCGCGCCAGCACCTATCTGTACAACACGGAAGCAGACATCAAGGCCCTGCTTGAGGCCCTGAGCTCCGTGCGCGAATACTTTGGAGTCTAAATGAACGAACTGGATCAGCTTTACCAGCAGGTCATCCTGGACCACTCGAAGCGCCGGATCGGCTCGCCGCTGGTTGAGCTCACCGAAGGGCTAGTGCACGGTGAATCGCATCAGCACAACCCGATCTGCGGCGACCAGATCCGCGTCCGCGTCGAGCTGGATGACCAGGACCATTTCACCTCGATGAGCTGGGAAGGAGATGGCTGCTCCATCTCCTTGGCCTCCGCTTCGGTGCTGGCAGAGATGCTGCCGGAACTGACCAAGGAAGAATTCCTTGGGAAGCGGGACTATTTCCGCGAGATGATGCGCTCCAAGGGAAACTTCGAGCCTGATGAGGACGTGCTGGAAGACGCCGCCGCCTTTGTCGGCGTCTCCAAGTTCCCCGCACGCGTCAAGTGCGCCATGCTCGCTTGGGTGGCCGCCGAGGTTGCCATGCACGAGGCGCACAAGTAGCAGTAAAATGAAATAGCTCGGGCGTCGGCTTTCACTTGTGAAAGCCGACGCCCGAGCTATTTCTTCAGCATTCCAGCGGGCTAGTTCGCTTCGTCGCCCTGCTGGTATACGTCGGGGATGCCATCCTTGTCGTCGTCACGCGTCTCTTGCTCGTGCAGGGCCTTGTAGCGGCGGTTGCGCGGAATCAGCCACAGGGCGCCGAGGATCGCGGCAAGGAACGATCCGGCGAGGATCGCTACCTTGGCGTGCTCGTAGTGCGCGGACTCCAGCCCGAAGGACAGTTCGGAAACCAGCAGGGAAACAGTGAAACCGATGCCTGCCAGCAGCGTGACGCCCAAGAGATCGCCCCAGCGGGCATCCTTGTCCAGCGAGGCCTTGGTGAATTTGGTCACTACCCAGGTCGAGCCCATGATGCCAATCGGCTTGCCGAGCACCAGACCCAGCACGATGCCCCAGAACACCGGATCGGTGAGCAATCCGCCGCTGCCCTGCTCCGGGGAAATGACAGTCACGCCAGCGGCGAAGAAGGCGAAGATGGGAATGCAGAAGCCGGAGGACAGCGGCCGGAAACGGTGCTCGAATTGTTCGGCCAGGCCGATGCCTTCGCGGCCATCGGTGCGCTTGACCGGGACGCAGAAGCCCAGAATCACACCGGCGATGGTGGCATGGATGCCGGAGCCGAAGACGAAGATCCAGGTGATGATGCCCAAAGGCAGCAAGATGACCCACGCGGCCCACGCCCGCTTGGCGAAGAACTTGCCAAGGGAACGGGCAAGCACCGTGAACAGGATGATGGGGATCAGTGACAGGCCCAGGTAGGACAGGTTCAGATCGTCGGTGAACACGACGGCGATTATGACAATGGCAATCAGGTCATCGACGACGGCCAGGGTCAGCAGGAAGATGCGCAGCGCCGCGGGAAGCGCCGAGCCGATCACCGCGAGCACCGCCACGGCGAAGGCAATGTCGGTTGCGGTCGGAATGGCCCAGCCGCGCAGCAGCTCGCCGCCACCGGACATGGACGCGATGGCGACGAAGATCAACGCCGGCACCAGCACGCCGCCGAAAGCGGCTGCTACCGGAACGGCCGCAGTCTTCACATTGCGCAGATCGCCAATGACGAATTCTTTCTTCAGCTCCAGGCCGGTCAGGAAGAAGAACACCGCCAGCAGCGCATCGGCGGCCCAGTGGCCGACGGACAGATTCAGGTCCACGCCGAACAGGGTTGGGCCGAAGTGGAAATCGCGCAGTGCGAAATAGGAATCGCGCAGCGGGGTGTTGGCCCAGACCAAGGCCAGCAGGGCGCCGGCGATGAGAACCATGCCGCCGACGGTTTCCTTGCGCAGGATGTCGCCGATACGGACTGATTCGTTATAGCTGGGGCGCGAAAACAGGTTCTTGCCGGAACCCGAAGACGGAGTTTGGCTCATGCGTTTAACTCGCTTACTTCGTTAAATGAATATTTCTCGCCGACCAGACTTCCCGGCACACCTGCATTCAACACTAGCGCGAACAGTGCTCCAGAGCACAAATCCCCGGACGTATTGCGAGATATCGCACGTCCGGGGACTGAGGTGTTGCGTAACTATTCGCTAGGCCTGCTTCGAGAGCCAGGCATCGACCTGGGCAGCCTGCAGATTCAGTGCCTTGCCCAGGTATGGCTCAGCGGCCGAAGCGAGCTTGCCGCCGATGAAGGGAATCGAGGAAGAAACCTTCGCATCGATGGAGAACTCGGAGGTTTCGCCCTGTGCCGTGAGCTGCTCGGTGCCGCTGACGTTCACCGGAACGCCGGCAACAGAGATCTTCACGGTGGCCGAGCGGTTGCCGGCGGCATCAGGGGCGGTCCACTCATCGACCTGGGTGATCTCGATGGTTGCGCCAACGAACTTGCGGGCGATATCCGGAACGCGATCGGTGGGGACCGAACGAACGGTGGTCACGGTGAAGGCGCCGGCGGTGTCGCCGTTCACGGAGAAGTCGGTCAAGGAACCGTTGGCCACCTTGGTCAGGTGCTCGGCAAAGCCGCGATCACTGAGCGTTGCGATGACCTGGTCTGCAGGGTGGGCGATCTGAGTGCTTGCGTTCAATGCCATGAAAGCTAATCCCAATCTGGAAATCTAGGTGGCCGGGCAGCAAAAGTGCAGGCCCGGCGACGGACAGTATTAACCCTATCTGCAAAGGTGCATTGGGTAGGCTAGGACTGCACCCAAAACAACATATTGACGTTTCGGCCGTGGAAAATCATCGACGGCCGGCGTTCGTGGTGTCATTTCGGCGCACCGCCGCACGAAAGCACCGAGCCAAGCGTCTGCATGAGAGGACCCGAACCCCCATGAGCCTAAGCGGACTTCATGATTTCCTGCGCGAAGAACCTTCCTTCAGGCGCATTGGGCAAAGCGCCGCTCATGACTACCATGCACGCAGCGAAGAACTGGAAATCGCCGCCCCGCAGGGCATGCGCCCCATCCTCTCGGCGCACATCAGCCAGGCACTGAGCCGCAGCGAGCATCCGGGCGTGACGCTGATCGTCACCGCGACCGGCCGCGAGGCGGAAGAGGTCTCCAGCTCCCTGGGCGCCTTCCTCCCGGCAGGGCAAATCGCCGAATTCCCTTCGTGGGAAACTCTGCCCCATGAACGCCTTTCGCCACGCAGCGATACCGTGGGCCGCCGGCTGGAAGTGCTGCGCCGGCTGCACGACCGGGACGAGAGCCTGAATATCATCATCGCGCCAATCCGTGCTGTGCTGCAGCCCTTGGTCGCAGGCCTGGGCGAACTGCGCCCGGTGGTACTGGAACTGGACGCCGAGCCGGGATTCGACAACGTCATCAAGGACCTGGCGGCCGCCGCCTACGCCCGCGTGGACATGGTGACGCACCGCGGCGAGTTCGCTGTGCGCGGTGGCATCATTGACGTTTTCCCTCCGACGCTGGACCATCCGGTACGCATCGACTTCTTCGGCGACCAGATCGACTCGATGCGCTACTTCGCCATCGCAGACCAGCGCTCCACCGATGACCCCGGGCCTACGCGGATCATCGCCACGCCCTGCCGCGAAATGCTCATCACCCCGCAGGTGATGAGCCGGGCCGCGAACCTGAAGAACCAGTTCCCGGCCGCCCAGGAAATGCTCACCAAGATTGCCGGCGGCATCGCCGTGGAAGGCATGGAATCCCTGGCTCCGCTGCTGGTAGACAAGATGGTGCCGCTGCTCTCGCTGCTGCCCGAATCCTCCATCGCGCTGGTCATGGAACCAGAGCGGGTGCGCGCCCGAGCCCAGGACCTGAATGCCACCAACGCCGAGTTCCTGGCAGCCGCGTGGGCCTCGGCCTCGGATGGGGCCAGCGCCCCGCTGGATCTGGCCACCGCCGGGTCTGAACGCAAGCTGGCCACCGGCGACTTCGCCTCGCTGGCCGAAACGGTGGAGCACGCACGCGCCGCCAAGGTCTCCTGGTGGGCCATCACCTCACTGGGCGCCGATGAAGAACTGGATCTGGGTGCCGCGACCATCCGCGTGCCGGCCCGCGAACCGCATGGCTACCAAGGCGACATCGAAGCGATGATGGAATTCATTGCCGGGCGGGTCAAGGACCAATGGCGCTTTGTCGTGGCGACCGAGGGACCGGGCCCGGCTGCCCGCCTCTCCGAGCTCTTTGCCGAATTCAAGATCCCAGCGCACCGCGTGGATGACCTGTCCGCCGAGCCAACCGCCGGTCTGATCGAGATCACCCAGGCCACCGCCGGCCGAGGGTTCGTCTTCGAGGAGCTCAAGCTGGGCCTGCTCACCGAAGCAGACCTGCTGGGCCGCTCCAGCGCCTACCCTAACCGCAAGGGCCGCAAGCTCACCGTCAAGCGCAAGCGCAATGCGGTTGACCCGCTGAGCCTGGAAGCGGGGGACTTCATCGTCCACGAGCAGCACGGCATCGGCAAGTTCGTTGAGCTCATGGCCCGCAAGGTCAACGGCTCGGGCAAGGACGCCAAGCGTGAATACCTCGTGGTGGAATACGCCTCCTCCAAGCGCGGCGCGCCGGGGGACCGGCTCTTCGTCCCGATGGACCAGCTGCATATGGTCACCCGGTATGTCGGCGGCGAAGCGCCGACCCTGTCCAAGATGGGCGGCTCGGACTGGGCCAGCACCAAATCCAAGGCGCGCAAGGCGGTCAAGGAGATCGCCGGCGACCTGATCAAGTTGTACTCGGCTCGCATGGCCAGCCGCGGCCACGCTTTCGCCCAGGACACCCCGTGGCAGAACGAGCTGGAGGAAGCCTTCGCCTTCATCGAGACTCCGGATCAGCTCACCGCCATCAACGAGGTGAAGTCCGATATGGAGAAGGAAATCCCGATGGACCGGCTGATCTCCGGCGACGTGGGCTTCGGCAAAACCGAGATTGCGGTGCGCGCCGCGTTCAAGGCGGTCCAAGACTCCAAGCAGGTGGCCGTGCTGGTGCCCACCACGCTGCTGGCCTCCCAGCACTACCAGACCTTCACGGAACGCTACTCCGGGTTCCCGGTGCGCGTGAAGACGCTCTCGCGCTTCCAGACTGCCAAGGAATCCAAGGAGATCCTGGCCGGGCTGAAGGACGGCAGTGTGGATATCGTCATCGGCACCCACCGCCTGCTGAGCAAGAACGTGGAATTCAAGAACCTGGGCCTGGTGATCATCGACGAGGAACAGCGCTTCGGCGTGGAGCACAAGGAAGAGCTCAAGAAGATGCGCACGAACGTGGACGTGCTGGCGATGAGCGCCACCCCGATCCCGCGCACCTTGGAGATGTCGCTGACCGGCATCCGCGAAACCTCCACCCTGGCCACCCCGCCAGAAGAACGGCACCCAGTGTTGACCTATGTAGGTCCGCGCAGCGACAAGCAGATTTCCGCTGCCATCAAGCGCGAGCTGATGCGCGATGGCCAGGTGTTCTTCGTGCACAACCGGGTCAGCTCCATTGAACGGGTGGCGGCCGAACTGCGCGAACTGGCTCCCGAAGCCCGCGTGGAGGTGGCCCACGGCAAGATGAGCGAATCAAGGCTTGAACGGATCATCCAGGACTTCTGGGAAAAGAAATTCGATGTGCTGGTCTCCACCACGATCATCGAAACCGGCCTGGATATCTCCAACGCGAACACGCTGATCGTCGACCGGGCGAACAACTACGGCCTGTCCCAGCTGCACCAGCTGCGCGGGCGCGTGGGCCGTGGCCGCGAGCGCGCCTACGCCTACTTCCTATGGGATGCGGAGAAGCCGCTGGGCGAGATCGCCCTGGAGCGGCTGAAGGCCGTGGCCGCGCACAACGAGCTGGGTTCGGGCTACCAGCTGGCCATGAAGGACCTGGAACTGCGTGGAGCCGGCAACCTGCTCGGCGGCGAGCAGTCCGGGCATATCGCCGGGGTGGGCTTCGACTTGTACCTGCGCCTGGTCGGCGAGGCTGTGGCCGACTACAAGGGGGAAGGCGAGGAAGAAGCCACCGAAATGAAGATCGACCTGCCGGTCAATGCCCACCTGCCGCACGATTACGTACCAGGCGAGCGGTTGCGCCTGGAAGCGTACCGCAACATTGCGCAGGCCGAGACCGACGAGGCGCTCGCCGAGGTCCGTGATGAGCTGGTGGACCGCTATGGCAAGCTGCCGGTTCCGGTGGAGAACCTGATGCGGGTGGCGGCCCTGCGCATCCGTGCGCGTGCCGTGGGACTGCATGATATCCAGCAGATCGGCAACCACATCAAGCTGGCCCCGGCAAAGATCGAGGACCTGCCTGCTTCGCGCCAGGTGCGCTTGGAACGCCTGTACCCGGGGGCTGCGAACAAGCCGGCGCTGAATTCGATCTTCATTCCGAAGCCGAAGACCTCGCCAATCGGCGGCAGGGATCTGGCCGACGGGGAGATCCTTGAATGGGCAGAGAAGCTGCTCTACGCGATCTTCGAGCCGACCCCGGCAGCGAAGGACTGATGCGGCGCTCGCTGACCGCGTGGGCCAGGATCCTGCCGTTTCCGGCAGGCCGCTGGCCCACGCTTGCTAGCGCTGTTCTGATCCAGCTGGCGCGCCCAGTTCGGCGGCGTAGCCGTTGATGGCCCGTGTGTAGAGCGAGGCATGGCGCGCTATGGCGCTGAGCGCCAGCTGCAGGGCTTCGGTGGGCTGGCCGGCATCGTGCAGCGCCAGCGCCAAGAAGGCCTGGGCATCGGTGAAGATCGGCGAGCCGGATGGGATCTGCCGCAACAGCTCAATGGATTGCGTGCACTGCCCGAGGTTGCGCAGCGTGCTGGCCAGCTGGAGCAGCGCTTCATCATGCTGCGGCGCGTCCAGCCCGGCGTCCAGCGCTGCCCGGTAGGGGCCAACCGCCTGTTCTTCTTCGCCCAGATAGTCGTGCAGGGAAGCGATTTCGAAGAGCACCCGCGGATCCTGCGGATCCCTGTCCTGCACTAGGCCTGCCAGCTCGGTGCGGAGCTGTTCCGGGCGTTTTCCTCCGGCCGAGTTCCAGAACTCTTCAACGCGTTGGTCCCATGATTCCATCCGGCCAGTCTAGGCCAAGGAAATGCGATTAAACGCCAAGAGAGGGAAACCCGCAGTCGGGTTTCCCTCTCTTGGAAAGCTCTAGCTAGTTCTGGTGGGCGTTAGCCGCGGCAACCAGATCCTCAGCCTTCTCCGCACGACCCATCAGGTGCATCGGGATGGCGAAGGCCAAGAACATCAGAGCGAAGCTCACCAGGGTCGGCCACCAAGCAACCTCAAGAGTCCAGTAGCCCAAGGTGTAGATGCCAGCCGCGAACAATGCGAAGAAGATCACGAAGTTGACGATATTGCCGACAAGGCGGCCTTCACCTGAATGGGCAGTGTTCTTGCCGTTCGAGTACACTTTTTCTCCTTGGGAAACAGATGGGGCGAATTCCTAGTAGCTGGAACCGCTTTGCTCTCCTTCTAGGATAGCAACTCCTGAGCTAGAACCTAGCCGGGTTGCGCCGGCTGCAATCATGGCCCGCGCGGTTTCGACGCTGCGAACGCCGCCCGAGGCCTTGACCCCCATGTCCGGGCCGACGGTCTTGCGCATCAGCGCCACGTCTTCAACGGTTGCGCCGCCGGTGGAGAAACCGGTGGATGTCTTGACGAAATCGGCACCGGCGGCCTTGGCAGCCTCGCAGGCCAAAACCTTGGCTTCCTCGGTGAGCAGGCAGGTTTCGATGATGACCTTCAAGATGGCCCCGCCTTCATGCGCAGTCTGCGCAATGGCGAATATCTCGTTCACCAGGGCGTCGCGGTCGCCACGCAGGGCAGCAGCGACGTCGATGACCATGTCGATTTCGTTGGCGCCGTCGGCAACAGCGTGCTTGGTTTCGAATACCTTGGTATCGGTGGCCGAAGCACCCAGCGGGAAACCGATGACCGAGCAGGTCAGCACTTCAGAGCCTTCCAGCTCACGCGAAACGGTGGAAACCCACAAAGGGTTGACGCAAACCGACTTGAAGCCGTACTGCTTGGCTTCGTCGCAGATCTGCACAACCTGTTCGCGGGAAGCATTCTGGGCCAGCAGGGTGTGGTCGATGTAGCTGGCGATCTCGCGGGCGCTTAGTTCAGTCATCTTTTCCTCTAACAATAAAGAATTCAATCATTTCAAATGAAGGTCTCGAAGGGGTAAGCCTAGTTGGCATTCAGGTAAGCTGCCAATTCTTCCTTGATGGCCAGGACCTTCGCTGTTGCGCGTTGGCGGGCTTCGGGGACTTCGGCCGGATCATCGACCGGTTCAATGGTTTCCAAGTAGCACTTGAGTTTCGGTTCCGTTCCCGAGGGACGCACGATCACCCGGGAACCGCAGAACGTATGCAGAACCATGGCGTTGGTCGCCGGCAGCTTCTCGGTGCCTTGGGACAGGTCGGTGACCTCGGAAACCTCGGAGCCGCCCAGGGTTGCCGGAGCGTCGTTGCGGATCTTGTCCATGAGCGCGGGGATCTGCGCCAGATCGGTGAAGCGCAGGGAGAGCTGGTCGGTGACGTGCACGCCGTGCTTGGCCGCCAGCTCATCGAGGCGGCCGGCAATGGTGCTTCCGGCTGCTTTCAATTGGGCAGCCAGGTCAGCCAGGACGATGCCAGCTGAGATTCCGTCCTTATCGCGCACCAGATCCGGGGCCACGCAGTAGCCCAGGGCTTCTTCGTAGCCGTAGCCGAGGTCCTCAACGCGGGAAATCCACTTGAAACCGGTCAAGGTTTCCTCGTGCTCGCGTCCGGCATACTTGGCGATGGCTGCCAGCATGCGCGAGGACACGATGGAATTGGCCAGTTTCTTGCCCTCCGGCAAGGTCTTGGAAACCTGGTCTCCGAGCAGCCAGCCCACCTCATCGCCGCGCAGCATCCGCCAGCTGCCGTTATCGCGGATCGCCGCCGCACAGCGGTCGGCATCCGGGTCATTGGCAATCACCAGATCTGCGCCCACCGTGCGGGCCAGCTCGAGCGACAGGTCGATGGCCCCGGGCTCTTCGGGGTTGGGGAACTTCACGGTAGGGAAGAGCGGATCCGGGTACTCCTGCTCGGCAACCATGTGCACGTCGGTGAATCCGGCGTTCAGCAGGGCCTGGCGCATGGTGTGGCCGCCCACGCCATGCATGGCCGAAACCACGATCCGCAGGTTCTTGCGTACCGAGTCCTGCGGCTGGCCAGCGTCGATAATCGGGCGGATGGAAGCCAGGTAGGCTGCTTCGATGTCGCCTTCAGCGCCGGCTGCGGGGAGCACTTTCCAGCCGTTTTCGGCGCGCGGGATCTGCGCCACCGGCTGGCCGTGGTCGATCAGCGAAGCGATCTGCGCATCGATCGGGGAGACGATTTGGGCTCCGCGACCCGACTCATCGGTGATCTTCCCGCCGACATAGACCTTGTAGCCATTGTCCCGCGGAGGGTTGTGGCTGGCCGTCACCATGATGCCGGCTTCGGCACTGAATTCGCGCACGGCCCAAGCCAGCACCGGGGTGGGCAGTGCCGAAGGCATCAGCAGCACCTCGAACCCGGCCGCGGCGAAGACGCCGGCCGAATCCTTGGCGAAGACATCCGAGTTGAACCGGGCATCGAATCCGATGACCACCTTGGGCGTGTAATGGCCATTGGCCTTCTCGGCCAGGAAGCGGGCGATGCCCGCCGCGGTGCGCATGACCACCACGCGGTTCATGCGCATCGGGCCGGCACCCAATTCGGCGCGCAGTCCGGCTGTGCCGAATTCCAGCACGCCGCTGAAGCGGTCGGAAATGTCCTCGAAGGCCAGCGCGTCGCCGTCGTTGACGCGCTGGATCAGCAGTTGCAGTTCTTCCTGCGTTTGCGGATCGGGATCCTGGGCCGCCCATTGGCACGCCGCGTCAAGCAACTGGATTTTCTGCGTGTGGTTCACTGATTTCCCTTCAAAGGACACTGACTGCTTGCTGTGCGCTAAGTGCGCGAGGCCTAGAGCTTCGCGATGATCTGCGCCAGCAACTTGGAGATGCGCGGACCGGCTGCCTGGCCGGCTTCGATGACTTCCTCGTGGCTCAGCGGAACCGGGCTGATGCCGGCTGCCAGGTTGGTCACCAGGGACATGCCGAAGATCTCCATGCCTGCGTGGCGGGCCGCGATGGCTTCCAACGCGGTGGACATGCCGACCAGATCCGCGCCGATGGTCTTGGCGTACTGCACTTCGGCAGGGGTTTCGTAGTGCGGGCCGGTGAACTGCGCGTACACGCCCTGATCCAGTGTCGGATCAACGGAGAGCGCAATTTCGCGCAGGCGCGAGGAGTACAAGTCGGTCAGGTCGACAAAGGTCGCGCCCTCGAGTGGGGAGGTGGCCGTCAGGTTGATGTGATCCGAGATCATTACCGGGGTGCCCGGATTCCAGTCCGGGTTCAGGCCGCCGCAGCCGTTGGTGAGCACCAGCTGCTCGCAGCCGGCAGCCGCCGCGGTGCGGATCGGGTGGACTACCGCGCGGACGCCGCGTCCCTCGTAGTAGTGGGTGCGGGCACCCAGGACCAGTACCCGTTTGCCGGTGGAGGTCAGGATCGAGGAGATGCTGCCCTTGTGGCCGGGTACGGCCGGGGCATGGAAGCCTGGAATTTCGGTGGCATCCAGGGTGTGGGTGGTTTCGCCGATGAGTTCGGCGGCCTGGCCCCAACCGGAGCCCAGGACCAGCGCGATGTCGTGTTTTGCGACGCCGGTCTGTTTGGCGATTGCCTGGGCAGCCTGCGCTGCCAGGACCTGTGGGTCATTTTGCGTATCAGTCACGGGAAATACGCTACCGCTAGCGGGGCGCTTTGTCAGGTGAAACTAGTGCTTCAGAATCAAAATCACGTTCCGGGATTGTGCTTCGATGTGCGCAATTACCCGGCATGGTGAACAATGGTGATTGTGAGCGCAGATCGTAGGAATGAAGCAACCCGTTTAGTTATTCTCGGCGGAGGACCAGGCGGCTACGAAGCCGCCATGGGCGCAGCCCAGTTGGGTGCCAATGTCACCGTCGTGGAACGTGCAGGCATGGGCGGTTCGGCGGTGCTGACCGACGTCGTGCCTTCCAAGACCCTGATTGCCACGGCGGATGCGGTGCGCCGCGTGAAGCACGCGGAAACCTTTGGAGTTCACGTTGACGGACTCGACTCGGCCGTCACCGACTTCTCGGTGGTGAACCACCGACTGCTGGACCTTGCCAAGGAGCAGTCCTCGGATATCCGCACCACCCTTGAACGCGCCGGCGTGCGCATCGTGATCGGCGAAGGCCGCCTGCTCGACGACCACACGGTTGCGGTATCGCACCCAGATGGTTCCGAGCAGGAAATCGAAGCGGACGCCATGCTGATAGCAGTGGGCGCCCACCCGCGCGAACTGCCTACAGCCAAGCCCGATGGCGAGCGGATCTTCAACTGGACCCAGATCTACAACATGAACGAGGTGCCTGAGCACCTGATCGTTGTCGGTTCGGGCGTGACCGGTGCCGAGTTCGCTTCGGCCTATAATTTGCTCGGTGCCAAGGTCACGCTGGTTTCCTCGCGCGACCGCGTGCTGCCCGGCGAGGATGCGGACGCAGCGGGCGTGCTGGAAGACGCCTTCAAGGAAAACGGCGTCAATGTTGTTTCCCAGGCCCGCGCCGAAGGCGTGGAGCGCCAGGGTGACAAGGTACTGGTTACCTTGGCTGACGGACGCGTGCTCGAAGGCAGCCACTGCCTGGTTGCCGTGGGCGGCATCCCTAATACCGCCAACCTGGGTCTGGAAGAAGCCGGCGTGCAGCTGACCGACTCGGGGCACATCAAGGTGGATGGCGTTTCGCGCACCACCGCAACCAACATCTACGCAACCGGCGACTGCACTGGCGTATTCGCCTTGGCTTCGGTGGCAGCCATGCAGGGCCGCATCGCCGTGGCGCACCTGCTTGGCGACTCGGTCAAGCCGTTGAATCTGGATCTCGTGGCGTCCAACGTCTTCACCTCCCCGGAAATCGCTACCGTGGGTGTTACCCAGCGTGCGGTGGCTGAGGGCAAGTACCAGGCTAACATCATCAAGGTTGACCTGAACACCAACGCCCGCGCCAAGATGATGAACGTGGACCAGGGCTTCGTGAAAATCGTTTCCCGCAAGGGCTCGGGCACCGTCATCGGCGGTGTCGTGGTTGCACCGCGCGCGAGCGAGCTGATCTACTCACTGGCACTGGCAGTCCAGAACAGCCTGCACGTTGACGACGTGGCTGAAACTTTCACCGTGTACCCGTCGCTGTCGGGTTCGCTGGCTGAAGCCGCTCGCCGCCTGCACCGCCATCGGTAGGTCCTGAAGAGCTTTTCCAGGCGGCATCTGTCCTTTTTTGGGGCAGATGCCGCCTCTGGCATTTAACGATGCTGAACCTGTCGGAGAACGCCAGCGAAGTCCTGAAACGCGACATGTTTTCCCAACATCCGTAATACAAGATGTTGTGACTCCATTCACTTTGGCGAACGACTCTGATATAAGTGTAAAAACTGTTTTCTCAGGTCACGTCTCAATATGTGGATGTGCATATTCGCGCTAGTAGGCCTGCGGTTTGCCGATCGTGGTTCAGATTCCATTAAGCATGTGTCCAAATAATGGACATCAATATCCGAATACTGGTCACTGAGGTTTACGATTATGACAGCAAAATTGAACATCTCACTCGTACTTTCACTCTAAGGAGCAGCCTCACATGTCGCAGGCTAACCAAGCAGTGGCGCCGAAGGAAAACACCCGCGGTCGCGTGCTGTTCGCCAGCATGATTGGCACCACTGTCGAATTCTTCGACTTCTATGCCTACGCCACCGCGTCGGTGCTCGTTTTCCCAGCCCTGTTCTTCCCCAACGCTTCCACCATCAACGCGATCCTTTCCTCGTTTGCGATCTTCGGTGTGGCATTCGTGGCTCGTCCGCTGGGTTCGATCATCTTCGGCCACTACGGCGACAAGCTCGGCCGCAAGGGCACGCTGGTAGCCTCGCTGCTGCTGATGGGTATCGCTACCTTCCTGATCGGCTTCCTGCCGCCTGCTGCCGGACACTGGACCGTATTGGCTCCGACCGCACTGGTGCTGCTGCGCTTCGCCCAAGGCCTGGCGCTGGGCGGCGAATGGTCCGGTGCGGCGCTGCTGGCAACCGAGAATGCTCCGAAGAACAAGCGCGCCATCTACGGCACGTTCCCTCAGCTGGGCGCCCCAATCGGCTTCATCATTGCAAACCTGATGTTCGTGGCCCTGCAGACCTTCTGCACTGCAGAACAGTTCATGGCCTGGGGTTGGCGCGTTCCGTTCTACTTCTCGGCAGTTATGGTGATCATTGGCCTGTGGGTACGCCTGAAGCTGGTCGAATCCTCCTCCTTCCAGAAGGTTCTGGACCAGAAGAAGGTCGTGAAGTCGCCATTCGCGGTGACCATGAAGAAGCACTGGCGGCCAACCTTGGCAGGTACCTTCATCATGCTGGCAACCTACGTGCTGTTCTACCTGATGACCTCCTTCACCCTGACCTACGGCACCCAGCCAGCCAGCGTCGAGCAGGCGACGGCTGCCGCTGAAGCCAAGGGCAAGACCTTTGACGCAACCGGCTTCGTTCCAGGCCTGGGCATTGAACGCCCAACCTTCTTGACCATGCTGATCATCGGCGTTGTCTTCTTCGGCATCTTCACCGTGGTTTCGGGCCCGTTGGCTGAGAAGTTCGGCCGCCGCAAGTTCCTGATCTGGGTCACCTCGGGCATCCTGGTCTTCGGACTGGCATGGACCTTGTTCTTCGGACCAGGCCAGGGCGCTGCCATGGCCGGTCTGATCATCGGGTTCACCCTGATGGGCCTGACCTTCGGCCCGATGGCCGCCTACCTGCCAGAGCTGTTCCCTTCGAACGTTCGCTACACCGGCTCGGCCGTTGCCTACAACCTGTCCTCGGTGATCGGCGCGGCCCCTGCCTCCTTCGTGGCTGTGGCCCTGTGGAAGGCCGGTGCCGGCAACACCTTGGGTGTTGGCCTGTACCTGGCGCTTGGTGCGGTACTGACCCTGGTTGCGCTGTTCATGACTCGCGACACCTCGGACATGGACATGGAAGAATGGGTCGAGTAATTCGACAGCTTTGCTGAGTGAACGGCTCGGCGAATCATCTGGCAATGATGATTCGCCGGGCCGTTTCCCATTGCCGCCGAGCATGGGTGAAGGCGAGATGAATGAGTGCCCCGCCCTTACAACTTCATGCACGGCATGGAAGCATGGGACACGACATGTTCAATACCGAAGGGGAGCGCTCATGCGTATCGCAGTTGCGGGAGGCACCGGTGCCATCGGCACGCTGGTGGTGGAACAGCTCAAGAATGCAGGCCACGAACCAGTGGTGCTCGCACGGTCTGCGGGATGCGACCTGACGAACCGCAGCGCGGTCGAGCAGTGGCTGGTTGACTGCCAAACGGTCATCGATGTTTCCGGAGCCAGCACCGCGAGTGCGGCGGCCTCCATGCGTTATTTCACCCAATCGACGGCCAACCTCGTCAGCGTAGGACGCGAGTCCGGGGTGCAGAACCACGTGGCGCTTTCAATCATTGGCGCAGCCACGGTGGATTCTGGCTACTACGCCGGCAAAGCGGCGCAAGAGCGGATGCTGCAAATGCTTCCCGGCGGTTACACCCTGCTGCGCACTACACAGTTCCACGAATTCATTGGCCAGAATGTCGGCCGGCTGGGCGCGGGGCCGGTGCAGATGGCGCCGAAAATGCGGATGCAGCCCATCGCAGGCAGCGAGGTGGCCGCCGCGCTCGTTGCCCTTGCCGGGGGACCCGCACAGGGTGTGGTGCTAGACCTTGCGGGACCGCAAGAGGAATACGCTCCCGACTTGATTGCCAAGTACCTGAAATCCCGCGGCAAGTCGCCAAAGATTGTTGAAGTGCCTGTTCCCGGTCCCATGGGCAAGGCAATGCGCGATGGGCGACTGCTGCCCGGCAGTTCCGCCAGGCTAGGCCACGAAACATTCGAAGCCTGGCTCGCTCGGCAGTAGCCTGGGTCTGCCCGAATTCCCACCTCTGCGTGGCCGTGACAAAACTGGCGGATTCTGCAAGCATCACGTCATGGACGACAAAGAGCCTTATGTTCCTTATGTCCCCACGCCTCGGAACTTTCCCGGCTTCACGATGCCATCTTCAGTGCCGCAAGGCATGCGGCTGGAACTGAGCCGTTCAAGAATCAAGGATGGGCAAGATGGGAACTTCGGCGCATGGATGGAAACGCTGAACAACCGCTACGAAGAATGCGAGGCATCCTTATCTGCGCAGCGAGCAGTACTGGAAGCGACCTTCAAGCATGTGGAAGCCGACGGTTCGGTGTGGATCTACCACCTGAGCTTGGTGGGCGAGAACGGCAGCGGGCTCGATACGCGACAAGATATCGATGCGACCCACGAAGCGGCTAGCCGCCAGGCGAAAATGCCGGGGTGGGAAGAACTCGAACCGAAGTTCCTGCTCATGCCAGATCGCCTCAGGGCATCCATGGTGCATTGGGCCGAACATGGACAAGTGCCAAAGTAGAAGCCATGGGCTGAAAGAAGAACACCGGAGGGCCTGGACAATTCTGTCCAGGCCCTCCGGTGCGCTTGGCGGGTTCTACTTGGCTTCGTCGATCGACGCGATGACGGCACCCGACGACAGGGTCTCGCCCGGAGCGATGTCCAGGCCGCTGACCACGCCATCACGGTGGGCGATAATCGGCTGCTCCATCTTCATCGCTTCCAGCACGACAATCAGATCACCCTGGGAAACGGTGTCGCCATTCTCGACGGCAACCTTCACGATGGTGCCCTGCATTGGCGAACGCAGCTCTGCGCTGTTCGCGCCAGCGGCACCGGCTGCCTTGCGGCCGGGCTTGCGCTTCTTCTTGCCTGCGGCCTTCTCGGCACCGTTCGAGGATACGGAGCCCAGCGACGAGGGAAGGGTGACTTCCAAGCGCTTTCCGCCAACCTCGACCGTCACGCAGGTGCGTTCTTCCTCGGTTGCCTCCTCGCCGCCCATGGGCATAGGGTGAGGCTCGATGACGGTATCGAATTCGGTCTCGATCCAGCGGGTATGGACCTTGAATGATCCCTCTGCCGGAACGAATGACGGATCGCTCATCACCGCGCGGTGGAATGGCAGCACGGTGGCCATGCCCTCGATCTGGAATTCCTCCAGGGCGCGGCGTGAACGGGCTGCGGCGATTGCACGGGTCGGGCCGGTCACGATCAGCTTGGCGATCATCGAGTCGAAGTTCCCCGAAACGGTCTCGCCCTGCTCGATGCCCGAATCCACGCGGACGCCGGGTCCGGTGGGCAGGTTCATCTTGGTGATGGTGCCTGGGGTCGGCATGAAATTGCGACCGGCATCCTCGCCGTTGATGCGGAATTCGAAGGAGTGGCCGCGCAGTTCGGGGTCGCCGTAGCCCAGTTCCTCGCCACGGGCGATGCGGAACTGCTCGTGCACCAGGTCCATGCCGGCGATCTCCTCGGAGACCGTGTGCTCGACCTGCAGGCGGGTGTTGACCTCGAGGAACGAGATCACGCCGTCCTGGCCCACGAGGAATTCGCAGGTGCCGGCGCCGGTGTAGTTTGCCTCGCGCAAGATGGCCTTGGAAGCTTCGTACAGCCGGGAGGTCTGCTCTTCGCTCAGGAACGGGGCCGGGGCTTCCTCGACCAGCTTCTGGTTGCGGCGCTGCAGCGAGCAGTCGCGGGTGGAAACGACAACCACATTGCCATGGGTGTCGGCCAGGCACTGGGTCTCCACATGGCGCGGTGCATCTAGGAAGCGTTCGATGAAGCATTCGCCGCGGCCGAAAGCAGCGACAGCTTCACGGACCGCCGAATCGTACATCTCGCCGATTTCTTCGCGGTTGCGGACAACCTTGATGCCGCGTCCGCCACCGCCGTACGCGGCCTTGATGGCCAATGGAAGTCCGTGCTCGTCGGCGAAGGCATACACCTCGTCCGCCGAGGCCACCGGATCCTTGGTGCCGGGCACCAGCGGAGCACCCACCTTTTCAGCGATGTGGCGGGCCTTGACCTTGTCGCCGAGCTTGTCGATGGATTCCGGCGAAGGACCGATCCAGGTCAAGCCTGCGTCGATCACGGCTTGGGCGAACTCCGCGTTCTCCGAGAGGAATCCGTAGCCAGGGTGGATCGCGTCGGCGCCGGAACGTTCGGCGGCGTCCAGGATCTTCTCAATGCGAAGGTACGATTCAGCGGCGGTGGTGCCGCCCAGTGCGTAGGCCTCATCAGCCAGGCGCACATGCATCGCATCGCGATCCGAGTCGGCATAGACCGCAACAGACTCGATTCCCTCGTCGCGGGCGGCACGGATAATACGCACTGCAATCTCGCCACGGTTGGCGATAAGCACCTTCGTCAATGGATTCATCATGAACCTTGTCTTTTAAAAATAGGGTTTCTCAGCTAAGAGCCTATCGTTTTTGTGGGAACTATATGTAGTTATCGCCTAAAACGAGGGTGTTAGGGTGAAATTTTTAGAGGAATCCTACAAAGCTGCCTCGCTCTATGGCTTCGTTGCACCCGCCCGATATGGCCTGCGGCCGCTACCACCCGCCGGGCCATGGAGGGAACGCCGCTTTCCGCTTGCATGTCGGAGGTGCTGGCATCTGCCCTATCCGTCCTGTGCCGGTCGAACTAAGCTGTCGATACTATGAAAAACAAGGAGGCCGCCGTGGGAAACCGGAGAAAGGCGCTGTGTGCGCTGCTCGCTGCTGGAACGCTGCCACTGGCAGCCTGTTCCAGCGGGACCGGAATTCCGGCGCTGGACCGAGAACCTGGCGAAGCTGACAAGTGGCCAGGCGATAAGAGCCCGCTGGCAAACCTTGACTCGCAGTCCGTGCGTTTCCTGGTGGCAAATGGCGGTGCTGACTACTTCGCCGTCGCTTCTGCCGATAAGCAGACTGCCTGCCTCTTCAAGTTCGTCGATGGAGAAGACTCCGCTGCTGGCGGATGCGGCGGAGCAGGGGGTGCGGATGCCATTGTTGAGGTGAGTACTCCCGAAACAGCGATGATGCTGGTCCGGGCCGGAACTGACATCTCGCACTGGGAAGATGCGGGGTGGACCAGGATCCACGAGAACGTTCTCGTGTTCTAGCTGGGTGGCTGTCATGGAATTCCTGAAATGCTGATTAATCCAATCTACCTTGCGCTCCGAGGGGCCCGCCCATGCCGGTGCCGCGCCCGGGACAGGCAACTGTGGACGGGACTTCATGCCTTGGCAAACCACGGGGCATCCAGCCAAGCCAATGCGCTTTGGATTCAGCGTGGAGCGGGCTCGGCAGCTACGCCTGCCGCTCACGGTGGCGCCTGACTGCCGCGCGATTGGCGCAGCGCACAGAGCAGTAGCGCTGGCGCCCGTTGCGCGTCACGTCCACAACCACGTTGGTGCACGGTTCCGCTTCGCAGCGCCGCAGCCGGTGCATGCCTCGGGTGGTCAGATGCAATGCCGTGCCAACGGAAAAAACGGAGCGCAGCACCTGGGGCATGCTCTGGCCGGCATCGCGATAGTGCAGGTGCCATCCCTCGTCATCATGGTCAACCAGGCGCGGATAGGCTGAAGCGCGAGCGGTCTGCGCATTGAGCAGCCGTGCCCGTTCGGCATCCGACGGTGCGTCAACGATGTCCAGCCAGTCATCCATCACTGCGCGCATTTGGACGTAGTCCGAGCCAAGTCGCGGAAAGGGCATGGTCATGCCGTGCTCGCGGGCGCGTTGCTCGATGCCATCGCGCTCCGAAGGCCAGCCGTTGGCCAGTGATGCGGCGAGCAGCACCGCATATTCTCCGTAAGGGTTGAGTTGCATAAGAGCATTACATCATGCTGGAGCCATGACTACTGCACAGCACAGCCACGCCGCTGGTTCCCGGAAAGAAGTTGATCTCCACGAGCACAGCTGGCAGATCGAATCCAGCCATCCGACGTCCACCGGGATTGTTGAATACCTCCAATGCCGCCGATGCCGGCGCCGCATCATGCGCCAACGCGGGTTCGGGGACGAGTGGATGCTGCTGAGCAAGGAACTGCAGGCATGAAAAATGGTGCCCTCCGCCATGCAGCGGAAGGCACCACCATCCGGCAAGAGCCGGGCTATTTCCAGAGATCCACGAGGCTGATCCCGGCCTGCGCCAGCAGGCCGCGCAGCACGAAGACATCCAAACCGACAACGTTCTGGAAGTTGCCTTCGATGGACTCGATGAAGGCCGCGGCCAGCCCATCAATGGTGAAGGCTCCGGCGCAGGGCAGTGGTTCCCCACTGGCTACGTAGGCCTCGATCTCGGCATCGCTCACGGTGGAGAAATGCACCACGGTCGAAGAGACCTGGCCGCGGGCCTGGGCTGGATCGGCGGTATCGATCAGCCAATGGCCCGAGTGCAGGATGCCGGTGGCACCGCTCAGCTGCTGCCACCGTTCGCGGGCCACCTGCGCGGTGTGCGGCTTTCCGTAGGCCGTGCCATCAAGCTCGAAGACCGAATCGCAACCCAGCACCACGGTGCCATCCGGCTGCCCGGCCTGCGCCACATTCTCAGCCTTGGCACGGGCCAGCAGCAAGGCGGTCTGCGCTGGCGACTGATCGCCATCGCGGTCCACCGCGGCGGCAAGCACTGCGTCTTCATCCACCTCGGATACCTGGGTGGTGAACATGATGCCGGCATCGGACAGAACTTTCTTGCGCCCCCAGGAAGCCGAAGCCAAGAGCAGCCGGGGTTCGGGATTCAGCTGTTCGCTCATACTGCCGCGTTCTCCTTGGTCTGGTCCTGGCTGGAGCCGTCTTGGGAAGCGTTGTCCTCGGATTCCAGCATTTCGTTGAGCTTCGATCCTTCCACATCAACGTCGGGCAAGATCTTGTCCAGCCACTTGGGCAGGTACCAGGTCTTGTCGCCGAGCAGGTGCATGACTGCAGGAATCAGGGTCATGCGGATGATGAACGCATCGAAGAGCACACCGAAGGCCAGCGCGAAACCGAGCGGCCGGATCATTGCCAGGTGCGAGAACACGAAGCCGGCGAAGACCGAAATCATGATCAGCGCGGCTGCGGTGACCACCGGTGCTGCCATCGAGAAGCCGGAACGGACGGCTTCCTTGGCAGGCTCGCCGTGGGCGTAGCGTTCGCGCATCGCCGAGACCAGGAAGACCTGGTAGTCCATGGCCAGGCCGAACAGGATGCCGGTGAGCAGGATCGGCAGGAAGGACAGCAGCGGACCTGGGACATTGACATCGAACAGCGCGGAGAACCAGCCGAACTGGTACACCATGACGCTGGCGCCGAAGGCGGCCGCGAGCGAAAGCAGGAAGCCGCCGGTAGCCAGCAGTGGAACCACCACCGAGCGGAAGACCAGCAGCAGCAGGATCAGCGACAGGCCCACCACGATGCTCAGGTATGGGACCAGCGCGGCGGTGACCTTCTCGGAGACGTCAATCTGCGCGGCAACCTGTCCGGTCACGGCAATATCGGCGCCGGTGGCCTCGGAGAACTTCGAGTAATCTGCGCGCAGCTGGTGCACCAGCGCCTCGGTGGCTTCCGAGGACGGGCCATCGGTAGGGATCACCTGGATGGCGGCCAAGCTGCGGTCGTCGGTCATGGTGACCGGGATGGCGGCCACGACACCGTCGTATTCGCGCAGCAGGTCGGCCACGTCGAGGCTCTTCTCCTCGGCTTCGCGCTCGCTCAGCCCGGCCGGCAGGTCAGCCAGGACCAGCAGCGGGCCGTTGTAGCCCGAGCCGAACTTGTCGCTGGTCTGCTCGTAGGCCTGGAAGGCCTGCGAATCAGCAGGTTCAGCACTGCCATCGGGCAATGCGGTACGCATCTGCGTGGCCGGCAGGGCGATGGCACCCAGAACGACTACCACCAGCAAGGTCACTGGGACAGCGATCTTCGTGACCATGCGCACCCAGCGGGTGGAGATCGATTCCTTGACCTTCGGATTCTCGGCATCTGCGGCGGCCTTCTTGCGGGCCCGCTTGGATACCAGCTTGTTGCCAGCCAGGGACAGCAGCGCCGGCAGCAGGGTGATGTTCAGCAGCACCGAGCACAATACGGTGAACGCGGCCGACAGGCCCAGGACGGTCAGGAACGGCAGTCCCGGGACAGCCAGGGCTGCCAGCGCAATGATCACGGTCAGGCCGGCGAAGACCACCGCGTTGCCGCTGGTGCCCACCGCGCGTGCAATCGATTCTCCGACCTCCATGCCGGAAAGCAGCTGCGAGCGGTGGCGGTGGATGATGAACAGCGCGTAGTCGATGCCCACCGCCAGGCCCAGCATGAGCGCCAGGGCAGGGGTAATCGAGGCCATGTCGATCAGCGAGGAGAACGCCATGGTGGTGCCCACGCCGGCCCCTACGCCGAGGATCGCCAGCAGCAGCGGTAAGCCGGCGGCAACCAAGGTGCCGAGCATGGCCAGCAGGACGATGGCGGCGATCACCACGCCAACGATTTCCGAAGCGCCGAAGACCTGGGACATGTCCTGCATGATCTCCTTGGAGAACAGCACCTGAACCCCATTGGCCTGCGGCCCTGCCGCGATGGCCTTGATCTGCTCGCGGTCATCGGGAGTCAGGGCGTCGGTCTGGACCTTGAAGCTCACCTGCGAGACAGCGGTGCTTCCGTCTTCGGAAACAAAACGCATGCCGGAGCTCGCGCCCACCTGTCGGGAAGCGAATTCCAGCTCAGCACGGCCGGACTCCAGGTCCTTCAGGCCCTGCTCGACATCCTTTTCGCCCTGCTCGAGCTCGGCGGTCTTTTCCTTGATGGTCTTTTCGCCGTCTTCAAGCTGCTTCTTGGCGGCTGCCAGTTCAGCCTTGCCTTCAAGGAACTGGGCCTTCTTGGCATCGAATTCACGCTGCCCGGCTTCCAGCTTGGCGCGGCCTTCATCGAGCTCGGCCTGGCCCTGGTTCAGCTTCGCCTTGTTGCTGGCGATTTCCTTCTTGGCTGCATCCAGCTGCGCTTTGGCTGCATCCAGCTGGGTTTTGGCGGCATCAAGCTGGCCGCGGTTGGCTTCCAGTTCCTTGTGGCCGGCCTTGGCCTGGGCCTGGCCGGCGTCGAGTTCCTTGCGCGCGGCATCAAGCTGCTTCAGGCCTGCCTCTGCCTTGGCGATCTGCTCCAGCGCGGCGGTGGCCTGCTTCTTGCCGGCGGTAGCTTCGGTGATGCCGGATTCGGCTGCGGTCTTGCCGGCCTCGGCCTTGGCCAGGCCTTCCTTCAGGGCGTTGAGGGTAGCAGTGTATTCGGCGATCTTCTGTTCATCGCCGGCTTCTTCAGCGGCATCGAGCTGCTGCTGCACGCCGGCAATCTTGGCCGTCAGGTCCTTGATCGCCGCTTCAGCTTCGGCCAGGCCTGCCTGTGCTTTGGCCAGTCCGTCCTCGGCAGCCTTCAGGCCCGCGGTGGCTTCCTTCTTGCCGTCGGACAGGTTTGCCTCGAATTCCTTGCGGGAGGAGTCTCCGAGCAGCTGGTCCATGCCAGCCTGGTATTCCTTTTCGCCCGCGGCGAGCTTGGCATCGGCGGCTTCGAGCTTCTTCTCGCCAGCCTCGAACTGTTCCCGGCCCGCATCGTATTCGGCCTTGCCGTCCTTGTACTGGGCCAAACCGGTCTCGTACTTCGCTTCGCCAGCCTCCAGCTGCTCGCGGCCCGAGTTCAGCTCACGCTGCCCGGCTTCCAGCTGTGCGCGGCTATCGGCCAGCTGCTTTTCGGCTGCGGCGATCTGCGGTTCAGCATCCTGGATTTCCTTCTGCCCGTCGAAGTACTGGGCCCAGCCTTCGGTGAGCTCCTCACGGCCATCCTTGAGCTGCACCTTGCCATCGGCAATCTGCTCCTTGGCATCGTCCAGCTTTTTCTGGCCGTCAACCAGTTCCTGCTGCGCCTTGTCCAGCTCAGGCTGGGCCTTGTCGAGCTGTTCCTGCAATTCGAAAGGGCTCATGGCCTCGACGACCTGGGAATGCATGCCCAGCTGGTCCAAGGAGTCGGCGATGGCCTGCTTCTGGGTTTCATTCAGTGGCCGGTCCGAGCTTTCGCGGAACACGATGGACCCGGAACCGCCGGCGAGATCCGGAAGTTCTTCCTTCATCCGGTCCAGGGTGCGCTGGGTTTCGGTTCCCGGAAGGGTAAAGGTATTGGACAGCTGGCCCATGAACAAGCTGGCGCACAGCCCAATGAAGATGAAGGCTGCCAGCCACATCGAAATGACGCGGTAGCGGTGCAGGTGTGCCCATCGCGCGAGGCGGTAGAGGAGGGAAGCCATGAGCTTAGATGTCCTTCACGGTGCTAGTGCTGGAAAGCGGCAAGGCCTTGAAACCCTCGTCAAGGGTTTCCATGGCCTGGGTAATCAAGGAATGGAAGACGGAAATTAGTTCGGGGGAGATGTCCATGCCGACAGTTTCGGTGGCGGGCAGACGTTCGATCCACTCGTCGAAGGCGGCTTGGCCTGCGCCGAGCAGCGCATGGGTGAAGACCCTGACGTTGAAGGTATTGGCGTGCGGATAGCGTCGGGCCACCTTCTCGATGACTTCAGTGGCGGCTGTCTGCCATTCATTCATCATGGCGGGGAAGCCGCAGTTGGCACCTTCGGTCCGCAAGAACGCACCGAAGTGAGCCACCTGTCCGAGCAGCCGCGTGACATCATCGGACTTGAGCGCTTCGATGATCGCTTCGACCAATGGCATGGAATCAGTCAGGTCGCTGATGGAATCCACCATGGTTCCCAGAACCTGATGCAGCGGATAGGAATAGACCGCATCCACCGAGGGGAAGTAGTTGAAGAGCGTTCGCCGGGAGATTCCTGCCGCCTCGGCGATCTGGGTCGCAGTGAGCGCGGTGCCAGAGCCGTGGCGGAGCAGATCGGCGACGGCTTCGACGATGGCTTGTTTCGTCGCCTGCTTGTTCAGTTCGCGGCGGGTGCCGGTACTTGGAGAAGTCACATGATTACACTACGTGCAAAGTTGCACTCTGTGCAAAAGGAGTGGGTGTGACCTTAAACAAGAAATCGGCGCACGGGCGAAAATGCCCGTGCGCCGATCATCACCAGCAATGCCTACTTGGCCGCGGCTGCCTCAGCTTCTGGAGCCGAGATGCTTTCGTCGGCAAAAGGATTGCCATTGCGTGGAGCGTTGTACATGTCGATGTCCAGGATGCCCTCGCGTTTGGCGACAATGGTTGGAACCAGCGCCTGGCCGGCGACGTTCACCGCGGTGCGGCCCATGTCGATGATCGGGTCAACTGCCATCAGCAAGCCGACGCCTGCCAGCGGAAGGCCCAGGGTGGACAGGGTCAGCGTCAGCATTACGATGGCGCCGGTGGTGCCTGCGGTTGCCGCCGAGCCCAAGACGGAGACCAGGGCAATCAGGAAGTAATCGGTGAGCGAGAGCTCGACGCCGAAGAACTGGGCAACGAAGATGGCGGCGATCGCAGGGTAGATGGCAGCGCAGCCGTCCATCTTGGTGGTGGCGCCCAACGGCACCGCGAAGGAAGCGTAGCCCGAAGGCACGCCGAGGTTGCGTTCGGTGACGCGTTGGGTCAATGGCAGCGTGCCAATCGACGAGCGCGAGACGAAGGCCAGCTGCACGGCTGGCCAAACGCCCGAGAAGTACTGCTTGATGGACAGGCCATGAGCACGGACCAGGACTGGGTACAGCGCGAACAGCACCAGTGCCAGGCCGACATAGATCGCTACGGTGAATTTGCCCAGCGCGCCGATGGTGTCCCAGCCGTAGGTGGCGACAGCGTTGCCGATCAGGCCAACCGTGCCGATCGGTGCAATGCGGATGATCCACCAGAGGACCTTCTGGATGATCGCCAAGATAGAAGCGGAGAACGCCAGGAAGGGTTCTGCTGCCTTTCCGACCTTGAGTGCGGCGATGCCCACAGCAATGGCAATCACCAGGATCTGCAGGACATTGAAGCTGATCGAGGTGGTGGCGGTGGCATCATCGGCAAGCTTGGTGCTGGCGCCCAGGCCCAGGAAATTGGCTGGGACCAATCCGGTGAGGAAGCCTAGCCAGTCGCCGGTCTTGCCGGTGTAGTCATCCGGCATGTCCTGGCCGGTATTCGCTCCGGGGCGGAAAACGGTGCCGAGGACCATGCCGATGACGACGGAGACCAGAGCGGTGATGGCGAACCACAGCAGGGTCTGCCATGCGAGCCGTGCTGCATTGGTGACCTTGGCGAGGTTGGCAATCGAGGCGACAACTGCAAAGAAGATCAGCGGGATTACCGCGGTGCGCAGCAGGGCTACGTAGCTGGATCCAATGATCGACAGGGCTTCACCCAGGCCGTTGGGCTCTTCGGCGGTGCTGCCGGTGTACTTGGCCACGAGGCCCAAAAGGAGACCGACAATCAGTGCCGCAATGATCTGCGGTCCGAAACTGGTCATCCAGCGGGGAAGCTTAGTTGCAGGTGCGTTAGTAGACATGCGTTCAAGATTAGGGTGCTCATCTGCTTGGGCAGCAGTCAATGTTACTGAACATGACGATATTTCGTTGTTTGTGCTTCATTGCACTCCAAAGCGGTGCCGGGGGTCACAAATCCGGTGAAACTACGCGAGAAATGAAGGGTTCCTTGGGCGCCGAAACAAAGTTCGCCATTTGGGAATTTCTGCGTGTCGTTCATTGTTTCTGGACTATTTGCCTTGACTGTGCAAGGAAAGTCAGATCACTGCACGCATCTCGGCTTCCAGTCCTATTGCCGACGCGAGCAGATTGCGCATCACAACCAGCAGCCAGGTGGCGGCGCTGCCGAACGCCACGGTGCCAGCGACCATCAAGAATACGCCGGGACCGCCGGCGCCGACGATCGACAGCAAGTGAAATCCCAATCCCAGGACCAAGAAGGTGGCGATCGCGGATGCGCAGATGATGGTGGTGACCCAGCGCAATGAACTATTCTCGAAGATTCTCTGACGTTGAACCTTTGACAGCAGTATCCAGATGCAGGCCAGGGCAACCTGCAGGCATATGATTCCCGCCGTCACCACCCATCGGTATGGGGTGGCCAGATAGGCAACTTCGGGATGGATGCTGACGGACTCTGCGACAAGCAGCGGCAAAATCAGCGTCTGGGCCAAGAGTGCGCCGAGGAAGATAGCGATCAGCGAAGCCCGAAGCAGAGCAATGGCAGAATTCGTCATACGATTGATTATCAATCATAATCTATCGATTATCAGTAGAATCTGTCGAGTTTATCGCGATTTCACGCTACTGGACTCCGTGATTCGGGGCGGTGATCTCACACGCAGGGCCTGCCAGCCTTGACCTGTCGGTGTCTTGTGGAAAGGTAGGAGCCAGCAAAGCGGTGCGATTTTATTGCCGTTGCCTATTCTGGAGCGGAAAGAAGGAAACTAATGCGCGTATACATTACGAGTGTCTTCGTCGATGACCAGGCGAAAGCCAAGGCGTTCTATACCGAGGTGCTGGGCTTCAAGGTGAAGCACGACATTCCCGTCGGCGAGTACAGCTGGCTGTCCCTCGTCGCTGCCGACCAGGAGGATGGTCCTGAAGTCCTCCTCGAGCCGGCGGCGCATCCAGCTGTCGGGCCATATCGCGCGGCACTGAAAGCCGATGGCATCCCCGCAACGTCTTTTGCCGTTGATGATGTCCAGGCGGAATTCGAGCGCTTGGGCTCATTGGGAGTGGAGTTCACGCAGGAGCCAATCGACGCAGGTCCCGTGATGGTGGCGACCTTTGATGACACCTGCGGCAATCTGATCCAGATTTCCAGCTACAAGGCGTAATGCGAATTGGCGGCCCTGCAGTATTGCAGGGCCGCCAATTCGCATTGCTGGAAGCTACTTGACCAGTGCGCGCTTCAGGATATCCAGGCCCACTGAACCGAGCTGCAATGCCGCGGTGTGGAAATCCTTGAGCGAGAAGTTCTCGCCCTGGGCCGCTGCGAGATCATCGCGGATCTGCTCCCAGAGTCGCTGGCCGATTTTGTAGGACGGGGCCTGGCCCGGCCAACCGAGGTAGCGGTTGTACTCGAAGTCCAGCTGCCCCTTGGGCATGTCCAGATTCTTCTGGAGGAACTCGTAGCCGTTTTCGGCATTCCAGGTGCCGGAGCCCCACTGCGCGGGGACTTCCAAGCCCAAATGGACACCGATGTCGAAGACCACGCGAGCTGCACGCAGGCGCTGCGCGTCAAGCATGCCCATGTAGTCGCCTGGATCGTCGAGGTAGCCCAGCTGGTGCATGAGACGCTCGGAATACAGTGCCCAGCCTTCGCCGTGGCCGGAAACCCAGCACATCAATCGGCGCCAGCTGTTCAGCGTGGCTGCCTGCATCTGCGCGGTGCCAATCTGCAGGTGATGGCCCGGCACGCCTTCGTGGTACACGGTGGTCAGTTCGGCCCACGTGGTGAATTCATCTTCTCCCGGCGGAACCGACCACCACATCCGGCCCGGACGGCTGAAGTCTTCCGACGGCCCGGTGTAGTACACGCCGCCATCCTGGGTGGGCGCAATCATGCACTCGATGCGGTCCATGGGTGCCGGGATCTCGAAATGCGTGCCCGACAAATCGGCCATGGCCTGATCCGCCTTGCCCTGCATCCAATCGCGCAAGGCGTCGGTGCCTTTCAGCTTTCGTGCCGGATCCTCGTTGAGGATCCTCTTGGCTTCCTCAATCGTGGCGCCCGGCTTGATCTGCTCGGCGACGCGCTGCTGCTCGGCAATGATGGCATCGAGCTCGCCAACTCCCCAGGCATAGGTCTCTTCCAGGTCCACTGTTGCGCCCAGGAAGCGGCGGGACATCAGCGAATAGTACTCCCGGCCCACCGCGTCTTCGGCTGGTGCCTGCGGCAGGAGTTCATCTTGCAGGTAGGTGGTGAGCTTGCGGTAGGCCGTCTTTGCGGCGTCTGCACCGGCTTGAAGCTGTTCCTGCAATGCGGCATCCACCGTGGTGCCGGAGACGGCCAGCTGGTCGAAGAAGCCGCCGTCCTTGGCATAGTCGGTGGTTTGCGTGATCACAATGGAGACCTGTCGCTGTGCGGCGACCAAGCCGTTCGAGGCGGAATCTCGCAGGGACGCAATGTAGCCGTCAATCGCGGCAGGGATGTTCGACATCCGCTGGGCGATGAAGGCATAATCCGCGGAGGTATCCTGCGGCATCAAATCGATGATCGAGCGGATTTCCTGGGCCGCGCTGGCAATATTGTTCAGTTCGGTGCGCCCGGTGAACAGGATTTCCAATTCCAGGCTCAACCGCTCGGTCATCGCATCGAGGGAGACCTCGTCAATGGCGTCGACCGGGGTGGCGTTGGCCAATGCGCCCAAGGTCTCGCGCAGCAAGCTGATCATCTGGGTCGTGCCGGCAGGGGAATAGTCGCCGTAGGCGGTTTCGAAACCCGGCATGCCAAGGGAAACTCCCCACTCCGGGGTCAGTTCAAGGGATTTGGCGAAGAAATCTTCGGCGATCTGGTCGATGGCCGAGGGATCGCGGTGCGGTGCGGGGGATGTCATGTAGCTAACAGTAGTTGATATGAAAGATTTGTTGAAGACTTTTCCGCGGGTTCATTCTCTATTACTTATCCCTCGCCCAAGCTGGCATTCCAAGGGTGAGAGCTGCCTCGCTAGTGTTGTCAGCGATGGATGTGTGTTCAACACCTTGGAAAGCAGTGATCCGCGGTAAGCCATGAACGGCCTTCCGGATTGTGTTGCGTTGCCGAACCGCCTAGTCAGCACGCGTGGGGAGAACTCTCCATGGCGATGGTTTTGTCAGTTCGTTAGAATTGGAGGGCGACGAATCTGATTTTGGGGAATAAGGCCGGATTCCAGCGCGCACTCGTACCAGCAAAACAAGGACTGACCTCTAGATGGCAAAAGCCGCTTCGACCGGATGGACCGGACTGCTCAAAAGCACCGGCTTCAAGGTGACTGCTATTCCAGTGGTGGCGGCGCTTGCCGTAACCGGTGCCATTATCTATCCGGGCTTCGAAACCGCTGACGTGGAACTGAACGACGGTGGCGTCTGGGTGGTGAATCAGTCCGAAGGCAAAATCGGGCATGTCAACTACCAGTCGCGCACCATTGACGGCGGCGTCGCCACCCCTCTGGCCAACTACGACCTGGTCCAGCATGAGGAAAGCGTGCTGGTGCGCAACATTGAACAGGCATCATTGACCACCATCGATCCCGCGATGGTGCAATTCGCCGGCGACAACAACCTGCCTGCCAACTCGTCCTTCTCTTTCGGCGCCTCAGTTGTTGCAGTTACCGACGCAGAACACGGTACCGTCCATGCCAGCAATCTCGAGCAGATCGCGGAATTCAAAGGCGAAGGCGCCGAACCGCTGATCGAATCCAAGGGCGAAGCCGCCGCCGTGGTTGGCGCCGATGACACCATCTGGGCCGCAGACATTGGCGCCGGAACCCTGTCCAGCTTCACCCTGGACGACGAGGGAACAGCCGAGCTCGGCGAGGAAATCGAAATTCCCGAACTGGCCGAAATGAAGAAGCCGCAGCTCTCGGCCGTGGGCAAGGTCGGCGTGGTCTTCGATGATGCCAGCGGCCAGCTGGTCACCTCCGAAGGCGGCTCCGCGATCCTGGAGAACCCGGCCAACGCCAAAATCCAGTCCCCGGGTCCGGAAGCCGAGACCATTGCCGTCGCGCTGGACCAGTCGCTGGCAACGGTGAGCTTGTCCGGCAAGGACACCAACTACGAGCAGCTGGAAACCGCCGGCACCCCGATCCAGCCGGTACGCGTGGGATCCTGCACCTACGCGGCCTGGCAGACCAGTGGCGAGTACCTGCGCTTCTGCGACAACCCGGCCGATAACCAGAGCACCAGAATCCCGGAAATGACCGAGGGCGCTGAACTGGCATTCCGTGTCAACCGCGACGTGGTCGTGTTGAACGATGTGCATTCGGGACAGGTCTGGCTGGCCAATGAAGGCATGGAAATCGTCAGCAACTGGAGCGATCTGGAACCGCCTGCCGGCGAGGGCGAGGCCAAGGAAGAAGAAACCAAGGAAATCACCGACGCCATCGAGCTGCCCAACCGCACCGAAGAAAACAAGAAGCCGATTGCCGAAGACGACACCTATTCGGTGCGCCCCGGCCGCACCACCTTGCTCCCGGTGCTCTATAACGACGTGGACCCGGACGGCGACTTGCTGACTGCCAACCTGGAGGGCGCTGCGCCTTCGATCGGAGCCGTGCAGCCGGTCCATGACGGCACCGGATTCCAGATTGTGGTTCCCGAGGACGCCAAGGGCGGGGCGAGCTTCGCCTACACCACCAAGGACGGCCGCGGGGGACAGGACACCGCTCGGGTCAAGCTGAACGTGGTGGATGAAGACACCAACAAGGCCCCGGAACAGCAGCGCACCACCGTGCTGCGCGTGCAGCAGGGCGAATCGGTCAGCCACAACGTGCTCACCGACTGGACCGACGCGGAAGGCGATGACCTGCGCCTGCTCGGCGGCACCTCCGAGGGCGATGACGTGATCCGGGTCCAGCCCGATGGCACCCTGACCTTCCAGGACGATGGAAAGAAGCTGGGCCAGAAGGAATTGGCCATCCAGGTCTCCGACGGCCAGGAAGGCACCAAGGGCCGGGTGCTGATCGAGGTCCTGGCCGACTCCGTGGTCAAGCCGGTGACCGCCACCGACCACGTGGTGGCCACCATCAATGAATCCGCCAGCTTCACCCCGCTGGAGAATGACACGGACCCCACCGGAGAAGGACTGCGCCTGGCCGGCGTGGACGATGTGCCCGGACTGGAACTGAGGACCAATGCGCAGACCGGAACCGTGACCGCCCGCGCCGAACGGGCCGGTACCTACTACGTCGAATACATGGCCACCAACGGCCCGGCCAGCGCCCCCGGCCTGGCCCGCATCGACATCAAGAAGCCGGAGGAAAAGGCCGAGGACCCGATCGCTGTCCGCGATGTAGCCCTGCTGCCTGCCGGGCAGGATGTGCTGGTCAACGTGCTGGGCAACGACACCGACCCGGCCGGCGGCGTGCTGGTGGTCACCGGCGTGCAGACCGCCAGCGACAAGCCATTCTCCACCTCGGTGGAACGCAATACGTTCGTGCGCATCACCGACGTGCGCGGCCTGACCGACCCCACCACCATCAGCTACACCGTCTCCAACGGCTCCCGCGAAGCGACCGGCTCCATCCGGGTGATCCCGATTCCGGCCCCGCCGCGCATGGATCCGCCGCAGGCCAACCCCGACACCGTCACCGTCCGCGAAAACGACGTGGCCACCGTCAAGGTCCTGGAAAACGACATCCACCCCAACGGCGGAGAGCTGATCCTGCGCCCGGACCTGGAAGAAGCCGATGACCTGGGCGAGGGATCCTTGATCTCGGTCGCCGATGAGACGATCCGCTTCCGTGCCGGCGACTTCGGCGGCAAGGCCAAGCAGGTGTCCGCGGTCTACACCGTGGCCGGACCCGACGGCCAGGAAACCAGCGCCAGCGTCACCTTCAACGTGCTGCCCGAAGCGGAAGCCAACGACCTGGAGAAGAACAGCCCGCCGAACCCTGAACCGGTCACCGGGCGCGTGTTCGCCGGATCCAGCACCAACGTGCTGGTCCCGATTGACGCCATCGACCCCGATGGCGACTCGGTGTCGCTCGTGCAATTCGGCGATTCGCCGCGCATGGGCACCGCGAAAATCCGCGGGGCCTCCATCGACTACACGGCTAATCCCGATGCCTCGGGCACCGACGAATTCAGCTACGTGGTGGAAGACCGCCTGGGTGCCCGCGCCACCGGCACGATCAAGATCGGCGTGGCGCCGCTGGCCGAATCCAATAATTCCCCGGTAGCGGTCAACGATTTCCTGACCGTGCGCCCGGACCGCCCGGTCGCCGTGGACGTGATGGACAACGACACCGACCCGGACGGCGACCCGATCGCCTTGATGAGCGAGGTCTCCACCGAATCCAGCACCGAAGTGGAAGTCGTTGACGGCCGCGTCACCCTCACCTCGCCTCCGGAAGACGGCAACGTGTCGATCCGCTACATGATTTCCGATGGCCGCGGCGGCACCGCGGCGGGCACGCTGAGCGTCAAGTCCGATCCCGAGGCGCAGCTGCTCGCCCCGATTGCCCGCGACGACCGTGTGTCGCTGGAAGAAGTCATTGCCGATGAGCAGGTGACCGTCGATATCCTGCGCAACGACGAGGACCCGGACGGCAGCTCCAGCGAACTGGAAATCAGCTTGCCGGACAACCCATCCGCCGCCCAGGTGACCGAGGACGGCCTGGTGGTCACCGCCACCGAAGAGGCGCAGATCATCGCCTACACCCTGACCGACCCGGACGAACTGACCTCAACTGCTTTCGTCCACGTGCCGGGCACCGCCGGCGCCCGTCCGATCCTGCGCAGCGGGCTGAACCTGCAGGTCCAAGCGGGAGAAGTCCTGCCGCTGAACTTGGAACACCTGGTCCTCGTGCGCGATGGCCGCACCCCGCGCCTGACCACCGAGGAATCGGTGACCTCGATGCCGCAGAACGACGGCGAACTGGTCAAGTCCGCCACCGAGCTGTCCTTCCGCGCCCCGGTTGACTTCGACGGCTCGGCGACCGTCAGCTTCGAAGTCACCGACGGCACCGGCCCCGACGATGAAAAGGGGCTGAAGTCCAAGCTGACCCTGCCGATCAACGTCACCCCGGCGCCGCGCCAGAACGATTCCGAGGAACGCCAGAACCAGAACGAGGAAGGCCAGCCGGAAGAAGACGAGCCCGAAGAAGAAGAAGAAGAGCAGCCCGACGAGGAGAACTTCGCACCGACCCTGCAGGCCAATTCCCTGGCGGTGGGCCAGGGCGAGGAGCCTGCCTTCCTGGACCTGCGCATGGCCGCCGGCGATGCCAATGAAGAGGACGTCCCGAACCTGAAGTTCGCCATTGCCTCGGTGGACATCCAGGGCGTGACGGCCGAACTGGTCGAGGGGCACAACCTGAAGGTCAGCGCCGAAGCATCGACCCCGAAGGGCACCACCGGCAGCGTGACCGTCACGGTCAGCGACGGCGTCAACCCGCCGGTCCCGGCCGCCATGGCCATTACCGTCACCGGTTCGGTGCGCGAGCTGCCGGTAGCCGTGGCCGACAACGTCCCCGATGCCGCCCAGGGCAAGACCGAAGTGGTTGATGTGCTGGCCAATGACCACAACCCGTACGCGGATGAAGGTCCGCTGCGCCTGATCAACGCCCGCGCCCTGGAAGACACCGGGACGGTGGAAAAGCGCGGCGACCAGGTGGCAATTACCCCGAACGACGACTTCGTGGGCACCATGCGGGTGGAATACACCATTGGCGATGTCACCGAAGACGTGGCACGCAACGTCATCGGCACCGTGACGCTGAACGTCAAGGGCGCCCCGGAAGCCCCGGGACTGCCTCGCGTCCAGTCCACCGGCGACCAGAAGGTCGTGCTGCAGTGGGATCCACCGGCAAATAACGGCTCGGACATCACCGGCTACACCGTGCGCGGCGGCGGGCACACCCAGAAGTGCGCCACCACCACCTGCACCATCACTCCGCTGGCCAACGATACCGTGTACAACTTCACCGTCACCGCCACCAACGAGATCGGCGAATCCCCGGCCTCGGCGCAATCGGCCGATGCCCGTCCGGACGTGGAACCCGAGCAGCCGGCCGCCCCCACCGGCACCGACGGCGACCAGCAGGCCGCCTTCAAGTGGACCGCCCCGGTCAGCCGCGGTTCGGCCATCCAGAGCTACACCCTGGAGATTTCCCCGGCACCGGCCAACGGCGTCACCCAGGTCACCGGCATCACCGGCACCTCCTACACCTGGAAGGGCTTGAAGAACGGCACCGACTACCAGGTGCGCGTGCGCGCGGTGAACAAGGCCTCCAAGCCATCGGCCTTCAGCGCCTACTCGGCCGCGGTGACTCCGGCGGGCAAGCCGTTCAAGCCAGCGGCGCCTACCGCGGCCCGCAAGGACTCCGCGGTGGATGGCGGCGTGGTCAACGTGGCATGGAACGCTCCGGGCACCAACGGCGCGCCGATCACCGGCTACACCCTGCGCGTCTTCAAGTCCGGCACCCTGGAGAAGACCATCGGCTCGATTCCCGCCAACCAGACCAGCCAGTCGGTCACCGGCCTGAGCACCTCCGGTTCCTACACCTTCACCATTGCCGCCACCAACCGCAAGGGCAGCTCGGAACAGAGCTCCAAGTCGGTGGCGGTGACCCCGTACGGACGGCCTAAGGCAGTGTCCAGCGTGAGCGCCAAGGCCACGGGCGCCAATCGCATGGTGCGGCTGGACTTCCAGGCCCCTGCCGCGAACGGATCGAAGATCACCGGCTACCAGTACTCCACCGACGGCGGAAGCTGGAACTCCTTCGGCGGACCGGGCTCGGTGATCGACACCGGTTCCAACGGCACCGCGCACACCTGGCGCGTGCGCGCCTTGAACGCCGCCGGCGCCGGCACCGCCAGCCCGGCCAGCAACAAGACCAGCGCCTACGGTCCGCTGCGCGACAACGCGAAGATTTCCGCGTCGCATGGCAACGACTGGATCTCCTTCAGCTGGAATACCGCTGCCGGGGAATCCAACGGGCGCAAGGTCACCCAGACGGTGAAGATCGGTGGCAACAGCACCAAGAACGACGGCTCGCAGAAGGTCACCGGCCTGGGCTACTCCACCAGCCGCACCATCAAGATCGTGGCAACGGATACCGAAGGCCAATCCAGGTCCTGGTCCAAGACGGAGAAGACCAACCCGAAGCCGGCGCGTTCGGTGAAGCTGTCCGAGGGGCCGATGTACAACGGCTACTCGAACTCGACCTGCCCGCCGAACTGCTACAAGTACCACGTGGAGCTCTACAACTTCGCCCCGGGAACCCACACCTACCTGGCCCAGTGCTACCACTCCGGCGGGATGTTCTCGGATAACTACGTGACCTTCAACGTCAACGGCAATGGCCGAGCCTCGAAGGACCTGCCATGCGTGATCG
This sequence comes from Glutamicibacter nicotianae, assembly GCF_002797775.1. Taxonomy (NCBI): domain Bacteria; kingdom Bacillati; phylum Actinomycetota; class Actinomycetes; order Micrococcales; family Micrococcaceae; genus Glutamicibacter; species Glutamicibacter nicotianae. The sequence continues at coordinate 329,574 of NZ_PGEY01000001.1, forward strand.
AGCCGGGATACTCCCAGCCGTACTTCGCACGCATCGACGGCACCGAATCCGACCACGTTAATTTCAGATAAGCGCGGCATCGACCGGGCATCAAGACGTACAGAAAGAACAAACACTGCCATGACCATGAGCACCGAGCAGGCCAACTGGTTCTGCGATACCTTCGCCAAATTGGTGTCCAACGTCGGCCAGTCCGTGCTGGGCAAGGAGCAGACCATCAAGCTGGTGCTCACCGCCATGCTCAGCGAAGGGCACGTGCTGCTCGAAGACGCACCGGGCACCGGCAAGACCATGCTGGCCCGTTCGCTGGCCGCCACCGTGCGCGGCAGCAACTCGCGCATCCAGTTCACCCCGGACCTGCTGCCCTCGGACGTCACCGGCATCACCATCTACGACCAGCGCAGCGGCCAATTCGACTTCCACCACGGGCCGATCTTCGCCAACCTCGTGCTGGCCGACGAGATCAACCGCGCCTCGCCCAAGACCCAGTCGGCGCTGCTGGAAGTCATGGAAGAAGGCCGGGTGACCGTCGATGGCACCACCTACCCGCAGGCCCGCCCGTTCATGGTCATCGCCACCCAGAACCCGATCGAGCAGGCAGGCACCTACCGGCTGCCCGAAGCGCAGCTGGACCGCTTCCTGATCAAGACCTCCATCGGCTACCCCGACCGCGAGGCCACCGTGGCGCTGCTCTCGGGCAGCACCCAGCGCGACCGCTCGGCCGCGCTGAACGCCATCATCACCACCGAAGCAGTGGTGGAAATGGCCGAGCTGGCCACCACCGTGCACGTGGACACCGCCGTGCTGGAATACGTTGCAGCCCTGTGCGAAGCGACCCGCGACTCCGCCGACACCCGTCTGGGCGTCTCGGTGCGCGGCGCCCTGGCGATGGTGCGCGCGGCCAAGGTCTGGGCCGCCAGCCAGGGCCGCAACTACGTGCTGCCCGATGACATCAAGGAATTGGCGCCGCATGTCTTCACCCACCGCCTGGTGCTTGACCCGGAAGCCGAGTTCACCGGCACCACCGCCGAGCAGGTCATCGCCTCGGTGCTGCGCAAGGTCCCGGCTCCGACCCGCCGTGGCGACGAGGACTCCGCCGAAGCCGAGAGCAAGGACCAGGACGAGCATTAATGAGCCGACGAGCTAAGCGTCCTGCACGGAACAGCAAGCTGAATCGCGGGGCCGAGAAGTCGCTGACCATGGCCAGCGAGGCCATGGCGGTGCTGCGCGACTACCTGGACCCTGCCACGGCACGGGCCAGGGAACTGTCCACCCGGTACCTCGCACCGATCGCCACGGTCATCTCCCCGCTGGGTTTCGTGCTGCTGGGCACCGCGGTGCTGTTGTGGATCCTGGGCGCCAGCTTCGGCTGGCAGGAAGCCCTGCTGGGTGCCTTCATGGCCACCGTGCTGCTGCTCGCCTCGGTGGGTTTCGTCCTGGGTCGCAACGACTTCAGCGTCGACCTGGATCTGCACCGCACCCGCGTGGCCGTGGGGGACCGCGCCGTGGGAGCCATGCAGGTAGCCAACAAGGCTTCGCGCAGCTCGGCACCGGTGATGATGGAACTTCCGGTGGGCCACGGCGCCGCCCAGTTCCGGATCCCGCGTCTGGAACCGCAGCAAACGCATGAGGACCTGTTCACCATCCCCACCCAGCGCCGCCAGGTGCTCGATGTGGGCCCGGTCCGCTCGGTCCGCCAGGACCCCTTTGCGATCCTGCGCCGGCAGGTGAAATGGACCGAAAGCTACGAGCTGTTCATCCATCCGCGCACCACCGCGTTGGATGGCTCCTCGGCCGGGTTCATCCGTGATCTGGAAGGCATGCCCACCTCCGACCTCTCTAATTCCGACGTGTCCTTCCACGCACTGCGCGAATACCAGTCGGGAGATGACCGCCGGCACATCCACTGGAAATCCACGGCCCGCACCGGCGAGCTGATGGTCCGCCAGTTCGAAGAGACCCGGCGCTCGCACCTGGCCCTGTCGCTGAGCACCAACCTGGACGAGTACGCCGAGGCGCACGCCGAGGAGGATTTCGAATTGGCCATCTCGGTGGCGGCCTCCATCGGCCAGCAAGCCGTGGCCGAACAGCGCAAGCTGGCCATCCTGACCCAGCAGGGCCCGGTGCGCACCGGCAGCGGCCGGCAGATGATGGACGGGCTGACCCGCATCGAGGCGGCCACCGGCCAGCGCGAGAACCTGGTGGACGTGGTGCGCCACACCGCTGGCACGGTGCCCGGCGCCTCGGTGATTTTCTTCCTCACCGGCACCAGAACCAGCGCCAAATCGCTGCGCGAGGCATGGATGCACGTGCCGGCCGGCGTGCGCGCCATCGCCATCCGCTGCGAAACCGGGATTGAACCTTCGCGCTCGAATATTGGCGAGCTGACCGTATTGAGCCTCGGCAAGCTGGAAGAACTCGGCGTGATGCTGCGAAAGGCCGTGGCATGAAACAGACGATTCCGCTCTGGCGCTATGGCGTCGACGCGGCCTGCCTCGCCCTGGCCATGGTGCTTGGCGCGCTGGGTCTGCTGGAAGCCTACGGCGCGAGCCTGAACTTCATCCTCGCTGCCGTTGGCGGACTGGTTGCCGGCCTGGCCTTGGCCTGGGCCAATGTGCATTTCAAGCTGGGCACCTGGCGGACCCTGGGCCTGTTCGCGCTGCTGTACCTCGTGCTTGGCACGCCGTTGGCGACCCCGCGCGAGGCAGCCTTTGGCCTCCTGCCCACCGGCCAATCCCTGCGCACCTTGCTGACCGGCCTGGTCTTCAGCTGGAAAGACATGCTTACCGTGGCGCCACCTGTAGGTTCACACGGGGGCGTGCTGATAGTGGCCTTCCTGTCCGCGCTGCTCACTGCGCTGCTGGCCGGCTTGGCCGCCTGGCATTTGCGCTCGCCGTATTGGACGCTGCTGCCGCTATTGGCAATGTTCGTGCTCGGCATTGTCTTCGGCACCCGCGATGTGCCGATGCCCGTCGCCCGCGGCGTCGCCTTCATCGCGGTGCTGGTCGGCTGGCTTGCCTGGCGGCGCTTCATCGATACGAGTGTTTCCGGCGGATTCAGTTCGCTGAACCACGAGCAGCTTGACTCCCAGGGTTCCAAGCAGCTGCTGCTGCGCCGCGTGATTGCCGGAACCCTGGTGCTGGCCGGTGCCGGCGTCGCGACCGCGGCGGCCACGCCGCTGCTGGCCCCGGAAACCCCGCGCCAGGTGCTGCGCGATGCATTGGAACCGCCGGTGGACCTCTATGACTACCCAAGCCCCCTGACGCGTTTCCGCAAATATGTGAAAACGATGGCTGACGACACCCTGATGACCGTCAAGGGCCTGCCCAAGGACGAGCGCATCCGCCTGGCCGCCCTGGATTCCTACAACGGCATGGTCATCAACGTGGATCCGTCCGCGGGTGGCAGTTTCGCCCCGGTGGGCGATGCCAGCGATATCCGTTCGGCCGACACGGTGGAAGGCCGCGAAGCCGCCGAGCTTGAATTCTCGATCAAGGACTATCAAGGCGTGTGGGTTCCGTCCGGTGGCAAGCTGCTGGGCATGGAACTGACCGGCGGGCGTGAAGATGAACTGGCCCGTTCGCTGTTCTACAGCGATTCCTCCGAGAGCGCGCTGAGCTCCATCGGGCTGGCGGAGGGCGATGCCTACACGGCCAAGGTGCTGTTCCCGGCCAAGCCCAGCGATGAGCAGCTCAACGAACTGGACTTGGCGCAGTTCCGCATGCCTGAGCTGGCCAATGTGCCAGCCATAGCGGGAGCAAAAGCCGCTGAATTCACCGGATCGGGCCGCGGGGACCTGGAGCGTGTGCGGAGCATCGAAGCGATGCTCTCCGGAACCGGGTTCTTCTCCAACGGCACCGAGGGACAGGTGCCCTCGCTGTCCGGGCACGGCGCGGGACGCATCACCAGCCTGCTCGATGCCGAGCAGATGATTGGCGATGACGAGCAGTATGCTGTTGCGATGGCGCTGATGGCCCGCGAGCAGGGGATTCCCGCGCGCGTGGTCATGGGCTTCTATCCCGAGGAATACGCGCCTGAAAAGGCAGTCGAAATCAAGGGCTCCGATGTCCACGCCTGGGTGGAGATCGCCTTTGAAGATGTAGGCTGGGTTGCTTTCAACCCGACGCCCAACGAGGATGAGCAGCCGACCCCTCCGGAACAGGAACCCAAGGCCGTGCCGCAGCCGCAGGTGCTGCAGCCTCCGCCGCCGGCGCAGGAAGAAGCCGACTTGCCGCCGCAAACTGCACCGGAGCCGCAGGAAGTGGAAGAGGAACCTGAAACCTTCTGGGAGCGCTGGGGGCAGGTCATCATCGTTGTCGGCATTTCGCTGGGGTCGCTGCTGCTCCTGCTTTCGCCGCTGCTGCTGATTGCCCTGCTGAAGCTGCGCCGCCGCGAAAAGCGGGCGAAGTCCGGCAGCACAGGGGACCGCATGAGCGGCGGCTGGCAGGAACTGCTCAGCCATGCCACGGATCACCGTATCGCTACGGCCAACGGCGCGACCCGGCGGGAAAGCGCGAGCGTGCTGGCCGCCGGCTTCCCGGCGCTGTCCGATCCGGTGCGCTCCCTGGCGCAGCGTGCGGACGCGGCGAACTTCTCCCATGAGCAGCCGACCGAGGAACAGGTGCGGAAGTATTGGGAAGATGTCATTGCGCATACCCGGAAGATGCAGGAACCGCTGGGATTCTTCGGCAAGATGCGCGTGAAGTACTCCCCACGATCCCTGATACATGAGCTGGCTGCGAAGACAGCCAAGACGGCACGAATACTGCAACAGAAAAACCGGAGGAAGCCATGGCGGTAAAGATGGATCTGGTCGATGCCCGAACTACCCAGAGGCTGCTCGCATGGCTGTTCGACTTCCTGCCGGTGCTGGTCCTGTCGGTGATTTTCCTGCCGATCATCGCCTCCAAGATGGTGACCCCGCTGAGCGCTCCGCAGCTTGCGGGCGAAATCGCCGGAACATATATCCTGTACAGCGTCCTCGCACTGGCCTACACGGTGTTCTTGTGGTGGTGGGAAGCTACCTCGGGCAAGACCCTGGGCAATGTGCTCCTCGGGCTGCGCACCACCACCCTCAAGGGCGAGCGCCCGGGCTGGGGCAAAACCATCATCCGCCGCTTGCTGATTGCTGTGGCAGGCATCGTCCCGATTCTTGGATCGGTGCTGATGGTCATCTCCAATCGCTTCGATGCGAACGGCAAGAAGCAGGGGTGGCATGACAAGGTGGCCGGGACGCTGGTGCTGGATATCAAGGCTGGACGTGACCCGCTGACCACCGGGGGCGCCGCAGGGCCGCAGTCCTTCGCGCCTCCGCAGCAGTATGCTCCGGGCCGGCGCTTTGTGGGGGAGCCGGACGATGCGCAGGGCACTTCTGGTGGAGTCATCGATTCGGTGCCAGGTGCTGTGCGCGCTGCTGCCCCCGAAGCGCAGGAATCGGTTCGTCCCCGTCCCTCCGCACGGCCCAAGCCGGAAGCGAAGATCGTTGAGGTTCCCTCCACCGAGGCCGCAGCTGATCCGGATGAAGACCTCGGTCATACGCAAATTCGTCCGCAATCCCCGGATGCCGTGCATCTGCTCTTCGACGATAGCCAGTGCCTCGACCTGGCCGGCAGCATCCTGATCGGGCGCAACCCCTCGTACTCGGATGGCGATGTGGGTGTCCACCTGGTTGCACTGGATGATCCGGACCGCACGGTCTCCAAAACGCATCTGCTGATCCAGCCAGGCGTTGGCAGCGTCTGGGTGACCGACCGGGATTCGGGCAACGGCTCGTGCATTGTCGACGAGGACGGGAACGTGCGCGAACTTGTTCCGGGCAAGCCGGAGCAGGCAATGATTGGCCATACCGTGTACTTTGGCGACCGCTATTTCCAGGTGGAACGTCCGTGACAGATCTCAACCCTGGGGCAAGCCTCAGATTCAGCCACGGCCAGGCAACTGACCGTGGACTGCGCCGCGCCCTGAACGAGGACAGCTTGCTGGCCTCTGAACGGCTGCTGGCCATTGCCGACGGCATGGGCGGGCATGAAGCAGGCGAAATAGCCAGCGCCCTGTGCCTCAAGATCCTTGGCGATGGATTCATGGATGCCGGCGCGCAGCTGGATCCGGAGACCTTGGATACCCTGCTGGTCGAAGCTGATCGCAGCATCGTGGCGGCGGGCTCGGGTCGAGCCGGCACCACCCTGGCCGGGGCCGTGCTGATTGATGCAGGCGCCGCCAGCGGGCGGGCGGAAGAACCCCAGCTGCTGGTGTTCAATGTCGGCGATTCGCGCACCTACTTGTGGACCCAGGGAGTGCTGCAACAAGTCAGCGTAGATCACTCCGAAGTGCAGGAATTGATGGATATCGGAGAGCTGGACGCCGAGCAGGCAGCCACCTATCCACGCCGGCATGTGATCACCCGCGCCCTGGGGATCAACGCCAACAGCCAACCGGACTACTGGCTGGTGCCGCTGGCAGGGCAGGAGCGCATCCTGGTCTGCTCAGACGGTCTGAGCAGCGAAGTCGGCGATGCCGCAATCCAGGAAATCCTTGCGCGGTTCCCGGATCCCCAGCAAGCTTCCGAAGAACTGGTCCAAGCGGCCCTGGATGCCGGGGGACGCGATAATATCAGCGTGATCGTTGCCGATGTGGAGCATGGGCACCCCGATGATGTTGGCATTACTATTCCGCGCATATCGACTACGAGCCACCAAGAGGAGAAATCATGAACAGCCTGCGTTACCTTCCCGGAGACTGGTACGCCCTGGTCAATGGCCAGCACATTGTCCTCCTTCCTTCCAGCGCGAGCGCAGAACAGGTCAATGGCCTGTGGGCCAAGCTCAATGGGAAGACCACGGTGGAAGCACTGCTCTCGGAGCTGTTGCCGATGTACCAGATGAACATTGCCGACCTGCCGAACTTCGCTCTGATCTCCCGTGACAGCGCACCGCATCTGATCCTGCGCGGTGCCCCGGAATTCATCGCCCGGACTGCCTCCGGCGAGGAGAAGGTGAGCGGCGCAGGCATCGCCACCTGGGCCGAACGCAAGCTGGGGGAGTCGAAGTCGTGGACGCTGAGCACCGGTTCGGCGAAAGCCGAAGCCACATTCGCGCTGCCAATTGGCGAAGGCATCGTACGCGTATCGCAGCTGGAATGGGCCGCAGGAGAGGACCCCACCGCTGCAGAAAAGACTCCAGCCGCGGCTAAAGCCCCGGCACCGGCTAAAGCCCCTGCACCGGCTGATGCCAAGCCTGCCGCTGATCCGGCGAAGGCTCCGGCTCCTGCTGCGGCTAAGCCCGCTGCAGCATCCGATGCTGCAAAACCTGCGGTAGCTCAGGCAAAAACTCCTGCGCCTTCCGAAGCTAAGTCTGCCCCTGCGACAGATGCTGCCAAGCCGGCTGTTGCCTCGTCAAAGACCCCTGCGCCTGCCGCGGCTAAGCCTGCTGCGGTCAAGACCCCTGCGCCTGCCACGGCTAAGCCGGCAGCGGAGCCGGCAAAGGATCCGGCACCGGCTGCGGCCAAGCCAGCTTCTGCTCCGGCTAAGGCTGCTTCTGCGTCTGATGCGGCCAAACCAGCTGAGGCGCCAGCAAAGGACCCGGCACCGGCTGCGGCCAAGCCAGCTTCTGCTCCGGCTAAGGCTGCTTCCGCATCTGATGCGGCCAAACCAACTGAGGCGCCAGCAAAGAATCCTGCACCAGCGGCTGCCAAGTCGGATGCAACGCCAGCGAAGAATCCAGCACCGGCTACTGCCAAGTCATCTGCCCCGCCAGCAAAGGACACGGCACCGGCGGCGGCCAAGCCTGCTGCTGCACCGAACGCTGCACCAGCCAAGGAAGCTGCAGATCCCAAGGGCCCAGCTGATGTGCTGGCACGGGCAGCCGACGCTGCCAAGGCGGCCGATGAGGCCACGCTAGTCAAGGCATCGGCAAAGGATGCCGAGGACGACCGGACCTTTGACTCAGAAGCAACCCAGGATCCAGCGCAATACGAGCAGGAAGTTTTCTCGGAGGAACTCTCGCTTGCCGGGCAGCTGCTCGGAGCCAGAGGTGCGGCAGAGACCGTTTACGATACCGGCCAGGGCGATGACCAGGACACGATTATCAAGCCCCGTCCGGCAGGTCCTGCCATCGCTGCGCCTCCCGCCGAACCAGCTGACGACGAGCACACGATCATCCGCGGCTCCAGTGTTCCGAAATCCAGGCCTTCATCAGGGTTGGATGCCAAGGACGGTACAGAAAGTTCGGTGTCCCTGAATGAATTCATCCTGGCGCGTTCTTGCTCCAAGCGGCACTCCAATCCACCCACCGCGTCGACGTGCAGGCAATGCGGCGAGCGATTGACCGCCCAGGCGCAGCAGGTTCGCAAGCCTGCCATGGGCCGCATGATTGTCAGCGACCACGGCGGTACCCGCGAATACGCCCACGAGCTGAACCGCTCGGTGGTTCTCGGACGCCAGCCAAGCGCAGGAGCCGTCAAATCCGACAGCGAACCCCGCCTGCTGAAGGTTGAAAGCCCCAGCGGCGACATCTCCCGTTCGCACCTGCACGTGCGTGTGGAGGGATGGCATGTGCAACTGGTGGACCTTGGTGCGACCAATGGCACCGTGCTGCTGCGCGAAGGGCAGCGGCCACGGCGCCTGTCCCGCCACCAGGAGATCATGCTGATCAACGGCGACGTCGCTGACTTGGGTGATGGCGTCAGCATCCGCTTCGAGGATCTGCCGTGAGTCCAAAGCGCGCGCCAGCTCCGGCACCGCAAATACCGGGATTCGCGTACGTCAAGCCACTGGGTACCGGCGGATTCTCCGATGTCTATCTTTACGAGCAGCACCGGCCCAACCGCAAGGTGGCGGTCAAGGTGCTGCTGGCTGATGTCAGTGATGAGGAAGCCCGCCAACGTTTCGAGGCCGAGGCCAATTTGATGGCCCAGCTGTCCACCCATCCTTATATCGTCACGATCTACCAAGCGGAGATCACCGATGACGGACGTTCCTATCTGGCCATGGAGTATTGCTCCCGGCCTTCCTTGGATGCCCGTTACCGCCGCGGTGTCTTGAGCATCGATGAAACGCTGACCTTGGCCATCCAATTGTGCTCAGCGGTCCATACCGCGCATCTAGCGGGCATCGTGCATCGAGACATCAAGCCGGGAAACGTGCTGACTACTGACTACAACCGGCCGGCCCTGACCGACTTCGGCATCTCGGGAACCATCGGATCGCACACCGCAGGGCTGTCGGTGCCATGGTCCGCCCCGGAAGCGTTCAGCGGCGACACGCCTCCGGGCGTGCGCATGGACGTATACTCGCTCGGTGCCACGATCTATACAGTTCTGGCAGGGCATTCGCCGTTCGTCCGGCCGGGACAGGATAATGCGCAGCCAGTGCTCATTGAGCGGATCTGCAATTCTCCATTGAAGCCGTTGGAGCGGCTTGACGTTCCCGAGTCGCTGAACCAGGCGTTGTCGGTAGCCATGGCGAAGAACCCGGCTTCGCGATTCGGCTCGGCCGCCGAATTCGCCCGCTCCCTGCAGCGAATCCAGATCGAGTTGGGCTTCTCGGTCACTCCTTTTGAGGTTATCGAAGAACCTGCCGAAGCGGCTGAGGAGGAGGACGGTGAAAGCACGCGCGTCCGCAATGTCATTTCGATCAGCGACGTGCAGCGTCCGCTGCCTTCTGCACCGATGATTTCCTCCGTTCCCGGGCAACAGGCACGGCGGGTACGACCGTCAGCGCCGATACCGCGGCTGCACATGCCGAAGGAACCTGCGCCGGCTCCGAACCCAGAAGATAAAGCGCAAGACGAATCCGGAACGCCATCGGCCAAGCCGGCAGAGCCGAAGCAACGCCAGAGCCTGCCGAAGGTATTCATCGCGGTGGGCATAGTGCTGTTCATCTTGGTTGGCGGCGCCTTCATTGCAAACATGTTCTTGCCGGAGCAGGAAGCCGCGCAGCGTACCGGCCCGCCCATTACCGCCACCGACGGTCCCAAGGACGCACTAGTTGGCGGCACCGTCCCCAAGGTGGATAATTTCGAGTACTCTACGGTGGGAGAAACGGTAACCTTCCGCTGGTCCAACCCGGAACCGAATAAGGATGACCATTACCGTTGGGCTCCCATTACCGCAACGGAAACGGGAGAGTTCAAGCAGACGAAGTCTCCCAGCGCGACTACCGACATCGGCGAAGGCGGGCAAACTTGTATCGAGGTCAAGCTCGTGCGCGATGATGGACGTATCTCGGATGGAGCACGGTTCTGCACCGGCGCAGGTTAAGCAAGGTAGGCATAAGCGATGAGTGAAGTAACTATCGAGTACTGCGGGCAGTACTATCCTGTCCAGGACGGCAAGCCCTTCACCATCGGACGTGAAGGCGACCTCGCAATCGACGACAATCCGTACTTGCACCGGCACTTCTTGACGATTAGCAAGCACAGCGGGCTGTGGTGGCTCAACAACGTGGGCAGCCGGCTGACCGCGACCATTGCGGATCGAACCGGCGGCCTGCAAGCCTGGCTGTCGCCGGAGTCGAGCCTGCCGCTGGTGCTCAACCGGGTGGGCGTGGTGTTCACTGCCGGTCCCACCACCTATGAGCTGTCTATTCATGTCGCGCAGCCGGCATTCCGCCAGGACTACCTGGAATACGATGCCTGCGGAGAAACCACCATTGGGCCGGTGCTGCTGACCAGTGCCCAGCGGGCGCTGGTAGTGGTCTTGGCTGAGCCGATGCTGCGCCGCGAAGGCACCGGGCTGAGCTCGATTCCCACCAGCGCGGCGGCTGCCGCACGGCTGGGGTGGGGAATTACGAAGTTCAATCGCAAACTCGATAACGTGTGCGACAAATTGGATAAGGCGGGCGTTGCCGGACTGCGCGGGGGACCCGGAAAACTGGCCACCAACCGTCGCGCCCGGCTGGTGGAGCACGCCGTGAGTTCGCATCTGGTCACCCGTGCCGATTTGGCCATCTTGGATTCCGAAGTACCCGACGAAGACTAGGTTCCCGGCTGGTACGCCAAAGGCCAATGGGCTGGACGATTCCCTGCGGAATTGTTCAGCACATTGGCCTTTGGAATGCTCAGCGGCGTCCGATGGTCCAGCCTAAACGCGGAACGAGTGCGCGGCGCCGGCGAATCCGATCTACGCGCTTCTTGGGCTCTGCGACCTGCGGTGCAGGCGCGGGAGCGTTGCCCATGGCAGCGAGCAATGCGGTGACCACCGCCAATTCCTCGTCACTCGGGTTTCCCTTGGCGACGCGGATCTGCGGGGCAACAGGCAAGGCGCTGTTCTGGTCCATCGGCGTGCTCCTTTGTGGTTCTGGTGGGTACTGGTCGGGCAGGATCTGCCGCTTACAGCGGGATGTTGCCGTGCTTCTTCGGAGGCAGGGTCGCATGCTTCTCGCGCAGCGCGCGCAGACCGCGAACCAGCTGGAAGCGGGTCTCGCTCGGGGCGATGACCGCATCCACGTAGCCCAGCTCAGCGGCCTGGTAGGGGTTGAGCAGTTCGGCCTCGTAGTTGTCGATGATCTGCTTGCGGCGGGCCTCGACGTTTCCGCCTTCGGCTTCCACCGCGGCCAGATCGCGGCGGTAGAGGATGTTCACCGCGCCCTGGGCACCCATCACGCCGATCTGCGCGGTAGGCCAAGCCAGATTCAGGTCTGCGCCCAGCTTCTTCGAGCCCATCACGATGTACGCTCCGCCGTAGGCCTTGCGGGTGATCACGGTCAGCTTCGGCACGGTGGCCTCGGCGTAGGCGTAAAGCAGCTTTGCACCGCGGCGGATGATGCCCTGGAACTCCTGGTCCTTGCCCGGCAGGAAGCCCGGCACGTCCACGAAGGTGAGGATCGGGATGTTGAAGGCGTCGCAGTTGCGCACGAAGCGGGCGGCCTTTTCGGAGGCGGCAATGTCCAAGGTGCCGGCGAACTGCATTGGCTGGTTGGCGACAATGCCCACGGTGCGGCCTTCGATGCGGGCGTAGCCAATCATCACGTTGGGTGCGTAGAGCGACTGCATCTCGAAGAAGTGCTCATCATCGACAACCGACTCGATCACGGTGCGCATGTCATAAGGCTGGTTTGCCGAATCCGGGATGAGCGTATCGAGCTCCAGGTCCTCGGCGGTGATATCCAGTTCTTCATCGAATTCGGCAATCAGCGGATCCGAGAGGTTGGAGGACGGGAGGAAGTCCAGCAGTTCCTTGCAGAACTCCACAGCGTCTTCCTCATCGGAGGCAAGGTAGGTGGCGGTACCGGTATTGGCGTTGTGCTGGCGGGCGCCGCCCAGGGTTTCCATGTCGATTTCCTCGCCGGTCACCGTCTTGATGACGTCCGGGCCGGTGATGAACATGTGGCTGGTCTTGTCGACCATGATCACGTAGTCGGTCAGCGCGGGGGAGTAGGCGGCGCCGCCGGCCGATGGGCCCATGATCAGCGAGATCTGCGGGACAACGCCCGAGGCGTGGACATTGTTGCGGAAGATATCAGCGAACATGGCCAGGGACGCGACGCCCTCCTGGATGCGGGCACCGCCGCCATCGAGGATGCCGACTACCGGGCAGCCGTTGCGCAGCGCGAATTCCTGGACCTTGACGATTTTCTCGCCGTTGACCTGGGACAGCGAGCCGCCGTAAACGGTGAAGTCCTGCGAGTAGACGGCCACCAGGCGGCCATCCACGGTGCCGTAGCCGGAGACCAGGCCATCGCCCAATGGCTTCTTCTTCTCCATGCCGAAGGCGGTGGAGCGGTGGACTGCAAGTGCGTCGAACTCGACGAATGAGTCTTCGTCCATGAGCATTTCAATGCGTTCGCGGGCAGTGTGCTTGCCGCGGGAGTGCTGCTTTTCGATCGCCGCTTCGCCGCTTGGCGCTTCAGCGAGCTTCTGGCGGCGGCGGAACTCAGCAAGCTTTCCGGCGGTGGTGGACAGGTCGATTGACTCGGCTGCCTCAGTTCTGCCCTGCGTCATGCCTTCGACTCCCTTGAGTTGTCTTCAATGTGTAGGAATGGCACAAGAAAAATGCCATCCAAGCCAGTCTAGCTGGGGAAACAGCTCTTTCGGTTGTAGGAATCTTACAAAATGGCCCGATATCTGGTGCGTGGCACGCCAGAATAAGTTACTGAACGGTAGCTTAGTGGCGGATCATCGCGTAATCTGTATCACATGACTACTGAATCGCGCACTCTTATCGCGCCCGTTCCCGGCAACCTGAAGAACCGCACCATCCTGATGAGCGGGGGCAGCCGCGGCATCGGCCTGGCCATCGCGTTGGCCGCAGCCCGGCAAGGGGCCAACGTGGTTCTGCTCTCCAAGACCGATACGCCTCACCCGACGCTGGAAGGGACCATCCATACCGCCGTTGCGCAGATTGAGGAAGCCGGCGGCCAGGGCTTGGCCGTTGTCGGCGATGTCCGCGTGGACGCCGACGTGCAGCGCGCCGTGGAGGAAGCGGTGGCAAAATTCGGCGGCATCGACATCGTGGTCAACAACGCCTCGGCCATCAACCTGGCCAAGACCGACCAGGTCGATATGAAGCGCTACGACCTGATGCAGGACATCAACGTCCGAGGCACCTTCCTGCTGTCCAAGACCGCGCTCCCGTACCTGCGCGCTTCCGAGCATGCCCATATCCTGACCCTCTCCCCGCCACTGAACCTGGACCCCAAGTGGGCAGGGCAGCACCTGGCCTACACCATGGCCAAGTACGGGATGTCGCTGACCACCCTTGGGCTCGCTGAGGAGCTGAAGGAAGACAGCATCGGGGTGAACTCGCTCTGGCCTGAAACCTTGATCGACACCGCAGCAATCCGCAACCTGCCGGGCGGGCAGAAAATGGTCCAGGGCGCACGCGACGCTTCGGTCGTGGCAGACGCGGCCATGGCAATTCTTGCCAGCCCGCCCGCGGGCGTCAGCGGCAATTTCTTCACCGACGGCCAGGTGCTGACCTTGGCCGGGGAGACGGATCTGGAGAAGTACACCCTGAACCCGCAGATCCCGCTGGTCCAGGACATCTTCCTGTAGGCAGTCAAGCGGGGTAAAACAGGGAATAATGGACGGCCGGTGCCATAGGGTTGGAGATATGGAAAACCCGTATGGCACCGACCGCGCTGTTCTCGATTCCCGGATCTTCAATGAGCTCACCGCCCCGTTGGATTTGGGGCTGGTCAATCTCAAGCCAACCTCCGGTTCTACGAATACCGAGCTGGCGCAACTGGCCAGCACCGGAGAGGCCGGACATCTCAGCGTGTACTACACCGAGCACCAGCAGGGCGGCAAGGGGCGCTTGGGCCGTGAATGGGTGACCCCGGCAGGATCTTCCCTCACCGTCAGCGTCCTGGCCGTGCCCGGACCTGGCTTCCCTCCCGAATCCCTCTCCTGGTACACCATGCTGGCGGCGCTGGCCTGGAGCCGGGCGGCCGAGAATACCTGCGGCGTTCCACTGGGCATCAAATGGCCCAACGACCTCTTGGCTGGCGAGCAGAAAGTCTGCGGCATCCTGGCGCAAATGGTTCCTGCCGGCAACGGCTATGGCGTGGTGGTCGGGACCGGAATCAATGTGAACCAGAGCCGGGAGGAACTTCCGGTGGCTACCGCGACATCCCTGCGGTTGGCCGGTGCGAAGAACCTGAACCGCACCGAATTGCTGGCTGAGTACCTGAAGCAATTTGCGGCTTTGGACCGGGGATTCCGCCAAGTCGGCGGCATGGCGCAGATGCCGTTGCCTGGAAACAACGGGAAATCCTTGCACCAGCTGGTCAGCGCCAAGCTGGCCACGCTGGGACATGACGTGCGTGTGGAATTCCCTGACGGGTCCACGCTGGTGGGCACTGCCATAGAGCTGGGCACCGATGGCTCGCTGGTGCTGGAACACGGCACCGGGCAGCGTGAACATGTGCTGGCAGGCGACGTGCACCACGTGCGGCGCGCCGACGGAAAGTATGCCTAACCCGGCTTGGGTATTGGCCCGGGACTAGTATTGGAAGAGACGACCGAAGCACTCAGCCGGGAACAGGAGGGACGAGGAACAACACGATGAAGTTGCCGCTGCATGAAAGGGAACGAGTGATCATCAAAACTCGTGAGCATTCCCGAGTGCTGCGCCAGCCCGTGGGAGCCTTCCTCGTCTTGACCGCACTGTGCACGTTTTCGCTTGGCTATCTTTCCCGGGATGATCTCTCGGACTGGCTGGCTTCCAATGCAAATGTGTGGATGATCGTTGCGGTAGTCCTTTGGGCCGCGCTGGTGCTCATCTGGAGCGTGATTCCCTGGGCCCGGTGGCTGCGCAGCCGCATCGTGCTGACTACCGAGCGGATCATGTTCCGGCCGACGTATAACGACGGCAAGCTGCAATCTGTAGGATTATTTACAGTTCGCGACCTGGTCGCGCACAGCAAGGCGAAAAATGCCATGACGCGTGCGGGAACCTTGGATATCGTGCTGAACCAGGGATACGTGCGGCTCTCGCATGTGCCCTCGGTACAGTATTTCCGTTCCCTGGCCATGGAGGCGATGGCGAACCTGCGCAGCAGCCAGAGTATGGCGCACACCGAAACGACGAACAGTGAGGGCATGGGGGCATGAGCACCGAGCACACCAACACACCTCGGGCAGACTCTCCGCAGTCCGCCGCCGAGGCTGTCCGTGGCGCCCGCCAGCACGCTCCCGCGGCAACCCCCGCCGAATCGGATCCAATTCTCGAACTTGCCGAGGCCATGGAAGGCCCGCTGCGCATTCCGGCCCACACCCCCGAGGCTGTCCGCGACACCGTCGCCTCGCTGGAAAAACGGCTCATCGGCGGCCAGCGCGAATTCCGCCGACGCGAAGTCGCCTCCGAGGCAGGGGTCTCCCTGCACTCGGCACGCAAGCTGTGGCGCGCCATGGGCTTCCCGGAACTCAGCGATGACGAAGTGTTCTTCACCGAGGCCGACAAGAAAGCCCTGGGCACCATGGTGGGCATGGTCCGCGAAGGCACGCTGACCGAGGAAACCGCCATCTCGCTGATGCGTTCGGTCGGCCAGATGACCGACCGCATGGTGGTCTGGCAAATCGAGGCCCTGGTCGAGGACATGATCGCCAACCAGAACCTGTCCGACCGCCAAGCCCGCCGCCAGCTTTTCAGCCTGCTGCCTGAAATCATCCCCGCCATCGAGGACCTGCTGCTCTACTCGTGGCGCCGCCAGCTGAACTCCGCCGTGCACCGCATGGCCTTGCGCGTGGAAACCGGCGTGGCCGCCTACAACCAGGACCGCGGCGAGGACGATGGCGGCACCCCGTTGCCGCTGGCCCGTGCGGTGGGCTTCGCCGACCTGGTCTCCTACACCTCGCTGTCGCGGCGCATGAATGAGCGCACGCTGGCCCAGCTGGTCCAGCGTTTCGAGGCCAAGTGCGCGGAAATCATTTCCGTGGGCGGCGGCCGCCTGGTCAAGACCATCGGCGATGAAGTGCTCTACGTGGCAGAAACCCCGCAGGCCGGCGCACAGATCGCGCTGTCCCTCTCGCGCGAGCTGGCCAAGGACGAGCTCTTCCCGCAAACCCGCGGAGCGGTGGTCTGGGGCCGGCTGCTCTCGCGCCTGGGCGATATCTACGGACCGACGGTGAACATGGCGGCCCGGCTGACCTCGCTGGCCGAGCCCGGCACCGTGCTGACCGATGCGATTACCGCGAATACGCTGCGCAATGATGCACGCTTCGTGCTCACCGCCCAGGAAATTACCGCGGTGCGCGGCTTCGGGGATATCCAACCCTACGAACTCTCGGCAGGCGAGGGAGCAGGACTGGTGATTGACTGATGGCTAATGAACCAGCCCCGGTTCCCTTCATCCTCGCCGCGGCGGGCCTGACGGACGTGGGACGCAAGCGCTCGCAGAACCAGGACCGTATCCTGATGCACGACATCGTGTACGCGGTTGCCGACGGCATGGGCGGGCATGAAGCCGGCGAGGTGGCCAGCCAGCTTGCGGTGGAAACCATGGAAGAAATCTGCACCTTCGCCAATAAGACCTCGGTGCGGAAACTGCCCTCGGTGCCGGATGTCCAGCGGCAGGTGCAGCTGGCCGATGACCGCATCCGCGAAGCGCTTGAATCGCGCGGCGGCACCACCCTGTGCGCCCTGGTGCAGATCAAGACCCCCAGCAAGGGCCGGGACAGCGTAACCGCACCACTGGCCGCCGTGCCACCGTGGACCTCCAGCTTCGCAATGACGCAGAATACCGACGTGATTTCCAAGATCACTCCGCAAATGCTGGAGAACCACCGCGCCAACCTGGCCCCGGCTACCGCGCCGCTGCCGGTGGCCACCGAGGAAGTCCCGAGCCTGCTGCTGGTCAACGTGGGAGACTCGCGCGGCTACCGGCTGCGCGACGGTGCGCTGCAGCAGCTGACCCGCGACCACTCGGCGGTGCAGGAAATGGTGGATGCCGGGCAGATCACCGAGCTGGAAGCCCGCAACCATCCGCACCGGAATCTGATTACCCGCGCCCTGGGCGCAGGCGCCGAAAGCCAGCCGGACGTCACCGTCCTGCAGCCACGCATCGGCGACCGCTACATGCTGTGCAGCGACGGGCTCTCCGGCGAATTGACCGAAGACATTTTGCAGACCCTGCTGGTGAACTACAAGGACCGCACCGAAGCGGCCCGGATTCTCACTGCGGCTGCGCTGGAAGCCGGCGGCCGGGACAACATCGCAGTGATCGTGATTGACGTGCTGGCAGCCGAACCCGCAACAGCGGACGCACCTGGGAACTAGGGCTCCAAGCCAGCTAAACAGTCCGCCGGTGGGGCACAATTGAATACGTGAGTGAAAAAGACGCAGCACCAGTCGAGACCGCCAACGTACCGCCGGAAGCCGACAAGACCCGCTATGAACAGCTGGTCGAGCAGATCCGCGCCCACCGCGAGGCCTATTACCAAAATGATGCTCCGCTGGTCTCCGACGCGGAATACGACGCGTTATTCCAGGAGCTCCAGCTGCTCGAGGCGACCTATCCCATCCTTGCTGGACAGGACTCGCCCACCCAGGAAGTCGGTGGCGAAGCCTCCGCCGCCTTCGCATCGGTCACCCACGCCAGCCGGATGTACTCGCTGGAAGACGTTTTCTCGCTTGATGAACTCGACGCGTGGCTGGAGCGTGCCCAGGCCAACGCCGAACGCCTGCACCCGCAGACCCCGGTCCAATGGCTGTGCGAAGTCAAAATCGACGGCCTGGCACTGAACCTGACCTACCGCGAGGGCAAGCTGGTTCGCGCGGCCACCCGCGGGGACGGCACCACCGGAGAAGACGTGACCCACAACGCGCTGACCATCAGCGATATCCCGCAACAGCTGTCCGGCTCCGGCTGGCCTGCGGAATTCGAAGTCCGCGGCGAAGTCTTCATCGCCACCGAGGACTTCAACAAGTTCAATGAGGCACTGATTGCCCAGGGCAAGGCGCCGCTGGCCAACCCGCGCAACGCGGCCGCCGGGTCCTTGCGCCAGAAGGATCCGGGGCAGACCGCCAAGCGTCCGCTGCGCATGTTCGTGCATGGCCTGGGCCGCAGCCGCGATTTCAACCTGACCGAGCAGTCCCAGGCCTATGAGCTGATGCGCGGCTGGGGCCTGCCGGTCTCTCCGTACGGCCGTGTGGTCGGCAGCCGCCAGGAAGCCAAGGACTACATCGCCGAGCACGGCGAGAAGCGCCATGATTTGATCCACGACATCGATGGCATTGTCATCAAGGTCGATGACCTGGCCACCCAGGAACAGCTGGGCTACACCTCGCGGGTTCCGCGCTGGGCCGTCGCCTACAAGTACCCGCCCGAAGAAGTGCACACCAAGCTGCTGGACATCCAGGTCCAGGTGGGCCGCACCGGCCGCGTGACCCCCTTCGGCGTGATGGAACCAGTCCTCGTCGCCGGCTCCACCGTCGCGCGCGCGACCCTGCACAACCAGGAAGTCGTCAAGGCGAAAAACGTCAAAATCGGCGACACCGTCATCTTGCGCAAGGCTGGAGACGTCATCCCGGAGATTGTCGGCCCGGTGCTTCCGCTGCGCGATGGCAACGTGGACCTTCGTGATTTCGTCATGCCCACCGAATGCCCTTCCTGCGGGCAGCCGCTGGCCCCGGCCAAGGAAGGCGACGTGGATATCCGTTGCCTCAACGCCGAATCCTGCCCGGCACAGCTCACCGAGCGCGTGGCCTACCTTGCCGGACGCAGTGCACTGGACATCGAAGCCCTCGGCTACGAAGCGGCAGCTGCCCTGACCAGCGGTCCGGGCGAGGACCCGGCCACCCAGGGCGGCGTCATCCTGCCCGCCGGACCCGGCCCGCTGAAGAACGAGGCTGACCTGTTCAACCTCAAGGACAAGCTCGACGAGCTTGGAGAAGTCAAGGTCTGGCGGGAAAAGCGCTCCAAGGGGGAGGGCACCGGCAAGTACGAGCTCGTCCCGTACTTCTATTCCAAGGCCACCGCCAAAAAGCCTTCGGTGCCGACCAAGAGCACACTGAAGCTGCTTGATGAGCTGGAGAAGGCCAAGGGCAACCCGCTGTGGCGGGTGCTGGTAGCCCTGTCCATCCGCCACGTCGGCCCGAACGCCTCGCGGGCCATTGCCACCCGCTACGGCTCCATGGATGCACTGCTTGAGGTCCTGGACTCGGGCAACGCGGTGGCGGAACTGGCCGAGATCGATTCGGTTGGCACCATCATCGCCGAAGCGCTGGTTGACTGGTTCGCGGTGGATTGGCACCGTGAGATCGTCTCCTCCTGGCAGGCCTCCGGCGTGCAGATGGAAGACGAGCAGGATGCGAACATCACCAAGAACCTCGAAGGCCTGGCCATCGTGGTGACCGGTACCCTGGAGAACTATTCCCGGGATACCGCCAAGGAAGCGATCATTGTCCGTGGTGGCAAGGCCACGGGCAGTGTCTCGAAGAAGACCGACTTCCTGGTGGCCGGCGAATCAGCCGGGTCGAAGTTGGACAAGGCCCAGTCCCTGGGCGTTCCGGTACTGGACGAAGCCGGATTCGGCATCCTGCTGGAGCAAGGACCGGAAGCAGCACGCAAGGCAGCACTCGCCGCACCAACGGAAGGCTAGATATGGACCGCGCAGTAACCCACGATCCGCTGGTGATGGTGGCCCGCCGGGCTGCCGCCGCCGGCGCTGAAGTACTTGGCCGCCGCGACGAATCGCAGTTCAACCTCACCGACAAGTCGGCGGCAGGGGACTGGGTCACCGACTTCGACCGGGCTGCCGAGGAAGCGATTCGCGATGCCATTGTGACCTCCCGGCCCAACGACGAGTTGACCGGCGAAGAATATCCCAGCGCCAAGCCGGCGCATCCTAGCGGTCTGCGCTGGAGCATTGATCCGCTGGATGGCACCACGAACTTCGTGCGCAGCATTGCCTATTATTGCTCGTCGGTGGGCGTCTGCCAGCGCAACGATGATGGCAGCGAGACCTGGGTGGCCGCGGCCATCGTCGCCCCTGCCTTGCAGGTGGAGTACTTTGCCGGGAAGGGACTGGGCGCATGGAAACTCGACCTGCGTTCCGGAAAGCTCACGCAGCTCAGCGGCCCGGTTGAATCGGAAACCAGGATCCTGGCCACCGGCTTCGGCTATGATTCCGAGCGCCGGCAGTTCCAAGCCCAGGTGCTCGGGACGATGCTTGAGGACTATGTAAATGTGCGCCGGCTCGGCTCGGCTGCGCTGGATTTGTGCCTCGTGGCCGAGGGGTCTTTGGACGCCTACGCCGAATACGGCACCCAGGAGTATGACTGGGCCGCCGGCGCGCTGATTGCCGAGGAAGCAGGATGCCAGGTTGGCCGGCCCATCAGCAATCCGGGCTGGCAGTACGCCGGATTGGTGGACCCGGCTAAGCTCACGGAGCCTGGCGCTTAAAGCAGAACGGCTGCCATCCACTCATGCGCATAGTGGATGGCAATGCCCACGGCGACACCGCCACACACTTGTGTGGCGGTGTGCTGGAAACTGCGGATGCGTGCCCAGGACAGCACCGCAATGAAGAACACCACCAGCGGCATCAGCTCGTTCAACTGCCCGGCCACCTGCAAGATCACGTAGGTGCCCACGGCCAGGTGCACCGAGACCTTCCACCACATATTGATCACAGCGACGACTGCCAATCCCAGCAGGATGCTGAGCACTTCGAGGTACATCCGCGTCCCGGCGTCCATGAGCCGCAGTACGAGCAGGCCGCAGAGGATCAATCCGGCGGTATAGGCGTAGATCCAATGCCGCTGATGCCTTACGGTCACGTGCATGTCGGTGACCTTGCCACGCAGTTTCGCGCCGGCCAGGATCAGCCACGGAATAATCGTGGTGAACAGGGCCGCGGTGACCGACTCGCTGAAGCGCACCGAAGCATCCCGCCATGGAGTGGCCAGCAGCAGCACGGTAGCCAAGATGATAGGGGAGAGCAGGTGGGAAACCACCAGAGCGAATTTCCGCACTGTGGTCGGGGCGTTGGCTTGCGAGGTCTGCTGCATTCGGGTCATTGGCCTTCATCTGGTTAGCGGGTTGCTGACGACTATGCGACTAGTCCACTGTACAAGCAGTTCCGGTGCTCCCATTCTGCAGAGTCAGGTTTGCTCCGCGACCAGGTAGTCATTGCGGATCCGGATGAGCTTGGGCAGGTACCAGCCGAGGACGAGCCGTTCGGCCAGCCACCCCAATGGACCAAGCGGGGCACTGAATTGGATCTTGTCGACCATCAACGTCCCGTGGTCCATTGCATGGAATTCATGGACGTGGTGGAAGGACTTGAACGGTCCGCGCAGCTGCTGGTCGGTGAAGCTGCGCGGGGCATCCACGACGGAAATCGTGGAGGTCATCCGGATGGGAATGCCAAAATGCTTGGCCCGCCAGGTTACGTGCTGGCCCAGGCCAATGGTTCCGCTGGTCACCCCAGCCACTGCCTGCTCCTGCGAATCGGCCATCGAACCGGTATGCGCGTCGATGCTCAACGATTTCTCGAAGAGCTCAGCAGGGCTGAGGTTGGCTTGCGTAACGCATTCAAAGTAGACGGCCATGGCTAAAGTATGCCACTGGCAAGGGAGTTTTAGCGGACGGTGAGGTCCAGAACGGTCAGATCTTCAGCCGCGTCGTCGTAGTAGTCACGCAGCTTCAGTCCCTTGGCCGCTGCCTCGTCAACGACTACCACTGCGTCCTGATGCAGCTGCAGGACAGATGCCGGGCAGGAAGCTGAGATCGGGCCTTCCACGGCAGCAGCAATTGCATCTGCCTTGCCGGAGCCCACGGCAACCAGGACCAGGCGGCCTGCGTCCAGGATCGTGCCGAGGCCCTGGGTGACGCAATGGGTGGGAACATGCTCAATGCCGTCGAAGAAGCGCGCATTGTCTTCACGGGTATTCGCCGCCAGGCGCTTGATCCGGGTGCGGCTTCGCAGCGCGCTGCCCGGTTCGTTGAAGCCCAAGTGGCCGTTTGATCCGATGCCCAGGATTTGCACATCGATGCCTCCGGCCTGTGCGATGGACGCATCGTACGCGCGGGCCGCCGCCTCAATGGCTTCCACCGAGGCTGCCATGCCCTGCGGAACATGCAATGAGTCCGCAGGCAAGCCGATGACGTCGCAGACTTCGTTGAGCAGGGTCTGTCGGTAGGACTGTTCATGGGTGTCGGGGATCCCGATGTATTCATCGAGGGCGAATCCCTGTGCACGGCTGAAATCGGCGCGACCTTCCTGAACTGCGCGGGACAATTCACGATACAGTCCCAGCGGGGAGGAGCCCGTGGCAAGCCCTAGAACCGGTCCAGCGCCAGCGCTGTGGTGAGCCAGGCCGGCCAACACGTTGTCGGACGCGATCTTTGCGACTTCTTCCGGGGATGAACCAATGAGTACTCGCATGGTGTGGACTCTCCGATCTTGGCATTGATGATTAGTGGAATAGCAGAAACAAGTGGGCGAAAAGGAGCCGCTAAGCGATCCCTAGTTCGTGGAACCGCACGTTCACGGCGCAACCCCGGAGCACCAGATGCTCTGGATCTTCGCTGAGTGAAAGACTGAAGTTTTCGGAGCGAGCCGTATGCGAGCGCAGGGCCAGTGCTTCGCGCAACGCTTGTGCGAGAGGCTGATCTACGATGTCTGGGGTGCCGGTGAAAACGACGTTTCGAATGTCCAGAATTGAAAGAAGCGGAGCAACTGCGCCAGCAAGATAGGCCGCGACCCGCTGGTTCAATTGCCCTTTCTCTTCCCCTTCGGCCAAGGACTTCCAAATTGCAGGAACGGAAGCATAGGCTTCCAGGCAGCCGATTTCTCCGCAGCTGCATAAGGCCGTGTCCTCTGCACGCTGGCGGACATGGCCCAGCTCGCCGGCGGCAAAATCCGAGCCGCGCACCAAGGTGTTGTGGGTGATGACGCCGCAACCTACACCACGCCCGAGGCGCAGCAAGACCATGTGGTCGCCGCCTTGGCCAAACGTGTGCTCGGAGAGAATGGCGCAGTCGGCGTCATTGAGGATATGGGTGTTGATGCCGGTAGCCTGTTCGACTGCGGCGCCCAAGTCGAAGCCGCGCCAATCGAACTTTTCGGCAGCGACGACAATTCCCTTATCGGTCACTACCCCGGGGGAACCGATGCCGATGCCAAGAATCGGTGCGTCGCAGTGCCGTATCGCCGTGACGATCAGTTCCAGGAGCTGGGCTACCGCCGCTTCCCTTGTTGCATCGCGCTTCGGGGAGGAAAAGCTCTGGAGAATGGCACCATCCAGGTCCATGATCGCTGCGCGGAACGGGACAACGCCGGATAAATCCACACCGATGATCCTGAGCCCGGGACGATTCAAATCGAGGAGGGTTGAGGGTTTTCCCGGGCGTTTGCCTTCTTGCTGTCCGGTCTCGATAACGTGGGAACGATTGATCAATTCGGCGACTAGTTCTGAGATGGTGACACGAGTCAGACCGGTCGCGCGTGCCAGATCGGCACGGCTCATTTCGCCTTGGTCTGAAAGTGTTTGCAGAATCAGCGAGAGGTTGTGTTCCCTTCCATGGGACGGCAAAATGGCGCTGCCGTGGTACAGCATATTCCAATCCTTGCGCGGGGAAGTCACAAGGTTAGTTAACTCTATTAACAAACTTTTGGGCAAGTCTTCTCCGGGACATTGCCTTGCAAGATCCACTACCGCCAATGGCTGCAGATCGGAGAATCGTCGGCGGCAACGGCTTGCAGCAATGCATTAGTTCCGCAGCGGCCGCTGAACTGCGGCAGACCGCCAAAAGCCATGGCACACTTGGAAGATCATGACTGACGAGCAAACTTTTTCATACTGCAGTGGCGATCTGTCGATTGAACTGGCTACGCCGGCCGATTACCAGAGGGTGGGCGAGCTGACCGCTGAGTCCTACTTTGCCGCTGGGCATTTCAGCAGCCCGCAGGACGAATACCTGAACTTTGTCCGCAAGGTCGCCGAGCGTGCAACGCAGAGCGAAATCTATGTGGTGCGCCGAGCCGGCGAAATTGCCGGTTCCATGACGTTGATCCGCGCGGGCAGCGACTATGCGGACATCGCCCGGGACGACGAGCTGGAAATCCGCATGCTCAGCGTCGATCCCGCCGCGCAGCGCGGCGGGATCGGGCGGGCCATGGTGCTGGCCGCCATCGAACGTGCCCGGCTTATTCCGGGAATCAACGCCGTCTCCTTGACCACCGGCAGCAGTTGGCTCTCTGCTCGGGGTTTGTATGAAACCCTCGGATTCGCCCACCATCCAGAACGCGACTGGGTGGTGCCGAACACCGACATCAAATTGGTGGTCTACGCCTACCGCCTGCAGTCCTGACCAATTCCTCCCCATTCCTGCTGAACCGCCCATGACTTCGGTGGACATGCATTGTGGTCTGGCAAAGCGCATGAATAGAATGGCGCCATGAGTGCTGTTCGCCGAAGTGTCACCGCCCTGTCCGTCGCCGCTCTCGCCCTCGGGCCGCTGAGCGCCTGCAGCGCTGGCGCACCCGACCCGGCACCATCAGCCGATGCGCTGGTGGCCGCCATGAACAGCGGCGATTTCGCCGGCGTGCAATTTACCGGCACCAGCCCGCAGGACGCGGCGAAGGCCCAGGAAACAGCCTTTGGCACCATGGGCGAAATCAAGCACACGAGTACCGTCAGCTCGGTAGCAGAGGACGAAGAGGAACAAGACGGAGTCAAGACGGCCACCGCGAACATCACCACGGTGTGGGATGTCGACGCATCGGACAAGGATCTGAGCTATGACACCCGGGCCGTCTGGGAATACGACAAGGAAGCCGAGGCCTGGAAACTGCGCTTCGACCCGTCAATCCTCGCCCCGGGATTCGAAAGCGGCGACTACCTCAAGGCGGCATTCGAGCCGGCAGCACGCGGCAGCATCACCGATGCAGAAGGCCAGAACATTGTCGCTGACCGGCCGGTGATACGCGTCGGCATGGACAAGACCCATACCGGCAAGGAGAACTGGGAAAGCTCAGCGAAGAAGCTGGCCAAGCTGGTGGACATCGATGAGGACGCGTACGCGAAACGCGTGATGGCCGCCGGCGATAAGGCATGGGTGGAAGCCATCGTCTTGCGCGATGACGCAACCCGTGAGGTTACCGACGAAGAAATCAAGGCCATCCCGGGAGCCAACTTCCAGAATGACGAGCTGCCATTGGCACCCACCCGTTCCTTCGCCCGTCCGCTGCTGGGCAGCGTAGGAAAGGCCACCGCGGAAATCATCGAGAAGTCCGAGGGCAAGGTCAAGGCCGGCGACCAGGTAGGCCAATCGGGATTGCAGGCCGCCTACAATGACACCCTCTCGGGAACCGCCGGAGTCACGGTGTCGCAATACGATGCTGAGCATGAAGAGCTAGCGGAACTGTTCGCCAACGCCCCGGTGCCAGGCAAGGACCTGAAGACCACCCTTGATACCAGCCTGCAGCAAGCAGCGGATGAACTGCTGGAAGATGCCGAATCGAACTCGGCCATAGTGGTTATCCGGCCCTCGGACGGCAGCGTCCTGGCTGCATCTTCCGGCCCGGTATCCGCCGGCTTGAACACCGCCCTGCAAGCGTCCTATGCGCCGGGCTCCTCCTTCAAGGTCATCAGCGCCTTGGCCATGCTGCGTGAAGGCGCCACCCCGGGCTCCGAGGTCAAATGCCCGGCAACCACGGTGGTGGACGGAAAGAGCTTTAAGAACTACGACGGCTACCCGGCGTCCGCGGTAGGCACCATCCCGCTCTCCGAGGCGATTGCCCAATCCTGCAACACGGTCTTCGTGAACCAGGGGCAGGAGATCAGCGGCAAGAAGCTGGCCGACGCCGCAACCTCGCTCGGCTTGCTGGCCGAGGACGGCACCGGTACCGGCGCCGTGTTCGGTTCGGTACCCGAGGATTCGACAGGCACCATCCAGGCCGCGAACATGATTGGCCAGGGCGTCGTGGAAGCCTCGCCGCTGGGCATGGCCACCGTGATGGCATCTATCCAGGCCAAATCCACCGTGCAACCCAAGCTGGTGCTCTCGCCTGAACCCGAGGCAGCTGCCAAGCCGGCCTCTACGCTCACCGAAAAGGAAGCCGAGCAGCTGTCGGCGATGATGGCCGAGGTCGTGGACCATGGAACCCTGAAGGATTTGAAGGGGACAGGCAGCGGCAAGATCATCGGCAAGAGCGGCACCGCAGAATACGACAGCGAGAAGAACGCGCATGCCTGGGCCATCGCCGCCCAGGGCGATCTGGCCATTGCCGCATTCGTCGAGGACGGGGACGGCGGTGCCCAATCGGCCGGACCACTGGTGAAGTCCATGCTCCAGGAAGCTGCCAAGTAGCTTCGCGGGGTGCCGCTCAGCCTTGCTGGGCGAAATATTCGCCGGAGAGCAGGCTCAGAAGCACCTGGTCGTGGAATGCCCCGTCATGGAAGTACACCTCGCGTTGGCGTCCTTCCTGGATGTACCCGGCGTTTTCATAGGCCTTGATGGCCCGCTTGTTGAAGGCGGCAACGCACAGGCTGATCCGGTGCAGCCCCAGCTCGCGGAAACCGTAGGCTGACATCAGCTTCGTGGCGCGGGTGCCGAAGCCCTGGCCGACAAAGTCCGGGACAATCATCACCGCCAGCTCGGCCGCGCGATGCGGCAGCTGTCCGCCATGCAGCGTGATGTGGCCGATGAAGCTTCCGGTGCCGCGCTCGAAGATGCTGAAACCGGCATCGCCGCTATTCGGCTCGTTGCGGCTCCACTGGGCGAACATGTCCATGAGCCCAGTCTCGGGGCGCGGCTTGATGATCCGCTGCTGCAGCACCGCTCAAGCCGGGTCATTCCACCACCGGGCCATGGCCGCGAAGTCCTCCGGCTCGGACTCGCGCAGTTCAACGGCGGCATCGCGCAGCAGGCGCTCGCCGTACTGCTGCGCCTGCTGGAGATCATTCCACGGCCCATCGGTGTGCATGGATCCATCGTAGGAGCTTTTGCCCGGACCAAGAACCATTGCGCCAACACTTGTGCCTAATACGAGCTGTTGACAGACTATGCTCATGGGAATCGTCTACAACACCACCATGTCTCCAACGAAGACCGAGCTGGTGACCGCCTGGCTGGCCAAGCAGGAGTTCTACACCGGCCAGGGCGCCCCGAAACTTGAGAACATCGGCGGATTCCGCCTCGAAGACCCGCAGGGCGAGGTCGGCATTGAGCTGAGCTTCTACGCCGACCACGCCGACACCTCCGACGTGGTCTACCACGTTCCATTGACCTATCGCGATGCCCCTATCGAAGGCGCGGAGCAGCACCTGCTGGGCACCAGCGAGCACGCGATCCTGGGCCTGCGCTACGTCTACGATGCCGCCGGCGATCCCGTCTTCCTCGCCCAGGCCCGCGAGCTGCTGGCCGGGAACGCGGTGCCGCAGCACCGCACCGAATCCTTCACCGACGATCCGCGGATCCGCGTCCACGGGCAGACCGCCGGCAAGCAGGCGGAGATCATCCGCAGGCCGGTGGCCGGCGAACCAGCTGAAGCAGGGGTGATCGGGTTCTGGGAGAACGCCCTCGGGCAGGATCTGAGCGGTTTGGTATTGCGCACAGCATAATGAAGGCCCCGGAATAATGCGTCGGGCCCGGCGCGCAAGGGATAGACTTGTCTATGAAACCCAACCGCCATTCTAGGGAGATACATGTCTGCCATCAGCCGTGAGGACGTTGTGCATCTGGCACACCTTGCCCACATCGAGATGAGCGACGCGGAGCTGGACAAAATGACCGGTGAACTCGACGCTATCGTCGGTGCCATCGCGTCCGTCAGCGAAGTCGCCGCCTCCGACGTCCCAGCCACCAGCCACCCGATCCCGCTGACCAACGTGTTGCGCGAAGATACGGTGGGGCAGACGCTGAGCATCGAGGAAGTTCTGCTCAACGCGCCTGATTCGGACTCGGACCGCTTCAAGGTCCCGGCAATTCTGGATGGTGAATAATCCCAGTGAATGAACTGATCAAGCTTTCCGCCACCGAGCTGGCAGCCAAGCTGCGCGCCGGCGAGGTGACCTCCGTCGAAGCCGTGCAGGCCCACCTGGACCGCATTGCCGAAGTCGACGGCACGCTGAACGCCTTCCTGCACGTGAACGCCGAAGAGGCGCTCGCCGTGGCCGCCGAGGTGGACGCGATCCGCGCCGCCGGCGGTGCCGGAGCCGAAGCCCTGCACCCGCTGGCCGGCGTGCCGATCGCCATCAAGGACCTGATCGTCACCAAGGGCCAGCCCACCACCGCGGCATCGAAGATGCTCGAAGGCTGGATGAGCCCGTACGACGCCACCGTGATCGAGAAGATCCGCGCCGCCAAGCTGCCGATGCTGGGCAAGACCAACCTGGACGAATTCGCCATGGGTTCCTCCACCGAGCACTCCGCCTACGGCGTGACCCGCAACCCGTGGGACCTGAACCGCATTCCGGGCGGTTCCGGCGGCGGCTCGGCCGCAGCCGTGGCCTCCTTCGAGGCACCGCTGGCCCTGGGCACCGACACCGGAGGCTCCATCCGCCAGCCAGGCGCCGTCACCGGCACCGTCGGCGTGAAGCCGACCTACGGTGCTGTCTCGCGCTACGGCGCGATCGCCATGGCCTCCTCGCTGGACCAGATCGGCCCGGTCTCCCGTACCGTGCTGGACTCGGCCTACCTGCAGGAACTGATCGGCGGGCACGACCCGAAGGATTCCACCTCGCTGCCGAACGCCCTGGAAGGCCTGGTGGCCGCCGCCGAATCCGGCGCCGCCGGGGACCTGGAGGGCCTGCGCATCGGCGTCATCAAGGAATTGACCGGCGAGGGCTACCAGGAAGGCGTGCAGGCGCGCTTCAACGAGTCGCTGGAACTGCTCAAGGCTGCCGGCGCCGAGATCGTCGAGGTCTCTTGCCCGAACTTCAAGTACGCGCTGGGCGCCTACTACCTGATCATGCCTTCGGAGGTCTCCTCCAACCTAGCCAAGTTCGACGGGGTACGCTACGGAAAGCGCGTGCTGCCGGAAGACGGCCCGATGACCATCGAGCGCGTCATGGGCGCCACCCGCGCCGCAGGCTTCGGCGACGAGGTCAAGCGCCGCATCATCCTGGGCACCTATGCGCTGTCCGCCGGCTACTACGACGCCTACTACGGTTCGGCGCAGAAGGTCCGCACGCTGATCCAGCGCGACTTCGCCGCAGCCTTCGAGCAGGCAGACGTGCTGGTCTCGCCGACCGCGCCGACCGTGGCTTTCGAGCTGGGCGCGAACGACAACGACCCGCTGGCCATGTACCTCAACGACGTGGCCACCATCCCGGCCAACCTCGCCGGCGTCCCGGGCATCACCGTGCCTGGCGGCCTGTCCGAGAACCTGCCGGTGGGCATCCAGTTCCTGGCTCCGGCCTACGAGGACGCCCGCTTGTACCGTGCCGGCGCGGCGCTGGAAGCGCTGCTCGAAAAGCAGTGGGGCCACTCGCTGATCTCGCAGGCACCAGCCATTGACACCGCTTCGATCGCGCAGGAGGCCTAGGCACCATGAGCAACTACAACGATGAACTGGTCGACTTCGACGAGGCGCTGGACCGCTACGACCCGGTCCTGGGCTTCGAGGTCCACGTCGAGCTGAACACCAAGACCAAGATGTTCTCCGACGCCCCGAACGCCTTCGGCGACGAGCCGAACACCAACGTCACCCCGGTGGACCTGGGGTTGCCCGGCGTGCTGCCAGTGGTCAACAAGACCGCCGTGGAGTACTCCATCCTGATCGGCCTGGCGCTGAACTGCCAGATTGCCGAGAAGTGCGGCTTTGCCCGGAAGAACTACTTCTACCCGGACACCCCGAAGAACTTCCAGACCTCCCAGTACGATGACCCGATCGCCCACGACGGCTGGCTGGATATCGAGCTGGAGGACGGCGAGGTCTTCCGCGTGGAGATCGAGCGCGCCCACATGGAGGAGGATGCCGGAAAGCTGACCCACATGGGCGGTGCCGCAGGCCGCATCCAGGGCGCCGACTACTCGCTGGTGGACTACAACCGTGCCGGCGTGCCGCTGGTGGAAATCGTCACCAAGCCGATCGTGGGCGCCGGCAAGCGCGCCCCGGAGCTGGCCCGCGCCTACGTGGCGGCGATCCGCGAGATCGTGAAGAACCTGGGCGTCTCGGATGCGAAGATGGAACGCGGCAACGTGCGCTGCGACGCCAACGTGTCGCTGATGCCAAAGGACGCGGACAAGTTCGGCACCCGTACCGAGACCAAGAACGTGAACTCCCTGCGCGCTGTGGAGCACGCCGTGCGTTTCGAGATCGAGCGCCACGCTGCCGTACTGGATTCCGGGGCGAAGATTGTCCAGGAAACCCGCCACTGGCATGAGGACACCCGCTCCACCACCTCGGGCCGCCCGAAGTCGGACGCCGATGACTACCGCTACTTTCCGGAGCCTGACCTGGTGCCGATCGTTACCACCGCCGAGTGGGTCGAAGAGCTGCGCTCACGCCTGCCGGAGCCTCCAGCCGAGCGCCGCAAGCGCCTGAAGGCCGAGTGGGGCTACGCGGACAAGGAATTCCGCGACGTGGTCAACGCGGGTGTGCTCGACGAGATCGAAGCCACCGTGGCTGCCGGCGCATCGGCTGCCGTGGCCCGCAAGTGGTGGATGGGCGAGATCGCGCGCCTGGCCAAGGCCGCGGACAAGGAGATCGCTGATCTGGGCGTCACCCCTGCGACCATCGTCGAGCTGAACTCGCTGATCGAAACGAAGAAGATCAACGACAAGATCGCCCGCCAGGTGCTTGAATTCGTCATCGCCGGCGAAGGCACCCCAAGCGAAGTCGTCGAGAAGCGCGGCTTGGCTGTGGTGAATGACGATGACGCACTGGGCAAGGCCGTGGATGACGCCATGGCCGCCATGCCTGATGTGGTCGAGAAGATCAAGGGCGGCAAGATGCAGGCCATCGGTGCGCTGATGGGCCCTGTCATGAAGGCCACCCGCGGACAGGCCGATGCCGGCCGCGTGCGCGAGATCGTGATGGAGAAACTGGGCCTGTAAGGTCCGCATTCTTGCAGCGGCGGCCCGTATTCCCGGTGGGGAGTACGGGCCGCCGCTGTCTCGTTTGGGCTTCTTCGTCATCGGCTCCCTGCATGCACTGCATCGAAGCTGGCCGAAGGGCCGGCATCACGGCACTGCCGGGACGCCGAGTGCTGGTTATCAAGCCGAATGCGGCTTGGCGGCTGCACGCGGATGGATTCGGAGAGGTCGAACCCGCACTCCGGGTTCGCTAGAGTATGCGTAAGCACATGCACAGGCCCCTCCGGGGGGGCTGGGTCGGATGCATTGAGCTGACCGAGGCTGAAGGAATCGCAATGATCGAAATCAAACGGGTTAATGCACTGGCCGGATTTCAGCCATCGGACATTGCCGCGGTGCTCGTCGGCGGTTTCGCCGAGGACTTCGCCTATTTTTCGAAGAATCAGGAAACGTTGGCGCGGGCGTTTGCCCACATGATCATCCCGGAACGTTTTTATGTGGCGCTGGTGGACAGGGTTCCCGCCGCTATCGCGAGCCTCACCGAAGCCGATCAGGAGTGCTTCACGCCGGACCGGAGCGAATTCCAGCGCCATCTCGGAACGTGGCACGGGCTGATCAGTTATTTCATCGTCCGCACGCAGTTCCTGGGAGCTTTCGAGGGGGCTCGGCCCGGACTGGCGGAAATCGGATTCGTGACTACCGCACCCCAATACCAACGCCGTGGGGTGGCCATGGAGTTGATGAAGCACCTGCTGGCCCGGCCGTTTGATGAATTCGTGCTCCGCGATATCAAGGACACCAATGTCGCTGCGTTGTCGCTGTACCGCAAGCTCGGTTTTAGCGAGTCGGATTCGCGCCCGGCCAGGTTCGCGAAACGTGCCGGCTTTTCGCGCTACGTTTCTATGAACAGGAAAGCCGCATAGCCATCCCTGTGCCGCTCCGGGTCCCCTGGCATCGAGCAATACGAAGTTGCCACGGTGGTCGGCCGAAGGCAACGCCGTTTTGGATAGGCTTGGGCCATGAATATCTCGTTCACGCCGTTGGGTCCTGAAGACAGCGATGGCATTGTCGCATTTCTGCTCGGCAACAAGTTCCCCTTCCATGTCCGTCGAGACTGGACGCAGACGGAGCTGCGGGCATTGGTTGATGGCGGAAGATATTGGAACAGCGAGAGCCAAGGTTTCTGGATCATGGGCAATGGCGATTGCCTGGGCATGGTTGTTCTTGAAGATCTGGAAGACGACACCCCGATGTTCGACCTCCGCCTTGCGGAGGCTTATCGGGGGCAAGGATTGGGTACGCGGATACTGAAGGAACTGTGCACCAAGGTCTTCAAGGAGAACCCGGAGACTGTGCGCTTCGAAGGGCAAACCCGGGAAGACAACATTGCGATGCGCAAGGTGTTCCTGAAGTCCGGCTTCCTCAAGGAAGCCCACTACCGGATGGGCTGGCCAGCTGAAGACGGCTTACGATTGGCATCGGTCGCCTACGCCATTCTCCGCCAAGATTGGGAGACGGGAGAAACGACCGCCTTCGACTGGAGCGATGTGGAAATCTGAATTATGCGCCCAGGCTTTCAACAAGCCGGAAGGTTCAGGACGTCCCGGGTGATTTCCAGATGCCCCAAGTGCTGGCAGAGTTCTTCGAGCACGTGCATCAGGACGCCTTCGCAGGTGGCCATCCAGTATTCGCTATCCCTGCCTGGTGGGGCCGCAATGGGAGCATCATGCATGGCAGTGAGCGCCAAGTCGTTGACGAACGACTTCCTGGCATCGCTCGCCAGCTGTAGCGCAGCCTCTTTGTCCATCACCGCGGTGAACTCGGCGGCCCGATCGCGGGGGACTTCGACGCCGAGGTTGACCGTGGAGGACCAGCGGCGCATCATCCCGCAGCAATGCAGCATCAGTTGCACTGGCGAATTGCTGCCTTGAACGGGCAGGAGGCTATTGGCCTGTTCCGGCGGAATGCTCGCCAAGGCTTCGGTAAGCTGGTCGAATTTCTCTAGCAGGAGGGTGGTGAGGATCTGCTCGCCGGGTGCAGGGGATTCCATGCACCGATTCTAGAACGATTCGCGCAGCGGGGTGAGTCATTGGCCGTGCACTAGCATTGAGCAATGACCTCTTCTGTCTCCACAGGCACGGGAATGCCGCCAGCCGAAGTCGAAATTGACGCGGAGCTGGTCAGGCATCTGCTGGCTAGCCAGGCGCCGCACTGGGCGAACCATGACATTGCCTATCTGGCTACCGGGTGGGATAACGAGGTGTATCGGCTGGGAGCTGAGCTGGTGGTGCGCCTGCCGCGCCGGGAACTGGGCGAGGCCATTGGGCGCAAGGAACGGCGTTGGCTGCCGCAATTGGCCGCCGAGACCGGACTGCCCATCGCCATGCCGGTCTTCGTTGGCCGACCAGCACCGCAATACCCCTTCACGTTCTCCATTTGCCCCTTTGTCCCGGGCCGCAGCGCCGCGACGGTGGACCGCCGCAGACGCGATGGCTATGCAGGGGAATTCGCACACTTCTTGTACCGGCTGCACCAGCCTGCCGGAGCTGCAGCGCCAAGCAGCGAATTTCGGGGCGTGCCGTTGGCAGTACTCGATGCGAACACCCGAGACCAGATCGCGGCGCTGGAAGCCCCGCTGCGAAAGCAGGCACATGCCGTTTGGGCGGAAGCATTGTCCGCCGATCCGTACGAAGGCGCACCGCTGTGGTTGCACGGTGATCCGCATCCGCATAATACGGTCGTCACCGAGCAACAAGGTCGCTGCCAGCTAGCCGCGCTGATCGATTTCGGGGATCTGTGCGCCGGGGACCCTGCCTCGGATCTGGGCATGCTGTGGATGCACTTCAGCCCCGAAGTCACTGCCACGGCGTTCGAGAGCTACGGGACCTGGCAGGGCAGCGACCTGTGGCAGCGCTCCAGGGGATGGGCGCTGCGCTACGCCATGCTCACCGCGGCGCTGGCCGAGGGGGATCCGCTGGGCCGAATAGGGCGCCAGACACTGCAACTGCTGCTCGCCGGCGGCCAGTGCCGGACGTGAATAGCAACCGGCCTGTGCGATTACGGATTCTTGGAAGTCCCGGGGGAACGGCCCCGGGCACTGGCCGGGCCTGGTTCCCCGGGATATCCTGAAGCAACGCAGGTATTTTCTTGAAACTTATCGATGCAAGAGGAGCTGGGCATGCACAAGAAAACCTTACCGGAACCGGTTCGCGATCAGCGCGAAGACCACTTGCTCACCCCGGAAAATTGCGTGTTGGCGTTGATCGACTACCAGCCCGAGCAGTACGGGACCGTCACCTCCGCTACCCGCGAACGGATCGATTTGAATGTCGTTGCACTGTGCCGGCTGGCTACGGCATACGGGATTCCGGTGGTGCTCTCGACCGTGGGCGTGGACATGGGAGTCAACCAGGGTACCGCGCAGGTGATCACGGACGAGTTGCCAGGTGTCAAGGAAATCGACCGCAGCGGAGTCAATGCCTGGGAAGATGCCGAGTTCAGGGGCGCCATCGAAGGCAGCGGCCGTCGCAAGGTCGTCATGGCAGGACTGTGGACCGAGGTCTGCCTGACCTTCCCGACGCTGGACATGCTGGCCGAAGGCTACGAGGTGTATCCGGTAGCCGATGCCGTGGGCGGGATTTCCCAGGTGGCCCACGACCGCGCCTTCGAGCGGATGATCGCCGCCGGCGCCCAACCGGTCACCGCGATTTCCTTCGGCAGCGAGCTCATGCGCAACTGGGCACGCGATGATTCGGACAAATTGCGCAAGGTCATGCGCTGGTACTTCCCGCTCAAGCATGAACTGGATTCGGCTGGGAAGTAGGCAGCCCGGATTTCCCGAAGCGTCAATGCGATATTTCCAGCTGGCGACTGCCTAATCTTGTGAATGCCGCCATTGATTTCTCGAGAAAGCCGCATGATGTCCGCCAGCAGTAGCCTTGATTTCTACCAACACGGCCTGCGCCGCATGCGCGGACGCGACCCGCAGGAGCAGCACCGGACTGCCACCAGCCTGGAGCTGTTCTTCGATCTGACCTTTGTCACCGCCTTCGGAATTGCGGGCAGCGAGCTGGCCCATGGCATCGAGGTGGGCCACTATGGGCCGGCCATCATCTCCTTTGCCATCGCGTGCTTGTCGATCATCTGGGCTTGGGCGAATTACGCGTGGCTGGCCTCGGCCTTCGATAACGACGACTGGCTGTTCCGGAGCCTGACCTTGGTGCAGATGGCGGGCGTCATCGTGCTGGCGGTCGGCATCCCGATGATGTTCGCCTCAATTGATCATGGTGCGGTGCTTGATGCCAATGTGATGGTCGCTGGCTACATCGTCATGCGGGTGGCGCTGATCGGGCAGTGGATGCGAGTGGCCCGGCACGACCCGCGGCACCGGGTGGCGGCACGCGGCAATGCTATCGGGGTGGGCATTGCCCAGCTGGGCTGGACCTCATTCCTCTTCCTCCCGCTCCCGCTGGTCCCGGCCTTGTGCTGCCTGGCGGTCTTCTGGGTCATCGACTTCAGCGCACCCTTGCTTGCGGAACGGGTGGCCCGTGCCCATGGCGAATCGGGTATTCCCTGGCACGCCCACCATTTGGCGGAGCGCTATTCGCTAATGTCGATTATCGCCTTGGGTGAGTGCATCGTGGGAACCCTGGCGGCTGCCCAGTCGATCTCCCAGGGGTCGAACTGGAACTTCGAGAGCATCGTGGTGGTCGCCGCGGGCGTGCTGATTTCCTTCTCCCTGTGGTGGGCATACTTCCAGTTGCCCTCCGGACCGGTGCTCCGTCTGCGTCGGGACAAGGCCGCAGCTTGGATCTTCGGGCATATTGCGCTCTTCACGTCCATTGCCGCGATCGGTGCCGGGCTGCACATTATCGGCTACGCCTATGACCCCGAAGCCGCTACCGACCCAGTGGTGGTCATTGTGGCTCTGGCTATTCCGGTTTTCGTCTTCATGGTTGTCATTACCCTGCTGCTGACTTGGTTGCTCGGTGCTCCGATGTTCACCTGGGCGCATTTGCCCACGTTCCTGATGCCTTTGGCCGCGGCCGGATTCAGCCAGCTGGGCGTTCCGGTGTGGGCCTGCTTGCTGGTGCTGCTGTGCTCGCCGCTGACCGTGATCATCGTCTACGAGCTGGGGTACTGGCGCAAGCTGGCAGTTTCCCTGGACAAGGTCCTGGGCCAGCCTGCGGGGTAGCGGAAATGCGACCAGCGGAGCCGTCAACTATGCTCCGGAAGCGAGGCCGGGCAGTGCGTCCATGCTGCTGAACACGACGGTTGCTCCGGCCGCGCGCAGCAGCTCGGGCGAAGTGCTCGTGGGTCCGCCGTTGCAGTAGCCGTACACCGTCGCGCCGGCCGCGATCCCGGCAGCCACCCCGGTGGCCGTGTCCTCGATAACCAGTGCGCCGCCAGGGCCAATGCCCACTGACGCGGCGGCGGCCAGATAGACATCCGGGGCCGGTTTGCTGCGCGGGCACTCCATGCCGCTGAATACCCGGTCTGCGAAGTACTCGGCGAACCCGGTCAGGGCCAGCTGCATTTCGACCTTGGCACGGTCAGCCCCGGTGGCGCAGGCAATGTTCTGGCCGTAGATCGCCGAAATCTGCTTGACGGCCTCCAACGCTCCGGGAATCGGCTGCAGCTTCGAGCGCAGAGCTTCGTCACGGCGTGCGCGGAACTGGCTAATCCATTGGTCGTCGATACGGAATCCGGTCTGGTCGAAGATGGGTTGCCACTGGTCTTTCAACGCCTTGCCGATGAAGATCTCGATGCATTGTTCGGGGCTGATCTCCCAGCCCAGCTCGATGAGCATCTGGCGGAGCACGGAATTGGTGATCGACTCGGAATCCACCAGGACGCCATCGCAATCGAAAAGCACGGCGGAAAATTTCGGATGCAGCAAGGATGGTCCCTTCTGAGGATTCAGCAATTGGCTACGCGGCAGAGAACTCGTGGAGAATGCGGGCCAGCGGCGCCAGCTCTGGCTGCTCTTCTGCCAGCTTCAACACGCGTTCCAGGGTGGCATCATGAATGGGCTTGGCCTTCTGATACAGCTCGTGGCCGGTGGCGGTGAGCTCAGTGTAGATGCCTCGGCGGTCATCGGCGCATAGCACCCGCGAAAGCAGATTTCGGTCTTCGAGCCGGGTTACCAATCGCGTAGTTGCGCTGGGGCTCAGTGCCGTTGCGCGGGCCAGCTGCGCCATGCGCATATGCCAGCCATCCTGCCGATTCAGGGCATCCAGAAGTGTGTACTCGACCACAGAGAGACCCGCCTGCGCGGTCAGGTCCTTTTCCAGTGCGGCGTCGATTAATCCGTGCAATGACGCCAAAGTGCGCCATCCGCGAGCACGGATTTCGACAGCATCATCTGCGATTCCCATAGGTCCTCCGAGAAGTACTTGCTTGCGCCGGTTAGTTGCGTGTGCAACGATATTGGATATCGCGCAATAACAAGCGTGTGCAACTAATTTATCCAGTCTATCAGGGGTAACGCTATGCCGCTTGGCCTTATTGCGTTAGCCATCGGTGCCTTCGGCATCGGGCTTACTGAATTTGTCATCATGGGCCTGTTGCCAGATGTGGCCACGGACTTCGCCGTCAGCGAGGCGGCAGCTGGCTGGCTCATTTCCGGATACGCGCTCAGCGTTGTGGTTGGTGCATTGGGGCTGACGGCGGTAACCGTCCGCTTGCCGCGCAAGCCAGTGCTTGTCGGCCTGCTGGTCTTGTTTATCGTTGGCAACTCGCTCACCGCAATCGCTTCAACTTATGAAGTGGCAATGCTCGGTCGAGTCATTGCCGCCCTGTGCCACGGTGCCTTCTTCGGCGTAGGCGCGGTCGTGGCTGCTGACATGGTTCCAACCAGTAAGAAGGCCGGCGCCATCGCCATCATGTTCACCGGTCTGACCGCAGCCAACGTCTTGGGCGTGCCCTTCGGAACCCTGCTCGGCCAGCACTCCGGGTGGCGGTCGACCTTCTGGGCAATCTCCGGCATTGGTGTTCTGGCGCTCATTGGGATTCTTGTACTGGTCCCAGCCATCAAGCACGCCGCCGAAGGAATCTCGCTGCGCAAGGAACTTAGCGCCTTCACCTCGCTGCAGGTTTGGCTGTCCCTGGGGGTCACCATCCTGGGCTACGGCGGCATGTTTGGCGCCTTCACTTACATCGCCTACACCTTGACCGAGATTACCGGCTTCAGCGCAACCACCGTGCCTTGGCTGCTGATGCTCTTCGGCGTCGGCCTGTTCGCAGGCAACTGGATCGGTGGCCGCATGGCCGATAAGAGCATCGACCGCACACTGCTCTTCTTCATCTCCGCCCTGCTGGTGGTACTTGTCCTCTTCGGATTCTTCGCAAGCAATCAGGTCGCCACAGTACTCGCTTTGCTGTTCATGGGCGGCTTCGGCTTCGGAACCGTTCCCGGTCTGCAAAGCCGCATCATGCACTACGCCGGCAACGCGCCAACCTTGGCATCCGGCGCCAACATCGGTGCCTTCAACGTTGGCAACGCACTGGGCGCATGGGCCGGCGGGCTAGGCATCGCGGCAGGACTCGGATACACCTCTCCGGTCTGGATTGGTGCACTGATCACCCTCGTCGCACTGATCGTGATTGTTCTCGCCATGATCTTGGCCAAGAAGGCTCCAGCCGCATCGCCCCAGCTGATCGCAGCCGGCTAATCCACAGTTTTTCTCAGTCCCCAACCAATTTCTAGGAGTTAGATATGATCACCCCCATTCCAACCATCACGCTGAACAATGGCATTGAAATGCCTCAGGTAGGTTTTGGAGTCTTCCAGGTTCCCAACGAAGAGACTACTGCTGCAGTGAGCTCAGCGCTCAAGGCTGGCTACCGCAGCATCGATACAGCCGCGATTTACGGCAACGAAGAGGGTGTCGGCAAGGCTTTGGCCGAGTCGGGAATTGCTCGCGACGAACTGTTCATCACATCTAAGGTCTGGATCGCCGACATGGGGTACGAACAGACACTTGAAGCCTTTGAAGCAAGCCTGCGGCGCTTGGGCCTGGACTACCTGGACCTGTTCTTGATCCATTGGCCAGCTCCCGAAAAGGAACTCTACGTTGAGACGTGGAAGGCCTTGGAAAAGCTGTACTCAGAGAACAAGGTCCGTGCCATTGGCGTTTCGAACTTCCAGCCGGATCACCTGGACAAGCTGATCGCCGAGGGAACTATCGTTCCTGCGGTGAATCAGGTGGAATTGCATCCGACGTTGCAGAACCGCGAGGTGATTGCCGCCAACGGGCAGCACGAAATTGCCACGGAAGCCTGGAGCCCGCTCGCTCAGGGAGCGCTGCTCGCCGACGAGACCATCCTGGCGATCGCGAAGTCCCATCAGGTTACCGCCGCTCAGGTGATCCTGCGCTGGCACCTGCAGCAGGGCCGGGTGGTCATCCCGAAGTCGGTGACCCCGTCACGCATTGCCGCGAACCTAGACCTGTTCGGCTTCGAGCTGTCTGTCGCGGAATTGGCTTCAATTGACGCACTGGATAGCGAAGGGCGCACCGGCCCGCACCCGGAGACGTTCAACGGCTAGCGGCAGTTTCCACTAGGCCGTCCGTCCTGCGCACATGCTGCATTCAGGGCCTGGAGGCGATGCGGCGATCCAGTTCGTTGCGCACCTGCGGCCATTCGGCTTTCAGAATTGAGAACACTACGGTGTCCCGCAGGGACCCGTCCGGCATCCGCGAACGGGCGCGCAGCACGCCGTCCTGCTTGGCACCCAAGCGGCTGATGGCCATGCGTGAACGGAAATTCATCCAGTGCGTGCAGAACACCACGACCTCGCAATCCAGCGTTTCGAAGGCATGGCTCAGCAACAGGGGTTTGCTTTCGGCATTGGTGCCTGAACCGTGGCTGCTGGCGGAGTTCCAGGTGTAGCCGATCTCCACCCAGGGCAGCACGAGGTCAATGCCGCAGTAGGTGGTCATCCCGATGATCCGGCCAGGCAGTCCGCTGACGGGATCATTGAGCCGGGTGGTGAAGGCCAGCATCGACCCTTCCGCCTGCAACGCAAGGCGCCTGCGGATTTCTTCGCGCATGTTCTCAGGACGTGGCACCGAGGTGTACCAGAGGTTCCACAACTCGCCGTCGCTGGCAGCCTGCACCAGACCGTCGTGGTGTTCCATGGACAACGGTTCAAGGGTGACATGGGCACCACGCAGGGTGAGTGGCTCGAGGGCATTCATGCGAATACTGTACGCGCCGAAATACCATCGCGGCACCCCTGCGCTGCCGCCAGTTTCTGCGGTGGGATGGCATTGCAGGATCCGGGAAC
This sequence comes from Glutamicibacter nicotianae, assembly GCF_002797775.1. Taxonomy (NCBI): domain Bacteria; kingdom Bacillati; phylum Actinomycetota; class Actinomycetes; order Micrococcales; family Micrococcaceae; genus Glutamicibacter; species Glutamicibacter nicotianae. The sequence goes on from NZ_PGEY01000001.1 coordinate 370,289, forward strand.
CGATTAGCCGGCGCTCTGCGGACGTTCCGCGGATGAAGCCGTGGAACGCATCATGCTGGCACCGCCTGCCGCCGCCACGGCGCAGGCAACAGCCAGTGCTCCCAGGCCCAGCGGCAGGGAAGCCGCACCGGCCACCAGACCCACGAGGATCGGTCCGCCGGCATCTCCCACTTCGCGTCCGAGCTCGGCGCTGCCCATGGTGCGGCCCATGCGCTCTGGAGGCGTGGTAGCGGCCAAGCGTGCGAATCCGAGCGGGGTAATCAGGCCGACTCCCAGGCCGATTGCCGCCGCGCCCAGCAAGATCACCGGCAGTGACGGAACAGCCGCGAACAGCACCACCGCTGCAATCAGCAGGACCGCACCAGCCAGCATCAGGGTATTGGCCCGTTGCGGGGCGGCATCGTGGATCCGCCCGATCCGCGGCTGCACCACGGCCGAGATGACGGCCAGGATGCTGACGGCTCCCATGCCGAGGATCGGGTCGGCGCCGAGGCGGGCTGCGAGCAGCGGGATGAAGCCCACCGCGGCTCCCAGGATCGCGGTGGCAGCAGCCAACAGGAGCACCGGGCCAAGGAAGGCTGGTGCGGTGGATTGCTTCACCATGTCAGCCAGGGTGGAGCGCTGCTTGGGCAGCACAGGTATGGACGGCATGCGAATGCCGGTCCACAGCGCTGCGCCCAGCGAGAGCACTGCCAGAACCAGGAAGAGCGCTGGCAGGCCAGCCCAGGTGATGAGGGCCGCTCCCAGCAGCGGACCGCCGGCATACCCGAGCCCCTTCCAGGAACCATATTTGCCGAAGTAGCGTCCGGCCAAGGACGGCCCGACCATCCGGGCTACGGCCGAAGAGGAAGCGGGGGAGAAGCCTGCCGCTGCGGCTCCCTGAGCCAAACGCGCAGTGGCGAGCAGCAGCGGGGAAGCAGCGAAGGCGCCGAGCAGCGAGGCCGCCGCAAATACCAGCAGCCCGACCACGATTACCGGCTTCACCCCGATCCGGTCGCTCAGTGCGCCGAAGACCGGTTTCAAGATGACCTCGGCGATGTCGTAGGTCGCCAGGATGAGGCCAAGGGCGGCAAAAGTCAGGCCGAGATTATCGGTTTCGGTGCCCAGTGCCGCCGCGATGCCATGGGCGCCGAAAGCCGTCGTGAATCCTGCCAAGTACTGCGGACCCATGCCGTGTTTCTGATCAACCACGCCCCCAGTTTAACTGCGAGACTCGTGGAGATGGCCATTCGGCGTGCATATTTCGGAGGTTGGCTCCGGTACGCGTTCCTTGCAGATTCTCAGGCAGCCAGGATTGATTCAGTGGCGGCTTCGGTGCGTAGGTAGGAAGTTAACGGCTAGGCGCCGACAAGCCCCCGGATGGTCTGCCGTATCGCCTCGATGACGTCCATGACTGGTTCTCTGTGGAGGTGCTCCGCACGAACCAGAACGTCGATTTGTCGACCGGCTGAAAGACCTTTGATTGGTCGTAAAGTCACCGTACTGTCCAGTGTTTTCCGTGCTGTATAGCGAGGCAGGATCCCGAGGCAGCCGCTGGCTTCAACCAGGGCTCCGGCGGTGGCGTAGTCATTGACCCGGTGCTCGATTCGCGGAGCTTGGCCGGCCAGTGCGGCAATGGTTTCCAGGACGTCTGCCGGCGAATAGCCCGAACGCGAAACGACCCAGGGCTCGTCGATGACCTGTTCGGGGGAGAGCTCCTTGAATTCGGCCAGCGGATGGTCCCGGTGGATTGCGACGTCCAGCGGTTCGAAAGCCAGTGGTATGACACTGATCCGGTCTTCTGGCCACGGGGCCGTGTGCGGCATCCGGTGCGCCAGTACCAAATCGTACGTCGAGGTCAGGGCAGGGAAATCCTGCTGCGAGACGTCCTCGTCGGAAAAGCGCAACGGGGGCAACTGGCCTTCCGGGTAGGTCAGCAGCGGGGCGAAGATGGTCTGTCCGATGGAGTGGAATCCGGCGATCCGGATGGGGGTGTCCCGTTCCTGTTCCTGGGTGCGGATTCTCGCTGAGACCTCTGCCAGGGTCGAAGCGACCGAGGCCGCTGCGGAGGCCAGCAGTTTTCCCTCTGCAGTCAGCACCAGCCTGCGTCCGTCCTTCTGGGTCAGGGGCGCAGGGAAGTTGCGTTGCAATTGCGCCAAATGCTGCGAGACCGCCGAAGGCGAGACGAAAAGGGCCTTGGCTACAGCATTAACGCTGCCCAGATCCGCGAGTTCACGAAGAATCCTCAACTGATGCAATTCCATGAAGTAAATACTAAATCGTTGGATCAGTAAATCAGTGATCTTCTAAGGTGTTACCTCGAGTTGTTGGGTGCGACACTTGAAGCGACCCCATGTCTGTCTTGCGCACAGCAGGTGCCCAATCCTAAGGAACCAGCATGAAAGCACTGTACAAGTCCGGTCCGCACGCGGGACTGGAACTCGTTGATCGCCCAGAACCGGAAACCGGCGCGCACGACGTGAAGATCCGCGTCATGACCGCTGGCATCTGCGGCACCGACCTGCACATCGAAGCCTACGACGATGCCGCCAAGGCCATGATCAACACCCCGCTGGTTCCCGGACACGAATTCTATGGCGAGGTCGTGGAGGTCGGCAGCTTCGTCCACGGTGTCAAGGTCGGCGACCGCGTCTCCGGCGAAGGGCATGTCGTGTGCGGGCTGTGCCGCAACTGCCGCGCCGGTCGCAAGCAGATGTGCATCAACGTCGACTCTGTCGGTGTCCAGCGCGATGGCGCCTTCGCCGAATACGTGGTTATCCCGGAAAGCAACGTCTACATCCACCGCGACGAGCGCATCACCCCGCTGCTCGGCGCCATCTTCGACCCTTTCGGCAATGCCGTGCACACCGCGCTGCAATTCCCGATGGTCGGCGAGGATGTGCTGATCACCGGTGCAGGCCCCATCGGCCTGATGGCAGTGGCAGTGGCCCGCCACGTCGGCGCCCGCAACATCGCCATCACCGATGTTTCCGAGCAGCGCCTGGAACTGGCCCAGAGCATGGGCATCGACCTGGCCGTGAACGTCGCGAACACCCGCATCAGGGAAGCGCAGCAGCAGCTGGGCATGGTTGAAGGCTTCGACTACGGCATGGAAATGTCCGGGCACAAGACCGCCTTGCCGGAAATGATCGAGAACATGAACCACGGCGGCAAGATCTGCATGCTCGGGCTGCCCAGCACCTCCATCGATATCAACTGGGGCAAGGTGGTCACCCACATGCTGACCCTGCGCGGCATCTACGGCCGCGAGATGTTCGAGACCTGGTACGCCATGAGCGCCATGCTCACCTCCTCGGAAGTGATGCGCGAGCGCATTGCCTCGGTGGTGACCGACTTCCTGCCGGCCACCGAATGGCAGCAGGGCTTCGAAGCTGCCCGCAGCGGCCACGGCGGCAAGGTCGTGCTCGACTGGACCGTTTTCCCAGGCTAAGAATTTCCCGGATCAACAAGGAGTATTTGCAATGTACACGGACCTCAAAGACCAGCTTGCCGCCGAACTGGACGAGCTGAAGTCCTCCGGCCTGTTCAAGGCAGAACGCCACATCGACTCGGCCCAGTCTGCGTCCATCCTGGCCGGCTCGCTGGGTGACGATGCACGGAAGGTGCTGAATTTCTGCGCCAACAACTACCTGGGGCTGGCTGATAACCAGCAGATCATCGACGCCGCCAAGTCCGCCATGGACGAGCGCGGCTTCGGCATGGCCTCGGTCCGCTTCATCTGCGGCACCCAGGACCTGCACCTGGAATTGGAATCCCGGCTCTCGAAGTTCCTGGGCACCGACGACACCATCCTGTTCTCCAGCTGCTTCGATGCCAACGGCGGCGTTTTCGAGTCGCTGTTCGGCAAGGAAGACGCGATTATCTCCGATGCGCTGAACCACGCATCGATCATCGACGGCATCCGCCTGTCCAAGGCCGCGCGCTTCCGCTATGCCAACCAGGACATGGCCGATTTGGAAACCCAGCTGCAGGCCGCCGCGCAGCTCAACGACGGGGCGGGTGCACGCCGCACCATCATCGTCACCGACGGCGTCTTCTCCATGGACGGCTACCTGGCACCGCTCGAAGCCATCTGCGATTTGGCCGACAAGTACAACGCGCTGGTCATGGTCGACGACTCCCACGCGGTGGGCTTCATGGGCGCCACCGGTGCCGGCACTCCCGAGCATGCAGGGGTCTCGGACCGCGTGGACATCTACACCGGCACCTTCGGCAAGGCCCTGGGAGGAGCCTCGGGCGGCTACGTCTCCGGCCGCGGCGAAATCGTCGCGATGCTGCGCCAGAAGGCCCGCCCGTACCTGTTCTCCAACTCGCTGGCCCCGTCGATTGTCGCCGCGACCCTCAAGGCGCTGGACCTCGTGGTGGATTCCGGGGACCTGCGCGAGAAGCTCTTCGAGAACGCCGCGCACTTCCGCCGCCGCATGACCGAAGAGGGCTTCGAGCTGCTCGACGGCGAGCACGCCATCATCCCGGTGATGTTCGGCGACGCGGTCAAGGCCGCAGAGGTGGCAGGCAAGATGCTGGAACAGGGCGTCTTCGTGACCGCCTTCAGCTTCCCGGTGGTGCCCAAGGGCGCCGCGCGCATCCGCGTGCAGCTCTCCGCCGCGCATTCGGCCGAGGACATCGAGGCTTGCGTGCAGGCCTTCGTCGCCAGCCGCTGACCAGCTCGGTTGGCCCGGCGCCGTGTTTCAATAGGGATGACGAGTTGGCATAACCAAAGGCGGAGGGCTCATGGCTACCAGGGATGATGTGGCGCGCTTGGCCGGCGTATCTCCCAGTACCGTGTCCTACGTGATCAGCGGCCGGCGCACCATTTCCGAGGCGACCAAGGCCAGAGTCGTGGCGGCCATGCGGGAGCTGAACTACACCCCGGATGCCTTTGCCCAGGGCCTGGCCGGATCCCGCCGGGGGATCCTTGCCCTGCACTTTCCCACCAGCGTGGACGGCTATTCCTCCACCGAGTTCGAATACGTCACCGCCGCAATGGAGCGTGCCCGCGCGCTGGGCTACCACATGCTCTTGTGGTCCAATCCGATGACCGATGTCATGGGATTGGAAAGCCTGGTCGGGCAGAAACTGGTGGCCGGGGTGCTGCTGATGGAAGTGTCGATCAATGACCCGCGCTTCGATGTCCTGCGGCGCGCGGGCATACCTTTCGCTTCCATTGGCCGTCCCGATGACAATGCCGACCTGTCCTATGTCGATAATGATTTCGCCGAGGCCGGGCGCATCGCGGTGGACTACCTGGCGGACCTCGGCCACCAATCCATCATGTACATCAACGTCTCCGTGGAAGACCAGGAGGCCGGCAACGGTCCGGCCATCCGCACGGCCCGCGCCATCTCTGAAGCCGCGCGCCTCCGCGGCATGTCGATGCAGGAAATCCCGGTGGAAAACAACGCGCGCGGCGGACGGACGGCGCTGGATGCCTACCGGGACCTGCACCCGCGCCCCACGGCGGTGCTGGCGCTCAAGGAATTCGCCACTGCCGGTTTCGTCAACGCCGCTGGCATGGCGTCGTTGCGCATCCCAGAAGACCTCTCGGTAATTGCATTGGGTGTCGGCGACCGCTCGGCCGAAATGGTAGCCCCGGCACTGACCACGGTCGCCCCACCGGGCGAGGCGGTCTCCCATGCGGCGGTGGACGCACTGGTGCAGAAAATCGAAGGCCGTTCCCAGGGTGCCGTGCAGCAGCTTATCGCGCCGCTGATGACGGTCCGCGACAGCACCGGCCCGGCTCCGCGCTGAGCATCCCACGACAATCTCTGGACGATCTTCTTCCATAGGTGTTGACGCGCGTCGATGATCTGCGTCACTATTGAGGAGATCATTCGTGCCAGGCCGCTTCACTCGGCAAGGTACTAGTCAACGTGGAGGGCATCATGAAGAAAGCACAACGCAGTCTGAAGCTCGCGCCGGTTATCTCGATGGCAGCTATCGGCATGCTCCTGGCCGGCTGCTCCGGCGGGGCAGACCCCAATGACCCCAACGCCTCCGGAGGCGGCGCAGCCCAGGTGGGCGAAGCCGACGGTGTCGTGGACATCTATGGCCCGGTCACCGGCATCGAGGCGGAACTGCTGGAAAAGTCGTGGGCCAAGTGGTCCGAGGAAAACGGCATCAAGATCCGCTACACCGGAGACAAAAACTTCGAATCCCAGATCGGGATCAAGGTCCAAGGCGGCGACACCCCGGATTTGGCAGTCTTCCCGCAGCCCGGCCTGCTGCAGGCAACCGTGGCCCAGGGCAAGGTGCAGCAGCTGCCCGAAGCAGTGCAGGCCCAGCTGCAGAGCAACTGGTCCGAGGACTGGCAGAACTACGGCAAGGTCGATGGCGTGCAGTACGGCGTGCCGCTGATGGCCAGCGTCAAGGGCTACATCTGGTATTCGCCCAAGCAGTTCGAGCAGTGGGGCGTGAGCGTGCCTGAAACCTGGGATGAGATGATCGCCCTGGGCACCGAAATCTCGAAGAAGACCGATGAACCGGCCTGGTGTGCCGGATTCGCATCGGGCGAGGCATCGGGTTGGCCGGGCACCGACTGGATCGAGGACGCGGTGCTGCGCCAGTCCGGCCCCGAGGCCTATGACAAGTGGGTTGCCGGCGACCTGGAATTCACCTCGCCAGAAATTACCAGCGCCTTCGAGTCCGTCGGGAAGATCCTGCTCGACCCCGAACAAGTCAACGCCGGATATGGCGATGTGAAGTCGATCAACGCCACCGCCTTCGGCGATGTCGGTACGGCAGTGGCCAAGGGAACCTGCCCGCTGACCCACCAGGCCTCCTTCCTGGAAGGCTATGTCCTCGATTCTAAGAATGCCGATGGCGAGAAGGCCACCGTGGCACCTGACGGAGATGTCTGGGCCTTCGTCGCACCTCCAGCCAAGGCCGATGACCCGGTATCCATCGTCGGCGGCGGCGAATTCGTCGCAGCTTTCTCCAACGATGAAGAGACCGCCAAGGTCCAGGAATACCTGGCCAGCGCGGATTGGGCCAATAGCAGGGTCTCTCTCGGCGGCGTGATCTCGGCCAACTCCGGGCTCGATCCAGCGAACGCCAGCAGCGACCTGCTGCGCTCCGCCGTTGAACTGCTGCAGGATCCGAACACCACCTTCCGCTTCGACGGGTCTGATCTGATGCCCAAGAGCGTGGGTTCCGACTCCTTCTGGAAGGGACTGGTGGACTGGATCGACGGCAAGCCGATTGAGGAAGTGCTGGAGAACATCCAGTCCGGTTATGACTCCTAGCCACCACCTTGCAAGCCGCCAACGGCCGGGAATCCCGGCCGTTGGCGAGATGACAGGGGCCTGAGACCATGACCGAATTCTTCCAATGGCTTGCCGGCGTCCCGCCGCTGATCCAGGTGCCGGTGGTGCTGCTTGCCTTCGCGATCCTGATCGCGGCGATCCTCGGCTTTGTCGAGATAGCAACCAATGGCGGACGCGCATTCACCGTGGTGCGCTTCCTCGCCGCGGTCGTGGTTCCGGCAGCGATCCTGCTGGTCCTGGGGCTGTACAACTCGGTGATGTGGGTGGCCGCGCTGGCCGCCGTGCTCGGCGCGGTGCTGTTCTTCGCGGACCGGCGCTCGCGGCACGGTGTCGGCTCGCTGCTGCAGCTGACTGGGTTCCTTGCTCCGGCCATGCTGCTGCTCGCCATCGGGTTGATCTACCCGACGATCCGCACCGCCATCAGCGCCTTCATGGCCAATGACGGGTCGGGCTTCGTGGGCCTGGGGAACTTCCGCTGGGTATTCACCAGCCCCGATGGCCTGACAGCCCTGCTCAACACCCTGGTCTGGGTTCTGGTGGCGCCGGTGGTTTCCACCATCATCGGCTTGGCCTATGCGGTGTTCATCGACAAGAGCCGCGGCGAGAAGTTCTTCAAGCTGCTCGTGTTCATGCCCATGGCGATTTCCTTCGTGGGCGCATCGATCATCTTCAAATTCTTCTACGACATTCGCCAAGGCGATCAGATCGGCGTGCTCAATGCGATCATCACGGCATTCGGCGCCAAGCCGGTCGACTGGCTCGGGCTCGAACCGTGGAACACGTTGTTCCTGGTGGTCATCCTGATCTGGACACAGGCAGGATTCGCCATGGTGATCCTGTCCGCGGCCATCAAGGGCGTGCCGGCAGAGCAGCTGGAGGCGGCAGCCCTGGACGGAGCCAGCCCGTGGCAGCGCTTCGCCAATGTCACCCTGCCGGGGATCCGCTCCACGGTCATCGTTGTCTTGACCACGATTTCTATTGCCTCGCTCAAGGTCTTCGACATCGTCTCCTCGATGACCGGCGGCCGCTCGGATACGACGGTCCTGGCCTACGAAATGGTGCGCCAGTTCCAGCTTGGGGCCCGTACCGGCTACAGCTCGGCCCTGGCCGTCATCCTGTTCATCCTGGTGCTGCCGATCATCATCTACAACGTCAGGCAGCATAAGAAGCAGGGGGTCATGCGATGAGCACCGTCGGCGAATCCACTCGGCGCCTGATGGCGGCCACCGAGAAATCCAGCGGGAAACTGCGCAAGGCCACGACCTCCCGCGGCGCCACCATTGCGGCGTTCATCATTGCCGCAGTGTGGACCATCCCCACCTTCGGGTTGTTCGTCTCCTCCTTCAGGCAGGCTGATGACATCAAGACCACGGGCTGGTGGACGGCCCTGTCCAACCCGTCGTTCACGCTGGACAACTATGTGCAGGCCTTCGCCTCCGGCGACAGCCTTCCGCTGTCCAAGGCCTTCCTGAATTCGCTGGTCATCACCATTCCGGCGGCGATTGTGCCGATCCTGATTGCCAGCTTGGCTGCCTACGCGTTCGCCTGGATCAACTTCAAGGGACGCAATACGCTCTTCGTGCTCATTTTCGCCCTGCAGATCGTTCCGATCCAGATGGCGCTGGTGCCGCTGCTCCAGCTCTTCTCGGACGGGGTGAAAATTGGCGGGCTGTATATCCTGCCAGGCTTGGGCGTCAACGGATTGGATGGCGCCTACGCCAAGGTCTGGATTGCGCACACGATCTTCGCCTTGCCCTTGGCGATCTTCATGCTGCATAACTTCATTTCGGAGATCCCGGATGAGGTAATCGAGGCCGCGCGCGTTGACGGAGCCGGGCACGGGAAGATCTTCTCGAAAATCGTCCTGCCCTTGTCGATGCCGGCCATTGCTTCCTTCGGAATCTTCCAGTTCCTCTGGGTCTGGAATGACCTGCTGGTGGCAACCGTGTTCACCTCGGGTGGGGAATTGCCGATTACCAAGGCGCTCCAGGACCTCTCGGGTACCTATGGACAATCCTGGGAGCTGCTTACCGCAGGTGCTTTCATCTCGATGATCATTCCGCTGGCGGTGTTCTTCGCTCTGCAGCGGTTCTTCGTGCGCGGCTTGCTGGCAGGCGCCACCAAGGGATAAACCTGCCCTGAAACAGGGCACAAGGGTGCCCGTCTGAAATTTCAGACGGGCACCCTCTTGTTCTGCCCCGCAGGCGGCAAGCCATAGGTAGGCTCGTGCCTGAAGGATTGGAATTACCACGAAGGCGGAGCGCTCATGGCAACCTTGTTGCTTACCAACATCGGACAGCTGACGACGGTTGACGCGAAAGGCAGCGTGCTGGAAGACGCCGCGGTGCTAATCGAAGATGGCCTGGTTGCATGGGTCGGCCACATGGCGCAGGCACCAGCAACGGCGCACGAGATCGATTTGGGCGGCCGTGCGGTGCTGCCCGGCTGGGTTGATTCCCACAGCCATCTGATTTTCGGCGGCGACCGCGCCGAAGAATTCGTGGCCCGCATGGCAGGCCAGTCCTATGCCGCCGGCGGCATTGCGGTCACCACCTCGGCCACCGGGCAGCTCTCCGACAAGGAGCTGTCCGGAGTTGTGGCGGAACGCCGCCATGAAGCGCTGGCGATGGGCACCACCTGGATGGAAACCAAGACCGGCTACGGCCTGGCACTGGAAGAAGAGATCCGGCATTCCATACTCGGCAAGCCACTGGTAGATTCACTGACCTTCCTAGGCGCCCATCTGGTTCCGGCAGGCTGGGATGCCGAGGCCTATACGGATTTGGTCACCGGACCGATGCTTGATGCGGTGGCAGGCAACGTCGACTTCGTCGATGTCTTCTGCGAACGCGGTGCATTCACCGAAGAGCAATCGCGCCGGGTCCTGGAAGCCGCGCACCGCAAAGGGCTGGCGACCAAGGTCCATGGAAACCAGCTGGGCCCAGGCCCGGGAGTGAAGCTGGCCGTGGAATTCGGCAGCCGTTCGGTAGATCACGTGAATTACCTGGATGAAGAGGACTTCAAGGCGCTCGCCGACAGCTGGGCCGGTTGGGATGCCTCGGCGCGTTCGGGCAAGCCGGGCACGGTAGCTACCTGCTTGCCCGCCTGCGACCTGTCCACCCGGCAGCCGCTTGCGCCGGGTCGCGAACTGCTTGATGCAGGGGTGCGAATCGCGCTGGCGAGCAACTGCAATCCGGGGACCAGCTATACGAGCAACATGAACTTCTGCGTTGCTACGGCGGTGCTCCAAATGAACCTGTCTCTGGCTGAAGCCATCGAGGCGGCAACCTACGGAGGGGCGCTAGCTCTCGGAGTTGCCGACCAAGTCGGATCCGTTGAGATCGGCAAGCGCGCAGATCTGCATGTGCTTGACGCTCCGGTTGCGGCGCATCTGGCGTACCGCCCCGGAATGAACCTGACGCATAGCGTGTATCGGGCGGGCGAACTAGTTGATCGACTTACGTGATTCCTCGGAAGCTGTTCTTCCAAAGGAGACATGATCCGGCCATCCGGTGAGATAGAGCGATCATCTCGATTTTTAATGTAGTTGGCTACGAAGTACCGTTCGATTCCAGGAAACGATTTCCGGAGTTGCAGAGCTTGTGCCCAATCCGGTAGCGGCTAGAGCTTCGAAGGGAATTACGACATTAGGAAGGCAAGACGAATATTCCGTCAGGCATCCCGAACCCGGACCGTTGCGCAGTCCGCGCATACACACTCACGGACCACAGAGAGTCTGAACCGTAGGGGCCTAAATGCCAGTCCGCAAATCGGTGTACGAGCTGCAGCGAGGTTCCTTTGAGAATATCGGTCTGGTCCGTGGGGCCGCCATGGGCGTTGCTGGTGGTCCCAACGATGAGTACTCCATTTGAACGGATCACCCGATCGGCAAAATCGAATACGCTTCGCAGTTCGCCACGTGAAATGAAGGCAGGCACATTTCCGGTCATCAATATGGCGTCGTACTGTTCCGGCAGCGAATGCTCGTTGAGTGTACCCAAGCTCAGCTGGTCGGCTGATAACTGTCTGAACCAGCTTCCATCGAATAGGTCTTTTGCTACATCCAGAACTTGGGGCGTTGGATCTACGCCATAGGCATCATGTCCGCAGCGACGCAACGCATTGACGGTATTGCCAATCCCGCAACCGATATCGAGAATTCGTGAATTACGAGGACAGAGCATGTCCGCGAAACGGGCAACTACGTCCAGATCAATCCCGTCCATTGTTTGAGCACGCATTTTCGCCGCGTATGAATCGTAGTTGGGTCCCATATCCACAGTTTTGCATGGATACAGGATCTGAACGACTTGTTTGCGCTTGTAGGCTGAAATGATAGCTCCGTATTAGGCATTCATGATAGACAAGACCTATGGCTAATACTGCTTTCAAGGGAACCCCTGTACAGACTATTGGTGATCTGCCGGCCGTTGGCTCGCAGGCTCCAGCTTTCACTCTCACCGACACCGGCCTTGCAGATGTCACCAGCGAATCGCTGGCTGGCCGTCGCGTTGTCCTGAACATCTTCCCGTCGGTTGATACCGGCGTTTGCGCTGCCAGCGTGCGTCGCTTCAACGAACTGGCTGCCGGCCTGGAGAACACCACCGTCGTGTGTGTTTCTGCTGACCTGCCATTCGCACTGGGCCGCTTCTGCGGTGCCGAAGGCATCGAGAATGTTACAGCTGGTTCGGTCTTCCGTTCCGACTTCGGTTCGGACTACGGAGTCACCCAGGTCGACGGACCACTGGCTGGCCTGCTGGCCCGTTCGGTTGTTGTGCTGGATGAGGACGGGAAGGTTGTTTACAACCAGATCGTCCCGGAGATCACCACCGAGCCCGACTACGATGCAGCTATCGCAGCCCTGAGCTAAGCAAGCATTGCACCCGATACGGTGCATGAGAGCCCGCCTGACAACATTCAGGCGGGCTTTCTTTGCGCTCCAGATGGCTTGCTCGTCGGCGGGTCAGGCCAAATTGCTTCCTATCCATTGATTGATTGCGCTGCAGTGAGGATGCGCGGACCGATCTTACGCATGAGCTTGCCCATCTTCGGGTTGTCCGAGCGCGAGAGCGTATCCGATAACCGTTCAAGGCTCATGAGACCCAACCAGATTTTGGCCCGGTGCGCTTCCTCAGAATTGGGAGCAATCAAATCCACCATTTCCAAACCATGCCACAGGCTCAGGTACGCGGTGTTCAACGCAGGGTCCCACGCTGCTGCGAGGTCCCAATCCAAGATGCCAATCAGCTTCTCGTCAATCCAGTGCATGTTGTGGCCAGCCAAATCACCATGCACCAGTCCCGCTGGAACCTGCGCCAGAATATCGAGCTGATCCCAAAGTGCGGTTGCAGGAGCTCGAAGTTCCTCGGGCAGCGCATCGAAGCATTGCTGCTGCCGGGCTTGGGTCCATTCGCCACGGAATGAAAACGGTTTGGCCAGATGAGCGCTGATCTGTTCCAGCGGTACCTCGGCCAATTCCTTCACCAGCTGGCCCAGCACCTTTGGATCCCCGTAATGAGGCTCATGCGCACTTCCGGGGATGAAGGACATGGCAACTGAGCTGAGCCCGTCGACATGCAGGATCTCGGAGACCGCCACCGGGATCTGAAAGTTGAGCTGGCTTTCCAGCAAAGACAGCAGCTCGACGGTTCGCGGCATCTGTTCGGTCGCCGCTGGCGTGCGCGCCATGCGAATCACCGCCTGCGGATTGCCAATGACCACCTTGTGGAATTGTCCGCCTTCATTCACGGCCGCATCTTCCCACAAAAGATCGGGGCAGAGCTGGCGGGCGATTTGCAATTCTCCACTGGTGGCAGGACGACTCATTCGTACCCTTCTCGTTCAACTCGCTGGTGGTCTCACCTTCAGGCTATCGCAGCTTTGCCACGTGGCTACTCAGTACGCGCACAGCCAGATCAGCCTATGATCGAGAACGTGAACGCTGAACAAATTGAGCAGACGGCAACCCGCAGAACCCTCAGGTTCGAGATCATTTTGGTTCTCGCCCTGTCCTTGGGGCAGAGCGCGGTCTTTTCGCTGCTGAGCTTTGCGGATAAAGTCACCAGGGCACCGTTGCGTGATCAGACGACATCGCTGAACAACCCGCTGAGCACACGCGAGTTCTTTGATTTCACCTACCAGCTTCTGGACATTGTCTTCGCGCTGGTGCCCGTGGTGCTGGCACTCTACCTGATGAAGCGCACGACCGGCCGAACCATCCGTGACATCGGCTTCGACATACGACGTCCGGGCAAGGACACGATGCTCGGGGCGGGGCTGTTCCTGGCCATGGGCGTGGGGACGCTGGGCGTCTATGCTGCCGGACGGGCACTGGGCGTCACCACAGCACTGTCAGCAGCCAACCTCGGTGATTATTGGTGGAGCGTCCCCGTGCTGCTGCTGTCGGCTGTACGCCATGCAGTGCTCGAAGAAGTGCTGATGCTCGGCTTCCTGTTCACCTATGCCAAGAAGCTGAAGCTGGGACTGTGGAGCATCATGATCGGTTCTGCAGTGCTCCGCGGCAGCTACCACCTCTACCAGGGCGTGGGGCCGATGATCGGCAACATGCTCATGGGCATCGTCTTCGGCTGGGTGTACCAGAAGTACGGCCGGGTGATGCCGCTGGTCATCGCGCACTTCCTGCTCGATGCTATCGGCTTCGTCGGCTACGCGCTGATTGGGCCTGCCATCGGAATCGGCCAGTAGTGCCCGAAGGCCTGCGCCAGCGACTGAAACGCCATTAACGAAAAAAGGTAGGTGGGGACGCCATTGTCCCCGCCTACCTGCGTTCGTTTCCGAGTTTCCTACAGCACCACGGTGCCGGACTCGGTTTCGAAGGTTACCGACATGATGCCAGGAGTGCCATTCGGGGCTTCATATTGCATGGTGACAGCGCCCAAATTGACGTTCTGCGGCTGGCCCAGCCAATCCAGCACCCGATCACGCGAGCCGGCGATGGAGATCTGGCTGATCTCGCCGACAGGCTCCAGCGCCTTGGAAGGATGCAGCTCCTCGGAGCCTTCATCCCAGGAAATCAGGTACGGGACCTGCGGATCAGCGATCAGGCCCTTGATGCCGATTTGCTGCCAGGTAAGTTCGCGGCCATCCGGGAACTTGCGGTTCCCCGGCACGGACTTGCGGCCCAAGCGCTCTTCGGCACTGGATAGATCCTCCACCGAGACGCACCATCCCATCCATCCGCCGCCGAGCTCCGAGCGGGCGCGCACGGCCTGGCCGAAGGGAGCCTTGTCGCTGGCCGGGTGGTTCAGGACTTCAACCACTTCCAGGTACTGGCCATGCTTGAGCGGGAAGATGACATTGCGTGTTCCGAATCGTGGATGCACGCCGCCCTTGACGAATTCCAGTCCCAGGGACTCGGAGATTCTTTCAGCGGTTGGCAGCAGCCCGTCCGGGCCGCATGCATAACTTACGTGATCTAGCCTCATCATGTGCCCATCATGGCAACATGTGATGCGAGTCTCTACTTAGGCTCCCCTAAGTGCGCTGATGTTATCGAATACTCTGCGGAAAATCTGCGGAATTCGCGAAATATGACCGATTGAGTCCAATCCTGGTCCACTGCGTTGCAAAGATCTTCGGTTTTCGGGCAAACTGATAGCAGGTCATGAGTTCCAGTAACAAGCCCCGGCTTACTGGGCGGCAACCCTCCAACCGCGGTGGGGTGCCCCGGGTGAAGACCTGGCCCTTGAATGCACAAGGCATCAAGGACAAGCGCGGGTTACCCCCTGGAAGTCGTTTCGATACGGTGCTTCCTGTCGGTGTCTTTTCAGCGGCGTACCCCCATAGTCATGAAACGCTATTTGGAGGAAACCATGAGCAACAACTGGTCATTTGAAACCCGTCAGATCCATTCCGGCCAGACCCCGGATCCGACGACCGGAGCGCGAGCTCTCCCGATTTTCCAAACCACTTCCTTTGTCTTCCCGAGCGCCGAGAGTGCCGCTGCCCGTTTCGCGTTGCAGGAACTGGAACCGATCTACACCCGTATCGGCAACCCGACCACCGACGCCGTGGAAACCCGCATCGCTGATCTGGAAGGCGGCGTTGGCGCGCTGCTGCTGTCCTCGGGACAGGCCGCCACCACCTTCGCCATCCTGAACCTGGCCGAAGCCGGCGACCATCTGGTAGCCAGCCCGAGCCTGTACGGCGGAACCCAGAACCTGCTCAAGCACACGCTCAAGCGCTTGGGCATCGAAGTCAGCTTCGTCTCCGACCCGGACAACCTGGACGAATGGCGTGCCGCGGTGCGCCCGAACACCAAGGCCTTCTTCGGCGAAAGCATCTCCAATCCTCGGCAGGACGTGCTGGATATCGAGGGCATCTCGGAGATCGCCCACGAAGCCGGCGTGCCGCTGCTGGTGGACAACACCCTGGCCACGCCATACCTGATCCGCCCCATCGAGTGGGGCGCCGATATCGTGATCCATTCGGCCACCAAGTTCCTTGGCGGCCACGGCAATGCCATCGCCGGGGTCATCGTGGACTCGGGCAACTTCGACTTCGCCAAGGACGCCGAACGCTTCCCGGGATTCAACACCCCGGACGAGTCCTACAACGGCCTGGTCTTCGCCCGCGACCTGGGCATCAACGGCATCCTCGGCGCGAATCTGGCCTACATCCTCAAGGCACGCGTGCAGCTGCTGCGCGATCTGGGTTCATCAGTGGCGCCGTTCAATGCGTTCTTGATCGCCCAAGGCCTGGAAACCCTGTCGCTGCGCATCGAGCGCCACGGCCAGAACGCAGTGGAAGTTGCCAACTGGCTCGAAGCCCGCGAGGAAGTGCAGAAGGTCGCCTACGCCGGCCTGCAGTCCTCTCCGTGGCATGAGCGCGCGCAGAAGTACAGCGATCACGGCGCTGGCTCGATCATCGCCTTCGAGCTGGAGGGCGGCGCGGAAGCCGGACAGGCATTCGTGGACGCACTGGTCTTGCACTCCAACGTCGCGAACATCGGCGACGTGCGCTCGCTGGTCATCCATCCGGCCTCCACCACCCACGCCCAGCTCTCCGAAGCGGAGCAGATTGCCGCCGGTGTGAGCCCGGGACTGGTGCGGCTGAGCGTCGGGCTGGAAAACATCAAGGACATCCTGGCCGATCTTGAGCTGGGCTTCGAAGCTGTTGCGGCCCTTGAAAACAAGGAATTGCAGGAAACCCTCTAGGCATGCCATCCATTGTGACTACTGAAGAGACTCTGCGCGCCGAAGAGCTCGCTGGCGGACAAGACGGCATTTTGCGCCGTAGTTCCGTGGGGGAGTACCACTTTGAATTCGGTGGATACCTTCCCGACGTGGTGCTGGCCTACGAGACGTGGGGGAAGCTAGCAGCTGATGGCTCCAACGCGGTGCTGGTGATGCATGCACTCACCGGTGACGCCCACGTCGCGCAAGGCGATTCGCACAGCGCCGGCTGGTGGGAAGGCTTCGTTGGCCCCGGCGCCACGGTTGACACCAATGAGTACTTTGTCGTGTCCATCAACATGGTGGGTGGTTGCAATGGATCCACCGGCCCCTCGTCCTTGGACGAGCAGGGCCTGCCTTACGGCTCCAGATTCCCTTTCGTCACCATCAAGGACTCGGTGCGCCTCGAGGCGCGGCTGGCCAAGCAGCTGGGAATCGAATCCTGGCATGCGGTCATCGGCGGTTCGATGGGCGGTGCCCGCGCGCTGGAATACGCTGTCGAGTTCCCCGAGCAGGTCAAGAACCTGGTCGTGATGGCCTCTAGCGCCCAGGCGACTGCCGAGCAAATTGCCTTTGCGCAGGTGCAAACCCAATCCATCCGCTTGGATCCGCACTTCTGCAATGGCGATTACTACGGCAACGATGCCCGTCCTGACGCCGGTCTCGGCCTGGCTCGCCGCCTGGCCCACATCACCTACCGTTCCGAGGCCGAGCTGGAAACCCGTTTCTCGCGCAATCCGCAGGATGGCGAGAAGCCGACGGGCCAGCTGGACGGGCCGCGCGGGCGATACCAGGTGGAAAGCTACCTCGACCATCAGGCTAGCAAGCTGGTGAATCGTTTCGACGCGAACAGCTATCTGGTGCTGACCGAGGCGCTGATGAGCCACGATGTTGCTCGTGGCCATGAATCCCTGGAGGCCGCCCTGGCGCGCTTGGAGAAGGCCAACGTGGTGGTTGCCGCGGTTACCACCGACCGCTTGTACTTCCCCGAGCAGTCGGTGAAGCTGGCCTCGTCGCTGGCCAAGCCGAAGCCGGTGCACTACATCGATTCGCCCATTGGCCATGACGGATTCTTGACCGATGCGACGCAGCTGGATGGGGTGCTTCGGACCTTGGTCTTCGGAGACTAGAATCTGGGCGAAGTTTGGCAAGCCTTTAAAGACTGAAGCGGTTCCGCCAGTAATCGGCGGAACCGCTTCAGTCTTTCTTGCTACTTGGCGCTGTCGCCGGCACCGAGCGAGTCGTTGGGCTTGGCATCTGCGAACGGCGTAGCCGAAGGCCGTTTCGGGGTGATGCCGTCACCGGAGGACTGGTGGCGCAGGCGGCGCAGCACCCAGGGCGCCAGATGCTCGCGGGCCCACTGCAGATCCTCCTTGCGTGCTTCGCGCCAGCTGCGCTCATCCACGACCGGAACGATGTCGGTATCCAGCTGATGCGGGACGTTCAGCGAGTCGAGTGCCATGGCGGCAATGCGCTGGTGGCCGATGGGGGAGAAGTGCAGGCGGTCAGGCGCCCACATCTGGGACTGGTGCAATTCCTGCAATGCCCACATGTCGGCAACGATGGCGTCATGCCGGGCAGCGACGGTGCGCACGTTCTCGTTGTAGATCGCCACCTTGCCGCGGATGCTTCCAAGGACCGGGGTATCGCGGATATCGGGCCCGGTGAAGAGCAGGAGCGTGGCACCGGTGGCGGTGAGCTTGGCTACCGCGTCGTCGAGGATGTCGGCAATCTTGTCTGGATCGCCGCCCGGGCGCAGCACGTCGTTGCCGCCCGCGCACAGCGAGATCAGGTCCGGCTTCAGGTCGATGCAGGGATCGAGCTGTTCGGCCACGATCTGTCCGATGAGCCGGCCGCGGATGGCGAGATTGGCATAGGCGAAGTCCGGGACGGTACGGCTGAGCTCCTGGGCCAAGCGGTCGGCCCAGCCAAGGTGCCTTCCTGCGCTCGATGGATCGGGGTCGCCGATGCCCTCGGTGAACGAGTCCCCGATGGCGACATAGCGGCGCCATGGATGGAGCGGGGAATCGGCGGTGTTTGACGGTTCGGAAGCAATGTCGTTGGGCACGAATCCATTGTTACCAAAGGGTAACTTCTAGTCAATCATTCTAGAGGATGATTCGGTGGGCACCACTCTACCCGCCCAGGGCATCCCGGCGCGCCGGCAAAGGCTCATGGCTCCACGCGAGTGCCGGGATACGATGGCAGCGCTCTGTGGAACCGCCGGAACAGCGCGTCGCTGTTCGATAGTCTTGGGGAACTATGACATACCAAGACCAGGCTCCGGTAGCCATCATCTCCCGCAACGACGAATCCCGCCTAGGAACTCCGCTGCTGGTGTTCCTGCACGGCTACGGCTCCAACGAGCAAGACCTCATGGGGCTCTCGCAGCAACTGCCCGAAGAGTTCACCTACCTCTCGGTGCGCGCACCGCTGCAGGCAGGACCGGGGTACAGCTGGTTCCCGCTGACCCAGGAAATCAACTACTCCATCGAGTCGGTGGCACGCAGCGTCGAAGCGCTCTGGGCGCTGCTGGAACCGCTGTCCCAGCAGCACTCGTCGATCACCCTGCTCGGCTTCTCCCAGGGCATGGCCATGGCCACCTCATTGGCCCGCTACCAGCGCGATGCCATTGAGGCAGTGGTGGGGCTCTCCGGCTTTGCGGTGGATCCCAAGCATCTGGATCTATTCGATGACGCGAAGCTGGCGGACAAGCCGCTGCCGATGTTCTGGGGCCGCGACCTGGCCGACCCGGTGATTACCCGGGACAAGATCGAATACACCCTGGGCTGGGTTCCGGGGCACACCGAATTGACCAGCGAAACCTACCCGCAGATCGGCCATTCGGTGTGCATGGAAGAAATCCAGGACGTTGCCGACTTCCTCAACAGGGTCGTCCTGAAGGACAAATAATCCGAAGGGCAAAAAAGAACCCCGGCGACTTCATATTGAGAGGCCCACCGGGGTATTTCGATAGCATCATCGTAGCAGATTAAGTTAGCGGTAGCAACGAAGTAATGAATCGGACGGTGTTCCAGTGGCCGGAGTTGAAAGCAATGAAGTTCCCTTTGATGACTTGGCAGAATTGCTGTCGTGGCCACGGCTAGAACCGTTTCTAGCTGAGGCCGAAGGCGATGAGCAGAAGGCCCGAGAATACTATGAATGGAACGGACGAATGGCATCCGAAGCTATGGTCTCCGTGGCTCAGTTAGAAGTTGTCGTTCGGAATGCGATCGACGCTCAATTGCAATTGCATTTTAAGGAAAAAGAACGCGGAATTCCATGGTTCACCATGGGGTGGCTGAACGAGCGGCAACAGAACGGAATAGATGTCGTAAGCCAACGATTAGCCAAGGAAGAATCTGATGGAACTCTGCGGAAAACTCGAGACCAAATTATAGCGGGACAGAATTTTGGATTTTGGGAATCGCTATTGGTTGCGAGTGAACAGAATCTGTGGGATCAGTGCCTTCATAAAGCGTTCCCTTATGGTCTGGGGAAACGTAATCAAATTCAAGGCTCGTTGAACAAAATACGTAAATTTCGGAATAAATTAGCCCACCATGACTCACTTAGGCAGAGCAATGTTTTGACAGAAATGGAGCGAATTTTCGAGACTGCAGGTTTCGTGTCGCCGCTGGCTGAGAAATGGATGCGACAAGCAACCCGTTGGGAGGAGATCCACTCGGAGTGCCCTGTCAAAACTAAAGACGTTGTGGTCGTAGCCGGAAATGTTGCTTGGGAAGTGTATAAAGAGCAGCCATTCTATGTGTGCCAAGCAGGTCGTCACTTTCGTGACGTTGAATATTTGGCATTCTATGAGAACTCATCGATCAGAAAAGAAGTCCCTAAAATTGAATGGATTCGTGACGATGTTGAGTGGACCGAATCTCACGCGCATCAGCTCGTTGATTCGGGGAATAGAGCCGACAAGAAACTTGGTGAATTAATCTTATGGTCCCTAAATGAAGGTGCTCATTATGGGTGGGGTTACGAAAAGTACAAGGTATTCAAACTGACAAGGGTTGGCAATCATTATTCTGGACATATGTCGCTAAGGGATGATCTGCCACATGCCACTTCAGGCCGAGGCAGCGCCTTTACCCAGCGCCAACGTTATGTATCCAAACGAAGCTTGGTCGTTGCTAAAACTACCTTGGACTTGACCGAGGATAATTAGACTACCCAAACATCTAGATCATTTTCATGCTTTGAAATTGACCCGGTGATCACCCGGGACAAGATCGAATACACCCTGGGCTGGGTTCCGGGGCACACCGAATTGACCAGCGAAACCTACCCGCAGATCGGCCACTCGGTGTGCATGGAAGAAATCCAGGACGTTGCCGGCTTCCTCAACAAGGTCGTCCTGAAGAAGGGCTACCTACGGCTGGGCGGTGACGCGCACGCATCCGCCGTTCACGCACACCACGTCGCCGGGGCGGATCTGCGCCCCGCGGCGGGTGTCCACCTCGCCGTTGACGGTGACAATTCCCTCGGAAATCATTTCCTTGGCGTGGATGCCGTCCTCTGTCAGCGAGGCGAGCTTGAGCAGCTGGCCCAAACGGATGGACTCGTCACGGATTTCTAGGTCAAAAGCTTCATTGGCACTCATGGCTTCCATTCTTCCCTATATAACCGGCCTGCACCGTGGATATGGCCCAAAGGCGTGGAAGTTCACGCCAGCGTTACCTGATTCGGCTTCGTGCGCAGGGCGTTGAAACGATACCCTTGAAATGTATGTATTTTTCTACGGACCGCAACCAGCGGCCTCGTAAGTCCCATTGGAGTTGATATGGCGCCACAGTCCAAGCTAGACCAGGTTATTTCCCTCGCAAAGCGTCGAGGATTCGTTTTCCAGGCCGGTGAGATCTACGGTGGTTCCCGTTCCGCATGGGATTACGGACCCCTGGGCACCGAACTGAAGGAAAACATCAAGCGCGAGTGGTGGCAGAACTTCGTTCGCGGCCGCGAGGACATGGTGGGCCTGGACTCCTCGATCATCCTGCCCAAGGCCGTCTGGGAAGCATCGGGCCACGTAGCCACCTTCACCGACCCGCTGGTCGAATGCATCCAGTGCCACAAGCGCCACCGCCAGGACCACCTGATCGAGGCCTTCGAAGCCAAGAAGGGCCGTGCGCCCAAGGACGGCATGAGCGAGATCGCCTGCCCCGACTGCGGCACCAAGGGCCAGTTCACCGAGCCGCAGATGTTCTCCGGGTTGATGAAGACCTTCCTGGGCCCAGTTGATTCCGAAGCCGGCCTGGCCTACATGCGTCCGGAAACCGCGCAGGGCATCTTCGTGAACTTCGCCAACGTGCTCACCGCCAGCCGCAAGAAGCCGCCATTCGGCATTGGCCAGATCGGCAAGGCCTTCCGCAACGAAATCACCCCGGGCAACTTCATCTTCCGCACCCGCGAGTTCGAGCAGATGGAAATCGAGTTCTTCACCGCACCGGAAGACGCACCGAAGTTCTTCGACCAGTGGGTCAAGGATTGCTGGGCATGGTTCATCGACCTGGGCATCAAGGAAGAGAACCTGCGCCAGTTCGACGTGCCCGAAGACGAGCGCGCCCACTACTCGGCAGGCACCATCGACTTCGAATACCGCTTCGGCTTCGCCGGCTCGGAGTGGGGCGAGCTGATGGGTGTCGCCAACCGCACCGACTACGACCTGTCGAGCCACGCCAAGGCTTCGGGCTCCGAGCTGTCCTACTTCAACCAGGCCACCGGGGAACGCTACACCCCGTACGTGATCGAGCCGTCCTTCGGCCTGACCCGTTCGATGATGGCGTTCCTGGTCGATGCCTATACCGAGGACGAGGCACCGAACACCAAGGGCGGGGTGGACAAGCGCACCGTGCTCAAGCTCGATCCGCGCCTGGCCCCGGTCAAGGCCGCCGTGCTGCCGCTGAGCCGCAACGAGAACCTCTCGCCGAAGGCAAAGGACCTGGCCAACGAGCTGCGCAAGCGTTGGAACATCGACTTCGACGATGCCGGCGCGATCGGCCGCCGCTACCGCCGCCAGGACGAGATCGGCACCCCGTTCTGCATCACCGTGGACTTCGACACCCTCGAAGACCAGGCAGTGACGATCCGCGAACGCGACACCATGTCCCAGGAACGCGTGTCCCTGGACCAGGTCACCGCCTACCTTTCCGAGCGCCTGAACGGAGCCTAGAGCCCGATGAACGAACTGGAATTCCGTCCCTGGCGTTCCGGCGACGACCTGGAGCTGCTGCAGATCTTCGGGGACCCGCGCTCGCCGCAGGCCCACCAGGACCGCACCATGCTGCGCGAGAACAGCGATGCGCCGTTCTCCCGCACGCTGGTGGCCACGGTTGACGGCGTGGCCATCGGCGCCGGCGTGGTATTCGCCTCCTCGCTGCATCCGCAGCGCCTCTGGCTCTATGTCGAGGTGGCTGCCGAGCAGCGCCGTTCCGGCGTGGGCACCGCGCTGGTGCAGCAGCTGCGCCAGCAGATCCCGGCAGGCCAGGCGCAGGAGCTCAAGGCCCGCTACACCGTGACTCCCGGAGATCCGGCCACCGCGGCGGCCGGCTTCTGCCAGTCGCTGGGCCTGGGCGAAATCCAGGTCTCGCGCGATGTCGTGCTGGAACCGGGAGCGCTGGCCGAGCCGGTGTTCGACACCAACGACCGGGTGATCGAGGACTTGTCCACCGGCAGCGTCGAGCTGACCAAGCTGGTGATGGACTTCTACAATGCGGTGCACACCGATTGGGATCCGGCCAAGATGACCGTAGGCTCGGCGCAGCGCATGCTGCTCGATGAGCACACCGGCGCGCAGGGCGCACTGGTGCTGCGCGACAAGCCCAAGCGCGAGGGCGGCGTGCCGCTGGCCTTCGCGGTGAGCTACGTGCCGGCCCGCGAGAACGCCCCGACCGACGTGCTGGTGGGCCATAATCCGGCCTTCAGCGATGACGAGGTGGCCGAAGCGGTGCGCGACATGGTCGCCATGCTGATCCACCAGTACCCGGTGAAGCTGGAAGTCGACTCGTCGATGTTTGTCCTCTCCTCGCTGATCGACGCGTTGGCAGCGGTTGAGCAGGCCACCGTCATTTCCACGACGCATATCCTCGCCAGCGACGCGGCGAAGTAATGCCAGACAGAACGGGACCCGCCAGGCGGGTCCCGTTCTTGCGTTGCCGAGCCATCCTCCAGATCCCTGAAAGAACCCCGTTGACCACCAGCACCATCCCCGCCACGCCGGTCCGCACCGGCGGAAAGCTCCTGTTCATCCTGCTTGCCATCGCTTCGGGCCTGCTGCTGTGCGTGCAGTCGCGCATCAACGGGGCGCTGGGCGCGAAGCTGGGAGATGCCATGGCGGCATCAACCATCAGCTTCGGCGTCGGCTTGGCGGCATTGATCCTGCTGGCGATCGCCGTCCCCCGGGTGCGCAACACGGTGCGGCTGGTGCCGCGCGCACTGGCCCGGGGCAGTTTCCCGCGGTGGTACCTGGTGGCCGGCGCGGTGGGCGCGCTGGTGGTCTTCAGCCAGGCCGCCGCGGTGCCGCTCATCGGCGTGGCGCTGTTCACCGTCTGCCTGGTGACCGGGCAGGCAATCGGTTCCATGCTCATGGACCGGGTGGGCTTTGGCGGGGCCGAACCGCGCAAGATCAATGCCATGCGCATCCTCGGCGTGGTGCTGACCATTGCCGGAGTGATCTGGGCGGTCAGCCCGCGCGGCGCGGATGCGCAGCTCGCATCGCTGCTGGTGCCGATGGCGCTCTCGGCAGCCGTCGGCATGCTCATGGGCTTCCAAGCCGCCGCCAACGGCGTGCAAGCGGCAGCCTATGGCGGCGCCACGGCGGCAACCCTGGTGAACTTCTCCGTCGGGTTCCTGGTACTGGCGGCGGTGATGCTGGTGCGGCTGCCGGCCGGCGCGAAGCTGCATCCGCTGCCCGGCCAGTGGTGGTACTACATCGGCGGGCTGCTCGGCTGCCTGTTCGTGGGCATCACCGCGCTGGTGGTCAAACGGCTCGGAGTGCTGGTCACCAGCCTCGCGGCGGTGGGCGGACAGCTGGCCGGCTCGCTGCTCATGGATGTGCTTTTCCCAGCCCCGGGTTCCTCCGTCACCGCGGCCACCGTCATGGGCACCGTGCTGACGCTGCTCGCCGTTGGCCTGGCCTCGATCTCCGGGGCGCGCAGCGCACAGGAATCCAGCGGACGCAGGCCGCTGGAAGTGCGCGAGTAGCGTGCCGGGCGGTGGGTGTTCACCGTCCGTTTCCTTTCTCCGCCTATGCTGGAATCCATGGAATCACAGCAGCTGGACAAAGGATCGGCGGGCGAAGTCTTCAAGGTCTTCCTCAAGCTCGGCCTTACTTCTTTCGGCGGTCCCATCGCCCACTTGGGATACTTCCGCACCGAACTGGTGGACCGGCGCCGCTGGCTGGATGACCAGCAATACGCCCAGCTGGTCGCGCTGGGCCAGTTCCTGCCCGGCCCGGCCTCCAGCCAGGTAGGTTTCGGCCTCGGCCTGCACCGCGCCGGCCTGCGCGGAGCCTTGGCGGCATTCCTCGCCTTCACCCTTCCCTCAGCGGTTCTGCTCGCAGTCTTCGCCTTCGGTGCGTCGCTGTTTACCGGCCCTGCCGGAACCGGGCTGCTGACCGGCCTGAAAATCGTTGCGGTCGCCATCATCGCCCAGGCGGTGTCCGGCATGGCCAGGAACCTGGCACCGGACCGGACCCGTGCAGCCATCGCCGTGGCGGCCGCGGCCTCTGCACTGCTCTTGGCGGGATTCTTCGGGCAGCTGCTGGCCATTGCATTCGGCGCCGCGGCAGGGTACTTCTGGTGCCGTGATGCGGATTCGGGTCCAGCGTCGGCACTGCGGTTCCCGGTCTCGCGGACCTTGGGGATCAGTTGCCTGGCGCTGTTCGCCCTCATGCTTGTCGGGTTGCCGCTGGCTGCCTGGGCTACCGGCTGGGATCTGCTGGCGTTCATCGATGCGTTCTACCGCTCCGGCGCATTGGTCTTCGGCGGCGGCCATGTGGTGCTGCCGCTGCTCCAAAGCGCAGTCGTGGATCCCGGGCTGATCAGCTCGCAGGATTTCCTCACCGGCTACGGCGCCGCCCAGGCAGTCCCCGGACCGCTGTTCACCTTTGCCGCCTACCTCGGCGTCCTCGTTGAATCAGGCCCCGGCGGAGTGCTCGGCTCGGCCATTGCCTTGCTGGCCATCTTCCTTCCGGGATTCCTGCTGCTGCTGGGCGTGCTGCCATTCTGGAACCGGGTGAGCCACTGGCCGGCGGCACGTGCCATCCTGCGCGGCGCCAACGCGGCAGTGGTCGGTGTGCTGGCCGCCGCCCTCTACGATCCGGTCTTCACCTCGGCGATTACTTCCGCTCCCGCGTTCGTGCTGGCGCTGCTCTGCTTCGTCCTGCTGACCGCCTGGAAGACGGCACCATGGATCGTGGTTGCCATCTCGGGGCTCGGGGGAGTGCTGCTGGGCCTTTTGGCCTAGGCCAGATCGGTGAACTGCACGGTGCCATCGTCGTTGGCGATGGCCAGCAACGGCCCGGACTCGCAGTCCAGATATTCTTCGATTCTCGCCAGCACCGACACCTCGGCCCGGTCATCCAAGGCCGGACCGGCCGAAGCAACCCACGTCACCGACAGCTCGGGCCGCGCTACGAGCTGCGCGGCCATCGGCTCGGAAGCAGCTGGCCCGACGATGATCACGGCACGGCGCGTCACCGAGCTGTGGTCCACCGCGGATACGCCGGAAGCCTCGGCCTTGGACTGCTTGTCCGCACGCCACAGCACGAAGTGGTAGCCAGCCACGGCAGCGGTCGCGACCAGCCAGCCCAGCGGGGCCCGCACGGTGTCCAGGAGGGAATCGAGGCGAGTCTCGGATCCCAGGTAGTATTCGAAAATCCGGTATCCGAGGACCAGCAGGGAAATCAGGGCGACCACGGAACTGGCTCCGAAGAACAAGACCAGGTAGACGCCGCGGGAATCCGCCGGCGAAGGCTTGAACGGCTTGAAATAGGCAACCCACACCGCCGCCCCGAGGATGAGCAGTCCCAGGCCATGGCCCAGCAATCCCGCCGAGTATTCCACCGTGACGCTGGCCGCTATCGCCGCGAAGAGCGCATTGACCACCATCCCCAAGCCGGTGGCCAGCACCGCCAGGCCGATCCCGCCAAGCACCAGGCGTGCCGCGTTCACTATGGAAGTCGAGCGCAACCCGGAACGCAATTGCAATTGGTGGTAGATCCAGATCACCGCGGCCGCCACCACGATGGCCAGCAGCTCTGGACCGCCTGCGAGGAAAAGCCCGGCGCGTTCCTGGGCGGTCCACGCTTGCGGCCACGCCCAGGAAAACAGCTTGGCGCCCGAGAGCAGGAGCGCCAGTGCCGGTGCGGCCAGTCCCAGAGCGATCAACAGGATGTCGTTGAAGGGATCGGACATTTTCTGCACGCGGCGCAATTTCCAATGCCAGAACCACAGTGCCGTGGCGCCAGCCAGCCAGATCACCGCAACCAGCAGATGCCGCATGCCGGTAGGACCTGCCAATGTGTTGTCCGGACGGACCAGGATTTCCAGTGCAGCCTTGAGCGTGGCCACCAGCGACAGCGCGACGAGCACCATGCTGAAGTAGTTCCCCACCGCCGCGGCCAGATGCGCGAATTGCCGTGGCGCGGTCCGCGCAACCACGACCTGGTGGTGCTGCCAGGCGCACACCGCTCCCCATCCCAAAGCCGTGCCCAGGGTTGGCTGCCACGCCCCCTGAGTGGAAGGGGCGACCAGTCCCGAGAGCACCGCCAACGCGGCGCAGCTGCTGGCAGCCAGCGTCGCAAGATACGCGGCCGAGGCCTGCAAGGACCAGATCGCCGAATCGAAGGCCGCCGGGTGGGCCAGCCGCTTGCGGATGGAGCGCCACAGCAACCAGGCCAACGGGATCCCGACCAAGCTGAACGCCCAGGCCATCGCCAGCTGTTCGGTGCTGACCTGCTGCGCATCGAAGCCATGGAACAGCGCGGTGAGCAAGGCGGCCAGGCCGGTGGCCACGACCATCAGCAAGATGAACAGCAGTCCGTGGAGGATCACCGGACGCAGCACGCTGCCGCTTCGCGACAGCGGCGCTGGAGCAGTAGTGGTGGCCATCAGTAGCCCATCTCCTCGGCGGTGCACAGTCCGACCTGCCATGGCATGCGGTCGATCAGCCAGGTCCCGTTGACCTTGCGCAGCTCGAAGGCATCCTCGTAGGAGGACAGATCCGGCCAGGGCAGGAATCTGGCATCCCCGGAATCGAACCTCGTGTGGACGGTAGCGCTCGCAGTGCCCACGGTGCTGCTGAGCAGCTGCACGTCCAGCGGCTGCGTGGCATAGGGCTCCGGATTGCACAGCGTCCTGGATTCGCCCTCCATGACATAGCCTTGCATGGCAGGCAAATCCTCGGCTTTGAAGGCCATCAGATACCGCTGCACGACCCCTTCGGGGGTGTTCTCCGCGTGGACCTGTGGTGCCGGGCGCAGCGAAACCACGAGCAGCGCGGCTATAACCAAAGCCACAATGACGGCGGCCAAGGCGAGCAGAACCGCCCGCGCCGCCGAAAATTTACTTGTCATTGCACCATTTTTGTCCACAATAGGAGAATAATCCAGCACCTCGGGAACACAGTTTGATCAAGATCTCAGTTCCCGATTTGCGTTCATGCGAGACAATGGATGGGTGACGACCCTGACTGATGCGCCCACCAACACTCCGACCCTCAAGCTGCCACCGCTGCAGCTGGGCAAGCTGACCATTGATACCCCGGTGGTCCTTGCTCCGATGGCTGGCGTGACCAACCGCGCCTTCCGCCGCCTCTGCCGTGAATACGGCGGCGGGCTGTACGTGACCGAAATGGTCACCGCCCGCGCGCTGGTGGAACGCAACCCCGAATCCCTGCGCATCATTTCGCACGACCCCGATGAAGAGATCCGCTCCATCCAGATCTACGGCGTGGATCCGGCAACCGTGCGTGCCGCCGTGCGCATGGTGGTCGATGAGAACCTGGCGGACCACGTTGATCTGAACTTCGGCTGCCCGGTCCCCAAGGTCACCCGCAAGGGCGGAGGCTCGGCCCTGCCCTGGAAGACCGACCTCTACACCTCGATCATCGAGGCTGCGACGTCGGAGGCCGCCAAGGGCGATATCCCGCTGACCGTGAAGATGCGCATCGGCATCGACAAGGACCACGTGACCTACCTGGAGTCCGCCAAGATCGCCCGCGACCACGGCGCCGCCGCAGTGACCCTGCATGCGCGCACCGCTGGCCAGTACTATGCCGGCCACTCCGACTGGTCGGCCATCGCCACCCTGCGCGAGGCCATGGATGATATGCCGGTGCTGGGCAACGGCGACATCTTCAGCGCCGAGGACGCCATCGAGATGGTGGAGCAGACCGGTGCCGCCGGCATTATGGTGGGCCGCGGCTGCCAGGGCCGCCCATGGATCTTCGGCGACCTGCAGGCTGCCTTCGAGGGCCGCGAGGACCGTTTCCGTCCCGGGGTGCGCAAGGTGGCTGACACCGTGTACCGCCACGGCGAGTTGCTCACCGAGTTCTTCGAGGATGAGGGCAAGGGCATGCGCGATATCCGCAAGCACATCGCCTGGTATTTCAAGGGCTACCCGGTCGGCGGCGAGATCCGCTCGCAGCTGGCCCAGGTGCCATCCCTGGCCCGCCTGCGCGAACTGCTGGACCAGCTGGATCTGGACCTGCCGTACCCGGGCGAGGGCGCTGAGGGCACCCGTGGCCGCGCCGGCCACCCGAAGAAGACCCACGTGCCCGACGGCTGGCTGGATAACCGCGTGATGAGCGACGCCCACCGCGAAATGATCAAGGCCGCCGAACTGGATATTTCCGGCGGCTAGGTCCCATTCGCTGGCCACGGCTACGCCACTAGTGGATAACTCCGAAATGCAGGCAATCACTCACTAGACTGGGAACCATGACTCAGATCCCCGGATATACCGAAGCCGACCAGCAACGGTGGGTGCCTGAACCAGCAAAGAAGTCGTACCGCACCGCGTTTGAGCGGGACCGTGCCCGCGTGCTGCATTCCTCTGCATTGCGCCGTTTGAGTGCCAAGACCCAGGTTGTGGCACCGAACCAGAATGACTTCGTACGCAATCGGCTGACGCACTCATTGGAAGTGGCCCAAGTGGGCCGCGAGCTCGGTGCAGCCCTGGGCTGCGATCCGGATGTCGTTGATACCGCCTGCTTGGCACACGATCTGGGCCATCCGCCCTTCGGCCACAATGGGGAAAAAGCCCTGGACAAGGTCGCCAAGGACATCGGCGGGTTTGAGGGCAACGCGCAGACGCTGCGCTTGCTGACCCGCCTGGAAACGAAGACCTTCAGGCACAATGGGCATTCGGCCGGGCTGAATCTCTCGCGCGCTTCGCTGGACGCGGCATGCAAGTACCCGTGGTTGAAGGCTGATGCCCCCGAAGTCAACGGCAAGAAGACCAAGAAGTTCGGCGTCTATGAAGATGACGCGACGATTTTCGCGTGGCTGCGCAATGTTCCGGAGGCCACGGCGGGAGCAGTCTGCATGGAAGGCCAGGTCATGGACCTGGCTGACGACATTTCCTACTCCGTGCATGATGTGGAAGACGCAATTGTCGGCGGCAAGCTGCAGCTGCGTTGGCTCAAGCAGGACCTGCAGCGCGAGCGTGCGCTGCAGGTGACCAAGGACTGGTACCTGCCGATGACCGACGAGGCCGATATCGATGCTGCGCTGCGCCGCCTGGAAGCCAGCGAGGAGTGGGTTGCCCACTTTGACGGCTCGCGGCGTTCCATGGCCGCGCTGAAGGACATGACCAGCCAGTTCATTGGCCGTTTCGCCGCCGCCGCCATGGATGCCACCCGTGCCCGCTACGGGGACGGCAAGCTCACCCGCTACAACGCGAGCCTGATCGTGCCCGAGGAAACCGAGCATGAGATTGCCGTGATGAAGGGCATCGCCGCCAGCTACGTGATGACCTCCGAGGTGCGCCAGCCGCTCTACGAGGACCAGCGCATGCTGCTGGCCGAACTGGTTCAGCTGCTCTTCGAGACCGGCCGGGACAACCTGGAGCCGATCTTCGCAGCCGACTGGGAGGACGCCGCTGATGAGGCCGCGCAGCTGCGCGTGGTGATTGACCAGGTCGCCTCGCTCACCGACCTGTCGGCCACCGAGTGGCACTCGTATCTGGTCAAGGGCGAAGCCCCTGACGCAAAGTTGTTCTAGAAGGGAATCATGGCAGGGCTGATCAAGCGTGAAGATATCGACGAGGTGCGCAACCGCACCGACCTCCGCGAGGTTGTCGAATCCTACGTCACGCTCAAATCCGCGGGCATCGGCTCGTACAAGGGCCTGTGCCCTTTCCACGACGAACGCAGCCCGTCCTTCCATATCCGCCCGCAGCTGGGCACCTTCCATTGCTTCGGCTGCGGCGAGTCCGGCGATGTCATTGCCTTCATCCAGAAAATGGACCATTCCTCGTTCACCGAAACGGTGGAACTGCTCGCAGCCCGGATCAACTACGAGCTGCACTACGAGGACGGGGGACCGGGGCCGCGCCGCGAGGACTACGGCAAGCGCCAGCGCCTGGTCGACGCGCACAAGGTCGCCGAGGAATTCTTCCGCGAGCAGCTGGCCACCGATGAAGGCGCCGCGGGCCGCGAGTTCCTCGCCGGCCGCGGCTTCGACGCGGAAGTCGCAGCCCAATTCACGGTAGGCTATGCGCCCAAGGGCTGGGATTCGCTGCTCAAGCACCTGCGTTCCAAGGGCTTCGTCGATGACGAGCTGAAGCTCACCGGCATGTTCTCCGAAGGCAACCGCGGCATCTACGACCGGTTCCGCGGACGGG
Source organism: Glutamicibacter nicotianae (assembly GCF_002797775.1). Lineage (NCBI taxonomy): Bacteria > Bacillati > Actinomycetota > Actinomycetes > Micrococcales > Micrococcaceae > Glutamicibacter > Glutamicibacter nicotianae. The sequence continues at coordinate 401,600 of NZ_PGEY01000001.1, forward strand.
TCATGTGGCCGATCCGCGACCTGTCGGGGGCAACCATCGGCTTCGGTGCGCGCAAGCTCTACGAGGACGACCAGGGGCCAAAGTACCTGAACACCCCGGAGACCCAGCTCTACAAGAAGTCCCAGGTGCTTTACGGCATCGACCTGGCCAAGAAGCAGATTTCCAAGAACCGGCAGATTGTCGTGGTGGAAGGCTACACCGATGTGATGGCCTGCCATCTGGCTGGCATCACCACCGCGGTGGCCACCTGCGGTACCGCGTTCGGCACCGACCACATCAAGATTGCCCGCCGCCTGCTGCAGGATGACGGCACCGGAGGCGAAGTGGTCTTCACCTTTGACGGCGACGCCGCGGGGCAGAAGGCCGCGCTGCGTGCGTTCGAGGAGGACCAGCGGTTCATCGCCCAGACCTATGTGTGCGTTGAGCCAACCGGTGCCGACCCCTGCGATCTGCGCTTGCACCGCGGCGATGAAGCGGTACGCGAGCTCATTGAGCTCAAGCGTCCGCTGTTCGAATTCGCCATCCGTGCCGAACTGAAGAAATTCAATCTGAACACCGTTGAAGGACGCGTCCAGGCCTTGCGCCAGACCGCTCCGATCGTTGCGCAGATCCGCGACTCCGCCATTCGTCCGGCGTATGCCCGTGAGCTGGCCGGTTGGCTGGGAATGAACAACGAAGACGTTAACCGCTCGGTCGGCGCCTCCATCAAGCGCGCCCGGTTGCCGAAAAACGCTGAACTGCAGGCACCGCGCCCGCAGCCAGGCGAAGCCGAACCGGCCATCCCGGCCGCGCCGGCCTTCGAACGCCCTGATCACCGAGACCCGGTGATGCGCCTTGAACGGCAGGCACTGGAAGTTGTCATCCAGCAGCCGCAACGGCTGAAGGACGAGCAATGGCAGGCGTTCTACGAGGCCCGGTTCCTGGCCCCGGCCCACTCGGCTGTCCACGACGGGATCGTTGCCGCTTCCAGTGCAGGAGCTTCGGCGACCTCTTGGGTTGAAGTGATCCGCAACGAAGTCCCGGAGCAATTGCGCAGCTTCGTCTCGGAACTTGCCGTGACCAGCATTCCGGCATCGGATGAGCACAGCCTGAACCGCTACTGCGCCGACATCATCAATGGATTGATTGAGCTTCAAATCACACACCGCAAGGCCGAGCTCATCGGCCGGCTGCAGCGTGCGGAAATGGAACCTGAGGGTGAAGAATATGCGCAGATCAACCGGGAATTGATGGAACTGGAAATGCGCCGGAGGATCTTGCGCGGGACCTAGGACCCCGATTTTGCAATCACGGGATTCTTGGGTAAGGTTATATCTCGTTGCAATCCTCCATAGCTCAATTGGCAGAGCATTCGACTGTTAATCGAAGGGTTACTGGTTCAAGTCCAGTTGGAGGAGCTTACAGAAAAGTTCCGGCTCGCATCTGCGAGCCGGAACTTTTTATTTTCGCCTGAGAAGCCCGGAATCCACGAGCCGTGCATCGGGGCCTCGGGCCGGGCACGCCGGTGCAATTTTTCCCAGTAGCAGTCAGTCCGCCAGGTTCCACAAGCGCCGGGATTCCAGATACCAGAAGTACGAGAACAACCCGATCTCGAACCATTCGACAATGAACAGCGCTTCCTCAATACCCAGTGCCAGCAGAATCGGCCAGGCAGTCAGCCCCAGCAGCATCAGCACCAAGAGGATTGCATAGTGGGTCTTCTTGCCGCCGCTGGTATCCATGGAGCACAGCGGCCTATGATCCAGATGGCTTGCAATGGCGATGCCCATGGAGAATATCAGCAGGAACGCGGCGCCGGCATGCACTCCGGCGAACTGCCCGCCTTCGACAGTCCGCCACAACAGCAGAAGGACAAAGGCGATCAGGAGCAGGGTGCTGAGCAATCCCAGGATTTTGGTCAAGTTGCTCTGGAACAGCGCGCGGTGCGGAGCGTTGCTGGTCCGGAATCCCAGCCAGATGAAAACCACGCTGACGACGAGCACCGCAATGACCGATACCTGCACGGAGAAGATCAGCCGCCGCTGCTCGCCGATTGGCAGGTCTGCCAGCGTTTCTCCCAGCCTGGTGGGGACCACTGCAACGAACATGGCGTAGAAGCCGGCTAAATTCAGGGCAAAATCTTCCAGCTCTTCTCCGGTATAGACCACCAGCAACACCCCGGTAGTCACCAGCATTGCGACGAAGAGGTCTCGTGCCGGTCCCAGGTAGTAGGAACTCAGCGAGTCTTCGATGCGCTGGTTGGCAATGCCATAGATGACAATGGCGACGACGAGGAGCAGGGGCACCACGAGCAGCATCAGGCGCACATAGCGCAGCGTGCTCCGGCCCGGAGAACGTTCAATGGAAGTGGCCATGATTGCATTCTGTAATTAATCGCCCGGGTTGTGCGAACGGTCCGCCAAGGGGACGAAAATTCTCGGCAGAATCGCAGGCAAAGAATTGCGGGAAGCTAAATTGTCGGTGCGCAATGACAAGCTCTTGAAGAGTCAATAAAGACTCCGAATCGGCTGGAGCAGTCATCCGCTTGAGCCGATCGCCGACTCGGAGCCAGCGTGGCACCGTCTTCACTCGAAGGCAGCTTTCATGTCTGTACAAAATCCGCTCGACCCGAATGTGGTGCCGCCGGCGCCCCAGGCCGGGACCACGGCTGGCAAGGGCCTGGGCATCGCGGCCCTGGTCGTGGGCATCGTGGCCTTGGCATTGTGCTGGGTGCCGATCGTCAACAACATCGCCGCGGTGCTCGGCTTCATTGCCCTGGTGCTCGGTGTCATCTCGCTCGTCGTCGCCTCCAAGCGCCGTGGCAGCAAGGGCTTGGGCATCGCATCGAGCATCATTGCCATCGTGGCCATCATCCTGGTCTTTGCCACCCAGGCAGCCTACGTGAAGGCGATCGATGAGGTTGCCAACGATATTGCCGACGCATCGGACGGCGAAGTGGCAGCCCCGGCGGAGGTCATCGAGCAGGCCGAAGATGAATCACAGGTACTTGCCTTGGGTGAGGCGGCTACCGTTGGCGAGTATTCGGTGAACGTCAGCGCAGTGAACCTGGACGCCGGAGCTCAGATCGCCAAGGCCAACGAGTTCAATGAGAAGGCCGAAGGCCAGTATGCGCTGGTTGACCTCTCCGTGGTCTACAACGGGGACGAAGAGGGAGATGCCTAGTTGGATCTGAATCCAGAACTCGTGGGATCGGATGCCAGCATTTACAGCACTTCCAGCGCGACCGCGGTCCCCGCGAAGCCGGGCATGGACCTGCCTACCTTGGCCAACGGCGGCAAGGGAAGCTACCAGGTAGTCTTCGACGTGCCGGCCGAGGCCGTGGAAGATGCGAAAATCCGCGTGAGCGAGACGATCTCGTTCTCCGATGAATCGGTGCTCTGGGCTACGAAGTAGCTCGCATTCGCAGAGGCTCCGCCATCCAATCAAGGATGGCGGAGCCTCTTTTCTTGTACCGCTTTTTCGCGCCGGCACCTCAAGAGCCTTCCATCCGCGGACCTCGTTGATTCCCTGCCTTCTTCAGTGGCCGAAGGCCAACCAGCAATTGTTACAGCACCAAGAACATGGAAATCAGCGGGATTGAACAAATCTTCATGAAATTCTCCGCGACTCAGAGCCCGGGGAAAGCGCGAGATCACGGGGTTTTCGAACGCTCTCATTTAATTCTCATGGGCGAGCCATGATCTTCTAACAAGTCCCTAATGAGCCCCTCACAAGGGTTTTTTAATGTTCAAAACATGATTCGTCGCATACTTCTCATCCTCGTCGTGCTGGCCGTGCCAGCGGGACTGGCAGGTGCCAGCCAGGCTCTTGCCGACAAGGCCAATCCGCCCATCCCGCATCATGAGCCGATTGTTGTCCAGCTCTCTTTAGCCCCGGCGCCAAATGCTGCGAAAGCGCAGGAGCAGGACGGAGTAAACCATGACTGACTCCCGGGAGAACCAAGGATCAACGGTTTCGGCGCGGCTGCGCATTGTCGGCTGGATCGTGCTGACTACTGCACTGGCGCTGCTGGCGGTCACGGTTTCGATGCGTTCGCTCTTGTCCGGCCAGGTTGCCGAGGCAGCCAACGTGGGTATCGCGCAGGAAATCGAGGAGTTCCGGACGTTCGCGGCCGAGGGTCTGGATCCGAAGACTGCCCGGCCATTTTCCTCCATGGGCGAATTGATGGAACGCTATCTGGCCCGCCAGCAGCCAATGGCCGGCGAAGCGATCATCGGCCAGGCCGACGGTCGGGTGCTCGCCGCAGGAACCGCCGCAAACCAGGCCGGGAGATGGCTGGCTGAAGACCCGGCGCTCCTGGGACGGATTCTCAATGACGCGAAGACTTCTGGAATCCAGGAGAGCAACCATGGGACGGTCCGCTGGGCGAAAGCCGAGGCGAAGGACGCCTCAGGGGCCAACGGCGAAGGCCACCAGGCACACCTGGTTGTCGCGCATTTCATCGGCGGTGCCCAGGAAGTAGCCAACCGGCAGGCAACGATGCTCTTTGGCGTAGCAGCCGGGGGACTGGCCCTGACGGCGGGCATCGCCTGGCTGGCAGCCGGCCAGATCATGCGCCCCATCCGCACCATGAGCGAAACCGCCGCATCGATTACCGCCAAAGACCTCTCGGCCCGCGTTCCGGTAGAAGGACGAGACGACCTGGCGCAACTGGCCAGCACGCTGAACGCGATGCTCGACCGGGTTGAAGCCTCGCATCTGGCCCAACGCCACTTCATCTCCGAAGCACGCGAGCACCTGGGCAGCCCGCAACGCCAGCTGGCCTCTGCCCTGCAGAAGCTGAATGAGGAAGATCTTCCGCGCAAGCAACGCAACGCCATCATCAGCACCGCGCACGACCATATTTCGCAAATGGGGCAGACCCTTGCCGACCTGGACTTGCTGGCGCAAAGCTCCACCCCGAACTTCATCCATCGGCAGATGATCTCCGTTGGCGAAGTCACGGCGGAAGTCGCCGCGGCGGCTTCCCGTCCGGGAGCCTACCCGGACCGCCGATTCAGGATCGCCGAGTCCGCCAAGGCCCAGGCGTGGCTGGATCCGCTGCGCGTAGCCCAGGGAATGCACCAGCTGATCCAGAATGCGGTCGCGCATACCGAAGACGGCCAAAGCATCCGGATCGGTTCTGCCGCAGCCGATGGCATGGCCAGCTTCTGGGTTGCCAATGATGGACCGGCCTTGGACCCGGAAGAAGCCTGTGCCCTGCTGGAGAACTACCGCAGCGCCCCGGGTACCGGCGAGCAGGGGTCCGGCATGGGTCTCGGACTGGCCGTGGTGAAAGCGGTTGCCGAAGCCCACGGCGGCACGGCCTGGGTGGAATCGGGACAGGGCAACGGGACCAGCTTCGGATTCTCCCTGCCGCTTGCCGACGCCGGCCATGGCAGCAGCTGCGAGGAAGACTTCGCCCAGTCCATGGCCAGCAGCCTTGGAGGCGAGTCATGAGCATCAAGCCAACCGCACCCCGCGCGGGATTCCGCTACACCGCCCAGCGGCCCATGGGCCAGAGTGCCGAACCGGGCAAGGCCGGCGCGGCACCAAGCCGGTGGAGCAGGCAGAGCGCCGCGCGGATCATCGCCGCGCTGCTCCTGCTGGCCTTCCTTGCCTGGTGCGCCTACGCAGCCTTCGGCCCGGCGGCCGGGACAGCGCAGGCACTGCCTGCGCAAGGAGCCCTGACCCTGGCGGTCTTCGCCGTGGCCATCTGGCTCTGGATCTTCTCGCCTGTCGGCGATACCTACATCGCCCTGGGTGCAGCCGTGGTACTGGTGCTCATGGGGGTGCTGCCCGAAGCCGAACTGTTCTCCTCACTGGGCGAAGACACCATCTGGCTGCTGCTGGCCGCCTTCGTGATCGCGGCGGGGATCACCGCCACCGGACTGGCGACCCGTGCCGCAGCCTGGATCGCCGCGGGCGCGAACACCCCGCGGCAGCTGATCCACCTGAGCACCGGGGTGCTGGTTGCCACCGCATTTGCGGTGCCCTCCACCTCCGGGCGCGCGGCCCTGGCCATCCCGGTGTTCATCGCCCTGGCCAAGGCCCTGGCGGATCGCCGCCGCGTCGTTTTGGCCCTGGCCCTGGTCTTCCCCTCGGTCATCCTGCTTTCGGCGGTGGCATCCTACCTGGGCGCGGGAGCGCACCTGATCACCAGCCAGATCCTCACGGCCTCAGGGCATGAAGGTTTCTCCTTCGCCGGCTGGCTGGTCTATGGCTTGCCACTGGCGTTCGTTTCCTCGCATCTGTGCGCCGAACTGGTGCTGTGGATGTTCACCCGCGCCGAAGATCGTGCCCAGCCGCTGGCCGTGGGCATCGAACGGCTGCAGGAGCATTCGCCGGTGCCGCTGACCGGCCCGCTCACCGTAGGGCAATCCAGGGCAGCGCTGCTGGTCGCGGCGATGGTGGTGCTCTGGTGCACCGAGCCGCTGCATCAGCTCCACCCAGCCATCGTGGCCCTGCTCGGCTCGTTGCTGGTCGCCAGTCCGGGATACGGCTCGGTCGGCTTGGCCAAGGCCTTGAAGTCGGTGCCGTGGTCGATGCTGATCTTCATGGCAGCGACCCTGACCTTTGGCACCGCGCTCGCCGGAACCGGAGCCGCTGACTGGCTGGCCCGCCGGGTGCTTGGCCCGGTAGAGCAGCTCGGAGCTGCCGCGGCCTGGGTCTTCACCATTCTGGTGGTGGTGATCTCAGCCGCGGCGCACCTGGTCGTCCAGTCCCGCTCGGCCCGCTCAGCGGTGCTGATCCCGCTGGTGGTGTCCCTCGCCCCGGGCGTCGGGGTCAATGCGGTGGCTATTGCCCTGGCATCCACCGCTGCGGCCGGTTTCTGCCACACCCTGACCAGCAGCGCGAAACCGGTGAACCTGTTCTCCGAGATCGAAAGCATCGAAACCTATCGGCCAGCAGACCTGCTGCGCCTGAGCGCGGTGCTCGGACCGCTCATGGTCCTGCTGGTCCTGGCCTTCGCCTTCTGGATCTGGCCGGCCATGGGACTGCCGCTGTTCCTCTGACTCACTTCAAAGCTTCATTTCCAACGCATCCATCCTCACTGAATAGGACAAAGAATCATGGCACACGCACTTCCACAACGCATCCTGGTCGCACCGTCGGGCTTCAAGGAATCCCTCGACGCCGCAGCCGTAGCGGCAGCCATCGGCGCCGGCGTCCGCCGGGCATTGCCCGGAGCGGCAGTCAAGGCCGTGCCCATCGCCGATGGCGGCGAAGGCACCGCTGAAACCCTGGCCTGCGCTACCGGCGGCCAGCTGATGCCGGTAACGGTCACCGGTCCGGTCGGCCAGCAGGTCCAGTCGCACTACGCGATGCTCGGCGACGAGGCGGAGGGAACTGCTGTCGTGGAAATGGCAGCCGCGGCGGGCCTGCGACTGGTTCCCCGCGACCAGCGGGATCCGGGAACCACGACCAGTTTCGGAGTGGGGGAGCTGATCGCGGCCGCGATCGATGCCGGGGCTTCGAAGATCCTGGTGGGCTGCGGCGACTCGGGCACCTCCGATGGCGGCATGGGCGCATTGCAGGCACTGGGAGCACGGATCCTCGATGCCAAGGGCCGTGAGGTCAAAGCCGGCGGCAATTACCTCGGCCGCGTGGACCGGCTCGATCTCTCCGGCCTGCACCCGGCATTGGCCGCCGGGACAGTGCAAATCACGATGGCGTTGAACCAGCACAATGTGCTGACCGGACCGCGCGGAGTGGCGCGCGTATTCGGACCGCAGAAGGGCGCCACCGAGGAACAGGTGGAAAGCATGTCGGCAGGCTTCGAACGCTGGGCCTCGATCCTGCGCCGCGATGCGCTGGAGTCCGCGCGCTCCACCGATTTCGCCTTGGCCCCGGGAACCGGTGCTTCGGGCGGACTGGGTGCCGGGCTGGCCGCGGTGGGAGCGGTGCTCCTGCCCCGCTTCGAGGCGATCCTGGACTCGGGTTTGGCCGGCATCGATCTGGACTCGATGCTGCGCGGAGCGGACCTGGTCATCACCGCAGAAGGCGCCATCGACTTCCAGACTCCCAAGGGCAAGGTGCCTGCCGAAGTCGCGCGGCGCGCCTCGCTGCATGGCGTGCCGGTAGTGGCCTTGGCAGGAACGCTGGGCCGCGGCTGCCGCGACGTGCACGATATCGGCATCGATGCCATTGCCTCGATCATGCCCATTCCCATGACACTGCAGGAAGCAGTGGATGACGGGGAACGGCTGCTCATCGAAGCGGCCGAGCGCTTCATGCGCACCATCATCCTGGGTGCCTCGATGGCCGCGGCACGGCTGAGCCCGCGCGAGGCGTGGTAAAAGGGTCCGCTACAAGACGTAGCCGGCGACCAGCTGCGACAGGGCACGGATATCCACCTTGCCCTTGAACTCCAAACGGACCTTGCCCAATGAGCTGAACCAGAGATCCAGTTCAGCATCCAGATCGAAGGTTCCAGCCGTTTCAACCGAGAACGACTGGACCTTCGAATACGGCAACGAGGTGTAATCCCGCTTCTTGCCGGTCATGCCTTGCACATTGACGGCGATGAGCCGCTTATCGGTGAACACCACGTAGTCGCGGGCGCCCTTGAAGGCGGCCTGCAGCTCTTCGCCAGCAACCAGCATGGGCATGATTTCAGGGGCCACCTGCGACAGGTCCCAAGGGCCCAGTTTGAGGACGGAAGAATTATTGAAGTCGATCATGCACCGAGCGTACCGAGCTCGGGGGACAGGTTGGGAAAAACAGGCGTGCCGCCTTGGCCAGTGAAATCTTGGCCAAGGCGGCACGCCATTTTCCGCGAATTACTCTAGAGCTCGATAGCTGCCACTGCCTGCACTGCACGGGCAGCTTCTGCACCCTTTTTCAGGAAATGCTCGAAGTAGAAGGCCTGGTGCTCATCGTTCGAGTGGAAGTGGTGCGGGGTCAGACTGACCGAAAAGGTCGGCACGTCGGTGTCCAGCTGCACGCGCATCAGCCCGTCGACCACAGCCTGGGCCACGAAGTCGTGGCGGTAGATGCCGCCGTCAACCACTAGGGCCGCGGCCACCACTGCATCGTACTTCCCGGTCTTCGCCAGGCGCATGGCCTGAAGCGGCATTTCGTAGGCACCGGGTACGGCAACGACGTGGATGGAGCATTCCTGCCCGGAAGCTTTCATCTCGGCCTTGAACCCGGCAAGCGCCTGGTCAACGATATCCGCGTGCCAACTGGCCTTGATGAAGGCGATGTTCAATGGCTTGCTCATGAGTTACTCCCTGGATCTGCGTGAAATCTTCTTGTTCTTTTGATCCACCCTAGTGCTGCAGATCTCAATGAAATAACTGGGGAAGGAGTCGGCGTAACGATTCCCCCGCTTCAGTGCCAACCCAGTTGCGGGGCCACGTGCTTGAGCACCGATTCGATGGCATTCGCGTTGCTGTGCATGCCCAGCTGGTACAGAGCTGTCGCGGCGAACCCTGATACGCTTCAGCCGGTGCTTAAAATGCTCTGCCATCTGGCTCTCCTGCACACAGAAAACCAGCCCGCGCCTTGCGGCAACGGGCTGAGCATGATGTGGCTATGATGACACGGTCAATCTAGGCGCACCATCCTTCGTTGTGCTACCGCCAACCTAATTGCGGAGCAACATGCTTGAGCACCGATTCGATGACGTGCGCGTTGTAATCGACGCCCAACTGGTTCGGAACGGTCAGCAGCAGCGTGTCGGCTGCGGCGATCGCTTCGTCCTCGGCCAGCTTCTTGGCCAGCTCATCGGGTTCGCCGGCGTAGGACTTGCCGAAGACCGCACGGGTCTTCGCATCGATGTTGCCCACCTGGTCGGAGCTGTAGCGGTCGCGGCCGAAGTACTGCCAGTCCCGCTCGTCGGTCAGCGCGAAGATGCTGCGGCTGACCGATACCCGTGGCTCGCGGGCATGGCCGGCGTCCTTCCATGCCTGGCGGTAGAGCGCGATCTGCTCGGCCTGCTGGACGTGGAAAGGCTTGCCGGATTCATCGTCCTTCAGCGTGGAGCTTTGCAGGTTCATTCCCAGCTTCGCCGCCCATACTGCGGTGGCATTGGAGCCCGAACCCCACCAGATGCGCTCGCGCAAGCTGCTGGAGTGCGGTTCGATGCGCAGCAAGCCGGGAGGGTTGGGGAACATCGGCTTGGGGCTGGGTTCGGCGAAGCCCTCGCCGGAGAGCACTTCGAGCAGCCGCTCGGCGTGGCGGCGGCCCATGTCGGCATCCGATTCGCCTTCGCGGGGCTCGAAGCCGAAATGCCGCCAACCGTCGATAACCTGCTCGGGCGAGCCGCGGCTGATGCCCAGCTGCAGCCGGCGATTGGAAATCAGGTCGGCTGAACCTGCATCCTCGGCCATGTACAACGGGTTCTCGTAGCGCATGTCGATCACGCCGGTGCCGATCTCAATGCGGCTGGTCCGTGCGCCGATGGCGGCGAGCAGCGGGAACGGGGAAGCGTATTGCTGCGCGAAGTGGTGCACGCGGAAGTAGGCGCCGTCCGCGCCGAGCTCCTCGGCTGCGACTGCCAGGTCGATGGCCTGCAGCAGTGCGTCGGATGCTGAGCGGGTGCCGGATTGCGGATGCTCGGTCCAGTGGCCGAAGGACAAAAAGCCGATGTTCTTCATGCTTGGGGCAACAAGCGGCCGCATGCCGTTATTCCGCGGCGGACCAGCACGGCTAGCGGCGCAGCAGCCGCCTATCCGAAAGCCCTGCGGCCCTATCCGGCTCCGCGTCGTTCATGCTGGACCAGATGCTGTCCAGGGAAAGGTCCAGCACTGCTGCAATGGCGGCGATGGTTGAGAACGCGGGAGTGGCTACGCGTCCGGTCTCGATTTTCCGCAATGTTTCAGGGGAAAGCCCGGCCTCGAGCGCGATATCGAGGATGGTGCGTTCCCCGCGCGCCCGCCGAAGCAGTGCACCAAGGTTCTTTCCCTGCTCGATTTCGCGGGGAGTAAGCGGCAATCTGACCATGGAAAAATTATAGTACCGGTAAAGTTTGACCGGTATAATAATTGGAATGATTGAGATACTCACCCCCAGCGAACTGGACCGCGCCCGGGACACCGGACGCCTTGTTGGCACCATCCTGCAAACGCTCAAGAACCGGGTCAAGGTCGGCACCAACCTCCTGGAAATCGACACCTGGACCAAGGAACTGATCGAGGAAGCCGGCGCGGAATCCTGCTATGTCGATTACGCCCCCGCCTTCGGCAATGGTCCCTTCGGCCACTACATCTGCACCGGCGTCAACGACGCGGTGCTGCATGGCTTGCCGCATGACTATGCGCTCGCCGACGGCGACCTGCTGACCTTGGATTTGGCGGTGAAGCTGCGCGGCATCGCTTCGGACGCGGCCATCAGCTTCATTGTGGGAGAGAAGCAGCGGGCAGAAGATCTCAAGATGATCGAGGTAACCCAGCGCGCCTTGGCCGCAGGTATCGCAGCTGCGGTCCCGGGAGCCAAGATTGGCGATATTTCCTTCGCTATTGGCTCGGTGCTCACCGCCGAAGGTTATCCGGTGAACCTGGAATTCGGCGGCCACGGCATCGGCAGCACGATGCACCAGGACCCGCACGTGTCCAATGACGGCCGTGCAGGCCGGGGCTACACGCTGCGCCCGGGCCTGCTGCTCGCGCTTGAACCCTGGATCATGGAAGACACCAGCAAGCTGGTCACTGATAAGGATGGGTGGACTCTGCGCAGTTCCACCGGCTGCCGTACCGCGCATACCGAGCACACCATCGCGATCACGGATACCGGAGCCGAGATCCTCACCCTGCCAAAGAACTAGCAGGGTCCAGGGCAAGGCCAGGCCAGTGTCGCGGCCGCTTCATGCAGGGCGGCGCGGCACCGGCTAGGATCGCGGACCAGGCCAGCTGGCAGCGCCCCGGCAAAATCCCAGCCATGGCTGGCGGCCATGTTCCGCAGATTCGCCAGATTTCGTTGATGCAGCGGCTCGGGGTGTTCCGGATAGCTGCCCAGCAGCAACGTGCCCCGGGTGAAACCGCGTGTACCGCAGGCCTCCAGGGTCAATGCCGTATGGTTCAGCGTTCCCAGATCCGGGCGGGCGGCCACGACGAGGCTGGCCCCCACGGCCTGCGCCAGATCGGCGATGGTTTCCCCGGCCGCTGTCAGCTTCACAAGCAAGCCGCCGGCCCCCTCGATGATCACCACATCATGCGTGGCATCGAGCTCGCCGACCTGCTGCACGTGCTGGGCCAAGGTGGGCAGCACAGCAGCCGGATCCAGCCCAGCGCACAGCGCTGCATCCACCGGTGCCATCGGGTGGCGCAGGCGCACCCCTTCGAAGGCCGAGAGCTGGCCGAGATTGCCCAGCCAGTGTGCCGCATCCTGGGCGTCCCCGGGTTCTGACTTGCCCAGGCCGGTCTGAGTCGGCTTGTAGATGGCGACGCTGTGCCCGTGGGACAGTGAGCGGGCGGCCAGCACCGCGGTGGCTACGGTCTTTCCGACCTCGGTATCGGTTCCGGTCATTGCATGGATCATTCCAGCATCCTCTCTGCACGGTAGGCGATGGGCACTGCGGGTGGCGCCTGGAATGACAGCAGATGGCCGAAGGGCACGGGCGGCCCATCGGCGACGGCCAGCGGCAGGCAGCGTGCGGTTTCGGAGAGCACCAGCTCGGTTTCCATCCTGGCCAGGGAAGCGCCCAGGCACCGGTGGATCCCGTAGCCGAAAGCCAGTGAATCATCGCCGGCGGCGCCGAGCTCGCCACCGGCCAAGCGCAGCACCAGCTGCTCCCCGGTGGCGAATTCCAGGTCCCCGATCCGCGTGTCCTTGAGGGCAATACGCCGCCAGGTCGGCACCGAGGAGGCCCGGGCCAGCACCTCGCGCACCAGCCCCTGGGCCGCGGCCTCTTCCGTGCCCGCCTGCGCCAGGGCTTCCCAGCGATGTTCATGCAACGCCGAATGCAACGCGGTCTGGATGAGCATCGAAGTGGTTTCCTGTCCGGCGATGCCCAGGAAATAAGCCAGCGAGCGGATCTGGGGTTCGGATACCCCGGCCCGGTGCAATGCGGCGTAGAGATTCCCATCGTCGTGTTGCACTGCTTGGTGCACCGATGCATCCAGCCAGCCGAAGTATTGTGCCGCGCTGCGGGCCAGCGCCAGCTGCCGCTGCGCATCCGGCCAGCCCCAGAACAGCTCCAGTGAGTCCCGGCTCCAGGCCTTGAGTGTCCCCAGCTCAGGCACCGGCACCCCGGTGAGCCGGGCCATGGCTTCCGCCGGGATCACGGCTGCCAATTCGGTGGCCAGATCCGCCGATTCCCCCTTGCGCAGCCTGGGTTCGAGGTCCGCGCAGATCCCGCGCACCCGGTCGAGGATCGGCTCGCGCTGGGCACGGACCTTGGCGGGGCTGAAGAATCCAGCGACAATCCGGCGCACTTCCAGATGCGCTGGGCCCGAAGCGCTGGCCAGCACCTCGGGAAGCGTGAAACGCGCCCGGGCAAGGATCCGCAGCGCGGCAGGTTCCGGTTCCACCGCAGTGGACAGGGCATTGGCCGGCGAGAACACATCGGGCCGCGCCAGGATGGTGCGGACGGTGTCCGGATCCTCGATGCTCCGGTAGCGCGCGTTGACAACGTCCGGGTAGGCCTCGGACAGCGGCCCGGCGAGCGGTGCCAGGTCCAAAGCGCTCGCCGTCGCGGCGAAAGGGCAGCTCATGAATCCTCCTGGATGATGGCGCGGGCTACCGCGTGGACAGCCGCAGATAATTCCGGGTGCCCGTGGTGGGCATGGGCGGTGAGCCGGATGCGGGAGATGCCATCGGGCACGCTGGGCGGTCGGAAGCAGGCTACCGAGATGCCCTGGACGGCCAGCGTTTCGGCCGCCCGGGTTGCCGCGCCGGCACTGGGCATCTTCACCGAGAGCACGGCTCCGGCTCCGACTTCCAGGCGGCCGGCCAGGGCCGGGTGGGCTTGCAGCTGGTCGCGGATCAGCAGTGCATTCTCCGCCAGTGCGCCACGGCGTTGCGGCCCGGCCAAGAGCAAGGCCGCCAGCGCTCCTGCTGCCGCGGCAGGGGATAGCGCGGTATCGAAGATGAAGGTGCGGGCAGTGTTGACCAGATGATCGCGCAGTGCCGCCGCGCCAGGCCCGCCCATGAGCACCGCGCCGCCCTGCGACCCCAGGGCCTTGGACAAGGTCGCCGTGGACACTACCCGTCCGTGGCCAGCCAGTCCGGCGGCCAGCACTGCGGAGCCTTGGCCGGTGGCGGCCAGCGAATGCGCTTCGTCCACCAGCAGCAAAGCGTCGAACTCGGCGCACAGGGCCGCCAGCCCGGGCAGCGGTGCGGCGTCGCCGAATACCGAATAGACGGATTCGACCACCAGCAGCACGCGGGGCTTGGGGTGCTGGGCGCTGCTGTTGGCTTCCAGCAGGCGGGTGAAATCAGCCAGGTCATTATGCGCTGCGGTGGCGACTTCGGCACCCGATAGCCGGGCGCCGTCGATCAGGCTGGCGTGGGCATGCGCGTCGAGGATAAACAGGCTCCCCGGACCGCCGAGGGCGGCGAGCACCCCGAGGTTGGCGGTGTAGCCGCTGGAGAACACCAGGGCGGCTTGGCGCTGGGCGTAGTCGCAGAGCCCGGCTTCCAGCTCCTGATGCACCGGCAGGGTTCCGGCGGCCACCCGGCTGGCCGAAGCTCCGGCGCCGTAATCCAGGACGGCCTGAGCGGCGGCCTGCCGGATATCGCGGTGCCCGGACAACCCCAGATAGTCGTTGGAAGACAAGTCGAAGAGCCCCGCCGCGGCCGTGTCCTTGCGTTGCAGCCCCCGCCGCTGGCGCACCGTGGCGCGCGTGGCCAGCCAGGAGTCCCAACCCGGCTCAGCCATGGACCTGCTCCACGGCGCCCACCACGCCGCGGCCCAGGACCGCGAGCTGTTCGGGGGTGCTGATATATGGCGGCATCACGTAGACCAGGTTCCGGAAGGGGCGGATCCAGACCCCGCGCTGGACGGCAGCTTCGGTTACCTCGGCCACCTGGACCGGGGAGGCGAGCGCAATGGCCCCCACCCCGCCCAGCACCCGCACCTCCTGCACCGAGGCCAGCTGCGCGGCCGGTGCCAAGTGGGTGCGCAACCCGGATTCCAAGGTGGCGACCTGCTGCCGCCACGGAGCGCGGCTGGGTGCGGTGCCCGGTTCCCCGGCGAGCAGATCCAGCGAAGCGCAAGCCACCGCGCAGGCCAACGGGTTGCCCATGAACGTCGGGCCGTGCAGCAATGCCGCGCCCGCCGAGTCCCCGCTGCCGGACAGGGCAGAAGCGATCCGCGAAGAGCACAGCATCGCCGCCAGGGTCAGGTAACCGCCGGTCAGCGCCTTGCCCACGCACATGATGTCCGGTTCGATGCCGGCATGCTGCACCGCGAACAGCTGCCCGGTGCGCCCGAAGCCGGTGGCGATTTCGTCGGCGATCAGCACCAGTCCGTGGCGGTCTGCCAGCTCGCGCAGGGTGCGCAGCACCGCAGGGGGATAGATGTGCATCCCGCCGGCTCCCTGCAGCACCGGCTCGAAGACGAGCCCGGCCAGCGTGGTGGCGTGGGCCGCGATCAGTGCCTGCGTTTCCAGTTCCCATTGCGCCAATTCAGCGGCTGAATATTCCCAGCCGCCCGAGGCGTCGCGGCGCGCCGCCGGAGGCTTGGGCAGGAACAGCTCGCCGGAGGAGCGCGGGGCGAACGCGGCATGCATCCCGTCCACCGGATCGCAGATGCCCATGGTGGCGAAGGTGTCCCCGTGGTAGCCGCCGCGCAACGCGGCAAAGCGGTGGCGTCCGGTGCGGCCCTTGGCCTCCTGGTATTGCAGGGCGAGCTTCAGCGCGACTTCGACGCTGATCGACCCGGAGTCGGCCAGGAACACGTGGCGCAAGCTCTCCGGGGCCAGCGCGACCAGGCGTTCGGCCAGTTCGATGGCCGGCTGGTGTGTCAAGCCGCCGAACATCACGTGGCTGAAGCGCTCCAGCTGGCCGCGGGCCGCGGCATCCAGAGCCGGGTGGCGATAGCCGTGCACCGTCGACCACCATGAGGACATCCCGTCGATGACCTCCCGCCGGGTTCCTGCGGCGTCTTCCAGGACCAGCTGGGCGCCGTGCGCCTCGCGCACCGCATAGTGCGCGCCGGCATCCAGGGAAGCATAGGGGTGCCAAAGCAGCCCGGCATCCCTCTCCAGCAGCGTCGTTCCGGTGGCGATCATGCGTTAGGGCTCTGCGCGGTTCCGGCGCCGCGGCGGCGCAGCACCGGTTCGGCGCTTCCGTTGCCGCTGCCACAACTGGGGGCAGAACTGCCGCAGGGCGAAGAATCAGCAGGGGAGCAGCAGGAACCTGCGCAGCCAGAGGATCCGGCATTGCCGGCATCCGATGGCTGGCGGGCAGCATGGCCGGCGGCTTCGCTCAGTTCCGCGGCCAGCTGCATCGGGTCCTTGCCCTGTTGCCCGAGCACCACGAACCCGGCGTCGGCAATCATTGCCAGGTCGGCTTTCGCATCCTGGCCTTCGCTGGTCAGGTAGTCGCCGAGGAACAGCGAATTGGCCACTTCCAGCGCGGTGGCCTGCAAGGAGCGCAGGTGCATCTCGCGACCGCCGGCCATCCGCAATTCCTTGTCCGGGCAGGCCATGCGCACCACGGCCAAGATCCGCAGGCAGGCCAGCGGTGTCAGGTTCCAGGTCCCTTCCAGCGGGGTGCCATCGAATGGCATCAGGAAGTTCACCGGAATGGAATCGGCATCCAGCGCGCGCAGTGCGAAGATCGCCTCGACGAGTTGCTCTGGGGTTTCGCCCAGACCGACGATGAGCCCCGAGCAGGGGGAGAGGCCGGCGGCCTGGGACTGCTGGACGGTGGAGACACGCTCGTCAAAGCTGTGCGTGCTGCAGATTTCCGGGTAGAGGGATTCGGCAGTATTCAGATTGTGGTTGTAGGCATCCGCACCGGCCTCCTTGAGCCGCTGGGCCTGCCCCTGCTTCAGGATGCCCAGGCAGGCGCAGACCTCCACCTCGGGATGGTCTTCCTTCAGCGCGCCGATCATCGTAGCCACCCGGTCGACATCGCGGTCCGTGGGCCCCTTTCCGGAGGCCACCATGCAGACCCGCGAGGCGCCGCCGGCGATGCCCAGGCCGGCCTGGTGCACCGCTTCTTCCGGTTTGAGCCAGGTGTACTTCAGGATTTCAGCTTTGGAGCCCAAACGCTGCGAGCAATACGTGCAGTCCTCGGGGCACAGGCCGGACTTCAGATTGACCAGGTAGTTGACTTTCACCGTGTTGCCGAAATGCTTGCGCCGAAGCAGTCCGGCCGCGTTGACCAGCCGTGTCGTGTCGGCGTCCGGCGTTGCCAGCAGGCCGAGGGCTTCTGCCTCGGTGAGCTGGTGGCCGTCGGCGATGCGGATGGCCAGCTCAGTGAAATCTGCGGTGCCGATCTGATGCGTGGAGATGCTCATGGGGTCCTTAGCGTGGTTGGGCGACTGCCTGCCAAGAATCAGCCAGTCCTGAACGGTGTTCAATTGCTGGCCTTAATGTAGCATGAAAAACCCCTAACTTGAACAATGTTCAAGTTAGGGGTTTGCACTCCTCCGCACGCGGCATCTGCTGCTCAGCTGGTGGTCTTGCCCCGGTAGATCCGCGCGGCCAGCGCCCAAGCCAGGAGCGTGATGCCCGCCAGCCACGCCAGTGCTGCCCACAGCTCGGAGCCCACGGGGTCCTGCGATAGCAAGGCGCGCAGGGA
Organism: Glutamicibacter nicotianae; assembly: GCF_002797775.1. Classification (NCBI taxonomy): domain Bacteria; kingdom Bacillati; phylum Actinomycetota; class Actinomycetes; order Micrococcales; family Micrococcaceae; genus Glutamicibacter; species Glutamicibacter nicotianae. The sequence goes on from NZ_PGEY01000001.1 coordinate 419,276, forward strand.
ATCGGCTATCGCCGTGATCGGCTGGTGCTGCGCGAACCCGGCCACCGGGCCGGGCATGGCCGCGGTGGGAACGAACGCCGAGGAAATGAAGGGCAGGAAGATCAGCGGGTAGCTGAAGGCGCTGGCACCATCCACCGATTTCGCGCCCAATCCGGCCAGCACGGCGATCCAGGTCAGGCACAGGGTCACCAGGCACAGCAGCCCGAACACCGCGAACCACGAGGCAACGGGGGTCGAGGAGCGGAAGCCCATGGTAACGGCCACCCCCAGCACCAGCGCCAGGGAGAGGAAGTTGGCCGCCAGTGACGTGGCCACATGGCTCCAGAGCACGCTGGAACGGGAGATCGGCATGGCGCGCAGACGCTGGACCAGGCCGTCTCGCAGATCCAGGAACAGCCGGTAGGAGGTGTACGCGACCCCGGAGGCGATGGTGATGACCAGGATGCCCGGCAGCAAGTAGTTGATGTACGGACCGGGGGCGCCGGTGCCGAGGGCACCGCCGAAGACATAGGTGAACAACAGCATCATGGCTACCGGAGTGATTGCGGTGGTGATGATCGTGTCGGGGCTGCGCATCACGTGGCGCATCGAGCGGCCCGTGAGGATCCGGGTTTCACGCAGTGCTGCGATGCTCATGGCTGGCTCCCATCGGTTCGCTGGTTGCTGCCGACCAGTTCCAGGAAGATCTCCTCGAGGCTCGGCCGCTTGGTGACCGGCTCGGTGATGGCCGGCGGCAGCAGGGCCTGCAGCTCGGCCAGCGTGCCCTGCTGGATGATGGTGCCCTCGTGGAGGATGGCGATGTGATCGGCCAGGTGTTCCGCTTCATCCAAATACTGCGTGGTGAGCAGGATTGCGGTTCCGGACTCGGCCAAGCCGCGGATCAGCTGCCAGGCCTCGCGGCGCGATTGGGGATCCAGTCCCGTGGTCGGCTCGTCGAGCAGGAGCACTGGCGGGTCGCCGGCCAGACCCATGGCGATATCCAGGCGCCGGCGCATCCCGCCGGAGTAGGTGCCGGGGGCGGTCGGCCGCGTCCGAGAGACTGAATCGCTCCAGCAGTCCGCTGGCGATCGCTGGCGGATCGGGCAGCCGCAGCAGCCGGGCGACCAGCAGCAGGTTCTCGCGTCCGGTCAAGACCTCATCCACGGCGGCGAACTGGCCGGTCAGGCCCAGGGACCTGCGGACCTGGGCGGGATTCTCGCAGGTTGCCGTTTCGCAGATCCGGGCAGTGCCCGCATCGGCGGGCAGCAGGGTGTCCAGGATCCGCACGAGTGTCGTCTTGCCGGCGCCATTGGAGCCGAGCAAGGCGAAGATGCTGCCAGGCTGCACGGCGAAGTCCAGTGAGCGCAGCACCGGCAGGTTCTTGAACGACTTGGCCAAGCCGATGACCTCGATGGCCGGTTCGGGGGCCAGCGCGGTGTTCATGTCATTGCTCCTTCGTCTCGTTTTCCGCTTCGGAAATGGCCTGTGCCAGACGGGCGCGCTCCTTGTCGGTCCAGCGCTTGCCGCCGTAGGCCTGGGCGAAGTCGTCGGCGAACTCCGCCGGATCTTCGCCCAGCAGTTCGCGCAGCGAGGTGCCGTTGGCGGCCGCCCCTTCGAAGAGGTCTGCCAAATCCGAGTACATCGAGATCATCGTCTCGGCGTCGGTAATTCCGCTCTGGTTCATCAGGTAGCGCTGCAATCCCGCAGCGGCCTTCGCATAGGGCTGCGGCAGCTCCTTGAGGCGCGCCAGGCTCTGCTTGTACTGCTTTTTCTGTTCCAGCGATCCAGTGAAGGTTTCAATCCATTTGGCGACCATGATCAGTGCCCTTTCTTCGGAGTTGTTGGGTGGGGAAGGCTGTCGATGCGGGAAACGAGCAGGTTCCAGGTGCTCCAAAAATCGTCGAGCTGCTGCCTGCCTCGGGGGTTGAGGGTGAAGACCTTGCGTGGAGGTCCTTTTTCGGAGGGGACTTTCTCCGCCGAAACCAGGCCCTTTTGCTCGATGCGCACCAGCAGTGCGTAGATGGTCCCCTCGGCCAGATCGGTGAAGCCGCGTTCGCGCAGTTCCGTGGTGATCTCGTATCCGTAGGCCGGGCGTTCGGCCAGGATCGCCAAGACGATCCCCTCCAAGGTGCCTTTGAGCATCTCAGTCATCTGCGAGGCCATGCTGCACCCCTCTCTACTTAGCATCATTGAGTACAACTAGATAGTAGAACTAGGTAGTGGTATTTAGCAACACTTGGTACCGGAGGATTTCAGGGATTTTTTGGAACTCCGGAGAAGTGGGGGGGGATGACCAGTGGCAAGATAACGAGGCACCAATCCGGTATGCTCCTTGAAGCTGATCCGGAACTGGACCCGATGGGAAGGGCCCCCATGAAAGATGCGAAATGGCACTGGGGGCTGGTTGATGCCGAGCGTGCAAAGCTGGCAGAAATGCTGGGCGACTTGGCGCCCGAGCAGTGGACTGCCCCGTCGCTGTGCGAGAACTGGCAGGTGCATGACGTTGCAGCGCATCTGGCGGCGGCCGGATCCACTACCACCGTCCACTGGCTGGCGAGCATGGCCCGCTCCGGATTCAATACCGGCCGGCACAATGAACGGCTGTTGCGCAAGCAGCTTGGGATCGGCACTTGGCAAACACTGGAGAACTTCAATCGTTCCGCGGCCAAACGCATTGCCCCGCTGAACTTGGTGACCGGTTTGCTGGGCGAAGTGGTGGTGCATGGGCAAGACATCGCCAAGGCGCTGGATGCGCCGCTGTTCCCGGATCCCCAGGCGCTGCGCGTTGTGGCAGAATTCTTCGCCTCCAGGGATTTCGCGGTCAACAGCAGCACCCTGGTCAAGGGGTTGCGGATATCGGCAGCCGATGATGATTTCAGCAGCGGGGCGGGACCCGAGGTGCGTGGCGTATTGCTCGATCTTCTCCTCGCCATGGCCGGCAGGAAACAGGTGCTCCCGCGGCTTGAGGGCTCAGGGGTTGAAGAACTCGACCGCAGGATCGCAGCGCAAGCGCCGACATAGGCAACTGGCAGCCAGCGGTGGGGAGTGCGGGCAGCTTGATGCACGGCAATGCCCCGGCGGTGGACATTGTCCGCCGCCGGGGCATGGTGCGCATGAGGGGTTGGCGGGATTAGTTGACTCCGAAGCCTCCGGTCCAAGCGATCTTCTCGCCGGCTGCCAGGGAGATCTGCATGAAGCCGATGCCTTCCAGCTCGCGGGCGCGCTTGCTGGCGCCAGCGTCGATGGCGCGCAGGCCGCCGGCCGTGACCAAATCGGCCAGCTGGGACTTGGCATCCTCGTCATCACCGGCAATCAGCACGGTGGTCGGGGTGGTTCCGATCTTGCCTTCAGCGATGGTGGAGGCGAAGTTGGTGTTGAAGGCCTTAACGACTCGGGATGAAGGCAGGGCCTTGCTGATTTCTGCGGTGGCCGAGCTGTCTGCCGGGACAGTCAGGGAATCGAAGGTCTCGAAGTTCAGCGGGTTGGTGATGTCCACGATGATCTTGCCCTCCAGCTGTTCGCCGCGCTCGGCGATGATGGCTTCGATGGCCGGGTATGGGACGGCAAGAACAATGATGTCGCCGGAGGCGGCGGTGGCCGAATCGCCGAGCCGAGCAGCTGGATGGTGGCCCCTGCCTTGCTGAAGACTGACGAGATGGCCTGGCCCATGTTGCCCTTGCCGATGATGCTGACGTTGACCATGATGACTACTTGGAATTGTTTGTTGAAGCTTTAACTAAATACTAGGAGCATTTGATTGAAACGTCAAGTAATTTTCCCAAGGAAATTTCACCAATAGCCGCCGCACTGCCTCCAATACTGTGGATTGCGGCGTTGACTAGGCCATTGAACTGCAGTGCCGCCGCACCCGATCTGGGCACGACGGCACTGGGGAAAGTAAAGGTCAGGACACCGGGGCGGCCACGGTGGCCAACGGGTTCTCCAGATCCCCGGCATAGAGCAGGCCGCCGGACTGGTCGGCCAGATCGAGCATCTGCTGGTTGTTGCGCAACTGCAAGCGGTTCAGGCAAGAGAGCGGGAAACTCTGTGCAAAGAGCCCCAGCTCGTCGAAGCGGTCAGCGAATTGCGGGTGCTGCCCACGGTAATCAAGCAGCCGATCCACCACGGTCTTCCAGAATTCAGCTTCCGACAGCAGGCCTTCGGCATCCAGCAGCGGGGCGAGGAAGCGGAAGAACGAATCGAAGACATCCGTGAAGACCGACAAGACCGGGTCTCCTCCGGTACGCACCCGGCGGATCTCCTCCGGCAGTTCCACCCGATCCGACAGCACCGCAATCTCTTCGCCCAAATCCTTGAGCAGCACCTTCTTCACGACACCGTTTTCCAGCACCATGATCACGTTCTCGCCATGCGGCATGAACACCAGATCATAGGCTGCCAGGCAATGCACCAGCGGAATCAGGTAGGCATCCAGATAGCGGCTCAGCCACTCGGCCGGAGCCAGTCCGCTGCGGCGGACGAGGGCGCCGGCAAAGGATCGGCCGGATGCATCGACGTGCAGCAAGCTGGCCATCGTGGCCAACTTCTCATCCGGGCCGAGCAAGCTGATCGGGGACTCGCGCCACAGCGCGGCAAGCATCTTGCGCTGCGGATCGCTCTTGGCCGTGGCCGCTTCGAACTGCGGGTTGCGGTAGCCTACGGCCGCGATTTCACGCAGCAGGGCGACCGGCTGGGTCGAGAGCACCGGATCCTTTGCAAACAGCTCGCCCAGCCACTGGTTGATGGCCGGAGTCACCTTCATGTACTCGGCACTCAGGCCGCGCATGAAGCCCATGTTCAAGATCGACATTGCCGTCTTGACGTAGTGGCGGCGTGGGTTGGACAGGTTGAAGAAGGTGCGGATCGACTGCTGGGCCTGGTATTCGTCGGCGCCGCTGCCCAGCCAGATCAATTGCTTGCGGGCAATGTCGTTGGCGAACGTGATCGACAGGCGGTTCTCCCACTGCCAAGGATGTACCGGAATGAACAGGTAGTCTTCGGCTGCCAAGCCCGTGCCGAACAGTGCGGCCTCCAAAACGGCATCCAGTCGTTGGCGTTCGGCGGGATACAGTTCGCTAGCCAGCAGGCCTTCGTAGTCCAGCGAATCGATGGCATCGAATTGCGCCCGGGACTTGTGGGCCGCCGCCCAGCCAAGGTGCAGTGCGGCCCCGGTTTCGGGGGCGTACTTCAGGTAGTCGGTGCGTCCGATGCCCATGCGTCCATTGTTGGCAACGAAGCACGGATGCCCCTCGGTCATCGAGGATTCGATGAGCTGGAATGATTGTGCGGCGCTGCCATTGAATTCGGCCAGCTGCGCTGAATCATGGGTTGCATGGACCTGTTTGTAGCAGTGGCTGCTCAACGTGGAGGAGAGCTCCTCCAGATAGGTGGGAAGCTGCGCTGGGGAGAGCGTGAGTTCCTCGGCGAAGAGCGTGATGAATTCGATGGCATCCGCGTCTGCCGGCTGCCAACTGCCGTCAACGAAAACGTGGTGTTCCACAGACTTCGGTGAAACCATCCAGTGGTTCAGCTGGTAGCGCTGGGCGCTGAAGCTGTAGCGGTGCGCGTCCTTCTGGACTGAATATCGGCTGTCGCCATGCTCGGCAGGTTCCAGCAGGCGCTCATGCGAAAATTCGCCCAAGGCCTTGGCCAGAACATGGCGATTGGCGATATCCCAACGCACGGGGGAGAGGAACGAGGATTCCAAGCGGCGGCCGGTTGCGTTCTCGAAATCCTGGCGGGTGCAAATGGACAGCAGAGCCTGCTTGATCGAGCCGTCTGCCTCGGGAAGCTCCACTGGCCGTACCGGTCGGAAGCCGACGCGGGCATTCAGCGCATGGATGGCTTTGTTGCGCACATCTGGCTCCACGATGATTCGTTCAGTTCCAGGCAGGGCGAACGCCTGGACCATGGCTGCGGCCAGCGCCTCCAGCGTGAACCCGGGCTGGGGGGTCGCTGCCTCCGGCGCCAGGAAATGCAATCCGCGATCGCCACGTACATAGTTGTACGCGTCGGCCAGTGGGGATGCGGCTGGGTCGTAGAGCTCGACCAGGAATTTCTCGTCTCCCGAAGCGTCGATACCGAGGAGCACTTCGTATCCGGGGGTAGAGAGCAAGGTGCGGTATTCCGCTTCGATCTCCTTTTCGGTCGCATTGGGCATGCCCCAGAACGATGCGTGTTCGGTGGCAATCCACGAATGAAGCAGCGCCGAATCGTCGGGCAGTGAAACGGGGCGGAAGGTGTAGCTGGTCATCGGTAAATCCTTAGGATCGTGCACTGGCATTGGAGGAAGTGGGCAGGCCGCTGAGTTCAGCGGCGCCGAATCGCTGGAAGGCGATCCGTTGCTCTACCGGGTAGACCTCGCGTCCAGCCAGGCGGTTGATGATGACCGAATTGCGGTAGGCGCCCATGCCGAGGTCCGGGGCGGTGAAGCCGTGGGTGTGCAATTCGGCGTTCTGCACGAAGATGTCCTGATCCAGCCCGATGGAATACTCGCGGTCGACATTGAATCGGCCGTCGGGGAGGTAGTCGATGCGCTGGCTGATGCCTTCCAGGAAGTCCGGCGCGCTGGCACGGTAGCCGGTTGCCATGACCAGGTTGTCGGCAAGGAACTCCAAGTCTTCTCCGGTGCGTTCATGGTGCAGGCGGACCGCCAGGTAATCCGGGTCGGCGTCGATGCTCGTGGCAGCGCAACCGGTGCGCAGGTGCACATTCGGGGCTCCATTGACGCTTCGCTGGTAGAGCTCTTCATGGATTTCGTTGATCAGATCCGCATTGATGCCCTTGTAGAGCCCCTTTTGCTCAGCTGAAAGCACATCCCGCTGGTCCATGGGCAGGGAGTGGAAGTGGTCGATGTACTCCGGAGACGTCATTTCCAAGGTGAGCTTGGTGTATTCCAGCGGGAAATAGCGTTCCGAACGGGTTGCCCACACCAGATGGTCCTCGGCTGGCAAGCTGCGCAGCAGATCCAGGAAGACTTCTGCGGCACTCTGGCCGCTGCCCAGCACAGCTGTTACCTGCGGAGATGAACCTGGTGCCCGGGGCGAAAGGATACGTTCGCGGTGGAACGCGTAGTCGCTGGAGTGCAGCACCTTGCCGCTGGCTTGCGCTTCCGGTGTGATGACAGGCGGCAGATAAGGCTGGGTTCCGGTGCCGAGCACCAATTTGTCTGCGGTGAAGCGGGTCAGTCCCGCGGCGGTGAGCACCGACAGCTGGTAGGTCCCATCGCGGTAGTCGGCTTCGAGCACCCGGTGCCCGAAACGAACGCTGCGGATATTTTCCGCCGCCCATGCCAGATAGTTGGAGTACTCCTCGCGCAAGGCGTAGAAGTCTTCGCGGATATAGAACGGGTAGAGTCGATGTTTTTCCTTGAGGTAGTTCAAGAATGAGTGCTTGCTGGTCGGATCCGCCATGGTCACCAGGTCCGCCATGAAAGGAACCTGGAGGTGGGTTCCGGGAAGCATCATGCCGGGGTGCCAGATAAATTCCTCTCCGGCTTCCAGCACGGCGACATCCAGATCGGCCAGGCCATCGGTCAAAGCGGCAAAGCCCAGGTTGAATGGGCCAGCCCCAATGGCGATGACATCAAAATGTTCGGCAGGTTGAATCATTTCTTCTCTCCAAGAGTGCGTTCGGCCAGGATGCCCGAACCGATGCGGCAGATGGCGTCGAGGATCTCGCTGATATCGGTCAAGGTCGTATTCGGATTGAGCAGCGTGAGTTTCAACAGGCGCTTGCCCTTGACCGTGGTGGCGGCGATCATTGCTTCGCCGCTGGCGTAGAGGCGCTGGCGGATCTCGTTGGCCAGGGCATTGTGCTCGGCCAGGTCCAAGGGGTGCTGCGGATCTTCAAAGGAGAAGACTAGCGTGCTCAGCTGCACATCGGCTGCCATATGCAACTGGGCGCGCATGGCCACTTCCTGCTGCGCGTCCTCGGCCAACGCAATGACCTGGTCGAACATGTCGCCCAGGCGTTGAGCACCCAAGGAGCGCAAGGTGACCCACAGCTTGAGCGCATCGAAGCGCCGCGTGGTCTGCAGCGACTTCGCCACCTGGTTAGGGGTGGAGTCCGCCTCCGCGCGCGGGTTCAGATACTCGGCATAGTGTGCGATGGATTCCATGGAATCCGCAGAGCGGACCACCAAGGCGCTGGAACCGATGGGCTGGAAGAAGGACTTGTGGTAATCGACGGTGACCGAGTCGGCTTGTTCAATTCCGTCCAACCGGTGGCGGTGGGAACTGGAGACGAGCAGACCGCAACCGTATGCGGCGTCGACGTGGAACCATGCACCGACTTCCGTGGCGATGGCGCGCAGCTGGGGCAGCGGATCGATGGCACCGAAGTCGGTATTCCCGCTGGTGGCGGAGATGGCCATGGGCACCAGCCCGGCGGCACGGTCTGCATCAAGTTGCGCGCGCAAGGCCTGTACGTCCATGCGGTGCTGGGCGTCGGTGGGGATGGCCACGGCTGCGTCGTAGCCCAGGCCCAGGAGCATCGCGGCGTTGCGAATCGAGAAGTGCGCGTCCTCCGAGCAGTAGATCCGCAGGTTGGCCAGCCGTTCAGGCAAAGTTCCACGCAGCTTCGCGGTCGCGGTGTTCCGCGCGATGAGCATGGCCTGGAGGTTGGATTGCGTTCCGCCAGAGGTGAAGATTCCATCGGCCTGCCCGGCGTCGAAGCCGATCAGTTCGGCGGTGAATTCGATGAGCTTGCGTTCGATCAGTGTGGCTCCGGCGCTCTGGTCGAAAGTGTCCATCGAGGTGTTGATGCTCGTGACGAAGTTTTCGGCGGCGACTGCAGGGATCACGACGGGGCAGTTCAAGTGCGCAGCATACTTCGGGTCGTGGAAGTAGACCGCGTCGTTGAAGTACAACTCGTTCAACTCGGTGAACGAGTCCTGGGTCGAACCCAAGGGGCGATGCAGATCGACCAGGTCGATGCGTGCTTTCAGCTGCTGCGGGGTCGGTCCGGTTGTCGGCGCGTTGACCGATGCCAATCGGTTGGCCACACGTGAGATGGCATCACGTGATTCGTTTTCGTAGACGTGGACGGTGTTTGCGCAGAGCAGCGCATCGTCGTAGATCGGCAGCGGCAGATCAGGTATTTGCAGGGTAGGCAGTGAGGCACCCAAGAGCATGCTCCTCAAATAGAGACAATCAATAGTTGGTCAGGCTCACCTAACAAGAATCTATTAACAACACACTTCAATTAGTTAATGCAAGCCGAGTAATTCGATGGATTCTCCCAGGGAAAAATTTCTCAATTTTCGCATCAGTGGCACGTAGTTGTGGTAAGTTGCCCTCCGACCTGCATGTTGATGTTTCAATAATTAGCTCTTTCAATAGCGAAGCGGAGTAATCGACTCGACTTGTAGCGTTCAAGAAGTATCGCTAATCGTTTGATTGTGTTTTCATCGCGAGCATGTATGATCAAACAGTTGGAGCAAGGGAGGGCAGGTGACTACGGTAAGCCCACGGAAAGCCGAGCGATCCCAACGTCTGCTCCTCGGGGCGAATGCCACTGACGCGGCAGGACGCTCGCTATCGGATATCACGATTGACCTGTTGTTCGTTGGCGCCCTCGGGGCAACCGCCATGCAAATGGGCATGCTCAATGCGCTTGGTTCCCTGGCCTTCGTGCTCGCAAGCATTCCCGCGGGCCATATGGTCGACAAGTATTCCGCGTTCCGTGTGCTGCGCATCGGTCTCGGGGCCAAGCTGTTCCTGCTGGGGTGCTTGGCGGTGCTGTCATCCGCAGACGCGCTATCGATCCCGATGGGAATGCTGCTGTGCGCATTGCTTGGCATCTGCAACGTCTTTTCCGAAACGTCGCAAACCACTGCCGTCCCGCAACTCATCGAAGATGATCCCGAGAACCGATCAGCGGGCATTAGCAAGCTGATCGCCTCGCTGAGCGCGGCGGACCAATCCATGACAGTGGTTGTCCCGGGGCTTGCGGGAACCGGCTTCGCGCTGTGGGGAGCGCCGCCGCTGCTGGGCATCTCGGCGGCACTGGGCCTGCTGGCCTTGCTGATGGCGCTGCGTGTGCATTCCCATCACCCATCGCAAGGCCCTGGTGGCACGCTCAAGCCGTCGGCCGAACAGAGCGGCATGCTCGCCGGCCTCAGATATCTTCTCCGGCATCGGCTGCTCTTAGCGATCACGGTTGCCGTGATGTTCTCCAACTTGGGGTTGGCCATCGGCTCGTCGGTGGAGGCGATCTTCATCATCAACGAGCTCGGCTTTGGCGAATTCGGGTACGGCATCTTCGTCTCGATTGGCGGCATCGGCGGGCTGATCGGCGCAGCAGTCGCAGGAAAGCTGGCTGGGAAGTTTCCGCCGGCAACGCTATTGGTCTGCACCGGTTCACTGCAGGCGGCATTGACTGGCTGCGTACTGGCCGCAGCCTACGCACCAGAACTGTGGTCCATGGTGCTGCTGGGCACGTTCTCGTTGGGCTGGGGAATCATCGTGCTGCTCTTCAACATTGCTGCCTCCTCATGGGTCGTGCAGATCGTTCCCGAGCACCTGCTGGGACGAGTCCTCAGTGCACGACGGCTATTCACCTTTGGAGTGGTTCCCGTCGGCGGTTTGGCTGGCGGCGCAGTGGCCAGCGCATGGGGAATTGCCGCCGGACTGCTTGGCTGGGTTGTTGCCGCGGCCCTCTCGGTTATCAGCTATCTGGCGATGCGCGACCCGGCAACCCGTTAGGCTGGACAGCGTAAGCACCACGAACTAAAGGCAACTGCGCACGTGAAACTCGTTATCGACGCTCGATACACCCGCATCACCCACCACGACGGCATCAGCCGGTACACCGCTGGGTTGATCGAAGCCGCCAGCAAAGTTACCGACGTCACGATGCTGGTCAACGACACCAGGCAACTGGGTATGCTTCCAGATGTCCCGTATTTGAAGATTTCCGGACCCACCAGTGTGTTCGAACCGTTCGTGGCCTTGCAGGTCAATAAGCTCAACCCTGATGTCGTGTTTTCGCCCATGCAAACCATGGGGACCGTGGGGCGAAAATATCCCGTGATCCTGACCCTGCATGATTTGATCTACTACTCGCATCCGCACGCGCCGAAATTCCTGCCCCTGCCGATCCGTGCCGGGTGGTTCCTGTTCCACCAGGTCTACTGGCCGCAAAGAATGCTGCTGAATCGTGCCGACGCGGTAGCTACCGTCTCCAACACCACCGCCAAGCTGATGCGCAAGCATCGATTGACCAAGAAGCATATTGGCTTGGTGTCCAACGCACCGACGGGAAACTTTGCACGCCGGGACCAGGCGAAGCGGCCAAGGAAGACCCTGATCTATATGGGCTCTTTCATGGAATACAAGAATGCCGAGACGCTCATCCGAGGTATGGCGCATCTGCCCGACTATGAGCTGCATCTGCTCAGCGGGATCAGCGAACAGCGTCATGCCGAATTAACCAAGCTCATTCCTTCAGGCGCCACTGTGGTATTCCACCGGGGAGTCAGCGATGAGGAATACGAACGGTTGCTCAGCGAGTGCACGGCTTTGGTCACCCTTTCGCGCGAAGAAGGCTACGGCCTGCCACTGGTTGAAGCCATGAGCATGGGAACTCCGGTGATTGCCACCGACATGCCGATCTTCCGGGAAGTCGCAGAAGACGCCGCGCTGTATGCGTCGGCAGATGATGCGCAGGGGTTCGCGGACCAAGTACGCACCCTGGATGAGCCCGGAGCCTGGAAAGAATATTCGCAACGGGCTGTGGAACGAGCCGCCCACTACTCATGGGAGCAGTCGGCGCAGCAGCTGCTGGAGTTGGCCAGGTATGCGGCAGATCACAGAAAGTAATTTGCTTCGCAGTGGCGGTTGAGCACCTTGTCGCACGCGAATAATGGCGGAAAATCGGGGAAGGGAACGTGTGCTCCGCATGAGGAGCTGCCGATTTGAAAACCGGACTTGGCCAGTGCTAAAGTATTACTCGTTGCATTCCTCCATAGCTCAATTGGCAGAGCATTCGACTGTTAATCGAAGGGTTACTGGTTCAAGTCCAGTTGGAGGAGCCAAGAAAACCTCCCAGTTGCACCAGCAACTGGGAGGTTTTGCTTTACCCGAAAACAGTGGTGCCGGTGCGCAAAATTGAAGTGAAAACCCGGCAACGCCTGAATCTCCTATAACCACAGGTGATTAGACGATAGACTTTCGAATCGTTACCAGTTACACCCACAGCATGAGATAAAGCAGTGGGTTTTACGCCTGAAGACTGAGTCGTATGCGGCAACCGGGGTGTTAGCGTTTGTTGTACCGGTTGCTGAGCGATCGAGAATATGGAGAAACCATGTCTGAAGCTGAATCGACGCAAGCTGACGAAAGCCTTAAGTCGAGTGTCAAGAGTGCTAAGGCGCAGGTTGATGGACTCAAGGAGCTTGTTCCACAACAGCTCTCGGACGAGATCAAGCTTGCGACCACCGTGCTCAAGGGCAAGGGAATCAGCATTGGCATGGCCGCGGCGCTTGCAGGCGCCGCACTGCTCGTAGTGCTGCTCTTCGTCATTGCCGTAGTAGTAACCCTGGTCAACGTGTTGGCTCTTTGGCTGCCAGGTTGGGCCGCCGCATTGATAGTTGCAGGTTTCTTCTTGCTGATTGCCGCCATCTTGGGATTGGTCGGATATTCAAAGGTCAAGAAGGCACTGCCGCTGAAGCCGGAAGCAGCTATTCGCGGACTCCGCCACGATTTTGGCGTGCTCAAGGATGGCAGCGCCTTCGATGTCAGCACTCTTGACGAGCCGCTGAAGAAGAAGTCGGCTGAGGATGATGAGTCCGCAGACAAGAAGAAGGAACCGAAGCCGCCGGCACCGAGCGCCGATGAGCTGGTCCTTCGCACCAAGCGTCGCCGCCGCCAGATCCAGGCACTGCGTGACAACCTGGGCGAAAGCGTGCAGGCTCCGCTGGCCAAGATCGACAAGGTGCGTTCCTTCACCCACGGTGCTGGAGAAAAGTTTGCCGGGGCAGCGGCCAAGGCCAAGGGATTTGTCCGCCCTTCCTCGTCTTCGTCTTCCGAAGACCAATCGGAGGCTGACAGAGCCGGCTCGCACCGCGCTGAACAGGCACGTCCATATATCGTGATGGCAGGTTCCGGGCTGGCACTGGTCGCTGTTATCCGGGCATTGTTCAAGCGCTCCTAGGTCTTTCGCCGACGGGGCCGTGCATCGGCCTAGTACGCGTGCACCTGCCCCGTCATTTGAAAACTTAGGCTAGAAAGGCACTGACATGGTTTGGATCGCTATCGCAGCGGCACTATGCAGTGCCTTTTGCCTTGCCTTTGGCGCGCACTTCCAATCGCAGGCAGTACGCAACGCAGTCGGCGGGCTGGATCTGACGCTTAAGAATGTCGGCAAGCTGGCCAGCAATAAACGCTGGATGAGCGGTTTGGGCCTCATGGCCCTGGGCATGGCCTTGAACGTCTTCGCCCTGGCCAGCGCACCGCTGACAGTGGTACAGCCGATCGGCGCCATTGCACTGGTGATCACCGCTATGGTCAATGCCAAGGAAACCGACCTGACGATGAACCGTCCCACCGTGCTGGCGATCATCAGCTGCATGGTTGGTTCGGTTGGGTTCGTGCTGCTGGCAGTCACGGCCACCAGCGGCAACCAGGAAGTGACTGAAACCGAAGCCCACCTGATTGAAATGATCCTGGCGGTAGTCGTCGCCATCGTGGGATTGGCCACCATCTTCTTCCACAAGAAGCTTGGCGCGTTCTTCTTCATCCTCGGCGCCGGTGTGCTTTTCGGATTCGTTGCCGTGCTGGTGCGAACCATTGCCATCGCCGTATTGAATATCGGCGACAGCAGCTTTTTCCAACTGCCGTGGCTGGCTGGACTATCGGTGGCAGTCGCCGGGTTGCTCGGCTCGTACTTTGTGCAAAAGGCCTACTCAAAAGGGCCTCCAGACCTCGTCATCGCAGGGTTGACCGTGATCGATCCGATCATTGGCATTGCCATAGGAATCAGCATCCTCGGAGAGCTGCGTCCCGATGTCCCAGTACTGGTCACCGTGCTGATGCTGGTGGCTGCCGGTTTGGCTATCGTGGGCGTGACCGCGCTGTCCAGGCACCACCCCGACGTGATCGAACGCCGGAACAAGACCGAAGGCGAAAAATCCATGCCTGATTCCAAATAGACTGAAGCTGCAAATTTCTCTATCAAAAACTACAACGCGTGTGAACGCCGAAGGATGCCCGTGGCCAAGGAAAAACCGCTGACCATCGTCATTGCTGCTGACACTTATCCGCCAGACGTTAACGGAGCAGCGATGTTTTGCTACCGGTTGGCTACGGCGATGCATGCGCGAGGCCACCGGGTGCACGTGTTGGCAGCCCGTGGCGACAAGGGAAAGACCTATACGGAAATCCGCGATGAGGCTATTGTCCATCGCTTGGAATCGCACTCGGTACCGACCCATGAATACTTCCGCATCGTGTTCCCGTGGGAAGTCAATAAGCAGATCAGCAAGCTGCTCTCGGATATCAAGCCCGACGTGGTCCACGCCCAGAGCCACTACATGATTGGCCAGCGCACCATCGCATGGGCGCGGAAGAACAACGTTCGCTCCATCGCGACGAACCACTTCATGCCGGAAAACCTGGACCCATTCCTGCCGTTCCCGCAATGGTTCAAGCGAATTGTCGCGCACAATTCGTGGAAAGACATGGGGAAGATCTTTGGCCGTGCGGATACCGTCACGACCCCCACTCCGCTGGCCGCCAAGGCCATGCGCGAACGGGCCAAACTGAATCACGTGCTCCCGCTGTCCAATGGCATTGAGATCGGCAACTACGAGCTGGCGGACGGGGAAGAAATCATCCGCAATGAGTTCCCTACGATCTTGTTCGTGGGCCGCCTCGCGGTGGAGAAGAACATCAACGAACTGATCGAGGCTTTGCCTCTGATGAGCAAGGTGCCTGACGCCATCATCGAGATCGTCGGAGGCGGAGAGCAGCGCGCTCATCTGGAGAAGATCGCAGATGATTTGCAGATCCGAGACCGCGTCCGTTTCCTGGGGCACGTCAGTGACGAGCAATTGCGCCAGGCCTACCTGCGTTGCGACGTATTCTGCCAGCCAGGCACCGCCGAGCTACAGTCATTGGTGACCCTTGAGGCGCTTTCGGCGTCCAAGCCAGTGGTCCTGGCCAACGCGATGGCGCTGCCGCATCTGGTGGATGAAGGCGTCAATGGCTATATGTTCACGCCGGGTGATCGGCAGGATCTGGCCAACAAGCTGGACCAGGTTCTGGCCTTGGACGAGCAGCGCCGCGCCAAGATGGGTGAAGCTGGGCACGAAAAGGTGAAGAACCACGCGCAGGAAAAGACGATGAACTCCTTCGAAGCCCTCTACCGGGGCCAAGAAGTGACCACCCACTAGCCGGAATGTCATCATTGGGTGCGCCAAATCGGTGTTTCGGCTAGTGATGCCCTAGAATATTTCGAGTGTGGTTGCACCGCTTCGGCGATGAACCCATGTGGGGAGTTAGCTCAGTTGGTTAGAGCAGGGGACTCATAATCCCTTGGTCGTCGGTTCAAGTCCGTCACTCCCTACCAAGGCAGATCGTCCAGCAGCTATTGAAAAATGAGTTGCTGGACGATTTTCTTGTTCCCGGTTCCGCTCCAGTGCACAGCCTGATCCCGCTGGATGCACGGGTGTGTGAAGAAGTGCATTGGAGCCGGATGGTGATCCGGTTCGTGCCGCCCTCGGGAGATGCCGCATCATTCGTTCAACGGCAAGAGAATCGATGGACGCATGTCGCGGATCAGCAATACCGGGTCGATATATTCTCCATCGAGGTGCACACCCCAGTGGATGCAACGGCCAGAGCAATGCGCCCCGGTTGCTGCCTGGCCCACCTTGGTGCCGGCCTCCACCCAGTCGCCCACCGAGACTTCAGCGGAAACCGGTTCGATGCTGGTCTTGAACCCGGAGCCGTGATCGATAACCAGCACAGGCCGATCCACGATCACTGAAGCAAACGAGACCCTGCCGCGCTGCGGTGCGAAAACGGCATCACCAGCGCTGGCTGCCAAGTCCACGCCTCGGTGCCCGGGAAGCCAATTTTTCTCCGGTTTGTCGAAGGGCGCCAGAATTGCCGGTTCGCCAGCCAGCGGCCAGCGCCAGCCATTGGTGGCGGCAAGTGCGGCAGGTATCTGGACTTGCTGCGGCTCGGCGTCCGTGGGCGCGGCCGGAGGAAAGCTGAAGGCCAGCAGCAGAACCTGCAATCCTGCGATGAGATACTTGATTTTCATCTTTCCAAGGTGTCCCCGGAACATGGATCATGGGCAACCGGGGGAACGAATTGTGGGCAAGGCAATGGGCTGTACATCACCGAAACCGCGGTGCGGGGCAAGGGGTTCTCTGTAGTACACTTGAAGCAGCAGTGTCCTGTCACAGGTGTGTCCAAAATTGGGTGCATCGGGCAGGAGATTGACTTCGCGTATGAGTATTCACAGCTAAATCGGCTGTGGCCTGAGGTTCCAGTGGTCCGAGAGAATCGGTGGACCGAAGTCGAGATGCCAAGCATCAATCGGTACTCATGCTAGGGCGGATATCCACAATGGCTATCTGCATCAACCCGAACAACCAAGAGCAGTTACCGCGGGCGCACGCGCGCCCGGTCCGCCACTGCTGAAAGGAGTTGCGACATGCCAGTCGTAACCATGCGAGAGCTGCTTGACAGCGGCGTCCACTTCGGCCACCAGACCCGTCGCTGGAACCCAAAGATGAAGCGCTTCATCTTCACCGAGCGCAACGGCATCTACATCATCGACCTGCAGCAGTCGCTGTCGTTCATCGACCGCGCTTACGAGTTCGTGAAGCAGACCGTTGCCCACGGCGGCACCGTACTGTTCGTCGGTACCAAGAAGCAGGCTCAGGAAGCCATTGCCGAGCAGGCTAACCGCGTTGGCCAGCCATACGTCAACCAGCGTTGGCTCGGCGGTATGCTGACCAACTTCCAGACCGTTTCCAAGCGCGTTCAGCGCATGAAGGAACTGGAAGAGATCAACTTCGAGGACGTTGCCGGCTCGGGCCACACCAAGAAGGAACTGCTGCTGCTGAAGCGCGAGCTGACCAAGCTGCAGAACAACCTCGGTGGTATCCGCAACCTGACCCGCACCCCTTCCGCTATCTGGATCGTAGACACCAAGAAGGAACACTTGGCTATCGACGAAGCCCAGAAGCTGGGCATCCCAGTTGTGGCCATCCTGGACACCAACTGCGATCCAGACGAGGTTACCTACCCAATCCCAGGCAACGACGACGCAATCCGCTCCGTCAACCTGCTGACCCGCGTTGTTGCTGACGCTGTGGCCGAAGGCCTCATCGCCAAGAACAACAAGGCTGCCGGCAAGACCGAGGGTGCTGCTGAGCCAATGGCTGAGTGGGAGCGCGAACTGCTTGAGGGCGAGAAGGCCAAGGCCGAAGCTCCAGCTGCAGACGCTGCAACCGAGGCTCCAGAAGCCAAGTAGTCACCTCCGTGACTCCAGAAGTTTGCCTGGGCGCACTAGCGTGTAGCTCGAGGTGAACTTCACCAAGTCTTGTGGGACGGGCCGGAAATCCGACCCGTCCCATAAGCAAAATAAACTTGAAACTCCTAGCTGAATGGGATTGCACGTGGCAAACTACACCGCTGCTGATATCAAGGCACTGCGCGAGCGCACTGGCGCCGGCATGATGGACGTTAAGAAGGCACTGGACGAGGCCAACGGCGACGCCGAGAAGGCCATCGAGATCATCCGTGTCAAGGGCCTGAAGGGCGCTACCAAGCGCGAAGGCCGTTCGACTGCTGAAGGCCTGGTTGCTGCCAAGGTTGAGGGCAACGTCGGCGTGATGATCGAGATCAACTGCGAGACCGACTTCGTAGCGAAGAACGACAAGTTCATCGCACTGGCCAACAAGGTTCTGGATGCCGCTGTGGCTTCCGGCGCTGCAGATGCAGAAGCACTGCTGGCTTACGAGCTGGATGGCAAGACCGTTGGCGACACCGTCATCGAAGAGGGCGCAATCCTCGGCGAGAAGGTTGTTGTACGCCGTGTTGCACGCATCGAGGGTGCCAAGGTCGCTTCGTACCTGCACAAGACCAGCAAGGACCTGCCAGCCCAGGTTGGCGTCCTGATGGCTGTTGACGCTGACAGCGAAGCTGCCGCAACCGTCGCGCACGACGTTGCAGTGCACACCGCTGCAATGGCTCCTACCTACCTGTCCCGTGAAGAGGTTCCAGCTGACAAGGTTGCCGACGAGCGCCGCATCGCTGACGAAACCGCTCGCGCAGAGGGCAAGCCAGAAGCTGCACTCACCAAGATCGTTGAAGGCCGCCTGACCGGTTTCTTCAAGGAAATCGTCCTGGTTGACCAGGCTTTCGCCAAGGACGCAAAGAAGTCCGTTGGCCAGGTCTTCGAAGAAGCTGGCACCAAGCCAGTTGCTTTCGCACGCTTCCGCGTTGGCGCCTAGGCTTTGCAGCTCTAAGCAGTAGCCATACGCATTAAGCGAACCGCGTTCGGGGCAACCTGAGCGCACAAGATCAAAGGGAGGTGGGCACCGAGAGAAAACTCGGTGACTCGCCTCCCTTTTCTTGAGCCCGGATCTCACGATAGCTTGGGATCTGGGACGTAGAACCCCCAGCTTGATTCCGACCTCCAGGAGTAAGACACCTCATGCCAAGCACCCCAGAAACCAAACGACGCCGCGTACTGCTCAAGCTCTCCGGCGAAGTATTCGGCGGCGGCAAGATCGGCGTTGACCCAGATACCGTTCGCGGCATCGCCCAGCAGATCGCCCAGACCGTTGGCGAGGTCGAGGTGGCAATCGTGGTTGGCGGCGGCAATTTCTTCCGTGGCGCGGAACTCTCCGCTTCCGGCATGGACCGCTCGCGCGCAGACTACATGGGCATGCTCGGCACCGTCATGAACTGCCTGGCGCTGCAGGACTTCCTGGAGCAGTGCGGTGTTGAAACCCGCGTCCAGTCGGCCATCGCCATGGCCCAGGTCGCCGAAAACTACATTCCGCGCCGTGCCATCCGCCACATGGAGAAGGACCGCGTCGTCATCTTCGGCGCCGGCGCCGGCTTGCCGTACTTCTCCACCGATACCGTGGCCGCGCAGCGTGCCCTGGAAGTCGATGCTGACGAAGTCCTGATGGCCAAGTCGGGGGTGGACGGCGTATACACTGCCGACCCGAAGACCGACCCAACCGCCACCAAGCTGGATACCCTGACCTACAGCGACGCCCTGGTCAAGAACATCCGCGTGATGGACCAGACCGCCATGACCATGTGCAAGGACAACAAGCTGGACATGCTGGTCTTCGGCATGGAAGGCGAAGGAAATGTGGCCGCGGCAATTCGCGGCGAGCGGATTGGCACCACCGTCACCGTCTAATCGGTGATCGTGGCTTAGGATTGAAGTAGATTTAATTTCCCGTAGCGGAAACACAGATGAAGTACTTGAGGAGTACCGGTGATTGAGGAAACGCTGGCGGATACCGCCGAAAAGATGGAACGCACCATTGAGGCCGCCAAGGAGGACTTCGCGACGATCCGTACCGGTCGTGCCCACCCAGGCATGTACTCGAAGGTCATGGTGGACTACTACGGTTCCCCAACCCCGCTGCAGCAGCTGGCTTCCTTCGCAGTGCCAGAAGCACGCACCATCACCATCACCCCATTCGATGTGACCGCTTTGCGCGAAATCGAAAAGGCTCTGGGCGATCCAGAAGTTGGCGCCAACCCATCCTCGGACGGCAAGATGATCCGCGTTGTCCTTCCGGTACTGACCGAAGAGCGCCGCAAGGAATACGTCAAGCTGGCCAAGGCCAAGGGCGAGGACGCTCGCGTTGCACTGCGCAATCACCGCCGCAAGGCCAAGGATTCCATCGACAAGTTCGTCAAGGACGGCGAAATTGGCGAGGACGAGGGTACCCGTGCAGAAAAGGACCTCGACGCGCTGACCAAGAAGCACGTTGACGCAGTCGATGAGATCTTGAAGAAAAAAGAAGCAGAGCTGCTGGAAGTCTAATGCCAGGCTCGACAGACAACACTGAGGGCAACGCTTCGGCGGTGCCCTCAGTGGCATCCGGAGAATCCCAGCCCCTGACCCGACGTGAAGCTCGCGCGCGGCGCGAAGCCGCCGCCAAGGGGAAGAAACGCGGTTTCATGAAAAACCGCGGGGCAAAGGAAGCTCCAGAACCTGCCACTGGAATCCAGGAACCGGTCAAGCCTGCACCTGCCTCTGCGGTACCCGCTCCACCGGCCATGCCAACGCCGGTATCAGCAGTGAAACCGGATGCCGGAAAAGATGGCGCATTGCCGACCCCTCAACCAGCTGCGGCTGGCAGCCAGGCAGCCGCGGAATCGACCGGCAAGGCTGATACCGCCAAGGCTGATACCGGGCAAGCGAAAGAGCGCGCCAAAGCCGCTTTCAAGGCCGACCTGTCCAAGCCGGTGAAAGCTGAGGCGCAGGCACCTGCCAAGCAGGCAGAACCAGCGAAGCCTGCACAGCCGGCGGCACCCGGAAACGACAAGACGGTTCCGGACCCCGCGGCCGAAGATGACAAGTCGAAGAAGGCAGAAACAGCCACACCGGAAGCCGCATCTGCGGCGCAGAATCCCGCGCCCGCAGACAGCAAGCTGCCTGCTCCGCCGGTATCCGATTCCACGGACCTTGCCGAGACCGGGAAACCCGACGCGGAAGAAGCAGATATCCCTGCCGAGCTGCTGATCGGAACCCCGGAACCGAAGAAGTCGCGTGCAGGGCGCAATCTGCCAGCGGCCATCGGCGTCGGCGTGCTGTTGCTCGGAGTCGTGCTGGTTGGCCTGCTGTGGTTCCACCCGTTGCTGGTCATCGCGCTGATCGCGCTCAGCTGCATTGGCTGCTGGGAGGTGGCCAGGGCTACTACCCATGCCAAGACAGCGGTACCGCAATTGCCGTTGTACCTGTCTTCGATCTTGTTGCCGGCCAGTGCCATCTGGGGCGGGGTAGAGGCACTCGGGTTCAGCTATATTGCCTGCATCCTGATCGCTTTGCTCTTCAGGCTGATGGATGGCGCCAAGGGAGCGGTGGCCTCGGTGATGAGCAGCGTGTTCATCATCAGCTGGGTGCCGCTGCTGCTGTCCTTTGCTCTGCTCATTCTCGATTCGGTCAATGGCCAGTGGCTCATCGCCACGTTGCTGCTGCTTGCGGTCGCCAATGACACCTTCGGCTACATCGTGGGCGTGCTGATCGGCAAGCATCCGATGGCGCCGAAGATTTCGCCGAAGAAGTCATGGGAAGGCTTTGCCGGATCAATGCTCGGTTCCATGGCCATCGGCGCATGCGCAATGCACTTCTGGATGGACATGCCATGGTGGACGGGTGTCATCCTGGCGTTCTTCACCACCATTGCAGCGACTACCGGCGACTTCTCGGAATCCATGGTCAAGCGCGAACTGGGCATCAAGGACATGAGCAACCTGCTTCCGGGCCATGGCGGAATCATGGACCGCTTGGACTCGGTACTGTTCGTCATTCCGCTGGGTTACGTGATTTCACATGTGCTGGCGTGGAGTGTCGCAGTCTTCTGACCGCGTCCCCGGCCCGCGACGCCAGCGGGTGTGATCCGCTACCGGAATGCACTCGCTGGTGTGGCCATCAGGCCAACTATCGGCACAAGCCAATAGAATATGAGGGGTACCGCCTGAGTGCGGTGCCCAACGGATATCTCCCTAGAGAAAAAGGAACTGTCGTGTCGCAGCAGCAAGATGCTCCGTTTTCCCGCGTACCGGACTCGGAATTCGGCTACAACGCAAAGCAAGTTGATGCGTTCCTGAGCCGTGCCCGTGCCACCTTCAACGGTGGAGGAAACGACGACAGTGTGGTCACCAGCCACCTGATCCGCCGCACCACTTTTGCACCGCAGAAGGGCGGGTACCAGGCCCGCGAAGTCGATGGCGCGCTGGACCGCTTGGAAGATGTCTTTGCCAAGCGCGAGCGTGATGACTTGATTGCCCATCAGGGCGAAGAGGTTTGGCTGCAGCAGGTTGGCCGCCTGGCCGCGATCCTGCGTGGCCGCTTGCACCGTGCCAAGGGCGAGCGTTTCCGCCGTCCTTCGCGTTCCAACGCGTCGAGCTACAACATCGAGGACGTCGATCGCCTGTGCGATCAGCTCATCGACTACTTCGAGAACGACGTGCCGATGGCCGTTGACACCGTGCGCCGCGTGGAATTCCGTTCTGCGCAGGGCACCGATGGCTACGAGGAGTCGCAGGTCGATGCGTTCCTCGACCGTGTAGTCGAGCTGATGGCTTCGATCGACTAGTCGCCGCCACCGGCTCCAAAGCCATGCCGCGGTCGGCAGCGGGAAATTCTCTCCCGTTGCCGTCCGCGGCTTTTCGCATTCATAGAGGGAAAAACCGGACAACTTAGAGGCCTGGCTGTTCGTGGTGGGCCAACCAGTCGCGCAGCATGTTCTCCAGCACCGGACGGTCGGCGGGGGAGAGCTCTTCCACGAGGCGCTTTTCGTTGCGCATGTGGGCGGCAAAGGCTTCGTCGATTTTCTCTTTGCCGGTGGCAGTCAAGGAGATCAGGCGTCCTCGACGGTCTTCACCGGACTGGGTCCGGGTGACCCAGCCATTGCCTACGAGCTTGTCCAGCCGCTTGGTCATGGCTCCGGTGGTCACCATCGTCTGCAAGGCAAGTTCGCCGGGAGTCAGGGAGAACGGTTCGCCTGCCCGCCGCAAGGTTGCCAGCACATCGAATTCGGCTTCGGTCAGCCCGTGTTCTGCATACACCGCACAGAGCTCTTCAGTGAGGTAATTGGCCAGCCGGTGAAGCCGTCCGATAATTCCCTGCGGAGCGGTGTCGAGATCCGGACGCTGTTCGGCCCACTGCTGCTGGATGCGCGAGACATGGTCATTGTGCTGCATCCCTTTATTATATCTTCCAAGGAAGCTAAAGTATCTTCCATGGAAGATACTTTAGCTTCTGCCGGAATCCGGCTGCGGACATTCGGATGGGTTGCGCTGACCGCGATTGCCCCGATCGCGTGGGGGTCCAACTACTACGTCACCAGGGAATTCCTTCCGGAAGACTCGGCGCTCTGGGGTGCGGCGATCCGCGCGTTGCCCGCAGGCCTGGTGTTGCTGGCGATATCCAGGAAACTGCCGCACGGCAGCTGGTGGTGGAAATCCGCGGTCCTGGGCATCCTGAACATCGGCGCCTTCTTCGCTCTGGTCTACGTGGTGGCGCAACTGCTGCCATCGGGTGTCGCTGCGACGACCATGGCGAGTTCCGCCGGTGTGCTCATGCTGTTCGCCTGGCTCATGCTCGGCGAGCGACCTGCACGCTGGCCGATGATTGGAGCGCTCATGGGATTCATCGGCGTGGCCGTCATGGTCTTCGATGCGCAGGGCGGCATCGATATCCGGGGCATCATCTCGTCCTTGGTCGCGATGCTCTGCTCAAGTGCCGGATTCATCTTGACCAAGCGGTGGTCGCAAGGGCTGCCGATTGTCCGGGTCGCGGCCTGGCAGCTGGTGGCCGGAGGGGCAGTCCTGGTGCCCTGCGCGCTGCTCGTGCATGGAGCGCCGCCTCAGCTTGGTATCCAGGCGGCGGCGGGCTTCGGATATGTCAGCCTCGTCGCTACCGCGGCCGCATACCTCGCCTGGTTCACCGGGCTGCGCCAACTGCCAGCATCGTCCGTGGGCCTTATCGGCCTGCTCAATCCAGTCACCGGCGTCCTGCTCGGAACCCTGCTGGCAGCCGAAAGCCTTGGGCTTCAAAGCATTTTGGGGATGGGCTTGGTGCTCGGCGGGGTCCTGCTGGGGCTGGCCAACGGCTCCCGGCGCAAACCGCTTCCCGAACCAGAGTTGCCGAGCCGCGACGCGCCTGCCGGGCAAGCGGTGAAGAGCTGCTAGAACTTCGCCCGCCAGTCCGGGACATGGAGCAGGGCCATGACGCGTTCAACGTTGGCTGGCACGCTGCGCTTGGTGCTGCGCGAAACGAAGATCATCGCCAGGAAGGCCAGCGGAACGCTCCACGCCGCGGGCTGGCGTAAGAGATGGATCCAGATCTCGTCTTCCTGGGGCAGGAAGGTGCCGATCATCAAGGACAGCCCGCAGGAAATGCCGCCGGCCAGCAGGCCGGCAATCGCACCTCGCGCGGTCAGCGAACGCCACCAGATGCCTAGTAGCAGCAGCGGGCAGATCGTCGATGCAGTGAAAGCGAAGACGTTGCCAATGGCACCGGCCAAGGCCAAGGAATTGGTCACCACCGCAATCAAGACCGGCAGTGCGGTAGCCAGAACGGTAGAGATCCTGAACCCGCGCACGGTGCCGGAAAAGAATTCCTGCGACAGAGCGCCAGCGAGGGATACCACCAACCCGGAGGTGGTGGACAGGAATGCCGCGAAGGCGCCGCCGACCACGATTGCGGTCAGCGCGTCGCCCAGGAATCCTTCGAAAAGGCGTGAGGGCAGCAACAGGATGGTGGCATCTGTTTCATTGGTGGCCCCGAGCTCCGGGGTGTACAGCAAGCCCAGGACACCCAACGTCGTGGGCAACAGGTAGAAGGCCGAGAGCAAGCACAGCACAATCACCGTGGTGGTACGCGCTGCCTGGCCCGTCGGGTTCGTGTAGAAGCGCACCAGCACATGCGGCAAGCCCAGGGTGCCGAAGAGCAGCGCCAAGATGATGGAGACCGTCTCGTAGAGATTCATCGCATTCGCGGACTCCAGCTGCGCGTACAGGGCCTGCACATGGCCGGAGGACGAATGCTCTGGGATGGCGCGCCCCAGCAAGAAGATCGTGGGGATGACCAGGGCAGCCAGCTTGAACCAGTATTGGAATGCCTGGACGAAGGTCACCGAACGCATCCCGCCGGACAGCACCGTCACGCAGACCACCGCCGCGACAATGACCGGACCGACCCAGCTGGGGAATCCGGTGGCAATGGAGAGGGTCAGGGCTGCTCCGTGCATCTGCGGAACGATATACAGCCAGCAGATCACCACCACCAGATAGGTGGTGAGCTTGCGCAACATCGGGGAGCCTTCAAAGCGGATCTGCGCAAAGTCCGGAATGGTGTAGGCCCGGGAACGCCGCAGGGGAGCTGCAACGAACAGCAGCAGCATCAAGTAGCCGGCCGTGTAGCCGATGGGGAACCACAACCCCGATTGCCCCGAGAGCACAATCAGCCCGGCAACACCCAGGAACGACGCCGCCGAAAGGTACTCGCCGCCAATCGCCGAGGCATTCCACCACGGGCGCACGGTGCGCGAAGCGACGTAGAAGTCGGACGTAGTGCGGGACAGGCGCAAGCCATGGAAGGCAATCAGCATGGTCGTCAGGCAGACCAGCACCAAGGATGAAACGGACAGCAAGCTAGCCACGGCTGATGCTCCGATACCGTTCTTCATTGCGCTCGGCGGCCCTGTTATAGAGCATTCCAGCCACGATGATCAGCGGATACATCCCGATGCCCAAAACCCACCAAGGCAGCGGCAGGCCGAGCAGGCGGATGTCCTCGAAGACCGGCCAGAAGACGAGCAGCGCGCTGATGCCGACCAGCAGCGCCAGCAGGCCCGCAGCCACGGCGCAGGCCAGCCGCAGCTGGGAACGGATCAGCTGGCGAACATAGAACTCTTCTGCCGTGTGCTCGGGGCGGGCAGGGGAGACTGTCAAGGAGGCGTCTTGCGGAGCCTGCACGCGCACACGTTGCGGACGCTGTTCAGCGAATCGTCCGGGCGTTGGGGGCTCTTGCCGGCTGCTGTCTTGGGGAATCTGTTCCACGGAAGGCCAGCTGCTTCCTACAGCGGGCGGACGCGATTGGCGGCCAGGCGCTCACGCAGGTAGGGCAATGCGCGACGGGAAATGGGAAGCTCGGTGCTGTTGACCACCACGGCGGCCTTGCCGGTTTGCAGGCGCACGGTCTCGATCTTGTCCATGCACACCAGGTAGGAGCGGTGGATCCGAACGAAGCCGGACTCGCCCCACTGCTGCTCCAGATCGTTGAGCGGAACCCGGATGAGGTAGCTCGAATCCTTGGTGTGCAATCGTGCATAGTCGCCTTGCGCCTGGACATAGGCGATGTCCGCGCGGGGAATCAGCTTGGTGATGCCGCCCTGGTCCACCGTGATCATTTCCGGCTTGGCAGGGGTATCTTCCACCAGTTCGCAGATGCGGCGCACGGATTCGGCCAGGCGCTGCGGGCGAATGGGCTTGAGCACGTAGTCGATGGCGGCCAAGTCGAAGGCCTGCAGTGCCTGGTCCTCATCGGCAGTGACAAAGACGATGAGCGGGGGATTGGCGAAGCGGGAGATGACGCGGGCGATATCCAGGCCTGACAACGCAGGCATGTGGATATCCAGGAACAGCGCGTCGACCGCATTTTCCTCCAGCGCCTTTAGCGCCGCGGCACCCGAGGTGGCGCGGTGAATTTTCCCGATGCGGGAATCCTGGCTGAGCAGAAAAGCGATCTCTTCTACCGCTGGAAGTTCATCATCGGCAACCACCACGTTAATCATGCGAAAATTCTACCGTTTATCGGGATTATCTAAACATCCGACGCAATGGCGCTGGGTGGACGGAACTTCGGGACGCGCAAGGTGATCAGCGTTCCTGCCCCCGGCGCGGTCTCGATGACCAGACCATTTGAATTGCCGTAGAGCTGGCGCATGCGCAGGTCCACGTTGCGCAGGCCCACATGCATATTCGGGGTGTCGCCGGCCAGCACGCTGGCCAGCTGCTCGGGATCCATGCCCATGCCATCATCTTCCACGCTGATCAGCGCGTGCATTCCGTCCTCGGTGGCGGTAATGGAGATGACTCCGCCATCTGGACGTGCTTCCAGGCCATGGCGCACGGCATTTTCAACCAGCGGCTGCAGGGCCAGGAACGGAATTTGCGTGGGCAGCACCTCGGGGGCGATCTGCAGGGAGACCTTGATGCGCTCGCCGAAGCGGGCCTTTTCCAGCAGCAGGTAACGGTCGATGGCTTCCAGCTCTTCGGCCAGGGTGGTGAATTCGCCGCGGCGGCGGAAGGAGTAGCGGGTGAAGTCCGCGAATTCGATGACCAGCTCGCGGGCGCGGGCAGGATCAGTGTTGATGAACGAGGCGATCGCATTCAGCGAGTTGTAGATGAAGTGCGGGGAGATCTGGGCGCGCAAGGCCCGCATCTGCGCTTCGAGCAGCATGGCCTTGGACTCATCCAGCTGCGCGGTGGAGACTTGCGCCGAAACGAAGACTGCCACCTCGGAGACGGCCCGCACAAAGCTGGCGCCTGCCCTGCGCGACAGGGCCGTCACGGTCCCGACACTCAGATCTCCTACGGTGATGGGTGCTGAAACGAAGTCCATGCCGGAAGAGCGCTCTACCTGGGTCTTGCCGGTCGCCAGCACGCTTTTCGAAACACTGGCTGCTGTCTCTTCATGCTCCGCAGTGAAATCGGCACCGGCATCGGTGGCCAGCACGTGGGTGGTGTCGGAGATCAGCAGCACCTGGCAGTTCAGCAGCCGGCGCAGCGCCTTGGCGCTTTTCGCCGCCCCGTCCTCGGTCAGGCCGCGTTCCAAATGGGGGACCGCAACCGACATGTGGTGCAGCGTCTTGTAGGTGGCTTCTTCGACGTCGGTGCCCATTTCCCGGGTGGAGCGGGAGATCTTGAAACCGAAGTAGCCGACAAGGGCGATTCCGACCAGCACGATGGCGACGATCAGGGTGACTTGCAGTGCTGGAGACATGTACCCCATCTTAGGGCCCCGCGAAATCCGTTGACCGTTCAGCGCGCCAAGGTGCGCCGTTGGGCGCAGAAAGCAGTCCGTTGAGCCACGAGCGGCACAGCCCCCCTAGCCGCCAAAGGATTAATCCCCAATAGTGAACTTAGTCACACAAGCGATGTGCGCTCAGTCACATCACCAACTCGCTCAAGGAGGGCATCATGAGTGCCAACCCGGAACACGACGTCTCTGCCGGCGTTGATTTCGTAAAGGAGAGCCAATCCGAGGAATTCCAGGAACTGCGCAAGACCCACCGCAGCTTCGTCTTCCCGATGGCCATCTTCTTCCTCGTCTGGTATTTCGCCTATGTGCTGCTGGCCGACTACTTCCATGACTTCATGTCCATCAAGGTCTTCGGCAATATCAACATGGGTATTGTTCTCGGGTTGCTGCAGTTCGTGTCGACATTCGCGATCACCGCTGCCTACGTCAGCTTCTCGAATAAGAAGCTCGACCCGAAGGCAGCCAAGATCCGTGAGCGCCTTGAGCGCGAGGGAGTGAACTAGATGAACCAGCTCAGCATCCTGGCCCAGGCCGCAGGCGAGTCGACCCAGGTCGGCAACCCCCTGGTCAATATCGCCATCTTCCTGGCCTTCGTGGGCGTCACCTTGGTGATCGTGCTCCGTGCCTCCAAGAACAACAAGACCGCAGCCGACTACTACGCCGGCGGCCGCTCCTTCAGCGGAACGCAGAACGGCACCGCCATTGCCGGAGACTACCTCTCGGCGGCATCCTTCCTGGGTATTGTCGGCGCTATCGCCATCCAGGGCTACGACGGCTTCCTCTACTCGATCGGCTTCCTGGTCGCCTGGCTGGTTGCCTTGCTGCTGGTCGCAGAGCTGCTGCGCAACACCGGCAAGTTCACCATGGCCGACGTACTGTCCTTCCGCCTCAAGCAGCGCCCGGTGCGCATCGCTGCGGCGATCTCCACCCTCGCGGTGTGCGTCTTCTACCTGCTGGCGCAGATGGCCGGCGCAGGTGCGCTGGTATCCCTGCTGCTGGGCATCGACGAGAAGTTCGGCCAGTCTCTGGTGATCGTCATCGTTGGCGCACTGATGATCCTCTACGTACTGGTAGGCGGCATGAAGGGCACCACCTGGGTGCAGATCATCAAGGCCTGCCTGCTGATCGCCGGCGCGCTGATCATGACCATGTGGACGCTGGCCATGTTCGGCTTCAACTTCTCCGAACTGCTGGGCAAGGCAGCTGAAGTGGCCGGCAACCCGGAGATCCTGAACCCGGGCATGAAGTACGGCGTTTCGGAAACCTCCAAGCTGGACTTCATCTCGCTGGCGCTGGCCCTGGTGCTGGGCACCGCAGGCCTGCCGCACGTGCTGATGCGCTTCTACACAGTTCCTACCGCCAAGGAAGCCCGCAAGTCGGTGGTCTGGGCCATCTGGCTGATCGGCGCCTTCTACCTTTTCACCCTGGTGCTGGGCTTCGGTGCCGGCGCGCTGATCGGCCCGGAGCGGATCCAGGCGGCTCCCGGTGGCGTGAACTCGGCGGCACCGCTGCTGGCCTACGAACTGGGCGGCACCGTCCTGCTGGGCCTGATTTCTGCAGTGGCCTTCGCAACCATCCTCGCGGTGGTTGCCGGCCTGACCATTACCGCAGCCGCTTCCTTCGCCCACGATGTGTACGCCTCGGTGATCGCCAAGGGCAAGTCCACCCCGGAGAAGGAAATGAAGGTGGCTCGCCGGACGGTTCTGGTGATCGGCGTCTTCGCCATCGCCGGCGGCATCGGCGCCCAGGGCCAGAATGTGGCCTTCCTGGTGGCACTGGCCTTCGCGGTCGCGGCCTCGGCAAACCTGCCGACCATCCTGTACTCGCTGTTCTGGAAGGGCTTCAAGACCCGCGGTGCAGTCTGGTCCATGTACGGCGGCCTCGGCTCGGCCCTGCTCCTGATCATCATCTCGCCGGTCTTCTCCGGTTCGGAAACCTCGATGATCCCGAGCATCGACATGGCGATCTTCCCGCTGGCCAACCCGGGCATCGTCTCGATTCCTCTGGCCTTCTTCCTGGGCTGGCTGGGCTCGGTCACCGATAAGGGTGTCGAGGACATCACCAAGCAGGCGGAAATGGAAGTCCGTTCGCTGACCGGTGTCGGTGCTGAAAAGGCTGTCGACCACTAGCCGGGAATAGCGGCAAAGCGCAAAAGCAGAGTTCCGGGAACCAGCCAGCAGGTTGGTTCCCGGAACTTTTTCGCTGCCCTGGAGCGCTATGCGTTGCCGGAGAGCGAGTGCTGGAGCAGGGCGGTGGTGCGGTAGGGGACGAGCTCGGCCATGGACAGCGCCGAATCCGCGCGATTCACCCCGTCGATATGCAGCAGCTGGCCGTGCACCCGGAACAGTTCCTCGGCGTCCTTGGCAGCTACCCGCACCAGGATGTCGGCAGAGCCGGTGAGGCCGTGCGCCTCAAGCACCTCGGGGATGGCTTCCAGCTTTGCGGCAATGTCGCCCAGGCAGCGCTGGTCGACGTGCAGCTCGACAAAGGACAGCAGCCCGTAGCCCAGGACTTCGGGCGGGATGCGGCGGTCGATGGAGTCAAGCACCTCGTTTTCCAGGCGGGTCATCCGCGTCTGCACTGTATTGCGCCCGAGGTTCAAGGCCGTGGCAATGGCTGCGCCGGTGCGCTTGGCAGCGCTGGAAAGCGCAAGCAGGATGCGCCGGTCGGTGGTGTCCAGAAGTTGCATAATGTGCACGTTAGCATCCCCCACGGCAATCAAACAGTGCGTTTTGCTCTAATTTTAAAAACACCATTGTGCATCCTGCCTTGCGTGAGTAGCATCACATTAAGCGGCGTTTGAGAATCAAAACCCGCAACCGACTACGTGAGAGTAAGGATGCCGATCGTGTCCACACAGCACATTGACGTAGCCGCCGGATGCCTACCCACGCATCAGCTGCTGAACGTCGACGGGAAACGAATCCCGGACGAAGAACTTGACCACTATCTCAAGGAACTCAAGGAAGCGGACCTTGCAGATTTCCTGCGCGACATGGTTGTCCTGCGCCGCATGGACAATGAAGCCACCGCCTTGCAACGCCAGGGCCAGCTGGGCCTGTGGGCTCCGCTGCTCGGCCAGGAGGCCGCGCAAATCGGCTCCGTGCGGGCCACCAATGACGACGACTTCATCTTCCCCTCCTACCGCGAGCATGGTGTCGCCTGGGCCAGGGGAGTGAAGGCAGAGGACCTGCTCAGCGTGTGGCGCGGAGCGCAGGCCAGCGGCTGGGATCCGAATGAAGTCAATATCGCCTGCCAGCAGATTGTCATCGGCTCGCAGGCCCTGCACGCCGCCGGGTACGGAATGGGCATCAAATTCGATGGCGGCAAGCAAGTCTCCGTAGCCTACTTCGGCGATGGCGCCACCAGCCAGGGCGACGTGAACGAAGCCATGGTCTTCGCCGCCAGCTACCAGGCGCCGGTGCTGTTCTTCTGCCAGAACAACCAGTGGGCAATCTCAGAACCTGTCGCCCTGCAAAGCCGCACCCAGATTGCCGATCGCGCCCACGGTTTCGGGCTGAAGACCTGGCGGGTGGATGGCAACGACATCCTGGCCGTCTACGCCGCCACCAAGGCCGCGCTGAACCATGCGCGCCATGGCCTGGGCCCGGCTTTCATCGAAGCGGTCACCTACCGCATGGGCTCGCACACCACCGCCGATGATCCAACCCGCTACCGCAAGAGCGAGCAGCTCGAAGAGTGGAAGGCCAAGGATCCCATCGACCGCCTGGTGAAGTACTTGCATGAGATGGGTGCCGATGTGCAGTCCTACGAGCAACGCGCGCAGAACGCCGCCGATGACCTCGCCGCGAAGCTTCGCGCGGCGATCACCAGCATGGAAGATCCCAAGGCCGAAGAGCTGTTCACCAATGTGTACGCAGAAAAGCATGAGCCAACCGAACGCGCAGCCAAGAACTACCTTGACTACTTGGCAGATTTTGAAGGTGGAGAGTAACCGTGGCAACCACCATGCTCAAGGCGCTGAACAAGTCGCTGCACGATGCGCTGGACCAGGACGAGAAGGTCATCCTGCTCGGCGAAGACATCGGAACCCTCGGCGGAGTCTTCCGGGTCACCGATGGGCTGAAATCCAAATTCGGCGAGCACCGCGTCGTCGATACCCCGCTGGCAGAATCCGGAATTGTCGGCAGCGCCATCGGCCTGGCCTATCGAGGCTATCGCCCGGTGGTGGAGATCCAGTTCGACGGCTTCACCTACCCGGCCTTCGACCAGCTGGTGTCCCAGCTGGCCAAGCTGCACTACCGTTCGCGGGGACGGGTGAAGATGCCGGTCACCGTCCGCATCCCCTATGGCGGAGGAATCGGCTCGCCGGAGCACCACTCCGAATCGCCCGAAGCCTACTTCGCCCACACAGCAGGCCTGCGGGTCTTCGCGCCATCGAGCGTCGAGGATGCCTACTCCATGCTGCGCCAGGCCATCGCTTGCGATGATCCGGTGATCTTCTTCGAGCCGAAGCGCCGCTACCACGAGAAAACCACCGCGCAACTTCTCCCCCCGGCGCCCGATGCATCGCCCAAGGCAAAGATCGTTCGCCCCGGCGAGGACGTCACCGTGGTCGGCTACGGATCCACTACCTACACCCTGGTCGATGCGGCCAAGGCCGCGGAAGATGAAGGCACCAGCCTGGAGGTCATCGACCTGCGCACGCTGGATCCGCTGGACATCGACACCGTAGCCGAGTCCGTCAAGCGCACCGGCAAGCTGGTGGTGGTCCATGAGGCCAGCCGGACCAGCGGCATTGGCGCGGAGATCTGCGCCGAAATCACCGAGCGCTGCTTCGACTACCTGGAGCATGCCCCCTTGCGCGTCACCGGATTCGACATCCCGTATCCGCCATCGCGGCTCGAAAGCCACCACCTGCCCGACTTGGATCGAGTGATGCACGCGGTCGATACCGTGATGCGCCACCACGAGGCAACCGAAGGAGCTGCCAAGTGATGACCGCCCACACCTTCAAACTCCCCGACCTCGGCGAAGGGCTCACCGAATCCGAGGTGCTGAATTGGAAGATCAAGGTTGGCGAGCATGTTGCGCTCAACCAGATCATTGCCGAGGTCGAAACCGCCAAGGCGGTCGTTGAACTTCCCTCGCCCTTTGCCGGATTCGTCCAGGCCCTGCACGCCACCGAAGGCGAAACCGTGCAGGTCGGCGGTCCGCTGGTCACTTTCGACCAGGAGCCCGGCGGTTCCGGCGAGCAGCCGGCAGCGCCTGATTCGGCGCAACAGGAGCAAAGCAAGGCCGGCGAACGCACCCCCACCCTGGTTGGCTACGGTGCGCCGGCAGATACCGGAAACCGTCCGAAGCGCAAAGCCCGCGGCTCGCGCAACCCGGAAGCTGTGCCAGCACCTGCACCAGCAGCTTCGGCACCAGTTGCATCCCAGCCGGCTGACGGGCCGGGCACCCATGAACGTGAACAGCATGCGGTGACCAGATGCACCCCGCCGGTACGCAAGCTGGCACGTGATCACGGGGTCGATATTTCGGCGCTCGCCGGCAGCGGCGAGGACGGCTTGGTGCTGCGCCGGGATGTCCAGCAGGCCATCGACTCCGCCGGTGCGATCAAGCCAGCGGCCATGGACAGCGAATCCATGTCTTCACCAGGAGCGGATCGCCATGTGAAGATCACCGCGATTCGCAGGGCCACGGCCAAGGCCATGGTGCAGTCGGCGTTTACCGCCCCGCATGCCACGGAGTTCCTCACGGTTGATGTCACCGAATCCATGGAGCTGCTGGAACGCATGCGGTCGCATCGACTGCTCAAGGATCTGAAGCTCAATATCACAACGCTGGCAGCGCTCGTAGTGACGAGACTGTTGAAGACCTATCCCGCGCTGAACTCGACGTGGGATGAAAAGGCTGACGAAATCATTGAATTCGGGTCAGTGAATCTGGGCATGGCCGTGGCAAGTGATCGTGGTCTGCTGGTTCCGGTGCTGAAAAATGCCCAAGCTAAGACGCTGCCAGTATTGGCTGCCGAACTCAGCGGCATCATTCTCCAAGGCCGCGAAGGAACATTGTCACCAGCCCAATTGACAGGTGGCACATTCTCCATCACCAACGTGGGGGTTTTCGGCGTGGATGCCGGCACCCCAATTCTGCCGCCGGGGCAGGCAGGAATTCTGGCACTAGGCCAAGTGAAGCGCAGACCTTGGGAATACCAAGACCAAGTTGCACTTCGCCATACCATGACACTGGCGTTGTCCTTCGATCACAGGGTGGTCGACGGCAAAGAAGCAAGCGAGTTCCTCGCAGGTGTCGGCTCGGTGCTGGAGGACCCCGGAATGCTGAATATTTTTATTTGATTCAAAGTAAATCATGACCGGGCTGAAGTAAATTCAGCCAGGTGAATAAACCGATTTCAAGCATTACTTTCATGACTATTCATTGGTTGTTTCGCAATGTTTGATGTAATCTCATTCACTACGTGCTATAGCTCACGCTTGACTGCACGGCTCTGCGAAATGCAGAAGCAGCAACGATCTGTTGAGGAGAAATAGGATGCGATACTCGCACGCATCTAAGGCTGTCGTTTTATCTGCAGCCTTGGCGCTGACCCTGTCCGCTTGTGGCGGCGGTTCGACCGAAACCGCCGGTGGCGAAGGTGACGGCTCGTATGTCGTAACCGCAAACACCACCGAACCGCAGAATGGCCTTCTGCCGGCTAACACCAACGAAGTTGGCGGCGGTCGCGTCATGGACCTGATCTTCACCGGCCTGGTCAGCTACGACGCCAAGGGCGCGCCGGTCAATGAACTCGCCGAGTCCATCGAAACCGAAGACTCCCAGAACTACACCATCAAGCTGAAGGCCGGACAGACCTTCTCCGATGGTTCCCCAGTAACTGCTGCTTCGTTCGTGGATGCCTGGAACTTCGGTGCCGCAGCCAAGAACGCGCAGTTGAACTCGTACTTCTTCGAGTCCATCAAGGGCTTCGATGAGGTCAACAAGGAAGGCTCCAAGAAGGAAGAGATGGAAGGCCTGAAGGTTGTGGATGACACCACCTTCACCGTCGAGCTGTCCCAGCCTGAGTCCGACTTCCCGCTGCGCCTGGGCTACACCGCATTCATGCCGTTGCCTGAAGCAGCATTCGAAGATCCAAAGGCCTTCGGTGAAAAGCCAGTTGGCAACGGCCCATACAAGCTGACCGAGTGGAACCACGACGTCAACCTGAAGCTGGAAGTCAACGAGAGCTACGACGGTCCACGCAAGGCTGCCAACGGCGGCATCGACTTCAAGGTCTACCAGTCCACCGACTCGGCCTACAGCGATCTGCAGTCCAATAACTTGGACGTGCTGGACCAGATCCCGCCAAGCTCGCTGGCTTCCTACGAGACTGACCTGGGCGACCGCTCGGTCAACTCGCCATACGCCGGCAACGCAACCATCACGATCCCGGGCTACCTGGATCACTTCAAGCAGGATGAAGAGGGCAACCTCCGCCGTGCAGCGATCTCGCGCGCCATTGACCGCCAGTTGATCATCGACAAGGTATACAACGGCGGCAAGGTCAAGGCCGATGACTTCACCGCACCCGTGCTCGAAGGCTACAGTGCTGAGGTTCCAGGCAGTGAAGTCCTCGATTTCGACGCTGCTGAAGCCAAGAAGCTGTGGGAACAGGCTGATGAAATCAGCAAGTGGGAGTCCGGCGACGAATTCTCCATCGGCTACAACGTCGATGGCGCTGGCAACAAGGAATACGTTGAAGCTGTCGTCAACCAGCTGAAGAGCAACCTGGGCATCAATGCAGTCGCTCAGCCATTCTCGTCCTTCAAGGAATTGCGCGAGAAGGTGACCAGCTACAAGATGACCGGCGCATTCCGTACCGGTTGGCAGGCCGACTACCCATCGCTGTACAACTTCCTTGGGCCACTATTCGGCACCGGGGCCGGTTCTAACGATGGCAAGTACTCCAGCAAGGAATTCGACGACAAGCTGGCCGAAGGCTTGGCCGCCACGGATCCTGCTGAAGGCGCGAAGATCTTCAACGAAGCACAGGAGATCTTGTTCAAGGATCTGCCGGCCATCCCGCTGTGGTACCAGGCAGTCCAGGGTGGTTGGAGCGAGAACGTGGATAACGTCGAGTTCGGGTGGAACGGTGTTCCGATGTACCAGCAAATCACTGGCAAATAAGTTCCCTTCGGCTTCAGGCCTAGACAGGTCGAATAGAAGCTGAAAACGCGTTAAGGGAGACCCGAGGAAAACAGGGTCTCCCTTTGGCGTGTTTGTCCTGCCTCGCAAAAATACACGTCGAATTATTTATCGACGGAAAGAGGATGAAAATGGCCCTGTGCCCTCACGCGTCTCGAGGTGAGATGCAAGCATGTTAAGTTTTACCCTGAAGCGAATCGCGCAGCTGATCCCGGTGTTCATCGGAGCAACGCTGCTGGTGTACTTCCTGGTTTTCGCCACTCCTGGTGATCCGATCTCCGCGCTGTCCGGTGGCAAGCCCATGAGCGATGCCACCAAAGCGGCCCTGACCGCACAGTACAACCTGGACAAGCCGTTCTGGGTTCAATATGGCCTGTATCTGAAGAACCTGGTGACTCTGGACCTGGGAACCTCGTTCTCCGGACAGGAAGTCAGGGACATGCTTGCACGAGCATTCCCGGTCACGGCACGCTTGGCAATCCTCGCATTGCTGATTGAAGCCGTATTCGGCATCATCCTCGGCGTTATTGCTGGTATGCGCAAGGGCAAGCTCTTCGACTCGACCGTTTTGGTTGCGTCGCTGCTGGTTATCGCAGTTCCAACTTTCGTACTGGGCTTCCTGCTGCAGTACGTGGTCGGTGTAAAGCTCGAATGGGCCAAGCCTACAGTTTCCGGCGCGGCAACCTGGGGCGAATTGATCCTGCCCGCATTGGTCCTCGGCTTGGTATCCCTGGCCTACGTGCTGCGCCTGACGCGTACCTCCGTCATTGAGAACAAGACCGCTGACTACGTGCGCACCGCAACCGCCAAGGGCCTGAGTCGCAACCGCGTGGTTACCGTGCACATTCTGCGCAACTCACTGATCCCCGTGGTGACTTACCTGGGTGCTGATTTGGGTGCGCTGATGGGTGGCGCGATTGTCACCGAAGGCATCTTCAACGTCCCGGGTGTCGGCCACTTGCTCTATCAGGCAATCCAGAAGGGCGAAACCCCGACGGTGGTTGCAATCGTAGGCGTTCTGGTGATCGTCTTCGTACTCGCCAACCTGATCGTGGATATGCTGTACGCACTGCTTGACCCAAGGATCCGTTATGCCTGAGAACCAGAACTTTAATCCCGAAGACGGTTTGCCCATCCGCAGCAACCGCGCCGGCAAGGTTTCCAAGTACAAGATCGAGCACTACGTTGCTCCGCTGGACGAGACTCCGCTGCAGGCGGTGGACTCGGTCAAGGAAACCGGCAAGCCATTGTCAATGTGGGCCGAAGCGTGGCGGTCCCTGCGTAAGCAGCCGCTATTCATCATCTCCGCAATTATGATCATTGCTGTCATGGTTGTCGCTGCCTTCCCGCAGCTCTTCACATCGATTGATCCGTCTGGCAACCAAGCGTGTCTTTTGGAGAATTCCAATGAGCCAGCTCGCCCAGGGCACCTCATGGGATTCAACCTCCAAGGCTGCGATATTTATGCACGTACCATTTACGGCACGCGCGCCTCGCTGCTGGTAGGCCTCTTCACTACAATCATCGTGGTCGTGCTCGGCGGCGTCATCGGCGCGCTGGCAGGCTACTACGGTGGCTGGGTCGACACGATCCTGGCTCGCCTGGGCGACATCTTCTTCGCCCTGCCCCTGATTTTGGGCGCCATCATCGTAATGCAGCTTCCGGCATTCCGCGAGAACCGAAGCGTCTGGACGGTGATCGTCACGCTGGCGATCTTCGGCTGGCCGCAGCTGGCACGCATTACCCGCGGCGCCGTGATCGAGGCCCGCAATGCGGACTTCGTGAAGGCCTCGCGTGCCCTGGGCCTGTCCAAATTCAACGCGTTGGTCAAGCACGTGATCCCGAACTCCTTGGCGCCGATCATCGTCGTTGCCACGGTGAACCTCGGCGTGTACATCGTGGCCGAAGCCACGCTGTCCTTCCTGGGCGTCGGACTTCCACCGGACATCATGAGCTGGGGCAACGACATTTCGTCGGCACAGACCCAGCTGCGCAACAACCCGACCATGCTGATGTGGCCAGCACTGTTCCTTTCGGTGACGGTATTGAGCTTCATCATGCTCGGCGATGCAGTGCGCGACGCACTGGATCCGAAGGCCCGGAAGGGAGCCTAAGCAATGACTCAGAGTGCAACTCCCAAGCCGCTGCTGGAAGTCAAGGACCTGGCGATCACCTTCTCCACTCCTGACGGTCCGGTGCACGCTGTCCGCGACGCGAACTTCACCGTGATGCCCGGCGAAACCGTGGCCATCGTAGGCGAGTCCGGTTCGGGCAAGTCCACCTCGGCACTGGCCGCTATTGGCCTGCTGGCCGGCAACGGCAAGGTTTCCTCCGGCCAGATTCTCTTTGACGGCGAAGACATTGCCCAGGCCAGCGAAAAGCGTTTCGTAGAGCTGCGCGGTAACCATATCGGCATGGTTCCGCAGGACCCGATGTCCAATCTGAACCCGGTCTGGAAGATCGGATTCCAGGTCAAGGAAACCCTGAAGGCCAACGGCTTGGCGGGGGACAACCCCAAGAAGCGTGTGGCCCAGGTGTTGGCTGATGCCGGTCTGCCCGACCCGGAGACCCGTGCCGGCCAGTACCCGCACGAATTCTCCGGTGGCATGCGCCAGCGTGCGCTGATCGCCATTGGCCTGGCATGCCGTCCGCGCCTGCTGATTGCAGATGAGCCAACCAGCGCGTTGGATGTCACCGTGCAGCAGCAGATCCTGGACCACCTGGACACCATGACCAGTGAACTGGGCACCGCGGTGCTGCTGATTACCCACGATCTGGGCCTGGCAGCAGAGCGTGCCGAAAAGGTCGTCGTGATGTACAAGGGACGCGTCGTCGAATACGGCCCGGCGCTGGAGATCCTGCGCAACCCGCAGCACCCGTACACCCAGCGCCTGATCAATTCGGCTCCGTCGCTGTCTGCGCAGCGCGGTGACAAGCACGAAGCCATTGTGGACGAGATTGAGCCGGGCAAGGCTGAACCGCTGCTGAAGGTCAGCAACCTGACGAAGGTCTTCGATATCCGCAAGGGCTTCGGCAAGAAGGAGAAGTTCACCGCGGTGGACAACGTTTCCTTCGAGATCCCCCGGGGCACCACGACTGCCGTGGTGGGCGAGTCAGGTTCAGGCAAGTCGACCATCGCCCAGATGGTGCTGAACCTGCTGGACAAGACCGAGGGCGAGATCATCTTTGATGGCGAGCAGATCGGCAACCTGAGCGAGAAGCACTTGTTCAAGTACCGCCGGCGTGTGCAGCCGATCTTCCAGGACCCGTACGGTTCCCTGGACCCGATGTACTCGATTTACCGGACGATCGAAGAGCCGCTGCGCATTCACGGCATTGGCAATGCAGCATCGCGGGAGAAGAAGGTCAAGGAGCTGCTGGAGCAGGTCTCCATGCCGGCTTCCACAATGCACCGCTTCCCGAATGAGCTGTCCGGCGGGCAGCGCCAGCGCATCGCCATCGCGCGTGCCCTGGCCCTGCAGCCGGAAATGATCGTGTGCGATGAGGCTGTTTCCGCGTTGGACGTGCTGGTCCAGGCCCAGGTGCTGGAGCTGCTCGATGAACTGCAGCGCGAGATGGGCCTCACCTACCTGTTCATTACCCACGACCTGGCCGTGGTTCGCCAGATTGCAGACAACGTCTGCGTGATGGAACACGGCAAGATCGTAGAGCAGGGAACGACGGACGAGATTTTCGATATGCCAAAGAGCGCTTACACCCGCAATCTGCTGGCTGCTATTCCAGGTGCTTCACTGATCTAGCAGCTCCGGAACCAACTGAGTGGGCCGGTGAAACCGAAAGGTTTCACCGGCCCATTCGGCGCTTAATGTAAGCTCAAACAGCGTCATATTCA
Organism: Glutamicibacter nicotianae; assembly: GCF_002797775.1. Taxonomy (NCBI): domain Bacteria; kingdom Bacillati; phylum Actinomycetota; class Actinomycetes; order Micrococcales; family Micrococcaceae; genus Glutamicibacter; species Glutamicibacter nicotianae. The sequence goes on from NZ_PGEY01000001.1 coordinate 459,042, forward strand.
ACGAATATTTCAGATTTAATGAAACTGAAACAAACGTTGCAAAAATGTTATAAATCACTCCGTGAGTCAACATGCGTGAAACAGTTGCCCGATTGATTTTTCCCAATCTGAAAGAAATCCTTGAAATCTCGGGGATGTGAGGTGCGTCTCGAAAACTGGCGAGTAACAAGCGCATTGCGAATGACTCTCAGGGGCAGGGGGGTGGCGGAAATCTGAAGCGCTTCTTTCTATATCCAAGCCAGAAAATTCGGGTTAGTCTATTCCTCAATGGATTGATCATGTGATCTGATCCACAGTGGATCCACCGATCCGGAACTCGTACCATTCAAGAACTCTAGGAGGCGAAATGCGGTTTCAGCGCGTTTCGAAAGCAGTAGCTGTAGGAGCTGCCCTGGCCCTGGCCCTGTCGGCTTGTGCTCCAGGCGGCGGAGACACCGGCGCAGACGCATCGAAGGATGCCAACGCAGGTGGAGGCAACGGCTCGGCAGAAGCAGCGAACAGCGGCAAGGCTGATCTCGGTGATATCACCACTGCCGACGACACCATCAACGTCACCGTAGGTGCACCGGAATTCATCAGCTACAACGGCTTTACTCCGAACACGTACTCCACCTACAACTCGGCGATCGTGGACCGCATGTTTGCCGGCTTCAGCTACTTCGGCACCGACGGCACCCTGTACCCGAATGAGGCCCTGGGCAGCTACGAGAAGGTCAGCGACGACCCGCTCACCATCAAGTACACGATCAACGAAGAAGCCAAGTGGTCTGACGGCACCCCGATCACCGTCGCCGACTCCGTGCTTGCATGGGCAGTGCAGAACCTGAACCTCAATGAGGGCTCCAAGGAAAAGCCGCTGTTCAACTCGGTTTCCGTTGATCTTGGCGACACCGTGCCAGAAGGCCCGCAGGGCGACTGGGACGGCAAGGAATTCACTGTTGAATTCGCCGAGCCTGATCCGGACTGGGCTCTGCAGTCCTGGATGCTGCACCCAGCACATGTCGTGGCCGAGGAATCGGGCATGAGCACCGAAGAACTCGTCAGCGCCATCCGCGCCGGGGAGTCCGACAAGTTGAAGAAGGCCGCCGACTTCTGGAACGAAGGCTGGATGACCGACCCGGGCAAGCTGCCCGATGAGAAGATCTCGCCTGTATCCGGCCCGTACAAGCTGGGCAGCTGGAAGGCTGGCGAATCCGTAACCCTGGTTGCCAACGAGAACTACTACGGCCCTGCACCGGCAACCAAGGAATTGACCTTCCGATTCCTTGAAGACGCCAGCATGGTCCAGGCGCTGCAGAACAAGGACGTTGACGTCATCAACCCGCAGCCGACCGTGGATACGCTCGCGCAGCTGGAGAACCTGGGCGACGCGGTGGCCATCCAGAAGGGCGACACCCTGACCTGGGAGCACCTTGACTTCAACTTTGCCAAGGGCAACGCAATGACCAACCTGGAACTGCGCAAGGCCTTCGCCATGTGCGTTCCACGCCAGCAGATTGTTGACAACCTGGTCAAGCCGCTGAACCCAGACGCCATCGTGATGAACGCCCGCGAAGTCTTCCCATTCCAGGACAACTACCAGGAAGTAGTGGACGCATCCTATGACGGCCGCTACGACGAGGTGGACATCGAGGGCGCAAAGAAGATCCTCGAAGAGCAGGATGCTGTTGGCACCGAAGTGCGCATCGGCTACTCGGCACCTAACGAGCGTCGTGCCAACGAGGTTTCGGCCATCAAGTCCTCCTGTGACGAAGCTGGCTTCAAGATCGTGGACTCCGGTTCGGCTGACTTCTTCTCGCCAAATGGTGCCCAGGATCGTGGCGACTACGAGGTAGCGCTGTTCGCTTGGGCAGGTTCCGGCCAGATCACCTCCGGCCAGAACATCTACGCCACCGGCAAGCCGCAGAACTTCGGCCAGTACTCGAACCCTGAAGTCGACGCCGCATGGGAGACCCTGGCAGGTTCGCTGGACCCAGCAGTCCACGCGGAACAGACCAAGAAGATCGAGAAGCTGCTGTGGGATGACCTGTTCGGCATCCCGGTATTCGCCCACCCAGGCTTGAGCGCCTCGGGTTCGGATATCCAGAATGTCCGCCACACCGCAACGCAGGACCAGATCGTCTGGAACGCCGAGCAGTGGGTACGTGCTGAGTAATTGCCCTAGGCAGCGTACTTGCACAACGTGAGCGAACACGTGCGGGGCCCGATCACAAGTCGGGCCCCGCAGTGTGTTCAAAGGTCCCCAACCGCAAGGGCCGGCTCACTTCCGTGAGATGAAAGTAGGACATTAGAACCGTGTGGAAATTTATCGCCAAGAGACTGGGCTCAGCGCTGGCAGTGCTGTTTGCCGCATCGCTCTTGCTCTACGTACTGGTTATCAATTCAGGCGACCCGCTCAAGGACCTCCGCGAAAGCAACGCGGATAACCGCGAGTACCTGATGGCCCAGCGTGTGGAATACATGAACCTGGATGCACCATGGTACGGCCGCTACTGGGACTGGCTGACCGGTGCCAGCAAGTGCCTGATTGGCCAATGCGACCTGGGCCGGAATATCAACGGCGTAGAGGTCTCCGGCCTGCTGGCCAACGCCGCATCATCCACCTTGCGCCTGGTCGTGCTCGCTACGGTGATTGCCGCGGTTCTGGGTATCGCCATTGGCGTGCTGACTGCAATCCGCCAGTACTCCGGATTGGATTACATCGTTACCTTCCTGACCTTCCTCTTCTTCTCGCTTCCCGTCTTCTGGGCAGCTGTGCTGCTCAAGGAGTACCTGGCGATCAGCTACAACGACTGGCTGGCCGATCCGCAGATATCCGTGGGGACGTCCATAGCCATAGGCATCGTTGTCGGCCTCGTCTTGCAGATGTTCCTCGGCGGCTCGCTCAAGCGCCGTGGCATCACCTTCTTCGCCGCCGCGGTTTTCGTCCCGCTGGTGCTGCAGTACAGCCTGTGGCTGAATTTCTACCGCTACCCGCAAATGGGCCCGGCCATCATCATCGTGCTGACGGCTCTGCTGGCCCTGAGCGCCACCGCCATGAGCGTTGGCCTGAAGGAAAAGCGCGTGCTGTACCCGGCATTGATTACCGTCGTGCTGGTCCTGGCCATGTACTACGCGACCTTCTACATGCTGCTGGAGCCAAATGGCTGGATCCTCTTCTTCGGCCTGGTCCTCGCGGTAGTGATCCCGGCAGCCATCGGGCGTTCCATGGGAGGCCGTCTGCGCAAGGCAGCCATGTCCGTTTCCATCATCACCGGTGTCGCCGGCGCAGCGTTGACCGTTATCGACCACATGTTCCGCGCCTGGCCTGGATTCCTGGACGTCAAGGGACGCCCCATCGCGACCATCGGTTCCTCCACGGCCAACCTCGAGGGCGGCTTCTGGGACCACTTCCTGGATAACGGCACCCAGCTGCTGATGCCAACCATCCTGCTCGCGGTGATCTCCCTGGCCAGCTACTCGCGCTACACGCGTTCCTCCATGCTCGAAGTGCAGCGCCAGGATTACATCCGCACCGCGCGCTCCAAGGGCTTGAGCGAACGCACCGTGATCTTCCGCCATGCGTTCCGCAATGCGATGATCCCCATTGCCACCATCGCCGCCTTCGACTTCGCCGGCCTGATCGGCGGCGCAGTGATCACAGAGCGCGTGTTCGGCTGGAAGGGCATGGGCGAAATGTTCGCCACCGGCCTGGACCATGTCGACCCGGCACCTGTGATGGCGTTCTTCCTGGTTACCGGTACCGCCGCCATCCTCTTCAACTTGCTGGCGGATATCGTTTACGCCCTGCTTGACCCACGAATCCGAGTCTAGGAGGCATGAACCAATGAATTTCCTTCATGCCTGCAACCCTAAGGACCAGCGATGAGCACCACGAATAACAACTTGAACGAGCCGCAAAACCTGTCTTCCGTGGCCGAGGTGGAAGACGCCAAGCTGGCCCAGATCCACGAAAAGCCGAAGAGCCAGGGACGCATCGTCTTCGATCGCTTCGTCAGCCACAAGCCGGCGATGATTTCCACGATCGTGCTGATCGTCATCACCGTTTTCGCATTCAGCTCCATCGGCTGGGGCCCGTTCCCCGGCTGGTGGGGGCAGAACTACTACCATGCCGGAGCGGTCGTGGACGGCGGCAAGCCGACGCTGAGCCTGGTTCCCACCTGGCTCGGCGGCGAAGGCTTCCGCATCGGCGAGCACCCCTTCGGGCAGGACTCTGTGGGCAAGGACTACTTCGCGCTGGTCATGAACGGGACGCAGAAGTCCATCATCATCGGCGTCGTCGTCGGCCTGGTCGCCACCGTCCTGGGAACCGTCATCGGAGCTGTTTCCGGCTACTTCCGCGGCTGGGTCGATGAAATCCTGATGCGCATCACCGACCTGTTCATCGTGATCCCGCTGCTGGTCCTGGCGGCAGTGCTCGGCAAGATGGCCGGTGCCTCCACCGGCTCCATCATCACACTGGCCCTGGTGCTCGGATTGGTGACCTGGACCGGACTGGCCCGACTGGTCCGCGGCGAAATCCTGTCGCTGCGCGAACGCGAATACGTGGCCGCAGCCCAGGCCATGGGCTCGAAGACCAGCCGCGTGATCTTCAAGCACCTGATCCCGAACACCATGGGCGTGATCATCGTGAACGCCACCTTCGCGATCGCCGGCGCGATCCTGCTGGAGTCCTCGCTGTCCTACCTCGGCTTCGGCGTGAAGGCCCCGGAATCCTCGCTGGGCCTGCTGATCAGCCAGTACCAGAACGCCTTCACCACCCGTCCATGGCTGTTCTGGTGGCCAGGCATGATCATCGTTGCCATCGCCCTGTCGGTGAACTTCCTGGGTGACGGCCTGCGCGATGCTTTCGACCCGCGCCAGGTCGGAAAGAAGCGCCGCCGCCGCGCTGGCATGTTCGCCCTTCCAACCCGCAAGGAGAAGCCATGAGCCACGCAGCACCAATGAATGAACAAGGTTCAGAAGACTTCGCACTGAGCTTCAACGACCTCAACGTCGTCTTTGCCACCGGCGGGGCCGATGTCCACGCGGTCAAGGGCTTGTCCTTGGCCGTCCGCCCGGGGCAGGTCGTCGCGCTGGTCGGCGAGTCCGGTTCCGGCAAGTCCGTCACCTCGACCGCGGCCATGGGCCTGCTGCCGGAAAACGCGAATGTCTCCGGTGCCGCCAAGGTCGGAAACGTCAACGTGGTTGGCCTGGACGAAGGCAAGCTGCGCAAGATGCGCGCCACCGATATCGCCATGGTCTTCCAGGAGCCGATGACGGCACTGAACCCGGTGCTCACCATCGAGCGCCAGCTGACCGAAGCGCTGGAACTGCACGACATCGCCTACGGCAAGGAAGCGACCGACCGGGCTATCGAGCTGCTGGAAATGGTGGGCATCCCGGATCCCGCCAAGCGCATCAAGCAGTACCCGCACCAGTTCTCCGGCGGCCAGCGGCAGCGCATCGTCATCGCCATGGCGATCTCCTGCGACCCGAAGGTCATCATCGCCGATGAGCCGACCACCGCACTTGATGTGACGGTGCAGGCCGAGATCCTCGATCTGCTGCGCGAGCTGAAAGACCGGCTGAATACCGGCATCCTGCTCATCACCCATAATATGGGTGTTGTTGCGGATATGGCCGATGAAGTGGCGGTGATGTTCCAGGGCAACCTCGTGGAGACGGGCACCGTAGATCAGGTATTGCTGCGCCCAGAGCATCCATACACCCAGCGCCTGCTGGCTGCGGTGCCCCGCCTGTCCGCTCCGGCCGTTGTCACCACGCAGGCCGCTGCGCACAGCTCGGAAACCGCCCCTCCAGGGCGCGAGCTGGTTCTGGAAGCCAAGGACCTCGTGCTGGAGTACGACATGCGCGGGAAGATCTTCCGCGCCGTGGAAAACGTGAGCTTCGATGTTGCCAAGGGCGAAGTCCTGGGCATTGTGGGCGAGTCCGGCTCGGGCAAGTCCACCATTGCCAAGGCGGTGCTGGGCCTGTTGCCGGTAGCTAGCGGCACCTTGTCGGTCAGGGGCCACAACCTGCCCAAGCTTTCCCCGAAGGAAGCACGCAAGGTCCGCAAGGACATCGGCGTGATCTTCCAGGACCCGGCCGCATCCCTGAACCCGCGATTCCCGATTGGAGAATGCATCACAGAACCCATGGTGGTGCACAAGATCGGCAGCAAGGCCGAGCGCACCAAGCGTGCCGAAGAATTGCTCGATGCCGTGAGGATGCCGCGCAACGTGATCAACCGGTACCCGCACGAGCTTTCCGGCGGCCAGCGCCAGCGTATTTGCATTGCCCGTGCGTTGACCTTGAACCCGGAGCTGCTGATCGCCGATGAGCCGACCAGCGCCTTGGACGTGTCGGTGCAGGCAGTTGTCCTGGAAATGCTCCAGGAGCTGCAGCGGGACTTCAACTTCGCCTGCCTCTTCGTCAGCCATGACCTGGCGGTCGTGGACACGCTGGCGGACGCGGTCGTGGTGATGCAATCCGGCAAGGCGGTTGAGCAGGGCATGGTGGACACCGTGCTGCACGCCCCAACCCATGAATACACAAAGCGGCTGTTGGCTGCGGCACCTGTTCCGGATCCGCATGAGCAGGCAGTACGCCGTGAGGCTTGGCGCCTGCTGAACAACACGAAGTAGGCATTACGCTGAACAGCGAATGGGGCGCGTTTCCAATATTGCCATTGGAAACGCGCCCCTTTCGCCCGCCATGGCATTTTGCGGTTGTCCGCACGTCGAAAGTGGTGCTTGCAGGCCCGTGGAAGACGGGAGTTGAGTACCACAGCGTTGTGACCGGCAGGTTGGGTGAAGGCTCAATTCCGATGAACAGACGCCCAGCCAGCCTCCCGCGGAAACAACGTTGCCTTTCGCAGAACGAAGGCAACGTTGCGGCCCGCCGAGGGGCAAACTTTGGCTGCAGGACCGTGTTAAGAAGCAAGAGCCGGCTCTCAATTGAGTGCCAGCTCTTGCTTAATGCGTTGGGAAATTAATCCAGCTGCATGACGTTTTCGGTGACAACCTCTGCACGGGCGTTGGAGAAGATCTGCTCGGTGCCGATGGTCTTGAAACCGCGGCGTTCCAGGACCTTGATCGAACCCAGGTTGTCCTGGACCACGTGTGCGGTCAAGGGGCGCTTGGTGTATTCGGCAAGGAATGCTTCTACTGCGCTGGTGGTCAGTCCCTTGCCCCAGTACTTGGTCGAAGTCCAGAAATTGATTTCTGGTACTTCGCCGTCGAAGACCAGAATGGATCCAACGACTTCGCCCTCATGCTCGATGGTGCGAACCAGAACATTAGGATCGTTCAGAATCGAGTTCCAGTGGTGGTCGAATACCGCGCGGTCGGCTGGGTTACGCGCCTGATAAGCGGCCATGAGGTTCGCCTCGGGTTCTTGCTGGTGAGCGAAGAATGCGTCCAAGTCGGAAGGGCGGACTTCACGTAGCTGCACGATAAAGGCCTTTCAATCGTATGGGTCAGCGTGCCGGTTTCGGCACGCCAGGGAATAGTGGCTTGAAACCTACACTACCGGGGAAGTGAGCGCCGCGAGTGCCATATTGGACAATAACGGCTTCAGACCCGATTTTTTAGTCCTCGGTGAGTGAGCGGAATGGGCTGTTGAGTTAAGCAAGCCGAAGACAGCATGCGCACGGAACCGGTGCGACTGCTTGCTTCCGGTGGGATGCAATTTTGCCAGTTCGGTAGTCCATAGCCCGATATAGGAGTTCTGGAGTTTGCGAACCAGTTCCAGCTCGGCCTTCGGCAACGATTTCAGGTCGCGGTCTTGGACCTGCAGGATATCCGGGCGGGACAGCGAGAAATCGGTGTGGAAATCCACCAAGCGCGACAGCACCTCCAGGGGAGTGCCGCCGGCTTCCGCCGCTGTGCAACCTCCGGCGTAGATGTCTTTGGACATGTCTACCAGCAGGGCGATAAGCACGGCCTGCTTGCCAGCGAAATGCCGGTACACTGCCGGACCGGAAATTCCGCAGGCCGCGCCGAGGTCTTCCAGGGAAACGCCCGCGTAGCCATTCAAGGCAAATAGCCTCGTGGCTTCGCGTAACAGCGCTTCGCGTCGTTCAGCTTTGGCGCGCTCGCGATCTGTTGGTTCATTGAGCGATTGATATTTGCTCGCCAACACCATCAACTCCTTACGTTTGCCAAGCCCAGTCTGGACAACTGTGACGGCTGCCACTACTGTCAAAAATGTAGCTGTTCTACCCACCCGTAGGCAGTGACCAGTTAATAAATATTAACCATACTCGTCGCAGCGTGCGCTTCCAAGAAACTTGCGCACCAAGCGCATAACATGACCGCCATCGGATAATGCACACTCCGCAGCCGGTGTCGGTTCGTCCCTCAACGAAGAGAGAGCCTGATGATTGACCTCGAACTCGACGACCAGCATCAAGACCTGGTTGACATGGTCCGCGAATTCGCCCGAGAAGTCGTTGCTCCGCAGAGCGCGCAGAACGATGCGAACCATGCCTTCCCTTACGACATCGTCAAGCAAATGGGGGAGATGGGTCTCTTTGGACTTCCGGTCTCCGAAGAATTCGGCGGTTCCGGCGGCGACTACTTCCACCTCGCGTTGGCGCTTGAAGAGCTGGGCAAGGTCGACCAGTCGGTAGCCATCACCCTGGAAGCCGGTGTCTCCCTGGGCGCGATGCCGATCTACCGCTTCGGCAGCGAGGAGCAAAAGCAGAAGTGGCTGCCTGACCTGGCCGCTGGTGAACGTTTGGCCGGTTTCGGCCTGACCGAGCCGGGCGCAGGATCCGATGCATCAGCATCCTTGACCAAGGCGAAGCTTGAAAGTGGCCAGTGGGTCATCGACGGCGCCAAGGAATTCATCACCAACTCCGGCACCGATATCACCTCCCTCGTCACGGCTACCGCAGTGACCGGCGTCGATGAAGCAACCGGTAAAAAGGAAATCTCTGCCATCATCGTGCCGACCGGTACCGAGGGATTCACCGCGGAAAAGGCCTACGACAAGGTGGGCTGGCGTGCCAGCGATACCCATCCGCTGAGCTTCAGCGGAGTGCGGGTTCCGGAGGAGAACCTGCTGGGCGAGCGCGGACGCGGATACGCCTACTTCCTGGAAATCCTCGACGAAGGACGCATCGCCATCGCCGCCCTGGCCACCGGCGCTGCGCAGGGCTGCCTTGACGAGGCGGTTAAATATGCCAAGACCCGTACCTCCTTCGGCCAGGCAATCGGCCAGTACCAGGGCATTTCCTTCATGATTGCCCGCATGGCCTCGCGCGCCCACACTGCCCGCTTGGCCTATTACGCGGCCGCGGCAAAAATGCTTGCCGGCAAGGACTTCAAGATTGAAGCCGCGCACGCAAAGCTGATTGCCAGCGAAGCGGCGATGGACAATGCAAGAGATGCTACCCAGATCTTTGGCGGGTACGGATTCATGAATGAGTCATTGGTGGCACGCCACTACCGCGATTCGAAGATCCTGGAAATCGGAGAAGGGACCACGCAGGTCCAGCAGATGCTCATTGCCCGCAGCCTTGGTCTCTGAACACCACCCGCAGGGAGCGCCGCATTCTGATTCCAGGGTGTGGCGCTCTTTGGGCGCTCACAGTTAAACGAACCATAATGGGTTAGGTGAGCTTCCAGAAAACCTTCATTCCAGCCGGGCATCCCCGTCGAGTCAGCCTGATCGGTTCCACCGGTTCCATCGGTACGCAGGGACTGGACGTCATCGAAGAGGCATCCGGCCAATTCTCCGTGGCCGCCTTATCCGGCGGATATAACCTTGAACTGTTGGCTCGCCAGGCCATCAAGCACCGCCCTGCAATGGTCGGCAGCGCCGTGGAATCAAAGGATGAGCTGGCCGCGGCCATCCAGGAGGCCGCCGAGGACGCATCGGTGACCGGATACGAACCCGAGCTGGTGGTTGGCGCGCAGGCAGCCACCGAGGTAGCCGCGTTTGCCGAGGCCGACGTAGTGCTCAATGGCATCACCGGTGCCATTGGACTGGCTCCGACCATCGCTGCGCTGGAAGCCGGCCACCTGCTGGCCCTGGCAAACAAGGAATCCCTGATCATCGGAGGCCAGGTAGTCAAGCAGATCGCAGCCCCTGGCCAGATCTCGCCGGTAGACTCCGAGCACTCCGCCCTTGCCCAGGCCCTGCGCTCTGGTGCGCCGGAGGAAGTGGCCAAGTTGCTGGTCACGGCCTCCGGAGGCCCATTCTTCGGCTGCAGCTACGAGCAGCTGCGTGATGTCACCCCTGCCCAGGCACTGGCCCACCCGACCTGGGACATGGGGCGCATGGTCACCACCAACTCGGCCACCATGGTCAACAAGGCCCTGGAAGTCATCGAAGCCCACCTGCTTTTCGACGTGCCGCTGGAGAAGATCGAGCCCGTGGTGCACCGGCAGTCCATCGTCCACTCGATGGTGGAGTTCATCGACGGTTCGGTGATTGCCCAGGCATCGCCGCCGGACATGCGCCTGCCCATCGCCCTGGGCATCAATTGGCCGCATCGGGTCGACGGGGCCGCGAAGGCCTGCGATTTCTCCACCGCGGCCAGCTGGACCTTTGAACCGCTGGATGAAGAAGTCTTCAGCGCTGTGAAGCTTGCCAAGCAGGCAGCGTCCTCGTCGGGGACGCATATGGCCGTCTACAACGCCGCCAACGAAGTTGCAGTGGATGCCTTCCATGATGGAAAGATCCGCTTCACCGGCATCGTCGAGACCATTGAACGCGCACTGGACGCGTACACCCCGGTGAATGCCGAGCTGTCGGTGGAAACAGTGCTGGAAACCGATCGTTGGGCCCGCGCCCATGCAACGAAGATCATCGAGGCGAGCGCATGAGTGCATTGCTGTTCATCGGCGGCGTCCTGTTCATGCTGGTAGCCGTCGGGCTGTCCATCGCGCTGCATGAAATAGGGCACCTGGTGCCCGCGAAGCTCTTCAAGCTGCGGGTTCCGCAGTACATGATCGGTTTCGGCAAGACACTGGTTTCCTTCAAGCGGGGTGAAACCCAATACGGCATCAAGGCGCTGCCACTGGGCGGCTACATCTCGATGGTCGGCATGTACCCGCCACGCGAGCAGGTCGCTGCCGATGTTCCGGGGAAGAAGGCGAATCTCTTCCAGAAGGTCTTCGGCCAGATGGTCGATGACGCGCGTTCGCAGGCCAACGAAAACGTGCTGCCCAGCGATGAAGGCCGGTTGTTCTACCAGCTGCCGATCTACAAGCGCGTGATCATCATGCTCGGCGGCCCGATCATGAACCTGCTCATCGGGTTCGTGGTGATCGCCATAGTGCTCACCAGCTTCGGGCAGGCCACCCCGACCACCACGGTCTCCGAGGTGTACCAGTGCATTGCCAGCGCGCAGAACGCGGAGCAGACCGAATGCACCGACGAGGACGTCCCGGCTCCTGCCTACGAGGCTGGCCTGCTGCCCGGCGATACGATTACCGCGGTGAACGGCACCCCTGTCGCGCAAGCCGAGTGGAACAAGCTCACCGATGTCATCCGCGATCATCCAGGAGAGCCCATCACCCTGGAATACTCCCGTGACAGGCAGAGCCACACCACTGAGCTGACCCCGTACCTGACCGAGCGTCCGGCCACTGACGAGAACGGCTATGTGCTGCTCGATGAGCACGGCGAATACATCATGACCAAGGTCGGTTTCGTCGGGATGGGCTCTTTGCAACGCGACTTAACCCAGCCCCTGAGCGCGGTTCCCGGCGTGATCGGGGAGCAGCTGCTGAAGATCGGTGACGTCATCCTTCACCTACCCCAGCGCATGGTGGATGTCGCCCAAGCGGCCTTCGGCAATGAGGAACGCGACCCCAACGGGCCGGTGTCCATTGTGGGCGTTGGACGCATCGCCGGAGAGATCAGCGCCGAGGATTCCATCTCGGTCGCCGACAAATTCGCAACGTTGCTGTCGCTCGTCGGGGGCCTGAACTTGGCGCTGTTCGCCTTCAACCTGATCCCGCTGCTGCCGCTGGATGGCGGCCACGTGGTGGGTGCGTTGTACGAGGGGCTGAAGCGCATGTTTGCACGGATCTTCAAGATCAAGAAGGTCAAGCCGGTTGACACGGTCAAGCTACTGCCCCTGACCTATGTCGTCGTGGTGGCGATGCTGGTCATGGGCGGGCTCTTAATATATGCGGATATCTTCCAGCCGATACAACTGTTCTGAGACGAGAGAAATAAGCTGTAGACATGACTGTTTTTGCTGTTGAATACGCTTACGCCGAAAATTCCACCGAGCTGCGCGACGAACACCGTCCAGCGCACCGCGAGTACCTCGGGGGATTCCTTGGCGAAGGATCGGTACGCCTTCTGGCTTCGGGGCCAACTCCGGTCAGCGACGGCGCGCTGTTGATCTTCGCAGCCGAATCGCATGTGGCATTGGAAGACGTGCTGTCCAATGACCCATTCCAGCTGGTTGGCGCAGTCGGCTCGGCCACCATCACAGAATGGAACCCGGTCATGGGCCTGCTGAAGGAATTCGCTTCCTAGGCGACAGGTTGCATGTGCCAGCCTCCGTTGTTCTGTACCAAGAACGGCGGAGGCTGGCTGCCTTAAACGGCATCGATGGCCCAGACTGGTAGGGGAGAAGAAAGGGGAGAGCATCATGGATGTGCAGATTACGTCGGCACTGGCGATCCCTGCAGCGGAGCTGAAATGGCATTTCTCCCGTTCTTCTGGCCCAGGCGGCCAGCATGTGAATACCTCTGACTCCCGCGTGGAGCTCGCTTGGGTGATTGGCGCTTCACGGGCATTGTCCGACTGGCAGCGCCAGAGGCTGCTCGAGAAACTCGGACCGCGCCTCGTGGCTGGAGCACTGGTCGTGACTGCCGCCGAGGAACGATCTCAATGGCGCAACCGCCAGATTGCGCAGGAGAAGCTGGGACGCATCATCGAAAAAGCCCTGGCCCCGGATGCGCCCGCGCGCAAAGCAACGAAAGCCACCCGGGGATCGCACCGGCGCAGGCTGAGCGCCAAGGCCAATCGCTCGGCCACGAAGCAGCTTCGCCGCAAGCCGGGAATGGACTGACCGGAGAAAGCAAGTACTGTGTCCCATGTCACTGGAATCGGCGGAATGCCCGGTTTGGCGATGCGGTTGAAAGTAGATGAAGCGTCAGCTTTCTATTAATTCTGCCCCAAGGAGAACACCTTATGACCACCAAAGTCCTCACCCTCGTCGGTTCCCTGCGCAACGGTTCGACCAACCAGCAGCTGGCGGAAGCCACTTCGCACAACGCCCCCGAAGGCATGGAAATTTCAGTGTTCAGCGGCTTGGAGAATATCCCGTTCTACAACGAGGACCATGACGTGGAAGGTGGCGTTCCAGCCGCAGCCCAGGCCCTGCGCGACGCAGCCGGCGAAGCAGACGCGCTGATGCTGGTCACCCCCGAGTACAACGGCACCATGCCAGCTGTCTTGAAGAATGCCATCGACTGGCTGTCCCGTCCCTTCGGTGCCGGTGCACTAAAGGACATGCCAACCGTAGTCCTGGGCACCGCCTTCGGACAGTACGGCGGCGTCTGGGCACAGGACGAAGCACGCAAGGCACTGAACATCGCCGGCGCCAACGTACTTGAAAACGTCAAGCTGGCCATCCCGAACTCGGTAGTGCGCTTCGCAGAACTGCACCCGAAGGACGACGCTGAAGTTGTCGAGCAGGTTTCCGGCGTGCTGAAAAGCATCAAGGAAATCGCCGAAGCCAACTAGGCTTTCGCAGGCTCCAGCTGCAAAATGATGGGAGAAAGGCCACGGTTCCCGTGGCCTTTCTCGCATCAATACCCGCTCACCGCGATACGGTGACATACTTGGAGTAGAGAAATACCCACAATCTATTCGGAGGCGTCCATTGACTTCGGTCAGCCTAGGCATGCCGGCAGGCCCACCGCCGGTACTCGCACCACGTCGTAAGACTCGCCAGTTCCAGGTTGGATCCGTAGGTGTCGGCTCCGACTCGCCGATTTCGGTCCAGTCGATGACCACCACCAAGACCCACGACATCAACGCCACCCTGCAGCAGATCGCTGAGCTGACCGCTGCAGGCTGCGACATCGTGCGCGTTGCCTGCCCAACGGACAAGGACGCGGAAGCGCTGAAGATCATCGCGATGAAGTCGCAGATCCCGGTCATCGCCGATATCCACTTCCAGCCCAAGTACGTCTACGCCGCCATCGAGGCAGGATGCGGCGCCGTACGCGTGAACCCGGGCAATATCCGACAGTTCGATGACCAGGTCAAGGAAATCGCCCAGGCTGCCAAGGACCACGGCACGTCGATCCGCATTGGCGTCAACGCCGGCTCACTGGACCGCCGCCTGCTGCAGAAGTACGGCAAGGCCACCCCTGAAGCACTGGTCGAATCGGCTGTCTGGGAAGCCTCCCTGTTCGAGGAACACGGCTTCCACGACTTCAAGATCTCGGTCAAGCACAACGACCCGGTGATCATGGTCCGCGCCTACGAGATGCTGGCAGAGCGCGGCGACTGGCCGCTGCATCTGGGCGTGACCGAGGCCGGTCCTGCGTTCCAGGGCACCATCAAGTCCGCGACCGCTTTCGGTGCACTGCTTTCCCAGGGCATTGGTGACACCATTCGCGTATCGCTGTCGGCGCCACCGGTCGAGGAAGTCAAGGTCGGCAACCAGATCCTGGAATCGCTGAACCTGCGTCCGCGCAAGCTGGACATCGTTTCCTGCCCATCCTGCGGTCGTGCCCAGGTGGACGTGTACACTTTGGCTGAGCAGGTTACTGCTGGGCTGGAAGGCATGAAGGCTCCACTGCGCGTGGCAGTCATGGGCTGCGTCGTCAACGGACCGGGCGAAGCCCGCGATGCGGACCTCGGTGTAGCTTCGGGCAACGGCAAGGGACAGATCTTCGTCAAGGGCGAGGTCATCAAGACCGTCCAGGAAGACCAGATTGTCGAGACTTTGATCGAAGAAGCCAACCGTTTGGCGGCAGAAATGGGACTGGACAATGACGAGAATCCTTCCTCGGGTTCTCCCGTGGTCTCCGTCAGCTAGAACTAGCCGACGAAGCGTCGAGGGAGCGCCGCGCATCTTGGGCCGTCGTGACACGGCCGCCCTCATCGAGTTGCTCGATCGCGACCCCGTCGCCAACATCTTCACCCGTTCGCAGGTGAACATCCACAAGTCAGCGGTTCCAGATGGCTTTGCCCATATCGTTGGCTTGGACGGCAGTGAAGGCCTTGAATCGGCATGCTGGGTGGGCGCCAATATGGCGCCCACCGCCATGCCGGAGGCCGATGCCCAGAAATTCGCCATGCATGCCATCGAGACCCGCCAGCGATTCGCCTCGGTCTTCGGCCCGGCGGAAACCGTGCTGGCCATGCATGAGGTCTTGCGGGACGGTCCGCAAGAAATTTTCGAGCTCCGGGCGAATCAGCCATTAATGGCGATCTCGCACAACCCGTCGGGCGTTCGACGCAATCGGCTCCGCCCGGCCCCGGTCCAGGAATTCGATCGAGTGCTGCCGGCCAGCGCAGCAATGTTCGAAGAGGAACTTGGCTATTCGCCGTTGGAAAACGGGGGAAGCTTCTACCGCAATCGTGTACGCCAGCTAATTCGTGACGGGCATACCCTCATGGACTGCGACCAGCGGGGCAACGTGATTTTCAAGGCTGACCTGGGCACGGTCACCGATGAAGTTGTGCAAATCCAAGGTGTTTGGGTGAATCCGATGTACCGCGGACAGGGGTTGGCTGCCGGCTACATGGCCTCCGCTGTGGACTACTCAATGCAGTTCGCGCCAGTCGTGAGCCTCTACGTCAACGATTTCAACACCGCTGCGATTAAGACATATCAGCGCATCGGATTTGAACAGGTCGGAACCTTCGCGACGATCCTGTTCTGATCTCCGAAGCCGGCGCCATGGAAAAGCGTTAATTTTCGAAGCCGATGATGCTGATTCGTTCGCAGATTCCTGTATGGCTTCAGCACAGCGAGCCTCGATGCCGTGGGGAATTGCAGCGCAACCCGATCGCGCGACGGGCGCCGCAATGAAAATGTCGACCCCGGCATTGTCCTCGTGATGTTTCGTCTTGTGCCCAACGCGGAAGCAACAATGCTCAGCGAATGATCCGCGGTCTTCTAGACTCGAAGGTGTAACGGCGATGGTGATGGGAAAATTGGTGGTTCGAGGCTTTGGCGCTAGAGCGCACTTGGGCGCTGCTATGTGCGCAGCAGTACTCCTGATGAGCGGGTGCAGCTCACCAGAAGCCGAAGTCGGCGCATCACCGGTACCCCAGGTTCGCCTCGATGGCGCACAGCTGGAGAACCTGCTCGAGGAATTCGCCCAAGAAGAAAAGAATTCCGAGGTCATCAGCGACAAGCAACTTCGTGAGAACATTCCGCAAGCCCAGGAATGGATCGAGAACGTCAAAGTGAATCCAAGCAAATGCGGGGTCACTTTTGCTGAGCCAGTGGCCGATCAATTGAGGAACGCCACGATGGGCGCCATTGAATTCGAGGACAGCTACCTCACGGTCGCAATCTACAAGGATTCTGAATTCTTGCAGGCCCAATGGGATGCCAAAACGGCGGCCAACGCTGATTGCGCGCGGTACACCGTCAAGCGGGGCAACGAGACTCGTGCCTATCATCTTGCCAAGCAGCCCATAGACTCTTCAGCAGGATTATCCGATGGGTATGTGATCACCAGCAGTGATGGGTCGTCGACCCAGCAACAGCTGATCATTCGCACTGCCAGCTCGAATGTCCTTCTCGGCCTACAGCGCTCCACATCAGCGGGGAACACCGCGAATGAAATTGAAGAAGCGTCAGAGATCCTTCAAAAGCTCATGGGCCAGCTGACCCAGTAGTTTATTTTTACGACGTCGTCGGCTCTTCGGCGGCAACAACGGAAAGCAGTAAATGACTAAGCGTTTAACCCTTTGGGCCCTGCCATTGGCGGTGAGCATGATGCTGGCCGGCTGTTCTTCAAATTCAGCTAGTGAACCTGCGCAATCGGCTGCTTCAACGACCTCCGTAGACAGCCAGAAAGAGGCTGCCTCGGGTGGCGCGCTCACTGCCGAGCAGGTGAAATCCGTCGCTTCCAAGCTTATGGAAGGCGACAACGCAGTCCAGGTGGTCGGCAACGAGCAAATGCAGCAGCAACTGGAAATTGCCAAGAATGCGAAGGCTCCCAGCGGCATCAAGCCGGAGAAATGCGCCGAGTTGAATGCCAAGTATTCAGTCACCGACTTGACAGCATCCGTATCCGCAACGGCAACCAGCTCCTCGGAATCCGTCGGCAAGGTCGTGCAGGTCTTCTCCTTGACAGACGATGCCACCCGCAACAACGTTTCACAGGCGCTGACCCTGGATGATCTAGAGGGATGCGAAAACGTCACCGTTGAGACCGGTGGCGAAAAAATCGAAACTGAACGCCAGATCCTGCCCTTGGACGTCAAAGCTGACCAGTCGTTGACCATGTCGACTCAAATGGACGCAGGTGGAGGACAGCTATTGACCTCGGTCGTGGTGCAGGCGCTGCGGGACGGCGATTTCGTCCTGGTTACCTTGCAGACAGGTTCGCAGCAAGCAGCTGAGCTGGCCGCGCAAGCGGTGGAATTGACGGATCGTGCGTTCGCCGAAATCGACGCGGTTCGAAAGCAATAGTCGCATGTGCTCGGTGCCCCGACTCGCCAATATCAGGCGGTGCTGCGCGTAGGAGAGGGATGCCCGTGGCGGTAGCGACGCGGATAGTTTGCCGAGAAGCAATGCATCTTCCGAGTCACATTGAAGCCCCTGGCAGTTGAAGTGCGATTCGACTGCCAGGGGCTTGTCCATGTGCGGCACCTGCGGATTTCTCTTTGACTGATGCTTTCCTGGCAGTGGGTGGCGCTTGACCAGCTCTTGACGATTCAAGTGAACAGCTTGCTCAAGTCCATTCACTGAAACACTCTCTTGTTGTCTTTTTATTTCCAACATATTGTGAAATGCTGTGGGTGGCTTATCATCACCATAGTGAGGAAATCACCATGAAAAAGCGTTCACTCTGGGTGCTGCCCGTAGCAGTTGCCCTGGCACTGACCGGTTGCAGCTCGAATTCGGGAACCGAAGGAGCTGCAGGCTCTTCGGAGGCCCCTCAGGAACAGGAAAGCACGGCAGTCCCGGCGCTGACCGCCGAGCAAGCCGCTGCGGTCGCCAAAACTCTCGGTGGAGACGAACCGAATGTGCAGGTTCTGGATAGCGCTGCGCTGAGCGCCTCGGTTGAAAGCGCAAAGGGACTGATCGATCAGATGGAGATCGAACCAGCGCAGTGCGCGGAATACGTTGCGCAGCAGGGAACCCAGGACCTGGACGGCGTCAACATGGCTGCAGCGATTGTCGTCGGCGAGGCCGGTGAGAGCAGCAGCTATTCGGTCGCTGGCTACGAGGATGCTGCCAAGCTGGAAGCAATCAACAAGATGGCAGATGCCAAGGACTTGCAGGGTTGCGAGGACTTCTCGATGAAGGTAGCAGGCCAGGAAGTTTCGGCCTCTGCCAAGATCCTGGATGCTGAGTCTGACGCAGACAAGACTATCGCTACCCACACCGCCATGACCATGAACGGTGCTGAAGTGCCGGGCGGTTCGTACCAGATTCAGGGCGTAGTTGGCGACAACGTCGTTGCCGTCTCCCACACCCAAACCACCGAACAAAGTGAAGACGCGGCTGTGAAGACTCTCGTTGATGAACTGAACAAGGCGGTTGCAGAGGTCAAGGCGGCGGCCAAGTAGGCTCGCTTCCGGTGGCGAATGCCCCTCTGGTTCCTGGACCAGAGGGGCTTCGCGCATTTGCATGGAAAATACTTCCAAAGTGAGGCAGCAGCTGCCGATGGATGGAGTGGTCTCAGACGAAGGTTCGGTTAAGAACCTGCTGATGAACCGTGTCCATGGCCAGTGGAGCGGCGCAATGTGCGGACACGCTTCGAGCAAGAATCAGTGAGAAACGCGCACCGAGGCGGTGTCTCGTTTAAAGTCACCTCCTCAATAAGCAAGAACCTTGCAACGCCCAGCAGTGGCCCAGAAGCGGGAGCAAGCTACTGAAAACGCAACACGGTTCCGCTCGACCCCTTGAATTTATTGGGAAGTCGCCGAAAGCTGTAGCATTGATTAAGGCCAATTTTCTGGCCAAAACCCATTTGATTTTGCATAGCTAGTCGGCATCCGGAAATATCTCTGAAGTCGACGGACGGAAAAGGACACCCCGAGTGGTTTTGAAGCTTTCCACTACCTTCTTGCGCACCTTGCGTGAAGATCCGGTTGACGCCGAAGTCGCCAGCCACAAGTTGTTGGTACGCGCCGGTTACATCCGTCGTGCGGCCCCGGGAATCTACACCTGGTTGCCGTTGGGTTTGAAGGTCCTTGCGCGTGTTGAAGCTATCGTTCGCGAGGAAATGAACGCTATCGGCGGCCAGGAAGTCCACTTCCCAGCGCTGTTGCCACGCGAGCCTTACGAGCAGACCGGCCGCTGGACCGAATACGGCGAAGGCCTGTTCCGCCTGAAGGACCGCAAAGATGCGGATTACCTCCTGGCTCCGACCCATGAGGAAATGTTCACCCTGCTGGTGAAGGACCTGTACAACTCGTACAAGGATCTGCCGGTCTACCTGTACCAGATCCAGAACAAGTACCGCGACGAAGCACGTCCGCGCGCGGGCCTGCTGCGCGGCCGCGAATTCATCATGAAGGATTCCTACTCCTTCAACATCGATGACGAGGGCCTGGACGAGGCCTACATGGCGCACCGCGCCGCCTACCTGAAGATTTTCGAGCGCCTGGGACTGGAAGTTGTCCCGGTCTTCGCGCAGGCAGGCGCCATGGGCGGCTCCAAATCCGAGGAGTTCCTGCATCCAACGGCTATCGGCGAGGACACCTTCGTGCGTTCGGCAGGCGGCTATGCTGCGAACGTCGAGGCTGTGACCACCGTGGTGCCAGAATCCATCGATTACACCAACGCACCTGCGTTCGAGGTCGTCGATACCCCGGACACCCCGACCATCGAAACCCTGGTGGCCGCGGCCAACGAGCTGCGCCCACGCGAGGCCGGTGCCTGGGAAGCCAAGGATACCCTGAAGAACGTTGTCCTGGCCGTGACCGACCCTGAAGGCAACCGCCAGCTGGTAGTCATCGGTGTTCCAGGCGACCGCCAGGTGGACCTGAAGCGCGTCGAAGCTACCGTAGGTGCCCCGCTGGGCATCATCGGCGAGGTCCAGGTTGAAGCCGCTAACGGCGAAGACCTGGCCAAGCACCCAGAATTAGTTGCTGGCTACATCGGCCCGGGCAACGGCCTGGACAAGGCTGTTCTGGGTACCGAGGGAACCAGCGGCATCACCTACCTGGTTGATCCCCGTGTCGTATCCGGCACCTCGTGGATCACCGGCGCAAACGAAAAGGGCAAGCACGTCTTCGGCCTGGTGGCCGAGCGCGACTTCGGCTTTGACGGCACCATCGAGTCGGTCAACGTGCTCGAAGGAGATCCGGCACCGGATGGCTCCGGCCCGCTGCGCACCGAACGCGGCATCGAAATGGGACACATCTTCCAGCTCGGCCGCAAGTACGCCGAAGCACTGGATCTGCGGGTCCTGGATCAGAACGGCAAGCTGACCGTCGTCACCATGGGTTCCTACGGCATTGGCGTCACCCGTGCGGTAGCCGCGCTCGCCGAGGCGTACCACGACGAAAACGGCCTGGCATGGCCAAAGCAGGTTGCCCCAGCCGACATCCACATGGTTGTCACCGGCAAGGGCCCAGAGCTGCTGGAAGCCGCCGAGAAGCTGGCCGCCGAATTCGAAGCGGCCGGCCTGGAGGTCATCCTGGACGACCGTCCAAAGGTTTCCGCTGGCGTGAAGTTCTCCGATGCGGAACTGATCGGCATCCCAACCATTGTCGTGGTGGGCCGTGGCCTCGCAGAGGGCGTAGTCGAGGTCAAGGACCGTACCTCAGGCGAACGCCGCGACGTCAAGGTCGAAGACGTCGTTGCGGAGCTGTCTGCCTAAGAGCGCGGCAGCCGAAAACTGAATAGGGGAGTAGCGCGGTGCAAGAGATCTTGGAATTGCTGTCCGTCAACGGTGAACCCGTCTCCTTCTGGCCCCTGGTCTTGCTGCTTCTGGCAGCCTTGGGCGCTGGATGGATCGACGCGGTGGTTGGCGGCGGCGGCCTGATCCAATTGCCCGCGCTGCTTCTTTTCCCCGGCATCACTCCGGTGCAGGCGCTGGCCACGAATAAGCTCGGCTCGATCTTCGGAACTGCAACCAGCGCGGTGACCTACTACCGGCGCACCAGCCCGGATTTGAAAACTGCGATTCCGATGGCATTGACCGCGATGCTCGGGGCGTTCGGCGGAGCCGCGCTGGCAACAATACTTCCAGCCGAAGCGATTCAGCCCATCATCATCGCAGCACTCATTGCGGTGCTGCTCTTCACGATCCTCAAGCCCAAAGCGGGGGAGCTGTCGCGCCTGCGCTTCACCGGGCATGGGCACTATCTGCGCGCCATCCTGATCGGGCTGCTGATCGGCGGCTACGACGGGATGATCGGGCCAGGCACTGGATCGTTCTTGATCATCGCCATGGTGACGGTGCTGGGCTACAACTTCCTGCAGTCCTCCGCCAAGGCGAAGATCGTGAACCTGTGCACCAATCTGGGTGCGTTGCTGCTCTTCATCCCGACGGGGCACGTCTTGGTAGCCTTGGGCCTGGCCATGGGCTTGATGAATATGCTCGGCGGCTACCTCGGCGCGCGCATGGCCATCTCAAAGGGCAGCGCCTTCATACGCATAGTCTTCGTGATCGTCGTTTCGGCACTGATCATCAAGCTCGGTTCGGACCTGATCCTGGCCGGCAACTGAAAAGACTAGCGGCTTCCGGCAGCTGATGTGCTAATTGGCGGGTAACCGGCATGATGCTGGACCTGTTGCGGTTCCATGGCATGAACCATGGAACTGGTCGGCATTTGCGCGATCCTGAAGGTCAGGAAGCTAGAGCCTAATGCGGCTTTGTAGAGTTGGGCAATTGTCGTGCGGGGTTCCAGCGGATCCACGACCTTCAACGCGGTGGAACCGATTGATACGTACAAGAACCACAAATCGTTGTTCTCGGGGTCGAGGGTAGCGACCAGCACCGGAGGCTGATGCGCGGCTACGAGCGACATGACGTCGTTGACAGATTCTCCGGATTGAGCAATGACAATGGGCATGCCCTGAATCCAACCATGTGCGCTGAGCTGCGCACGACCTTGCCGTGAACTGATCACTTCGCTGACCAGTTCAGCTATCGTCGAACGCATGTATCGACCTGACATTTCACTACCTCCAATTGACGACCTAGCTGCAAGTGGTTAGTTCCCCAATAAGTGGAAGAAAGCGGAAAGTTTCACTCCATTTTAGCGGAGCTGAATGCCGAATCTTAAGCACTTGTAATTCACCATAGACCCTTTGGCAGTGAATATCGAGAGCAGTTGAGTAGGAATGAAATTCATGTAGTTACAGCTCCATTCGATGGTGGGGAGAATAGGGAAGACTGGTAACTGAAATTACGGTCGATTACGAAAAATCAGTATCGGGTATGCCAGTTTCAACGAGGGGCAAGGTTAAAAACCACTGATCGCTGAAACATTGCCTGCTTCATCTCGACGGAAACGCCTGTTCCAACCCTGGCCATAATTCGCCGTGGAGAATCAAGGTTGTAATTATTTCGTGATAAATCAACGACGTGGGAAATATGCCTGAAAAATCTGCAGGAACTCAAGCTATTTCATGGACTCGACAGTTTCCAAGAGACGGTAGTCACTGCTTGATTCGTGCAGTTCGCGGAGAGCTTGGAATGCTAGGCCGGAAATTTCCAATCCAGCGGCGCCATCGGTATTTCCCGCTGCTACGACCAGCGCTTCAGCAAAATCTTCTTCGGCTGCTGCGGAGAGCTTGGCTAGTTCTTCCAGTCCGCCTTCGGGCAATGCATAGGCGGGCTCGCGCAGGTCTGCACACCGGTCGTCAACGACGTCGCGCAGGCCGCGAAGCTGATTTCCCAATTCGCTGCGCCGATCTTCAATGGCATCCTCGGCTGACTCAGCGCCACGAGCAGCCGTGAGCTGAAGAAGGAAATCCAGCGCGTAGCCGCGGTCCAGTGCACGGGCGACGGCCGTTGGCTCGATGTCCTGCGCTCCGGTGATTTCCATAGCCGGATCCAGCAGATCTGCATGCGGCAGGCAGGCTACCAGCTGGTCATTCTGCTTTTCCTCGCCCGCGACTTTGCTCAGCGGCAGAGCCAAGTCGAGGTCGTGCTCGTCACCTGATGATGCAACTGCACGGCGGGCATCCAGATTGATCTGGAAGGCAATCTCGGCCAGTTTCGAATCCCTGGGCAGCGACGGCTCCTCGAATGCAGGCATCTGTGCCGAGGCATGGGCGACATTCGTGGCAAGGGCAACCAGTGCGTCGGGGGAGTAGCGTTGCGGCAACGCCGCAGGTTCTTGGTCATCGAAACGCAATTCGCCGAGCAGCGCTGAACCCTGCGACAAGGAAGTTGCCAGTGCAGACAGCTGCGACGCGTTTTCCTCGGGTGCCAGTTTGGCCAAAGCCTGTGCCTGGGATGCCAGATCCGCGAGCTTTGCTCCCTGTTCCCACATCGTGCGTTGATCGGCGCTGGCCTCACTGACTTGTTCGGGCAGTCCGTGCTCGACCAGGGCACCATGAAAGAGCGTGCTGCCTATTCCCCACGTCACTGCCACGGCAACTGCGCCAGCCAAGGCAGGAGCAATCCAGCCCGGAGCACGGCGTGCTTGCCTGTCGGAGCGAGGGGAGGAAGTAGGCGTTTTTTCAGTCATAGCGTTTCGATCATGCCATGATCAACACAGGCAATGAGGGCATTGGCGGTGCCGCGCGCCACGATGAATGGAAAATGGGCGTGAGTTCCTTCACCTGTGCCCGTTTGGATGTTCTCAATGGGCGGAACGCAATATAGGCTTAAAGGACAACATCGAATAGCGTGGGAGGATATCCATGACCGGAATGCCGGCCGATACCGAACAGGAAGCGCAGCGTCTGACTGCATTGCTCTCCAAAGACGTAGAATCCCACGGGCTTCTCTTAGAAGAAGTCACCTTGCGTCCCTCCGGCAAGCAAATGATCCTGCAGATCATCGTCGACAAAGCTGACGGGCATGAAACGCTGGATCTCGATGAACTTGGCGAAGTCACCACCACCATCTCCAATGCCCTGGACAAGGACGCCGTCTATGCGAATGCGGCTCCATACGAACTCGAAGTCAGTTCCCCTGGACTCTCCCGACCGTTGACTGCCCAGCGCCACTGGATCCGCGCCATCAACCGCATGGTCAAGCTTTCACTGGCGGACGGCACGAAGCTCCGCGGACGCCTGCTAGAGGTCAACGAAAATGACGTGCTGGTTGCCGAGCACCGCGAGCCGGCCAAGAAGGGCATGAAGGTCAAGGTGCTCGAACCTGCGACCCATGCATTTGAAAATATCCGCAAAGCAGTTGTCGATCCAGAACTGAACTTCGACGACGCGCTCTTGGACACTGTCGATACTGAAGATTTGGAGGGCTAAGCGTGGATATTGATATGAATGCGCTGCGCATCCTGGAAAAAGACCGCGACATCCCGATGGATGTCTTGATTCCAACCATCGAGTCGGCCCTGCTGCTGGCCTACAACAAGACCGAAGGCGCCATGCCTGGCGCTCGCGCGCATATTGAGCGCAGCAACGGCCATGTGGCGATCCTGGTGGAAGACCGCGATAACGCTGGCGTGCTGCTGGGCGAATTCGACGATACTCCTCACGGCTTCGGCCGCATTGCCGCTTCGACCGCACGCCA
This sequence comes from Glutamicibacter nicotianae, assembly GCF_002797775.1. NCBI lineage: Bacteria > Bacillati > Actinomycetota > Actinomycetes > Micrococcales > Micrococcaceae > Glutamicibacter > Glutamicibacter nicotianae. The sequence continues at coordinate 483,863 of NZ_PGEY01000001.1, forward strand.
GGTGATCATGCAGCGCCTGCGGGAAGCAGAAGATGCGCAGGTCGTCGGCGAGTACGCGGCCCGTGTCGGCACCTTGATCTCCGGCGTCATCCAGCAGGGCTACTCCTCGCACATGGTGCAGGTCAAGCTCGGCGACCTGGAAGCGCTGCTGCCGCCGGTCGAGCAGTCGCCAGGCGAGAAGTACCAGCACGGCAACCGCCTGCGCGCCTACGTTGTCTCGGCCGAACGCGGCAACAAGGGCCCGGCCATTACCCTGTCGCGCTCCCACCCGAACCTGGTTCGCCGGCTGTTCGAAATGGAAGTTCCGGAAATCGCTGACGGCACCGTCGCGGTCGAGGCGCTGGCCCGCGAAGCTGGCCACCGCACCAAGATCGCCGTGCGTGCAACCAAGGCCGGCGTCAACGCCAAGGGTGCCTGCATTGGCGAAATGGGAACCCGCGTGCGCGCTGTGATGAACGAGCTGAACGACGAAAAGATCGACATCGTCGATTACAACGAGGATCCAGCAAAATTCATCGCAGCGGCCCTGTCCCCGTCGAAAGTCATCTCGGTGGAGATCCTGGACGAAAGTGAACGCCGTGCCCGCGTGGTTGTCCCCGACTCCCAGCTCTCGCTGGCGATCGGCAAGGAAGGGCAGAATGCCCGCCTCGCAGCCAAGCTGACCGGTTGGCGCATTGACATCCTGGCGGCATCAGGCGGCAAGGAACCGCAGCTGTAAGCAGCTGCCGAAGAATTCCAGTTCAGCGTGCTGGACGTCTGGTTGCGTGTGAGCCGCATCTCATGCGCGCTATGGCGTCCAAACGCGCTAGACTAGTAGATGGCTCGTAATAACTTGGGAAGGTGGCGACGGCGCTCGCATGAAGCTGCATCAGCAACGCACGTGCATTGGCTGTCGAACCGTAACCAATAAGAACGAGCTGCTCCGTTGGGTCCTCAAAGACGGTGCACCGCTGCGTGCGGTGAATCTGGATCTGCAAGGTTCCGCTTTCGGGCGGGGTGCTTGGACCCACGGGACCGAAAAGTGTGTGCAGCAAGCAGTGCAGCGCCGAGCGTTCGCGCGGACCTTCAGAGCCGCGGTAGACGATTCGCAGGTACTGCAGGAATTCACTGCATACGAAGATCAGTTGGCAGCAAGCCAGCTATCTGGCAAACATGATGAAAGCGGGTCAGAAATCTGATGGCAACCCGATGAGTCGGCAATGCTGAGCGCACAACGATGAATTATCAGTTCTGCGTGATCCACCGTGCGACGGAAGAATTTCACGAATTACACAGCTGATCTGCCAGACCGCTGATCCAAAGATTTATCTTTTGATACCGGGGTTTGAGCAGATCACATCGACACAGGAGAGATGTGGCTAAACCCCGCGTTCACGAGCTCGCCAAAGAGCTCGGAATCACTTCAAAAGAAGCACTAACCAAGTTGCAGGACATGGGCGAATTCGTTCGTTCCGCTTCCTCGACCGTTGAACCACCCGTAGCGCGCAAGCTGCGCGACGCATTCCCGGGTTCGAACGGTGCCGCCAAGCCAGCAGCTGCGAAGCCAGCCGCCGCCAAGCCAGCGACGCCTGGAGCTCCAAAGCCGGCAGCTACCCCAGGTGCCTCGGCGCCGAAGCCAGGCGCCAAGCCGGCTCCGGCTCCTGCTGCACCTGCCGCTCCAACCGCGAAGGCAACCCCTGGCGCTCCATTGCCGGGTGCAGCCCCAGCACCGAAGCCAGGCGCCAAGCCGGCTCCAAAGCCAGGTGCTCCGCGCCCAGGCAACAACCCGTTCTCGTCCCAGCAGGGAATGCGCGGCGCTGAGTCCGGCGAACGCCGTGGCGGCGGCAGCCGCGAAGGCGGTCGTGCCCCACGTCCAGGCGCCCCACGTCCGGGCGGTCCACGTCCAGGCAACAACCCGTTCTCCTCGCAGCAGGGCATGCGCGGCGAAGGTGGCCAGGGCGGTCCTCGTCCGCCACGTGACGGCCAGCGCGGTCCACGTCCAGCTGGTGCTGGCGGTCCACGCCCGGCCCGCGACGGCCAGGGCGGCCCACGCCCGCCACGCGATGGCCAGCGCGGTCCACGTCCAGCCGGCGCAGGCGGCCCACGCCCAGCAGGCCAGGGCGCTCCACGCCCAGCTGGTGCAGGCGGTCCACGCCCAGGCGCCGGCACCACTGCAACTCCGCGCATGATGCCTAACCGCACCGATCGTCCAGCCCCAGCAGGCGGCGGACGTCCGGGTGCAGGTGCCGGCGGACGCGGTCGCCCAGGTGGCGGCGGCGGTGGCGGCACCGGTGGCGGCTTCCGCCCAGGCGCACCACGCGGCCGCGGTGGCGTTGGCGGCGCTTTCGGCAAGGGAGGCGCCGGTCGCGGCAAGCAGCGCAAGTCCAAGCGCGCAAAGCGCCAGGAATTGGAGCAGATGAGTGCTCCGTCATTGGGCGGCGTGAATGTTCCGCGCGGCACCGGTGACACCGAGATCCGTCTGCGCCGCGGCGCGTCGATCACCGATTTCGCTGACAAGATTGGCGCCAACCCGGCCGCGCTGGTGACCGTGCTGTTCCACCTCGGTGAAATGGCTACCGCAACCCAGTCGCTGGATGAGGCGACTTTCGAGGTGCTCGGTGAAGAGCTGGGCTACAAGGTGCTTGTCGTCTCCCCAGAGGACGAGGACAAGGAGCTGCTCGAAGGCTTCGGACTGGACCTGGAAGCCGAACTTGAGGCCGAAGGCGAAGACGTGCTCGAAGAGCGCGCCCCGGTCATCACCATCATGGGCCACGTCGACCATGGTAAGACCCGACTGCTGGATGCCATCCGCCAGTCGAACGTCATCGAGGGCGAGCACGGCGGCATCACCCAGCACATCGGTGCATACCAGATCAACCATGAGCACGAGGGCCGCCAGCGCGCGATGACCTTCATCGATACCCCGGGCCACGAGGCGTTCACCGCCATGCGTGCCCGCGGTGCCGAGGTCACCGACGTTGCAGTGCTGGTTGTCGCAGCGGACGACGGCGTCATGCCGCAGACCGTGGAAGCGCTGAACCACGCACAGGCTGCCGGCGTGCCGATCATCGTCGCAGTGAACAAGGTCGATAAGGAAGGCGCCAACCCTGACAAGGTCATGGGCCAGCTGACCGAGTACGGCCTGGTACCCGAGGAATACGGTGGCGACACCATGTTCGTGAAGGTTTCTGCACTGCAGAAGCAGGGTATCGAAGAGCTGCTGGACGCTGTCCTGCTGACCTCCGATGTCCTGGAGCTGAAGGCCAACCCGGACAAGTCCGCTCGCGGCGTGGCTATCGAAGCGAACCTGGACAAGGGCCGCGGTTCGGTTGTCACCGTCCTGGTCCAGTCCGGTACCCTCTGCGTTGGCGACACCATGGTGGTGGGCACCGCCCACGGCCGTGTGCGTGCAATGTTCAACGAGAACGGCGAGAACCTCGACGTGGCACTGCCATCGCGTCCGGTACAGGTCCTGGGCATGTCCTCGGTTCCGCGTGCTGGCGACGGCTTCCTGATCACCGAAGACGAGCGCACCGCCCGCCAGATCGCTGACAAGCGCGAGACCGCAGAGCGCAATGCGTTGCTGGCCAAGCGCCGCAAGCGCATCACCTTGGAAGACTTCGACAAGGCTGTTGCCGATGGCAAGATCGATACCCTGAACCTGATCCTCAAGGGTGACGCTTCCGGTGCTGTCGAGGCACTGGAAGACTCGCTGATGAAGATCGAGGTCGGCGACGACGTGCAGCTGCGCGTCATCCACCGCGGTGTCGGTGCGATCACCCAGAACGACGTCAACCTGGCAACCGTGGACAACGCCATCATCATTGGCTTCAACGTCCGCCCAGCCGAGCGCGTGGCAGAACTGGCCGACAAGGAAGGCGTCGACATGCGCTTCTACTCGGTCATCTACTCCGCAATCGACGACATCGAAGCTGCGCTCAAGGGCATGCTCAAACCGGAGTACGAAGAAGTGGCCCTCGGCACCGCCGAGATCCGCCAGGTCTTCCGCTCCTCGAAGTTCGGCAACATTGCCGGTTCGATCATCCGCTCGGGCACCATCAAGCGCAATTCCAAGGCCCGCCTGGTACGCGATGGCAACGTCGTGGGCGACAACCTGTCGATCGATTCGCTGCGCCGCGAGAAGGACGATGTCACCGAGGTCCGCGAGGGCTTCGAATGCGGTATCGGCTTGGGGTCGTTCAACGACATCAAGGAAGGCGACATCATCGAGACCTTCGAGATGCGCGAAAAGCCACGCGACTAATTGCCGACAGGCAATTAGCAGTGTGACTCACTGATTCGTGGGCGTTTGACCGATAAGCTTTGGTCAAGCGCCCACGAGTTTTGAACCATTAGGAGAAAACCATGGCTGATTCAGCCCGCGCCGCACGCCTGGCTAAGCGCGTCCAGGTCCTCATGGCCCAGTCGCTGCGCACCGTCATCAAGGACGAGCGCATCGACAACGTCACCGTGACCGACGCGCGCGTCACCAACGACCTGCAGCACGCTACGGTGTACTACACCGTCTTTGGCGATGACGAGATGAAGAAGGACATCGCCGCCCTGCTGGAAAAGCGTGGCGGCGCCCTGCGCAAGGAATTGGGCCGGAACCTGACCATCCGCCTGACCCCGACGCTGGCCTTTGTTGCCGACGAGATCCCCGAGGGCGCCTCGCATCTGGAGGAACTGCTGGCCAAAGCCCGCGAGAAGGATGCTGAGGTAGCGGCCCTGCGCGAAGGCAAGGACTTCGCCGGAGACCAAGACCCATACAAGAAGGACGAGGACGCCGAAGAAGCCTAGGAGCTTCCCGGAATCCTTCCGCCCGGATGCAATGCTGGGGATCGCACCATGGTGCGATCCCCAGCATTTTTAATTCATGAGTTTCCGTCGCGGCAAGCCCTCCGGTGGATGCCGGCGATCAGCGGGCTATCCGGGCGCTGAGCAGGGTGCCCGTAGGCGTCAGGGCGTTGGCGGTGACGGCCACCCTGGTGCCGTCGATTGCCACATCAGAAGCCATCGACACCGGCAGCACCGTCATGGACTCGCTGTGCCGGATGGCTCCCACGCCGCCACTGAAGAGCTCGGCCACGAACACCCGGCCGCGGTCATCGACCGCCACCCCGGTCGGGGCATTCAGCCCGGTGGCCACTAGCTGCGTGACTTTGCTGTGCAGGTTCATCCGGTAAACCTTGCCCATCGACAGGCCCTCGCCCGGAACGCCGGGCAAGACGGTGTAGTAGAGCCACTGCTTGTGCACGGTGATGTCGGTAGGCACCGGCTGGGCCCAGTAATCCAGGCCCATCATGCACTCCGGAACGGCCAAGCCCATTTCCCCGGCCAAAGCCGCTACTTGCTCGGTGATCTTGATCGGCTCAGCCGGCAACGTCTTCAGCAGGCCGACCGTGCCGTCGGCTGCGACGTGGTAGAGGGCGTTGCCTCCGGCATCGCCCACGTACAGGCCGTTGGCGGCCGGAACGCTGGAGTACGGGTGCGAGTACACCTCGCCAAGCGTCTGGAGGTACGGGGCCTGGGCCAGGCATTCGGGTGAGGCGTCACGTACGCCGTAGAGCGTCTGGCCATCCGGGTCGTGGGCCACCTCGTATTCGAACAGGTCCGCCAAGGTGCGGGTGGATCCCTGGGCATCAATGGCCTTGACCAGTGCGGGCCCTTCGGCTTGCGGATTTTCATCCGTGCCGGCGAGGTTCTCGAAGTAATAGGTGTTGCCACGGTCATGCGAGACGCCCGCGATTTCCTTGCCGGGAGCCGATACCAAGACCTGGCGGGTGCCATCAGTTGAGATGGATGACAGGATTCCGCCGAAGGCCTCGGCGACAAGGTACGAGCCTTCGGGACCGAAAGCCACCTTGAGCGGACCGACGAGTCCCTCGGCAACGGACTGCACCGAATCAATGGACGGCTTGCTGTGCTCGGACGCACCGGCAGCGTGGGCCGGGGCAGCGACGAGCGGCACGGTAAGTAGCGATCCCGCCGCGAGGGCAGCGAGAACTCGGGATTTCATGGGAGATTCTCCTGGGAGTGCGAGTGAGCCGCGGCCAGATGACGGCCGCGAAGAAGACGCAGACTTGAACCCGCTGAGTACCAGATGCTTCCAGAGCCATGGCACGAGCCTGCTGAATCCGTGGAACACGGTCCTGGCGGCATCCTCCATGGATGTCGAGCCCAGCGGTGGCGCGTGGCAATGCGCTCATATGAATCGAATTCTAGGCCGGGGCACAGGCGGGGCAAGGGTCCGTCGAGACTCATTTAAAGTGCTCGCGAACCCCGAGCGGCAGCTGGCCGTTCTGATGCTCTGGACCGGTGTGATGTGCTGGCTGACTCGTGCCGGGAGCACTCATGGAACCGTGCGGGCCCATAGACCCGGTCAGAGTTCGTGGGATAGCGTAGCCATCACCAGCATAAGCCGAAACAGGGGTCCCGAGAATGCCAGAATTCATCACCGTGCTCAGTGCCACCGGCGGGAACAACGTCGGAATTGTCGTTCCAGATGACGTCGTTGCCGGATTCGGCCGTGGCAAGCGCGTTCCTGTCTTGGTAACCATTGACGGGGGATATAGCTACCGGAACACCATTTCATCGATGCGTGGCCAGTTTCTGATTTCCTTCAACGCTGAAACCCGCGCTGCCACGGGCAAGGGCGCAGGCGATGAGATCAGCGTGAAACTCGAATTGGATGAAGAGCCGCGGACCGTCGAAATTCCCGAGCCACTGGCCGTGCTGCTCTCCGCCGAGCCGCAGCTCCTTGAAGCGTGGAACAAGCTGTCCTACAGCAAGCAACGAGGCCATGTGGAGCCCATCGTGGCTGCCCGCGGCGAAGACACCAGGACGCGCCGGGTCGAGAAAGCTATCAAGGCGCTGCGTGACGAATAGGGTGCTGGTGAGCAAGGCTACTGCACGGTGAACTGCAGACGCTGCCAACCACTGGCGCCATTGGGCACAGGGTTGGCTTTCTCGCGGGTCTGCATCTTGCCCTGCGCATCATAGGCTCGCACCGACGCCGCATGCATGCCCGGTGCCGCGTCCTTCCACACGAAGCGCCACTGCCGCCATGTATCCAGCGACGCTTCGGCGGCCAGCTGCGCATCCTCCCAGGGGCCGTCATCGATCTGCACCTGCACGCGTGAAATGCCCCGGGTCTGCGCCCAAGCAGTTCCGCCCAAGACAACTTCCCCTGCAGGGACCTCGGCGAAAGGCCGAGGCGTGTCGATGCGGGAGGACATCTTGATGGGACCGCGTTCAGACCAGCCGCGGGTAGTCCAATAGGCGGCCTTGTCCTCGAAACGCGTCACCTCCAAATCAATCACCCATTTGGTGGCCGAGACATAGCCGTAGAGGCCGGGAACCACCATGCGCACGGGGAATCCGTGGTCGAAGGGCAGCGGCTCGCCGTTCATGCCGATAGCCAGCAAGGCCATCCGGTCATCGGTCAGCGCTTGTAGCGGTGTGGAAGCGCTGAAACCGTCATGAGAAGTCGAAAGCACCATATCGGCGCCGGCCTGGGGAACCGCGCGCTCCAGCACCTTGCGCAGCGGGTAGCCCAGCCACTTCGCGTTGCCTACCAGATCTCCTCCGACAGGATTCGATACGCAGGTCAGGGTCAGATACGTTTCCACGAGTTCCTCGCCCAGCAGCTCGTCGAAGCCGATGGTGAATTCATTCTCCACCATGCCGTGCACGCGCAAGGACCACTGGTTCGGGTCGATCTGCGGCACCGACAGCGCGGTGTCGATGCGGTAGAAATCCTGGTTGGGAGTAACGAAGCGGGGCATATTCGCCTCCTCTATTTGCACTCCTTCGGGCAGGGCCTTGGCCTTCGTCCGGGCCGCTGGCAGGCGCAGGGCGTTGCGGGCGGCGACAGCCATATTGCGTGTAGCGGAGACGGAGGTGGACACCGCGGTGGCCAGTGCCGCGGCCGCCAAGGACAGGACCGCGCCGCGCAAGAATATTCTGCGGCTTGGGCCGGCAGCTGCCGTGCCCTGGCCGGGTTCGGGGACGGTGGCTGTAGCCAGCCGGGCCAGCCAATGAAGAGCTCCGATTCCGGCGACTGCGCCCAGCACCGTAGGGACAACATCCAGCAGGCTGGTGGACGCGCGGGCGGCCACAGCGCTGGCAAGCACCAGCGCCAAAGCAATGATGGCGGTGCAGGCCAACGCGAAACTCCGCTTGGCCAGCAGGCCGATCAGGGCAGAGAGCACCGCTGCCGCCACGCCGATGGAAATGAACAGCGCCAGCTTGTCATTGGTCCCGAAGGTGGAGATGGCGAAGTCCTTGAGCCATGGAGGCGTCAAGTCGATGATGGCAGACCCCAGAGCGAAAAACGGCGAGGAAGCACTATTGAAAAATGCCGAGGCCAACTGGGCGACGGCAAACATGAGCGCTGCCGAACATATTCCGGCTACCGCGTGGAAAACGTAAACCCTGCTGCCGCGCTTGTTCTTGAAGCCCACTGCCACTCACCTCATGCGTTTCGTTCCATGTTCCCCTCCCTAATGCGGGGGAACAACCACTCACAGTGTTTTCGGAACGGGACGCACAGCAGATTGGAACCGGCTACAAGATCTTCTGCGATCTCATAGCGACTGCAGCATGATGGGATCCGTCGTCGGGGCGGGGGAGCCGGTGGCCGGCTCGACGGTGATCCCGAAATGAGTGATCCCCTGCATCGGATCGGAAACCATGATCATGCCGTTGGCATCGCTGCCCGTGAGCATTCCTGCCGGGACTGCGCCGTCGGCGGAAATCAGCCACAGCTCGTACCCTTTGTCGCTGGACAGCTCCGGCATGCCCGAGGTGGAAACCGCCATCAGTCCTTCGGCCGCGGAATAGGACAGCGTGATCGTTGCCCCGTCATCCAAGGTCTGCGTCTTGGACTTGGCATCGGGAGCCCCCAAGATCCGGGCGAGTTCTTCCTGATGTTCGGCCATGGCTGCCATTTTGCTTTCCAGCTCGCGCTGCTCGGAATTCTGCTGGATGGCCAAGCCGCCCAACGCCGCCGCTGCCAGTAGCAGGACGCCGGCGGCCAAGGCGAAGAAGCGCTGGTTGCCGCGCGGTGCCCCGGGCTGCGGCGCCGGGGGCGTAGCCGGGGCATCGGATTCACGTTCCGCACCAGCCGTGGAGCCACTGGCGGGGGAGCTGCCCGAGGCAGGCTCCTGGTCCTGGACGGGCGGCAGCTGCTCGGTGGCGCGGATAGCTGCCATGACATCGTTCTTGAGCCGTGCTGGGGGAGCAACCGGCTGCGCTGCCAAGCCGAGCAGTCCAGCAGTTTCCTGCAAGGCATCCAGCTCGTGGCGGGCCTGGGCGGCATCTGAGTCCTGGTGCGCGAGCTTGCCGCGGTCCTCGTCTCCCAGAGCTTCCAGGGCGAAGCTGTCGGTCCGCTCGTTCTCATGCTTTTCCATTACGCCACTCCCATCAGTTCTCGAAGCTTGCCCATGCCATCGCGTATTCGCGTTTTAGCGGTTCCCACCGGTACTTTCAGCAGCTCAGCGACTTCCAGGTGGGTGTATCCGCCGAAGTAGGCCAGCTGTATGGCTTCGCGTTGCGGTGGGCTGAGCTGTTGCAGTGCCCGTGCAACGCGTACGGTCTCGTCGTGCAAGATGGCGTTCTCTTCCACGTCTTCGTAGCTGTCCTGGAATTCCTTGATTCCAATGCGCAGATCCCGGGCTTGGCTCGCTTGGCTGGAGCGCACCCGGTCCACGGCTCGGCGGTGGGCTATGGTCAGCAGCCAGGATGCAGCGGTTCCGCGGGACGGATCGAAGCGCTTGGCCTGCTGCCACGCTTCGACGAATACTTCCTGGGTGACCTCTTCGCTCTGCGCCTGGTCGCGAAGCACCCGCAGCACGAGGCCGAAGACCCGCGATGCCATGGCATCATAGAGCGATTCGAAGGCAGATTCGGCCCCCAGCGCGACCTGTCGCAACAAGTCGTCTGGCGTTTGCACGGAATCGTCTTCCATGGCGTCGAGTCTATTGGAACTCATGAATCCTAGAGTCTCATGCATTTGTGCCTCAGCGGCGCTCTGCGGTGGCGTGGCGTTCGGGGAATAGCTGGGCTGCGGGAACCACGTTCCCGCAGCACCGGCGAAGGTGGTGCATGGAAGGTATTCCACGCACCACCTCCATGCCGGCGGACCTGCTGTTTCCGGGGGTGCTACTTCTTGGCCGGCGGCATCAGGACGGTGTCCACCAGATACACGGTCGCGTTGGCGGTTTGCACGCCGCCGCAGATGACCGAGGCCCCGTTGACTTCCAGATCATCACCGCTGCCGGTGACTTCAAGATCCTCGCCCTGGACCGTTTCGTGGGTTCCGGGAAGATCAGCCGGTGCGATCTGGCCGGAAACCACATGGTAGGTCAGCACGCTGGTCAGGGTGTCGGCGTCCTTGGCCACTGCTGCCAAGTCATCCTTCGGAATCTCGGCGAAGGCGTTATCCACCGGTGCGAAGACGGTGAATTCGCCGCCGTTGAGCGTATCGACCAGGTCCACGTCCGGGTTCAGCTCACCGGAGACTGCCGAGGTCAGCGTGGTCAGCAGCGGGTTATTCGAGGCGGCGACGGCTACTGGATCCTGCGCCATGCCTTCTACCGAGCCATCACCGGTCGGGACTGCTTCGGCGTAGGCTGCGCAGCCTGGGCCAACGAGATTTCCGGCTGGATCCATGGCGGACTCGCTGGCCATGAGAGAGCTGCTTTCCGAAGCGAAAGCGGTGGGCGATTCCATGGTTTCCGAACCTGTTGAGCAGGCGCTCAGTCCCATGGCGGCGACTGCGATGAGCCCGAAGACTCCAGCGGCTTTGCTGTATGTGCGCTTCATGATTTTCTCCTTGCTTCGCCGCGACTATTGTCGTCGGTTCCTTTCCTGTCCGTGCGGAGCAGGCTGTCATGGAGCATTCGGTGCCGGATGCCTGGCGGATTGGAATCCCGTCAAAATAATTTTCCAGTCCCTCTGTGACGCGGCGTCCGGGCGGGTCTGCAGCCACGCTATCGGAGGGGGATTGGTCCGCACGTGGGATCTGCCACGCTTGGAACCCGCGGCAGGCTTATTCTCTGCACAGCCCATATACTGGAAGGCGTGAGTAAAGCCGGGCAGAACACGCAAGAGCAGGCATCAGGCCTCGTATTAGTCGACAAAGACCAGGGAATGACCTCCCATGACGTGGTGGGCCGCATCCGCCGACTCGCTGGGACCAGGAAAGTCGGCCATGCCGGCACCCTGGACCCGATGGCCACCGGCGTGCTGGTGGTCGGCGTGAACAAGGCAACCCGCTTGCTGACTTACATCGTGGGCCACGACAAGACCTACACCGCCACCATCCGCCTGGGGCAGAACACCGTCACCGACGATGCCGAAGGCGAGATCATTTCCGAACGCATCGCAGCAGCTGTCAGCGACGAGGACATCGAACGCGAGGTGGCCCGGCTGCGCGGCGACATCCAGCAGATCCCGAGCTCGGTCTCGGCCATCAAGGTCGATGGCAAGCGTTCCTACGCCCGCGTGCGCGCCGGCGAACAGGTGGAGCTCAAGGCCCGTCCGGTGACCATTTCGCGTTTCGAGATCCACGAGGTGCGCCGCGAAAACGGCGGCAAGATCCTCGACGTCGACGTCACCGTCTCCTGCTCATCCGGAACCTACATCCGTGCGCTGGCCCGCGATCTGGGCGAAGCATTAAACGTGGGCGGACATCTCACCGCGCTGCGCCGTACCGAGGTGGGCCCGTACAAGATCGAGCTCACCCGCACCCTGGAGCAGTTGGCCCAGGAATTCGAGATCCTCCCCATTGAAAAGGCCGCCGCTACGCTGTTCCCCAACCGCACGGTCAGCGTCGACGAAGCAGTCGAGCTGTCGTTCGGCCGCACCATCCCCGCCTCGCACTTGAGCATGGACATCGCCGAAGGCCAGACCGTTGCCGCGTTCGCGCCCAACGGCGTGCTCGTCGCGTTGCTGGAAGACAAAGGCGACAAGGCCCGTACCGCCTTGGTCTTCACCGCCAAGTAATCCCGAAAGGACCTGGCTTGATTGCCCTGAATGGATTCTTCATCGCCGGTGCGGTGGTCTGTGCGCTGGCATTTCTGGTGGCAGTGATTGCAACAGCAATTCGCAAGCACCCGGATGACTGGGCGCTGATCGGCGCGGTGGCCACCGAGCTGTACCTGATTGCCTACGGCATTGCGGCGGTGATCCGCCAGGCTGGCGGCAATGCGGTGCAGGGGGACCCGGTGGAATTCTGGGGCTACTTCATCACGGCGCTGATCATGCCGCCGATCGCCTTCTTCTGGGCCATCAGCGAGAAGAGCCGCTGGTCCAACGCCGTGCTGGCCGCGTCAGCCGCGGTCACTTTCGTTATGGTGTTCCGCATGGAACAGATCTGGCAGTAGGAGTACCCCATGGGTGAAAAGCAGCGCAACTCGCGCATCATGCAGGCCGCCGAGGCGCGCAGCGCCAACAAGGCCCCCAAGCCGAGCCGGTCCACCGGCCTGGGCCGCGTGATCATTGCCGTCTACGGCATCCTCGCTCTGGCAGCGACGGTCCGCGCGGTCTACCAGATCATGAGCAAATTCGACGAGGCACCGATCGCGTACAGCCTGTCGCTGGTTTCCGGCCTAATCTACATCCTGGCCACGTTCTCGCTGTCCTCGGCCAAGCGTGGCGCCTGGCTGGTCTCGCTGTATGCGGTAGCCATTGAATTGGTGGGCGTGATCGTCGTGGGAATCCTGTCGCTGACCCACCCCGAAGAATTCGCGCATCCATCGGTGTGGAGCGGTTTTGGCGAAGGGTACGGATACATTCCGCTGGTTCTGCCGATCATCGGCTTGTGGTGGCTGTACCGTAATCGTAATGAGCGTCACGCCTAAAGACGTGCAAGAATTACCTCGGTGGGTTTTCCATCCACCGCAGCAGAATTTCTGAAGGAGCAAAGTGCACTATTGGAAGGGCTTGGATGCCGTCCCCGCGGATATGGCGCCCACTGTCGTGACCATTGGCAACTTTGACGGTGTCCACCTGGGCCACTGCGAAGTGCTGGATGCAGCTGTCACACAGGCCAAAGCGCGCTCTGCACAATCGGTGGCAATCACTTTCGACCCGCACCCGGCGCTGGTGCACCGTCCCGAGAGTGCTCCTGAATTGATCATGGGCATCACCGACCGCATCGACACCCTGGCTAGCGTTGGCCTGGACGCCACGCTGATGATCCACTACACCCTGGAATTTGCGGATCAAAGCGCTGAAGAGTTCGTCCGTTCCATCATCGTGGAGAAGCTGAACGCCGTAGCCGTCGTTGTCGGGCACGATGTGCGGTTCGGCCGCGGCAATTCCGGAGACTTCGGCTACATGCAGGAGCTGGGAGCCAAATACGGTTTCGAGGTCATCGGCGTTGAAGACGTGGGGGATAAGCGGCGCTTGTCTTCGACCTGGGTGCGCGAGGAACTGGCGGCTGGCAACGTTGAGGCCGCCGCCGCGATCCTCGGCCGGCCGCATCGCATGCGCGGCGAAGTAGTGCATGGCCACGCGCGCGGACGCGAGCTGGGATTCCCCACCGCAAATCTGGATCCCGAAGCCACCGGCATCATCCCTGCCGATGGCGTGTATGCCGGCTGGGTCATCGATGAGGCCGAGGTGCGTTGGCCGGCGGCAATTTCCGTTGGCTCGAACCCGACCTTCGATGGTGTCTCCCGCGTGGTCGAGGCGCATGTGATCGATCGTCCCGAAGAAGGGGTGGAAGATTTCGACCTGTATGGCCAGCAGATTGTCGTCGAGTTCATTTCCCATCTGCGCCCGATGGTCGCCTACCGCGGCATCGAAGCCTTGATTGAGCAGATGACCGAGGATGTCGACCAGGCCCGTGCGGTACTGGCTGCCGAACGCCACTAGGAATCATGGCTGAAATACCTTCGTTGCCGCAACGCGCCTTCGTTGTGGGAGCACAGCGCCGCGAAGAATTGGCATCGGCGTTCCAGTCGGATGCCGAAAGCTATGACAAGATCCGTCCGTCCTATCCCCAGGAAGCGCTGGATTTCACGTTGCAGCACCGACCGGCAACTGCGGTGGATATCGGTTGCGGTTCGGGGATCTTTACCGAGCAACTGGTTTCTGCAGGCTTGGAAGTCACAGCCGTAGATCCGTCCGCGGACATGCTCTCGGTCCTGTCCAAGCGCCTGCCGCACATCGAGGTGGCCTGCGCTGCTGGTGAAGCTACCGGTTTGGCCGCTGACAGTTTTGATCTGGTGACCTATGCGCAGGCATGGCATTGGGTTGACCACCCGCAAGCCAGTGCCGAAGCGGCGCGCTTGCTCCATGACGGCGGTTGGCTGGCCCTGTTGTGGAACCAGTTGGATGTCACCGTTCCCTGGATGCACCGGTTAGCACGGATCATGCATGCAGGGGATGTGCACCGGCCCGAGCTGGAGCCGCCGCTGGGACCGCAGTTCCAGAAACCCGAGCATGGCATCTGGCATTGGTCCATGGAGCTGGATTTCGATGAGATTATCGAGCTGACCAAATCACGCAGCTACTACCGCAAGTCCTCGGACACCACGCGGGCCAAGGTCGAAGCGAACCTGGCATGGTACTGGCATGAGCATTTGGGGCATGAGCCAGATAAGAAGGTGCAGGTGCCGTATCTCACCCATGCTTGGAGGTCCCGCCGGCGTCCCCGTCGGTGATATGATTGACGATGGTTCTCGCTGCAGTCCGCGGTTGCGAGTTTCCCCTGTGAATGCCTCGGCGTTCGCACTGACTTATGAACGCGGTCCAACTCTAGGAGTTTGTTATGGCATTGGATGCCACTATCAAGAACGAAATCATCAAGGCTTACGCTACCCACGAGGGTGACACCGGTTCGCCTGAGGTTCAGATTGCCGTCATGTCCCGCCGTATTTCGGACCTGACCGAGCACCTGAAGATGCACAAGCATGACCACCACACCCGCCGTGGCCTGATGGCTCTGGTTGGTCGTCGTCGTCGTATGCTCGGCTACCTGAAGAACACCGACATCGAGCGTTACCGTTCGCTGATCGAGCGTTTGGGCCTGCGCAAGTAGTCCTTGGCTTCAGAGCAAGAAAATCCCCGCCTTCGTCTCAGGAGGCGGGGATTTTCTTGCCCGGCAGAGGCCGCATCGCGCGGTTGCTTACTCTGCCTTGGCCTCTGCTTCAGCCTCGGCTGCCGCGGCCTCTTCGGCCTTTTCCTGGTGGATCACCTCAGCCAGGAGCTTCTCCATCTCCTTCGCGACACCCGCTGCGGACGCCGGGTTCTGCCCGGTCACCAGGCGTTCGGAGACTTGTACATTCTCTTCGAAGTTATCGGCGGCGATATGCGTGGCGCCTTGCTCGGTGAGCTTGTCAGCAAGGAAGAACGGAATGATCTTGTCCTTGCCGACGGCCACTTCTTCGTCGTTGGTGAACGCCGCAACGGTCTTACCGCTCAGGAGCTTCAGGCCATGATGCAACTCGACATCCAGCAGTCCAGCCGGACCGTGGCAGACGGCACCGACCACGCCACCCTTGTTGTAGATGTCGCTGACCACCTTCTGCAGGCCAGCATTGCCAGCGAAGTCCCACATGGTGCCGTGGCCACCCACGAGATACACCGCGTCGTACTGCGCAGGATCCACCACCTCGACACGTGCCGTGTTGTACAAGCCGGCACGGGTCGTTTCATCTTGGGTGAACTGCACCTGGATCGGGTCATCCTGGTCCACCGTGTCGCGCGGGGGCTGTCCGCCCTTGATGGACGCAAAGTCGACGAAGTGCCCGGAATCCCGGAACACCTTCCATGGGTGCGCGGCCTCGGCGACGTTGTAACCGGTAGGCTCCTTGTCCTCGCCGATTTCGGAAACGCTGGTCAGGACCATGAGGATTTTCTTCAAGGTGTGCTCCTTTCGCATTCGTCCTTCCACCCTTGTACAACCTGCAGGCTGTCGCAAGGGGGACGCACAAGTTGCCAGCATGTTGTGCGGAACCATGCACCAAGATTCGAGTCAACACAACCGTTGGGGCAATGGACGCGGTGGCCTTGGCTGCGGCTTTGTGTAGCTGCATGACCAATGGCGCCAAGTCCAAGGTGCTGGAGGGGTTCACCGGCCCGCGGCAAGCCGACCGACGCCAAGAACTCCAGCCGGTGCCTGTGATCCTTTCCGGACCACGGACACCTGCTGGGGCTCAAGACCGTTGCGCCACATGGCCAGTAGCTAAACCGCCAGCTTCCGGCGGATAAAGCCCGATGCCTGGTCAACCACGATGATCAAGATCAGGACGATGATGATGTGCGTGAGCATCGTATCGAACTGGAAGGACTTGATCGCCTGGTTGATGAGCAGGCCGATGCCGCCGGCACCAACCAGGCCCAGGACCAGCGAGGAACGGACATTCACATCGAAGCGGTACAGCAGCAGGCCAACGAACTGCGGGATGACCAGAGGCAATGATCCATGAGCCAACTGCTGCAGCCGTGATGCGCCGGTGGTGGACAGAGCCTCTTGCGGTCCTTGGTCGGTTTCTTCCAGTGACTCGGCCCAGAGCTTTCCCATCACGCCGGTGTTGTGGCAGATCAACGCCAGCACGCCGGCGAACGGACCCAGTCCCACCGCGGTGACGAAGATCAGCGCAAAGACGATATCGGGGACCGCGCGGAAGAACGACAGGATGCTGCGTGCCGTTTGGTAGGCCAGCGGATGCGGCGTCGTCGTCCGGCAGGCCAGCACTGCGAGCACCAAGGCCGTGGGAATGGAGAGGGTGGTGCCCAGCAGGCCGATCCACAAGGTGACCAGCGTGGCCTCCAGGCCGGGGCGGATGACCTTGTCCCAGCTCAGGTCCGGTGGGAATGCATCGCTGATGAATCGTGCCATCCCGCGCCAGCCGTCCACCAGCAGCGCCGGATCGAAATCAGTTCCGGTGATGGCCAGATAATGAAGGACGGCAATGACGGCGATTCCGGTCGCCCAGAGGGTGCGTCGTGCTGTCTTGTGCGGGTCCTTGGGCAGTGCCGGCGCGATCTTTGCCGCGGTGATGTGCGTAGTGCTTTCCACTGCCTGCTCCTTGACGCTGCTTGGGGTATGGAGACTCATGCTGCAATCCTCTCGGGAGAGTAGAGAACGTCGAGGAAGTCGTCACCGAGATTCTGGATCGGACCGTCGAAGGCGATGCGCCCGTGCAGCAGCCCGATGGCGCGGTCTGCGTACCTCTGGGCAAGTTCTGGCTGGTGCAAAACCGCCGCAACTGCAAGATTTTCTTCGTGCGCCAGGGTAGCGAGCAATTCCATGATGTTCTCGGCCGCATGCGGGTCCAGCGCGGAAACCGGCTCATCGGCAAGCAGCACCGAAGCGCGCTGGCACAGCGCCCGGGCGACGGCTACACGCTGCTGCTGTCCGCCAGAAAGGCGTCCGACCTTGTCCAGCGCCCGGTCAGCCATGCCGACCCGGTCCAGGCAGGCCATTGCTTCTTCTCGCAGTTCGCGCGAGAAGAATGCGGGGGAGAGCGAACCGAAGCCGGAGACGCGGGACAGGGCGCCAGCGCAGACATTGTCCAGCGCAGTACGGCGGGGCACCAGATGGATCTTCTGGAACACCATGGCTGCCCGGGATCGTGCACGGGTTAGGTCTCGTCCATGCAGATCAGCGAGGTGGACGCCATCCAATTCGATGCTGCCCGTATCCGGAGTGGTCAATCCGGCGACGCACTTGAGGGTGGTGGATTTTCCGGAGCCGTTGGCGCCCAGGAAGGCTACGAGCTCGCCGCGGTTGACGGAGAAATCGACGTCGTCAAGCACATGGCGCTGGTTGTAGGACTTGGCCAGGGACTTCACGGAGAGAGCCGGGCCGGCATTCTGCGTAGTGTTCATGGCTAGATGTCATCCTCGGTGAGGCCCATTTTGGACGCCAGGTCGAACAGCGGTGCGTAGGTTTCCTTGGTGACTTCCAGCAGCGGGCCTGGAGGGGTGACATCAAGGAACGCGCCGACCTGGGCGATGTCTTCCTTGGACAGGTTCAGCAGCGCATCCTTGACGGCCTTCTTCAATTCAGGGTCGGCATCGGCGCTGATAGTGATCGGGTCGTTCGGGATGGGATCCGACGTCCAGATCTGCCGGTAGTCCTCTGGGTTGAAGCTGCCTTCTTCTTCGGCGACGGCCTGGGTCTGCGAGTTGAGCTGGGCTGCGTCGACGGTTCCGTTGGTCAGTGCGAGCAATGCTTCGGGATGGCCACCTGAATAGTTCAAATTGATCTCGGACTCGGGAATGCCGGCAGTCTTCAGCGCGTAGCGCGGCAGGACATCTCCGGACGTCGAACCCACGCCGCCCAATGCGAAGTCCTTTCCACGCAGATCCTCGAGGGTCTTGATTTCTGAATCCTTCGCCACCCAGATGCCGCCGGTGTAGGTGCTGAGCTCGCCCTCGGCGGTGCCGAAGGACACCAGCGGTTCAGCGCCCGCCTGCTGGCTGGCGAACACGTATCCCACGGGTCCGAACTGGCCCAGATCCAGTTTTCCATTGCGCATTGCCAGTACTTCTGCGGCGTAGTCCTCGACGACCAGCATCTCGACTTCGCAGCCGAGTTCGCGTTCCAACGCGTCGGCAAGCACGCCGTAGGCTGGTTCCAGCTTGGCAGGGGCCTCGTACGGCTCGATGCCGAAATTGATCGGACCGTCGGCGCAGAACGCTGGGGCCGCGGAATTGGCCTGCTCATCTGCTTGCGCGGACCCGCAGGCGGTGAGGGCCAGCAGGCCCAGCGAAACGGCAGAGAATTTGATCATGGAAGAGATCTTCATGGTGTGCTCCAAAGTGTTCTGTAGCTGAGTTAGGCGTTGATCGGGGAAGCGATTGCCGGGATGGCGATTTCGTTGACGTTCTTATTGGCCAGGCCGAAGGACAGGGTCATGCCGACACCTGCGGTGACGGAGACGACGGTGATGGCGTCGGCAACATTGCGGATTAGCAGGGGAGCGACAGCACTGGACGCGTAGATTCCTTGCCAGCGTTCAATGACTTTCAGCTCGGTGCCCTGCAGGTAGCCGGCGATGGCCGAGTGCAAGGTTTCCGAGGTCGATTCCTTGAGGAAGGGCGCTTGGGTTGCGGCGTAGCTGTGCGAATCGCCCATGAGCAGGGTGCCGTCGGGCCGCTGGGTGAACATGACGTTCGCCTGGATGCTCAGCAGCTCTGGGTGCTCGGCGAGAACTTCAGCCTGCAGGGCCTGGGCCGCTGGCACTTCGGTGAAGGCTTCGTAGCGCAGCATGGAGGTGGCGGTGAGCACGGCTGGCTTCACCTCCAGATCCTCGGATGCTTCTGCGCGGAGCATCTGCAGTGCGCAGCGGGTGATCTGGTGATCTTGCGCGATCTGCGGGAAGAGGTAGTCGACATCGTGCCCGACGCAGATGAACACCTGGTCGGCCTCGAAGCTGCCGCGATTGGTGTGCACGCTGGCACGGCGTTGCTTGCCGGCACCGAATCCCAAGGCGCTGGTGTTGAACTGGACGCTGCCAGCAACGTGGGCATCAACCCACTGGGCCAGCTTGGCTACCGTGGTGCGCGGATCGACCCGGAGATCATCACGCAGGAACGCTCCGCCGAGGATGCCTTCGGTGCTTTCGCGTCCGAGCTGTTCGGCGACGTCCTGCGCGTTGAGCATTTCGACCTGGCCGGTGACGCGGCGCGCTGACAGCTCGCGCAGCACCTGCAATTCTGTTTCCGTCGTGGCCACCACAACGGCACCCGATTCGACGGCCCAGAAACCGGCACGTTCAGCGTAGTCGAGCCACAAGGGACGGCCCGACTGCGCGAGGTCGTAGAGTTTTCCGGACTGTGCAGTAATGCAGCAGTGGCCGAAGTTGCGGACCGATGCGCCGACGGCCTCATGGTCGCGGTCGATGACGATGACGGAGAGGCCTGCGTCCAGAGAGCGGGCGGCATGGGCCATGCCGACAATGCCTGCTCCGATCACCAGCACATCTGCGTGGTTGGCGCGTGGCTGGGTCTGTGGGGAAGTCTTTTCTTTGCTCACGACAGTGATCATCCACGCTTGAAAGGAGGGGAATCAAGCCAAATTGGCACTTGTCTGGACAAGTTTGCCCAGTGTTCAGAATGGCGCCCGTTCGTTCACATTGAGTTCACTGAAATGTCTTATAAACCGGTGATTTCTCGGTAAGTCGGCTTGTATGATCAAGTGGTGATGGAGAACAAGAAGCAACCCAAATACCAAGCCCTCACCACCTGGTTGCGGCAGGAAATCGCGTCCGGCACCTGGCATGAAGGAGATGTCCTGCCCAGCGAAGCTGAACTCTGCGCGCGGGCCAATGCCTCACGCGGCACCGTCCGGCATGCGCTCGCCCAATTGCGATCGGAGGGACTCATCGCCGGAGGCCAGGGCAAGCCGCCATTTGTGGCGCAACAGGTGCAATCCCAATCGTTTACGACCTTCATGTCCTTTACCGATTGGGCTCGCTCCATCGGATTGGAAGCTGGGCAGGACACCAGGGAATTGGCGCAGCGCCGGCCCGATGCCTTCGTGTCCGAGCAGCTTGAACTCGACGAAGACGCCAAGGTGGTGCAGCTTTTGCGCCTGCGCTTGCTCGACGGGAGTCCGGCGATGCTGGAGCGGACCAGCTTTCCGCAAGAAGTTGGGCGGTTGCTCTTTGACTTCGATACGGACAGCGGTTCGATTTTCGCGTACCTGCGGGAACAGGGTGTCGACCTCTACCGCGGAAAGCACACCATCGACGCCGTTGCCGCCGATGAAGTGGACGCGCAGCTGCTCGGCGTGCCTGTCGGCGCTCCGCTCCTGCGCGAGCAGCGAGTGACCGCCTCCAAATCAGGGCAGAAACTCGAATTCTCCGATGACCGGTACCTGCCCCACCTTGCCAACTTCACCATTGAAAACACCAGCGAGCAGCGCGCCTCATTAAGCCGTGTGCGAAGCATTGCTGGCTGAAACAGAAAACACGACGAAAAGAGAAGACATGTTTGAACTCATTGCCTGCGATATGGCTGGAACAACCATTGACGAGCATGCCGACGTCTACCGGGCTTTGGAGAATGCTGTGCGAGACTTCGGCGTCGAGGTCAAGGAAGAAGACCTGCAGCAGTGGATGGGCGCCGAAAAGAAGGAAGCGATCAAGGCGCTGATTGAACTGGGTGGCGGCAGTGCCAGCGATGAGCAGGTTCAGGCGCAGTTTGTCCGTTTCCGCGAGCTGCTGCTGGGGTATTACCAGGAGAACCCACCGGTTGCCCTGCCAGGAGTCGTCGAAGCGCTGCAGCACTTGGCTGCCAGTGGCACGAGGATCGCATTGACCACGGGCTTCTCGCGCGATGTCGCCGATATCATCCTTGATGGC
Organism: Glutamicibacter nicotianae; assembly: GCF_002797775.1. Taxonomy (NCBI): domain Bacteria; kingdom Bacillati; phylum Actinomycetota; class Actinomycetes; order Micrococcales; family Micrococcaceae; genus Glutamicibacter; species Glutamicibacter nicotianae. Next base: position 505,171 of record NZ_PGEY01000001.1, read on the forward strand.
CTGGGCTGGAAGGTGGGTCCTGGCGAGCTTCTGGATGCCGTGGTTGCCGGGGACGAAACCGCCGCCGGGCGCCCCGCACCGTACATGATCCATCGCGCCATGGAACTGACCGGAATCCGCGATGTAGCCAAGGTCGTTGCCGCCGGGGATACTGCCAATGATTTGCTCGCCGCCCATCATGCGGGCGTCCATGGGATCGGCGTGCTTACCGGCAAACTGGGCCGCGAGGATCTGGAGCGGTATCCGCATGCAGCCATTCTCGAATCGGTCGCGGGACTGCCGGAATATCTTGCGTCCATCGAGTCCGAGGCGGCCTAGTCCTGCGTGAAAACTTTTGCAATGCGGAAGATATGTTTCGTTTTGCCGCGGAATGAGGGATAAGCTGGGCTCTAGTTGGAACATCCCACAGAGATGAAAGAGAGTCGTCATGAGCAAGACTGTTCTTCAGCGCCACCTGTTCGGACCAGGTCCCTGCAACCCGTATCCAGAAGCCACGGCGGCACTCGGCTTGCCGCTGCTGGGGCATTTGGATCCGGAGTTCATCGCACGCATGGACCGCGTTGCCGATGGCTTGCGCACGCTCTGGGGAACCAAGAACTCCCGCACCTTGCCGCTGAGTGCCACGGGATCAGCCGGCATGGAAGCCGCGTTCGTGAACACCATTAATCCGGGGGACGTTGCGGTGATCGCCATCAACGGCCTGTTCGGCGAGCGCATGTGCGAAGTTGCTTCGCGCGCTGGCGCAGAAGTGGTCCGCGTTGAGCATGAATACGGCACTCCGATCGATGCCGAACGCGTTGCCGCGGCGCACCCGAACCCCACCGTTATCGCCGGCGTGCATGCCGAAACCAGCACCGGCGTCGTTTCCGATATTGCTGCACTGGGAGCAATCAAGGGCGACGCCCTGCTGATCACCGATGCCGTGACCTCCATCGGCGGCATGCCGGTGCTGGCTGATGAATGGGGCATCGACGTCGGCTATGCGGGTACGCAGAAATGCCTCGGCGTGGCTCCCGGCCTGGCACCATTCACGATTTCGGACCGCGCTTTCGAGCGTCGGGTCCAGAAGCCGCAGTCCTGGTACTTGGATCTGGGCTTGCTCGGCGGCTATGCCACCGGTTCCACCGGAGGTCAGCGCACCTACCACCACACCGCGCCGGTCTCGATGGTCGCTTCGCTGGAAGCAGGCATCGACCGGATCATGGCCGAAGGCCTGGAAGCGGTGACTGCGCGCCACCAGGAAGCTGGCGGATTGCTGCAAGCTGGCTTGCAGGAGATGGGCCTGGAGCTCTTCGCCCAGGACGGGTACCGCCTGCCGCAGCTGACCACCGTCTACGTTCCTGAAGGCGTTGACTCGGCGAAGGTCCGCGGCTACCTGCTGGACCGCTTCAATATTGAAATCGGCGGCGGCGTGGGCAAGTACGCGAGCACCGTGTGGCGCATCGGCATGATGGGTCCCAATGCGAATCCAGGTTCGGTGGCGTTGCTGCTGTCGGCGCTGAAGGAAGCGGTCGCCAAGGCCTGATTGCCTCCGCCCTGCAGACGAGGGATCCGTCCGGAATATCCGGCGGGTCCCTCGCCCGTTTCACGGTTCCTGGCAGTGCCGGCCACTTGATGCCGGCCGCCGGCGGGGTTTCCTTGTGTACCGGGAGAATGCCTCCTGCACGGCCATCACCGGCCTGGCCAGTGTTGCGCTCGCCGTTCCGGATTCGTGCCGTGGGCCGATAAGGTCGAGTCCATGACTGGCGTGATTTCACTGCATCGAATGCTGACCCTGCGAATCGAACTCGGGGGGTCCGACCCGTTGATCTGGCGCACCATGGAAATGGATGACATCATCATGCTCGACGAGGCAGGCCTAGCGCTGCAGTGTGTCATGGGCTGGGAACACGCGCACCTGCAGGCCTTTCACAGCATCAATCCGTATTTCCAGCGGCACTCCGACGAGGTCATCACCTGGTACGAAGAGCGAAGCCGGCTGGAAATCGAGATGGGCGAACCCCAAGAGAGCACCACGCTGGGCCAGGCCTTGAACGCCGCGAATGGCGAACTTTACTTCGAATACGACTTTGGCGACTGCTGGATGCACAAAATAACTGTGGAATCGCAGTGCGGCGGGGCTGCTGGCGATCCGCGCTACCGCGTCCTGGACGGAGCGCTGCGCGCGCCGCTGGAAGACAGCGGCGGAATCCACGGTTGGAACGAGAAGCTGGGCATCTTCAACGGCGATCCGGTGCCGGGCCTCGTGGAAGACATGGCCGATGACGAGGCTGACCACATCATCTGGTGGATGAACTGGCGGGGCGGGCGCTGGAATCCGTTCAATCGTGGTGAATTCAATGCCACGGTGGCTGGTCGGCGTCTGGAAATGCTCTCCACCCAGGGCACGGGCGGAAACGGTCTGGGGCGCTGGTTCGAATCGATGGATCCGGAGTTGCGCCTGGCCATGTCCGTCCCTGCCACCCAGATTGGTCTGGGCCTGGAACCGTACGGCGGGCCGGCACCTGCCTGGTTTGTCGAATTGCTGCGGCCCTTCACGGTGCTCGCCGAGCTGTGCAGCGACGGGCTGATTCTCACCAAGGCTGGCTGGATGCCGCCGAAGGTTGTCGGCGATCTCGTGGAACGTTCAGACCTGGAAGGCATCGACTTCGAAAGCGGGTCCTCCAAGCGCGAAAACAACATGCTGACCGTGGCCAGGATTCGCGAAGCTGCGCAGCGCATGGGGCTTCTGCGCAAGGCCAAGGGAGTGCTCACCACCACCCAGCGTGGGCGCAAGCTCATGGATGATCCAACGGCGTTGGCGGAGCATATGGCCTCGCGCCTGGCACAGTACAAGGGCAATGATGTTCGGGACCGGAACATCGAGTGCGACTCGACGTTCGCCGGGTGGTTCATCCGCGCCGGTGGGTACATCCCGGATCGCATGCAACGCTACTCGGCGCAGCCGGAGTTCTTCTTGGACAGGTCCGAGATCCTGGAAATTTTCGGCTACTGGGACCCGAACCAGCAACGCCCGGTCAACGGCGAATCGTGGCTGCCCAGCGTCGAAGAGTGGTACCTGGTCGAACGGCTGTTGGAGTACCGGCTGCACCGGGAGGACAAAAAGGAAGAGCTCAACCCGCGGCTGGCCGAGCTGTCCCGCTACCTGCTGCAGCACTAGAGGCACTTGGGAGCCTCAGGTGCTTTGCCCGTGCGGCTGAGACTGGAGCTGCTAACCCAGCTGATGCGCCTCGTGGGCGAAATCCATGCGGGGCACAGGACCTCGGGCGTCGAGCCGGGCGACGCCGCCGACAGGGATGGTGAACATCGGCGAGGTATGCCCGAAGTCTAGGTTGGCGACCACCGGCACGGTGGAGAGCAGCGGATGCTTGGCAATGATTTGTTCCAGCAGGTCGCGAGAAATGCTGGATTCGAGCTGGAACCGGCCGATGGCAAGTCCACGTATTTTCTCGGCTCCGGGGGTCTGCAGCAGCGAGGCAAGGCTGCGCGCGAATTCGTGGACGTCTGCGGCGCCGTCGTCCTCGACAAACAGCACAGCCCCGTCCAAGGGCGGCATGGACTCGGTTCCCTGCAGCAGCCTCAGCGTGCCCAGATTCCCGCCGATCACCATGCCCGTGGCGGCGCCTTCGTTCAGGATCCATGGTCCGTTGGTTGCGTTGGAGGTGCGATTGTCCTGGTCCATGAACCACAGGTCGTCGGTGAATTCAGTGGCGTGCTCGATGCTCCAGGCATGCTCGTGGGTTGCCGCTCGGAACCACTGGCCGGTCGGCTCGAAATGATCGCGCATGCCAAAGCTGGACCAATGCGCGCCGACGTAGGTCACTAACCCGGTCTTGGCGTGCACGGCGTTGGCCAGGGCGGTGAAATCCGAGTAGCCGCACAAGACCTTGGGGTTGGCGGCAATGAGCTCCCAGTCGAGGTGGGGGAGCAGTTCGTTGGAATTGAAGCCGCCAATGACCGAGATGATCCCGGCGACAGATGCATCGGCAAATGCGGCATGCAGATCGGCCACGCGCGATGGAATGGACGAGCTGTCGAAATCGTCATTCTCATCCACGTGCTCGCCGAATTCCACCTTGAACCCCATGGCATCGAAGCGTTCATTGACCCACTGCGTATTGTCGAATTCCATCACGAAGGTGCGGGAACACGAGGGCGCGATGACCCTGACGGTGTCTCCGGCTTGCAATCGGGCAGGGATGAGGGTCGGCTTCAGCGGGCTTGGCATTCCACCAGTCTAGGCTCTGGCATGGGTTGGGAGAATAGCTGCAGTGACTGTTCGGGAATTGTTGGCGAAATTTTTTGCAACAAATGATGATATTGCGCTTCAGCTACTGTGCGATTCCTGAGAAATTCGATAGCGTGGGCGGGACAGCACGATTTTTCTAAAGAAAGCAGGAAATAAGGTGAAGTCCCTCTTCGACTTGGAATTCAGGCAGTTCATCACGCCATCGATCATCAAGATCGTCTACATCTTGATCATGGTCCTCTTGGCAATCGGCTACCTCGGACTGGTGATTACCGGGTTCATGACCGATGCGATGCTCGGCTTCCTGATGCTCTTGATCGTCGGTCCGTTGGTGTCCCTGGTCTACCTGGTTCTGGTCCGTGCAAGCCTCGAATCCTTGCTGGCGCAGATCCGCACCGCGGAGAACACCACGGAACTGGTTCGACTGGCCGGTGGAATCCCGCCGGCAGACGGCGGCTACCGCCCGCACCCGGGCAATCCACCAGCTCCGCAGCAGCCGCAGGATCCAACTGCGAATGGCGGCAACAACACTCCGCCAGCCAACCCCTACCAGAAGTAGGGATAACGGTCGATGGCCCGCACCACTGGTGCGGGCCATCTGCAGTTAATGAGCGAATGGAAAGAGAACTACCAGTCGCTGGACGCCTTCAGCGAGAGCACCGGGCAAGCCGCCTGGAGCAGAATCCGCTGCGCATTGCTCCCCATGAGGAACTTGCCCATGGCCGTGCGCTTGCGCAGACCGATCACGATCAGCTCGGCACGTTGCGCCTCGGCGATGTGCAGGATCTGGTCTGCCGCATCGGCTCCCTGGGAATGGCGTTCGATCCAGAAATCGATGCCTGCCTCGGCAAGCCGGGCTTCCAGCTCGTGATACTGCTTCGCATCAATGAGCCTGTCGTCCACCAGCTGGTCGCCTTTGGAGGAGTTCACCACGATCAATCGCGCCTCGTTGCGCCTAGCCTCGATGATCGCCCGTTCCAGGGCGGCTTCGCCTTCAGGCGAGGGGATGTAGCCCACAACGATCGTCATGATTCATTCCTTCCAGCACCCTGGTTGTGCTCATTGCGGTGGGCAGGCTCTGCCAGCTCGGTCTGGTCGCCGCCAGCTGAGTTCTCGCCCAGCAGGGCTTCTGCAGCGTCCGATCCGGTTCCGCGCTTGCGGCGGATGATGGAGATCAGCACCGGCAGCAGGAGCAGGATCGCGATGAGCACGTAGATGCCCACGGCCAGCGGCTCGCTCCACAGCCCCGAGACCTCGCCGGCACTGAGCTGGAAGGTCTTGCGCAGCTGTTCCTCGGCCATCGGGCCGATGATCACGCCGAGGATCAGCGGAAGTACCGGGAGGCCGAAGCGGCGCAAGGCGAAGCCCAGCAAGCCGATGATCAGCAGCAGCCAGAGGTCGGCGACCTGCATGTTCACCGAGAAGGCACCGAGCGTAGCGAAGAACAAGATGCCCGCATACAGGTAGGGGCGCGGGATCTTCAGCAGCTTCGCCCACATGGGGGCCAGCGGCAGGTTGATCAGCAGCAGCAGCGTGTTGCCGATGAACAAGCTGGCAATCAGCGCCCACACCAAATCGGGTTCATTCTCGAAGAGCAGCGGACCGGGCTGGATGCCCTTCATGGTCAAGAACGCCAGCATCACCGCAGCGGTGGCGTTGGTGGGCAGGCCGAGAGCCAGCATCGGGGTCAGGGTGCCAGCGGCCGAGGCGTTGTTCGCCGCTTCAGGGCCGGCAACGCCCTCGATGGCGCCATGGCCAAACTCCTCCGGATGCTTGGAGAGCTTCTTCTCGGTGACATAGGAGAGGAACGTCGGAACCTCGGCGCCGCCGGCAGGCAGCGCACCGAACGGGAAACCATAGGCGGTGCCGCGCAGCCACGGCTTCCACGAACGCTTCCAGTCCTCCTTGCCCATCCACGGGGTGCCCACCGGAATGGTGCGTGCAGGGCTGGTGCGCAGGTGCGCGGCAATCCACAGCGCCTCGCCAATGGCGAAGATCGCCACGGCGACCACCACGATGTCCATGCCGTCGACCAGTGGCGCGAAGCCGAAGGTCAGGCGGCTCTGCCCGGAGACCGGGTCCATGCCGACCAGGCCGATGGCCAGGCCCAGGCCCAAGGCGGCGAAACCGCGGATCTTGGAAGAACCCAGCACGGCGGTCACGGTGACCAAAGCGAGGACCATGATTGCGAAGTAGCTCGGCGCGCCCAGGCTCACGGCGAACTTCACAACGATCGGGGCAACGGTCACCAGCAGCGCGGTGCCGATGGTGCCGGCAACGAACGAGCCGATGGCCGCGGTGGCCAGAGCTTGCGCGGCCCGGCCCGCCTTGGCCATCTTGTGGCCTTCGATGGCGGTGATGACTGTCGCGGATTCGCCGGGGGTATTGAGCAGGATCGAGGTGGTTGACCCGCCGTACATCCCGCCGTAGTAGATGCCCGCGAACATGATCAGGGCGCTGGAGGTTTCCATGCCGAAGGTCAGGGGCAGCAGCAAGGCCACGGCCATGGCCGGGCCGATGCCCGGCAGCACGCCGACAGCGGTGCCCAGGAGGACTCCGGCGAAGGCGAAGAGCAGGTTGATCGGGGTCAGCGCCGAGGCGAAGCCGCCCATCAAGAGGTCAAGAGTTTCCACTTACAGCACCCCCGAGAGGATTCCGGCCGGAAGCTTGATGCCCAGGCCAAGGTAGAAGCCGTAGAAGGAACCGAGAGCCAGTGCGAGGGAAATGACCAGGGTCAAAACCCAGCGCCGGGCGCCCAGGCAGGTCGCCGCACCGAAGAACATGATGGTTCCCGAGATGACCCAGCCAGCCCAGTTCACGATCAGCAGGTTCAGCACGAAGACGCCGATCAGCGGCAGCAGGACCTTCCAGTCCGAGGGCTGGCTCAGATCCACGTCTTCGCCTTCTTCGCCCTCGGCGAGGTTTCCGCGCATCACGGTGATGGCCAAGGCAATGGCTGAAAGAACAAGAATGCCCGAGACGACGTAGGGAAGGGCCTTGGGGCCGACCACGTCTGCCTGGGAGTACGTCACATGCAGCTGCGACGCATCAACAAACACAATGATTCCGACGAGAAGAAGAAACGCGGCGAACAGGAGTTCGACGCGTTTCTTCTTTGCGGTGCTTACTTCGCTCACGCCAGACCCAGGGTCTTCAGGACGCTGGCAACGCGCTCGTCCTGCTCGGTGAGGAAGGCGGAGAACTCATCGCCGGTCATGAAGGCGTCGCTCCAGCCGTTGGTCTTCAAGGCTTCCTGCCATTCGGCCGAATCATGCATTTCGGTGATCAGGTTGACCCATTTGGCCTTGTCCTCCTCGGAGATCTCCGGTGGAGCCACCAGGCCGCGCCAGTTGGAGAACACCAGGTCGATACCCGATTCCTTCAGGGTTGGTGCGTCCACGCCTTCGAGGCGCTCCTCGCCGCTGGTGGCCAGCACGCGCACGGAGCCCTCTTCGATCTGCTGCATGTACTCGCCGGCACCGGAGGCCGCGAAGGCCAGCTTGTTGCCCAGGATGGCAGGCAGCAAATCGCCGCCGCCGTCGTAGGACACGAAGTTCACGTCCTTGGGATCAATGCCCACGGCTTCGGCCAGCTGCATCGGCAGCAGGTGGTCAGGTCCGCCAGGGGAGGAGCCGCCGCCGACCGAGAGCTTGCTCGGATCCTTCTTCCAGGCCTTCACCAAGTCATCGATGGTCTTGTATGGCGAATCCTTGGACACCATGATCGCTCCGGGCTCTTCGATGAGCTTGGCAATCGGCGTGGTATCGGTCAACTTGGCGTCGGTTTCGTTGGTGTAGCTGGCACCGACTACGCCCAGGCCCATGAGCATGGCCAGATCGCCGTTGCCCTTCTCGTTGACAATGCGGGCCAGGCCGACGGTACCGCCGGCACCTGCAAGGTTGAAGACTTCTGGGTTGCTGGCCAGCGACGCGTCATCCATCACCTTGGCAGCAACGCGGGCGGTGGTGTCGTAGCCGCCGCCTGGGGTGTTCGGCACCATGATGCGAAGGTTCGCGATTGGGCCCTTGGACTCTGCAGCGTCGGTGCTGGAGGTCTCGGAGGTCACGCCGCAGCCGGTGGCGGTCAGTGCAAGCGCGGCAGCCGCGGCCAGCGCCGTCAGGGCACGGAAGGACTTGAATGGTTTCATGTTGACTCAGCCTCTTTGCTTTCATCGGGGTTGCGAGTGATTCCAACCTATGCGCGATGGTGAATCCGGTCACTCTTGCGTACTCAAAGAAAATACTGTTCATTGTGTAACCGGAAATTGTGATCTGAACCATTCAAATCTTCGGTAAGGTAGCACAGTGCCAGCTGCAAGCCGCCCAGCGGGGGCTTGCCGGGGGCCGCAATGGGATTCTGGATTTTTTGGGGGGCGAGGCAATGAAGTCCATGCGTTTATTTCTCGCTCAGCTGTACCCGCGCCGCAGGATGACCCTGGCCGGACAGTACCTGGTCCTGCAATTGCTGATTATCGCGGTGGTGCTCGCCGGAGTCATCACGGTCGCGCTGACCCAGGCCACCAATAACTTCGAGAAGATCGAGGGGCGCCGCAGCCTCTCGGCAGCCGAATCGCTGGCCGCCAACCCGCTGCTGCGCGTTCTGCTTCCGCAAGCGGAGCCGGAAATGGGCTCGGCGTTGCCTGCCATGGGTGAATCGGTACGCAGCACCTCGGGATTGCAATTCGTGATCATCGCCGATCCCCAGGGCACCGTCATCACCTCCAGCTACCCCGATGAAGTGGGAACCTCGATCTTGCACCCCGAATCCGCTGTCGCCGAAGGCCGCGGATGGACCGGGGAAATCTGGCGCAATGGCAACCATGTGCTGATTGCCCAGGTACCGGTGCTGGATGACGACGGGAAGATGGTCGGCATTGTCAGCGCAGGCCAAAGCTATCCCAGTACCGGCGAAATGATCCAGGATATCGCTCCCAGCGCCTTGGCCACCCTGCTCATTTCCCTGGTGCTGGGAACCACCGGCTCGGTACTGCTCTCCCGCAGGGTCAAGCACCAGACCCGCGGGATGGAACCGGGCGAAATCGCGGAGCTGTTCGAGCACCGAGAGGCCCTGCTGCACGGAGTCAAGGAAGGCATCATCTCGGTGTCTCCGGACAGCCGGGTGATGCTGGCCAATGACATCGCCGTCGAGCTGCTGCAACTGCCTGATGACTGTGTCGGCAAGACCCTGGACGAATTGGAGGTGGCGCCGCAGGTGCGGCACGCGCTGAATACCAGCCAGGAGCAGCCCGACCGGCAGTTCCTTGTCGGCGAGCGGGTCCTGGTGTTCAACCGCATGCCGGTCAAGACCGCCAGGCGGGACCTGGGCTCCGTCACCACCTTCCGCGACAAGACCGAACTGACCTTGCTGGAGCAGGAACTGGGCGACAGCAAAGCGACTGCCGACATGCTCAGGGCGCAGACCCACGAATTCGCCAACCAGCTGCACGCGATTTCCGGATTGATCCAGCTCGAGGAATACGACGAGGTCATCGGCTTCATCGATGGCGTGAGCTTCAGCCGGAGCAAGATCTTCGAGGACGTCTCCGCCTGCATCGCAGAACCCACGATTGCCGCGCTGCTGATTGCCAAGTCCAGCGTCGCCACCGAACGCGGAGTGCACCTGGCGATGGTGCCGAACTCGGCCTTGGGCCGGTGCGAGGACCAGCTGGCGCGGGATCTGACCACGGTGATCGGCAATCTCGTCGATAATGCGATGGACGCGGCCATCTCGGCATCCACGCCTCAAATCAAGGTCGGCATCGAGGAAACCAACGAGCTGGTCCGCGTCATCGTGAGCGACAATGGAGAAGGGATCGCCGAAGATGCCATCGACGAGATCTTCACCCAGGGTTTCTCCACCAAGGACAGCTCGGTCTCCGGCGGCCGGGGCTTCGGCCTGGCGATCAGCCGCCTGGTGTGCCGGCGCCGCGGCGGTGAGCTGGCCGCAGCCAATGACCACGGTGCCCGATTTACCGCCACGCTCAGGAAGTAGGAAGCAAGAAGTGATCAAAGTACTGGTGATCGACGATGACTTCATGGTCGCCAAGGTGCACGCAGGGTTCGTCAACAGCGAGCCTGGATTTACCGTGGTCGGCGTGGCGCACTCCGCGAGCGACGCGCTCAAGGCCGCCGCCGCGCTATCTCCGGATCTGATCTTGCTCGACATCCACTTGCCCGACATGAATGGACTGGACCTGTTGCAGCGTTTGCGCGAAGTCCAGCCGGAACTCGACGTCCTGGTGATCAGTGCGGCGCGGGAAATGGAGACCGTGCGCCGTGCGCTGCGCGGAGGGATTGTCCACTACCTGATGAAGCCCTTCTCGCGCGAGGACCTGCGCGAGCGCCTGGAGCACTACGCAAAGACCTATCAGCCGCTGGGCCAGGCAACCGACCAGGAACTGCAGCAAGCTGACGTCAACAGGCTTTTCGGACTCGCCGGGCAGCAGCGCCGCCCGCTGCCCAAAGGCTGCAGCGCCGAAACCATGGAGCTGGTCCAGAACATCGTCAAGGAAGCCGCCGAACCCATCTCGGCCACCGAAACGGCTGAAAAGCTCGGAACCTCCCGGGTCAGCGCTCGCCGGTACCTGGAGTATCTTGCCGACGAGAACTTGGCGCAGGTGAATCTGCGCTACGGCGGAGTCGGCAGGCCCGAACGCCGCTACTCCTGGCGGGCATAGTTCCCCAGAACCTGGCCTAGACGAATGCCGCCGTATTGCGTTGGCGATGCTCGCTGGCCGCATAGGTGCCGAGGATCTTGATTTCCCAGGTGAAGAATTCCAGCTCTTCCAAAGCCAGGCGCACCGGCAAATCCTCGGGGTGGCCCTCGATGTCCACCATGAAGGTGGTGGCGGCGAAGGACGAACCGACCATGTAGCTTTCCAGGCGGGTGATGTTCACGCCGTTCGTCGCGAATCCGCCCAATGCCTTGTACAGGGCGCTGGGCACGTTGCGTGCCTGGAACACCAAGGTGGTAATCACAGAGTCCGGAAGCTGCGAACGGTGCGGCAATTGCTGCTCGCGGGCGAGCACTACGAAGCGGGTCGTATTCGTCTGGTCATCTTCGACCCCGGAGGCCAGTACCTCCAAGCCGTACAGCTCGGCCGCCATGGGAGGTGCGAGCGAGAGCTTGGCAGGATCATTCCAGTCGCGCACTTCGCGCGCCGAACCTGCGGTATCGCCGGCAATCACCGGGGTCAGCCCGTGCTCGCGGATGACCTTGCGGCACTGGCCCAGCGCATGGATGTGGCTGTGCACTTCGGTGGCTTCGGCGATGCTGCTGCCAGGCAGCCCGAGCAGGTCGAAGCGGATGCGCAGGTAGTGCTCGCCGACGATGTGCAGATCGGACTCGGGGAGCAGGACGTGGATGTCGGCAACGCGGCCGGCAATGGAATTCTCGATCGGAATCATTGCCAGCTCGGCCTCGCCGTTTTCCACCATGGCGAAGGCATCCTCGAAGCTGGCGCACGGAATGGCTTCCATCTCGGGGAAACGCTGCATGCAGGCCATATTCGAGTTGGAGCCGGCCTCGCCCTGGTAGGAAATCTTCTTGCGCATTGAACCAACATATCCCAGCGCCATGGCGGGGCCGGAATCGGAGAAAGCAGATGACGTCGAGGCGGCTGCCGGGCGCCTTGCAGGCCAATTAGTTCCGGTAGTGCGCGGTGAGCTTCTGCAGTCCCTCGTCGATGGTGACTTCGGGCTTCCAATCGAGGATTTCATGCGTTGCCCGCTGGTCGAACCAGTGCGCGGTGGACAGCTGCTCGGCGAGGAAACGCGTCATCGGCGGCTCATCGTGCACGAGGTTGCGCGAACCGGCGGCCAGCCACAACTTCTCGATCACTGAACCGGCACCGCGGGCCAGCCAGCCCGGAACGTTGAGCTTCGGGGCAGGGGCCCCGCCGGCCTGGCAGATGCCGGCAATCAATTCGCCCACCGGACGGGGTTCGCCATTGGTGACTACCAGGGCACGTCCATGGGCGTGGTCCATGCGCTCCAAGCCGCGAACGATGGCAGCCGCCGCGTTGTCGATATAGGTGGTGTCGATCAACGCTGCGCCATGGTCCAGCAACGGGAGCCGTCCGGCCTTGGCCCGCGCGATGACCCGCTCCACCAGCTGGGTATCGCCTGGCCCCCACACCACATGCGGGCGGATGGCTGCCACCCGGAACTCGGGCGAATCGTTGCCCAGGGCCTCCAGCTCGGCGGCCGCCTTGGAACGTGCATAGAATCCACGCGCCTGCTGCGGATCGGCGTCGCCGGCACCGGCGCCGGCCAGCGAATCGCCAAAGTGGGCTACGGATGGCGAGGAAACGAAAACGAAATCCTTGACGCCTGATTCCTTGGAGGCTGCCAGCAGATTGCTGGTTCCGTCGATATTCGTGGTGACGAAATCCTCCCACTGGCCGGTAAAGGAGACTTTTGCCGCCAGATGGATGACTGCATCCATGGACTTTACGGCAGCAGCCACGGCGTCCAGATCGGTCAGCGATCCGCGGACTTCATCGGTGGCACCGGCCGAGGCACCGCGCTGGAAGGTGCGCACGTGGTGGCCGTTGTCGCGCAGCAGCTGTGCCACGGCGCCTCCGAGCATGCCGCTGGCGCCGGTGACCAGCACGCGGCGAGGGGTCGAAGCAGTGTCTGGAGCACTCACGGGTTGCGGATCCTTCCACCGGCGAGCGTAGCGGCGGCCCAGCCGGCTAGCGCGGCACGGTCAATCTTCGAGTTATGGCGGATATCCGTCGGCAGGTTGGGCACTACCAGCACGGCCGCCACGTCGGTGCCGGTGGCAGCGACCGCGGAGCGCACCTGGCGCGCCAGTTCGCTGCTGGCCGGGCCCGGCTTGCGGGCCGGGGGCACGGTCTCCATGACGACGACTGCTGCCTGGGTTCCGTCGGGTCCCACGCCAACCAGCGCGGCACGGCCGGCCCCGGCGACCGCCTCGGCAGCGTGCTCGGCCGCCACCGGGGTAATCGCGCCGGTGGCGGTGCGCAACACATGGCCCAGCCGGCCCTCGACCCAGAGCCGCCCCTGGTCATCCAGGTGCCCGACATCGCCGGTGCGATGCCAGCCGGGGATCGAGCTGCTGTGCTGTTCGGTGATCCACAAGCGGTCGTAGCGGTCCTTGACGTGCGGCGCACGCACCAGGATCTCGCCTGTGGCATTCGGGGTGAATTCCGGCTTATCGCCGGCCACGCCCAACGCATCAATCGGCGCGATGGCAACCGTGGCCCCGGCGACAGCCGTGCCGACGCACACGCCATTGCCCTGGCCGGCGGTGCGGATGCCGGGAAGGTCGATATCGGTGACCGGCAAGGCCTCGGTCATGCCATAGGGGGTGTGGACCTCGGCCTGCGGAACCAGTTCCTGCACCTTGGCCAGCAATGGTTCGGGGATCGGTGCCCCGGCCGAAAGCATCAGCGAGACCCCTTCCAGGGTCTTGCGCTGGACCTGATCCAGCGCATCCTTGGTTTCCAGCACGTTGGCCAGCGCCGCGGGTGAGGCGAAGACCGTGGTGGCGTGCACGGCGGCGGCCGCATCGGCCAATGCGGTGGCGGTCAGGGTCCGCGGGGCGGTCACGTCCATGTCGGGGGTGACCGAGGTGGCGCCCAGCGCAGGACCCAGCAGCGCGAACGGCGCGAAGCCTGCCACCAGCGCGGAACCGGCCTTCAGGTTGTAGGTTTCGCGCAGGGTATCGCGCATGGCTGCCAGCTGGCGGTGCGTGTACACCACGCCCTTGGCCGGGCCGGTGGAGCCGGAGGTGAACAGCACTGCCGCGTCGGCATCCGGGTCGGCCGGCTCGAAGGCCGAGGATCCGGTGGCTGCCTTGCCGCCGGCTGCATAGAGCTCGGGCAGGGTGTGGGCAACGCCCAGCAGCTTGCGCTTGGCAGCTGGCAGGTTGTCTGCAGAAATCCTGGTGCCTGGCCAGCCGAAGAGCCGTGCGCCGGTCAGGGCACGCTCGATGCCGATCAGGAAGCGGGGGCCGGAACCCTTGATGGCGCGTCCCATGCCCTTGGCGCCCAGGCCTGCATCAGCCACCACGATGACCGCGCCCAAGCGCAGGCAAGCATAGATCAGCGAGGTCAGCTCGATGCCCGGGGGCACCAGCAGGTTCACCCGGTCTCCGGCCTTCACCCCGATCTGGCGCAAGCCGGTGGCCAGGGCGTTCACCCGCTCACCCAGCTCGGCCCAGGACAGCGAGCGCGCAGGGTTGATGTCCACCACAGCTGCCGAATGGTCATTGGTGCGCGAATCGAGTTCGGCAAGCATCGGACGGTAATCGCCCAGGGATTCGGCCCGCGAGGTGTTCCTGGATTCTTTCTCGCCGGCAAGCCACTGGAAGATCGGGGCGGCGATGTCGTTGTCCTCGCCCACCAGATGGCTGGAGCCCTCGAAGCGGTGCACCTGGGCGTGCGGCAGGCGGGAGAGCAGATCGCGCAGGTACCGGTCGGAGAAGACCGGGTCCTTCGGGCCCCAGAGCATCAGGGCCGGCACCTTCAGCGAGCGCACGGCCTGCGAGATCTCGTCCAGGGCAGGGCGGCTCGGGTGCTCGGGGGAGAAAGGGATATCGGCGACAAAGTTGGCAACTCCATCGCGCTTCGCGGCGCTGGTGTACGGGGCCATGAAGGCCTTGCGGACCTCAGGGGCCAAGGCCGGTTGCGCCAACGAGTGGGTGACCTGCAAGAAAGCAGGGGAGGTCTTGGTGCCCCAGGAATGCACCGCAGGGTGGGAGGCGAGTTTCAGCGCGGCGGGAAGCTCGAAGCCTGCCGGGTGGATTGCGGTGTTCGTCAGCACCACGTTTTCCAGCTGCTCCTGATGGGAGACGGCCCAGCCCAGGGAAATGATGCCGCCCCAGTCGTGGCCCACGGTGGTGACCTTGCCGGTCAGCCCCAGCGCGCCGGTCAGGTCGCCCAGGTCGTTGACCCGGTCGGCCAGGCGGCGGAAGGTGCCGGTCCGCTCGGAGAAGCCCATGTCCAGCTGGTCGACTGCCACCACGCGCCACGGCAATGAGTGCTCGCTGACGTGGTTCAGCAGGCTGCGCCAGAGGTAGGACCAGGTGGGGTTGCCATGCACGCACAGCAGGGTGCCGACCGGATCGATGCCACGTTGCTGGAGTTCTTCATGGTTGTCCAGGATGTGCCACCGGTGCGTGCTGCCCGGGGTGTCAACCTGCGAGGTGGACGGCACTTGAAGATACGTCGAGTAAATTGCATCTACACCGGGGAACAGCTCGGTCACCAGGCAATCTCCATCATCGCGGTGTTCAGGCCGGAACCGACGCCCATGCAGAGCACCCGGTCGCCCTTCTTCAGCGAATCAGCTTCCTGGGACAGGGTCATCGGCAGGGAAGCCGGACCGACGTTGCCCCACTTGGAGAACGTGATCGGCACGCGGTCCTTGACCAGTCCGACGGCCTTGATGATGGCGTTGGTGTAGGACTTGGACACCTGGTGGGTGACGTAGCGGTCCATGGATTTCCAGTTCCAACCCGACTGATGGGCTTCGTTCCAAGCGTTCACCACCAGTTCCAGGCCGTTGTCCAGCAGGCCCTTGGTGTCCGTGTACATGCCCGAGGGGCCTCCGACGCACAGTTCGTGGTGCTCGGTGCCGGCTCGCGAGACGCCGCCGAGGATGCGGTGCGCATCCGGGTGCGCATCGGCCGGGCCGATGACCGCAGCCGCGGCACCGGAGCCCAGGGTCAGGGTGGCGAATTCACGCATGTAGTCATCGCGCGTGGAATTCTCGGCGTTCAGGCGCTGGAAGGTGGTTTCCTGGGTCGGCTTGGAATCTTCGCCGGCAACAATCAGGGCGTACTTGATCTGGCCCGAGTCGATCATGTTCGCCGCCAGGCTCATGCCATTGACGAAACCGAGGCACGCGTTGGCCACGTCGAAGTTCATGGCAGAGGAGGGCAGGCCCAAGCCGTTGTGCACCTTGGAGGCCACCGATGGTTCCAGGTTGCGGCGGGTCACCGACGTGTTGATGAGCAGTCCGATGCTGCTGGCGTCGACACCAGCGGCATCCAGGGCCTTTTTGCCGGCCATGATCGCGGCATCGTCAAAGCCGACACCGTCGGACCACCAACGGCGTTCCTTGACACCGGAGACACGTTCCAGAAGCTTCTTGGACAGGCGCAGGCGTTTCAGGCTAGGAGCCAGCCGCTCATCGAATTCTGCCGAGCTCACCACCTCTGGTGCGAGAACGCTGTTCACTGATAAAAGCGCAACGTTGTGGTGCTTAAAGGTGGCATTGCCGTTCAAAATGGTGCCTTCGTTTCTGCTGGACTATCTATATGCTGCGTACTGCGTTGAAACGTCTGTGCCGACGGGAAAGTGCCCAGGGCTGCGTATGTATACTCCCTAGGTTATTCCCTGCATCGCGCCAAGACGTACTTGAGCGCGAGTTTTCAGCCGAAAGCTAGATGCAGGATCTATGCAGACTATATCGATCCTACAGACTAGTCCTATGAGAATCATGAAAAGTGGGCCGTTCATCCTGTGGCCTTTCTTCCATCCGCACAGCTGATCGAAAGCAAGTCTGAAACCCCGGACAAGAAAAGCGATCCAGCTCACATTCACGGTTGAAGATCGCGTTGTATTGGATATCGCATCGATTCATTTCGACGGCCCTGTCCTCATCGAAAAGCGGTATCCAATGACAACTTCAAGCGTTGAAACCCAAGGCACGTTCCCAGTCGTTCTGCGATTCGTGGTCTACAGCCTCGTCGGCATCGTGTTCTTCTTCCTGCCCATCACCATCAACGGCAAGAGCACCATCCCGCTGGATCACCTGATTACCTGGATCCAAACGGCCGCGGCACCGGTGGTTCCGTACATCATCTTGCTGATGCTCGTCTGCGGAACGGTTCTTCCCTTCGCCACCGGTGGCTGGAAGGCATCAAAGGTCCGGGGCGTCTTCGCGTTCTTGAACATCCTCGGCCTGGTTGTCGGCTGCTCCCTGCTGTTCGACTTCGCCCCAGCATGGCTCAACGATCCGGACATGGGGCCGTTCCTGCTGGAAAAATTGGTGATTCCCGTAGGCCTGATCGTTCCCGTGGGGGCCATCTTCCTGGCCTTGCTGGTGGGCTACGGCCTGATGGAATTCCTCGGCGTCTTCTGCCAGCCGATCATGCGCCCGATTTGGCGTACACCAGGCCGTTCGGCCGTGGATGCCGTGGCGTCCTTCGTTGGCAGCTACTCGCTGGGATTGCTGATCACCGACCGCATGTACCGCGGTGGGCGCTATACCGGACGCGAAGCGGCCATTATCGCTACCGGCTTTTCCACGGTGTCAGCCAGCTTCATGGTGATCGTTGCCAAGGCGCTGGATCTGATGGACCACTGGAGCCTGTACTTCTGGCTGTCGCTGGTCGTCACCTTTGCGGTGACTGTCATTTCGGTGCGCATTCCGCCGTTGAGCCGGGTTCCGGACACCACGTACCTGGGCATGGAGCACGACAAGGAACAGGTGGTCACTGGCAACCGCGCACGCGTGGCCTGGAACGAAGCTCTGGGAGCCTCTCGGCGGGCACCGTCGCTGGCCAAGAACATCGGCGCCAATGTGTGGGACGGACTGAAAATGGCGATGGCGATCTTGCCATCCATTCTTTCCGTCGGACTGCTCGGGCTGGTGGTGGCACGCTTCACTCCGGTCTTCGACTGGCTGGGCTACCTGTTCGTGCCCTTCGCCTGGATCGTCGGGTTGGAAGATCCGCTACTGGCCGGCAAGGCGTCGGCGACCGGCATCGCCGAAATGTTCCTGCCAGCGACCCTGGTTGCGGGACATGAATCGATCGAGCTGCGCATGGTGATCGCCATTGTTTGCGTCTCGGCGATCATCTTCTTCTCGGCACTGGTGCCATGCGTCCTGGCAACGCAGATTCCGCTGAACATCCCGCAAATGGTTGCCATCTGGTTCGTGCGCGTTGTCCTGACCATCCTCATCGCGACACCGATCGTGCGCCTGCTCTTGTAGGTGGGCTGGGCAGCTTCCGCCCAGGCCTGTTGCTGTCCCAGCTTTGCGAAGCCTGAATGCCGTTGCATCGCACCGGTGATCCGTCGTTGAATGGTCGGATCGATATGAAGGAAGGCAGGTTCCCATGAATCATTTAAACGAATCAGGTGTTCCGGTGCAGGGCGATCCGAGTATTCCCGACCAGCCTGAGCCTCCTGCGCAGCCGCCGGCTCCCGACGCACCGCCAAGCCCATCCCACCCGGATGCGCCGCCGAGCCCTTCGCACCCGGATGGCCCGATGGCGCCTCCAGGCCCGCTGGATCCCACGCAACCGCCACCGGGGCACCCGTCAGACCCGACGACCCCGCCATCACCTGGATTCACCCGGACACCGTGACCCAAACCAAGACAGCCAATGCCCTGCAGGAACCCGGTTCCTGCAGGGCATTGGCCATTTGTGGCTGCGGTAATCCGAAACCGCGCGGCCTGCCATGGTGTCGGTGCGCATCGGTACAGTGATCCTGGGCAGTTCTTCGCTGCCTTGGCGACCACCCATAGAAAGGCACGCATGGCATATCCAGTAGAAGTGCTAGATCGGATTCTCGGGGTCATGACCGGCATGGCTGCCGGCGACGCCCTAGGCGCGGGCTATGAATTCAATGCGCCGTTGCCCGATTCCGCGCAAGTGGACATGATCGGCGGAGGGCTGGGCAACTTTGCACCCGGGGAGTGGACCGACGATACCTCGATGGCGATAGTCGTTGCCCAGGGCCTGCTGGGTTCCCACGGCAAGCTTGATGGCGCCGCAAGCGATTACATGGTGCGCGAATGGGCCAGATGGGCGGTGAACGCACCGGACGTCGGCAACCAGACCCGTGCCGTCCTCGCCTTCGCCCAGAGCACCGCGTCTGCTGACGGGAGAACTGAACCCAACGCCGAAGACGCGCTCGCCGGTTCCGAGCAGATCCACAGGCGAACCGGCCGCTCGGGAGGCAACGGCAGCCTGATGCGCACAGCACCGGTTGCCCTGGCTTATCTGTCCGGAACGCCTGCCGCCGCATTCGACGCAGCGGCGGCCATCAGCAAGCTGACCCATTTCGATGACGAAGCCGCTGAAGCGTGCGGTCTGTGGACCGTCGCCATTCAGCACGCGGTGCTCACCGGAGAACTCGATATTCGCATCGGGCTTGAGCTTCTCAAGCCAGATCGCGCCCACGTGTGGGAACAGCGCATGGGGCAGGCCGAAACCCAACTGCCTCGGGACTTCGGCAACAATGGCTGGGTTGTTGAAGCATTCCAGGCGGCCTGGAGCGCCATCGCCACCGCCGATGCGGTGGACGGGAAAGCCCGCTTGGTTCCGGTGGTGGAAGCTGCCGTTCGCGGAGGCGTGGATACCGACACCGTGGCAGCCATCGCCGGATCGCTTATCGGCGCGGCCACTGGCTTGGAAAGCATCCCGGAGCAGTGGGTGGAGATGGTCCACGGCTGGCCAGGAATGCGGATGCAGGAGCTCATTGATATTTCAAACGATCTTGCAGGCTAAGTTCCCGGACCTGCCGTCCGGCTAGTCACGGGAAGTGCGCCTCGCCTCCAGCTTCTGTGGAGGTACGACGCTGACTTCGTGGCGTACCCCGCGCACGCCAAGACCTGCCAAATCGATCGCGAGAAACCAGGGCCCGGATTTGGGCACCTTGATCCGGTAGGGTGCCCGGCGTGCCAGCCCACCATACGATTCGAATTTTTCTCCGTCTTGGAATGCCGCGAAATTCTCTGGATCCATCAATCGGAGATTGGCCGGACCGCTGAGCGTCACTGCCAAGATAGTTCCCCGTTCAAGGAACTCCCAGTAGTACTCAGCGAAATTGGGTTCCGTCAATGCCTGCCTCCGGGGTTCGGATGATCCACCGATTAGCAGACCCAAGCCTATTAACCCAGAAGATGGACCGTCGCGGCAACGGGAACCAGCTTCTGGGCAAGAGCTGGTGGCCAACACGACTCGGGGATTAGGAATGGGAGGCTATGCCACCTCATCTGATGCCAGAGATGCCACAGAACCTTCCGGCCATCTCGATTTCAAGTTCCGTCAACCAGCCAAGCGGCGGATTGTCCGCTACCGGGGGATACGCTACTTGCATGGGATAAATTCCCACGCAATTGGGGGCCGTGACGGCCAAGAGCAATAAGGCAAGATTCATGGATATTTTGACCGGCATTGGCCTTGAACAACTTCGACTGTGGATTTGGATTCTGGTGCTGGCCTTTGCCGTCGCTGTGGGTTTATGGCGCCGGCGCCAACTGGTGGCTGTCTCGCTTGCCTCGGTGCTCCTGTTCGCTACTCTCAACGCCGGCGCCGGGATCTATATCCTGAAACGGCTGGGTGATCCGCGGTGGACCGCAGGCGAGCCCCCGGTGAGCGCACCGGAACTATCCGGAACCCCGATCGTGGGCCAGCAACTGGTTCCCCTGGAATCGGCTTTGGAAGCAATCGCCGGGGGAGTGAACTCCTTCTGGGAATTCAGGCAGGCCCTGCCGGTGGCTCTCGACTTCTTTACGTGCAGCGGATGGGCGCTGCTCGTGGCCATTCCATTGATCATTGCCATTATGATCCGGACTTTCCGGGCTGCCCGCCGGCGCCGGAAGGAGATGCTGAATCTCCGCGGTATGGTGGTGCAACTGCAGGCCGAGCTCGCCGAGATAAAGGCGATCTTGCCTGCGCCCGCCACAACAGCAGGTGTCACGGAGCTCGGGAACCAAACGGGCAGTCCCCGCACGCGACGCTCGCGCCGCCGCGAATAGCCGCTAATCTGGCAGAAAGGGAACGGCGCCGGTTCTGCCCTGCAATGCAGAGGCAGCACCGGCGCCGTTCCCGTGATGCGCGTGCGTTGGGATCGCTAGGCTAGGCCAGCGTCGCGGTATCGATCACGAAGCGGTATCGGACGTCGGACGCCAGCACGCGCTCGTAGGCCTCGTTGATCTGCGTGGCATCGATGACCTCGATTTCTGCGCCAATTCCATGTTCGGCACAGAAGTCCAGCATTTCCTGGGTTTCTTCGATGCCGCCGATCTGCGAACCGGCGAAGGAACGGCGTCCGCCGATCAAAGCAAAGGCGTTGACCGGCAATGGTTCAGCCGGCGCGCCAACGTTGACCAAGGTGCCGTTCACGCGCAGCAGTCCGAGGTAGGAGCTGATGTCGATCGAGGCGCTGACGGTGTTGATGATCAGATCGAAGCTCTTGCGCAGATCCTTGAAGGTGTTCTCGTCGCTGGTGGCCCGGTAATCGCTGGCGCCCAGCTTCAGGCCGTCCTCCCTCTTCTTCAGCGATTGCGACAGCACGGTGACCTCAGCGCCCATGGCACTGGCGAGCTTGACTGCCATATGGCCCAAGCCGCCGAGTCCCACCACGGCAACCTTCTTGCCCGGTCCTGCGCCCCAGTGCTTCAGCGGGGAGAAGGTGGTGATGCCGGCGCAGAGCAGGGGTGCGGCGACATCCAAGGAGATGCCTTCGGGGATGTTCAAGGCGAAGTTCTCGTCAACCACGACGTGCGTTGCATAGCCGCCCTGGGTCATGCTGCCATCACGGTCGAGCGCACCGTAGGTTCCCACGCTCTGCTCGCAGAACTGCTGGTCGCCAGCCAGGCAGTTTTCGCATTCCATGCAGGAATTGACTAGGCAGCCCACGCCAACGCGATCGCCCAGCTTGTGCTTGGTGACTGCTGAGCCGACTTCGGTGACGATGCCAGCTATTTCGTGGCCCGGGACCAGCGGATAGTTCTGGTTTCCCCATTCACCGCGGACCGTGTGGATATCGGAGTGGCAGATGCCGGAGAACTTGATATCAATCAAGACGTCGTGCGGACCTACAGCACGGCGCTCAATCTGTGTCGGGATGAGTCCTTCAGCCGCAGAGTGCGCTGCGTATGCGTTGACCATAGTTGCCATCAGGGTATTTCCTTTGTCTTGCGGGTTGCGACTGGCAATGTTCTGGGCTGCGGCGATCGCCGCAGCCCATCAGGGCGTGGCCCATGGAGAACAACAATCGGCAGGCTATGAATAATCCCGGTCTGAGTAAATTTCCCACGCCGTTCCGCTGCCTTCATAGGAATAATGCTGATCAGTTACTGCCAAACTGGTGTTCAACCCTGCACAAGCTCTTCATCCAGCGCTTCCATAGTGTCGGAGGTCGCCTTTAGAGTCGGTGCCATGGCGAGAAATCCAAGCGATTTGGCAATCCAGGAAGTTCAATCCCTAACGCAGCTGCGAAAGAGCCTGGCAGACAGTGTTTTGAGAATGCCTCCGGCGCATTTTCGAGGTGAAATCGTGGGACGAGTCAGAAAAATGGGATCGAAAAGATGGGCGACGCTGTTTGACGGCGACTGTGCAGTGGAAGTCGAATTCCCTGCGGCCATGTGCCCATCATGGCTGGGAGATGGCCACCAACTGACGGTGACAGCGAGGCCAAATATCGACTCCTGGCGACGAAATCCAGTGTGGGTTGCCGTTGGGAACTATGAGAATCACGGTCACCTCGCAGTTCAAGCAACGAGAGACAAAGGCCCTTGGGCGCTGCTCAGGCAAGAAACATCCCGGGAATTCGGCCTCCCGCTAGAGTCAAGCCAGAACTTGGAGACTATAGAGCCGGTCGGGAAGATCTCCAAGGTGCTAGTGCTGTGTGGCCGGGACAACCAAGTGCTCCTGGACTTTGTTCGTGGACTGCACCCGAAAGGAGTGAAGAAACGGGTTGCTGTCGAAGTTGCCGAGCTCAGGGTCCAAGGGCCCAGTGCCGTGCGCGAAATCTCGCGTAAGCTTTCGAGCCTCAAACCGGGCCAGGCCGATGCCGTAATCATATTGCGCGGCGGGGGATCGTATGCGGACTTCGTCGCCTTCGACGACCGCGAACTGATCCAAGCTATTCGCCAATGCGCACTTCCGGTCATCACCGCACTTGGACACAGTGAGCATGTGCCCTTTGCTGCGCGTGCGGCAACGGCCAGCTTCGATGTGTCGCAAACGGCCGGGATCGCGATCAGAACGGAAAACAACCGGCGCTGGTTCGCCGGCCAGCCGACCTCCAAACAGCTCAAGACGAAGATGGAACAGCTGGCCCGGGAACTGTCGGTACAGGGTTCCCGGACCTCGTCGCTGGAGCAGGCGAACGCACGGCTCAGGCAGGAACTTGCCGACACCCGGAATCACGCCGTCCAACTACGCGAACGGGGTGATGACCTGCAGCAGCACGCCAGCTTGCAAAACCGGGAAATGCATTCGGATCTGCTGGAGTTGGCCCTGCAGAAAATCCGCCTCAATTCGCTTTCCCGCGGACTGTGGTGGAGCCTATGGACGGCGCTCACGGCACTGGCAGCCCATGTCGATACGGGCCTCGGCACTGGCCAAACGGTAGCGCTTTCCATGTTGCCTGCCCTTTGGGCGATCTGGACTTTCACCGGAGGCTATCGGGCTCAAAGGATCATTGACTCATCCGATTGGCGAGGAGCCGTGATGGACGTAGATCTATGCTGGCTGCGCCCGCGGATCGCAGGCGCAACGGTGCCGCGTGATCTCTGCTGGTTGCTCAGGCATCGCAACGCATCGCTGCAACAGTGAATGGCGAACCCACAAGTTGCTGGCATGCGCCCATCGCTCAAGAACTGCGTCTTTTGCCAATTCCCGGTAGGCTAGTACATGGGTCTGCATATTCTGTGCGGGCCCCGAATGAAAATAACTCCCAGGACTGACTGACCGTTGGTCCCGACCGCCAGTTTCCCGGTCCTCGGTAGTGACTTTCGCTAGGGCAAATAGCTGCCCCAGCGCGGGTCTCGATCGAAGACCAGATCTGGGTAGGGCTATACGGTTCGCTCATCCACCATGTGGGAGCGATCGAAAGGAGCACCCCCTTAATGGAGGGTCCAGAAATCCAATTCGCCGAAGCGCTGATCGACAACGGCCGCTACGGTACCCGCACCATTCGCTTCGAAACCGGCCGCCTCGCCAAGCAGGCTGCTGGCTCGGCAATGGTCTACATCGACGAAGAGACCGCGCTGCTCTCGGCAACTACCGCCGGCAAGCACCCGCGCGAAGGCTTCGACTTCTTCCCGCTGACCGTGGACGTCGAGGAGCGCATGTACGCTGCCGGCCGCATCCCGGGCAGCTTCTTCCGCCGCGAAGGCCGCCCATCGACCGAAGCCATCCTGGCTTGCCGCCTGATGGACCGCCCGCTGCGCCCAGCCTTCGTCAAGGGCCTGCGCAACGAGGTCCAGGTTGTCGTCACCGTCCTGTCCATCGAGCCGGATGAGCTGTACGACGTCGTGGCAATCAACGCTTCGTCGATGTCCACCCAGCTTTCGGGCCTGCCATTCTCCGGCCCAATCGGCGGCGTTCGCGTTGCACTGGTTGATGACGGAAACGGCGCCCAGTGGGTTGCCTTCCCTAAGCACTCCGAGCTGAAGAACGCTGTCTTCAACATGGTTGTTGCCGGCCGCATCGCTGGCGATGACGTTGCCATCATGATGGTGGAAGCCGAAGCTACCGATAACGCTTGGGAACTGATCAAGGAACGCGGCGCCCAGGCTCCAACCGAAGAGGTTGTCGCCGAAGGCCTTGAGGCTGCCAAGCCATTCATCAAGGTCCTGTGCGAGGCCCAGGCCGACCTGGCTGCCCGCGCTGCCAAGGAAACCGTTGAGTTCCCGGTCTTCCGCGACTACGAAGACGATGCCTTCACCGCTGTCGAGGCTGCCGCTTCGACCCGCTTGGCAGAGATCTACACCATCGCTGACAAGCAGGAGCGCGACAACGCCGCAAGCGACTACAAGGACGAGATCCTGGCATCGCTGGCTGGCGAAGGCAACGCTTTCGAAGGCCGCGAGTCCGAGATCTCCAAGGCCTTCGGTGCGGTGACCAAGCACATCGTGCGCCAGCGCATCCTGACCGACCAGATCCGCATCGACGGCCGCGGCCTGGCTGACATCCGCCAGCTCTCCGCCGAGGTCGAGGTGCTGCCTCGCGTGCACGGTTCGGCTATCTTCGAGCGTGGCGAAACCCAGATCATGGGCGTCACCACCTTGAACATGCTGAAGATGGAACAGCAGATCGACTCGCTGTCCCCAGTGAAGTCCAAGCGCTACATGCACAACTACAACTTCCCTCCATACTCGACCGGCGAGACCGGTCGTGTTGGCTCGCCGAAGCGCCGCGAAATCGGCCACGGTGCACTGGCAGAGCGCGCGCTGGTTCCAGTGCTGCCAAGCCGCGAGGAATTCCCATACGCCATCCGCCAGGTCTCCGAGGCACTGGGCTCCAACGGCTCGACCTCTATGGGCTCGGTCTGCGCCTCGACCCTGTCGCTGCTGAACGCCGGCGTGCCGCTGAAGGCGCCGGTTGCAGGCATCGCCATGGGCCTGGTTTCGGACACCGTTGACGGCGAAACCCGTTACGCTGCCCTGACCGATATCCTCGGCGCCGAAGACGCCATGGGCGACATGGACTTCAAGGTTGCAGGTACCTCCGAGTTCGTGACCGCGATCCAGCTGGACACCAAGCTGGATGGCATTCCGGCTTCGGTGCTGGCCGCCGCGCTGACCCAGGCTCGCGAAGCACGCCTGCACATCCTGAACGTGCTGAACCAGGCCATCGACGCTCCGGATGAGCTGAATGTGAACGCCCCGCGCATCATCTCGGTGAAGATTCCAGTGGACAAGATCGGCGAGGTCATCGGCCCTAAGGGCAAGATGATCAACCAGATCCAGGAAGACACCGGCGCTGACATCTCGATCGAGGATGACGGCACCGTGCTGATCGGCGCAACCAACGGCGAATCCGCCGAGGCTGCCCGTTCGGCCATCAACGCCATCGCCAACCCTCAGGTTCCTGAGGTCGGCGAGCGTTACCTGGGCACCGTCGTGAAGCTGACCACCTTCGGTGCGTTCGTTTCGCTGACCCCGGGCAAGGACGGCCTGCTGCACATCTCCGAGCTGCGCAAGATCAACGACGGCAAGCGTGTCGAGGACGTCGAAGACGTCGTCGGCGTTGGCCAGAAGCTGCAGGTGGAGATCACCAAGATCGATGACCGTGGCAAGCTGTCGCTGGCTCCAGTCGTCGAGGAAGAAGCTGAAGAAGCAGTAGCTGCTGAGTAGTCTTTAGATTCCTGCAGGAAAACCCCGATTCACTTTGGTGAATCGGGGTTTTCCTTCTCTTCAGACCAGCTTGATTGGCATGGCTGGCAGGTCAGCGCCTACGCGGGTGCCGCATCCTTGCTGATGCCGGTGGCGTTCAGCGCCTCGAAGTGCAGGACTTCGACCTCGTGGCGATCCTCCTCCAGCTCCAGTGCTCGCTCGGCCCGGGCGAAGGAATCCTTTGCCTGAGCCTTCAAGGCTGCCGTCCAAGGGGCATCGGAGCGCGCAATCAGGGCACCGAGTTCCTTTTGGATCCGCATCATGACTTCGACGTCCGAAGCGCCATCGCGCGAGGTCGCCCGGAAGGCATCCTGGAGCATGTCCTGCGGCTCAAGCAGTCGAAGGTGGACCCGCCCGGCGTCCGGGGAATCCGGAATCCTTGCCTGCATGGCGATGTCCAGTACGCGGTGCGTTGCTTCCAGGACCTCGATGGCGGTTCCCGGATCATTGATTCCGGGGGAGAGCGACTTGCTGGAGATTTCCGACAGCGCGAGCAGCCCGAGCCGCGGGTCCTGTTCGAAAGTCCGGTGGTTGGCGATCACGAAGGCCCGCTGGATCGCTTCCTGGCTCTCTTCCGACACCTTGCCGCTCAGGTACGCAATGGGGTGCCCGGCAAAGATCCTTGAGCCTGGGCGGCGTTCGACCCAGAGCTGGCAGTTTTCCTGCTCGGCAATGCGCTGCAGAGCTGCCACGTCGACCTTGACCACGAATCCTGGATGGTCGCATTCCAGCGGGATGGCAGTCGTAGGCGGATCAACCCACAGCCGTCCGCCGAGCAGCGGCTGCTCGGCGTAGTCCGACATCGCCTGCGAGGCGGCATCGCCGACCCGGTCGATGATGTCGGCCATGCGGCCGAAAGTGGTGAGGAACGAGATCCAGCGCAGCAAGGTCACCAGCACCACGGCAATGACCAGGATGGTTCCCAACAGCAGCAGCGCTTTTTCCGAGCTGGAATAGACATCCAAGGACAACGCGATGATACCGACGATGGAGAATGCGAAAGCCCCCACGAAGGTAGACAGGGCAGTATGCGAGGTCCGGTCGGCAATCAGCAGCTGGATGGAGCGGGGAGTACCGATTTGCGTGGCAGTGGAGTATGCCGAGACCATCGTGGTCAGGGAAAACGTCGTGACAGCCAGCATCGACGTGGCCAGGATCTGCAGCAGTGTCGCGGCAGCATCGTTGCCGAGTGCTTCGAGCAGGTTCGCAGGGATGAGGTTGCCCAGTGATGGTGCGGCGATGGCCAAGAAGATTCCTGCCACGGTAAATACTGTGGCCCGGAACCAGATTCCGCGCAGCGACTGCTTTGCGTAGCTCAGTGCTCTTACCATGAATCCTCCTTGTGCCCCCTGTTCGCAGTATGAAGGCATTACTTTCCTAGTCGGCCGCTCAAAGCGGTGACGGCTGAGCTAGACATTTTCTTGAGGTGAATTTACGCCAGGAATTCCCGGGCTCCGAGAGCCCGGGCCGACCTGCTCATGCACGGAGCGGCAGAATTCCGCGAGGCGACCCTGTTAAGCAGGACACCCGGCTGGAGACCAGCCGAGTGTCCAGTGCAGGTTGAATCTGGCTCTGGGACCAGTGCCTGAATTTCAGCTCAGGTGCTTGTCGAAGAACTCGCGCAGCTGTACGCTCTTCTGCTTCGCGATGTCATCCCATTCGTCGATCGACGCCGAATCATCCGCGTAATCGGAGGGGATCTTGAAGATCTGCAACGGCACGTTGAAGCGCTGGCAGATGCTGGCGTAGGCGTAGCCTTCCATATCGACCAGCGAAGCACCCAATGACTTGATGTGGATGCGCTGTTCGTCATTGGAAACAAAAACGTCACCGGTAGCCATGGTCACTTGGTAATCAGGAAGCAGGACTTCACCTGCGGGATCCACATCCGCCGAAGGCAGCGGGAAATCGTGCTGGATCAGCTTGGTGACCTGGTAAATGGTGTCCAGGCTCGGGCGATCTTCACCGGCATGACCTACAACGCCGGCGGTGCCCAGTACTACGACGTTCTTGATGTTGCCCTCAGCGAGCACTCCAGCCAAGGCTACCGATGCGTTGATCTTGCCAACACCGGAAACGAGGTGCTCGACATCTGCAAAGGCTACGGCTTCGTCTGCGTGCGCAAAGACGAGCAAGGACTTCTGGTCCGACATGAACTTCCCCTCTAAAGAAATCGGCTCGGGGAGTGCTGCCCCGAACGTCCTAAGAAGTCTATCGGTTACCTCCTTCACTGAGGTCTCGATTCGCCAGACGGTGAGCAGATAGACTTTGCATATGAGTGATATTGAACTTGCTGAAGTTGAAAGCTTTGCACTGGACCACACCAAGGTGAAGGCGCCGTATGTGCGCAAAATCGGGGTGGAACACGGTCCCAAGGGCGATGCCATCACCAACTACGACATCCGTCTAGTCCAGCCAAACCACGGCGAGATTCCAACGGCTGGCCTGCACACCATCGAGCACACCATGGCTGGTTTGCTGCGTACCCGCATTGATGGCCTGATCGATTTCTCCCCATTTGGCTGCCGCACCGGCTTCCATATGATCCTGTGGGGCGAACCGACCCCGGCGGTTGTCGCCGCTGCTATTAAGAGCTCGCTGGAAGACATTGCCGAGAAGGTTACCTGGGAGGATGTTCCGGGAACCGAAGCCGTGAGCTGCGGCAATTACCGTGACCATTCACTGCACTCGGCTCGCGAATGGGCGAAGGTCGTCTTGGAACAAGGCATTAGCCTTGACGCGTTCGATCGTTCCAAGATTGCCTAAGCAGTAGCTTGTGAACTGGAAATCCCGTGTGTTCTGTTGGGGACGCGCGGGATTTTTTCTTGCTTGGCTGTTTCCTGGCCTGGCAGAAAGGTAGACGCCAAGCCGTAAATAAGCCGCAGAACCACTGCGAGCAGGCGCTAGCATGAAGACCATGCGCAGAGTTCTTTCCTTGGCATCAGTACTGGGAGCCATGTCGTTGGCTGTTAGTGGATGCATGAATTTCGATGCGGCAAGGACATCTAGCATCGGCAAGGAATGCCAATCGGCAATCCAGCGGCAGGACCCAAGCCTGGTCCGATCCTGAATCATCCCAAGAGATGATCGGCGAAGCCGAGAAAAAGTCGCTTAGTGCTTGCAAGGACCTCGATGAGTGGAGCACTGCTGTCTCCTATAATCCCGGATCAATGGGATATCCGGAATTGAGTACAGAAGATACCGCGAACACCGTTTACCTTGCCTGTGCCTCCAGCGACCCAGCGCGGCGGACCCCGGTGTGCGCTGATGCCGCGAAACGCGGATATCTCGATGCGACATGACCTGCAAATCTGCATGACGGTATTTCGATAGCAGCGGTTCGATCTCGTAATCTCCCAGAATGTGATGGCTCCATCACCAATGGGCTATTGCCTTCAAATGGCGTTTCTATGGGAGAATAAAAGACAGTGTACTTAGCTTGAAATCGCTATTCTCGACGAATTAAGGACGTATATTCGTGGCCATGATTCCATTGCCGTTGCATTCGGTGGAGACCACGCAGTTTTCTCCGATTGACCCGGCGGACCCGACGTTGGTCCACCGTGGCGAAGGCGGCTCTGAAGTCCGGCGCAGCATCCTGCCTGGTGGCGTACGAGTCCTGACGGAAGCGATGCCCGGACAGCGGTCCACTACTGTGGGATTCTGGGTTCCGGTCGGTTCCCGCGACGAGGAAGCAGGACACTACGGCTCCACACACTTCCTGGAGCACTTGCTCTTCAAGGGCACTGCAAAGCGAACTGCCTTGGAAATTGCCCAGTCCTTCGACGCAGTGGGCGGCGAATCGAACGCAGCCACCGCCAAGGAATCGACCTGCTATTACGCCCGGGTGCTTGACACGGATCTGCCGATGGCGCTGGAGGTCATCGCTGACATGGTCACCTCGGCGGTGATCGATCCGCAGGAACTGGAGCAGGAGCGCGGGGTGATCATCGAAGAGCTTGCCATGGATGCAGATGACGCGATGGACGTCGCCCACGAGCGCTTCGTTGCCAACGTCCTGGGCGATCACCCGCTGGGACGGCCTATTGGCGGAACTCCAGAAGAGATCATGGAGATCTCCCGCGAGGCAGTCATGGAGCACTACCGTGCGCACTACCGCCCAAGCGAGCTGATTGTTACTGCCGCAGGTTCCCTGGAGCACGACAAGCTGTGCGAGCTGGTTCTCAAGGCGCTGGCTGAAGCTGGCTGGGAACTGGACCCGATGGCCGTACCGGAGCCACGCCGCATGGGCGAGCCGGCACAGATCACCTCGAAGGCCGGGCTGGAAGTCATCAACCGCCCGGGCGAGCAAGCCAATATCATCATGGGCTGCTCGGGCATCACCGGCCACGACGACCGGCGCCAGGTGCTAGCGGTGCTGAACGCTGTGCTCGGCGGCGGCATGAGCTCCCGCTTGTTCCAGGAAATCCGGGAGAAGCGCGGACTGGTGTACTCGACCTACTCCTTCTCCGCCGCCTATACGGATGCCGGATACTTTGGCATGTACGCAGGTTGCGCCCCGGCCAAGGCGGCTCAAGTTATCGGGTTGCTCGGCGACGAGTTGGATCGCTTGGCCAAGGACGGCATCAGCGAGTCTGAATTGGCGCAGGCCAAGGGCCAGCTATCCGGCGGAACGGTGCTGGCCTTGGAGGATCCCGGAAGCCGCATGTCCCGTTTGGGCCGGGCAGAAATGATTACCGGCGAATTCCAAGATATCGACGAAGCCCTGTCCCGCGTCAATGCAGTCTCTGCCCAGGACGTGCAGCAACTGGCTCAGGAACTGGCGGCCAAGGATCGTGTGATCACCGTGGTAGGACCGTTTGAGAATGAAGCCGCGTTAGGCCTCTAGAATCCACTGGCAGTGCCCCTTGGACCGAATCTGCCGAAGTCGATTCACGGGGCATTGCCGTGTTATTTGTTCAAGCAACGGCTTCGACTAGCGCCGCAAGCTCGGGCGCATGGGAGAAATTGAACCCATGCGCACCGTGGCGCATGACAGTAAGCTTGGCCTGCGGAGTTTTGGCGACCAAGCGAAGACCGAACTCCGGGGGAGAGAGCGGATCCCGGGTGCCGCATACGACATCAACCGGGCAGTGCACCGTGCGGAGCAAATCGATGGTGGAGTAATCCAGCATCTCGGCGCAGCTCTTGGCCCACCATGGGATGCCGCAACGCAGGTAGTCGACAAGCAAGATCGCCTTCACCGAGTTCAACTCGTGCGGAAAATCCTCGATGAGCCGGCGTGCCTGCCTGAAGAGCGTCGCCTCGCGGTCGTTGACCGCGGGAGCTGCAATGATCAGGTGCTTGACCAGGTCCGGCCACGCGCGAGCCAGCTCAATGGAAACCTGCGCACCCATGGAATGCCCGAGGACAATTGCGTTCTCCACCTTCAGCTCGCGCAACGCCAGTGCCACTTCGTGTGCAAAACGCGGTACGGTCACCGGGCGGCCATCATCGAGATTCTTGCCATGGCCGGGCAGCTCGGGAACGATCACCCGATGCTTCTGCGCCAAGATGTTTGCCAGCGGAGTGAAATAGCGGCTGGAAGCTCCGAGCCCATGCAGGAGCACCACGTCAGGCCCCTGGCCCGCGACGCGAACCGAGAGCCTGGTTTTCAAGGATTCGGGCAAATGCCCAAAGTACTCGTGGCGCACGCCAGCCTTTCATCGTGCGAAAAGTGCGCACATACTATCAGTAGGGAAAATCGGCACGCTCGCCAGAAATGGCGAGACGAGCGCCAAGGGAGCTAGCCGCCCACCCCGGTCGAATGCTGATTAATGGCGGAACGGAGATCTTCCGGGAAGAGTTCCTTCACGTCTTTTTCGTAGTCGGAACCGTCACTTGGACGACGCAGTTCTTGCCCGTCGATGCGGAATGGGAAGGCGTCGGCTTGAGCCGCGGCATCCGCGGATTCCTGGCTATCGGGTGCGCAGGTAGCCCAGCCGTAGGTCGTGGAATCCTCGATTCGGAAAACTTCTACCTGGCATGTCGGTGATTCGATAACCGTTCCCTGCTCTTGGACGATATCGATGATTGATGCTCGTTCGTCATCCGACAGGGTGATCGGTTCGCTGCCAGAACCGCAGGAAGTGCATGCGAAGGTCGCGGCGAGGATTGCACCGATGCCGAAACCAATACGCTTAATTTTCTGACCCATGGCCCTGCTCACTATTTGGGAACTCCTGACACATATTTTTCCCCTATTTGCTGGGCAAAACAAGTTGGACTGGCCGTAGGGTGCCTCCGCAATGATTTGCCGACAGCTCCCTGCTGAGAAGTCGTTGCAAAACTCGAGAGAGATCACGTCATCGTTGGCAGGACTGGTGCGTTCAGGAGGATAGGCTTAAGCCCATGAGTGCACAGATCAAGGTGGCCGTGCTCGGCGCGGCAGGACGAATGGGCTCGGAAGCGGTCAAGGCCGTGACTGAGGCCGCAGACATGGAACTGGTTGCAAGCTTGGGGCGAGGCGACGACCTGTCGCAGATCCTCCAAGCCGGAGCAACCCACATTGTTGACCTTTCCGTGCCAGCATCCACCGAAGACAACGTGCGTTTCGCCGTTGAGCATGGACTGCATGCGGTCGTCGGCACCACCGGCTGGGATGATGCCCGCCGGGCAAATCTGGAAGCGTTGCTGAGCGAGCATCCCGAAGCCGGTGTGCTGATTGCGCCCAACTTCGCCCTCGGCTCCGTGCTGGCCAGCGCGTTCGCTGCCACTGCAGCGAAGTACTTCGAATCCGTCGAGATCATCGAACTGCATCACCCCAATAAGGTGGACGCTCCCAGCGGCACCGCGGTGCGTACCGCTGAACTGATCGCCAAGTCGCGTGAAGCCGCTGGGGTACCAGCCAGCCCTGATGCTACCGAGACCCAGCTCGACGGTGCCCGCGGTGCAGTTGTCGATGGAATCAACGTCCATTCGGTCCGCTTGCGTGGCTTGGTAGCCCACCAGGAAGTGCTCTTTGGCGGACCCGGCGAGCAGTTCACGTTGCGCCATGATTCCTTTGACCGTGCCTCGTTCATGCCGGGCGTCCTTCTGGGCCTGCGCACCGTTGGTTCCCGTCCGGGGTTGACCTATGGGCTCGACGGCTACCTGGAGCTGGACCAGTGAAAACCAAACTCTGGGTAGGCGGCATTCTGCTGCTGTTCGCGCTGTATATTGGCATGACATTCACCCAGGCCATCCGACTGCTGAATACTGGGGAGCTGGTCGCCCAGATCATGGGCATTGCGATCTTGGTGATTCCTGCCTTGTGCGTCTGGATACTGATTCGCGAAGTGCTCTTCGGTTTACGCACCGAGAAGATGGGCAAGGCCTTAGCCGCTTCGGGTGAGCTGCCAGAAGATCTTCCCCGCATGCCATCGGGGCGCTTCATCCGTTCGGCGGCCGACGCGGATTTCCCCAACCACCAGCGGGACGTGGAAGAGAACCCGGAGTCATGGAAATCCTGGTACCGCCTGGCGCTGGCATATGAAGCCT
Organism: Glutamicibacter nicotianae; assembly: GCF_002797775.1. Lineage (NCBI taxonomy): Bacteria > Bacillati > Actinomycetota > Actinomycetes > Micrococcales > Micrococcaceae > Glutamicibacter > Glutamicibacter nicotianae. The sequence continues at coordinate 539,014 of NZ_PGEY01000001.1, forward strand.
GTGGCGATAAGCCGCGGGCTCGCAAATCCATGCGTAGGGCGATCACCTTTTGGCAAGCAGATCAGAAGGTCAGCTAGTAGAAATCACGAATACCAGCATCTTGCGGAAGGCCCGGGCTCGCATGAGCCCGGGCCGTCGTTCTAGAATTTCAACTTCGTTGCAGGGTCGGAGTCTGCTCCGCTAAGTACCCTGACCCCGTATTCCAAGGGGCCCGATGCCCTGCTGAAGCCAAGCCAAAGCCCGAAGATGGCAGTCGCTGCACAAAGAATCCACCAGATGGCCATCGGACCCATGTTCTCTTTCATCGCTGGCAGCAAGACGATGTGTCCTGCATACAAGGTCAGTGGTGCGCGGCCGGCGCCCGCCAGCATCCGGCCCAGCACGCCAAGACGGCCAATGACCAGCGATAGCAGTCCGATGATTGCGGCTGCGCAGGCGGCGTTGTGCAAGGTGGACAGCAAGGAATTGCTGTGGCCCGTCGGCAGCCAGAGATAGGCGGGATGATCCAGGAGTGGATCGAGATTAGTGCCTGGCAAACGCCCGGTGGTGATCATCGTTGGAACGAGGGATAAGTCCAGACCCAGTTCTTGGGCTATGATCCCGGCATTCTTCATGCTCACCAGATGTCCCGCTGCATAGGTCGCTGCGGCGATGAGAGTCCCGCCCGCAGTCAGCAGGCCTGCAGTTTTAGCGCTGCGAAGATCGCATCGTCCGATGGCTATTCCCAGCAGGCCGAATCCGAACCAGATTAGCAACGGGTAGTATCCGGTGACGGCCAGATCCTTGAACAGCAGTTGCGGGGTCAGAACATCGCCGAAGCTTGGATTATGGCCCAGAAAATTCCCCATCCAGCTGTTGGCCAGCGGTCGCCAAAGAACCGGCATCAGCAGCAGCCACAAAGCTGAGACTACCCAAATGGTTATTCTTGAGAGCTTCAGAGCCAGCGGAAGCAATAGAAATAGTAGCCCATAGTGGACAAGGATGACTGCGATGGCTTCATTTATTGACCCAATTGCCATTCCGAGCACGGCAATAATTAATGCTCTCAGCACAAGGACTGAGTAAACCTTAGGGTGGGAGAAGCCCTTCCGGGCCAAGGATTTCGAGAGCAAACACAGGGACAATCCGGCCAGCACCATGAACAGGACCGATGCCCTGCCGGAGGTGAAAGCCCCGGTAAACGTTGGGGAGTAGGCGGGTGCGCCGCCGATTTCATACAGTGCGAAGACGTGCGCGGCGAACATGCCGAGGATGGCGGCAAGCCGCGCCGCATCCACGCCCAGCAGGCGCTGGGAACTACCCGAATCGTTCATGGAATCATCGCACCACGAATAGTTCCGGGGATGCCAATGCAACATGCGCGAGTGTAGATTTAATCCCATGGCTACAAGTTCAATTGATAAGCAGGCATACCCGTTCGGAACCGTGCTGACCGCTATGGTCACGCCCTTCGACGAAGCGGGTGAAGTCGATTACGCGTTGGCCGCAAAACTGGCAACGAAGCTGGTTGATGATGGCTGCGACGGACTAGTTGTCACCGGCACCACCGGCGAGACCTCGACCTTGACCGATGAAGAGAACATCGAGATGTTCCGTACCGTCGCCAAAGCGGTGGACGGCCGGGCCGCGGTGCTGGCCGGTTCCACCACGAACGACACCCGCCACTCCATCAAGCTTTCGCTGGCAGCCAAGGAAGCGGGCGTCGATGGTGTGCTGTTGACCACCCCTTACTACAACAAGCCAAGCCAGGCAGGCGTTATCGCCCACGTGAAGGCCATCGCCGAAGCTGTTGAGCTGCCCATCATGCTCTATGACATCCCTGGACGCACCGGCATTGCGCTGGCACCGGAAACCATTATCGAGCTGGCCAAGATTCCTCAGGTCATTGCGCTGAAGGATGCCAAAGCGGATTACCAGTCCACCACCACCGTGCTGGCCAACACCGATCTGCACGTGTACTCGGGCGATGACGGCCTGACCCTGCCGCTGATGGCGGCCGGTGCAGTTGGCGTGGTTTCGGTCACCGCTCACGTTGCAGCCGCCAAGTACCGTACGCTAGTTAATGCAATGCATGCAGGAGATCTGGCAACTGCACGCACCACACACTTTGAGCTGGACGCGATCCAGCGCGGCATCATGGGCCACATTCAGGGCGCCGTTGCCGCAAAATATGGACTTCACTGGCAGGGTGTCCTGCCGAACACCGTCGTCCGGCTGCCGCTGTTGGCACCGTCGGACGCAGAGCTAGATGCCATCCGCGCGGACCTACGTGAAGGTGGATGGGATCTGTAACGAAAGGGACTAACCACATATGACTGAGAGTTCAGTAGGCAAGGCTGACGCTGCGCGTATGCAGACTCCGGCGAAGCTGAAGAAGGGGACAATGCGCATTGTTCCCCTCGGCGGCTTGGGCGAGGTCGGCCGAAACATGACCGTATTCGAACTCAACGGGAAACTGTTGATCGTCGACTGCGGCGTGCTCTTCCCCGAAGAGCACCAGCCTGGCGTGGATCTGATCCTGCCGGACTTCTCCTACATCAAGGACCGCCTGGACGACGTGGTGGGCCTCGTGCTGACCCACGGCCACGAGGACCATATCGGTGCTGTTCCGTACCTGCTGCGCCTGCGCGAAGACATCCCCTTGTACGGGTCCAAGCTGACCCTGGCCTTCGTTGAAGCAAAGCTGGCAGAACACCGCATCAAGGCCAACACCAACATCGTGGTGGAGGGCGAGATCGCGCAGGTTGGCAACTTCGAATGCGAATTCGTTGCCGTGAACCACTCGATCCCCGACGCCCTGGCAGTATTCCTGCGCACCGAGGCCGGCACCGTGCTGCACACCGGCGACTTCAAGATGGACCAGCTGCCGCTGGATGGCCGCATCACCGACCTGCGCCACTTCGCGCGTCTGGGCGAGGAAGGCGTGGACCTGTTCCTGCCGGACTCCACCAACGCCGAAGTCCCGGGCTTCACCGTGGCCGAACGCGAGATCGGCCCTGTCCTCGAAGCCAAGTTCGCGCGCGCCCGCCGCCGCATCATTGTCGCGTCCTTCTCCTCGCACGTGCACCGTGTGCAGCAGGTGCTGGATGCGGCCGCGATGCACGGGCGCAAGGTTGCCTTCATCGGCCGCTCGATGGTGCGCAACATGGGCATCGCCGAACGCCTGGGCTACCTCGACGTTCCGCAGGGCGTGCTTGTCGACCTGAAGCAGATCGACTCGCTGCCGGACCACAAGGTCGTGCTGATGTCCACCGGTTCGCAGGGCGAGCCGATGGCCGCCCTGTCCCGCATGGCCAACGGCGAGCACAAGGTCCAGATCAACCCGGGCGATACCGTCATCCTGGCCTCCAGCCTGATCCCGGGCAATGAGAACTCGGTCTTCCGCGTGATAAATGGCTTGATGCGCTTGGGAGCAGAGGTCATCCACAAGGGCATGGCCAAGGTCCACGTTTCCGGCCACGCATCGGCTGGCGAATTGCTGTACTGCTACAACATCCTGCGCCCGAAGAACGTGCTCCCGGTGCACGGCGAAACCCGCCACCTGATCGCCAACGGCCGCCTGGCGGCGCAAGCCGGCGTCCCGGAAGACAACGTGCTGCTGGCAGACGACGGTTCGGTCATCGACATGAAGGACGGCGTTGCGAAGCTGGTGGGCCAGGTCGAATGCGGATATGTCTACGTTGACGGCTCCAAGGTCGGCACCATCACCGATGAGGACTTGAAGGACCGTGTCACCCTGGGCGAGGAAGGCTTCATTTCGGTCATCACCGTGATCAACCGCCAGAACGGCACGATCATCTCCGGCCCGGACATCCACGCACGCGGTGTGGCGGAAGAGGGCTCGGTCTTCAACGAGATCAAGCCGAAGATTGCAGCCGCGATTGTGGAAGCAGTGGGCAACAACCCGAACCACACCACGCACCAGCTGCAGCAGATCACCCGCCGCGTGATCGGCTCGTGGGTATCGCGCAAGCTGCGCCGCCGCCCAATGATCGTCCCGGTAGTGCTCGAAGCCTAGACTTCCGGAATTATTGCCTCGAACCAATTATGGTTCGAGGCAATAATTTTTTGGACAGCTCCAACAGTGCCTGTGTAGAAATTCAGTGTCATCCAACGAAACTCAAGAATGCAGGCTTCGGCCAATCAGGCCGTTCGATTGCCGGAGCAGGACTTTGCGGCACGACGTGCCCCGTTTGCGCGTCCATGACAATGACCGAATCCCACTGGTCCGCATCGATCCGCTCCAGCACCTCCCCGGTGCGAGTGTCCATGATAACTGCGCTGTCCCAATCACCGGTTGGGGTAAAACCTTGCGTGTCAGCGATTGCTGGTGACGAGAGAGCCAAGGCACCAATTGCCAAAGCGGCAGTAGCCATGAATTTCGAGCGTTTGTGCAACGTATTCTCCAAATGCCGTAAAAATGCTTTTGGCTCACTCTACCGACATTCTGGTAGGAATACGGTAAGCGCCAAACTGTTTGAAGCTGAATGATTCCCGGCATTGGGTGCTGTCACAGCGCATTTGAGGCAGAATTGGGCTCAACGCCAGCTCAAGGAGACGAAACATGCTCAGGCATCGCACAAGGTTCGGAATGAAACCGCCGAGGAGGAATGCGCATGATTGAGTTCGAGAACGTCTCGAAGCACTATCCGGATGGCACGGTTGCCGTCAAGGATTTCAGCCTGCAAATTCCGGCACACCGCACCACAGTCTTCGTGGGATCCTCAGGCTGCGGCAAGACGACCTTGCTGCGGATGGTAAACCGCATGGTTGATCCGAGCCATGGAGTGCTTCGGATCGATGGGGAGGACATCACCAACAAGCCAGCGGTGGAACTGCGTCGAAGCATTGGCTACGTCATGCAGAACTCGGGACTCATGCCGCATTTCACCGTCGCGGAGAACATCGCTACCGTGCCGCGGCTTCAAGGCATGTCCAAAGCCGCGTCACGCAAACGAGCCCTCGAACTCATGGAAACCGTAGGTTTAATTCCTGGGCAGGCCGACCGCTATCCGCACCAACTCTCGGGAGGCCAGCAGCAGCGAGTCGGTGTCGCCAGGGCACTTGCCTCGGACCCGAACATCCTGCTCATGGATGAGCCCTTCGGCGCGGTTGACCCTATCGTTCGCGCCGAGCTGCAAGAAGAATTGCTTCGACTCCAAAGAGAACTCGACAAGGCCATTGTCTTTGTTACCCACGATATTGACGAGGCCTTCCTGCTGGGAGACCAGGTAGTGATTCTGGCGGCCGGCGCACAGAAGCTCCAAGTAGGCAGCCCCAGTGAAATTATTGAGCATCCAGCCAATGATTTCGTCGCCTCCTTCATCGGTGCGCAGCGCGGGTCCCGGGCATTGAGCCTGAAGCAGACGGAACATGGAACCGTCCTTATAGATGCGCAAGGTCGGACGCAGGGCAAGCTTGTCGAGGACGGAACAGTCCAGTGAACTGGATCCTGGAAAACCTCGGACTCATTGGGTCGCTTTCGCTGGAGCACCTGCGCCAGTCCGTGATAGCAATTGTTCTCGGATTCGCTGCGTCGATCCCGCTGGGTTGGGTGGCTTGGAAATACAAGCTCGTGCGCGGACCAGTCGTGAGCCTCACTGGATTGCTCTACACGATCCCTTCATTGGCTTTGCTGATGATTCTGCCCGTGCTCACCGGGATGAGCGCGATCAGCGAAGCCAACTTGATTCTCGCTCTGGCGATCTACGCGGTCGCCATCATGGTGCGCAGCGTGGTCGACGGGCTGAACTCGGTCGACCCGGCAACCAGGTCGGCGGCAACGGCCATGGGCTACGGAACGGCACGTCGTTTCTTTGCTGTTGACCTCCCGTTGGCCGGTCCCGTGGTTCTGGCCGGATTGCGCGTGACCGCGGTCAGCACGATCTCGCTGGCGACGGTTGGCATCCTGGTAGGCGTCACCAACTTGGGCTACTTGTTCACCAACGGCTTGCAGCGCCGCATTATCGAGGAAGTCCTGGCCGGCATTATCGCAGTGGCAGCGATCGCCCTGCTGGTCGACCTGCTGTTGCTTTTGGCGGGTCGTTGGCTGATGCCGTGGACCACGGCGAGCACCTTGAAGCGGCGAACGCCGGCGCCGAAGTCCACTGAACGGGCTGCATCATGAATCTGATTTCCGATGCGCTGTCATGGATCTTCGCAGCTGAACAGTGGCAGGGCGATGGGGGATTGGCTGCCCTGCTGGGGCAGCACCTGCTGTTCACCGTGCTGGCAGTGCTGATCGCTGGCGTGATTGCCATCCCCGCCGGATGGGCAATCGGGCACACTGGCAAAGGGCGCGAAATTGCGGTCGGCATCGCCGGCATTGCCCGGGCGGTGCCATCCTTCGGCTTGCTGATCCTGCTGGTGCTGCTGCTCGGTGTACTGCACAAGCCAGAAGCGGCCCTGCTGACTTTCGTTGTGCTGGCGATTCCATCACTGCTTGCGGGAGCATACACCGGCTTCGAAGCCATTGACCGCAAAACCATTGACGCTGCCAGGGCCGTGGGGATGACCGAATGGCAGATACTCTTCAAAGTCGAGATTCCACTAGGCCTTGCCCTGCTCGTGGGCGGGATCCGCTCCGCAGTGCTTCAAGTGGTGGCCACGGTAACTGTCGCCGCCTACGTGAACCTCGGCGGCCTGGGCTTGCCCATCATCACCGGACTGAACCTGCGGCGCTTCGACATGGTCCTTGGTGGAGCCTTGATGGTTGCGGCGCTGGCCCTTGTGCTGGACTTGGCATTTGCCACGGCCCAGAAAGCTGCCGTACCGCGCGGTCTGGGTGCGCGCACGAAGAAGAAGTTCCACTATACCGATGACCAAATCACCCTCGAAAGGGAAATGTCATGAACAGGAAGCAGTTTTTCTCCACAAGCGCTCTCGTGCTGGCCGGAAGCCTGGTACTGGCCGGATGTTCCAGTGCGGACCCGCTGGCCACGGAAAGCGATGCCGCCCAGGATGGCGGAACAACAGTCGTGGTAGGTTCGCAGGCCTACTACTCAAATGAAATTGTCGCCGAGATCTATGCCCAGGCACTTGAAGGAGCCGGCATGGAAGTAGAACGGCAATTCAGCATCGGGCAGCGCGATGCCTACATGCCTCAGCTGGAAGACGGAAGCATCGACGTCTTCCCTGAATACACGGGCAACCTGCTGCAGTTCTACAAGGAAGACACCGAAGCACGTTCCTCCGAGGAAGTCTATGACGAGCTGAAGAAGTCCTTGCCAGAATCACTCGCGGTGCTCGAAGCCGCCGAGGCTTCGGACCAGGACTCCTATACGGTGACGAAAAAATTCGCCGATGCCAACAAGCTCACCAGCATCGAGGACCTTGCCGGCATCACCGAACCATTGACCGTGGGCGGCCCGCCCGAACTTGCTGAGCGCCCCTACGGCCCCAAGGGCTTGGAAAGCACCTACGGCGTGAAGGCGGAGTTCTCTGCAACGGGCGATACGACCGTTGAAGACCTGGTCGCCGGCACGGTGAACATTGCCAACGTCTTTACCGCCGATCCGCGCATCCAGACCGAGGACCTCGTGGTTCTGGAAGATCCGAAGTCGCTGTTCCTGGCATCAAACGTGGTGCCATTGGTGGCTGCTGATCAATCCGAGGAATTGGCGGAAGTCCTCAATCCGGTCAGTGAGAAACTGACGGCGCAGGTTCTGGTGAACCTGAATGTCCACAGCACCGTGGACAAGAAATCGGCAGCCGACATCGCTTCGGCCTGGCTGGCTTCCGAGGGACTCTAGCCCGCAATCCAGCACAGAAAAGCAGCATCACGGCAGCCGTGCCGCCCGTTCAATATCGGGCAGTGCGGCTGCTTTTCATTGCCCGAAAACGGCTTGGGCTGGGAAGAGCGCGGTGCTGACATATTTTGACAATTGATAATGATTCTCATTAGTGTTTAGCGTTGTTGGCTGAGGACTCGCTGGAATTCGGCGGTCGACGCCCGCCTGCCATGAATGGAGCACTGATAGATGAAAAAACTCAACCCCTGGAAGCTGGCCGTGCCAGTTGCAGTCTTGGCTTTGGTAACCGGGTGCAGCACGCCGGCCGGATCCGCCAGCGGCGCGCCGCAGGGTGCCGAGACGACAAACCTTGTCCTAGACAGCTGCGGAAGGCAAGTAGTCTTCGACAAGGCCCCGGAAAGCGTTCTCGCTGTGGGCTCGGAAGCGCCAGCCCTATTGACTGCCGCTGGAGCGGGAGACAAGCTCACGCACTACGCAGGCAGCATGCAGGTGCCTTTCGACGAAGAAACCATGGCGGTGGTGCGCAAGGCCGATCGGATCACCGAAGACTCCCATGACGTCTCCTACGAAATGATCCTGGCCTCGGGTGCGGACGTGGTGATCGGAACCGATATCGCAGCCGGAATCGATCTGGATTCGTTGGCAGAGCGTTTGGAAAGCGCCGGAGTGAAGATGCTGACCGTCAGCGGGTACTGCGCTGGATTCGAGGATCGATCCACCGGAGGACTGAGCGGTTTCGACCAGATCTACAAGGATGTGGAATCCTACGGACAGCTCTTCGGCACCGAACAGGTAGCCGCCGGCTCGGTGAAGGACATGCGCTCCCGCGTCGAGCAGGCAGCGCGCAATGCCAAGCAGGCCAGTGGGCAGCGGGGCATGCCGTTGTACGTGCCCGTCTCCGGCACCTTGGGATCCTATGGCCATGAATCCCTGATTGCCGAGCAGATGGAATTACTGGGCATGGAGAACGTCTTCAGCGACGTTCCCAAGCGCTACTTCGAGCCCTCCACCGAAGAACTCGTGAACAGCTCAGCCGACAAGGTCTTCGCCATGTACCTGCCGACCGGGTCCTCGAACTTGGAAACGGACCAGCAGGTCATCGACGAGCTGCGCAACCGCCCCGAATTGGCGGGTTTGCCCGCCATTGACCAGGACAGCGCCATTGTGCCGCTGAACTACTACTATTCCTCGCCCGGTCCGCTGGCCGTGGACGGGGTCGAGCTGATCGCCGACCGGCTGGCCCGTTGATGAGCCGGCCAGCGGCAGTGCGCCGTCCAATGCACTCTCAGATCAGGCAAGCTCGCTCGGCACACGGTTACAGTCCCCGCAGTGCTCTGGCCTGGTGGGCTACGGAAGTGGAATTTGCCAAGCTCAGCCCGGCATCGAATACCACCGTGCTGGTGACCAGCCGACATCCGGAGGCGCACTACCACAGCATTGCTGACCGGTTGTTGCGTGCCGAGCATGTGCATGCCGAGCAAGTCGGGTTCATCCTGCCGCCCAGCTCGCCGAAAGCCGATGCCCGGCTGCACATGGCCGGTGGGGAGTTCTGCGCAAATGCCGCGTTGTCGCTCGCCGCGCTGCATGCCGCGCGCCGGGCCGGCCTCGGCCCATTGGAGCTGCTGATCGAGGTTTCCGGGGCCATTGAGCCGTTGAGCTGCCGGGTAGAACCGGCCGGCACTGCCTACCGCTGCCAGCTGGAGATTCCATGGCCGCTGCGCATCGATCCCTATCCATTCCCGGGCGTTGCCGACGCCGGACTCGTGCGCTTCGCCGATGCGGTGCATCTGGTCGCCGAATGCGACGGTTCGGATCCTCAGCTGCGCAAGCGGGCGCAGCAGCAGGCCCTGGAGCTGGGCGCTCGCGAAGCGGTGTCCGTGGTGGGCATCATGCTCTACGATCCGGCACGTGGCCAGCTGGCCCCGCTGGTCAGCGTTCCGGCGCTTGGGAGCCTCGTCTGGGAAGGCAGCTGCGGATCAGGAAGCGCCGCTCTAGGCGCCTACCTCGCTGCGAAAACTGGAGCTCCGGTCAAAGCCAGCGTGAAACAGCCCGGAGGCACCGTGAAGGTGCACGCAGATTGCGGCACCGGGGCCACCGCGCTGCAGATCTGCACGGAAGTCAGCATGGTGGCCGAAGGGACTGCATATATCCATGATTGAAATACCACCGGGCACCCCGTCCGCCGCCGAGGCTGGCCTGGCTGTCGTGTTGCGCGGCTACCTCGACCGGTTCGCTGAAGCTGCCCAAGGTTATGACGGCTCGACGCGCCACGCTGCCGCACTCGAAGAACTGCTGGCCAGCTATGCCCGGCTGGTCACGGACCCTGCCAATGAACCGGGCTATGGCCAACTGGCCGCCACCGAAGCCGGCACGGCACTGGTGGCGGCGCTGCGTACCGAATCGGCGCGCTGCGTCGCGGTCATCGAGAAGTACAGGGCACTGCGCTTGCTTGAAGGGCGAACCGCAGCGGATGGGTACTTCGCCAATATCGAATCCTGCATCGCGGAGGAATTTGGGGCCGTCGCCCCGGATGCCGGCTCCAAGGTGCTGCTGGTCGGCTCGGGTTCCTTCCCGATGACTCTGCTGAACTTGGCTTCGCTCACCGGAGCAAGCGCTGTGGGGATCGACATCGATCCTGAGGCGCTGGACCTGGGTCGACGAGTCGTAGAGCAGTTGGGGGAGGGCCTGGATATCCGCCTGCTGGGTGAGGAAATCGACCAGCTGGGCTTCCTGCACGATGTCACGCACATCGTCTTCAGCTCCACGGTTTCCCTGAAATACGAGTTGCTGCACCAGCTGCACGCGTGCACCCGTGATGACGTGGTGGTGGCAATGCGCTTCGGTGACGGGCTGAAATCGCTGTTCAACTACCCGATGCAACCGGTGGACCCCCTGTTGTGGCAGTTGACCGGCACCATCAGCCAGCCCGGGCAGGTCTTTGACATCGCGCTGTACACCAAGGCGCACACGAAAACTGAAAGCAATTAGCCGATGAATGAACTAGGGAATATCCTTATCGCCGGAACTGGGCCGGCTGCGGTGCAATGCGCCGTGCTGCTGCGGGCGCTGCCCGGAGAACTGGGCATTGCGGGGCGCGCCTCGCGGCGCTCGGACGCCTTCTTCGCCGCGCTGGATGCCAATGCCGGCATCGCCCAGGTCCAGGTGCAGAACACTGGCCATGCCGCATTGGCGGGGAGGGCGTGTATCGATCACCGCTACCGCAGCTACCAGCAGGTGCGCGGGGTCTGGGGCACCCTGGTGTTGGCGGTCACCGCCGACGCCTACCTGCCAGTGCTGCGCGACCTGCCGCAGGCAGTGCTGGACACGATTGCGAGGATCGTGCTGCTCTCGCCCACGCTGGGTTCGGCGGCGCTGGTGCGCGAATTCGCTCGCAGCAGTGGCGCCGACCCGGAAATCATCAGCCTCTCCAGCTATCTGGCGGACACCAGGCAGGTGGAGGGGGCCGGCGGAGCGCTGGTGCTGACCGCCGGCGCAAAGAACCGAATCTACGCCGGCTCCACTGGCGGGGACACGCCAGCGCTGCAGCGGGTGCGCGCAGTGCATGCCGCAGCTGGCACACAGGTGAAACTGATGGGTCTGCCGGTGGAAGCTGAAGCCCGGAACATGTCGCTATACGTGCATCCGGCCTTGTTCTTCAACGAGGTGGCGCTGCGCGCGGTCTTCACCCCGGCTCCGTCCACCCAATACGTGTACAAGCTCTATCCCGAAGGCCCTGTCACCCCGGCGCTGATCCACTCCATGGCCGAGGCCTGGCGTGAGCTGTCGGCGATTACCACCGCACTCGGCGGGCAGCCGGTCAATCTGCTGGCCTTCATGCTCGATGACGGCTATCCGGTGCACCCCCAGAGCATCGCCCCGGGGAAGGCGGCCAGCTTCGAGCAGCTGCCGGCGGTGGAGCAGGAATACCTGCTCTACGTGCGCTATGCTTCGCTGCTTATCGACCCCTTCTCGCAACCCGACGAACTGGGGCGATACTTCGACTTTTCGGCGATCGCCTTCCGCCCGGTCTTCCGCAATGACCAGGACGAGTGGGATGTGCCGCGGATGCCCAAGGAAGACTATTACCGCACCAAGATCATCGCCGGAATGGCCAGGAAGCTGGCAGTGCCGTGCCCGATGCTCGACTCGTTGCTCGGCGCCTACGAGAAAGCACTGGCACAGGCCGCCGAGGCCCGGAAAGGCGAAAACTGCTCGCCGGCCTTCGCAGTGCAGGACTTTGCTGCGGATCTGGACATGATCAGTGCCGGAATCGGTTGTGCAGCATGAGCCAGCCCGACCTGCACACCACGCACCAATTGCCCAGCGAACGGCGCATTATCGCGGAGATCTGGCCTGCGCTGCTGGCCTCGGCACTGGGCTTGCTGCCCTTCACGGTGCTGAGCACCTTCCTGGTGCCCATCGCGGACTGGGCCGGGGCCGGCTACGCCGAAACCGGAACCCTGCGCGGGCTGGCCGGCATTGGCGCGGTGCTCGCCGGAGTTGCGCTGGCCCCGCTGATCGGGCGCATCGCCCCGGGCACCGTGGCCGCCGCGGCGTTGGGATTGATGGGCCTGGCAGCCATCGTGGGAACCTTTTCGGGACTGGCCGCGCTGGCGGTATTCTGCCTGGCCACCGGCGTATCCAACGCCTTGCTGTACCCCGCGCTGTCCACCGCGGCCGCGGACCGGTTCGGCACCACGCCGGCCGCCGGCCGGGCGGCCACCTTGGTGATGACGGCCCAGACTTTGGCTTCCACGGTGGGCGCGCCGCTGCTGGTGCTGCCGGCGCTGTTCTGGGGGTGGCAGGGCAATCTGGTCGCCATCGCCGTGCTCAGCATCGCGCTGATCCCGGCGGTGCTGCGCTACGGCCGCCGTGGCGCTGGGCACGCCGGGGACACCCCGGCCCCTGCCCGGCTGGGCTACCTTGCGGCCTTCCGCACCCTGGCTGGGGTGCCCGGCGCCCGGGTTCTGCTGCTGGTTTCCTTCGGGCGCGCCGGAGCCTTCATGGGGCATCTGGCCTTCCTCGCTCCGCTGTATGCCCAGAAATTCTCCCTGGATGCCAATTGGTTCGCCTTCGTCTGGTCGGTTAGTGGCGGGGCCTTCTTCCTCGGCCACCTGCTGGCCGGTCGAATGCTCAATACCGAAGACTCGCCGGCCCGCACCCGTGCCGTGATGGTTATCAGCCTGGGTATTTCGCTCGTGGCGCTGTCCGGGGTCTACCTCGCTCCGGTGCTGCCGCTGGCGGTGGCCGGCACAGCGGTGCTTTCGGCCAGCCACGCGGTGGTCTCGGCCGCCGTGATGAGCCTGTTGGTGAGCCGCTGCACGCAGGTGCGCGGCACCGCGCTGAGCCTGAACGCGGCCGGAATGTCCCTGGGCTTGTTCCTGGGCACGGCGGCTTCCGGCGCGGCGCTGGCCGGCTCCGGCTACCTGGCCGCCGCTGCCGTGCTGTGCGCATTGACACTGGTGGCGCTGGCTTCCGCGCTGACCCTGCGCACCCCTTCCCCTGCCAAAACCCTGGAAAGGCAACCATGACCCCGTTGGATTCTGCAGTGCGAGCACACCGGGAGCCGCTGGCCGGTTCAGGCGATGATCTGGATCATGACCGGCGCGCCCGGCACGCATGGCTGTGGATTTGCGCGCTGCTGAGCGTGTTGCTGGTCTCTGTGCCGGTGGCCGTAGGGCTCGGCCCGGTGGCCATTGAGCCGGGCACCGTCCTGCAGATCCTCAAGGCGCACCTGTCCGGGGCAGCCGACTCCGGTGCCTTCAGCGCATCGGATGAGTCCATTGTCCTGCTGCTGCGCGTTCCGCGGGTCCTTCTGGGCGCCGCCGTCGGCGCCGGGCTGGCCCTGGCCGGGGTGGCGCTGCAGGCGCTGACCCGCAACATCCTGGCTGAACCGTACCTGCTGGGCGTGACCTCCGGGGCGTCGACGCTCTCGGCGGCCTCGATCCTCTTCGGAGCGGCCGCCGGCATCGGAACGGCCTCGCTGGCGGCCAGCGCCTTTGCCGGGGCGTTGGCCGCGGGGATCTTCGTCTACCTGCTGGCACGGGTCGGCTCCGAGATGACATCCACCCGTCTGGTCCTGGCAGGGGTGTCAGTGGGCTATGTGCTGCACGCGCTCACCTCGCTGCTGATTTTCGCTTCGGATGATCCCAACGCCGGGCGTTCGGTGCTGTTCTGGACCCTGGGTTCCTTGGCGCAGGCTACCGGGCAGTCGGTCATGATCACCTGGGTCGTGGTGCTCGGGACAGCTACGCTGCTGGCCTATTGGTCGCGGCCGCTGGATGCGCTGGCCATTGGCGATGGCACCGCGCAGGCACTGGGCATAGCTCCGGCCAAGCTGCGCGCGTCCGTGATGGTCGTGACCGCGGTGTGCGTGGGCGCGCTGGTCGCCTCCTCAGGCGGCATCGGGTTTGTCGGGCTGGTGATTCCGCACGTGGCCCGGCTGTGCGTTGGATCGACGCACCGGATCCTGATACCGGTCGCCGCGCTGCTCGGTGCGGTGTTCCTGGTCTGGGCCGATGTGCTGGCCCGGACGGCCATGGCGCCGCAGGAGTTGCCCCTGGGCATCGTGACGGCGCTGCTCGGTGCCCCATTGCTGTTCGCGCTGGTTCGCAAGCTCAATGCGGTCCAGTAGGAAAAACGAACCTGGAAGAAGGCAAGAAGAATGATTACTGCTACCGATATATCCGTGGGCTATGGCGGAAAGCTGGTCATCGAGTCGGCAGGGCTGCAAGCCGGCCCCGGGGAAGTGGTCGGGCTGATCGGCCCCAACGGCAGCGGCAAGTCCACCCTGCTGCGCACGCTCTATGCGGCGCTGAAGCCCACCGCCGGGCTGGTGCTTGTCGACGAGCGCCCGGTCACCGAACTGCGCGGCAACGAACTGGCCCGCAGAATTGCGGTCGTGGCCCAGGAAACCCCCACCGAATTGCCGGTCAGCGTCGCCGAAATGGTGCTCCTGGGCAGGGCACCGCACCGCAAGGCGCTGGCCGCCATGTCCCGCGAGGACCACCGGGCAGTTGCCTCGGCGCTGGCCCGGGTCGGCGCCCGGCACCTGGCCGACCGCCGCTACTCGACCCTCTCCGGGGGCGAGAAGCAGCGCGTGCTGGTGGCCCGGACCTTGGCCCAGCAGGCCGAGCACCTGCTGCTGGACGAGCCCACCAACCACCTCGATATCCGCTACCAGCATGAGCTGCTGCGCATGGTCGGAGAACTGGGAACCACGACGGTGGTGGTGCTGCACGACCTGAATCTGGCGGCCCGCTACTGCAGCAAGCTGGTGCTGCTGGCCAACGGCGGAATCATCGCCGCGGGGACGCCCCACCAGGTGCTGGCGCCCGAACTCCTGCTGCAGGTCTACGGGATCCATGCGCAGCCGGTGCTCGTGGACGGGATCTTGCAGCTGGTGTTCAGCCTGGCCGATGAGCCAGAACTGCAACATAGCGGAAGTCCGGTGCCCGGATGATAGCCTGCCCGGTAGGCAAGCGCTGTCAGCGCGCCTGCCTGCCGGGCCCCAAGCATTGACCGTGAAAGGTACACCTGCCATGACGTCTTCCGCCGCTATCGAAGCAGACAAGCACTACGATCTGATCATCCTCGGCACCGGATCGG
The DNA here is from genome assembly GCF_002797775.1 of Glutamicibacter nicotianae. NCBI lineage: Bacteria > Bacillati > Actinomycetota > Actinomycetes > Micrococcales > Micrococcaceae > Glutamicibacter > Glutamicibacter nicotianae. The sequence continues at coordinate 554,373 of NZ_PGEY01000001.1, forward strand.
GCAACTCCATTCCCGGTCCCGAATTCGACGGGCAGTCCATTGCCATCATCGAGAAGGGCGCCTTCGGCGGCACCTGCCTGAACGTCGGCTGCATCCCGACCAAGATGTATGTCTATGCCGCAGACGTCGCCTTGGAAACCAGGGAATCGGCACGGCTGGGAATCGACGCCCAGGTCAATTCCGTGGACTGGCCCGGCATCGTCAGCCGGGTCTTCGGCAAGCGCATCGATCCGATCGCCCAGGGCGGCGAGGAGTACCGCCGCGGCGAGCAGACGCCGAATATCGACGTCTATGACCAGCACGCGCGTTTCGTCGGCGAGCGCACGCTGCGCACCGGGCAGGGAGCAGAAGCCAAGACCATCAGCGCGGACCAGATTGTCCTGGCCGCCGGTTCGCGCCCCTTCATTCCGCAGGAAATCATTGATTCGGGGGTGCATTACCACACGAACGAGGACATCATGCGCCTGGCGAGCCAGCCGAAGTCCATTGTGATCATCGGCGGCGGCTACATTGCCATGGAGTTCGCCCACGTCTTCGAGGCGCTGGGCACCAAGGTCACCATCCTGGCCCGCTCCGAGCTGATGCGCCACCTGGATGCCGACCTGCGCGAGCCCTTCAACCAGCTGGCCGCCGAACGCTATGACGTGCGCATGGGACGGACGGTGGCCAGCGCCGTGCAGGAAAGCGACGGGGTGTTGCTGACCCTGGATGACGGCTCCACCGCCAGCGCCGAGGTGCTGCTGGTAGCGACCGGGCGGGTGCCCAACGGCGACCAGTTGGACCTGCAGAATGCAGGCATCGCCTCGGACGACGGGCAGGTCAGCGTGGACGAATACGGCCGCTCGACTTCCGCTGAAGGTGTCTGGGCGCTGGGCGATATTTCCTCGCCCTTCCAGCTCAAGCATGTGGCCAACGCCGAGATGCGCGCGGTGCGCCACAATCTGCTGAACCCGCAGGACATGGTGAAGATGCCGCACGAGCACGTGCCGGCCGCGGTCTTCACCCACCCGCAGATCGCCTACGTCGGGATGACCGAAGATCAAGCCCGCGAGGCCGGGCATGATGTCACGGTCAAGGTGCAGAAGTACGGGGACGTGGCCTACGGCTGGGCGATGGAAGATGGCACCGGCATCGCAAAGCTCATCGCCGACCGGGACACCGGCAAGCTGCTCGGTGCGCACTACATGGGCCCGCAGGCCTCGACGCTGATCCAGCAGATGATCACAGTCATGGCCTTCGGTCTGGACGTGCGCGAGGTGGCAACCAAGCAGTACTGGATCCACCCGGCCCTGCCGGAAGTCACCGAGAACGCGTTGCTCGGCCTGGATTTCTCCTAGCTGCCGAAGCCGGCGGGGAGACAGCAGGCCAAGCGCCAGCTGGTTGCCAGCTGGGCGCCGCTGGCCGAGCACCGCTCGCTGTGGCAGGTTGGGAGGCGGGCGCCAGGTCCAGGCGCCGGTTCCAACGCAGAGAAGGAGAGCGCATGAAGTCCGCAAGCCGCCCCGCCGCCTGCGCCGCCGCAACGATGCTGGCCGGGGCATGGGTGCTGTCGGCCATCCCGGTCGCCCACGCCAGCACCATGGCCTACACCCAGGAAGTCTCCAGCGCCGGCACCTGCGCCATGATGGAAACTGCCACGGTGGATGCCTTCGAGGCCTCCGGCTACCAGGTGGACAGCCATGCCTGCATGCCAAGCCCCGGCGGCTACACCCTGGTGATCGAGTACACGCTATAGCCCGGTCCTGCGGCGTGATGATTATCTAGCCGCTGCAGCACCCGTGCAGACGTGTAAATTCGGGGTGCATCCAGCGTATGGCGATACCCTTGGAGTATGGCCCCACGTACCCAGTCTCAGGGGACGAAGAAGACTGCGACGCGCAAACCCAAGGCGTCCAGCTCCCCGTCCTCCAAGAAAACGCCCGAGAACCCGGATGCGGAACTCGCCCTGCCGCTGCGCGCAATCCGCAGCGTGTGGATGGGCATTGCCCGGATCTTCGGCGGCGCGTTCCGCCGCATCGGCGGAACCGTCAAGCCTGACTACGAGCTGCGCCGCGACGGCACCGGCTTGTTCCTCGCGCTGATCGCGATCATCGTCGCGGTCATCGAATGGTGGGGCCTGCGCGATGCCGGCTGGTTCGGCACCGGCGTGCACGCTGTCGCCGGCGGCACCCTGGGCTTCATGGCGGTGCTGCTGCCGGTCATCCTGTTCATCGGCGCCTTCCGGCTCTTCCGCTACCCCGAAGCTGTCACCGCGAACAACCGCATCGGCATCGGGCTGCTGATCATGACGCTCTCCGGCTCATCGATCGCCTCGCTGGCCAACGGCTCGCCGGCGGTCACCGACGACTTCGAAGCGCTGTGGAATGCCGGCGGCATGGCCGGGTCCATCCTGGGCACCCCGCTGGGCCTGCTGATCTCGGTTCCGGGCGCCATGGCGGTGTTCATTTTCCTGGTGTTCATGTCGATCCTGATCGTCACCGCCACCCCGGTGATGCAGATCCCTGCGCGCGTGCGCGCCGGCTACAACCGCCTGCTCGGCCAGGACCCGGATACGCCGCGCGCCACCCGGGCCACCGCCGCGATGGAACTGGATGCCACCCGCGAGGACCACGACCAGTCCTACCTCTATCCCGAGGCCGAGGCCGAGGCCGAGGCCCCGGCACCGAAAAAGAAGAAGCCGGGCTTCTTCGAGCGCCGTGCAGCCGCCGCCCGCAAGGTCACCGAAGTCTACGACGTGGATGGGACGGAGCACTCCGACCGCTCCGGCGATATCGCCTACGACCAGGCGGTCATCGGCGAGGATGATCCTGCCACCGACGCGATGCCTGCGGTCAACCGCAACTCCGGCAAGATCTTCGACGCCGACGAGGCGGCCACCCAGGCCATCGCCCGCCCGCAGCTGGATGGCTCAGGCCCCGCCGATGCCAGCGAAGACGCCGCCACAGTGGCGATCCCGAAACCGGCCGGCCCGCCGCCGGGGGTCAAACGCCCCACCAAGGCCGAGGCCGAAATGGCCGAGATCATGGCCAACATCGGGCTGAAGGCCGAACCCGAAGCCACCACCTCAGCGATGGACCAGGTCTCCTCGCGCGCCGCCGGGCTCGGAACTTCCCCGCAGGCGCCGATCCCGGCGCGCAGCGAGCAGCTGCAGCTCTCCGGGGATGTCACCTACACCCTGCCCGAGGAGCACTACCTGCCTGCCGGCCCGCCGGCCAAGGAAGCCTCCGAAGCCAATCAGGTGGTGGTCGACGCGCTGACCAACACGCTGCAGCAGTTCAAGGTCGATGCGCAGGTCACCGGCTTCTCGCGCGGCCCGACGGTGACCCGCTACGAGATCGAGCTGGCCCCGGGCACCAAGGTGGAGAAGGTCACCGCGCTGTCCAAGAACATCTCCTACGCCGTGGCCTCCTCGGATGTGCGCATCCTCTCGCCGATCCCGGGCAAGTCCGCCATCGGCATCGAGATCCCGAACACCGACAAGGAAGTCGTCGCCCTGGGCGACGTGCTGCGCAGCTCCAACGCCCGCAAGTCCGAGCACCCGATGGTGATGGGCGTGGGCAAGGACGTCGAGGGCGGCTTCGTCGTGGCCAACTTGGCCAAGATGCCGCACCTGCTGGTGGCCGGCGCCACCGGCGCGGGCAAGTCCTCGTTCGTGAACTCGATGATCACCTCGATCCTGATGCGCGCCACCCCCGACGAGGTGCGCATGGTCATGGTCGACCCCAAGCGCGTGGAGCTCACCGCCTACGAGGGCGTGCCGCACCTGATCACCCCGATCATCACCAACCCGAAGAAGGCCGCCGAGGCCCTGCAGTGGGTGGTCCGCGAAATGGACACCCGCTACGACGACCTGGCCAACTTCGGCTTCAAGCACATCGACGACTTCAACAAGGCGGTCAAGGCCGGCAAGGTGCACCCTCCCGAGGGTTCCAAGCGCGTGCTCAAGCCCTACCCGTACCTGCTGGTGATCGTCGACGAGCTCGCCGATTTGATGATGGTCGCCCCGCGCGATGTGGAAGAGTCCATCGTGCGCATCACCCAGCTGGCGCGTGCCGCCGGCATCCACCTGGTGCTGGCCACCCAGCGCCCGTCGGTGGACGTGGTCACCGGCCTGATCAAGGCCAACGTGCCTTCGCGCATGGCCTTCGCCACCTCTTCGGTCACCGACTCCCGCGTGGTCCTGGACCAGCCCGGCGCGGAGAAGCTGCTGGGCCAGGGCGACGCGCTGTTCCTGCCGATGGGCACCTCCAAGCCGATGCGCGTCCAGGGCGCCTGGGTCACCGAATCGGAGATCCACCGCGTCGTCGAGCACGTCAAGAGCCAGCTGCAGCCCGAATACCGGGACGACGTGATCCCGGCCGCCGAGAAGAAGAAGCAGATCGACGAGGACATCGGAGACGACCTGGAGCTGCTGCTGCAGGCCACCGAGCTCGTGGTCACCAGCCAGTTCGGTTCCACCTCGATGCTGCAGCGCAAGCTGCGCGTGGGCTTCGCCAAGGCAGGTCGCCTGATGGACCTGATGGAATCGCGCGGCGTGGTCGGCCCTTCCGAAGGCTCCAAGGCCCGCGACGTGCTGATCCAGCCGGACGACCTGCCGATGGTGCTGGCCGCGATGCGCGGGGACGATCCGGCCACCAGCACCCCGTCGGCCACCGAGGCGGCGCTGGTCGCCGAGGCCAATGTGAACCATGCCGAGCCGGTCACCGACTATGCCGAGGACCTGGTCGCCAGGGATCTGGAGGATCGCCCGCAGGCCGTGGACTACTTCGACGGCTCCGATGACGACGATTCGGGCGAGGACGCCTGGAACCTGACAGGAAGAAACTGATACCCATGAGCGAGCAAGCTGGCCGCAGTGCCCAGCCACCGGTACCGACGCTGAACATCGCCAACGTGCTCACCACCATCCGCATCATCATGGTGCCGTTCTTCATCTGGGCGCTGATGGCGGACAACCACGAGCAGGGCCTGTGGCGCTGGGTCGCACTGGCACTGTTCGTAGTGGCCATGTACACCGACAAGCTCGACGGGGACCTGGCGCGCAGCCGCGGGCTGATCACCAACTTCGGCAAGATCGCCGACCCGATCGCGGACAAGCTGCTCACCGGCTCGGCGCTGGTGTGCTTCTCGATCCTGGCCGAGCTGCCCTGGTGGGTCACCATCGTGATCCTGGTCCGCGAATGGGGCATCACCCTGCTGCGCGTGGTGGTCATCCGCTACGGCGTGATCGCCGCGAACATGGGCGGGAAGATCAAGACCGTGCTGCAGGCCATCGTGATCGGGGTCTACCTGCTGCCCTACACCCACACCATCGACTGGTTGGGCACCGCGGCCTGGTACCTGATGCTGCTGACCCTGGCGGTCACCGTGGTCACCGGCATCGAATACCTCATCAAGGCCGGCCAGCTGGTGGCGGCCGCCAAGAAGCGGGAGCAGTGACGCCATGAGGCCCACCGCCCCCGAGGTGATTGCCAAGGCCATCGACGGCGCCGTGCAGCTGGCGACCGCGGAATCGCTGACCGCCGGAATGATCGCCGCGCGCCTGGCCGAAGTTCCCGGCGCCTCGGCCGTATTGCGCGGGGGAGTCGTCAGCTATTCCTCCGAGGTCAAGGCCTCGCTGCTGGGCGTCGACGAAGCACTGCTGGCGGCCAACGGCTCGGTGGATCCCGAGGTGGCCCGGCAGATGGCCGTCGGCGCGCAGCGAGCCTGCGGCGCCGACGCGGCGATTTCGGCAACCGGAGTCGCCGGCCCTGAGCCGCACGATGGCAAGGCCGTGGGCACCGTGTATATTGGATGGGCCATGGGAGCCGACTCCGGGTCCGACGCCCACCACTTTGTGGGGGACCGGGCGCAGATCCGCGAGCAGAGCACCCAAGCGGCACTTCACCAGTTCGCTGCCATCTTGGATAAAGCTTCTTCACAGTAAGACACGAAATACTTTTCTTCCTGGGATATTACGCAAAAACCATCCCGGATGTGGCGTAGCTCGCATTTATGTGATTAGGGTGAACGTACGGGAACAAAATCGTATGACCTGTCGTTGTACGAATTGAAGGGCCGCAAGGATGGCCCCCGTATTTGATTAGATCTTCGAGATGGACCTAGGAGCAGAGGCTAAATTCATGGTCAAGCAACCCGTAACTGTCAATGGTGTCGTCCGTTGGCGCGATATGGGAGAAGCCCATATGGTCCAGCCCGAGAAGGAGGAGCACAAAATGGTAGTACTCCGTCATGAAATCGGCGATGTCCTGCGCGACGTCCGCCAGCGCCAGGGTCGTACCCTGCGCGAGGTTTCGCACAGCGCACGAGTTTCCCTCGGATACCTGTCCGAGGTTGAGCGTGGCCAGAAGGAAGCCTCTTCGGAGCTGCTCTCCTCAATCTGCGTTGCGCTGGAAATCCCATTGTCATTGATGCTCCGTGAAGTATCCGAGCGCGTTGCCTTGGCAGAGGGCATTGCGATCCCGGATACCGTCCCGACGGATATGGCCGACGAGTTTGCCGCCAAGGGCAACAGCAAGCCACTGGCCTCGGTCTAGCATCATCTTTTCCAGGCCGCCGCTACTCAGTAATCGAGACTGCCGGCAGCCATGCAAGGAGCCTGCGCGAAATGCGCGGGCTCCTTGCCTTTGCGTGGGAGAATTATCAGGTGAAAATCAGCGATTTCTGGCGAAATATGGAAAACGAGTTCGGTCCGCGGTACTCCCGCGTGCTGGCCGATTCCATGGCCCTGACCGAACTCGGCAGCCTGACTGCGGCACAGGCGCTCGATAGGGGCATCAAGCCCAAGCAGATCTGGGAAGCCCTGTGCCGGGCGCAAGATGTTCCGGCTGAACGCTGGCTTGGCGTGGATATCGAGCCGAAGCAATAGTAGGGATTCCATTCGAATACCCATGCAGTAATTCTTCGAACACGCCGTGTTGAATTTCGAACACCTGTTCGGATAGGGTTATGCTGGAGACAACGCAGGAAACTGCGCCAAGAACTTAAGCACTGGGATTGTCCACACTTCTGGGCTATCGGAGTCCAAAGTGTCGGTGGGCAAGCATACTGTCTATTGCAGGACAAAAATCATGAGCAAGTACGTAGCAGGCTTGCAAGAGCAAAGGTGAACCATGGCAGCAAAAAATGATCGGGAAAAGGCGCTAGAGGCTGTCCTGGGCCAAATTGACAAGGCCTATGGCAAAGGCTCGGTCATGCGCCTGGGCGACGAAACCCGCGCACCCATTGAAGTAATCCCTACCGGCTCGGTTGCCCTGGATGCCGCCCTTGGCATTGGCGGATTGCCACGCGGCCGCGTGGTGGAGATCTATGGTCCGGAATCTTCGGGCAAGACCACGGTTGCCCTGCACGCAGTCGCCAGCGCACAGAAGGCCGGCGGCGTCGCGGCATTCATCGATGCCGAGCACGCGCTGGATCCGGAATACGCCAAGAAGCTGGGCGTCGACACCGATGCGCTGCTGGTCTCCCAGCCGGATACCGGCGAGCAGGCACTGGAAATCATGGATATGCTCGTGGGCTCCGGTGCACTGGATATCATCGTCATCGACTCCGTGGCGGCACTGGTTCCCCGCGCCGAAATCGAAGGCGAGATGGGCGACAGCCACGTCGGCCTGCAGGCTCGACTGATGTCCCAGGCATTGCGCAAGATCACCGGCCGCCTCTCGGCCTCGAAGACCACCGCAATCTTCATCAACCAGCTGCGTGAGAAGATCGGTGTCTTCTTCGGCAGCCCGGAAACCACCACAGGTGGCAAGGCGCTGAAGTTCTACGCTTCGGTGCGCATCGATATCCGCCGCATTGAGACCCTGAAAGAGGGCACCAACCCGGTCGGCAACCGTACCCGCTGCAAGATCGTCAAGAACAAGATGGCTCCTCCTTTCAAGCAGGCCGAGTTCGACATCCTGTACGGCCACGGCATCTCCAAGGAAGGCTCGCTCATCGACATGGGCGTCGAGCACAACCTGGTCAAGAAGTCCGGTGCCTGGTTCACCTATGACGGAGACCAGCTGGGCCAGGGCAAGGAAAACGCCCGCCGCTTCCTGCGCGACAACCCGGATCTGGCCAACGAGCTCGAACGCCAGATCCTGCAGAAGCTCGGCGTCCTGCCAATGGAAGAAGTTGAAGAAGACGAGACAGAACTGCGAGTCGTCGAGGGCGATCAGTAGTGGCCTCAGGCTTCCAACGACGTAGCGTCCGACCCGGAAAGAATTCCGGGTCGGACGCTACGTCCGTTTCCAAAGAGTTCCAGGGCGACCTCGAAGACATGCCGGACTGGGCCAGGCCCAGCCCGGAAGAATTGGAAGCCCAAGCGGCTGGGGAATCAGCCAAGCGGGACCGGGCGGCTCAGCGGGCATCCCAGCGCGCTGCGGCGCCTGCAATGCCGGCCGGCAGCACCTCGCGAACCATTGCCAGCTTCTCCGAGCAGCCGGCGAAACCGGGCAGCATCGAAGAGCTGCGCGCGGCCATGGAGCAGATTGTGGCTGCGCCCGCGCCGGCCAAACCGTCGAAGCAGGAACGCCGCGAAGCGCGCGAAGCGCGAAAAGCTGCCCGCCAAGCGGGGGAGCCTGAAGAGCTCAGCGACGACCAGTGGCGGGAAAAGGCGCGCGGAATTTTGCTGCGCCAGCTCACGGCCAGCGACAAGACCGCCAAGCAGCTCAAGGACAAGCTCCTTGAGAATGAATGCCCGGAAGACATTGCCGATGAGGTCATCGACCGCTATGCCGAGATCAACCTCGTGGATGATGAACGCTTTGCGAAGTCCTGGGTCGTTGCCCGCGCTCGCTCGCGTGGATTAGCCCGCGGTGCGATCAAGCGCGAGCTGCGCACCAAGGGCGTGGACGACGAGCTGGCCGCTGAAGCGCTGGAGCAAATCGATGACGAAGCGGAGGAGCAGCGAGCCCGCGAACTGGTGCGCGCGAAGCTGCGTCCCGAATCCATGGGCGCCGATCGGGACAAAGCCCTGCGCCGGCTCGTGGGGATGCTGGGCCGCAAAGGCTACAACGGCGGCATGGCGTTCAAGGTCGCCCGCGAGGAATGGGAAGAGCGCTTCGGCAATCGCTACTGATGTCGTTTCGGATGCCGCCCTGGTGCGTTTCTCCGGCGCTCAAGCCAATCGTCAATGCCCTGGTAGGCCCAGAGGCTCAAGACCAGGACCCCGGCAAGCATCGAGCCGACACCGATATTGAACAGCAGGCTGTCGGTTTGTCCATCAATGGGCGGGATGATGCCAATAGCGATCGGGATGGCGAGAAGGAAAAGCGCGGATAATCCTGCCATCCACCAGTCGAAGATCTTCATGCCGCGCGACAACCGCAACGGTCGGTACTTAACGGTTTTCTGGTGCTTGCCTGGCGAATGGTTTTCCACGGATTGCCCTTTCATACGCCGAATCAGCTATCGAAAAGCCTATTCCTTTTCCTGGCCTTCCACCCGAAGGCGCGCACCGACGGCCACTAGGCCGTAACCGTGAAGGCAACCAGGAGTCCAGCGGAGGCTCGCCTACATTTCAGCGGCACCCGATCTTCGGTAATCTTTAAGGGTGACTGAGCAACATACCTTGAGCAACATCGGCAGCGAAGAACTACCCCGTACCTATGAGGTACGTACCTTCGGCTGCCAAATGAACGTCCACGACTCCGAGCGCCTCTCTGGCCTGCTGGAAGATGCAGGGCTGAGCCGCAAGCCGGAAGAGCTGGCCGAAGAAGTCGCCGACGTTGTTGTCTTCAACACCTGCGCAGTGCGTGAGAACGCAGACAACAAGCTGTACGGGCACCTGGGCATGCTCAAGAACCTGAAGGCTGAACGCCCCAATATGCAAATTGCCGTCGGCGGCTGCCTTGCTCAGAAGGACCGCGACACCATCATCAAGAAGGCCCCATGGGTCGACGTGGTTTTCGGCACGCACAACATCGGCTCGCTGCCCACGCTGCTGGCCCGCTCGCGCCACAACCAGAAGGCGCAACTGGAGATCCTTGAATCCCTGGATGTCTTCCCCTCCACGTTGCCTACCCGACGCGAATCCGTGTACGCCGGCTGGGTCTCCATCTCCGTAGGGTGCAATAACACCTGCACCTTCTGCATCGTCCCTTCCCTGCGCGGCAAGGAGCGGGACCGCCGCCCGGGCGAGATCCTCGCCGAAATCCAGGCCCTCGTAGAAGACGGCGCCATCGAAGTGACCCTGCTGGGCCAAAATGTGAACTCCTACGGCGTGGAATTCGGAGACCGCCTGGCCTTCGGCAAGCTGCTGCGCGCTTGCGGTGAAATCGAAGGACTGGAACGCGTGCGCTTCACCAGCCCGCACCCGGCGGCCTTCACCGATGACGTCATCGATGCCATGGCGGAAACACCTAACGTGATGCCGCAGCTGCACATGCCGCTGCAGTCCGGCTCGGACAAGGTGCTCAAGGACATGCGCCGCTCCTATCGGTCCAAGAAATTCCTCGGGATCCTGGACAAGGTCCGCGAACGCATCCCGCATGCGGCAATCACCACCGACATCATTGTCGGCTTCCCCGGTGAAACGGAAGAAGACTTCCAGGCGACCCTCGACGTGGTTGAAGCGTCGCGGTTCTCCTCGGCCTTCACCTTCCAGTACTCCAAGCGTCCGGGCACCCCGGCAGCCGATCTGGACGAACAGCTTCCCAAGGCAGTGGTGCAGGAACGCTATGAGCGCTTGACGGCGTTGCAGGACCGCATTTCCAAGGAGGAGAACGCGAAGCAGCTGGGCCGTACCGTGGAAGTCATGGCCACCGAACAGTCCGGACGCAAGGCCGAAGAGACCCACCGTCTCTCCGGACGCTCGCAGGACCAGCGCCTGGTGCACTTCTCGGTACCTGAAGGTGCCCAGGCCCCGCGCCCTGGCGACCTGGTAACCCTGCCGATCACCGAAGTAGCGGCATTCCACCTGATCTCCGATCCCACCGTGGACCAGTACTCCCTGCGCCGTTCGCGCGCCGGGGATGCGTGGGACCGGGCGCAGGCCGAAAGCTGCGGGGTTCCAGCGCCCGCGGCCAACGGATCGAAAGGCCGCACGAGCTTGGGCATGCCGACGTTGAAAGTGCGCAGCTAGCCATATGGCCACTTCGAACCTGCCGGTGATTGCCATCGTCGGCCCCACAGGTACCGGCAAGTCGGACTTGGCCATCGCCGTGGCGCAGGAACTGGGCGGGGAAATCGTCAATTCCGATGCCCTGCAGTTCTACCGCGGCATGGACATCGGCACCGCGAAGCTGCCGGTGAATGAGCGTGGCGGCATCGAGCATCACCTGCTCGACACCATGGGCATCACCGAGGAAGCATCCGTTGCCGCCTTCCAAGCCGAAGCCCGCGACCACTTCGCCCAAATCCGTGCCCGCGGCAAGGTTCCGGTGATGGTCGGAGGCTCGGGACTGTATGTGCGGGCGGCCCTTGATGTCATCGATTTCCCGCCGACAGATCCAGACGTCAGGAAACGGCTGGAGGCCGAGGTCGAGGCTCAAGGAGACGGACCGCTGCGCCGCCGGCTGGCTGAGGTTGACCCGGTATCCGCAGCACGCAATCTTGACTTGCGCCGCGCGATCCGCGCCCTTGAAGTCCACGAGATTTCCGGTCGGGCCTTCAGCTCCTTCATGCCGCAACGCGAGTATGCCGCTCCGGCAATCCAGATCGGCTTGAACTACGACCGCCAGGCATTGCATGAGGCCTTGGAAACTCGAGTGCACAAGATGGATGCCATGGGATTGGCCGCGGAAGTCGAGGGACTGCTCGGCCAGGGATTGCGCGACGGCAAGACTGCCTCGCGCGCCATCGGCTACCAGCAGTACATCGACTTCCTCGACGGGCAGATCACCCGGGACGAAGCCATTGACCAGACGGTCATTGCCACCCGCAAGTTCGCGCGACGCCAAATCACCTGGTTCAACGCAGATGAGCGGGTCAACTGGCTGAACCCGCTGGAACCTGGGCTGCTGGAAAAAACACTGCAGATCATCGGCTAGCCAACGTACGAACGAAAACTCTAGGAGCATTGATGTACCGCACCGAATTAGGTCAGCTGGCCGGACAACGTTTCGCCAAGGGCCATGCCACCGGCAACGACTTCGTGCTGATTGCCGACCCGGAAGCGCAGCTGGATCTCAACGCCGAACAGGTGGCGGCCCTGTGCCACCGCCGCTTCGGCATTGGCGGTGACGGGCTGATCCGTGCCGTGCCCACCGCCAAGGTTCCCGGATACGAAGGGCAGTTCCTGGAGCACCCCAGGGCCTACTGGTTCATGGATTACCGGAACAATGACGGCTCCATCGCCGAGATGTGCGGCAACGGCGTACGCGCCTTCGCTCACTACCTGATTGCCGAAGGGCTCGTGAGCCTCCAGGTCGGGCAAAGTTTCCAGATCGGCAGCCGTGCCGGCGTCAAGGAAATTACCCGACTCGCTGATGGCTACGCGGTGAACCTCGGCCCCTGGGGATTGATCTTCGAGCAGGAAGCCGCCGAAAAATCGGTGGACTCCATGGTCAAGCCCAGAGGCTGGGAGCAGGCGCTGCCGGCCTTGAGCATCACCATGGGCAACCCGCACACCGTAGTTGCCTTGCCAGACGTCCAGATGCTTGAAGAACTGGACCTGTTCCAAGCCCCAGAGGTATCTCCGGTCCCTGCCAACGGCACCAACGTGGAATTCGTGGTTCCTTCCGAGCCGCTGATCGAAGAGGACGGGGTTGCCCAGGTCCAGATGCGCGTCCATGAACGGGGGGTCGGCGAGACGCTCTCATGCGGTACCGGTGCGTGTGCGGCCGCGGCAGCCGTACGCTACTGGGCACGCAGCACCGCGCTGATCAACCAGTGGGCTGTCAAGGTGCCCGGCGGTGTCGTCGGCGTTGAATTCCGTGGCAATGCAGAGGGCGGCGAAGATACGATCCTCAGCGGCCCGGCAGACCTGGTTGCACGCGGGATCATCGGTTCAGAGTAGACCTGATCGGCTCTATAGCAAAAATCGCAGAATAGCCTCGCGAGCGATTCTGCGATTTTGCTTTTGGCAATCAGGCCGGACGCGCTACCTTCAGCACTCGGAAGGCCTTGGCGGTCGCTTCACGGGTGATCTTCCAATCCGAGGGAAGCTGCTCAACCAGCCACTTCTGCAGCGAATCGCTACCCAGGTTCTTCTGCACCACCATCCATGCCTCGCCACCCGGGGCCAACCGCGGCAACCACAGCATCAGCAATTCATGCAGGGCATCCTTGCCGATGCGAATGGGCGGGTTCGACCAGATGGTGTCGAATTGCAGGCTCGGATCCACGGACTCAGGGGTGCCGACAACTACGTTGGACAAGCCGAGCGCCGCGGCGTTCAAGCGGGCCAGGTCGATGGAACGCTCATTGACATCCACGCCGTAGACCTCGGACTGGGGGGACTGCTCGGCGGCGGCCAGGGTGATGGGTCCCCAGCCGCACCCGATATCCAGAATGCGTCCGCGAGGGGTTGGCACGTACTGCAGCAGCACCGCCGTTCCCTTGTCCAGACCGGCGGGGGAGAAGATTCCCGAGGCCGTCTGCACTTTGCGCAACGAGCCGTTGAGCTCGACTTCGATGGTGCGCCGTTCATCTGCCGAGGCCGGGCTGGCGGTGAAGTAGTGATCCGAGGTCATAGGCAAAGCTTATCGCCCAGTACGGATACCCCAAAGATCAGCGTCGGCAACGTGAGCAAGGCGATATGGGCGTGAGCAGATATCACTGATAGAGTTTTCCCTATGACTTTCATTTTCGTCTAATACGTAGCCCTCTTGGTTACCCGCGGTTCCACGAGCTGGCCGCGCAGTTCTTGCGCGCCCACCGGGCTGAATCAGCAGACGGCAAAGTCATTTCCCATTACCTGGCAGTTCTTCTTTCCAGAACCCCGCACACGCCTTTGCTTACCGGTAACCATGCATTCACCTGTCTGCCCATAGACCTTTACTCCTTGCAAAGGACCACGAATGTTTGATGAACCAACCGAAACTGAACGCGCCACGTCGCAAAGTGGGGTCCACCCGCACTATTCTGGAAAGCGAAGTACTTCTAAGGAGACCATGACTAACTCCGAGTCACACGAGCACGATTCGGCATCGATGGATGATGCCCAGATCCAGGCCGCCATCGATCGAATTCTCGCAGCCGATGATGCGCAGAGCCCGCAGGTTCAGCACTTCGGCGAAGAAGAGAATTCCATTTTCGCTGGCCAGGCTACTGCACTGAACCGTTTTTCCTCAGGCCTCAGCAATTTCGACGGGGACCAGGAAGATCTGGAGGATCGCCGCGCGCTGCGTCGCGTCGCAGGCCTGTCCACGGAACTGGAAGACGTCACCGAGGTTGAATACCGCCAGCTGCGCTTGGAACGCGTCGTGCTGGCGGGCATCTGGAGCGATGGTACCGTCGCCGACGCCGAGAACTCCCTGCGCGAGCTCGCCGCCTTGGCGGAGACCGCAGGTTCCGAAGTCCTCGATGGCCTGGTGCAGCGCCGCAGCAAGCCGGACCCTTCGACCTTCCTCGGCTCGGGGAAGGCCGAAGAGCTGCGCGGAATCGTTGCGTCAACGGGTGCCGATACCGTGATTGTCGATGCAGAGCTGGCGCCATCGCAGCGCCGCGCCCTGGAAGACATCGTCAAGGTCAAGGTCATCGACCGCACCAGCCTGATCCTGGACATCTTTGCGCAGCATGCCCAATCGCGCGAGGGCAAGGCCCAGGTTGAACTGGCCCAGCTCGAATACCTGCTGCCACGTCTTCGCGGCTGGGGCGAATCGATGTCCCGCCAGGCCGGTGGCCGCGTAGGTGCCGCCGGTGGTGGCATCGGTTCGCGTGGACCGGGTGAAACCAAGATCGAGATGGACCGCCGCCGCATTCGCGACCGCATGGCGAAGCTGCGCCGCGAGATCAAGGCCATGAAGCCTGCGCGTGAAGCCAAGCGTGCCAACCGCAAGCGCAATGCGGTTCCAGCCGTGGCCATTGCCGGCTACACCAACGCCGGCAAATCCTCGCTGCTCAACCGCTTGACCAACGCCGGGGTGCTGGTGGAGAACGCGCTGTTCGCCACCCTGGATCCAACCGTCCGCCAGTCGGCGACGGAGGACGGGTTGACCTACACGCTGGCCGATACCGTCGGCTTCGTATCCAACCTCCCGACCCAGCTGGTGGAAGCCTTCCGATCCACGCTGGAGGAAATCGCCGATTCGGATCTCATCCTGCACGTCGTTGACGGGTCCCACCCTGATCCCGAAGGGCAGATCCAGGCCGTGCGCACCGTGCTCGGCGAAGTCGACGCGTTGAACATTCCAGAGATCATCGTGGTCAACAAGGCCGATGTGGCTGACCCGTTCGTTATCGAACGCATCCGCAACCGGGAATCCAACACCGTGGTCGTCTCCGCGCACACCGGTGAAGGCATCCAGGAGCTGCTCGAAAAGATCAGCTCATCGATTCCACGCCCCGGCATCCAGCTTGAGGTGCTCATTCCCTACAACCGCGGGGATTTGATCGCCAAGCTGCACCAGAGCGAATCAGAGATCTTGGAAAGCGAACACCTGGAGGAGGGCACCCGGATGATCGTCAAGGTGCGCGATTCCCTAGCTGCAGAGTTGGAGACCTTCAACCTTCATGGATAAGCAAGAGCAGGCCCTGGGGCTCCTGGAGGCCGCGGTCACTTCCATGGGCGGTGCCATGCGCACCGGCCAGCAGGAAATGGTCAAGCATGTGGTCAGCGCGCTGGAAGATGAAAAGCACTTGCTGGTGCAGGCAGGCACCGGCACTGGCAAGTCGATGGGCTACCTGATTCCGGCATTGGCCCACGCGCAGACCAGCGCCAAGCCGGTGATCGTCTCCACCGCGACCTTGGCGCTGCAATCGCAGATTGTCGGCCGTGACGTGCCGCGGTTGCTCGAATCGCTCAAGGGCAAGCTCTCGCGCCCGATGGATGTGGCCCTGCTCAAGGGACGCTCGAACTACCTGTGCCAGTACAAGCTCGGCGGCGGGTACCCGGATGACGAAGGCACGCTTTTCTCGATGGATGAGCCGGCAGCTCCTGCCGGCACCACCTATTCGCCGTTGGCCAGCGAGGTCATGAAGCTGCGCGAATGGGCTGAAGAGACTGAGACCGGTGACCGCGATGAGCTGGTGCCCGGGGTCAGCGACAAGGCGTGGAAGCAGGTCTCGGTTTCGGCCATGGAGTGCTTGGGGTCGCAGAAGTGCCCGATGGCTGATGAATGCTTCTCGGAGATGGCTCGTGCCCGTGCCGCGGAGGCGGACGTGGTCATTACCAACCACGCCCTGCTGGCGGTATCGGCCTTCGAGGGGCTTTCGGTCCTCCCGGACTTCGAAGTCGCAATCATCGATGAGGCCCACGAACTGCAAGACCGCGTGACCAGCTCGGTGTCCGGGGCGCTCTCCGCACGCATGGTGCTCACCGCGGCTGGCGGCGCCAAACGCCATTGCGGAGTGAACGTGGACGAGATGGTCAAGGCGGCGAACCGCCTGGAGAAGTCGTTGACCGGTGTGCCCACGGGGCTGCTGGAACATGGCCTGCGCGAAGACATGGGCATCGCCCTGAACGACATCGTGGAGCAGGCCAGGCTGGCGTTGGCGCTGTCCAAGCCCGAAGCCAATGCACCGGCTGACGGCGGACGACAGACTGCCCGCTCCCAGCTGCAGGCGGTGATGGACGATGCGATTCGCATGCTCGAATCCGAAGAGCGCCGCGAGGTGCTGTACACCACCCGTCCGCGGGAGTTTGTCGAAGGCCGGGGCTACGTCGAAGCTGACGAGACCCAGCCAGCCACGTTGAACGTTGCCCCGTTGTCCGTTGCCGGCAAGCTGCGTGAAGGGCTGTTCGACGGGCGCACGGTCGTCTTGACCAGCGCTACCTTGGCTATCGGCGCGCAGTTCGACTCGGTCGCAGGCTCCCTGGGTCTGATGGGCGCAGGGGCTCCGTCCTGGACCGGCGTGGACGTCGGCAGTCCCTTCGATTACCCGAAGCAGGGCATCCTGTACGTAGCTAAGCATCTGCCCAAGCCGGGCCGCCAACTGGCTGCCGAGACGCTGGATGAGATCGAGGATCTCATCAAGGCCTCGGGCGGCGGTGCACTGGCTCTGTTCACTTCGAAACGCTCCGCCGAAGAAGCGGCAAGCATCTTGCGCGAACGCCTGGACGTGGAGATCCTGTGTCAGGGCGAGGGCAGCATGAAGTCGCTGGTCGAGCAGTTCAGCAGCGAACGCGACACCTGCCTGTTCGGAACCATGACCCTGTGGCAGGGCGTGGACGTGCCAGGAGATTCCTGCCGGCTGGTCATCATCGACAAGATCCCCTTCCCGCGCCCGGACGATCCGATCTCCAAAGCCCGTTCCGAGGACGTGGCCAAGCATGGCGGCAACGGCTTCATGCAGGTGGCCGCCACCCATGCGGCGATTCGCCTGGCCCAGGGCGCTGGACGCCTGATTCGTTCGGTCGGGGACAAGGGTGTTGTGGCGATCCTCGATTCGCGCATGGCCACTGCACGGTACGGCAGCTTCTTGAAAGCGACGCTGCCGCCGATGTGGCCGACTGTCGACAAGAAGGTCATCACCGGAGTTCTCCAGCGCTTGAACCCGGACGGGAGATAGCCGCAGCCATAGCATGAACTTGAGCTGTCCTTGGACTTGGGGCAGCTCAAGTTCTTTAAGCACTATCAGCAGGATGGTTGGAGATGCACTAAGGTCTGTGACAAGAACTGATGCCGCGTGAACCGGAAGGCACCATGGAGTCCATGCAGGAATTGGCACACCAAGCCGCCATCGACACCCACCAGCGTTTCGGACGGCGCCTCTTGCGGCTGCCAGGAACCTGGATTGGGCAGAGCTACAGCAGGGCGCATCGGTTGCGCGACGGAAGCTTGCTCAGCGATCTCAATGGCTGCGCGCACCCGTTGTCGGAGTGGAACTATTGGTGGCAGGCGCATTATCTGGATGCCATCATTGATGACGGCCACTCCTATCTGGCCGCAGGCGACGCGGAATCGGCGCGTGCCGAGCTGGCCCGGGCCAATCATCTGTTGCGTGGCATTCGAATTCGCAACTTCGGGATGCTGCCCAACTACTTCTTCGACGATATGGCCTGGCTTGCCTTGGCCAGCGGCCGTCTGGCGCAGTTCACGCTGGCCGTGACGGGAGAAGGAAACCACGCTGCCCAGACTGCAATGCGGGTGCTGGGAGAACAGCTTCACGCTGGCATGGACGAGGTGCTGGGCGGCGGCCTGTACTGGTCGAAAAAACGGGATTTCAAGAATACGCCGGCCAATGCGCCGGCGGCCCTGTTCTTCGGCCGAACCGGCCAGAAGGACACCGCACGGCAGATCCTCCAATGGCTGGAGAAGAACCTGTTCAGCGCCGAGCGTGGGCTGTATCTGGACGGGCTGCGGTTGACCAGCCAGGGGCACACGATGGAGCCAGCGGTCTATACCTATAACCAGGGCACGGTGCTAGGCGCGTTGCTTGAGCTTGGAGAGCCGGCCGATCTGGCTCACGCCCAGGTGCTGATCGATGCGACCACGCACTCGCTGTCTTCCGCTGCCGGAGTACTCGCGTTCAACCGCGGGGGAGACGGGAATCTTTTTGCCGGAATCCTGTGCCGGTATCTGGCTCTCGCCGCGAAAGATCACCGCTTGGAAGCAGCAAGCAGGGAGCAGGCCAAGGATCTGGTCAAGGCAACTGCAGGCCATCTGATCGACCAGGAACCACGCCGGCTATCGGCGGCAGTCCAGCGCTGGATGATCTTCGCCGCGGCCGCCCAGATCGAGCTTGAGGCCGGCGACTAGCTGATTAAACGCAAATTGCGCTGGTGCCACGCACCAGCGCAATATCCACACGAAATCTAGAGTGAGCGCATGACCGAGACGACCCGTCCCATGATCTTTGCTGCATCACCCAAAATCGGTTCGTAGCGCGAGTTCTGTGGAAGCAGCCAGGTATGCCCATCACGCTGCCGGAAGGTCTTGACGGTCGCTTCCTCGTCCAGCAGGGCTGCGACGATGTCGCCGTTGTCTGCCGTCTGCTGTCGGCGGACAACTACCCAGTCGCCGTCGCAAATCGCGGCGTCAACCATTGAATCGCCGGACACCTTGAGCATGAACAGTTCGCCGTGGCCCACGAGCTGACGAGGCAACGAGAAAACATCCTCGACGGACTGTTCTGCCAGGATCGGACCGCCAGCAGCAATACGGCCAACCAGCGGAACCATGGTGGTGTCAGCAGAAGTGCTCAGTTCAATGATCTTGGCGTCTTCGCTGGCAGCCGGCTCGACCGGCTCCGAGGCCTCGGCCTTTTCGGCATCGTCGGACAATTGCAGCGGCAGTAGGATTTCCATCGCGCGCGGACGGCGTGGGTCTCGACGGATATAGCCGAGCTTTTCCAACTGGCTCAACTGGTGGGTCACGCTCGACAGACTCTTGAGTCCGACAGCGTCGCCAATCTCACGCATCGATGGCGGATAACCGTTCTTGCCGATAGACCGCTGGATCGTCTCCAGGATCTTCTTTTGGCGAATCGTCAGCGAACGTGCATTCGATCGGGGAGTGCGTTGTGATGCTGACATGAGATTTTGCCTTCCCTAGCAATCATTCGAAAGTTTGCGTGTCCAAACTGTCGGAGCTAGATGGTGAGATGTTTTCATTGCTCGTCTACTTCGAAATCTTAGTAGATAAGCGAGCTTCTTTCAAAGATTTGTTCGAAAACTTCTGGACAAGTTCCGCGAACCTCTGTTAGAACAGATATACGAGGTTCGAACAAGTTTTCGAATCCGTTCTTTCGAATAAAAATTCGCATCACTTGAATTTCTTGAGGAGACAACGTCATGGCTACCGTCGCACTTGACTCAGATCAGACCCAAGCGCCGCTGAAAATCCGCATCAACCGCCGCGGTTGGGCTGTGCTGGTGGGGATGCCCGTTTTCGCACTCACGATCGCTGCTGCTTTCTTCTTCTCCATGTTCGCCTCTGATGCGCATGCCGCGGCAGAAGATCCTGCTGGGGTTGGAACCATCGATGTCACCGTGATCCCCGGGGATACGCTATGGAGTTTGGCTCGCGACTATGCCACCGGTTACGACGTGACGTCCGCAGTTGGCCACATCGCGGAGCTCAACGCCTTGGATGGCAGCGAAATCCAGGTTGGAGATACCTTGTCGATTCCGGTCCTTGCCGGTTAGCTTCCCCCGCTGGCTAGCGTTTGTTACCTGCAGCCGTAGCGGATTCACTGGCGGGCTCCCTGCGCACGTAGACTTGATGCGTGAATGACCGCAGTGAACTTTTGAGTCAGCTGCCCTTGCGTGAGAATCTCCGCGGGCTATCCCCTTATGGCGCACCGCAAATTGACGTGCCGATCCAGTTGAACGTCAACGAGAACACCCATCCGTTGCCACCGGTAGTCGTAGACGCCATTGCCCAGGAAGTGGCCAAGGCAGCGGCAACTCTGAATCGCTATCCCGACCGCGAGTTCACCGAGCTTCGTGAACTTCTTGCCGATTACCTCGGCCACTCGCTCACCAAGGAGAACATCTGGGCCGCTAACGGTTCGAATGAAATCCTGCAGCAGATCCTGCAAGCCTTCGGTGGACCAGGCCGTACCGTGATGAGCTTCGGCCCCACCTACTCCATGTACCCGCTGTTGGCCAGTGGTACTGACACCACCTATATCGCCGGTGAACGCGCCGAGGATTTCACCTTGTCCGCCGAATCTGCAGCCGCGCAGGTCCGCGAGCACAAGCCGAATATCGTCTTCCTGTGCTCGCCGAACAACCCCACCGGCACCGCCCTTGGCCTTGATGTCATCACGGCCGTGTACGAAGCCATGAGCGAGCACAACGGCATGGTGATCGTTGACGAGGCGTACGCCGAATTCTCCTTGGCCAGCACCAAGTCCGCACTGAGCCTGCTTGAAGGCCGCCAGCGATTGATCGTCTCGCGCACCATGTCCAAGGCATTCGGCCTGGCCGGCGCACGCGTCGGCTACCTGGCCGCCGCGCCAGAGGTCACCGATGCCATCCGCTTGGTGCGGCTGCCGTACCACCTGTCGGCCGTGACCCAGGCAACGGCCATCGCCGCCTTGAAGAACATCGAGTTGCTGCTGGCGCAGGTCGAAGACATCAAGTCCCAACGTGACCGCATCGTCGCGCGCCTGAAGGAACTGGGCCTGAAGCCATCGGTCTCCGACTCCAACTTCGTCTTCTTCGGTGGCGTCGAAGACCCCCACGCTATTTGGGAAGGCCTGTTGGAAGCCGGCATCATCATCCGCGACAATGGAATTCCGGGGACCTTGCGTGTTACGGCCGGAACCGAATCAGAAACCACAGCCTTCTTGGAACGACTTGCCGAACTGCTCGGCTCGCAGAAGTAATCAAAGACAAGCGAAGGAAGACATGTCTGCCGAATTGATTGGCGCACGTCGCGCCCGCATGGAACGCGTGACCAGCGAATCGTCCGTATTCGTTGAATTGGATCTCGATGGAACCGGCGTCTCGGAGATCAGCACCTCGGTGCCGTTCTATGACCACATGCTGACTGCGCTCTCCAAGCATTCGCTCATCGACCTCACCGTGCGTGCTACCGGCGATACCCACATCGATGTCCACCACACCGTTGAGGACACCGCGATCACCATCGGCGAAGTGCTGCGCGTGGCGCTGGGCAACAAGGCAGGCATCCGCCGCTTCGGCACCTCCTACGCTCCGCTGGACGAGGCGCTGTCCCGTTCAGTCGTCGATGTCTCGGGCCGGCCATACCTCGTGCACTCCGGCGAGCCTGCTGGCCAGGAATACCACTTGATCGGCGGGCACTTCACCGGCTCGATGACCCGCCACGTCTTCGAAGCCATCACCTTCCACGCACAGATCTGCGCTCACATCGAGGTGCTCTCGGGCCGCGACCCGCACCACATTGTCGAAGCGCAATTCAAGTCCTTCGCCCGCGCCTTGCGCGCAGCCGTAGAGCGCGATGAGCGCATGGGCGACAAGATCCCATCCACGAAGGGTGCCCTGTAAGTGGAGAAGAAAACAGTAGTTGTCCTGGACTACGGTTCAGGCAACGTCCGTTCCGCCGTGCGCGCCTTGGAAGCCGCCGGCGCCGAGGTGGAACTGACCGCAGACCCGAAGAAGATCGTGGCTGCCGACGGACTGGTAGTCCCGGGAGTCGGCGCCTACGCCTCGGTCATGGAGCAGTTGACCGCAACCGGTTCCCTGCGCTGGATCGGCCGCCGCATCGCCGGTGGCCTGCCCGTCTTGGGGATCTGCGTGGGCCACCAGGTCTTCTTTGAAGAAGGCGTGGAGCACGGGGTGAAAACCGAAGGCATCGGCGAATGGCCGGGCAAGGTTGAACGCCTCCAGTCGGATGTCATTCCGCACATGGGCTGGAACACGGTGCGCCCGCCGGAAGGATCCAAGCTTTTCGCAGGCATCGAGGACGAGCGATTCTACTTCGTGCACTCCTACGCTGTGCAGAAGTGGGAATTCGACGTCACCCAGCCGGCGATGACCCCGCCGCAGGTGACCTGGTCGACGCACGGGACGCCATTCGTGGCCGCCGTCGAAAACGGCCCGCTCTCGGCAGTCCAGTTCCACCCGGAGAAGTCCGGCGACGCTGGCGCACAGCTGCTGCGCAACTGGTTGGGGACACTCTAGGCATGTGGAGCCTCATCTTGGGTGTTATCGGGGCCTTCCTGATCGGCGGGGCCATTTCGCTGAAGAACCAGAAGGCCCATATTTCATGGATCATCGCGCTCTGGGTGCTTGCAGGCATGAGCCTGATCGCAGCCTGGGCCCTGACCTACTAACCACTTTTTACTTCTTCACTAAGGACATCATGAGCGAGCAACCAATCCTCGAACTCCTGCCTGCGGTAGATATCGCCGGCGGCCAGGCAGTGCGCCTGGTCCAGGGCGAAGCCGGTTCCGAGACCGGATACGGCGACCCGCTGGAAGCAGCGCTTTCCTGGCAGAACGCCGGGGCCGAATGGCTGCACCTGGTCGACCTGGACGCAGCCTTCGACCGCGGAAGCAATGTCGAGATCGTCCAGCGCATTGCCAAGGAACTGAACATCAAGGTCGAGCTCTCCGGCGGCATCCGCGACGACGCCTCCCTGGAACGTGCACTGGAATTCGGCGCTACCCGCGTCAACCTCGGTACCGCCGCACTGGAAAACCCGGAATGGACGAAGCAGGCCATCGCCCGCCACGGCGACAAGATCGCCGTGGGCATGGACGTGCGCGGAACCACCTTGTCCGGCCACGGCTGGACCAAGGACGGCGGCGACCTGTGGGACGTCCTAGCTCGCTTGGAAGACGCCGGATGCGCCCGCTATGTTGTCACCGACGTGACCAAGGACGGCACGCTGCGCGGTCCAAACGTTGAACTGCTGCGCGAAATCGCTGCCAAGACCAGCAAGCCGATTGTTGCCTCGGGCGGCATCTCCTCGCTCGAAGACCTCCGCGTCTTGCGTGAGCTGGTTCCTGAAGGCATCGAAGGCGCCATCATGGGCAAGGCGCTGTACTCAGGCCAGTTCACCTTGCAAGAAGCGCTCGATGTGGCAGGCCGCCGCTAGGCACCAAGCACCATCCGCGAAAGGCGATTCAGAAGCTCCCTGCTTCTGAATCGCCTTTCCATTTGTGAAGCCAGATTCCTGCAATACCTTCTCCTGGCAGCGATGGCGCACAGCCGGCAGGGGATGAGATCTGAAATGCCCCGCTCGGGGTGTCCAAGCTCATGAATGCAGTTTTGGAACTTCCTGCCAACAACCTCGAAACCACCGATAGCATGGAGCTATGAGCACCGAGCAACCTGAATCTGCACCCAAACGCCATCTGCCGGGACATATTGTCGCTGCGCTGGCGCAGGCAGGTTCAAAAACCGACTCTGCCGGCCAGGATTGGGAAGGCCGCGACCTGAGCGGCGAAGGCAACCCCCTGCATAACTTCGACAAGGACGACGGCAAGGCCGACGCCAATGTCGTTGCCGCCTTGGCAGCCTTGCGAGCCGGCACCGCGGGGGAGGGCGAAGTGCATCAATCCTTGTCACAGGCGCGCGTTTTCGTTGCGGTGGTCGCCGAGCTCGGTGAAGAAGCGATGACTGAACACGGCTTCGCCTCTGATAAGGAAGCCGATATGGCGCTGGTGAAGATCAAGGCTCCGGACGGCCGCATGGCCCTGCCGATCTTCACCACAGTTGAACGGCTTCAGACGTGGCACAAGGAAGCTCGGCCGGTGGCGGTCTACGCCCCGCGGGCGGCCCTCTCGGCAGTCAGCGAGGAATGCCAGCTGCTGGTCCTCGATCCCGGAAGCGATTTCACCTTCGTGCTTCGACGACCCGGGGTCTGGAACCTGGCTAAGCAGATCGAGTGGATTCCGAGTTATCAGAATCAGCAGATCGCCAACCTGGTGCAGGATGCAACCGAAGGCTTCAGCCAGTTGCAGACCGTCAAGGTTGCCCCGGGCAGGGGAGTCGGCTCCCGCAGCAAGGACGGGCAAGTTGTCCTTGGCGGAGGTTCCGGACCGGAACTCAACCTGCAGTTCGTCTTTGCTCCTGGAACGAGCGAGAACGACGCACGCGAGGCAACTCGCGCAATCCACGGGCGTTTGTCCCAGAACACCGAATTCGCTGAAGCAGTGGATTCCCTCGAACTCAGTTTGCACAGCGCGCCGAGCTAGACCGGCGGGCTCCTTTTGACCAGATAAGGAACTTTCCGGGCATGAAAAGCTATTGGCAGATCCTGCGCCAGCCGCAGATCTCACTGTTGTTGCTGATTGGCATGATTGCCCGCCTGCCGCACTCTGCCTTGAGCATGCTGCTGCTCCTGCATCTGGTGAACAACCTCGACCAATCCTGGGTTTCAGCGGGCCTGGTCACGGCAGTCATGACCCTGGGCATCGCCATCGGCGCCCCCTGGCGCGGAGCCCGCGTGGATGTCTGGGGACTGCGCCGCGCGATGATCCCCTCGGTGATCGTCGAAACCCTCGTCTGGTGCACGGTGCCCCATGTTCCGCTGGTTTGGGTCTACCCCTTGGCCTTCATCGGCGGGCTCTTCGCACTGCCGGTCTTCTCCGTGGTGCGTACCGCCCTGGGCATCATGACCACCGGTGAGCAGCGCCGTACCGCCTTCGCCCTGGACGCAACCGCCACCGAACTGGTGTTCATCGTCGGCCCGGCCAGTGCCGGCATTGTCGCCACCCAGGTCAGCAGCGTCATCGGCTTGAGCGTAATTGGCGTAACCTCGACGGTGGCCGGTTTGGCGCTGATGATCCTGAATCCGCCAACACGCAGCGACGACCCCAAGGCAATTGCTTCGCGGGCCAACGTGCACGAAGAACGCCTGGGCGCGGAAGCCAGCTTTATTGCCGCCGCACCGATGGGCGTGCCCGAAGTCGAAGGCGAGCTGATTGCGGCCGGCATGAAATCCGCCCGTGCCCGGATCAAGCAGCGCGGACGCAACTTCAAGAACCGTTTCAACTGGGTCAGCGCTTCGGTCCTGGCGGTCTTCATCGCCTCGGCCGGAGCGGGCATGCTGCTCACCGGCACCGAGGTGGCCATCGTGGCCGAACTGGATGCGTCGGCGCAAAGCCACCAGCTTGGGTTGGTGTTCTTCTTCTGGTGCGGTGCCTCGCTGATCGGCGGCCTGATCTACGGGTCGATGACCCGGGTCATCTCTCCGCTGGTGCTGCTGCTGAGCATGGCAGTGCTGACCATACCGATGTATTTTGCGTGGGATACCTGGTCATTGGCGCTGTTCTCCGCCCTGCCCGGCTTCCTCTGCGCGCCAACGCTGTCGGCGGCTTCCGAATGGCTCACC
Organism: Glutamicibacter nicotianae; assembly: GCF_002797775.1. Lineage (NCBI taxonomy): Bacteria > Bacillati > Actinomycetota > Actinomycetes > Micrococcales > Micrococcaceae > Glutamicibacter > Glutamicibacter nicotianae. Next base: position 580,172 of record NZ_PGEY01000001.1, read on the forward strand.
GACCTGGTGGCCGAAAAGCGCCGCGGCGAAGCCATGGGCTGGTACGGTTCGGCGATGACCGCGGGTACCGCGCTGGGCTCTCCAATCACCGGCATCTTCGTCGACAACCTCGGTCCGGCCCCTGCCTTCATCGGCATCAGCACGATGGCCGCGCTGGTTGTAGTGATCGCGCTGATCGCCCAGCAGATCCGCCGTCGCGTGCGCCGTGCCCGCCGCCGTCGCCTGGAAACGATCGCCTAGGCGCGAGGCGCTGGCCTGAGCCGCGAGTACATGTACATGTCCTTGCGGTCGGAGCCCACCCGTTCCCAGCTGCGCAGCAACCCTTCGCGCTGGAAGCCGCAGGCTTCGGCGGTCCGCCACGACCCCTCGTTCCAGGGCTCCACGTAGAGCTCCACCCGTTCGATGCCCGGATGCTCCAAGCCCCAGGCCGCCAGCGCCGTCAATGCCTGCTTGGCAATGCCCCGGCGCCGGAACCCCGGGGCGATCCAGTATCCGATGCTGGCCCGGCCCTGATGGGCATCGCGCAGCCAGAGGCCGATCTGCCCGGCAGCGGCATTTGTCGCAGCGTCGGCGATGGCAAATGAGTACCCGCTGCCCTCGGCGACACGGCGATGCTGGCGTTCGATGAATGCCGCGTAGTCCGCTTCGGTCCCTTGTGCCGGGACAGTGGTGATCCGAGGAATGTACGGGTCGGCGGAGGCCTGCCGCACGGCAGGGATGTCGCTGGGCTGGAAGGGACGCAGGCGGTAGGCCCCGGCGTCCAGCACTGGCTGTTCGAGCATCTTCATGCTTCCAACCTAGCCGGTGATCCAAACAACAATGGACCCGTTTCCCGAAGGAAACGAGTCCATGATGTTAATCTCTTAAAATTCAGCCAATATTACCTAGTTGACCGGTCCGGTGAACTTCTCGCCCGGGCCCTTGCCTGGTGCATCGGGGATGATCGAAGCTTCGCGGAAGGCGAGCTGGAGGCTGCGCAGGCCGTCGCGCAAAGGCGCTGCGTGCTGCGAGCCGATCTCCGGCGCACCGGCGGTGACTAGGCCTGCCAGTGCGGTGATCAGCTTGCGGGCCTCATCGAGATCCTTCAGCTCATTGGCATCTTCGCCCTCTGCAAGGCCGCACTTGACGGCAGCTGCACTCATCAGGTGGACAGCGGCGGTAGTGATGATTTCAACTGCTGCAACTTCAGCGATATCGCGCACCTGCTGGTCCACGGAGTGCTGGTGCGAGTTGGTGTCTTCGTTAGTCATACTGCTAAGCTTGTCACAGACCGACTCGATGCCGGTACTTCTCGCAGTTCTCCAGTTAGCCCTGGACGAGGGATTCGTACTAGTATTGAGCCATGCAAGTGGAGGCCAACTCCCACCCGCTGTCGCCGTTTCAGGCTTCCGGGTAATTCGGCAGGATCGCAGCAATGCGATCCCCTAGCGCTTACGCGGGAACTTTCCCGTGTTCGGCTATGTCGTTCTTTCTGGCCTTCGCCTGCAATCGCAGACGGAGGCCTTCTTTGTTTGCGGTCATGGATTACGAATTTCAGGAGTGACACATCAGCGATCCACGCATTAACGAGCGCATTCGCGTGCCAGAGGTACGTCTCGTCGGCCCTAATGGTGAGCAGGTAGGCATCGTCCGCATTGAGGACGCGCTTCGTCTTGCTCTCGAGTCCGATCTGGACTTGGTCGAGGTGGCACCCAGCGCCAAGCCTCCAGTGTGCAAATTGATGGATTTCGGCAAGTACAAGTACGAAGCCGCCGTCAAGGCTCGCGAAGCTCGTAAGAACCAGACCAACACGGTCTTGAAGGAAGTCCGCTTCCGCCTGAAGATCGACACCCACGACTACGAGACCAAGGTCGGCCACGCACTGCGCTTCCTGGGCGCAGGCGACAAGGTCAAGGCCATGATCCAGTTCCGTGGTCGTGAGCAGCAGCGTCCAGAAATGGGCATCCGCTTGCTTGAAAAGTTTGCAGCAGACGTCGCCGAAGTTGGGGTCATTGAGTCCAGCCCGCGCATCGATGGCCGAAACATGGTCATGGTTGTTGGTCCGCTGAAGAACAAGGCAGAGGCTCGCCGCGAGCAGCAGCAGAAGTCGGGTGGCCGCAATTCGGCCAAGCGCAAGATCCGCACCGACGCTCCGGTTGAGACCGAGGGCCAGAATGTCGCAGCTTCCATGGATGATGACGCCCGCGCCAAGCTGGAGCAGGCACGTCAGGCAGCTGAAGGCGACGCCTAGCCAAGCCTGTTGGGCTTTCGGGCCCGTCACCGTTCACGGTGAAGGAACTTCCTCCGGGAAGATCCAACTACAAGAGAACAACAGCGGTCACCTTTATCGGGGCCCGCTTCGGATGATCCCCACCCGGTGCCTTACCGGGTGGAGCACGTAAGGAGAACGGCAGCTATGCCGAAGTTCAAGACTCACAGTGGCGCCAAGAAGCGCTTCAAGCTCACCGGCAGCGGTAAGCTCGCTCGCCAGCAGGCCAACCGTCGCCACTACCTGGAGCACAAGTCCTCGCGCGTTACCCGTCGCCTGGCTTCTGACCAGATCGTCGCCAAGGCCGATGTGAAGACCATCAAGCGGATGCTGGGCCTCTAAGCTGTCCCTTTCGCACTACGGGGAAGCAATACCCCACCACCCATAGATTTCACCCATCCCGCGGCATTGCGGGCACTGGGGAACTGACTTGAAGGAGTACACACGTGGCACGTGTGAAGCGGGCAGTAAACGCCCACAAGAAGCGTCGCGTCGTTCTGGAACGCGCAAAGGGTTACCGCGGTCAGCGTTCGCGCCTGTACCGTAAGGCCAAGGAGCAGCTGCTCCACTCGTTCGTTTACAGCTTCAACGACCGCCGTAAGCGCAAGGGCGACTTCCGCCGCCTGTGGATCCAGCGCATCAACGCTGCATCCCGCGCCAACGGCATGACCTACAACCGCCTGATCCAGGGCCTGAAGGCTGCTCAGATCGAGGTTGACCGCCGCATGCTCGCAGAGCTGGCGGTTTCGGACTCGAACGCTTTCGCCACCCTGGTGAAGGTTGCAAAGGACGCTCTTCCAGCTGACGTCAACGCACCAAAGCCTGCTGCTGAGGTTGCTGCCCCTAAGGCTGAGAAGGCTCCAAAGGCTGCTGCCAAGGCTGTCGAGGGTGAAGGCGTAATCAAGGCCGTTGAAGGCGAAGACGCTCCTGAGGGCTTCGTCATCAAGGGCAACGCCGGCTCGAACAAGTACCACGTTCCAGGTTCGACCTGGTACGAGCAGACTGAAGCAGAGTACTGGTTCAACTCCATCGAAGCTGCCAAGGCTGCAGGCTTCGAACCAGCTGGCGGAGAATCCCGTCAGCAGATGAAGTAAATCTCTTCTCCCTTTGAGCTGAGGCTCAGGTAGGACAGATCACAACGAAGGGCGGGTCCCGCGCATAGCGCGGACCCGTCCTTTGCGTGCATCTACCGGTATTCTCGAGTCATGAGCAGTTTTCCTCCAGAAGTGATGTCCAATCCACGCGCTGAACGGGTCAAGGCCATCGCGCGGCTGGCCAAGATCAAGGGCCGCGAAGCCACCGGCGAATACCTCGCCGAAGGCCCGCAGGCTGTTCGCGAAGCGCTCAAGGCCCATCTGGAGGACGACAACCTGGTCCAAGGCGTCTACGCCGTCGGCGGGTTCCTGGAAAGCCACGAGGAATTCGCGCAGCTGCTCGACGAGGCGAAGGTGCCAACCCGCATCGTCACCGGCGAGGTGCTGCACGCCATGGCCGACACCCAGACCCCGCAGGGCATCCTCGCGGTCGTCGCCATGTCCCAGCCGCAGCTGAGCGAGGTGCTGGATACCAAGCCGAAGCTGATCGCCGTGCTCTGCCGCGTGCAGGATCCGGGCAACGCCGGCACCATCCTGCGCGCCGCCGATGCCGCCGGAGCTGACGCGGTGATCCTGACGAAGGGCAGCGTGGACATCTACAACCCGAAGGCCGTGCGCTCCACCGCCGGCTCGCTGTTCCACCTGCCGGTGCTGAGCAACATCGAATTCGACCACCTGGTCGCCGCCGCGAAGAGCACCGGAAGCCAGGTCCTGGCAGCCGACGGCTATGCCGCCCACAACCTCGATACCCTGCAGGATGCCGCCGCGCTGCGCGCACACCAGCCAGGCACCGCCACACCCGAAGGCCAGCCGGTGCTCGAAGCGCCCACCCTGTGGCTGTTCGGCAACGAAGGCCAAGGCCTGGACGAGCACGAGAAGGGCGCCGCCGACTACCGCGTGGCAGTGCCGCTCTACGGTGTCGCCGAATCCCTGAACGTGGGCACCGCATCCACCGTCTGCCTGTACGCCTCCGCCCGCGCCCAGCGCTAAGCGCAGAAGAGCATCCTGAATACCCATGAGCACTGAACTCAAGCAAGTTGTCGCCGTGGCCATCGTCGATGACCTAGCGAAGCCCACCAAGCTATTGGCCGCGCGCCGCAACCGCCCAGCGGCCCTCGCCGGACTCTGGGAATTTCCCGGCGGAAAGGTCGAACCGGGGGAGAGCGAAATCGAGGCCGTGCACCGCGAGCTGCGCGAAGAACTCGGGGTGCAGCTGCGTCTTGGCGCCCCGATCCCGGGCCCGCATCCGCAAGGCTGGCAGCTGAACGAGAAGGCCGCCATGCGCATGTGGTTCGCCCAGATCGCCGAGGGGGAACCAGCACCCCTGGACGGGCATGACCAGCTGGCCTGGCTCCAGCTCGATGACTCGCTGGGCGCTATCGTCCCATGGATTCCTGCCGATGCGCCGATCGTTGCGGCATGCCTGGCCCAGGCACGTGCAGGGGCGCAGCGCTGAACACCCGTAAGCTTGATACCACGCCAACATCTGGCATATTGCCTATCGCCGATATTTTTTGAGGAGCACACTTCGTGAAGCGAATTATGAGCGTTATCGCTCTGGCCTTCGCCGCCGTCATAGCACTTTCCGGCTGCGTCAACATGAACGCAGAAGTCGACATCTTGGGCAAGGACAAGGTCGCCGGGGCCATGCAGCTGACCCTGCACAAGTCGACGCTCAACGGCGTCAGCTTCGAGGAAGTGCTCAACAGCCAGATCGACATCGAAGCGATGGAACAGCAGCTGGGGGACAAATGGACCTACAGCAACGTTGATGATGGCGAGAACGTGGGCCTGCGCTTCGAGACCACCAGCCCGATGACCTACGTCCAGCTGGCCGACGCATTCAGCCTCTTCGGCTTCGAGATCAACCTGAGTGACGACGGGCAGGAATACACCTTCTCGATGCCGGGCGACAAGGCAGCCGTGGATTCCTCCTTCACCGAAGCTAACCTGCACGTCACCTTCCCGGGAGCTGTCACCTCGCACACCCCGGGTACCGTTGAGCACCACACCGTCACCTTCGACATGATCCAGGGCGCCGCCGCCTACGAGGCCACCGGCAAGGTCAACCACGCCATGTTCTACTCCGCAGTGTTCGGCGGTGCGCTGCTGGTCTTGAGCCTGGTCTTCGTGGCTGCATTCGCACCCAAGGCCGCCAAGGAAGCTCACTAGAAAGCGGCAACCCCGCTCCAAGGTAAGAAGCTTCACGCCAAGGGCCCGTCATCGGTGAAACGATCACGGGCCCTTAGCCATAGAATGGAAGCAGAGAATTCTACGCGTAAGTACAAGATAAGAGTAAGGATCGATCGATCCCATGTCTGATCAGACAACTGAACAAGCTCCTGTCGGGGAGACCAATGTTCCGCACCCAACCGATGAAGCAGGCATCCAGCATGCGGTCGACGCCGCCCTGGCAGCCATCGAGGCAGCTGGCGACCTGAACGAGCTGAAGGAAGCCCGCTTGGCCCATACCGGCGAAAAGTCGGTGCTGTCGCTGGCCAACCGGCAGATCGGCAAGCTGGACAAGTCCGAAAAGGCCGTGGCCGGCAAGCTCGTGGGCGGTGCCCGCGGACGCGTCAACAAGGCGCTGGCCGCCCGCACCGTGGTGCTGGAGGAAGCCGAAGCCGCCCGCATCCTCATCGAGGAAACCGTGGACGTCACCGCGGCAGCCCGCCGCCGCCGCGTCGGCGCCCGCCACCCGCTCTCGGTGCTGCAGGACCGCGTCGCGGACATCTTCGTCGGCATGGGCTGGGAAATCGCCGAGGGCCCGGAAGTCGAATCCGAATGGTTCAACTTCGATGCGCTGAACTTCAAGCCGGATCACCCGGCCCGCGAAATGCAGGACACCTTCTTCGTGGAGCCTGCCGACGCGCACCTGGTGCTGCGCACCCATACCTCCCCGGTGCAGGTCCGCTCGATGCTCGAGCGCGAGGTGCCGGTCTACGTGCTGTGCCCTGGACGCACCTTCCGCACCGATGAGCTGGACGCCACCCACACCCCGGTCTTCCACCAGTTCGAGGGCCTTGCCGTGGATAAGGGCCTGACCATGGCCGACCTGCGCGGCACCCTGGAGCACTTCGCCCGGCAGATGTTCGGCGCCGAAGCGCAGATCCGCCTGCGCCCTGCCTACTTCCCTTTCACCGAGCCATCGGCCGAGCTGGACATCTGGCACCCGGGTGCCAAGGGCGGTCCGCGCTGGATCGAGTGGGGCGGCTGCGGCATGATCAACCCGAACGTGCTGCGCGCCGCAGGCATTGATCCGGAAGAGTATTCCGGCTTCGCCTTCGGCATGGGCATCGAGCGCACGCTCATGTTCCGCAACGATGTCCCCGACATGCACGACATGATCGAGGGCGACATCCGTTTCAGCCAGCACTTCGGGATGGAGATCTAATCAATGCGTATTCCACTATCTTGGCTGCGCGAGTACGCGCAGGTACCAGCCGACGCCTCGGCTGAAGACGTCATGGCAGACCTGGTCAAGGTCGGCCTGGAGGAAGAAGAAGTCCACCGCCCCTCCGATGAGCTCTCGGGCCCCATCGTGGTCGGCCAGGTGCTGTCCCTGGAAAAGGAAGTCGCCTCCAACGGCAAGACCATCAACTGGTGCCAGGTCCGCGTGGTTCCCGAAGGAGCCGAGCAAACCCTGGCCGGCAAGGGCATCGACCCGTCCGGCGTGCAGGGCATCGTGTGCGGCGCGCACAACTTCGTGGAAGGCGACAAGGTTGTTGTCACCCTGCCCGGTGCCGTGCTGCCCGGGGACTTCAAGATCTCCCCGCGCAAGACCTACGGCCACACCTCGGCCGGCATGATCGCCTCCAGCCGCGAGCTGGGCATCGGCGAGGACCACGACGGCATCATCGTGCTTTCCCGCCTGGGCCTGGACCCCGAGCTGGGCACCGACGTCATGGAGCTGTTCGGCCTGGATGACCAGGCGGCGGAGATCAACGTGACCCCGGACCGCGGCTACTGCTTCTCGATCCGCGGCGTAGCCCGCGAGTACGCGCTGGCCACCGGCACCTCCTTCACCGATCCGGCTTCGAAGGTGGTCGTCTCCGACGCGGCAGAAGCCGGCCATGAGGTCGTGCTGGCCGATGAGGCGCCGATCTACGGCGTGCCTGGCTGCACCCGCTTCGTGACCCGCGAGGTCACCGGCATCGACCCGAGCCGTCCGAGCCCGCGCTGGATGGCATCGCGCCTGCAGCTGGCCGGCATGCGCTCGATCTCGCTGGTGGTCGACATTTCCAACTACGTGATGCTGGAACTCGGCGCGCCGCTGCACTTCTACGACGCTGACAAGCTGACCGGTGCCATCACCGTGCGCCGTGCCGCCGCAGGGGAGAAGCTCACCACCCTGGACGACAAGGAACGCGAGCTGTCCGTCGAGGATCTGCTGATCACCGACGAGTCCGGCGCCATTGGCATTGCCGGCGTCATGGGCGGCGCGGCCACCGAGGTCTCGGATTCGACCAGCCGCGTGCTGATCGAAGCCGCCCACTTCGATGCCGTGTCCATCGGCCGTTCGCGCCGCCGCCACAAGCTGCCGTCCGAAGCTTCCAAGCGCTTCGAGCGCGGCGTGGACCCGCGCGTCATGCAGATCGCCGCGCAGCGCGCAGTGGACCTGCTGGTGGAGCTGGCCGGCGGCACCGAGACCGCCAAGGTCACCGATGCGGGCCAGATTCCTGCCGACACCACGATCCAGCTGCCGGCCGGTTTCGCTGGCGCACTGGTCGGCGTGGACTACACCGACGAGCAGACCATTACCGCGTTGGAAGGCATCGGCGCAAGCGTCGAGCAGAACGCCGAGGGCTTCGCCGTCACCGCGCCAAGCTGGCGCCCGGATTTGGCCATCAAGGAAGACCTGGTCGAGGAGGTAGCCCGAGTCGTCGGCTACGACAAGATCCCGGCAACCCTGCCGGTGGCACCTCCGGGCCGCGGCCTGACCCGCACCCAGTCCCAGCGCCGCCGCCTGCTGCAGGGATTGGCGGATGCAGGGCTGACCGAGGTCTTGAACTACCCGTTCGTTTCTGAAGCGCAGAACAGCACCTTCGGTGCCGCGCAGGCGGGGACCGAGGTGAAGTCCATTGCGCTGGCCAACCCGATCTCCAAGGAATTCCGCTTCCTGCGCACCTCGCTGCTGCCAGGCCTGCTGGACACCGCACGCCGCAACATCGGCCGCGGCTTCCGCGATCTGGCGTTGTACGAGGGCGGACTCGTCTTCCTGCCAGGTGAGCAGCTGGGCTCCTCGGTGCTGCCTCCGCTGGGCGCCAAGCCAAGCGATGAGGTCCTGGCCGAGCTGTTCAACGGCGTCCCGAACCAGCCATGGCACCTGGCCGCAGTGCTCACCGGCCGCGAGGCAACGCCTGCCGCCGGATTCGCCCCGCGTGCTTGGGACTGGGCCGACGCACTGGATGCCGCCTACTGCGCGGCGGATATCCTTGGCGTTGAGCTGGAGGTTGGCCAGGGCAGCCACCAGGCCTTCCACCCGGGCCGCGTCGCGGAACTGAAGGTCGCCGGTCAGGTCGTTGGCTACGCCGGCGAACTGCACCCGGCGCTGCTGAAGGATGCGGACCTGCCGGCACGGACCGTGGCCATGGAACTGGACGCCGCCGCCATGATGGCCGCAGCACCTGCCGTGGTGGTCGCCCAGCAGCACCTGTCCACCCAGCCGCTGGCTACCCAGGACGTGGCACTGGTTGTCGACCAGGACGTCGTGGCCGGCGATGTGCGCGACGCGCTGCGTGAAGGTGCCGGTGAACTGCTCGAAGACATCGCGCTGTTCGACGTGTACCAGGGCCAGGGCATCGAAGACGGCAAGAAGTCTCTGGCCTTCGGCCTGCGTTTCCGTGCCGCCGACCGCACCTTGACCGCCGATGAGGCGTCCGAGGCCCGCGCCGCCGCGGTGGCCGTGGCTACCGAGAAGTTCGGTGCCACCCAGCGCTAGGCCCTGAATGTGCCGCATGCCCTGCTGCTATCCCGGGTCTCGGGATAGCAGCAGGGCATTTCGCGTTCTGGCCGTGCACAGGGACGGCATGTTTGAGGTCTACACTTGAACTGGGATGAACCGACACGGCGTCGAGATGCAGCAGGAGGCTGGAAGTGAAGGGTTTGCGTTCTTGCGGTGCTGTGCTGCTGGTGTTCTTCCTCGGCATCTTGGCCGTTGCCGTGCTCATCGCGGCCGGATGGGCGGCGGTGCTGTTTATCCAGCGCGGTGCAGGAACCCACCTCGATGAGCCGCCCACGCCGAGCGTTTCGGTGGAGGAAGAAGCACCCGATCCGCTTCGCCCGTCGGAAACGTTCACGCCTTAGCTGGCAGGCGGCATCTGAACGGTGCGCATAGCCAGTGTCAGCGTAATGAGCCCGGGTCCTTCCTTCGCCTGGGCGATGAACCCGTAGCGGACAAGCACTTTCAGCGACGCGATATTCGCGTCGTCCACCCGTGCGATAAAAGCGCTGCGGCCGGATTCCTGCAATTGTGAGAGCCCTTCGCCGACGACTGCCTTCGCCAAGCCTTGGCCCCAGTATTCCGGGTCGATCCAATAGCCGATTTCGGTGGCCTGTCCGCGTTCGGTAGCGGTGAAGAGGCCAACCGGTGAATTCTGGCGGCGCGCGATGAACCAGGAGATCGCCGGATCGCTCAGGGCGTGCTCCACGCGTTGCACGGTGTATTCACGGCTCCAGGTGCTGCCGTCTCCGATGAAACCTGTGACGCGCTCATCTGCCGCAAGGCGTGCAACGAAATCCGTATCTGTCGTGGCCATCGGCGTTAGCACCAGTGAAGAACCCATGGCTTCAGCCTATGCCGGTTCGGCAGGAGGGCAAGCTTCGTTTCAGAAGGCCGAGGGTTCCGCGAGAACCAAGTTTAGCCCTGGAGACGGGATTCAGCTGCGGTGATAGCTAGACGCGATGACGCGAGTTGGTCATCAGAGGCGTTGATCGACTGCCTGATGGACAAGGATCTGCGGAAACAATCCAAGGCCTGTCCAAACTGGCCCTCATCAAAATAGAGCTTGCCCTGATGTTGCAGGGCGAAAGCTTCAAGGGTGGAGGCGACGCGTTTCTCGGCATTTGAGGGGCAATCAGTATTCTGAATGGACACGAGCGCTGACTCAAAGAGCGCATGCGCTCGGTCAAAACGACCTTGCCAATGCAGAACGTGCGCCAGTCGAAGCGCCGCAGAAACGCCAGAATAGGGCAGAGGATTGCCGCCTTCGAGATCGTGGCTGTCAAAGCCGCTTCGATGCAGGCAGGTCCACGCGAGCTCTTCGGCTTCTTCCAGTCGCCCAATCATTCTCAGCCACCCGACACGTTCTGCTTCGCCTGATGTCCCTAGCTCTTCAAGCTGGCTAATTCTTGCTTCCGCACCTGACCGATTGGTAACTATTTCGCGCAGGGACTGTGGATCAATCGAATATTCGGCTGCTACGGATTCTTGATTTGTCGGGCTGGGAGGCATATTCAATTCCTTTGCTTGCGTTCCACATCTTGCAAACTCTTCCAATTATTGGGTCGAGCCCTGTATGCGTGTGGCCCTATGTTTTTTCCAGTTCTTCATCAAGGCGAGCACGCCACGCGGGCAACCAGCGTCTGACCGGCCGATCCACCACGGATGCACAGAGGGATTGAATAACGCCGAAAAATCTTGGCAGATCAGCTTCGGCAGATTCCCTATTGGCAGCCTGATCCACAAAGGCAAAACTTCATCACGGCGTTCTAGTGCCATTTTCAATATTTCAATGGTTTCTTCGGTGGGAGAATTCGCTGTTGTGGCCTTGACCCAATCATGCCAGATCCTTTGGAAACTATGAGAATGACAATTCGGGTAATTTAGTCTTGCACCGAACGAGCTACGGGCAGTCCCGGCCATGTACAAGAACTAGAAAGTGGATCATGCTTAGGACATGAGAATGGATGGACGTGTTGACGCGGCCACGCCGGATCCAGGCATAGCGCGTGCGGAACAACTCAAGCTCATGCCTGTTCCGGTGATGGGACTGAGCGCACAGCCACTGGTTGGCGATGCGGGATACCTGAATGTTCAAGACAACTACGATGACCATGGCCTGTGCGATATGAGCGTGTCTGTCAGCTACACCCTTAGGAAGGCAGAGGTTGATCGATCGAAATTCCTGGGTGGCCTGGAGCAATGTGCAGTCGAAGAGGCAGTGCCTGGTTCCGTTCACCAAGGCAAGCTGCCACGGTGGCTGGCAGAATACGTTCGTCGCACGAACTATCCGCAATTATTCGAAGCGGTGAGAACTACTTGGACGCGCGACTCGGAAGCAGGTTTGACTTTGGCCGCAGCGTTAGTCGATCACGCTAACTACGTACTCATCAACCAATTCCGCAAGGAGCTCGGATTGCCTGAAGAATCGTCGGTGATACCGCCGCTGATTTTGACCGAGAAGACGGTCAACGGCCAGGCAGAGGTCCAGATTGAGGATAGTAGAACCGCTGGTGCTGAGATCGACACCGACCCGTACATCTATGCGATCGGGGCGGAATTGCCGAGCGGCGCACTTATGACCGCGGTCCTGCCTCGCATGTACTTGGATCAGCTGGAGCTGCGATTCGCGGCTCGCCCGCAGGGCAGTGTTCCAGCGGTCTAGAGGCGAGAAGTTCTTCTGGAGACAGCTTCGAGCTCGACCGGGGCAAAGCCGAGTTCTTCATTGATCGCAGTTATCCATGCCTTCTGGCCGCCGCTGTTTGTCCTTACCCGGTGAAGTGTTCCCATCCGTTTGGCAGCGTCCAGGCTAGCTGGCTTCACCCCTGTCCTGAGCGGATGTCCTCGGTCCCGGCACAACCCCAAGGCAGGTCCATGCCGCCACAGCACCGCCCTTGTCCAGCGCAATGGGTGCAATGGCGGCTGAGCCTTGGGAGTTCCGCTGCATGAATTCCCGAGCGTATTCTTCCGTGGAAGCCGCAGAGTCGCTCCAACCTGCATTGCCGTTTGGAGCCTGCGCATCGTAGAGCCCCTAGATGGGTCCCACTTGTTTTCGCAGTTGCTCCGGAACGCCGTTGATGAACCTCATCGCCATCGATGACTCCTCGGAGCGATGGAGTCCAGGAATCATGGCCCACTTCCAGTACGGTTTCAGTTGTCGCTACGAGCTAGCCGAGCGGGGCAACGAATTCCCGTTCGAAGGCACCAAGTTCAGCGCCAGTTCCGCGGTAGAGGCTCGAAACGAATCGTCTCACCAACGAAGGACTGATCTCTTCAGCCGCAGAAACTTGCGCGCTGCCGATGGAATGCCACTGGTGGATGGGATGGACCCAAACATAGATTCACAACGTGTCGGGATCGGCTTCGTGAGTCATCGATGCCGAGAGGCCGAGCAAGGACGAGCCTCCCCAATCACCGTGAAGGTTCTTGCTCCACCGGTCAGTGGCACGCCGCTGGCGCATGCGAGCCTCGGCTCCGCTTCCTTGCCAGCCGGGACGTTCCTTTTCAAGCGCGGTAGCCTCGATTCGTCGCGCAACGCGACGCGCGTAGTCATCGAAAACGCTCAGGCTGCCAATTCGCATGCCAACATCCCACGGCCCAAATCGCTGAATTCCGCCAGGCACTGTTAGCAGATGAAAACAAACGCGATAATTCATGGGTGCGCACGCGACGCACCGAAAATGCTTCTAGGATCAATGCATGAGTACTACTTCGAGGAGCATACGTCGCGCCCGATATGCAGATGCCGCCGAGATCTACCGGCTGGCGCGTTTGTTTACGCCCGGCCTAGGGCTGGCAGCAGCAGACTTTGACGAGAATTTTCAGTCGCTGATTAAAGATCCGAACTGGTTCATCTGCGTCGCAGGATCCAGTTACGGGCTAACTGGGTATGCGGCGGCGCAGGATTACGGACGGGGGTTACGCACCACGTTCACCGTCGGCCGAATGCACGATTTATTTGTGGAACCTGCGGGCAGGCGGACGGGGATCGGCAAGGAGCTCGTTGAAGAAGTTTTCCACTGGGCTAGGAGACGTCCGTTTCCGATGATTCTGGATTGGCAGGCCACCCCCGAATCCATCGCCTTTTACGAGTCGTTCGGGATGGAAGCCGACTTCATCGGAGACTTTCCCGAATGCCCCGGATTCAGCCTTGACTTGCGCCCAATACAGTAGCGGCAAAATAACAGCAGGGAACGACGAATACTCGTCGTTCCCTGCTGAAGTTGAAGAACTTTACTTGGCTCCGCCAGCGGTAACCGGTGGCAAGTCCGACCATGGGAAGGTGATCCACTTGTCGGTGCGGCGCCATTCGTAGGACGGGACCATGATGGTGCGCGGCTTGGTGTACAAGCAGACGGTCTTGACATCTGCGCCCCAGGCGGACACCAGATCGACAACCTTCTCAAGAGTGCGGCCGGAGTCGGAGACATCGTCAACGATCAGGATCTTCTTGTCGCGCAGATGACCGTCATCCAGCATTGGGGGAAGAACCACTGGTTCCGGCAGGACGGTGCCGATGCCGGTGTAGAACTCCACGTTCAGTGCACCGCAGGCCTTGACACCCAGTGCGTAGGAAATGGATCCGGCAAGCAGCAGGCCGCCTCGGGCAACTGCCAGAACGATATCTGGCTCGAAGCCATCGTCGACAATGGTCTGTGCCAGCTCGCGGGAAGCTGCCCCGAAGGTGTCCCAAGTGAGAATCTCGCGCTCTGGTTCTGAAAGGACAGATGCCCCTGAATCGTCAATGCTAGTCATTCTGCAATTTTATCCCCGAATTCGAGGCAGCGTTGCACGGTTGAAACCAATCGTTCACGTTTTCCTCCCGCACCCGGAAGAGTTCCATCTACTGATTAGGCATGAATAGGCATGCAATGTACCAGATTGAGGAATCCATCACTTCTGGGGAAGCCGTGCCAGGTGCCGGCGCATTGCGGGCTCGATGCGCCAAAAGCCTTCTTAGTGATGACCCGTGCCGCATCCAAGATCGCTAGGATGGGAGAAAGGCCATCAGCCGGAGATAATCCGGAATCCCCATGAAGGAGACGCAACGTGAGCCCACGAACCTGGAACATCCGGATAGCCGGTGCCGCAGCCATACTCTCCCTGGGACTGGCCGGGGCGTTGCCTGCTGTGCAAGCGGCCACCGGAGTTCAGGTCGCTGCAGGGCAGAACCTGGAATCGGTCACCATCGATGACTCCACGGGCAAGCTCAATGAGCAGCGGCTGCGTGATGCCTTGGAAGAACTCGATTTCAATGAGCCGACCGATGTGGCGATCTACGCCCGTAACGGGGAATACTCCGACGACATCAACACCAAAACTCTCGACTACGCCAAGTCAACGCATCCCGAATGGATATCCGGCAAGCCCGAAGACTACGGCGACTACTGGGCCGACGGCCTGTTCATCATCACCTTGTCCATCGAAGGAGAGGGAGACGGGCAGATCGGCACGTACTTCGGTGAAGACCGCAAAGTTTCCGAGAGCTCCATGGAGAGCATCCATGAAGCCGGCTACGACGATTTCAACCTGTCCCGCTGGACCGATGGCGTCATCGCCGTAGCCGACAAGGCATCCGTGATCATGAATCGCCCCTGGTACCAGCACCCTGCATTGTGGATCTCTACCGGCATCGGTGGACTCGTTGCCGCCAGCGTCGGCGGAGCCGTGCTGCATACCCGGTCGGCACGGCGGAAAACCTTCGCCGAAGAACTGCACCAAGGCACCCTGCACCTGACCAACGTCACGATGGATCTGGAAGAAACCGAACTGGCGGCCCGTACATTGCCGTCCGCTTCAGGGCATGCCGCCGAGCTGGAACAGCGCTTCAGCAAGTTCATGGCCAAATACCGAGACTGCTTCGAAGCGCAGCAGTCGCTGGAGCAACAGAGCAAGAAAGAGCGTTCGGGCACCAACGGCGTGCGCCAGGCCAAGGAATTCCGCGAGTCAACCCAGTCCTTGGACCTGACGGATGACGCCATCATCGCCGCGGCCGCGCTCTATACCCGTTCGGCCACATGGCAAGATGCCTGGCATGCGCAGACCAAGCCGCTGGAAGAAGACCTGGACGATATCAGGGAATTGCTCAATGACGTCGAGCCGGAGCTGATGGGCAGCGCTGCCGCTCTGGCTTCCTACCGGGAAACAGCAACCACAGAGCTCAACAAGCTGACGGCGCAGCTGACCGAAGAATCGATCACCGTGGACCAGGCACTCGATGGATTATCCGCATTGCGTGCAGAGCTGACCGAAAAGCTGGACGTCTTCGCCCAAGCGCAAATCGAGGTGTACGCGGAGAATGCGGAAGAGAAGGCCGATATGCAGTCGGAGCTCAAGAAATCCCGGTACGAAACCCGTGCCTATGACGGCCGTTCCGGCACCATCCTGGATGTCCTGAATCCCGCCTCGATGTATTGGCGGGTGAGCGGCTACCACCACGGATATTCTTCAGGCGTCAGCGCAGTAACTGCCTCGCGTGAAGCGGCGAGCTCCTCCGGGGGAGTGTCCAGCGGCTACTCCGGTGGCGGAAGCTTCTCGGGCGCTGGCGGATCCTCCCGCTTCTGATGAAATCCAGCAAGATCTTCGCGGACCTGTTTCCGCCGCCGGTGCGGGTCGTTGAGACCCGCACCGAGCTGGAGGAAGGCCCGTACTATCCCGAAGAAGAACGGTACATCGCCGATGCGGTGCCCGAAAGGCAGCGTGAATTCCGCACCGTCCGGGTGTGCGCTCGCCGAGCCTTTCGAGAACTGGGCCATGAAGGTCCTGCCCTGGTCCCGGATGAGAAGCGGGCACCAATCTGGCCAGCTGGCGTTGCCGGGAGCATGACCCACTGCGCGGGCTTCCGGGCAGCCGCTGTAGCTTCCACGAATGATATCCGTGGCGTGGGCATCGACGCCGAGCTGCACGTCCCGTTGCCAGAAGAAATCCTCGACATCATCTCGCTTCCCGAAGAGCGGCCGATGGTCGAAGACCTATCGGCACGCTATCCGGATATCTTCTGGGAGCGGCTGATCTTCAGCGCCAAGGAAAGCGTCTTCAAGGCCTGGTTTCCGCTGACCAGGCAGTGGCTGGATTTCCTGGAATGCCGAATTCTCATCGATGCGCCAGCACGCCGATTCCAAGACCGCGCCCAGGACCTGCTCGTGCAGCCGCCGGGCCTTGTCCTTGACCTCGTCCAGCAGTTCCGCGTAGCTTTCCACGCGCTGCCCGTCGTCGCTGGCCGGAGCGCCGGGGTGGGCCTTTGCAGTGGCCTGCAGGATGTCCATGAGGGTGCACGCAGGCGGCGCCAGGGCTCCGGAGGGGAACTGGGGTGGGTGGATTGGTGCATCCGGCGCTGGAGTTTGTCCGTTGTCCATGCTGATCGGATCCGTCCCTTCACCAAAGAGCGTGTCGGTCCGCTGGGGGAGAGCGGTCCGGAAGCGAAGCGGATCCTGGAGAGGCGGAACGCGGGGTTCCATCAACCATTAAAGCGTGCCGCGGGCGGACCGCCGCAAGAATATGGTTGAACTGTCATGCATCTCTCAACTGTTGCGCACCGCCTGCAGCAGCCTGCGCGGGGTGTGGTGCAGCACGTCGCGCATCCATCCCGCGCCCAGCGACCAGGATTCCAGCGCCTGGATCTGGTGGCTGTAGGAATAGGGGATATTCGGGAAGTCGGAGCCGAACACGATCTTGTGCGAGAGCCCGGCCACGAGCTCCGGATATTCCGCCGGCAGCGGGGCGATGCGGTTCATGAACCCGGTGCCCACCATGGTGGTATCCAGGTAGACGTTGGGATTCTTTGCGGCCAGCTGCGCGAACTGCACGTAGTCGGGCAAGCCGGCATGGGCGATGACCAGCACCAGCTGCGGATGCCGTGCCACCAGTTCGCGGATCGGCTCGATCCCGGTGAACCGGCCGGCATGCGGCCCATGCCCGCAATGGATCACCACCGGCGTCCGGGCCTCGGCGACCAGCTCCCAGGCTCCTTCGAGCAGCGGATCGAGCGGGGTGAAGCCGCCCACCTGCACATGCACCTTGAACAGCTGCACCCCCTCGGCCAGCGCGGCGCGCACCAGTTCGGTGGCCCCGGGCTCCGGGTAGAAGGTGCCCGAACGGATCGCCTTGGGATGGCGCTGCGCGAACTGCCGCGAGTACTCGTTGAGCCAGGCGGCCATGTCCGGGCGGTGGGCATAATTCAAGGTGCCGCAGGCGATCACGCCCAGTTCCTCCAGCGCCGTGACGCGCTGCGCTTCGGGCATCCGGTAGCTGATCGGCCACGGGTGCCCGGTGCGCTGCGCTTCGCCGTCGAAGTAGGACCAGACCTTGGCCAGCACGTTATCCGGCATGAAGTGCACGTGCAGGTCAATCAGCCCCGGGATGCCCAGGGCCTGCAGGTACGCCGGCACCTCCTCGTCGGTGGCGGGGCCGATGCCGGCGTGCCCGCCGGGTCGCTGCTCGTTCATGGCTGGGGATCCTGCGCTAGGGAACCAGGATGATCTTGCCGGTGGTGGCCCGCGATTCCAGCGCGGCGTGCGCCGCGGCGGCCTCGGTGAGCGGGTACTCGGCACCGATGCGCACATCGATCTGGCCGGCGGCGACCCAGCCGAAGATGTCGCCGAAGCGCCAGTGCAGCTCCTGCTCGGTGGCCAGGAAGTCGTCGAGCTTCGGCCGGGTCACGCTCAGCGAGCCGCCGGCGTTCAGCCGCTGCAGGTTGAAGTCGGGCACCTGGCCGGAGGCGCCGCCGAAGAGCACCAGCGTGCCGCGCCGGCGCAGCGCCGCCAGCGAGGTCTCGAAGGTGTCCTTGCCGATGCCGTCGTAGACCGCATGCACTCCCGCCCCGCCGGTGACCTGCTCGACGGTGGCCGCCACCTGGTCGTAGTCCACCACGTAGTCGGCACCGGCGGCCCGGGCCAGGTCCTTCTTCTCCTGGGTGGAGGCGGTGGTGATCACCGTCGCCCCCTTGAGCTTGAGCAGCTGGGTGAGGATCAGGCCCACGCCGCCGGCGCCGGCATAGGTCAGCACCACGTCGCCGGAGCGCACCATGTAGCTCGAATGCACCAGGTAGTGCGCCGTCATGCCCTGCAGCGGCAGCGCGGCGGCGATATTCAGGTTCACCGCGTCGGGCACCTTGCCCGCCCGCTTGGCGTCCACCAGCGCGTACTGGGCGTAGCCCCGGGAACCGGAGGCGGTGGCCACCCGGTCGCCGACCTTGTAGTTCTGCACGCCGTCGCCGATCTGCTCCACCACGCCGGAGAACTCGGTGCCCGGGGTGAAGGGGTAGTCCACCGCGTACACGCCGCTGCGCTGGTAGGTTTCGATGAAGTTCACCCCGGTGGCGGCGATCTTCACCAGCAGCTGGCCCGGTCCCGGGGCAGGGACCGGGATTTCTGCCGGCACCAGTCCGCTGGCGTCGGATGGTTCGTTGACCACGATGGCTTGCTGCTGCATGGAATGGCGCTCCTTGGCTCTGCAGATCTCGAAACTCTGCGTATTTGGATCCCGGCGTTCGATGCGCTCGATGCCGGGCGGTCTCTACGGCCAGTGTAGGACTTCGGGCGGCCGTGCGGGCGCCGCACGGGTGGATGTCGGTTGCGTGACGAAGAATTTTATGAATATTTATTAGCGTGCGTGAATATTTCGCGGTAGAATCTGGTCATGACGATTTCAGTAGCTGTTTCCGGCGCCAGCGGATACGCCGGCGGCGAGGTCCTGCGCATCCTCGCGGCCCACCCAGAGGTAGAGATCGGCGCGATCACCGCGCATTCGCAGGCCGGGCAACGCCTCGGCTCGATCGCCCCGCACCTGCATGCGCTCGCCGACCGGGTCCTGGTGGACACCACCGTGGAAAACCTTGCCGGGCACGACGTGGTGTTCCTGGCCCTGCCGCATGGCGCCTCGGCCGCCGTGGCCGCCGCCCTGCCCGAGAACACCCTGGTCATCGACGCCGGCGCCGACCACCGGCTGGAATCGGCCGCCGCCTGGGAGAAGTTCTACGGCTCCGAGCACGCAGGATTCTGGCCCTACGGGCTGCCCGAGCTGCCCGGGCAGCGCGAAAAGCTCGCCGGCACCAAGCGCGTCGCGGTTCCCGGCTGCTATCCGACCGGCGCGCAGCTGGCCCTGGCCCCCGGCTTCGCCGCCGGGCTGCTGGAAGCCGACGACGTGGTCATCATCTCGGCCTCGGGCACCTCGGGCGCCGGCAAGTCGCTCAAGCCCCACCTGCTGGGCAGCGAGGCGATGGGCTCGATGAGCACCTACGGGGTGGGCGGCTCGCACCGCCACATCCCGGAAATGGAGCAGGGCTTCTCCAAGCTGGCTGGCGAAGAAGTCACCGTCTCCTTCACCCCGACCCTGGCCCCGATGCCGCGCGGCATCCTGACCACCGCCACCGCCAAGGTGAAGCCGGGCGTATCCGCAGCGCAGCTGCGCGAGGCCTGGACCGAGGCCTACGCTCACGAGCTGTTCGTGCATCTGCTGCCCGAGGGCCAGTGGCCGACCACCGGCGCGGTGCTCGGATCCAACCACGTCCAGCTGCAGCTGGCCTTCGATACGCACGCGAACCGCGTGATCGCCACCGCAGCGCTGGATAACCTGACCAAGGGCACCGCAGGTGCCGCCGTCCAGTCGATGAACATCGCGCTGGGACTCGAAGAAAACACCGGACTGCTCATGCAAGGAGTCGCACCGTGAGCCTCGCCTACACCCCCACCCGCCCCTCGGCATCCGGCACCGGCGTCACCGCCCCGGCAGGCTTCGCGGCCGCCGGCGTCCCGGCGGGGCTGAAGTCCACCGGCAAGAACGACGTGGTCGTGGTGCAAAACCTCGGCCCGCAGTTCACCGCCGCCGGCGTGTTCACCTCCAACCGCGTGGCCGCCGCCCCGGTGCACTGGTCCAAGCAGGTGCTGGCCGATGGCCGCATCGACGCGGTGGTGCTCAACTCCGGCGGGGCCAACGCCTGCACCGGCGCCGAAGGCTTCGCGAACACCCACCGGACCGCCGAATATGCCGCGCAGTTGCTCTCGGTCTCCGCCGGCGACGTGGCCGTGGCCTCCACCGGGCTGATCGGCATGCAGCTGCCCATGGACAAGCTGCTGCCCGGTGTCCAGGCCGCCGCCAGCGCCTTGGCCACCGACCAGAATGCCGCCGATCAGGCGGCCGCGGGCATCATGACCACCGACACCGTGCCGAAGCTGGTCTCCCGCATCGTCGGGGCCCCGGGCTCCGGCCAGGTGGTCATCGGCGGCATGGCCAAGGGCGCGGGCATGCTCGCCCCGGCGCTGGCCACCATGCTCGTGGTGCTCACCACCGACGCGCAGCTGACCGTCGAGCAGGCCGATGCGGCCCTGCGCGCCGCCACCGCGATGAGCTTCGACCGCGCGGATTCCGATGGCTGCATGTCCACCAACGACACCGTGCTGCTGCTGGCCTCCGGCGCCTCGGGCACCACCCCGGACCTGGCCGACTTCACCGCCGCGCTGACCGACGCCTGCTGCGAGCTGGCGGCGAAGCTGATCGAGGATGCCGAAGGGGCCGATCACACCATCGCGATCCGCACCTTCAACGCCGCCACCGAGGCCGACGCGCTGGAAGTCTCCAAGGCCGTCTCGCGCTCCAACCTGGTCAAGACCGCCGTCTTCGGCAAGGACCCGAATTGGGGCCGCGTGCTCTCCGAGGTCGGCACCACCAAGGCGGCCTTCGAACCCGACGAGCTGAACGTCTCGATTAACGGCGTGATGGTCTGCAAGAACGGCGGCGTCGGCGAGGACCGCAACCTAGTCAGCCTCGAGGAGCGCAATGTGCGCATCGAGATCGACCTGAACGCCGGCACCGAGGAAGCGACCGTGCTGACCAACGACCTGACCCACGACTACGTCCACGAGAACTCCGCCTACTCCAGCTAGGCAGAAGCAAGGGAAATCCGACATGGCCCACACCGCCCGCACCAACCTGGATACCGCCCAGTCCAAGGCCGAAGCGCTGATCGAGGCGCTGCCCTGGATCCAGCGCTTCGCCGGGACCACCATGGTCATCAAGTACGGCGGCAACGCGATGGTCAACGACGAGCTGCGCCGCGCCTTCGCCGAGGACATCGTGTTCCTGCGCCACGCCGGGATCAACCCGGTCGTGGTGCACGGCGGCGGCCCGCAGATCAACAAGATGCTCGACACCCTCGGCATCGAATCGGAATTCCGTGGCGGGCTGCGGGTGACCACCCCCGAAGCCATGGACGTGGTGCGCATGGTGCTCACCGGCCAGGTGCAGCGCGACCTGGTCGGCCTGATCAACTCGCACGGACCCTACTCGGTGGGCATGTCCGGCGAGGACGGCGCCACCTTGCAGGCGGTGCGCACCGGCACCATCGTCGACGGTCTGCCGGTGGATCTGGGGCTGGTCGGCGAGGTCACCCGCGTGCGCACCGACCAGGTCGACTCGCTGGTGGACGCCGGGATGATCCCGGTGATCTCCACCGTCGCCCCGGAGTTCGACGCCGACGGCGAGCCCACCGGCGCGGTGCTGAACGTCAACGCGGATACCGCCGCCGCGGCGCTGGCCACCGCGCTGGGCGCGGCCAAGCTGGTGATCCTCACCGACGTGGAGGGGCTGTACGCGGCCTGGCCGGACAAGTCCTCGCTGATCAGCTCTATCACCAACGACGAGCTGCGCACCATGCTGCCCGGCCTGGAATCGGGCATGATCCCGAAAATGGGCGCCTGCCTCAAGGCCGTCGACGAGGGCGTGGGCCAGGCCCACATCGTCGATGGCCGCCAGCCGCACTCGATGCTGCTGGAAATCTTCACCACCGCCGGCGTGGGCACCCAGGTGCTCCCCGCCGCCAACAGCGCAAGCAATACCGCTACGAACACCGCACAGAAGGACGCCAAGTGAGCGAGCACGCCGACCCAACCACCGATTCCGCGCTGGCCGGCAGCGCAGCCGCCGAGGTGGCCGGGCTGAGCCAGCTCTCTTCGGCCGCCCTGGCCGACCGCTACTCCAACTCCCTGCTGGGCGTCTTCGGCACCCCGCAGCGGGTGCTGGTGCGCGGATCGGGCTGCCACGTCTGGGATGCCGACGGCAACCAGTACCTGGATCTGCTCGGCGGCATCGCGGTGAACACCCTCGGCCACGGGCACCCGCTGCTCGCCTCGGTGATCTCCAGCCAGCTGGCCACCCTGGGCCATGTCTCGAACTTCTTCACCAGCCCCAGCCAGATCGCGCTGGCCGAGAAGCTGCTGGAGATCTCCGCCGCCCCGGCCGGCTCCAAGGTGTTCTTCGCCAACTCCGGCACCGAAGCCAATGAGGCGGCGCTGAAGCTGACCCGGCGCAATGCCGGCACCGCCGACGCACCGCGCACCAAGGTGATCGCCCTGGAACACGCCTTCCACGGCCGCACCCTCGGCGCGCTGTCGCTGACCTACAAGGAGAAGTACCGCGCCCCCTTCGCCCCGTTGCCGGGCAACGTGCAGTGGATTGAGGCCGGGAACATCGAGGCGCTGCGCGCCGCGGTGGACGAGACCGTCTCGGCGGTGTTCATCGAGCCGATCCAGGGCGAGGCCGGGGTACGGCTGCTTTCTGCCGAGTACCTGGCCGCCGCCCGGCAGATCACCCGCGAGGCCGGCGCGCTGCTGGTCTTCGACGAGGTGCAGACCGGCATGGGCCGCACCGGGTCGTTCTTCGCCTCCGCACCGGTGATCCCGGATGTGATGACGCTGGCCAAGGGCCTGGGCGGCGGATTCCCGATCGGCGCAATGATCGTCTTCGGCGAGGAGAACACCAAGTGGCTGGCCCCGGGCGACCACGGCACCACCTTTGGCGGGAACCCGGTGGCCTGCGCCGCGGGCCTGGCGGTCATCCACACCATCGAAGCGCAGAACCTGCTGGCCCATGTGCGCGCCACCGGCCAGTGGCTGCGCGAGCAGCTGGCGGGCATCGAGGGCATTTGTGCGGTGCGCGGCGCCGGGCTGCTCACCGCCTTCGAACTTGTTTCCGCGAACGCGCCGAAGCTGGTGGCCGCGGCGCTGGATGCAGGCTTCATCGTGAACGCCACCGACGAGCAGACCATCCGCCTGGCCCCGCCGCTGGTGATCACCACCGAGCAGCTGGGCACCCTGATTGCCGCCCTGCCGCAGCTGATCAGCGCGGCCAGCTAGCGGCCGGAATGAACCTCGCCACCACCCCTGAGACGAGCAAAGGAATCACCCCATGAGCGCAACCCGCCACTTCTTGACCGACCTGGACTTCACCCCCGACGAGCAGTCCAAGGTGCTGGATCTGGCCGCGGCGATGAAGGCCGACAAGTACGGCTACGCCCCGTACGCCGGCCCGCAGACCGTCGCGGTCTTCTTCGACAAGACCTCCACCCGCACCCGGGTCTCCTTTCACGCCGGCATCGCCGAACTGGGCGGCTCCCCGCTGGTCATCAACTCCACCGATTCGCAGCTGGGCCACAAGGAGTCCATCGCCGACTCCGCCAAGGTGCTCGAGCGCATGGTCTCCACCATCGTGTGGCGCACCTTCGCCCAGTCGGGCCTGGAGGAAATGGCCGCGAATTCCTCGGTGCCGGTGATCAACGCGCTGTCCGACGACTACCACCCCTGCCAGCTGATCGCCGACCTGCTCACCGTGCGCGAGCACAAGGGCAAGACCAAGGGGCTGACCATGAGCTACCTGGGCGACGCGGCGAACAACATGGCCAACTCCTACCTGCTGGCCGGGGTGACCGCCGGCATGCACGTGCGCATCGCCGGTCCCGAAGGCTACCTGCCCTCCGCATCGATCATCGCCGCGGCTGAAGAACGCGCGGCACTCACCGGGGGATCGGTCATGATCACCACCGATGCCGCCGCCGCGCTCGCCGACGCCGACGTGGTCGTCACCGACACCTGGGTCTCCATGGGCCAGGAGGACGAGAAGGAAGCACGGCTGAAGCTGTTCACCGGCTACTCGGTGACCGCGCAGGCGATGAAGCTGGCCAAGGACGACGCGATCGTGCTGCACTGCCTGCCGGCCTACCGCGGCTACGAGATCGACGCGGAGGTGATCGACGGCCCGCAGTCGGTGGTGTTCGACGAGGCCGAGAACCGCGTGCACGCGCAGAAGGCGGTCATGACCTGGCTGATGGTCGCTTCCGGCCTGGCCGACGACGACCGGGTGGAGCTCTAGGATGTCCGCCCAGCCCAGCACCAAGACCGCCCGCCAGGCCCGCATCCGCGCCTTCTTGGGAAACAACTCCGTCAAGTCCCAGGCCGAGCTGCTGGGCCTGCTCAAGGAGGACGGGCTCGAAGTCACCCAGGCCACGCTCTCGCGCGACCTGGTGGAAATCGGCGCGGTGCGCATCCGCGACAACTCCGGCCAGCTGATCTACGCGGTGCGCCAGGAGGGCGGGGACCGTTCCCCGCAGACCGCGATCACCCAGGAAGTGCTCGACGCGCGCCTGGCGAAGATCTGCGCCGAGCAGCTGGTCACCGCCGAAGCCAGCGGCAACATCGTGGTGCTGCGCACCCCGCCAGGCGCCGCGAACCTGCTGGCCCTGGCCATCGACCACTCGCAGATGCCCTCGATCCTGGGCTGCATCGCGGGGGATGACACCATCATGCTCACCACCCGCGCGGTCGACGGCGGCGCCGAAGTCGCCGCCCGCTTCCTGCAGCTGGCCGAGCCCCGCTAGGCACCAGCACCCTAGCCGCCGCGAACTTCTCCACAGTTCGCGGCGGCTTCGCCATGCCCGCCCCCGTAGCGCCGGATGATCGGTGCATGGAACCACACGAACACGCCGGCACCCAAGGCACCGCAGGGCCTGCCGATCCGGCCACCGGCCTGGCCGCCGTATTGGCCAGCACCGCAGAGCAGCTGGCCAGCGGAACCCCGCTGGATGCGGCCAGCCTGCTGCGTGCAGAGGCCGCGTGCCTGAACCTGTTCCAGCACCTCGGCGCCCAGGCCTCGCGCAGCACCGATCCGCGCCTTGCCCTGGCCCACGCCCACTTCGCCGAAGCCTTCGGCCAGCACGCCACCCGCGCCCTCATCATCGCCGCAAGCCTGGTGGAAACCACCGCAGCCCACGCCCTGGACCTCGATGAGTTCGACCACCTGCGCGCGGGCACCACCGACTTCAGCGCCCCGCCCCAATCCGCGCCCGGCCGCACCGTCTGCCTGGATGCCGCCACCGTGCTCTCGCAGCTGCTGGACCTGAACTATTTCGAGGCCGACCGCCGCGTCAAGGACGCCCACCTGATCCACGCCCGCAAGGACATCTCCGGCGCCGCCTGCGCCCCGCGCTTCACCCTGCTTGCCGAGCACTTCGCAGCCCCCGCCCCCGGCCTGCCGGCTGCCGCCTCGGCCACCGCCGGCACGAGCACCGCGGCATCGTCCGCGTCCGCCGGCTGGGCCCTGCCTGCGCTGCGCAACGCCCCGGACCCGCGCGAAGTGCTGAAAACCGCCCGTGCGCTGGACAAGTTCGAACCCCAAGACACCACCTTCGACGGCCTGCCCACCGCGGCGACCGCCAAGGCCGCCGACGGCAACTTGCTGGAGGAGCACGCCGCCGCGCACCTGAAGGAAGACCGGATCCGCATCCGCCAAAAGCGCATCAACGGCTTGATCAAGGACTACAAGGACGCGCACGCCCAGGGCAAGACCCCGAAACTGGGCCTTTTCCGCGGCAAGGTAGTCAACGGCGTGCATGAATTCATCGTGCGCGTGCGGGAGATCGACGCGGAACTCTGGGAATCGCTGATCACGCAGGCCGACAACAAGCGCACCAAGGCCGGCGCCGCTGCCCGCCAAGCTGCGGACGCAGCAGATGCCGCCAGCGATGACCCGGCAGACGGCCAACCCTCCGGCAACAGCAGCTCAGACCAGCAAACTGGTGACACCGGCAATCCTGCGGCCGGCGGGCAGCCCACCGCCCGCAACGGAGCAGAAGCCCCCGACGCGCCCGAACCCGGCGACCAGCCGACGCAGAATGGCGCGACCGGCCAAGACCCCGCGGGTGACGGGCTCTGGCACAGCGGCCAGCCGGCCCCGGACTGGGCGGGAGTTGGGCTCGACGATCCACCCGATGGAACCCCGCCAGATGATGCCCATCCGGATCCGGACCCGCCGGATAGGCCGAACCCGCAGGAGCCGCTACCGGGCCTGCCGGAAACCTGCTCGGTGCCCGAGCGCCGGCTCAACGCGCTGAACGCCATCCTGCGCAATACCGGCAGGGAAAGCAACGGCCAACGCATCATCCCTGAAATCGTGGTGCACGCGCACCTGGAGGATCTCCAGGATCTCGCATCGCTCACCGGCATCAGCGCCCACGGCGTGAAAATCTCCGCGCCGCAGCTGCGCACCATGCTGTGCGAAGCGAAAGTGCTCAGCCCGATCTACGACGCTGACGGGATGGTCATGGACATCGGCCGCGACGCCAGGTACTTCCCGCGCTGGATGAAGCTTGCCGCCCGCGACCGGGACGGCGGTTGCCTGGTCCCTGGCTGCACGCAGGACCCGGCCCTGCTCGAATTCCACCACTTCAAGCCTTGGGCCAAGGGAGGCCGGACCCGGCTCCAGGACTGCTGCCCGCTGTGCGCAGCGCACCACACCATGGTCCACAGCGGCTACCTGAAAGTGGTCAAGGTCAGGGGACTGCCCCACATCATCCTGCCCAAGCACCTCGATCCGCTGCAGCTGCCGCAACGCAACGCCTATTTCGCCCGGACCTAGCTGCTCGAGATCGCAAAACTGCCGCGCACTCGGTACCAAGTGCGCGGCAGTTTTCGTGCGTTGATGCCGATCGGGCCGGATCAGGCGGCAAGCTCCTCCACGGCGTGAAGCGAGAATGCGCGCTCGAAAGCTGCCTGGACCTCGTCGGTATGGGCCACCAGAATGATCTTGTGGATCGGTGAAATGTGCTTGTTGGTCTCGACCCACCGGCTGATGGCTGCATGGGCGATGTCGGCAACCTGTTCGGGATCCCATCCGAAGGCTCCTGCGCCAATCGCCGGGAACGCGATCGAGTGGGCCTCATGGCGGGCGGCGACGTAGAGGGAATTCACGAAGCAGTCATCGAGGATCTTCGGGTTCGGCTTGATCAGCGCCAGATTCGGAGCTGCGGTGTGCACGACCCACTTGGCCTGCAGATTCCCGGCCTTGGTGATGACGGCAATGCCCGAGGGGATTCCGTCGGGGTAGCGGTTGGCGCGAATCTCCCGGCAGGCGGCCAGCAGGCTGGGGCCGGCGGCTGCATGGATGGCGCCGTCGACGCCGCCACCACCGAGCAGTGAAGGATTAGCCGCATTGACGATGGCATCAACTTTCAGGGTGGTGATGTCGCCCCGGTACAGCTGGATTTCCATTTGGTACCTCCGAAGATCGTTCCGTATCGGCTCTATGATCACACCATACGCCCGGGCGCTGAGGACTGGAAGAGGCAAAACTTAAGGTTTCCTGCGTGTTCCAGAGCTCCATCGATCATCGCCACGCAGGCCACGGCGGAAATCATGCGATGCATGAATTGGCACAACGTTGCATAAATATGAGTTGCATTGCATAAAGCTTTGCTAGAGTAGGGTGCAGTGCAATTTTTACCGGCAGAAAGGAACGGGCCATGGCCTCGTCAACAAATGAAGGATCGCTCTGGGGCGGTCGCTTCTCCGGCGGCCCAGCGGATGCAATGGCAGCGCTGAGCAAGTCCACCCACTTCGACTGGCGCCTGGCCAGCTACGACATTGCCGGATCCCGTGCCCATGCCAAGGTGCTCAATCGCGCTGGCCTGCTCACCGATGCCGAGCTGGCAGACATGATCACCGCGCTGGACCAGCTGGAAGCAGACGTGCTCTCCGAGGCCTATGTTGCCGCGCCCACCGACGAGGACGTCCATGGCTCGCTGGAACGCGGCCTGCTGGAGCGCGCAGGAACCACCCTGGGCGGCAAGCTGCGCGCCGGCCGTTCGCGCAATGACCAGATCGCCACCCTGGGCCGCATGTTCCTGCGCGACCACGCGCGGATCATCGCCCGCGGCGTGATCGACACCCTGGACGCCATGGTCCAGCAGGCCAAGGCCCACCCGTATGCGCCGATGCCAGGGCGCACCCACCTGCAGCATGCCCAGCCGATCCTGCTCTCGCACCTGCTGCTGGCCTACTCCTGGCCGCTGCTGCGCGACGTGCAGCGCCTGATCGACTGGGACAAGCGCGCCGCTGTTTCGCCCTATGGTTCCGGTGCGCTGGCCGGCCAGACCCTGGGCCTGGATCCGAACTTCGTCGCCGCCGAGCTGGGTTTCGACTCCGCCGTGCACAACTCGATCGACGGCACCGCCGCCCGCGACGTGTTCGCCGAATTCTCCTGGATCGCGGCCATGATCGGCGTGGACCTGTCCCGCGTGAGCGAAGAAGTCATCCTCTGGGCCACCAAGGAATTCAGCTTCGTGAAGCTGCATGACTCCTTCTCCACCGGCTCCTCGATCATGCCGCAGAAGAAGAACCCGGACATTGCCGAGCTGGCCCGCGGCAAGGCAGGCCGCCTGATCGGCGATCTGACCGGCCTGCTGGCCACGCTCAAGGCGCTGCCGCTGGCGTACAACCGCGACCTGCAGGAAGACAAGGAGCCGGTGTTCGACGCCGCGGATACCCTGGAAATCCTGCTGCCTGCGGTGGCCGGCATGATGGGCACGCTGACTTTCAATACCGAGCGCATGGCCGAGCTGGCCCCGCAGGGCTTCGCGCTGGCCACCGACATCGCCGAATGGCTGGTCCGCCAGGGCGTGCCGTTCCGCGACGCCCACGAGCTGTCCGGCGCGGCCGTGCAGCTGGCCGAATCGCGCGGCGTGGAACTGTGGGACCTGACCGACGAGGACTACGCCGGGATCTCCGAGTATCTGACCCCTGCGGTGCGCGAGGTGCTCTCCACCGAGGGCTCGCTGAACGCCCGCAACGGCCAGGGCGGCACCGCCCCGAGCGCCGTCGCGGCGCAGCTGGAAGAGTTCGAACGCCAGCTGGCCGAGATCAAGGCCTGGGCCAAGTAGCACTGTCCACGTGGCAGCGGCCGTCGATCGGGAAGCATCCCGCCCGGCGGCCGCTGCCGTTTCAACCACAGCCTCCTGCCCTTGCGCATTTGTCCCAGGTTCGCGCTAGAGTGTGCTTCATGACACAACTCCTGGCTCCGGCCGAACTGATCGCACAGGTCACCACCGCATTGGATGAGCTGACCGTGCAGCTGCGCGAGGTTCCGGCCACGCAGTACACCAAGCCGAGCTCGCTGCCGGGGTGGAGCACCGCCCAGCTGATCGCGCACCTGGCCTCCTTCGCGAAGGCCGCCGTGCGCCAATTCGAGCACGCCGGAGCGGACCAGCTGCCCTCGATGTACGACGGCGGCGCCGAGGGCCGGATCGAGGCGATCAACATGACCGCGCTGATGCGTCCCGAATCCCTGCGTGCCCTGGCCACCGACGGGTTGGCCCAGTTGCGCGCCGTCCTGCCCGGCGTCGAAGACGTCTGGGAGCAGCCGGTGGGGTACCGCCCGGGCGCCACGGCCGCGGACCTGATGTACGCGACCTGGCGCGAGATGCTGATTCACGCCACCGACCTGGACGAATTCGTCCGCCCGGCCGCCAGCTGGCCGGCGGCCTTCAGCGCGCACCTGTTCCGTGCGCTCGAAGCCCGCGTCCCGGAAGGAACGCGCCTGGTACTGCAGCCGCATGGGAAAACCCCGATCGTGCTCGGGGGTGGCGCGAAGTCCTGGGTCCTCTCGGGCACGGATTTCGATTTGGCCGCCTGGATGGCTGGACGCCCGGCAGCCGGGCCGGTGCAGGTGACCGCGGCCGCCGATTCGGCCGCCGACCCGCAGCTGCTGCCCTGGCCCAGCGATCGGCTGATGGCCCGCTAGGCCACGCCGGGAGCTTCCGGAATGCCCCGACGCGGCGCAGGCGCCACCCGGAATGTGCTCATGATTATGCACGAGCGTGGGAAAAGCTGCACGCAAAGGGACTAAAATTGGCAGACGTGACTACTTCTGAGAGCATTAGCGACCTGCTGGACCGACTGTGCGAGATCGTGCCCGACTACCCGCAGCCGGGGATCTCCTTCAAGGACCTCACCCCGGTCTTCGCCGACCCGGTCGGCCTGCGCCGCATGGTCGACGAACTGATCGCACCCTTCGAAGGGCAGTTCGACATCGTCGCGGGCCTCGAAGCGCGCGGTTTCGTGCTGGCCGCGGCGGCCGCCTACGCCTCGGGCAAGGGCATGCTGACCATCCGCAAGGCAGGCAAGCTGCCGCGCGAGGTCTACCGCGACGAGTACACCTTGGAGTACGGCACCAGCTGCCTGGAGGTGCACAAGGACGAGATCGCCCCGGGCACCCGCGTGCTGATCCTCGACGACGTGCTCGCCACCGGCGGCACCGTCGGGTCGGCGGTCCGCCTGCTCCAGCAGACCGGCGCGAGGATCGCCGGCGTCGGCGTCGTGCTGGAACTCGACGGCCTGGGCGGCCGCGCCAAGCTGCCGGGGCAGCAGGTCGTGTCCTTGCAGGTCGTGCATTCCTGAACCTGTGTGGGCGGGTAACAATCCGCCACGGTTCCACGCCGCTGGCGAACAACCCTCCGGCGGGCCCGGACCGCGCGCGGGCAATGGCGCACGGGATTACCTGCGCCGGCGAAAAGGCGCGTATCATTATCTGTCCTGCGTTTTTACGCGGGAACCGTTGCACGCGGGGCCCTGCGCCCTGCACACGGGCACATCTTGAGCGCGAGGGGAAACTGGGTTGACCGACACCATCGAGGCCGATCTGCTAGCTGAATCCGAGTATGTGGGCCGCCTGTATGCGCGGCTGGACGAGTTGCGCGCCGAAAAGCTGGAGCAGCTTGAACGCACTCGGGCCCAGGGGGCCGTAGGCACCTTCCAGAACATGTCCGAACGCGACTCCTTCGCCACCCTCTACGAGGACCGGATCGCCCAGCTCGACGCTGTCGAGGACCGCCTGGTCTTCGGCCGCCTGGATATGGCGGCCAACGGCCAGAGCCAGCAGGCCGGCGACGCCGATTCCGCGGCCACGCCGCGCTACATCGGCCGCATCGGCCTGTCCGACGAGGACCTGAACCGGCTGATGATCGACTGGCGGGCCAGCGAAGCCGCCCCGTTCTACCAGGCCACCGCGCTGAATCCGCGCGGAGTGCGCCGCCGCCGCCACCTGATGCTCAAGGGCCGCTCCGTGGCAGGCATCGAGGACGACGTGCTCGACGAGACCTGGCTGGACGAAGGCCACACGCACCACGGCGAAGGCGCGCTGATGGCGGCGCTGCGCGAAAAGCGCACCGGCCGCATGGGCGACATCGTCGGCACCATCCAGGCCGAGCAGGATGCGATCATCCGCGCCCAGCTGCCCGGGGCAGTGGTGGTCCAGGGCGGCCCGGGCACCGGCAAGACCGCCGTCGCCCTGCACCGCGCGGCCTTCCTGCTCTACGAATACCGCGAACGGCTGAAGAACGCCGGCGTGCTGATCGTCGGCCCCTCCAACTCCTTCATGCGCTACATCGAGCGCGTGCTGCCCTCGCTGGGGGAGACCGGCGTGGTCATGTCCTCGGTGGGCGATCTCTACCACGGCATCCACGCCGTGCCGGAAACCAACCGCACCGTCGCCCGGCTCAAGGGCCAGCTGTCCATGGCCAAGGTCATCGCCAACGCGGTGCGCAACCGCCAGCGGCTGATCCCGGAAAACCGGACCCTGGTGGTGGAGGGCACGCGCCTGACGCTGACCCCGAAGATGGTCAAGAACGCACGCGAACGCGCCCGCCACACCCGCAAGCCCTACAACGAGGCCCGCGAAACCTTCGTCAAGGTGCTGGTGGGCGACCTGGCCGAGCAGCTGCGCCGCAAGCTGGAGGAATCGGCCGGGCAGTCCTCGACCACCGATCGCTCCTACCTGCCGCAGGAAGTGCGCGAATCGCACGATGTGCGCGTGGCGCTGAACCTGTGCTGGATGCCGATGACCCCGCAGCAGCTGGTGGCCGAGCTTTTCGCCACCCCGCACCTGCTGGCCGCCGCGGCGCCGCACCTTTCCGAGCACGAACGTGACGCCCTGTACCGCAGGGCCGGCTCGCCGTTCACCGAGGCCGATGTGCCGCTGCTGGACGAGGCCGCCGGGCTGCTCGGCGACTTCGCCGACCCGCTGGAAGGCGCCCGCACCGCCCAGTACGAGGCCGATGTGGAGAACGCCAAGGCCGCCCTGCGCAATATGCACACGATGCTGGAAAACGCCGGCATCGACGGCGTGGTCACCGCGGAGCAGGTAGCCGGGGTGAACCAGGAAACTGCCGTGCGGCTCACCGCCGCCGAACGCGCGGTGGCCGACCGCACCTGGGCCTACGGGCATATCGTCGTCGACGAGGCGCAGGAGCTCTCGCCGATGCAGTGGCGCCTGCTGATTCGCCGCTGCCCGATGAAGTCCTTCACCATCGTCGGGGATATTGCGCAGACCTCGGCCGCCTCGGGCGCCAGCAGCTGGTCCCAGGCCCTGGAGCCGTTCTTCGGCGACCGCTTCGAACTCGAAGAACTGACCGTGAACTACCGCACCCCCGCGCAGATCGCCGACGCGGCGGTGCGCGTTGCCCAGGCCGCCGGCCTGCGCATCACCACCCCGCAGGCGGTCCGCGAGGGCGACTGGCCGCCGGTGCTGACCCGCACCACGGCCGACGGAGTGCAGGAGGCGGTGCTGGCCGCGCTGCGCGAAGAACTGGAATATTCGGCCGGGGGACTGCAGGCGATCATCGTGCCGCAGCAGGATCTGGCCCGCATCCGCGCGGCGGTCGAGCAGGTCTACGGCGACCGCGTCGGCAGCGGCTCGGGCGGGTTGAGCCAGGACATCGTGGTGATCACCGCGCGCGAGTCCAAGGGCCTGGAATTCGACGGCGTGCTGATCCTTGAACCTGCCGAGCTGGTGGACGAGGTCGACGGCGGCGTCGGCGATTTGTACGTGGCGATGACCCGCACCACCCAGCGGCTGCACGTGGTCCACGCCCGCGAGTTGCCCGAGGGCATGGAAGCCTAGCGGCCCGCGCGGTTGCAGATGTGACCAAGGGGTGGGCCGGGCAAGTGGCACGAGCCCGCCGGCAGGCGATAACCTTGAACCTGTGTGCCGGGAACGCAACCCCGACTCCCGGCGCGATCACAGGTGCACGCAGGCAAATGCGTGCACTCGGGGCAGAACGAAGACAGAAAATGGTCACAGTGAGCATGTCTGATACGAAGCAGAATCCCGTGATTGCGGGACAGAGCAACGACGCATCTTTCGAGAACGTCTGGCAGGAATTGAAGTGGCGCGGCCTGGTGCACGTGTCCACCGACGAAGCCGAGCTGGAACGAGCCCTGTCCGAAGAATCTGTGACCTACTATTGCGGATTCGATCCCACCGCGCCGTCCCTGCACCTGGGCAACCTGGTGCAGCTGCTGAACATGCGACGCCTGCAGCTGGCCGGCCACAAGCCGCTGGCCCTGGTGGGCGGTTCCACCGGCCTGATCGGCGACCCGCGGCAGACCGCCGAGCGCACCTTGAACACCAAGGAAACCGTGACCGAATGGGTCGCCAAGCTCCAGGCCCAGGTTTCCCGCTTCCTCTCCGCCGAAGGCGAGAATGCGGTGCGCCTGGTCAACAACCTGGACTGGACCCAGCAGCTCTCGGCCCTGGACTTCCTGCGCGATGTGGGCAAGTACTTCCGCGTAGGCACCATGGTCAAGAAGGAGATCGTGGCCGCGCGCCTGAACTCCGACGAGGGCATCAGCTACACCGAGTTCTCCTACCAGGTGCTGCAGGGCTACGACTTCCTGGAGCTGAACCGCCAGTACGGCTGCACCCTGCAGACCGGCGGCTCGGACCAGTGGGGCAACCTGACCAGCGGCACCGACCTGATCCGCAAGGTCCAGGGCAACTCGGTGCACGCCTACGGCACGCCGCTGATCACCAATTCCGACGGCACGAAGTTCGGCAAGTCCGAGGGCAACGCCATCTGGCTGGATGCCGAGATGTGCAGCCCGTACACCTTCTACCAGTTCTGGCTGAACACCGCCGACGCCGACGTGATCGACCGCCTGAAGGTCTTCACCTTCCTGTCCCGCGAACAGATCGCGGAATTGGAAACCGAGGTTGCCGAGCGCCCGTTCAAGCGCGTCGCCCAGCGCACCTTGGCCTGGGAAGTCACTTCCCTGGTTCACGGAGTGCAGGCCACCGAACAGGTGATCGCCGCTTCGGCTGCGGTCTTCGGCAATGGCGATCTTGGCGCAATCGATCTTCCTACCCTGGAATCGGTCATCGCCGAGCTGCCTTCGGCAAAGGTCGCCGCGGACGATCTGGGCATCCTGAATGTCCTGGTGGCATCGGGCCTGAGCAAGTCATTGTCCGAAGCGCGCCGCACGGTAGCCGAAGGCGGCGCCTACGTGAACAACGCCAAGGTCGACGGCATCGAAACCGAACTGGCCGAGTCGGACTTCCTGCATGGCCGGTACGCGATCGTGCGCCGCGGCAAGAAGAACATGGCAGTGGCTGAACTGGTCAAGTAAGGCCCGCGAACAGCTGCACTACACGAAACCGCCAGAAAACTTGTGAACCAAGACACTTTTCTGGCGGTTTTGTTGTACCAAATTAACAAAATTCCTAGTCAAGCTCGAAATACTAAGGGAAAAAAAGCCTGCCGGCCGATTTTGCGTCGTGGCCGGATGCGTGTAAAGTTTTATCTCGCGCCGCTGATCAGGACGGCCTGAAAAGGCGAATCGGAAACAGCGGGGTGAACCAGTCTGAAATACCGAGTTGACAATGGTCATCGCGGTGGTAAGCTGGAAAAGTTGCTCCGGAGCGAAGCAGTGGCCATCAGAGGATGGCTGGTGTGGTGTCGAGAGTGTTTGTTGTTTGAGAACTCAATAGTGTGCCAAGTTTGTTGATACCGAATATTTTTATTTGGTGAATACATAACATTTGCTTGAGGCATTGCACCCCCGTGCAGTGTTCTTGAGTGTTTTATTATTCGCCAGGACTTCATCGGCTTCGCCCTTATTTTCCAAGGGGTTGCTGGTGGCTTTTTATTTTTTATGGAGAGTTTGATCCTGGCTCAGGATGAACGCTGGCGGCGTGCTTAACACATGCAAGTCGAACGATGAAGCCCAGCTTGCTGGGTGGATTAGTGGCGAACGGGTGAGTAACACGTGAGTAACCTGCCCCCGACTCTGGGATAAGCCCGGGAAACTGGGTCTAATACCGGATATGACCTCGTACCGCATGGTGCGGGGTGGAAAGATTTATCGGTGGGGGATGGACTCGCGGCCTATCAGCTTGTTGGTGAGGTAATGGCTCACCAAGGCGACGACGGGTAGCCGGCCTGAGAGGGTGACCGGCCACACTGGGACTGAGACACGGCCCAGACTCCTACGGGAGGCAGCAGTGGGGAATATTGCACAATGGGCGCAAGCCTGATGCAGCGACGCCGCGTGAGGGATGACGGCCTTCGGGTTGTAAACCTCTTTCAGTAGGGAAGAAGCGAAAGTGACGGTACCTGCAGAAGAAGCGCCGGCTAACTACGTGCCAGCAGCCGCGGTAATACGTAGGGCGCAAGCGTTATCCGGATTTATTGGGCGTAAAGAGCTCGTAGGCGGTTTGTCGCGTCTGCCGTGAAAGTCCGAGGCTCAACCTCGGATCTGCGGTGGGTACGGGCAGACTAGAGTGATGTAGGGGAGACTGGAATTCCTGGTGTAGCGGTGAAATGCGCAGATATCAGGAGGAACACCGATGGCGAAGGCAGGTCTCTGGGCATTTACTGACGCTGAGGAGCGAAAGCATGGGGAGCGAACAGGATTAGATACCCTGGTAGTCCATGCCGTAAACGTTGGGCACTAGGTGTGGGGGACATTCCACGTTTTCCGCGCCGTAGCTAACGCATTAAGTGCCCCGCCTGGGGAGTACGGCCGCAAGGCTAAAACTCAAAGGAATTGACGGGGGCCCGCACAAGCGGCGGAGCATGCGGATTAATTCGATGCAACGCGAAGAACCTTACCAAGGCTTGACATGTGCCAGACCGCTCCAGAGATGGGGTTTCCCTTCGGGGCTGGTTCACAGGTGGTGCATGGTTGTCGTCAGCTCGTGTCGTGAGATGTTGGGTTAAGTCCCGCAACGAGCGCAACCCTCGTTCCATGTTGCCAGCACGTAGTGGTGGGGACTCATGGGAGACTGCCGGGGTCAACTCGGAGGAAGGTGGGGATGACGTCAAATCATCATGCCCCTTATGTCTTGGGCTTCACGCATGCTACAATGGCCGGTACAATGGGTTGCGATACTGTGAGGTGGAGCTAATCCCTAAAAGCCGGTCTCAGTTCGGATTGGGGTCTGCAACTCGACCCCATGAAGTCGGAGTCGCTAGTAATCGCAGATCAGCAACGCTGCGGTGAATACGTTCCCGGGCCTTGTACACACCGCCCGTCAAGTCACGAAAGTTGGTAACACCCGAAGCCGATGGCCTAACCACCTTGTGTGGGGGGAGTCGTCGAAGGTGGGACTGGCGATTGGGACTAAGTCGTAACAAGGTAGCCGTACCGGAAGGTGCGGCTGGATCACCTCCTTTCTAAGGAGCTAACCATTATTGGTTGCCCATGCTGGACACGAGTGTTGTCCGGGTGGGTTGCTCATGGGTGGAATATCAATGGACTCAATACCGGAAAACGTGCTGGCTGATGCTGGTGCGGGGTATTGGCTGTGGCCGCGTGGTGCTTGGGCATCTGCTAGTACGCATTGCAGGGGGTTTTCTTCTTGCGGTGCTGGAATGCGGTGTGTGGGTGTTGTGTGGTTTGTATGGTTTGGCATGCTGTTGGGTTTTGAGGCAACAAGCCTCCTTTCCTGGTGAATGGTTGCCGGGGTTCTTCCTGTGGGGAGGGTCCTGGTGGTGTTCGCTTGGGTGAGGGGTTCTTGGTGTTTCGGTGTTTGTCCTGTGTTTGCTGCAAGGATGTCCTGTTGGATTGATGCTGGCCTTTGGTTGGTGTTGGTTTTGGGGTGTTGTTGCGGGGGTGCGGGGTTGTTGTTTGGGAACTGTATAGTGAACGCGAGCATCTTGCAGATGAGATGAGCTGGCTGGTCCTTTTCCTGGGATTGGTTGGTGTTGGAGTCTTGTCTGCGTGATTTTGTTAGATTGTTTTATTGCTCAATTCTGAGACTTTGATTTGTGTTGAAGTTTTTAAGGGCGCACGGTGGATGCCTTGGCATCAAGAGCCGATGAAGGACGTGGGAATCTGCGATAAGCCTGGTGGAGTCGATAACCGGACGTTGAGACCAGGATTTCCGAATGGGGGAACCCCGCACCATGTTATGTGGTGTGACCTGCAGCTGAATGTATAGGCTGTGTGGAGGGAACGCGGGGAAGTGAAACATCTCAGTACCCGCAGGAAGAGAAAACAACAGTGATTCCGTTAGTAGTGGCGAGCGAACGCGGATGGGGCTAAACCGGTTGGTGTGTGATAGCGGATAGGCGTTGCATCACCGGGGTTGTGGGGTTGACATGTACCAGTGCTATCTTGCTGGTGGGATGAGGTGCAGGCGTATAGGTGAATCGGTTGGAATGCCGGACCAGAGAGGGTGATAGTCCCGTAGGTGTAATGCGTGTCTGCCGTTCTAGTGTTGATACCCGAGTAGCACGGGGCCCGTGAAACCTTGTGTGAATCTGCCAGGACCACCTGGTAAGCCTGAATACTACTTGATGACCGATAGTGAATCAGTACCGTGAGGGAATGGTGAAAAGTACCCCGGGAGGGGAGTGAAATAGTACCTGAAACCGTGCGCTTACAATCCGTTAGAGCTGGGGACTTGTTCCCTGGTGATGGCGTGCCTTTTGAAGAATGAGCCTGCGAGTTAGTGTTACGTCGCGAGGTTAACCCGTGTGGGGAAGCCGTAGCGAAAGCGAGTCTGAATAGGGCGTTTGAGTGGCGTGATCTAGACCCGAAGCGAAGTGATCTACCCATGGCCAGGTTGAAGCGCGTGTAAGAGCGTGTGGAGGACCGAACCCACTTCAGTTGAAAATGGAGGGGATGAGCTGTGGGTAGGGGTGAAAGGCCAATCAAACTTCGTGATAGCTGGTTCTCCCCGAAATGCATTTAGGTGCAGCGTTGCGTGTTTCTTGCTGGAGGTAGAGCTACTGGATAGGCGATGGGCCCTACAAGGTTACTGACCTTAGCCAAACTCCGAATGCCGGCAAGTGAGAGCGCAGCAGTGAGACTGTGGGGGATAAGCTTCATAGTCGAGAGGGAAACAGCCCAGAACGCCAACTAAGGCCCCTAAGCGTGTGCTAAGTGGAAAAGGATGTGGAGTTGCTGTGACAACCAGGAGGTTGGCTTAGAAGCAGCCACCCTTGAAAGAGTGCGTAATAGCTCACTGGTCAAGTGATTCCGCGCCGATAATGTAGCGGGGCTCAAGCACACCGCCGAAGTTGCGTCATTCAAATATTAACCTGGTTTCGATTGGGTGTTTGGATGGGTAGGGGAGCGTCGTGTGGACGGTGAAGTCGCGGTGGAAACCAGCGGTGGAGGCCACACGAGTGAGAATGCAGGCATGAGTAGCGAATGACGGGTGAGAAACCCGTCCGCCGAATGATCAAGGGTTCCAGGGTTAAGCTAATCTGCCCTGGGTTAGTCGGGACCTAAGGCGAGGCCGACAGGCGTAGTCGATGGACAACGGGTTGATATTCCCGTACCGGCGAAGGACCGCCCATACTGAGCTGTGGATGCTAACCATGACGGATTCCAGTGTTGATGCCTTTTAGGTGTCTTGTTGGTTGATGTGGTGGGAACCGATGCAGTGAGGTCAGCGTATTAACAGGTGTGACGCAGGAAGGTAGCCGAGCCAGGCAATGGAATTGACCTGGTCCAAGGGTGTAGGAAGAGCGGTTGGCAAATCCGCCGCTCATGTTTCTGAGACCTGATAGGCGCCCCGTTTTCGGGGTGATTCGGTGATCCTATGCTGCCTAGAAAAGCATCGGCGCGAGGTCCCAGTCCGCCCGTACCCCAAACCGACACAGGTGATCAGGTAGAGAATACTAAGGCGATCGAGAGAATCATGGTTAAGGAACTCGGCAAAATGCCCCCGTAACTTCGGAAGAAGGGGGGCCTGCCCCGTGATGAGAACTTGCTTCTCTGATGCGGGTGTGGGCCGCAGAGACCAGGGGGAAGCGACTGTTTACTAAAAACACAGGTCCGTGCGAAGTCGCAAGACGATGTATACGGACTGACTCCTGCCCGGTGCTGGAAGGTTAAGAGGACTGGTTAGCCCTTGTGGCGAAGCTGAGAATTTAAGCCCCAGTAAACGGCGGTGGTAACTATAACCATCCTAAGGTAGCGAAATTCCTTGTCGGGTAAGTTCCGACCT
This sequence comes from Glutamicibacter nicotianae, assembly GCF_002797775.1. Taxonomy (NCBI): domain Bacteria; kingdom Bacillati; phylum Actinomycetota; class Actinomycetes; order Micrococcales; family Micrococcaceae; genus Glutamicibacter; species Glutamicibacter nicotianae. The sequence goes on from NZ_PGEY01000001.1 coordinate 619,788, forward strand.
GCACGAATGGAGTAACGACTTCCCCGCTGTCTCAACCATGAACTCGGCGAAATTGCAGTACGAGTAAAGATGCTCGTTACGCGCAGCAGGACGGAAAGACCCCGAGACCTTTACTATAGTTTGGTATTGGTGTTCGGTGCAGCTTGTGTAGGATAGGTGGGAGACTGTGAAGCTTGGACGCTAGTTCAGGTGGAGTCATCGTTGAAATACCACTCTGGCTGTACCGGTCACCTAACTTCGGACCATGATCTGGTTCAGGGACAGTGCCTGATGGGTAGTTTAACTGGGGCGGTTGCCTCCTAAAATGTAACGGAGGCGCCCAAAGGTTCCCTCAGCCTGGTTGGCAATCAGGTGTCGAGTGTAAGTGCACAAGGGAGCTTGACTGTGAGAGTGACAGCTCGAGCAGGGACGAAAGTCGGGACTAGTGATCCGGCGGCACCTCGTGGAAGGGCCGTCGCTCAACGGATAAAAGGTACCTCGGGGATAACAGGCTGATCTTGCCCAAGAGTCCATATCGACGGCATGGTTTGGCACCTCGATGTCGGCTCGTCGCATCCTGGGGCTGGAGTAGGTCCCAAGGGTTGGGCTGTTCGCCCATTAAAGCGGTACGCGAGCTGGGTTTAGAACGTCGTGAGACAGTTCGGTCCCTATCCGCTGCGCGCGTTGGAAATTTGAGAAGGGCTGTCCTTAGTACGAGAGGACCGGGACGGACGAACCTCTGGTGTGTCAGTTGTACTGCCAAGTGCATCGCTGATTAGCTACGTTTGGAAGGGATAACCGCTGAAAGCATCTAAGCGGGAAGCCTGCTTCGAGATGAGATTTCCATGCACCTTTGTGTGTGAGAGGCCCCCAGCTAGACCACTGGGTTGATAGGCAGGATGTGGAAGCAAGGACTGAAGACTTGTGCAGCTGACCTGTACTAATAGGCCGATGGCTTACAACACACAATAAAACAATGATTGAACTGATATTTTTCAATGCTGTTCGCGTTCACTATGCGGTTACGAGACAACAACCTCTAACCAATAAATACGGATGAGTTACAAGACTTTGTAGCACCGGAAAACACTGACCAGGAAATATTTGGTTTGTGTGCTTCGTGATTGTTACGGCGGTCATAGCGTGGGGGAAACGCCCGGTCCCATACCGAACCCGGAAGCTAAGGCCCATTGCGCCGATGGTACTGCACTCGTGAGGGTGTGGGAGAGTAGGTCACCGCCGGACTTAACCTAAGTGGGTTTGAGGCTCTAACCAGTGATGGTTGGAGCCTCACCTGTTTAACCCGTGCTGGTGGTGCGGGTGGCCAAGCGCAACGTCTGGCCTGTTCGTGTTTAAAGGGGTTCGGCCGCTGGCCGCTGCCGCGGCCCGCCCGCAACGGATCAGGCCGGCATTGAGCCGAAGAGAAAACCTAAGTGGAGTGACTGAGTGTCTTGCCACATTGCACCTGTTTCCCTATGGTATGTCTCGTGGCTCCCGTAGACTTGAAGTTAGATGTACATGCCTTTATGGCGTGCAGAATAGTTAATAGTGAAGTGATTTGCTAAGGCAATCACGAAGGTTGCGGTATTGAGATAGCCGCTGAAGGGGACATTAGATGTCTAACGAATTCCGCCGTAACTCCGACAACGGACGAGGCGACTTCCGGAACTCAAACTCAAGCCGCAACAACTCCCGCGATGGTTTCAAGCGTCGCGATGACCGCAGCGATTTCAAGCGCACCGACGATAACCGTGGTGGATTCCGCGGTGAGCGCCGTGATGACAACCGTGGTGGCGGGTTCAAGCGTAATGATGATCGTGGTGGTTTCCGTGGTGAGCGCCGTGATGACAACCGTGGTGGCGGGTTCAAGCGTAATGATGATCGTGGTGGTTTCCGTGGTGAGCGCCGTGATGACAACCGTGGTGGCGGGTTCAAGCGTAATGATGATCGTGGTGGTTTCCGTGGTGAGCGCCGTGATGACAACCGTGGTGGCGGGTTCAAGCGTAATGATGATCGTGGTGGTTTCCGTGGTGAGCGCCGTGATGACAACCGCGGTGGCGGGTTCAAGCGTAATGATGATCGTGGTGGTTTCCGTGGTGAGCGCCGTGATGACAACCGCGGTGGCGGGTTCAAGCGTAATGACGACCGTGGTGGTTTCCGTGGTGAGCGCCGTGATGACAACCGCGGTGGCGGGTTCAAGCGCAACGATGACCGTGGCGGTTTCCGTGGTGAGCGCCGTGATGACAACCGCGGTGGTGGCTTCAAGCGCAATGACAACCGCGATGGCGGGTTCAAGCGTGATGACAACCGCGGCGATTTCAAGCGCAACGATGACCGTGGCGGTTTCCGTGGTGAGCGTCGTGATGACAACCGCGGTGGCGGGTTCAAGCGTGATGACAACCGCGGCGGGTTCAAGCGCAACGATGACCGTGGCGGTTTCCGTGGCGAGCGTCGTGATGACAACCGTGGCGATTTCAAGCGCAACGATGACCGTGGCGGTTTCCGTGGCGAGCGTCGTGATGACAACCGCGGTGGCGACTTCAAGCGCGCCGATGACCGTCGTTCCAAGGGGGATCGTCCAGCACGCGAGGACCGCTTTGCCGACAAGCGCGAGAATGCACCACGCGCGCACAACCCGGGCGATCTGCGCATCTCGAACCGCTCCGATCGCGAACAGTCCCCGGACATCGATGAGGACGTTACTGGCAAGGAGCTGGACCGTGTAGCACGCGCACAGCTGCGCTACCTCGAAGAGCGTTCGGCAAGCTGGGTCGCCAAGCACCTGGTGATGGCTGGCCGCCTGCTGGAAGAGGACCCGGAACTGGCTTACCAGCACACCCTGGCGGCATCGCGCCGTGGCGGCCGCGTCGCCGTCGTGCGCGAAGCCGTTGGCATTGCCGCCTACCATGCCGGCAAGTACGCCGACGCGCTGCGTGAGCTGCGCACCCACCGCCGCATTTCCGGCTCGGACTACAACCTGCCGTTGATCGCCGACTCGCTGCGCGGCCTGGGCCGTGCGGAGAAAGCTATCGAGCTGGCGCACTCCGAGGAATGCGCCAACCTGGAAACTGCCGTCAAGGTCGAAATGCAGATGGTTGCTGCTGGCTCCTACGCCGACCTGGGTAAGCTGGACAAGGCACTGGCTGAGCTGGAGTCGCTGGAGCAGCTGAACTTCAACCGTGCCTTCTCCTTCAGCCCGCGCTTGTTCACCGCCTACGCTGACCTGCTCTCGGCTGCCGGCCGTGCAGAAGACGCGAAGCGCTGGAATGCACAGGTGGAGGTTGCCGAAAACGCCCTGGGCATCGAACGCGAAACCGAATCCTTCATCATGGACCTGGCTCCGGAGCTGGACGAGGAAGAGGAAACCCCGCGTGCCAAGGATCTGATCGAACCTTCCGAGTCCTCGGAAGCGGCTGCCGACGCAACCGCAGAAGAAGCTGAAGAGGCTGAAGACGAGCAGACCGGCATCGACGAGGACGATGACCTGAACGTGGTCGTCGAATCCGACACGGACGCCGCCGAAGCCGACGTGGAAGACGAATCGACGAAGTAAGCTTTGGCGTAGCAGCCAAATACCTAAAGTAGTAGGAACCACCACCGAATGCTGATCTCCGGATTTGATTCTGTCCTCTCCGATTTGGATGGCGTCGTCTATGCTGGCCCGAACGCCATTGACGACGCCGTCGAGTCGCTGAACACCCTCGCGGAAGTGAATGTCACACTGGCGTTCATTACCAACAATGCCGGGCGTTCGCCGATGTCGGTCGCGGCGCACCTGCGCCAGCTGGGTGTGAAGACCAGCGCCGAGCAGGTCTTCGGCTCGGCCGACGCCGGCGCGGAGATGCTGGCCCGCGAACTGAATCCGGGATCCAAGGTCCTGGTGGTCGGTTCCCCCTACCTGCGCGAATGCATTGCCGTGCGCGGGCTGGAAGTCGTCGAAACCCATAAGGAAGAACCCGTAGCGGTGATCCAGGGGTTCGACCCGGACATCTCGTGGACGAACCTGGCCGAGGCCAGCTATGCGATCAATAACGGCGCCGCATGGGTTGCCACCAACACCGACCTGACGATCCCGCGCGCCGAGGGCCTGGCCCCGGGCAACGGGTCGCTGGTCAACGCGGTGAAGCTGGCTACCAGCGTGGAACCGCGGGTGGCCGGAAAGCCCGAATCCTACCTGTTCGCACGGGCCGCCGACCGGCTGGATTCCCAGCGCCCGCTGGTCGTCGGCGACCGCCTGGACACCGACATCCTCGGTGGCTTCCGTGCAGGATTCTCCACCGCGCTGGTGCTCACCGGCGTCGACACCCCGCGCACAGCGCTGGGCGCTCCGGTCGAGCAGCGACCCAACTACCTCATCAACTCCCTGGCCGACCTGTACCGTCCCTACCCGACCATCAAGGTGCTCGGCTACGGCGTGCAGGTCGGCGACGCGGTCGCCAAGGTCGATCACGGCGCGATCGAAGTGACGGGCAGCGACCAGGACCTGAACGCCTGGCGCGCCGCCTGCCATGCCTGGTGGCTGGCCCACCCGCGCCAGTCGCGGCACGAAGAACCGGAAATCCGGTTCACCGAACGCGGGCTGGATGCCCTGCGGAAGGTGCGGGGCTAGCCATGCAGCCACAGGAACCTGTCCCAGGCCCCGGCCCCCGAGGGCTGGATGAGGCGGCAGTCGAGCAGGCGCTGTCCTCGCTGGCCGACCACGACATTACCGAGCATGCCGGAATCTATGAGCAGCTGCTTGCCCGCTTGCAGCACGAACTGAACCGTACGGAGCACGGCGCGTGAATCGCCTGGATCAAGAACTTGTCACCAGAGCGCTGGCGCGCTCGCGCACCGAAGCTGCCAAGCTGATCGATGCCGGGAGGGTGCTGCTGAACGGGCAGGCAACCGCCAAGGCCTCCAAGAAGGTGTCCGCGGCCGACGAGCTGGCCCTGGTGCCCAGCGAAGGCGAGGAGTACGTCTCTCGTGCCGGGCACAAGCTCGCCGGCGCACTAGATGTCTTTGCGACTATCGATCCTGCGGGCCTGCGCTGCCTGGATGCCGGCGCCTCCACCGGCGGTTTCACCGACGTGCTGCTGCGCCGCGGGGCAAAGTCCGTGGTCGCAGCCGATGTAGGCCATGGCCAGCTGGTCGATGAGATCCGCGAAAACCCGCGCGTCACGGTCCGCGAAGGGCTGAACGTGCGCTATCTGCTCCCCGAAGATATTGGTGGACCAGTCGACCTCGTAGTAGCCGACTTGTCCTTTATCTCGCTGCGCCTGGTGATCGACGCTTTGGCCTCGGCCACCAAGGACGGCGGCGGGCTGCTGCTGATGGTCAAGCCGCAGTTCGAGGTCGGGCGCGAGCATCTGAACCGTACCGGCGTGGTCACCGATCCGCAGCTGCGCCGCAGCGCCGTGGAAGCGGTCGTGGCCAGCGCGCACGCTGCGGGCCTGCAACTGCGCGGCTTGGCCCGCAGCCCCCTGCCGGGACAGGACGGCAACGTCGAATTCTTCCTCTGGCTGGCCGCCGGCGGGAATCCACAGCCTGCCGATGTGCCGCTCTTCGGGCAGGACGTTGACTATTCTTAGTAGTGACGTGTTTTAGCCGTGGTCGATAACCACGGTCATTTTGCACCTCGCGAAGCTGAGAGGGGCCGACCGCCTTGCGCCGAATCCTGATTTTCACCCATACCGGCCGCCAAGAAGCGATCACCGCGGCCATCGAAACCTGCGCCCTGCTCAATGAAGCAGGCGCCATCCCGGTGATGCGCCGCAAGGACCAGCTGGCGATGACCGAAGCGATCGGCGCGGCTGTGCCCTCGGTGCAGGTGCTCGACGAGGATTGCCAGATCGAAGACGTCGACTTGGGCGTGGTGCTCGGCGGCGACGGCTCGGTGCTGCGCGCCGCGGAACTGGTCCGCGAATCCCCGATGCCGCTGGTGGGCGTGAACCTCGGGCATGTGGGTTTCCTCGCCGAAGCTGAACGCAGCGAACTGGCCTCCACAGTCCAGGCGCTGGTCAATGAGACCTATACAGTGGAAGAGCGCATGACCATCGAGGTCAAGGTGTGGCTGGATAACGTCTGCCTTGCCGAGACCTGGGCCTTGAACGAAGCGGCCGTGGAAAAGGCCAACCGCGAGCGCATGGTCGAGGTTGTGATCGAGGTCGATGGGCGCCCGATCTCCACCTTCGGCTGCGATGGCGTCGTAATGGCCACGCCGACCGGCTCCACAGCCTATTCCTTCTCCGCCGGCGGACCGGTGGTGTGGCCGGATGTCGCGGCGCTGATCATGGTGCCGATCTCCGCGCACGCCCTGTTCGCCAAGCCCCTGGTCATTTCCCCGGATTCGATCATGGCCGTGGAAATGCTCACCCGCACCGATGCCGGCGCGGTGCTCTGGTGTGATGGCCGGCGCACCATCGAGTTGCCGCCGGGAGCCCGCGTGGAAGTGACGCGCAGCGATCGGCCGGTCTACATGGCCCGGCTGAACACGACCCCATTCTCCGAGCGACTGGTCAACAAATTCGAACTGCCGATTACCGGCTGGCGCGGTCCGGCAACGGAAGAGGCCCGCCGTCCGGCAACCACGGCATTGCCGGTGATCGGGCCGGGACTGCAAAGCGTCGATCCGCACTACCGCGATGAACCGGGGATCCCCATGGTGGGACGGCCTGAGGACCAGGGCTAACCGCCCGCATCAGCGAAAAATTCTCCACCCGCTCGAACATAGTTGCGAAAAATAGGATTAGAACACATATACTAAAAACGCACGGTACGACTTGAACTCGACATTCGGGAGCAGGCAATGATTCAGGAAATCCAGATCTCCAACCTCGGAGTGATTACCGAGGCCACGCTGCCGCTTGGCCCTGGGCTCACGGTAGTCACCGGTGAAACGGGCGCTGGCAAGACCATGGTGATCACCGCCCTGTCCCTGCTGCTTGGACGCCGGGCCGATGCCGGTGCGGTGCGCAACGGTGCCAAGCATGCCCTGGCCGAAGCCGTAGTGCACCTGCCCCCGGATCACCACGTGCTCGATGCCGCAGGCCAGGCCGGTGCGTTCATCGAGCCGGCGGGGGAGAACAGCGAGCTGCTGCTGTCCCGCTCGCTCTCGGCCCAAGGTCGTTCGCGGGCCACCATTGGCGGACGAAGCGCCCCGGTCGGGTTGCTGGCCGAGCTGGGCCATGATCTGGTTGCCGTCCACGGCCAGTCGGACCAGATCCGCCTGAAAGAACCTGTTGCCCAACGTGACGCGTTGGACCGCTTTGCCGGTAGCTCGCTGTCGCGCACGCTCAGCAGCTACCAGCGCGCCTATCGCCAGTGGCGTTCGGCTTCCAAGGAGCTGGCTGGCCTGAAAACCGATTCGCGCAACCGCGTACGCGAAGCAGAGAACTTGCGCCTGGCGTTGGACGAGATCGATTCGCTGGATCCGCAGCCCGGCGAGGACGAGTCGCTGCGCGAGCAATCCATGAAGCTGGGCAATATCGAATCCCTGCGTACCGCCTGCCAGCAGGCCCAGGCCATCATCGACTCCGAAGATTTCGAAAACCCGGGCGTGACGACCTTGGCCGAGACCGCCCGCGGCGTGCTGGGCCAGGCCAGTGGCGATGACACCGTGCTGGCGGCTTTCGCAGAGCGGGCAGCTGAATTGGGCATTCTTGCATCTGAGCTCTCCAGCGATCTTTCCTCCTACGTAGCCGACCTCGATGAAGAAGGCCCGGAGCGCTTGGCGCAGATTGAAGCCCGCCGTGCCGACCTGAACAAGCTCATGCGCAAGTACGCGCCGAGCATCGATGAGGTGCTGGCCTGGGCGGCCGAATCCCGCTCCCGGCTCGAAGAACTTGGCGGGGACGACTCGCGCATCGAGGAACTGGAAGTAGAAGTCGTCGACCTGGAGCACAAGGTTTCCTCGCTGGCCTCGGATCTCTCCGATGCGCGCCGCAAGGCAGCCAAGAAGCTCTCCGCGCAGGTTTCGGCCGAGCTGAAGGCCCTGGCGATGCCCGATGCCAAGCTCGTCATCGAGGTGAGCGAATTGGAAGAACCCGGCGGTTTCGGGCAAGACGCAATCTCCATGCTGTTGGCCCCGCATGCTGGCGCTTCGCCGCGGCCGCTGGGCAAGGGGGCCAGCGGCGGCGAGCTCTCCCGCGTCATGCTAGCCATAGAAGTCGTCCTGGCAGCCGTCGATCCGGTACCGACCTTCGTCTTCGATGAAGTGGACCAGGGCGTGGGCGGCAAGGCAGCGGTGGCCATTGGCGAGCGCCTGGCCATGCTGGCCAAGCATGTACAGGTCATCGTGGTGACCCACCTGCCCCAGGTGGCCGCCTATGCGGATCGGCATATCCGTGTGATCAAGAATTCAGATGCCAAGTTGAAGGCCGGAGCTGGCTACACTGCCAGCGACGTCATCAGCCTGGATCAGGAAGCCCGCGTCAAGGAGCTTGCGCGCATGCTCGCCGGCCAAGAGGAATCCGGCACCGCGCAGGCGCATGCCGAGGAGCTGCTCGAGGATGCCCAGAAGCTAGTGTCATCGCTCACCTCAAAGAAATTGGCGAAGGCCTAAAAGTCTTGGTGAACCCCTGAATTACGCGGATGCTATGGCATTAGCCGGTGGTGCACTAGAGTCTTATGAGGATGCGAAATATTGGAATGGTGATAGGATGAAATCCCGTGGTGCAGCGTAATTCAACTCGTGATTCTCGGTCGTCTGAAACGACAAAGCATATCTTCGTCACCGGCGGTGTGGCCTCTTCCCTGGGTAAGGGTTTGACGGCATCCAGCCTCGGACATCTACTTCGAGCTCGTGGTCTCTCAGTGACCATGCAGAAGCTCGACCCGTACCTGAACGTCGATCCAGGTACCATGAACCCTTTCCAGCACGGTGAAGTCTTCGTTACCGACGATGGCGCCGAAACCGACCTGGACATCGGCCACTACGAGCGTTTCCTGGACGAAAACCTGCCAGGTACCGCCAACGTGACCACCGGACAGGTCTACTCGACCGTCCTGGAACGCGAACGCCGCGGTGAATACCTCGGCGATACCGTGCAGGTCATCCCGCACATCACCGATGAGATCAAGCGCCGCATGCGCTTGGCGGCTACCGACCCGGGCGCCGGCAAGTCGGCTCCCGACGTGATCATCACGGAAATCGGTGGCACCGTTGGCGATATCGAATCCCAGCCATTCCTCGAGGCGGCGCGCCAGGTCCGCCAGGACATCGGCCGAAAGAACGCATTCTTCGTGCACGTTTCCCTGGTTCCGTTCATCGGCCCGAGCCATGAACTGAAGACCAAGCCTACCCAGCACTCCGTTGCGGCTTTGCGCTCGATCGGCATCCAGCCAGACGCACTGGTGATCCGCTCGGACCGGCCAATCCCTGCGGAGATGCGCGCCAAGCTCGGCCGCACCTGCGATGTGGACACCGAAGCAGTCATCAACTGCGCCGACGCTCCAAGCATCTACGACATCCCCAAGGTCATCCACTCCCAGGGCCTGGACGCTTACATCGTCCAGACCTTGGAGATGAAGTTCCGCGATGTGGACTGGGAGTCGTGGGATCGACTGCTCGAAGTCGTGCACAACCCGGCAACCGAACTGACCGTCGCTTTGGTGGGCAAGTACATCGATCTGCCGGATGCCTACCTGTCGGTCACCGAAGCACTGCGTGCCGGCGGTTTCGCCAACAACGCGAAGGTCAACATCCGCTGGGTGCCGGCTGACGACTGCGCTACCGAGGCAGGGGCTGCCAAGGCGCTTGAAGGCGCAGAAGCAATCTGCGTCCCCGGCGGCTTCGGCATCCGCGGCCTGGAAGGCAAGCTGGGCGCACTGCGCTTCGCTCGCGAAAACAAGCTGCCAACCCTGGGCCTGTGCCTGGGGCTGCAGTCGATGGTCATCGAATACGCCCGCAACATGGCTGGCCTCACCGATGCCTCGTCCACCGAATTCGATCCAGAAACCTCGACCCCGGTCATCGCTACCATGGAAGAGCAGCTGGAGATCGTCGACGGCAAGGGCGATCTGGGCGGCACCATGCGACTGGGCCTGTACGACGCGAAGCTGCTTGAAGGTTCGGTTCTTGCTGAAACCTATGGCAAGACCGAGGTCGCAGAGCGCCACCGCCACCGCTACGAGGTCAACAACGCATACCGTGCCCAGCTTGAAGAAGCTGGTCTGGTCTTCGCTGGCACCTCGCCAGACGGCAGCCTGGTCGAGTTCGTTGAACTGCCGAAGGACGTGCACCCGTACTACGTCTCCACGCAGGCGCACCCAGAGCTCTCCAGCCGCCCAACTCGCCCGCACCCGCTGTTCGCAGGTCTGGTCGAGGCAGCCCTGGAGCTGCGCAAGTAATACAGCTTGCCAGGGGTGAAACTCTGAAGGCAATGCGCGCCGGTCAGTACTGACCGGCGCGTTGCTGTTTAAGCTGGAAAGTAACGACCAGCTTTTTCTACCGAAGGACGATCCTCGTGCCGCTGCATCCGATAGCCGATGAATTCTCACCGCGTGAATTGCTGAACCGCGAAACCGTGTACGAGGGCCGCATCTGGGACGTCATCCATGACACCGTGAAGCTCTCTGAATCAGGGGCGACGATCGAACGCGACTACATCAACCACCCCGGTGCGGTCAGCGTGCTGGTCATGGACGCCGAGGAACGCATCTTGATGGTCAACCAGTACCGCCACCCGGTCGGCATGCGCCTGTGGGAAATCCCGGCCGGCCTGCTCGACGTAGCTGGCGAACCGCCGTTGGAAGCCGCCAAGCGCGAATTGTGGGAAGAAGCGGACCACACCGCCGATCACTGGTCGATCCTCACCGATGTCTTCTTGAGCCCGGGCTCGTCGGCCGAGGCCGTGCGGATCTACCTGGCACGCGATGCGAAGCTGGTCGCAGCAGACCATCGCCATCAGCGGACCGAAGAGGAAGCCGAAATGGTCAGCACCTGGGTTCCCCTGGAAGAAGCCGTTGCCGCGGTGCTGGCAGGAAAGATCCATAACCCCACCGCGACCATCGCCATCCTGGCCGCCCATGCCGCCCGCGCCAACAAGTACCTCGACCTGCGCGATGCGAACGAGCCATTCGACGTGCACCCGTACCTGCGCGAACGATGAGCAACCGGTTCGAAACCCCGCTCAAGCGCTACCTGCAGCATCTGGCGATCGAGCGCGGGCTGGCCGAGAACACCTTGGCGTCCTACCGCAGGGACCTGACCCGATACACGGATGCGATGCAAGCGGCAGGCATCGCGCAGCCGCAGCAGATTACCGAGGCAGCCATCAGCGGCTACTTGCAGGAGCTCTCGCGCGGAGACGGAGAGCATCAGCCGTTGAGTACCCGCTCCGTCGCACGCCACTCGGTAGCCATCCGCCAGCTGCACAAGTACTGGGAGCTCGAAGGGATCTGCGCGCCGAATCCTGCCCGCGAGATCCAGCCCCCGGCCATCGGCCAATCCCTGCCCAAGGCAATATCCATCGACCAGGTCACCCGGATCCTCGAATCGGTGAGCATCGAAACCCCTGCCGGACTGCGGGACCGGGCGATCCTGGAATTCTTGTACTCCACCGGCGCACGCATATCCGAAGTCGTGGACTTGGATGTCGATGATCTGCACTTTGCCGACGATGCCGTGGTGCGCTTGTTCGGCAAGGGATCCAAGGAGCGGGTGGTTCCGGTCGGCAGGTACGCCCAGCGTGCGGTCAGCGATTATCTGGTACGTGCTCGTCCCGGGCTGGCCGCCAAGGGAAAGGGCACCCCGGCATTGTTCCTGAACCAGCGCGGGGGACGGCTCTCGCGCCAATCGGTATGGCTGCTGCTGGCCAAGGCGGCCGAACGGGCCGGGATAACTACCGAGGTCTCTCCGCATACGCTGCGCCATTCCTTCGCCACGCATTTGCTGGAGGGCGGAGCAGATGTCAGGGTGGTCCAGGAACTGCTGGGGCATGCATCGGTCACCACCACGCAGATCTACACCAAGGTCACCGTTGATTCGCTGCGCGAGGCCTACCAGTTGGCCCACCCGAGGGTGAACTAGTGGCGGGCCGCCGGATGCCCGGTGCCAAGCAGGTAGCCCTCGTTGCCCTGTTGCAGGAACGCGCCGGTCGCCTGCACGCGCTGCTCGGGCGCAAGCGCCGCGGGTTCGGCAAGGGAAATATCGTCTTGCCCGGCGGGAAGATCGAGCCCGGAGAGCGTGCTGTGCAAGCGGCCATCCGGGAATTCCGCGAGGAAACTGGCCTGGTGCTCGCACCGCAGGAACTGGAGCTTGCGGCACAAATCAATTTCCGATTCCCAGCTCAGCCGGCAGCCGACATGGAATGCGCAACCTTCATTGCTAGGCAAGCAACGGGCCAGCCGGAAGCCACCGAGGAACTGGAGCCGCTGTGGGCAGATCCGGATGCCCTGCCGGTCGAGCAGATGTGGCAGGATTCCCCGTTGTGGCTGCCCAAGCTCGTAGCCGGTGGGAATTTCACCGTTGAAATCGTGCTGGCGCGGGACAACATTTCGGTGCAGGAGATCAGCTTCGAGAACTGGGACTAGCTATCGGCCAGTTGCCCGTCTTCGCCGGGTTCAAAGACCAGCAGGTCGCCTGGCTGGCAATCCAGCTCTCGGCACAGCGCTTCAAGGGTGCTGAAGCGTACCGCCTTGGCACGCCCATTCTTGAGCACAGCGAGGTTGGCCGGGGTAATGCCGATGCGTTCGGCCAACTCGCCGACGGCCATTTTACGGCGGGCCAGCATCACGTCGATATCTACGCGGATTCCCATCAGATGACGCCGCCCAGCTCGGTCCGCAGCTCAGCTGCCTGTGCCTCGGTCATCGCGGCTTGCGCGAGCAGCTGGCGCAGCACGAGCACGATGATGCTGATCCCGATCATCAGCAGCCCGGCTCCGCCAACGAGGAGGACGACCCCAGGGGCGATGTCGGTGCTCGCGGCAAAGATGGTGCCGAGTGCGAAAGTGGCAAGCGCACCAACCGCGAAGGCGACGATGATGGGGGTGACATAGCCCAGCGACGCGGGATCGAAGACGGTGCCGCGCTTGACTCTCGTAGCCAGTTTCCACACGCTGTAGACACAAGTTTCAATGACCAGTCCGGCGAGAATCAGATAGCCGAGGAAAGCGGCTTGGAAGAACTTGTCGGTGCCGTTGCTTGGCGATTCATGGATAAGGATCATCGGTATCATGAACAGCTGCACAAAGAGCGTTCCGGCCAGGATGACGGCGAGAACTACCTTCAGGCCGATAATGATGTATTTTCCCATGGCGAGGACCTTATCGTTCTTCGAAATGTTTCTATCGTTAAACGATAGGGTAAGAGGTCTGCGACGGCAACTCCGGATATCTTGGGCATGCGAATGGCCACGGGCTGACGCGCTTGCGCCATTCCCGTGGCCATTGCCAGGAAGCGAAATTCTTACAGCGAACGCTGCTCCACGCCGTTGTAGGCCGAAAGCGGGCGGATCAGCGCGTTGGCTGCGCGCTGCTCGAAGATGTGGCTGGTCCAACCGGTGATGCGCGCCGCGATGAATATCGGGGTGAACATCTCGGTGTCGAAGCCCATCAGGTGATACGTGGGACCGGCAGGGTAGTCGAGGTTCGGCTTGATGGCCTTCGCCTCGTCCATGGCGGCCTCCAGGCCGTCGTACAGGCCCAGCATTTCATGGCGGCCATAGTGATCGATCATGCGATCCAGTGCGGCCTTCATGGTAGGCACGCGGGAGTCGCCGTGCTTGTAGACGCGGTGGCCGAAGCCCATGACCTTCTTCTTGGCGGCCAGTGCTTCTTCCATCCAGGCCTTGGCACGCTTGGCGGCATCCTCGCGGGATTCCTCCTTGTCGATGCCGATCTCGTTGAAGGTGTGCATGACTGCTTCGTTTGCGCCGCCGTGCAGCGGGCCCTTCAGTGCACCGATCGCCCCGGTGACTGCCGAGTGCAGGTCGGAGAGGGTCGAGGTGATCACGCGGGCGGTGAAGGTCGAAGCGTTGAAGGAGTGCTCCGCGTAGAGCACCATGGACACGCGGAAGGCGTCGACAACCTCTGGGGCCGCTTCTTCGCCGAAGGCCATCCACAGGAAGTTCGAGGAGTAGTCCAGATCCTCGCGTGGAGCCACGGCATCCTGGCCGCGGCGGCGGCGCTGGTCGTAGGCAACCACTGCAGGGAAGGCGGCGAACAGTTCCTTGGCCTTGAGCAGCTCAGCCTCGGGGGAGGAGTTCTCGGCCTCGGGGTGGTTGGCGCCGATCACCGAGACCGCGGTGCGGCCCACGTCCATCGGGTGGCAATCGGTTGGCAGCAGGTCGATGGCTGCCTTGACGCGTGGGTCCAGAGCGCGGTTGGCCCGCTCGAAAGCGCAGAACTCGGTCAGTTCGCTTTGGGTTGGCAGCTCGCCGGTCCAGAGCAGCAGTGCCACCTCTTCGAACGACTTGTTCGCGGCCAGGTCCTGGACGGGGTAGCCGCGGTAGAGCAGCGAGTTGGTTTCTGGATTGACCTTGGAGACGGCGGTGTAGTCAACGACGACGCCTGCCAGGCCCTTCTTGATTTCCTCGGTGGCAGTCATTCTTGCTCCTCTTCATTGCCGGAGAATAGTAATGCTTTGGATTGCGCCGGCCAGCGGGTGCCGGCCGGCGCAGATGGTGCTAAATGCTTGCGAGCCTAGAGGTTCGCGCTGTTGGAATCAATGTCCAGGGTCGGGACCTGGAAATTGAAGATTCCGGTATCGAAGCGGTTGTAGGCCTCGTAGTCCACGAGCTCGTACAAACGTGACCTAGTCAACATGTTATCCACTTCGCGCTGCTGGGTGCCATCTTCGCTGATGGCATCCAGTACGCGTTCAGCGGCGCCCATGGCGCTGCGCAGCAGGGTGACCGGGTAGATGATCAGCGCGACGCCGGCATCTGCCAGTTCCTGGCGCTTGAACAATTCCGACTTGCCGAACTCGGTCATGTTGGCCAGCACCGGCACGTCCACCGCGTTGCAGATCGCCTCGAACTCGGCGACGTTCTTCATCGCCTCCGGGAAGATCGCGTCCGCTCCGGCATCGACCATCGCCTTGGCGCGATCGACTGCCGAATCCAGGCCCTCGACCGCGCGGATGTCGGTGCGGGCCATGATCAGGAAGTTCGCATCGATGCGCGCGTCGGCGGCGGCCGCGATGCGCTTGAGCATGGTTTCGGTATCCACCACGTTCTTGCCATCCAGGTGGCCGCAGCGCTTCGGGTTGAACTGGTCCTCGATGTGGCAGCCCGCCAGGCCGGCGTATTCCAGTTCCTGGATGGTGCGGGCCACGTTCATCGGCTCGCCGAAACCTGTATCGGCATCCACGATCGACGGCAGGTCGGTCATGCGGGCGATCTGCCCGGCGCGGGTGGCGACCTCGGTCAGCGAGGTCAGGCCGATATCCGGCAGGCCCAGGTCGTTGGCCAGCACCGCACCGGAGATGTAGACGCCGTCGAAGTTCTTCTCGCTGATCAGCTTGGCCGAGAGCGGGTTGAAGGCTCCGGGGAACTGGCGGGCAGCACCCGGGGTGAGCATCTCGCGCAGCGCGGCGCGCTTTGCATCTGGAGTTTTGGTTGAATACAGCATCTTAGAACAGGCCCTTCGGTGCGGCCGCGGTGTCGATGACGCCTGCTGCGGCCTGGATGTTCAGCTGGTCCAGTTCGCCGGCGGCCAGGTTTTCCAGGTTCTCGGCGGCCGCGATGAAGCGGTTGATCTCTGCCTCATCGACCAGGCCCTTAGCCAGGGTGCGGAACTTGTTGATGTACTGCTCGCGGGCGAATGGACGTGCGCCCAGCGGGTGCGCGTCGGCCACGGCGATCTGATCGGTGATCACGGTGCCGTCGTTCAGGGTGATTTCCACCGAACCGCCGAAGGCCTTCTCCGAGATGTCCAGCGAGTGGTAGCGGCGGGTCCACTCGGCGTCTTCCTCGGTGGTGACCTTGTTCCACAGCTCAACGGTATCGGCACGGCCGGCGCGCTCCGGCGAGTAGGAATCCACGTGGTGCCAGGCGCCGTCCTGCAGGGCGACGGTGAAGATGTACGGGATCGAGTGGTCCAAGGTCTCGCGCGAAGCGGTCGGATCGTACTTCTGCGGGTCGTTGGCGCCGGAGCCGATGACGTAGTGGGTGTGGTGGCTGGTCTTGATCAGCACCGACTTCACGTTCTTCGGGTCGGTGGCTTCCGGGTGCTCGCCGTGCAGCTTGCGGGCCAGGTCGATCCAGGCCTGCGCCTGGTACTCGGCCGAGTGCTCCTTGGTGTAGGTGTCCAGGATGGCGCGCTTGGCTTCGCCGGCCTCTGGCAACGGCACCTCGTAGGCGGCATCCTTGCCATCGAGCATCCAGGCGATGACGCCGTCTTCGCCTTCGTAGATCGGCACCGGGGAGGTCTGGCCGCGCATGGCGCGGTCGGCAGCCTCGACGGCCATCTTGCCGGCGAAGGCCGGGGCGTGGGCCTTCCAGGTGGAGATTTCGCCCTTGCGCGACTGGCGGGTGGCTGTGGTGGTGTGCAGGCCCTGGCCCACGGCCTGGAAGATGGTCTCGACATCGAGTCCGAGCAGGGTGCCGATGCCGGCGGCGGCCGATGGGCCCAGGTGCGCTACGTGGTCGATCTTGTGCTTGTGCAGGCAGATGGCCTTGACCAGGTCCACCTGGATTTCGTAGCCGGTGGCGATGCCGCGGATCAGGTCCTTGCCCGATGCGCCGGTGTGCTGGGCAACGGCCAGGATCGGCGGAATGTTATCGCCAGGGTGGGAGTACTCGGCGGCCAGGAAGGTGTCGTGGTAGTCGAGTTCGCGCACGGCCACGCCGTTGGCCCAGGCGGCCCACTCGGGGGAGACCTTCTCGGAAATGCCGAACACCGAGGCGCCCGCCCCGCCGGTGGATGGGGCGTGGGCCAGCGCCTGGGCGCGGGCCGCGACGATCGGGCCGCGGTTCAGCGACGCGATGGCCACCGAAGCGTTGTCGATGATGCGGTTGATGATCATTTCGGTCACTTCGCTGGTGACCTCTACCGGATCGGCGGCAACGGTGGCGATCTTATGCGCCAGCTGGTCTTCGCGAGCCAGGTTTTCCTCGGAGCGGTATACGCGTACTGGGTGGTTGATCATGCTAACTGCCTTTCTGATCCGACCGCGTGGGTCATGATGTGGGTGAAGGATTCGTGCAGGTGGACTGTGGTGGCCGCGGCTGCGACCTCCGGGTTTCCGCTGGCGATCGCTCGTGCGATGGCCGCATGCTCGGAAGCGGAAGCCTTGAGCCTTTCGGGATTGTCCTTGGCCAAGCGCCGCACCCGTTGCAGGTTCACCCGCAAGGTGCGCAGCGCGTTGGACAGGTACTTATTGGCGGCTGCTTCGTCGATGGACTCGTCCAGCAGCTGCACCAGCTGGTAGTAGGACTCACGGGATCCGGGAAGTTCAACTTCCTTGACGGCTGCTTCAAAGCGGCTAGCCAGCTCGTTGAAGGCAGATCGCCGCGTCGACTTGGCAGCTTCGCGTGCGCTGGCGCATTCCAGCGCCACGCGCAGAACGAACAGGTCTTCTACGTGGTCTTCGCTGACCTCGGACACGACAGCGCCGCGTCCGCGTTGCTGCACCGCCAAGCCGTCGGCAACCAATCGCCCCAGGGCCTCGCGCACCGGAGTGCGGGAAACGCCCAGGCGTTCGGACTGCTCTACTTCGGCAAGGACTGTACCTGGAGCCAGCCGCCATTCGACGATGTCGGCGCGGAGACTCTCGTAGACCTTATCGCTTGCTCTCATGGCTCCAGTGTATACATGAAACGCGAAAATATGGGAGAGGGATCCAATTTATTTGGAATTTTTTCGAAATCTGTATACAAATTAGTTGCGATCATGTGATCGCACTCATACAGTTAATGCCAAGAGGACGACCTCAACCACCACGCAGGTGCCGGGTAATGACGCCCGGGGCCAGGAGGAGAGAACCATGGTGCAGGAATACCGCCAGGCCTTTGAGCAAGCCACCAATGACCCAGCAGCATTCTGGCTGCAAGCCGCCAGGGATATCCGATGGGACAAGGCACCGCAGACGGCGCTGGACGATTCGCGCAAGCCGCTGTACGGCTGGTTCCCGGATGGCACGCTGAACCTTTCGGTCAATGCGCTGGACCGCCACGTAGAATCCGGTCGCGGGGACAGTACCGCGCTGATCTACGATTCGGCCATGCTGGGCAGCGTCACCAAGTACAGCTACTCCGAACTGCTGCGCGAAGTGGAAATCTTTGCCGGCGTGCTGGCCGCACGGGGCGTGAAGACCGGGGACCGGGTGCTGATCTACCTGCCGATGATCCCGCAGGCGGCTATCGCGATGCTCGCCTGCGCACGCCTGGGCGCGATCCATTCGGTGGTCTTCGGCGGGTTCGCGCCCAAGGAACTGGCGGCACGCATCACCGACTGCGCCCCGGTGGCGATCGTCACCGCCTCGGGCGGCATCGAGCCGAGCCGCCGCATCGAATACCTGCCGGCGGTGGCCGAGGCGCTGAGCCTGGCGGAGCCTGCGGTCAGGGACGTGATCGTCGCCCGCCGCGATGGCTTCGAGCACTCGCTGGATGAATACCAGGGCAAACCGGTCAACGGGCAGCAGATCAATTGGCTGGACTGGGAGGAGCAGGCGAAGACCGCTTCGCCGGCCGGGCCGGTATCCGTGCCATCCACCCACCCGCTCTACGTGCTCTACACCTCGGGCACCACCGGCGCGCCGAAGGGCGTGGTGCGCGATACCGGCGGCTACGCCACCGCGCTGCAGTTCTCCATGAACGCGATCTACGACGTGCATCCGGGCGATACCATGTTCACCGCCTCCGATGTGGGCTGGGTGGTCGGCCACTCCTACATCGTCTACGCGCCGCTGATCGCCGGCGCCACCACGGTGCTCTACGAGGGCAAGCCCATCGGCACCCCGGACGCCGGGGTCTTCGGCCGCATCATCGCCGACCACAAGGTCACCACGATGTTCACCGCGCCGACGGCCTTGCGCGCGGTGCGCAAGGCCGATCCGGAAGGTGCGCTGATCGCCAGCCACGACCTGTCCAGCCTGCGCGCGCTGTTCGTCGCCGGCGAGCGGCTGGACCCGGACACCTACCACTTCGCCTCGAAGCTGCTGGGCATTCCGGTGGTGGACAACTGGTGGCAGACCGAAACCGGCTGGCCGATCGCCTCGAATCCGCTGGGCCTGGAGGAGCTGCCTGCCAAGGCCGGTTCGCCCACCACCCCGGTGCCTGGCTTCGACGTGCAGATCCGCGACGCGCTGGGCGAGCGGCTCGATGCGAACCAGGAGGGCAACATCGTGGTCCGGCTGCCCTTGCCGCCCGGCGCGCTAACCACACTGTGGGGCAACGACCAGCGGTTCATCGACACCTACCTGTCGCAGATCGACGGGTTCTACCTGACCGGCGATTCCGGCTACCTGGACGACGACGGCTACCTGTTCGTCATGGGGCGCACCGATGACGTGATCAACGTGTCAGGGCACCGGCTGTCCACCGGCGCCATGGAACAGGTGCTGGCCAGCCATCCCGCAGTGGCCGAATGCGCCGTGATCGGGCTGGCCGATGCACTCAAGGGCCAGCGGGCCAGCGGCTATGTGGTGCTCAAGTCCGGGGTGGACGTCGAGGAGGAGGCGCTGAAGAAGGAAATCGTCGCACTGGTGCGCCAGCACATCGGTGCGGTAGCCGACTTCCGCGAGGTCACCGTCGTCGCCGCGCTGCCCAAGACCCGTTCGGGCAAGATCCTGCGCAAGACCATGAGGCAGATTGCCGACGGCAAGGAATATTCGGTCCCTTCGACCATCGAGGACTCGGCCGTGCTCGATGAGCTGGTGCCGCTGCTTCGTCCAGAGGGGTAGATCTCGGCAGTGCTAGCCATGGGAGGCTGCCCGGTATTCATATTCCGGGCGGCCTCTCGTGCCGTGCCGGGGCTGCTTGACCACGGCCTTGGTCTCGGCCAGATGCTCCAGGTAGCGCCGGGCGGTGACCCGGGAGATGCCTAGCTCTTCGCCGAGCTCGGTGGCGGACAAGCAGGTTTCGGGCTTGCTGCGCAGATGGCTGGTGATCTGCGCCAGTGTTTCAGGGATCAGGCCCTTGGGCAATGACGCCGAGGCACTGGTGGTGCGCAGTGCGGAGAACGCATTATCCAGTGCTGCCTGGCTGGTATCCGGACCGGTGGAGCTGATCTCGGATATGAAACGCCGGTGGTTCTCCAATTTCTCGGTGAACGCCGCGAAGGTGAAGGGCTTGATCAGGTACTGGGTGATCCCGGTGGCCACGGCCGAACGCACCACCGCCAGGTCGCGTACCGCGGTGATGGCGATGATGTCGGTGGTCAACCCGTGGCCGCGCATGCGCTTGGCGACGTCGATGCCATGCAGGTCTGGCAAGGTCATATCCAGCAGGACCAAGTCGAAAGGTTCCTGCGCGGCGCGGGCCTCGGCCAGCAGCGTGAGTGCCTGCTGGCCATTTGCGGCAATGGCTCCGGTAGCGAATCCGGGCACGCGGTTGACATATTTCGCGTGGGAGGCGGCGGTTTCCGGTTCGTCGTCGACAACGAGAACCTTGAAGGTGTGCGCGGGGGATCCCGGCGCGGGCGTTCCTGCATTGGAGTCGTGCACTCGAAACCTCCCGGTCTAGTCGTTGTTTTCAAGGGGCAGGCTGACGGTGAAGATTGCACCGGCGTCGTTGTCAACATTCATTGTGCCACCTAGCCGGAGCACAGCCTGCTGCACGAGCGCCAGGCCAAGGCCGCGCGGTTGGCCACCAGCCTTCGTGCTGACCCCGAAGCGCAGCAGCTGGTCGAGGAATTCAGGCTCGATGCCGGGACCTGAATCGGCGACGGAGATGATCAGCTCGTCATCGGCCGCTGCCACTTCCACCCACACGGTCGCGTCCGCGGTGCCGGCCGAGGCATCCAGCGCGTTATCCAGCAGGTTGCCGACAATCGTGACGATATCGGTGGCGGCAAACGCGTCGCTGGGAATCACCCCCTGCGCGTTGATATCCAGCTGCACGCCGCGTTCGTTCGCTTGGGCGGCTTTGGCCACCAGCAGGCTGGAGAGGTAGACGTCGTCGATGGAATGCACGATCGCATCGGTGAGCTTCTGCGAATGCTGGCGGTCATCGACCGCGAAGGCCAGCGCCTTATCACTTTGGCCATTCTCGATGAGCGTGGCAATGGTATGCAGGCGGTTGGCGTGCTCATGGGTCTGCGCTCGCAGGGCGGTGGAGAAGGTCTTCAGCGATTGCACCTCGCCGGCCAGCTCCTGTACCTCGGTAAGATCGCGCAGCGTCATGACCTGGCCGGTCAAGGGCTGGGAGCGGAACCAGCGCACGGGCAGCCCTTCGCGCCGGGGCAGGCGTGCGTTGGCCAGGCGGGCCGGGCCCTGGGAGATGGACAGCACCGTGCGGGCGCCCAAATGGATCTCGTCCTTGCAGCTGCGTCCGGTAGCCATCAGGGTGCGCAGGGTTTCGGGGATCTGCACCTGGTCGAGATCCAATCCGCCGGGTGGAACCTCCTCGGGGAAGCCGAGCAACCGGGAGGCTTCCTGGTTATAGAGCACGATGCGGTGCCGCCGGTCCAGCAGCACCAGGCCTTCGCGCACCGAATGCAGGGCGGAGAAATAGAAGGCGTAGAGCCGGCGCAACCCGTGCGGGCCGAAGCCCAGCGTGGCCTGGTTGACGTAGCGGGAGAAGGACCATGAGCTGAAGCCGGCCAGTAGCAGGGCCAGCGCCGATACTGCAAGGATCTGCGGCAGCTCGCTGCGGTAGATCGACTCCAAGCTCTCCAGCGTGATGCCCGTGGCGACCATGCCCACCAGCTTGCCATCGTGGTACACCGGGGCGATGGTGCGCACCGAAAGCCCCAGGGTTCCCAGCGCCACCTCGTTGTAGGTCTGGCCAGCCTGCGCCTGGCGGATGCTTCCGGAATACGGCTTGCCCAGCTGCGCGGGATTGGGGTGGGTGACGCGCACGGCTTCGGGGGTCATGATCGTGATGAAATCCACGCCCTGCCCGCGGTCCAGGATCTTGTTGGTGTAGGGCTGCAGCAGCTCGGTGGGGTTCTCGCCGGCCAGCGCATCGGCCACGAAGGGGTCGTTGGCCAAGGTAATGGATATCGTGGCCACCGTGGCCTGCTTGTCATCCTGGATCACCTGCGCCTGGTGCTGGTAGGTGGCGACGGCCAAGCCCACGACGACGAGGATGACCACCAGCATCTGCGCCGCGAAGATGACTACCGCCAGGGACCAGCCATCGCGGCTCAGCGGGGCGGGGGAAGTGCCACTGCCGGTGGGCCGGGCCAGCGACGAGTCGGTGAAATGATCGGTCACTGCCTCATCTCCTCGTGCTGGTTGATCCTGGCAAGGGCCACCGCGTGACCAATATGAACGCAATGGAGATGCGGATCACTTTGCGCCGCACCATGGATACAGAACGATTCTACGTAATGCCGGCCGCGCAAGGGTGCGCCGTCCGGTTCCACACGCACACGAGGGTAGGACCACGCAATGGCTGTCACAGACCAGATGACACCGGCCGGCAATTCGCCGCAGGCCGGAACGAAGAAAAAGGACAAGACCCACTGGCTGTACATCATGGTGATTGCCGCCGTGGTGCTCGGCGCAGCGGTCGGCCTGTTGGCCCCGGATCTCGGCAAGGCGCTCAAGCCGCTGGGCACCGGATTCGTCGCGCTGATCAAGATGCTGATCGCTCCGGTCATCTTCTGCACCATCGTGCTGGGTGTCGGTTCCATCGCCAAGGCCGCGACCGTCGGCAAGGTCGGCGGCCTGGCGCTGCTGTACTTCATCACCATGTCCACCTTCGCGCTGGCCATCGGCCTGGTCGTGGGCAACATCATCCACCCGGGTTCGGGCCTGCAGCTCGAACCGTATGAGTCTGGTGCCAAGGGCGAAGAGAACTCCACCGTGGCCTTCCTGCTGGACATGATTCCGGGCGACATCCCCGTGCTGCCTACCCTGGTGCTGGCGCTGCTGGTCGGCTTCGCGCTGCAGTCCATGGGCAAGAGTGGCGAACCGGTGCTCAACGGCATCAAGCACATCCAGGCCGTGGTCTTCCGCTTGATGATGATGATCATGTGGGCTGCCCCGATCGGCGCGTTCGGTGCCATCGCCGCAGTCGTCGGTGCCACCGGCTGGGCCGCCATCGGCTCGATGGCGATCCTCATGGGTGCCTTCTACGTCACCTGCGCATTGTTCATCGTCGTCGTCCTGGGCAGCCTGCTGCGCCTGGTCACCGGCCTGAATATCTTCCTGCTGCTGAAGTACCTGGCTCGCGAGTACCTGCTGATCTTCTCCACCTCTTCCTCCGAGTCGGCGCTGCCGCGCCTGATCGCCAAGATGGAGCACGCTGGCGTGTCCAAGCCGGTTGTCGGCATCACCGTGCCGACCGGCTACTCCTTCAACCTCGATGGCACCGCCATCTACCTGACCATGGCTGCCCTGTTCGTTTCCACCGCCATGGGCATGCCGATGAGCCTGGGCGAACAGGTCGGCCTGCTGGTCTTCATGATCATCGCTTCCAAGGGCGCCGCCGGCGTGACCGGCGCCGGCCTGGCAACCCTGGCTGCAGGCCTGCAGTCGCACCGTCCGGAGCTGCTGGACGGCATGGGCGTGATCGTGGGCATCGACAAGTTCATGTCCGAGGCCCGCGCGCTGACCAACTTCACCGGCAATGCCGTGGCAACGCTGCTGATCGGCAAGTGGACCAAGGAAATCGACATGGACCAGGCCCAGGCAGTGCTGGCCGGCAACCGTCCATTCGACGAGAACAGCGTCGAAGGACACTAGTCCGCGAGGCCCTTAGCCAGGAATCCGCTATCCGACACGTTCGGGTAGCGGATTTTCTGCGTTGTGGCGCTTTCGGCAGACAGGCCCAAGCGTCGCGGCTGCGAGACGCATGCGGCTAGGCTGGAGCCATGAAATCAACACCGCGCGAGCTGCACTGCCGTGAACTGGCAGAAGCCGAAGTACAACTGGTTGAGCTGGCCCGGCGAACCATCGAGGCGGTGACCGACGCGCCCGATGGCGGCGACGGGATGCACACCATGGGGGCCGGTGTGCTTGCTGCCGATGGCACGATGCACGCAGGAGTGAATTTCTACCATTTCACCGGAGGCCCGTGCGCGGAGCTGGTGGCCCTGGGAGCCGCTCGCGCAGCCGGGGCGGTGGATCCGCAGGTGGTGGTCGCGGTGGGCAATCAGGGTCGCGGAATCAAGAACCCGTGCGGTCGGTGCCGGCAGGTGATGGCCGACAGCTATCCGCGGCTTCGGGTCATTGTCCAGACCCCGGCCGGGGCGCGCAGTATCGCGATCGGTGAACTGCTGCCATGGTCCTTCGATTGGGTGGCGGAGCAGGCCTGGGCACCCGGGGGCCAGGCTCAGCGCGAAAGTCCCACCAGCGGAGAGGCGAGCACCACCCGGTTGCCGTCGGGGTCCTGAAGCTGCAGGATCCGTGCCCCGCCGCCGGGCTGCGGGCCCTGGTGCTCAATGCCTGAGGCGAGCAGGCGTTCGGCCTGGGCATCCAGGTCGGCGACTTCCAGGACCACTGTGCTGTGCCCTGCGCGTTCGGGGTCCGTGAAGACCTGAAGGCCGAAGCCCGGGGCCAGATGCCATTCGATCAGCCCGTCCATGGGCCGTGCATCCGGCGCCCTGCCAAAGACCCGGGCATACCAGTTCTCCGCCCGAGCCGCATCGGACACCGTGCAATTGCCGAGCATTCCCGTGAACATCGCCCTCGCCCCTTTGGCCGCCAGTTACCAGCGCGTGTTCATCCATTCGACCACTGCCGGGTACCAGGTTCAAGAACCCTTGGGCGATGGCCAGCGAATGACCGGACTGGGCGCCGGATCAGCGGCCGCCCGAGGCGAGCAGCGGCTGCAGGCGCGGGCCGAAACGGACCTCGTGCTCCAGCTTCACCAGCTCCTTGGCGGGCACCTGGATCTGCTCGGCGGCAAGCAGGGAGGCGATGTACTCCCAGTAATCGTGCAGCGCCTCGGCCTGCGTCCGCCCCGGCGCCGGCTCATCCGGGCCCACCACAGCCAGTGCGGTGTCGCGGATTTCCTCCGGGCTCGCCTGCTGCCACTGCGCGCTCGTGGAGAAGCCACGGTCATCGAGCAGCACGATGCATTTCCCGTCTTCCAGCTGGGCCTGGAAGAGCACGCCGACGCTGACCTGGGTACTGCCCGGCTCGGCTTCGGCCAGGCTGGCGAACTTGGCAATCAGCTTCATTGTTCCCTTTCAGTGAATGCCAGTTGGCATTCAGCTCGCATACAACATTAGAGCTAAGGTTCAAGGTAAAGGCTCGCCGTGAAAGAGCCCAAAAAACCAAGATCTTTTGCTTCGGCCGATAACCTTGGAATGAGCTTACAGCTCGAGGAATCAGGTTTATCGAACGGGAAGTGTGGTTTACCCATCGTGAGCGAGGAACAGGGAAATAAGCACCGCGGAGCGGGGATGCTCAAGGAGCCTCGTCCGGTGGGTCCAACTGGCAAGCCATTGACAGATTTCCCCGTGCCAGCACCGCTGCCTTCGCACGGCCCGGCACGCGTGATCGCCATGGTGAACCAGAAGGGCGGCGTCGGCAAGACCACCTCCACCATCAACCTCGCTGCCGCGCTCGCCGAGTACGGCCGCAAGGTGCTGCTGGTGGATTTCGACCCGCAGGGCGCGCTGTCCGCGGGCTTCGGAACCAACCCGCACGAAATGGACATCACCGTCTACAACGTGCTGATGGACCGCAAGGTCAAGATCACCGACGCGATTGTGAAGACCGACGTCGAGAACATCGATCTGCTGCCGGCCAACATCGATTTGTCCGCCGCCGAGGTGCAGCTGGTCAACGAGGTCGCCCGCGAGCAGGTGCTCGAACGCGCGCTGCGCCACGTCATCGACGACTACGATGTGGTGCTCATCGACTGCCAGCCATCTTTGGGCCTGCTGACCATCAACGCGCTGACCGCCGCCCACGGCGTGATCATCCCGCTGACCGCAGAGTTCTTCGCGCTGCGTGCGGTGGCCCTGCTGATGGAAACCATCGACAAGGTCAAGGACCGGCTGAACCAGGTGCTGGAGCTGGACGGCGTGGTGGCCACCATGTACGACGCGCGCACCCTGCACAGCCGCGAGGTCATCACCCGGCTGGATGAGGCCTTCGGCGACAAGCTCTTCGAAACCGTGATCAAGCGCACCATCAAGTTCGCCGACGCGAACGTGGCCGCCGAACCGATAACTTCCTACGCGGCCAACCACCCGGGTGCCGAGGCGTACCGCAACCTCGCCCGCGAACTGATTTGGCGTGGTGGTGCCCCGTAATGAGCGCCACGCTCAGCGAGGAAACCGCCACCGAATCCACGACACCAGCTGAAGCTGGGCAGGAATCGGCTGGCGGTTTTCGCCTTGCCCTGCAGAACTTCAACGGGCCCTTCGATGTGCTGCTGCACCTGATCACCAAGCGCGAGCTGGATATCACCGAGGTCGCACTGGCCGAGGTCACCGACGAATTCATCGCCTACCTGCGCGAACTGCAGGCTGCCAGCGCAGAAAGCGGCAGCGACGGGATGAAGGTGCTCGACGAGACCACCGAATTCCTCGTGGTCGCCTCCACGCTGCTGGATCTGAAGGCTGCCCGGCTGCTGCCGCGCGGCGAAATGGCCGACGAGGAGGACTTCGAGCTGCTCGAAGCCCGCGACCTGCTGTTCGCCCGCCTGCTGCAGTACAAGGCTTTCAAACAGGCCGCCGAATTCCTGGGCGAACGCTACACCGCCGAGGGCGCCCGGCATCCCCGCGAGGTCTCGCTGGAACCGCAGTTCGCCGCCCTGCTGCCGGAACTGGTGTTCACCATCGGGCCCGACGCGCTGGCGGCGATGGCTGCCAAGGCGCTGGCGCCGAAGCCCGAACCTGCCACGGAGGTCGGGATCGGGCACCTGCACGGGGCGAATGTCACGATCGCCGAGGAAGCCGAGTCGATCACCGCCCTGCTCGAAGCCCGCGGCACGCTGGCCTTCACCGAACTGGTCGCGGACGCGCCGGCGCAGCTGGTGGTGGTCGTGCGTTTTCTGGCATTGTTGGAGATGTTCAGGCAGAAAGCCATCAGCTTTGCGCAACAAGATCCGCTCGGGCCGCTGCTGATCTCGCTGATCCAGGAATCGAGTTTCGATGCGCAGGCGGTGCAAGACGACTACGAGGGGAGTGATGGTGAGGTGAATCATGAGTGAGATTGCACCCATTGACCGGCTGCCGGGGGGCCTGGAATCGGGTCTTGAAGCGGTGCTGATGGTCGCCGATATCCCCGTATCCTCGGCGCGTTTGGCCGAAATCTTCGAGGTGCCCACGGCCAGGGTTGCCGCCGCTTTGGAGAATCTTGCTTCCGAGTATGATGGTAAGGATCGCCCGCGCGGATTTGAACTGCGTCGCGTCGCCTCCGGGTGGCGCTTCTATTCGCGGGCCGATTACGCCGATTTCGTCTCCAGTTATGTGCTCGACGGGCAGACAGCACGCCTGTCGCAGGCCGCCCTAGAAACCCTGGCTGTCATCGCTTACCGACAGCCGGTCTCGCGTGGACGTATTTCGGCGATTCGAGGTGTCAACGTCGATTCAGTGGTGCGCACGCTGCTCACCCGCGGCTTGATCACGGAGTATCCGGAAGTCGGGGATGGCGGAGCGACGCTGTACCAAACCACCGAATACTTCCTGGAACGACTGGGACTGGGCTCGCTTGATGAGTTGCCTGCACTGTCCCCGTATCTTCCCGGGGTGGCCGATCTCGAATCGCTCGATTCGGCAACCTACGACGACTAGGTAGCTGCCAGCCGGCAGCTACACCGGACCAACCACGCGTGAAGCCGATGCCACTGGCGGGCTCGCGCAGCGAACACGTAACAGCAAGGGACACAGGCAAGCATGAGCAGGGGATCCTCCTCCGGCCGCGGCGAACGCGGCGGCAATTCGAACTTCGGCGGCAAGCCAGCAGGCGGCCGCAACAGCAACGGCGGCAAATCCGGGGGCAAGTCCTACGGCAAGCCAGGTGGCGCTGGCCGCACCGGCGGCAAGTCCTTCGGCGAGAAGCCGCACGGCAAGTCGTCCTTCGGCAAGCCGGGCGAGAAGTCGAACCCGGCCAAGCGCAACACTTCGGCAGCGCGCAAGAACTCCGAGCGGGCTTTCGGCAAGGAACGCTTCGGCAACTCCGTGCCGAACAACTACGCACGCCCGACCCAGCGCGCCCGCGCCCAGGCCCGTGCCGAGAACCAGGCGGCCCGCGAGATCAACGGGGAGCAGCAGGATGGCATCCGCCTGCAGAAGGCTATGGCCAACGCCGGGGTGGCATCGCGCCGCGTCTGCGAGGAGATGATCCTCGAAGGCCGCGTCGAGGTCAACGGCAACCTCGTCGTCGAGCTGGGCACCCGCGTGGACCCGGACAAGGACCGCATCCACGTCGACGGCATGCGCATCCAGACGAACCAGGCCAACCGCTACTTCGTCTTCAACAAGCCGAAGCACGTGATGTGCACGATGGACGACCCGGAAGGCCGGCGCACCATCGCCGACTACTTCAAGAACGAGCACAAGTCGCTGCGCCTGTTCCACGTCGGCCGCCTGGACTACAAGACCGAAGGCGTGCTGATCCTGACCAACGACGGCGAGCTGGCCAACCGCCTGCAGCACCCGAAGTACGAGGTCCCGAAGACCTACCTGGTGCAGATCCCCGGCCCGCTGCCGCGCGCGGTGAGCAACCAGCTGCGCGAGGGCATCAAGCTCGAAGACGGCTGGATCAAGGTCGATGACCTGAAGATCATCGCCACCACCCCGAAGCACGTGATGGTCGAGGTGACCCTGCACTCGGGCCGCAACCGCATCGTGCGCCGCATGTTCGACGCCGTGGGCCACCCGGTCCAGCGCCTGGTGCGCGTCGCCGTGGGCCCGGTGCAGCTGGGCGACCAGAAGCAGGGCACCATCCGCTCCCTGGGCAACCAGGAAGTCGGGCACCTCATGGCCATGGTGGGGATGTAGCCGATGGCCGCCTCGCACCTCGCAGGCCCGGTGCTGGTCATCGGCACCGGCCTGCTGGGCACCTCTGTGGGACTGGGACTGCGCGCCAAGGGCGTGCACGTCTACCTGTCGGATATTTCGCCGACCGCGGCCGGGGTTGCCCAGGACATCGGCGCCGGCGTGCTGCTGGAAAACCAGCAGATCGCACCCGAACTGGTAGTGATCGGCGCCCCGCCGGATGTCACCGCCGCGCTGGTCGGCGATGCGCTGCTGGCCTACCCGAACGCCACGGTGGTGGACATCGCCAGCGTCAAGGGCTCGATCCTGGCCGGCGTGCTGGCCGATACCCGGCTGGGCGAGGCCGAGACTTCCCGCTATGTGGGGACGCACCCGATGGCCGGCCGCGAGAAATCCGGTCCGGCGGCCGCCCGCGGCGAGCTGTTCACCTCCATGCCGTGGGTCATCTGCACCCACGACGGGGCGCAGGCCTCGCGCGTGAAGGCCGCCGAATCCCTGGCCATCGACCTGGGCGCGACCATGCACCGGATGAGCGTCACCGAGCATGACGAATCCGTCGCGCTGATCAGCCACTTCCCGCAGGCGGCCAGCTCGATGATCGCCTCGCGCCTGCTGAACGCCGAAAGCCACCAGCTGGCCCTGGCCGGCAACGGGCTGCGCGACACCACGCGCATCGCGGCCAGCGACGAGAAGCTCTGGATCCAGATCTTCTCGCACAACGCCGACGCGCTGGTGCCGATCCTGACCGGGATGAAGGAAGACCTGGACCGACTGATCAACACGCTGCGCAACCCGCAAGGGGCCGGCGCGCTGCTGGACCTCTCGCAGCTGATGACCGAAGGCAACGCCGGGCGTGCCCGGATCCCGGGCAAGCACGGCGCACCTCCGCAGGCCTTCGCCCTGGTGACCGTCGTGATCGACGACCGACCGGGGCAGATCGCCCAGCTGCTGACCGAAATCGGCGATGCGCAGATCAATATCGAGGATTTGCGCATGGAGCACTCCGCCGGTCACCAGGTCGGCATGGTGGATGTTTCGGTCGTGCCCGGCCGGCGCGATGAACTGATCGACGTATTGACCAAGAACGGATGGAAAGTAGCCCAGTGAGCACCTTGAACAACGACAAGCTTGTTATTGCCATCGACGGCCCCAGTGGCTCCGGCAAGTCCTCGGTCTCCAAGGCCGTCGCCCGCAAGCTGGGCGCGGCCTACCTGGATACCGGTGCCATGTACCGCGCGATCACCTACTCGGTGCTCGCCGACGGCACCGACCTGGCCAACGCAGACGCCGTGGCCCAGGCAGTGCGCGATGCGAAGCTGTCCATCTCGGTTGATCCGGATGCCGAACTGGTCGAAATCGGCGGGGTGGATGTGACCGCGGCGATCCGCGAACCGCGCATCTCCGAGCAGGTCTCCACCGTGGCCACCAATCTGGCGGCGCGTGCCGAACTGGTCCGCCGCCAGCAGGAGATCATCGCCGCCAACGCCCGGATCGTGGCCGAAGGCCGCGACATCACCACCGTGGTCGCCCCGGACGCGGATGCGCGCATCCTGCTGACTGCTTCGGAGGAAGCCCGCCTGCGCCGCCGCGGCCTGCAGCTGGGCGGAACCCAGAACGACGCGCAGCTGGCCACCCAGGTGCTGGCACGCGATGCGAAGGACTCCACCGTGGTGAACTTCACCCAGGCCGCCGACGGGGTCATGACCGTTGACTCCTCGGAGCTGGATTTCGAGCAGACCATCGACGCGGTGCTTGACGCCATCAGCACCGCAACGAAAAACTAGCCTCAAGCTGGTGCCCATCCTCGGCGAGAGCCGATGAAGATTACGATCGCTGTGAAGGGAAAATCATGAGCGAGAACAACTCCACCCACGACGAGGAATACATCCCCGTTGGAGACGACGATATCGCCGAGCGCCTGGCCGAACTGAGCGAGGAAGAGGCCGACGTCCGCGCCAAGGCCCTGCTCAGCGGACTGGAAGACTACGATCTGGACGACGAGGACTCGGCCCTGCTGGCAGGCCTGGACCACTTCGACGACGACGATGAAGACGTCGTCATTCCACCGGTCCTGGCTGTCATCGGACGCCCCAACGTGGGCAAGTCCACCCTGGTCAACCGCATCCTCGGCCGCCGCGAAGCGGTCGTGGAGGACACCCCGGGCGTCACCCGCGACCGCGTGTCCTACTCCGCCGAGTGGATGGGACGCCCATTCACCATCGTGGACACCGGCGGCTGGGAGCACGATGCCAAGGGCATCCACGCCTCGGTGGCCGACCAGGCGGAAATCGCCGCCGACGTCGCCGACGCCATCCTCTTCGTGGTCGACTCCCATGTGGGGGCCACCGCCACCGACGAGGCCGTGGTGAAGATGCTGCGCAAGAAGGGCAAGCCGGTCTTCCTGGTGGCCAACAAGGTCGACGACTTCAACCAGGAAGCCGAAGCCGCCGTGCTCTGGGGCCTGGGCTTCGGCCAGCCCTGGCCGGTCTCGGCCCTGCACGGCCGCGGCACCGCCGACCTGCTGGACGCGGTCATGGAGAAGCTGCCGGAGCATTCGGCGTTCGGCGGCATGATCCCCTCGGGCGGTCCGCGCCGCATCGCGCTGATCGGCCGCCCGAACGTGGGCAAGTCCTCGCTGCTGAACAAGGTGGCCGGCTCCGAGCGCGTGGTGGTCGACGACTACGCCGGCACCACCCGCGACCCGGTGGACGAACTGGTCGAGCTGGGCGGCGAAGTCTGGCGCTTCGTTGATACCGCAGGCATCCGCCGCCGCCAGCACATGGCCGTCGGCTCGGACTACTACGCGTCGCTGCGCACCCAGACCGCGCTGGAAAAGGCCGAGGTCGCAGTGATCCTGCTGGCCGCCAACGAGACCATTTCCGAGCAGGACGTGCGCATCATCCAGCTGGCCATCGAGGCGGGCCGCGCGATGGTCATCGTCTACAACAAGTGGGATGAGGTGGACGAGGACCGCCGCTACTACCTTGAGCAGGAGATCGAACGCGACCTCGCGCACATCGAATGGGCCCCGCGCGTGAACATCTCGGCGAAGACCGGCTGGCAC
This sequence comes from Glutamicibacter nicotianae, assembly GCF_002797775.1. Lineage (NCBI taxonomy): Bacteria > Bacillati > Actinomycetota > Actinomycetes > Micrococcales > Micrococcaceae > Glutamicibacter > Glutamicibacter nicotianae. The sequence continues at coordinate 651,822 of NZ_PGEY01000001.1, forward strand.
AAGGACAAGCTCGTTCCCGCGCTGAATACCGCGCTGGAATCCTGGGACAAGCGCATCCCGACCGGCAAGCTGAATGCCTTCCTGGGCGAGCTTGTCGCGGCCCACCCGCACCCGGTGCGCGGCGGCAAGCAGCCACGCATCCTGTTCGGCACCCAGGCCTCGGCCCGCCCGCCGCGCTTCGTGCTGTTCACCACCGGCTTCCTGGATCCGGGCTACCGCCGCTTCATCACCCGCCGGCTGCGCGAAACCTTCGGTTTCGAGGGCAGCCCGATCGAAGTTTCGATGCGAATCCGCGAACGCCGCGGGCGCAATCGCTAAATTTCGAATTTAGCCCTTCACTTGGTGTAGGCTAATGGAGGAGCTTTTCGCAGACGGCACCCTTGGTTCTCACGACTTGGGGATAACGGCTGCGAGGGCATCGGGCTATGGCGCAGCTTGGTAGCGCGCCTCACTGGGGGTGAGGAGGCCGTGGGTTCAAATCCCGCTAGCCCGACCAACCGATCGGAAAACCCCGTCGAGATGACTTCTCGGCGGGGTTTTGCCGTACCCGCCCGCAATTGCGCATCCCGCGCCCGAGCATCCGGAGGATGGTCCAATGCAACGCAGATTCCAGCAGGTCGATGTCTTCAGCACCGTCCCGTACAAGGGCAACCCCTTGGGTGTGGTGCTCGATGGCGACGGGCTGGAGGACGAAGCGATGCGCAACTATTCGCTGTGGTCCAACCTCTCGGAGGCCACCTTCATCCTGCCGGCACGCCACGTGCAGGCCGACTACCGGTTCCGGATCTTCGCCCGCGACCGCGAATACCCGTTTGCCGGCCACCCGGCCCTGGGCACTGCACGCGCCTGGCTGCAGGCCGGGGGAGTGCCGCGCGACCCGAAGCAGCTGATCGCCGAATGTGGTGCCGGGCTGGTGCCGATCAGGATCGACGGCGAGCTGCTGTCCTTCGCCTCGCCGCCGGCGACGCGCACCGGCGCGATCGGGCGGCGGGAACTGGCGGAAATGCTGCAGATCCTGGGCATCGGCACGGAGCAGGTGGTGGACGCGCAATGGGTGGACAACGGCCCAGGCTGGGCCGCTATCCTGCTGCAGGATGCGCAGCAGGTCCTGGAGATCTCGGCGCAGGCTCCGCAGCGGTCCGGCCGCTGGAAGATCGGGGTCCTTGGCGCGTTGCCACCCAGTACGCCAGGCGGGGGCTTCGAAGTGAGGGCGCTGACCATCGAAAACGGCGCAGTGCGCGAGGATCCGGTCACCGGGAGCCTGAATGGCGCGGCCGCCCAATGGCTGATCGACGCCGGGCATGCCGCCGCGCCGCTGGTCAACCGGCAGGGCGCCAAGGCGGGACGCGATGGAGAAGTGCATTTGGAGATGGCCGACGGGCAGCTCTGGGTGGGCGGCGCCACGAATGTGCTCATTGAAGGCAGTATCGACCTCTAGCCGCACGAGCCTTGCCAGCACCGAACCCAGAGCATTAGCCTTGGACGATGGGCACGATAATTCTTGGGATCCATTTCCTCTAGGCGCCAGCCAGCGTTGAGCTTTGCTTCGCTGCCGCCAAGTCCTCGGCACCTGCGAGTGCCTCCAACCACCAGCACCGAAGCCTGCTCCGGCGGGCGGAACCGGTGCGAGGCAGGAATGACCCATGACCCACTCCCGGAATGTGCGCCCCTCCGATCGGCGCGAACAAGACACCGAACCGGATGACGTCTGCTTGTTGCAGGACATCGCGGTCAGCTTCGGCGAACGAGATGTCCTCGCCGGCATCGAACTGTCCATTTCCGCTACCGATCGCATCGCCGTGCTTGGCGATAATGGTTCGGGCAAATCTACGCTGATGCGTGTCATCGCCGGAAATCTGGCACCCGACCGCGGGCAGCGCACGATGAACGCGCCCGGCGCCGTTGCCTATGCCGCGCAGAACCCGCGCTTCGCGCAAGCGATGAGCGTGCAGCAGGTGATCGACTCCTACCACCAGCGCTTCCGCGAACTGGAAACCTTGATGCGCGTCATATCCAATAGGCTCGACGATGCCCCGGAGGATCAGGCCCAACGGCTCCTGCAGCAGCTGCAGAAAGTTACCGATCTGTACGAAGCCGCCGACGGCTATTCGCTGGCGCCACGCCTGGACAGCGCGCTGGAGCAGCTGGGGCTGGGGCAGATGGACCGGCAACGACCCGTTGCGCAGCTATCCGGCGGGCAATCCTCACGACTCGCCCTGGCCTGCGTGCTGTGCTCCGGTGCGCAATTGCTTCTGCTGGATGAACCGACGAACGACCTTGACGAGACAGCCATGAACTGGCTGGAGCGGACCATCGACAAGCACCGCGGCGCCCTGGTGCTGATCAGCCACGACCGGATGTTCCTCAAGCGCTTCGCCCGGTCCATCATCGAGGTCAGCGATGGCCAGCTCGCGCACTACGGCAACGGCTATGACGGTTACCTGCATGCCAAGGAGCAGGAGAGAACCGCAATCCGCGTGGCCTATGGGAACTGGGTCCAGGAGTATGAGCGTTCGCAGAATCTGGTCGACAAGTACGCTTCGCGCGTTGCCGCCATCCCGCGCAAGCAGGACAAGGCAGGTTTCGGGCACGGCAATTTCCGTGCCCGCGATTCCAGCCACGGCTCGACTTCGAAGATTCGCCAAGCCAAGTCGCGTATCGAGGAACTCGAAACCCACCGTGCCCCTGAGCCTGCCGCCGAATTGGCATTCGCCATGCCTAGCGGCGGCGAAGGCCAGCACAGCGGTGAAACCCTGCTGAAGGTGATGAACGCGCAGCGCAGCATCGCGCCGAAACTGTCCACCGGCAGCTTCGAAATCAAGCTCGGTGAGCGTTGGCTGGTCACCGGCTCCAACGGCGCTGGCAAATCTACGTTGCTGAAGATGCTTGCCGGCGAACTGGAATGCACCGCGGGGCGGATCGAGCGCGCTGCTCACCTGCACTGCGCTTGGCTGCGCCAGGACATCGGGGTCCTTCCCGGCGACAGCCTGATCGAAGCTTTCGCCTCGGCCACCAGCCAGTACGTCCAGGATGCTGGTGCGTCCTTGGCCAAGCTTGGCTTGTTTGCGCCGCAGGATTTCCTGCGGCATCCCATGGCGCTGTCGGTGGGCCAGCGCCGCCGCTTGGAACTGGCCGTTGCGGTCAGCACCAAGGCGCAGGTGCTGCTTCTCGACGAGCCGACAAACCATCTTTCCCCGGCTCTGGTCGAGCAGCTGGAAGCCGCACTGGTGGATTACCCGGGCACCGTGATCACGGTGAGTCATGACCGGCGATGGCAGCAGAAAATGCGCGAGCACGCGGTAGTGCATCGGCTCTCAGTCTCAGCCGGACGCGTCGAGCTGGTTAAGTAGCCCTCTGCCAGCCAGCATCTGCCACTCAAGCCGCCGTTTCGATTCTCCGGTTCGCGGCCCGAACCGCCGACGAACGTGCCGCGGGGTGGGCACGGCTCAGCTGCAATCCAATTCATCCGCTGCTTGCTGCCAGCTGCACGGTCCCGGCTCCCGGGTGGTCTGCGCAAAGGCCAGCAGTGCACCGAGCGCTCAAGTGCAGCTCGAACCTCCATGAACAACAAGTACTGGAGTCTGCTGGCGCGCAGTGGGAGCCTCTGCGGCAAAGGGCATCAAGCGACCCGAGCGCGTGGGGTGCCGCCTACGTCCGCTTGTGTGTGAGCTCACAGATCGTATATGATTAATGTGCGATAAAAGATCATGGAGTTCTAATATCGAACAAGTAGCGTATTGACTGAGGTCATCAGAGGGAATTGGGGGATGAAACGGTGCAGTTTCACCACAACGGATACATTTCGGCAGATCCACGAGTGCAGCCAGCTGCTGGTGCGGGCGTAAATCGTCCCGCCGAGCTGCCGGATGAAATGGATGTGCTGATCGTCGGCGCCGGTCCTGCCGGGATCATCACCGCCGCTCAGCTGGCCCAATTCCCTGATGTGCACACCCGCATCATCGACCGGCGCCCGGGCCGGCTGGAAATCGGCCAGGCCGACGGAATCCAGTCGCGCACCGTCGAGACCTTCCAGGCGTTCGGCTTTGCCGAGCGCATCACCGCCGAGGCCTATATCATCAAGGAAACCACCTTCTGGAATCCCGACCCGGCAAACCCGGAGCGGATCATCCGCACCGACCGCACCCCCGATGACCCAACGGGTGTCAGCGAATTCCCGCACCTCGTCGTCAACCAGGCTCGAGTCATCGACTACTTCGCTGAATTCGCCTCGAACTCGCCAGCCCGCACCGTCCCGGACTACGGCTGGGATTTCAAGGAACTGGTCGTCGAAGACGGCGAGGAGTACCCCGTCAAGGTCACCCTGATCGGTTGCACGGAGGGCAACGAGGGCATCGAGCGCGTAGTGCGGGCCAAGTATGCGGTCGGTTCCGACGGGGCCCGTAGCAATGTCCGCCGCTCAATTGGCGCGAAGCTCTCGGGAGATAAGGCCAACCACGCCTGGGGTGTCATGGATACCCTGGCGCTGACCAACTTCCCGGACGTGCGCACCAAATGCGCCATCCATTCCAAAGCCGGCTCGATTCTGCTGATCCCGCGCGAAGGCGGCCAGCTCTTCCGCCTCTACGTCGACCTCGGCGAAGTCCCGGAGGATGACAACGGCAAGGTCCGCGAGACCCCGCTGGAAGAAATCATCGAGCGCGCCAAGGCGATCTTGAATCCCTACACCCTGGAGGTCAAGGACGTTGCGTGGCACAGCGTGTACGAAGTGGGCCACCGACTGGCCGACCGCTTCGACGATGTAGCGGTCGAGGAAATCGGCACCCGCGAACCGCGCGTGTTCATCACCGGCGATGCCTGCCACACGCACTCGGCCAAGGCGGGCCAGGGCATGAACGTGTCCATGCAGGACGGCTTCAACCTGGCCTGGAAGATCGGCTACGTGCTCTCCGGCCGGGCTCCGGAAAGCCTGCTGCGCACCTACTCGGAGGAACGCAAGGTGATCGCCAAGGACCTGATCGACTTCGACAAGAAGTGGTCCTCCATCATGGCCGCCTCGCCCGAGGAGCTCGAAGGCCAGGAAGGCGTTGCCGAGTTCTACGTGCGCACAGCCGAATTCCCTGCGGGCTTCATGACCGAGTACCCGCAGTCGTCGCTGACCGCCGGCAAGGACTACCAGGAACTGGCTGCCGGCTTCCCTATGGGCAAGCGCTTCCGCTCCTCGCAGGTCATGCGCCTGGCCGATGCCAATCCGAAGCACCTGGGCCACCACCACCGGGCCGATGGCCGCTACCGCATCTACGTCTTCGCAGACCAGCTGCCAATCGGGCAGTCGCAGAAGATTGCCGACCTGTCGAGCTGGCTGCTGGAGGACGAGCGGTCGCCGCTGGTGCGCTTCACCCCGAAGGGCGCCGACACCGATGCGCTGTTCGACATCAAGGTCGTCTACCAGCAGGACTACACCACGATGAACGTCAACGACGCGCCCAAGGTGTTCCGTCCGAACATCGGGGACTTCGGACTCATGGATTACGAGAAGGTCTACACCACGCTGGAAGGCTCAGATATCTTCGAGGAGCGCCAGATCTCCCGCGATGGCGCGATCGTGATTGTCCGTCCGGACATGTACATAGCCAACATCCTGCCGCTGGACGCTACCGAAGAGCTGGCCGGCTTCTTCGAACCGACCCTGCTCGATCAGCGCTAAGCAGTGCGCTGACTGACGGCATCCAAGATGCCGATGGCACCGCGAATATCTCGCGGTGCCATCGGCATCTTGCTGGAGTCGGTCGCAGCTTCAAGTCCGGAATATTTGCTGGCCTGGCGCGGTTGTACCACTAGGACAGGGCTATTCGACGAAAGGTGCCACGGTGGGCGGGGAATTCAGCTTCGATCTTCAGCAGGTTGTCGCTTCGGACATGGTGTGCGCCGACGGCGTATGCTTTGTGCCTCCTACGGAGCAGACAGCTGATCCAGCAGATAGTCACGCAACACCACCGCGTGATTAGCCTGCTCATCCTTCGCTCCGTAGACGAAGGTGACCACTGGATGCTGGGAGAGTAATTCCAGGAAATCATCGACTGCGGGATTCTGGTTCAGTTCGGTGCGATAGTGCTGGGCGAATTCATCAAAGCGGGCGGGGTCATGATCCCAGCCCTTGCGCAGCTCGGTGCTCGGCGCAATGCCCTTGGCCCAGTGATCGAGCTGGAGCACCGCCTTGCTTTGCCCGCGCGGCCAGAGCCTGTCAACCAGAATCCTGTAGCCATCCTCGGCGCTGGGCGCTGCGTATGCCCGCTTGAGCAGTATTTTCGTCATGATTCACCTGAAAGTTCCTGATATGGCCTTGCATCGATTTCATCTGTGCGAAAAGATCGAAGTGTTGGCGATCCCAGTGCATCTTCTTCTCTAATGGCATCATGCCACACTGGCCATCCGGCGCATCGGAAAATATGTACTTTCTGTTATCACTTGGGCAGTGAGTAGGCTAATCTGTAAATAGTTTGGTAATACTGACTGTGCCAACGTAGAACACAAGGTCGTCACGCACGAACTGTAAGCAGAATTTTCTGGAGGACCCCACAATGTCGGAACATCGGCCGGTTGACCCGCACAACGAGTCTGCCTCTGAGACGACCAATATCGCTCTTCCTGGGGCGCACAAGGGTGCTGAACCTTCGGTCATCTACACCCTTAGTGAAGATGAGAAAAACGCAGTTAACGCCCTTCCAGCTGGTTCTGCGTTGCTTATCGCCCATTCAGGACCGAATAAGGGCGCACGTTTCCTGCTGGACACCGACGAGAGCATCGCAGGCCGGCATCCGAACGCCGATATCTTCCTGGATGACGTAACCGTTTCGCGTCGTCACGCCAAGTTCTCCCGTACTGGCGAGCGCTTCACCCTCAGCGACATCGGATCGCTCAACGGCACCTACATCAACGGGGACCGCATCGACGAAATCCCATTGAGCACCGGCGTGCAAGTTCAGATTGGCAAATTCCGCCTGAATTTCTACCAAAGCGTTCCCAACCTTTAAACTGGTAGAGTTCGAGGTTTTGTTCGCCGGCGTCTAGCACGCCGACATATCCATACATCCGAGGTGTAGACCCTTTGCCGATCTTTGACGCAGCCCGCAGCCCACGACTCGAGGCACCACGCCACGAGACCGTCCGGCAGGCCGCGCTGAATATCGGCGAAGTGCTCTCGGAACTCAAGGATGAATTCCCGCGCGTCACCGCTTCCAAGATCCGTTTCCTGGAAGACAAGGGTTTGATCATCCCGCAGCGCACCTCAGCCGGATACCGGAAGTACTCCGCGTCGGACGTGAGCCGCTTGCGTTTCATCCTGTCCGTGCAACGCGACCAGTACCTGCCTTTGAAGGTCATCAAGGACCACCTTGACTCGGTGGACCGCGGTGAAGCACCGGCGGCATTGCCTGGCGGAGCCCCGGTGGCTCCCAAGGCAGTCAACAACGACATGGCCGAGGCCGTGGAGCGAAAGGCCCGTTCGGTCTCCATGGCTGAGCTGCAGGGGCTGACCGGCGCCAGTGAGGATCTCATCGGCGAATTGATCAAGTTCGGCTTGATCGAACCGTTGGCTGGCCTGTTCGACGCCAGCAGCATCAAGGTCACCAAGTCGGCGGTACAGCTGGCCGGTCATGGCGTCGAGCCCCGCCATCTGCGGCAGTTCCGCACAGCGGCCGATCGCGAGTTCTCGCTGATCGAATCGATTGTCGGCAACGAACTGAAAAAGCCGGAAGTTTCCGCCCGCGCCCGTGCCGCGGAAGAGGCCCAGGAAATCTCCCGCCAGTGCCTGGAAATTCACGAAGCCCTAGTGCAACGTGCTATTTCCCAACTAGATCGCTAGGCTGAATTCCATCAGGAAACCACAACTCTAAGGGGCTAGCATGCTGGAACTGGAGTTTGCCGGGATCCGTATTCAACTGCCGGCGAATCAGCCGCTGCTGCTGCTCAAGTATCCAGAGCGGAATCTCTACCTGCCGCTGTGGATTGGCGCGCCCGAGGCTTCGGCCATTGCCATGTCCGAGCAAGGGCTCACACCGCCGCGTCCGATGACTCACGACCTGTTGATCAGCGTCATTGAAAGCATGGGCGTGAAACTTGAACGGATCGAAATCGTCTCGGTGCACAACGCCGTATTCGTCGCCGAACTCGTCCTCTCCAACGGCAAACGCGTGGATTCGCGTTCCTCTGATGCGGTGGCGCTGGCCGTGCGCGCGCAGTGCCCCATCATGTGCGCCGAGGATGTCCTGGAGGAAGCAGGAGTGGCGATCGAAAACGAGTCAGACGGCGAAGAAGCGCCCGAAGAGCAAATGCGGGAATTCCGGGAATTCTTGGACAACATTGATCCAGAAGATTTCTCCTCATAGAAATCGGACGTTTGGTTTCAGCGGAATACAGGCCTTGAATTGGGTAATTCCCGATGCTCGCGCGACACGCCTTAAAGTTAAGCTTGAAGGTCTTTGACCATTAGGCATTATCGCCGTACCGTCTTTGCATAGGGACATTTAAATAGAGCTGTATTTTGATGGTCATCACTCGCATCTGCGCGGTTCTTATTCGGTCCCTGGATACTCGTTTAGGAACGTGCTGACACGCAAGGAGCAATTGGATGGAGTCTCGCCAGACTGGGCCTCACTATGGGGTCGATGGTGGCACCAAGCAATCCAGTACCCAAGGGTTGCTCTTCACCGATGACCTGCCTGAGCTGGACGAGCATGCAGGCTACCGTGGTCCGATTGTGTGCAAGGCGGCAGGCATCACCTACCGGCAGCTCGACTACTGGGCACGTACCGGCTTGGTGGAGCCAGCAGTGCGCGGAGCCAAGGGCTCTGGCAGCCACCGGCTCTACTCCTTCCGGGACATCCTTGTGCTCAAGGTCGTCAAGAGGTTGCTGGACACCGGAGTATCACTGCAGCAGATCCGTTCGGCTGTTTTGCATCTGCGTGAACGCGGTGTCGAGGATCTTGCCCAGATCACTCTGATGAGCGATGGCGCTTCGGTCTACGAATGCACGAGCGCCGATGAGGTCATCGATCTCGTCCAGAAGGGTCAAGGCGTGTTCGGCATCGCCGTGGGCCGCGTCTGGCGCGAGGTCGAAGGATCGCTGGCCCAGCTGCCATCTGAGAGCTCTGCGCAGCAGGCCCTGCCTGAAGACGAGCTGGCTGCCCGTCGTGCCGCCAAGGCCGCTCGCAACGTCGGTTAAGCCTGGGACTGGAAACCAATACTTAAACTACTGGCCGGATCTTCCACGAAGGAAGATCCGGCCAGTAGTTTATGTTCCAATTTCTCCAGATATCGTCCGGAGATCCTAGGTGTTGTTCGGGCCTGCGGCAGACATGACTTCCTTGAGCAAGGCATCGAACTGGGCCAGCATCGGGGCGGTGGCTTTCGAAGGCCACTGGTGCACCGAATACGCGGCGCCCTGGATCTGCTGCCACTCCGGGTGCTCGGGAATTTCGGGCTTGACCATGGAATCGCCGAACATCTGGCGCATTTCGCCCAAGCGGAAGGTGTGCTCTGCAGAATCCTTGCGGACCCGGTTGGCGACGACGTGTACCGGTCCCAAGGACGGAGCGAACTCGCGGCGGAACAGTTCCAATGCGCGCTGGGTGCGCTCGGTGCCGGCGACGGAGAACAGGCTGGGTTCTGCGACCAGCAGGAGCTGATCCGATGCGCTCCATGCCATGCGGGTCAGGCCGTTGAGCGATGGCGGGCAGTCGATGAGCACCAACTGGTAACCGCTGGTGCGGGTCAGGAGCTGGGAGAGGCGGCGCAGGTCGCGGGTGCGCAGATCAGGGCGATCGTAGATTCCGGTGAAGGCATCGCCAACAGCAACGTCGAGCACTGGAATGCGGGTGCGGGACTTCTTCTCTGCTGCCTTTGACTGCCAGGCGCTGGCGACAACCTGATCCTGCAGGCGGGCACGGCGAGCGTTCTTGAGCATCTGCCCAATTGGCTGCTTTCCGTTAGCCCGGACTCCGAGGCCAGTGCTGGCATCCGCATGGGGATCCAGGTCAATGACGAGAGTCGGAATGCCGGCGGCAAGTGCTGCTGAAGCCAATCCGAGTGTCACGGAGGTTTTTCCTACGCCACCCTTGAGGCTGCTGATGCTCACTACGTGCACGGACCAGACCACGCCTTTCACTGTTCGTTAGTTTAAACGTCCCACCGAATTTTTAGTCTCTCATCATCATAGTGTGCCGACCGGCGTTTCTCCGACTTTGCAACGTGAGTTTTTGCCATTAGGCACAAGTTAGTGATTAAAACTTCACAGCTCCAATTATTTCATGTGGTCTGACCACAAGATGAAATGTTTGGACGTTCTGGAGATTCCCCGTGTAGGGTATTTCACAGAAGTGGCAAATGCTTGCCGCTTTTCGAGACCCGACACGCTGGTGTGGCGGGCAAGCACCTGGCGGAAACAGTCCCGAGGGTGCCGTTGTGCCAGCGTGTAATGATTCGATGTAGGGACACTATGTTTGAAAAGATCTTGGTCGCCAACCGCGGTGAGATTGCAATTCGTGCCTTCCGTGCCGGCTACGAGCTGGGCGCAAAGACCGTTGCTGTCTACCCACATGAAGATCGCAATTCGATCCACCGCCAGAAGGCCGCAGAGGCCTACCAGATCGGCGAAGAGGGCCATCCGGTCCGAGCCTACCTGGATATAGACGAGATTATCCGCGTTGCCAAAGAAGCCGGCGCGGACGCAATTTACCCGGGCTACGGATTCCTCTCGGAGAACCCCGATCTCGCCCGCGCTGCCGAAGCAGAAGGCATCAAGTTCATCGGTCCAAAGGCCGACGTGCTTGAACTGGCCGGCAACAAGGTCGCGGCACTGAAAGCAGCCCGCGAAGCAGGCATTCCGGTACTGGAATCCTCCGAGCCAAGCGACGACGTCGACTACCTGATCGCCGAGGCCGATCGCATCGGCTTCCCGATCTTCGTCAAGGCAGTAGCCGGCGGCGGCGGGCGCGGCATGCGCCGCGTCGACAAGCGCGAAGACCTGCCGGAACTGATGGGCGCGGCCATGCGCGAAGCCGGCACCGCCTTCGGCGACCCAACCGTCTTCCTGGAGCAGGCAGTGCTGCGTCCGCGCCACATCGAGGTGCAGATCCTCGCCGACGAGCAAGGCAACATCGTCCACCTGCATGAGCGCGACTGCTCGCTGCAGCGCCGCCACCAGAAGGTTGTCGAAATCGCTCCGGCACCGAACCTGGACGAGTCGATCCGCCAGGCGTTGTTCCGCGACGCCGTGAAGTTTGCCCAAACCCTGGGCTACCAGAACGCCGGTACCGTCGAATTCCTCGTCGATACCGTGGGCGAGCGCGCCGGTCAGCACGTCTTCATCGAGATGAACCCGCGCATCCAGGTGGAGCACACGGTGACCGAAGAAGTCACCGACATCGATCTGGTCCAGGCGCAGATGCGCATCGCCTCCGGCGAATCGCTGAAGGACCTGGGCATCAGCCAGGATGCAGTCCAGGTGCGTGGCTGGGCACTGCAGTCCCGCATCACCACCGAAGATCCGGCCAACGGCTTCCGTCCGGATGTCGGAACCATTACGGTGTACCGTTCGGCCGGCGGCTCGGGCGTACGCCTAGATGGCGGCACGATCTACACCGGTGCGGAGGTCTCGCCGCACTTCGACTCGATGCTGGTCAAGCTCACCTGCCGCGGCCGTGACTACGCCACCGCCGTGGCCCGCGCCCGCCGTGCGCTGGCCGAGTTCCGCGTGCGCGGCGTGGCCACCAACATCCCGTTCATCCAGAATGTGCTCAGCGACCCGCAGTTCCTGGCCGGTGATGTCGCTACCGACTTCATCGATTCCCGTCCGGATCTGCTTACCGGCAACGAGTCCCAGGACCGCGGCACCAAGGCGCTGAACTACCTGGCCCATGTCACGGTGAACCAGCCCAATGGCAGCCGTGTCGAGGGCATCGACCCGCGCAAGAAGCTTCCCGCGTTCCCGGGCGACAAGTCCGACGAGCCGGAGCGTTCGCCATTCGACGGCCCATCGAAGTCTGCCGCACCGGTTGACGGCTGGCGCCAGAAGCTGCTGGAGCTGGGCCCCGAGGGCTTTGCCAAGGCGCTGCGCGACTCGAAGGCGGTGGGCATCACCGATACCACCTTCCGCGACGCGCACCAGTCGCTGCTGGCCACCCGCGTGCGTACCCGCGACCTGCTCGCCGCCGCTCCGGCCTACGCGCACAACGTGCCGCAGCTGTTCTCCATGGAGGTCTGGGGCGGTGCCACTTACGATGTGTCCCTGCGATTCCTGGGCGAGGATCCATGGAAGCGCCTGGAGCTGCTGCGCGCCGAGCTGCCGAACATCCCGCTGCAGATGCTGCTGCGCGGACGCAACACCGTGGGCTACACCCCTTACCCGACCGAGGTAACCGACGCGTTCGTGAAGGAAGCAGCCTCCGCTGGCATCGACATCTTCCGCATCTTCGACGCGCTGAACGATGTGTCGCAGATGGCCCCGGCCATCAAGGCAGTGCGTGAAACCGGCACCGCGGTCGCCGAAGTGGCTCTGTGCTACACCGGCAACCTGCTGGATGCCAACGAGAAGCTGTACACCCTGGACTACTACCTGGACCTGGCCCAGCAGATCGTCGATGCCGGTGCGCACATCATCGCGATCAAGGACATGGCAGGCCTGCTGCGCCCGGCCGCTGCCACCAAGCTGGTGACCGCGCTGCGCGAACGCTTCGACCTGCCGGTGCACCTGCACACCCACGACACCTCCGGCGGACAGATGGCAACCCTGATGGCTGCCATCGATGCCGGCGTCGACGCCGTGGACGTGGCCAGCGCGGCCATGGCGGGCACCACCTCGCAGCCTTCGGCGTCCGCACTGGTTGCGGCGCTGGAATTCACCGAACGCGATCCAGGCCTGTCGCTGGATGCCGTGGCGTCGCTGGAACCGTACTGGGAAGCAGTGCGCGCGATGTACAGGCCATTCGAATCCGGACTGCCGGCGCCGACCGGCCGTGTCTACCAGCATGAGATTCCTGGCGGCCAGCTTTCGAACCTGCGCCAGCAAGCCATCGCGCTGGGCCTGGGCGAGCGTTTCGAAGCCATCGAGTCGATGTACGCTTCGGTCAACGACATGCTCGGCAACGTGGTGAAGGTTACCCCGTCATCCAAGGTCGTCGGCGACCTGGCCCTGCAGCTGGTCGGCTCCGGCGTGCCTGCCGCGGACTTCGAAGCGAACCCGCAGAACTACGACATCCCGGATTCGGTCATCCAGTTCCTCTCGGGCGAGCTGGGCAACCCTCCAGGCGGATGGCCAGAGCCATTCCGCACGAAGGCGCTGCAGGGACGCAACGTCAAGGCCCGTATCGAGGACCTCTCGGCGGAAGACGCGGCGGCGCTGAAGTCGGATTCGGAGACGATCCGCGGCACCCTGAACCGGCTGCTCTTCGCAGGCCCAACCCGTGACTTCGAGAAGTCGGTGGAGAACTACGGCGATTTGTCCGTGCTGCACACCCGCGACTACCTCTACGGCCTGGTTCCAGGCATCGAGCATGTCATCTCGCTGGGCACCGGTGTCCGACTGCTCGTCCGGCTGGTATCGGTGTCGGAAGCTGACGAGAAGGGCCTGCGCACCGTCGTGGTCAGCCTCAACGGCCAGTCCCGCCAGGTCAGGGTCCGCGATGAATCGGTGGAATCCACCGTGAAGTCCGCGCCGAAGGCCGACCCTAACGACAAGGGCCATGTCGCCGCACCATTCGCCGGAGCCGTGACGGTCAACGTCAAGGTCGGCGACTTGGTCGAGGCCGGCCAGTCGGTAGCCACCATCGAAGCCATGAAGATGGAGGCAGGCATCACCGCCAACACCGGCGGCGTGGTCAGCCAGGTAACCCTGAACGGCACCAGCCAGGTGCAGGGCGGTGATCTGCTGCTGGTCATCGAACCGAAGTAGCACCCGCCGTACCCGGAGCGCAGGGGCTCGCGACCACGGTTGCGGGCCCCTGCGCTCTGCCGCAAATGATCGTGCGAACCAACTAGCTGAAGGAGCAGGGATGCGCGCACACAAGACGAAGCCCGGGGCTGTGTCCGAGGAGCTGAAGCAACAAGTTGCCGAGCTGGGATCTAGGATCCTGCCCATCTCGGTACTGGTCTTCACCCTCGACACGCATCTGCCATTTTGCGAAATTGCCGAGCACTTGGCCGAGCAATTCGGCGAGCTGGAGTGCCAGGCCACGGTAGCCACGGCCGGGCCGCAGCGCGTGCAATCGGTGAGGGAAGGCAAATTCACCGGTGTGAACGTGCTGGTGGCGGTGGGGGATACCAGCGCCGAATCCGAAGACCGGTTGATGGAACTGGTGGAATGGCTGCTGGCCAATGGCCGCAAGGAGCTTGCCGCGAACCTGATCTACGCGGTGCTCGGCCACGAGCACCAGAACCACCCTGCCCCGGCGTTCAGCCGCGTGGTCCTGCCGCGCAGCTACTATGCCCGGACACAGCAAAGCGGCCTCAAGTTGCCTTGGGCCGCTTCAGCTCGCGAATCGTGGGAGCTGGCTCATGCTGTCCTGGATTATGCAGTGGGCTTGGGAGCCGAGTAGATCTGATCGATCACTGCTTCGTAGTCCTTGAGCACCACCGCACGCTTGATCTTCATCGAGGGAGTCAGATGGCCGGTTTCCTCGGTGAAGTCAGCGGGCACGATGCGGAAGGACTTGATTGCCTCTGCCTTGGAGACCGAGGCATTGGCCTTGTCGATTACCGCTTGCACGGTTTCGAGCACCTTCGGGTGGGTCGACAGCTCCTCTAGCGACAGGTCCTTGTCCATCTGGTGGCGGGCCAGCCAGCCCGGCAGGGCTTCCTGGTCCAGGGTCACCAGGGCCGCAATGAACGACCGGCCCTCGCCGATGACCACGCATTGGGATACCAGCGCGTCGGCGCGGATCTGGTCCTCGAGCAGGGCAGGAACCACGTTCTTGCCGCCAGCGGTCACGATGATTTCCTTCTTGCGGCCGGTGATCTTCAAGAATCCATCGGCGTCGAGCTCGCCGATATCCCCGGTGTGGAACCAGCCGTCGGTGAAGGTCTCGTCCTGGAGTTCCGGGCGGTTGCGGTAGCCGCGCATCACGCAGATGCCCTTGGCGAGGATCTCGCCGTCAGCGGCAATGCGCACGGCGTTGCCCGGCAGCGGCTTACCGACGGTGCCGATCTTGATGCGGTCAAGCGTATTGACCGAAATCGGCGCGGTGGTTTCGGTCAGTCCGTAGCCTTCCAGAATGGTCACGCCCATCCCGTTGAAGAAATGGCCCAGGCGTTCGCCCAGCGGGCCGCCTCCGGAGACGGCATGGCGGATGTTGCCGCCCATGGCCGTGCGCAGCTTCTTGTAGAGCAGGGCGTCGAAGAGCTTGTGCTTCAGATTCAGCGCCAGCGGAACCTTGCCCTGCTGCGTGGCCTTGGAATACGCCACCGCGACGCTGACGCCGGCGTGGAAGATCTTGCCCTTGCCGCCGTCCTCGGCCTTGAGCATGGCCGAGTTGTAGACCTTCTCGAAGACGCGTGGCACGGCGAGGATGAAATTCGGCTTGAAGGACTGCAGGTCCTCGAGCAGGTGCTTGACATCCGGGGTATGCCCGGTGCGGCAGCCGGCGGCCACGTTGACCACCGAGATGAAACGGGCGAATACGTGGGCCAGCGGCAGGAACATGATGGTCGATGCGCCCGGGTAGACGGCACCGGGCAAGGCAGCCACCGCATTCTCGGCCAGTTCCACGAAGTTGCCGTGGGTCAGCTCGCAGCCCTTGGGGCGGCCGGTTGTGCCAGAGGTGTAGATGATTGTGGCGACATCTTCCAGGGATGCGCCTGCCCGGCGGGTTTCGAGCAGCTGGTCATCGACGTTCTTGCCATCTTCGGAGAGCTGGTCCAGCCCGCCGTCGAACTGCCAGACATGATCCAGGGAATCGAGCTGCTCCTGATGGGCGGCGCGGCGCACGACCGCTTCTTGGGCGGCGGCCTCGACAACCACGGCCTTGGCGCCGGAATCCGAAACGATCCAGGCAACCTGGCTGGGGGAGGAAGTTTCGTAGATGGGAACGGTGATGCAACCGGCGAACCAGATGGCGAAGTCCACCAGTGTCCACTCGTATCGGGTCTTGGCCATCAGGGCGATCCTGTCGCCGGCCTCGATGCCGTTGGCGATGAAGCCCTTCGCGATGGCCCGGGCATCGGCAGCGAACTGCGAGGCAGTGACATCATTCCATGTTCCGTCGGCTCCCGGCTTGGAGAACAAGGCCGGGTTCGCCGCTGAATTCGCGTGGCGCAGCAGCAGATCGGTAATGTTCGACTGCTCTGGCGAATGAATGCGAATTGGCGAGCTGTATTCGCGCATCTGGTCTTCAACTCCTGAAACTTCGTGTGACCCCATTAGCAATTGCGGGTAATCCGCATCACATGTTTATTACTATAGAGTAACCTACGGTGGTTCGTGCTCAAAGCCGTTTTCTAGACTTGCGCCCCATCATCTCCCGGATCGCGTTCAGTGGGAAGACGTTTAAGTAAGTATGCGACTCCGAGCAGGGCGATGATTCCCAAACCGAAATAAATGAACGCCGGAGCCGAGCGGAAAAACAGCACGCACAGCAGCAACCCCAGCGGGCCGCCAGCCGCGCCAGCCCAGGCGAGATTCAGCATCGGATCGCCAGAACCCAGTGCGGCGGGTGCTTCTGGAACGAACTCCTCGCCGGTGTCGTCGACTTCGTAGTCGCGTGGACCGCGAACCGCGGCAGGTCCGGTGTTGAACAGCTTCTCCAGCTGCGCCTTGCGCTCTTCGGCGCTGGGTTCGCGTGGTGCCGCGGCATCGAGCTGGCGGAAATTCTCGACCAGCTCATCCCATTGCGGGTCTTGCTGGTTCGAAGGATGGGCATCATCTGGATTCATGCGCGTTCCTCCTTGCGCTTCTGCTCCTTGGAGGCCAGCTGCGCGAAGAAGCGGGCCGATTCATGGAAGATCTGCTCGGCATCGTAATCCAGCGTGGCCACATGCTTGGAGTGCAGGAGCATATGGTGCTCGGCCAAGGTGCCCGGGTTCAAGCCCCCGACTAGTTCGCGCACAGATTGCTCCGAGACCACGTTGTCGACGGTGGACCGGAAGAGCTGCACCGGGGCGCTGACCAATTCCAGGCGGCGGCGGGTCTGGGCAAAGAGCGCGTGGAGTTCGGCTACTGCCGCTACCGGGGTCCGCGGGTAGGCCCCTTCATCGACGCCGCGCTTGGCAATGTCATTGCTGATCGGGGCGACAGTGCGCACGGCATGCTTGAGCCAACGGGTATAGGACGCCAAGCGGGAATCCACGACCAGTCCCGGGTTGACCAGCGACACACCAGCCACGTTGCGCCGGGTCGCCAGATGCAGAGCCAGCGCGCCACCCATGGAAAGTCCGGCGACGAATACCTGCTGGTGGGTCCTGGCGAGCTCGTCGAACGCTTCTTCGGTGGCATGGATCCACTGGTCGTACCCTCGGCCGACCATGTCCTGCCACTGTGTGCCGTGGCCTGGCAAAAGCGGGACGTCAGTGTCGAACCCGGCCAGCTCCAGGGAATCCGCCCAAGGCCGCATGGCGACGGGGGAGCCGGTAAAACCATGGATCAAGAGCACTGCGTTGGAGCGCACGGGCTCATTGAGCGGAGTATTGCCTTCATCGATTTTCATCATGGTACCCTCCCGAATTCTGCCTACACCTCCGAGCGTAGTGCACAATTGAATGGTGCGGAGTGCGCTTCGACCAGCAAGGTCGCGGTTTCTCTTCCCGCGTAGCTGGTCAACTAGAAGAAGGACTTTTCCCGCCGTGCTGTACGACTTCCTCAAGCGTTTCGCTGTCCGGCCAATTATCCGAATTTTCTTCCGCGTCAAGATCCAGGGCATCGGCAATGTGCCGGAAACCGGCGCGGCAATCCTGGCTTCGAATCACTTGTCGGTGTGCGACTCGGTGTTCCTCCCGGCTGCGTTGGACCGCACCGTCATCTTCCTGGCCAAGGACGAGTACTTCAATGGCACCGGTATCAAAGGCAGGATCACCGCGTGGTTCTTCCGCAACATCAACCAGCTGCCCATGGACCGGTCGGGCGGGCAGAAATCGGCGGCCTCGCTGGCCAGCGCCAAGAAGGCGCTGGAGCAGGGACAGGTGCTGGGCATCTATCCCGAAGGGACGCGTTCTCCGGATGGCCGGTTGTACCGAGCCAAGCTCGGTGTCGCCAAGCTCGCCTTGGAGACCGGCGCACCGGTGATACCGATTGCGATGATCGGTACCGACAAGGTGCAGCCCATCGGCCAGAGCCTGCCGCATCCGGGAAAGGTCGGCATCAAGATCGGCAAGCCGCTGACCTTCGAGCACCTGGGCGGCCAGCCATCGAACCCCGAAACGCTCCGTGCCTGCGCCGACGAAATCCGCAAGGCGATCAATGTCCTCTCAGGCCAGAGCTACGTGGATATCTACGCACCGCGCAAAGCGAAGAAGTAGCAGCGCACCAGCGGCAGTGTTACGGCTCGTTGTTACATTCGTCGCGGTGCTTTGAGCCGACGCCACGTAGAATGGGCAAGGTGAGCGAAGAAAACCGAACCCCATTGCCTGGCTCCTCTGTAGCCGGCCCCGCCACCGATCCGCAACTAGATTTGTGGCGTGAACTGCCAATTGCCCAGCAGCCGACCTGGCGTGAGCACAAGGACTATCAGTCCTCCATCAAGGAATTGGGTTCGCGTCCGCCACTGGTATTTGCCGGCGAAGTCGACGTATTGCGCGAACGACTGGCCGCGGCGGCCCAAGGCAAGGCCTTCTTGCTGCAGGGCGGCGACTGCGCCGAAACCTTTGCCGACGCGACCGCAGACAAGATCTCCTCGCGTGTGCGCACCATCTTGCAGATGGCCGTCGTGCTGACCTATGGCGCCTCGATGCCGGTCATCAAGATGGGGCGCATGGCTGGCCAGTTCGCCAAGCCGCGCTCCTCGAATGACGAAACCCGAGATGGTGTAACTTTGCCGGCATTCCGCGGCGACATCGTCAACGGCTTCGATTTCACGCCGGAGTCGCGTGCCCACGATCCAAAGCGCATGGTGCAGGCCTACAACACCTCATCTGCGACGTTGAACCTGATCCGCGCCTTCACTCAGGGCGGATTCGCCGACCTGCGCAGCGTGCACTCTTGGAACAGCGGCTTCATGGCCAATCCGGCGCACTCCGCCTACGAGCAGCTGGCCGGAGAAATCGATTCGGCCATCCGCTTCATGGATGCCTGCGGAGCAGACTTCGAGGCGCTCAAGCGCACCGAGTTCTTCGCCTCCCACGAAGCCTTGCTGCTGGACTACGAGCGTGCGTTGACCCGTACCGACTCCCGCACCGGCCTGCCGTACGCGACCTCGGGCCACTTCCTGTGGATCGGCGAACGCACCCGCCAGCTGGACCACGCCCACGTTGATTTCCTTTCGCGCGTGCGCAACCCAATCGGCGTGAAGCTGGGCCCAACCACGGATCCAGAAGATGTCTTGGCGCTGATCGACAAGCTCGATCCGAACCGCGAGCCGGGCCGACTGACCTTCATCACCCGCATGGGTGCGAAGAACATCCGCGAGAAGCTGCCGAACCTGGTGGAGAAGGTCACTGCATCAGGAGCACAGGTTCTGTGGGTTACCGACCCAATGCACGGCAACACGGTCACCAGCCAGAACGGCTACAAGACCCGCAACTTCGAAGACGTCATGGACGAAGTCCGCGGCTTCTTCGAGGTGCACGACTCGCTGGGCACCTTCCCGGGCGGTCTGCATGTGGAGATGACCGGCGACGATGTTGCTGAGTGCCTCGGCGGCGCGGATCCGATCCGCGAGGAAGACTTCGATTCGCTGTATGAGTCGCTGTGCGACCCGCGGCTGAACCACCGCCAGTCCCTGGAAATGGCCTTCCTGGTCTCCTCGGCACTGCAGAGCCGCAGCCGCAATCGCTAGCAGCTAGAAAAGTAATCCGGTTCCCCAAGCGGGAACCGGATTATTTTTTGTGAACTGGAAGCGCCAACGGCCCTAGAAAGCGTAGATGCTGATCTCGCTGCCGCGCACGGCTTGCTGGTGCAGCGGAGATTGCATGCGCACGGTTTGGCCGAAACCGCCAAAGACATCATGGGTCTTGACGGTGAAACCGGCGGATTCCAGCGTCGTAACGGCTTCTTCCACGTCCATGCCAATCACGGACGGGATCTGGACGTACTCCGGTCCTTGCGAAAGATTTACCGTCACGGTGCTGCCATATGGGACGGTGCCCTGAGCTGGATCCTGGAGTGCGATGAGGTCTTTTTCGACCGTCGAGGAATGGACGGCTTCATCTGCCTCAAGCTCCAGGCCAACCGCCTCAAGCTTCTCCTTGGCCGCCTCCTTGCCAAGGCCGATGACCGAGGGAACGCTGACCGGAGCATGTCCCTTTGAAATGGCAAGGGTGATGATGTTCTTCCTCGGCAATTTCTCGTCGGCGGCCGGGGTGGAACTGATGACTTCGCCCTCCTTGACCGATTCCGAGTAGGCTTCGGTGGTCTTAATGTCCTCGAAGCCGACCTCGGCCAGGGCCGTGGTGGCCTGCTCAAGGGTTTTCCCGGCAACATCCGGAACCGCAAAAAGCTGCGGCCCTTGTGAAACGATCAGGTCGATTCCCTGGAACTTCATGATGTTTTCGCCGGTTCCAGGTTGCGAATCCACCACCCGGCCGATGGCAATCTCATCGTCGTAGGTGGTGCCTATGCGAACGGGAACGCCTTGGCCGTCCATCTGCGCGACTGCCTGGGACTGGAGCATTCCGGTCAATGACGGGATGCGGATAATTGTTCCGGGGCCGCGGCCGAAGAACCATCCTGCGCCGGCCACCAGAGCGACGACGAGGATCCACATCAGCGTGATGACGAACCTCTGCGTTCCGGTGCGCGGCTGGCGCAAACTGTGGGTGGGCACCTGGGCTTCCTTGCGCCACTTCCTTGCGGCTTGCTTCTGCGCACGCTTCTGGCCACGGACCGACAGCGGAGCTTCATCGGCTTCGCAATGTTCTTCGGTTGATTCCAACTCATCGCCACGGGAGTACACCGACGTCGCGGCAATTCCAGGATCCGAGCCGGGATCAGCCGCACGAGGCGGGGCCAAAGTGGCTTGCGCGTCGCGAAGGTCCAGGACCTCGGTGGCATCGGCGGCGGCAATGACCGTCGTACGATCAGGATCGGCTGGAGCATCATCTAGTTCGTAGCCGGCCTCTTGCTGTGCAGCGTTCCGCTCCAGCCACAGCTGTTCACGTTCTTCCTCGCGCTCGCGCTGCATCGCATCAAGGCGCTGCTGCAGCGTCGTAGGCATCTGCGCGAATGCTTGCGGTGCGAGATCTTCGATCCCGCCGAGATCCTCGGCACCGACATCCAATTGCGCATCGCTGAGCGTGGAGCGGATCTGGATGATCTCCTCCAGCAGCAATGATGCATCCTGCGGACGCTTTTCCGGATCCTTCTCGGTGCACCATCGAACGAGTTCATCGAGATCTTCGGCCAAATCGGGAACCAGGTCCGAGGGCAGGGGCATGGGGGAGTCCAGATGATGTTTCATCAATGCGGCTGCATTGGTTTCGGTATACGGCAATTGCCCCGTCAGCATCTGATAGATCATGATGCCCAGGGCATAGATGTCGCTGCGCGAATCGGCTGGCGAGCCTGAAACCAGTTCAGGAGAAACATGGGATAGCGTTGCCACGAGCGTCGCCGACTGGGTATGGGCGCTCGCGGCACGGGCCAAGCCGAAGTCGGTGACTTTGACTTCACCGGTATCGGAGAGCAGCACGTTGGCCGGTTTCATGTCCCGGTGGATGATGCCCTCGCTGTGCGCGGCGCTGAGACCGCGGCAAATCTGCTCAAGGACGCTGAGGGCCTGGCGCGGTGTAAAACGCCCGCGTTCCTCTATGACCTGTTCGAGATTGCGCCCGCGAACATATTCCATCACGAGGTACACCAGATTGTCGCTCACGTTGTGATCTCGGATTGAAACCACATTCGGATGGGTGATATTCGCGGCGATGACAGCTTCAGATTCGAATCGTTCACGAACCGTGGACTCGCTGGCAAAGTTGTCATTCAAGATCTTCACGACAACGGCTCGGTGCAACCGCTTGTCCATGCTGCGGTAGATCCGTGACATGCCACCCAGAGCGAGCAGATGGTCGAGCCGGTAGCGGCCATCCAGCGTCTTGCCCAGGTTCGGGTCGGTCGGGGCCGGGCTCATTTTGCGGACGCACCTGCCTGAACGGTGCGCGCGAAGCGGGCCAGAGTCACTAACGGATCCTTTCGAACATGAATACTACTTTTAATGTACCTAGGTGAGCTGACAATTTGCCGTTTAAACTCGAAATCCGCCAGTGGTGTTGACCGCTGGCGGATTTCGTATAGCGTCTCGGGTTGCGAGAATTACCTCGAGCGCAGCTCAATTAGGAAGCGCGGCGAGCTCGTGCTGCGCGACGCTTCAAGGCACGGCGCTCATCTTCGCTCATGCCGCCCCATACCCCTGCGTCCTGGCCGGACTCAATGGCCCACTGCAGGCAGGTTTCAGTTACTTCACATCGACGGCAGACGCTCTTGGCCTCTTCGATCTGCAACAGGGCCGGACCGGTGTTTCCCACTGGGAAAAACAGTTCCGGGTCCTTTTCCAGACACGCCGCGCGGCTACGCCAATCCATGCTTATTGATGCTCCTTGAAATCTGAGAGGGTCTGAAACGCCAACGGCAATCAACACACAGGCAACAACGACCTAGGAGTGAAATGAATTCCTGGTTGCCTAGTGGTTAACTTCTGGCGTTTCGAAAGGTCGGTGAAGTCCATTCGGGCACTTCGTTTAACCAACCACATAAGGTTTTCATGTAACGCGGAAGTAAACAAGAGTCACGGAAGTGAAAAGTTGCTGAATGCCTGAGGGCTTTCTCACATGGCATTTGGCACCTGGATCCGCTAGTTATCGGTGGTGTGGCGCGAACAACAGCGAAAGTCAGTTGTTGCGGTTTGAGTTCCTGTAGAAGGTCAACGAAAATTGTTGATGTGAGCAACGAAAATACAACCTCGTCCCGCCCAACCAGTGTTTTCGTGGTTGCCGCGCTGGTCCTGATTGAAGCACTGGCCACTCTGGCGTACGCCATCAGCTACATGCTGAACCTGGATGCCAATGGAACAGTCAACATGGGCGGGCAGCTATTCATGCTGGCTCTTTGCTTGCTGCTTGCTGTTTGGCACGGCTCGGTTGCCATTAACTTCTTTAAGGGAAAAGCTTTTACTCGTGCTCCGATTATCGTTTGGCAACTATTCCAGCTCATCCTCTCCGTTTCGTTCCTGAGCTCCGACATCCCGATGGTGACGGCCGCGGCGGTCCTGTCCATTGTGATCGCGGGAACTACTGTGGTGATGCTCTTCGCCCCGAAGACGACCGCTTTCCTCGGAGACCGGCCGAATCGCTGAAAGCCCGCCAGATAATTCGTACGGAATGTGAATCACACGAGGGTTGCCTCGTTTAGAGATGATGGCGGCCCAATAATCCTTGAACCCTTGGTCAATCTCCGGGTGGATCGGCGGCCAGTTCATCGGTTGAAGATCCTGCGGATGATGGGCTTCGACAACAATCACCTGGCGATCATCTAGCCCGTTGACGCTCATTCCCAAGTCGTAGGCGATCCTGTTGGACGGTGGAACGAATAGCACGACACCGATCCCACTGGACTTCAGTGCCTCAATGATCGGCGGCAGGCGCGAATCGCTAGTGGTTTCCAAGTACACGCAGAGCAATTCCTGCCGGTCCCCGGATGAGGCGTCATCGAGAGCCCGGACGAACCGATCCAAGTCCGACAAGCCGCAAATATGCATGGCGTTCCAGCGCCCAGAGAGCACATCGCTCAACTGCCCGCGCTGTAGCGTATCGGGACAGAGCACAATGGCTAGTTGCCCTGCTGGTCGAGGCACGGCTTCACCATCAAAGGGCGAGAATCCCAGAAAAGTTTCCGGGCGCAGCGCAGATCCTGCAAAGATCTCTCTGGCCGTTGGCCGGACCGGCCAGGCGCTATCGGCGACGCCAGCCGAATGTGCGTGGGTGAGTTGGAAGACTTGCGGCGGTTGCCCGGAACTTAGTTTGACTCCGCGGCCAGGCAGCGGAGAACAGTCCGGAATCTTGGGCCAGATCATCTTCAACGACTCGGTGGCGTTGAATGGGAAAAACCATTGCTCGGTGCAAAGACCAGTGGACTTCAAGGCATTCTGGTCCCGGTCGACTGAACAAAGAACCATTGGCGATTCAGGCCCGCCGAAGCGCAATAGCGTACCGAGTGCTTCATCCAAGCGTTGAAAATGCTGGGGGTGGATGTTGGACTGCAACTGGGTGAGTGAATGTACAAGAATGATCAATGCCGGATCCTTCGGCATGGATTCCACGAAGTCGACAGCTTCGAAGAAGTCGTAGGGATCTTCACCGGTGACAACTTTGAGGTTCTTGGCGGCATCAGGAACTGGTGATGGACCGAAGCACAATATTTTTCTTGTCGAATCGGCAAGAGAAGCAAATAGCGTGCGTGCACCGGCTTCAGGCAGGCCGCAGATCAACGTTGATCGTGAACGGGCAGGGTCGAGGACCAACGGCTCGAGCCGGGCCAGATGCAGGTTATCTGCAATACCGCAGCAGATAGCCCCGCGCTCCTTCCCCTCCCAAGACTGCGGCGAAGGCCATGGTTCTGATGGCAATGGCAACGCCGGGGCAAAACCGGATGCCGGCAGCTCCGTACCTGACCATCGTGAAGAAAGCTCGGAGGCATGGTCGCGCAATGGATCTCCGGTTGCTGATGCAACGCTCTTCTCGAATTGGCACAGGGGAAGCAAGGTGAGATCTTGGCGATTCCGCTCGAATAATTCGCCGTGCAGAGGTGGCTCGATGGCCAGATGGAATTGCAGGCACCGAGTTGGCTTGGAAGCACTCTTGATGATCGCCTGGCCAGGGAAGAGGAATTTGGATGCTTGGACGGAGCCAACCAGTTCGATCGATTCGCCTGGGTCGTTGACCCTCAAGGCGATTGTCGTGTTCAAGTTCGCCTTGGTTTGCCCGGTCAAGGCGCCAGCCGGTCGTTGCGTACTGAGAATCAGGTGGATACCGAGAGCCCGGCCTACCGCAGCCAAGCGATCAATTCTGGCGCTGGCTTGAGGCAGGGTTTCGATGAAGACGCGGAATTCGTCAATGACGACTACCAAGCGAGGCAGGACTGGGCCTGGTTCAGCGAGATCTTGATATTCGGCAATGTCGCTGCAACCGTGATCCGCCAAAAGCTCTTCGCGCCGATGCACTTCATGCTCCAATTGCTCTAAAGTACGCTGAGCCGCGGCTTCATCAAGGTCGCTTGCGAAGAGCTGGACGTGGGGCAAGCCTGCATAAACACCGAGCCCAGCTCCACCCTTGAAATCAATGAGCACGAGAGCGAGCTGAGCCGGCGAATAGTTGCAGGAAAAATCTGCGATGATACGCCGGAGCGCTTCTGACTTGCCCGAGCCGGTCGTGCCGCATACCAGTACGTGCGGACCGTCCTCGTGAAGGTCGAGGAACACGTCCTCTTGCTGGTCATCCAGACCCAGAAGCGCGCGTAGGCACCAGGAGCCAGATGGACTTGAGTCTGGATTCTCTGTTGCTGCTTTCTTAGGCAGCTGCACATATTGCTGCACCATCTTGTCGAACCGAGCGAGGCTCAGCGTGCCCAGGCTCTGAAGAACTAGCCGTTCGTCGGGCAAATGCGCACAGACGGGGCTTGGAACAATCCAATTCTCCACAGACTCGGACAGTACCGGCGAAATGCCCAGCACCAGTGTGCCGCATATGGGCTGCGGTGATTGGGCAGTGACGTACAGCGTCGCCAGACCGGCTTCTTCTTTCCTGAGGAAGCTCGATTCATCGGAATCGGACAGATGGGACATGCAGACGTTGTTCATCAAGAGCAATGACGCAGGAAGACAGCGAATACTGGGATCGATCACCAGCCGTAGCTGGCCGGCATGTATAGCCGGGAGGTAACGCGCAAGAACTGCGGCGAGGATCGATCCCGCACTTTGCCCTTGCACAGTCTTCAATTGCCAGACGCCCGGGGTGCTTGGGAAGAACACCGGACCAAACCAGGGCGCATCCGTCTTCGTCTTTCTGAGGCCTCGAAATATCTTGCGCACGCCCGTGGGAGAAGGACGAGAGAATTCTTGGGGAGACCACAGGCCCTCGCCCCAAACCAAGGGTGGTATCCGATTACAGGACAGGCCCAAAGACGAAGCATCCAGTCCAGCTACGAACGCTTCGCCAAGGTCCGGGGAGTATCTCGTTCTTGCGGCGATCGCGGACGTCCGCTGCTCTTGCATTTCGCTTTTCCACCGACGCCGTTCCACCACCAGCTGACCCGCAGGTACCAGCCCCATCAGGGCAGAAACGCCGCTCAAGACCAGGAAGAGCATTGAACCGGTAACCACGGCAAGCAAGACGCCGGAAATGATCGGAACAAATGCGGCTAAGGCCATTGCAATCAATCGGGACAGTTCGGGCTTTGAAGGTGACTGGATTTCCAACTGTTCGGAGGAGACCAGATGACCGGAGTCGGCAGCTAATGGATCGCCTACGGCGAATTCGGTGTTGCCTAGCCGGAAGCGTGATCCTTGCTCCAGCTCGACGGACTGGCGGTGGCTTCCATCTGGCATGGCAATTTCTTGCTCGGCACACGCGTGCAGGTGCAAGCCCTGTGCTGTCACGATGACCTTCGCATGATTCCTGGAAACCAGCGGATCTTCCAACCAGAGCGGAGCAGTTCGGCCGATGGCATGCTCTCCCTTCGTGAGCGGAATCCAGGCACCAGCGTCGGGGCCGCGAAGCACTAGCAGCTTGAGGCGCGAAGCAGCGGTGCCTGAGACGAGAGCGGGCTGGGGCAGTTCATGGAGCACGAGGCGATCGGCAGCTGACAGAGTCTCCAATTCTTCTATACGCGTTGCTCCCGCAAACCATCGATGGTCCGGGAAGTTCCGCTGCAGGAGCGCGGCGAGCTGCTCGCCCGAGATTCGCCCGGACATGACAAGTTCGAATTGTCTCGGATGCTGGAATTTTCGGGAAACCAGAAGCAATTCATAGCGGACCATGAGCCCTCCTGAAGGTGATGGAAAGTAGCCTTTGCCATCAAAACCAGCAATTTGGTCGGCATCGGGAAATATAAATCCCATTGTGGAGAAAGAATTAAGAACTATCCACAACTGCAGCAACCTCTTGAAAGCGGTCTCCGCTGCAGATAGCATCCCTTGTCATACGAATAGGTATGCTGCACCGACGACGCGCTCGCCGATGGTCCCCGACTTCGGGATCCTCCAACAGGAAAGCCAAAGGAGCCAGTGGTGGATGCGCTGTCCATTGTCGAAGACGAAGTACGTGAGCTGGTCCGGCGTCGCGGATTGGACCCAGCCAAGCAGCCAGCGATGATCCGGGCCTTAATCGATGAAGTCATCCGAGACTACGACGAACGCGCATTGCTTGGAGCTGTGCCTTCACTTGGATCGCTAGAGGCCGCCCAACGTTCAGTTTTCGACAACGTGTCCGGTTTTGGACCATTGCAACCCCTGCTGGATGATCCTTCTGTCGAGGAAATTTGGGTCAATTCACCGCATCAAATTTTTTGCGCCAGAGGCGGCCAAAGCGAACTGACCCACATCCGCATGGAATCGGCCGAAATTGCAGCCCTGGTAGAACGGATGCTCAAGTCCTCTGGCAGACGCCTGGATCTTTCCCAACCATTCGTCGACTGCCAGTTGCCCGATGGGTCTCGTCTGCACGTCGTGATTCCGGATATCACCCATGAGCATTGGGCCATAAACATTCGCAAGTTCATAGCACGCGCAGGAAAGCTCGAAGACCTGGTCGAGCTCGGATCATTGAGCGAGCAAGCGGCGAGGTTCCTTTCCACCGCCATCGGCGCAGGTCTTAATGTCATCGTGACTGGACCTACCCAGGCCGGAAAAACCACAATGCTCAACTGCCTGGCATCAGCGATCGGCCCCAGGGAACGAATCATCACCATCGAGGAAATTTTCGAGCTCAATCTCTCGCTACGGGATGTCGTTGCGATGCAAACTCGTCTCGCCAATCTTGAAGGAACTGGCGAAATCACCATGCGCCGATTGGTCAAGGAAGCTCTGCGCATGCGCCCTGAACGCATCATTGTCGGCGAGGTTCGCGAAGCAGAGTCCTTGGATATGCTGATTGCGTTGAACTCGGGAATCGCGGGGCTGTGCACCTTGCATGCGAATTCTGCCCGTGACGCGATCACGAAAATTTGCACCTTGCCTCTGCTTGCCGGACCGAACATCACCAGCGACTTCACCATCAAGACGGTAGCCGCATGCATTGACCTAGTTGTCCATTGCGTACGAAGCCCCCAGGGCCATCGCTACGTCAACGAAATTCTCAGTGTGCGCAATCGCGTGGAGGAGGGGCAAATTGAGTCCTCGACGCTTTTCGAACGGCAGGCCGATCGCCTGCAACCGGCCAGGGGTGCTGATTGGTCCCATGAAAAGTTCGATGTAGCTGGCATCAACATTGCCGAACTGATGGCGGTGTAGCGGTGGTTGCTTTCTTTGCTCTCCTTGGCGGGCTGGGCATTGCCCTCATGGTTGACTGGTTGCTGTTTGCCCCGTGGGAGAAATCGCCTAAACGCAGCTCGGCGATCAAGAACGCATTGCTCCATGCGGGCATGGGCAATCTGGCGCCGGCAAAATTCATCGCAATTTGCGCGGTCTGCGGGCTGACTTTCGCGTTGGTGACCTTGGGACTCACCGCTTCGTGGCTCTTCGCCGTCGTGTTTTGCCTCTTTGGGTCATTTGCACCATGGGTTTATCTGCGCCATCAGGCAGCTAAACGCCACGCGGCGTTGCAAGAGCAATGGCCCGACGTGGTTGACCACTTGCGAAGCGCCATCCGGGCAGGTCTCTCGCTTCCTGAAGCCTTGAGCCAGTTGGCAGTTGTGGGACCGGACGTATTGCGGCCTCTATTCCGGGACTTCGCCTTGGATTATCGAGCCACCGCGAACTTCTCTGTGGCACTGGACCAGCTGGGCGAACGATTGGCAGACCCGGTAGCTGACAAAATTCTTACGACATTGCGCATCACCCGTGAGGTCGGAGGCACCGACTTGGGCCATACGCTCACAACGTTGTCGGCGTTCCTGCGAGATGACGTGAGAACACGAGGAGAACTCGCGGCCAGGCAATCATGGATTGTTTCAGCAGCACGTCTGGCCGTTGCGGCGCCGTGGATCTTGCTGCTGGTCCTGGGCACCCAGGAAGCTGCGAAAGATGCGTATATGACATTCGGGGGAGTGATCGTGCTCGGCCTCGGCGTGGTGGTTTCGTTCGTCTGCTATCGAATTATGCTCCGGCTCGGTACCTTGCCGGTAGAAGAACGAGTGCTGGCATGAGCAGCTATACGTCATGGGCGGCGCTTTGCGGTTTGGGACTTGGTCTGGGTCTATGGCTGGTCTTCGTGAACCTGCCGGGCTGGCGCAGAATGGCCTTCGCTGATCGTATTGCGCCGCACGTCCGTGTTGGCGTTCGAAGCTCGCGCATGCTTGAAGACTCCTGGCACTCGGACTCCGGGCACTCGGCTTTGGGCCAGCTAGCTGCCCCCATGCTGCAACAAATCAAGAAGCTGGCTAGCTTGCACAGTCCTTCTGCCGGTACGCTCCGGAAGCGCCTGAACGCTGCAGGATTGGACATGAGCCTCGTTGACTATCGGTCCCAGGAAATCGTTTATGCTTTGGCTGGTTTGGTAGCAGGTTCTGCATTCATGGCTCTTGCTGCCGTCCAGTATCACGTTTCTTTGTTCTTGTCAGTGCTGGTTGTCATTGGTTTCGGAATTTCGGGCTACGCCTTGCGTGGTTGGTGGCTTGGCGAACAGATCCACCGGCGGTCTAGAAAAATACTGACTCAATTCCCCACCGTGGCCGAGGTGCTGGCGCTAACTGTCGGCGCGGGCGAATCCACAACGGGAGCAATCGAGAGAATTTCGCGAATCTGCCATGGAGTGATCGGCGAGGAATTCACGAAGACCTTGAACGACATTCACGCAGGTACGCCGATGGTCCAAGCTATGCAGAATATGTCTGACCGGATGCAAGTCGGGGCGATGACGCGCTTTGTCGATGCGATCGTTGTTGCCACAGAGCGGGGCACGCCCTTGGCACAGGTGCTCAGAGACCAGGCGCAGGATGTTCGCGATGCGTCGAAACGCGAACTGATGGAAGTTGCCGGAAAACGTGAAATTTCCATGCTCATCCCGGTGGTATTCGGCATTCTGCCGCTCACGATCGTTTTTGCCGTATTTCCCGGCCTAGCGTTATTGGAGATGAGCTACTGAACGGTGCATAGAAAATCTTGAACCTCTCACTTTGAATTTTTTTAGCACGTTGGAAGGGCTGTCATGAACCACGTACAACAAATGATGCTCAAACTGGCAATGCAGATCATCGCGGCCGGTGAACTACTCATTCATAAGCTTTCTCCGAAACTCAGGGATAGCAGAGGCGACGTTCCGGGGTGGGTCATGATCACGCTCA
Source organism: Glutamicibacter nicotianae (assembly GCF_002797775.1). NCBI lineage: Bacteria > Bacillati > Actinomycetota > Actinomycetes > Micrococcales > Micrococcaceae > Glutamicibacter > Glutamicibacter nicotianae. The sequence continues at coordinate 682,405 of NZ_PGEY01000001.1, forward strand.
TGTCTGCTTTGCTGGTCGCCGCGTTGCTGGCCATCGCAGGACCTAGGCTGCAGGACCTGTTCAACCAGGCAATCGATCGAGTTTCCGGATTGGGATAACCGCGCATGAGCTTTGGTGCGCGGTCATCCGGAATTCTGCGCTCCGTGGAGCCCACGCGCAGCGAGCGCGGGTCTGCTGTAGCGGAATTTGTCATGGTGACAACGTTGCTTGTGGTGATCGCAATGACGCTTGTCCAACTCGCGCTGGTTCTGCATGTGCGAAATACGCTGATTGACGCGGCTTCCAACGGCGCCCACTACGGTGCATTGGCCAATCGTTCAGCGGCCGATGCCCAAGGCAGAACCCGGACATTGATCACCGAAAGCTTGCATGGTGGATTCGCCCGTGACATTGCCGTGAGCACCACTCCTGTAGGGGACAGCCAGATGGTTACCGTATCGGTCAGCACCCGAGTGCCATTGATCGGGCTCTTGCCCAATGGGTGGGACTTGCACGTGGAAGGAGAAGCAGTGCGTTATGGGTAGGGCCAAAAATCTGGCTACCGCCATACATCGCAGAATTCGGGATGGAGATCGTGGAAGTGCGGTAGTGGAATTCGTTTTTGCTTCAACCGTCTTGCTGATTCCCCTGGTGTACTTGATACTGGCCGCCGGCCAGCTTCAAGGAGGCAGCTATGCCGTGGTTGGTGCTGCCGATCATGCCGCCAAGGTCTTTGCCGCCGCCGAAGACCCTGTGCAGGCGAGGAACGATGCACACGCTGTCGTGCGAAGAACCATGCACAATTTTGGGTATCGCAACGCCCGCACTTCAATTCGTTGCGAAATGGAATGCTTGAGCCCGGGCAGTGTCGTCACCGTGACTGTAGCCTTGGATGTCCCGCTGCCTTTCGTATCCGAATGGGTCGAGGCGTCCGCATTCACCGTGGATTCCTCCGCGTCGCAAAGGACTGATCGATTTGGCTAGGCCGCAGCGTGCCGTCCTGAATCTGCGGAATGAGGATGGGCAATCCTTGGTGCTGGCAATCGGCCTGTGCGCCATCACATTGCTGACCATTTCCGTGGTGCTGGCAGCCAGCGCCGTCAATCTCAAAGCGCGTCAGCTGTTGTCAATTGCCGACGGAGCGGTCGTGGCTGCCGTAGACGAATTCGAGTTCGTTGCGGACAACGGCAACCCAAGGATCCAGCTCGACCAGCAACGCGTGCAGCAAGCAGTGCAGCAGTACCTGTCAGACGTTGGTGCGGCCGGCCGGGTCGAGAATCTGCGAATCGGCCGGGTCCAGATCATGCCCGATGGCCAAGGCGCGAATCTCCAGTTGAGTGGTTCGGTGCAACCGCCGATAGTAGGGTGGCTAGTTCCCGGTGGAGTGCCGATATCAGTCGAATCATCCGCTCGAACCGTATTGAGCAGGTAATCACCACGTTGGCCGCCGGACTCAATGATCAGAAGCCAAATGACGTAGTCTTAGAAGACCATGGCAAAAACTGACTTCTCCGCTGAAATCCGCTCACTGCGTTCTACATTCTCCGCAATTGAAGACGTGAGCGATGTCGAGCAGATCAAAGCTGACATCGCAGTCCTCTCGGAAGAAGCGGGCGCTCCCAACCTCTGGGATGATCCGGCCGCTGCTCAAATCGTCACCAGCAAGCTATCCCATCGCCAATCCGAGCTGGAACGGCTGACTCGGCTGCAGACGCGAATCGATGATTTGGAAGTCCTGGTTGAGCTTGCCGAGCTCGAGGAAGACGACGATACGCTGGATGAAGCGGACAAGGAGCTCACCAGCATCCAGAAGGCCCTCGCTGAACTCGAGATAGTCACCCTCCTCAACGGCGAATTCGATGCCCGAGGTGCGGTTGTCACGATTCGCTCCGGTGCCGGCGGTGTTGATGCCGCGGACTTCGCGGAAATGCTCCTGCGCATGTACCTGCGTTGGGCTGAACGCCGTGGATACAAGGCCACTGTCATGGACACTTCGTACGCCGAAGAAGCCGGCCTCAAATCGGCAACCTTTGAAATTGATGCCCCGTATGCCTTCGGCACGCTCTCCGTAGAAGCCGGTACCCACCGCCTGGTGCGCATCTCGCCATTCGATAATCAGGGTCGTCGCCAGACATCGTTTGCGGCCGTGGAAGTTGTGCCGCTGATTGAGCAGACCGACACTATCGAAATCCCGGAATCTGAAATCCGCGTGGACGTGTTCCGCTCTTCGGGGCCTGGTGGCCAGAGCGTTAACACCACCGACTCCGCGGTACGCATGACGCATATTCCTACCGGCGTCGTCGTCTCGATGCAGAACGAGAAATCGCAGATCCAGAACCGTGCTGCCGCGCTTCGAGTTCTGCAGTCGCGCTTGCTGCTCTTGAAGAAGGAGCAGGAGGACGCGCAGAAGAAGGAACTCGCCGGCGATGTGAAGGCATCTTGGGGTGACCAAATGCGCTCCTACGTGCTCAACCCGTATCAAATGGTCAAGGACCTGCGAACCGAACATGAAGTGGGCAACACCCAGGCGGTGCTTGACGGTGAAATCGACGACTTCATCGATGCAGGCATCCGCTGGCGTGCAGGACAACGCCGACCAAGCAAGTAGGCGGTCTCGCTGACACTGACCGCGGTGGACGCTTCTGTCATGCAGGGTGTAAGCATCATCACCGTTGCGGATCCTGCTGCGCCAATTACAGCTAGTCATGCCGAAGCAGCGCACTTCGCGTTAGCTGGACGTACGGCATGAATCTTGCAACACGCCTTATATTTCGGCTGGTTCGCAACCTTGCACCGATAGTGTTTGGAAGACTGGCGCATCAATAGACGTTTGATCTCGAGATTGGTGTTCGTGGGTCGCGCCCCGACGAAGACTAGCGATTGAAGACATGATTAAATTCGAAAACGTCTCGATGGTTTACGAGCCGAAGCAGCAGAATGCGGCTTTGGACGAGGTAAGCATCGAGATAGACCGTGGCGAATTCGCCTTCCTGGTTGGTGAATCCGGTTCGGGTAAGTCGACCTTCCTCAGCTTGGTGCTGCGCGAAAAGCGCTCCACCGACGGATCCGTCTACGTGGCCGGACAGAACCTCAACCGCATACCGAGCCGTCGTGTGCCCAAGCTGCGCCGCGACATTGGATTCGTTTTCCAGGACTTCCGCCTCTTGCGTGAGCGTACGGTCTTCGACAACGTCGCGTTCGCCATGGAAGTCATCGGTGCCTCCCGTGCCCAAATCCGCGAGCGAGTGCCGGACGCATTGAAAATGGTCGGCCTCGAAGACAAAGCACGCCGCAAGCCAACCGAGCTTTCCGGTGGCGAGCAGCAACGCGTTGGCATTGCCCGCGCCATTGTGAACAGGCCGTCGATCCTGCTGGCCGATGAGCCTACTGGCAACCTTGACCGCAAGAACAGCATCGAAGTGATGAACGTGCTCAATCGCATCAACCAGAACGGCACGACCGTCCTGATGGCTACGCACGCGCACGAGCTGGTGAGCGAATACCGCCACCGCGTTATTGAACTGAAACGCGGACGAGTCATCCGCGATGAAATTGATGGCCAGTACACGCCGATGACCACTGTGGTGAACCAGGACGGCTCGCGTGAACTGCTCGTCGGCGATTCGGCCGTGGAATACGACGAAGAATCGCAGGTTGCCGAGGATAAGAAAGACGAGGACCAGTGAGACTAGGATTTATTCTCCGCGAAGCGGCGAAGGGCCTGCGGCAAAACGTCGTCATGGTTGTTTCTGTGGTGCTGGTGACCTTCGTATCGTTGACCTTCGTCGGCGCTTCGGTATTGCTTCAGCTCCAGATCAACCAGATGAAGGGCTACTGGTACGACCGCATGGAAGTCGCGGTGTACCTCTGCGATGACACGAGCACCTCACCGAACTGTGCCGGCAGTGCGGTCACCGAGGAACAGCGGCAGGACATCGAGGAGATGCTCAAGTCCGAGCAGCTCGCCCCATACATCAAGGAATTCGCCTACGAATCCAAGGAACAGGCGTACGAGAACTTCCTTGACCAATACGAGAACTCCGCGTTGGTCGACCAGGTCACTGCAGAACAACTTCCCGAATCCTTCCGCGTCGCACTCGTTGATCCGGAAAAGTATCCGGTGATCAACGAAGCGTTCTCCACCGTTGACGGAGTTGACTCGGTAATCGACCAACGCGAACTGCTTGAAAAGGTATTCCAGTTGGTGCGCGTGGCTTCCGCTGCCGCCGCCGTCGTGGCAATCGTGATGATTGTTTGCGCGGTGCTGCTCACCGGGACGACCATTCAGCTCTCGGCCATGCACCGGCGGCTCGAAACAACCATCATGCGGCTGGTCGGCGCTTCGAAAGCAACGATTCAATTGCCATTCATCATCGAAGGCGTGATCGCGTCGCTGATTGGCGGCCTGCTGGCGTCGGGCACCCTGTGGTTGCTGCTGAAGTTCCTCGTTGAGGACAAGTTGGCCAACGAAAACGTCGGTGTAGCGTTCATCTCTACCACCGAAATATGGCTAGTTGCTCCGATACTCTTGATTATTGGTATCGTTTTGGCCACAATTTCATCAGTGGTAACGTTGAAGCGTTACCTGAAGGTTTAGCCGAAACGTTATCTAGGCTTGAACTGAAGTACGCAATTTCTTAAAGGAGCTTTATGCTGTCGAACGCCGTGCGACGTAAATTCTTACGCGCCTCTATCGGTGGAGCTATGGCTCTTGCGCTCACTCTGCCAGCAGGCCTTGTGGTCGCTGACGAGCTGGACGACAAGAAAGCTCAGGTCGAGAAGAACATCGAAAACCTCGAGACCGACATGGAATTCCTGGATGCCGACATCCAGGAAACCGACAAGAAATTGCGTGACCAGCAGGCGCAGGTACCCATTGCCCAGCAGGCATTGGCTGACGCGCAAAGCCGCGTAGCCAATGCCCAGGCCACCCTCTCCGATCTGAACAACCGCTTGATCAGCGCGCAGGCGACTCGTGATGAAGTGGCCCAGCAGATCGAAGAAAACGCTGCGAAGCTGTCCGAAGCGGAGGACGCGATGGCGCAGATCGCCGCGGAAGCCTATAAGCGCGGCGGTGTCTCGGGCGGGCTGGACATGATCCTCAACATGGATTCGGCAACCAAGATGGCCGACGGCCTGGACATGGCCAATCGTGCAATGGAATCCCAGAATGCCGCATACAACGATTTGGCCCAGGAACAGGCCAATAACGAAAGCAACAAGCTTCGCCTGGTTGCCGTGGAGAAGGAAATCTCCTCGCTGAAAGCCCAGGCAGAGGAAGCTTTGGCGCAGGAGCAGGCAGCGCGAGATGCTGCGCAGAACGCCAAGAACGAGCTGGATGCACTGGTAGCCAGCACCGAAGCGCTCAGCGCCGAACTCGAAGCGCAGAAGCCGCGCATCCAGGCGAAGCTGGAATCGCAGCAGAAGGAATACGCTGCGGTCAATCAGCAGATCAAGGAACGCCAGGAGCGCCTGATCCGGGAAGCCGCCGAGCGCAAACGCAAGGCAGAAGAAAAGGCGCGTCGCGAAGCAGCGGCCGAGCGAAAGCGCATCGCTGAGGAAAAGGCCGCCTACGAGGCTGAGCAGGAGCGCAAGGCTGCCGAAGCCCGAGCGGAGAAAAGAACCTACAAGAAGAAGCCCTACGTTGCACCGAAATCCCAGCCGAAGTCTTCGGACTACGCCGAGCCAAGCAGCTGGGGATTGATTAAGCCGACCACCAGCGACCGTTTGACCTCGACCTTCGGATGGCGCCCAACGCCAGCCGGAACCATCGATTACGGTGGCCGCGGCGGCTATGTGCACGCGGGTATCGACTGGGGCTTCGGAGGCCAGTGCGGCTCGCCCATCATGGCGGCAGCATCCGGCGAAGTCTGGATGGCCGGATGGGGTGGATCCTCGGGCAACAAGGTCACCATTTCGCATGGGGTCATCAAGGGCAAGGCCCTGGCCACGAACTACCACCATATGTCCCGCATCGCGGTCAGTGTCGGCCAGCATGTGAAGCAGGGCCAGGTCATCGGCTACGTTGGCACCACCGGCAATTCGACCGGCTGCCATCTGCACTTCGAAACGATCATCAATGGATCACATGTGAACCCATTGGGACTTCTCTAGCGCTAGACTTGTAGTCTGTGCGCGGGAATCCGCCCGCGACATGCAAGGAGTAACGTGGCTAAGAAGAACCAAGAAGATCGAGTCATCGCGAGCAACCGCAAGGCGCGCCACGATTTTGAAATCCTCGACACCTTCGAAGCTGGCATGGTGCTCACCGGTACCGAAGTGAAGTCGCTGCGCGAAGGCAAAGCTTCGCTCGTTGACGGTTTCGGCCAGTTCTACCGCGATGAGCTGTACATTGAGAATGTCTACATTCCCGAGTACCTCAACGGATCGTGGACCAATCATGCGGCTCGTCGTCGGCGAAAGCTCTTGCTGCACCGCCAGGAACTGCTCAAGATCGAGCGCAAGATCGGCGAAGCCGGCCTGACTGTCGTACCGCTGAGCTTGTACTTCAAATCGGGTCGGGCGAAGCTGGAAATCGGTGTCGCCCGCGGTAAGCGCGAGTACGACAAGCGGCAGGCCCTGCGCGAAAAGCAGGATAACCGCGAAGCACTGCGTGCCATGCGCGAACGCAACCGCGGCAACGCGTAAGCAGAGGTTGTGGCGCATTTCGCATTGGGGCAACCCGGCGTGATGCGCTATGATTGATGAACACGCCCTAGGGTGTGGTTGCATCCGGGAAACCGGGACTGACAACAAAATACGGGGATGATCGGTTTCGACGGTGTGAGTCGCGACAGATGAAGCGGGCCGAGGACGCAAAGTTATCTCGTAAACGCTCTTTGCAAACCAATAAGTGCCGAATCAAAGCGCACTGACTTCGCTCTCGCTGCCTAAGCAGCCAGACGGTCCGTTAGCCAGGGGACGCTATCGCCCCTGTTCCTAACGTCATTTAGATAGCCAATGTATTCAGCAGTTGTTGCCGCTGCTGGGTACACATTCAGGCAACTGTGCCCGGATCAACCACTTGTTTGCGTGATGGTTGGGGCAGAGAAAATCCACAGCAAACTGCGCCCGGAGAAGACCTGGCAACACCACATCGGACGGGAGTTCAATTCTCCCCATCTCCACAATTTCCGGCTCCGGATCCAAGCCCGCAAGCTTGGATCCGGAGCTTTTTGTTTGCCTTGAAGTCAGCCGCCGCATCGCGAGCCTGTTCGCGGGATGGAGAATTTGCACATAGACTTGAGATGAAAGTCGAAGGCTTTGAAATGCCGCGTGCAGAAACGGAGTGAGATTGAAGTCGATGGGTAAAAAAAGTTCCCAGCGGGTATCGCCTTTCCTCTCAGCAACCTATGCCGCAGTGGCTTTCCTCTTGGAAGTCGGGCTGCTGTTCGCGGCGGCACTCGCAGCTATCGCCTTCATCCCCTGGCCGACCATTCCAGCAATACTCGTCGTGGTCATTCCGCTGCTGATCCTGTGGTCGATCTTCTTCTCACCGAAGGCAGTCATCAAGTTGCGGCTGCGGACGCGCCTGCTCTTGATCCATATCATCTACCTCATCGGCGCCTACGTGCTTTGGCTGAGCGTCGATCATTCCTTCTATGACCAGTCCCAGATCTGGGCGATTGCGATGCTCTCGTTGACCGGTATCAGCGCCATATTGGTCATCGCCACCGGAGGGTACGTAGTTCCGCACGATCGCACCAAGCGGCCGCCGAAGGACCTTCCCAACCGGGCCCGGACGGGCGCACCCAAGGGACGCCGCGCAGCACGCTAGCGAACGGCACATGCCAAGCCTTCCGGCTTGGCATGTGCTATTTCCGGCTAGAAGAGCCCAGCCAGCTGGAAGCCGAGCCACGCGGCAAGCACGGCTCCAACCAGCGTGCCCAGGGCGTTGGCCAGGCTGGCCGCGATGCGGCCTGACTGCAGCAGCCGGACCGTTTCGAAGCTGGCCGTGGAAAACGTCGTGTAGCCGCCGAGCAGTCCCGTACCGATGGCCGCCAGCCATTGCGCAGACAGCAGCTGCTGGGCCAGCAGCCCGGTCAGCACGCCGAGGGCGAAGGAGCCTGAAAGGTTGACCAGGATCGTCCCCCAAGGCAGAGGGGCGGGAAGCCACCGCCTGATCAGGACATCAATCACGAAACGCAGGCAGGCGCCAAGGCCGCCGCAGAGCGCAACCGTGAAAAACAAGCCGGGGGAGAGCACTACCGGGCTCCTCCCGCTGTTCGGGCCGCACGCCTCGCCGCGAGGGCAATGCCGCACCAGGTAGCCAAAGCGCCGCAGATCACCGTGGGCAGAGCATAGGCCAGCGCCGGGAGCACCGCACTGGATGAGAACAGCAGCATGCTGTCGGTGGCCAGCGCACTGTAGGTGGTGAAGCCGCCCATGACACCGGTGCCCAGCAGCAAGCGCTGCCGGCGGCGCCGTCCCTCGCTGCCGCCGCCGTGCGACAGCGCCTCCAGCAGCAGGCCGAGAAGGAAGGCTCCCAGCATGTTGGCGGCGAAAATCGCGATCGGGAAACCGCCAGCGGAAGGCAGCAGCAGGCCCAGTCCTTGCCGGGCGGCTGTCCCGGCGGCGCCGCCAAGGAACACCAGCAGCAGGGAACCCGGGGCCAGGGAAGAAGGCGGCACGGTGTTCTGCGCGCTGCGCGATGGCGGAGGGGTCATGAACTCTGGATCTGTTCTGCTTGGCGGGCGGGGAGTGGCGGGACCAGAAGCACCGGATGGCGCTGGCGGTGCGTCAGATGCAACGCCACGGAGCCGTTGAGCAGCTCGCGGATGACGTTGGCCATGGATCGCTGGCGGACTCCGAGCACGATCAGCGCCGCATCATGCCGCACGGCAAGCCGCGCCAGCTGCTGCCCTGGCCCGCCAGCGGTGGCGTGCGCCTGCCAGTGGACTTCCGTGCCCGCAAGCTGGGCCTCGAGCTGGAGCAGCAGCTCCTGCGGGAAGCGGACGATGGCTTCCTCACCGGATTCGGGATCCAGCGGTGCGCTGCGTACGGTGCCGTCGGGCAGTTCTTCGAGAGGGTAGCCGGTGGCATCGACATGCACGCACAGCAGCCCGGTGCCCAGTGCGCCAGCCAATTGCGCGGCAGTGGCCAGCACGTGGGGATCGAACCGGTCGGGCACGCCGAGAATGATCGGTCGCTGCTCCATCCGGCCTCCCTGGGGTCTTGGGCTGTTCTTCATTCTCGCACAGCCCGCAGCTAGGCCTTGCGCACCCAGATCAGCGAGGCCTCGATGAAATCCAGCTGATGCGGCAGCTCGATCCCCGCCCCGGGCACCAGGCCCTGGGCGGCGGCACGGCGCAGGAACTGCGGATCTTCGTCGCTGATCCGGTCGATGACCGCTCTGCTTCCGGTGAAGCGGTCCAGCCGGATCGCGGCCGACACCGGCAAGGTCCCGTCGGCGCTGGGGATCGCATCTCCGTGCGGGTCATGGCGCGGGTGGCCCAGCCGGGCATCCAGGGCGTTGATGAACCGGTCGGTGACGGTGTGCTCCAGGGCCTCGGCCTCGTCGTGGACCTCGTCCCAGCCGTAGCCCAGCTCGTCGCGCAGGAAGGTCTCCAGCAGCCGGTGGCGGCGCACCATGCGCAGCGCCTCGCGCCTCCCGCTCTCGCTGAGCGTGATCGCCCCGCGCGGCACGTGGTTCACCAGCTCCTTGGCGGCGAGCTTTTGCACCATGGCGGTGGCCGAGGCGGGGGACAGGCCCAGCTGGTCGGCCAGCGCACCGGTGCCGACTTCGGCGTCTTCCCATTCGGTGAGCGCGTACAGCGCCTTGAGGTAGTCCTCTTCGCTGGTGGTCAGCCCGGCCGGTCCGCGGCGTGCAGGTGCCATGATCGTGCCGGCGCCTAGCTGCGGTTCAGGTAGGGCAGGATTGCCTCGTGCAGCTTGCCGTTGCTGGCCAGCGCGTTGCCGCCATGGCAGCCTTCAGCCCCGGCCACCGAGGTGAAGCGGCCACCGGCCTCGCGGACCACCGGCACCAGCGCTGCCATGTCGTAGAGCTCCAGCTCTGGTTCGAAGGCCGCGTCGACCGCGCCTTCGGCCACCAGCGCGTAGGAGAGGAAATCCCCGTAGCCGCGGGTGCGCCAGGCGGTGCCCAGCAGCTCCAGCAGGCCGTCGAGCTTGCCGGCGTCCTTCCAGCCGTTCAGCGAGGCGTAGGACAGCGAGGAGTCTTCCAGCGCGCTGACCGAGGAGACGGCGAGGCGGCGGGTGGCGGTGGTCCCGGGGACCGCGCCCGGTTCGCTGACGTAGGCGCCCAGGCCGGTGGCCGCATGCCAGCGGCGGGTCATCGCCGGGGCGGAGATGACGCCGAGCACCGGCTCGTCGTCGATGAGCAGCGCGATCAGCGTGGCCCACACCGGCACGCGGCGCACGAAGTTCTTCGTCCCGTCGATCGGGTCGATGACCCAGCGCCGGGCCGAGTCCCCGTGCACGCCGAACTCCTCGCCGAGCACCGAGTCGCCGGGGCGGTGGGCTGCCAGTTCGGCCAGGATCAGCTGCTCGGCGCCGCGATCGGCATCGGAGACCGGGGTCATGTCCGGCTTGGATTCGACCACCAGGTCGTTGGCGCCGTAGCGGGCCAGGGTGAAGGCGTCGACCTTGTCGGCCAATGCCAGGGCGAAGTCGAGATCTTGCTGCAGGGTGTATTCAGCCATGGTTATGCGGCGGCTACTGCGCGCCGAGCTCCTTTTCGTACGTGGTTTCCTCGGTGGTGACCAGCCGGCGGTAGGAGGCCAGGCGGTTGGCCGCCTGGCTGCCTTCGGACTCGGCGGCCCAGGCTTCCAGCGCGCAGCCGGCCTCGCCGGCCGCATGGGAGCAGCCGCGCGGGCAGCCGGTGGCGATCTCGGCCAGGTCCTCGAAGGCGGCCAGGATATTGTCCGGATCCACCAGCCCCAGCCCGAAGGAGCGGATGCCCGGGGTGTCGATTAGCCAGGAGCCGGGGGTGCCGCCCAGGCGCAGGGCCAGCGCGTTCGAGGAGGTGTGCCGTCCGCGGCCGGTGACCGCGTTGACGTGCCCGGTGGCGCGGGTCGACCCGGTCAGGGCGTTGACCAGGGTGGACTTGCCCACCCCGGAGTGGCCGAGCACCACCGAGACGCAGCCGGAGAGCAGCTGCTCCAGTTCGGCCAGGGCACCGGCATCCAGCCGGGCGCTGGAGCCGTCGGCGCTGCGGGCGTCGATGCCCGAGGCCTCGGCCGCGGTGGTGCGGGAGATGACCACGGGGAAGTCCAGCCCCTCGTAGTGGGTGAGGAATTCGGCCGGGTCCTTCACATCGGCCTTGGTCACGCAGAGCACCGGTTGGATGCCGGCGTCGTAGGCGGCGACCAGCGCGCGGTCCACGAAGCCGGTGCGCGGCTCGGGGTTCGCGGCGGCGACGACGATGACCAGCTTGTCGACATTGGCCACGACCACGCGCTCGGTGGCGTCGGTGTCATCGGCGCTGCGGCGCAGCAGGGTGCTGCGCTGTTCGATGCGCACCAGCCGGGCCAGGGTGTCGGGCTTGCCGGAGGTGTCGCCGACCAGTCCCACCAGGTCCCCGGGCACGGTCGCCTGGCGGCGCAGCTCGCGGGCGCGGGCGGCGATGACGATGCGCTCGGTGGCGGTGTCCTCGTCGAGGATCGCAGTGTAGCGGCCGCGGTCCACAGTGATGATGCGGCCGATCACCGCCTGCTCGTGGGCCGGGCGGTCCTTGGTGCGCGGACGGCTGCCCTTCTTGTTCGGGCGCACGCGCACCGAGGACTCGTCGTAGTCGGAGTAGCGCATCAGCCCTGGCCCCCTGCGGTAGCGGCCATGGCGCTCCACAGCTGCGGGAAATCGGGCATGGTCTTCGCGGTGGTGGCGATGTTCTGCACGCGCACCCCGTCGATGGCCAGGCCCAGCAGGGCGCCGGCGGTGGCCATGCGGTGATCCTCGTAGGACTCGATATCCGCGGCCCGCAGCGGGCCCGGGACGATGTGCAGCGCGTCGGCGGTCGCGGTGACGCGTGCGCCGACCTTCGGCAATTCGGCTTCCAGCGCGGCCAGCCGATCGGTTTCATGCCCGCGCAGGTGCCCGATGCCGCTAAGCGTGCTCGGCGCATCGGCCAGCACGCACAGGGCGGCCAGGGTCGGGGCCAGCTCGGAGGCGTCGGCGTAGTCGATCCCGCGGATTGTTCCAGTGCCGCGCACGCAAAGCACGCCGTCCTTGCCCAGCTCTGCCTGCGCGCCCATCGCGGTCAGGATCTCAACCCACTTGCCGCCCACCTGGGTGGTCTTCGCGGGCCAGAAGGGCACGCGCACGGTGCCGGCGGTGGCCAGCGCGGCGGCCAGGAACGGGCCGGCATTGGACAGGTCGGGCTCGACGGTGACGGTGAAGCCCTTCAGCTGCCCCGGTGCGATGCGCCAGCCGCGCGCATCGGCATCGACCTGCACGTCCACGCCGAGCTCGCGCAGGGTCTGCACCGTCATCGCGATGTGGTCCGGGGAGGCGATCGGCCCCGGCGCGGCGCGCAACGCCAGCCCGCCGGGCAGGGCCTGGCCGACCAGCAGCAGCGCCGAGATGAACTGCGAGCTGCCCGAGGCGTCGATGACCACCTCGGCGTCCTGCTTCATGGCGCTGGCATCGATGGTGAAGGGCAGCATGCCGGCGGCGCCGGCATAGTCGATGCGGGCGCCGAGGTCCGCCAGGGCATCCAGCACCGGGGCCATCGGGCGCACGCGGGCCGCTTCGTCGCCGTCGAAGGCCACCGTGGCGCCGGCCACTGCGGCCAGCGGGGGCACGAAGCGCATTACCGTGCCGGCCAGGCCGCAGGCGATGGACAGCGGACCGGCGGCCAGCTGGCCCGGGGTGATGACCACGGTGGTGGAGCCATCGTCCTGCGCGACGCGCTGCACGCCCACCCCGAACTCGGCCAGGGCGCGCAGCATCAGCTCGGTATCGCGGCTGATCAGCGTATTGTGGATGGTGGAGGGCGAGGAGGCCAAGGCCGCAAGGATCAGATACCGGTTGGTCAGCGACTTCGACGCGGGCACCTGCACGGTGGCATCCAGGCCGGTGGCAGCGAAAGGCGCTGCCCACCAGTTCTCTTCTGCCTCGTGCAGCTGGTTGAGTCGGTTGCCGGGGGCGCTTGCGGTGCTGATTGGTAGATCCTTCGGCTCGATGCTTCACTTCGGGGGCCGCGAGCAGCGCTTGAAGCACTGTGCGCCCACTGCTTAATCCTAGCCGAGATCGGTGCGGGAATAAGGTTTGCGTCCGGTTGGTTATGCCTAGTGTGACGATACGACAGGACACTTCAAGTGCCGGCGGCACCGCCTGCGCGCTGGCCGAGGCCCCGCGCCCGGCCTTCGCCCGTGCTGGCGCGCGCATAAAGCCGGTTGAACGCGTAGACTCGGCAGTGATGAACAACGAGAGCGTGGACGAGAATTTGCCCGATGTGGCCTCTGAGTCCGAACAGCAGCGCCGCGAACGCTTCGAGCGTGACGCGATGCAGTACGTGGACCAGCTCTATTCGGCTGCCCTGCGCATGGCGCGCAACCCGTCGGATGCCGAGGATCTGGTGCAGGAGGCCTACACCAAGGCCTATTCCGCGTTCCACCAGTACAAGCCTGGCACCAACCTCAAGGCGTGGCTGTACCGGATCCTGACCAACACGTACATCAACCTGTACCGCAAGCGCCAGCGCGAACCGCTGCGCACCTCCACCGACACGGTCGAGGATTGGCAGATGGCCCAGGCCATGGAGCATTCGCCGACCGGCTTGCGTTCGGCCGAGGCCGAAGCGCTGGACCACCTTCCGGATTCGGATGTGAAAGCCGCGCTGCAGTCGATCGGCGAGGATTTCCGCATGGCCGTGTACTTCGTGGATGTCGAGGGCTTCAGCTACAAGGAAGCCAGCGAGATCCTGGGCGTGCCGATCGGCACCGTGATGTCCAGGTTGCATCGTGGACGAAAGAATTTGAGGGAATTGCTGGCGGATTACGCCGCGGATCGCGGGATCGCCACCGGCACCCAGAGCAAGAGCGCCGCCAAGGCCGAACGAGGAGCGAAATAGGATGGATTGCAATTCATTGGGTGATTGCGCCGATGACCGCATCGTCCGCATCTACGAGTACCTTGACGGCGCGCTGACGCTCGATGACCTCAAGGAGGTCAAGTCTCATCTGGAAGGCTGCCCGGAATGCACCGAGCAGTACGATCTGGAGTGCATCATCCGCTCGGTGGTGCGCCGCAGCTGCCAGGAGCATGCCCCGCAGACCCTGAAGGCCAGCATCATTGCGCGGATTTCACAGATCCGCGTGGAGTCGGGGCACTAGCCCGGCACCGCTAGCAAGGCAATGAGAAACCCCGCATCTTTCGAGAAGATCTCGAAGGGTACGGGGTTCTTTTATGTTCACTTCGCTTAGCTGTTTGGGCGCTTGCCGTGGTTGGCACCGCCACGCTTGCGATCGCGACGCTTACGAGCGCGCTTCGACATGGTGACTCCTTAGAGGGATCAATAGTACTTCCCGAAAATTCGGGCCGGCTCATAGTCTTTCACACTTCCGGCCCATTTTCCTAACGGACCGGACCGGCTCAGCTATCGCCCGGCTCGGGCAAGTCCAGCCAGGAATACCAGCCGCGATGCAGCACCAGCCAGGCCATCAGGCCGTACCCGGCCTGGCCGGGCACGCCGCCGGAGGCGTTCAGGTCCGCACGCCACTGGGCATGGGCACGCAGCGGGGTGAAGGTATCGACGTAGTGGTGATTGCGGCGCAGCGCCACATCCGAGTACACCCGGTTCAGCTCCGCCACGCGCTGGTTGCGCGCATCGTCCAAGCCGGGGGCCGGGCCGACCAGCAGCGCCTTGATGTTCATCTGCGAGGCCGAATCCAGGATGTTGGCCAGGTTCAGCCGGCTGCGCGCGGTGGTGACGTCCAGGTCGACGTCGCGGTCGGACAGTGCGATGACCAGGCGGTTCTCGTACTGGTCGCTGAAGCGGCGGGAGGCTTCGCCCAACCAGCGCTCGGCCAGCGACTCGGATCCCTCGGCCGGTGCGGCCAGGACGAAGGACTGCAGGCGCAGCGCCGGATCCTGGGTGCGGGCCATGACCCGGCCGAACCAGCCCAGGCCTCGCGGGTCGCCATGCCCGGCCAGCAGCTCATCTCCGATTGCGGTAATGCGGATTGTGCGTAACTCCAACTGGGCGACCTTTCGTTGGCTCAAAATGATGAATCGATCCCCACCTTAGCAGTCGGATCGCCGGCATCGGGGGAGGCAGCCAGTGGTTGAACCCCACAATTCCCTGCGAGAATCCGGTGCCGGGGTTAAAGCGCTGTGCCGGCGAACCTCCGAGGTCAACCCCCGGTCGGTTCGCCGGCACAGCTGGCCAGCAGCGTTCAGGCGATGCTGGTTAGCGGGCGAAAGCCTGCTGGATCAGCACTGCGTTCTCTGCTTCGTGGCGCTTGGCGGTACCGGCCGAGGTGGCAGCCGATGCCGGGCGCGAAACGAGCTTGATCTTGCGATCGAGCTGCGGCACCACGTAGAGGCCGAAGAACGGCCATGGGCCCTGGTTCGCAGGCTCGTCCTGGACCCACGAAACCTCGGCGTTCGGGTACTTGGCCAGTTCGGCGGCGATCTGCTCGGCCGGAGCCGGGTAGAGCTGCTCGACGCGCACCAGTGCGGTCTTGGTGTCGTTCGCCTTGGTGCGGGCTGCCAGCAGGTCGTAGTACACGCGGCCCGAGCACAGCAGCACCTTGTCCACGGCGTTCGCATCGGTGATCGACGCATCGCCGATGACCTCGCGGAAGCCGCCGGTGGTGAAGTCCTCCACGGCGCTGGCGGCTGCCTTCAGGCGAAGCAGCTGCTTCGGGGTGAAGACGATCAGCGGCTTGCGCGGACGGGCGTAGGCCTGGCGGCGCAGCAGGTGGAAGTGGTTGGCACCGGTGGACGGCTGGGCCACGACCATGTTGTTCTCCGCGCACAGCTGCAGGAAGCGCTCGATGCGGGCCGAGGAGTGGTCCGGGCCCTGGCCTTCGTAGCCGTGCGGCAGCAGCATGACCAGCGAGGAGGACTGCGACCACTTCTGCTCGGCGGAGGAGATGAACTCGTCGATCACGGTCTGCGCGCCGTTGACGAAGTCGCCGAACTGCGCTTCCCACATGACCAGCGCATCCGGGCGCTCTACCGAGTAGCCGTACTCGAAGCCGAGGGCGGCGTATTCGGAGAGCAGCGAGTCGTAGATCCACAGCGGAGCCTGGTCCTCGGACAGGCCCTTCAGCGGGTACCACTCGTTGTCGTTCTCGCGGTCGTGGAAGACTGCGTGGCGCTGCACGAAGGTGCCGCGGCGCGAGTCCTGGCCTGCCAGGCGGACCGGCACGCCTTCCATGGTCAGGCTGCCCAGGGCTGCCAGCTCGGCGAAGCCCCAGTCGATGCCGCCTTCGCGGGACATCTTCTCGCGGCGTTCCAGCAGCGACTTCAGCTTGGTGTGCATGGTGAAGCCTTCTGGGATGTCCAGGTGGGCGGCACCGATCTTGGCCAGGGTCTGCTCGGAGATGGCCGAGCCGCGGGCGCCGTCGACGGTGTTTTCGTCGGCGGCCTGCGCGAATGGCTTCTCCAGGTCGTTGATGGTCGAGCCCGGGGTGATGATCGGGATCGGGGAGGTCTGGGCGGCATGCGTCTCGGCGAAGATGCGCTCCAGGTTCTCCTTGTACTCGGCCAGCACGTTCTCGGCTTCTTCCTGCGTGATGTCGCCGCGGCCGACCAGGGCCTCGGTGTACAGCTTGCGGGTGGAGCGCTTGGCTTCGATCAGGTTGTACATGATCGGCTGGGTCATCGACGGGTCGTCGCCCTCGTTGTGGCCGCGGCGGCGGTAGCACACCAGGTCGATGACGACGTCCTTGCCGAACTTCTGGCGGTACTCGAAGGCGAGCTGGCCCACGTGCACCACTGCCTCCGGGTCATCCCCGTTGACGTGGAAGATCGGGGCCTGCACGGTGCGGGCCACATCGGTGGCGTAGACCGAGGAGCGCGAGGAGCTCGGCGCGGTGGTGAAGCCGATCTGGTTGTTCACGATCACGTGCACGGTGCCGCCGGTCTTGTAGCCCGGCAGCTGGCTCATTGCCAGCACCTCGGAAACCACGCCCTGGCCTGCGAAGGCGGCGTCGCCGTGGACCAGGATCGGAAGCACGGTGTTCTTCTGCTCCAGCCGGTCCAGCTTGGCGCGGGTAATGCCCTCGAGCACCGGATCGACCGCTTCCAGGTGCGATGGGTTGGCAGCCAGGTAGATCTTGGTCTGGTTGCCTGCGTCCGAGGTGTACGAGCCCTCGGTGCCCAGGTGGTACTTCACATCGCCTGAGCCCTGGACCGAGCCCGGGGTGGCGGTGCCTTCGAATTCGCGGAAGACCTGTGCGTAGGTCTTGCCGGCGATGTTGGTCAGCACGTTCAGGCGGCCGCGGTGGGCCATGCCGATCGCAACCTCGTTCAGCTGCTCGTCGGCGGCGTCGGAGATGATCGCATCCAGCAGCGGAATCAGCGATTCGCCGCCTTCCAGCGAGAAGCGCTTCTGGCCGACGAACTTGGTCTGCAGGAAGGTCTCGAAGGCCTCGGCGGAGTTCAGCTTGCTCAGGATGCGCAGCTGCTCTTCGCGGCTTGGCTTGGCGTAGCCGGATTCCAGCTTCGCCTGGAACCATTCGCGCTCTTCCGGGTTCTGCAGGTGCATGTACTCGGTGCCGATGGTGCGGCAGTAGGCATCGCGCAGCACGCCGAGGATGTCGCGCAGCAGCGCGCGGTCCTTGCCGCCTAGGCCGCCGGCCAGCCATTCGCGATCCAGATCCCACAGGGTCAGGCCGTAGGACTTGATGTCCAGGTCCGGGTGCTTGCGCTGGACGTATTCCAGCGGGTTGGTGTCGGCCATCAGGTGGCCGCGCACGCGGTAGGAGTTGATCAGGTGCTGGATGCGGGCGACCTTGTTGACCTGCAGGTCGATGTCGACCTGGTTGTCGACGGCCCAGCGGACCGGCTCGTAAGGGATGCGCAGCTGCTCGAAGATCTCGTCGTAGAAGCCCTGCTCGCCCAGCAGCAGCGACTCGACCAGCTTCAGGAACTCGCCCGAACCTGCACCCTGGATGACGCGGTGGTCGTAGGTGGAGGTCAGGGTGATGTGCTTGCCGATGCCCAGGCGGGCCACGGTCTTCTCCGAGGAGCCGCGGTATTCGGCCGGGTATTCCAGTGCGCCGACGCCGATGATCGCGGCCTGGCCCTTGGACAGGCGGGGCACCGAGTGCACGGTGCCGATGCCGCCGGGGTTGGTCAGCGAGACGGTGGTGCCTGCGTAGTCGTCAGCGGTCAGCTTGTTGCCGCGGGCGCGCTTGATCAAATCTTCGTAGGTGGCCCAGAATTCGTTGAAGCTCAGGGTCTCGGCGGCCTTGATGTTCGGCACGGCCAGCATGCGGGTGCCATCGGGCTTCGGCATGTCGATGGCGATGCCGAAGTTCACGTGGGCCGGCTGGATCGCGGTCGGCTTCTTGTCGATCACGTCGTAGGTGACGTTCATCGACGGGATCTGCTTCAGCGCACGGATCACGGCGAAGCCGATCAGGTGGGTGAAGGAGATCTTGCCGCCGCGGGCGCGCTTGAGATGGTTGTTGATGACAATGCGGTTGTCGATCATCACCTTGGCCGGCACGGCACGCACGGTGGTGGCGGTAGGAACGGTGAGCGAGGCATCCATGTTGGTTGCGATGGCCTTCATCGGCCCGCGCAGCGGGGTGCGCTTCTCCTCGCCGTAAAGTTCGGTGGACGGCGTGGCCTTCGGGGCCTGTGCCGGGATCGGGGCAGTCTTCGGAGCTGGCTCAGCCTTCTTGGCTTCAGCGGCCGGAGCTGGTGCTGCCGTGGCAGCCGGCGCTGGTTCGGTGGCACGGGCCTGGGCGGCGGCGCGTGGTGTGCCCTGCCCGTTGGCAGCTGGTGCTGCCGCGGCTGCCGCTGCTGGTGCCGGCTGCGCTGCCGGTGCTGCGGGTTCCTTCTTTTCGGCGGCGAGAGATTCGAAAATATCCCACCATTTCTTATCTACCGAGTTCTTGTCGACGAGATACTGTTCGAACAGCTCGTCTACTAGCCACTCGTTTCCACCAAACTCTTCAGTCAGCCGGTGGTGTGCTTGCTCTGGCACGTGCAACGCCTCTTCCCTGATTTCTACGTTGTTCTAGCTTGAGCCGGTGGTCTTTCGAGGACGTGATACGACCACTGCGGCCCACAAGATTTCTAGACCTGCGCACCAGTCTAGTGACTTTTTATCCCACTTGGCCACGGCACGTATCTAATCTCACCAAAGTGGCGCGTATAACATGCCGTTCAGCGTATCCGCGGCACCGCTGAACGAGCATGTGTCGAAGTCGTGCGCAACGGCACTTCGTTCGATAGACTGATGCGCACTATGGAATCTCACTCTCCAAGCCGGTGTGCCGCCTACGGGCGCAGTGCCGGCCACAACAGTCCATGTTCAGGAAGTTCCGCCTCCCGTTTGGAGCCTTCTAGTTGCCGCCAGAGCGGCACTGAAACTGAACTTTGCACGCCAGCGCATAGGCGGCGGTAAGCGCCTATGGAATGGCTCTCAATACTCTTCGGCCTGCTGCTGATTCTCGGCACCGGCTTCTTCGTGGCCGTGGAATTCTCCTTGGTCGCACTGGATAAAAGCACCGTCCAGAACGCCGTCAACAATGGCGAGCGCGGCTCCAAGCCGCTGCTGCAGTGCTTGACCTCCCTCTCCACCCAGCTCTCCAGCTGCCAGCTGGGCATCACGCTGACCACTTTGCTGACCGGCTATGTGCTTGAACCGGCGATGAGCGCGCTGCTCGAGCCGTTGATGGAAAAATTGGGCATTCCCGCCGCAAGCTCGCTGGCCATCGCGGTTGTCGTCTCGATGGTCGTTGCCACCTTGCTGTCGATGCTCATCGGCGAGCTGGTCCCGAAGAACATGGCGATCGCCAAGGCCATGGCGGTCGGCAAGCTGCTGGCCCGCCCGCAGCTGGTCTTCACCGCCATCTTCAAGCCGGCGATCATCGTGCTCAACGGCTTCTCCAACATGGTCCTGCGCAAGTTCTTCGGGCTGGAAGCCAAGGAGGAAATCTCCGCGGCCCGTTCCTCGCAGGAGCTCGCGTCGCTGGTGCGCCGTTCGGCCCAGCTGGGCACTCTGGATGTGCAGACCGCGCGCTTTGTGGAATCCACCATTGAATTCTCCGAGCGCACCGCTGCCGACGTGATGACTCCGCGCACCTCGATGTCCACCATCGATTCCGAGGCGGCCCTGTCCGAGCTGATCGAAGTCAGCGCCGACACCGGCTTCTCGCGTTTCCCGGTCACCACCGGATCCACCGATGAAATCCAGGGCATCTGCCATGTCAAGGCGATTGTCTCGGTGCCCCGTGAACGCCGCGCTGCGCTGCAGGTCGGCGAGTTCGCCCGCGATGCGCTGTACGTGCCGGAAACAATCCACTTGGACGTGCTGCTCGAGCAGCTGCGCGCCGCCGAATACCAGGTTGCAATCGTGATGGACGAGTACGGCGGAACTGCCGGGCTGGTCACCCTTGAAGACCTGGTCGAGGAAATCGTCGGCGAAGTGTCCGATGAGCACGACGAGGACGAGGAAGAAGCAGTCACCCAGCCCGATGGCAACTGGCTGTTCCCAGGCATGTACCGTCCGGACCAAATCAACGAGCACTTCGATGGCGACGTGATCCCGGAGGAATCGGCGTACGAGACGATCGGCGGCTTCATGCTCGCCGAACTGGGCCGCTTGGCCGAGCTCAACGACCAGGTCGTCACCGAGCATGGCACCTTCACGGTGACCGAACTCGACGGCCGACGCATCTCGCAGGTCCGCTTCGAACCAGCAACCCCAGCGAAGGAGGAAGGCAATGAATGACTTCATGGGCCTGATCTGGCTGGTTGTGCTGCTGGCCGGCAACGCGTTCTTCGTCGCCGGTGAATTCGCGGTGATGAGCGCACGTCGTTCGCAGATCGAACCGCTGGCCGACGAAGGCAACAAGCGGGCGAAGGTCGCGCTGTACGCCATGGAGCATGTGTCGATCATGCTCGCGGTATGCCAGCTGGGCATTACCGTCTGCTCGCTGCTGATCCTGAATATCTCCGAGCCGGCAATCCACCACCTGCTCGCCGAGCCGCTGATGAAGATCGGCATGGCCGAATCCGCCGCGGACTCCGTCGCGTTCCTGATCGCCTTGATCCTGGTGACCTTCCTGCACGTGACCTTCGGCGAAATGGTGCCGAAGAACATTTCGGTGTCCATCGCCGACAAGGCCGTGCTGCTGCTGGCCATGCCGCTGGTTAGCCTGTCCAAGCTGCTCAAGCCGATCACCGCGTCGCTCAACGGCATGGCGAACCTCGTGCTGCATGCCTTCGGCATCGAGCCGAAGGACGAGGTGGCCAGTTCCTACACTGCCGCCGAAGTCCGCTCGATCATCAATACTTCCTCCGAGGAAGGCGCGCTGGATGAGGACGACGCCGCACGGTTGACCAAGGCGCTGGAATTCTCCTCGGTGACCGCACGCAGCTGCATGGTTCCGCTGGATGACCTGTTCACCCTGGAATACGGGCAGACCACCGCACGCGAGTTCGAGAAGAAGGTCGGCAAGACCGGGTTCTCGCGCATGGTGATCACCAAGAACGATGTTCCGGTGGGCTACTGGCATGTCAAGGACGTGATGCTCATCGATGATGCGCACTCCACGCAGCCGCTGCTCGACTTGCCATTGCATCCGCTGGGCCGGTTGGAGCAGGACACCGAAATCGAGGCGGCACTCGAAGCGATGCGGCAGGAAGGAAACCACCTTTCTGCAGTCGTCGACGAGTCCGGCGCAACCCTCGGCGTCGTCTTCCTGGAGGACATCATCGAGGTGCTGGTTGGCGAGATCACCGATACCACCCGAAAGCGCGTTATCCCGCCTCGCAGCGAAAAGCAGGCAAAATAGCGGAAACTCACGCCTAAGCGCATATTGCGAATGACTCGCAACTGGTAGGATTGGCTGCGGCACCCATTGCGGTGCCGCAGTTTTTCGTCGCCGGCCCACCCGCAGCCAGCGCAATCTAGAAAGCAGTCAATGACTCAGACCCCCATCGTCAAATTCGAAGACGCGCGCCTTGCCTTCGGCTCGCGCGTGCTCTGGGAACAACTCGACCTGTCCATCGCGGCCGGGGAGTTCCTTGCAGTTCTGGGGCCCAACGGATCGGGCAAGACCAGCTTCATCAACACGATGCTCGGCACCACCGCGCTGAATCACGGCCGCGTCTCGATCGCCGGTGAGCCGGTGCGCAGGGGATCAGCTGCCGTCGGACTGATTCCGCAGCAACGACCCTTTGGGGACAACGTTCCGTTGCGCGCCCGCGATTTGGTGGCGCTGGGGGTGGATGGCGCCAAGCCCGGGATCCGCATGGCCCGCCGGGCTGTGCGTAACAAAGTCGACGAACTGCTGGAGCTCGTTGGCGCCAGCGGTTACGCCAACCGCGCGGTGTCCGACCTCTCCGGAGGCGAGCAGCAGCGCTTGCGCGCCGCCCAGGCATTGGCCAGCGACCCTCGGGTCCTGCTGTGCGATGAGCCGTTGCTGTCGCTTGACTTGAACCACCAGCAGGCGATCAGCGAAGTGATTCACCGCCAGGCCGTGGAGCGCGGCAGCGCCGTGGTCTTCGTGACGCACGAGATCAACCCGATCCTGCCGTACGTCGACCGTGTCCTGTACCTGGCCGAAGGGCGCTTCCACCTGGGCAGCGTGGATGAAGTCATGCAGTCCTCCGTGCTCACCGAACTTTACGGCGCTCCGGTCGCGGTGCTTCGGGTCAACGGACGCATCGTGGTGGTCTCCGGTGACGAAACCCGGGCCTTGCCCGCCGACGGGCATGACCACATTGAAGACATCGAACTCGAGACCGGAAAGTAGGAGCAGGATATGAACTTTTCGGATCTTCTGGAGAAGGCATTCAATTTCCAGGACTATGGGCTGCTGCTTCCGCTGGTGACCAATTCCTTGATCGCCGGCGCTGCCCTGGGCATCGTCGGCGGCCTGATCGGGATTTTCATCATGATGCGCGACATGGCTTTCGCCGTGCACGGCATCGCCGAGCTGTCCTTCGCGGGTGCGGCGTTCGCCTTGCTCATCGGCGCTGATGTGGTGACCGGTTCAGTCTTCGGTTCCATGATCGCGGCCCTGATCCTCGGCATCCTCGGAACCCGGGCCCGGGATCGTAACTCCATCACCGGAGTGCTCATGCCTTTCGGACTTGGCTTGGGCATCCTTTTCCTGTCGCTGTATGAGGGGCGAAGCGCGAACAAGTTCGGCTTGCTGACCGGCCAGATCGTGGCCGTGGATGATGTGCAACTGAACGGAATGCTGCTCCTTTCGGCAGTAGTGGTCATCGCGCTGCTGCTTGTCTGGCGCCCCTTGACCTTCGCTTCGGTGGATCCGGTGGTTGCCAACGCCCGCGGCGTGCGCACCTCGGGCCTGTCCATTGTCTTCATGATGATTCTGGCGTTGGCCGTGGCCGTGACGATCCAAGTGGTTGGCGCCTTGCTGGTGCTTGCGTTGCTGATCACCCCGGCCGCCGCCGCCATGCGCGTGACCTCCAACCCGGTTACTACCGTCGTGCTCTCCATCGTGTTCGCAGAACTGGCTGTCGTAGGCGGCATCCTGCTGGCATTGGCAGGTTCCTTGCCGATCAGCCCGTATGTCACGACGATTTCATTCCTTATCTATGTGATCTGCCGTGGAATCGAAGCGGTGCGTTCCCCGCGCCGGCACCAGGTATAGCGCTGCTGTCCCTGGAGCGCGTCGGCTGGCATGGGCTTGCTTGACTAACTGGAGTCCATGCTCCCAAGGTGGAACATGAGCAAAATCCCTGCCAGTGAAATCTGGCCATTGGTCCACGCCGAGCGCCTTGCCCTGATCGATGATCTGGGAACATTGACGGCGGATCAGTGGGAGGCTCCTTCGCTCTGCAGCGGGTGGAGCATCCATGACGTGGCCGCCCATTTAGTCGATAACGCGCGGGCAACGATTTTCCGGCTGCTGATCGCGATGGCCAAGGCTGGATTCAACTTTGACCGCCGGAACGATCAGGGAGTGGCGGCAGAGAAATCCGCAACTCCCGATGGGACATTGCAGAAGCTTGCGAAGGTAGCTGGTTTGCGCGATGCTCCGCCGGGGCCGGTAGCCAGCCGATTGGTCGAAGAAATCGCGCACGGCGAGGATATCCGCCGTGCCGTGGGCTTAAAACGGGACTATCCCGAAATGTCGCTGGAATTGGCGATCAAGTACCAGGCCGCCACCCCTCAAGGCGTTGGCGGTGCCAAGGAACTGGCACGCAAGGTGCAGTTATGCAGCCAGGACGAAACTTTTCGTTGGGGCATTGGTCCGCAGATCGCCGGCACTCGTCTTGAATTGCTGATGCTGCTCTCCGGCCGCGGCAAGCATGCTAGAGGGTTGTCAGGCCCGGGGATGGCCTTCGTGCGATGAATAGCGCAACGGAGCACGCGCTGCTATCTATGATTGCCTGCAATGTGGCCCATCGGGATGGTCGAGCCGTTCCTTGAATTGCGTGAACCACTGTGAATCGCACATCAATTGCGGGAATGGCTTATGAACGTACCCAGTTGCCGGTGGCGCGGTAGAGCGATAGGACATTGCCGAGCCCGGGCAGATCAGCATCGAATGATGATCATTGAATGCGGTGTATTCGTACCAGCCGGTGGCTTCCTTTGCCTTATTGCAGATGGCGCAACGGCCCGATGAGTTCGAAACGCTGGTCGCTCCGCCACGGGCAAATTGGGTGACATGGTCTGTTTCCTCGACCAGCCCATCGCAGAATGGGGTTCGGCAGTGCCGGTCGCGGATCCTGATGAACTTCTTGAGCTTTTGCGGGAAGATCCGGGCTTTGGAATCCATCGTGATCAGTTCCTGATCCCCAGGTGCTGTGTACAGGCGGGTAATCTCGGTCATTACCTCGATCCGCTCAATATTTTCCGGGGTGAGCTTGGCTTCCATTTCCTCGAAGGTCAGCTCATTGGGGATCTGGTGACCGCCAATTAGTTCCCGGGCTGTCTGGGCAGGGATGAAGCCGTAGCCTTCCAAATAGGCCGGTTCCCGATCGCCCATGAACAATGCCTTGTCCGTCATGATCAGCCCCAGCTGGACGTTGATCGTCTGTTCGTTGTTTTCATCGAAGAACATGTAGCGGGCCAGCAGGTCGGCCTCGATCTGCGTGCGCGTGCGCGGGTCGCCCTTGCACTTGATCCTGAACGATTGGTCCCGCAGGGTCTTCTGCAAACCGGTGCCGCCCACAATGGGCAGACGGGCTTGCAGGAAAACGCATCCTTCTTCGCGGTCCTTGCGGAAGCGGACATAACGCTGGGCGTTGGAGTCCTTGAGCTTCTTGTCTTCGCGATCCGAGGTGTATTTGACGGTGAAGTTGGTGACCGTCTCCTTGATGCGCTTAGGCCCCATGGATTCGAACATGTCTGGATTCTGCCTGAAAATCCCATCGAATTCGGTGCGGCGCAGCGGCCGGACATCCTGCAGCGGAGTGAGCATTGCCTGGATCTGCGCCTCGGTGAATTCACCGCGGGAAAACGCGGCGGCAATATTTGGCGTGTCTTCGAAGAGGATCCGGCGGTTGACCAAGTAGTTCCTGGAACCGTTTTGGGGCCGCTTGCGGGCGATGGCGACCCGGCTGGCTGCTCCGCGGACCTGGTCATCGATATTGGTGCCGCGCTCTTCATTCTCGCGCAGCACTTCTTTCTCCAGCTGATGAGCCAGGCCAGCTTGGCCATAGCGCAGGGAAGAGATGACGCCCTCGATGGATTCGATGGCTTGGGCGCATTCGGCTTGGCTGCCATGGTCTTGGAGCCATGACAGATCGTTCTGCAGCTGGATCAGGTGGGATTCCAAATCCGGCTGATCCGCGGTGAGTGCGAGGCCATTTCCGTGCGCCTTTGCTTCGGACATGCTATAAGTATACGCCCGTTATTCGAAAATGTCTTCGAATATTTTCTTGTGGGGATAACCGATCCCGGGTCTTGAAACGGCTACTTGGCGGAGCTGGTGCCGGTCTCGGCCTTGGCTCGGCAGTCGGCGCAGAGGCCGTAGATCTCCACGGTGTGCTCGGGATCGGAGAAGTCGTGCTCCGCCGCGACGCGGGCGGCCCAGCGTTCGACGGCCGGGGCGAGCACCTCGACGGTCTTGGAACAGGAGCGGCAGACCAAGTGATGGTGGTGGACCTCGGTAACGCACTGGCGGAAACGGGCTTCGCCATCTCCGCTGCGCAGCACGTCGACCAGGCCGTCGTCGGCCATGGACTGCAGCAGGCGGTACACGGTGGCCAGCGAAACCTTCTTCTCGGAATCCTGCAGCCAGCGGTGCAGCTGCTGTGCGGTGGCGAAATCATCGACCTCGCTCAGCGCCTCGGTGACGGCCAGGCGCTGCTTGGTGACCCGGGTTTCTGGCTGGGACATCGACGTGCACCATTCCTTGACGTTGTTGCGGTCCGGCGACCAGCCAGCAAACTGGGCCAATCACCTGTGGTTTCCCTCAATTTTAGCCAACTTTGCGGCGCAATGCGTGTCTGGCTCTGGCATGGGCGGGGCGCTGAGCCTACGCTAAGGATATGCGCATCAAACTTAGGGGCCATTCCTGCGTGGAAGTGGGCACGATCGACGGCAAGGTCCTGCTGGATCCGGGCGGGTCCTCGCAGCTCGACGACGCATTCAACGGCATCAATGCCGTGCTGATCACCCATGAGCATGCCGATCATGCAGACCAGTCGGCCATCGCCGCCGCGCTGGAAGCGAACCCCATCCTGGAGCTCTACGCGCCCGAAGCGCTGGCGCACGCAATGCGCGAGCAGCTGCCGCCGGCCAGCGGATCCCAGGTGGTGGCGGTGCGGGCTGGGGCCGACTTCATCGTCGGCGGCATCCGCATCCGCACCTTCGGCGGCACCCACGCCACGATCCACCATTCGATCCCGCTGGTGGCCAACGTGGGCTACCTGCTGGGGGACCGCGCGGTCGGCCAGCGGGAAATCTTCCACCCGGGCGACAGCTACCAGGTTCCCATCGGGGCCAAGCCCGATGTGCTGCTGCTGCCGGTGATGGCCCCGTGGGGCAAGATGGCCGAGGCGGCCGATTTCGCCGTGGCGGTGGATGCGGCGTGCTGGATCCCGATCCACGATGGGCTGCTCAACGGCAACGGGCTGGGCCTTTTCGACCGCCAGCTCGGCGCGATCGCCCAGCGCGCGGGATGCAGCTATCTGCGCCCGGAACCCGGAATCGAACACGAACTCGACGAGCTGCTGGGAGGACACAGCCAATGAACCCCTTGATCAGCGCCGCGCAGCTGCGCGAAATCCTGGACGCAGGCCAGAACCCGGTGCTGCTTGACGTGCGCTGGGCGCTCGGGCGCGATGACGGCGCGCAGAACTACGCCGCCGGGCATATTCCCGGCGCCGTGTTCGTCGACCTGGAAAAGGAGCTCTCCGGGACCCCGGGCGAGCACACCGGCCGCCATCCGCTGCCGCTGCCGGCGGATTTCGAAGCGGCCGCGCGCCGCTGGGGGATCGATGGCGGCAGCGAGGTCGTGGTGTACGACGACGCCGGCGCGCTGGCCGCCGCCCGCGCCTGGTGGCTCTTGCGCCATGCCGGGTTCGAGCGCGTGCAGGTGCTCGATGGGGGACTGGGTGCCTGGGCCGACGCCGGCGGGCAGCTGGCGCTGGGCTACGAGCAGGCCGAGCCGGGCAGCGTGTCGCTGTCCTGGGGCCGGATGCCGGTGGTGGAGTACGAGGAGCTGGGACAGGTGGCCGGGACGCTGATTGATTCGCGGGCCACCGCACGCTATCTGGGCATCGAGGAACCGGTGGACCCGGTGGCCGGGCATATCCCCGGCGCGCGCAATCGCCCCACCACCGACAACCTGGACGCGCAGATGCGGTTCCACGCGCCCGAAGCGCTGCAGGCCAGCTTCGCGAAGCTGGGCGCCGACCGGCCGGGTTCGGCCGCCTACTGCGGTTCCGGGATCACCGCTTCGCACCAGGTGCTGGCCGCGGCCACCGCCGGGATCGAGCTGGCGCTGTTCCCCGGCAGCTGGTCCGAATACTGCTCCTACCCGGATGCGCCGATCGCCACGAGCGACGAGCAGCACCGCCACTAGAATTCAGCAATCAACGCAGAAAGGCAGCAATGAGCACGCTGTTCACCAAGATCATCAACGGGGAAATTCCCGGCCGCTTCGTCTGGAAGGACGAGCAATGCGTGGCGTTCCTGTCCATCGGGCCGCTGTCCGACGGGCACACCCTGGTGGTTCCGCGCGAGGAAATCGACGAGTTCACCGACGCCCCCGACGAGCTGATGGCGCACCTGACGCTGGTCGCCACCAAGATCGGGCGCACCCAGAAGCGCGTTTTCTCCGCGCAGCGCGCCGGGCTGATGATCGCCGGCTTCGAGGTACCGCACCTGCATGTGCATGTCTGGCCGACCAATTCGCTGGCCGACTTCGATTTGTCCCGGGCGGCCGACAACCCGGATCCGCAGGCCATGGAGAACAACGCGCAGGCGCTGCGCGAGGGGTTGCGCCAGGACGGCCACGGCCAGTTCGTGCCCGAGGCCTGAGCCGGCCTTCAGCCCTGTGAAGGCTTAGCCGCGGACCTTGCGCATGGTCATATGGGAGGTCACCCGGCTCACCGCCGGCAGCGCGGTGAGCTTCGGGATGGTCTGGCTGTCGTACTGCTCGGAGTCGGCCACCTGGATGCGCAGGAAATAGTCGGGCTGCCCGTAGAGCCGCCGGATTTCGGTGACGCCGTCGACGTTGATCACGGCGGCCTCGAATTCCTCCAGGCTCTGCTCGTTGTTCATGGTCACGTCGACGGCCACGGTGACCTCGAACCCCCGCCCGTAGGCCTTGGGGTCGATGATCGCGCTGAACCCGCGGATGATCCCCTCGGCCTCGAGGCGCTGGACGCGGCGCAGGCAGGGGGCCGGTGTCAGCCCGACCCGGCGCGAGAGCTCCAGATTGCTGATGCGCCCGTCTTCCACCAGTTCGGCAATAATTGCACGGTCAAGTTCATCCATGCAGCTATTATTGCGTATCGCGGCCCGCCAAGGCCAATGATTGGCAACCATATTTGGCGGCAAACTTCCTAAAATTGCCATATGATCCGAAATCAAGCAATGATCGGCGCTGCCACGCCGGTGCAGCCGTCGACAGCGGCGTCGAAGTGGCAGCAGATCCGGCTGGGTGCGAAAAATGTGCTTCCCGCCAGTGTTGCAGTGATGCCCCTGGGCTTGGCGCTCGGGGTGCTGCTGGTGCGTTCGGGATTGCCCTGGTGGTCCGCGCCGCTGCTGGCCGGGCTGGTGCTGGCCGGCTCCCTGGAGTTCCTCTTGATCGGCCTGCTGGCCGCCGTCGCTCCGCTGTCGCATATCGCCCTGACCTCGCTGCTGGTCAACTTCCGCCATGTGTTCTATGCGATCTCCTTCCCGCTGCACCGGGTCAGGGGCAAGGGCGCAAAGATCTACAGCATGTTCGCACTGACCGATGAAGCCTACGCGCTGACCCTGCAGGCGGAGCGGAACAATTATTCCTCGACGCGGATCCTGGCCATCCAGGGCCTGCTCCATGCAAGCTGGACCACCAGCGTGCTGGCTGGGGCGCTGCTGGGCTCACTGATCCCCGAATCCATCAAGGGCCTGGAATTCGCGGTGACCGCATTGTTTGCGGTGCTGGCGATCGAAGCGTTCAAGGCGTACCGCAGTATTCCGCTGTCCGGCCTGGCGCTGATCAGCGCAGTGGTGGCCAGCTGGATCGCGCCGCAGAGCATGATGGTGGTGGCCATGGCGATGTTCCTGGCCGGACTGGCGGTGGCCTACCTGCTGCGCCGGCGCACCGGTGCTGGCGACGGCGAGCCTGCCGCTGCGCCACTTCAGGAAGAAGGAAGCAATGCCCGATAACCTGTACCTCTTTTCGGCCATCGCGGTGAGCACCGCCGTGACCTTCGGGCTGCGCGCACTGCCGTTCGCCTTCATCGCCAAATTGCGCAGCAACGGGTTCATCAACTACCTCGCCCTGCGCATGCCGCTGGGCATCATGGTGGTGCTGGTTGCTGCCACGCTGCCCGCCGGCATCATGGATTCGGCAGTGGCCTGGCCGGTGGCCGCCGCGCTGGCGGCCACCGTGGGGCTGCACCTGCTGAAGTCCAACGCGGTGCTCAGCGTGCTCGGCGGTACCGCCGTGTATGTCGCGATCCTTTCCTGGACGCTATAGCTGCGCCAGCGAATCCTTGATCGCCTTGCGGATGCGCTTCTCGCTGACCGTGTAGGCGGTGCCCAGCTCCTGGGCGAACAGCGAAATGCGCATTTCCTCCAGCATCCACTTCACCTGGGCCAAGCCGGCCGGCACCCGGGCGCCCTCGGGCACCTTGTCCAGCGCGGCATCGTATTCGTCCTCCAGCTTCTGGATGATCGCCAAAGCCTGCCCGTCGCGGGTGACCGCACCGCCGCGCAGCTTGTCCAGGCGCAGTTCGATGCCCTGCAGGTAGCGTGGCAGGCGCATCAGGTGCGGCGCGCCGGTAGCGGCGATGAAGCCCGGGTAGATCAGCTGCTCCAATTGCGAGCGGATATCGCTCACCGCCGCGAACATCGCCAGCGACTTGGTGTTCTTCACATCCTTGGCGATGCGGGTGGAGGAGCCGAACACCTTCGCCACGATCGCGGTGATGGTGAAGACCGTATCGATCTGCTCGGCGCGCACGGTTTCGAACAGCGCCTCGAACTCGGCGCGGTTCATCGGCAGCCGCTCGGGCACCAGCTGGTCCACCGCTGCCATGGTGCAGTCGGCGATCAGCTTCTCGATGGAGCCGTGCGGGTTCTGCGTGAACACCAGCTTCTCGGCGTTCTTCAGGTGCGAGATCACGAACTTCGCTGCTGGCGGCAGGCGCAGCATCAGCAGCCGGATCACGCCGGTGCGGTGCGCCGCATCGCGTTCGGCCTGGGTGCGGAAGACCGTCAGGTCCACCTTGTTCCCGGTATCCAGCAACCCCGGGTAGGCGGTAATCTGCTGGCCCATCACGGTGGTGCTCACCTTCTGCGGCAGCGTATCGCCCAGGGTCTCGCCAGCGGATTCCAGCTGCGGCCAGTGATCCAGCCCGCGCTGGTCCCAGGCCCCGGTGGCAGCGGAGCCAGCGGCCGCGGAGCCGGCGGCCTTGGCTCCCTTCTTCTGCCGCTTCGACGAGGCAGCCATCGCCCCCGGGGTCCCGGGCTTGCCGGCTGCGCCCGGCGCGGCCGTCCCGGGGGAGTTGACCCCGCTGGCCAGCGCGGCGCGGTTGGCGGCGGCGAACTTGTACTGCAGCGCAGCCAGATCGTCCCCGCGCCCGAGCACCTTGCCCGAGCCGTCGGTAATCGTGAAGCCGAAGCGCAGATGCGCGGGCAGCGCGGCGAAATCGAAGGAGGCCGGATCGACGACGATGCCGCGCAGCCGGCGCAGCACCAGGGCCAGGGATTCGGCCAGCTCGTCGGTGTCCGGATCGAAGTCCGCCTCCAGCATCTCCAGCGCCTTGGACGCCACATCCGGGGCGGGCACGAAGTTCTTGCGGATCCCCTTGGGCATCGAGCGGATCAGCGCGGTGAGCAGCTCGTGGCGCAGCCCCGGGATCAGCCAGGCGAAGCGGGCAGGATCGAGCTGGTTGAGGAACACCACCGGCACGGTGATCGACACGCCATCGCCCTCGCCGGCGGATGCTGCCGGGTTGTACTCGTAGGACAGCGGCAGGTGGATGCCGCCGAGCTTCCAGGTGGTCGGGAACGCGGTCTCGTCCACCGCGTCCGTTTCGGCCAGCAGCGCCTCGGGGTCGAAGTCCAGCAGCGCCGGGTCGGCGGCGCGGGCCTTCTTCCACCAGCGGTCGAAGTGCCGCTCGGAGTACACCTCGGCACCCACCCGGGCATCGTAGAACGCGAACAGGTCCTCGTCCGAGATGCGCAGGTCGTGGCGGCGCATGCGGGTTTCCAGCTCTTCGACCTCCTCGAGCAGCGCCCGGTTCTTCGCGAAGAACTTGTGGTGCGTGCGCCAATCGCCCTCAACCAGCGCATGGCGGATGAACAGCTCGCGGGCCAGGTCCTTGTCCACCCGCCAGTAGTGGAACTGCCGGCGGGGGACGATCGGCAGCCCGAAGAGCGTGACCTTCTCGTAGCCCATCACCGAGCCGTTGCGCTTGGACCAGTGCGGCTCCGAGTGGGTGCGCTTGAGCAGGTGCGGTGCCAGCTCCTCGACCCAGGCGGGGTCGATGGCCGCGTTGGTGCGCGCCCACAGCCGCGAGGTCTCCACCAGCTCGGCGGACATCACCCAGGTCGGGGACTTCTTGAACAGGCCCGAGCCGGGGAAGATCGCGAACCGGGTGCCGCGCGCGCCCTGGTAGTCGCGCTTGCGCTCGTCGTAGAGCCCGATGTGCCCGAGCAGTCCGGAGAGCAGCGACTTGTGCACCTCGTCCTCGTTGGCTGCCGGCTCGATCGGGGCGGCCGCGACGGTGATGCCCAACGGCTTGGCCAGCTGGCGCAGCTGGGTGAACAAATCCTGCCACTCGCGCACGCGCAGGTAGTTGATGAACTCGGCCTTGCACAGCCGGCGGAAGGCCGAGGAGGACAGTTCCTTCTGCTGCTCCTGCAGATAGGCCCACAGATTCAGCAGCGCGATGAAGTCGGACTTGCCGTCGGCGAAGCGCTTGTGCAGCTCGGTGGCGCGCTCGCGCTGCCCGGTCTCCTCGCTGGGCCGCTCGCGCGGGTCCTGGATGCTCAGCCCGGCGGCGAGCACCATCACTTCCTTGGCGACCGAGCGCTGCGCGGATTCGACGATCATCCGGCCCAGGCGCACATCCAGCGGCAGCTGGGCCAGCTTCCGGCCGACCTCGGTGAGCTTGGCCGACTTGTCCTGGCCCAGCGCCCCGAGCTCGCGCAGCAGGTTCACGCCATCGGTGATCGCCTTGGCTTCGGGCGGCTGGACGAACGGGAAGCTGGCGACCTCGGCGGCCGAGGCCACCACGCCCATGGAGATCATCTGCAGGATCACGCTGGCCAGGTTGGTGCGCAGGATTTCCGGGTCGGTGAACTCAGGTCGGGAGTTGTAGTCCTCCTGGGAGTACAGGCGGATGGCGATGCCCTCGGAGACGCGGCCGCAGCGGCCCGAGCGCTGGTTGGCGCTGGCCTGCGAGACGCGCTCGATCGGCAGGCGCTGCACCTTGGTGCGATGCGAGTAGCGCGAAATGCGGGCGGTGCCGGTATCGATCACGTACTTGATGCCCGGCACGGTCAACGAGGTCTCCGCTACGTTGGTGGCCAGGATGATGCGCGGGGCGCCGCCGGGGTGGAAGACCCGGTGCTGCTCGGCCAGCGACAGCCGGGCGAACAACGGCAGCACCTCATAGCGCGGCAGGCGCTTGTTGGCGGTGACCATCGCGCGCAGCGCATCGGCGGCATCGCGGATTTCGCGCTCGCCGGAGAAGAAGATCAGGATGTCGCCCGGCGCTTCGCCGCTCAGCTCCTTGACCGCGTCGGTGACCGCATCCAGCGGGTCGCGCTCTTCTTCCAGGGTGTTCTCGGCCGCCTCGTCGGCGTCCATCGGATCTTCGGCCTGCAGCGGCCGGTAGCGCAGTTCCACCGGGAAGGTGCGCCCGGAAACTTCCAGGATCGGGGCGGGGACCAGTTCGCCGTCGGCATCCTTCTTCCCGAAGTGCGCGGCGAAGCGCTGCGGGTCGATGGTCGCGGAGGTGATGATGATCTTCAAATCCGGGCGCTGCGGCATGATCTGCTTGAGATAGCCGAGCAGGAAGTCGATGTTCAGGCTGCGCTCGTGGGCTTCGTCGATGATGATCGCCGAGTATTTCTTCAGCAGCTTGTCGCGCTGGATCTCGGCCAGCAGGATGCCGTCGGTCATCACCTTGAGCTTGGTCTTGCGCGAGACCTCGCCGGTGAAGCGCACGTGGAAGCCGACCTCTTCGCCGATGGTCGTGCCCATCTCCTCGGCGATGCGCTCGGCCACGGTGCGCGCGGCCAGGCGGCGCGGCTGGGTGTGCCCGATCATGCCCTGCTCGGCCAGGCCGAGTTCGATGAGCATCTTGGGAAGCTGGGTGGTCTTGCCCGAACCGGTTTCGCCGGCGATGACCACTACCTGGTTTTCGCGCACCGCGTCGAGGATGTCCTCGCGGCGGGCTGAGACGGGAAGTGCTTCGGGATACGTAATGCTGAGCGCCATGATGTTCCCATTCTATTCACGCCCCGCATTTTCGTGGTGGCCGCCGGGCCGGAGCCTGGCCGGGCAGCAGAAATGCAATAACCCAGGCAGTCGGCAAGCAGGGGTCCAGGAGTCAAATTTTCAGATTGTCCAAGCAATTGTCGACAACTTCGGGCCGCCAAATACAAAACTTCCAGATTCCGGCCAGAAGTGGATCGTTTGTGTCCATCAGAATCGGTATCAAGAGGCAATCGTCCAGGAAACGACCTTGATTGTAGGCAAGGTGAGGTCGTTCACATGTAAGATCGTGGGTAATCATCGTCGCGATGCCTGGACGGTTCCCGCATGCTGCGCACCTGCTGCGCTTCATAACCTGGCATCCGCGCTATCGGTGGGAATCACTCGCAAGGGAACTTTGAAAGGAACTTCAATGAAGAGCTTCACCGCCATGAAATTCGCTGCGATCGCAGCAGCTGGCGCATTGGCCCTGACCGCCTGCGGCGGCAGCGGCGAACAGGGTGCCGCCGGCGGCGGCGACGAACCAGTCAAGATCGGCATCTCCCAGTTCGTCTCGCACCCGTCGCTGGATGCAGTGGTCACCGGCTTCAAGGCAGGCATGGAAGAAGCCGGCTACACGGGCGAGAAGATCAGCTACGACGAGAACAACGCCGAAACCGACCAGGCCACGAACACCTCGATCGCCGGCAAGCTGGCCGCCGATTCGGATATCGACCTAGTGCTGGCAGTAGCCACCCCATCGGCACAGGCAGCCGCCCAGGCGATCACCAATGTTCCGGTGCTCTTCTCGGCTGTGACCGACCCGGTGGATGCCAAGCTGGTTGCTTCCAACGAAGCCCCGGGCGCAAACGTCACCGGCACCTCGGACATGAACCCGGTCGATGAGCAGCTGCAGCTGCTCAAGGACCTGGTGCCGGATGCCAAGAAGGTCGGCATCGTCTACTCCTCGGGCGAAGCGAACTCCGCCGTCCAGGTGAAGATGGCCAAGGAAGCCGCCAAGGGCCTGGGCCTGACCATTGAGGAGGCCGCCGTCTCGGCCTCCAGCGAAGTCCAGCAGGCCGCCAGCTCGCTGGATGTCGACGCGTACTACGTCCCGACCGACAACGCCGTGGTCTCCGCACTGGAAGGCCTGCTGCAGGTAGCCGAGAAGAACAAGGTTCCGGTTATTTCGGCTGACGGCGAGTCCGTCAAGCGCGGCGCGACCGCAACCTACGGCATCAACTACGAGAAGCTCGGCGAGCAGACCGCTGCCATGGCCGTGAAGCTGCTCAAGGGCGAGGCCGAGCCGGCAACCATGCCGGTGGAGACTATCTCCGAGGTCGACCTGTACCTGAACGAAGATGCCGCCAAGAAAGCAGGCATCGAATTCACCGATGAGATGAAATCGGAAGCCGTCGAGGTCTACTAAACCCCGGCAACAACTTATCGACGAAAGGCGAGGCGCATAACCTGATGCCTCGCCTTTCGTCGTGATAACTCGCAAAAAACTTACAACTCAAGGATCCACACATGATCACAGCGGTTGAACTCGGCCTGATCTACGCCATCATGGCGCTCGGGGTGTACCTGACCTTTCGCATCCTGGACTTTCCCGACCTGACCGTCGACGGCAGCTTCACCACCGGTGCAGCCGTCGCCTCGGTCGGCATCGTGAACGGGATGAATCCCTGGCTGGCCACCGTGCTGGCCTTCTTCGCCGGCATGGTTGCCGGTGTCATTACCGGCCTGCTGCATACCAAGGGCAAGATTGACGGCCTGCTCGCCGGCATTCTGACCATGATCGCGCTGTACTCGGTCAACCTGCGCATCATGGGCAAGGCCAATACCCCCTTGCTCGGCGAGGAAACGCTGATCAGCCCGATGCGGGCCGCAGGCATCCTCGGCTCGGCCGCTTCGGTGGCGATCCTCTTCGGCGTCTGCTTGGTCTTCGTCGCGGCAATCGTCTGGTTCCTGCACACCGAACTGGGCATGGCCATGCGCGCCACCGGCGACAACCAGGAAATGATCCGCTCCTTCGGCGTAAGCACCGATAACCAGAAGATCCTGGGCCTGGCGCTGTCCAACGGCCTGGTGGCGCTCTCCGGCGCGGTCATCGCCCAGTACCAGGGCTTCGCCGACATCGGCATGGGCATCGGCCTGATCCTGATCGGCCTGGCCTCGGTCATCGTCGGCCAGGCGATTTTCACCCAGCGCTACATCTGGCTGGCCGCCATTGCGGTGGTCTTCGGCGCCGTGATCTACCGCCTGGTCATCCAGCTGGCCCTGTCGGCCGGCCTGGAGGTCAACGACATGAAGCTGATCTCCGCGGTCCTCGTGGTCGTTGCCCTGCTGCTGCCGAAGTGGAAGGGCTTCCAGAAGATCGTGAAGTCCTTCAAGCGCACCCCGGCGCCCGTCACCGAATCCAAGGAAGAGGTTCGCACCAATGCTTGAGATCAAGAACCTGTCCCGCACCTTCTTCCCGGGAACCGTCAACGAGCGCAAGGCGCTGCGCAACATCAACCTGAACCTCTCGGACGGCGAATTCGTCACGGTCATCGGCTCCAACGGCGCCGGCAAGTCCACCGTGCTGAACATGGTCGCCGGCAAGCTGCAGCCGGATACCGGCTCGGTGTCCATTGCGGGCAAGAATGTCACCAAGATGGCCGACTACTCCCGCGCCAAGTACATCGGCCGGGTGTTCCAGGATCCGATGGCCGGCACCGCGCCGACCATGTCCATCGAGGAGAACATGGCGCTGGCCTACGCCCGCGGCCGTTTCCGCGGACTGGGCCTGGGCGTGGGCTCCAAGCGCCGCGAGCTGTTCGTCGAGGAGCTGAAGTCCCTGGAGCTCGGCCTGGAAGGGCGACTGAAGACGAAGGTGGGCCTGCTCTCCGGCGGCCAGCGCCAGGCGCTGAGCCTGCTGATGGCCACCTTCTCCAAGCCGAAGATCCTGCTGCTCGATGAGCACACCGCGGCCCTGGATCCGCAGCGTGCGGCGCTGGTCTCGCGCTTGACCAAGGAAATTGTCGAACGCCACCAGCTGACCACGTTGATGGTCACGCACAACATGGAGCAGGCATTGCAGCTGGGCACCCGGCTGATCATGATGCACGACGGGCAGATCATCCTGGATCTGGACCAGGAAGAGAAGTCCAGGATGACCGTCCAGGACTTGCTGGACGAGTTCAGCAAGATCAAGGGCGCGCAGCTCGATGACAAGACCATGCTGCAGTAGCTGATGCGTGCCGCGCAGGCCCCGTACCCTTCAGTGGGTGCGGGGCCTGCGGTGGTTATTGGGCGGACGCTCACCAAATCGGCGTGGCGTTCTCCAGTGGCAGCGATCTTCAACTTCAAGAATTGAAAGCAGGGGAGAGCGCGGTAGCCGCTGCGCTGCGCACACGTGACCGGGCCGGTCCGGAAAGCATTGAGGAATGACTCAATGGCATCGAATACGACCTGTTGTGTTCCCCGAACTTGATCATTGCCCGTCTTCCGGTGCTTGCGGGTCGATGACGCAGGTGTGGCCTGTCGAGATGCCATTGATGGTGAACGCCAGAACCAATCGCTGGGCTGCACGCGGCGGCTTGGGGTGATAGATCCAGGTGGCGTCCCATTCTGTTCCCGTGCCGGCGATTCGTCCTCCAAGACGGGTGTACCTGGTTCCAAGGTCATCGGTGATATTTGCCTTCACCGGTTCAGGAACTGCGTTCCCCGGCATTTGCGGTGCCGGACCGGCTAGCTCCTCTCCCTGCTCTTGCCCAACAAGTGCCCAAGACTCCATCGCATCATGGAACTGCGAATCCAACCGCCGCGTCACGTCATTGATGACGCCGCATAGGTGGAACTCGAAACCTGTTCCGCCTTCAGCGGCATACCGGGATGGAGGCAGATCCGAGGTCAGGCTGAGCCCGGCAAAACGAATCGCAACCACTTGATGAATAGCGACGATCAGGTCCATTGGCGCTGAAACTATCTGTGGCATGGCTTCAGGCTACACACCGGAGAACGCGGTGCGAAGAGCTGGGCATTTCTGATTGGAACGGAATACGCAGTTAGTCCTGCGAACCGCCGGAAGAAATGGCGATGAAAACGGTTTGCCTTGCAAGGTTGAAGGCGGATTTTGCGCAGTACTCCGGCATCCAGCTCGATAGGGGCAGGCCCCGGCAAGCCTCGGCCTGAGTTAGGTTCCAGGGTGATCTCCGCCAATAGGCGCAAGAGTGTACCTGGAATTCATTTACACATCGCGGCCTCAATCACGATGGCACCCGGCTGTTCATGAACCATGCGGCTCCTAAGGGAGGGATCTTGAAACGAGCTTGGGCGCTAGCCGCAGGGCTCGGCACAAAAAATTGCAGGCCCTGGATCAAACAGGACCTGCAATTTGAAGTGGTGCCCCTGAAAGGAATCGAACCTTCGGCCTTCTGCTCCGGAGGCAGACGCTCTATCCACTGAGCTACAGAGGCGTGTTGCCGGGCAACAGGAAAAATACTATCAGGTCGTGAGTTGATCTGCGCAATTCAAACACCCCGGTGCTGATGTGTTGCAAAAGTCACCGGCTTGGGCCAGTCTCACAGGCGCTGGGAGTCATGAATGCTGAAGAAGCACCGCAATTACCGGTATTCTTGAACGGTGACTCCTGAAGAACTCTCCGCAGCAATATCCGCATGCCTCACCGAAGCCGTAGCAGCCGGTGAAATCTCGGTCGAGGTGCCAGAGACCGTCCGCGTGGACCGCCCGAAGAGCCGTGAGCACGGCGACTGGGCAACCAACATCGCGTTGCAGCTGGGCAAGAAGGCCGGCATGGCCCCGCGCGACTTCGCGCAGATCCTGGCTGCCCGGCTTGCTTCGGTCCCGGGAGTCGGCGCCGTGGACATCGCAGGTCCCGGCTTCCTGAACATCACCCTGGACGCAGCCGCTGCCGGTTCGCTGGCCCGCGCCATCGTCGAGGCAGGTTCCGCCTACGGCAACAACGAGGCCCTGGCCGGACACGTGGTCAACATGGAATTCGTCTCCGCGAACCCTACCGGCCCGCTGCACATCGGCCACACCCGCTGGGCCGCGCTGGGCGACGCCATCGCCCGCGTGCTGCGCGCCTCGGGCGCCGAGGTCACTTCCGAGTACTACATCAACGACGCCGGCAACCAGATGAACGTGTTCGCCCGCTCGGTCTACAACCGCATCCACGGCCTGCCGGTGCCCGAGGGCGGCTACCCCGGCGAATACATCAAGGAACTGGGCGATATCGTCCTGGCCGAGAACCCCGAGCTGGGCACGCTGGATGAGGAACAAGCCATCCCGGCCTTGCGCGAGGCCGCCTACAAGGCGCAGCTCGAAGACATCAAGCAGACCCTGGCCGACTTCGGCGTCAGCTTCGACGTGTTCTTCTCCGAGACCTCCCTGCATGAAGGCGGCGCGGTCGCCGACGCCGTGGCACGCCTGCGCGAACAGGGCCACATCTTCGATTTGGAAGGCGCAGTCTGGCTGCGCACCACCGACTTCGGCGATGACAAGGACCGCGTGCTGATCCGCGCCAACGGAGAGCCTACCTACTTCGCCGCGGACGCCGCCTACTACCTGTCCAAGAAGGACCGCGGCTTCGAAGAGAAGATCTACCTGCTGGGTGCCGACCACCACGGCTACGTCAACCGCCTGAAGGCCATTGCCGCCTGCGCCGGCGATGACAAGGAAAAGAACATAGAGGTGCTGATCGGCCAGCTGATTTCGGTCAACGGAGCCAAGCTGTCCAAGCGCGCTGGCAACATCATCGAGCTGCGGGATCTGATCAACTGGATCGGCGCCGATGCGCTGCGCTACTCGCTGGCCCGCTTCCCGGCCGATTCGCCGATCGCACTGGACCCGGAGCAGCTGAAGAAGAACACCAACGACAACCCGGTGTTCTACGTGCAGTACGCCCACGCCCGCTCCTGCGCCGCGGCCCGCAATGCCGCCGCCAAGGGCGTGACCCGCGATGAGTTCGACGCCGCGCTGCTGACCGACGCCACCGAGAACGAGCTGCTGGCAGTGCTCGGCCAGTTCCCGTCGGTGGTTGCCGGCGCCGCTGAATTCCGCGAACCGCACCGCATCGCCCGCTACCTGGAGCAGGTCGCCGGCGCCTACCACTCGTGGTACGCCGCCACCCGCATCACCCCGATGGGCGAAGACGAAGCAGTCGCACCGGTGCACGGCACCCGCCTGTGGCTGAACGACGCCGCCACCACCGTCTTGGCAAATGGATTGGAACTGCTGGGCGTTTCAGCCCCAGAGAGGATGTAAGACCCTATGGCCGTATCGCCGCTAGCCCCGCAATGGCTGCACTTCCCGGAAAACATCAACGCGCTTCGTCAGATCGAGTGGGCTTCGGGGGTTTCCCGCGAGGCTGGCGGCGAACTGTCCATCCAGGGCCTTCCCGTCTCCGCGCTGGCAGCCGAATTCGGCACCCCGCTGTTCGTGCTCGACGAGAACGACTTCCGTGCCCGCGCGCGCGGATTCAAGACCGCCTTCGATGAGGCGTTCAAGGACCTGTGCGGGGGAGTCGACGTCTACTACGCCGGCAAGGCGTTCTTGTGCACCGAGGTGGCCCGCTGGGTGACCGACGAGGGCCTGCGCCTGGACACCTGCTCCGGCGGCGAGCTGGCAGTGGCCGGCGCCGCCAAGGTGCCGGCCGCCAACCTCTCGCTGCATGGGAACAACAAGTCGGCAGCCGAGATCACCCGCGCCATCGAGATGGGCGTGGGACGCCTGGTCATCGACTCGCTGGACGAGCTGGACCGGGTGATCTCCATCGCCGACGCCATGGACAAGACCGCTCAGGTCATGCTGCGCATCACCCCCGGCGTGCACGCCTCCACGCACGAGGCCATCGCCACCGCGCATGAGGACCAGAAGTTCGGCCTGTCCATCCTGGACGACGCCTCCGGCAGCTCGCCTGCGCTGCGCGCGGTCGCCCAGGCGATCGAGGCGAAAAACATCAACCTGCTGGGCCTGCACGCCCACATCGGCTCGCAGATCTTCGAGGCCGAAGGCTTCGCCATGGTCGCGCGCACCATGCTCGGGCTGCTGGCCCGGATCCGCGAGATCCACGGCGTCTCCCTGCCCGAGCTGGATCTGGGCGGCGGCTACGGCATCGCCTACACCTCCGAAGACCACCCCTCCACCCCAGCGAAGCTGGCCGGCCAGATGGCCGAGGTGGTCTCTGCCACCTGTGCCGAATTGGAACTGGACTGCCCGCGCATCTCGATCGAGCCGGGCCGCGCCATCGCCGGCCCGTCCACCTTCACCCTCTACGAGGCCGGAGTGCGCAAGGACGTCCAGGTGGAAGACGAAACTGGAGCACTGCATCCGCGCCGCTACATTTCGGTGGACGGCGGGATGAGCGACAACCCGCGTCCGGTGCTCTACGACGCGCAATACACCGCCGTGCTGGCCAGCCGTATGACGCAAAGCGACGCAATTATTTCTCGTGTAGTTGGGAAACATTGCGAGTCAGGTGACATAGTCGTGAAGGACGTTTACCTGCCCGAGGACGTGGCGGCCGGCGATTTGCTCGCCGTACCGGCCACCGGCGCCTACTGCTGGGCGCTGTCGAGCAACTACAACTACCTCACCCGTCCCGCGGTGGCAGCTGTACGCGATGGCCAAGCCCGCCTGATCGTGCGCAGGGAAACGGAAACAGACTTGTTGGCCCGCGACATGGGAGTTTAATTGAGCGGCGAAAAGAACCTGAAGGTAGCCCTGCTGGGTTGCGGCACGGTCGGGGCCCAGGTGGCCCGGATCCTGCTGGAAGATGCGAATGAACTGGCGGCCCGCTCGGGCGCCGGCCTGCAGCTGATCGGCATTGCCGTGCGCAACCTGGATGCCAAACGCGATGCGGCGCTGCCCCAGGAGCTTTTCACCACCGACGCTCCCGGGCTGATCGCCCAGGCCGATGTGGTCATCGAGCTGCTCGGCGGCATGGAGCCGGCCGGCGAATACATCGCCGCCGCGCTGTCCAAGGGCGCCAGCGTCATCACCGGCAACAAGGCGCTGATCGCGCTCAAGGGCGCCGAACTGAACGCGCTGGCCGCCGCCAACGGCGCGCAGCTGCGCTACGAGGCGGCGGTGGCCGGGGCCATCCCGATCCTGCGCCCGATCGCCGACTCGCTGGCGGGCGACCACATCACCAAGGTGATGGGCATCGTCAACGGCACCACCAACTTCATCCTCGACGCGATGGACACCACTGGTGCCGCGTTCGACGATGTGCTGGCCGAAGCCCAGGCGCTGGGCTACGCCGAAGCCGATCCGACCGCCGACGTGGGCGGGCACGACGCCGCCGCGAAGGCGGCCATCCTGGCCTCGCTGGCCTTCCACACCACCGTGTCCTCGGAGCAGGTCTGGACCCAGGGCATCACCGAGGTCACCGCCGCCGATGTCGCCGCCGCGTCCGCCGCCGGCTACGTGATCAAGCTGCTGGCCATCGCCGAACGCGCAGAAGCCGGGATCTCGGTGCGCGTCTACCCGGCGCTGGTGCGCCGCAGCCACCCGCTGGCCACCGTGCACGGCGCGTTCAACGCGGTGTTCGTCGAGGCCGAGAACGCCGGGGACCTGATGTTCTACGGCGCCGGCGCGGGCGGCAACCCGACCGCCTCGGCGGTCATGGGCGATGTCGTCGCCGTGGCCCGGCAGATCGCCGCCGGGGCCCCGCTGCCCAACGGCTCGGTCAGCCAGGCCCCGCGGCTGCTGGACTTCGAAGCCATCGACACCCGCTACTGGATCGGCCTGTCGGTCAAGGACCAGCCGGGCGTGCTGGCGGCCATCGCCACCGTCTTCGGCGAGCACGGGGTCTCCATCGAGTCGATGAGCCAGCAGGTCGACGCCGAGGCCGGCGCGCAGCTGCGCATCCTGACCCACCAGGGCACCGAAGCGGCCCTGGCCAGCACCGTCGAGGCGCTCACCGCGCTGGACGCGGTGCACTGTGTACTATCCGTTATGCGAGTTGAAGGAAACTAACGTGGCTCACCAGTGGCGCGGAGTGATCCGCGAATACGCCGATCGCCTGCCAGTCGACGAAAACACCAAGGTCATCACGCTCGGCGAGGGCGGCACCCCGCTGGTCTACGCCCCGGCGCTGTCGGCGGAAACCGGCAACGAGGTGTACCTGAAGGTCGAGGGCATGAACCCGACCGGTTCCTTCAAGGACCGCGGCATGACCATGGCGATGACCGCTGCGGTCGCCGCCGGCGCCAAGGCAGTGGTGTGCGCCTCCACCGGCAACACCTCGGCTTCGGCCGCGGCCTACGCCACCCAGGCCGGGCTGAAGTGCGCCGTGCTGGTGCCGGACGGCAAGATCTCCATGGGCAAGATGTCCCAGGCGATCGCCCACGGCGCAGACATCATCCAGATCGACGGCAACTTCGATAACTGCCTTGAGGTCGCCCGCAAGCTCAGCGAGAACTACCCGGTATTCCTGGTCAACTCGGTGAACCCTGCGCGTATCCAGGGCCAGAAGACCGGAGCCTTCGAGGTCGTGGACTTCCTGGGCGATGCACCTGACTACCACCTGCTGCCGGTAGGCAACGCGGGCAACATCACCGCGTACTGGAAGGGCTACAAGGAGTACTCCACGCAGTGGACCAACGAGGCCGGCAAGGTCCTCGAACCGGTATCCACCAAGAACCCGATCATGTGGGGCTTCCAGGCAGCTGGCGCCGCTCCGATTGTTGCCGGGCACCCGATCACCGAACCGGACACCATCGCCACCGCGATCCGCATCGGCAATCCGGCTTCCTGGGAACAGGCCGAAGCAGCCCGCGACGAGTCCGGCGGCCAGATCGACTCGGTCACCGATGAGGAAATTCTCGCCGCGCACCGCTGGCTCTCCTCGCGCGAAGGCGTTTTCGTGGAACCCGCCTCGGCAGCCGGCGTCGCCGGACTGCTCAAGCACCACGCCGCCGGCAACGTCCCGACCGGCAAGAAGATCGTGATCACCGTAACCGGCCACGGCTTGAAGGATCCTGACTGGGCCCTGAAGCAGGCCGACGGCTCGGACGTCGCACCAAAGAAGGTGGCCTTCGACGTAGTCGAGGTCGCCGGCGCCCTGGGCCTGGCCTAAACGCCTTCG
The DNA here is from genome assembly GCF_002797775.1 of Glutamicibacter nicotianae. Lineage (NCBI taxonomy): Bacteria > Bacillati > Actinomycetota > Actinomycetes > Micrococcales > Micrococcaceae > Glutamicibacter > Glutamicibacter nicotianae. The sequence continues at coordinate 726,700 of NZ_PGEY01000001.1, forward strand.
GCCAGAATTCTTCTGGCCAGCCAACGGCCCGCCGCGCCAATGGCTCTCCCGGAAACGGGGAGCCGGCCGTGGCGGGCCGTTGTGCATCCATCATCTATCGCACCGAAATCTTGAAGGAACCATGACGCAGCAGATCGCCCTGGGCCAGAAGTTGATCGTTTCCCCGCCGGCTACCTCCGCCAACCTCGGCCCCGGCTTCGACTCGCTGGGCCTGGCCCTGGATTACCGCGACCGCCTTGAGGTGGGCACCGCGCACTCCAGCCGCGTCGAGATTTTCGGTGACGGGGCCGATGAGCTGCCACGCGATGAATCCCACCTGATCATCAAGGAAATGCACCGCTACTGGAAAGACGCCGGCTTCGCCCCGGTAGGCGTGGAACTGGTGGCGCATAACCGCATTCCGCATGCTCGGGGTATGGGCTCGTCCGCAGCGGCGATCGTTGCCGCCTATGCTGCGGCCGACGCGCTGCTGCCAGCAGAGGCACGTCGTGGAACCGAATCAATCTTCCAGGCCGCGGCCGCGTGGGAAGGCCACCCGGATAATGTGGCCCCTGCGGTCTTTGGCGGTTTGAGCATTTCTGCCACGAATCCCGATGGCAGCTTCAGCTCCGTGCAGGTGCCATTGCACCCGGATCTGCGTGCGGTGCTGGCCATCCCTTCCAACGGGCTGTCCACCGAAGTGGCCCGGGGTGCACTGCCCTCGCATATCGAGCATGCGGTGGCCGCGGCGAACAGCGCTAGTGCCGCCTTGCTGATCCACGCTTTGAGCAATGACCCAAGCCAGCTGCTGGGCGGCACCAAAGACTACCTGCACCAGGATTATCGGGCTGCGGCCATGCCGCAAAGCGCCGCACTGATTGCCAAGCTGCGCGATGCCGGATTGGCCGCAGTGGTTTCCGGTGCCGGCCCAACGGTGATGACCCTGGTATCCAGCGAGGACCAGGTAGCTGCCGTGCAAGCGGTGATCAACGAATTTTCTGCGAGTTCTTCAGTGTCTTGGCGTGCTGAAGTTCCCAAGCTTGCCAATAACGGTGTTACAGTAGAAGTGCTGTAACACCATGGCAGGCCGGATCGCTGGGCAGTAGCCCGGTCCGAATCATTTGTGGCCAGTGTTGATGCGGATAAATTCGGTTCTTGAACCCCATTTCATCCCTCCAGCCGCTCCGGATTTCCCTGCAGTTCGCAGCACCTTTGATAACCCGCATCCAGGTACGTCTTCGTGCCCAGGGGATATCAGTTTCTTTAATCCACCGCAGTTTTGCTCCGAATTCTGGGCTATCTTGCGGGGAGAAAGTGAAGTAGCCACGGAATCTTCGGCTACGGAACATCATTTACGGCATATTGGGCCTGCCTGAAGCGGCCCATCCTACGAGTCAGAAGGAACTTTCGTGACCGAAACCACGAGCCTCAACGAAGGCGTGGACACCAAGACTTCCGAAAACAAGAGCGCCGGTCTGGCCTCCTTGAAGATGACCCAGCTCCAGCAGTTGGCTTCGCAGCTGGGCATCACCGGCGGTTCGCGGATGCGCAAGGCCGATCTGGTCAAGGCCATCGGCGACCACCAGCGCGGCGGCTCCGTTGCCGCCAAGGACGCCAAGGCAGCGCAGGAAGCCAAGGCCGCGCAGGAAGCGAAGTCGGCTAAGGCCGAAGCACCTGCAGCCAAGGGCGAAGCCGCCGCCGAGCCGGCCAAGGAAACCAAGGCCCGCGCACGCCGCGCGCCGAAGGCCGCAGCCAAGGAGCAGGCCGAGGCCGATACCACCGCCGCACCGGAAACCGCGGCAGCTGCCGAAGCACCGGCAGAAAAGCCTGCTCGCGCACGCCGCACCTCGCGCCGCGTGACCGACTCGGGCAAGGTTGCCGCTGCTGCCGAAACCAAGGAAGCAGCCGCCGAAGCACCTGCCGAGAAGCAGGTCCCAGCCGAGAAGCAGGCTCCAGCCGAGGAAGCCAAGGCTCCGCGCCAGCGCCGCAACGCGCGCAGCAGCAAGCCAGCTGAGCAGCCTGCAGAGCAGGGCACCGAGCCAGCCGAGGCACCGGCAGAGAACGGCGAAGCACGCGAAGAGCGCCGCGAGCGCGGCAACCGCCGTGAGCGTGGCAACCGCCGCGAGCGCAACAACGAGCGCAATGACGCCGCCGAGCCGGAGAACGCCGAAGAGCGCACCGACCGCCGCGAAGAGCGCCGCGAGCGCAACAACGATCGCAATGACCGGAACAACCGCCGTGAGCGCAACAACGATCGCAATGATCGCAACAACGACTCGAACGACTCGGAGAACACCGAGGAGCGTTCGGAACGCAGCGAGCGCAATGACCGCCGTGAACGCCGCGAGCGCAACAATGACCGCAATGACCGGAACAACCGCCGTGAGCGCAACAACGACCGCAACGACCGGAACAACCGCAACCGCCGCAACCGCCGTGATGACGACGAGCCGCAGCTGAGCGAAGACGATGTCGTGCTGCCGATCGCCGGCATCCTGGACGTGCTGGAGAACTACGCGTTCGTCCGCACCTCCGGCTACCTGCCCGGTCCGAACGACGTCTACGTCACCCTGGGACAGGTCAAGAAGTACAACCTGCGCAAGGGCGACGCCATCGTCGGCGCCATCCGCCAGCCACGCGAGGGCGAGACCCCGAATCCGCGCCAGAAGTTCAACGCCCTGGTGCAGCTGACTTCCGTGAACGGCAAGAAGCCGGAAGACAACAAGGAACGCGTCGAGTTCAACAAGCTCGTGCCGCTGTACCCGACCGAGCGCCTGCGCCTGGAAACCGACCCGAAGCTGGTCGGCCCACGCGTCATCGACCTGGTCGCACCGATCGGCAAGGGCCAGCGCGGCCTGATCGTCTCGCCGCCGAAGGCCGGCAAGACCTTGATCCTGCAGTCCATCGCGAACGCCATCACGACCAACAACCCGGAAGTGCACCTGATGATGGTGCTGGTCGACGAGCGTCCCGAAGAAGTCACCGACATGCAGCGCACGGTCAAGGGCGAGGTCATCGCCTCGACCTTCGACCGCCCGGCAGATGACCACACCACCGTGGCCGAGCTGGCCATCGAGCGCGCCAAGCGCCTGGTGGAAATGGGCATGGACGTCGTGGTCCTGCTGGACTCGATGACCCGCCTGGGCCGCGCCTACAACCTGGCAGCACCGGCCTCCGGACGCATCCTCTCCGGCGGCGTGGACTCGGCGGCGCTGTACCCGCCGAAGCGCTTCTTCGGTGCCGCCCGCAACATCGAGAACGGCGGCTCGCTGACCATCCTGGCCACCGCCCTGGTGGAGACCGGATCCAAGATGGACGAGGTCATCTTCGAGGAATTCAAGGGCACCGGCAACATGGAGCTTCGCCTCTCGCGCCAGCTGGCCGAGAAGCGCATCTTCCCTGCGGTGGATGTCAACGCATCCTCGACCCGCCGCGAAGAGCAGCTGATGAGTGCCGAAGAGGTGCGCATCATGTGGCGCCTGCGCCGCATGCTCTCGGGCATCGATCCGCAGCAGGCACTGGAGGTGCTCACCGGGAAGATCCGCGAGACCCAGTCCAACGCGGAATTCCTGATGCTGGTCAACAAGACCACTCCAAACAAGGATTAGCACCATCCACCGCCATGGCGTCCAGCCAGCTTGCCACCTCGGCAGCTGGCTGGACGCCATGGGCGCGTAGTGACACCTCGCACGCCGGTGACCGCCGGCGCAGCGTCTAGAATTGAATTCCAGCAGTGCCCGGGCAGCGCCAAGCGCCGGCACTGCGCGGAAAACGCCAACAAGGAAGCACACCACCATGTTCGAGTCCGTCAAATCGCTACTAGAAGAGCATGCAGCCATCCAGGCGCAGCTCTCGGATCCAGCGGTGTACGCCGACCAGGCGCTGGCCCGCAAGCTCGGCCGCCGCTCGGCCCAGCTGAACGGCATCGTCGAAGCCTACAACAAGTGGAACACCGCCACCGAGGACCTGGAAGCCGCCAAGGAAATGGCCGACGAGGATCCGGACTTCGCCGAAGAGGTCGAAACCCTGACCGCCGAGCTGCCGGCGCTGGAGGAGAAGCTGCGCCGCCTGCTGATCCCGCGCGATGAGAACGACGGCCGCAACGTGATCCTCGAAGTCAAGGGCGGCGAAGGCGGCGACGAAGCGGCGCTGTTCGCGGCCGACCTGCTGCGCATGTACACCCGCTTTGCCGAGCACAAGGGCTGGAAGGTCGAGATGATCTCCTACAACGAGTCCGACCTCGGCGGCTACAAGGACGCGCAGGTGGCCATCAAGGGCAACTCCAACGACCCGGCAGAAGGCGTCTACGCCCAGCTGAAGTTCGAGGGCGGCGTGCACCGCGTGCAGCGCGTGCCGGTCACCGAATCCCAGGGCCGCATCCACACCTCGGCCGCCGGCGTGCTGGTGCTGCCCGAAGTGGACGAGCCCGAAGAAGTCGATATCCACCAGAACGACTTGAAGATCGACGTCTACCGTTCCTCGGGCCCAGGCGGCCAGTCTGTGAACACCACCGACTCCGCGGTGCGCATCACCCACCTGCCCACCGGCATCGTAGTGGCCATGCAGAACGAGAAGTCGCAGATCCAGAACCGCGAAGCCGCGATGCGCGTGCTGCGCTCGCGCCTGCTGGCCCACCAGCAGGAACAGATCGACGCCGAGAACTCTGCGCAGCGCGCCAGCCAGATCCGCACCATGGACCGCTCCGAGCGCATCCGCACCTACAACTACCCGGAGAACCGCATTGCGGATCACCGCACCGGGTACAAGGCCTACAACCTGGACGCCGTGATGGACGGCGACCTGCAGCCGGTGGTCGACTCCTGCATCCAGATGGACGAGGAAGAGCGCCTGGCTGCGCTGGGAGAGTAACTGCGCCTTGGAAGAACTATCTGCCGTACGCCGCCAGGCGATTGCGGCGCTGGCCGACGCCGGGGTGCCAAGCCCCGGCGTCGACGCCGATCTGCTGCTCTGCCATGTGCTGGGCATCGACCGCGCGCAGCTGAAGCTGCGCGAGCTGCGCGGCGACGGCCTTCAGCCGGCGCACCGGGAGCAGTTCACCGAGCTGGTGGCAGCCCGGCGCACCCGCATCCCGCTGCAGCACCTGACCGGCGTCGCCTACTTCCGCTACCTGGAACTGAAGGTCGGGCCGGGGGTCTTCACCCCGCGGCCGGAAACGGAAACCATGGTGCAGCTGGGCCTTGATTTCCTGGCGGCCCACGGGATCGGCAGCCCGCGGTGCATCGACTTGTGCTCGGGTTCCGGCGCCATTGCCGCGGCCCTGGCCAGCGAGGTGCCGGCGGCCAGCGTCTGGGCCGTGGAGCTCTCGGATGATGCCATCGGCTACACCCGGGCCAACTGCGAACCCCACGGGGTCACCGTGCTCCACCAGGATGCCACGCAGGTGCCCGCCCAGCTCGACGCCACCATGGACCTGGTGATCTCCAATCCGCCGTACATCCCGCCGAATGCGGTGCCGCGCGAGGTCGAGGTGCGCGAGCACGACCCGGAGATGGCGTTGTACGGGCTGGGGGAGGACGGGCTGCAGGTTCCGCGTGCCGTCACTGCCCAGGCCTTGAAGCTGCTGCGTCCCGGCGGCTGGTACGTGATGGAACACGCCGAAGTGCAGCGCGAGAGCGCGGCGGCGATGCTGCGCGAAGCAGGGTTCACGCAGGTTGCGGGCCACCAGGACCTCACCGGGCGCGCCCGCGCCACATCCGGCTACGCGCCCCAATAACCAAACGACACACCAGTGCATGAAAGAATGATCCCGTGAGCACAACATTTTCGGTAAGCAACGAGCAGGAACACGCTGACGGCATCGCCGCAGCCAAGGCCGCATTGGCGGACAAGCGCTGCATCGTCTTGCCCACAGATACCGTATACGGGATTGGCGCCGATGCCTTCAGCGCCCAGGGCGTAGCGATGCTGCTGGCGGCCAAGGGCCGCAGCCGCACCATGCCGCCACCGGTGCTGATTGCCCAGACCGCCACCATGGACGGGCTGGCCCGGGACATCCCCGATGAGGCCCGGAAGCTGGCCGAAGCCTTCTGGCCAGGCGGCCTGACCCTGATCCTGCACGCCCAGCCTTCGCTGACCTGGGATCTGGGGGAGACCCGCGGCACCGTAGCGCTGCGCGTGCCCAACGACGACACCGCCCTGGAACTGCTGGGCCAGACCGGCCCGCTGGCAGTGTCCTCGGCCAACCGCACCGGCAACGCGGCGGCGCTGGATGTCGAGCAGGCCATCGCCCAGCTGGGCGAGTCGGTGGACGTGTACCTTGACGGTGGTCCGCGCGGTGCGGCCGGCGAAGAAGTCCTGCCATCAACCATCATCGATTGCACCGGTGCGCACCTGCAGGTAGTCCGCTCGGGCGCAATTTCCATTGAGGAATTGCGCGTGGTTGTCCCTGGAATTCTCGATTTGGGACAGGACGCACCGGAAACCGGCGCATGAGAACTTATGTCCTGCTCATAGCGTTCAGCTTTACGGTCTCGTTCCTGCTCACGCCGATCGTGCGCACGCTCGGCCAGCGCTTTACCGGGAACCAGCTGGTGCGCGAGCGCGACCAGCATGAAAAGCCGATCGTGAAGTTCGGCGGGCTGGCAATCATCGCCGCCTTCGCCGCCGGATTGTGGCTCGCGAGCAACTTCCATTTCTTCCGCGGGGTCTTCGGCAATGACGAAGCCATCCGCGGCATCGCCTATGCGCTGGGAGTCATCGTGCTCATGGGCCTGGCCGATGACATGTTCGACTTGAAGTGGTGGCTGAAGCTCGCCGGGCAAATCCTGATCGGCTGGCTGATCGCCACCCACGGAATCGTCATCCAGTCGCTGCCGGTCGGTTCGTGGCAGATCGATGAGCCGTGGATGCAGATTGCGGTGACGGTGTTCCTGATCGTGCTGACCATGAACGCGATCAACTTCTCCGATGGGCTCGATGGCCTGGCCGCGGGCCTGGCCGCCATTGGCGCGGCGACCTTCTTCGTGTATTCCTATGTGCTGGCCACGCATGTGAGCGCTGATGACTACGCTAATATCGGGGCGCTGCTCTGCGCGCTGCTGCTCGGCGCCTGCCTGGGCTTCCTGCCGCACAACTTCAACCCGGCGAATATCTTCATGGGGGAGACCGGGGTGCTGGCCATCGGCATGGTCCTCTCGGTGGCCGCGATCGCGGTGACCGGGGATGTACAGGGGCTGGAGGCGCGGCGCTTCCGCAACATCCCTGCCTACATGCCGATGCTGCTGCCGATGGTCATCGTGTTCCTACCAGTCCTGGACCTTGTGCTCTCGGTCTTCCGCCGGCTTGCCAACAAACGCTCACCCTTTTCACCGGACGCCAAGCACATCCACCACAGGATGCTGGCCCAGGGCCATTCGGTGCGCCAGTCGGTGATCCTGCTGTACCTCTGGGCTGCCGTGATTGCTGTCTCAGTGGTGTCCATCGCCTTCATCCCGGTCATCCTGGTGGTGCCGATGGCATTGCTGTTGTTCCTAGTGGCAGCGGTGGCGACCTGGCGTCCGCTGGTGATCAAGCGGGTCGATGCCCTGCGCAAGCGCATGGGCAAGGCCTAGCCCGGTTAATTAGCCAAGTAATGCATGCGCAATCTGTTTCTATCTCGTGTAGAATTCAATGTGGATCTTCTTCCTCCTGTTCTTTTCGGGAACGGGCGGGAGTTTCAAGTTTCATCAGCATCGATGGGTGCGCGATGGTCCCTCGGTGTTGACGAAGAAAGGTTGCGGACGTGAATTCTGGTTCTGCCCGCGTCAGTGCTTCGTCAGCCCCGAAATCCATCTGGCTGCCGATTCTTGGCTTGTCACTGGTGTATTCGGCGATCGCTACCGCCATATTTTTCCTGATTTCATGGCTGGTAGCTGATCTCACCTACGCGCTTTCTGGCGCGCTGGCTGCCGGGATCGTGATCGGCTTTTTCGCAATTGGCATCCTCATCGCCGAAGCTGCCGGGCGAATCCGCCGATCGTGGGCCATGCCCGCATTCCTGGGCGTCTTTGTCATCAAGGTTTTCGGCATCGCCTTCGTGCTGTTGAACCTGGGGTTGCCCGAATGGGTCAACCGCCAGGGATTCGTTCTTGCAGCAGCTATCTCCCTTGTTGCCTGGCAGGTTGGCGAGGTGCGTGCCTTCATGAAGGCACGCCTGGCTATCTACAACGAGGAATAGAGAATTCCGCCCGACTTTGTGTCGGTGGGGTGCTGTGAGTTTGATAAGCTTACTTCGGGTCATTTTTGGCCGTCCGCTGAACTGCGGGCGGTTTATGCAAGATGCATCCGCGGGGAGACCCGCAGATGGACCTTCATCAGGGTTGATGCTTTGGCATGGGCCGTGATGGGATCCCCGTTTGATCTTTTCTTCACACGGTGAGAGGCAGTTACCGCCAGTCACCGCCTTTTGCCCGTGACCGTTACTGCAGAGAGGACAGCGCGTTGTTCGCGTTTGCGCTCCCAATGGCCTCAGAAGAAGGCGGCTTCGTACCGCCATCCGTTTCCGATACCCACCTTCCAGATATCTTCCCTTGGATGGCGGAGTACGGCACGGGTTTCGGCAAGCAGATGCTCATGATCGTTTTGTCGATCGTGCTCATCACTTGGTTCTTCACCGCGGCCATCAAGAACCCTAAATTGGTTCCAGGCAAGATGCAGTACATCGCTGAAACCGGTTACGCATTCGTACGTAACGGAATTGGCCGCGACATCATCGGCGAGAAGAACTTCCGTCCTTGGATTCCTCTGCTGTTCGCGACCTTCTTCTTCGTACTGCTGAACAACCTCTTCGGCGCGATTCCGTTCCTGCAGCTTCCATCGTTCTCACACGCTGGTTCTGCCTACGCGATGGCTATCATCATCTACGGCACCTGGATTGCCGTAGGCCTGAAGAACCATGGTATCCGCTACTTCAAGCTGGCTGTCGTCCCGTCCGGTGTTCCGGGCTGGATCATGCCGCTGATGGTTCCGTTGGAAATCATTTCTAACTTCATCGTTCGCCCGCTGACGCACTCGCTGCGTTTGATGGCAACGATGCTGGCCGGTCACATGATCGTGATGCTGGCAGCGTCCGGTGCACGTCACCTGATCGTTGTCCAGGACTCCCTGGCCATGAACGGCCTCGGCGTGCTGGTCATCATCGGATCGGTCGCAATGTACTTCCTGGAACTTCTGATCATGTGCCTGCAGGCGTTCGTTTTCGCCCTGCTGACCGCGATCTACCTCCAAGGTGCAATTGAAGCCGACGCCCACTAGGCCAACACTTCTTTCTTCCAACCCATAAAGATCTTCCTTGAGTCGCTCAAGGAATACCTCACAACCTACCGGCAAAAGCCCGGTATCTTGAAAGGAACATAATCACATGTTGCACGGCTCCCTGAATATGATCGGCTACGGCCTGGCTGCTATCGGTTCGGCTATCGGCGTTGGCTTGATCTTCGCTGCCTACATCAACGGTGTTGCTCGTCAGCCAGAAGCTCAGCGCATCCTGCAGCCAATCGCCATGCTTGGCTTCGCACTTGCTGAAGCACTGGCCATCCTGGGCCTGGTCTTCGCCTTCGTCGTAGGCGCCTAGTCTTTTCGCAACTGTAGTGGCCTCGCCACTATCGCGAGGCGTACACAAAAGCGGAAACTAGTAGATAAGGAATAGTGAGAATGAACAGCACTGATTTCATCCTCGCTGCGAGCGAATCGGTCAACCCGCTGTTGCCGAACCCGTGGGAAATTCTCGTTACGGGTGTTGGTTTCGCGGTCCTTCTGTTCATCGTCATCAAGGTGATTGCTCCGAAGTTCGAGCAGTCCTATGAAGATCGCGTCACCGCGATCGAAGGTGGCCTTGAGAAGGCTGAAGCAGCGCAGAAGGAAGCAGAGGAGACCTTGGCACTGTACAAGGCCCAGCTTCTGGAAGCACGCACCGAAGCAAACCGCATCCGTGAGGAAGCTCGTAGCGAAGGTGCTCAGATCCTCGCCGATCTGAAGACCAAGGCAACCGATGAGGCAGCTCGCATCACCGAGCAGTCGCACCGCCAGATCGAGGCTGAGCGCGTATCCGCACTGGCTTCGCTCCGCACCGACGTGGGCGCATTGGCTACCGAGCTTGCAAGCAAGGTTGTTGACGAAGCTCTGCAGGACGATGCCCGTGCCCAGCGCGTGGTTGACAAGTTCCTGACCGATTTGGAAGCTCAGCAGAACGCAGGTGCATCGAACTAATGGCAAGTGTATCGAGCGAGTCACTGGCAAAGGCTTTGGAGTTCCTGGAACCCAAGCTGGCACTGGCATCTATTGAGCTGCCTAAGGAACTGTTCGCGGTCCTGGAAGTACTGGATGCAAATGCCGGTCTCCGCCGCGCATTGACTGACCCAGCCCGTGGGAATGCCGACAAGGCAGGCCTTTTGGCTCAGCTGCTGCGCGGAAAGGTCTCGGCTGACGCCGAGGATACCGTTGCGCAGCTGGCTTCTACCCGCTGGAGCTCGGAACGCGACATTAGCGATGCGCTCGAAACGCTGGCTGTCACCGCGGTTAGCGCGGTGGCGGAACAGCAGGACGGCGCTTCGGGGCTGAACAAGCTGGAGCAGGATCTGTTCTCCTTCATCGAGGTAGTTCGTGGCAATCACGAGCTGCAGCGTGCGTTGGATGATGCACAGGCCCCAGTCGAGGCTAAGCGCGCACTCGCGCTGAAGCTCGTGCCTAACGCGTCGCAGACCTCGCAGGTTTTGATCTCCCAGGCAGTTTCGAACCCTCGCGGTTTGAAGCCGGCAGCCTTGGTTGGACGTTTCGTAGAGCTCGTGGCCAAGCGCCAGCAGCGCTGGATCGCTTCGGTGACCAGCTCCATCGAACTCTCCGAAGCCCAGCTTTCGCGCCTGGAGAGCAGCCTGAACAAGCTATACGGTCGTCAGCTCAAGCTCAACACCACTACCGACCCATCGCTGGTTGGTGGCTTGGTAGTCAAGGTTGGCGACGAAGTTGTCGACGCTTCCGTGGCATCACGCGTGGCCGAGTTGCGCCGCGCCTTGGCCAGCTAGGACTCATTGGGCGCGAGGAGCGATCCTTCGCCCGGTGTTCCTGGCTGCCAGGACCACAACAGACTTCATTCACATTCGATTCGGCCCGCCGGGCCGGATCACAATTTAGGAGAGCAGGGACTGCAGATGGCCGATTTGACCATCAATGCCAACGACGTCCGCGATGCCCTAAACGAGTTCGCATCTTCCTTCGAACCGGGTAAGGCAGAGCGCACCGAGGTGGGACGCGTCGTCGCCGCGAGCGACGGCATCGCCAGAGTGGAAGGCCTTCCTTCCGTCATGGCCAACGAGTTGCTGAAGTTCGAAGATGGCACCCTGGGCTTGGCCCAGAACCTCGATACCCGCGAAATCGGTGTCGTTGTGCTTGGTGACTTCACCGGCATCGAAGCTGGCCAGAAGGTAGAGCGCACCGGCGAGATCCTTTCGGTTCCAGTCGGCGACGGCTACCTGGGCCGCGTGGTCGACCCATTGGGCGAGCCACTGGACAACCTGGGCCCAATCGCTTCCGAAGGCCGCCGCGCCCTGGAGCTCCAGGCCCCAGGCGTGACCCAGCGCAAGAGCGTGCACGAGCCAATGCAGACCGGTCTGAAGGCTATCGACGCCATGATCCCGATCGGCCGTGGCCAGCGCCAGCTGATCATTGGCGACCGCCAGACCGGCAAGACCGCCATCGCGGTCGACACCATCCTGAACCAGCGTGCCAACTGGGAGTCCGGCGATCAGACCAAGCAGGTCCGCTGCATCTACGTGGCAATCGGCCAGAAGGCATCGACCATCGCTGCCGTCCGCCAGACCCTCGAAGAGCAGGGCGCCCTGGAGTACACCACCATCGTGGCCTCCCCGGCATCGGACCCAGCCGGCTTCAAGTACTTGGCTCCATACGCAGGCTCGGCCATCGGCCAGCACTGGATGTACGGCGGCAAGCACGTTCTGATCGTCTTTGATGATCTGTCGAAGCAGGCTGAAGCCTACCGTGCCGTGTCCCTGCTGCTGCGCCGTCCGCCAGGACGCGAAGCCTACCCAGGCGACGTCTTCTACCTGCACTCCCGCCTGCTTGAGCGTTGCGCCAAGCTGTCGGACGAGTTGGGTGCAGGCTCGATGACTGGCTTGCCAATCATCGAAACCAAGGCCAACGACGTGGGCGCGTTCATTCCGACCAACGTCATCTCGATCACCGACGGTCAGATCTTCTTGCAGTCGGACCTCTTCAACGCCAACCAGCGTCCAGCTGTCGACGTGGGTATCTCGGTATCCCGCGTTGGCGGTTCGGCACAGGTCAAGGCCATGAAGAAGGTTTCCGGTACCTTGAAGCTGGAACTGGCTCAGTACCGCGACATGCAGGCATTCGCAATGTTCGCTTCGGACCTGGATGCCGCTTCCAAGCAGCAGCTGACCCGTGGCGCACGCCTGATGGAACTGCTCAAGCAGGGCCAGTACACCCCGTACCCGGTTGAGGACCAGGTCGTTTCGATCTGGGCCGGCACCAACGGCTACCTGGACGACGTCCCGGTTGAGGATGTACGCCGCTTCGAGGGCGAGTTCATCGAGTACCTGCGCCACCGCACCGATGTGCTGACCGTGATTGGCCAGACCGGCAAGCTGGAGAACGAGACTCTGGAAGCCATGAAGACCGCTGTTGCGGACTTCAAGGCAGGCTTCTTCGGCGAGGGCGACGACAAGCTTGTCGCAGCCGGACACGAAGAGCATGACGCTCTCGATTCCGAGTCCGTTGACCAGGAACAGATCGTCAAGCAGAAGCGCTGACATTTTCCTTGCCAAGGGGGAGCGGCGCCGGTAACGGCGCCGCCCTCCCAAGGCAGGGGATAAGGAAAGGACACACATGGGAGCCCAGATTCGGGTCTACCGCCAGAAGATCGGATCGACCAAGTCGATGCGCAAGATCTTCAAGGCGATGGAACTGATCGCTGCATCCCGCATTGGTAAGGCACGTACGCGTGTCTCGGCCTCGCTGCCGTATGCCAATGCGATTACCCGTGCAGTAACCGCCGTCGCGTCCCAGGCCGATGTCGATCATCCACTGACCACCGAGCCGGCGCAGGTACGCCGTGCCGCGGTCCTGGTGATGACTTCGGACCGAGGACTTGCCGGGTCCTACTCCGCCAGCGTTCTGAAGCAGGCAGAGCACCTCGTGGAACTCCTGCGTGAAGAAGGCAAGGAAGTCAAGACCTACTTGGTCGGCCGCAAGGCCCAGGCTTACTTTGATTTCCGCTCACGCGAGTACGCACGAGTGTGGACCGGGGAAACCGATTCCCCGCGTTTCGAAACCGCACGCGAGCTGCGCGATGTCCTCCTGGAGGACTTCGACACCGACTTCGAGCAGGGAGGCGTGGACGAGATCCACGTCGTCTACACCCAGTTCAAGTCGATGGTCACGCAGGAACCGACGGTCATCCGTCTGTTGCCGTTGGAGGTTGTCGAGGACGAGTCCGAGACCCCGGCCGACGAGCTGTTGCCACTGTACGAGTTTGAGCCATCGCCGGAGGAAGTGCTTGACGCACTGCTGCCGCGCTACATCGATTCTCGACTGTTCAACTGCCAGCTGCAGTCCGCTGCCTCCGAGCTCGCTGCCCGCCAGCGCGCCATGAAGGCCGCAGGCGATAACGCTGGTGAACTGATCAAGAAGTACACCCGATTGCTCAACAATGCCCGTCAGGCTGAAATCACCCAGGAGCTTTCGGAAATTATTGCCGGCGCCGACGCGCTGAACAGCTGATTTCCGAGATTCCGACCAGACAAGAAGTGAGAAAGATGACTGCCCAACTCAACGAGCAGGTTACCGCAGGGGCCATTGGTCGCGTCGCGCGCGTGACTGGCCCGGTCGTGGACGTCGAGTTCCCAGCCGACGCACTGCCTGCTATCTACAACGCACTGACCGCTGAGCTGACCCTCAACGGCGAAACCAAGAAGATCACCTTCGAGACCAGCCAGCACCTCGGTGAGGGCCTGGTCCGCGCAGTATCGCTGCAGGGCACCGACGGCCTGGTCCGCGGCGCTCAGGTTATCGATACCGGCGCTGCCATCTCCGTCCCAGTCGGCGACGGCGTCAAGGGCCACATCTTCAACGTGCTGGGCGATGCCCTGGACGTTGACAACTCGGAGATCCAGGTTTCCGAGCGCTGGCCAATCCACCGCGAAGCACCGAAGTTCTCGGAGCTCGAGGGCTCGACCGAGATGCTGGAAACCGGCATCAAGTCGATCGACCTGCTGACCCCTTACATCAAGGGCGGCAAGATCGGCCTGTTCGGCGGCGCTGGCGTGGGCAAGACCGTGCTGATCCAGGAAATGATCACCCGTGTGGCACGCAACTTCGGTGGTACCTCGGTATTCGCCGGCGTGGGCGAGCGCACCCGTGAAGGCAACGACCTCTGGGTCGAAATGGACGAAGCCAACGTGCTCAAGGACACCGCACTGGTGTTCGGCCAGATGGATGAGCCACCAGGCACCCGTCTGCGCGTGGCACTGTCGGCTCTGACCATGGCGGAATACTTCCGCGATGTGCAGAACCAGGACGTGCTGCTCTTCATCGACAACATCTTCCGCTTCACCCAGGCCGGTTCCGAGGTGTCGACCCTGCTGGGCCGCATGCCTTCCGCCGTGGGCTACCAGCCGAACTTGGCCGATGAAATGGGCCTGCTGCAGGAACGCATCACCTCGACGAAGGGCCGCTCGATTACCTCGATGCAGGCTGTCTACGTCCCGGCCGATGACTACACCGACCCGGCTCCAGCAGCAACCTTCGCCCACCTGGATGCAACCACCGAGCTGTCGCGTGAAATCGCGTCGCGCGGCCTGTACCCGGCAATCGATCCGCTGACCTCGACCTCGCGAATCCTGGATCCGCAGTACATCGGTCAGGATCACTACGATGTAGCCATCCGCGTGAAGGCTATCCTGCAGAAGAACAAGGAACTGCAGGACATCATCGCGATCCTCGGTATCGACGAACTGGGCGAAGAGGACAAGATCGTCGTTGCACGTGCACGCCGCATCCAGCAGTTCCTGTCGCAGAACACCTACACCGCAAAGCAGTTCACCGGTGTCGAGGGCTCGACCGTGTCGATCAAGGACACCATCGAAGGCTTCAAGGCCATTTGCGATGGCGACCTGGACCACATTGCAGAACAGGCGTTCTTCAACATCGGCGGTCTGGACGACGTCGAGCGCCAGTGGGCCGAAATCCAGAAGGCCAGCTAATCATGGCTGAGCTTCAGGTCGAAATCGTCGCGGCCGACCACTTCGTGTGGTCGGGCGCAGCGAAGCTGGTCAAGGCTCGTTCGGTGGACGGCGAGATCGGTGTTCTGCCCGGTCACGTTCCGATGCTGTCCGTGCTTGCCGCTGGGGACCTGGAAATCGAACCGGTTTCCGAGTCCCGCTTCTCAGTCCAGATCGATGGGGGCTTCTTCTCCGTTGATTCGGATCGCGTAGTGATCGTTGCTGACAACGCTGTGCTTGGTACCGCAGCGTAGGCGATGAATTGTTCGAGATAACCGCACCAGTTCTGATCGCGTTGCTGATCCTCATCGGCATCGCCATGTTCTTCGGGGCCATGGCCGTGCGCCGCATCCAATTGCGGCGCACGCTGGGCACCTTCGATGCATCAATCCTTGCGCCCTCGGGCAAATGGATCATGGTCATCGGCCGCTACGGCGGAGCGCATGTGGACCTGTTGCGGTTTTTCTCTGTCTCCCCGGTGCCGAGCTTCGTGATCGAGCGCCGCGGACTGGACATCACCGGAACGCGCCAGCCCACCGATGAGGAAACCTCGCGGATCCCGCCGGGATTCATCATCGTGATGCTGGTGCGCAGCGGTGAGGAACTGCTGCTGGCCATGGACTACCGTGACTACACCGGCTTCTCGGCCTGGCTCGAAGCCGGTCCGATCGCCGGAAGCTGGCAGATCTAGCATTTGATATGTGAAGACCGCCGCTGCACTTGCAGCGGCGGTCTTCGCATCTTAAGGGCTAGAGGTATTCCCCGTTGCGGATCGTCTGGACCAGCTGCAGTTCGGCATCGAGGACCAGCGCGTCGGCCGCGAAGCCATAGTGCAGGGAGCCGACTTCATCGGCCAATCCGATCAGCGAGGCAGGGATGGACGTGGCCGAGTTGACCGCCTCGACCAGCGAGACCCCTGCCTGCACCGCATGCTGGACGATCTGGAGCAGCGTGCAGGTGCCGCCGGCCAGCGAATTATCGCTCGACAGCCGTGCCTGGCCGTTGGACACGGTCACTTCCTGCGGGCCGAGGGTGTACTGGCCATCGTCCAGGCCAGTGGCTGCCATGGAATCGCTGACCAGCAGGATGTTGCCTCCGCCCACCAGCCGGTAGACCAGCCGCACGGTATCGGGGGACAGGTGCACCCCGTCGGCGATCAGCTCCACGAACGCATTGCGGTTCACCGCTTCTTCCAGGCAGGCGGCCACCGGTCCCGGTTCGCGGTGGTGCAGCGAGGGCATGCCGTTGAACAGGTGGGTGACCGTCGGGCGTTCGGTGAATCCGTCCACCCCGGCGCTGCGCAGCTGCTCGCGGGCAAAGCGCAGCGAATCGGAGGCGACCTGCGCGCTGGCATCGGTATGCCCCAGCGAGGGAACCACGCCGTGGGAGACCAGCTGCTCGATGATTTCCTCGGTGCCCTCCAGCTCGGGGGCATAGGTCATGGTGCGCAGCTGGCCGCGGCTGGCGGCCACCAGTTCGCTGACGAAGCCGGGATCAGGTTCCTGCAGGAAGCGCGGATCCTGGGCGCCGCAGCGGGCTTCGGAGAGGAACGGGCCCTCGGCATGGATGCCGGCAATCTTCCCGGCCTCGGCCAATTCGGCGAGCAGCTCGGCGGCCTCGGTCATCGACGACGGCTCAGCGGTGACCAGCGAGGCGAGCAGCGTTGTGGTGCCCGAACGGTGCAGGTACTCGATGGCTTCGGTGACGCTCTCGTGATCCGGCGACGAGAAATCAGCGCCGAGGGCGCCGTGGCAGTGCAGGTCAATGAGGCCCGGGATGATGATGGATCCCGGGGCCACTTCGCGCACCGGGTAGTCGGCGGCGTCGGGCAGGGCGGTGAAGTCATCGCGGTTGCCGGCAAAGCGGATGCGGTCTCCCTCGACGGCGAGCACGCCATCGGTGACCTTGAGACCATCGGAAATCAGGGTGGCGAACAAAGCGTAGCGCGTCGTAGTCATGTTCCCAGCTTAGAAGAGAGAAGGCATCCAGTCACCGACTTGGCGGATTATTCTCGAAGCGGACGTGGAAGGAGGGCGCCATGCGCTCAGCCGCGTGTAGCGGCAGGATCCGGGTTTTCCGGATCGGTGCCGGAAGCGATGAGCTTCAGCGATTGCCAGGCGCTGGCATTCCCGCCGGTGTCGCTCTGCGCTTCGCGCGCGGCCCGTGCGGCGGCCTGCTTGTCCTTCGCGTTGCCGAATTTGCTCTTCAGCGAGCGGTAGGCCTTGCGGAACATCCGGTAGAGGAGGAACCCGATGGCCACCGCTGCCAGGCCAAGCAGCGCGGCCAGCACCGGAAGCAGCACAGCAGCGAGGACGAGCACCAGCGCACCGAAATCCTCGATCAGGCTGCGCACCCATTGGGTCACCGGTTCGGGCACGACGTTGGTAGCCGCGGTCAGCGATGATTTGCCCAGGCTCACCGACAGCGCGGATCCCGCACCGAGCAACCCGGTCACCACGGCAACTTCCACTCCCGAGTTGGCCCCAAGCCCAATGCCTACCAGCGCTCCGAAGACCGGGCGCAGCCATACGGAGACCGTTTCCATGGACAAGTTCAGGAAAGGGATCTTGTCCAGGCCCGCCTCGCCAATGGCCAGCACCGCGCAAATCGCCAGAACCCAAGGATTGCTGATGCTCTCGGGGATCTGCCGGGCGGCGGAGGCGATCATCTCTGGTGCGGTGTCGGGAATTGCGAGTCTCGCAATGCCGAGCGCCAACACGGTGAAGTAGGGCCGAAGTCCGGCGGCGGAACCGCTGCCAATGGCCATGAGCGAAGCTGTCAGCGGATCCAATGGTCCTCCCGGCAAAGCTGGCTGGTGCCGTGCGGCGCCCAGCGCATTTGGTTGAGGAGATCAGATTAGCAGTCGGCAGGCAGCTCCGGGACTCGCAGCGCGTCGGGCAGGACTCTGCGCTAGAAGAGACGTCCTGCGGAGTCGTCGACACCGCGCATGGCATCGTAGTCCAGGGTGAGGCAGCGGATGCCGCGGTCCTCGGCCAGGGTGCGGGCCTGCGGCTTGATCTGCTGGGCTGCGAAGATTCCGGTGACCGGCTTGAGCAGCGGATCGCGGTTGAGCAGGTCCAGATAGCGGGTCAGCTGTTCCACGCCGTCAATGTCGCCGCGGCGCTTGAGCTCTACCGCTACCGTGGCGCCCTTGGCATCACGGGCCAGGATATCCACCGGGCCGATGGCGGTCATGTACTCGCGGCGGATCAGCTGGTGGCCGTCGCCGAGCAACTCGATCTGCTCGGCCAGCAGGCGCTGCAGGTCGGCCTCGACGCCGTCCTTGACCAGCCCCGGATCATTGCCCAGGATGTGGGCCGAGTCGTGCTCGAAGCTGTGGAAGTGGATGGTCAGCTTGTCATCGGTCTTCGCGCTGGCCACAATCCATGTGGCGGTGGCTCCCAAAGCTGCGGCTTCCTCGTCGGGATCCGCCTCGCGCAGGGTCAATGGAGGATTCATCCAGTTCAGCGGCTTGTAGCTGCCGCCATCCGAGTGGATGAGAACCGATCCATCGGCCTTGACCATGATCAGGCGGGTCGCCAACGGAAGGTGGGCTCTCAGACGGCCCTCGTAATCAACTGAACACTTTGCTACCACTAAACGCACCCCACACACTTTACTAGCTGGTTGCGACTTGTGCCCTCGGATACGGCATGATTAATGACATGCCTCGTTCCAACCGCCCGCGCCGCTCGAAGAATTCACGACCTGCCAAGGGCCGGAACTCCGGATCCGGCCACGGCTACGGGGATGACGAGCAGGAGTACGGAGCGGACCAGGAAGAGTGGATGCAACGGGCCCGCTTCGGCGTGGTGCTCCGCCAGGATGCCCCGGATGGGCAGTGGCATGTCCGCAAGATCGCGCCGCTGAACGCCAACAAGACCTACACCTGCCCTGGGTGCCATCGCTCCATCGGCGTGGGCGTGGCCCATGTGGTCGCCTGGCGGGCGGATCACTGGTCGGGGGATGAGGCCGCGGCCAACGCGCGGCGCCACTGGCATCCGCACTGCTGGGAAACCCGCTCCTACCGCTACTAGGACGAGCCTGCGGAGTCAGTCCGCTAGCGGCGGTCCTGGCGTGCGATGAATACCTCGCGCAACAGGATCATGGCGCTGGCAGCTACCGGAATGGCCATCAGCGCACCGGTGACCCCGGCCAGGCTGCCACCGGCAATCACCGAGATCACCGCTACAGCGCCGGGCACTGCCACCGCACGGCGCATAATGCGCGGCGAGACGAAGTAGGCTTCGATTTGCAGGTAGCCGAAGTAGCAGATGGCATAGATCAGCGCGGTTTGCCACCCCAGGGACAGGGTCACCAAAGTGACCAGCACACCGGCGATCACGCCACCGACCAGTGGGATGAAGGCCAGCAAGGCCACCAGCAAGGTGAGCAGCGCGGTGAACGGAACGCCCAAGATGCTCATCAGGAGCAGCGCCACCAGGCAGTTCAATATCGCCACGGTGGCTTGGCCCATGACATAGTTGCCCACCGAGCGGGTGATGCGCACGGTCAATTCCGAGACGCGCTCGCGCTTGGAGCGCGGGGCCAGGCGCAATGAGAAGCCCATCATGCCTGGCAGGGACGCCAGGAAGTAGATGGCCAGCACCAGCACGATCAGCACGCCGAACATCGACTGCGCAACTGTTTGCGAGACGCCCAGGACACCGCCGAAGACATTCGTTACGGCGCCCGAGTCTCCAAAGAAACGGTCCACCTCGGTTGTGATGCGCTGGGAGATTGCATATTGGCGGTCGATTTCCCTGACCCATTCGCTATTGAGGAAATCATCGACGATTTCAGGCGCGCGCGTGATGAAGGCCGTGATCTGATTGACCAGTGTAGGGATGATCAGGGCCATGAAGCCGCCGAAGATTGCCAGCATGCTGACCATGGTCGCGGTCACGGCCAGCGGACGGGAGAGCCCCTTGCGCATCATGAAGCGCACAATCGGGTCAAGGCCCAGGGCAATGAACAGCGCGATGGCAATCCAGGTCATCAGCGAGCCGACATTGGTCAGCAGGTAGAAGCCGCCCAGGGCGATGCCCACCCCGATGGTGCCCAGGAAACCCATGGAAATCGGGTGCAGCGCAGGAATGGGTTCGGGGGATCCCTCCAGCGGCTGCTCGGGTTCCTCGCCGAGGGCCGCGCCCCGCTGCGGGGCGTTGAGCAGCTTGCCCACCCGGTCGGCGAGCTTCCTGGTCCAGCCCTCGCGAGCCGCAGTGCCGCCTGATGGCGCAGAAGCGGGATAGCGGGGGACCGGCGTGCCCTCTGATGATGGCGGCGCCGGCTGGGAATTCGCCTGATGAGGCTGGGAATGCGCTGTGGATTCCGGGCCTGGGGCCTCTGGTTCCACGGAGCGCTCAGGTGCGTGCGATTGCTCGTCGTGCGCGTGCTGAGCGCGATGCGGGCGCGGCTGATCTGGCTCCATGGGTCAGAGCATATCGCGCATTGGCGTCTATTAAGTGGTTCAAGACACCACGCACTTGCGGTGTTGAGGCAGTTCACAGGCACTGATCGGAACCATGATCCGCCGCAACTCGTTAGACTTGTCGAAGAACAGCTGTGAGACGTAGGCGAATAGGTGAACTTGTGCGAAAAGTAATCTCCGTGATCGCGATGCTGCTGGGGGCCGTGGCCCTGGTGGTCGGCATCGGACAGAAGACCTTTTGGGCGCCGCCCGAAACGGTGACCGCGACCATGCCGCAACTATCCGATGAGGCCCCGCTGACCGTGATTGAATCCTCGGTCAACGACCCCAAGCTTGATCCGGTGGAACTGGTGATCAAGTCGAAGGGTGAATTCACCGCGTCCCTGGGACGCGACTATGACGTCGAGTCGTGGGTCGGCGATGCCGCGCATGTTTCGGTCACCGGAATCGATACCAATAACCACAAGATGATTGCCGAATACGCGAAGGGCGAAGCCGAAGTGCCGAACCCCGCCGGCGATGACATCTTCTTCGACTCGCAGACCGCAGACCAGACCATGACCTACCGCTGGACCGCTCCGGATTCCGGCGACTGGTCGCTGTTGCTGGCCGCCGGCGGAAAGGACGCCGCTCCAGTGGACATCTCGGTGAGCTACGCAAATGACGACGCCATGCCATTTGCCCTGCCGCTGATCATTGCCGGCGCGCTGCTGCTGGTCTTCGGCGTGGCCCTGCTTGCCATGCGCCCCGGCAAGGCGAAGACCGGCTCGAACACCCAGCACTCGGTCGCCGCCGTGGCAGTCGTCGCCCTGGCCATCTCCGGCGTCTCGCTGCCGATGGCTCCAAGCGACGAGGACAGTGCCAAAGCCTCGGAATCGGCGCAGAAGTCCGATGAAGCGAAGTCCGAAGAAGCCAAGTCCGACGAGGCCAAGGGCTCCGAATCCGCCGCTTCCTCGGAGGAGGAAGCGGCCAGCTTCCCGGTGATCACCGAAGAGCAGCTCAAGCGGGTGCTGGCCGATGCCCAGAAGCAGATCGCCAAGGCAGATGAAAAGAACGATTCCAAGGCCCTGGAACAGCGCAGCGCCGGTGCTTTCAAGTACTTGCGCAACAAGCGCTATGACATGCTCAAGGAAGAGTTCAAGGTCGACAAGCCGATGGCGCTCACGACCCAGGTGATCCGCTCGGCCGCGGTGCCGAATGCGAATGAAGCCAAGTTCCCGCGCGTGATCTCCGTGGTGACCGCGAAGAACAATGACGCAGACACCCTTCCGCAGGCGCTCACCCTGGTGCAGGCCAATGCCCGCGAGAACTTCAAGGTGGTCTTCGCCGGACAGATGCTGCCGAACTCCACCTTCCCGGGCATCGCGGTGGGCGATCCGTCGACCAAGCAGCTGAGCGCCGACGCCGAAGGCCTGCAGATGACCCCGAAGAAGGCGCTGGAAGCGCTGGGCAAGGTGCTGACCGATCCCAAGGCCAAGGAGAAGGACAAGTTCGCCGAGTCGGACTTCATCAAGGCGGTGCACGCGGCCCAGAAGGACGAGTCCAAGGAAGCCAACGAGGCGAACGTGAAGTACAAGCGCTCGGTCGCCGAGGGCGACACCAAGGTGGTCTCCACCCCGGATGGCGGCGCGATTGTCACCGGCAAGCTGAACAACAAGGCGCTGTTCGTCCGCACCGAAGACGCCGACCCGCTCAAGAGCACCGACAAGCTGACCGAACAGCTGCTGGGCTCCAGCTCGTCGAACGGCGACGTCGAGAGCACCTACGCCGAACCAGTGATGTTCTACCTGCCGGCTGATGGTTCCAAGGACAAGATCCAGCTGATCTCGGCAAGCCAGGTCCTGCTCGATGTGAAGGAAGTTGACTAATCCCCATGACTGATCACAACATCCCCTCGACCCGCGGTGCGGTGGATCTCTCGGCGCTGGCCAACCACGGCCCGGAAGCCACCGACAGCACCCCAGCCGGTGCCGCCAGCTGGACCACCACCCTGGACGAGGCCGCGTTCCAGCAGTTCGTCGGCCTGTCCCAGCAGGTGCCTGCTATCGTTTCCCTCGGCTCGCCGCGCGTGCAGGTCTCTGCAGACCTGGATGCGACCCTGCGCAAGCTGGTGGATGCCAAGGGTGGCAAGTTCGTCCTCGGCCTCGTGGATGCCGAAAGCTACCCGCAGATCGCCCAGGCTTTCCAGGCGCAGCAGATCCCGATGGTGGTTGCGCTGATCAAGGGCCAGCCGGTGCCGCTGTTCCAGGGTCCTGCCGAAGAAGCGCAAATTGCCCAGGTTTTCGCGCAGCTTGAACAGCTCGCCGTGCAGCAGGGCATGAGCGGCACCGCCCCGGCATTCTCCGGGCAGGCCGGCCAGGCCGAGCCGGAACTGCCGCCGCTGCACCAGAAGGCAGTCGACGCCATCGATGCGGGGGACTACGCCGCCGCCGAGGCAGCCTACTTGGAAGCGCTGAACGAAAAGCCGAACGACAAGGACGCGCAGGTTGGCGTGTACCAGGTCCGCTTGCTCTCGCGCACGCACAACCTAGATCTGAACAAGGCCCGCGAGCAGGCCGCGCAGAATCCCGAGGACATCGCGGCGCAGCTCGATGTCGCCGACCTGGATGTGGTCGGCGGGCATGTCGAGGACGCCTTCGCCCGGCTGGTCTCGCTGATCTCCAAGCTGGCGGATGAGGACCGCGAGCGGGTGCGCCGCCGCCTGATCGAGCTCTATGCGGTCATCGGCAATGCCGACCCACGCGTCGCCGTCTCGCGCCAGAAGCTGGCCCGCGTACTCTTCTAGGTTGATGCCGAAGCGCTGAAGCGCACAGCCAGCAAGCCGCGGTCCGGAATATTTCCCGGGCCGCGGCTTTGTCTTGCCTTCAGGTTTAACTCCAAAGGATGATGTGTTCTGACTTGGGGCATTGCTAGCCTTAAACTATGAATCAGATCGCACTGGACATCCGGTCTCTCGCCAAGCAATTTGGCGCCAAGATTGCCGTGAACAACGTCAGCCTGCAAGTTCCCGCCGGTTCATTCTATGGGCTGGTCGGGCCCAATGGCGCCGGAAAGACCACCATGCTCTCGATGGCTACCGGTTTGCTGCGCCCGGATGCGGGCCAGGCGGTGGTCAACGGCGTGGACATCTGGGCCGACCCGCACGCCGCCAAGTCCACCCTGGGCGTCCTGGCCGATGGCGTGCGCCAATTCGATCGGCTCACCGGCCGGCAGCTGGTGACCTATTCCGGGCTGCTGCGCGGCATGGACCGTGCCGAAGTTGCCCAGCGCACCGAGGACCTGCTGCGCGTGATGGACCTGCTGGATGACGGGGACAAGCTGGTGGTGGACTACTCCGCCGGCATGACCAAGAAGATCACCTTGGCTACCGCGATGATCCATTCGCCAAAGCTGCTGGTGCTTGATGAGCCATTCGAGGCAGTGGACCCGGTCTCGGCGGCGAATATCCGCGACATCCTGAACAACTACGTGGAGTTCGGCGGCACCGTGATCGTTTCCTCGCATGTGATGGACCTGGTCCAGCGCATGTGCACGCATGTGGCGGTCATTTCCGATGGCGTGCTCAAGGCGCAGGGCACCGTGGACGAGGTCCGCGGCGGCATGAGCCTGGAAGACCGCTTCGTCGATCTGGTGGGCGGCCGCGCCAACAACGAGGGGCTGTCATGGTTGCGCACGTCCTAAGCCTGAAACTGCGCTTGCTGGCCAATGGCTTCAAGCGCTCCGTCGGCCAGCTGATCGGCGTCATCATCGGCGGCCTGTACGCGCTGGGCATGATCACCATGCTGACCTTGGCCGTGTGGTTCGCCGCTGACGAGATTCCTTTCCAAGGCGAAATCTTTACCCTGATCGGTTCGGCCGCGGTGCTGGGCTGGGCCATCATCCCGCCTCTGCTGACCGGCGTCGACCTCACCCTGGAACCGTCGCGCTTCGTCCATTTCGGGATCCCGGAAAAGACCCTGGGCCCTGCCCTGGTGCTGGCTGGATTTGTCTCGATTCCCGCGGTGCTGACCGTTCTCGGCCTGCTGGGCGCCTCGCTGATGTGGCGAAGCGATGCAGGTGCGTTGATGCTGGGTCTGCTCGCTGCGGTGGCGACCGCGGTGATGGCGATCCTGCTGTGCCAGTACCTGGTGATCATGGCAACCGCGCTGCGGGCCAAGCGCCGCTTCCGCGAATTGACGTTCGCGCTGCTGTTCCTGCTGCTCGTCGGGCTGGGTCCGATCATGGCCTCGGTGTTCTCCGCGGCGGAGTCCATGGGCGACTGGATCCATCCGCTGTCCACGGTGCTCGGCTACACCCCGCTCGGCGCCTTTGCTGCTGTTCCCGGTGCCTATGCCTCGGCGCTCTACGGGCACATGGCCATCCACCTGGCCCTCGGTGCGGCCTACCTTGGCGGGCTATATGTCCTGCTGGCTCGCGCTACCGCAAAAGCCGCAATTACCCCGCCGCCGCAGCAGCGCGCTGCCACGGCCAAGGGCCTGGGCTTCTTCAAGCTGCTGCCGGCAACGCCGACCGGCGCCGTCGCCGCCCGAGCACTAACCTATTGGTTCAAGGATCCGCGCTACGCCGTGGGTGTGCTGATGGTGCCGGTGCTCCCATTGCTCTTCTGGTTCACCGGCAGCCAGTCCGGCAACTACACGATGATGTATCTGATGGGGCCATTGATCGGCATCCTGCTGGGCTTCTCCATCTCCGCAGACATTTCCTATGACAACACGGCCTTCGCACTGCACGCGCTGACCGGCATATCCGGCCGGGCCGATCGCGCAGGACGGGCGCTGTCCTGCTTCCTGATTGCCATCATTCCGGTCCTGGCCGCCGCGATCCTGCCGGGCCTGATCGCTGGCGAGCTGTGGCGCATCCCGGGTGATCTGGGCCTGTCGCTGGCCGCGCTGTTCGTCGCGTTGGGCGTTTCCTCGGTATCCTCGGCACGCTACACCTATGCGGTGCCGCTTCCGGGCGACAACCCGATGAAGACCCCTCCTGGCAGCGGCATGCGCATGGCGCTCACGCAGCTGGGCATCATGCTCACCATGGGGCTCTTGCTGATCCCTGTGCTCATTCCGTACGCCATCGGCTGGTTCCAGCACTCGCAGGCCTTGGGCTTCATCACCCTGGGTGCGGGCCTGGTTCTGGGCATCGGGCTGATGCTCGGCGGCATTGCCCTCGGCGCCAAATGGTATGAGAAGCGCACTCCCGAGTTGATGCAGTCGGTCATGCTCAACAAGTAGCCGCAACGGCTGAGCCGCTCTGGGCCGTCCGGCGGGAAGCAATTTCCCGCCGGGCGGCCTTTTGCCTGCCCTGGTGCAACAAGTTTCACAGGATATTGGTCGGTGGTGACCAAGCCGGGAGAAATCCAAATCAAACTGGATGGCAGCCATTCGAGCAGATGCAGGAAAACGATCACTGACCTGAAGATATGAAGCGGAACATGGAGCTTCGTAGGCAACAGCGGCAAAGTCAATGTGGACAAGCTCCCATGCCTGCTACGCGGACAGCAGGAGCAATCCGTACTAGACTTGAAAGCATGGTGGAACAGTCTGAAGAAACCCGCGGCGGCACTGCCACGATTGAACGTACCGAGACAACCCAGAGTGTCGAGGCCGGAGATCACGAGCGCTTTGCCCACTATGTGCAGAAGGAAAAGATCATGGAGTCGGCAATGACCGGCGAGCCAGTGATCGCCCTGTGCGGCAAGGTCTGGACCCCAGGCCGAGATCCGCAGAAATTCCCGGTGTGCCCCGAGTGCAAGGAAATCTACGATTCCTTGATGGGGTAGTGCTGCGAATGAACTAGCACTACTTCACACGATGCACGCGGCCGGGAAAAGGTAAATGACCGAGACACTCTTTGATTTTGGCGACAAGCTTCCACTAGAAGACAAGCTTCCGGTAGCGTACCCGGAACGCGCGGCATGGGGAACCGGGCCGAAGCTGCGTGCCTGGCAGGCCGAAGCCCTGGCCTTGTACTTCGACAAGGAGCCCAGGGACTTCATGGCAGTGGCGACCCCTGGCGCCGGCAAGACCACCTTTGCGCTGCGCCTGGCAAAGGTGCTGATCGACTCGGGCAAGATCAACCGCATGATCGTTGTCGCGCCGACCGACCACCTGAAAAAGCAGTGGGCGGATTCGGCAGCGCGTGTGGGCATTGCCCTGGACCCGAACTACAAGAACTCCGACGGCCGGCACGGCTCGCATTACATGGGCGTCGTGGTGACCTATGCCCAGGTCGCGCTGAAGCCTGCCGTGCACCGCGCGAAGACCGAGGATGCCCGCACCCTGGTGATCATGGACGAGGTCCACCACGCCGGCGATGCGCTGAGTTGGGGCGACGGCATCCGCGAGGCATTCGAACCTGCCACCCGCCGACTGGCCCTGACCGGTACCCCGTTCCGTTCCGATGCTGCACCGATTCCCTTCGTGCAGTATGTCGATGAGGGAGACGGCATCCGCCGGTCCAAGGCCGACTACACCTACGGCTACGGCAACGCCCTGGCAGACCATGTGGTCCGTCCGGTGCTGTTCATGGCCTATTCGGGCAATATGCGATGGCGAACCGCCGGCGGCGAGGAGATGGAAGCAAACCTCGGCGAGGGCTTCACCAAGGATGTCACCGCCCATGCCTGGCGCACCGCGCTGGACCCGCACGGGGACTGGATTCCCTCGGTGCTGCAAGCCGCTGACCGGCGCCTGTCCGAGGTGCGCCGCACCGTGAAGGACGCCGGCGGCCTGGTCATTGCCACCGACCACGAGGACGCGCGTGGCTATGCCGCCCAGCTCGAAGCCATCTGCGGCGAGAAGGTCACCACCATCCTGTCCGATGACCCCAAGGCATCGCAGAAGATCGACGAATTCTCCGAATCCGATGCGCGCTGGATGGTCGCGGTGCGCATGGTATCCGAAGGAGTGGACGTGCCGCGCTTGTGCGTCGGCGTCTATGCGACATCCACCTCCACGCCGCTGTTCTTCGCCCAGGCGGTGGGGCGCTTCGTGCGCAGCCGCAAGCGCGGAGAAGTGGCCTCGGTGTTCCTGCCCTCGGTGCCGATCCTGATGGCCTTGGCCAACGAGATGGAAGTCGAACGCGACCACGCCTTGGACCGCGAAGGCTCCAAGGACGAGGACGGCCTGGACGATTCGCTGCTGGAAGCGGCGAACAAGGAAGAGAAGGCCAGCGACGAGCTGGCACGCAACAAGTTCGAAGCGCTGAACTCGCAGGCTTCCTTTGACCGCGTGCTCTTCGACGGTGGCGAATTCGGCACCGGTGCCGACATCGGCAGCGAAGAGGAACTGGGCTTCCTGGGAATCCCGGGCCTGCTGGATACCGAGCAGGTGTCCGAATTGCTGCGCAAGCAGCAGAACAGGCAGATTTCCAAGGGCGCCACGAAGCCCGAGCCGGTGTCCGACCACCGCCGCATGATGGAGCTGCGCACGAAGCTGTCCAAGAACGTCTCGGCATGGGCTGCCCGGACCGGCACGCCGCATGGGCAGATCCACAACAAGCTGCGCAGCATCTGCGGCGGGCCTGCGGTGCCGCAAGCAACAGCTGACCAGCTGCAGGCGCGCATCGACAAGCTGCAGGACTGGTTCGTCGGACGCAAGTAGTTTCCGCGAAAAAAACGGTTTGGCGCTGACCGGAGAATTCGGTCAGCGCCAAGCCGTTGTGGTTTTCAAGGCAAGGATCAGCCCAGCGACAGCACCGTGACGCCGGCTGTGCGCAGTTCCTCGCGGATCGCTGGCAGATTCTCCGGCGAGACCGCTGCGGTCAGCGGGGAAATGATGGTGGTGGTGAACCCGGCTTCCACCGCATCGAACGCGGTGGCCTTCACGCAGTGGTCAGCGGCAAGTCCCACGACATCCACCGAAGTGATGCCCTTGGCCTTGAGCCAGTCGCCGAGCAGTTCCCCGCTTTCATCCGCCTTGTCCGCCGAGGGATCCAGCTCCCGGGCTTCGAAGCCGGAGTAGGCGGCGGCGAAACGCCCCTTGGCGAAATGCGCGTCGACTGGCACCTGCGCAAGCTGCGGATGCAGCGCTGCGCCAGGCGTGCCGGCAACGCAGTGCACCGGCCACGAATCAATGAAGTCCGGGTTCTGAGAGAAATGATCGCCCGGCTCGATGTGCCAATCCTGGGTGGTCACGATGGCCGAGTAGGAATCGCGGCGTTCGGCAATGTCCGCGGCAATGGCCGTAGCTACAGCATTGCCGCCGGTTACCGCGAGGGCACCGCCTTCGCAGAAGTCCGGCTGGACATCAATGATCACTAGGGCTCTGCTCATCGCTGCCTCCCTGGCTAGTGGATGTAGACCTTGGACAACTGCGGACCGCAGGATCCTTGAATCTGGATCCTACGTTCCGCAGCTGAGTTTTTCGTGTGTTTGGCTAGTCCTGGATCATGACGGTCGGGATGACCGGTTCGCCGCGCTGCATCTTGCGGGCCACGCCCGGCAGCTCCTGGACCGAGGCGTGGTGGCGCTCGGTGGCGCGCTTGACGCCGGCAGCGCCGACATGGGCCTGGTCGATCTCGCCGTTGCGCACCAGCGGGACAACCAAGTCGCGCTCGGGGCCGCCGGTGGTGTACTCGGAGGTGGAGACGATTTCGGCGACGGCGCGGTTGCGCTCGTTGAGCTGGCGCACCGCATACTTGCGGCCGCCCACGCTGGCCTTGTTCGCCGCGGCCTTGGCCACGGGAATCCATTCGCCCGCATCGTCCTGGCGGGCCACCAGCTTGTAGACCATGGACGCGGTCGGGTGCCCGGAGCCGGTGACCAGGGCCGTGCCCACGCCGTAGGAGTCCACCGGGGCGCTGGCCAAGGCAGCGATC
Source organism: Glutamicibacter nicotianae (assembly GCF_002797775.1). Taxonomy (NCBI): domain Bacteria; kingdom Bacillati; phylum Actinomycetota; class Actinomycetes; order Micrococcales; family Micrococcaceae; genus Glutamicibacter; species Glutamicibacter nicotianae. The sequence continues at coordinate 756,175 of NZ_PGEY01000001.1, forward strand.
GCGTACTCGTCCAGGTCCGAGGTGACGGTGATCTTGGTGTTCCAGTTGCCCAAATCATCGAGCAGCTCGCGGACCCAGCCTGCCTGCTGCACCAGGTCGCCCGAGTCGAGGCGGACGCCGCCCAGCTCGGGACCGGCCACCTCGACCGCGGTGCGTACGCCGTTCTCTACGTCGTAGGTGTCGACCAGCAAGATGGTGTCCTTGCCCAGCGAGGCGACCTGCGCTTCGAAGGCGGCGCGCTCGGTGTCGTGCAGCAGGGTGAAGGAGTGGGCCGAGGTGCCAACGGTTTTCAGGCCGTAGCGTGCACCGGCTTCCAGGTTTGAGGTCGAGGAGAATCCGGCAATCATGGCGGCGCGCGCGGCGGCCACCGCTGATTCCTCATGGGTGCGGCGCGAGCCCATCTCGATGCAGGGGCGCTCGCCGGCCGAAGCGATCATGCGCGAGGCGGCCGAGGCAATGGCCGAATCATGGTTCATCGCCGAGAGCACGAACGTCTCGATGACGCAGGCTTCGGCGAAGGTCGACTCCACGGTCAGCAGCGGCGAGTTCGGGAAGTACAGCTCGCCCTCGGCATAGCCGGAGATGTTGCCGGTGAAGCGGAAGTTCTCCAGGTACTTGATGGTCTCGGCGTTGACCACCTTGTTGTCGCTGAGGAAACGCAGCTGCTCGTCATCGAAGCGGAAATCTGCCAGGCCTTCGAGCACGCGGCCAGTGCCTGCGACCACACCGTAGCGCCGGCCTTCGGGCAAGCGGCGTGCGAATGCCTCGAAGACGGATGGGCGGTGAGCTGCACCGGATTCAAGCGCTGCCTGGAGCATGGTCAGCTCATAGTGGTCGGTGAAGAGACTGGTGCGCATGTGACGCTCCTGATGATCGGAAAAGGCCTTGTGCGGTGCTGCTTGGGAAAGCAGACCCGTTTTACTGTATAACGGCTCACGCCCAAGGTGATATTTGCCGTGTCCGGTGTTGCGTTCAGCTTCCGCGCGTAAAATGGTAGCCATGACCGCAATGCCCGATGTACTTTCCGAATTTGAAACCCTGGTATCCCAAGACAAGCCATGGCGCTTGGTTGTGTGGAATGATCCAGTGAACTTGATGAGCTACGTATCCTACGTGTTCCGTTCCTACTTTGGTTTCAGCCCGGAAAAAGCTGAGAAGCTCATGCTGCAGGTGCACCATGACGGCTTCTGCACCGTGCGCAGCGGCAGCCGCGAAGCCATCGAATCCGATGTGCAGGCCATGCACGGGTTCGGACTGAACGCAACCATGACCCAGGGAGCCTGAACGTGGCCAAGGCCTTCAAGAACGGTTCCAAGGGCATTACCGGCACGCTGCATTCGCCCGAACGCAAGCTGATCCGCGAACTCTTCTCCGATGTCATCGAAATGCTCGAAGAACGGGCCCGGCTGCACCAGCTGCCCGAGGACATCGACCCGCTCTACGCCTTGACCGGCATTCGGCCCGAGTCCATGGATTTGCCTCCGATTGCCGATCCGGCACTGGCCAGGCTGCTGCCCGATGCCAGCGACGACGCCGTGGTGGCTGCCGAGCATCGCCGGCTGACCGAAGCCGATTCGATCGCGCAGAAGGTCGGCCGCCTGCGCGAAGCCCAGCTGCTGCTGGAAACCGACAAGCTCGTGCTGGACAAGGACGCCGCGGCGCGTTTCGCCCAGGCGCTGAACGACGTGCGCCTGGTGCTCGCCGAACGCCTTCAGATCCGCAGCGAAGAGGATTCGGCCCGGGTCGCCGAGGTGCTTGATGCTTCCGAGGTGGAAACCCCCGAGGAATACATGTCCCTGGTGTACAACCTGATCTCGTGGGTGCTCGATACCTTGATGGGCGCGCTGATGGATGCGGAGTCCTGAACCCATGAATTCCTACTTTGCCACCGGGCAGGTCTCTGCCCCGGACGCCAATACCCCCATTGGGATCTTCGACTCCGGAGTTGGCGGGCTGACCGTGGCCCGCGCCATCATCGACCAGCTGCCCGGCGAATCGCTGATCTACGTAGGGGATACCGCCAACTCTCCCTACGGTCCGCTGCCCATCGCCCAGGTGCGGGCCAACGCCCTGGGCGTCATGGACGAACTGGTCGATTCCGGCGTGAAGCTGCTGGTCATTGCCTGCAATTCGGCCTCCGCCGCGGTGCTGCGCGATGCCCGCGAACGCTACACCGCGCGCTATGGCATCCCGGTAGTCGAAGTCATCCAGCCGGCGGTCCGCCGTGCCGTGGCCGGCACCAAGAATGGCAGGATCGGCATCATCGGCACCCAGGCGACCGTGGGCTCGCGCGCCTATGAGGATGCTTTTGCCGCTGCCCCGAACCTGCAGGTATCGACCGTGGCCTGCCCGCGTTTCGTGGAGTTCGTGGAATCCGGCATCACCGCCGGAGCCGAGCTGCTGGAGATCGCGCAGGAGTATCTGGCGCCGCTGCAGGCCGCCGAGGTGGACACCCTGGTGCTGGGATGCACGCACTACCCGCTGCTCACCGGCGTCCTCTCCTACGTGATGGGGGATTCGGTCACCCTGGTGTCATCTGCAGAGGAAACGGCGAAGGACGTTTTCCGGGCGTTGACCCGGCATTCGCTGGTGCGCAACGACGGCGCCGCGGCGCGTCATGAGTTCCTCGCCACAGGCAACGCTGATAGTTTTGGTGTACTGGCTCGCCGTTTCCTCGGACCCGAGGTGCTGCAGGTGCGCCACGTGGACCATGTAGCCGCCCACTATCCGACCGGAGCCATCTCGCGGATTACTCCGCAAATGATTGCCGCGTCGAAAGCGAGTAACGAATGAAGCTGACCATCATCGGATGCACCGGGTCATTCCCAGGGCCGGGATCGCCCGCGTCCTGCTACCTGGTGACGGCCTTTGATGGCACCCGCGACTGGAAGATCCTGCTGGATCTGGGGTCCGGGGCTTTGGGCGTGCTGCAGCGCTACACCGATTTGAAAGACATCGACGGGATCATGATTTCCCATCTGCATCCCGACCACTGCATGGATTTGTGCGGTTTGCATGTGGCGATCCGCTGGGATCCTGACGGCTGGGGCCGCGAGAGGATGCTCGTGCACGGCCCGGAAGACACCGCCGAGCGCATCGAGACTGCCTACTCGCTGCCTGACGGCGACACCATGGCCAAGGACTACGACTTCCAGGTCTGGAAATCGCTGAAGCCGGTGAATATCGGACCGTTCACCATCACCCCGTACCCGGTGCGCCACCCGATCAAGGAAGCCTATGCCCTGCGCGTGGAAGCGCATGAACCGGGCCCCGACGGGGAGCTGCTGACCAGCGTGCTGACCTATTCCGGGGATACCGACAGCTGCGATGGCCTCGTGGAAGCCGCACGCGGCGCCGACATGTTCCTGTGCGAAGCGGCCTTCGAGGAAGGCCGCGACGACCATATCGACGGCGTGCACCTGACCGGAAAGCGTGCCGGCGAAATGGCTGCCGCCGCCGGCGCCGAGCGCATGCTGCTCACCCACATTCCGGTATGGACCGACATCAACAAGGTGGTTGAAGAGGCCAAGGAAACCTACAGCGGCGGCATTGCCGTTGCCGTATCCGGCGTAACCTACGGCGTGTACTCCGGCAGCCTGAAGGAAGACAAGGACCCGGCCCTGTTCAAGGGGGATCGCGGTACCGATTACCTGAAGACCCGTACCGGCTCCATGCCGACCATCAAGTACGAGAAGATCCGCAAGTTCCCGCTGCTCAAGCGCAAGAAGTAGGAGCGCGGAACAGCATAGACGCGGAACGAAAGCACCGGCGAGAAGGAGGAATCCTTCTCGCCGGTGCTTTGCCCTGTTCTGCAGCGGATCAGCGGGTGCCGTGCTTGGCGCCCCACGGTTTGTCGTACTTGCTGGCCAGCCGGGTCAGCGCCAGTGCGGCAACGAGCAGGCCGACGTCGCGCAGGGCGACATCGAGGAAGATGCCCATCGAGACCAGGTTGATGATGATGCCCAGCAGCCACAGGGCGAGCACATAGCTCGCGTAGCGCGGCTTGATGATCATCGATGCGGCGGCTACCAGTTCCACCACGCCAACCACGTGCATGGCGGTTTGCGCGGAGAACGGCAGGATGGCAACGACCCACGGGGCCAGGTAGTCCGGCCAGTAGGTCATCACGTTCGCGAACTTGTCCAGTCCCATGAGCAGGGGCAGGACGACAAATCCAATGCGCAGGATCCAGAATGCGCTCAACGACGGGTCGGTGCTGACCCGTTCAGCGGTTGTTGCCCGGATGTGCGAGAGCTGATGCTTCTCGCTCCATGAGGCGCTCATGGCGATCACCCTCCAAAGATTTGAACGTATACCCAGAATTCGCCTCCCGGACCTATTTGTCAAGATCTATTGTTGATAGAATTTGGCCATGTCGAGAAAACTGAACTTGCACCAAGATGCGGTCATCAAATCGCTGAATGATCCGGTGCGGCGCCAGCTGTTCGAGTTCATTTCGCAAAGCACGCAACCGGTAGGACGCGAGGCGGCAGCCAAGGCCGCGGGAATCAGCCGGACCCTGGCGGCCTACCACCTGGACCGGCTGGCCACCGCCGGATTGCTGGCCGTGACCTTCGCCCGGCCTGAAGGAAGAACCGGGCCCGGCGCCGGGCGCACGGCCAAGCTCTACGCGCTCGCCCAATCCGAAGTGTCGGTGAGCCTGCCAGCGCGCAACTACCGGCTGCTGGGCAGCTTGCTGGCCCAGGCGGCCAGCGCCGACACCTCGGGGGCCGTGCTCGCTGCGCTGCATCAGGCAGCACGCGGCGAAGGCAGGAAACTCGGCCAGGGCGGCGACGGGCTCGTGCCGCTGCTCGATGAGCTGGGCTATGAGCCCGAAGTGGATGAGCACGGGGAAATATCCATGCGGAACTGCCCATTCCACCAGGTCGCCCAGCAGCAAACCGAAATGGTCTGCTCGATGAACTACGAACTGGTTTCCGGCGCCCTGGAAGGTTGCCAGCTGGACTGCGGCAGGGCCGAGCTGAGCCCGCAATCTGGCCGGTGCTGCATCGTGGTGCATCCGCACTAGCGGCCGGGAACGGCTCACGAGGTGCATTTCACCGTAACGCGCGGCGCCGCCCGTGCGGATCGCGGGGCGCACGTGGTTAGGATGGAACCATGACTTTACGCGCTGACGGCCGAGGAGCCGCGCAACTTCGAGACATCACCATCACCCGCGGCTGGTCCGCTCAGGCCGAAGGCTCGGCCCTGATCGAATTCGGCAACACCCGCGTGCTGTGCACCGCTTCCTTCACCGAGGGCGTGCCGCGCTGGCTCAAGGGCGAAGGCACCGGCTGGGTCACCGCTGAATACGCGATGCTCCCGCGCGCCACCAACACCCGCAACTCCCGCGAGTCGGTCAAGGGCAAGCTCTCCGGCCGCACCCATGAGATCTCCCGCCTGATCGGCCGCTCCCTGCGTGCCGTGGTGGATACCAAGGCGCTGGGCGAAAACACCATCGTGCTGGACTGCGATGTCCTGCAGGCCGACGGCGGCACCCGCACCGCAGCGATCACCGGCGCCTACGTGGCGCTGGCGGAAGCAATCTCCTGGGCCCGTTCGCAGGGCATCGTGAAGCCCGGCGCCAAGGTGCTGACCGACTCGGTGGCAGCGATCTCGGTGGGCATCATCGACGGCACCCCGATGCTGGATCTGCCCTACGAGGAAGACGTCCGCGCCGAAACCGACATGAACGTCGTGGTCACCGGATCCGGCGACTTCGTCGAGGTCCAGGGCACCGCCGAGGGCGTGCCCTTCAAGCGCGAAGAACTGGACGCCCTGCTGGATCTGGCTCTGGGCGGCACCAACGAGCTGGCCGAAATCCAGCGCGAGACCCTGAACAGCACCAAATGAGCGAGCCGGTACTTGTCCTCGCCTCGCGCAACCAGGGCAAGCTGCGCGAGTTGCGCGAACTGCTGCGCGGAAAGGTGCCGGGCCTGGACGTCGACACCCAGGTTATCGACGCCGCCACCGCGGGAGCTCCCGACCCGGTCGAGGACCAGGTCAGCTTCGCCGGCAACGCGCTGAAGAAGGCCCGCGAGATCTCGGCATCCACCGGACTGGTGGCGCTCGCCGATGATTCCGGCCTGAGTGTTGATGTGCTCGGGGGAGCGCCGGGCATCTTCTCGGCCCGCTGGTCCGGAGTGCACGGCAACGACGAGGCGAATATCGATCTGCTGCTCGGCCAGCTTGGCGATATTGCCGCCGAGCATCGCGGAGCGCAGTTCGTCTGCGCCGCGGCGCTGGCTGCCCCCGGGGGAGCCGAGCACGTGGAACTCGGTACGGTCGAGGGCGTGCTGCGCACCGAGCGGGCCGGAGAGCATGGCTTCGGCTATGATCCGATCTTCGAACCTGCGGGGGCCGGCAAGTCCATGGCCGAGCACACTCCGGAGGAAAAGAACGCGATCTCGCATCGCGCTCGCGCCTTCGCCGCCTTGCTGCCTAGCATCATCGACGAGGTGACCAAGGCCCTGGCCAAGTAGCACCAAGGCCAAGACAGCAGAACGCCAGCACATCCTGAATTCGATGTGCTGGCGTTCTTGTGCTCAGCGCTGGAGGTTCTGCCCGTATATTGCCCAGGCCTGGTACGGCCGGTCATCGAATTCGGCCACCAGGTACTGGGTTTCGCAGGCGCGGCACTCCCACTGCGATGGAGGCCCGAAAGGCATCATGCAGCCAGCGGTCACGTATTCTTCGTCATCGGGCCCAAAGGTGGGCATGCCCCAGACGACCTTCCTAGGATTGCGTTCCCCGCAGGCGGGGCAGGCAGGCTTCGCATAATTGCGCAGCTGCTGCAGGGTCGGCTGGTGGGCCATCTGGTGGCAGTCGCCGCACAACAGCACCACCTCATCCACATGGTCCTGGATCTCCCAACGCAAGCCATCCTGGTGGGCCTGTGGCAGGTGGATCCTTGGCCGGGCAGAGATGTCCCGCTCGCAGATTTCGCAGGCCAGCGGCTGGCCCGGCGCGGTGCGCTGGAGAATGGCAGCAACGCCCAGCACCCGGTTGGCCTTGGCCGGCTTCGACGGCGAACATGCGCCCGCGGTGACGAAGATCGGGCGCGGGCGTTGGAGCAGCTCCCGGATGCCGTCCAGAATATTATCGGCCAGCGGATCGTCCAGATATTGCGAACGCCGCGGCAGCTTCTCGCCGATCATGGACTCGATGTCGGCCACCGAAATGGGATCAGTGAAGGTCGCCAATGTGGTGAAAGTGAGCTTTCCGGGTTCCTCCGAACTGGCGATTTCCAAGGTGGCAACCAAGGCTGGAGTGCTCTCCAATGCCGTCAGGATCAGATCTCCCGCTTGCATGGTTTCCGGCAAATTCCAGAGGTAATACTGGTCCACCTGCCCCAGAGCTGCAGCTGATTCCAGGGGCTTGGCCTGTCGGCACCAGTAGACCGACTGGCCTGGTTCGCGGACCAGCAATCCGGGTTTCACTGCCCCAAGGTTCGGACGGCGCAGGGGATGGTCGTCGATGATGCGGCTGGGACGGTGCCCGGCATAAGCGCGTTCGGTCTGGATCCTGGTGATCAGTTCACGTCGGCTGATACGCGCAATGTCTTCACCGCTGCAATCGGGGAAGCAGGCCTTGAACAGCTCGAGCAGAACTTGGCGGTCCAGCGCTCCAAGAAGCTGATCTGGTATCCCAAGTCGGTTGAAATCTTCTTGCATGGTCCCTCCCATAAATGCCTGCAACACGAGGAGGGCTGTTGGCCTCCAAGTGCGCGATCGCAATTTTCCGAACCAGACCTGGCCAATTTTTCGCTGCCCGCGCTCGTGTTCCACGGTTTCGGGCTGGGCGTACAACTCTCCCGGTCGGGCGTTTCCAATCAGGGCTTCACCACTGTGAACGCAGCATCGATGGTGCGCGTGCAGGGCTACCTTTCTTGGCAAGTCCCAGCTTAGATGCCGTGGCGGACAGTATGGAGCCCCTAATTTCCACGGGAATTCTGCCGCTCCGTACTTGCGCAGAACTTCCCGAGGTTCTATGGTTGGTTACATGAGTAACTAACCCACTAACTAACCTGGTGGGGATGAGCACGGAGGGAGCCAGCATGATTGATGATTCAAAACCGATCTTCATGCAAATTGCTGAGCTGATTGAGAACGACATCATCTCTGGTGTTCTGGCGGAAGAAGCGCAAGTTCCATCAACCAATGAATTCGCAGCGTTCTACCGGATCAATCCGGCCACCGCAGCCAAGGGAATCAACCGGCTCGTGGAAGATGGGCTGCTCTACAAGAAACGGGGAATCGGCATGTTCGTCACCGAAGGAGCACCGCAGCGGCTGCGAGCGCAACGCCGCGAGAAATTCCAGCAGCAATTCATCGCGCCATTGACCGCAGAAGCTTCCAAGCTGGGCATTGGCGTGGATGAGCTGGTCGCCATGATCAAGACCGGCTCGGAATCTTGAAACATCTCTACAGCACAGGGAGGAACGACATGCCACGCACGACAGCAATCGCCACACGCGAACTGAGCAAGACCTACAAGGACGTGAAAGCGCTCGACAACGTCACCCTGGATCTGGAGCCGGATCGGATCTACGGGCTGCTTGGACGCAACGGAGCCGGCAAGACCACGCTGATGTCCATCCTGACCGGGCAGAACTATGCAGACCACGGCACCGCCGAAATCTTCGGCCACGCCCCGTTCGAGCATGATCCGACGCTTTCGCGCATCTGCTTCATCCGCGAATCACAGAAATATCCCGATGATTTCAAGGTCCACCAGGCATTCGAATCCGCAGCCCTGTTCTTCGAGAACTGGGACGAGGATCTGGCCCAGGAGCTCGTCGAAGCATTCGCGATGCCGATCAAGCGGAGGATCAAGAAGCTCTCCCGCGGGCAGCTGTCCGCCGTTGGCGTCATCATCGGCATGGCCTCGCGGGCCGACATCACCTTCTTCGATGAGCCCTACCTCGGCCTGGACGCGGTAGCCCGGCAGATCTTCTACGACCGCCTTGTCGAAGACTTCGCTGAATACCCACGCACCATCGTGCTCTCCAGCCACCTGATCGACGAAGTCGCCAACCTTCTCGAACACGTCATCGTGATCGACAAGGGGCAAATCGTCATCGACTCGGATGCCGAAGAGCTGCGCGGCACGGCGGTCACTGTCACTGGTGACGCCGCCAAGGTCCAGGAATTCATCGGCGCCGCGCAGGTATTGCATCGCGATGCGCTCGGCGCCCTGGCCAGCGTCACGATCAAGGCCAAGCTGGATGCGGACCAGCGCGAGCAGGCGAAACTCATGGGCCTGGACCTGAGCCCCGTGTCGCTGCAGCAACTGGTGGTGCGCAGCGCATTGAGCGGCACCACGGCACAAAGGACAGAAGAACGGACGGAGGCAAGAAAATGAACCGCGTCATCAAAGTTGCCCGCATGCAACTGATCAACAAGGGCACCTTCATCGGAATTCCGCTGATCATCCTGGGTGCATCATTCCTCTTCACCCTGGCCATCTGGTGGCTGGTCCGGCGCAACGGCGGAGACGGGGCAATGTACGGCGGCGGCGCCCAAGCGCCCATGTGGTACTTCCTGGCCCTGGGAATCCAGTCGCTGACGTTGACCTTCCCGTTCTCCATGGCCATGAGCATTTCGCGGCGTACCTTCTATCTGGGCACCGTGGCACTGTTTTCCGTATGCGCGCTGGCGCTCTCGGTGTTCTACTACCTGATGGGACTGCTGGAAGTTGCTACCGATGGTTGGGGCATGGGCGGACAGTTCTTTGCGCTGCAATGGATTGCGGAAAACAACTGGCTGGTCCAGATCCTGTTCTACTTTGTGCTGATGGTGCTGCTGTTCATGATCGGATTCCTGGCAGCGACCATCTACATGAGGTGGCGCACCACTGGCATGGTGGCATTCTTCATCTGCTTGGGTGTGCTGGTGCTGGGGATCATCGCCCTGTTCACCTTCACCAACGCCTGGGGCGAGTTCTGGAGCTGGGCACTGACCTGGACCGCCGCTGGGGTGACCTTGTGGGGCGGTATTGTCGCCCTGCTGATGGCTGGCGGCTCCTATCTCACCTTGCGCAAGGCTACCGCGTAGCCCGTCTGCTGGCCGGGTCCAAGATCATGAAATGAGCGCTGGCTTCTTTTCCATTCGGGAGGGAAGCCAGCGCTTTTTGCTATTCTTCAATCACTGCCGGCGAAGGCGTTGGAATAGCCAGTGCCGCGGTGGCAGTGGAGCAACCCAGGAGTACAGCCATGAGCGCTACGCCCACCGGAAACCGCACCGCGCACGGCGCGCTGGAATTGCGCCGCGTGTTCACTGAATCCCCGGGCAGGATCTGGCGCTATCTGGCCGATTCCGAGTACTTGGCGCTCTGGTTCGGATCCTGGCACGGGGATCCAAAAAGCGGCGCCGTCGAGGTAGTGCTGCTGGCCGAAGAGGAAACGCCCACCGAACGCGTTGAGATCTTGCAGTGCGATCCGCGCACGCGACAGCTGCAGGTGCGCACTGGAACCGGCGATTCGGCTTGGCAGCTGGAGCTGAAGGTAGAGGCATCTGGCCAGGGCAGCTGCCTGGTCTTCCAGATGCCGGGGCTTGACCCGCAGCAGGCCGGGTCCATCGGGCCGGGCTGGGAGTTCTACCTTGATCGGCTGGCCGCGGCGGTGGACGGAACCGACGTGGCGAGCGTAGTCTTCGAGCCCGATTACTATCCGGCGCTCAGCGAGTACTACGAGAAATTGTTCCGCAGCTGACTTCCGGGCATGCCAAGAGCGAGGTTGCCGGTTTCGCATGTGAGATGCCCTGCCTCTGGCCTGCGCCGCGCGGGTCGGCGATCACTTGATATCCACAGGTCAATTCCGGGACTGCAGTGAATTGCCACCACGGTATCGCCCTGCGAAAACCCTGCCGGGCACGGCGCGCGCGTCGCACCCATGCCGGTGCCCGCGATAAAGCGAGTAAGCTATTGGGCGTGGCATTGGACTTCACAGCAGTAGATTTTGAGACAGCAAACGGTTTTATCGGCTCCGCCTGCTCGGTGGGCCTGGTCAAGGTGCGCTCCGGGAAAATCGTCGAAACCGAGCAGTGGCTCATGCAACCGCCGGCCGGATTCGACCACTTCGACCCGCGCAATGTCTCGATCCACCACATCACCCCCGACATGGTGAGTGCGGCGCCACGGGTTACCGACAAGATTCCGCAGCTGCTGGAATTCATCGGATCCGATGTGCTGGTGGCTCACAATTCATCTTTCGATTCGGGCGTGATCCGCGCGGCCAGCGAGGCCGGCGAAGTCGCCGTGCCGGAAATCGCGCACCTGTGCACCGTCAAGCTCTCCCGCAAGGCCTACGACCTGCCCAGCTACTCGCTGCCCTTCGTTGCCGAAGAAGCCGGGCACCCGATCGAGAACCACCACGAAGCGCTGGCCGACGCCGAGGCCTGCGCGTGGGCGATGATCGACATGTCCCTGCGCAGCGCACAGCCCTCGGTGCTGGAAACGGCAGACCACTATGGCGTCCGGCTGAGCCTGACCCAGGCCTGGCAGCCAGGCGACGAACTGTCCCGCGCCACCCGCGACGCGCAGGGCTGGCTGGCCGCAGGCAACCCGCTGCCGCCGCAGGATGCCTTCAGCAACTGGCCGCAAGAAGGCCCGAACCCCAAGCCGAGCGAGAACGCGGATCCAAGCCACCCGCTGTTCGGCCAGATCATGGTCTTCACCGGCAACCTGTCCATGCCGCGCCCCAAGGCCAAGGAACTGGCGGCCGAGCACGGAGCGCAGACCGCCTCGCGGGTCACCCGCGCCACCACCGCTCTGGTAGTCGGCGACGGCTTTGTCCCGGAGGACCTGGCCACCGGGCGGCTGACCAACAAGGCCAAGCACGTGCTGCGGCTGCGCGAAAAGGGCCAGCGGGTCAGCATCATCTCCGAAGGAGAATTCATGCAGATGGTGGGCGGCTTCGGGCTGACTGCCTAGCAGCCATGAAAAGCAGAAAAGAAACCTCCGGCCAGCACAGATCGCTCTGTGCCGGCCGGAGGTTTGTCATGCTCCCCTTCGGGCGCCTAGACGAGCAGCGCCATCCAGCGGTCATGCAGCTCGGAGATGATGTCATCCAGCGCGCTAGCGGGGCGCTCGCCGACAGCTTCGGTGCCGTAGACGGCGGCCAGCAGCGCAACAGCGTAGGCATCCACCTCGGGATCCCTCACGGCTGCTTCATCGGCGGCAGCCGCCGGGGCTGCTTCCACGTCCGATGCGCTCTCCGCTTCGGCCGCCTGCTCGCCGAAGTAGGCGTCATAGGCTTCCTGTCCGGACAGCGAGATGTTCTCGCCGATCTTGGTGGCGACCTCGCGCAGCGCATCGGCCGATGGGCCTTCGAGGCCATCGAGCAGCGCGGCCCATTCTCCGGCAGACGCCTCGGAGCGTTCCATGGCCGAGCGGATGATCTTCGCCGCGGCCACGGCGGTCTTGGCCGCCTGGGCGTCGTGGGTGAGGAAGGCCGCCGAACGGGCCAGCGTCTCGGTGGTGCCCAGCGGGACCCGGGCGAGCAGCGCGGTCACCGCGGCGCGCGGCAGCACGCCGGTGGAGTCGGTGCCGGCACCGGTTGGACGCCCGGGCTGCCCCATGTCGGGGCTGTCCAGGCCGGCCAGGTTCTGCGGATCTCCGGCGTGGATCTTCTCGAAGATCTCGACGTTGGAAAATTCCTTGTCGATCCAGCGGCCCAGCGGTTCCGGGGTACGGCCCGGGAAGGAACCGGTGATCTTGCGGTAGCCGCGCAGGGCGGCAAGCCACATGCAGGCCGCTTCGTCGCTGGCTACACCGTCATGGGCCCATTCCAGCGCTTCGAGCAGGCCGTCGGCCAGGTAGAGCGGGAGGATTTCGGTGGCTCCGGGATCAATGTCGTCACGGGCGTGGGTTGCGCCATCGGCCAGGCCGAGGAGGATCGCAAACACCTTGTCTGAGTAGTTCTCTGGCAGGAGTGCAATTTCACCGGTTTCATTCACAACCCCCATTCTAATGTCCAAGTTGTCCGCGGCATTGCATAAGGTTGGACACATGCGATTGCTTCATACCTCGGACTGGCATTTGGGCCGCACCTTCCACGGAGCCTCCCTGATCGAAGCGCAGCGGGCAGTGCTGCAGGAAATCATCGACATCACCATCAACCAGCAGGTTGACGTCGTGCTGATCTCCGGGGACATCTATGACCGGGCGCTGCCGCATGTGGATGCCGTCCAGCTGTGCAACTGGGTGCTGCGCGAGCTGCGCGCCACCGGGGCCAGTATCGTCATCACCAGCGGCAACCACGACTCGGCCTCCCGCCTGGGCTTCGGCGCCGATCTGCTGGATTCCGCCGGGGTGCATATTATCGCCGATACCCAGCGCATGCTGCAGCCGGTGCTGCGCGATGCTGGCGACCACCAGGTGGCCATCTATGGCATCCCGTACCTGGAACCGCGCATGGTGATGGAACGCCTGGGCGTCGCCAAGGCCAGCCATGAAGCGGTGGTGCAGGCGGCCATCGCGCAGATCGACGAGCATCTGGAGCAGCTGCGGGCGGGTCAGAAGCCGGTCGTTTCCATCGCTATGGCGCACCTGTTCGCCGCCGGCGGCATCGGCAGCGACTCGGAACGCGAATTGAGCACCGGCAACCTCGACGTGGTGCCGGCCGAGCTGTTCGAGCACTTCGACTACTCGGCCCTGGGCCACCTGCACGGACGGCAGAAGGTCAAGGAGCATGTGCGCTATTCGGGCTCGCCGCTGGCCTACTCCTTCTCCGAGGCCACCCAGCGAAAGGGCGTATGGCTGATCGAGACCAGCGCCTCTGGCATCGAGTCCATCGAAGAAATCCTGCTGCCGGTGCCGAAGAAATTGGCCATCCTCAAGGGCAAGCTCGCCGAGCTGCTGGCCGACCCGGACCTGGAGTCCGCCGTGGGGGCCTGGTGCCAGGTCACGCTGACCGACAGCGAGCGCCCCGCCGACGCGATGGCAACGATCCGAACCCGTTTCCCCGACACCGTGGTGCTGAACTTCGCTCCCGAAGGAACCGGGGAAAAGGAGCAGCCGGCCAGCTATGCCGAGCGCATGGCCAAGGCAACCAGCACCGAGCAGGTGGTGCGGGATTTCGTGGAGCACGTCCGCGAACGCGCCGCCGATGGCCCCGAATGCGAAGTCATCGACTCAGTCATCCAAGCCACCCGAGAGGCACAGGCCAGCCAGTGAGAATCCACCGACTCCGAATCCAGGCTTTCGGTCCCTTCGCCGGCACCGAAGAAATCAATTTCGATGAACTGGCCGACGGCGGGCTGTTCCTGCTCGATGGCCCCACCGGAGCCGGCAAGTCCAGCATCCTGGACGCGATCTGCTATGCCCTGTACGGCGCGCTGCCCGGAAGCCGGGCGGGCAGCCGGCAGATCCGTTCCGACCATGCCCCGGCGGGACTGGCCCCGGAGGTGGTCTGCGAGCTGACCATCGGCGACCGGCGGTTCGAGGCCACCCGTTCCCCGGCGTGGATGCGCCCCTCCAAGCGCGGCAAGAACAAGACCACCGAGCAGAAGGCCGCCAGCTTCCTGCGCGAATTCACCGATGCCGGCTGGCAGGAATTGTCCACCCGCAATGACGAGGTGGGCCACATCCTGGGCAGCCTGCTGGGCCTGGACCGCGAGCAGTTCACCAAGGTGGTCATGCTGCCGCAGGGCGGCTTCGCCGACTTCCTGCGGGCCAAGGCCAAGGACCGCGAAGAGCTGCTGGCGAATCTCTTCGACACCAGCGGCTATGCGCGGATCGAAGATGAATTTGCTGCCCGCCTTGCTGAAGCGCGCAAGCACACCGAAAGCGTGGAAGCGCGCCTGAGTGCCAGCGAGGAAGCCATCCACTCAGCTGCCCGGTCATTCCTGGCCGGCCGCGAAACCGCCGACGAGCTGGACGGCACCGAGTTGGACGGCGCCGAGGGCGCTGGCCAGGCAGAGGCGGGCGAGGATGCGGCGCAGGCCGAGCAGTTCGCCGGTTATCGCCGCCGGATCGCGGTGATCCTCCGGCGCTCGGCCGACGAAGCGGCCGCCCTGCGCACCGAGAAGACCCGCGCCCGCGAGCAGTCGCAGGCACTGGAAGAGCGGCGACGGATTTTCGCTCGCCTGGCCGAGCTGCAGGGGATGCAGGCAGGCTACGCTGAAAAGCATGAGGCTGCCGTGGCCGCTGGCACCCGGTTGGAGGCCGATGCCAAGGCCGGGGCGGTGCGCGCCTATTTGAACCAGCTCCATGAAGCGACCGCGGCGCAGGAGCAGGCCAATGAGTCCTGGCTGCGCAGCCAGCAGTGGCTCGAAACCGAGACGGGGCTGGAGCCCGGTGCCGATGCCGACGGCCTGGAACAGCTGCGCCTGCCCGCCCAGCAGGCCGCCGAGGAACTGGCGGTAGCCAAGGCCGCCCTGGAAGATGAGCAGCGTCGCGATCTGCTCGCCGGCCAGGCGCGCAAGGCCGCCGAATTGGCTGCCGAGCATGAGAAGACCCGGGCCCAGGCCGAAACCGAGGTGGGCCTGCTCAAGGCAGAACGCGAGACGCTGGAAGCCGGGGACCTGGACCTGGTGGCCGCCAATGAAAAGCTCCAGCAGGCCAAGGCACGCGTCCTGGAGCTGGAGACCAGGATCAAGCACGCCACCGAGCGCGACGCGCTGGAACGCAAGGCGCTGGCCGCCCGTGAGAAGGCCAGCGCGCAGGAACTGGTCATTGCCGGTGCCGCCAAGTCCCTGCTCGACTTGCGCACCGAACAGCTGGCCCAAAGCGCCCTGCGCTTGGCCGCCGCGCTGGAAGACGGGCAACCCTGCCTCGTCTGCGGTGCGCAGGAGCATCCGGCGCCGGCCCAGGCCGATGCCGACGCCCTGCTGATCGACGATGCGCAGATCCAGGAACTGGAGGCCGCGGAGGCTGCGGCACGCACCGCCGGGCAGCAGGCCGCGCAAGCGCGCGACATGCTGGTGGCCAAGTTCCAGACCGCCCAGGAAGCGGCCGGCGAGGCCTCGGTCGCTGACCTGCGGGCAGAACTCGCCACGGCCCAGGGACTACTGGAACAGCTGCGCAGGCAGCAGGCAGAGATCGCCGCCCGCGTGGCCAAGCTGGATGCGGTGCGCCAGCGTACTGAAAAGCACGCTGCGCGGGCCAACCAAGCCGCACTGGAACATGCGACGGCGAAGCAGCAGGCGCAGTCCTTGGATTCCCAGCTGGCTGAACTGGATGCCAAGCTGGCGCAGCTGCGCCAAGGCCGGAAGAACCTGGCCGAGCTGGTGGAGGAACTGGCAAAGAAGTCCAACGGGCTGGCCAGCGCAGTGCAGCACCTGCGCCGCCTGATCGACGCCGCCGAGGCCGTGCGGAAAGCGGAAGCCACCTGGAACAGCCAGTGCACCGCCGCCGGTTTCGAGAACCTGGCTGCCTTCGAGGCGGCCCTGCTGGAAGGCGCCGAACGCGATCGCCTGCGCCAATTGCAGCACGCGGATGCGGATTTGGCCAGCGCCATTGCCACGCTCCAAGCGTCCCAGGACTGCCGCAAGGCCCAGGAACTTGCAGGGCAAGGCATCGCCGCACCCAGCGAGGAAGATCTTGCCCAATCGCAGGTGCTGGCAGCCCAGGCCGAAGAACGCTTCGAGGGGGCACGGGAACAGGAAGTACTGGCCCAGACCCAGCTGGCTCGCCATGAGCAGGCCACCAGCGACCTTGCATGCCAGCGGTCCGAGGCAGGTCCGGTCATCGAAGCCTATCGACGGCTGCGCTCCCTGGCTGAAGTGGTGCGCGGCGGGGGAGAGAACCTCTACAAGATGACGCTGAGCACCTATGTGCTGGCAGCTCGCCTTGAGGAAGTGGCCATCGCCGCGACGCAGCGCCTGGAAGTGATGTCCGGCGGACGCTACTCGCTGCACCATGATGATTCCAAGCAGGGCAACGCCAAATCCGGGCTGGGGCTGCAGGTGCTCGATTCATGGACAGGCAAGCGCCGCGAGACCCAGACGCTTTCCGGGGGCGAGACCTTCATGGCCTCGCTGGCGTTGGCCCTGGGCTTGGCGGACGTCATTTCCCACCACTCCGGCGCCGTGGACATGCAGACGCTCTTCGTGGACGAAGGCTTCGGTTCGCTGGATGCCGAGACGCTGGAAGAAGTCATGCTGGCCTTGGAAAACCTGCGTGCAGGGGGCCGGACCATCGGCCTGGTCTCGCACGTTGCAGAGATGAAGCAGCGGATCACCAACCGGATATCGGTGGTCAAGACCCAGCATGGTTCCACCATTGAATGCGAAGGCGCTGTGATCTTGGCTGGATAGATTGGACTTGCCTTGGGGCAGTAGCTATCTTGAAAGTAGTGCCATCAGGCATGTTTGGGAAATTTGTGCGTCGGGGGGTGTGGGACGACGCACGCTTCGTCATGGAGTTTTGTTGACTCAGCATACTTTGTCGAAGGAGAACAGTGAGGAATCCGAGAAAATGTCCGGATACTCCGCGTTAGTTCCTTTGGTGGGAGCACCGTTCCTGCCACTCACTTTCCTTGCACGTCTCCCGCTCGCGATGCTCACCATCGGGTCCATGACCCTGGTGACCGCAACCACCGGCTCCTATGCCATGGGCGGCCTGGCCGCGGCCATGGTTGGCCTGGGATCCGCCGTGGGCGGCCCCAGTATCGGCTATCTGGCCGACCGCGTCGGCCAGCGCCCGGTCCTGACCACTGTCGCCGTCATCCACACGATCCTCCTGGTGGCCCTGACCCTCTTCGGCAATTCCGGCCCCGACATGTCCGCGGCGCTGCTCGCAATCCTGTGCCTTGCCACCGGTGCCACCGGCCCGCAGGTCGGTCCGATGTCCCGTGTCCGCTGGATCTCCATCACCCGCCAGCAGAAAAAGAATCACAAGGTGCTGTCGGCGGCCCTGAGCCTCGAATCGATGTTCGATGAACTGGGCTTCGTCTTCGGCCCGGTGGCCGTCGGCCTGCTGGCCTCCTTGGTGGATCCGGTGCTGCCGCTCTACCTCGCCGCGCTGTTGACCCTCGTGCTGGTGCCGGTCTTCGCCTCGCATCGTACAGGCCATGCCGTGAAGCCGGTGAAGAATACCGAACACGCGCCGAAGGTCTCGATCAGCGGCGCGCAGGTTGCCTCGATCGGAGCCCTGATCCTGGGCATGGTGGCGCTGGGCACGGTCTTCGGGTCCTCGGCAGCCGGTACCCTGGCCTTCGCCGGCGCGCAGGGCGACTCCAACTCCGGTGGCCTGCTTTATGGCGCCATGGGCTTCTCCAGTGCGATTGCTGCAGTCTCCGTGGCAGCGTGGCCGCAATCCTTCAAGCAGATCAACCGCTGGATCCTGTGCGGCGCGGCACTGACGGTGCTCAGCTTCGGGATGCACGTGGCCGGCAATGTGCCGCTGATGCTGCTGGCCCTGTTCATCGCAGGCTTTGCCGTGGGGCCGGTGATTGTCACGGTCATGACCCTGGGCGGTGAAGTCGCTCCACCGCAGCGCCTGTCCACCGTGATGACCATGCTCTCTGCCGGCATCGTGGTGGGAACCGCGATCGGCAACGGACTGGCCGGCGTTTTTGCCGAAACCCTGGGCTATCTCGGCGCCTTCTGGGTCTCCACCGGTGGCGCGCTGGTGATCTTCCTGGCCGCTGTGGCAATGAAGCTCATCGTCGCGAAGTCTCCGTCGCTGGCCCGCGTCCGCTAGGGAGCCAACGCCAAGAACCGTGCATCCGGCAGCCATGGCCGGATGAGCAGAATCCCGTGGCACTGCAGCCATCAAGGTGCAGTGCCACGGGATTTCGTTCTGTGCCGGGAATTCCTAGTGCGCGAGCTTGTCGCTGATGCGTGCCGCCGCGTGCTTGAGCTCCTCGATCATGCGCTCGTAATTGCCGGCCGTGCTGGTCGCGAAGACCACGGCCAGCGCCGCCGGGGTTTGCCCCGAATGCTGGATCGGAACGGCAATGGACTTCACGCCCTGGATGACTTCATTCTCGCTGGTGGCATAGCCGTCAACCCGTGCCTGGGTGGCAGCGTCACGGTACTCGATGCCCGTGTCCAGCGCATCCCACTCGGCCTTGGTGTAGCGAGACTGGATTGCGATGCCGGCGGCTCCCACGTCCATGCCGTGCACCGAACCCGGGCGGTGGACAATCGCGCGCTGAGAGTTCAGCGGGGAGACCGACTGCAAGGTGGTGCACAGGTCATGTTCCCAGACGGCCACGAAGGTGGTCATGGACAGCTCGTTGGCCAGTGCGTTGAGCTCGGGAGCGGCGGCCGCCTGCAGATCGCGCTGGACCGAGCGGGCGAGCACGGCCAGGCCGGAGGCCGAGCGGATATGGCCGGCCTCATCGCGGTTGAGCAGGTGATGCTGTTCCAGGGTGCGGATGATCCGGTAGGCGATGGATCGGTGAACTTCCAGCTTCGCGGCGATTTCCGCGATGGATAGGTTCACCGGGGAATTGGCGACGATTTCAAGGACGCGGATTCCACGCGAAAGCGTCTGGGAAGTAGGCATTGATCTTCAATCTGGCCTGCGGCGTTGCGGGAACGTCGTCGAGGCCTGCGTAGTGAGCCTGGGGACCAGGAAGGTCCGTGATCTATCTTCGATTTTAGTCGTTCTCTATTAGAACGCCGAATTCGCTGGCGGGGCAGGTCGCAAAATGCCTGCCTGCATGGGGTCACGTTTGGGGCAGATCTTGTGATCCGCTTCACTCTTCGCTTATGATGGTGTGCGACATATAACCGTCCGAACGGTCGGTATACAACTCGCAAAAGGTCTTCACATGTCATCGACTGTCTCTCGCACCCAGGAGGAGCGCCGGGTACTTGCCGGCACCCTCGTGGGCACCACCATTGAGTGGTACGACTTCTTCATCTTCGCCCAGCTCACCGCGACGCTGCTGACCCCTCTGTTCCTCGAGCCCCTGGGCGAGTCGAACCCGGGCATCGCGCAGATCCTTTCCTTCGCAATGATCGGCATCTCCTTCTTCTTCCGTCCGCTCGGCGCAGTAGTTGCCGGGCACCTGGGTGACCGCTACGGACGCAAGCGCATCCTGGTGCTCACCCTGATCCTCATGGGCATTGCCACCGCTGCCATCGGCCTGCTGCCAACCTACGCATCCATCGGGGTGGCCGCGCCAATCCTGCTCGTGCTGCTGCGCGTGATCCAAGGCTTCTCGGCCGGCGGCGAATGGGGCGGCGCCGCCTTGATGGCGGTAGAGCATGCACCGAACCACCGCCGCGGCTACTTCGGCGCCTACCCGCAGATCGGTGTGCCTATCGGCATGATCCTGGCTACCGGCCTGCTGTACATCCTGCGTGTCGCCATGAGCCCGGAAGACTTTATCGCCTGGGGTTGGCGCATCCCGTTCCTGCTCTCCATTGCGCTGATCTTCGTGGGCTACATGATCCGCCGTGCGGTCGAGGAATCCCCGGTCTTCAAGCAGCTCTCCCAGCGCAAGGCCGCCGAGCACACGCCGTTGCGCGAACTGATGACCGGCCACACCAAGCAGGTCCTGCAGGCTGCGCTGATCTTCATCTCGAACAACGCCGCCGGCTACCTGGTCATCGCGTTCTTCATCTCCTACACCACCAAGGTGCTGGAAATGCCGGTTGCGCCAATCCTCTTGGCCACCACCATTGGTTCGGTGGGCTGGCTGATCTTCACCCTGGTCGGCGGCTGGCTCTCGGATAAGATCGGGCGCCGCGCGACCTTCGTGATCGGCTACGCGCTGGTCTTCGTCTGGATGATCCCGATGTTCATGCTGGTCGACACCGGAAACATCTACCTCTACACCCTGGCCATCTTCGTGCTGACCGTTGGCCTGGGCCTGTCCTATGGCCCGCAGTCGGCAATGTACGCGGAAATGTTCCCTGCACAGATCCGCTACTCGGGCATCTCCATCGGCTATGCGCTCGGTGCTATCCTCGGTGGTGCCTTCGCTGCCACCGTGGCGCAGATCCTGCTGGAGACCACCGGTGCTTCGGTCTCGATTGCCGTCTACATCATGGTGCTGACCGTCATCTCCGTGGCGGCCGTGCTCTGGGTGGGCGAGACTCGCGGACGCAACCTGCATCTGGAAGAAGTCGAGGGCGAACAGGCCGACTCGACTGTGGCGCACTAATTCCACAGCAGCGCGATGCCCGCGCGGGCACCGGATCAAGCGATCCGGTGCCCGCGCGGGCATTTGCGTGTTCGGCGATCGGCGATATCGATGGCAGCCAGTGGAATCAGCGGGCTGGTGAATCCCTGTCCAGGCTGCTAGGCGGGTCGGGTGGTAGATGAGCGCACGACCAGCCGATGCTCCAATTCGTGGGCCTGTGCCGGTTCCTCTCCGCGGATTGCCCGCAGCAGCATCGCGACCGCCAGCTGACCCTGCTCATGCGGTCGCTGCTCGACGGTGGTCAAGCCGAAAAGTTCGGCAAGGTCATGGTTGTCCACGCCGACCACCGAGAGATCCTGCGGAAGCTGCAATCCGAGATCGCGCGCGGCCAGGATGGCGCCGATGGCCATTTCGTCACTGGCCGCGAAGATTGCGGTGGGCCGGGACGCCGGGTTGCCCAGCAGCTGCTTGGCCACTGCGTAGCCCTGGGGCAGGGTGAAGTCGGCGCTCACAATCAGCGACTCATCCACTTCAAGCCCAGCCTCGGCCAGGGCCCGCTCATAGCCGGTGCGGCGGTGCGTGGGTACGAGGAAGTCCACATCGGTTTCCGCGTTGCCGCCGATGAAGCCGATGCGTTCATGGCCCAGGGAAACCAGGTGCCCGGTCGCGAGGGCCGAGATCGCTTCGTCGTTGACATGCAGCGTGGGCACGCCGGGCAACGGGCCGCCCACGCCAACCAAGGGCTTGTCCACCGCCAGCAGCGCCTGGACCTCGTCCTCGGCCAACTCGACATTGACCGCGATGACCGCATCTACCCGCTGGCGCAGCAGGAAATCGGAGAAGATCTTCTCGCGCTGGGTGCGGTCCTTGGTCAGCTGGTAGAGGGTGGTGTCATAGCCCTCGTCCATCAGGCGGCTGGAGATGCCTTCCAGCACGCAGGCATAGAACCAGTGGTTGATCACCGGAACGAGCACGCCGATATTGCGAGTGCGGCCCGATGCCAGCCCGGACGCGGAGGAAGAGACCACGTAGCCCAGTTCCGCGGCGGCACGCTGCACCGCCTCCTGCGCGGCCGCAGAGACCGAACCCCGCCCAGATAGCGCGCGGGAGACGGTGGCAATGGATACGCCAGCGGCTTGCGCGACGTCCTTGATTCCGGCCACTTCATGTCCTTCCTTCATGCCAGTAGCCGCGGCTGGGGGGAAATCTCATTCCCATGGCCACGGCTACTGCCTAACGTTACCCGGTGCGGCTGCTGCCGGAAACTTGATTGCTCCCTATGCCAGCTGGAACCAGATGGCGGTTTCGCCCGGGATCATTCCCGGTTCCGCGGACTGCTCCACTTGGCTGCGCACCAGCTCGGTGGCGCTGTGCGCCTGCACCGGCAATGGCAGGGGGGTTGCGGCGTAGTTGGCCACGACCAGCACGTTGCCGTTGGCGAAGGCCAGGACGTCGTCCTCGGTGCCGTTGATCCATTGAAGGGTGCCGGTGCCCAGCGCGTGGTCCTGGCGCAGCTGCAGCAGGCGGCGGTACAGGTTCAGCGTGGAGGACTGGTCTTCGAGCTGCGCATCGCGGGCGTAGGAATCCCAGCCGGCTGGCTGCGGCAGCCAGCTTTCGCCGGTCGAGCTGAAGCCGAAGGCCGGCTTGCCGCTCTCCCATGGCAAGGGGACGCGGCAGCCATCGCGGCCATAGCGTTCGCCATTGGTGCGGAACCAGGTCGGATCCTGGCGCGCATCATCGGGCAGGTCGATTGCTTCCGGCAGGCCCAGTTCCTCGCCCTGGTAGAGGTAGGCGCCGCCCGGCAGGGCCAGCATCAGCGTGCTGGAAGCGCGTGCGCGGCGCAAACCGACGGCAGGCTCTGGCAGGTTCGGGGTGTTCGGGCCAATGCCCTCGCCCTGCGGGTTCTCATCGGTCAGCGCCAGGCGGGTCGCATGGCGCACCACGTCGTGGTTGGAGAGCACCCATGTGCTCGGTGCGCCGACCTTGCCGAACTCCTGAAGGGACTCGTCGATGGTCTTGCGGATCTGCTTGGCATCGAAATCGCAGGAGAGGTACGGGAAGTTGAATGCCTGGTGCATCTCGTCGTTGCGCACCCACTTCGCCATCAGCGACAGGGGATTGACCCATGCCTCGGCGCAGAGCACGCGGTCGCCCTCGTACTCGTCCATGACCTTGCGCCAGTCGCGGTAGATTTCATGCACGCCGTCCTGGCCCCACCACGGAGCCAGTTCTTCGGTGCCGCCCATCGAAGCTGCCATGGGGTCCGGCGTGAAGTCGGGCAGGCCTTCGGCCTTGATCAAGCCGTGGGCCACGTCGACGCGGAAGCCGTCGGTGCCCCGATCCAGCCAGAAGCGCAGGACGTCGCGGAACATCGCGCGGACTTCCTCGTTGTGCCAGTTGAAGTCAGGCTGCGAGGAATCGAAGATGTGCAGGTAGGACTGGCCGGTGCTGCCATCCGGGTTCCTGGTTGCGGTCCACATCGGGCCGCCGAAGACCGAACCCCAGTTGTTCGGGTGTCCGGTTTCCGGGGTGTCCTTGAAGATGAAGCGGTCGCGTTCAGGGGAGCCGGGAGCTGCCTGGAGCGCCTCCTGGAACCATGGGTGCTGGTCCGAGCAGTGGTTCGGGACCAGATCGATGATGACCTTCAGACCCAATTCATGGGCCCTGGCCACCATCGCGTCGTAGTCTTCCAGGGTTCCGAACAGCGGATCCACGTCGCAGTAATTCGAGACGTCGTATCCGGCGTCCTTCTGCGGGGAAGTGAAGAATGGCGAAAGCCAGATCGCGTCGACCGAAAGCTGCGCGATGCTTTCCAGGCGTTGGGTAATTCCGCGCAGATCGCCCATGCCATCGCCATTGGAATCGGCGAAGGAGCGCGGGTAGATCTGGTAGATCACCGAGGAACGCCACCACTGCGCGTTTTCGGCCTGCACAGGGAAATCAGCTGCTGAACGAATTGAAGTCATGACGGTAACGATAAATGATCGGACGCAGAATGTAAACGCTTGCAATTATGATCGACGGATTACGCCTCCTGAGTTGCCGTGATTCCACGTAAGGGTGATTAAAACTGATTTTATGGCTACTCTTGTCAAAGCTGATGATCTATGCGACTCTGTAAACGCTTACAAATATGGTGTTACTCGCACCACTCACGACCCGACCGGTAGCCATAGCTGATATCGCGGCCAGCCCGGTCCCTGATGACACAGTTGTCACGAAAGGACATCCCATGAAGGTGAACAAACACCCTTGGCTTCTTGGCGGAGCGTTGACGGCGATTGCCGCACTCTCGCTCACCGCTTGCGGCGGGTCCGCCACCAGCGAACCAGCAGCATCTTCGAGCCCGGCCGCCGCGGAATCCTCCCCGGCAGCCGCTTCCGGCGGCAAGCTGACCGTCTGGGTCGATGCCAACCGCGAACCAGTGCTGAAGGAAGCCGCCGCAGACTTCGAGAAGCAGTCCGGTGTCAAGGTGGACCTGGTGATCAAGGACTTCTCCAAGATCCAGGAAGACTTCCTGCGCCAGGTGCCAACCGGCAAGGGGCCGGACATCACCATCGGTGCCCACGACTGGCTGGGCAACCTGGTCAACAACGGCGTGGTCCAGCCGGTTGAACTGGGCGGCAAGGCCGGCGAGTTCCAGGATGTGGCAGTGACCGCGATGAGCTACGAGGGCAACACCTACGGCGTTCCGTACGCCACCGAGAACCTGGCCCTGCTGCGCAACGCGGATCTGGTCGACGAAGCCCCTGCGACGTTCGATGAGATGATCGCCGCCGGCGAGAAGGCCGACACCGAATTCCCATTCCTGGTGCAGGTCTCTGATGTTGGCGATCCATTCCACGCCTACCCATTCCAGACCTCCTTCGGCGCACCGGTGTTCGGCACCGATGAAAAGGGCGCCTACGATCCGGCCGACCTGCAGATCGGCAGCGAAGGCGGCATCGAATTCGCCAAGTGGCTGGCTGAAGAG
Source organism: Glutamicibacter nicotianae (assembly GCF_002797775.1). Classification (NCBI taxonomy): domain Bacteria; kingdom Bacillati; phylum Actinomycetota; class Actinomycetes; order Micrococcales; family Micrococcaceae; genus Glutamicibacter; species Glutamicibacter nicotianae. The sequence goes on from NZ_PGEY01000001.1 coordinate 781,191, forward strand.
GGCGAAGAAGGCAACCTGAAGACCAGCATCGACGGGGACATTGCCAAGGAGAAGTTCGTCTCCGGCGACTCGCCATTCTTCCTGACCGGTCCATGGAACGTGGACGCTGTCGAAGACGCTGGCATCAATCTGGAAATCGATCCGATTCCATCGGCTGGTGGCGAGCCAGCCCAGCCTTTCGTCGCAGTCCAGGGCTTCTTCGTTTCCTCGAAGACCGAGAACCTGCTGGCAGCAACCGAATTCCTGACCAACTACATCGGCACCGAGGAAGTTCAGACCGAGCTGTACGAGGTAGGCAACCGACCGCCAGCCAACAAGGCGGCCTTCGAAGCTGCCAAGTCCGATGAGACCATCGCCTCCTTCGGCGAGGTCGGCGCTAACGGCGTTCCGATGCCGAACATCCCTGAAATGGCGGCCGTATGGGAGTTCTGGGGTGTGGCCGAGGCCGAGATCATCTCCGGCAAGGCTGATCCCGCCAAGCGCTGGAAGCAGATGACCTCGGACATCGAGAAGGCCATCTCCAAGTAGTACCGCCTGCCACCAGGCACACCGATGGCGCTGGGGACGGAAGGCGATCCTTCTGGCCCCAGCGCCTGCAATCCAGCAGCATTAGCTGCACTTGATCGACAGGGACATCTGGAAGATGACAAAGACTGCCCACCAGGGGCCGCAATCAAGCACCGAGGAGACGAAGCCCGAGCTGTCACCGGCGGCCAGGCGCTTCGCCAACGCCACCAGCACCTCCGTTGGCGCCATGCTCGCCAAGATCATCCTGGTGGCAATCGTCGATGCGACGGCCATCTTCGCGGTTTTCACCGCGCTGGGGCGCGAAGCCTGGGTGATCGCCTCGGCGATCGCCGTGATCACCGTGCTGATCAACGTGATCTACTTCAAGCGCGGCTGGCTGCCGGCCAAGTACCTGCTGCCGGGCACCATCTTCCTGCTGATCTTCCAGGTCTTCGTGATCGGCTACACGGGGTACATCGCCTTCACCAACTACGGGTCGGGACACAACTCGGATAAGGACGATGCGATCACCGCGCTGCTGCAGTCCAACCAGAACCGCGTCGAGGGAAGCGCTGGCTACCCGGTGTCCATCCTCGACGGGCAGGACGGGCTGGCGATGCTCATCGAGCGCGATGGCCAGCAAATGCTCGGCGACGCGGATCAGCCGTTCGCCCCGGTCGATCCTGCAGCCCTGGGGGACTACTCCGAATTGGCCTTCGGCGATCTGCTGGGTCGCCAGCAGGAGGTCACCTCGCTGACCGTTCCGGTCAGCGAGAACCCTGCCGATGGCACCCTGCGCACCAGCGACGGGCGCACCGCATACCAGTACACCTCGTCCCTGAAGTACGACGAAGCCGCCGACACCATGACCGATCAGAAGACCGGCGTGGTGTACCAGGACACCGGCGTCGGCGCGTACACCGCCGAAGATGGCACGCAGCTGATGCCCGGCTGGTCCATCAACGTGGGCTTCGACAACTTCACCCGCGCGGTCACCGACTCCTCGATCCGCAACGCCCTGTTCTCCGTCACCGTGTGGACATTCGCCTTCGCCTTCTTGTCGGTGGCAACCACCTTCTTCCTGGGCCTGTTCCTCGCAATCGTCTTCAACGACATGCGCATGAAGGGGCGGAAGATCTACCGTGTCATCTCGATCCTCCCGTACGCCTTCCCGGCGTTCTTGGGCGGCCTGGTCTGGGCCGGCATGCTCAACCGCGACTTCGGTTTCATCAACCAGGTGCTGCTGGGCGGGGCGCAGATCCCGTGGCTGACCGACCCGTGGCTGGCGAAGTTCTCGGTGCTCTGGGTGAACCTGTGGCTCGGCTTCCCGTACATGTTCCTGGTCTGCACCGGCGCGCTGCAGTCCATTCCGGATGAGCTCTCCGAAGCGGCCACACTCGATGGGGCGAAGCCATTTCAGATCTTCCGCTTGATCAAGCTTCCGCTGCTGCTGGTCTCGGTAGCTCCGCTGCTGATTAGCTCCTTCGCGTTCAACTTCAACAACTTCAACGTGATCTACATGCTCACCGAAGGCGGGCCGCGCCTGCAGGATGCAGGATTGAACGTGGGATCCACCGACATCCTGATCTCCATGGTCTACAAGGTGGCCTTCGTCGGCTCGCAACGCGACTACGGCCTGGCCAGCGCCTTCTCCATCATCATCTTCGTGATCGTCGCGATCATCTCGATTATCAGTTTCAAGCAGACAAAGGCACTGGAGGAGCTGAACTAATGAGCACCCAAATCACCGGCCGTCCCGCGGCACGCGCGCCCAGGGAGCGGGCACCGCGGCGAGGCTTTGGCAAATGGTTCGCCACCACCGGCTGGCGCCACCTGATCGGCGTAGCCCTGTGCATCTATGCGGCGTTCCCGTTGCTCTATGTGCTTTCGGCATCGCTGAACCCCAACGGCACCCTGCTGTCCTCCAACGGCTTCTTCACCACCGTCGGCTTCAACAGCTATGTGGAGCTGTTCCAGAACGAGCAGCGTCCCTTCGCTGCTTGGTTCGTGAACACCTTGTTCATCGGCCTGACCACGGCCGCCGCCTCCGTGTTCCTCGGGGCGCTGGCCGCCTACAGCTTCTCGCGGATGCGCTTCACCGGGCGCCGCGTGGGCCTGGTCAGCCTGCTGATCGTGCAGATCTTCCCGCAGCTGCTGGCAGTGGTGGCGATCTTCATCCTGCTCACCTCGCTGGGAGATGTCTTCCCGGTGTTGGGCATCGACAGCCAGATCGCCTTGATCATGGTGTACCTGGGCGGCGCACTGGGAGTGAACACCTACCTGATGTACGGCTTCTTCAACACCGTTCCAGTGGAAATCGATGAAGCGGCGAAGATCGATGGTGCCGGCCACGCCCGCATCTTCTTCACCATGATCCTGCGCCTGGTGGCGCCGATCCTGGCAGTTGTCGGCCTGCTGTCCTTCATCTCCAGCACCTCGGACTTCGTCATCGCCTCCGTCATCCTGGTCTCCCCGGAGAACCAGACGCTGGCCGTGGGCCTGTACTCCTACGTCTCGGAGGAGTTCACTTCCAACTGGTCGGTCTTCGCCGCCGGCGCGGTGCTGGCAGCAATCCCGGTGATGGCGCTGTTCCTGTTCCTGCAGAAGTACATTGTCGGCGGGCTCACCGCCGGCGCAGGCAAGTAGCGCTCGAGCACCTCTACGCTGCTCGAAGAGGGGGCAACGCCACTGGCGTTGCCCCCTTTTCCTGTGCTGGCCAAGCGCTCGGAGCACGTAGAGTAAATGGCATGAAGCCCTACCTGCCGCGCGCCGCCCGCAACTATTTGGAGCAACTTCGCCGGGCCTTGGATTTATTGTCGCTGGAAGAACGCAACGAGGTCATTGAAACGACCAAGCAGGAGATTCTCCGCCTGCCGGGCGGCGGACGCCGCAAACGCGATCTGGTCCGCCTGCTTGGCGAGCCTGCATCGCGTGCGCGCAAATTCGAACGCCATGAGCCCGAAGCCCTGGAAGTCAGCAGCGGCAAGCACTTCCTGACGCGCATCCTGGCATGGCCAATCTTCGCGTTTGCCTTGCTCACCCTGATGGTGGTGCTCTTCGCCCCGCCCGAGACCGCCTTGGTCGAGGGGCAAGGCTTCGGATTTGTTGCCGGGGGCGCAAGCGGCTTCCTGGGGGAACTTGAATTGCTGATCGGCTCGCAGCTGCTTTGGCTGGCCTTCATTCCGGCCATCCTCAGCCTCGTGCCGTTGTGGCTTCCGAATATTGCCGGCACCATCATCCAGATCCTAGGGGCGGTGATCATGACCGCCATCTGCGTGGCCGGTGGCGGAACGCTCGCTCTCTACTTCGTCCCGGTCACCGTGCTGCTCTGGGCACAGGTCTTCACCCCGCTGCTGATGATGCGTGGTTCCATGGCCAGGCCGGGGCCAGCCTGGCTCATCTGCGCTGCCGTGCTGCTGATCCTTGTTGTCGGGTATGCCAGCTACCAGGGGCTGGCTGGATTCAGCGGTGCACCGTGGCTGATTGCGGCTCCGGCCGCGCTGCTGGCTGTGCTGGCGATGCTGCTGCCGTTCCGCTGGAAGCTGGCCCATATTGCCCTGGTGGCAGCCGGCCTGCTGGTGATGGCTGCTGGATTCGTCGCCGCGCTGCCCGGAACCTACGGCGCAGTTCTAGCGTGGCCATGGCTGGCTGGCGGGATGGGCTTCGCCGTAGGCCATCTCGCGGTAGCCGCGGGCATGTGGCATGAGCGGGCCAGGAAGTTGCTGGCCCTGTTTTAGCGTTTTCAGGTCTTGTGGTGCTTTATGGGATTTTCCATAGGGAATGCGTATATCCTCTTGGCATGGCCGAAAATAAGGAAAAATCCTCTCCTGAACCTATAAAACGAGGTCGCGGGCGCCCGCGCAAGGACTCCGAGTTCCAGACCCTGAGCAAGGATCAGATTGCCCAGAAGGCATTGGAAATAGCCGGTGCCGAGGGCTATGACGCGCTGACCATGCATCGTCTTGCGACCGAATTCAATGTCACCCCGCGGGCGTTGTACAACTACGTGGCTGACCGCCAGGAAGTCATCAACCTCGCTGTATCGCGATTCATATCGATTAATCCGCTGATTGAATTCGACTGCAACGACTGGAAGCGTGGTGTGACCGAAGCCTACAATGCGACGCGCAAGGCCTACCGCGCCTACCCCCGGGCATCGCAGATGGCGCTCGACGAAAAGCTCAAGGTCGAGCCCGGCCCATTCCGCAACGAATTGATGGAACGGATCCTAGCGTTCTACGTGGATATCGGATTGACGCTCAAGCAGGCTGTAGCGCTGGTCCGCGCGCTGGAACGGGACGTCCTGGGTTTCGTGATGCATGTGGATTACTACTACGACCGCCGCTCAAAAGACAGCCCGGACTACGTGAGCTCGCTGGTGCCGCTCCAATTGCTTGACGCCTACCCGGAAGTTCCCACGCCGCTGGCACGCCAATCCCTCGAGTTGCCTCAGCAAGACAGCGACGACCTCTTCGAGGAAGTTATCGAGTTGAGGTTGCTGGCCATTGCGCAGATGCTTGAGCTCAATCGCACCGCCGAGAATCCCGAACAGTGAAAAAGCACGTCGACAGGGAATAATAGCCAACCGGCTGGCGCTGTAGGTTGCAGGGCCGCAGGAATCTGCGGCCTGGAATTCGTGTGAAAGTTGGCCCATGTCCCAGAGCAAGCCGCATGCGGCACCAGTTGCTGAAGAACTCTCGGCCGGAGCCCGGTGGCGATTGCTGGGTGTGCTGCTCGCCGCGATGTTCATGTCCCTGGTGTCGGTCAGCATCGTCAACGTGGTTCTCCCAGCCATCGGTTCCACGCTGCACGCCACCGAGGCCGACCTGCAGTGGGTGCTGGCCGGATATGCGTTGACCTTCGGCGTGGTGCTGGTAGCCGCCGGACGCGCCGGCGACCTGCTGGGCCGCGGCGTGATATTCGTGGCAGGCGTCGCGATCTTCACGGCGGCCAGCGTCCTGGCCGGATTGGCAGCTGACCCGCTGGTATTGAATATTGCCCGGTTCATCATGGGCATTGGCTCCGGCTTGCTCAACCCACAGGTGATGGGCATGATCCAGCAGCATTTCCGTGGCGCTGCCCGCGGCCGGGCCTACGGCCTGCTGGGCACAGCTGTTGGTTTTTCGGTCGCCATCGGACCGGTGCTGGGCGGACTGCTGATCAACTGGTTTGGCGAAGACGCCGGCTGGCGTTCCACCTTCCTGATCAACGTACCGGTAGGAGTGCTGGCCATCGTCCTGGCGTTGCTGTGGCTGCCCAAGCCGCTGTTCAGCAAGCAAACGGGCAAGGTGGATTTGGATCCAGTTGGCGGTTTGCTGCTGGCAGTAGGCATTTTCGCCCTGCTGCTGCCCTTCGTGCAGGGACGCGAAACCCCGTGGCTCTGGTCGCTTCTGGCATTGGCAGTCCTGCTCCTGGTGCTCTGGGTCCAGTGGGAGAAGAAGTACAAGAAGCGCGGTCGTGAACCCATGGTGGAACTGGCTTTGTTCAAGATCCGCAGCTTCACCAATGGCACGCTGATCGCCGGCCTTTACTTCATGGGGGTTTCCAGCGTCTGGGTGCTGGTGGCCATCTATGTCCAGCAATCCCAGGGCTTCAGCGCACTGGAAGCAGGTTTGATCTGCCTTCCGGCCGCACTGCTGTCGGCCTTCAGCTCCGATATTGCCGGACGCTACGTGATGACCTTGGGGCGGAAATTGGTTATTGGCGGCATCCTCAGCGCACTGTTCGGCCTGCTGGCCACCATTGCCGTGGTGCTCTTGGAAGAGCGCGGGGTGCTGGACATCTGGTGGATGCTGCTTTCGCTGGCCTTCATCGGAGTGGCGCAGGGCTTCATTATTTCGCCTAACCAGGCGCTGACTCTGATGGAAGTTCCCGTGGCCAACTCCGGCAGCGCCGGAGGCTTGATGCAGACTTCCCAGCGCGTGGGCACGGCCGTGGGCATTGCGGTGATCACCGCTGTCTTCTACGGCATGAATCATATTGCCGGCTATTCGCTGGCAATGTCGCTCTCCTTTGTTGCCATTTCGTTGCTGGTCTTGGCCACCCTCGTGGTCGGCGTCATCGACCTGCGCCATGGCCATGCCGCGCACGCCAAGCCTGAAGCTGAGGAAGTAGTTCCGGCCAGCACCGGCGCGCAGCGTACGGTGACCGGGGCTATCGAGATCGCCGGGCCGAAGGAACCAACCCAGCCAGTAGACTCCCAGCCATAATTCGGTGCTGGTCAGCGGAGGATTCTGGACCTAGGCTGGGAACATGAAGCGATTCTTCCTGAGCAGCGCAGCAGTAGCTCTGGCCTGTGGCGTTGCCGCCTGCGCATCTACCGGGAGCGGGTCTGGCGCCAGCCAGCCTACTGAAAGCGAGACCAGCGTGATACTGCAGGATCCGGCAGGTTTGTGGGGCAGCAAGGAACAAGGCCAGCCGTGGCTGGAACTTTCAGCGGACGGCAAGGTCGCCGGCAGTGATGGCTGCAACCGCATTAACGGCACATGGAGCGGATCCGAAGAGCTGGAATTCGGCGCGTTGGCTTCGACCAAGATGTACTGCGAAGGCGTGGATGACTGGCTTTCGCGTGCCGCCACCGCCAAGCTGGAGGAGGGCAACAAGATGCTTGTTCTTGACGCCAACGGCGAAGAGCTGGGAACCCTTGCCTATGGTGGCAGCAATTCCTAGCTCATGCGCCTGGCGCAGACGCTATGCGCTAACGCGGTAACCGGAGATCATCGGGCACTCGAAAGGATCCCGGGCCGATAGCCCTACCTTGTTCAGGTAGGTGATCACCTGTGCGTAGGATTCGCGAACACTGGCCACGGTGTAGGGCACCTGATGCTCTTCGCAGTACTGGCGCACGATGCGCGAGACGCCGGCCAGGTTGGCGCGCGGCATGGATGGGAACAGGTGGTGCTCCACCTGGTAGTTCAATCCGCCGTAAACGTGGGATAGCACGCGGTTTCCCCAGCTGGACTTGGCCATGACGTTGCGTCCGGTCAGTACTTGCCGGGAGAAGAAGTCGATGCGGGCGTCCTGGGGAATCATCGGCATGCCCTTGTGGTTCGGGGCAAAGGATGCACCCATGTAGATGCCGAAAACTGCCAGCTGCACGCCCAGGAAGGCGAAAGCCATGCCTACTGGCAGGAAGTAGAAGACGATGGCCAGGTAGATTCCGATGCGCAGTGAAACGCCGGTCATTTCGCGCTTGCGGTTCTTGACCCGCTCGGCCTTGAACAGGTACTTGATCGAGTGCATGTGCAAATTCAAGCCCTCAAGGGTGAGCAGCGGGAAGAACAGGTAGCCCTGGCGGTTGGTGATCCACTTGAGCAACCCGCGCTGGCGCTTGGCATCCTCGGTCTGAAAGGAAATGGTGTCCCACTCGATATCAGGATCCTTGCCCACGGTATTGGGCGTCGCATGATGCTTGTTGTGCTTGTTCATCCACCACTGGTAGCTGATGCCCACGACGATATTGGCCAGGAACTGGCCCAGCTTGTCATTGCGCTTGTGCGAGGCGAGGATCTGGCGGTGTGCCGCCTCATGCGCCAGGAAAGCGAACTGGGTGAGCAGCAGGCCCAAGGCCCCTGCCATCAGCAACTGGAACCAGCTGTCGCCAAGGAGGATGAATCCGGCAATGGTGCCAGCCAGCAGCACCGTCAGCACGATGCCTAGGCCGAGATAGTGCCCGCGTCGGCGGCCAATCAATCCGGCTTCGGTGACCAGCTTCTTGACGTGGAAGAAGCTCTTGGGGTCGCCCGGCTTGAGTGTAGGCCCTTGGGAATGGAGTGTTGCAGTGCTTCTCAAGAAAACATCCTTGGGTACTAGGCGTCGACCTCGCAGTCGAAAGAACTGAAAAACTCGGCTCCCATGATGGCAATCCTACGTTGGATTGCTGTGAAATTGCCTATGTAAGACGTGCCCAAGCCAGACCCTAGAAATGGGCAGTTAGTTGCCCTTCTGCAACTTCCCAGTGGGCGGACAGGCGGACATTTTTCAGCAGCCGGCGATCATGGGTGACCAGCAGCAACGCTCCAGTGTATGCTTCCAGTGCTTCTTCGAGCTGTTCGATGGCCGGCACGTCGAGGTGATTGGTCGGCTCGTCGAGCACCAGCAGGTTCACCCCACGGGCCTGGAGCAATGCCATCGATGCGCGGGTGCGCTCGCCGGGAGACAGCGAATCGACCAATGCAGAGGACTGGTCTGCCTTCAAGCCGAACTTGGCCAGCAGGGTGCGGACCTCGGCAGCGGAGTACTCGGGAACTTCCTTTTCGAAGGCTTCGCCCAACGGCAGATCATCGGGAAGCTGGGTGCGCGCCTGGTCGATTTCGCCGATGCTCACCGAGCTGCCCAGGGAAGCGGTGCCGCAGTGCGGAGCCAGCTTGCCCAGCAGCAGGTTCAGCAAGGTCGACTTGCCTGCTCCATTTGGGCCCGTGATGCCAATCCGGTCCCCGGCATTGACCTGAACCGACACCGGCCCGAACGTGTAATCGCCGTGGGACACCGAGGCTTCGTTGAGCGTGCACATCACCGAGGATCCGCGCGGGGCCGACGCGATGGAGAACTGCAGAACCCATTCCTTGCGCGGTTCGGCCACTTCCTCAAGACGGGCGATGCGCGATTCCATTTGGCGCACCTTGGCTGCCTGTTTCTCCGAGGATTCGGTGTTGGCACGTCGGCGGATCTTGTCGTTGTCCGGCGCCTTGCGCATGGCATTGCGCACCCCTTGCGAGGACCACTCGCGCTGGGTGCGAGCACGGGAGACGAGATTCGCCTTCTGGCTTTCGAACTGCTCGTAGGCTTCACGCGCGTGCGTCCGCTTGACGGCCCGTTCGGCGAGATACGCGTCGTAGCCGCCTTCATAAGTGGCTACCTGATTCTGGGCCAAGTCCAGTTCGATGATGCCGGTGGTGCAACGGGCGAGGAACTCGCGGTCATGCGACACTAGGATCACCGGTGCGCGCAGGGACTTGATGAAGTCCTCCAGATGCTCCAGGCCTTCAAGATCAAGATCGTTGGTCGGCTCATCGAGCAATACCGCATCGAAGCGGGAGAGCAGCAAGGCCGCCAGGGCAACGCGGGCAACTTGGCCGCCGGACAGGGCAGTCATCTCGGTATCAACCGGGAGGGTGAAGCCGAGCTTGGCCAGCACCTCGGGGATGCGGTCTTCAAGATCCATGGCGCCAGAGGCCATCCAGTGATCGAAGGCGGCGCTGTAGGCATCATCTGCGCCTGGCTTGCCGCTGCCCAGTTCTTCGGCGGTCGTCTCCATGGCGGTGGTGGCCGCGGCGCAACCGGTCCGGCGGGCCAAGTACGCGGCAATGGTTTCACCTGGAATGCGCTCGTGCTCCTGCGGCATCCAGCCGACGAACGCGGAATCCGGGGCAGTGCTCACGGTTCCGGCCTGCGGGGTTGCGGCCCCGGCTAGTAGCGACAGCAACGTGGATTTGCCGGCGCCGTTGGCGCCCACCACGCCATAGACATCACCGGGCGAGGCGGTAAAGTTCAGATTCGAGAAGAGGGTTCGGTGGGCGTGGCCACCGGCAAGGTCCTTGGCCACGAGCGTTGCAGTCATGGTTCCAATTCTAGTTCGAGTCGAAGGCTGAATACTTCCGGTGTGCTCTAGGCAGTGACAGGGAAAAGCATTAGTCTATTAGCATGCATGCAGATAATAAGATTTATGCTCCGGATCCCTCCTCGGATTTCGTGGAGCTGGCCGCGGAAGTCTTCGGACTGCTTTCCGAAGCCACGCGGATCCGGATTGTGCTGCATCTGCGCCGTGCCGGAGAGCTTTCGGTCAATGCGCTCGCAGAGCTCGTCGAGAAGAGCCCTTCGGGGGTTTCCCAGCACCTGGCTCGCTTGCGCATGGCGCGCATGGTGACCACGCGCCAGGACGGAACCAAGGTTCTCTACAGCCTTGCCGATGACCATCCGGCGCGCCTGGTCAGCGAAGCGATCAAGCAGGCGGAGCATTCTGTCTCCAACGGCCAGTTGCCGTTGCATCACGAAGCCCCGAACACCTAGGACTAAAGAAGACGGGGGCGGCCAAGATGCTTTCAGTTCTCAGGGACCAGGCGTATGCCAAGCTCTTCGGCGCGCAGATGATCGCGCTGCTCGGCACGGGCCTGCTTACCGTAGCGCTGGGCCTGCTGGCTTTCGATATTGCCGGCAGCGATGCGGGACTAGTGCTCGGATTGGCCTTGACCGTCAAGATGGTCGCCTATGTGGCGGTTGCACCATTGGTCAACGCCCTGGTGTCCCATATTCCGCGCAAACCGGTGCTTGTCGGGTCCAATGTCATTCGTGGACTGGTGGCGCTCTGCCTTCCATTCGCCAATGAAGCGTGGCAGATCTATGTGCTGATCTTCGTGCTGCAATCGGCCTCGGCGACCTTTACCCCCGTTTTCCAGGCGGTCATTCCCTCCATCCTGCCCGATGAGCGCGACTACACCAGGGCCTTGTCGCTCGCGCGGCTGGCTTACGACATGGAGTCCTTGGCCAGCCCGATGCTGGCGGCCGCGCTGCTGACCGTCACCAGCTACCACAATCTCTTTGCCGGGACCGTGATCGGCTTTGCCGCATCGGCTCTGCTTGTTGCCGCGACCCGGTTCCCGCTAATCCCGCCGCCGCAGAGGATGCAGTTCTTCCATCGCCTCACCGGCGGAACCCGGGCGTTCTGGACGGCACGCGAACTGCGCAGCCTGATGGCACTGAATCTGGTCGTTGCCGCGGTCTCCGCCATGGTCATCGTCAACACGGTGGTGCTGGTGAAGGGGGAGCTGGGCCGTTCGCAGGTGGATGTTGCCTTGCTGCTCGGAGCCTATGGTGCAGGTTCGATGGCGGTGGCACTGGGCATGCCCGGGTTGCTGGAGCGATTCGAGGACAGCACTGTGATGCTCGCCGGCGCCGTAATGATGCCGCTGCTGCTGCTCATTGGTGCTACGGTCATCGGCTGGGCACAGGGAGCCGGGCAATGGGCCGGGCTTCTTGGCTTATGGGTGGCTTTGGGTGCGGCGACTGCAAGCATCCTCACGCCCTCGTCCAGGCTATTGCGCCGCAATAGTACAGAGCAGACGCGCCCGGGGGTTTTCGCCGCGCAATTTTCCTTGTCCCATGCCTGCTTCTTGCTGACCTACCCGGTGGCCGGTGTCCTCGGCGCGTCAATTGGCTTGTGGGGCGTCGCCGTGGTTCTGGTCGGGATCAGCGCGATCGGCACGGTGCTGGCCCTTGCTTCATGGTGCCCGGTCTTGGATCGCCGTAGCCAGCTTGGGTGAGCTCGGCAGAACGGTCGCTGGCCTAGTCGAAAGCCGGTGGCTGGCCAACCTCCTGCTCGGCGATCGGCAGTCGCGGCGCGGAGTGGGGACTCATGCTGGAATCCTCAACGCCGGCCCTTGACTGCGCGGTACTCGATCTTCACGGCTTCGAGCGAAGCAACTCCAGTACTTGGTCCTGGCTGACTTGGCCGAAATCCTCGTAGAACGCTCCGACGGCAGTGAAATTATCCGGGGTGAGAAGTTCGCAGATGCCATTGACGTGGGGCGCCAATTCAGCAACTGTTTCGGGGGAAGCCACCGGTACTGCCAGCATGACGGACGCAGGGGAGAACTCCTGTACGATATCCAGCGCGGCCTTCATCGTCGCGCCCGTGGCCATTCCGTCATCGCAGAGCAGCAAGTCGCGCCCGGAGAGGTCCGGGCAGTAGTCCTTGAACCTGTCGGTGAGGGCCAGCAGGTCGGCGCCGGTTCCGCGTTCCAGGGATTCGAGTTCGTCCTTTCCGAAATACTGCAGCGCCCGGCGATAAATGGCCTCGTTGATATGGTGGGAGCTGCTGGACCCATACCGGGCAATGGCGCCGAATGCCAGCTCTGGATTGCTGGGCACCCCGAGCTTGCGCACCGCCACGGGGCCCAGGTCGGCGCCGAGCGCCGTGGCGACTTCGTAGGCAATGGGCACCCCGCCGCGCAGCAGGCCCAGCACCGTGTATTCTCCGGCGGGCAGCAGAGTGGACAGCTTCATGCCCAGCGCGGCGCCGGCATGGCTGCGGTTTTCGAACACTGTGCTTCTACCTGGAGCCATGGTTCCAGTCTTGCCCAATGGCGCTCGATTGCAAGGGCATCGGTGGAAACATCCAGCATTTAATGTCCCGTGCGGTGATCAGGTGCTTGAGTCGACAGTCTGCAAAGTCGACGCAAGGGGCATCGCGGGCCGACACTGGAGCTGCAGTATTTGGGGTTCCACGCGATCCTTAGGGCCCCGGCTGCTGCTGGAGGCCGAGAAGTGTCCTGGTGCGCCGGTATTTCTCGGCCAGCCGCTGCCGGGTAACCGGGTCCAGTTGGCTGGTGCGTTCAGGGTCGGTGTTGTCGGCCAGATCCGCTTGCTTGACCAGCAAGGCCAGTGCGTTTCCACGCACATCGACACAGTATTCTTCCAGGCTCTGCCCTGGGCGCTTGCTCAGCAACTGGACCGCCTCGATGACTGTTTCGGGAATGCCTGAGCTGCGCAGATCCTCCGCGCTCACCTCGCAATCCTCGATCACGTCATGCAGCCACGCGGTCGCGATGGCCTCCGGTGAACCGCCAAGAGCGCGGGCATGGCCGGCCACTCGTGCCGGATGCCCGATTTGCGCAGCGCCAAGCTTATCGACCTGGCCTTCGTGGGCGCGGACAGCAGTCGCCTTGGCCAATTCAACTAGCGATTTTTGCTCGTCCATGTTCCGCCTCACTGATCGGCTGTTGCTGATTTACAGCTTATGCGTGGCGGGAGGCGGGTTGGCAGGATTTGGCCTGCCAGGCTACGACACTGAACACGTCGTTCCACAGAATCCACTAATGTGTTATTGACTGTAGTGTGTGGCGCACAGTAATGTAGTCGACATGGAAGAGTTCGACACCCAGCTGCAAGAGCTGCGACGCGGCACCGTAGTACTGGCCTGCCTGCAGCTGCTGCGCGGCGCCGGGTATGGCTACAACCTGCTGGAGCAGCTTGGCGATCATGGTTTCTCCACTGACGCCAACACCCTGTATCCGCTGCTGCGTCGTTTGGAGAAGCAGGGGTACCTCACCAGCGAGTGGAACACCGAGGAGGCGCGGCCACGCAAGTTCTACCGGACCTCGCTCGACGGCATCCGTCTCGCTGACGCGTTGACTACCGAATGGCGATCCCTGACCACGGCGATCGCCTCGCTCACCAAAGAGGAGCACTGACATGACTGCCACCTTGACCGAACGCTACATCTCGGCCACCATCCGGAGCCTGAAACCCGAACTGCAGGACGACGTCCGCGCCGAGCTCGAAGCCTTGATTGCCGACGCGATCGAGGCGCGCACGGACCAGGGTGAGGCCGCGGACGAGGCTGAACGCGAAGTTCTGTCCGAGCTGGGCGATCCCGGCCTGCTTGCCGCGGGCTACGCGGACCGGCCGCTGCACCTGATCGGCCCGAAGTACTACCTGACCTGGTGGCGGCTGCTGAAGCTGCTGTTGTGGATCGTACCGGTCTGCGTGGTCGGCGTGGTGCTGCTGGGCCAGCTGCTCTCCGGAGCTGAGGTCGGCGAGAGCCTCGTCCAGGCGCTGGCCATCGGGCTGCAGGTGGCCGTGCATCTGGTCTTCTGGACCACGCTGGTCTTCGTCGTGCTCGAGCGCACCGGCGCGGACACCGGCATGAAGTGGGATGTCGACCAGCTGCCTGAGGTCCAGGAGGATGGCGCCGGACGCAGCGAGCTGATCGCCTCGCTGGTGTTCCTGGCCATCGCAGCCGTGGCGGTGGTGTGGGATGCGGTGCGCGGATTCTTCCCGACCGAAGGCGAGCCGATCGCGATCCTCAATCCGGGACTGTGGCCGTGGTGGATCGGCGCGCTGTTCGGCCTGATGGTGCTTGAAGCAGTCTTCGCTTTCGCGCTTTATGCCCAGCGCCGCTGGACTACCGCGCTGGCAGCGCTGAACACCGTGCTTGCCCTGCTCTTCGCGGCCTGGGTGCTGGCCCTGCTGCTGGGCGGCGAGCTGGTGAACCCCGAGTTCCTCTCGTTCATCGCCCAGGCCGGAGGCAAGGAATTCGCTTCCGGGAACGCGGATGCCGCAGGCAACGGGGGAGTCTTCCGGATCCTGGCGGTGCTGCTCGGGTTCGGGATCGCCATCGGGGTCGGTTGGGACATCGCCGATGGCTGGCGCAAGGCGGTGCACGAACGGCGCGTTGCCCGGGTCTGAATTCCTTGGAAGAACGAAACCAGAAAAAGAAGAATCCCGGGGCATCGGCGAAGAAAGTCGCTGATGCCCCGGGATTCTTGTGCTGCAGCTCAGGGAAGCTGCCAAGCTCCAGGTCTAGGGGAGCTTGCCTGGCTTAGAGCTGGTTGCCCAGCTTGAAGCCCTTGGATGCCTGGCCGTGGTACGAGCCGTCCTCGTCACCGGCACGGGTGTAGGAGAAGCCGTCGGCGCCGATCGTGACTTCCAGTTCGGAGTCGTCGGTGCGCTCGACGATTTCCTGCACGTTGCCATCCAGGTCCAGGACTTTGGAGGCTTCGGTGTACCACGAAGGCACAACCGGGTTGCCCCACCAGTCGCGGCGCTGGTTGTCGTGCACGTTCCAGGTGATGGTCGGGTTGTCCGGATCGCCGGTGTAGTAGTCCTGGGTGTAGATCTCGATGCGGTGGTCATCCGGGTCCAGGATGTACAGGTAGAACGCGTTGGACACGCCGTGGCGGCCTGGGCCGCGCTCGATGCGGTCCGAGATGCGCAGTGCGCCCATCTTGTCGCAGATCTGGATGATGTTGTGCTTCTCGTGGGTGGAGAAGGCTACGTGGTGCAGGCGCGGGCCGTTGCCGCCGGTCAGGGCGGTGTCGTGCACGGTGCCCTTGCGGTGCATCCAGGCTGCGTAGGTGGTGCCTTCGTCGTCCTGGATGTCCTCGGTGACGCGGAAGCCCAGGTCCTCCAGGTACTTGCGGCCGCGTGGCACGTCCGGGGTCACCTGGTTGAAGTGGTCCAGGCGGACCAGCTCGCCGGCCGAGTACAGGTCGTAGCGCATGTGCAGGCGCTCGACGTGGGTGGTCTCGAAGAAGAACTCGTAGGGGAAGCCCAGTGGATCCTCGACGCGCACTGCATCGCCGATGCCCTTGACGAAGCCTTCCTTGCGGCGCTCGGTGCGGCAGCCCAGTTCCTTGTAGTAGGCCTCGGCCTTGTCCACGTCTTCGGTGGAACGCACGCGGAAGGCCATCACCTTCAGCGCGGCCACTGGGCCCTTGGTCAGCACCAGGTTGTGGTGGATGAATTCCTCGAAGGAACGCAGGTAGATCTGGTTCTCGTCCTCGTAGGACACGTGCAGGCCCAGCACGTCGACGTAGAAGTTGCGCGAGCGCTCAAGGTCGGTGACGACCAGTTCGGCGTAGGCGCAGCGCAGGATATCCGGCGCTGGCACCGAAGGGGTTGGGATCGGGTTTGCGATCTCTTTGCTCATGATGTGCTCCTTTGCAAGCAAAAAAATTTAGTGGTGGGAAGCTGGTGCTTCCTAGACGCCGAACTTCGGGGAGTGCGCTTCGTTCAGGGTGATCTGGATGGACTGCTGGGTGGTGTAGAAGTCCACCGAGCGGTAGCCGCCCTCGCGGCCCAGGCCCGACGCCTTCACGCCGCCGAATGGGGTGCGCAGGTCGCGGACGTTGTTCGAGTTCAGCCACACCATGCCCGAGTCGATCTGGTGCGCGAAGTTGTGCGCGCGCTTCAGGTTCGAGGTCCACACGTAGGCGGCCAGGCCGTACTTGGTGTTGTTGGCCAGCTCCAGGGCTTCCTCGTCGGTGTCGAACGGGGTGATGGCAACCACCGGGCCGAAGATCTCGTCCTGGAAGATCTGCGCATCCGGTGCGACATCGGCGAACACGGTCGGGGCGACGTAGTTGCCCTCATTCTCGAAGCCTTCGGCGCGGCCGCCGCCGGCCAGCAGCCGGCCTTCGTTCTTGCCGATCTCGATGTAGCTCATGACCTTGTCGAAGTGGTTCGGGTGGACCAGCGAGCCGACCTCGGTCTTCGGGTCGCTCGGCAGGCCGACGCGGATGTTCTTGGCGCGCTCGGCAAACTTGGCAACGAAATCATCGTAGATGTCGCGCTGGACCAGGACGCGGGAACCGGCGGTGCAACGCTCGCCGTTCAGCGAGAACACGCCGAAGACGGTGGCGTCCAATGCGGCTTCCAGGTCGGCGTCGGCGAAGACGACGGCCGGGGACTTGCCGCCCAGCTCCAGGGACAGGCCCTTGAAGAACGGTGCGGCCGCGGTGGAGATGGTGGCGCCGGTGGAGGAGTCGCCCGTGAAGGAGACCAGCGGGACGTCCGGGTGCTTGACCAGGTAGTCGCCGGCCACGCCGCCGGAGCCGAAGATCAGGTTGAAGACGCCCTCTGGCAGGCCGGCTTCGCGGAAGATCTCTGGCCACAGGGTGGCGGACAGCGGGGTGTAGCTGGCAGGCTTCAGGACCACGGAGTTGCCGGTGGCGATGGCCGGGGCCAGCTTCCAGGATTCCTGCATGAACGGGACGTTCCATGGGGTGATCAGTGCGGCGACGCCGATCGGCTTGCGGTTCACGTAGTTCATCTGGCGGCCCGGGACGCGGAAGGTGTTGTCCACCTGGGCGACGATCAGGTCGGCGAAGAAGCGGAAGTTCTCGGCGGCGCGGCGTGCCTGGCCCTTGGCCTGGGTGATCGGCAGGCCTGAGTCGTAGGACTCCAGCAACGAGAGCTCCTCATCGCGGGACTCGACGATGTCGGCGATCTTGTGCAGCACGCGGGAACGCTCGCGCGGCAGCATCTTGGACCATGGGCCTTCCTTGAATGCCTTGCTTGCGGCGGCGACGGCCAGGTCCACGTCCTCTGGCTGTGCCGAGGCGACGGTGGCGTAGTTGGTGTTGGTGACCGGTTCCTGCACGTCGAAGGTTGCTCCGCCGATGGAGTCAACGAATTCGCCGTTGATGTAGTGCTGCAGGTGGGTTGGGAGATTTTCCGGTACGAAGTGCTTGCTCATGGCAGTTCCTTTCGTGCATTGTCCCGGTGTTTTCACCGGATGGATTTGGGCAAAACTATGGGTAGGGCAGGGGCTGCCGGCTAGATGGCGCTCGGTGCCATGCCGGCGGCCTTGAGGTAGGCGTTCAGGGTGCGGGCGCGGTGCACGCGCGCCGCGGCCTCGATCTGCGCCGGGGTGGCGTGATCGGCAATCAGATCCAGCAGCTTCTCGTGTTCCTCAACCGAGGCGCGGGCCCGGTTCGGGATGTGCGTGAAGGAGCTCGCACGCATCGCCGCCAGCCGCCGCCATCCGCGCTGGACCAGGTCCAGGATGTGCGGGTTGGGGCACTGGCCGTAGAGCAGCTGGTGGAATTCGGTGTTCATTCGCGTGAAGGACACCGGGTCGAAATCCTCCAGGCATTGGCGCATACTCTCGTTCAGCGCCCGCGCCTTGGCCAGCCACTTGGCGTCCATGGCATCGGCGGCCAGCGCGGTGGCGGCCGGCTCGATGATCATCAGCGTTTGCATGGTGTGCAGGTAGAGCGTGGAATCCACGTGGGCCACCGTCGCCCCGACGTTTCGGGTGAAGTGGACCAGCCCTTCGGCCTCCAGCCGGCGGATCGCCTCGCGCACCGGGACCACGGAGCAGCCCAGCTCATCGGCGATGGTGCCCAGCACCAGCCGGTAGCCGGGGGAGTATGCCCCGTTGACGATGCGCTCGGAAACCAGCTGGTAGGCTGCCTCGGACTTGGATGCGGTCATTACAGCGACCATGAGTCCAGATCCGGGCTGCCTGCGTCCTTCCAGGCGTTGTACTTGGCCTTCCACTCGGCGTTCATCGGGAACAGGCCCTCGATGCCGTGGCCTCGCTTGACCATGGCGAAGATAAATTCGTCATTGGACTCGGTCACCGCTGCCTCGGCGGCCACTTCGGCCACCATGGCTGGCGGGATGACCACGATGCCATCGGAGTCTGCCACGATCACGTCGCCCGGCTGCACGGACACGCCGCCGCAGGCCACGGTGATGTCCTTGTCCCAGGCCACGTGCTTGCGGCCGAGCACTGCCGGGTGGGCGCCGTTGTAAAAGACCGGTATATCCAGGTTGGATACCGCGTCCAGGTCGCGCACGCCGCCATCGGAGATGATGCCAGCGGCACCGAGCTGCTGGGAACGCAGTGCCAGGATGTCGCCCAGGGTGGCCGAACCCGTCTCGCCGCGGGCTTCCATGACCAGGATTTCGCCGTCCTTGAGCGAGTCGATGGACTGCTTCTGCATGTTGTAGCCGCCGCCGTGGGCCTTGAACAGGTCCTCGCGGTTTGGGATGTAGCGCAGGGTGCGGGCGGTGCCGATCACGCGCTGCATGCCCTTGGTGGCACCGGGAACCTCGATGTTCACGTTGTTCAACCCGCGCTTGCGCAGGGTGGCGGACAGGGTGGCGGTGGCGACCGAGGCCAGCTGCTCGCGGACCTTGTCGGTCAGCACCGACTTGCCGGTAATCAGGGGTTCCATGCCGGCGCTCTCGCGATCGCCGTAGGCGTCTTCCTTGTCCTTGTCGGTGACCATTGGCTGGTTGCCGAACGCGGCGAAGGCTTCGGTGCCCTCGATGGCGGTGGTCTTCAGCTTGCCGGTGGATGCGCCGGAAACCAGATCGGTGACCTCGACCTCGACGACATCGCCCGGGAAGAAGACGGTGGAGCCGGCAGGGGTGCCGGTGAGGATGATATCGCCTGGCTGCAGGGTCATCTGCTGGGACAGGTCGGCCACGATGGTGGCGAGGGAGAAGAGCAGTTCGGAGGTGTCGGCATCCTGGGCGAGCTGGCCGTTGACCCAGGTCTGCACGCGGAGCTTGGCAGGATCCAGGGTGGAAGCATCCAGCGCGTTGGGGCCGACCGGGGTGTAGCCGTCGCCGGACTTCGAGCGGATGTTCGAGCCCTTGTCCGCGTACTTCATGTCGTGCACGCCCAGGTCGTTCGACGCGGTGACCTGTCCGACGTAGCTCCAGGCGTCCTCAACCGAGACGCGGCGGGCGGCCTTGCCGATGATCAGTGCGATTTCGCCCTCGAAGGCGAGCAGCTCGGTGCCGGCAGGGCGTTCCACGGTGGAACCGCTGGCGGCCAGCGAGCTGGTGGCCTTCATGAAGTAGCTGGGGAACTTCGGGGTGCGTCCACGCTGCGCCGCACGCGAGGAGTAGCTCAGGTGTACGGCCAGGATCTTGCCTGCCTGCGCGAAGGTCTCTTCGGTTACTGGGACAATATTGCTCACCGTTGATCGGCCTGCTTTCGTCGAACATCATCTCGTACATCAAATCGTATACGATCAGTGTGCTCCCAATCTCAGACGGTGTCAAGCGGAAAGCGGGAATCTTTCGAAACGCCCGCGAGGCAGGGCGGAAAATCCGCGGAATTACAGGAAATTTGGCGCAGTCGAAAGTTTTCCAGAATTGCCGAAATCTGGGAATCAGATTGAATGTACGATAGCGCACAATTGCCGACAGGAATGCCTTTCGGAGGCCGGGGACCGGCGGATCCGGTATTCCGATAGGGACCCTTAAAGGTTGAAAGCCGCGTTAAAAACGGCGTTGGCCGGAGAGAATTCCCCGGCCAACGCTTCGTGCTATTCAGTTACTCAACTGGCAGTGCAGACCGTGGCCTAGACGCGAATGGCATCCACGATCTTCACACGTGCTGCCACCAGCGCTGGGAGCACGCCGGTGAGGGCACCCACCGCTACGGAGACTCCCATGCCCAGCAGTGCGGCATCGAGCGGGAAGGGCGGCATCTGGTCCAGCTCGGTAGCGAGCACCATGTTCAGCAGGCTCTCATTGGAAACCAGGGCTACCGAGATCAGCACGCCCAGGCCGCCGGCCACCGCGGTGGCTACCACGCTCTCCATCATGACCGAGAAGAAAACCCGGCCGGTGGTGGCGCCGAAGCTGCGACGGATGCCAACTTCGCGGATGCGTTGCTTCATGGTCACCATGGAAACATTCAGCAGGCTCAGCGAACCAAGCAGCAAGATGATCATAGCAATGCCGGAAACCACCAATGCCAACTGCTTCAGGCTTTCATCAGCACCCCACATCAGGTAATCCTCGCGATGGGAATCGACGGTGAAGCCCGGAAGCTCGGCCTGCATCTGCTGGCCAAAGTGCATGGCCAGCTCCTCGGATCCCTCGATAGGCACCCACATCTTGTAGGACACCTCATTCAGCGGGGCGCGCTCCGAAAACCAGTGCTCATAGGTGGCCGGCAGCATCCACAGCTGGCCGGACATCCCGAAGGATCGGGAGCTGGACGTGCCGATGACCGTGACGGAGACGGCGTTGCCGTTGCTCACCAAGTCGACGGTGAATGGCAGCTGCTGGCCTTCCAGCCCCAATTCCCTGATGATGTTCTGGTCAACCACCACTGCTGGCGAGAGGTTCTGCGCATCCTCGGATTCCAGCCAGCGCCCTTTGGTCATGACAAGCCGATGCATCGGGGCGTAATCCGGTTCGACCACCAGGGTTTCCGCGTCCAGGGCAACGCCCTGGGATACAACCCGCTGGTCGTAGCTGCGGCCGATCATCGTGGTGTAGTCGATTTTGAAGCGCGCGCTGGTCTTCTCGAAAGCCTGCGCCACCGAATCATCGCCCTGCGGACCCCCATCCGAGCGTGCATCGAAGGCATAGGTGGTGATCATTGCGGGACGGCCGTCGCGTTCAAGGGTTTCGGTCATCATCTGCCGGGCCATGCCGGCGCCGGCCAGGGCGGTGGTCAGCGATGCCACGGCAACGGTCACGCCGATCAAGGAGAGCAGCACCCGCAATTTGTGGATGCGCAGTTCCTGCCATGCCTCCAGCAATGCTGCGGCAAATCCGGTGGCCAGGCGTGCAAGGGCGTTCAAGGCACCACCACCTCACTGAGCGGATGCAGCCGCCCTGAATCGAGGCGGAACTGCTCGCGCGCCAGGGCTGCCACGTTGCTGTCGTGCGTGATGGTGATCAGGGCCGCGCCCGAATCAACCGTGGCGGAATCCAGCAAGTCCATGACGGCACGTCCAGTGCTGACGTCCAATGCGCCGGTGGGCTCATCGGCGAGCACCACGCGAGGACGCCGCACCAGCGCGCGGGCAATCGCCACGCGCTGCTGCTCGCCACCCGAGAGGGTCTGCGGCATGGAATCCAGGCGTCCGCCCAGTCCTACGCGTTCCAGTGCCTCGGTGGCCAGCTTGCGCCGATTCCAGAAATCGCGGCCGCTGGCGTACATCAGCGGAGCCATCACATTCTCCAGCACAGTGCGTCCGGGCAGGAGGTTGAACTGCTGGAAGACGAACCCGAGGTCGCGGCCGCGGGCATGCGCAGCCTGCTTGGCGCTCAGCCGGGCGGCATCCTTGCCGCGCCACAGCAGGCTGCCGCTGGTCGGACGATCAAGCAGGCCCAGAATGTTCAGCAACGTGGACTTCCCGGTGCCCGAACGTCCGACGATTGCTATGTGGTCTCCCTCGGATACGGTGAGATCAATCCCGTTGAGGATATGCAGCTCGCTGTCATCGGGCAGCCGGACGCTGCGCGTGACGTCCTCGAGCTTCAGCAATGGCTCACCACTCATCTGGGTAGGGCTCCATCTGCATCATTTCACCTGGCGCCGGGGTGGATCCCGGGACGAACCGAAGGATTTCGGTCTCGTCCTTCAGCCCGGAAACCACCTCGATGATCTTTCCATCGGTCACGCCCAGCTCTACTTCGGTGCGGATTTCCTTGCCGTTCTCATCCAGCTTCCACACCGCGCCCTGGCCAACCATGCCGCGAACTGCCGATACCGGTACAGTCACTGCATCCTCAACGGTGCCAGCATCGATTTCCATGTTCATGCTCAGCCCATCAAAGACCACGACGTCAGCTGGAACAGCACAAGAAATCTCGCTGCTTGAAGAGCTCTCCGGGGATTCGCCGGTGGCCATTGGATCCATGGACGATTCCATATCCTGGTCCTGCGTGCTGGCGTTGGATTTCTTCGACGCGCTGTCCCCGACAGACAGATCCTTGCACGTGAAGGGCTCCGGCCCGCCGTCAATAGTGATCATTGCTTCGAGGGATTCGTCCATCAGGCGGTAGCGATCCAGCGGATCGATCGAACCGGCCGCCAGGAATTCCTGCGGCTGGATGGAGCCGAGGCCCGTGCCCTTGGTGACATCATCGCCAATCTCGATCTGGAAAGCGCCTACCTTGCCGGTGGCCGATGCGTAGACATCGTGGTACTTCAGGACGGGAGCAGCTTCCACCGTCAATTGTTCGCCTTCGGAACCCTCGGTATCCGAGACACTGGCTTCAGCGACTTCAGGCTGGGACTCTGTGCGGACTTGGAAGATGCGGTCGCCAAGGGAGACATTGTCACCCGGTTTGACGAAGGCCCAGTTGACGACGCCGTCCACGGGAGCGTTCAGCTCTTTGGATTCGGTGAGCCTGATGGTTCCGGGGATGGTCAGCTTGTTCTCGACCGTTGCTTTTTCGGCAAAAACGGTCTCGGCCGGGATTTCTCCGGTGGGGAACAGGTCGTCGTCGGCAGCGGAAGTACCGCCGGCAAACGCGAGCCTCACGAGGCTGACGGCGATCAAGGCGCCGATGACCAGCCAGGCAGCGGGAAGGAAAACGCGGCGGAACGCGCGGCGTTGGCTCATAGAGTTGCTCTTTTCACCATACAAAAATTACCCGAGCCAACTGCAACCTCCAAGCCTAATCAAGAGAAACGCGTAACCTTTATCAGATTGAGATGTATTTTTACTTTGCTAGTCAGACCCGCTAGTCAAGTTACTGATCGAAGGGTGTATTTGAGTTCGTTGCGCGCGAGGCGCCCTGTGCGGAGCGCCGTGGCGTCGATTGCCATGGGGCCTCCAAAGGCGATTGGCACGCTGAACTCCCAGCCTTCCTCCGGGCGCAGCAGGGATCACGGAACAGGTGACGCTGGGAGCCCTGCGCGCAGCGGAACCAGACGTGGCCCCGCGGTATGGCGTGCACCGTTAAATGGGGTCGATCTGGATGTCCCGACCGCGCGATTCCGGTGTTCGGACAGTGCCAGGATCGAGAATAGCGGGGATGACAAGACGGTTTATTCCACAGAGGAAGAAGTGCATCATTTGCTTCATTCTGTGTCAAAATTATTTCCCTCTAACTGCTGGTAAAAATCTGGATCCCGGCGTAGGATGTCGGCATATCGTTGTCTTGAATTGGGGGATTTAAAGACGAATTGAAACACTCGCATTCATTTCGCATCTTTAGATGCATTGGGGAACTTATCCTGAGCAGTTGAGCCACATGGGGTGGCTGCATCTTAGGCCAGGCTTTTATTATCTGAGGTCAGAGCCTTACTACCGCTCGCTCTTTTTCGGGTGGATCGCACTTACACGCCGCGCGATCCACTCTGGACATTCTTGTATGGGGGAGAAATGTCTAGGCATCAAAGGCGTGGCACTTTTGTGCCAAATTCGCGCCGCAAAACTATTTTAAAAGGATCTTTAAAGCCATTTTTGGCGATAATTTCGTCAATTTCCTTGTGTTTTGTCATGACCATTCCGGGCATGGCAGTTGCCGCCGAAACTTCTGTTGGGGAAGAAACCGCGGCCACACAGTCGGCAACTGAAGCGGAGGACTCCGCAGCCGCCGTGGACACGAAGTCCACAGAGGAAACAGCGGTCGAAGCTGAGGAATCTTCAGAGGCAACCACGGCGGAGGAATCGCCAGCTGCTGAAGCAGAAAATCGTACCAAGGCATCGGCTCTTGACAAAGATGCAGTAGCCGAACCCGAGCCAGACCCGGCACCTGCACCAGAATCTGAGAAGCCAGACCAGCCAAAATCAGCGGAAACCCCGAAACCAGCACCTAAATCCGAACGTGTGGAATCGGTGGCGCCCAAGCAGGAAAAGAAGCTGAAGGACACGGCTTCGCCGAAACTTGCGCAGCCGAAGGCCGAAGTTTCGGAATCGGAAGAGTCTGCCGAGTCTTCGGCAGCGGCCCGCGAGCCGCTTGCTGCCGCGGCCCTAGAGCCAGGCGAACCGGTAACCTGCGAGTACAACGCAGGCGAGGGTTCGGTCGACACCTTCATGCAGAAGTCAGACGAGATGCCGGACTATGCCAACGGCAACGTGCACGACGGCCTCTATGAAGGCGGCGTCGTGCACCAGCGCGTGGAGATGACCCTGCCAGCAGGCGAGAATGAGCTGGTCATCAAGTACCAGGTCAAGCAGGCCGGCAAGTGGGCCTACGACTATCTGCTCAACCAATCCGCTATGGGGGCCGAGATCACGGGCTGGACCGTTGTCGAGGGGAGCGGGGATGACCGCGTCGACACCGTCTATATCACGCTGTGGGTCGACGGAACCGAAGGCGAAGAATCAGACGTCACTCTGCTCTTCGATGCGCATATCGCCTCCGAACTGGATCACGGGCCGGGCACTGGCGCTTCGTCGATCAACGGGTCGCCGTATCACGTCGTGATTTCATCGCTGAATTGCAAGTCCGTTGGCCAACGCGACAACCAGATTCAGGCAGGTGCGGTCCAAGCGGGCTTCGTGACCATCATCAAGGACGCAGTACCTGCCGACGGCACGGACTTCGCGTTCACGCTCGCTGAGGACCGCTTCGGCGACTCGACGTCATTCAACCTCGATGACAGCGCGGATTCAGATACAGGTGCGGACCTGCCAAGCAGCGTCACCTACACCGTAGCTCCATCCACGGTAACCGTTACAGAGAACAGCCTGCCAGCGGGATGGACTCTGTCTGATATCACCTGCACCGGTGCCGCCGCAATTCGCAGCGGGACGTCCATCACCTTCGAGTTGGTCGACAATGATGAAGTCACTTGTACTTTCACCAATACGAAGACCACCTATGAGGAGCTCACGCTCCAAAAGGATGTCCAGGCTTCCTATGACCGCGACTACGACTGGGATCTGGTCAAGTCCCTGGCCGAAGGCCAGGAAGCCACGGTAGAGGCGACGGCCACCGGAGTGGAGGTCGACTACAACGTGGTCGCCACCGCCAGCGAGGCCCAGGACAGCAACTTCGAGTTGTCCGGCACCATCACCGTGAACAACCCGAATGATACGGCGATGACAGGGGTTTCCCTGGTCGACCAGCTCGACGGCGCCAACTGCGTCATTTCCGCTGGCGGATCGCCGATCACCAACCCGCTGACCATACAGCCAGGCGAGACGTCCTTCACTTACGAATGCGACCTGCCCGAGGGAACCAGCGCCAGCAGCGCCGGCACCAATACGGTCACGGCAGCCTGGGACGCGGAGGACTACTACGGCACCGATGGCCAGGCCAGCGCCTCGGCCGGCTACGACTTCGCGGACGTTTCGCCAACGGTGAGGGATGACGAAGTAACTGTCACCGATAGCGAATTCGACCTGTCGGGCATCGAGGGCGGCAACACGGTCACGGTAGCTGACAGTCCGAAGACCTTCGCCTACACCATCGAATGGGATGGCGTGCTCGGCCAATGCACCGACTACAAGAACATCGCCAGCCTCGCCACGGATGACGGGGAAACACTGACCGATGATGCCACGGTGGAAATCTGCATCGGCCAGGACCTGAGCATCGAGAAGCTGGTCGTCTCCAGCTTCAACCGCAGCTACGAATGGAGCATCGTCAAGAATGCCCTAGGCGAGCAGCCGTTCACCGCGGATCCTGAAACCGGCGAAATCACCGCGGAGTACTCGGTCACTGTCACTCCCGAAAGCTACACGGACAGCGACTGGGCCATGAGCGGAACCATCACCGTAACCAACCCCAACGACTGGCAATCGGTTGACGTGACCGTCACCGACCAGGTCGATGTGGGCGGGGGAGCCACCTGCCAGGTCGTCGGCATTGTCGACGACCCGGACACGATGGATGCCGATCCGGCCGCTCCGGGCTTCCAGGCGACTCTGGATGCCTCCGAAACGCTGACCTTCACCTACAGCTGCACCTTTGAATCGCAGCCGAACTATGAAGGCAGCAATACCGCCGAGGTCACCTGGTCAGCCAGCGAAGCGTCCACCGCATCATCCAGCGCCACCAAGGTGGTTGACGTCGATGCGGACGACTGGACGCAGACACCGCTGAACGAGACCGTGACCGTCACTGATCCGCTGCATGAATTCGATCCGGCCTGGACCATCAGCTACTCCGATGGCCCGCAGACCAGGACCTATTCATACACCTGGACCGTGGACGAAGCAGGCACGTGCCAGAGCTTCATGAACACCGCCACGATCACCGGCAGCAACCAGCTGGTCAAGAGCGATGACGCCGAGGTCGAGGCATGCCGCCAGGCAGGCCTGACCGTTACCAAGGACGTGACGGCCAGTTATGACCGCACCTACCTGTGGAGCATCGACAAGCAGCTGGCCGAAGGCCAGCGGCCAGATGCCGTGGTCGAGGAAGACGGAACAGCTACCGTCGATTACACGTTGCTGGTGGACAACACCGGCTATGAGGATTCCGGGCAGCAGCTTTCCGGTTCCATTACCGTGAATAATCCCAACGACTTCGAAGATCTCGAAGTGACGATCAGCGACGAGAACACCCTTTCGGCCGCCTGCACCATCGTGGCCGAGGACTCGAATCCGGGCATGGCGGGCATGCAGCAAGTGGTGCCGCGCGGCGACTCCATCACCGTGGACTACACCTGCGATGCATCGGCCGTTGCCGAGGCCGACTACACCGGCCACACCAATACGGCGATTGTCACCTGGGGCGATGGGCTGCAGGCTGAAAGCCAGCCGGTGCCCATCGAATTCACCCTCGATGAGACCACCGATGCAACCGTTGACGTCTGGGATGACCAGGCTGATCCATCCGGCGACCCGGTACTGCTGGGCACGGTGAACTACACCGACGCTCCAAAGAGCTTCAGCTACCAGATCACCTATGAAGTGCCACGCGATGAATGCCTGGTCTTCACGAACACCGCCTGGGTGGATCTGACCGGCGAGGACATCGAGGACTCGCAGGACGTGTCCATCTGCGACCAGAAGAATCTGGTCATCACGAAGGACGTGGACGCCAGCTACGAACGCGACTACGACTGGTCGCTGGAGAAGCAGGTGGACCAGACCGAGTTCACTGTCGCCGGCGACGGCACGGTCACCGCGCACTACACGGTCGTGGCCACCGCCGGCGCAGCCCAGGACAGCGCGAAGCAGGTGTCCGGAACCATCACCATCAGCAACCCGAATACGCAAGTCGGGGAACTGACGGCCACGGTCGCCGACGTGCTCTCCATCCCGTCAGCCACCTGCACCATCGGCGGCACCGACGCGGATGAGAATGCCGACGGCTTCCAGGTCGTGCTGGCAGACGGGGAAAGCATCACGCTCGACTACGACTGCCAGGTGCCCACGGACACCGACATCACCGCGCAGTACACGAATACCGCAACGGTGAGCTGGGGCCAGGAACGCCAGGCCGAAACGGAGGTCGGCTTCGGCTTCGAGCAATCGAAGCTGACCGACGGCGAAGTCGCCATCACCGATGACCAGACCGTCGAGGGCCAAGAAGTGGTGCTCGGCACCGCCACCGCCGAGGAATCGCCGAAGGCCTTCGAATACGACCTGGAACTGCAGGGCGTTGCCGGAACCTGCACCGAGTACACCAACACCGCGGTGCTCGACGAGGCCACCGGCGAGGGTGAAGAGAACACGGACTCGGCCAGCACCACGGTGTGCGCCGGCGCGGATCTTGATATCGCGAAGAACGTCGTGACCTCCTTCGACCGCTCCTACCTCTGGTCGCTGGACAAGGAACTGCTCTCCGGCCAGCCGCTGGCAGCCAACCCGAGTACCGGCGAGGTCACGGCGAACTACCGGATCACCGTGACCCCCGAGGGCCACGAGGACGGCAACTGGGCGATGAGCGGAGAAATCACGCTCAGCAACCCGAACGACTGGCAGGACGCGCCGGTTACGGTGCAGGACTTCGCCGATGTCGGCGGGGATGTGGCCTGCACGATCACCGGGGTGCGCGGCGATGCGGTGGCGGACATGTCCGCCGACCAAGCCGGCTTCCAGACGGTGATCCCGGCAGGGGCCGAATGGGTGATGACCTACTCGTGCACCTTCGAATCCCAGCCTGACTACGACGGCAGCAATACCGCCACCGTGGATTGGGATGCCCCGGCGCTGAGCACGGTCAACAGCCAGGACTCGGATACCGTGGAGATCTCGGAACCCGACTGGACCCAGACGCCGCTGAATGACACGGCAACCATCACCGACAGCGCCCACGAGTTCGATCCGCCATGGATCGTGGACGTCTCCGATGGGCCGCAAAGCCGGGACTACTCTGTGACGTGGACCGTGGACGAGGCAGGCACCTGCCAGGTCTTCGAGAACGTTGCCACGCTCACCGGAGATGACGGCTTCACCGCGACGGACAATGCGCTCGCCGAGGCCTGCCGCGAGGCGGCCCTGGAAATCAGCAAGACCGTTGACGCCCAGTATGACCGCACCTACCAGTGGCAGATCGAGAAGTCGCTGGCCGAAGGCCAGGACGAGAAGATCACCACCGACCCGGCGGCCAGCGAGCCGGTGGACTACGTGGTGAAGGTGGAGAACACCGGGCACGAGGATTCGGGATGGGTGCTGGAAGGGAAGATCACCATCACCAACCCGAACCAGTACACGGGTATTGATGCCACCATCCAGGACGTGGTCGATCTGGAGGGCATCACCTGCACCACCTCGGAATCGCTGGTGAGCATCCCGGCCAACGGCACGATCGCCGTCGGCTACAGCTGCGATGTCTCGGCAGGAGTCGACCCCGGCTCCTACAGCGGCGGCACCAACACCGCGACGGCCAGCTGGGGCGATGACCGGGCATCGAGCACGCAGGTGCCGATCGAGTTCGCCCTTGACACGGAAATCGACCGCGAGGTCGAGATCTGGGATGACCAGACGAATCCCGAGGAACCGGTGCTGCTTGGCACCGTGGACATCGACGATTCGCCGGTGCTCATCGAATACCAGCTGGAGCATGATGCTCCCGCCGGCGAATGCATGAGCTACACGAACACCGCCTGGGTTGATATCGATGCGGGTGAGGATCCGCGGGATGACGCGACCGTGCAGCTGTGCGGCCTGCTCGACCTGATGCTCACTAAGGACGCCGAAGCCAGCTTCGACCGGACCTACTTCTGGGATCTTGAGAAGAAGGCCGACCGCACCGAGGTCACCGTTGCCGAAGACGGCACCGCCGACTTCTCCTACACGGTATCGGCCATTCCGGATGGCTCGGAGGATTCCGGGCATGAAGTGCACGGCATGATCGTGCTGGTGAATCCGAACCGCTTCGCATCGGCCTCGACGGTGGCCACCATCACCGACGAGATCAGCATCGAAGGGGTGACGTGCACCATCGAAGCCGAGGATGCCGATCCGCAAACCGAGGGCCTGCAAGTCGCGGTCCCGGTGGGCGGCGACGGAGTCGGCGCCACGGTGCAGCTGCCCTACAGCTGCTCGGGCACCCCGGATGAGCTCAGCGGCAGCAACACCGTCACGGCAACCTGGGGCGAGGACTCGATGGCCACGGCCACCGCGCCGGTGGACTACCTGCTGGATGCCGAAACCGACAAGCAGGTCACCGTCATCGATGACAAGACCAACCCCGAGTCGCCGGTAGTGCTGGGCGAAGCGATCTGGAATGCCGAAGACACCCCGATCGACTTCGACTACACCCTGCGCCACCAGGCCAAGGCCGGCACCTGCACGGAGTTCACCAACACCGCGGTGATCAAGCAGACCGGGGCCGAGGACTCGACCACCGTGACCCTCTGCGGCCAGAAGGCCCTGGGCCTGCAGAAGACCGCACAGGGGCTGGTGGACCTGGATTACGAATGGGAGGTAGAGAAGCGGATCGACCAGAGCAAGCTCACGCAGAATGAGGATGGCACGTTCACCGCGCACTACTGGGTGGAAGCTCGCAACACCGCAGTCGCCGAGCAGAATTTGCGGCTGGCCGGTGAAGTGATGGTGCAGAACCCGAATGAGTTCGGTTCCATCACCGCCACCTTGGAAGACCGGATCGATACCGCTGGCACCAGCTGCCGGATCGATGCGGAAGACGCTGATGAAGCGGCAGCTGGATTGCAGGTCGTGCTCGATGCCGGGGAGAACTTGGGGGCCCGGTATGAATGCGAACTGGCCAGCTGGCTCACCACGGATGCCTTCGAGGGAGCGGTCAACACCGTGATTGCCACCTTCGATGACCGCGAGGTGCGTGCCGAAGCACCGACCGACTTCACGATCGATGCAGTCACGGACGAATCGGTGACGGTCACCGATGACATGATGGATCCTGAGGCCGAACCGAAGGTGCTCGGGGTAGTCCATGTCCCGCAAGCGCCAATGCAGTTCGAATACGAACAGGTATTGGAGGCCGAAGCGGGTACCTGCACGGTATACATCAATACCGCGGCAGTGCACGAGGAAACGGACGGCAACGGCAAGGACGAATCCTCGGTGGACCTGCAACTGTGCATCGAGCACGGACTGATGATCGCCAAGAGCGCCGACGCCCAGTACGCCAGGGACTACGACTGGTCGATCCGCAAGGATGCGAGGGAAACGAAGTTCGAAGTTGAACCGGATGGGCAAGCCACGGCCGAATACACGGTCGAGGCAAACCTGGAGGGCTACGAAGACCAGGACTTCACCGTCACCGGTGAGATCACCGTGGCCAACCCGCATGACTTCAAGGACACGCAAGTGCTCCTCGAAGACAAGCTGTCCATCGAAGGGGCCACCTGCTCCATCGAAGGATTGGCGGATGGGAAGCTGATGCTCCTGGCCGGGGAGGCCCGGACCGTGAAGTACAGCTGCTCCTTCGAATCCCCGGTTGCCGAGGCCGACTACACCGGCCAAGAGAACACGGTGAACGCCAGCTGGACCGACGTGGAAGGAACCACGCAGACGGTCAGTGCCAATGCTCCGCTGGAGTTCGAAGCGGCATCGGCCACCGATGAGATGGTGACGGTCTTCGATGACTACACGAATCCCGAGAATCCACGGGAACTGGGCAAGGTCAAGGCCGAAGAGCAGAGCAAGAAGTTCACATACGAACTGGTCTTGGACGGCATTGCCGGCAAGTGCCGGACGATGGCGAATACCGCGATAATCCCGGAGGCATCCGGCGAGGACTCGAACAATTCGGATTCGGCGGACGTGGAAGTTTGCTCCGAGGCTCCGCAGGCAGCGCCACCGGCACCGCCAGCTCCTCTGGCACCGCCAGCGCCGGCAGCACCACCTGCCCCGCCAGCACCGCTCGCAGCAACCGGCCTTGACCAGGGCACGTTGTGGCTGGCAGGGGCTGCAGGGATGGTGATTATCGCCGGAGCATTGATCCTGCTTCGGTACCGTCGCCGGAACCCATAGTCCGTGCGCCAGCTGGATGCCGGTCCTGCCTTTCGGGGCAGGGCCGGCATTCGGCGTGCCGGGCAAATGCAGAATTAACAGAGCAGGCCCGGACCTTCTTCATAGGAGGTCCGGGCCTGTTGCCGCGCTCAAGCCTTCAGGCTAGATCTGCGATGCGCTCTGGGCTGCAGCTTCGCGCTCATGGGCTTCGCGCATGGCGCGTTCCACGCTGTCGACGTCGCGGACCGCACCCTTGTCTGCGGACAACGCCATGGCGGCGTAGGCGCGCAGTGCGGGGGAGACCACGCGGTCGCGGTTCTTCGGGTGGTAGCCGGTGGTGGCGATCAGGCGCTCGCGGCGCTGGGCCAGGACCTCGTCGGAGACGTCCAGGGTCAGTTCGCGGGTCGGGATGTCGATGGAGATGGTATCGCCATCTTCAACCAGCGCGATCAGGCCGCCGGAGGCCGCCTCCGGGGAGACGTGGCCGATGGACAGGCCCGAGGTGCCGCCGGAGAAGCGGCCATCGGTGATCAGCGCGCAGGACTTGCCCAGGCCGCGGCCCTTGAGGAACGAGGTCGGGTAGAGCATTTCCTGCATGCCGGGACCGCCCCTCGGTCCTTCGTAGCGGATGACCACTACGTCGCCTTCTTTCACCTGCTTGTTCAGGATTTTCTCCACTGCCTCGTCCTGGGATTCGCAGACCACAGCCGGGCCGGAGAAGGTCCAGATCGATGGGTCGACGCCAGCGGTCTTAACCACTGCGCCGTCCACGGCGATGTTGCCGCGCAGCACGGCCAGGCCGCCGTCCTTGGAGTAGGCGTTCTCTACTGAGTGGATGCAGCCTTCGGCGTCATCGGTGTCCAGTGCCGCCCACTTCTCGGACTGCGAGAATGCGGTGGAGGAACGCTTGCCGCCCGGGGCCGCGTGCCACAGGTCGAAGGATTCCTGCGTCGCCTTGCCGCCACGGATATCCCAGTTATCGAGCCATTCGCCCAGGGTTGCCGAGTGGACGGTGTGCACGGTTTCATCCAGCAGGCCGCCACGGCGCAATTCGCCTAGGATGGCAGGGATGCCGCCGGCGCGGTGGACATCTTCCATGTAGTAGATGGTGCCGTTGCCGGCAGCGTTCGGTGCCACCTTGGCCAGGCATGGCACGCGGCGGGAGACTTCATCAATCTCGTCCAGGCCGAAGTCTACGCCGGCCTCGCGGGCGGCGGCCAGCAGGTGCAGGATGGTGTTGGTGGAACCGCCCATGGCGATATCCAGTGCCATGGCGTTGCCGAAGGCCTTCTTGGTGGCGATGCTGCGGGGCAGCACGGTTTCGTCGTCTTCGCCGTAGTAGCGGTTAGCGATATCGACTACCAGCTTGCCGGCGTTCTGGTACAGGTCCTTGCGCGCGGTGTGGGTGGCCAAGGTGGAGCCGTTGCCTGGCAGCGAGAGGCCCATGGCCTCGGTCAGGCAGTTCATCGAGTTGGCAGTGAACATGCCGGAGCAGGAGCCGCAGGTAGGGCAGGCGGATTCTTCGATGCGCAGCAGGTCGGCATCGGAGACGTTCTCGTTCACTGCCTCGGAGATGGCGTCCACCAGGTCCAGGGTGCGCACGGTGCCGTCAACCAGGGTGGCACGGCCCGATTCCATGGGTCCGCCGGAGACGAAGACGGTCGGGATGTTCAGGCGCAGTGCGGCCATGAGCATGCCGGGGGTGATCTTGTCGCAGTTGGAGATGCAGATCAGCGCGTCGGCGCAGTGGGCGTTGACCATGTACTCCACGGAGTCCGCGATCAGGTCGCGGGACGGCAGGGAGTAGAGCATGCCGCCGTGGCCCATGGCGATGCCGTCATCCACCGCGATGGTGTTGAATTCGCGGGGAATGCCGCCGGCTGCCTCGATGGCCTCGGACACGATGCGGCCAACCGGCTGCAGGTGGGTGTGTCCGGGAACGAATTCGGTGAAGCTGTTGGAGACCGCGATGATCGGCTTGCGCCCGAGGTCGGCGCCGTTCACGCCGGCTGCGCGGAACAGTGCGCGAGCGCCGGCCATATTGCGGCCATGGGTGACAGTGTGTGAACGAAGTGTGGTCATACCTAGAATCTCACCATATATTTGCCGTCAAACCCAGACGGTGACGATACTAGTAGTACTACTACCATGCAGAGGGGTGGGCCCAGTGGATCCAAGCCAGAGACGCAGAGAAGAGCTCGCGGCCTTCCTCAAGGACCGCAGAGCCCGGGCTGACAGGGCATCGCACGGACTGCCGGAGATCGGGCGCAGCCGGGTGCGAGGTTTGCGCCGTGAGGAAGTCGCCACCTTGGCCGGTGTTTCTGTTACCTGGTACACCTGGCTGGAGCAGGCCCGGGATATTAATCCCTCCCGCCAGGTCTTGCAGTCATTGGCACGCTTGTACCGGCTGACCCCGGTGGAATCCTCGTACTTGTTTTCGCTGGCTGGGCACGGCGAGCTGGAACCGATTGGCAACGGCGGCATGACCCCGGCCCTGCAGCGATTGCTGGATGCGTTGCAGTTCCCTGCCTTCCTGCTTTCGGCTGACTGGACCATCCTGGGATGGAACCGGGCCTACGCGGAGCTGTATCCGCGGGTGGAGTCGCTGGAGAGCGAGGACCGGAATCTCTTGTGGCTGGTGTTCACCGACGCGCAGCTGCGCGAAATGCTGCCGGACTGGGAAGTGCAAAGCCGAGGTTTCGTCGGAAGCTTCCGTGCTGAAACGCGTGGGTGGCTCAGCCCTTCGGGAGAGACCGGAATCGTTGCCCGGGTCTCGGCGGCTTCCCCGGAATTCGCCGCTATTTGGAACGAACGGGACGTTGCTGGGTTCCGCACGGGGGAACGGGTGTTCCGGCACCCTGAATTGGGGCTGACCCGCTACGAGCAGCACAACCTGACTCCTACCGAAGCCACAGACTTGACCCTGTTGATGTACACGCCGCTGTAGTCTCGGACTACGGCGCTGGTCCGATCTGATTCGGGAGTATATAAAGCTAAACTGCCCTACGGAAAGATCCGTAGGGCAGCCAACTGGTTGTGGGATTACGCCTAGGAATTCAAGAACCCCAGCGCCTTTTCCTTGAACTCGCGGCTGGTAACCGCGTTGGCGTGATTGCGTCCTGCTAGCCACAGCACTTCATTGCGTGTCCCCGCATTCTTCAGCAACCGACGCAGGTGAGGCAGGGTCGTGGCGAGATCATCTTGGTCTCCAGCCACCAGCAAGGTCGGGACTGACGGTACCTTTGCGGCAGGGTCATACGGCTCGGACTTGATGGCTTCGATCAGCTCAAAGAGCGCCGAGAGATCATTGGACGGCTCGGCCTTGGCAATCTGCATGATGGTGGCAGTGTAGTCATCATGGATCTTTTCGCCCGTCTCGACATGGGCGCGGGCCTGATCCAATTCGAAGGCAGCCAGCGGATCGCCGGCCCCTGGACCTCCGATGACCAGGTGATTCACCAGGTCTGGATTGAATGCGGCGAATTCCCAGGCGAGGCGTGAACCCAACGAGTAGCCGATGACATCGACTGGACCTTCATCCAGATCCATCACAATGGCCGCCAGCGCCTGGCGAATCTGGCTTGGTGCCCAGCTGCCGTCGTTGCGTCGAGGGTCTTCTCCATGGCCGGGCAAGTCAATCAGAAGGACGTCGCGTCCCGCATCGGTGAAATATTTCAGCCAACGCGAGCGGTCCCAATTAAATTCGCCGGATGAGGCGAAGCCATGGATGAAAAGCACGGATGGGCTTTTCACCTCAGCGTTTGCGCGAACCACTCGAAGATTCAGATCCAAAGTCATGCCATTGATCATAGGCTATCCACCGGCGAAATAAGATCCGGGCTAGCGTGCCAAGAGTGTTAATGTCACAATGACTCTAACGAAATCGAATGCTTTGAAAACGAGGCAAGAAAAAAATGTCATCCGTACCTGGCTGGGCGAACGTCGAAGAACGCCGCAACCTGCCACCCGCTCTTGCGGTTTCCACGGTGATCCTGGGAATCCGCGAAGGCAAGGACGGCGGCCCTGACAAACTCTGCTTGCCCGTGGTCCGTCGAGTTCGCCAACCCCACGCCGGAATGTGGGCGCTGCCGGGCGGTCCAGTTGATCCGCGCGAATCCCTCGGCCAAGCGGCCGGGCGCAACTTGGCCGAGACCACAGGTCTACGCCCCTCCTACCTGGAGCAGCTCTACACTTTCGGCGACATCGACCGCTCGCCAACCCACCGGCTGGTCACCATCGCCTACTTTGCGCTGCTGAACGCTGACCAAGTCGGCGCCACGGTCCAAGACGACAACGTGGCTTGGTTCGATATCGATGATCCGCAGATTGCCCAGATGGCTTTTGACCACCGGAAGATCCTGGACTACGCCATGTGGCGGCTGCGAAACAAGACCGAATACGGGCAGATAGCGCATCGGCTGCTGGGAGAGCGCTTCACCTTGGCGGCTCTGCGCGGAGTCTACGAGGCCATCCTCGGACGGCGCCTGGATCCCGCGAACTTCCGCCGCACGCTCAAGAGCACGGCTTCCATCGAGGAAACCGATGAGTATCTGGCTGGCGGACAGCACCGGCCTCCTCGGCTCTATCGCTACGTGGGCCATGGGCCGGACCCATTGGAAGTCGACCCGCTGCACGGCTAGCAAGCATCATCCACACTTATTTACCGTCATCCTGTAAGAAACGGACGAACCCATGAGCACCCAAATCACTGACAACGCCAATGCCTCGGTAGCCCAGAACATCGCTCGGCTCAATCTGCTGGCACCGGACTCCACCTGCTCCACCGACCTGGCGTCCAACCCGTGGGACACGCCGGCAGGCTACGGTCCCGGCGCCTCCCAAGGCGATTCGGTGCCAGCAGGCTACCCGGTACAGGGTTCCATCCCGGAAGAATATCTCAAGGCCAGCGACGCCGAGCTTGATGCTCGCATCATTGCTGCCAAGGAAACCCTGGGGGACAAGGCAGTGATCCTCGGGCACTTCTACCAGCGCGACGAAGTGGTGAAGTACGCGGACTTCGTAGGCGACTCCTTCCAGCTGGCCAATGCGGCCCTGACCCGCGACAAGGCAGAAGCCATCGTGTTCTGCGGCGTGCACTTCATGGCCGAAACCGCGGATATCCTCAGCCGCGAGGACCAGGCGGTAATCCTGCCGAATCTTGCGGCAGGCTGCTCGATGGCGGATATGGCCGACGGCCCGAGCGTGCAGCAGTGCTGGGAAGAGCTCACCGCGCTCTACGCGGATGAAGCCGATGACGGGCGGATGCCGGTGATTCCCGTGACCTACATGAACTGCTCTGCCGAGCTCAAGGCATTTGTCGGTCGCAACGGCGGACTGGTTTGCACCTCTTCCAACGCGGCAACCGTTTTGGAGTGGGCTTTCGAGCGCGGACGCCGTGTCCTGTTCTTCCCGGACCAGCACCTCGGACGCAACACCGCCAAGGCCATGGGCATTCCATTGGAGCAAATGCCAATGTGGACTCCGCGCAAGGAACTGGGTGGCAACGAAGCTGCTACGCTCCTCGATGCCAAGGTCATCTTGTGGCACGGCTTCTGCTCCGTGCACAAGCGCTTCAACCCGGCGCAGATCGCCAAGGCGCGCCAGGACTTCCCGGGCGTGCGCGTTATCGTGCATCCTGAGTGCCCGATGGAAGTTGTCGACGCCGCGGATGAAGCCGGTTCCACCGACTACATCCAAAAGGCCATTGCGGCCGCAACCGAACCGACGGATTTTGCCATCGGTACCGAAATCAATATGGTCAACCGCTTGGCTGCCCAGTACCCGCAGCACAACATCTTCTGCCTTGATCCAGTGATCTGCCCATGTTCCACCATGTACCGGATCCACCCCGGCTACCTTGCCTGGGTGCTCGAAGAGCTGGTTGCCGGACGTGTGGTCAACCAGATCTCGGTGCCGAAGGAACAGCAGGCAGATGCAAAGATCGCCCTGGAGCGCATGCTGGCTGCCAAGCCATGAGCCAGGAGCAGCGAACACCAGAGAAGCTGGTGATCATCGGCTCGGGCGTGGCGGGCCTATGCGCTGCCTTGCAAGCCGTGCAGCTGGGCATCCGGCCGGTACTGCTGACCAAAGGCAAACTCGGCGACTCGAATTCCGAGCACGCGCAGGGTGGCCTGTCGGCTGTCACCGAAGCATCCGTAGCCCACGGCGACTCGGTGTCCAAGCATGTTGCCGATACGCTGAAGGCGGGCGCGGGACACTGCGGTCTGGAACCGGTGGAACACCTGTGCTCCTCGGGGGACAAGCTGGTGCAGGCCTTGGAAACCTACGCGGTGGAGTTTGACCGAAATTCAGACGGCTCCTACCAGCTCGGCCTTGAGGCCGCGCACAGCGCCCACCGAATTCTGCATATCAACGGGGATGCCACCGGTGCATCATTGGTGAAAACGCTGGTTCGAGCCGTGCGCCAGCTGGAGGCAGAAAACAAGCTCAGCATCATCGAGGACGCGCTTGCCACCGACCTGCTGCTGCAAGATGGCAGAGTCTCCGGGGTGCACTATCTGCGCCACGACGCGGAGCAGCTGCTTGAAGCCGAGTCCGTGCTTTTGGCTACCGGCGGGATTGGGCAGTTGTACTCGGCGACCACCAATCCCCACGGCGCAACCGCCGACGGCCTTGGCCTGGCCGCCCGGGCTGGTGCTGTGATCGCTGATGCCGAATTCATCCAATTCCATCCAACACTGGTTGACCCTGCCAAATATCCGAAGGCCGGCATGGTGTCCGAAGCCGTGCGTGGGGAAGGGGCCATCCTGGTCAACGAGGCCGGGCATCGTTTCATGCCTGAACTCCACCCGGATGCAGAACTGGCACCCCGTGATGTCTTGGCCCGAGGCATCCATGGGCAAATCCAATCCGGGCACCAGGTTTTCCTTGATGCGCGGGCAGTGGAAGCAGCCCGTGGCGCGGGATTCCTCGCAACCCGTTTCCCTTCCATCACGGCCAAGCTCGCCTCGTGCACCGAGGACGGTTCCGGATTGGACATGGCTCATGACCTGATTCCGGTGGTGGCTGCCCAGCATTACTTCATGGGCGGGATCTACACCGACACCTCAGGTCGAACCAGTGTCCCCGGACTCTATGCCGCCGGTGAATGCGCCAACACGACAGTTCACGGTGCCAACCGTTTGGCCAGCAACTCCTTGCTGGAAGCCATGGTCTTCGCCAGGGATGCCATCGTGGCAGTGAGCAGCGACCCGGCGGATGGCCGCTGCACTATCGAGGAACTGGCCATCCGGCAGATCTCCGAGTCCACCCCTGAAGCGCCGCTGGATCTTGAACAACTGCAAGACGCTGCCAGTAACTCCCTTGGCGTGTACCGCACCGGACGGCAGCTGGAGGACATGGCCCACTTGCTGGCGACGAGTGCCCCGGTAGCCGCCACAGCGCGAGAGCAAGCAGAACTGCGCAATCTGTGGATCGCCGCGCGGATCATTGCCGCAGGTGCCATGGCACGCACCGGAAGCCTGGGTGCACACCATCGCCTTGATTCAACCGAAAGCACCAGCAACGGGCCGGGCCAGAGCGTGCGCTATGGCTGGACATTGCACCCAAGCGAGCAGAATAACGAGAACTTCTTGAGCAAGGAATTGAACGCGTGAGCACTTTGATCCATCCGGTACCCCCCGCAGCAATGGACCGCATCATTGAAATGGCGCTTGCCGAGGACAATCCGCGTGGCGACCTCACCGCCCTGACCATCGTGCCCGAGGGGGCGAGAGCCACTGCCGTGGTGCAGGCCCGCCAGCCTGGGGTGCTCTCCGGAGGTGCTGTATTCGCCCGGACCATGCAGCTGGTCGATGCGCAGCTGGAGGTCGAGCAGCTGGTTGCCGAGGGAATGGCGTTTGCCGCCGGGGATAACTTGCTGAAGGTCACCGGGCCGGCGGCGAGCTTGCTGACCGCTGAACGCGTGGGGCTCAACCTCTTGCAGCGAATGAGTGCCATCGCCACCGCAACCGCCGAACTGGTAGGACTGGTTGCGCACACCAAAGCCCGCATTGCCGATACCCGGAAGACAACGCCAGGACTTCGCGTCCTCGAACGATATGCTGTCCGTTGCGGTGGAGGAATCAACCACCGCGACAACCTGTCCGATGCTTTCATGGCCAAGGACAACCACCTGGCCTTGCTGGATAACGGCGAGCAGCTGACCGCAGCCCTGAAATCCGTGCGCGCCCGACTGGGGCACACCACATCGATGGAAGTTGAAGTGGATTCCATTGAGCAGATTCCACCGGTGCTCGCCGCTGGAGTGGACATCATCATGCTGGATAACTTTGATCCGGCTGACATTCCCGCAGCGATTGAACTGATCAACGGGCAAGCAGTGGTCGAAGCCAGCGGGAACATCAACGCGGCCACCGTAGCGGCAGTCGCCGAGGCCGGTGTCGATGTCATTTCTTCGGGTGCCATCACGCACTCGGTGAAAGCAATTGACCTTGGTCTGGATATGGTTATTGCATGATCTACATGGATGCCGCATCCACTGCGCCACCTCGCCAGGACGTTCTCGACATGCTCAACCCATTGCTGACCAAGGATTTCGGCAATCCAGCTTCCTTGCATGAAGCCGGCCAGCAAGCCAAGCGCGCCAATGACTGGGCAAGAATGCAGGTAGCCGGCCAGCTGGGTGTGACGGCAGAAGAAGTGTATTTCACTTCCGGTGGCACCGAGGGAGCCAACGCTGCCGTCATCGGCGCGGCCTTGGCAAAGCCCCGCGGACGTGTGGTGGTCTCCAGCGCTATTGAGCATCCAGCAGTGCTTG
The DNA here is from genome assembly GCF_002797775.1 of Glutamicibacter nicotianae. Taxonomy (NCBI): domain Bacteria; kingdom Bacillati; phylum Actinomycetota; class Actinomycetes; order Micrococcales; family Micrococcaceae; genus Glutamicibacter; species Glutamicibacter nicotianae. Next base: position 821,811 of record NZ_PGEY01000001.1, read on the forward strand.
AAGCCTGCAAGTATCTGGTTGAATTCCACGGATTCGAACACCGCATCATCCCTGTCTCGGCCACGGGGCTCGTGGATCTGGAAGCGGCCGGCCAGCTGATTGATGCGGATGTTGCCGTGGTTTCGGTGATGGCGGTGAACAATGAAGTCGGCACCATCCAGCCGGTAGAGCAGTTGGCCCAACTGGCACACGCTGCCGGGGCGATCATGCATACGGATGCCGTGCAGGCCGCCGGCTGGATTGATCTCAAGCCATTGTGCGTCGCCGTGGACGCATTGAGCATCTCCGGGCATAAGATCGGCAGCCTCAAGGGCAGCGGAGCAATGTACCTGTCGGCCAAGCATCGCTTTGTGCCGCTGATGCACGGTGGCGGGCAGCAGGGCGGACTGCGTTCGGGCACCGAGAACCCGGCTGCCGCCGTTGGCATAGCTGTGGCATTGCAAGCGGCGACTGCGCAGCGCGAAGCCGGACTCGGCGACAACTTTGGCCCGTACCTGATTGAGCGGATTCTCAATGTGCTCAATGCCAAGCATCCGGGAAGCGTGAGGCTCACGGGGGATCCGGAGCATCGCGTTGGCGGCATCGCCTCTTTCGTCTTCCCAAAGACTGCTGGCGAAACGGTGTTGATTGAGTTGGCCCGCAGGGGAGTCCTCTGCTCTTCGGGTTCTGCGTGCGCGGCAGGCTCGACCGATCCTTCAGTGGTGCTCACCGCAATGGGCTATGAAGAAGAATTGGCCCATACGGCTGTCAGGCTGTCGTTCACACGTACGGTGAAAGAGAACGAGATCAGCCAGGTAGCGTCGGCCGTCGTTTCTTGCGTCTCCGGGCTCTTAAGCTGAAAATCCTGCTTTCCGGAACTTAAGTGTTCCGGAAAGCAGGATCATGCATGTCCAGCGGAAACTGGTTCTCTAGTCCAAGAATCTAGCGCAGGTACTTGCCGGAGACCCAGCCGTTCTTCCCTGCGTACTTCACTGGGTACCAGCCTGACTTCTTGGCACCGCGGACCGTCACCGTCTTGCCCTTTGGAATGGTGAGGATGACTCGCTTGCTCGTCCCAACACCGGTGCGCATGTTCAAATTAGCGATGGTCTTCTTTGACGAAGATTTCGAAGTCTTGGGCTTCGTCGTCTTCGGAGCGGTACCGGACGAGGAGAAACTGCTCAGGTAGGTACCCGAGACCCAGCCGTTCTTTCCCGCGTACTTCACTGGGTACCAGCCTGACTTCTTGGCGCCGCGAATGGCTACCTTCTTGCCCTGCGGGATGGTCAGCACGATGCGATTACTAGTGCCTGCCCCGGTACGCATGTTCAAGTTGGCCGTGGTCTTGGCCGACTTGGCGTTGCTGGTGTTCTTCTGCGGTGTGCTCTTTTTCGTATCCTTCTTTGGCGCAGATGGCATCGAGACGTTCTTCAGATACTTGCCTGAAACCCAGCCGGTCTTCGAGCTGTAGCGAACCTGGTACCAACCGGACTTCTTGGAACCGGTCAGCTGGACGGTCTTGCCCCTCGGAATGGTCAGCAGCACGCGATTGCCGGTGCCCGCCCCGGTGCGCATATTCAGATTCGCGGTGGTCTGGGCAGTGCCCTTGGATTTCTTCGGAGCGCTGTCAGACTTCTTGCCGGAAACACCGTAGTAGGCTTCGAGGCTCTTGGCCCCTGAATTCTTGACGCTCTTGGCCAGCGAGGTGCCCAAGTAGCGGAAGTGCCATGGTTCGTAGGCGTAGCCGGTAACGGATTCCTGGCCCTTCTGGTAGCGCATGATGAAGCCGTACTTGTGCGCATTCTTGCCAACCCACTTGCCCACTGGAGTGTTGGCGAAGCAGGCTTGCAATCCGCAAGCGCCGTTGGCATTTCCAACGTCAATGGCCAGACCGGTTTGGTGCTCGCTGGTGCCTGGTACAGCAGAAATGCGCGAAGCGTAGCTCTTGCCGTAGATGCGCGAGTAGTAGTTGAACAGCTCCGCCTGGCGGTTGTATGAACGGTATCCGCTGACGGCGCGAATCTTGACGCCATCCTTGGCCGCTGCCTTCACCATCTTGGTGTAGGCCTTGGCGGCCAAGGACCTCAGTCTGACGTTGGTGCCTTTGACGGCTACCGTCTTCGGAGCGTACTTCACGGGACTCAGCGGGTACTTCTTATTGACGAAGACATCATCCTTGCTTGGATTGCGCTGGATTTTCTTGGCAGCAATCTGCAGTCCGCTGTCAACTGCGAGCACTTGTGCCTGGGGCACTGACACGGCGGAGGCAGGAGCTGTGGCTAGTGCCGGATTTGCCGGCAGCACTGTTGCGAACAGCGCAGCCGATAGCGCGGCAGCCATGGAAATCTTGAACGCCCGAGGCTGTTTCATGGAATTCTCCGGTAGAGGTGACAAGCGATGCGACCATCATTCCATCACTTATCCATGAGCCATTCAAGGTGTTACTGCAAACGTTGGAGATGAAACGGGCCTATTGCGACCGAACTTCTGCGGAAGCAAGCGGACCGTTTTATCCCGATGAAGAAGGCACGTGCCATCATCAGCGATGCCTTGCCTGCACCAGGAGAAGCATCTTCCCACGTGGGGGAATCGGAAAATTTCCAGGTGCTGTGGCCCCTGCCCAGCAGCAAGCGGGAATTCCATTCAGCCTCGTAGTTCTACGAGGCCGGTTGCGCGGGAAATCGCGGTCCCAGACTTGCCCGCAAGTTGCTGCAATCTTTTCTCCAGCAGGCGCGGAGGTGCCTTGGGCAGGCGTTCTGGCAAATGGAACACTGCGACGAGTCAATTTTTCTAGTTGGGCGAGATTTGGTAGGTTTGCGTGCATGCGTATCCGTCCAGAAGTCTTCGATGACCGAGCTGCGGTGTATGCAATTACGCACGCTGCGTTCGCCGGAATCGATCCGATGGTTGAGCCTGAGGAAGTCGGACTGCTGCAGCAGCTCTTCGAGTGCGACCAATATGACAACCGCTTCTCAATCGTTGCCCTGGACGACACAACGGTTATCGGCCATGTCATCGCGACATGGGGCGCAGTCAATGGGGAACCCTTATTGGGGCTAGGTCCGCTGGCTGTCGCTCCGGAATACCAGCACCGGGGTGTCGGATCGATCCTGATGCAAGAAATTCATGACAGGGCTGAGCAAGAGAGCATCAGCGGCATTGTCCTGCTCGGTGCCCCAGGCTATTACAGCCGCTTCGGCTACGAAGCTGCCCAGCCCCGAGGTATCCACCCTTCGGTTCCGTCGTGGGGCGAGCACTTCATGGTGCGCGTCTTCGATGACAGCTGCCTGCCGAGCGGCGACTACCGTTATGCCAAGCCGTTCGGCGTTTAGCCGCTAATTTTCGCTGGGAATTTTCTCGCTCCTATTGTCTCCTGTTCCCCTCGGGCGTAAACCTGACGTATGGAAACACATCAAGAGCTTCGCGAACTGTCCTTCTCCGTCTCAGGCATCATTTCCAAGTCGATCAGGCAAGTATTCGAAGCTGTGGCTGATCCGGAACAGCTTTCCCATTACTTCACTACCGGGGGAGCTGAAGGATACTTGGAAAACGGTGCCACCGTTAGCTGGGACTTCCATGATTTCCCCGGAGCTTTCCCGGTCAAGGTCTTGGAGGTCGAAGAACCAAAACGCATTGTCTTCCAATGGGGAGGCCAGCAATCCACGGCTGAAGATGGCATGAATACCGTGAGATTCGACTTCGAATCCCTGGAGGACAGCACCCGAACCAAGGTGACCATCAGCGAAGCGAGCTGGATTGCCACCGATGAAGGGGCCAAGGCCGCCTTCGGCAATTGCGAAGGATGGACCGGAATGCTGGCCGCCATGAAAGCGTGGCTGGAATACGGGATCAACCTGCGCGAAGGCTTCTACAAATAGTTGGTGCCTGAGCTAGCGGCGCCGATGGTAGTACACGTGCGTCACGAGTGAAGTTTCACGGCGGGAAACGCGATCCATATGCGTTTCTATATCTTCAATCGTGATCGGCTCGCCGCGTCCCAGGCGGATCGGTGCGATATGCAGGCGCAACTCGTCAATGAGGCCGGCTCGCAGGAATTGCACGATGGTACTTGCACCGCCGGCAATGGCCACAGGATTCTCGCCAGCGGCTTCCCGTGCCTCGGCAAGGGCTTCCTCGATCCCCTCCGAGATGAATTGGAAGCTGTTCCCGCCCTGCAGGCAGATCATCGGCTTCGGATGATGGCTCAGCACGAAGACCGGGGCATGATACGGAGGACTCTCGCCCCACCACCCGATCCAGCCCGCGTCGTCTTCTCCGGCTGGAGGGCCGAACATCTTGCTGCCCATGATGAAAGCCGACGCCTGGGTAATGGCAGAAATTTCGGCCTGGTTTTCCTCAAGATTCTCGAACTGCCAACGGTGCAGCGTTTCGGCTCCTTCGCCCAGCGGCTGCGCCATGCTCTGATTGGGACCAGCACAGAATCCGTCCAAGGAGACGGTGACATCGCAAACTACCGGGCCCATGGCAAATGCCTCGATTCAACCTACGTACTGGCGGGAGGGTGGCTACTCCAACAATGAACCTGCACGCAAGCAGAATCAACCCCAAGCTCGGGAAAATCCAGCAGGGGACTCAGTTCCCGGCATCCTTCGGCGCACCGGCAACATTCCACAGCGTAGCGTGGTATTTCCGGATCAACGCGGCTTCCAGCAGCAGGGCAGCCTTGCGGTGGATGCAGGTCACCCACCGGCCTTCGAGATGCAAGCGGTCAATGGCCAAGCGCGCGACTTGCTGGACGGTCCGGGACTCGCCGCGATCGGCCTCGGCTGCCAGTTCCCGAAGCCACTGCGGGTCAGCCAACGCTTCGTCGAAGGCGTACTTGCCCAGGCCGGAGGTCGCACCCTTGCCGCTGGAATAGATCTTCAGCCGTCCGCGCAGGCCCTTGCCGCTGCGCTCGCCGGCCTGCCCCACGTAGATGGGCTCGTGGTCCCCGACGCCGGCCCGGCGGAACATGTAGACTCCCGGAGCCACGGGTGCCGAGTCGGCTGTGTTTTCGAAGGATTCCCACGGCGACCATTCCAGCGAATCAATGACCTGGTCATCGACGGGCTTGAGGGCAATGTCCATTCCCGGTGCGCCGGCGAACTGCAGCTGGGCCAGCAAGGTGGCGGACACATGCCACGTGCCTCCTGGCTGGGGCGGCTTCTGGATTGCGCCCTTGGGACGATGCTGGCGCAGATAGCTGCGCAGCTGCTTGGTGTCTACCCCAAGGGTGCCGGCGGCTTCTTCCAAGCTGAATAGCTTCTCGTCCTTCAAAAGTGATCTGCCTTCTGGGTGCCGTGAATGAACAGGTGATGATGAATCAATTTAATCCCATGCAATGCCAAAGAGCCCGGAAGGAGCTGCCTCATGGCATGTCCTTCCGGGCTCGGCTGATCCGCTACTGCACCGCATCTCGCAGCTTGGTGCTCAGGCGCTGCAGTTCATGGAATTCGTCTTCGCTCAGCGCGCTGCCCAGCAGGTTGTGCAGGTGCTTGACGTGCTCGCGCCCGATTTCCTGCTGCAGCTTGCGTCCCTTCTCGGTCAGCGAGAGCTGCATGGCGCGATGGTCATCCGGGTCGGGCTCGCGAACTACCAGCCCCTGGTCTTCCAATCGGGTGACCATGCGGCTCAGGCTGGGTTGCGAGATCAGCAGCTGCTTATTCAGGTCAACCAGCCGGCTCTTGCCTCCGGGGCAGGTGCGCAAGTTGAACAGCACGTCGTACTCGCGCATGGAGAGCTTGCCGAATTCCGGCATTGCGGTGATCTGGCGCATGACCGCCACCTGTGCGCGGAAAAGCGCTTCCCAGGCATCGGTGGTGACCTTCAATGAGGCTGCTGGATTACTGGTCCCGGTCACTTGCTGCTGGCTCCTCGGTGGTTGCTTGCTCAGCGACCAGTTTAGCGTTGCGAGCGGCCACCAGGCCTTCATGGGTCGGCGCCGGGGTGAGGTCCTTCGGTGCGCGGGACTCCATTTCCTTGCGCAGTTCAGGAAGCACGTACTCGCCGAACATGTCCAGCTGGTTCAGCACGGTCTTCAGCGGAAGGCCCGCGTGGTCGATCAGGAACAGCTGGCGCTGGTAGCTGCCGAAGTATTCCTGGAAGGACAGGGTCTTCTCCAGCACCTGCTGCGGTGAGCCGACGGTCAACGGGGTCTGCGCGGTGAAGTCTTCCAGCGATGGGCCGTGGCCGTAGACCGGGGCGTTATCGAAGTACGGGCGGAATTCCTTGACCGCCTGCTGGGAATCCTTGGCCATGTAGAACTGGCCGCCCAGTCCCACCACAGCCTGGTCTGCGCGCCCGTGGCCGTAGTGCTCGTAGCGCTCGCGGTACAGGCCGATCAGCTGCTGGTAGTGCTCCTTCGGCCAGAAGATGTTGTTGGCGAAGAAGCCGTCGCCGTAGTAGGCGGCGATTTCAGCTACCTGCGGGGTGCGGATCGATCCATGCCAGACGAACGGTGCCACGTCATCGAGCGGGCGCGGCGTCGAGGTGAAGTTCTGCAGCGGGGTGCGGAACTTGCCTTCCCAGTTCACCACATCCTCATCCCATAGGCGGCGCAGCAGGTGGTAGTTCTCCACGGTCAAGTTGACCGAGTCCTGCATGTTCTTGCCGAACCATGGGTAGACCGGTCCGGTGTTGCCTCTGCCCAGGACCAGGTCCACTCGGCCATCGGCTAGATGCTGGAGCATCGCGAAGTCTTCGGCGATCTTCACCGGGTCATTGGTGGTGATCAGCGTGGTCGTGGTGGAAAGGATGATGCGCTCGGTCTGGGCGGCAATGTAGGCCAGCGTGGTGGTGGGGGAGGAGGAGAAGAACGGGCGGTTGTGGTGCTCGCCGATGGCGTAGACATCCATGCCGATCTCTTCGACCTTCTTGGCGATGGCCACCGATGCGTCGATGCGCTCTTTCTCGGTAGGGATGCGGCCGGTCGTCGGGTCGCGGGTGATGTCGCTGACTGAGAATACTCCGAATTGCATGTCCACTCCTGTAACTACGGTGCAAGCGTTTTGCCGTGCCACCAATTTATATGCGTATGCATGTAATAACAAGTTGATGCGTCAAATATTCCCGTTCCCTGCGTGGTGCGCTTGCTTACACTTGCTTCTGCTCGTTCGCACCAGGCTTACGGCTGCCTGACGCGGATCAGCGATGCGTGGGGATGAAGCCGCCACCCCAGAAGAGGGAACTGTGCTCATGGGCCAATTCCATTGATGTTCCCTGCGGCGTGCACTGGCAATGGCGCCGGTGCTTGCGCAGCTGCCGCAGATGGCGGCGCAGCTGGCGCGCGTTCAGCGGGGACGTGTTCCCTGCATCAAGTTGCAGTTCCGGCAGGGGCGAGAACGGGGTGTTGCATGGGTAGATCTGGGTGGCGCTCATGTCGTGGCCTTTCGTCGTGGTTCATACGACAGCCAACAGGCTCTAGCTAACTTGAGGTCAAGGGAAAAGGGCTGAATAATTCGATTTATGACCGCCAGCGAATCCGCAATGCCAACCAGGAAAAGCCAGCTAGGCGTCGGGGATCTTGCGCGCCGTGCCGGGGTATCAGTCGCCACGATCCGGTTCTATGAATCGCGGAACCTGATTTTCTCCACCCGGACCAGCGGGAACATGCGCCTTTTTCCAAAGCACACGCTGCGCCGGTTGGCCATTATTGCCGCGGGCCAGCGTGTGGGGCTGACCCTGGCCGAAATTGCCGACGCGTTGAGCGAGCTGCCGGAGGACCGGGCCCCTCGGCAGATCGAATGGGAACAGCTGAGCACGCACTGGAAGCGGATCATCGATCGCCGTATGCTGCAGCTCGAATCGCTGCGGGATTCGCTGGATGGATGCGTCGGTTGCGGGTGCCTGTCATTCAAGACCTGCTCGCTGGTCAATCCCGGCGACGAAGCCGCGAAGGAAGGCGAAGGGTCGCGCTGGATCCGCAAACTCGACGCGAAATTCAACGATGCGGCTACGGACTCTGCGGACTGACGATCCCGCCCTGATAGGCAATGAGCGCGGTCTCCACGCGATTGCGCGCCCCGACCTTGAGCATGATGCTCGTCATGTGCCCCTTGACGGTTGCTTCGGTCAAGAACAGCCTGCCGGCAATTTCCGCGTTGGACATGCCCGCGCCAACCAGCGCCATGACATCATGTTCACGACTGCTCAGGGAGCTGATTCGCGACTGCGCGCGGGAGGCAGCGGAGGTATCAATGCCACGCAACTTGTCGATGACGCGCTTCGCGATGCGCGGCGGAAGGGCAGCGGCTCCCGCGGCGACCGCCAGCACGCCTCCGACCAGTTCCTCCGGTCCGGAACTCTTGAGCAGGAATCCAGCCGCGCCGCCGGACATGGCGCGGTCGATGTAGTCTTCTTCGCCAAAGGTCGTCAGGATCAGTACCCGGGCCTCCGGATCCTGCTCCAGGATGGCCTCCATTGCGCTCAGGCCGTCCAGCTGCGGCATGCGGATATCCATCAGGATGACGTGCGGTTCCAGACGCTGGGACAGCTCGATGGCACGGTGGCCGTTCTCAGCCTCGCCGATGATGGTGATGCGCTGGTCGCTGCCCAAGATGGTGCCAAGGCCTGCACGAATCAGCGGTTCGTCGTCAACGAGCAAAACGGTTACGGGGTAGTCAATGTCCATGGCGGGAGCGATCCTAGGGAGCTGGGTACAGGTGGTCGGCAGAGACGAGGATATCGTCGGTGAAGCACAGCCTGAACATCTCGCTGCCCAGGTCGAGTACACCGGTTTTCGCGGCGTAGTACCGGCATTCGGCGTTGGCGGCCGGGGATGATTCCTTGATTACCGGCAAAGGCTCGTCCAGGCCCTTGGCGGTCACGAAGCGGGAAACTTCCTCGCGGCTCATCCCAGGCTGCAGCTGCTGGAAGTCTGCAGGGCTCAAGGCCGTGGCCCTGTAGGTGGCGTCCTGCAGCAAGTAGAGTCCGGCGGCGATGGCTGCGACGGCAAGAATCGGCACGGCAATCATCAGGCGCCTGCTGGTTCTCAAAACAGGCGCATGGGATACCGGTGACGGACGGTGTTGCTTGCCCAGGGGAACGCGGGCCAGCAGTTCGAAACGGCCGGCTGCCTGGGTGATCTGCAGCGAACCGCCGGCGGCGTCCAAGGCCCGGCGCAAGGAGGCCAGTCCCGTGGCCCCGGGCCGCGGCTCCGGGGAGTCCCCGGCCAGCGAGTTCGCAATGCGGAGCACAGCGGGACTCGTGCGCGTATCCAGCTTGATGCTGACCGGCTGTTTGGGGGCATACTTGGCGGCGTTGGTCAGTGCTTCCTGCACCACCTGATTCAATATCACCGACGCGCCATCGGAAGAAAGCGACGAAGACTTGCCGCCGTGATGCTCATAGCTGATGCCCATGCCGTTGGCACGTGCCCGTTCGAGCAAGCGGTCGATGCTCTCAACTGCTGGATCCAACGGAGCTTGCTGATCCGGATCATGCAGCACGCCGATAATCTGGTGCAGATGGTCGATGGAAGCATCGGCCTGCTCGCGGACCCGTGCAGCCTGCGCATAGGCTTCGCTGCCTTTCTCCACGGTGACCTGCAGCCCGCTGGCCGACAGGGCCAGCAGCGCCAAATCATGCCCCAGCTGGTCATGCATTGCTTCGGCGATGCGGGCCCTCTCGCGAAGCTCGGCTTGCACCACCGCATGCTCGCGTTCCTGGGCCCGGAACAGCACCGTATTGCGCCGTGACCGGCCAATCCACCAAGGCAGCAGCGTGAACAGCACCAGACCGGTCAGGATATTCAACGCAATGGTCAGCAAGCTGACATGCGAGGAGAAAACCAGCGTCAGCGCAGCGGCAAGCGTGCCGGCGGCGAAGGCCAGCACGCCATGGAGCAATGAGGCCACATGCCGCCCGGCCAGATAGCTGATCCAAGCCGCACAAGGCGCCAGGAGAATCCATGCGGCATTCGTGGAAACCGGCACCAAGTACGCGTACAATGCCAGGGCAATCAGAAGCCCGAGCTGCTTCCACGGAGTAGTCATGGAACTCATGCTACGCATGATGCGCTGCAGCGAACACCGACGAAAGTCGTGGACTTCGCCATGAGAAGAGCCGACCAACCTCCGACGTGCCGGCACAGCAGAATTCCTAGGGTTGAAGCACAACCCAAGGAGCACACCATGATCACCCTAGACTCGCTGACCAAGGACTACGGGAACAACCGAGCCGTCAACGAACTGAGCTTCACGATAGAGCCTGGAACCGTCACCGGGTTCCTCGGACCCAACGGCGCCGGAAAATCCACCACCATGCGCATGATCCTCGGACTTGATGCGCCCACCAGCGGGAAGTCGCTGATCAACGGGGTGGGCTACGAACAACGGCGCCATCCCATGCGCACCGTGGGAGCGCACATCACAGGAACCGCCGGCCACCCCGGACATACGCCTCGTACGCACCTGAAAGCACTCGCGCAATCCAACCAGATCCCGGCCAGCCGCATCGACGAAGTCCTGGCCCATGCCGGACTCGAATCGGTGGCAGCACAACGCATCGGCGGTTTCTCGCTGGGCATGCGCCAACGCCTGGGCATCGCCGCCGCTCTGCTCGGCGACCCGCAGATCCTCATCCTGGACGAGCCAATGAACGGACTGGATGCCGAAGGCATCGCTTGGATCCGCCAGCTCATGAAGAACCGGGCCGCCCAGGGAGGGACAGTTTTCGTCTCCAGCCACCTCATGAGCGAAGTGCAGCAGGTTGCAGACCAGCTGATCCTCATCGGACGCGGAGAACTGATCACCCAGGCACCTACCGACGAGCTCATCAGGGGTTTCGCCCGGCAAGTGATTGCAGTCCGCGCGCCGCAAGCTTCGGCGCTCGCCGGAGCCTTGGCCGGCCACGGTGCTGAAGTCACTGAGGGTGGCGGAAACCGTCTGGAAATTTCCGGGCTTTCCCTGGCGGAAGTCGGCGCCATCGCGTTCAGCAACGGTTTCGAGCTGCACGAGTTGAGCCAGGCATGCGGATCACTTGAATCGGCCTATAACCAATTGACACGAGACACGATGGGCAAATGAGCTCGCCAGCAATCAACCAAGCAACGTCCGGTTTGTAAGCCCCAGCGCTGATGGCCGCAACCCGAGCGGAAACCACCAGGTTCTTCGGCTTGAGATCCCTGACCGGGTTGTTCCTTGCCGGGTTCGTGGCAACCATCGCGTCGAGCTGGGTTCTGGGCATCAGCGCGAAAGCCAGCGGCGACAACGGCTTCGACACCGCGATGCCAGCCCCTTTGCTGGCCTTTGCAACCTTGCAATTCGGCCAGCTGTTCTTCGCGGCCGCCTCAGCGCTGCACATCACCAACGAGTACTCCAGTGGAACCATCGCCAGCTCCCTGCAGGCTGTCCCGCGACGCGGCATATTCCTCGGGGCCAAAGCACTACTGCTGTTCATCGTGAATTTCCTGGCCGGTGCTGTGATGATCTTGCTGGCCACCATTCCCACAGCGCTGAGCGCAGGGGAGTACGGCACATTCAGTTTCCCTGACATGGTGTCCGCGGCACTAGGAGCCGGAACCTACCTGGCGTTGCTGAGCTTGATGGTTCTTGGATTGGGTTTGCTCTGCCGCAATCCTGCAGGAACCATCGTCTGCGCCATCATGCTGGTCATCGGGTTGCCGCAGATCCTGCAATTGATCCCAATTGATTGGATCCAAGAGGTGATCCAGTATCTGCCAACCAATGCCGCGACGTTCATGGCGACAGGATCCAGCGAACCCTATGGGCCATCGGTGGCCTTGATGGTCCTGATTGCGTGGAGCGTTGCTTTGCTCGGCGCCGGATGCATCAGCTTGAAACGTCGGGATGCCTAGCCATGGGCGGGCGCCAGGCCGCCGGCCAGCGAAATTGCGCAGGCAGTGCACGGCGGGGCATCCGGCGTGATGCCCGAAACTCCCGCCGTGCGCATGCCGCCGCTTTTCTAGGCCTTGGACCGCAGCTGGGCCCGGTCGCGCCATGCTGCGGTGCTCCACAGTGCGAGCGCTATCAGCGCCGGTCTGGAAGAAGAGCCGGGCCAGTCGTTTCGCGTCGGTGTCCAAGCCGAACGCATCGCGTCCCTCCTGCCACTGGGCTAAATTGCCGGGGAACACCGCGACGAAGAAGAGCGCGGCGATCCAGCCCACGGCTACCCGCTTCTTGAGCAGCGCGAGCAGGGTAAGTCCCAGGCCGATTTCGACGACACCGGAAAGGATGACCGTCAGATCCGGATCCAGCGGGACGAAGTCCGGGACCTGGGAGCGAAATTCCTCGCGGGCAAAGGTCAGGTGGCTGACCCCGGCGAAGCCGAGAAATGAGCCGAGCGCCATCCGTGCTCCGTGCCGGGCGAAGCCCAGTGGCTTCCCCTCCCGGGAGCTAGTCATCGCTGACGCTCACTAGGACATTGATGTTGCCGCGGGTGGCATTGGAGTAGGGGCAGACTTGGTGAGCCGCATCGGCCAGTTCCTGGGCCAGTGCGGGTTCCAGGCCGGGAATGATGACTTCCAGCTCTACCGACAACTTGAATCCGTTCTCCCCGTCGCGGTTCAGGTGGACACGGCCGCCGACGCTGGAGTCGTCAATTTTTACCTTGCGGCCGCGCGCGACCAGATTTAATGCGGAGTGGAAGCAAGCGGCGTAGCCAGCGGCGAACAGCTGTTCCGGGTTGGTCCCGGCTCCCGAGCCGCCTAGTTCTGCCGGGGAGGCCAGGACCAGGTCGAGCTTGCCGTCGGCGGTCTGGACTCGGCCTTCGCGGCCTTGGCCGGTGGACAGGGACTCTGCGGTGTACAGGGTTTCCATGGAATTGCCTTTCGTTGATGGTGAAAGCTTGCAGCTATTTTCGGGAGGGTTGCTCCGCAGCAGGGATTTCCTGCATGGAAGTGGTGATGCGGTGCAGCGTTGCCAGCAGCGCTTTGGCGCTTTGCATGTCCGGCAGCCCGGTGCCGCAAGCAATCTGCGCCGGTATGTGCGCCAAGTCTTTGCGCAAGGATGTGCCAGCGGGAGTCAAGCTGACGTTGACGACGCGGCTGTCCTGGCCATTGCGGCGGCGTTCAATGAAGCCCTTCTGCTCCAGCCGGCGGAGTAGCGGAGACAGGGTCCCGGAGTCCAGCTGGAGCATTTCGCCGATCTCGCGCACCGGCTTATCGCCTTCGGTCCACAGTGAAACGAGCACCAAGTACTGGGTGTAGGTCAGCTGCCACGGGGCGAGCAGTTCGGTATATGCGCGGGTGGTTGCCCGGCTTGCCGAGTAGAGGGAGAAGCACACCATATCGTCAACTATTGCCATGGAATAATGATTGCACGCAATTCAATTGTGCACAACTTAAATATTAATGGTTTATCCGAGCTTGGAGCTGCAATCAACGCAGAACGGGGATTTGGACGTGGACGCGCTTCGCGTCCGTGAGCTGCCGTCGCTAAGCTGGGATCCATGAGCATCGGAAAACACCCGGCGAAGGCCGGCGGGCGCAACTGCCCCCGCCTGGCGGTCGTCCGCTCGCTGTTCCTGATCAGCGCGGTGCTTCTCGGCTTGTTCTCGATGCATGTGATGAACCATGGAGCCCAGGCGCAGTCCTTGGCCCAGGTGGCCCATGCACATCCGGCAGACGCCGAGCCCACGCCACATGCGCCGCCTGCCGACGCGGGTGGCTCGGAGCAGGGCTGCGCCGACTGTCCGATAGACCATGGCATGGCCGCCGCGGGTTGCGTGTTGGCGCTGCTGGCCATGCTGCTGTTCTTGCGGCCGCCGCATACCGTAGCCGTGCTCCCGACGGCGTTCCCGCAGACGTTGTGCGCGGCATCGGCGCTGCCTGGTATCGGGCCGGAAAAACCTGATCTGGTTGCCTTGGGGATCTGCCGAACGTGAGGGCTTGGCCGGTCCACGCACCGGCCTCCGGCTGGTTCCGGCGCCGCCGCAGGCGGGCGCCGTTTACGTTCGATATCCACCAGGAGAATTACCATGAACAAGCAGATCCTCATTTGCAGCGCCCTCGTGCTGGGCGCAACGCTCGCCCTCGCCGGATGCGCGGGGGAATCATCAAGTACCCCGGCGCCGAGCGCCTCAGCGTCCGATTCGCATGCCGGCCATTCCATGGACCAGTCAGCGTCAGCCAACGATGCCGATATGGCTTTCGCTTCGGGCATGAAGGTGCACCATGAACAGGCGATCGAGATGTCCGAGATGATCTTGGGCAAGAAAGACATCCCGCAGGAGGTCACAGCCTTGGCCGAGCGCATCAAGGCAGCCCAGGCGCCGGAGATCGAGCGAATGGATGGATGGCTGGACGAGTGGGACATGCCAGAAGGCATGGACCACGGCAGCATGGAGCACGATGGCATGGTTCCGGAAGACGGGATCAAGGCACTGCAGGAAGCTTCCGGAAAGGAAGCGGCGCAGCTGTTCCTCGAGCAGATGATCATGCATCACGAAGGTGCGGTGGACATGGCCGAGTCGGAGCTGGAGGACGGCCAGGATGCCGAGGCCAAGGAATTGGCTGGGCAGATCATCGACTCGCAAACCACTGAAATCGACGAGATGAAGCAGCTGCTGGCCGGCCTGTAAACGGTGCTGCGAACCAGGAAGATGGGATATCGCTTGACTCAACGAATTTCGCCCCCTTGCACTGCACGCTGGAAGGCGGCGGCAACTGGCGCTGGAACCGTCATGGCACTGGCCCTCCTCGCAGGGTGCAGTGCCGGGCAGCCAGCAAGCCAGTCTGCCACGACGGCGATCGACGCCGAGCACGCAGGGCAGTTCCTTGCCGAGCTGGGACTGGAGGGGTTGGACGCCAAGCAGGTCATCGACCAGCTCGATCGCTTGCCGCAGGACCAACGGCCTCAGAACTTCACCGCCCAGGTGAAGCCAACGCAGCTGGTGCTGGCCGATGAATCGGGACGCACCGCGAACCTGCCGCTGCCCGAAGACCAGTACTACCTCTCAGCCGCACCCTACGTGGACCAGACGCACAGCTGCCATTTCCATAGCCTCACCACCTGCGTGGGGCAGCTGCAAGGCGTGGAAATGAAGGTCAAGGCAGTCAACTCGGATACCGGTGAAGTTCTGGTGGACAAGGGAATGGAATCCTTCGACAACGGATTTATCGGCCTGTGGGTTCCGCGGGGAATTACTGTGGACCTGGAGTTCACGTATCAGGGAAAGACCGCGCAGACCACGGTGTCCACCGCCGGGGATGAGAACGCGACCTGCCTGACGGAGCTGCAGCTGGTGTAGCACCAATTGCCGCCGGCAGAGCACCAACGAACTCGGGCCTGCAACCACCGCGGTGGTTGCAGGCCCGAGTTCTATCGATGCTGAAAGTTAGCCGTCAGTCTTGGGCGGCGTCTGCTTCATCATCTCTTCGAACGCCCGGCGTTCCTTGCGCGAGACCGGAATCTGTCCGGTCAACGGGTTGACGACCTGATCGGCCGGTGCCGCCGGCTTTTCATTCTGGCCAGCCTTGCCCTTGTCCTTGACTAAGGCCTTGTCTTCCGACTTGGCCTTAGTCTTGGCATCGGCTGCCGGTGCAGCCTCCGGCGCGATCTTGGCGCTGGCGCTGTCCATGGCACGGGTCAGGTCCTGGGCCGCGGTGTGCTGCTGCGCAGAATGCTTGCGCGCGGAGCGGGCCTTGGCGTTCTTCTCCTTGCGGGACTCGACCAGGCGGTAGAGCACCGGCACCAGGATCAGCGTGAGCAAGGTGGAGGACACCAGGCCGCCGATGACCACCACAGCCAGCGGCTGGGAGATGAAGCCCGACTGGCCGGTCAGTCCCAGGCCCATCGGCACCAGCGCGAAGATGGTCGCCAGCGCGGTCATCAGGATCGGGCGCAGGCGCTGGCGGGCGCCGTGCATGATGGCATCCTCCAGGGCCATGGCCGG
Source organism: Glutamicibacter nicotianae (assembly GCF_002797775.1). Classification (NCBI taxonomy): domain Bacteria; kingdom Bacillati; phylum Actinomycetota; class Actinomycetes; order Micrococcales; family Micrococcaceae; genus Glutamicibacter; species Glutamicibacter nicotianae. Next base: position 837,642 of record NZ_PGEY01000001.1, read on the forward strand.
GCGCTCCGGGGTGTCCTGACGGTACTGGTTGATCAGGTCGATCAGCACAATCGCGTTGGTTACCACGATGCCCACCAGCATCAGCATGCCGATCAGCGAGGGCAGGCCCAGCGGGATGCCGGAGACCAGCAGCAGGCCGATCGCGCCGGTGGCGGCGAAGGGAATCGAGACCAGCAGGATCAGTGGCTGGATCAGGGACTTGAAGGTGGCCACCATGATCACGTAAACGATGGCGATGGCCGCCAGCAACGCCAGGTACAGCTGGTTGAAGGACTCGGCCTGCTCGGTGGCTGCGCCGCCGATTTCGGCTGTGGCGCCCTCGGGCAGCTGCACCGACTCCAGGCGCTCGGTGACGTTCTTGGACACATCCCCGAGCATGTTCTCCGCAGGGGTCAGGGTGACGGTGGCGATCCGCTCGCCGTTGGAGGTGGTGACCTGCTGGACCACCTTGGCGCGTTCCACGGTGGCCAGGTCCTGCAGTTCCTTGACGCCGGCGGCGGTCGGGATCTCCAGCTCGCGCAGCTTGTCAAGGCTGTCCAGGTCCATGCCCTCGCCGATCTGCACCGTCATGTCGGTGTAGTCCAGGCGCAGCGTACCGGCAGGAACAGGGGAGACCTGGGAGGCGACCATTCCCGCCAGCTGGGTTTCGGTCAACCCGGCCTCGGCGGCCTTGGTGGCATCGATATCGATGGAGACCTGCTCGCGTTCGGCCGAGAGGTTATCGGAGATTTCGGTGACGTGCGCGGTGCCTTCCAGCGCCTCGCGGGTCGCGGTGGTCGCCTCGCGCAGGATGCCCTCATCCGGGGCCTTGATCTCGACGGTGACATCGCTGGACATCATGGCCGAGGAGTTCGAGCCGAAGCTCAGATCCAGGTCCTTGGGCAGGTCGAGTGCCTCGACCTGCTCGCGCACCGTGTTCTTCAGCGCTTCCTGGTCCGCATCGGGATCGGTGATCACGGTGAAGCTGGCGGTGTCAGAGCCGGAGGAGAACATGGCCGCCATGCCGCTGGCGGTGCCCACGGTCAGCTGGACATCTTCGATGCCGTCGATGTCCGCGAGCTTGGATTCGATCTTCGCCGCTTCCTTCTCGGTGGTTTCCATGGCCGTGCCCGACGGCATTTCGGCGGTGATGGAGATCGAGTTCTCGCCTGTGGAACCCAGCAGGTTGGTGTTCAGCAGCGGGGTCATCGCCACGGTGCCGGCAAGCACCAGCACGGAGGCGAGCAGCGTGATGACCGGGTGCTTCTGGGTCTTCTGCAGCACCGGGATATAGGCGCGCTGCAGCCAGGACTTGTCTTCGGCTACGTGCACGGTGTGGGTTTCGCCGCTGCCCGGGCGGTGCGGCAGGAACCAGTACGCCAGCACCGGGACGATGGTCAGCGAGACCAGCAGCGAGGCCAGCAGCGCGATGGTCATGGTCAGCGCGAACGGGCTGAACAGCTCGCCGGCCATGCCGCCCACCAGGGCGATCGGCAGGAACACCGCCACGGTGGTCAGGGTCGCCGCGGTAATGGCGCCGGCAACTTCCTTGACCGCCAGCAAGATGGCCTGCGCCTTGGATTCGCCGTGGGCCAGATGGCGCTTGATGTTCTCGATGACCACAATCGAGTCATCCACCACGCGGCCAATGGAAATGGTCAAAGCGCCCAAGGTCAGCATGTTCAGCGTGTACCCGAAGACGTTCATCCCGATGAACGTCGCCATCAGCGACAGCGGGATGGAGATTGCGGTGACCAGGGTGGAGCGTACCGAGAAGAGGAACACCAGGATGATGATCACGGCGAAGCCCAGGCCCAGCGCGCCTTCCAGTGCCAGGTGCTTGATCGAGTCCTCGATGAACGGCGCCTGGTCGAAGATCGTGGTCATCGTGGCCTTGTGGCCCAGCTCCGCTTCCAGCTCGGCGAGCATCGCGGTGATGGCATGCGAGATGGCTACGGTGTCGCCATCCGGGGTCTTGGTGACCTGGATGGACAGGGTCTCCTCGCCGTTGGTGCGGGTGATGCTGGTGGCCTCGTCGGCCTGCACCGAGACCTCGGCGACGTCCTTGAGCAGCACCGGGCCGTTGTCGGTGACCAGCGGGATGTCCTTGATGGTGTCCAGGGTATCCGGGGTGGAACCTGCGATCACCGGAAGCTCCAGTCCGTCGACGTCCATGTTGCCGATCGGCATGGGGGAGCCGGCGTTCTCGATGCCGTCCTTCAGATCCGCGACGGACAGCCCGGCCTCGCGCATCTGGCTGTCCTTCGGGATCACCGCAATGTGCTGGGAGGAGCCGCCGGAGACCGAGGCCTCGCGGACGCCGTCGATCTTCTGCAGCTTGGGCAGGGTGATGCGCTCCACGTCGTCGTTGAGCGCTTCCAGCGACTGGTCCGAGGAGACCGCCAAGGCCAGCACCGGGAAATCGGCGATGGAACCGGCGAAGGCGGTCGGCTCCACATCCTCGGGCAGCTGGGACTTGGAGTTGGCAATGGCCCGTTCCACCTGGGTGCGTGCCCGGTCCATGTCCGTGCCGTATTCGAAGGTCAAGCCGATGCGGGTGAAGCCGGTCTGCGAGGTGGCCGTGGAGGATTCCAGGCCCTCGACAGCCTGCAATGCGGTTTCCAGCGGTTCGGCGACCTGTTCGTCGATCACCTCGGGGCTGGAACCCATTTGGGTTGCCATGACCGAGATCTGCGGGAATTCCAGTTCCGGGATCAGCTCCTGCTTGAGCGATCCCATGGAAATCACGCCGAAAACGGCGGCGAAAACCGTGATAAGCGCAATGAGCGCCCGGTTCTTCAATGACAAGATGGCCAAGCGCTGCATGCGGGTGCGGTCCTCGTTGTGTCGCAGTGGGAAGGGCTTATATCCAACTTTAGTTGGTTGCCATTGCACAACGGTCACCGAGAGATCTTAAGCACGCAAAAATCATCCGAATGGACTACCCGGCAGCCACACGGGGCCGGAATTGGATGCTGCTTTTTGATTTTTCGGGCTTGCGCCATTCTGCCGGCCTGACCCATGCGTAATTGGATGCCGCGGGTGCTTCCTTGGGCGGGAAACATTGGAAAGCGATCCCGGCGTTGTGAATTGCCGTTGCCGTTGATCAGTTGAAGAATCTGCCGATTGCGCGGTTCTTTTGGCCCGAATCGCGCGCATACTCGATCTACGGGATAGTCCCGCGCAACTTCGCAGAAGGGCAGGGCAGCCATGGATCGGGATACTCTACGCAGCGTGCAGCGGCCATTGAAGCAGCTGTACCGCGAGCAGCCGGAGGCTGGAAGCATCGTGCTGGAGGCCAGCGGAACGCTCGGAGAAGAAGGGCTGTCCTGCTCGGTGCACACCGGCCAAGCCCTGGTGGGCGCCGGCCTGCACCCGTCCACCGGCGGGGACGGGACATTGCCCTGCTCGGGGGATATGCTCCTGCAGGCGCTGGTGGCCTGTGCCGGTGTCACCTTGGCCGCGGTGGCGATCAACCGCTCGCTGAGCGTGAGCGGCAGCGTCCACGCGAGCGGCGTGCTGGATGTGCGCGGCACCTTGGGATTGGATCCCGACGCCGCGGTGGGGTTCAGCTCGATCAAGCTGTCCTTCGAGCTGCAGACCGAGGCCAGCGAGCAGGAAGTGGCGCAGCTGATCGAGGCCACCGAAAAGTATTGCGTGGTGCTCCAGACCCTAAAATCCCCGCTGGATATCGAGGTCGCCGCATCGGTGCAATAACCCGCGGTACTTCTTAGCCCGGATATGCGAAGAACCGCCCACCAATGCTGGTGGACGGTTCTCGTGGTGCCAGGTGGCTACAGACCCAGGGACTTGTCGGTAGCTGCCTTGACCTCGGCGTAGAGTGCCGGGTTCTCGTTCAGCTTCTGGCCGTAGGAAGGAATCATGTCCTTCAGCTTCGACTCCCAGCCGGCGAACTGCTTCGGGAAGCAGCGCGAGAGCAGGCCGATCATGATCGGGGTAGCGGTCGAAGCGCCTGGCGAAGCGCCGAGCAGGCCGGAGATCGAGCCGTCCGAGGAGGTGATGACCTCGGTGCCGAACTGCAGCACGCCGCCCTTCTTGGCATCCTTCTTGATGACCTGGACGCGCTGGCCAGCGGTGATCAGTTCCCACTTGGAGCCATCCGCCTGAGGGAAGTACTCTGCCAGCGACTCGTCCTTCTTGGCCCGCGACTTGAGAACTTCCTTGATCAGGTAGGTAGTCAGATCCAGGTTGTCCTTGCCCACGGCCAGCATCGGGATGATGTTGTGCGGACGCAGGGACAGTGGAAGATCCAGCTGGCCGGTGGACTTCAGGAAGTTCATCGAGAAGCCGGCGTACGGGCCGAACATCAGCGAGCGCTTGCCGTCGACAAAGCGGGTGTCCAGGTGCGGCACCGACATTGGAGGTGCGCCCACGGAAGCCTGGCCGTAGACCTTGGCATGGTGCTGGTCGATGACGGTCTCGTCGGTGCAACGCAGGAACTGGCCGGAGACCGGGAATCCGCCGAAGCCCTTGATCTCGTCGATGCCTGCCTTCTGCAGCAGCGGCAGTGCTCCGCCGCCTGCGCCGACGAACACGAACTTGGCCTTGACGTTCTTCACTGCGCCCGAAGCGTTGTCCTTGACGGTCAGCTCCCAGCCGGCGCCCGAACGCTTGAGGCCCTTGACCTTGTGGCCGTAGTTCACCGAGGCGCCGGCGGCGCTCAGCGAGTCGGTCAACTCGCGGGTCAGCCGGCCGAAGTCGACGTCGGTGCCGGAGACGACGCGGGATGCGGCGACCTTCTGCGAGGCGTCGCGGCCCTTGGCAACCAGCGGGGTCCACTCGTTGATGGTGTCCAGGTCGTTGGTGATTTCCAGTTCGTCGAACAGGGCGTTCGGCTTCAGCGCCTCGTAGCGGGTCTGCAGGTACTTGGAGTGGTCCTCGCCGATGACGAAGGACATGTGCGGCAGGGCGTTGATGAAGCTGTTGTCAGCTACGCGCTTGTTCTCCACGGCCCACGAGTAGAACTGGCGGGACACCTGGAACTGCTCGTTGATGCCGATGGCCTTGGCCGGATCGACCGAGCCGTCAGCCTTGGCAGCGGTGTAGTTCAGCTCGCACAGTGCCGAGTGGCCGGTGCCTGCATTGTTCCAAGGGGAGGAGGATTCCTGCCCGGCCTTGTCCAGGTTCTCGAAAAGACCAATGGACCAGGTTGGCTCCAGCTGGTTGATCATGGTGCCAAGGGTGGCACTCATGATGCCGGCACCGATTAGTACTACGTCAAAAGATTCGGTTGACGTTTCAGAAGGCACGAGGATCTCCATCGACAGTGATACTTTGCTCTATCCCAGAGTAGACCCATATCCCCGGGGCCAGAAATCGTTAACTGGGTTAACGGTCGCTAACTTGAGATGGACGGTGAATTCGTCATCTGCACATCCGCGTAGCACTCATTGAGCATTGGCGATGGCGGATAGAAGGTGACGTTTCCGTTAAACGCCAGCGCAGAGATCGGAAAGACCAAGGGGAGCGCGGGCAGATCGGTGTTCAGGGTCTTGAGGATATCGGCATAGGCGGCGGTCCGCTCCTCGCCAAATGGGACGGAACGGGCCAGTAGGACCTGTGAGTCAAGTAACGCCGAGGTGTAGCCGAACTCATTCTCCTTGGAAGCCAGGATGCCCGAAAGGAAGTCGTCGGCGGAACGGTAGCCGCCGGAGAAGCCCAGCAGGTGCAGCCCATTGAAGTCCTTGGACTGCACGGTCTGCACGTAGCCATCGGTCCAGGCGATCGGCTTGGGCTTGATGCGGATCCCCACCGCGGCCAGGTCGTCGGCGATCTGCGCGAAGGTGCGCTCGGGCAACGGCAGGTAATTCCGCGAAACCCGCAGCGGATAGGCGAATTCGATTTCTTCACCGTCGTAGCCCAGCTGGTCCAGCAACGCCTTGGCCTTCGTGGCGTCGTGGTTGGGGGTTTCTTCCGGAGCCGGGATGCTCAAGGCAGGCGGCAGCAGGGTGGAAGCATGCTTGGATCCTTGCAGGAACAGCTTCTCGGCCAGTGAGCTGCGGTTGATTGCATGGGCGATGGCCAGGCGGAAATCCGGCTTGGCCAGCCACTTGTTGCGCTGGTCCATGCCGATGTAGAGCACCGAGAAGGGGTCGCGCTGGACGACCACCTTGGCATTGCGCACCAGGGTGCGCATGATGTCCACCGACACCATGTCGAAGCCGTCGATTTCATCGGCCAGCAGCGCGCCTTCGCGGTTGTAGGGCGAAGGAACTGCGGAGATCAGCGCGACTTCAGGATGCCCGGTGTTATTGTCCAGGCGCGCCTGGTTCCAGTAGTCCTTGAAGATCTCCAGGCGCACCACGCCGTTGCCATTGGAGACGAAGGTGTAGGGCCCGGTACCTACCGGGTGGGTGGACAGCGACTGGGCAGGATTCTGCTTTGGTCCGCCGGTCAACGCGCTCGGTGCGGCGATGGCCATGCCCGGCAAGGTCAGCGCGTCGACCAGCCCTGGCAGCCTGCGGCGCAAGTTCAAGGTGACCACGTACTCGCCGGTGGCCTCGACGGACGCGAAATAGCTTGCCGAACCCGCGGAGGATTTGCCTTCAAAGAGCTTCGTCTCGAACTGCTTGGACAACTCTTCGAGCTGTTCGGTGCGCGACTGCTGGGTGGCCAGCTCTTCTTCGGTAGCCTCGCCAATGCTCTTGAAGGTCTTCTCAAGTTCCTTGGCGGTGGGCAGCTTGGGGATGTCGCTGTCGATGTGGAAGATGTTCGCGAAACCCTGGCTGGAGGCGGTGCGCAGCTGCGGCGACAAGTTCTCCCAGCGGTTGAAGTTGGCGACCACTGCCTTTGCGGTCAATTCGGTGCCGTCATGGAAGAGCACGCCCTGGCGCAGGGTGAAGGTGTAGCGCAGGCCGTCGGGGCTTTCGGTCCAGGATTCGGCCAGGCCGGCTACGGTGCTGCCGGTATCCGGATCGATGTCGACCAGTGTTTCGTAAACCTGGCGGGTGATCCGGAAGGATTCGTTATCGCCGACGATGGCAGGATCAAGCTTGACCGGGGGAGCGGCTGCCGCCAAGCGCAAGGTCCGCGGAACAGGCGTCGCGCTGGCGGAGGCCGAGGGCGAAGCGGAGGTGGCGGGTTCGGAATTGCCGGTGCAGGCGGTCAGCGCCAGTGCGGTTGTCGCCAATGTACCGGTCAGCAATGCGCGTCGTGATACGGGTTTCGGTGGCAATTCGGGCACGGGGATGGCTCATCTTCCTTCGGCAGGCGGTACTGCTTTGCGCAGGGAACAAGCAGGGAGCAATGCGCAAAGGTATTTATCAAAGATAGCGCACCACGTCCACAGCTCCGGGAGCCAAAACTCCCGGAGCCGTCAACTGTCACTAAATTGTTAGCTGCGGTGCACGAGGTTCTCGCCGTCGTTGGCCGCCGCCCAGGCCTGCACCTGCTTCTTGAGCAGCTTCACCATGCGCGGGAAGAACGCCTTGGTGTTCCCGCCATTGTGCGGAATGACCAACGCATTGGGGTGCTGCCACAAGGGATGGCCGGCAGGCAGCGGTTCCGGGTCGAAGACATCTGATGCCATGTTCAAGCGGCCCGAGGCGACTTCCGCCACGATGGCGTCGGTGTCCACCACCGGACCGCGGGCCACGTTGATGACCGTCGCGCCGTCAGGAAGCTTGGCCAGCAATTGCGCATCCACCAGGTGGCGGGTGGAATCATTCAGTGGCACGATCAGGATCAGCACCTCGATTTCCGGCGCACGAGCCGCCAGCTCGGAGGTTGCGAAGACCTCGCCGTGCTCATCGGTGCGGGCGGTCGATCCGAAGCGCAAGAGATTGACTTCGAAAGGCTCCAGGCGCTTGCGGATTTCCTCGCCGATGCCGCCCACGCCAACCAAGCCCACGGTACGGTCAGCTAACCCGGGCCATTGCTGGGGATTCCATCGGCCCTGCTGCTGATCGCGCACCGATTGCGGAAAGCCCCGCAAGGAGGCGATGGCCAGTCCCAGTGCCATCTCGGCGGTAGCCGCCGCGTGGACGCCGGACGCTGTATTGATATCGGCGCGGTCGCCGATCAGGTCGATCATTCCATCAAAACCGGTTGTCTGCGTCTGGACCACCGTGACATTGGGCGCCTTGCGGAGGTTCTCCAGCGTCCGGGGATTCGCCATGTAGGGAAGGACGGCAATGTCGATGTCTTCCAGCGGGGTCTCGGGGTCGTTCTCCAAGTCCCAGAGCACTGCCTTGAGATTTTCCGGGATCGGTCCGACCGCATCAATCAGTTCTTGGGAGGGGAATGAAATCGTTCGTTGGGTGCTCATGGAATCACTGTACAAACCCCTTCCGCTCTTTGGTAGTAACCCCTAGTCATCTCCTGTAATGAAGGTCACCGCGGAATACTGGCAATCGAATTTGCGCTGAGGGAAATTGCTGGTAAAGTTTTATCTCGTTGCGAAAGCGCGAAGCCCAAAAAGCTTCTAGAACATCGCAGCGGGCGCCTCTAGCTCAATTGGCAGAGCAAATGACTCTTAATCATTAGGTTCCGGGTTCAAGTCCCGGGGGGCGCACGAACAATTTGTTCGGTTCACCAGACAGCTTGTTTATATAAATCAATACGCGCCTTTAGCTCAATTGGTAGAGCAAATGACTCTTAATCATTAGGTTCCGGGTTCGAGTCCCGGAGGGCGCACAAAACAAAGGTCAGGCTTCGGTCTGGCCTTTTTTGTTGACAATGCGCGATTCTGCGATTCCGGTCATGGCGCCAGGCCGAAATTTACCGGCCACGGGGCTTGTCCGCTGGCAATGCCGGGGCAGATCAGCGTTTCGACTCGTGCCCGTTTGCGGCTCGCGGCGCAGCGACCGCGATGGCGAACTTCTAGCGGATGGTCGGCGTTATGGAATATGCAACTACGGTGCGCGATGGCAATGGGCATTGCCGAAGTGAAAACTTGTGTGTTTTAGATTACTTCGCCATCGGAGTAGTCGTGATAACATGAACCTGACTTGGATGTTTATCTTTGCGGACTGGATGCTGGGCGATTTTTGCTTTTGCGCCATTTCTGCCTATGATTGTCTACGTCGCAATGACGGGTTCTGAAAAAGAACTAGTCAGAGCGAGGAAGCGCCTTTAGCTCAATTGGTAGAGCAAATGACTCTTAATCATTAGGTTCCGGGTTCGAGTCCCGGAGGGCGCACAGTAGATCCGATCTGATTCATCAGGTCGGATTTTTTGTATACCGCAAAGAAAAGAGGATCAGCTCATGAGTACTCCCGCAACGGCTAACCGCCTGTCCGTCGGCGACCAGGCCCCTGATTTCACCTTGCAGGACGCTGCCGGCAATTCCGTCTCCTTGTCCGATTACCGTGGCAAGAAGACCATTGTGTACTTCTATCCAGCGGCATCCACCCCTGGCTGCACCAAGCAGGCGTGCGACTTCCGTGATTCGCTCGAATCATTGAAGGGCCTGGGCTATGCAGTTCTGGGCATCTCCCCGGACAAGACCGCAAAGCTTGAAAAGTTCGTTGCCAACGAAGAACTGAATTTCCCGCTGCTTTCCGATGAAGATCACGCGGTGGCTGAAGCCTATGGTGCTTGGGGAGAAAAGAAGAATTACGGCAAGGTCTACGAAGGCCTGATCCGCTCCACGATCGTGGTCGATGAAGAGGGCAAGGTTGCGCTCGCGCAGTACAACGTGCGTGCCACCGGACATGTGGCAAAGCTGCGCCGTGACTTGGGGATTGATCCGAAGTAACCGCTGCCCTTGACTGATTTCATATCAGGCCCGAGTTCCGCTACACTAAATGAGGTCGCCTTCAGGGAAACGGTGTTTCCGGTGTAGCGCTAGCGAGTATGGCGGAATTGGTAGACGCGCTGGATTTAGGTTCCAGTGTCTTCGGACGTGAGAGTTCAAGTCTCTCTACTCGCACCAACAAAACCCTGCGGTCTGATTCCATCGGCCGCAGGGTTTTCTGCATGCATCCATCACGCACGGCGTAAGTTCCAATTAGGCACGCGACCGAGATCCGATCAGGAGAGGCACCATGTCCGCCAAAGACCTGCCCACCATGTACGGGCTAGCTGAATCCGATCCTGGCCAGAAGCTGATCAAGCGGGCTGGCGTCGTGGATGCGGATCTGCAGCAAATCGACCGGATCATGGCTGAAATGGGCCGGATGCGCCAGATCGAGCGCAGGATCATGCGCAGCTCGCAGCAGTACATGAAACTGAACGAAACTGACATGCGCGCCATCCGCAAGATGATCTCCGCCAAGCATGCCGGGCAATCGGTCACCCCTGGCGCCCTGAGCCAGTATTTGGGAATTTCCAGTGCGTCGGTCACCAAGATGATTGACCGGTTGGAGGCCCGTGGCCATGTGCGGCGCACCAAGCATCCAACCGACCGTCGCTCGCAGTGCGTGGAAGTGACCGAGGAAACCCATCTGGCCGCCGGCGAGCAGGTCGGCCGGCATCATGCCAAGCGATTCGAAGTCGCCAAATCGCTGAGCCCCGAAGAACGGGAAGTGGTGATCCGGTTCCTTGCCAGCACCTCTGATGCCATGGAAAGCAGCCTCGACGAAGCGGGCCCCGGCGAAACCGAATAGCCCCGGAGCAGCAGGAGCTGCTCAGCCCTCCTCTTCCTTTTCCGCATCGCGCACGATGTTCTTGATGGTGGCCGGGAAAATGGCGCCATGGAACGGGAATACCGCCCACCAATAGCAGCGTCCTGCCAGGCCGCGCGGGAAGAACACCGCACGCTGGATCAGTTCCGTTCGCCCCTCGCTGTCCTTCCCGATGCGGTAATCCAGCCAGGCCCGCCCCGGGGCGCGCATCTCAGCGCGCAAGCGCAGCAGGCTGTTCTCTTCCAGGGCTTCCACCCGCCACCAATCCAGCACATCTCCCAGCGCCAAGGTACTATGCGAGCGCCTGCCGCGCCGTGAGCCTACGCCTCCCGCCAGCTTGTCCATCAGGCCGCGCAGCTTCCACAGGGCGGGGAAGGCGAAATAGTGCGAATCCCCGCCAAGCCGTTGCAGCACGCTGAACAGCTGCGCCGCGGTGGCGCTGGTGCTGATCCGGCGGATGTCCGTGTAGGCCTTGCGCCCTGCCCAGTCCGGGTCTGAAGGCAGCGGTTCGGCCGGGGCGGCGATCGGCTGGGCGGTGGCCCAGCTGGTTTGCACCGCGTCAGCATCCATCTTCTCCAGCGCCAGCTGCACCGCGCGCGGATAGTCGCACGGCCCTTCGGCTGGCGGGGCAATCAGCGCATCGATCTCCCGCGAGCCCATCACGCAATCATGCTGCAGCGACTGCACCAGCGCCGATGCCAGGGTGTGCGGCAACGGCGTCACCAGATTCACCCAGTGCGAGGCCAGCCGCGGGGTCAGCAGCGGCAGCGGCCAGATGCTCGGCTCGCGCAGGCCGGCCACCCGGGCATAGATCTTCATCAGCTGGGCGTAGCTGTAGGTGCTTGGCCCGCCGATGTCATAGGTGCCCTGCGCGGGTTCCGCCAGCTCGGCGCAGGCCGCAAGGTAGTGCAGGGTGTCGCGGATGGCGATGGGCTGTACCTGGTTCAGCACCCATCGCGGTGCCGGCATTACCGGCAGCACATCGCTCAGGTGCCTGACCATTTCGAAACTGGCCGAGCCCGAGCCGATCACCAGGCCTGCCTGGAGCACCAGCGTGCTGGCGGCCTCCGACAGGATTTCTCCCACGGCCACCCGTGATGCCAGATGCTCGCTGAGTTCGCCGGCGGGATGCAGGCCCGAGAGATAGACCAGCTGGCCGACCGATTGCTCCCGCGCGGCCTGCGCCACAACCTGTGCGCAGGCTTTCTCCTGGGCCGCGAAATCTCGGGTTCCCGACATCGAGTGCACCAGGTAGTAGAGCAGGTCCACGTCCTTGCAGAGCCTGGCCACGGCGTCCCGGTCCTGCAGGTCGCCCTCGACGACTTCCACCTGGCTGCGCCAGGGTATATCGCGCAGGCGATGAGCATCACGGGTGAACACCCTGACCTGCTGCCCATTGCTTAACAGCAGCGGCACCAGCCGTCCGCCAATATATCCGCTGGCTCCGGTTACCGCGATCAAGCTCATGGCGCCGTTACCCCGCGCTGGCGCCAGGCGATGGCCAGCGAGCCGAGAAGCAGCAATGCAGCGCAGCCCAAGCCGGCGTAGCCCACCAGCTCGGACTGGTTGCTGCCGGCCAGCCGGCTCGCGCCGATCCAGGCAAGGCCCCAGGCGATGGCCACCGCGGTGAAGATCCTGCCCGAGTAGGCGGTGATGCCCAGACCGATGCCCGCTGCCGCCACCAGTAGCACCACAGCCAATCCCGGCGTCCAGGAAGCGCCTTCGCCGACGCCCAGTGAGAGCAGCCACGCTGCGGTGTTGGCAATGCTGGCCACGCAGACCCAGCCCAGGTAGATGCCGAAGGTCAGCCACATGATCCAGTATTCGGTGCGCGAGCCAGGGGTGCCGGCCATCATGAGGGACAGCATCCAGGCCAGGCAGGCAACCAGGGCGAAGATCATCGCGACGCTTACTCCCAGCCAGCCGAGCTGCACGACGGTAATCCAGGCGGCGTTCAGCAGAGCCGAAAGCAGCGCGGGCATCCGCAACCTAGCTGCCCAGGCCGAGCGGCGCCCGGCGGGCGTGAGCTGGAAAATTCCGTAGACGGCCAGTCCTGCATAGATCACGCTCCAGATGGAGAACGCGGGGCCGGCCGGTGCCAGCAAAGTCGCATCGGCGCTGAGATAGCCGCCGGCTGCCTGCTGGATCGGGGTCCCGCCCAGGGCGCCGCTGCCGATGAACGAGGCGGCGATGGCCAGAACCAGTGCCAGCGCCGTGATCACCGGCAGCGTCCACGATGCCGTGGCCGTTCGAGCCGGCAGGGGGAAATCGGGGGAATTGGTTGAACTGCTCATCGTGCGCTCCTGAAAGGTCGATGGAAAGTTTTTCCCGTTTCGAGTCGACAAAACGAGATAGTTAAACCATGATGTATCTAGGCAAGCTAAATATCAACAAGGCGAGAGAACTGATCATGGAATGTCCAGCAGTGCTGACGACCTCGGAACTCTTCCGGGAGCTGTTGCGGCTGACGCGCTCCTACGCCCTGTGCGAGGCACGCTTGCGGCATCGGCTTGGCCTGAACGATACAGACCTGCGCGCGGTGAACCTGCTGCGCTCCATGCAAACACCCAGCTCCGGGCAACTGGCCCGCGAACTCGGGGTCTCATCGGCAGGAATCACCTCGGTCCTGGATCGGCTGGAGGCCCGCGGAGTGGTGGAAAGACGGCATCACGCCTCGGACCGCCGGCGCACCTTGGTGGTCCCGGGACCCAATTTCCCTGTGTCCACCGGACCGGGACAGGTACTGCTTCGGCATCTGCACACCTTCAGTGCGCAACTCGACGAGCCGGATCGCGTCCGGCTGCGCGCCGAGCTGGAAGCTTCCCGGCGTGAACTTGACCAGCGGGAGACCGGGAGCAGTGAAGAACACCAAGCAACCACACCACAACCTGGGAGCAGGGAATCATGAGAACGCACACCACCACGCACCAGTCCCTGCCGGGTCCAGCAGCGCCAGCGCACACTCCGCCATCGCAAATCCCGCCAGCCGGGCGCGGGCTCATCGATGCCGCCACCCGGCAGGCCATCAGCGGCCGGCTGGAACTTCTGGCCATCCAGGCCCAGCGGCGCAGCGCCGCCTACTCGGAGCAGACCGCGCTGCTCTGGTCCCGAATCGGCGCACGCCTGGGAACCGGCAAGCTCATGCGGCCGGGGCTGGTGATGCTCGGCTACCGGGCGTTCGGCGGACGCAACGAAGCCCGTGCCATCGACTTGGGCTGCGCCTTCGAGCTGCTGCATGCGGCCCTCTTGATCCATGACGACGTGGTGGACCGCGATTTCGTGCGCCGCGGCGAGCCGACCATCTCGGCGGTCTACCGCGACCACGCGCTGGCCAACGGCCGGAATCCTGCCGATGCCGAGCATGCGGGCAATTCGGTGGGCATCATCGCCGGGGACCTGCTGATCAGCGAGGCGATCAAGCTCGCCGCCCGCGCCGCGGCCGGCAGCGATGCCGAAGCCGGCGTGGAACAAGCCTTCTTCCAAGCCATCGAGCAGGCAGGAGCCGGAGAACTCGAAGACCTGCTCTACTCGCTGGGCCCGGCTCCTGCCACCACCAGCCAGGTGCTGCGCATGGAGCAGATGAAAACCGCCGCCTACTCCTTCCAGCTGCCGCTGCAGGCAGGAGCCCTGCTGGCCGGAGCGCACCCCGCGCAGGCCGAAGCCCTCGGCACGGTGGGCTGCCAGCTCGGCGTGGCCTACCAGATCATCGATGACGTGCTGGGCACCTTCGGGGATCCGGCGCGCACCGGCAAGCCGGTGGAATCTGATCTGCGCGAATTCAAGAGCACCATCCTGCTGGCCCTGGCCAGCGAGCAACCAGAATTCTCCGCACTGCTCAACGGATTCCGCGAGGGAACGGTGGATGCCGTCAGGATCCGCCAGGAGCTGGCGGCGCAGGGAGCAGAGCGCTTCGCCCGCCAGCTGGCTGCGCAGCTGTGCTCGCGGGCCACCGGCTCCGCCGCCTTCCTGGACTTGCCCGAAGAAGCCCGCACGCTGCTGCTCGAATGCACCAGCCTGGTCCTGGATCGAAGCAGCTGAACACCATGAAACGCGATACTTCCCTGAAGCCCGCTGCCGGCACCGCCGCCCTGGAGCACTACTCGCGCGCCGCCCAGCGCAGCGCACGGGTGGTGCTGGGCGAATACTCCACCTCGTTCTCGCTGGCCTGCAGGATGCTGGATGCCGGCAGTGCCCGGCACATTGCCAATATCTATGCGCTGGTGCGCCTGGCCGATGAGATCGTGGACGGGGTGGCCTGCCAGGCCGGTCTGGATAACCAGGCCATCGGAGGCTGCCTCGATGAGCTGGAAGCCGAAACCCTGCGCGCCATGGCCCGCGGCTACAGCACCAACATGGTGGTCCATGCCTTCGCTATCTCCGCCCGGGCCACCGGCATCAACGCCGCGCTCACCGGCCCGTTCTTCGCATCCATGCGCGCGGACCTTTCCACCGGGCAGCACGACGCGCGCAGCCTAGAGGACTACATCTACGGCTCGGCCGAAGTCATCGGGCTGATGTGCCTGCAGGTCTTCCAGGCGATGCCCGGCGCACCTGAACTGGACCGGGCCGAGGAGCAGCAGGCCCGCCAGGCTGCCCGCAGCCTGGGCGCGGCCTTCCAGAAGGTCAACTTCCTGCGCGATCTGGCCGAAGACAGCCAGGACTTGGGACGCAGCTACTTTCCCGGGATCAACCCGGCCCGCTTCGACGAGCAGGGCAAGGCGCTGCTGGTGGAGCAGATCGAGCAGGACCTGGCCCAAGCCCGCGCCGGGATGCCTTATCTGGCCCCAGCAGCGGCCCGGGCGGTGCGCCTGGCCCACGACCTGTTCCGCGAACTGAATTCCCAGCTGGGCAAGGCCGACGCCGCCGACCTGCTGCGCACCCGCATCTCGGTCTCCACCCCGCGCAAGGCGCTGATCGCCGCCCGCGTGCTGCTGGGAACAAGCCGCAGCGCGCACCGCAAGCAACTCATGGAAAGAGCACGCAGATGAAGAACGAAAACCCGGACGTCGTCGTCATCGGGGCAGGCTTCTCCGGCCTGGCCAGTGCCGGGCTGCTGGCCTCCCGGGGCTGCAAGGTCACCGTCATCGAGCAGCAGCCGCATCCCGGCGGACGCTCAGGGCGCCTGGAACGCGAAGGGTTCCGCTTCGACACCGGGCCCTCCTGGTACCTGATGCCCGAGGTCTTCGAGCACTGGTTCCGGCTCATGGGCACCAGCACCAGCGAACAGCTTCAGCTGCGCGAGCTGGATCCCGGCTACCGCGTCTTCTTCCAGCACCGCGACGCACCCGTGGACGTGGGCACCGGTGCCGCGGCCAGCGCCATGTTCGAAGCCCTGGAACCGGGCAGCGCTCCAGCCCTGGCACGCTACCTGCGCACCGCGAAGGAAGGCTACGAACTGGCCCTGGAGCATTTCCTCTACGATGATTTCAGCTCGCTGACCGGGCTGCTGCCCCCGAAGATCCTGCGCCGTGCCCCGCAACTGGCCAAGCTGCTGGCCACCAGCCTGGCAGGCCATGCCGCCCGGCGTTTTGCCAGCACCGAGATCCGCCAGCTGCTCGGCTACCCGGCGGTGTTCCTGGGCTCCAGCCCGAAGCGCACCCCAGCGCTCTACCAGCTGATGAGCCACCTGGATTTGGCCGACGGGGTCAAATACCCGATGGGAGGCTTCGCCGCCGTGGCCGATGCCATGGCCGCGCTGGCCCGCAAGCACGGCGCATCCATCCACCTCTCGGCCACCGCAACGGCCATTGAAACCAGCCCGGGAAAGAACCCGCGGGTCGCCGCGGTGCGCTGGATCGATGAGCACGGCAAGGCGCAGCGCACCGAGGCCGCGCATGTCATCGGAGCCGCGGACGTGCGCCACCTGGACGGCGAGCTGCTGCCCGAAGAACTGCAGACCCATACCGCCAAGAGCTTCCAGCGCAAGGACCCCGGCCCCAGCGCGGTGCTGCTCTGCCTGGGGGTCAAAGGCAAGCTGCCCCAGCTGGAACACCACAACCTGCTGTTCACCACCGACTGGGACGAGAACTTCTCGCGCATCCGCAATGGGCAGGCGCTGCAGGAAGAAACCAGCATCTATGTCTGCAAGCCCAGCGCCACCGACCCGGACGTGGCACCGGCGGGCTGCGAGAACCTGTTCATCCTGGTCCCAGCCCCAGCCGTTCCCGGATGGGGGATGGGCGCCGCCGATGGCGCAGGAGCCGCCATGGTCGAGGCGGTGGCCGACGCTGCCATCGACCAGCTGGCTTCCTGGGCCGGCATCGAGGATTTGCGGTCGCGGATCGTGGTGCGCCAGAGCATCGGCCCGGGGGACTTCGCCGCCCAGTACGGCGCTTTCAAGGGCGGTGCGCTGGGCTTGGCCCATACCCTGGGGCAAAGCGCCATGCTGCGTCCGGGCAACCGCAGCGCCACCGTGCGCGGGCTGCACTATGCCGGCAGCACCGTGCGCCCCGGAATCGGGGTGCCGATGTGCCTGATCAGCGGGGAGCTGGCAGCCAAGGCAGTGCTCGGTGTCTCCGGTGCCGGGCCGATGGCCGAAAGCGGTGCTGCAACGCTGGCGCAGGAGGCCGGAGCATGATCTATTTGGGCATCCTGTTGTTTCTGCTTGCCTGCATGGTGCTGCTGGATGCCAAAGGGAAGCTGTTTCTCTTCCGCCACCCCGTGCGCGGGATCCTGGCCCTTGCCCTGGGCACCGGTTTCTTCGTGCTCTGGGATGTGCTGGCCATCAGGCAGGGCATCTTCCTGCACAAGGAATCGCAGCTCATGACCGGGATCATGGTGGGCGAGCAGTTCCCGCTGGAAGAAGTCTTCTTCCTTATCTTCCTGTGCTACTGCGCGATAATCGCCTTCGCCGGCCTCCCGATGCTGGTCCGCGGGCTGCGAGGTGAGCGGCATGTTCCTTGAATTGAGCTTCTGCTTCCTTGCCGCGGCCATGGCCATCTTCGCCGCCGGGCTGGCCGCCAGCAAGCAGCGCCTGCGCACGGTGATCAAGCCGCTGGGCTCCGCATTGGCCGTGATGCTGGTGCTCACCGCGATTTTCGACAACCTGATGATCTACGCCGGGCTGTTCGGCTACGGCAGCGGCACGCTGTCCGGGGTGCATATCGGCCTGGCCCCGATCGAGGACTTCTTCTATGCCGCTTGCGCGGTCTTCCTTCTCCCCGGACTGTGGTGGCTGCTCGGCGCAGGCAGAAAGGATGCTTCATGATCCGCGGAATCGTTGCCAGCTCACGGCCCATTTCCTGGGTGAATACCGCCTACCCGTTCGCCGCCGCCTATCTGCTGGCCGGCGGGGGAGTTGATTGGCGCTTTGTCCTGGGCACGGTGTTCTTCCTGTTTCCCTACAATCTGCTGATGTACGGCATCAACGACGTCTTCGACTACGAATCGGATCTGCGCAATCCGCGCAAGGGCGGAATCGAGGGGGCGCTGCTGTCCCGGCAGAGCCACAAGGCGCTGCTCATCGCCTGCGTTGCGTGCGCCGTTCCGTTCCTCGTGGTGCTCGCAGCGGCGGGAAGCCTGGTGGCCAACCTCGTGCTGGCCGTGTCCATCTTCGCTGTGCTTGCCTATTCGGCACCGCGGCTGCGCTTCAAGGAACGGCCCGGGTTGGACTCGCTGACCAGCGCGGTGCATTTCGTTTCGCCGGCGGTCTACGGCTGGGTGCTCGCTGGTGCCAGCGTGCAGCCCGGGCAGTGGCTGGTCTTTGGCGCATTCCTGCTGTGGGGGATGGCCAGCCATGCCCTCGGCGCAATCCAGGACATCATTCCCGATCGCCAGGGCGGCCTGTCATCGATTGCCACCGCCTTGTCCGCCCGCACTACCATCTGGCTGGTCCTTGCCGGCTATGTGCTGGCCGGAGTGCTGGTGGTCGCCGGGGTGCAGGGGATCGGCCGCTGGTCGTCGCTGCTGGCCCTGCCCTATGTGCTCAACGTCCTACCGCATCTTGGGGTCAGCGACGCGAGCTCGGGTACGGTTAATCGAGGATGGAAGAGATTCTTGTGGATCAACTACCTGTGCGGTTTCCTGCTGACCATGCTCCTGATCTTTTCGGCACTATTCACCTAACTAGACCCGGATGGGGAATCAAGGATTTCAATGGATGTCATTTTGCTTTCGGAGGATGGCCAGCCAATCGGCGTGCGACCGAAAGAACTGGTCCACACCACGGATACCGTGCTGCACCAGGCATTCTCGTGCCATGTGCGCAATGCCGCCGGCCAGGTGCTGGTGACCCGCCGCGCACTGTCCAAGGTGACCTGGCCAGGGGTATGGACCAATTCCTTCTGCGGGCATCCGCAGCCCGGTGAAAGCTTCCAGGAAGCGATTGCCCGCCATGCGGCCCATGAGCTCGGCTTCAAGGTCAGCGGCATCGAATCGGCGCTGCCGGATTTCCGCTATCGCGCCGTGGATGCCTCGGGCATTGTGGAGAATGAAATCTGCCCGGTCTTCACCGCCGTGATTGACAGCGAGATCACCGCCAACCCGGATGAAGTCATGGACTACTGCTGGGCGGATCCGGCGCAGCTGGGCGTTGCCCTGCGCGCAACGCCGTGGGCCTTCAGCCCGTGGCTGGTGATGCAGGCCGAACAGCTTTCCCTGTACCAGGCCGCGCAAGGCTGACCCCGAGCGCGGCGCCGGCATGAACGCCGGTTCGGTAATGGCCTGTGGAGATGTCCTGGCCATGGGCTAGGCTCAATTGCATGGTGCTTCAAGTAATTGCTGCCGGTATCAAGCGGCGCTCAAAGGCCAGGCATGCCTTGGGCAAAACCGGCGTCGTAGCTGCCGGACTGGCGCTGGCAACGTGCCTGACCGGCTGCACGCCGCTGCAGTTCGAAGCATCCGACCGCATCCCGGGCGCAAACGCGACGATCGCGGCGCTGCCGAAGTACGCCGATAACCTGGAGGAAGTCGAGGGCCGGCAGGAATGGGCTGATCAGAAAATCTTCCAGTACCTCAACGGCCAGGGCGCTGCGGGATTCCATTCATTCGCAAAGGATTCCATCCAATACGCCACCGTCGGCTGGCTTTCTCCGGTCCAGGGCGTGCTCGCCATCGTCGTGGAGGGCAGCGACTGGATCGCCGATGGCAGTGCCGTCCGCTATGCCGAACTGGTCATCACATCCGTCGGCTACGAATCCAGCGAATTGGACCGGGTCGAGATTATCACCGTAGAAGGTGAGTTGCTCGCTTCCGACTACCGCGGGAATCACCCCGGGGCGCTGTGAACGAAAGGCCACCTCGCCGCAGGGCTCGCGATGGAGCTGGCAGGCGAGATGGCCTTCTCGTTTTGGATGCTGTTGCTGCTTATACGAAGTTCTCGGTGCCTTCGATGGTGTTCATGAAGTGATCCATGAAATCGGCGAAGTCTTCAGCATCCGATTTCTGGTCGAGCGTGGCACCAATGCTGACCGCATCATCCACATGCAAGTCGATGCTCGGTGCTTCAGGAACACTGAAGCGGAACACCCGACCGGTAGAGATCGCAATCTCGTAGCCGCCATCGCTCAGCTCGGCCAGCTGGTTCACGTTCGTGTTGTTGATGTTGATGGCATCTTCGGAGGCTTCCAAGCTGCTTGCATTAACTGGCGCAATAATCAGCTCCGCCGGCTGGCGTCGATATCCGATTACCTTGAGCCCCCCGGAGCCGGCGATGCCGGTGCCCGCCACGAGATTGTAGCTGGCGAAATTGGGGATCTGCGAGTCAAAAGCCTCGTGGAGGCGGTCCTTGACCTGCTGGGTCGGATTTTCGTCTGGGCGCTTGTCCATACCCCTTACTCTACCGATAAGTTTGGACAATTTGATCAGACGCAACACTTATCGAAATATGTCATCGACACGTCATGGGTTATCTGATTGGTCATATTGACTTCTAGAATGGGATTAATGAGCCAAGATGCTAATTGAGTCAAGACGCCCTGCGCACGTGTGGCCACTGGCCCAATTCATGCCCTTCTTGGCTTAAAGCTGCAAGCGAAACCATCTGCAAGGCAGGCGTTTTCCTTGGGGCAAGGGCTGCGGGCTGGATTAATCGCATCCCTGGCAGTTGGTGCTTGTCTCCAGCTAACCCCGCTTCGACAGGCGCTTTCAGTGCCCGGGAAGTGAAATGACCAAAGTCTGAACGTGGGACGCGTCCAATCTTTGGACATTCATCTCATATAATGAGATAAACAGGGTGTCTAGTTGCTCTTTGCCGTGAGGTGGAGAAAACTAGAGGTATGCAAATAAACACCGATGTACTACTAGTTATCAGGCGCGGAGCCTGAGGCGCTGTCCAACACCACGGACGGTACACCGGTAACGCGCAAGCCCCCTTTCGTCATCAGTGACGGCCGCGGGGCGTTTTTTATGCGTAAACGAAGAGATAGAAATGGAAAGGATCCCGATGAGCAACTCAACACCCGCCAATCCGGCGTCGGTTGCGAAGTCAGTCAATCGAACCAAGGATGCCGCCGCCGCTGTCTCTTCCGTCGTGGAAGCTTCGAACCCGGTCCAGGGTCCGAATAATATCGTTGCTCCCACACAGATGACGGGCTCACAAGCCATCGTCCGCTCGCTGGAAGAAATGGGCGTCAAAGACGTCTTCGGATTACCAGGTGGGGCCATCCTTCCCACTTATGATCCACTGATGGATTCGACCAAGATTAACCACGTCTTGGTCCGCCACGAACAGGGTGCAGGCCATGCCGCACAGGGTTACGCCATGGTGAGCGGGGAAGTGGGCGTCTGCATCGCCACTTCCGGTCCAGGCGCAACCAACCTCGTCACCGCACTGGCCGATGCCAATATGGACTCGGTCCCAATGGTGGCCATCACCGGTCAGGTCAATAGCGCTTTCATTGGCTCTGACGCATTCCAGGAAGCAGACATTGTCGGCATCACGATGCCGATCACCAAGCACGCTTTCCTGGTCACCAACGCAGAGGACATTCCTCGCACGCTGGCCAGCGCGTTCTACCTGGCGCAGACCGGCCGTCCCGGTCCGGTGCTGGTGGATATCACCAAGGATGCGCAGACATCCGAGATGACCTTCTCCTGGCCGCCCAAGGTGGACCTACCCGGCTACCGCGTGGTCACCCGTGGCCACAACAAGCAGCTGCGCGAAGCCGCCAAGCTCATCGCTTCGGCAACCCGCCCGGTGCTGTACGTCGGTGGCGGCGTAATCAAGGCCAATGCGCACGAGCAGCTGAAGGAATTCGCGGAATTCATCAACGCACCGGTGGTCACCACCCTGACCGCCCGCGGCGCTTTCCCGGACTCGCATGAACAGCATGTGGGCATGCCGGGCATGCACGGCGCCGTGTCCGCAGTGACCGCGCTGCAGCAGGCGGATCTGCTGATCACCCTCGGGGCCCGCTTCGATGACCGCGTCACCGGCGTGCTCTCCACCTTCGCGCCGAACGCGAAGGTGATCCACGCCGATATCGATCCCGCGGAAATCTCCAAGAACCGCGTGGCCGATGTGCCGATCGTGGGTTCGCTGGATGAGATCATCCCGCAGCTGCACGAAGCCTGCGCCGCACGCTTCGAGAACGAAGCCCAGCAGGATCTGACCGGCTGGTGGGGACTGCTCAACCGCCTGCGCGAAACCTACCCGATCGGCTACACCGAAACCCATGATGGCCTCTCGGCTCCGCAGAATGTCATCCAGCGGATCGGCGAGCTGACCGGTCCGGAAGGCGTATACGTGGCAGGCGTGGGCCAGCACCAGATGTGGGCTGCGCAGTTCGTGAAGTACGAGCGTCCGCGCTCGTGGCTGAACTCCGCAGGCCTGGGCACCATGGGCTACTCGGTGCCTGCCGCGATGGGCGCCAAGGTGGCGCAGCCGGACCGCGTGGTCTGGGCCATTGACGGCGACGGCTGCTTCCAGATGACCAACCAGGAACTGGCCACCTGCGTGATCAACCAGATCCCGATCAAGGTTGCGGTGATCAACAACTCGTCGCTGGGCATGGTCCGCCAGTGGCAGACCCTGTTCTACGATGGCCGCTACTCCAACACCGATTTGAACACCGGACATGGAACCGCCCGGATTCCCGATTTCGTGAAGCTGGCAGACGCCTACGGCTGCGTGGGCCTGCGCTGCGAACGCGATGAGGATATCGATGCGACCATCCAGAAGGCATTGGAAATCAATGACCGCCCGGTAGTCATTGACTTCGTGGTCTCAGCCGATTCCATGGTGTGGCCAATGGTCCCATCGGGAGTCAGCAACGACCAGATCCAGATTGCCCGCGGCATGACCCCTGAATGGGAAGAGGAGGACTAGAACATGGCAAAGCATACGCTTTCGGTACTGGTTGAAGACGTTCCCGGCGTGCTGACGCGCGTCGCCAGCCTCTTCGCCCGCCGCGCCTTCAACATCCACTCGCTGGCCGTGGGCCCGACGGAAATTGCCGGCATCAGCCGCATGACCGTGGTGGTCGACGCCGAGGGGGATTCCCTGGAGCAGGTCACCAAGCAGCTGAACAAGCTGGTCAACGTCATCAAGATCGTGGAACTGCTGCCCGAAACCTCGGTGCAGCGCGACCACATCATGATCAAGGTGCGCGCCGATGCAACGACCCGTCTGCAGGTCACCCAGGCCGCGGAACTGTTCCGTGCTTCGGTGATCGACGTGTCCACCGACTCGCTGGTCGTGGAGGCCACTGGCAACGCCGCGAAGATCGATGCGCTGCTGGCAGTGCTTGAGCCCTTCGGCATCCGCGAGATCGTCCAGGCAGGAACCCTGGCCGTAGGCCGCGGATCCAAGTCAATGAGCGACCGCGCTTTGAAGACGATTTCCGCCTAGGCGCAACGACTTCAAGAGACACGAACTACAAAATTTAGATACTTGGCACCTAGCTTGGAAGTAAGCAACAGTGCCTCAGCAAAGACTTCTTCACCAGAAGCACATATAAGGAGAATTACAGTGGCTGATCTGTATTACGAAGACGACGCAGACCTCTCGATCATCCAGGGCAAGAAGGTAGCCATCATCGGCTACGGCTCCCAGGGCCACGCCCACGCACTGAGCCTGCGCGACTCGGGTGTCGAAATCACCGTTGGCCTGGCCGAGGGCTCGAAGTCCCGCGCCAAGGCTGAGGCCGAAGGCCTGAAGGTCGCCACCGTTGCCGAGGCAGCAGCCTGGGCAGATGTCATCATGATCCTGACCCCGGACCAGGTCCAGGCCCAGGTCTACACCGAGTCGATCGCCGAGCACCTCGAAGAGGGCAACGCCCTGTTCTTCGGCCACGGCTTCAACATCCGCTTCGGCTTCATCCAGCCACCAGCCAACGTTGACGTTGCCCTGGTTGCCCCTAAGGCGCCAGGCCACACCGTGCGCCGCGAATTCGAAGCCGGCCGCGGCATCCCTGACCTGATCGCCGTGGAGCAGAACTTCACCGGCGGTGCCAAGGAACTGGCACTGTCCTACGCAGCAGGCATCGGCGGCACCCGCGCCGGCGTCATCGAGACCACCTTCACCGAAGAGACCGAAACCGACCTGTTCGGCGAGCAGGCTGTGCTCTGCGGCGGCACCTCCCAGCTGGTGCAGTACGGCTTCGAGGTCCTGACCGAGGCTGGCTACAAGCCGGAGATCGCCTACTTCGAGGTGCTCCACGAGCTGAAGTTGATCGTCGACCTGATGTGGGAAGGCGGCATCGCCAAGCAGCGCTGGTCGATCTCCGACACCGCTGAGTACGGCGACTACGTCTCCGGCCCACGCGTGATCACCCCAGAGGTGAAGGAAAACATGAAGGCTGTCCTGGCTGACATCCAGTCCGGCGCTTTCGCAAACCGCTTCATGGAAGACCAGAAGGCCGGCGCTCCTGAGTTCAAGGAACTGCGTGCCAAGGGCGAAGCACACCCAATCGAGACCACCGGCCGCGAACTGCGCTCGCTGTTCTCCTGGATCTCGGATGCATCCTCGGATGACTACGTAGACGGTTCGGTAGCCCGCTAATTCCAGGCAATGAGCTGATCACATAGCCTAAAGCCGCTGGCCCGGACGATTGAATCAATCGTCCGGGCCAGCGGCCTTTTGCTGCTTGGAATCGTCATTCGGAAGAACCGATCCGCGGACAACGCGGAAACTTCCACAGCCGAACTGGATTAGTGGGTCCAACACGAAAATTGACCCCGACTACTTTGCTGGCAAAGTGGTCGAGGTCAATTCCTATTCAGTTATTGATAATTGGCGATGGCCCAAGCCGGCTCAGATCTTCGAAGCCCTGTAACCGGCCTTGCGCGCATCAGCTGCAGTCTTGAAGCATTCCTCGGGTTTCGTGATGTCGTAGAACCGCTGGCCCTTGACGTGGTACTTCCACTCCTTCTCGCTGCCCGTGCGGTTTCCCTTCACCGGGTAGCCTGCCGGGCAGTTCTTGGCCTTGCCGTTCATCTTCACGGAGCGTTTGGTGGCCGCTTTCTTCTTCACCAGCAGGGTCTGCGTCTTCTTCACCGTCGAGGTTTTGCCCTTGATCTGGTACTTGACCGTGGTGGTGACCTTGTACGTGCCGGCCGCAAGCTTGACCGATTTCTTTTTGTTGGCGATGGTCTTCTTGCCCTTGACCACCTTCAACAACGCCGACTTGATCTTGACGTTCTTGGCTTTGGAGTAGCTTGGTTTGATGGTGGCCTTGGCGGCTCCGCTGACGGTTTTCGTACCGATCTTCTTGATCGATACTGCCGGTACCTTCTTCGCGGCAGCAACAGTGATTGAAGGCGCGGCGGATGGCAGAGGGGCAGCCGCTGAAACGGTAACGCCAGAGAAAGCAAGCGCACCGGTGGCAACCACTGCCAGTGCGCGCTGAACCAATTTATTCAATTTATCCCCAGGTAGATGCGAGTGGATATGGAACCGGTTTGTCCCGTGCCTTGATTGTAAATGGCATTGCCGAAATAGGAAGCAGATCGCGGAATTATGTCCTGTTCAACCGAATGTTTCGGCTGGTTCCGCGAGTCAGGCGCCGTGGGAGCACCTGTTGCCGGCTCACCGGAAACAACCATCCGGAAGGCCGTGTTTTCCGTGCGATTCTCGCTAGCGAATTGCTAGACTCGCTGGAAACGAGCAAGGGAGCGCACCGGTGCTGCAGGAAAGCAACTATGACGACTTCGCCACGGACTACGCGGATGAGAACGAATTCAGCCTGCTGAACGCCTACTACGAGCGCCCGGCCACCCTGGAGTTGGCAGGCGAGGTGGCAGGACGGAAAATCCTGGATATCGGGTGCGGTGCTGGCCCCCTGGCCGAACAGCTGATCCGTCGCGGAGCCACTGTCTCAGGCTTCGACGCCAGCCAGGCAATGGTGGATCTGGCACGCCAGCGGCTGGGAGACGATGCTGATCTCCAAGTGGCCACGCTGGGGGAGCAGCTCCCATATGGCGATAGCAGTTTCGACGACGCCATTGCTTCCCTGGTCTTCCACTACTTGCCGGACTGGAGCTATGCACTGGAAGAAGTCCGCCGGGTGCTCAAGCCCGGAGGGCGGCTCATCATGTCGGTGAACCACCCGATTCTCTACCCGTTCAACCACCGCGGCAAGGACTATTTCCAGCTCACCCAGTACGCCGATGAAGTGTCCTTCAACGGGAAGCCTGCCGAGCTGACCTACTGGCATCGTCCGCTGCATGAAACCATTGAAGCGCTGATTTCTGCAGGGTTTGCCATCGAGCGCGTCTGGGAGCCGCCCTATGCGAAGGATGCGCCCGAGGACGTGATTCCAGAGGCTTTGCGCGAACGCGATGCGTTCTTGAGTTTCCTGTTCTTCTCGCTGCGCTCGACGCGCTAGCAGGCGAGGGTCAAACTTGCCGCCGCGGGCTTAGGACCCGGTGTTCCCGCTATTCCGAGGGCGACCTGCAAGGTACACCCAGATCCCCAGGAGCACCAGTACCGACCCGAGCCAGACGCTCCACCAGGGGAAGCCCGGGATCTCGGGAGCGGAACCGAGCGCATCCAGATCGGCCTGCGGGGTGGGGTGCACGCGTTCGCCGGTGACCAGCATGCGATGGGTGTTGATGCCCAGGGGAGTGCAGGTGACCAAGGTGGCCAGATCCTTGCCGAATCGCGGGGCCAGCGCCTTGGTCTCATCCGGCTCCACCGTCTGCGTTTCGACGACCCGGTAGGTCAGCACCTCGTTGAAGACTTCTATGCTGAAGGTCTCCCCGATCCTGACTTGCGGCAGATCGTTGAACAGGTTGGCTTCCGGAAGCCCGCGGTGAGCGGTCAGCACCGTATGCCTGGACTGCCCGCCCACTGGCAAGGCAGTACCCTGCAGGTGCCCTACTCCTTTAAGCAAGGTTTCGGCATCGGTGCCGTGGTAGATCGGCAGGTCGATGTCCACCGACGGCACTCGCAGCCGTCCGATCAGTCCCTCGCTGTTGACATTCAGCAGCGAGCCGTATTCGGTATCTTCGCGCACCGAGCCGTCGCTGGTGGGGACGTTGTTGCCCGGAGCCAGCAAGCCACCGCCAACCAGGTCCTCGTTGTACTCCTGTGCCCGCAGCAGCTCCTGGGAAATCCTTGAGCTGCCCTCATGCGAGACGTCGCTGGAGATCTCCTTGATGATCTTGGATTGGTTGTACTGGGAGAACCAGCTCGCCGTTGGCGGGTACAGCAGCATGAGCGTGCCCGCCAGGAAGACGGCCGCGATCACCAAGGTGGAGACCGGGGCGCGCCAGCGGTCCCTGCGTCTTGGCTCAGGAGCCAGCGTGGAACTGGATGTGGAGCTCATGATTTCTGCCTATGAGTCGTGGGAATCAGGTAGTTCAAAAAAGAAAATGGCGGGAGACCCAAGCAATGCTCAGTTCTCCCGCCATCTACTGGTTGGCCTTGCGCTGCGGCAACCAGTACGCGGGCTTAGCCCTGGGTGCGTGCGCGGCGGCGCTTCACCAGTACCGCACCACCGGCGGCGGCCATCAGGCCAACACCTGCAATGGTGAACAGCACGGTGCCCGAAGCGCCGGTGAGCGGCAGATCTGGACCGGTCGGCTTGTGGTTGGTGATCGTTTCGATCAGGATCTGGCCGTTGGTGACAACCAATTCATCGGACCATGGGTCAGCTGGAAGCACGTATCCGGCTGGTGCCCTGGTTTCCTTGACCCAGTAGCTCGATTGCATGTCGTCCTCGATGCCCAGATGCAGTTCCCACTTGACGACCCCGTTTTCGGTGGTTCCGGTAGCCAGAGGTGCACTGGTGGCATTGCCGTCGGCATCAGGTGCAGTTCCGTAGAGCTCGAAGACCGCACCATCCAGCAGGGCGCCATTCTCTCCTTCAGCCTTCTTTTCCAGCTGCAGGGTGCCCAGGTTGGTGTTGGTCGTGCCTTCATCTTCCGTGCCGTTGATGTTGACCGTCGCGGTGTTCTCGATGACCCCGCCTTCAGGAATCGAGATGACCTTGGTCTTCAGGACCGCCGTCACCGTGGTGGCGCCGGCGTCATCAAGCTTGGTGAGGCCCTGTGAGGTCAGCGTGATCACCGCATTGTCCGGCGAAATCGTGTAGTCGGTATCCAGGACCAGTACCTCGGAACCGATCGAAACCGACTCCCAAGAGATGAATTCCAGGTTTGCCGACAGATTATCGGTCAGGGTGTAGGACTTGTATGGAAGGTCCGATGCAGGAACATCGGTGACCAGCGTCCAAGTGACCACATCACCCAGCAGCTTGGCAGTGTCATCCACGCTCTTGTGCTGATCAATCGTGTTCAGCGTGTTCTTCGGGTACACATGGACGTTGTAGTTCCACGTGTCGTCGGCATTCGGGTAAGGAATGCTCACGTAGAACGGAGCGGCTGCTGCATTGATCAGGTTGTTGCCCGAATCGGTTTCGGTGATCAGGTACAGTCCCAATTCCAAACCGGAGAAGGTAGTGAACCCTCCGACGGTCGCCTGCGAGACACCGGTTCCCAGGCTGTAGCCTGCCGGCAATGCTTCGCCGGCAGTTTCAGATGGCAACGCTTCTGCCAGTTCCCAACCTTCGGCCGTGCTCAAGTCAATGGGAACGCCGTCGAACAGCACCGGCTGCAAGGTGAATTCGACACCATCCAGGCCCTTGCCGGCGCCGGGATCCGGATCCAGCAGGGTGCCGTCATTCAGCCCTTCAACAGGGTCCGCCGAGGACTTGTGGACAGTGATGCTGCCGATGGTTCCCGGCGTAATATCCGAAACTTCATCAGCGGATGCGGCAGCTACCCCAAATAGCCCCATCCCAGCAAGAGCCAAGGCGCTTGCTCCGGCAATTAGCTTGCCGAGTCTGCGTTGCGTGAACACGATTACTCCTTTTTGCGAGTGATTTCTACGCCTACCCAAGGTCAGCGTGGTTGGTGGAATTGTTGGATTTAGCCGAGATTCCGGCTACGACGGATACGGAAGGCCTGTGCACCCCAAATGCCCAGCCCCAGTACCAGGATTCCGCCGCCAATCAGATATATCTGATCTCGGCCGATGCCGCCGGTGAGCGGAAGCGCGGGACCGTCCTGCTGCTCATTGGTGATAGCAGCCAGCTCGATATCCAGCGCGTCCCCGGTGACGTCAAATTCGTGGCTCGTCTCGTCCTTGATATAGCCCGGAGGAGCCGTAGTTTCTTGGAGCGTATAGTTCCCCCATTCCAGATTTGCCAAGGCGAACTTCCCCTTGGCCGGATCAATGTCCGGACCGGTGCAACCCTCGGCCATGCAGTCGGTGACCACGATGGTTTCCGATGCATCTCCCAGCGGACCAGTCAGGGTCCATTCGGTGCCTGCAAGCAGGACGCCGTCAACGGTGGTCTTTGTCCAGCTGACTGACCCGGGAAGGGCCGTGTTCACGATGGTGCAGGTGGCTTCCTGGCCTAGCTCCAGCGTGATGCTCGCACCTTCGCCGTTTCCGGTGCCGACGCAGTTCCAGGTGCCTGGTTCATAACCTGCAGCGGTGCCTTCCTCGGCCAGTTGATAGGTTCCCACGCCGACCGCGGCATTAGTGATGGCAGCATCCCCGGTCTTTCCTTCGATGCTCCCAGCGGTGCCGGAAGCCTTCAGCGTCCAGTCGCCGGTGGTCGACGTTCCGTTGAAGTCCTCGTTGTCCACGACCTTGACCAGGGTCAAATGCTGCTCGCAGTCCACTGCGTTCACGATCGCCACCGCATTGGGCGAAGGCGTTCCCGTCATGGTGTGCGTGGCAGATTTGCCTTCGACGCCGTCGATGGTTGAACTGGTCACCGTGCATAGTTCCGGAAGAGTGCCGGTGAGGGTTTCCTCGATGGCTACTTCCTCGCCGATCAGATGTCCGCTGCTGGTAGCACCGAATTCCGCTGGTTGCCCGTCAATGCTCAGTTCCGCGTCGCCGACCGGCTGCTCGCCGTGGGCATACTCGGTGCCATTGACCACCCAGGTCTTGGTGACTGTCAGGTCGATTTCCTGGGTATTGGTGAGCACGCAAGTGGCCTTGCTTCCGGCAGTGATGGTGATGATGTGATCTTCCCCAACTACCGCACCCTCGCACGCCAAGTCCGTCAGCTGGTAGTTTTCCGGCCCGGATTCGGAGATGGCGTATTGGCCGGGAGCTACCGGTGCATTGGTCACGGCTTCGCTGCCGCTCACGCCGGACAGGTCCGTTGAGCTGCCGTCAGCTGCCAGCGTCCATTCGGTGGCCGCCGCAGCACCAATGACTTCCTTTTCCAAGGTCAATGTGGTGCAGGTGACGGTGTTGGTCACCGTGTAGGTGTTCAGCCCAGGTTGCAATACCTGCGCTCCGAGATCCCCAGAGGGGACATTGGAACAACCTGCGGGGAGCGCGGGGACCGATTCGCCGATGGTGATTTGATCATTGGCTTGGTAATCGGATCCATTGCTGCGCTTTGCGTAGGCGGTGCCGAATTGCGGGGAGTCCTGGCCGGTCAGTTCCAGCGTGGCAGTGTAGTCATCGGGCTGCTGGCCGTTCTCGAATTCTTCGCCGTCAATGACCCAGTTCTTCTCGACGATCACGCTGGAGCAGGTGCTCGGAACGGAAAGGGAGATCGGCGCGATCCAATCACCCAAGTTGGAAGTTTCCTGAATAGAAGACGAAGAACGCAGATTCAGCGTACCATAATTGCCGGTGCAAGTAGCTTGTCCAAAGAGCGAGGTCAGGTCTACGCCGATTTCGGCAAAGCCACGCACCGGGATGGTGCTGGTTCCATCGAAGCCGGTGATGGGCTGGGTATTCGTTGCCCCGACAAAACCGCTGAGGGTTTGCTGCTGCACCCAGAGTCCCGTCGAGGCATTCCACATGTAGGCGCCGGCAAGGATGAGATTGTTGTTGCCATCCTGTTCGATGCTCAAACGAAGGTCGCCATTGGTGCGAACCGGCGTGGGGATGACCGCGGGGTCGTTTTTCTTGGCATTGAGCTCAACGATATAGCGGATGGTGCCGGTGCTTGTCCCTCGCTCAAACCCCAAGAAAGCGTAGACGTGGCCATTGCTCGTGGTCGAGTAGGCGTAGTTGCGGCCAATATCTGCCTGGCCCGAAGCTTGTCCCGTGCCATTGATTTGGTTCGCGGCCCATGGCCAGTTCCTTTCGCTGGCACCGCGGGTGAATTGTGTGCTGTCGTCGAAACCATCATTGCCCGAAGGCGCCGACAGGACGGTCGTCCAATCGGCGAGATTCGCGTTATTGGCACATAGGTTGCCATCAAGCTCAAATCCCCCAAGAACCTGAGTTGATGCCTGGACGACGTTGCAAACGCCCCCTATGGCCATCGGTGCGAGCAGTTTGTTTTCCGTATTGCTGGGCGACGAGGTCGGTGTCGGAGAGGGCGATTCCGATGACTTCCTTGCAGCCTCGGTAGGAGAGGATTCGGCTGAGGCAGATGCTTTCAGGGTTGCCGGTGCGCTCTTCGAGGACGGCGCGCTGGAAGCTTCCTCGGTAGTGGCTTCTTCATCGACGGTCGGCTCCTCGGTTGGCAGCGTTCGAGCAACCGGTGCTTCCGATTCCTTTTTCGGCACGGAAGTTGGCGACTGCGTCACCTCCAGTTGCTTTTCAACGGGTGGCTTTGAAGATTTCGCCTTTGGAACAGCGGGTTCGAGAGAAGACGCAGCCGTTGAAGATTCAGCCGATGATGGTGCCGGGCTAGTTGGAGACTCAGAAGCAAGTAGGATTTTCGAATCGAATTCGGCAGCCGACGGGGCCAGCTTTTCATCCACTGGCGATTCGCCCGACGAAGTGGCGGAAGCTGGAACGAATGTTCCGGCGAACGCCAGGGCGAAGACGATTCCAGCGCTGATTGCGACGCTGGAAATGGCACTTTGCGACGTGCCATGTTTTCTTGCTCCCCAGAGCAAGGAGCATTTACCGGAACGACCGTTGTTCCGTCGTGCAACTCTGTCCCCAACAGGTTTGCAAAACACAAGAATTCCCCAATATCCGAGGACATTGGGGATGCTAGACCTGAAGAACGCAGACTGGTGCGTAGAATTTGGCGCTCGTTTCCCATAACGAGTGCCAAAATTTCAGCCACTTGATCTCCACGATCAACTGGCTTTCCCCAAGTTTTGCCGGACCCCCAACATCCGAGCGAGTGATATGGCGACAGCGTATCGGATGATTTTCCTTTTCGTCAACATCGAAGATTAATAAAACGATGCAGGCGCTAAATTTATTGGCTGGAAAAGCCGAGAAAACGCGATTTTTCTTGAAAAACGGATATTGTGCGGTCTCAAAAAATCTCAAAAGTAACAAAAATGAACTTGAGTGGAGCTGAGCTGTGGCTGCTGGAACCAACTACGATGACTTCGCCCAGGCCTATGCGGATGGGAACGAGTCGAGCTTGCTCAATGCCTTCTACGAGCGTCCGGCCATGTTGCAGATGGCCGGCGAGGTCGCCGGGCGCAGGATCCTCGATATCGGGTGCGGGTCGGGACCGCTCGCGCACGAGCTCATGACGCGCGGCGCATTCGTGAGCGGGTTCGATGCGAGCCAGGCGATGATCGACTTGGCGCGTTCACGGCTCGGGGAGCAAGCAGATCTGCAGGTTGCCGACCTGGGGGAGCAGCTGCTCTACGCGGCGGATACTTTTGATGATGCCATCGCCTCGTTGGTCCTGCACTACCTGGAGGACTGGACGCGGCCGCTGGCAGAAATCAGGCGTGTGCTCAAGCCTGGTGGCAGGCTCTTGCTTTCGCTGAACCATCCGATCTTGTACCCGTGGAATCACCCGGGTGAAGACTACATCCAGCGGGTCCAGTACACCGATGAACTGTCATTCGCCGGCCAGCCCGCGTCGCTGACCTATTGGCATCGGCCGCTGCTCGAGACCATGACCGCCTTCCTGGAAGCCGGTTTCAGCATCGAGAAAGTCTGGGAGCCGCCATATTCCAAGGACGCTCCCGAGCAGATCGTGCCCGAGAGGATACGCGAGCGGGATGCGTTCTTGAGCTTCATCTTCTTCGAGTTGCTGTCGGGCAAGTGGGGTTTGCTCCTCTCGG
Source organism: Glutamicibacter nicotianae (assembly GCF_002797775.1). Classification (NCBI taxonomy): domain Bacteria; kingdom Bacillati; phylum Actinomycetota; class Actinomycetes; order Micrococcales; family Micrococcaceae; genus Glutamicibacter; species Glutamicibacter nicotianae. Next base: position 870,617 of record NZ_PGEY01000001.1, read on the forward strand.
CGCCGGCAGATTCCGTGCCAGGAGGTGGACATCTGCCGGACTGGACGCCAGGCAGACGCTTGATGGATTGGCGGATGAGGGAACTGCTGGGAAGCTTAGGGCGCTGCGCCTTGAGCGAGCCAGGCTGGTAGTACAATCCGGCATGGACGACGCCGGAGTTGCGTCCGGTCTGGTGGCTGGCCAGGGGTGCTTCCTTTTCCAGTACCGTGACGTGATGCCCCGCGGTGGCGGACAGGGTGCGGGCCAAGGCAATCCCGAGGATCCCGCCGCCAATGATCCCGATACGTGTTTCCATGGCTCCCCACGGTGAAAGTCCGCGACGCTTGGCGCAGCGGAGGATTCAGATGCTCACTGATGGTATCCGGACTGTATGAACACGTCCACGGGTGTGCATATTCGATACTTCAGGTAACGGCAGATCGGTGAATCTGGGACAGCACGAGCGATGGCGCGACCCGCGAATATTTACCTGCAAACCCTATTGCGCAACTACAAGTTTTGAGTACAAGGAAATTTTCGGAATTTCACGAACAAAGCAGTCAGTGAAATTCCAAAAATCTGAAACGGTGAGCTTAGCTGTTAGCACCTGTCCACGTTTCTGGAGTACTCTAACGCAACACGCATTGCACGAGGTGGGGATTCCTGAGCAGTCGTCTTGGTACGAGAGGAACACTTTAGCGGATTCGACGGGGCTATCGACAAAATATCGGCAATGAAAGCCGGCCGCGAACCCCTAGCGATTTGGGAATTTGGCTGCCTTTTACTTTCGTTTGTTTCATATGGAAGATGATGGCTAGCGCTTTTTGTCGGTTAACGTGATGACCGCGGGCAAGCGATGCCACTTGCTATTCGATGCGTGGATCCGTACCTGCCGACTCCAGATGCGTGCTGACTTCGGCCAAGCCAAAAATTGCAACTTTGCAGCTGACTGACTTTAGTTCTGCCTTCCGGAATGGGAGTGATCACGTCTCCAATTGGGGTCACATAACTTTCTGTCAGCCAAGCCGATATAGCCAAGAGTGAACCGCGGGTGAACAACGTGAGAACATCCGGTTGACTAGCCTGTTTATGGGCATTTTGGCTAATTAAAGCAAATAGCATGGATCCAGAAAAGTGCGATGCGAGCGATGTTCGTTCAGCAATAACTGGAGGAAAATCCATGAATCTTGAGTGCGCAAAGCGCCAAAGCTTCGGTGCTCGTTACGAGCGGACTACTAAGGATAAAATCCTTGCCAAGCGAGTACTGGACGGCCGGCTAGCGATGTCGCCGCACCCAGAGTGGACGTTGCCTGTAGATCCATCGTGGCTCGAAAATCCCTTGAAGGATGATAACTGGCAGTTCCAGTACCACTCCTTGCGTTGGCTCGATCCATTGCGCCGCGAAGCCGAGTCTGGAGATGACAAGTCACGCAAAGTTTGGGAGCGTTACGTTCAATCTTGGATTGCCGCAAATCCTCCAGGGACCAGCCGGACCAAATGGGCGTGGATCGACATGGGCGATGCATTGCGTACCTACGTCTTGTCTTTTGGTTTGAACATGTACGTCGCCCCTCCGCAATGGCTCACTGACTCGCTGGAGCAGCACATGCACTGGCTGGCGGCCGAGGAGAATCTCGGGCACGGCAACCATGCATTGCACCAGCACCAGGCACTTTTCGTTGCTGCGAGCATTCTTGAAGAACCAACTTTGGTAGACCTTGCTATTCAACGCATGGGAGAACTTGTTTCAGGATCCTACGACGCCCAAGGTGTGAACGAAGAAGGCAGCATCTCTTACCAAGAAGCAAACTACCGTTGGTGGCATGAAGCGCTTCGCCGTCTGGACCTCGAAGGGATTGCTAGGCCATCCTGGGCGGCAGTTCTCGATGCGGCACCTGAATCGCTTGCTCATGCCACGCAGCCCAACGGCAACTACGTCCGCATCGGCGACATGGACAGCGGTGGACCTTCGAAGATCAAATCGCCATATACGCAGTACGTTAGCACGGGCGGATCAAAGGGGAGCGCGCCACGAGATCTGATCAAGGTCTACGAGGCTGGTTATGTGTATGGGAGAAGCGGCTGGGGAGAAACTGAACGGGACTTTGCGCAGGAAACGTTCTTTTCGCTTTGCTTCGGCCCACAGCGCAAAATTCACGGGCAGGCTGACGGCGGCTCCATTACCTTCTTCTCCAACGGATACCCCTGGCTCATTGATACGGGAAAGTACTTGTATGGACGCCATCCGATGCGAACTTACGTGGTCAACCGTCCCGGACATAATCTGCTTGTTGCTAATGGCCGAAAGTACGACCGCGCGACAAACGTAACCCTTTTCCGCACAGACGAAACGACTCGACACTTCGAAGCCGTGACTCGGGATGCTGGCTACGAGGACATTTTGATGACCCGCCGTGTCATCTTCTCAAAGCGTGGCGAGTACTTGCTGATCATCGATGCGGTATCAGCGAAGGAAGAAGTAGAAATTGAGCAACGGTGGCACGCTCATGAATCCGCGACTGCGACCTTGAAGAAAGCGTCCGCCGTTCTCAGCAACGGTAATGCCGAGTGCCTATTGCAGTGGGTAGGACGTAACGGGAGGCTTACCACTGCCAGGGGTGAAACAAAGCCATATAACGGGTGGACCAGCACTGGATGGCGTAAGAACAAAGAAACTACGGTTATCAGCGCTGTGCAAAAGGGTACTCAATTAACTTTCCGCACAGTAGTTGGCGCGAGCGCCGCAACGGACGGTTCGTTGAGTACCATGCGCCGTATAGCTCCGGGATATCAAGAATTTACCGTTCATGGGCGAGTCGGCACTGAGTACGTACTTGTCGGGAAAAAAGGCGCCGTTATTTCTGATCATCCTTTTCGTGAAGAAAGGATAAATGACTACTTTTCGACTGCTGCTGAAACAGTGGCCAAATCCACGCTTTTCGCCGAAGACCTTTTCGACTCTCTGATTCCAGGCATCAGCACAGTGGCCGAACGCCAAACGGCGCTGAACTCTGCCTATGAAGAAATCAAACGTGTCGGCATCAAAGCTGGCTACCGATCAGGGCTGGTCACGGGAATCATTGATCTGGCCGGTACGGACTTGGCGCTGCCTGAAGAACTTAATGATGCGGCCAAGTTGCGTGCCCCGCTGATTTCCTGGAACCAGAAGAAGCCGATTTCGAACAGAAACGGGAAGATCCGGAGCTATGCGTCGAGGAGCGCAGTTGCTCAAGATTCAGACTATCGGGGCATCCAAAGCTACCGTTATGGCCGGCTGACCTTGCCCATAGCCACCATCCCAGGCCAAGGGGAAACTTTGCACGTTTCATTCCACGGTGCGTTGGATCGCGGCAAATACTCTCTCCCTCGCTTTGAACGGGGTCAAAGCTTATCGGGACTAGGAATCAACCAGATGGTATTTGCCGACCCAACTCTGGATCTTGACCCCAGCGTCAGCTTGGCATGGTTCCTCGGCACTGAAACGCAGGACCTGCATAGCGAGATGGCTTTGCTGATCGAAGAACGAATGAGGGCTCTTGGAATAGAACGAGTGGTGCTCTCTGGAAGCTCTGGCGGTGGTTTCGCTGCACTCCAAGTTGCTGCTTTCCTTCCAGAAAGCAAGGTTATTGCGTTTAATCCTCAGACCTGCGTTACCGCCTACCATGCCCGATTGGCTCAAAAGGCTACGGATGTGGTTTTCCCGGACCGTGTTGTCAACGACCACGGGATTCGCCAGCGGCTGGACGTTGCAGAACGATACAAGGAACTTAAACCAAAAGTTGACGTGCTCTTCATCTGTAATGACGGAGATTCACATCATTCGAGCCAGCATCGCCAGCCTTTCTTGGAGAAGGTTGAGGATCTTGCAGGCATTTCGGCACGGACGATCACCGAATCATGGGGAAGCGGACATCGAAGCCCGAATGCCGAAGTGTATCTGCGCCTATTGGGCGAAGCGGGCCTGCATCCGGTTGAAAAGGAACTAGCCCAAGATGGCGCTGAGCATTGAGCACTCCATCAACACTGGCCATGCGAAGTGAAGAACTTGAAGGGAAACTAACTAAATGATCCATCAGGATGCGGAAGATCTGAAAGCGCTGGGCGAACGCGCAAGTTTTCTCCCTTTGAAGTATCAAGCCGAGAACGAACAGCTCAAGCAGGAGCTCGTTGATGTCTATAAGCGAGAAATGAAGCTCCTCAAGATCATTGATAAACGCGACGAGCAGCTTGCACAGGTAGCTTCCGGCAGGTCAATCAAGTTGCCCATCAAGAAGAAACAGGTGTCGCGTCCAGCGGATCGCAAGGAAATTGCCAGGCTCAATTCTGACCTGGAATACCTACAAAAACGTTATGAGGCCTTGAAAAATTCCAAACTCGGAAGGCTTCAACTTTGGTACTGGCGCAAGAAAGCAGGAAACTAAACCATGGATGCAGCAAGTCTGAAAAAGAGGCTCAATACCATTGAAGGACGCATAGAGACGCTCGAAGCGCCCCTTGGGTATCCTATGGGTTTCCATATTGCGAAGCACCTGGAATCAGCCTATTTCCGTAATTCTCTGCTGGGGGATCACCCATTTTTGGAACCCGCAAGAAACGCTGAAGACTATTTTGAACGCCGAGCCTACTTTGACTCTCTGCGCGCTGGACTCGCTGAGCAGTACAAGGGAATCATCAATCGAGAAGAATCCAATGGCCAGCGCTGGTACGTGCCCTTCAACACCAGAATTGGAATTATTGCCGATGAGTTCCTCTACAAATCTTTCGTATCGACTGCCAATTTCGTCCCGCTGACCCCAAAAAACTTCCGCGACTATGTCGGCCATTTGGATCTGGTCTTGGTTACCACGAGCTGGCGAGGACTTTCCGGCGAATGGGTTGGCGCGTCGCAGCAGCGAAGCCGAATTCGGAAACTTATTGAAAATGAACTGATACCGTTGTATCAGGATGCAGGCACTCCAGTGGCCTTTTACTCGAAAGAAGACCCACCAAACTTCGAAGTATTCCTTTCGACAGCTAAGAAGTGCGATTTCGTATTTACCAGCGCGGTGGAAAAGATCCCGGATTATGAAAAGGCATGTCCACGCGCCCAAGCAATTGATGTATTGTCTTTCAGCGTTGACTACCGACACCACAACCCCATCGGAAGCCGAAAGAATCGAATTGATGATGTTGTATTCGCCGGTTCGTGGCACAACCACAAATATCACGAGCGTCGACGCTCGGCTTTGCAGATCTTCGACGGGGTCATTGATTCAGGACGGAATCTCCGCATTATTGACCGGAACTGGTCTCTGGATAACGAAAAGTATCTGTTCCCGGAGCGCTACCTTCCGTACGTAGAGCCAGCGATCAAGCATGATGAACTGTTGCAGATTCATCGCACGAGCGATCTGGTAATTAACCTCAACTCAGTTGTAGGTAGCCCCACCATGTATGCGAATCGCGTCGTTGAGCTTCAGGCAATGGGCTGTACCGTACTTTCCAACTACAGTGCCGGTGTCAACGATCAATTCCCGAACGTTTTCATGCCAGACAGCGCACAGGAAACCCGGAGCATCATCGAATCGCTGACTCCCGAACATCAGTACCGTAACCAGATGGCTGGCCTGCGCAACGTGTTCACCAATCATGTGAACTTTGATCGAATTCGTCAGCTTCTAAGCGTATGCGGTCTGGCAGAAGCAGTCTCGCCGCAACCAAAACTGGCGGTGGTTGGAGCGCTCTCGACAGCTCAAGAATTCGTGGACGGCCAGTCGTACCAAGATGATCTACCAGTTTTTAACTCGGTAGAAGCAGCACGAGAAGCTGGCTTCGATTTGGCTTGCACGGTCGCAGGTGGATTCGATTATGGTCAGCACTATCTGCAGGACTTGTTGAATGCGACGAAGTACGTTGCCAGCGACGTCGTGTTCAAAGCGGGAGAAACCGACGACTACAAGTCGCACCACGCGTTCACCGAGGATGCTGAACCCAACCATGGGGCGTTGCGTTGGCTTACCCCAAGCAGTGCAGCCGTTTCGACTTACGGGCAAAGTTACCGTCTAGATGGTTTCGAAGTTGCGGAGCGCGGCCGGGAAACTCTTCACGTTTTCCACGAGCCGGCAATGATCAGCGTCGTGATTCCGATCTACAACAATGGCGAACACCTGGAATTCAAGTGCTTCGAGTCCTTGCGAAGGAGCTCGTTATTCGCCCAAATGGAAATCTTGCTAATTGATGACGGATCGACTGATCCGAACACCATTCGAACAGTCAAGAACCTTGCTGAACGCTTCTCGAACGTAAGGACTTACTTCTTCGAAACTGGTGGTTCCGGCAGTGCTTCTCGTCCGCGCAATCATGGCCTGGCTATGGCGACGGCGGACTGGATTACCTACCTTGATCCAGACAATGAAGCCCTCAACGATGGTTACGCCAAGCTGCTGAAGCTCGCTCGGGATAATGGATCAGACTTTGCAATTGGCAACATGGCACGTAACGCCGTTGGCCGCAAGCTGGTTAACTATGTTCGTATCCTGCGCAAGCAGATCATCCAAGATGAAGTAGCAGGAGACACCTACAAGGTGGATGGATCGGTTCTGCGGAAGATTAATTTCACGCCGATGAGCATTCAGGCTCTTGTCGCCAACACGCAGTGGTTGCGATCCTTGGGAATTGAACAGCCGGTCGGCGCGGTAGGCCAGGATTCCTACTTCTTCCAGCAAATGCTCTATTACGCTAAGCAGATTTCACTGCTGAATGAACCGATTCATATGTACTTCGCGGCAGTATCCAACTCCACGGTGAACAGCCTCGGTCCGAAGTTCTACCGAAAATACATTCCGTTGGAAAGCGCGCGTGCTGAATGGCTGGACAGCATCGGATTGCTTAGCGAATATCGCAAGCGCCGCATGGAGAAGTTCACCAAGGGCTGGTATATCGACAAATTGAACCGTGTGGCACCTGAAGAACTGGAAGAATCCAAGCAATTGGTTGTCCAATTGGCTGAGTTCTATGGTGCCCACCAATGGGAAGATCCAGAACTCAAGGAGTTCTTCGCGGCAAACAAGGCGCCAGCAGGCGATATTTCGCAGAATGCAGACGAACGAGTCGGGCAAGAGAGAGTTTAGGAATAGATGGACATCGATTCACTGCGCAGAGGCATATGGCATCTGCGCAGGGGCGGGCTGCCGCAATTCAGGAAGTGGCAGCGCCGCCAAGCATTGGGGCTCAATTCGCCTGCACTTCCGAAGAGCAAAAGGGGCCAGAGCTATGTCGGCAGCGGACGTGCCGGTCAGGCTGCAAACAAGGGGCGTTCCCGGACGCCTATACGTGTAGCTGCAATTCTCGATGATTTCAGCCAGGCCGCGTGGGGAGCTGAATGGAACCTTTCCCTGGTTACTCCCGAGGACTGGCAACTAAAAATTCGAACTGAGAATTTCGAATTGTTGTTCGTGGAGTCGGCCTGGAATGGAAACAACGGAGCATGGCAATACCATCTCACTGGACCGTCAGCACCACGAGAAGCCTTGGCGCAGATGATCCAGTCATTCAAGGACATGGGAATCCCAACAGTATTTTGGAATAAGGAAGACCCCCCGCACTATGCCGACTTCTTGGAGACTGCGAAGCTATTCGACTCGGTTCTGACTTCTGATTCGCAGAAGATTGAGAATTACCGTGACGATCTTGGACATGACCGTGTCGCAGTACTGCCCTTTGCCGCCCAGCCTGAGATCCACAACCCTGTTCGGGCACGGTCTGTAGACCCTAAGGGCATTGCCTTCGCCGGGATGTACTTCGCCCACAAGTATCCAGAACGTCGTGAGCAATTGCACCTTCTGCTTGATGGTGCACGCGATGCTGCTCGACGCGGGGGAGAGCCAGTAGCCATTTTCTCCCGCCAGCTGGGCAAGGACCCGAACTACCAGTTCCCGGAGCCGTACAAGCAGCTCGTTATTGGCTCCTTATCCTATGATCAGATGGTTCCCGCCTACCAGGATTTCGTTGCTTTCCTGAATGCCAACTCGGTCATTGATTCGCCAAGCATGTGTGCCCGGAGAATTTTCGAGATCTCGGCGTGCGGCACGCCAGTGGTTTCTGCTCCAAGTGAAGCGTTGTCCTCATATTTTTCAGCTGACGAAGTCTTTGAGGTAGCCAGCGTGGAACAGGCTTCTCAAACCCTGAAGATGCTTGCGAGGAGCGGAGAACAACGTGACAGAAGCGTACACTTGGCCCAACGTCGAATTTGGACAAACCATACGTACGCCCACCGTAGCCAGAGCGTTTTAAAGCTTGCAGGCTTAGATGCCTCGTCCTCGAATGCATCGGCAAACAAATTCTCTATGGCAGCGAAACGAAATGTGAGCGTCATTGCAGCTTCACGACGACCCGAACAGCTTGCCCATATGCTCTCAGCGATTGGTGGACAGGTCGGCGTGGAACTGCAATTAATACTTGTGTCCCACGGATTCGAGCCGTCTCGGAAAACGATTAGTGAAGCGCTGGAAAATGGAATCTTTGGAGATATCGTAACGGTTAGCGCAGATAGCAATTTAAGCCTTGGCGAGTGCCTGAATTTAGGTATTGATCGCAGCAGTGGCGACTTCGTTGCCAAAATGGATGATGATGACCTTTATGGTTGCCATTACCTGGCTGATCAAATCAATGCTTTGCGGTATAGCGGTGCAGACCTTGTGGGCAAACAAGCACACTATATGTACCTCGAAGGAAGCAACCGGACGCTTCTTCGTATGGCAGACCGGGAACATCGCTTTACAGATATTGTCATGGGGCCCACTTTATTAGGTACCCGTACTTTGTTCGAGGAGAATCGCTTTGCAAATCGTAGTCGAGGGGAAGACACCGATTTCCTGAACCGTGTAGGCCAAGCGGGTGCGCGGATCTATTCGGCGGATCGGTTCAATTTCGTTCAGATGCGCTCTGCAGGGGCCGGCCACACTTGGAAGGCGAATGATCTCGAGCTCGCTGCAAGTGGCACCGTCCAATGGTTTGGCAGAAATGATCATCATGTCTTCTTCTGATTCAAAGAGCTTAAAAGTTCTGCTCATTACCCATTCTTTTTCCCCGGAATTTACGCCCCCACAACGGCGCTGGAAGGCCTTCACCGAGGTCTTTGTTAATCATGGGAATTCAGTCAGTGTCGTTGCACCCAACACGGGGGGAAAGTTTTTTCAAATCACAGATGCCGGCATCCGGATTGTCCGGTATCCAACATTTGGCAAGCCAAAGCGACTGGTGTTCAAGGCCCTGCGCAGCGCACTTCAGGCGCTGGCATCGCTCCCTGCCTGCTTATTCGCAGGCCGGCCCGACGTCGTGATTGCAACCGTCCCGGCGCTGAGCACCTTGCTTAGCGGATATATCGTTAGCCGGCTATTTCGCTCCAAGCTCGTCGTGGATCTCCGAGATTCCTGGCCTAACCTTCTCAGCGAGTCCAATATCTTGCGGTCAACCGCATTGGAACCTATCGCCACCAAGCTGATCCTTGGCGTCTTGAGCCGCGCTGATTTGGTCGTGACTGTAACCCCCGGTTTGGGCGAAGTCGCGCGAATGCAGGGTGCTCAACGAGTTTCCGTCGTTTCAAATGGAGTTGACCTGTCTAATTACACGTCGCCTCTTCCACGAGTCAGTCATGACGACTCCCGCCTGCACGTTCTCTATTTGGGGAACCTGGGACTGAGCCAAGGCTTGGATCTGGTGATTCAGGCTGCGGCTAAGCTACGATCTGCTGTGCGAGTCCGTTTCGTTGGAGATGGAACGGAACGGGAGAGACTGCAACAGCTGGCAGCCTACCTCGACGCGCCTGTTGAATTCCTGCACCCCGTACGGGGCGAGAAGGTTCTGGAACAGTACGCATGGGCCGATACTTGCCTTGTCAGCCTCCGTTCGGACTGGCCGAGCTTTGAACATACGATTCCTTCGAAACTCTATGAACTTCTTTACTTCAATCGGCATATTACTGGTTTGGTCCGGGGCGAAGCAGCGAGAATTATCCAGGAATCGGATGCGGGAGACATTGTGCCGCAAAACGTGCAAAGCTTGGTCGATCATTTGAATGCCTTGGGAGCATCCACGGCGTCACGAACTCGAAAAGGCATTGGGCCGCAATGGGTACTTGAAAACGCTTCGCTGGATCAACTTGGGGCCAGATACTTGAGCGAGCTGACCGCCCTAGCGGAAGGCAAGAGATGAATCCGAAGATGGGGTATTTCCCTGGAAGCAAAGCACAGAATATGCGAAACGTATTCCGGCTCATGGGTGAGAACCTTATAGATGATCCGCAGTATTTCTGTCTTCAAGCAGTGCGGAAATTCGCGAAAAGACCGCAGTTGAAGCGTTTGGAAAAACTTAGAAGTGCACCTCTAGTTTCAGGTAAATTTGACGGACTGGTTGCGCTCTTGAGTGAAGATCGAACAGCAGTGGCGCAATACTTAGCGTCACAGAAAAAGCAATGGAATCGGCCGTCTAAGGCGGCACGGTTGGCGGACACCGCTATCGCAGCGCAACTATGGGACTTGGCTGCGGAGATTCTCGATAGCTCACCGGTAACGAAAACGACTGCCAAATCGAAGGCGCGTCTGGAATTCTCCCTGGGCAACTTGGATGAAGCGATCAATCTACTCTCTAGCATGGGCAACTCCAAATCGCGGCAACTGAAACACTACCGCAGTGAGCTCCGGGTACTTGAGTCCTGGAATCCAGTCGCTAATTCAAAGAAACGCGAGTGGGAATTAAACGGATCGACGCGCGTTCTATATATAGCGACCAACTCTCTCCCATTTACTGCAAGCGGTTATACCCAGCGAACCCATTCTCTGCTGCTGGCACTACGGGACGAAGATATCGAAGTCCAAGCAGTAACGCGAGTTGGATATCCCATATCGATTGGGCACGCCTTGGCAGAAAGCACTTCAATCGTGGACGGAATTTCCTATCACCGCCTACTTCCGGCACATATGCAATTCGACGCTGCGGGAAGAATCCAACAGCAGACGCAGATGCTGTCAGCCTTGGTAGAGCAACTGAAGCCAACCGTTTTGCATACGACTACTGACTTCACTAATGCCCTTGCCGTCCGTGCTGTTGCGAGATCCTATAATTTGCCTTGGGTCTACGAGGTACGTGGGCAACTGGCCGATACCTGGGCATCGACTCGGCCAGCTTCTGCAAGCGGTTCACAGCGATACCGACTCTTCCAAGCGCGCGAAGCGGAACTGGCCGCGAGTGCGAACGAAGTACTAACTTTGGGCCAAGCAATGCGGGATAACCTTGAGCACTCTGGTGTCAGCCCGGAGAAGATAACGGTTATTCCCAACGGTGTCGGGCATCCATTTGTTGATGAACCATTATCCGCGGTGGATGCCAGAACGGCGTTGGGGCTGGACCCGCATGCAGTGTATTTCGGAACAGTCAGTTCGCTCGTTGCCTACGAAGGCTTGGATACGCTCGTCAGGGTGATGGCGATGCTGGCGAACAGTCGGCCAGATCTGTATTTAGTGATTGTGGGCGACGGCGTGGAGCGTGAAGTGCTAATGCGTTTGGCCCGCGAACTAGGTGTGGGAGAACGTTGTATTTTCACAGGACGCGTGTCGCGACAACAAGCGGCAAAATACCATGCTGCTCTTGATGTATTTGCAGTTCCACGCAGGGATCTTTCAGTAACACGTGATGTCACACCGTTGAAACCAGTAGAGGCAATGGCCAGTGCCATTCCTGTCATGGCCTCCAAATTACCAGCACTCGAAGAGCTGATCCGAGATGGCGTTGATGGGGTTCTCCTCCCGCCCGGAGATGTCATTGCGTGGAGTGAAACCCTGGAAAAACTGCTCGTTGATCCAACGTTCAGACAACAACTAGGCCAGTCAGGAAGGAAAAAAGTTCTATCTGATCGAACGTGGGCAGTTTGTTCACACAAACTTAAGAGAATTTATTCCCGATAGTCAATCACATGTTTACTTGCCATTAACTATCGCTCCATAAGTTTAAAGATGTGAAACGGAACAACGGGATTGTTCCTATTTACAGGAAAATCAAACTGGAGCGGTAGGCGATCTGCAACTAGCTCCCTCTAATGAGTAGGAAGTCATCGACGTGACCGGCATTAAAGAAGTATCCGTTATCGGCTTGGGCTACATCGGACTGCCGACCGCCGCAATACTCGCCGCTAATGGAATTCGGGTTCATGGCGTTGATGTCAATGAACGCAACGTTGTCGCCGTTAACAATGGTGAAGTGCCGTTTGTAGAACCGGAGCTCGGTGACTTCGTGGCACGTGGCGTGCAGGCTGGCATGCTGTCCGCAAGTTTGGAGAACAAGGCTGCCGATGCATACATTCTGGCCGTGCCAACTCCCTTCAATGATGACTACTCGGCTGATCTCAGCTACATCGAAGCTGCAGCGGATGGCATCGCTCCACTGCTGACCGGTGATGAACTGGTTATTCTCGAATCGACGTCACCTCCGGGTACCACCGAGCATCTGACCCGCCACCTAGCGGCCGCACGTCCAGATTTGGACATGGATCAGCTTCTGGTCGCCCACTGTCCTGAGCGTGTCTTGCCGGGGTATGTCATGAAGGAATTAGTGACCAACGACCGAATTGTTGGTGGCATGACTCCAAGGGCCGCGGAGCTAGCCAAGAAACTCTATGAGACGTTCTGCAAGGCAGAGATTCTTACTACAGATGCCATCACCGCTGAGATGTCGAAGCTCGTCGAGAACTCCTACCGCGACGTCAACATCGCCTTTGCAAATGAACTGTCAACCATCTCTGACAAGCTGGGTATCAATGTATGGGAACTCATCGAGTTGGCTAACCACCACCCACGAGTCAATATCTTGCAGCCTGGCCCAGGGGTTGGTGGACACTGCATCGCGGTCGACCCGTGGTTCATCGTTGCCGCAGCCCCGGACGAGGCGCAACTGATCCGCCAGGCGCGTGTTACTAATGATGCAAAGCCGCACTGGGTGATCACGAAGACTGAGTTGCTGATGTCCAAGGCTGACAATCCAGTCGTTGCGCTCCTGGGACTTGCATTCAAGAAGAATATTGACGACCTTCGGGAGTCTCCGGCACTTCAGATTGCACTGGCCTTGGCGAAGAAGAATCCTTCAACGCGTTTTGTTATCTCTGAACCTAATGTTGAGGTACTGCCGACAACATTCGCGGCCATGGAGAACGTCGAATTGGCAGATCCTGCTGATGCTATCGAGCAGGCCGGAACTGTAGTACTGCTGGTAGACCATGACGAGTACGCCGACATCCAGCCGGGGCAACTTGAAGGCAAGCAGGTTATCGATACACGAGGGCAGTGGCGTTTCTGCGACCAGGGAACCATCGAAGAGCATGAAGTAATGGAGAACATCCATGCCTAAGAAGATCATGCCGATTTATGGTACTCGCCCAGAAGCAATCAAAGTTGCGCCGATTGTCAGCGCCTTGAAGAATAGCGACCAGTTTGACTGCGTAGTAACGGTAACCGGACAACACCGGGAAATGTTGGATCAGGTGAATGCCTTGTTCGATATCACCCCTGATTACGACCTGGACATCATTGAACCTCGCCAGACCCTGAACGGCGTACTGACCAAGACCATCAAGGGCCTGGACGATGTTCTTGAACGCGAAAAACCGGATGCGGTGATCGTGCAGGGGGACACTACGACGTCAACAGCCGGAGCGTTGGCCGCGTTCTACCGGGGCATCCCTGTCATTCATGCTGAAGCAGGTTTGCGAAGCCATGACCTGTACTCGCCGTTCCCGGAAGAGGCCAACCGCAAACTTACGAGTCAGCTGGCCGCATTGCATCTGGCGCCCACACGTGTCAGTCGCAACAATTTGGTTCGCGAAAATCTGAATCCGGAAGACATCGTGATCACCGGTAACACTGTGATTGACGCGTTGCTGACTGTAGTGGCGAAGCGTGTAGCTTTTGAAGATCAGAAACTAGAGGAGCTGGTGGCCAGCGGCAAGCGTATCGTGCTGGTGACCACGCACCGTCGCGAAAATCAGGGCGAGCCAATGCGGCGTATAGCCCGGGCGTTGGCTAGTCTCGCCCAGGCCGAGCCGACCGTGGAGTTTGTTTTGCCACTACACCGGAACCCGGTAGTCCGCGAGGCGTTGCTTCCAAGCATCGATGGCATTCAGAACATTACGTTGACTGAACCACTGAGCTACGGTGAATTCACTCGAATGCTGGATGCCGCTAATGTCGTGCTCACGGACTCCGGCGGTGTCCAAGAAGAAGCTCCAAGCCTGGGCAAGCCGGTTCTGGTCATGCGAGAAAACACGGAACGACCAGAAGCCGTGTCTGCGGGAACCGTGCGACTCATCGGCACGGACGAACAACGCATCGTGGATTCAGTAAGCCAGCTGCTCAATGACCCGAGTGTTTACGCAGAAATGGCCAACGCAGTCAACCCATATGGCGATGGGCTGGCCGCAGAGCGTACTGTTGCCGCGATTGCAGAACTTCTTGGAATTGGTGCACGTATAGGTGAATTCGGAAGCGTCGATTACGATGAGGCCGAAGCTAAAGGGGCAACCAAGCGACGTTTGGTAGCTTAGATCTTGCAATAGCACTTAGCTTGAAGCTCCACAGAACACCGGCAAACCCCATCAAATGGGGCAGCCGGTGTTTTGCCTATTAAGCAACGAGACTGGCTAGCAAGATCTTAGCGGCAATTCAACAATCCCGGCAATCGAGGCGATGGCGTCCTGGGCCTAAAAGTGAAGAACGATCAATAGCGGCACAGGATTTAAACCAGGCCTCCGCATAGGCTCAACAAGCGTGAAGAATGTGCTAACGAAATGCCCAACGGGTGCAATAATTGACGCAGGCATCTGTGTGCTCGTCACAGTCTATCTAATAAGTGAAAGTTTTCACAAAGTCGGATTTTCCCTGCGTAACATGCGTGAATTCAAGGGAAAACGGGGGATACATAGCGCTACTCTGGAAATGGAAGCAGCGAGTAACAGCTGCTTTCATGCAAGCATCAGCCCAAGAAATCGCAAAGGTGCCACACCCGTGTCTGACAACAAGCCAATCGTACTTCTGGCCGAACAACTCTCCCCAGCAACCGTTGCTGCCCTCGGCCCCGACTTTGAAATTCGTCAGACCGACGGAGCCGACCGCTCCCAGCTGCTCGAAGCCATTGCCGACGTAGATGCAATTCTCGTGCGCTCCGCCACGCAGGTAGATGCAGAGGCAATTGCCGCCGCAAAGAACTTGAAGGTCATCGCCCGCGCCGGCGTGGGCCTGGACAACGTGGACATCAAGGCTGCCACCCAGGCTGGAGTCATGGTAGTCAACGCCCCAACCTCCAACATCATCTCCGCTGCTGAACTGACCGTGGGCCACATTGTGTCCCTGGCACGCCGCATTCCTGCAGCCAATGCATCGCTGAAGAGCGGCGCATGGAAGCGCAGTTCCTTCACCGGCGTTGAGCTCTTCGAGAAGAAGGCCGGCATCATCGGTCTGGGCCGCATCGGTGCACTCGTGGCCGCGCGCCTGCAGGGCTTCGGCATGGAGATCGTTGCCTATGACCCATACGTCACCCCGGCTCGTGCCGCACAGCTGGGTGTCACCTTGCTGACTCTGGACGAACTGCTGGCTGAAGCCGACTTCATCACCATCCACATGCCGAAGACCCCGGAAACCCTGGGCATGCTGGGCAAGGAAGCCTTCACCAAGATGAAGAAGTCCGCCTACGTAGTCAACGTGGCCCGCGGCGGCCTGGTGGACGAAGACGCACTGTATGAAGCATTGAAGAATGAAGAAATTGCCGGTGCTGGCATTGACGTCTTCGTCAAGGAGCCAAGCACCGACCTTCCATTCTTTGAATTCGACAATGTCACCGTGACCCCGCACCTTGGCGCTTCGACCGACGAAGCACAGGAGAAGGCTGGCGTTTCGGTTGCCAAGTCGGTCCGCCTGGCACTAGCCGGCGAATTGGTTCCAGATGCTGTGAACGTTGCAGGCGGCGTGATCGATGAGAATGTCCGCCCTGGCATCCCGCTGATCGAGAAGCTGGGCCGCATCTTCAATGCGTTGGCTTCCGGCTCGCTGACCAGCATTGATGTTGAGGTTGCCGGCGAAATCGCTGTGCTGGACGTCAAGGCCCTGGAACTATCGGCGCTCAAGGGTGTCTTCATGGACGTCGTTTCTGACCAAGTGTCCTACGTGAACGCTCCTGTACTGGCCGAGCAGCGTGGGGTTGCTACCCGTCTTATCACTACCCCAGACTCGCCTGAGTACCGCAACCAGCTGACCATCAAGGGATCCACCAACGAAGGAAACCAGCTTGCTGTGGCTGGCACGCTGACCGGTCCTAAGCAGATAGAAAAGCTGGTGGGCATCAACGGCCACGAGATCGAAATCCCGATTTCGGACCACATGATCGTCGTGCGCTACGCGGATCGCCCGGGTATCGTTGGTTCTCTGGGCAACGTACTGGGGGAGCAAGGCATCAACATCGCAGGTATGCAGGTATCGCGCGATGAGAAAAAGGCTGAAGCATTGGCTGTCATCAACATTGATTCTGCGCTGCCGCAGGGTGTGTTAGACGTTGTTGGTGCAGCGATCGGTGCAAGCGTAGCACGAGAAATTAACCTAGCGGACTGAACCAAGGTGGGTGGGCGTTCGACTGAAACCTAAAAAAGGCTGCTGACGATCTGCATTGCGCAGATCATCAGCAGCCTTTTGAGTTGGTATCGTGGAATGTAATGAGCAAGCTTCAACAGTTACCAGATTCGTCAGAACGAGCGAGTAAAGCTACGTAGGAACAACACTTTAATTAATGAGGTATAAATGCAGTCATTCATAATCAGAGATACACAAATTGGGTATAAGTTCCAAAAAGCGAAATATGACAGAAAGCATCTAATTGTAATATTTTCAGGGTTTAGGAAAAAGGGAACATTCGATTTCGGAGGAAGTGCATTATCTAAGCTTACAGCTAACATTTTATGGATTGATGATTGCTTCGATGGAAAATATACATATTATATGAAGCATCGACGGGGAGAGGACCTGGCCCAGAAAATAGATGAGTTCATCGAGTCTAAGCTTGAGGAACTTGGACTCAGCAAACAGCAGTGCACACTATCGGGTTTTTCGAAGGGCGGATCTGCTGCGCTATATTATGCGGCCCGGTTTGGTTACAGAAACGTTGTTATTACGGTTCCCCAATTCTTTATTGGTCGATATATTACCAGCGCGTGGAATGAATGCATAACATCCATGACTCCGTCAGGTTCACCTGAGCAATTACTTGAACTTGACAACATTCTTATCAGAGAACTGCAAAATTCAGATAAAGAAAAAAACATCTATTTATTTACTTCTCCTGCTGATTATCAATATGAATCAGAAATTTTGCCTAATCTCCCTTTGCTGAGGAGGTTTGATAATTTCAACCTAATCACCTCTGAGACCCCGCTAATAACTCGCCATAATCAAGTCACCAAGTATAATGTACCGGGTATTATAGCTATCCTTTCTCTGCTCTCTGAGGATATGCCACCTATTATAGGGGAAATTGATAACGGTGTAGGAAATCCTAAACAAATTGAGTCGCAGATTCCTAATACTAGTCTCGGTGATATGCACGCGTCCGTTGAAAGTTCTTTCATGCGTAATGGAAGACTCTTTTTGACCGGATATGCACTTTACGAAAATCATGTTTCGGATACATGGGGCAGTCAGAAGAATTGGCTAGTATTCAACGGCAAGAATCTGAACTTATCTTCCCCTTTGGGACAAATCTCCGATGAGAATGTTAACGGTAAATACTACAGCGAACCATTCGTCAATCACTCGCATGCTTCATTTGCCACCATTGGACACAAAGGAATCAACGTTACTGGATTGCCGGACGGGAAATATGAACTTAGTTTGTCTGTGGAAGTGGACGGTAACCGGGAAACCTCTTCTCTCATTCTCGGTGCAACAGCAGACTTAACCTCATATCACGATGGCCGTGTATACCGTTTAAGAAAGACTGACAGACAATTTAGTCTATCTGTGGTTTCGTTCAAAAATTTACCAGAATCAGACTGCTTCTTTGAGCCTGTCCAGAATGAGGTTGTGGATGGCAAGTTTTTCATAAAAGGCTACCTTGTACCTCCCGGCGTAGATATTGAAGATTGGAAATCAGTCCGCTATTTCGTGGAGTTCAACGAGAGTTCACGTGACGAGAGAATCTATCGCCCTGCTGCATGTGATCACAAGGTGGATATTGCAGAACGGACAGGCAACTTCTTTAATGATCAGTCCAAGGCGTTTTACGCCACCAGAGGCTACAAGGGTATCGAACTATCGTCCTTGCCAAAGGGGAAGTATGAAGTCAGGGTGGTAGGGTTCGCCGCTACAAGTATTTTTGCTTCGCCGAAACTGGACATCGTTGTCGATGTTCAGAGAAATCATCAGACAAAAATTGACATTATTGGTGCGTGCGTTTCGAGAGATGTTTTTAACTCGAAAATTACTCCTAATTGGAGGAATAATTTCTCAATAGGTGGACAAGCATTCCAGTCTTCATTGATTTCGCTCATGGCCCGTCCTAGCTATATCGCAGATCAAGAGATATTGGATTTGGGTGAGCATGATCGCCAGGTAGTAATACAAGATTTCTCGAAGGAGTATGTGGCATCGTTTGTAAAACACCCGCCTAGAGTAATTCTTGTTGATTTCTTCACTGATTCACGATTCGGAGTGATCGGCTATGACGATACTTGGATAACGGACAACGACTGGAAGATCGGGAAGGCACGGTGCTACGAGCATTTCGACCAAGCATCTAAAATCTCTATGTGGACCGATGAATCAGCTTACCTTGAGCTTTTTACGCGTGCGTCCGAGCGATTCCGCGACTTAATCGTGGGTCAAGCACCCGAAACGAAGGTTTTAGTCAATAGTGCGCGGTGCGTGACTCACCACCGTGCGGATGGCGTAACGAAGGCATTCAGTAAAAAGTTCGTTGATAAGCAAAATGAATATTGGAATAAACTTGAAGCGGTTTTCGTGTCGATTGTTCCGTCTGAGATAGTTAAGATTGATTTTAAGGACATCCTTGGAGATTCGAAGCACCTTTGGGGGCCTGGCCCAGTACACTACGAGTCGGAATTCTATCAGTTGCTGTACCAAGAGCTGCTAGTTCGGACCAATGAGAAAGAAACCTCCCGAGGTGGTATCCCGTAAGTGCACAGGTGCTAACCGAAGTGCTCTCCGTAGATCTTGCATATAGATAGATAAATAGATAGATAGATAGATGTGAAGGTCAAGCACATTGTGCTTGACCTTCACATTTATTACTAAATTTTTGAACGCCAATTTACATTTCTGAGTACATAGAGGGATCGTCTGCTGAATAGCGTCGGTGGGTAGTGCTGTTCCGACGACTTGGTAGTACCGTTCCGGATACACGGTAGTGTCCAGGACTATTTCGTGATGGGCTGACCTGATCGCCGCATAATTCGATGCAGCGATCAGTTCAAAGGAGAAATACCTTGGTGGATTACACGCCATCATGTCCTTGCTTGCCAAGGGCCGAACTTATAGCGAGATCACCGCGTCGGTGGGGTGCTCGCATCGCAACGTCGCTGCGGCCAAGCGCGCCATGACCGCAGCCGGCATCACCGAGCAGAGGCTGGCGTCCCTCAGCGCCGCCGACCTTCAGGATCTGTTCCCTGACCAGCGCAAAGCGGTTTCCGGGCAGTATGCGGATCCGCACTTCGTTCAGGTGATTGAGCAGATGAAACACAACCGCTTCTTCAGCCTGCAACAGGGCTGGGTCAACTATTTGGCAGGAACCAGCTCGGGGAAGAAATACAGCTACTCGCAGTACTGCGAACGCTTCAACCAGTTCGCTGAGGCCACCGATGTCGTAGCGACCTTGCAGCACGAACCTGGCAAGGCGATGTTCGTGGACTGGGCAGGACCAACGCTGCTGTTGATTGATCCGGCCACCGGGGAGACTCGGAAAGCGTACTTCTTCGTGGCGTCCTTGCCGTATTCCGGGCTGGTGTTCTGCCAAGCGTTTGACACTATGAAGCAGGACTCGTGGAACCAAGCCCACGTGAATGCGCTGGCTTTCATCGGCGGGGTTCCCCAGCTGATCGTTCCAGATAACGCGCGCACAGCTACGCATAGGGGCTCTTCGATTTTTAGCGTGGTGACCCCAAAATAAGTAAGGCTCGCAGCTCCTCTGCGAAGATGGATGTCGACTAAAACAAATTCATCTGCAAAGAACTACGAGCCGTGTTCAAGGATACCGGGCCAATCGACGCTGCGTCGATTCTGTTGAACCTCACCGACTACCGCGTCATCACCGTGACCCGGGAATCGTCCGGGCGACAAGTACTTGTCGAACCCATAGCGACCGAAGCTGCCTGCCCTTCCTGCGGGGTGCTAACCACCCGGATCCAGGCCAGACCGGTGCACCGCGTCAAGGACCTGCCAGCCGGCGGTCACGACCTGCAAGTCCTGGTCCGCAAGCGGCGCATGGCCTGCCAAGAGCAGGCTTGCGAACGGCGTTCCTTCGTGCAAACCACCGAGCAGCTGCCTTTCCGGGCCAGGATCACCGCCAGGCTCTCCCAGCAACTGGTGGACGAGATGAGCTGCGAGCTGCGCGCGGTCTCCCGGGTCGCTGCTGCGCACTCAGTTTCATGGCCAACGGTCATGGCCCGGCTGAACATCGTCGGTGAGCTGGTTGGGAACGTGGATCGGATGTTCATCCGGCGCCTGGGCATCGACGAGCACCGCTTCCGCAAGGTCCGCTACGCGCGAGGCCGGACCGGGAAAGTGGTGCGGATCGAGCCGTGGTCCATCGTGTTCACGGACCTGGATACGGGGAAGATCCTGGATATCGTGGATGGGCGCCGCGGTGCGGCGGTGAAGAAATGGTTGAAGGCCCGGCCCAGGTATTGGCGTCAGCGGGTGCAGGTCGTGGCGATCGACATGTCTTCAGAGTTCCGCAAGGCGGTGCGGGCCACCTTGCACAAGGCGAAGATCAGCGTAGATCATTTCCATGTGATTGCCCGGGCGAATCTGATGATCACCCAAGTGCGCCGGCGGCGTTCGCATGAGGTGCACGAGCGCCGAGGCAGGAGCACGGATCCAGCGTACAAGTACCGCAAATTATTGACCTGCAATCTGGAGAACCTGTCGATCAAGCAGGTCGAACGGTTGAAGCTGATCCTTGAAGCGGATCCCGAACTCGGTGTGATTTACGGGATCAAGGAGCACGTACGGGATCTGTTGAAAGCCACGGATGTCCATGAATTCCAGGCGCGGTGGGCGGTGCTGGAGAAGTCGGTGAGAGCAACGACAATGGTGGAGGCGAAATCACTGTTCAGGACGTTGAGCGCGTGGCGCAGAGAGCTGCTGGTGTTCGTGCGCACCCGGCTGACGAACGCCCGGAGCGAGGCAGCGAATCTGACGGCGAAGAACTTGAAACGCATTGGCCGGGGTTATCGGAATCATAGTCATTACCGGGTTCGGATATTGTTGTATACGGCGGGGCTACGGCCCTGCTGAGCATCCTGCGCCACGCTTAACTTTTAAGAGCCGGTTTGGACCAGAACATCGCCAGTGATGTTTACGGCGTGCTGGCGGATCGGGAGCACCGGCTGCCAACGGTGATCGCCAGCCAGACCGACCCGTCGTATTGGGTGCAAGTGATGCCAGACCGGGTGGCCGGGGATTCCATCGTGAACCGGTTGGCGAACAACACGAGATGGCTGCTGTTGGGAGATGCTGACATGCGCAAGTTGAAGCATGAGAAGGCGCGGGAGTCGGCTGACTTCTGGGAATAGGTTTGCCGTCCGTTCCCTGAGGGCCCGTCCCGAGCCTTCTCCCTCATAGCGTAGTGGCTCAGAACCTCTGAGGGGGTTCTGAGCCGTTACGGAGCGCTACTTCCGGCGCTACCAACTGCCCGGAATCGCACTATCAGGTAGCCGGAGTCCGTCCTACCAGGTCGTCGGAATACAACTACCAAGTGACGCTATTTGGCAGCTCGTCAAACTGAATAGTTTTCAATTAGACATTTCGGATAGCCTTAACAATTCGTGAACAATTATTGGAATCGTTGTTTATGAAAGTGTTCATGCGACGTTCCTTATACTTACTGTCATCGTAAGTATTATTTACATATGCATAGATCGTGTCTATTGTGTCGTCTGAATTCTCTACAACAGGTCCAAGTCCATGAGTTTTATAATCGAAATATCCGACACGGAAATTGTGCGTACCAGAAAATACTTCATCTCTATCGAATTGGTAGTAGATCGTGGGGCAACCAATAAATGATGCATCAAATGCCACGGAGGAATAGTCCGTTACGAATAACGCTGCTTCTGAAAGAATCAGTTGCATCGAGCTCTTTGACAGGTCAGCTACTTCCACATGTTTCGGGAAGGATACCGAACGGATAATTTCACGAAGCGCTGGGTGGGGGATGAACGTGATCCTGACTCCTTGTTGCTCGCACAGGTGCCGTAAGCGTGAGGAATGAAGAACTTTCATCCATTCTGTAAAGAATTGTGTGCTCTCCAAATACTTTTGACGTTCTTCGGTTGATTCAATCCGTGTTGCTGTGTCGCGAAGATGCTGACGCCAAGTAGGCATGACCACAATCCGGTTCTTTTTAACCGGATCCGTTTGATTACTTAGATTACGCAGCTGATCGAATCGTGCAAGACCGACTGGAAGGACTTGGCTCCTTTTGTAAACGTATGGAGAATCTTCACCAACCAAGTCCTTTTCCTCATCTACAGAAGAGACCGTGATTGCAGCGATGTCCTTTGGATTAAGCCATCTCGAGAGATCGTTCATGAGTACACCATGCTGCAAGAATATAAACTTGCTAGTACCTTTATTCACCAGGTGGCGAGGAACTGGGTACATACAAGCAGCAACTGCATCAGAAGAAATACGGAATTTCGCGTTGAGCACAGCCAAAACTAGTTCGTCGGAACCAGGCTCCAGCAAACGGAAGCCTTCTCGGGAAAGGCGATCCCAATCCGAAGATGCTTTCTGCAAAACAAAAATAATATTGATTTCTGGATTGTTTTGTTGGAGAAAACGGTAGAGATGCTCGGCATTGTCATCAGCTTTATCCGGGCGGTCCATTAGAATCCACACGTCACGGTATTTGTTCAAAGCATGCTCTGATTTTGCCATTTCCAAGAGCGCCTCTGACTTCTTGCTCGCTTTCGCGCGCCTAAACTTTTCTATACGGCTTCTAATGAGAGAATTACCTCCCTGAAAAATTACTCTGATAAAACTTTGGTTTGTAGAAAGCATCCTCAGGTAAATGGTTCTTTTCAGGGATAATAATTTGCGAACTCTTTTGTTTCGAATCCTGCTTTGTGATTTTCTATTATCTTTCCAGTTAAGCGCGATTCTTGAATGGTTGATGTTCGTCGCCGGGACTTTCGTTTTAGCTTTCGTCGCGTAGTAGCGTACCTCGTCGGCGATGAATGTATATTTACTGTGACCGCGAGGTACAACAATTGCTCGTTCGCGAAGCATAGGGACGTCGAAGAACTTGTGCACGACGAAATTTTCAGATGTTGGTTCAATCAACTCCCCATCGCACCAGATGTCAATATCAGTTTCGTAATCGGGATGCTGAAGAATAGAAAAATTCGTTTCTTGCTTGGCATCTGAAGAGGACCATTGAACTATTCGGAGCTCATTCGGGTCGCATTTGAAATAAGTTATCACCACTTGCCGTAGAGTCCACCATATGGGGTTAATCCAGAATCGATTAATGGTCGCGACGCTAATATATCCGAAAATCTCGCGCAGAAGTTCCAAGAATTCGTCGCGAAGTTCGTCGTCAATCCAAGCAGCACGAGAGTACTGTCCAGCATCTTCTTTGAAGTACCAGAATATGTCGTAGAGAACCATGTTCTGAGCCCATGTTGGCACGTATCCATAGGTCCAATGAACCTGCTTCAGGAGATCTAAGTAACCGAAGCGCAATACGGTGCTGAACCGTTCGTGCTTTGACCAACTACTTTGAACCAACGAAGATGCATCGGCGCGTTTGCGATAATAATACTTAGCACGAGGTACAAGGCCTACCAAGGGCTCTTCGAACTTTGACAAGTATCGACCGAGTAAGTGGGCATCTTCAAATGTAGGTTCGATGCGTGTGTCGTATGTCAGAGAATTATTTTCTAATACTTCACGTAATATAAGAGCTGTGGCACCCAACTGAATTATATCTGGTTCATCAATGAGTGAAACGATGCGGGTTCCATGACGAAATCGATACTCAAGAGGATGATTATTCGACAGCCGCCCGTTTGTATCGTTTAGCGTCAAGATACGGGTAACAAGCATATGGGCATTGTGCGCTCCATCGAGTTCAAGGAACTTGATGATCTCGTCGAAATACTTGTCGTCCAGGATATCGTCTGGATCAACCGATGTTATCCACTTTCCGGTTGCATTCTCCATCGCGACTTTTCTGGCGCTCGCAGCGCCGCCATTAGACTTATCGACTACTTTGACGTTGGCCTTACCCGAAGCCCAACTCTCAGCTAGTCGTAATGTAGAATCGGTGGATCCATCATTTACGATAATGATTTCAATCTGATCGAGACCAGATTTTTGATTATCGAATGATTGGAGAGTAGCATCAATAAATTGCTCAACGTTATACGCTGCTACGAGAACTGAGATCAGGGGATTTTTGAATGTTGTCAACGGCTCAATGCTTTACTATTTGGAATTCATTTGGATTATCGCCGACTGCCAGGGTTAGATTCGTATCGACGGTCTGAATAAATTTCTTGAACGAACCAATAAGGGCTAGTCTATAGTTCCCAGGTGACAATTGAGGCAATGTTATGCCGCGATGCCTTGGCGTTGAGTAATTGGATTTCGAATTGTCTCTCCAAGGGATTGGGTTCAAATCTCTATTATACTTGGCTAACGCTACTTCGCTGGTGGAGTGACGGGTGCTTTCATCAAGGAAAAGTAGCCGGTATTCAACGTCTGACCAAGCTGAGATATCAATGTTGTTTAGGCTGAAACGTCCTGACAAATGGATTCTTCCGTCTCTTAGCCAGTAATCTTCGAGGGTGTACTGACCATCTAAAGTGGTTTTGAGATGGATTGGTATTTTGGTTACCTTTATAGAAGATCCATTAGTGTCAATAGAAACTATAAAATCCTTTATACTATGGAAGGAGTATGTTGGGCGGACATTGAATTCGCTAGAGACCAACGTTGTATTTTCTGTCGTAACCTGCATACGTGCTTCATAAGTACCTGCATCCAGACCATCTAGATTAATAGGCTTGTTTCCTTGTGGCGCATATCCGCCAGCTGTATAACTTATCGATTCGTGGTCAAAATAGTCTCGATTGTTCCTTCGGTCCTTCAACCCTCCCAAGTAGGCCCGATGAATCTTCCGGCCCCTTTGTAATTGCAAGTACCTGCGTGCAGAACCATATTCGGAGGTATCGTAGCCTCGGATGAAAGAACGACCGGCGATCCAAAGGCCGTCTTGGCGAACTTCCAACTTGTCCACATCGTTGACTAACGTTGCGAAGAATGGTGATTTCTCAACACTTCCGGGCATGTTACCGGTTGACTTGAGGCCGTTGTGGGAGCGGTCGAGCTTGGGTGCGAATCCATCTGTTAACAATCCGATGATGCTTATTATCGGCTGAATATTGTATAGCGTGACGTCTTCATGCTGGTTAACGGACGGGGAATCAGTGCAAATTAAGTTAAAATTAGTGAACTGCTCAAAAAGTGCAATGTTGGGTTCAATATCAGTTAAATATTGATTATCGGCGGGAGAAGTGAAAATATAGATGTTTTTCTCTTTGGTGCTATCAATTAATAGTTGAGGAATCAGTTGGTCAAATGCATTTTCTGCTTTAAACGAATTAGAGCCTACTAATTCTTCTACGACTTGTGGTCGTTGTTGCTTGTTGCCTTTGGCGGGGTGAATTCGTGGAGCAGAAGCGACTATATTCTTGTATCCTCCGGACAAGCCATGGTAGAGAGCAGCTGTGCCACCTTTGGAAGCTCCGAGTAATACGACATCATCCTCAGTTATGTCCAGTAAGGACACGTGTTTGGCAATGAGTGCACCTGTCGAATGGGCGTACCATTGGTCAGCGCCTTTTTGGATGTAGTACGAGTTGTGCGGATCCCGTATCCAGAGAATCGCGGATTCGATTAGGCGCGTACTTTGTCCAGCGAAATCTATTCCACCGACGAAACCGCCAGAAAAAATTACTAAAAGGTGGCGCCGATCGCGCTTGGGAGGGCGATATATATACTCTACAGTTCGATCTTCGTACTCAAACTCCGAAAATACTGGTGCCACGCTTGCTCCTATGTGTAAAGTTCTTGAACGGCGCGCCCTCTAACTTATCATGTTGGTAGATATAAGTTCATTTGCGGTTAACCTTGCTGACCGTTCTCAACCACAAGAATTTCAGATCTTGATCAATCGTCTCTTGTGTCATGCCGTTGGTTTTGAGCCAACGGGACACACGGAAATTTTCAAGTCAAGTGAGACCAACGGGTGCTAAGCAGCCGTCATTTCTTCACGCTCCTCCAGCTTCATTGGCTCGTTGATCCACGCCGCAGCAGGCAGCTGCAGCTTCTTCGGCAGGCGACGCTGCCCAAACCGTTCAGGATGCGCATCCCACGCAGCCTGCAACGCGGCCAGCCGTTGGTCCTCAACATGCCCGGTCATCCCGAAATGCACGTCCGCCGGCGTATGGAATCCGATCCCCGAATGCCGGTGATGCCCGTTGTACGCCTGGACAAACCTGTCCATGAAATCTCGGGCATCAGCCAGCGAACCGACCTGCTCAGGGAACACCGGAAGATACTTCAAGGTCTTGAACCAAGCTTCTGAGTAGGGATTATCATTGCTGACCTTCGGCCGCGAATGCGAACGCAACACATCCAGGTCCGCCAGCAATGCGGCGACCGGCTTCGAGGTCATCGAGGTCCCACGATCAGCGTGCACGACCTTGGGGATCTGGTCGGTGGCGAACACCTGAGCGATGAACTCCTTCGCCAGCTCACCAGACTCCCTCGCGTGCACCTGGCAGCCGACAATATAGCGCGAGTAAATATCGATCATCACATACGCATCAAAATAGGTGCCCTTGGCCGGCCCAGCGAGTTTCGTGATGTCCCATGTGAACACCTCACCAGGGTGGTACGCGACCAGTTCCGGGACTTTCCGGGCCGGGTGGCGGGCCTGCCGGCGGCGTTCGGCCACCTGCTTCTCACGGCGCAGCACCCGATACATGGTGGAGACCGAGCACAAATACATGCCCTCAGACAAGAGGACCGCGTAGATCTGCTCGGGCGCCTGGTCGATGAACCGCTCGCTGTTCAAGGTTTCCAGGATCAGGGCTTCCTCGCTCGTGGTGAGCTTGTTGGCAGGCACCTGCCGGGATGCCGTGGGCGCTGGCTTCGGGGCCAGTGCCGCTTGCTGACGGCGGTGCATCGTGGCCCGGCTGACCCCGGACAGTGCGCTGGCCGCCCGGGTGGCAACGCCGCCGCCGATCAGCTGCTGGTAGGCATCAGCAAGGATGTCTTGTGCTGCTATTTGGAATCCGCGCTCTTCGAGATTTGTTCCAAGAGCGCGTGTGCTTTTCCCATGATGTCCAGGGCGGTCTGCGTGGTGGCGAGCTTCTGCTCACTGGCCGCGAGCTGCTTCTTCAGCCGGGCGATTTCCGTTTGCTCCTTGCTCAGCTTCCCGCCACTCTTCGTGCTGTTGGAGGGGGTGTTCCCGTCGAGGATTCCCGCATCGCGCAGCCTGCGCCACTCGACGATCTGCGAGGAGTACAGGGCGTTGGCGCGCAGGTAGCCGCGTCCCTCGCCGCTTTGGATCGCGTTTTCATAGCCTTGCAGGTAAGCGAGTTTCTGGGCCGGGGCGATGGTACGGCGTCGTGGCTGGTCCGGTCGGGGCTGGGTGGAGTCCATGGTCCCATTCTCCGGCATGGTGCTGGCCGATGGGTGGACGGAGGCGATGCTCATGGTGGAGGTTAGTCCTGTTCTCGCCCTTGTCTGGAGAGGGTAACTTGCTATGAATCGGTGGTCTCACTCAACCCTGACTGTGAGTCTTGAATTAGTTGGTCTGGGACCAACTGGCAGAGTAGGAGCCAGCCGACCAGTCCTCGCCTGTGACCCTAAGCCTGACTGGCTTCACGAATGCCTTTTGCCTGACTTGTCCGCGCGTGGATTGGATGGCTGGAGCCTATCCCGGCCCACCTCGGTAACTTGATCAGAAGGTTGTCCGCCCTCAGAGGGAGCGTGACTCGTCACAGTATTGTTCCGAAGTGATTTCCCCGGACTGGCTTCAACCATAGCGGCACCCCCTTGTCCGCATCAAAGGAGATCTTGGAACCGTCATGACTATCGTTTCGCAAACTCACCAGTACGTCGTGGGTGTCGACACGCACGCAAAGAAGCATGTTTATGCCATTATCGCCGCCACGACCGGCGAACACATAGACACCCGAGATTTTCCCACCAGCAGTGCGGGCATCACGAGAGCCCTGAACTGGGTTGGAAAGCGTACGCTCGGTGATGCCGGTGTCCTGTGGGTGATCGAAGGGTGCGCGTCCTATGGTGCAATACTCGCTGGCACCGTCAGTAGTGCCGGCTACCAAGTCGCCGAAGCGCCACGCATGGGCGCCAAGGCACGTCACGGAGTGGGCAAATCCGATTCGTTGGATGCCCTGCGCATCGCCGCGGCTGTGTTGCCGTTGCAGAGTAACCAATTACGAACCCCGCGTCTGAACGACGGAGTTCGTGCCGCACTTCGCGTCCTTCTGGCCGCCCGGGACTCGATGACAACCGAACGCACCAGCTCGGTGAACGCGCTCACCGCACTGCTACATACCTATGAACTGGGAATGGACGCCCGGAAGGCACTGACGACTGCGAAGATCACCGAGGCCGCCAAGTGGCGTGAACGAAACGAGGACCTAGCCTTGTCCGTCGCACGTGCTGAAGCCATCAGGCTGGCGCAAAACATCGTTGCCCTTGATGAGCAGTTGCAAGACAACATGCTGCAGCTCACCGAACTGGTCACGGTCAGCGAAGCAGCCCCATTGCTAGACATGACCGGTTGCGGCCCCGTGACTGCGGCAGTAGCTCTGACGACCTGGTCGCATAGAAACCGAGTACGCTCTGAAGTGGCATTCGCGTCGTTGGCCGGGGTGAACCCCATCCCTGCGTCCTCGGGGAATACGGTGCGTCATAGACTCAACCGAGGCGGGGATCGGCGGCTGAACAAAGCCCTACACATGGTTGCTGTGACGCGAATGGTTCATGACAAAGAAACACGAATCTACGCGGAAAAGCGCAAGGCAGAAGGTAAAACGGTCAAGGAGGTTCGTCGGTGCATCAAGCGCGACCTGGCACGCAGGATCTACCGTATCCTCAATGCTACAGTTCCGGCCCCTTCGAGTACTTGACAAACATAGAAGGGTCAGACAGGGGGGGGGCAGGTGCCGGTCGCCCACCACTGAAAGCAGCCGATTCACCCGAATGACACCGTTGTGGGTCATGTCCACTATGAGTCATACTCTCGGCCGTGGGCGGGCCGGTTCCTACCTTGCCAGCTGATCGCAGACCAGCCACATCAAGACTCACAGTCCACTAATTCAGGCTAATTCCAATGCGAGGTTAGGGTTAATCAGAAGAGGGTCAGTGAATCTTAGTTAGGTAACTTGGACCGTTTCCTTATTGTCTGAGTACGATCGAAACATGATGAACCAAACTGCCATATTTATTGATGCTGGATTTCTACTCTCACTAGGCGGCCATCGTGCCGCCGGAACGACCTTACGTTCAGCCTTCACAACACATTATGAAGCGCTGATACGAGGGATCGTGCAAACCGTCAAGAAGAACACAGGATTGAATAACCTCCGCGTCTATTGGTATGACGCGTCCAAGGACGGTTTATTTACTGAACAGCATAAGCGGATTGGACTCATACCAGGCGTCAAGGTCCGTCTGGGCCGCATCTCCTATAACGGTGAGCAAAAAGGCGTGGACCTGAGGCTGGCACTGGACTTGGTAGGAGTGGCTCGCAACGGCTCGGCTTCTATTGCGTATTTGGTTTCCGGCGATGACGATTTGGCTGAAGCGGTTGAGGAAGCCCAAGACTTGGGGATGAAAGTCGTGTTACTAGGCGTGGCGAAATCAGACAGCAGGCTCGGCGTAGCTTCCGTCGCTGAACATCTGGCGTTGACTGCTGACTACATTGAAACCGTTTCGAATCAATTATTGGATAGCGCGTTCACCAAGGTTCTTGGATGGGACAAGAATCATTCTGAAAAAACGTCTTTGATTGCTCGTGCATCTACAGAAACAGAACCAAAGCCGGCCGCAAAGCCTGCGGTCCCCACACCTGCAGTCATGGCCCAGAAGCTTGTTGTCAGGGCAGCATCGGAACGGGAAGCCGAGCCGGAGGTGGTCTACTCCAGTGGTGGCCAGAGTTCCGGTTATCAGGGCTCTGCAGCTTACGAGCAAAGGGAATTGAAAGTTGCAGAAGAGATCGGCGCAAAGGTTGCTGAATCATGGCTGGCCTTCACTACACAGCACGATGTAGTAGAACTGATTGCCGACAAGCCTCAGTTGCCACCCGAAATTGACAGGACTTTGCTCAAGGATTGCGCCCAGGTGCTAGGAGAATGGAAAACCGATCAGCAGACCATCCGGCGCACACTGCGAGGCGCCTTCTGGGAGTATCTAGACAAGATCATGTGACGAGTCAGCACTATCCGGAAATCCGCTTTCAGACGCAAGCTAAGGTAAATTTATATCGTGACTTCTCAGCAAAAACCTTTTTACATCACCACGGCTATTTCGTACCCGAACGGCACCCCGCACATTGGGCATGCCTATGAGGTAGTCGCTACCGACGTTATGGCTCGTTTCAAGCGACTTGACGGTTTTGACGTTTTCTTCATGACCGGGACCGACGAACATGGCCAGAAGATGATGCAAACCGCAGAGAATCTTGGTATCACGCCGGCTCAGCTGGCGCAGCGAAACTCGGATGCATTCCAAGCCATGAATGATGAGCTGGGCACGAGCTACGATCGCTTCATCCGTACTACTGATGCGGACCATCATGCGGCTGCACAGGAACTGTGGCGCCGCATGGAAGTCAATGATGACATTTACTTGGGTAAGTATGCTGGTTGGTACTCGGTACGCGATGAAGCCTTCTACACCGAGGAACAGACGGAAGTTCGTGAAGATGGCATCCGCTATGCCATTGAAACTGACACCGAAGTTACCTGGACGGAAGAAGAGTCATACTTCTTCCGCCTGTCCAAGTACCAGGACAAGCTGCTGAACTACTACCAAAGCAACCCGGAGTTCGGTGCGCCACGTTCCCGCTTCAACGAAGTTGTACGGTTCGTCGAGGGCGGCCTGACCGACCTTTCCATTTCCCGTACAACCTTTGACTGGGG
Source organism: Glutamicibacter nicotianae (assembly GCF_002797775.1). Taxonomy (NCBI): domain Bacteria; kingdom Bacillati; phylum Actinomycetota; class Actinomycetes; order Micrococcales; family Micrococcaceae; genus Glutamicibacter; species Glutamicibacter nicotianae. The sequence continues at coordinate 902,085 of NZ_PGEY01000001.1, forward strand.
CATCCCAGTACCGGGCAATGAGAAGCATGTCATGTACGTGTGGGTGGACGCGCTCACCAACTATCTGACCGGCGTTGGATTCCCTGACGTTGAATCAGCTTCCTTCCGCAAATACTGGCCTGCAGATGTCCACGTCATCGGCAAGGACATCTCGCGATTCCACGCGATCTACTGGCCAGCATTCCTCATGTCCGCTAAATTGCCGTTGCCTAAGCGTGTCATGATCCACGGCTTCCTGCACAACAACGGTGTGAAGATGTCCAAGTCGCTGGGCAACACCGTTTCCCCTGACGATTTTGTGAACCGTTACGGTCTGGATCAGGTACGCTACTTCTTCCTGCGCGAGGTTCCTTTCGGCGCCGACGGAAGTTACAACCATGAGACCATCGTTGCCCGTATAAATGGTGACTTGGCAAATAACTTCGGCAACCTTGCACAGCGTTCACTGTCTATGGTTGCAAAGAACTGCGGGGGAGTTGTCCCGACGCCCGGGGAATTGCTGGAAGCCGATCAGCAAATATTGGACGCTGCCGGCAAGCTGCTGGAAATCAACCGCGACGCGTACTCCCGTCAGGAGTTCAGCAAGGCGCTTGAAGCCGTCTGGCACGTTCTGGGCGACACCAATGCCTACTTTGCCGAGCAGGAACCTTGGAAGCTGAAGAAGACCGATCCTGAACGCATGGCTACTGTCTTGTACGTGACCATTGAAATTGTCCGCAAGGTGGCGTTGCTGCTCCAGCCAGTCTTGCCCCAGGCAATGACCTCGATGCTCAACGCGTTGGCAGTTGGCGAAGGTTCGGCGCGAACCTTCGAGTCCTTCGACAGTGCTTTGATTCCTGGAACTGAACTGCCAGCTCCTTCGCCGGTGTTCCCACGCTACGAAGAAGAGAAGTAAGAAGTACCGGAATCAGCATTGAGGTGTTCTGCTCAAGACAGTACTTGGGCAGAGCACCTCAATTTTTGGTTCGTATCAGGGGGTGACAACACCTGTCTGATAGGCGATAACAACAGCCTGGACCCGGTCTCGAGCTTCCAATTTTGCCAGGATGTGGCCTACATGGGTTTTGACTGTCGCTTCGGACAGGAATAGTTTGTCGGCGATCTCAGGGTTGGAAAGGCCAACTGCAATCAGACCGAAGACCTCCCGCTCCCGGGGCGTCAGCGATTCGACAGCGGCAACAAGGTGAGCATTGTGCTGTGACGAATTCTTCTTCAGCATCGGCGCCATGTGGTCCAACAAGCGTCGAGTGGTCGACGGGGCTATTACGGCATCGCCACGATTGACAGTGCGAACAGACTCCAAGAGTTCTTCTGGGGGAGCGTCCTTGAGAAGGAACCCACTGGCGCCGGCTTGAATCGCGCTCAGCGCATACTCATCCATGTCGAACGTCGTCAGCACGATGATCTTTGGACCATCTGCTGCTTTCGGGTCAGGATCCAGCAGTCGTTCGGTGGCTTCGATGCCGTCCATTTCCGGCATCCTGACATCCATTAAGATGACATCCGCCTGGGACATCAATGGTGCAGCGAGTGCTTCGCGCCCATTGCCGGCTTCGACAATGACTTCCATATCATCTTGGGAATTGATCAGCATTCTGAAACCACTGCGAACCAGCAGTTGATCATCGACCAATGCAACCTTGATGGTTTCTGGTTTAGGCATTTGGTAATTAGTCCTCGGTGTATGGGATGGAAACATTAACGGCGAAACCGCCCCCAGCCCGGGGGAGCGCAGTACAGGTACCTTCATATAAGGCTACGCGTTCTTTCATGCCCTGGAGGCCGTGGCCCGTGCCTTCAAGGACGATGGAGCCGGCACCTCGACCGTCGTCGCTGACGGTCAGATTCAAGCCCCGGGAAGTCCATTCGATATGGACTTGGGTTTGAGTGTCCGGGCCAGCATGCTTGATGACGTTCGTAAGTGATTCCTGAATGCATCGATAAATAGTGAGTTCCGCACCTGCAGGCAACTCCTTCCTTGGGCTTCCCGAAGTTTCCAGATGGACATCCAGCCCGGACACGGCAACGCTTTCTACAAGGACAGGCACGTTTGCCAGCGACGGAAGAGGGCGGTTCTCCAATTCCTCATCTTTTCGCAGGACGCCCAGGAGCCTGCGCATCTCTTTCAGCGACGCGCGGCCAGTATCTGAAACTGTCTTAAGGGTCTCGATGGCGATCTCCGGGTCTTTCGCTGCCGCATATCGCGCCCCGTTTGCCTGGGTGATGATGACGGAGAGCGAATGCGCGACGATGTCATGCATCTCGCGGGCAATATGGTTCCTCTCGTCTGCAGCCGCTAGAGCGCGCTCGATGAGGCGTTCTTTCTCCAGCCGATCGGCATGCTCTCTTAGCGACTTCATTGCCAGCCGTCTAGTGCGGGCCAGGTCACCGAAGGTCCAAGACAGGGTGACAACCAACGCAAGGCCCACGAAAGAAATCATCATGTCGAAAGTAAAAGCTGGCGTTGGATCAGGTGAATACCTTGACGCGCCGAACATGCTGAACGTTGCTAGTAACGCGCCTAACAGACCCAGCCCCAGGGTGCTGAAGGACTGCCAGCGTTTCCCGTATACGGCCATGGTGTAGACCAGGATCGGGACAGAGACTTGTGAGAACAGTATGAGCCCATCAAAAGCGAGTTGCAGTAGATGCCCAGCGGCCACGACAAGGGTGACGGCCCATGGATATCGACGCCGCAACATCAGTGGTGCAGATTGGATGACCGAGAGCATCAGTACGGCTGCAAAGGACACAGGCGACGACGTTGAAGAAGCCAAGCCGAGGGCTGCTGGCATGCAAAGAAGCGTGTATAGCAGGCCAGTGATGAAATCGACTCGTCCGGGATTCGCGCGGATCCAACCGTCGATACGACGGTGGGGGTTGGCAAAGATCAAGTGTTCCTGCAATTCAACGTGTGAGCAACTGTCGATCCTTGTGGCGAAGCCAAGGACCCATCCATCCAAGGTTATCGGAGGCAAGGGCCGCGAGGCCTCATGCCTAGGGAGGAACTATGCCCCACGAAGCTAAACTGATCTCATTATTTGAGACGAACTCTCAAATAGCGGACTCTTATCGATAGAATCTCTGCCATGGGAAATGTAATTGATATTGCGGTCATTCCGGGTGACGGTATTGGCCCAGAAGTAGTTGCCGAAGCTGTCAAGGTTCTGAAATTTGTCACTAATGGCGGCAAGGCAGAGCTCAAGCTGACTGATTACAAGCTTGGCGCGGAGCATTGGTTGGAGACCGGGGAAACCCTTCCGGAAGAGACCTTGGAAGCTATCAAGAAGCATGATGCAATTCTCTTCGGTGCTGTTGGCGCAGCTCCTGGGGATACCAGAATTCCGTCCGGCATCATCGAACGCGAGATGCTATTGAAGCTCCGCTTCTCGCTGGACCACTTCGTGAACCTGCGTCCAGCGAAACTGTATCCAGGAATTGAAAGCCCTCTGGCTAACCCGGGTGAAGTCGACTTCGTGGTAGTTAGGGAAGGTACCGAAGGCCCTTATGTTGGCAATGGCGGGTCGGTTCGCACGGGCACCACGCATGAAATCGCTACCGAAGTATCTGTGAATACGGCATATGGCGTAGAACGTGTTGTCCGCGACGCATTCCGCCGCGCTGCAGAGCGTGAACGCAAGCATGTCACCCTGGTTCATAAGCACAACGTGCTGGTGCACGCTGGACACCTGTGGAAGCGCACCGTTGAAATGGTCGCGCAGGAATTCCCTGAGGTTACCCACGACTACCTGCACGTGGATGCGGCCACCATCTTCCTGACGACGGATCCATCGCGTTTTGATGTGATTGTCACGGATAACCTCTTCGGCGACATCCTCACCGACCAGGCCGGCGCCATTACCGGTGGTATCGGCTTGGCCGCAAGCGGCAATATCAACATGGACCGCACCTACCCTTCGATGTTCGAACCGGTTCATGGTTCCGCTCCAGATATTGCCGGTCAGCAGAAGGCGGACCCAACTGCGGCGATCCTGTCGGTGGCACTGATGCTTGACCACCTCGGTTTGGTCGAAGAGGCGCGGACAGTTGAGCAAGCTGTTGAAAAAGAGATCACTTCACGTCAAGAATTGACCGATAACCGCACCACCAGTGAAATTGGCGATGCAATTGTCGCGTTACTGGCATAAGCTGAAAGTGACGTTTCTGGTTAGCCACTAACCAGTAGCAAATCCACGAACGGATGTTCCGCACAGGCGTGGAGCATCCGTTCTTTGTTTATTGAACTAGGAAGTCCAGGGTAGATGGAATTCACCGAAAATCTCTCAACGAATCGCAAGAGCGAGCAGGAGCGAGCTGACGTCTTGGCTAATCCTGGGTTCGGAGACTTCTTCACTGATCACACCGCGGTCATTGACTGGTCGGCAGACGATAGCGGACGCAACGGTGAATGGCATGACGCTCGAATAGAGCCATATGGCCCAATCGCCATGGATCCAGCGGCTTCAGTACTGCATTACGGCCAGGAAATCTTTGAAGGACTCAAGGCCTACCGCCATGTAGACGGTTCGGTGTGGACATTCCGTCCGCACGCCAATGCTGCTCGCTTGAACAAGTCCGCACAGCGCCTTGCGCTCCCGCAGCTGGATGAAGAAGTTTTCGTCGAGTCGCTGCGCAAGCTGGTGGCGACTGATATCGATTGGGTTCCGACCGGTGACGGGGAAGCCCTTTATCTGCGTCCGTTCATGATTGCTACCGAAGCATTCCTCGGGGTGCGCGCAGCCCGTGAGGTTTCCTACCGCGTCATCGCATCGCCTGCAGGCAATTACTTTGGCGGTGAGCTCAAGCCGGTTGCCATCTGGGTCTCGAAGAACTATGCGCGTGCAGGCAGAGGCGGTACCGGTTCGGCCAAGTGCGGTGGCAACTATGCCGCTTCGCTCGTCGCCCAGCTGGAAGCTGAGGAAAATGGCTGCAAGCAGGTCCTGTTCCTCGACTCATTCAATGACAATGCCGTTGAAGAACTCGGCGGGATGAATGTCTTCTTCGTCACCAGGGACAACAAGTTGGTGACTCCGGCGTTGACCGGAACCATTCTGGAAGGAGTGACCCGTTCATCGGTCATCCAGCTCGCGAAGGACCGCGGCATGGAAGTTGAAGAACGCAAGATCACCCTGGATGAATGGCGTGGAGGGATCGCCTCGGGCGATATCGCAGAGGTTTTCGCGTGCGGTACTGCAGCTGTGATCACCCCAATTGGTGTGCTGAAGAACGGCGAAGAGCTTATCGGCGATGAGAACGCTGCCGCCGGCGAGGTGACCATGTCCATCCGCGAAGAACTGCTGGGAATCCAGCTGGGCACCGTGGAAGACCGTCATGGTTGGCTGGAGCGTTTGGCGTAATTTACACGAGCGTTTTCGGGGAGCTGTCGTGGATCACGACAGCTCCCCGTTTTTATCATCTTCGAGGGCACCTGATATGCAATAGGCTATCCATATGCGCATTGCACGATTTGTAGTAGATAGCGACCCTCTTTATGGAGTCGTAGACGGTAATGATATTCATGTTCTGGCCGGAGACCCATTTTTCCAAGGGATTAAGACGACCGGTGCTACCCACTCGTTGGATGATGTTCGGCTGTTAGCCCCGATCATCCCTCGATCGAAGGTCGTTGGATTCGGCCGCACCTACCGCGAGCACGCCAAAGAACTGGGCAATGAAGTTCCAGCCGAACCATTGATGTTCTTGAAGCCGAACACTTCGGTAGTGGGCCACGGAGACCCCGTCACCTTGCCGGAGTTCTCAAAGGAAGTTTCCTTCGAAGCCGAACTAGCCGTGGTCATTGGCCGTATTTGTAAGGACGTTCCGGCTGACAAGGCCCAGGACGTTATCTTCGGCTACACGGTAGCAAACGACCTGACTGCACGCGATGCCCAGCGCACTGATCCGCAGTGGGCTCGCGCCAAGGGCTTCGATGGTTCTTGCCCGCTTGGACCTTGGATCGAAACGGAAATCGAAGACGCTGATGACCTGAGTATCGTCAGCCGCGTCAATGGCGAGGTTCGCCAAGACGGAACTACCAATGACATGATCTGGCCGGTGAATGAACTGGTTGCTCGAGCTTCCGAAGCTTTTACCTTGCTGCCAGGCGACGTCATCATGACCGGCACGCCAGCGGGTGTCGGCCTGGTCAATGCCGGCGACGTTGTTGAAGTGGAAGTAGAAGGTATTGGAACGCTGCGAACAGTTTTCCGTCGCTAGATGCAGTACGTGAACTCGGTTCATAGGTAGAGTTGATGTTGTCACCAACTTGCCATCATCAATTTGGTGAAACCGCACTGGCTCTCGATCATTAGTGTGATCGGGAGCCTTGCGCTTTAAAGTGCCGGTTTCCGTCTTGAAGGCATAGAATGAAAGCATCATGACTGATCTATCGTTGATTCCCCTTGTTACCGAAGATACCCCGGTACGCGTTCGCTTTTGCCCATCCCCAACCGGAACCCCTCACGTAGGCTTGATCCGTACTGCCCTGTTCAACTGGGCCTACGCGCGTCACACCGGCGGCAAGATGATCTTCCGCATTGAAGACACCGATGCCAAGCGCGACTCCGAGGAAAGCTACAACCAGCTTCTGGACGCCCTGGCATGGCTGGGCATCGATTGGGACGAGGGTGTCAACGCGGGCGGTCCTCATGAGCCTTACCGCCAGTCGCAGCGTGGTGACATCTACCAGGACGTTATTTCAAAGCTTCGTGCTGCTGGCCATCTCTACGAGTCCTACTCGACGCCAGACGAAGTCGAGGCACGCCATAAGGCAGCTGGACGCGATCCGAAGCTTGGCTACGACAACTTCGACCGCGAGCTGACCGATGAGCAGAAAGCCGCGTTCAAGGCCGAAGGCCGCGAACCTGTCCTGCGTGTTCGCATGCCGGATCACGACATCACCTTCAATGACTTGGTGCGTGGCGAGATCACCTTCAAGGCCGGATCTGTTCCCGACTACGTTGTCGTGCGCGCCAACGGCAAACCGCTGTACACCTTGGTCAACCCAATCGACGATGCTCTGATGGGAATTACCCATGTGCTTCGTGGCGAGGACCTGCTGTCCTCAACTCCGCGCCAGGTCGTCTTGTACGCACTGCTGCATGACATCGGAGTTGCCCAGTACATGCCACGCTTCGGCCACCTGCCGTACGTCATGGGCCAGGGCAACAAGAAGCTTTCCAAGCGTGATCCGGAATCCAGCCTGTTCCTCCACCGCGACAATGGTTTCATCCCGGAAGGCCTGCTGAACTATCTGGCGCTGCTGGGTTGGTCGCTGAGCGCTGATGAAGATATCTTCTCGCGTGAACAGCTGGTTGAAGCCTTCGACGTAAAGGACGTGCTGTCCAACCCTGCCCGCTTCGATGTGAAGAAGGCAGAAGCAATCAACGGCACTCACGTGCGCATGCTGGAGCCACAGGACTTCCGCGATCGTTTGGTCCCATACCTGCAGGCCGCTGGCCTAGTGGGCGAAGTGCTTACAGAACGCGAAAACGAGATCTTGGATCAGGCGGCGCCATTGGTCCAGGAACGCATTGCACTGTTGGGCGAAGCAACCGACATGCTCGAGTTCCTATTCAAAGCTGATGACGAAATTGCCATCGAAGAAAAAGCACTCAAGGGAATGCCTGCAAACCTGGTAGAAGTGATCGACGCTAGCATCCAGGGTCTTGAAAGCCTTGCCGAATGGAACGCTGAAACCATACAGGCAGCCCTGCGCACGAAACTTGTAGACGAACTGGAACTGAAGCCTCGCCAAGCATTCGGTCCAGCCCGCGTTGCAATCTCCGGAAAGCGCGTTTCGCCACCGCTCTTCGAATCCATGGAAATTCTTGGACGCGAGTCTAGCCTGAAACGACTGCGTGCATTTGGCGAGTCCCGCTAGAGATTCTTCGATAAATCGATGAGAAGCACTGTGAACGCCTCGGATGGAAGCAGTCCTGCAACTGTTCCTATCCGGGGCGTTCTCTTCGATATCGATGAGACCCTCGTGGATTTGCGCTCCGCAGCTATCCAAGGCTTCTCATCCTTGTCTGCTCCGGCGCTGGCACATCTGAATCCCGAACAAGTAGCTGCGATCGCAGCTGATTTCGCAGACGACGGCGCGCAGGCCTACGACAGGTACATGGCAGGCGAGCTGACTTTCCTTGGCCAGCGAGAAGTGCGGCTGCAGCGCGCATACAGGTTGGCTGGGGCCACCGCCCCCAGCGGCCAAGCATATGCACGTTGGGCTCATGAATATGAGACGAAAGTTCGCGAGTCGTGCAAGCCCTTCGGGGACGTCCAGGCATTCTTGGACAAGCTTGAAGATCTGGGCATCCCCTATGGTGCGGTGAGCAACAACGTCGAGTCCTATCAGCACGACAAGCTGGAAGTCGCCGGGCTAAAAGGTTTCCAATGCGTCGTTGGCTCCGATACGGCCGGTGCACCGAAACCGCATTCGGCCCCGTTCCTTGCCGGATGCGCTGAATTGCAGTGCCTCCCCGCCCACACGCTGTACATAGGGGATAACCCAATTAATGACTATCAAGGGGCCATTGACGCTGGACTCCAATCAGTGCTCCTGGACCGTGCTTCATTTCACAAGGATTTTCATGGATGGCGAGTCAAGGATATGGGGTCGCTCACGACTGTTCTGTCCTGAATTTCCGCGGATCGCTGGTGGAAAACTGGCCGCGGTGCTCGATTTGTGCGCTGGTCATTTGGCCGGTATAGTTTTATCTCGTGCTACGGCAGTGGCCGGAATGATAATTAACTGAATTCCTGAAACGCCAAGTCACAATGGGATATGGTGTAATTGGCAACACAACGGTTTCTGGTTCCGTCATTCTAGGTTCGAGTCCTGGTATCCCAGCGCTACATCAAAGAAATTTGATGAGTTGAAGGTAGCTCTTCAACATACGGCCCCATCGTATAGCGGCCTAGTACTCTGCCCTCTCACGGCAGCAACACGGGTTCGAATCCCGTTGGGGTCACCAATGGAAACCGCGGAGAAATCCGCGGTTTTCGTGTTTTCCCGGACAAAATCAGTACTGGGCTAGCGAAATTACCTGTTGGCATGAGGCAAGATAGTTCTCATGGAGTCGAATTCAGATCTGGATAAGAGCTCAGGGCAGGAAACCGCTTCGCCAGCCGGAACCGGCAGCGAAGCCGTGAAGCATTTGAACGAGCTTCAGGATCTGCTCAGTGAGCTTTCCTTTGTTAACCCTCAGCCACGAGATGCATCCGGATTCGAAGTGCTGCGCAACAAGGTGTTGCACCAAATTTCGGACTACCTGATACCTCGAATGTCGAATCTAGGCGCACCGCTATTGGTGGTTGTCGGAGGATCCACGGGCTCAGGAAAATCGACTCTTGTAAATTCGCTGCTGGGGGAACAGGTAAGCCTTTCCGGTGCGGTACGCCCGACGACGCGAACTCCGGTTTTGGCGTTCAACCCGGTTGACCAACTCTTCTTTGAATCTGACCGGATTCTTCCCGAACTTAAACGTGTAGCTGGTGGTGGATTCAATGCGCAGGGCGGAGCATCCACCAACCAAGCACTATTGATGACACCCCGCCAACAAGTACCGCAAGGGTTGGCAATACTTGATGCCCCGGATATCGACTCGGTTTCCGATGAGAACAGGGAATTAGCTGGCCAGCTTCTAAATGCAGCGGACCTCTGGATTTTCGTCACGACGGCCAATAGGTACGCTGACGCTCTTCCCTGGGATCTGCTCACCGAGGCTGGTGCACGCAAAATAACCGTCTGCGTCGTGTTGAACAGGGTTCCTCCTGGAGCCGAAAACGACATCGTTCCGGACCTGAAGCGCCTATTAAGTGACAAGGACCTGGACCCCACACTGCTGCATGTTCTCAACGAGACGCAACTCGGTGAAGAAAAACTGATTCCCAGTGAGCATGTGGAGCCGTTGCTTGCGTGGCTGAACTCACTGGCAGCGGATTCCGCTCAACGTCAGCGAATCGCGGCCCAAACCCTCGATGGAGCGTTGCGCCGCACCGCCGCCGATGTCAGTGAACTAATCGCTGAACTGCAAGAGCAGGAAAACCAGCTCGGTGAACTATGCACGTTGACCGAAGAACGCTTCGCACAAGCCTTGGCCAGGATCAACGATTCTCTTAATGACGGCTCGCTGCTGCGTGGCGAAATCCTGGCACGTTGGCAGGACTTCGTCGGAGCCGGCGAGCTGCTGCGCGGAATCGAAGGTGCCATCGGACGGGTGAGAGATCGTGTGGGCGCGTTCCTCACGGGGAAGCCTCCAGCGACCCACAGGGTTGAACAAGCCATTGAATCAGGTTTGCATACAGTCTTCATTGCAGAAGTCACCAAGGCCTGCCATGACATCGACAGGTCGTGGCAGAACACGCCTTTCGGCCAGGCTCTACGGGCTAATCTGCCCATGCCGCGTCCGCCGCAGGATCTCAACGAGCAAGCATCCGAAAGCATCCGGCTCTGGCAAAAAGACGTCCTGGACATGATCCGCCAGGAAGGCGCTGGAAAGCGCAAGACCGCCCGGATGGCCGCATTCGGCGTCAACGGGGTGGCCGTGATCTTGATGGTTGTGGTCTTTGCATCAACGGCAGGTCTCACTGGATTGGAAATCGGTATTGCCGGGGGCTCGGCATTGGTGGGGCAGAAACTGCTGGAAGCAATATTCGGAGAGGACGCGGTACGCCGCATGGCCACCAAGGCACGAAAGATGCTTGATTCCAGAGCACGCGATCTCTTGGCGAAGAGCTCCTCAATCTATCTGGATGAGCTCTCTGCCACTTCGCAACCGGAGCTTGCTGAACGGCTGGGCAAGATTACCGCAGGCTTGAATGGAAAGGGGGCCCGCTGATGTCTGAACGCAAGATCCTGCGGGCCGTCAGCGGCCTCAACTCGCAAATCAACAGCATCGTGGAAGCGATGCAGCTTGCAGAGCCATACCTGCAACCAGAAACCATCGATTTGGCCGCAGACGTTATCGCCCGCGCTGAATCTCGACGCCAGCTTTCCGCGGAGCATGTCGTGGTGGGACTTTTCGGTGCCACCGGCAGCGGAAAGTCAACGATGTTCAACGCGCTGGTGGGCCAGGAACTTGCCACCACAGGTGTCATCCGCCCGACGACTACCGACACTGTCGCTGCCATTTGGGAACCGGAAGGCGCTGGCGAACTGCTGGACTGGCTGGAAGTGACTACTCGCCACGTCATCGAGGATCGAGACGGCCAAGCGGACTCTGCAAAGAAAAGAACCTTCGATTCCGGGCTCCTGCTGTTGGACCTGCCCGACATGGACTCGACAGCAGTTGATCACCACAAGATCGCTTCCCGATTGGTGGGCCAGGTGGATTATCTGGTGTGGGTGCTTGATCCCCAGAAATACGCAGACGCGTCCATCCACCACGGATATCTCAATTCCTTGCGCAGCCAGCAAGGCAACCTGCTGATCGTCTTGAACCAGATTGACAAGATCGCCGTGCAAGAACGCAAGCAAGTAGTCGATTCCTTGCGTGGCATCTTGGCCACCTCTGGGTTGGAGAATCTGCCCATCGTCTGTGCCTCTGCCGCTACGGGTGAAGGAGTCGCGGAGGTGCAGGCCAAGATCGCGGCCGCGGCCAAGAACAAGGCACTTTCCACGCGTCGACTCCGCGCAGATGTTGATCAGGTCATCCTTCACTTGAGCGAGGAACTCCAAGTAGAGAAAGTACGCTTGCCCAGCCAGCTGCACCAAGCCGAGCTGGAGCGCGTGATCGCCAAAGCGCACGGTGCCCATTACATTGCTGATGCAGTGGAAACCTCTTACTTGCTTCGTGGCGCTTCGCGCACGGGATGGCCGTTGACCACCTGGCTGGTCAAGCTGCGCAACGATCCGCTCAAGAGGATGAATCTTGGACGGCAGCATGAAGACCCAGAATTGTCATTGACTTCTCGTCCAGAGCTGTCCATCGCAGAAACTGCGGCTATAGAACATGGCATCAATCAGTATGTCTCCGAAGCTTCTGCAGATCTTCCGGAAAGCTGGAAAGAGCCGCTGCGGGAGAAAGTGCACGCAAATACGGCGGTGCTGGATGACGGTATTGATGCGGCGATTGCCGGCACTCCGTTGGGTGTTGAACGGTCTTCATGGTGGTGGCCCGTAGTCAAGGTCATTCAATGGGTTGCACTTGTTGCGGCATTAGGTGGTGCTTTGTGGCTCGCCGGCTATCTGGTTGCCGGATACTTCCAATTCGAGCTACCGGAGGCTCCGCGAGTCGAAGGTATCGCTGTACCAACGCTGCTGGTTTTCATTGGAATACTGCTGGGCATTGTCCTGGGATTGGCGTGCTCGTTTGTCAACCGAATAGTCGCTAAAGTTAAGCGGAGGAAAGCGTTGAAGAATATTGAACGCTCGGTATCCCAGCTGGTGAGGCAGGCAGTCATTGAGCCCGTTGACCAGCATCTGGACACCTACAACAGCTACTCAGCATTGATCACCTCCGCAGCCAAGAAAGCCGATTAGAACTCTGTGACTACAAACCAACCAAAAGTCGATGCAACAGTGGGTGACCTAGGCGAGCAAGGCATCCTGGAAGCGATCTTGCCGCTGCTTGATTCAGCGCAGGCAAGTCTCGGGCCGGGCGACGACGCAGGTGCGTTGAGGGTGAGCGGGAACGAAGTTCTCGTCTCGGTAGATACCCTGGTTGAAAACCAGGATTTTCGACTCCTCTGGCCCAGCGGTTTGGAACACAATGCTTATGACATCGGATGGAAGTCCATTGCCCAAAATGTTTCAGACATTAATGCGATGGGTGGTCGCGCCACTGGCGCTGTGATTTCGCTGTCCCTGCCGAAGTCCACGTCTCTGGAATGGGTGAGGGACTTCAGCCGTGGCGTTGCCGAGGCTATTGCGGAGCTTGGCGCCAGGGAACTGACGATTCTCGGGGGAGACCTCGGGAAGTCGCAAGAAATTTCCGTTACCACGACCGTTCTTGGCGAATGCGAGCATGGGAAAGTGCTGAGGAGCGGAGTCCGAGCCGGAGACCGCATAGCGGTGGCCGGACGTGTTGGCGCCGCCGGGGCAGGACTCTCTGTGCTTGAACACGAGCATGACAATGAAAGTTGGAGCAGAGCGGTGCGCCGTCTGGTCCAGGCACAGTGCCGTCCCGTGCCGCCGCTGGAATCTGGGCCACGCGCTGCCGAAGCGGGCGCGACAGCCATGATGGATCTATCCGATGGGCTGATCCGCGACGCCGGGCGCATGGCCAAAGCCAGCCATGTGAATCTCGAGTTGGAATCTTCTGCTCTCCAGGACTTCGCGCTTCGACTGGAGGCTGCCTCAGAACTGACGGGCACCGATCCGATGTCATGGGTACTTTATGGCGGTGAGGATTTCGGACTCCTTGCCGCCTTCCCTCAGGGACTTGAAATCCCCGGAGAATTTAATGTTATCGGTGTTGCCAAGCCGGCCAATGGGCGTCGAGCAGTGGTGAAAGTCGATGGCAAGGTCGCAAAGCCTGAGACGGGCTTTGACCACTTCGCTTAGCTTCTTGGCACCAGATTCGTGTGCTGGCTATGCACGGTCATTTTGAACGCGCAGGAGTTCAGAAAGTTCGTGGGCGGCGCTCGTCACGGCTTCGTGATGAATCTTGCCAGGTTGGCGGGTAAGCCGTTCAATCGGGCCCGATAAGGACAGTGCAGCGATGACTCGTCCGGACTGCCCGCGAACTGGTGCGGAAACCGAAGCGACGCCAGGCTCGCGTTCTCCCAGCGACTGGGCCCAACCGCGCCGGCGGACTCCGGCCAGGATTGTCGGCGTGAAGCGTGCGTGGTGCAACCCTTCCACCATGCGCTCATTATCTTCCCACGCGAGAAGGATCTGGGCTGCCGAACCGGCCTTCATTGACAGCTGGGTTCCCACCGGAATGGTGTCGCGCAGGCCGATTGGGCGCTCGGCGCTGGCGATGCACACGCGGTAATCGCCTTGCTTGCGGAAAATCTGTGTGCTTTCACCGGTGAGGTCGCGAAGCTTGATAAGCACCGGCCCGGCTGCGCTGACCAGCCGGTCTTCACCGGCCGCGCTGGCGAGTTCCACCAGACGGTTTCCCAGCTCAAAGCGGCCATGCATGTCGCGCCCAACTAATCCATGATGGACCAAAGACTGGGCAATGCGGTGCACCGTGGGGCGGGAAATTTCAGTGAGTTCCACCAACTGGGAAAGGGAAGTGGGGCCATTCTCCAATGCATTGAGAATGGCTGCTGCCTTATCCAGTACGCCTACGCCGCTGCCTGTTGTCATACTTCAAGTATCACGTCTCAGTATTTGAGATTCAAGTCCGCATACTGGAAAAGCCTCTCTATGAAGTGTCAAAGTTGGAGTATCAATTGTTCGTAGCTTGAGGAGTGTGTCGCATGTCCGCCATGCAGTCGCCCCAGACGTTGGCAGAAAAAGTCTGGAATGCACATGTTGTGCGTCGAGGAGAAGGTGAAGGCGAAGCCCGCCAGCCGGACTTGATTTATATTGATCTCCACCTGCTGCATGAGGTGACCTCTCCGCAGGCCTTCGAAGGCCTGCGTCTCGCTGGCCGTCCGCTGCGTCGTCCAGATCTGACCATTGCGACAGAGGACCACAACACTCCGACGCTGGACATCGACAAGCCAATTGCCGACTTGACCAGCCGCACCCAGATCCACACCCTGCGCGACAACTGCAAGGAATTCGGCGTCCGCTTGCACTCCCTCGGCGACAAGGAACAGGGCATTGTCCACGTCGTGGGTCCGCAGCTGGGATTGACCCAGCCGGGCATGACCGTTGTTTGCGGCGACTCGCACACTTCGACCCATGGCGCCTTCGGTGCCCTGGCCTTTGGCATTGGCACCTCGGAAGTCGAGCATGTCATGGCCACCCAGTCGCTGAGCCTGAAGCCGTTCAAGACGATGGCTATCAACGTCGAGGGCACCTTGAAGCCGGGCGTTACCTCCAAGGACATCATCCTGGCCGTGATTGCCAAGATCGGTACCGGTGGCGGCCAAGGTTACGTGCTGGAATACCGCGGCTCAGCGATTCGTTCGCTGTCCATGGATGCCCGCATGACCATCTGCAACATGTCCATCGAGGCCGGTGCCCGCGCCGGCATGATTGCACCGGACGAAACGACGTTCGAATATGTCAAGGGTCGCCCCCATGCTCCGGAGGGTGAAGACTGGGATGCCGCCGTTGCAGACTGGAAGCAGCTGCACACCGATGAGGGTGCACGCTTCGACGCTGAAGTCTTCTTGAACGCTGATGAACTCGAACCTTTCGTCACCTGGGGCACCAACCCTGGCCAGGGCGTTTCGCTGTCCGAGAATGTGCCATCGCCAGAAGACTTCGAAGACGAAAATGACCGCAAGGCCTGCGAGCGAGCATTGACTTACATGGGACTTGAGGGCGGTACCCCAATGAAGGATATCCGGGTGGATACCGTGTTCCTGGGATCCTGCACCAACTCCCGTATGGAAGACCTGCGTGCGGCTGCCCAGGTCATCAAGGGCAAAGAAAAAGACCCGAATGTCCGCATGATCGTGGTCCCGGGCTCGGCGCGAGTTCGCTTGGAAGCTGAAGCAGAAGGACTGGACCAGATTTTCAAGGATTTCGGTGCTGAATGGCGCTTCGCGGGCTGTTCCATGTGCCTGGGCATGAACCCGGACCAGCTGGCCGAGGGGGAGCGCTGCGCGTCCACCTCGAACCGCAACTTCGAAGGACGCCAGGGCAAGGGCGGACGCACCCACCTGGTCTCGCCACTGGTTGCCGCGGCTACCGCAATCCGTGGAACCCTCTCGTCGCCTAGCGACCTCGTCAACGCACCGGTTTCGGTCTAGGAAGGATCACCGTCATGGAAAAGATTGTCAGCCACACCGGCATTGGTGTTCCACTGCGGCAGAGCAATGTGGATACGGACCAGATCATTCCTGCCGTATACCTCAAGCGCATCACCCGCACCGGTTTTGAGGACGCGTTGTTTGCAGGGTGGCGACGGGATGAGAACTTCATCCTGAACCAGGAACCGTTCAACACCGGCTCCGTACTGGTGGCGGGCCCCGACTTCGGCACCGGTTCCTCGCGCGAGCACGCTGTCTGGGCATTGAAGGATTACGGATTCAAGGCCGTGATCTCCTCCCGTTTTGCCGATATCTTCCGCGGCAATTCGGGCAAGCAGGGACTGGTCGCCGCCGAAGTAGCCCAGAGCGACATCGAACTGATCTGGAAGGAACTGGAAAACAATCCAGGCACCACGGTGACCGTGGATTTGGAATCGCGTACGGTTCACTGCGGTTCCATCTCGGCCCCGTTCCAGATTGACGACTACACCCGCTGGCGCTTGATGGAAGGCCTGGATGACATCGGCCTGACCCTGCAGCACGAAGAAGATATCACCGCATACGAGGCCAAGCGCCCGGCGCACAAGCCGAGGACTTTGCCCGCACGTACTGCGGGCTAGCACCGAGTTCAAGGTAAATGGAATGGTCCGCTCATCCCTGGCATTGTTAGGGGTGAGCGGATCATTGCGTTCCCAACGCAATGTTTTCTGCAGGGCATCATGGCTCTGTCTGAAAGCATGCTCACAATGTGTGCGCCACGAGATGATCTGGGCATACTGGCAGGTATAGAGGCGGTATGCTTACTTAGTCCTGCCAGTTCGAAAGCCTTGATGCTTCGGCGGGCGATAACGACTACGCGATGAGGTAATTCATACATGGGTAAGATCCTGACGATCCATGGTGGTGTTCCGCTAAAGGGCACCGTACGAGTCGGCGGAGCGAAGAACCTAGTGCCAAAAGCCATGGTCGCGGCTCTGCTGGGCGACAGCCCTTCGGTATTGCGCAACGTACCGGAGATCAAGGACGTAGCTGTTGTCCGCAGCCTGCTTGAAATCCACGGCGTCAAGGTGGACCAGGATCCCGAGACCGGCGATCTCACCATGGATCCTACCCAGGTCAAGACCGCCTCGAACCAGGCCATCGATGCCCACGCCGGCGACTCGCGTATCCCCATTCTTTTCTGCGGACCGCTGATCCACTCCCTGGGCGAAGCCTTCATCCCGGACCTGGGTGGCTGCCGCATCGGCGACCGCCCGATCGATTTCCACCTGGAAGTATTGCGCGACTTTGGCGCCATCGTGGACAAGGCAGCCGATGGCATCCGCATTTCTGCCCCCAACGGGCTGACCGGAGCCAAACTCGAACTGCAGTACCCAAGCGTCGGCACCACCGAGCAGGTGCTGCTCTCGGCCGTCCGCGCCAAGGGTGTCACCGAAGTCAGCAATGCGGCCATTGAGCCGGAAATCCTGGACCTCATCTCGCTGCTGCAGAAGATGGGCGCCATCATCTCGGTGCACCGCGACCGCGTGATCCGTATCCAGGGTGTTGAGAAGCTTTCGGGCTTCGACCACTCGGCACTGCCAGACCGCAATGAAGCCGCGTCTTGGGCCTCTGCCGCTCTGGTCACCAAGGGCGATATCTTCGTCCAGGACGCCACCCAGCGTGATCTGACCGCTTTCCTGCATGTCTACCGCCAGGTTGGCGGCGAATTCGAAGTCAAGAGCGATGGCATCCGCTTCTACCACCCAGGTGGAGATCTTAATCCGCTGATCCTCGAAACCGATGTGCACCCGGGCTTCATGACCGACTGGCAGCAGCCGCTGGTGGTTGCCTTGACCCAGGCCAAGGGCGTCTCGGTCATTCACGAAACCGTGTATGAGAATCGCTTCGGATTCACCGATGCACTGGTCCGAATGGGCTCCACTGTCCAGGTGCACACCGACTGCCTCGGATCCACCCCTTGCCGTTTCGGGCAGCGCAACTTCAAGCATTCAGCTGTTGTGGTGGGCCCCGCCAAGCTCACCGGTGCCGACATCGATGTTCCGGATCTTCGTGGTGGTTTCTCCCACCTGATTGCCGCACTGGCTGCCGAAGGCACCAGCAAGGTCACCGGAATCGAGATCATCAACCGCGGCTACGAGCACTTCATGGAGAAGCTGCAGGCCCTGGGCGCAAACGTCGAGCTGAGCAACTAAAGGGGATCAGATTCGTGGTAAAGATTCTGGCCCCTGGTGAATCTGCGAGGACCAAGCGGGTTTTCTCAGTATTGGCGGGCGTTGTCCGTACTTCCATGAACGCTTTGATTGGCAAGACGTGGAAGGGTTTCGAGACGCTTCCGCAGGGCGGGTACATCCTCTGCCCCAATCACCTCACGGAAATTGATCCGCTGGTTGTAGGCCACGCTATTTACAGCAACGGCCGGCTGCCACGCTGGCTGGCCAAAGAGTCCTTGTTCAAGATTCCAGTGCTTGGCTGGCTGCTGCGCGAGACCGGCCAGGTCCCGGTATCACGCAGCGCATCCAACGCCGGCGAATCGCTGTCCGCGGCCAAGAAAGTGCTGGATGCCGGCGGTGTCATCGTCATTTACCCGGAGGGCACACTGACCCGCGACCCCAATTTGTGGCCAATGGTTGGACGGACTGGCGCCGCACGGTTGGCCTTGCAAACCGGTGCACCAGTGGTGCCGATGGCTCACTGGGGCGACCAGGAACTGCTGCCTCGCTATTCCAAGAAGATGTACCTGTTCCCGCGGAAGCACGTCACCGTGTCCGTCGGCCAGCCAGTGGATCTCGACGATCTGCGCGGAGGCCCGCGCACTCGTGCAGTGCTGCAGGAAGCCACAGATCGCATCATGGACGGAATCACTGCACTGACCGCAGAACTGCGCCAAGAAGAAGCGCCGGCTGTGCGTTGGGATCCCAGCAAGCACGGCCAGTCGAAGACTGGACGCAATTTCGATACCCCTGAAAATTAATTACTTTCATCATCACCTTCCAGAGGACTGACTTTGACTAAGCCGCTACCACGCAAAATCGCCGTCATGGGCGCTGGCAGCTGGGGGACCACCTTCGCCAAGGTGCTTGCCGATTCAGTTGCAGACAAGGGAATCGCGGTTCAGATTTGGGCACGTCGCGAAGACGCAGCCAATGAAATCAACGAACGCCATACCAATTCACGCTACCTGCGCGAAACCAAGCTTCCGGCCAACGTGGCGGCGTCTTCGGATCCGCAGACCGTGCTAACCGGTGCCGACCTTGTGGTCTTGGCAATTCCGTCGCAGTCCTTGCGCCAGGAACTGGCGAAATTCAAGGAATTCTTTGAACCAGGCGCCGTGCTGCTTTCCCTGATGAAGGGCCTTGAACGCGGAACCGACCTGCGCATGAGCCAGGTGATCGCTGAAGTGACCGGGCTGCCAGCTGAGCAGATTGCCGTGCTGTCCGGGCCGAACCTGGCCATGGAGATTGCGCGCGAGCAGCCCACCGCCTCTGTTGTTGCCTGTACAGATTCCGATATCGCGCAGTGGATCGCTGAACTGTGCTCAGCTCCGTACTTCCGTCCCTACACGAATGATGATGTACTGGGCGTGGAGCTTGGCGGTATCGTCAAGAACATCATCGCGCTTGCCGTGGGCATGTGCGACGGCATGGGGATGGGCGACAATACCAAGTCCACCGTGATCACTCGCGGTTTGGCCGAGACCACTCGCTTGGTCCTCGCCCTTGGTGGCCGTTTGGATACCTTGGCCGGCCTCTCTGGTTTGGGCGACCTTGTCGCTACCTGTTCTTCCTCGCTCTCTCGCAACAACACCGCCGGACGTCTGCTTGGCCAGGGGCTCTTCTTGGAAGAGGTCAATGACCGCATGTCGCAGACCGCGGAAGGCATCAAATCAGCACGTGCCGTATTCGACCTTTCCCGTGCCCATAACGTGGAAATGCCGATTACCGAAGCAGTGGTGATGGTCCTGGAAGGCACCTTGAGCGTTGAGAACATGGCCGCACGCCTGTTGTCGCGTGAACTGAAATCCGAAGGAGAACGCCACTAATGACTGACCGCAAGATACGCGTCCTCTTGCTCTTCGGCGGCCGTTCCTCGGAGCACTCCGTTTCCTGCGTGACTGCTGCCGGAGTCATGCACGCTATCGACCGTGAACGCTTTGAAATCGTTCCGGTGGGGATCACCAGAGACGGCGGCTGGACCCTGCTGGATGAAGATCCGGAAGGCTGGGCTCTGAACACCGGCAAGCTGCCGGAGATTTCCTCGGTGGATCATCCGGTGCATTTGTCCACCGACGCGCAGAAAACATCATTGCTGTCCTACTCGGATTCCGCTGTGGCGGACCTTGGCGAGATCGACGTGGTTTTCCCGTTGCTTCATGGTCCATTCGGTGAAGACGGGTCAATCCAGGGCATGCTTGAAATGGCAGGCGTGTCCTATGTGGGCTCGGGTATCGCGGCCAGTGCGATGGGCATGGACAAGCACTACATGAAGGTGGTTTTCGAAGGGGCCGGCTTTAAGGTAGGCCCTTACGAAGTCATCACCAACAAGCAGTGGCTGCGTGATAGCGAAGCTGCCATGAAGCGTTGCGAAAACTTGCAGTACCCGTTGTTCGTCAAGCCGGCCCGCGCAGGGTCTTCAGTAGGCATCACGAAGGTTGATGATCCGTCCGGGTTGCGTGCTGCGATTGAGATCGCACGGGCTGAAGATCCCAAGGTGATCATCGAGCAGGGGATCGTTGGGCGGGAAATTGAATGCGGAGTTCTTGAAGGCCGCGGCAGCGGACCCTCGCGTGCTTCATTGCCAGGCGAAATTGCGGTGGCAGACAATCAGCACACCTTCTATGATTTCGAAGCCAAGTACGTTGATGGAGCCGCAGCTGAGCTCAGCTGCCCGGCAAACTTGAGCGATGAAGCCACGCGCGAAATTCGCGAGCTGGCAGTCCAGGCATTTGACGCCATCGACGCAGAAGGCCTATCCCGGGTTGATTTCTTCTACACTCCCGAAGGCGAGTGGATCATCAATGAAATCAACACCATGCCCGGCTTTACGCCGTCCAGCATGTATCCGCAAATGTGGGCCAAGACCGGAATTGAATACCGTGAACTCATTGATGAGCTGATTGCCTTGGCGACCGAGCGGAACATCGGTTTGCGCTAGGCCAAGGAACAATGGTGAAACTTTGGGGTGTGTTGAATATTCAACACACCCCAAAGCTTTTGTCGAAGGGTTGCTTACAAGCTCACTGACTTGTCAACGCTGACGCACTTCTTGGAAGCTGGGATCTTCTGCGCAGCATCTGAAATTGTCGCCAAGACTGTGCTCGATGGAATGACGTTCGGATCGAGGATAACTTCGGTTGCCGGGGTCCGGCCATATGTGGTCAGGGTCCAGATGCTTGTTGCTTCGTCCTCGTGGGCCACCCAATCAACATCATTCACTGATACGCAAGGATCTGTGGTCGGCCCGGGGACTTCTACTCCGCAACGCAGGACAACTTTGGACGGATCGCCCCAGGCTGCCGTTGATTGGGACGTCGTGCTACGACGTTCAGCATCATCGATGGCTTCGGGCAGGACAACCATCATTTCTGCGCACAGCGGGTTGGCCGCGTCTGGGGCAGCATCCACGGAAGCTACTGATGCGCAACCGGCGAGGCCAGTTATGGAAATGAGCCCGATTCCGGCGACTACTGAACCACGACCCAACATTCGGTTAAGTTTTGGTGACAGTCGTGCGGAGACACTGATTTTAAACACGTTATAAGCCTACATCGGCAATCTGAAAGATAAGATGTAGTCAGTTGAAACTGTGAAAGGTAGCATATGTCCTTTGAAGAGCATTCGGTGAGACCACGCCAGAAAAAGAAACGCACGGGTCGAGCTATTATCCTGAGTGTCCTTGCCCTGGTGGTTATCGCTGGACTTGTCGCTGGTGGTTACGCATGGAACCTCGGCAGAACGTTCAATGACAACAGCACCAAAATCACCAACGCTTTCCCTGCGGAAGAGACGCGACCGGAGGTGAAAGAGGAGTCTAAGGACGCAGTTAACGTACTCCTGCTGGGTACTGATACCCGGGCCGTGCGTAGTGACGATGCACAGGATGATGAGTTCGCCACGCTACCGGGTGGCGGACGATCCGACACCATGATGCTGGTGCACATTCCTTCGGACAGGAAGAACGTCTTCGTCACGTCGATCATGCGTGATACTTGGCTGGACATTCCTGGCGTCGGCACCGCGAAGATTAACCGCGCATTCGCCAGCGGCGGTGTTCCCAAAGCAGTCGAAACTCTCGAAGGACTCTTCGGCATCCGGATCAACCATGTGGCATCGATTGACTTCGAAGGCTTCAAGGGCCTGACCAATGCCGTCGGCGGCGTAACCGTCGACAACCCGATCGCTTTCAGCCCGGTACATGTCAAGGGCTACTTCTTCCCAGAGGGGGTGCAGACGCTCGATGGAGACGAAGCGCTTGCTTTTGTTCGTGAGCGCAAGGCGTTTACGGGTCCAGGTGGTAGCGATTACCGCCGTGTCAAGAATCAGCAGCTCTTCGTCAAGGCTTTGATTGGCCAGATTCTGTCCAAGGAAACTCTGACCAGCCCCACAAAGATCCAGTCTGTCGTTGAGGAAATCGCACCATACGTAGCAGTCGACGAATCCCTGGACGCAGGAAAAATCGCATCGTTGGCGTCTTCGATGATTAGCATCCGTTCCAGTGATATGGAGTTCTTCACCCTGCCAAACAATGGACCTGGGCGTTCAGCAGACGGGCAATCAATTGTCGTTCCTGACATGGATACGATTGCCAAGTTTGGCGAAGCATTGCAGAATGACACGGTTGATGAATTCGTAGCATCAACTGACTTGTCGCAGTAAGACCACCTAAGGAACGACTTTCCATGACGCCCCACAAACTCGATACCTCCGTGCGTGCCATCCGAGAATGGCTCGCTCGAAGCGTCAAGAGTCTCGGGAACCATTCTGACAGGTTGAATGCAATCAATGTGTTCCCAGTGGCAGACGGCGATACCGGTAGCAACCTGTATCTGACCGCGAGAGCGGGACACGACGCGATCAGCAAACTGGAAAGCGACGATATTGGTGGGTTTCTTGAAGTTGCCGCGCGGGCTTCGTTGGAATCTGCGCGCGGCAACTCGGGTACATTGCTAGCGGTCTTCTTGAGCGGCCTGAGCGAGCCTTGGAGTGGCCATGAACGCCTAACTGCGCCGTTGCTTGCGCTCGGTCTCGAGCGAGCCAAAGTGCGGTCTTGGTCAGCGCTGAGCGAACCGGTCGAAGGCACCATGCTGTCCGTGATCAATGCAATATCTTTGGCCGCAGGCTCAACACTTGCGCACTTGAAGACGGATCCGGATAGTCGTGCAGCACTTGATGCCGTTCTCACGCAAATGAGTCAAGCAGCTCAACTCGCAGTCAGGGGCACCGAAGCTGAACTTCCGAGTCTCGTTAAGGCTGGTGTTGTTGACGCAGGAGCGGTCGGGATGCTGATCATAATTGACGAGCTATGCGCCGCGATTCGGAGCGAATCCACCGAATTCGATTCCTACGACGACTTCCACGGTTACCGTTCACAAGACCCGCACATTCACCTGACTGAAGAAACAGAGTCAGGTGTTGAGGTAATGTGCACTGTTTCCTTGGACGCGTTGGGTGCCGCTACACTGCGCGGGCAACTGGACTCAATGGGCAATTCAGTGATCATGTCGCCCGTGAATCAGCTGGAGGAAGACACCTACAGATGGCGCGTTCACGTCCACGTTCCTGATGCCGAACCGGCACTGGAACTCATAAGAAAACACGGTGACCCGGTGAATATCAGCGTCACTGATCTGTGCACCCACGATGGCTGAAACAACGCTTACTTCGTTTGAGAGTGCAGAGCTCTCAGCATTCCTAGGAAAGAAGAACTCAGCCGCCCTGGAAAAGGCTTTCGGCTATACGACGGTGGGGGAGTTCTTATGGCATTTTCCGCGTCGGTATGTTGAAGTAGGCGAGCTCACCCCGATTTCGGAGCTACCCTTCGATGAGCACGTTACTGTTGTCGCCCAGGTTGTCAACGTCAGCCAGCGGCAGATGCACTCGCGGCGAGGTTTCATTTTCGAAGTGACCGTCAGCGACGAGCTTAGCGCAGGCGGCCAAGAGCTGAAGATGACCTTCTTCAATGGCTATCAAGCACGGACAGATCTGCACATTGGAACTATCGCGATGTTCAGTGGCAAGGTCGGTTGGTACCAGGACCACCTGCAGTTGAGCCAGCCTGAATACGCAATCCTGGATGAGGCATCCCAAGCAGATCCGCGTCCAATTCCGATCTATCCTGCTTCGGCAAAGATGCCCAATAAGCGCATCCGTGATCTGATGGGGCTGTTGCTGGAGCACTTCACAGATCAGAAGCTTCCTGAGTTTCTTCCAGGGGAACTTCTTCGCACGCATCATTATCCACAACGCCATCAAGCGTTCTTGGATCGCCATTTCCCCAAGGAAATTAAGCACGCCTACGCCGCTCGACAGCGCTTTGCCTTTGAAGAAGCATTTATGCTGCAGTTGGCGTTAGGCGAACGCGGGCGCCAGTTGGGCGCGCAGAAAGCAATTGCACGCCCACCGGTGCCGGGCCGCTTAGCTGACAAATTCGATGCCCAGCTGCCGTTCAGCTTGACCGAAGACCAGCTTGTCGTCGGTGAACAAATTTCCAAGGACCTGGACCAGTCGCATCCAATGCATCGCTTGCTGCAGGGCGAAGTCGGCTCCGGCAAGACCGTTGTCGCGCTACGAGCCATCTTGCAGGTGATTGATGCCGGAGGACAAGCTGCACTCCTAGCGCCAACAGAAGTCCTGGCCGCACAGCACTACGCCTCGATCAAGAAGATGCTTGGCAAGCTCGCTGAACCTGGGCTTTTCGGCGAAGGCGAAGGAACAGACGTCGCGCTCCTAACCGGGTCGGCAAAAACTGCCCAACGCCGTGAAGCATTGCTAGGTATTGCCAGCGGTGAGACTGGATTGATTATTGGCACGCATGCCCTCCTGAGCGACCATGTGCAGTTTGCAGATCTCGGCCTCGTCGTCGTGGACGAACAACATCGATTTGGCGTTGAGCAGCGCGACGCCTTGAAGTCTAAAGCAGTCGACTCGGTTCCTCACACCCTGGTCATGACTGCTACTCCGATACCGAGAACCGTAGCCATGACCGTCTTTGGTGATTTGGACACCTCGACGATTAAACGCCTGCCCGCCGGCCGCGCCCCGATCCACACGCATATCGTGCCCATGCAGTTAACCGGTTTCCGCGACAGGCTATTCACCAGAATCGTTGAAGAAGTGGAGAAGGGGCACCAAGCATATGTGGTGTGCCCAAGAATTTCGGACTCAGCAGCGGAACAAGGCATTCTTCTGGCGTCCTATGAAGAATCGTCCGGTCAGCCCATGAGTGTAGAAGCCATGCATGAGATGCTCGCTGGGATGCCTGAATTCGCTGGGATACGCACCGAGGCGTTGCACTCGCAACTAGATGCGGCAGACAAGCAGGCAACCATGGATTCCTTTGCCCGTGGTGAAATTGACGTGCTGATTTCCACGACAGTCATTGAGGTTGGCGTTGACGTCCAAAATGCGACATTGATGGTGATCATGGATGCTGAGCGCTTCGGCATTTCGCAGCTCCATCAGCTGCGCGGTCGAGTAGGCCGTGGCGGACTGCCTGGTACGTGCCTCATGACCACATGGCTGGACGCGGACCATCCGTCGGTTGGACGCTTGAAGACCATCGAGTCAACTATCGACGGTTTTGAGCTAGCCGAGGCAGACTTGGCTGAACGCAAAGAAGGAAATATCTTGGGTGTTCAGCAATCAGGCAGCCGGTCGACGCTGCGGGAACTTAGCATCATCAAGGATCGCTCGCTCATTGAGCAGGCGAAAACCGATGTGGGCAGGCTTCTTGCCGATGCCAACTGGGGAAGCAACTATCCGGGGCTCCTGAGCGCAGCCGGGAACTGGCTTGATGAGTCCACTAAAGAATTTTTGAATAAGAACTGATTGAAGGTATTGCTAGGCAATGAGCCGTATTATCGCTGGAGCTGCCGGCGGGCATCCACTGAAGTCCGTACCGGGTGATGCAACGCGCCCGACAACGGATCGTGTCAAAGAGGCCCTCTTCTCCCGCTTGGATAGCTGGGATATTCTTGCCGGCGCCCGAGTGCTGGATCTCTTCGCCGGTTCGGGGTCGCTGGGAATCGAGACGGCCAGTCGCGGTGCGCGACAGGTTGTTCTGGTAGAAAAAGCCCCGAAGGCGGTTTCTGTTTGCCAGCAAAACGCGTCACTGGTGAACAAGGTGTTGAAGGCTAATACGGTGACGGTACAGCGTGGAACTGTTGATAGTGTCCTGGACGGCTATTACAACGCAATTTCGGGAGTGCCCAGCAAGACCTTTGACATTGTCTTGCTGGATCCTCCCTACCCGCTGACTGAAGAAGAACTGGCTCTCACCCTCGAGAAAATATCCAAAATCCTGGCTGAGGATGCGACAGTGATTGTGGAGCGTTCCGGGCGCTCACCGGAACCTACATGGCCAAGCACCATGCAGAAGTTCGCCGACAAGAAATACGGCGAAACGCACCTATGGTTTGCAGAACCCATCTAGATCCATCGAATGGAGAACTTCTGACGGGTACGGTCCCGCTGCCTGGCACTGGAGTATTTGGTCTTCGCTAAAGTGTTGGCGCGACGCTGTGAGAATCAAGTTCCCTGGGAAGCGCTTGGTAAACATTTCCGGACTTGAACTCAACATCACGAACTCAAAGCTGGAGTTTGCCGCCTCGACTTGGGTGCAAGTGAAATTCAAGGGCGGATCATCGCCGATATTCACGAAGAGCAATCCGTCATTGGCCAAAGTGTTCTTGAGTTCGGCGTAATAGTCCGCCATAGTCAGGTGTTCTGGTGCTTCCGGGCCAGAGAAAATATCCAAGACGATGACGTCAAACTTCTCACCAGCAAGTTGTTCGGCAAGTACACTCCTCGCATCGGCGACGATCGGTGACAAGTGGCAGTCATCCGGCAACGGAAGATGCGTGAGAACGAAATCAAGAAGTTCGCGCTCAATGTCTACAGCCACGTGGATACTCGATGGGTAAACCACACTCGCCCAACGGGCCAAGGTCAATGCACCTGCACCTAGATGAAGCATCTTCAATGGGTGCTTTTCTGGGCGCAAGACCTTCAGATGGTTAGCTATGCGTGCGAGATACTCGTAAAACACTTCTTCCGGATGGGAAAGATTCACATGGGATTGAGGCGCATCGCCGATCGCTAGTATTTTCGACCCGGGGATCAGATCATCGTCGTAAATAGTGGCGTGTTCCTGGATGAATCCGAGCCACCGTTTGGCAGGCTTGCGCGTCATCGGGAGAGCACCTTTGGCAGCAGCTGTAAGCGCTCGACGGCATCGGAAATGACTTCACGCTTCTTGCAGAAAGCGAAACGCAACAGTCCTTGGTAGTCTTGCTGATTCTCGGGATGGACAAACGCAGACATTGGAATCGCCGCAACGCCTACGCGCTCGGGCATCATGCGTGCTACTTCAGCAGCGTCGTTCAGATCAAAGCTGCGTACGTCAGCAACCAAGAAGTAGGTGCCCTTTGGACGTATAACTGGGATCCCAACTTGTTCCAGGCCTGATGCGAGAATTTCTCCCTGCTGTCCTAAATCGGCAGCGAAGCGTTCGAAAAAGGCATCAGGAAGATTCAAGGCTTGTGCGACAGCAGGTTGGAACGCAGGGCCCGAGGAATAGGTAAGGAACTGTTTTACGGTACGGACGGCAGTGATCAGCTCGCGGGGGCCGGTTGCCCATCCAACTTTCCAGCCGGTAAAGGAGAAAGACTTGCCTGCCGAAGAAATGGTGATGGTTCGTTCGAATCCACCTGGCAAGCTCGCGATCGGAACATGCCGAATACCGAAAGAGAGGTGTTCATAGACCTCGTCGGAGATGATGATGCAGTCGTGCTGATGTGCCAGGGCAATGATTTCCTGAAGCACCGAAACATCTAGAACTGTGCCCGTTGGATTGTGGGGATTGTTCAGAACGATTACACGGGTCTTGTCTGTGACTGCACGTCGAAGGTCATCCATATCCGGCTCGAATTTCGGAGCCTTGAGCTGAATGACCTTATGCACTGCGTTGGTCAACCCGATCATGGCCGCATAGGAATCGTAATACGGTTCAAAGGTCACTACTTCATCGCCAGGTTCCAGGAAAGCAAGCAAGGAAGCAGCGATAGCTTCGGTAGCCCCGGTCGAAACAACTACCTCGGATTCGGGGTCGAGCTTCAATGAATAGAAGCGCTCCTGGTGGGCAGCTATGGCTTCGCGGAGCGAAGGAGTTCCTAAACCGGGCGCATACTGGTTAGCGCCATTCTCGATCGCATCAATAGCAATTTTCTTGATTTCTTCCGGCCCTTCGGAATCCGGGAATCCTTGCCCAAGGTTAATTGCCTGATGAAGGTTCGCCAGTCCCGTGATTTCTTCGAAGATGGTCACTCCCGGGCGGCCAGTGGAATCTAGTAGGTTGGCACCGTGGGCGGTCCGCTGCCATGGAGTGAATTCAATGCTCATGTTTCCATTATCGTCCCGTGTATAGGGGAAGTTGGGCATTAAGTCATTGAATCTTTACGAGACATTCATACCAGTTCGCTGAATTGGCGAGAGTTCTTGATAGATTCAGATCATGCGAAGAGCGGTATGCCCGGGTTCATTTGACCCAATTCACAACGGACACGTCGAGATCATTGCGCGCGCAGCGAGCCTGTTTGATGAGGTGATCGTCGCTGTGTCCACTAATTACTCCAAGAAGTACCGCTTCAGCGAAGATGAGCGCGTAGCGATGGTTGAGGAGACTGTCGGGGGACTGCGTGGGGTTTCCGCTGTGCCCATGGGCCAAGGCCTGCTGGCCGATTTCTGCAAGGAGCAGGGCGCCGAGGCAATTGTCAAGGGACTACGCAGCACGGTTGACTACGCATACGAGATTCCCATGGCCACAATGAATCGGCATCTGACTGGTGTTGAAACTGTTTTCCTTCAGGCCGATACGCGCTACACTCATTTGTCATCTTCGTTGCTCAAGGAAGTACAGGCACTTGGTGGAGACGTTGATGAGTACTTCCCGCGGGCTGTTATCAAACGACTAGCAACGCACTGAGCACATTCGAAGCAACGTTGGGCATCAGCCGAACAATAGGTAGGAAAACTAAAATCATGTCTATATCGCGTCCGATAACCAAAGCCGTAGTTCCCGCCGCAGGGCTCGGTACTCGTTTTTTGCCGGCGACGAAAGCAATGCCCAAAGAAATGCTCCCTGTCGTTGACAAGCCGGCGATCCAATACGTTGTTGCAGAAGCGGCTCGTGCTGGTCTCAGCGACGTATTGATGATCACAGGGCGAAATAAACGTGCTCTAGAAGACCACTTTGATCGGGTTCCTTCTCTAGAAGCTTCTCTGGCGGCTAAAGATGACCAGAAAAAGCTCTCGTTGGTGGAGGAAGCCACCGCCCTAGGCGATATTCATTACATCCGCCAGCGCGATCCGCGAGGATTGGGGCACGCAGTATTGTGCGCGAAGCAGCACGTAGGCGATGAGCCCTTCGCCGTGCTGCTCGGCGATGACTTAATCCATGAGAACGATGACCTACTGAGCACGATGATCGCGGTACAAGAAAAGACCGGCGGGTCAGTCATCGCTCTGATGGAAGTCGAACCGGATCAAATAAGTTCCTATGGCTGTGCTGATGTAGCTCCTGTCGAAGACGAAGATTTCGTTTGCGTACGAGGACTTGTAGAAAAACCAAGTGTTGAAGAAGCCCCCAGTAACCTCGCAGTAATTGGACGGTATTTGTTGCATCCTCGGGTATTCCAGATTCTGGAGCACACTGCTCCTGGACGCGGAAACGAGATCCAATTAACCGATGCCCTAGAAGAGCTTGCAACTTCCGAAGGCGAAGGTTCAGGAGTGCATGCTGTTGTCTTTAGAGGCCGTCGCTACGACACTGGGGACAAACTGAGCTATCTCCAAGCGAATATCAGCCTAGCTGTTGAAAATGAGGATCTTGGACCGGGATTGAAGACGTGGCTGAAATCCTTCGTGCAGGATCTCGACGTTTGAACCTGACTAAGACTACTCAGGATAATCACAATTTTCTTGGGTAGTCTTTTTGATTGCGCAAAGTCGCCCCATACTGCGTTGACATTGGGGGATCACGGTCCGGTGGAGATTGATTGAAAACACAAGAACATGGGAACTCGCTACTCCTAACACGTAGTGCGAAGAACCGAGCAATCCGACAGAAGAAAAAACGAACACAGGGCATCATAGTCCTAGTGATGTCCATCGTGCTCGTCGCCATGCTGGCTCTTGGATACATCTTGTTTGACCTGCAACGCCAGTTCAATACGAAAAGTAATACGGTGGCTTTGGAATTCTCTAAAGCCGAACAGCTAGCGCGACCCGTCAAAGATCCAGATGATAAGTCCATGAACGTTTTGACGCTGGGTGTCGATCATGCTGATGATGACACGGAGAATTCGGCAGCCTTACAGGGCCCGGTTTCGCAGCGAAGCGATTCAATGATGTTGGTGCATATCCCCGAAGATCGTTCCCAGATTTACGTGATGTCAATGGTTCGAGATATGTACGTTGACATCCCCGGGTACGGCCAAAACAAACTGAACGCGGCCATTTCGTTTGGCGGGGTTCCACTGCTTTTGAGAACCGTTGAGGGGCTCTTCGGAACCAAGATTGATCATGTTGCCATGATCGACTTTGAAGGTTTCAAGGAGCTGTCAACAGCTCTTGGGGGAGTGACGGTCAACAACGAAATAGAATTTACTGCGAACGACACTGACTATTTTTACCCAACTGGTGAAATCACGTTGGAAGGCGACCGCGCACTTCGATTCGTGAGAGAACGAAAGTCCTTCTCGAACGGCGATTATCAACGAGTGGCGAATCAACGAATATTCATTGCTGCAGCCGCTAACCAATTGTTGTCTTCTGGAACACTCACGAATCCTGCAAAGTTATACGAAATCGTCGATAAGGTTTCTCCATACCTGACTTTGGACGAGAATTTTGATGCTGCCACACTTGTTGGGCTTGGTCTGCAGTTGAAAAATGTCGATACAAAGAACATGGCCATGTTTACGATGCCGACTGCGGGCTCGGCAACTAGCGTCGATGGCCAGTCGATTGAGTTAGCCAGTGTTACCGCCATCGAACAAATTGGCGAAGCACTTCGTACCGATTCCATGCGGGAGTACTTGGCTGAAAACCCACCAGAATCGAACTGATCAACGTGACTGACATGACAATTCGTGTGTTGCGTATCCTAAAGTGCGGGGTTCACGCGAGCTATCTACTAGACTTTGAACATCTTTGCTCACGAACCGAGCAGTAGTTTGCATAAGAAAATGAGGACTTTTGGGCATGACAGTTGCAGAGGAGGCCGACAAGTATGGCTTGCACCGTGTTGGTGCGCGGCCATCGTTGGCTAACTATCTGAGGCAGACCTGGGAACGCCGTGAATTCATATATGAGCTAGCTAAGGCTCGGGTGCAAAAACAGAACCAGCAGAATCGGCTGGGAATGATTTGGGTAATTCTTAAGCCGACGCTCAACGCCGTCATGTACGGCGTGATTTTCGGTATCCTGCAGGGCGATAAGAAAACCGCTGATTTCCCTGTCTTCGTGGTGATTGGTGTCTTTTTATTCGAGTTTTTCACTAGTTCAATGAATGGCGGCGCGAAATCGATTACCGGTAACCAGGCGCTAGTGCAATCTTTATCATTCCCACGATTAAGCCTTCCTGTCGCACAGATAACTCAGAATTTTTTAACTCTGATGCCGATGCTTATCGTCATGTTCCTCTACTCAGTCATACTCGGCACTGTCCCTAAATGGACTTGGTTTGGCATTATTCCGATCATCGCCATCTTCACTGTATTCAATATGGGCGTAGCGCTCATTTGTGCAAGAATAACGGTCCATGTACGGGACTTCACCCAAATTTTGCCGTTGGTGACTCGAATGCTTTTCTATACTTCTGGCGTATTGTTTAGCGTTGACCGTATCCTCGCTAGTTGGCCTTGGCTCGTAACAGTCTTTGACTACCATCCGCTTTATCAAACCCTTCAGTTGGCTCGCGCCATGATTATGGATAACGCTGAATATAATCCGTTTGGATGGTTGGTAATCGGAGCGTGGGCGATCGCCGCGCTTGTCTTTGGACTTATTTTCTTCTGGAAGGCTGAGGAGCGTTACGGTCGTGCCAATTAGTTTTGATGACCTGATCAACCCAGGACTGCATCCTGAGTATGAGCCAGCCCCTATTTTTTCCGATGACACATCATTTATAGATGTTGTTCAGCCAGATCAAGTCAAACAATCCTCTTTAGAGATCGACGATAGTCGTCAGCCTGTTGTTATGGTTGATAATTTGCACGTGAAGTACCAAGTGTTTTCTAGCGGTAAAGCTGTCGGCAACGCTGGTGCTCGCAGGCTCTTACAACCTAAGATGCGTGGAGTGAGAACCGTTCATGCGCTTCAAGGCATCTCGTTTGTCGCCTACGAAAACGAATCCATCGGAATCATTGGTTCAAACGGTTCCGGAAAGTCGACACTGTTACGTGCCATCACTGGGCTTACTCCGCCGGCCTCGGGTTCCGTCTACGCGCGCTCCCGCCCCAGTCTTTTGGGCGTCGGCGCTGCTTTGATCCCGGACCTATCTGGGGATAAGAACATTACCTTGGGCGGATTGGCTCTTGGCTACAACCGTGATCAGGTTGAAAAGATGAGAGAGGAAATCACAAAGTTTGCTGAATTGGAAGAATTCATTGATCTCCCGATGAGAACTTATTCTTCTGGCATGGCAGCACGTCTGAAATTCGCCATCGCTGCGTCAAAGCAGCATGACATTTTGATTGTCGATGAAGCCTTGGCCGTTGGTGATGCGAAGTTCCGTAAGCGAAGTGAAGCGAAGATTCGCGAAATCCGTGAGAACGCCGGCACTGTTTTTCTTGTTTCTCATTCTATGAATTCAATCAAGGAAACCTGTAACCGTTGTATTTGGATAGAAAAGGGCGTCCAGAAAATGGACGGCGATCCTGACACGGTCATTAAGGCCTATCAACAGCATAAAAAGTAAGTGACGAATGACTGAAAACCCTGGCGTATCCTACGTCATGCCTGTGTTGAATGAAGCTGATTATCTCGAAGAGGCCGTTCGTTCGATTTTGTCTCAAGACTATGATGGCGAAAAAGAGTTAGTTATAGCCTTAGGGCCGAGTGACGATGGTACGAATTCAGTTGCTGCCCGCTTGGCTGAGTCAGATCCGCGTATTGTCCTCGTGGACAATCCTAAAGGTCGTACTCCAATTGCTCTGAATCTAGCTGTCAAAAAGTCATCCCACCCCATTGTCATGCGGGTAGATGCTCATAGTGAGCTACCAGCAAACTACACTCGCCGTGGCGTGGAAACGCTATTCCGAGTTGGCGCCCATGACGTGGGCGGGCTCATGGATGCACGAGGACGTACGCCGAAACAACGTGCTATCGCTGCTGCATACCACTCAAAATTCGGTTTCGGCGGCCCGGCTTATCATTCGGGCGCTCCAGAAGGCGAAGCTGAGTCCGCTTATCTTGGGATTTTCCGACGCGAGGTCTTCGACGAAGTCGGTTTTTACGATGAAGACATGTGGCGCGCGCAAGATTGGGAGCTTTGCCTGCGAATTCGTCAGGCCGGCCACAAGGTATGGTTCGATCCAGAATTAAAGGTGGGCTATTACC
This sequence comes from Glutamicibacter nicotianae, assembly GCF_002797775.1. Classification (NCBI taxonomy): domain Bacteria; kingdom Bacillati; phylum Actinomycetota; class Actinomycetes; order Micrococcales; family Micrococcaceae; genus Glutamicibacter; species Glutamicibacter nicotianae. Next base: position 935,744 of record NZ_PGEY01000001.1, read on the forward strand.
CGCGTGATAATTTCAAGTCATTGGCGCGCCAGTCCTACGCTTCGGGAACGTGGCGGGGCGAGATTGCACGGCGATTCCCAGAAGGAAAATCGATCCGCCACGACATGCCTCCCGTTCTGCTTGTCGGGGTAGGAGCGGGATTAATCGCAATGGCCGTATCCCCTCTGATCAGGGGACACGTATCACGACCAGTGCAGTTCGTGGTCGACACAGCTCGTCTAGCACCCGTGGTGTATTCAGCCGCCACTCTTGCTGCAGGCCTCAAATCCAACGCGCAGGGTGTCAAAGAAAAGGTGCTAACCGCCGGCGCGTTCCAGGCGATTCACCTGCCCTGGGCAGCCGGTTACATTAAGGGTCGATTGTTCGGTGCCGCTGGCACAGTGGATAAAGGACGCGTTAAATGAGCGTAGAACGACCGAAAAATCCTACGCTGAATCAACTGCGCGAGGTATGCCAGCCCCCGGAAGTCAAAGCGCGGAAGAATGCTGAACACTGGACAGCTGAACTTTACCTGCGTCATATCTCGATTTATCTGACCGCAGTATTGGTTCGTACAAGGATCAGTGCCAACGGGGTTACGGGATTGATGATCTTGGCCGGTTGGTGCATGTCGTTGGCACTGCTTATCCCCGGCATTTGGGGGCCGGTCTTGGCCGTGGTGTTGTCCCAGGTGCAGTTGTATTTCGATTGCTCGGATGGGGAAGTGGCACGTTGGCGTGCGTCCCAATCTCCTCGTGGCATTTTCATTGATATGGTTGGGCACCACACGACTGAGGCTTTGATTCCGATTGCCCTCGGCTATCGAGTGTTCAAGGAGCTCTCAACTGATGGTGCGACTGCAGCGCAGGCTTGGCCGACACTATTCATGGGTGCCTGTTTGGCTGTGGTTCTAGTGCTGAATCGTTCGCAATCACTGATGGTACATGCTGCCCGCGGCATGGCTGGGCTGCCAAGGCTGCCGGACACTGCAGCTGCCCGCGCAGTGCCCACTACGACGATCATCGGTCGGTTGCGTTCCCTCGCGAAGTTCCTCCCGTTTCACAAGTTGTTGCATGCGGTCGAACTGAGTTTGATCATTTTGGCTTGCTCAATCATTTCTGCCGTTATCGGTTCACCTGGACTGGCGGAGAAGTGGCTGATCTGGATTCTCGTTCCAGCGTGCGTTCTAGTTAATGTTGGTCATTTTCTGTCGAACATGGTTTCTGCGCGGTTGAAGGCCTAAGGAACAACGCCATTGAATTTGATTCGAAAGGGTAGCGCATGAGTCAACAACTCGCACCGCAGATCGGCGTGGTCGTTCTAACGATGGGTAACCGTCCTGTGGAGCTTCGCCGAGCTTTGGACTCATTGCTGTCCCAACGCGGCGTAGAAATCGATGCAGTGGTTGTCGGCAACGGGTGGGACCCCACGGAGATTCCCGAAAGCATCAAAACACACTACTTGCCTGAGAACCTTGGGATCCCCGCGGGGCGAAATGCAGGAGTTTCCCTAGTATCGGGTAAGTATCTTTGTTTCCTGGATGATGATTCTTGGTTCCTTGACGATGATTTCCTGATTTCCGCAATAGAGCGCTTTAGGCATTACCCAAAGCTAGGTTTATTGCAGCCGCGAATCACGGATCCTGAACATAGCGATCTGGATCCCACTCGTTGGATCCCTCGCCTGAAGAAGCGAACTGCCGCCGAGCCAAGCAAGGTTTTCCATGTTGGGGAGACTTGCCTAGTTACTACTCGAGCGCTTTTCGATGCCACGGGTGGCTGGGCTGGCGGCTTCTGGTATGCACATGAAGGTATTGAACTTGCCTGGCGGATCTGGGATACCGGCACCTACGTCTGGTACGCAGGTGATATGCGAATCGGCCATCCCGTGGTTGATCCACGGCGTCACGATGAGTTCTATAGGTTGAATGCACGCAATCGTGTTTGGCTTGCTCGTCGTAATCTGCCAGTCCCATTTGCGTGGATCTATCCAACTTCATGGGCGCTGATCGAGTGTCTGCGATTACGGAAAAATCGATCTGCTGTAAGACAGTATCTAGCAGGCTGGAAAGCCGGCTGGAAGGGCAGCCCGTGGTACCGCGAACCGCGTGCCAAGCTTCGGTGGAGTACCTTGTTGCGCATGACGCTTTCTGGTCGTCCACCTATTATTTAGGCATATTCGAACCTTGTTCACGTGGAGACTGTTCTGAATTGTCTTAGCTAGTTATGCTGACGCCTGTCGTTGCATCTTGTAACGAGTTAACCGAATTGGACTAATATGGTTATTTGGTCGTTCAAGTCCAAAGTGAACAACCTGTAAAATGTTCATGAATGTAGCGAAGCGAATTGGCTAATCGTGATCTAACAACAAGTGCTGGATGGTGTGAGATTTGAGTTTCCGTGGATGGAGGGGCCAGCTTGGTCGTAAGCTACCCGATGCCTTCTGGGAGAAAGTTCTTGCATGGTCTACCAGAGACCAAAGTTCAGTAGATCTTGATATCGAACAAATCCGTTCGACCAATGTGGATGCTTCCCGCGCGATGGCGACCTCGTTAGGGGTCGCGTATCTGGATGACACGCTACGCGGGGTTTCGACGGTTGCGAAGTCGGGCTGGCAAAAGCTTTCCACAGCACTCCAGGGCGCCGGCTACAAGCTGACTAGAGTAAGTTTGGACGCAGCTAGCTATGGTGCATTAAGCGTATGGGCAGTTCACGGTCAGATGCCTGGGCAACGTACGCCAGTAGGACGCCATTCGGGTCTAGGGGCGATATGGGCGGTTTATTCCGATGGCAAGTCACCAATGCCAGATATCCAGGATTTCACTGAGCCGGTCGATGTTGTATACACGTGGGTTGATTCGGCAGATCCGGTTTGGCAAGAAGCATATCGGGAATTTAAGCAGTCAATCCCAGCCGGCGCATCTCATCCGAGTAGCCGCGATTTGGCACGATACACGTCTCGCGACGAATTGAAATACTCGTTGCGTTCCTTGGAAATGAATATGCCATGGATTCGCAATATCTATTTAGTGACGGCAGGGCAAGCTCCTGATTGGCTCAATACGGAGAATTCCAAGATCAAGCTGGTGAGCCACAGCGAGATATTTGATTCCCCGCTTGAATGCTTACCGACTTTCAACTCGCATGCGATTGAAACGCAAATTTCCAATATCGAGGGCCTGTCGGAGTATTTCATATATGTGAATGACGACATCTTTTTTGGGCGTCCGATGTCACCGAACGTGTTCTATACCGGCAGCGGCTCCGTCAAGTATTCGTTGGCCAAGGCGCATTATGCCGAAGCATCGAACCCGAGGCTTGCAGTAAACCTAGCAGCCCAGCTTAATGCCGATCTGATTCAGGATAAGTATGGGAAGACGACTGCCCTGAAGTTTCGCCATGTTGCGCACCCCCAGCGGAAGAGCGTCCACGAAATAATCCGTCGTTCGTTTACCGAAAAAGTTGATGCCACCGCAAAGCATAAATTTAGGCACGTAGACGATATTTCATTACCGTCCTCACTTGCACATTACGTGGCGGCAGCTGAAGGCATTGGCGTTCCTGTGGATATCGATTATTCCTACGTTGATCTCGGCGGCGAACATTTGCCAATGAATCTCTTTCGGCTGGTGCGCGGGCGTGGCAAACAGATGTTCTGCTTCAATGAAGTGTCGAGCGTCAGCGGAACCGAAAAACGCGGACGGATGGCAAAGAGCGTTCTCGACACGCTGTTCCCGTACAAGTCTTCTTTCGAGAAGTAGTCCGGAAGCACTCAGGTTTCATCAAGTTGTGCGTGACAGACTTGTGAAGCATTATTTATCGTTCAAGTAACAAAAGTGCCAGGTGCTGCGGTGCAGCGACGGGTGAGGTAGTCCTAGAGAATTAGTGCTACCGGTAATAACAGCAGGAGGCAACCAATGACCAAGACGGTACTGACTTATGGAACATTCGACCTTTTCCATATTGGTCATCTCAACATCTTGAAGCGTCTGAAAGACAAGGGCGACCGTTTGGTAGTTGGCGTATCCACGGACGAGTTCAATGCAATCAAGGGTAAGAAGCCCGTTGTACCGTTCGAACAGCGCCGTGAAATCGTGCAGGCCATCAAGTACGTTGATCTTGCGATCCCAGAAGAAAATTGGGAACAGAAGCGCCTGGATATCAAGAAGTATGATGCCAAGGTGTTTGGCATTGGTGAGGACTGGAAGGGAAAGTTCGACGACCTTGGTGATGAAGTCGAGGTTGTTTACCTTCCTCGTACCTCGGGAATCTCAACTACCGAGATGAAACGTGTCCTGAGCCAATTTGATGAACGCCACGTGGATTCCTTGAAGGACACGCTAGACACCCTGAGCCAGATCGTAAAAGAACTGAGCTAGTTAGTCCGTTTGCATTCCTGCTTTTCTAGATTTTTGAAAGTTCCCATGTCTAGCGACCATATTTCAGCCACCATTAAGTCCAGCGTCAAGAACGCGCTTCGGAAAGTGGGGCGCCGACCAGAGGCAAGACGACTATCAAGGGTTATGGGCTTGAGCGCCCGCCCTGGCGGTCTCAACGTTGGTGTTTCCGGTATTCCTGTACCTGGAATCGTTGCGGTGTACTTCGGTGATGGTGCGGATAAGATATACCAAGTAACTCAGTGGTTACCAGTGCTCGAAGAGCTTCATGCAAAGCAAGAAGTTCTGCTGGTCTTCCGTACCCTGAGCGCTTTCAAAGCTGCTGAGAAATTCACGGATCTTCCGAAGATCTACATCCGCCGTTTTTCAGATCTCATGGATTTGTATGACGACAACGAGTTGAAGTTGGTCATCTATACGAATAACTCGCGTACCAACTTCCAGTCCCTTGACCACCCTCGTTTGGTGCATGTCCACGTGAATCACGGCGAAAGCGACAAGCTGTCGATGGTTTCAAACAAGGCAAAGGCCTACGACAAAGTCTTTGTTGCGGGTCCAGCAGCTATCAAACGCCACGAGGCCATGCTGATCGACTTTGACCACAACAAGCTTGAGGTCACCGGTCGTCCGCAACTGGACATTGATTTTAAGCCTGAACTGGATCCCAGTGACAAGCTGGATGTCATGTACGCGCCAACGTGGGAAGGCGAAAACGAGGATAACAACTACACCTCGTTGGATAAGTACGGTGTTTCCATCGTCGAAGCATTGCTGGCGAATCCCAATTGGCGGGTTATCTACAAGCCCCATCCGCGGATCCAGACAAGCAAGAATCATGGTGTTGCACAAGCGCACTCGCGTATCATGGAACTCATCGCGATCGCCAATGAATCGGGGGCCGATCATGTCATTTCCGAACAGGGCAATATTTTGGCGATGTTCGAATCCACCGATGCACTGATAACAGACGTTTCAAGTGTCGGGCTGGACTATTTGTACCTGCATCCTGCCAACCCACTGGTGATTTCAGATCGTCGTACGAATCGTGAAATTCTGCATAGGGACGCCCCGATTGCTAAGGCTTGTCACGTTATTGATCGTGACTCCGTGCTCAACGTGCGTGAAGTTCTTAATGATGCGCTGGTCCACGACCGGCATAAAGAACAGCGCCTAGAAATGCGCAAGTTCTACTTTGGTGAATTAAGCCGAGGCGATTCAACCAAGCGCTTCCAGCAAGTAATCGAGAGGCTCATCGACGAACGCCAGAGCAAACTGCAAAACTTCCGTGGTTGGCACAGTTAATCACTGTTGCCATTGGTACGACCCCAAATCACAATACCTGTGGATTTGGGGTCGTCTTTATTGCAGATGTGTTTTCACACTAACAACACTCGGTCCTTAATTAGGCAATTCTGACATGCTGTGAGAGAGAATCGGATGATAGATAGGCTCCGTATTATTGGCGCCTATTGGTTAGACCCCCTTCTGAAGGACCCCGGTGGATATTTTTCGTACGCGTGTAGCTCTCGGCGTAGGCCGTCGAATCGAACGACTAGGTAGATACCGTATCGCGGCTATCTACTACGGTCAGGCACTTAACACAGGCCTCACTAAGTCTGCTGAAGTGCAATTCCGCTACGGATTCAGCTTGTACAAGTGCAAGCAGTACCAGGCTGCCATGAATGAGCTTGAATCTGCCATTGCTCGTCAGCCGCATCGTTACGGGTGGATCCAAACGCTCGCATTGAACATGCAGCGAATGAAAAAGTACGAGCGCTCGCTAGAACTTTTTGCAGCTGCTTGCGAAGGCGACCCAAGCAAAATCACTTGGCGGATTCGTTGGGCACGTTGCGCTCGTTTGGCCCGAAAATCAGATCTCGCCTCTGCCATCCTGGACGGTTTGGTGGCAGATTTCCCGAGCGATCCAGCAGCTTCGGCAGCTATCGCTAAGTTCCTGCTGGAGACCGGGCAACGCTGGCGTGAATTGGATGTTCGGCTGCAATATGAAAGCCAGCATGTCGACGACGCAAATTGGATGTTCCTGACCGGCCAGGCAGCCTCCTTCATGTCCCGTTTTGAGTTGGCTGAAGAGTACTTCCGAAAGGCGTTGGACCTCGATGACCAGCAACCCAAGTACTGGTACGGGCTTGGTCGTTGTTTAGAAGAATTGGGGCAATCCACGGAAGCCCAGAACGCTTACTCTAACGCTGTGTTGCGTTCAACCGAACAGACCGTACTGAACGTTGGCGTAGGCAAAATTCATGAAAATGAAGAAGACTGGAATCGTGCACTAGACGCCTACGAGCTGGAACTGCAAAATACTTCCAGCACTACGAATTTATATCTGCTGAATTACCGTGCCGGCGAAACGGCGGCGAGACTCTTCGAATTCCGTCAAGCCAACGAATACTTCCAACGAGCCGAGAACTTCGCGGACACAGTTGAAGAGCGTGTATTGGCTGGTTATGCCCGCGGTCGACTACTCGCTCGCGCGGGAGAACACGCAGAATCGGTAGCCTGTTTCTCTGAATTTGTTGACCTATTGCCAGAGCAGAAAAGAATTGAACCAGCCGTTGCGTTGTTCCGTTATGCCCACGGACTGATGCAACTTGGCCAATTTGAGGAAGCCAGTAACCGATTCAGCGAGGCGGCTGAAGCCTGGGGGTACCTTGGCAGCAGCTTCAAAGGATCCAAGTCCGCTGGCGCCCGTGCCAATTACCATCGCCAGCGAGGTGCGATCGCAGCTGCTGGAGGCGATTGGGAAACTGCCGCTTCTGCATATGCGTCAGCTTTGTGGCATTCGTCCTCTACTGAACGTCAGTGGCAAGCGAAAGCTGGGCAGGCCTTCGCCCATCTAGGAAGGTTCGAATCAGCGTGTGAATACTATGCCGGCATGTTGCTTTTCACTGAGATATCGGTGGCCGGACTGGGCAACGCCCTGAAGGGCGTGGGTCGTCGGCGCGGGGCTCTGTCCATTCATGCGCGAGAAGTAGAGCCGCTAGACGAGAATCTAGTCCTATTCGAGTCGTCACATGGCAAGAATGTCCATTGCCATCCTCTGGCAATCTTCCGTCAGATGCGTAAGGATCCACGTTTTGACAACTTCCGTTTCGCGTGGGTCTATAACGATTATTCAGAGGTCCCGGCCCAGCTGAGTGAAGAACCGGATGTTGCGATCATAAAGCAGCATTCCGACAAATACATTCGTTTGCTGGGAACCGCCAAGTACCTGGTGAATAACGCGACCTTCCCAACCTATTTTGCCCGTCGCGAGGGTCAACGAGTATTAAACACATGGCACGGTACGCCCTTGAAGTTCATGGGTAAGCTCGTCAAAGACGGTGTTGCCGAGCACCGAAACGTTCAGCGCAACTTCCTTCAAACAACTCACATGATGGTCCCCAATGCGCACACGCTGAAAACCCTAAGTACTGACCATGACCTTGATGGCCTGTTCCCGGCGAAGGTTGCCCTGACCGGCAGCCCTCGAATAGACCAGATGATCAATATGAGCGAAGCACGTCGGATCGAAATCCTAGAAATTCTTGGTATTGATCCAAACAACGACAAGAAAATCGTGTTGTTTGCGCCGACTTGGCGAGGCCAGCTCAAAGATCGGTCTTATGATGTCAATGGCCTAGTCGAGGACCTGGCTGCAATGTCGCAAGGCGAGCATCACATGCTGTTCCGTGCACACCGTTTCGCTGAACAACTAATTGGTGATGCAGCCCTGGATGCAACCGTCGTGCCTGCATCCATCGACACTAACGAGCTTTTGGCAGTTGTCGATGTGTTAATCACCGACTACTCTTCAATCTTCTACGACTTCTTGCCAACTAAGAAGCCAATCATTTTCTACACGCCGGACTTCGACGCTTATGAGGCTGAACGTGGTCTGTACTTCGAACGCTCTACATGGCCTGGCAACGTCTTGGACTCAATCGAAGAAGTATGCTTGGAGCTTCATCGCCAACTTAGCGATGGGGATCTCGGTGTACACGAGAACCTCGAGAAGAACGTGGCTGAGTTCGCGTCGATGGAAGATGGGAACGCCACTCAGCGAGTCATCGATTTCTTTTTCCTGGATGACGAAAGCTGCCTGCTTGAGGCACCGCAAGACGAGCGGATCAAGCTGCTGTTCTACCAAGGTCCTTTTAAGCCCAATGGCATCGCCACAGCATTCACCAATTTGATCGGCTCGCTGGATCCAGAGAAGTACTTGGTGTCTGTTGCTGTTGACATGGGCGCCGTTGGAAGCAATACGGATTCATTGGAGATTCTTAACGGGCTTCCTGAACATGTCAAGATTCTTCCACGCGCCGGCGCAACGATCATGTCCGCCGAAGAACGTTGGGTTTCCGATGGTTATCACGCACATCGTGGTTTCGACTCGCCTTTAGCTGAACAGATCCACCTGAACACGATGGAACGCGAAATGCAGCGTTCCTTCGGTGATGCGCGCTTTGACGTTGCTATCGATTTCGAAGGATACTCGCGATTTTGGGCTATGTTATTTGCCGCGTCTCATACCCATGCGAAGCGCAACTACATTTACCTGCACAACGACATGGTAGGGGAGTGGAAACTGCGCTTCGGCACGATGCCGGGACTATTCGCCACCTACCGTCACTATGACCGGTTGGTTTCTGTAACTGAAAGTGTTGGTCAGCAGAACGAGCAGCAACTGAGCGAGCTATTTGGGCTTGATCCTGGCAAGTTCACCGTGTCGGAGAACTTGCTGGATCTGCGCAAGCCTTTGGAATGGTCTGAGGCATCGGATCCGGTGCATCGTTTCGAGGGCGATGGGCTAACCGTTTTTGCCAACATGGCGCGGTTGTCTCCTGAAAAGGGACAAATGAAGTTGCTTGAAGCGTTCGCGAAGATTAACGCGGATCATCCAGGAACTCGGTTGTTGATGATTGGTGATGGCCCGCTTCGCAGTGACCTGGAAACGGAGATCAAGGTACGCGGACTGACCGGGCGCGTGGTCATAACCGGTTTGTTGGCCAACCCCTTCCCAACACTGAAAACCGCTGACTGTTTTGTCTTCTCTTCTGACTATGAAGGTCAGGGACTGGCAATGATAGAAGCGATGATGCTTGGCCTACCTGCAATCTCAACCGATGTTGTTGGATCGCATAGCGTGCTCATCGGCGGTTTCGGGCAACTTGTCGAAAATTCGGCCGAAGGATTGGTCAAGGGCATGCAGGCCTTTTTGGACGGCTACCAAGCCGAGAAGGTTTTTGACGCGCAGTTGTACCAGGACAACGCGCTTGCACAATTTGAGGAGCTGCTTAGCTTGGTGAATTCCTAGTCGTCAAAGACTGCCAAACTGGAAAGAGGTGTGTTGAAGAATCATTGACTCTTCAACACACCTCTTCGTTGGATTCGAACACCTAGGCTGCGCGCCGGCCCGGGAAGTGCGAAACCTCCGCGTGGCCGTTGACCAAGTTCAGAGATTCATCAATAAAGCGCTGCATGCTGGCGCCCTTGGCAACGTCACCGAAATAGTACTCGACAACTTCTTTGAACCCAGCATTTTCTTCCAATAGTGCTGAACGAATCAACGCAGGACTATCAGCGGACTGTGCAGCTGCTAGGGACGGCACCTTGCTCAGAGCTGGGGAATCAGAGATAGTCGCCTCCTCAGAAACCGGAGTGGTAACGAACATCGGTTTACCGGTTGCAAGGAAATCGTAGGCAACTGCAGAAATATCCGTAATGCAAATATCAGATTGTGCCCACTGCCAGCCCCAATGGGTGGTGTCGTCAAACAGGAGTCGACCAGTTGCTGTCGAATTTGCTGAATTGAGCTTATCTCGAACTCGTTCCACAGCTTGTCCATATTGCGCAGAATTGATGCCAGAACGCGGATGTGGGCGGAAGATTATGTTGAATCCGCCGTCTTTGATCAGCGCGTCAATGAGCCCTTCCCCGTGCGATAAGAGGGAACCGTAATTCATAGAAGGCCGATCGCCTTCCCACGTTGGAGCGTAAAGTACGGTGGGCAATGAGTGGTTGATCGAGTACGGCGCCAAATAATCTACGTCGATCTGCGGTCGACCGATCAATCGGGTGCGATGCTCTGAATCGAAGTTGTGCAGATGAATGCCTAAGCGATCACGCGCAGCCTGTCCAGCGGAAAAAACGTAGTCGTAGGCTTTGAGTTGGTTTGACCACATGTAGGCCTTTTCGCTCTCACCATGACTGATGAAGACGTGATCCGGTGCGTTGAAGCGCATCATCTGGAAATTGCGAATATTCTGGTTGACGTAAAACACAACACGCAAAGCTTGGGAATTAACGAGTTTTTCAACGTCTTCGATTGTCGGTGCGTAATGGACTGGAAGGGCGCATTCCTCACGCAACGCCAAAGCCGACTCAGGAAGGCGTGCAATGATGACCACTGGTACGTATTTGGCCAATTGCTTCATGGGTTCGTACCACTGGCGGATTTGATAAGCGTTAACCATGGGATCCGCAAAGTAGAGGGCAACTTGGTAACGGTCGTCGCCGCTAGGCGCATAAAAGAGCTCGGTGGCATGACGGTTGATGAACTTGCGGTGCTGACGTGCAACAAGGCGTCGACCGGCGTACGTCGCCGCATTGTTCAAGGTCTTGAGTACCTTCATGGAAGTTCCTTTGCCACTGATTTTTGGATCTAAGAACAAGCATATGGCGTGGACTCCGTAGGAGGCTGTCGACATGCTTAACGAAGCCTTTGAACCTAGGAAACTTTTAGTTAATGATCAAAATATGTTCAGGTAGGGTACGCATCTACGACCGTAAAGCTTGCCGTCATAGTGGGCCGTGTTGCCAATGCGGGCCAAGATAGAAGTTGAGATAAGATGTGATGAGTGCAACTTCCAAATCGCGGCCCAGAACTGGTTTGAGTTTGGGAACTTGGCCTACAGCAAGCTAAGATGAAATGTCGGACTATGTTTCTATAGGAGTCATCATTAGCGAAAAGCGTTCTGATCGATCGCCACACGGCGAACTCGATCGCAACTCGCCTCTGGTTTTTTCAACCAGGGAGCTCGGCCGTTCGCCTGGCTCGATGAAAACTCTCAAAGAGCAGGTTCCGGCGCCCACGGATGTGGGAAATGCACTCATCGGTGTTCGTGGAGGATCTGAGCTTGACTTAGATCTTCGCTTTGAAGCCGTGCATGAGGGAATTCTGGTATCGGGTACCGCTACAGCGCAGATTGCTGGGGAATGTGGACGATGCCTGGAGCCCATCGAGTACGACTTCGAGGCTGATATTCAAGAGCTCTTCTACTATGAAGAGAGCGAAGAATTCGAAGACGATGATGATGTGGATCAGTATTGGGTGGTCGGTGACTTGATTGACATCGATCCGGTACTACGGAGCGCAGTGGTTACCGCCCTGCCGTTCCAGCCGGTTTGCCGGGAAGATTGCTTGGGGCTCTGCAGTGAATGCGGAATCAGCCTCAACGATGACCCCCAGCATGATCATGAGATCCTGGATCCACGTTGGGCAGCGCTAGCGCAGCTGTCCGACATTGTCGCAGAGGATGCGGCAATCGATAAAACGTCAGACAAGAGAGAAGAGAAGTAGTCGTGGCTGTTCCAAAGCGGAAGATGTCCCGTGCGAATACTCGTGCCCGCCGTTCTCAGTGGAAGGCTACCGCACCGAACCTGGTGAAGACCGTTGAAAACGGTCGCGTAACCTACAGCCTGCCTCACCAGGCTAAGGTTGTCACCGACTCGGCTGGTACCGAATTGTTCCTTGAGTACAAGGGTCGCAAGGTCGCAGACGTCTAAGACATGTCTTCTAAAGAAGAACTTATGAAGCGTCTCGGAATCAACATTGATTCCGAGACGTTTCGTCTTGCATTTACCCACCGCTCATATTCATATGAGAACGGTGGCATTCCAACTAATGAACGTCTTGAATTCCTGGGTGATTCAATTCTTGGCTTCTGCGTTGCAGAATACCTTTACGCAACTTTCCCGCTTCTGCCGGAAGGCGATCTCGCGAAAAGGCGCGCGGCTATCGTCAGCACCCGCGCCTTGGCAATGATTGCCCGTGATCTGGAAGTGGGGGAGCATTTGCTCCTTGGGCGTGGTGAAGCGCAGTCCAACGGTTCAAACAAGTCATCCATTCTGGCAGACACCATGGAAGCCATCCTTGGAGCAACATACCTGGTTGAAGGCATGGAAGCGGCACGCTCATTTGTGCTTCGTTTCGTCACTCCGCTGCTGGAGGATCCTCGACTGCTGGGCGCAACCACTGACTGGAAAACTGTAATCCAGGAGGAAGTAGCCTCCCAAAAGCTAGGCGAGATGCACTACCAGGTCACCGGTTCCGGTCCCGACCATGCACGTACCTACCTCGCTGAACTCCTCATCGGTGACAAGGTATATGGCGAGGGGCATGGGCCGTCCAAGAAAGAAGCCGAGCAGGAAGCGGCACACAAGACTTGGCTCATGCTGCATCCTGGTGAGCAGCTACCCAAGGGATAGCTTTTAGCGCATGCCAGAATTGCCAGAAGTTGAAGTCGTCCGTGAAGGCCTGGACAAGTGGGTTCGCACTCGAACGGTGCGTGCCGTTCAGGTGCTGGATCCTCGTTCTGTCCGCCGCCATACCGACGGTGTTGAAGATTTCGAACAGACCCTGAGCGGCTGTTCAATTGCTTCTGTAGTTCGCAGGGGCAAGTTCCTCTGGATGGACTTGGACGGCTTGCCTGCCCCGGTGGCCTTGGTAGCGCACCTGGGGATGAGCGGGCAACTCCTTGTTGAAGAACCTGACGCTCCCGATGAGAAGCATCTAAAAGTACGCCTGTCACTGAGCAATAGATCCGGCTTCCCAAGCGAACTGCGCTTCGTTGACCAGCGAATCTTCGGCGGAATGTTCCTGTCGCCTGTCATGGCAACAACAGATGGGTTGCCTGCGGGCGCAGGGTCGCTACAGGCATCGATCCCATTAGCGGCGGCACACATCGCCAGGGATGTCATGGATCCTCACCGCAATCCCGATGACCTGTACGTCGCGCTTCGCAAGAAGAATACAGAATTGAAGCGGGCCATTCTGGACCAGAGGATCATTTCAGGCGTCGGCAACATCTATGCGGATGAGGCACTGTGGCAAGCAGGCCTGTCCGGATTGCGCAGTACCGCAACAATTAGGCGTCCTGAGGTTCAACGCCTTAACGATGCCCTGGTTGACGTGATGACGCGCGCCCTTGCAGCTGGCGGTACCAGCTTTGATTCCCTCTATGTAAATGTGAACGGTGCCAGCGGTTATTTCGCCAGATCATTAAACGCCTATGGGCGTGAAGGCAAGGTCTGTTTGCGGTGCGAGGAGAACGGACGAGAATCGTTGATTCGGCGCGATCCGTTTATGGGCCGTTCCTCATACAGCTGTCCCGTGTGCCAGCCACGTCCACGTCGCACACGACGCTAGCTGGCACATCGAGAACTTGTCGCAGGCTATGCAATGCGAGAATTGAGCACCTGTTCATTGAAAGGTGCCCAAGCGTCAACGGCCCACTGTCCAAAGTTCTTATCAGTAAGCGTCACACAGGCCAGACGATGCTCGGGATCCACCCAGAGGAATGTGCCGGACTGCCCAAAATGTCCGAAAGTCGACGGCGGATGGTTTGCTCCTGTCCAGTGTGGCGATTTGGACGAACGGATTTCAAACCCGAGGCCCCAATCGTTAGGGTTCTGACGCCCATAGCCAGGCAGAATTCCAGCAAGGTTCTCAAAATGAACACGCGTTGCGTCACGCAATGTTTCTTGCGCCACGATAGTTGGGTTCAACAGCTCAGCTGCGAATTTTGCCAAGTCCGCGGCCGTGGAACGCCCATCCTTCGCGCAGCTGCCGGCAATCTCAGTGCTAGCCATGGCCAGGGGAGCGAAGACAGCCTCTTGTGCGTACTGGGACATGCTGATTCCAGTCTGTTGCTCCAAATGCTCTGCGAGCTTCTCGAATCCGAAATTCGAGTAGCCGCGTTTGGTCTCTACGGCAAAGCGGATCGCTTCGGAATCGAAGTCATAGCCGGCTGTATGCGCCAGGAGGTGGTGCACCGTGGAACCCTCTGGCCCTGCAGGATCTTCGAGGGTGATGGCTTCTTCTTCCAGCGCTACCAAGAACGTATAGGCACTGAGCAATTTCGTCACTGAGGCCAAGGGATAAACGCGTGCAGTATCACCGTGCTGGTCAATGATTGCCCCGTTGCCGTTGACTACCACGGAAACCGCATTGTCACTTGGCCACTGGTCAATCTGCGTCAGAATGCTCATAGAATGATCTATCCCTCGATTTTCGTCCTTGGATTTTGCGAGCACAACCAGAAAATCCCTACTGCGCTTCGCTAGAATTGCCACAAGGATTGGGTTTGGATGCCCAACCCAACTTTAGCCATTCGACCCAAACTTAGGAACTTCACGCCGTGCATCTTAAGACTCTCACCGTTCGCGGATTCAAGTCTTTTGCGTCGGCGACCACCTTTGAATTCGAACCCGGCGTCACTGCTGTTGTCGGGCCTAACGGCTCGGGCAAATCCAATGTGGTGGATGCGCTGTCTTGGGTCATGGGGGAGCAAGGTGCCAAAACACTTCGCGGCGGCAAGATGGAAGACGTGATCTTTGCCGGCACGTCGGGTCGCCCACCGCTTGGACGTGCCCACGTTTCCTTGACCATTGATAACGCAGATGGCCAGCTGCCCATCGACTATGCAGAAGTCACTATCTCCCGCACCTTATTCCGTACCGGCGGATCCGAATACGCAATTAATGGAAGCTCGTGCCGTCTCCTGGACATTCAAGAGCTGCTCTCGGACTCTGGCCTGGGCCGGGAAATGCATGTGATTGTCGGGCAGGGACAGCTGGATCGCATTCTGCACGCGACAGCCGAAGACCGTCGTGGCTTCATTGAAGAAGCAGCTGGCGTGCTCAAGCACCGTCGGCGCAAGGAGAAAACTCTGCGCAAGCTGCAGGCAATGCAGGGAAACCTGGATCGCCTTGAAGATTTGAGCGCTGAGGTGCGGCGCCAATTGGCCCCGTTGGGACGGCAGGCGAAAATTGCTCGCCGCGCGCAGACGGTTCAGCTCGACGTTCGGGATGCAAAGTCCCGCCTGCTTGCTGATGATTTGGTCACGCTGAATAACAAGCTGGCACAAGATATTGATGACGAATCGAAGATCCAAGCCCAGCAAGAAGAGGCTGCTGCACGCCTGGAACGCATCAAGAAGCACATCGAAGAACTCGCTTCCCAGATGGAAACCATCACCCCGCGTCTTGGGCAGATTCAGGAAACATGGGTTGCGCTGAGTACCCAAGCAGAAAGGTACCGTTCGCTTGCCGCGTTGGCTCGTGAACGAGCGAAATTGCTGGAGAGCAACGAAACTCATTTCGATTCCAGCCGAGATCCTGAGCGGTTGGAAGCCCAAGCTGAGCGAATGAGCTCAGAACTTGAGGAACTGGAAGAAGCTCTTGAAGACCGCCATGAGATCCTGGCTGAAGCCGTCGAAGCCAAGGAGCAGGCCGAGGAAGCTTCGCGGGCTGAACAACAGCGAATGGCTGCCATGCTTCGTGCCGCAGCGGATCGCCGCGAGGGGATGTCCCGGCTAGCCTCCCAGGTGGCTTCCGCACGGAGCCGTGTCGACGTAACTCGGGCTGAGATATCTCGCCTCCAGGAAAGTGTCCGTTCCTTCGACTCGGATCTTGAATTGGATTCGCGCTCTCACGCCGAAGTCGCCACCGATCTTGAAAAACAGCTAGCTGGAGAAGCGCAGCTGAATCTGGATTTCGAGAGTGCGGATCAAGAACATTCAGCTTTGTCGGAAGCACACAACGCCGATAGCCAGCGGGAACGTGAACTATCTGTGCGTGTTTCCGGACTGCGCGCACGCCTTGATGCCCTGAAGCTGAACTCAAAACCAGATGATCAGTCCGCTCAGCTTCTTCGTTCAGCTGCTGGCAAGGTCCTGGGGCGTTTGGGCGAGCTGATTACGGTCAACCCCGGATACGAACAGGCCATCGCCGCGATATTGCGTGAGAACGCCGAAGCCTTGGTAGCCAAGAACCTTGGCAACGCGCTGGAGCTCATCGAAGACCTGCAACAGCAAGAGGCCAGCCAGGTTTTCCTGCACGCAGAGCTGTCTTCACGGGTTGCTACTGCGGATGGCGTGGCTAACGCCGTCAGTGCTCGTGAAGTTGTCGCTGCCGATAGCGCTTTGGACAGTTTGCTTGATCAGCTTTTTGCTGGTCACTACATCATTGAGGAGATAAGCCAAGCGCCGGCAGTATTGGCGCAGCACCCGTCGGCTTTGCTCACCACCTTGGACGGCATAACTGTTTCCGCGTTGCGCAGCTCTGTGGGAGATTCAGCGGGCGCTTCCCTGATCGCTCAACAGGCATTGGTAGAACAAACGGAAACCGAACTATCCCAGTGCCAAGAAGAACTTTCATCAGTTGAACGAAGACTGGCCCAACGAGGTCCAGAGCTCTCTGTCGCCCAGCAACAGCGAGAGGACGCCCTGTCCGTTTTAACGGAATCAGACGCAACAATTGATGAACTGTCGTCGTATCTGGCACGTCTCGGGCAGAAGCTGCGCAGCGCGCATTCGGATAAAGCCGCGTTGGAAGAAAAGCTTGAGGCAACGCTTGAGAAGTTGGAAATTGAGCAGGAATCTCTGGAGGAGATTACCGAGCGCATGGAACTTGCTTCGACTGATCAAGACGAAGAAACCGTGGATGACGCGGCCCGGGCAGCACTGGCCGATGCCGCGGCCGCCGCACGCCAGCAGGAATTGGAGGCGCGTTTGGCCTTGCGCAGCAGCGAAGAGCGCGTTTCTGCGTTGCGCTCACGCATCGAGGGGTTGCGCCGCACTGCGGCCGCCGAGCGAAATCACCGTGAAGTCGCCACCCGACGCGCTGAACAGCGCAAGGCCCAGGCCGCCAATGCGAACCGCATTGAGCAAGCAGCTGAACGCGTCCTGCGTTTCATTGAAGTATCGGTATCCATGGCTGGCCAAGAACGCGAAGAACTCGACGGCAAGAAAACTGAACTCGAAACCATGCTGGGTAGCCAGCGCAGGGAAGCGGAACAGCTCTCCGCAGAGCTCGCCCGGCTTGCAGATGCCGTGCATCGCGACGAGATGGCCCGTGCAGAACTGCGGATGCGTATTGAGAACCTTGAGACCAAGGCACTGGAAGAACTGGGATTCACCCCCGATCATCTGATTGCCAACTATGGTCCAGACCAGCTGATTCCGGAAGCTGTAGATGAAGATGACAGGTGGGGTGCGCTGCGGCAGAGCGTTGACGAAGACGGGAACCCTGTCGGCACCCGAGCTTATGATCGCGTGGAGCAGGAAAAGCGGCTGAAGAAAGCGGAACGCGACCTGGCGGCCTTGGGCAAGGTCAATCCGTTGGCACTTGAAGAATTCGCCGCCTTGGAAGAGCGCCATAAATTCCTGTCCGGCCAGCTAGAGGATTTGAAGAAGTCCCGTGGGGATTTGCAGCAGATCATTGCTGACGTTGATTCCCACGTTGAACGAGTGTTCACCGAGGCCTACAATGACACAGCCGTGCAGTTCAAGCGGATCTTCGATCGCCTGTTCCCGGGCGGCGAGGGCCAGCTCGTGCTCACTGATCCGGAGAATATGCTCACCACGGGAATTGAGGTGGAAGCGCGTCCAGCCGGCAAGAAGATCAAACGGCTCTCGCTGCTCTCCGGTGGCGAGCGTTCGCTGACTGCCGTCGCCTTGCTGGTCGCCATCTTCAAGGCCAGGCCATCGCCGTTCTATGTAATGGACGAGGTCGAGGCTGCCTTGGACGATATGAACTTGGGTCGCCTGATCACGATCTTTGAGGAGCTGCGCGAGTCCTCCCAACTGATCGTGATTACCCACCAGAAAAAGACCATGGAAGTGGCTGATGCGCTGTACGGCGTCACCATGCGCGGAGACGGAGTTTCCACGGTGATCAGCCAGAAGATGGATCGTGTTGTGACTTCGTAGCTCGTGCGGCAGGGCGGGGATGCGCCAGGCAAACGGATCAAAATGGATGACGGTGTTGCGAAGTACGAATTTTCGGGATTGCTGGATTATGCAACGGCTAACGGATATTTGAGCATAGATACTCGCCAAGCGAGGCAGCCCGTCGGCTCACGGAACCGCCCGGCTGGCTTCAATTCACTCGGAGACATCTTACAGAAGCTAAAAAAGCTCGTAGTTGCCATTTGCGGCAACTACGAGCTTCTTTACTGTGCGAAGGCTAATTCGCCATGTTTACGAGCACGTATTGAGCTTTCCGTCATTCCGGTAAGCAACTGTTGAATCCAGAGCCAGCGGTCCGCCAATGAGGACGTTGGTCCAGCCTTCCATGCTGGTCAGTGCCGAGCCGATGGATTTAGGCAGGCAGGTCTTCTTGGCCAGCAGCATTGGTGCCCCGTTATAGCCTGCCGCAACAGCACCGCTGAGACCGTCAGGGAAGTTCTTGCCGTTGGCAATGAACTGGCGCTGTGAACCATTCGGCCAGAAGGCCTTGGCGATGACAGCACTGGTGTCATATCGCGTTGCTCCGCCATAGCGGGCGATGCGGGCATTCGGAACCGCCTTGCGGATCTGGTTTTCCGCAGTCTTGGAAACCGCCAGTGGTCCACCAGCCAAATACACGGTGGAAGGATTCAAGCGCTTCAGCTGCTTCAAGATCGCGCTCGGCACATATTTCTTGCTGCTCAACAGCAACGGAGCCTCGCGGTTCGCCGCGACTGCCGCCATGGACAGGGCATCAGGGAACGAACGTCCCGAGGCAACAAACACGTTTTTCGCAGAGGACCAATTCGTAGCGATCTTGGCGCTGGTTCCGTAACGGGTGCTTCCCGCTTCACGCGATACCGGTGCGTACTTCTTCAATTGAGTGAACGTCTTGCTGCTGACTGCGGTCGGGCCACCTGCAATAATGATGCGCGAAGGATTCAGGCGTTTGATTTCCGCAGCTACCTCGCTGGGCAGGTACGCCTGCTTGGTCAACAGCAAAGGAGCGTTGTGGCGGTTGGCCAGCGAGGTGACCGACAGCGCATCGGCGAAGTGCTCGCCGGAAGCGACAACAACGGTCTTCGCTCCATAGGGGAAGGTGCGCTTGGAGATCGCAACAGGAGTTCCGTAGCGGTTGGCACCAGACATGCGCGACGGGCCCAAACGGGTTGGCCACACATCCATGTTGCCGAAGTAGCTGGTGGTCAACTTGTAGGCGGTACTGCGGCGGTTCTTCGCGAAGTCGCGCAATGAAGTCAGGTCGCCATTCCACACGTTGGCATCCACGTTATTGGTCGAGCCCAGCATGTTGGAATTGGAAGAATACTGCCAGACGTTGAACGTGGTCCAGCCTTCGGGAAGCTCTCGGGGGTTCTTCGCGACGTCAGCGGTCGGGAAAATGGACACATGCAGCGGCCAGGACTTGAACGCTTCGGAATCACCCGTGCACTCATCCCACCAAGACTGGGCAGTGTAGATCATCGGCAGGCGGCCGGTCTTGGCCTTGACGGTGTTGCCGAAGTCCTTGATCCACGCGACCATTGCCGATGGGGACATTCCGTAGCACTTATCGCCCTTGCCCTGAGGGTAAGCGGTCTTGCTATACGGGTTCCACTCGATATCCAGCAGTGGAGGCATCGTGTACCCGTCGTTGGTCCAACCGCCGCCGTTGGCCATGAATTCCTTGGCCTGTGCAGCGCCGGACGAATGGGCCGGCATTGCGAAATGGTACGCACCACGGATCAGGCCGGCATTGCGCGAGTTGGTGTAGTTCTGGCTGAACTTCGGGTCCTTGTACAAGGAAGAAGGCCATGACTGGGTGGCCTTGATGTAGGCGAAGCGTGCTCCGTTGGCCTTGGCGGTGGACCAGTTCACGGTGCCTTGATGGCGGGAAACATCGATTCCGAGGGTGCCCGGCGGACGCCAAGTGCGCAGCTCATCCAGGGAAGCGGGCGCACCGACCTCGAAGGGAATGGAAGCGGCAGCATCATCCGAGGCCAGCTGCGCGAGATCCGCCAGCTCGGCCACGGTGGGGACGGTGGCGTCTCCGGTTTCCGCGATTCGCTTGGCACCTTGCCCCAGTTGGGCATCGAGGTGCTCCATCTCCAGTTCGTCCAGCGCCTTGTCGGCCAGTTTCACACGCTCTTTGTTGGAAAGATCTTCACCCTTGGACAGTGCGGTGGAGATTTCCTCAGCAGCTGGCGTGGCCGCCACTGCAGATGTGCTCTGCGTTGGCGCCGTGGACTCAGCAACCTTGTCGCCGGTCCCGGTCAGCTCCGGCGCTTTAGATGGCGCAGAAGACGGTTCCGGCGCGTCTGTCGCGGTAGCCGTGGCAGCGGGAGACTGGCTTGCTTGAGCGGAGGGTTCTTCCGCTGGCGCAGCGAAACCCGGACCAGCAGAAAGCGGGATGGAAAGTGCGGCTACGACCGCAATGGATAGGGCTTTGGATCGTCGTGTCCGGAGTGCCGGCATGGATTCCCCTGAAAAATTGAGTGCAAGTGACATGGCAAAAGCCTTTGCCAGTATATCTACCCGATGTTTTCCGGCAAGATTCCGGGAATTAATATCAGGGTGAAAAACAGTGGAAACGAAGTTGCCTATTCAGCCAATTTCACCGGCTTTATGGTTTTCGGAACCAGAAGCCACGCAATCACCCCGACCAAGCCAACCACTGCCGAAATATTGAATGCCAATTGGAAACTGATCATATCCGCCATGGCACCGGCCAGCAGTGGACCGATAATTGAGCCGAGATCGGTGCACATCTGGAAACCGGCCAGGGCCTTTCCGCCGTTGCGTCCGGAACCAATCACGTCAGCCACGGATGCCTGCTGCGCTGGGCCAAGCAGCCCACCGCCAAGACCAGCCAGCACTGAGAAGACGATGAAGCCAACCAGGGATGTCGAGTAGCCCATGGCGCCAATGGACAAGAGCAGGATGCTCATCCCGAGGACAATAGGAATCTTGCGGCCAATGCTATCGGTCAGGCGGCCGGAGTACATCAGCGCGCAACCATTGCCGATGGCAAACACCGTCATGGAAATCCCGGCGGCGGTGGCGCCCATGCCTTGTCCGAAGACGGCCAAGGCGAAGAGGGGGATCATGCTGTTGCGCACGCCGAACGCCAGCCAGCCGTAGCTGAACCCGGAGAACAATGCCGCACGGTAGGCGGGGGAGCCCAGCGCCTCGCGCGTGGTCACGACCTCGATATCCGTTTTCCGCGAGCGCGGGTTGGCGGCATCCGCATCCAGTTCACGGCGGCGGCCCAACGCCATGTAGACCACACCCGCGGCAATCACCAGGGCGGTTCCGTAGATCAGGAAGGGAACCCGCATGCCCAGCGGGGCGAGGAGGGTCCCGAGAACCGGGCCAAAGACGTTGCCCAGGAGGAACGAGCCGGCGTACAAACCCGAGATGCGGCCACGGGACTTCTCCGGAGCCAGACGTGCAATCAACGCCATGGCCGAAATGGTGAACATGGTCGAACCGAACCCGCCCAGGCCGCGGGCAATCAACAGCTGCGTGTAGTCCTGCACCACCGCGCAAAGCAATGTGGATACTGCGACCAGCAGCACGCCGGTGACGTAGATCCTTGGCTCGCCCAGCTTGCCTACCAGCACTCCGGCTATCGGCGCGAAAATCAAGCGGGTGAAGGCAAAGATGCTGACGATGATTGTGGCGGCCGCATTGCCGACATCAAAGCTCACCGCATACTGGGGCAGGATCGGGGCGATGAGCCCGAAACCCAGGGCGATGATGAAGGCCGCTACCAGCAGCACGCCAATCTCCTGGGGGATCGGCGGCCTGGTGGTACGGGTGGTTTTCAATGCCATGTCTATTGGAGAGATGGTTCTGCCGGCAATGGGCAGCAACCGTCAGCCTTTCTGGAACGACGTGTAGGGCAAATCAGCCCACCTGCCAGTCTAGCCCCGGATGCCAAATACGCTTTCGCTGGTGCTGAGTGCCACATGATCCCTAAATCGTTGGAGATATGAGACGATTTAAAGCGTGTCTGATTCGCTTATATTAACCATCATCATTGTCGCGGTTGTTGCCGTGGTGGCCATTGGCGTCATTGCCTTCGTCACCAAGGGCCGCAAGCCCAAGACTCCGTATACGTCAGAGCGCGATGCAGACGACTTGCCAACCGGCCAGAGCGCTGAGGGTGATACTGATGCCGCAGCGGACACTGCCGGAGCAAGCGATGCGCCCGTCGCAGTCCAGGAACCTGCCGCACCGGCTGCGCCACAGCTCGATGTTCCTGAACCAGTGCAGGGCCGTCTGGCCCGCCTGCGTGCGCGACTGACCAAGTCCAATAACATGTTCTCCAAGGGCCTGCTGGCCCTGCTCAGCCAAGACTCGATTGACGAGGATGTCTGGGAAGAGATTGAAGAGAACCTGCTGATGGCAGACCTGGGTACCGAACCTGCCCTTGAGCTTGTCGACGCGCTGCGCGAACGAGTGAAGATTGAAGGCAGCAAGGACCCGGCCCGCGTCAAGGCCATGCTCCGCGAGGAACTGCTCAAGCTGGTCGACCCGAGTCTGGACCGCAGCTACCTGCCTGAACCGCACCCGGACCGCCCGAGCATCATCATGGTTGTCGGTGTCAACGGCGTCGGCAAGACCACCACCATCGGCAAGATGGCCCGAGTTCTCGTCGCTGAAGACAAGGATGTCCTGCTGGGCGCCGCAGACACCTTCCGTGCTGCAGCTGCAGAGCAGCTTGCCACCTGGGGCGACCGTGTGGGCGTGCCGACCGTTCGCTCGGAGATTGACGGTGCCGACCCGGCATCGGTTGCCTTTGAAGCTGTTTCCGCCGGCATTGACCAGGAAGTCGACATTGTCATGATCGACACCGCCGGCCGCTTGCAGAACAAGGTCGGCCTGATGGACGAGCTGGGCAAGATCAAGCGCGTGGTCGAGAAGAAGGCCACCATTGACGAAGTCCTGCTGGTCCTCGACGCGACCACCGGCCAGAACGGCCTGCAGCAGGCCAAGGTCTTCTCCGAGGTCGTCAACGTTTCGGGCATCGTGCTGACCAAACTCGATGGCACCGCAAAGGGCGGCATCGTCGTGGCTATCCAGCGCCAGCTCGGCGTTCCGGTGAAGCTCGTCGGCTTGGGCGAAGGCCCGGACGATCTTGCTCCATTCAACCCGGAAGATTTCGTGGACGCACTGCTCGAAGGCTAATCGCCTAATCGAATATTCCATAACTTCCAGGTCTCCCCGCTACTTGAAATAGCGGGGAGACCTTTGATTAAAAGGACTTCCGGTGGTGGTCTGATCTACCGTCGGTACTACGTGCGACCCACTGGGCATTGAGGCCTCTGTGCGTGGTGCTGCCGGCTCCTGCGTATTCGCTTTCTGCAGGGGCGCTGGTGTGCCGTTCAATGTCGAAGTATTCGGAACGCGGTTGGCACTCAATATGGATCCATTCGCGTGGATTGAGATCCGAGCCAGCGCGTGCGTTTCGAATAATGCAAGCATCATGAGACGCGGTGCCAACATTCGCCCGGGAGCGTGGGCTCCGAAAACCTGCCGCGACAAGGTCGCGATGGTGCAAGCTGCCTGCTGGTGCACGTTGATAGATCATTAGTGCTGAATTCAGCAGAGACACTGCATCGCGACACGCCGTGATGCTTTTCATGCGGCCGAGGAGCCGAACTCGTATGCGCGGGTTTCGTGCATGTAGCTAAAACTACTTGTCAGCGAGGAGAAGTTTCATTTGATACAAGTGATCTCGTGTTGCTTTGTCCGGGAATCGAACAATAATTTGCAGAAAGCGGTCAGGTAACTTCGATAAAGATGTTCTGGGGCATTGAGCATCTCCACTGCCATGCGAGGCATTCGGGGTTCTGCTCAATGGATCCAGAAATCTTGCAAGAAAGATCGATCTGGCAAAGGACTCACACCGACGTGTCGTCGAATCAAGACCTGCCGATTCCCGTGAACCGGGATTCGCGAACCAAGGCATTCCGCGCCGATATTCAGGGGCTTCGTGCCATAGCCGTTGGCATCGTGGTGCTGTATCACTTCTGGGGACACTATCTCCCTGGGGGCTTTGTCGGCGTCGATGTATTCTTCGTGATTTCTGGTTTCTTGATTACCTCGCACCTGATCTCCAAACCACCTAAGAATCTCGCGGACGTTGCGCATTTCTGGATGCGGCGAGTGAAACGCCTGATCCCTGCATCCTTCTTGGTGATCTTCGCCAGCGTTCTGGCTATCTGGATGTTTGCGCCGACCACGGTCTGGCAGGACTGGGGGTTGCAGGCAGTGGCTGCAACGTTCTACTTCCAAAACTGGTTCTTGGCTTTGACTAAAGTCGATTACCTAGCCGAAAGCGATGCGCCAAGTCCTTTCCAGCATTTCTGGTCATTGTCTGCTGAAGAGCAGTTCTACTTCGTTTGGCCGGTGCTGATTGGTTTGCTGATATTTGCCGCAGTCAAGTTTGGGCTTAAGCCAGCGACCGTGGCGCTGGCAGGAATCAGTGCCGTGTTTGTTCTGTCCTTTGGCTACTCGATCTACGCGACGGCAGTCGAGCCGGGAAGTGCCTACTTTTCCACGTTCACTCGCGTATGGGAATTCGCTGCTGGCGCACTCGTCGCAGCATTGGGGCCACGTTTGCATGCGGCAAAGCGCGACCTTGTCAGTCTGATTGGCGCTTGGGGCGGTCTACTAGCCATTGCTTTCAGTGCGTTGGCTTTCACTGGAGACATGCCATTCCCTGGCTACATTGCCGTCATCCCGGTATTCGGCACAGCCTTGCTTCTGCTGTCCCACTCCACCCACAGGTATTCTCCCAACGTCCTGCTGAACTCCAAGCTGTTCCAGTTCTTTGGGGATAATTCCTATGCCATTTACCTGTGGCACTGGCCGCTGCTGGTCTTGATGCCGTTCACGGTTGATGATTTCAAATGGCCGCAGAAGATCCTGGCTCTCGTCCTGACCTTGTCTTTGGCAGTGCTGACCCAGAAGCTTGTCGAAGTTCGGTTCCGCAAATTCATTGATTCTTCTGTTGTGCTTTCGGCACCGCGCTTCCTGGTCTCCGGAAGCCTGATTCTGGCCTTGCTTTCCGGCGCTTTCTATATGAATACGGCCCGGGTCATGAACGATGCGCGGGACGTGGATAAGGCGCTGGCCCAAGTGGAGAAATCCGTGGGTCCAGAGTGCTTCGGAGCAGCCGCCCTGGCCGAAGATTGCGATCAGCAACAAGAAGCGATAGGCAATTACGACGTAGTTGCCCCTGCGCCGATCGCGGCTAAAACGGACAAGCCAATTGTCTACAAGGACGATTGCTTTGCAAGCCAGAGCACCGACTTCAAAGAACGTCCCGTATGCAGCTACGGCGACGGAGACATTAAGGTCGCGCTGGTCGGCAACTCGCATGCCGCCCAATGGTTCCCCGCTTTGGAACCGCTGGTCGAGGAGCACGACTGGACTTTGGACACTTACGTTGCCAATCGCTGTGCCATCATGGCTGAACCACAGAAATTTGATTCGGAGTCGAAGACAGCGGGGTGTGCTGAACTGGGTACCTGGGTGAGCGAGCAGATTGAGAAAGAAGACTACGACCTGGTGATCAGCTCGAATCGCCAATCGGTGCCGGTCAGCGGCTACAGCATGAAGGATACTGAAGAGCCGGCACAGAAGGCCTACGAGGAAATCTTGGAGAAGTGGTCGGATACTGGGGCGGACGTCGCGGTGATCCGTGATACCTCGTGGCCCGGGGAGACCTTGGACAATGTTCCAGACTGCGTGGCATCGAACCCGAATGACCCTGATGAGTGCACCGGTGATGCGGACGATTGGATCCCGATGGATCCGCAAGTGGATGCCGTAAAGGCCCTTGAAGATCCGTCGGTAGTGCAGATCGACATGAATGACCAGCTGTGCGAGGAAGACCGCTGCTATTCGGTGGTGGGCGGCATCGTGGCGTACTGGGACCACTCGCACCTGAGCGAAACTTTTGCGGGATCCTTGTCTCCGACCCTGGAATCACGTCTGAAGAAGGCTCTGGATTCCGAGGAACTGTTCCGAGCCGCATAAGGCATCGGACGGGTTTCTGTTCATGGGCTCTGGCCGTGGCGCATTCAATGCGTCGCGGCCGGGGCCCATTGTCATTCTGCGGTGCTTCTTCCTGATGCAGGAACATCTCGGCCTGGGCGATAAGCGGAAACGCTGGGTTCTCCGGGCAACCAGAACCTCCACGGGAACTGCGGACCTCCTGCTATCCCGGCAACCCCAACGCGCGGCCCGGTGCGGATCGCTGCCGGAGCACTGGGCTCGGCGTGGATGGCAAATGGGGGAGAGAACAGGTCCAATCCATCGTGCGTCAATCTGGTGAGTCCCAGCGCAGCTGCCAAGTTCCCCGGTCCGCGGGCCAACTGGACCTCCGGGATGGGATTGCGCGAGTAGCGGGCTGGGCGTTTCTCCAGCCGGCGGGCCATTGCCAGTTCCGTCCCCGACGTGATTGCGCCTGAGCGTATCAGCACCCCGGACGCAATGCCCGGCGGCGAGCAAACGAAATTCAGGGCATAGTGCATGCCGTAGCTGAAATAGACATATGCATGTCCGGGGTCCAGGAACATGGATGCGTTGCGTTCGGTTTTCCGGTCTTTCGAGTGGCTGCCCGGATCGTAGGGGCCACCGGTGCCTAACCCCATGTATGCTTCGGTTTCCGTGATGCGCACGCTGACCGGTCCTTCGGCGGAATCCACCGTGAGCACTGCCCCGAGCAATTGCGGTGCAACGCTCAGCGCATCGGGCAAGAAGAAAGTGCGGTCCATGTCTCCAGTGTGCCTGCTGAAGCCAAATTGTCCCTGGCGCGTGCCACGATTCTTTTTACTTGAAACTTGGGGGTTCAAGTAACTCGCACTCGTGAAATGGAGGTGGACCATGAAAAAGTCCATTCTGACGGCATTTGTACTTGCCGGAATTCTCTCGCTGGCCGCCTGCGGCGTCTCCACGGAAGATTTCGAGGCCGCGCAGGCTTCAAGCTCGGCCATGGCCGCTGAAGTAGAAACGCTTCAAGCTCAGCTGACCGAAACGGAATCGCAATTGGCCCTGGCCCAGGACGAAGCTGCAGAGCTTCGCGCGGCCGAAGAAGAACGCGTCGCTGCCGAAGAAGCCGAGAAAGCCCGCAAGGCGAAGGAGAAGAAGGAGAAGGAAGCCGCGGCCAAGGCGGAGAAAGCCAAGGCCAACAAGGCACGGAAAATCACCAAGCGTGAACTGGCGCAGATCGTGAAGAAGCCGGACGCGCACATCGACGAGAACGTGATCGTCTATGGGCGGGTCACGCAGTTCGACTCCGCGACCGGTCCCTGCACCTTCCGAGCTGATCTGAGCCATGCGCACGTCGGCAAATACGACTACGAGCACAATTCGATGTTCACAGCCGGCGACGGCCTGGTGGATTGCAAGGTGCTTGATGACATCGTGGCCGAGGACATCGTGCAAATCACCGCGACGGTCACCGGTTCGCTGAGCTACGACACCACCATCGGCGGCTCAACCACGGTGCCGCAGTTCCAGGTCGTGAAAATCAAGCGCCTGTAGCCGCACGCGGCGTCAGCGCGATCAGCCCGGCATCGGCAGAAAATACTTTCTGCCGATGCCGGGCTGCCCGTTTTCACCGGCTGCCAGCAGAACCGTGAACTGTTCGAAACGGCATGGAAACATTGCCGAGAAGCAACCGTTACCCCCGGCAAGAACTTGATACACAGCGGAAACGAAGCAGCGAGTGTTCGGAAACATCGGGTTAGTTCAATAGTCATATCACCACCGATACACCGAATAACTTGAGGGGACGTGATCCAGATGGAGTTGGATGTTGCCAGCTTGTGGATCCTGATAGCTGCCGCGCTCGTGCTGCTGATGACACCGGCACTGGGACTTTTCTACGGCGGCATGACTCGCGCCACCGGCGTAGTGAACATGATGCTGATGAGCTTCTCCGCCGCGGCAATCACCGCCGTCGTCTGGGTGCTGTGGGGCTACTCGTTCTCCGCCGGAGAACCAGCCATCGCCGGAATTGTCGGCAACCCGATCAGCGACTTCGCCATGCACAACACCGAGCAGTCTGAGCTGCTCGCCGCCGGATTCGCCGGAACCTTCGCCATGATCTCGGTGGCCATCATCTCCGGAGCCATCGCCGACCGTGCGCGCTTCGCACCATGGCTGTTCTTCGTGCCGCTGTGGGTCACCCTGGTCTACGCACCGGTCGCCTTCTGGGTCTGGGGCGGCGGACTGCTCTCCGCCGACGGCTTCCTGGGCAGCATCTTCGGCGAAGCCATCGACTTCGCCGGCGGCGCAGTGGTCCACACCAACGCAGGTATCGCAGCCCTGGTCCTGGCCCTGAAGCTCGGCCAGCGCCACAACTTCCACGACCGTCCGCAGCCGCACAACACCCCGCTGGTGATGCTCGGTGCAGGCCTGCTGTGGTTCGGCTGGTTCGGCTTCAACGCCGGGGCGGCAACCACCGTCGAGCAGGCAGGACTCATCTGGGTCAACACCCTGGCAGCTCCGGGTGCCGCAGTCCTCGGCTGGATCCTGGTCGAGAAGCTGCGCGGCTCCCGCCCCAGCTCGGTGGGCGTTGCCTCCGGCCTGGTGGCCGGCCTGGTAGCCATCACCCCATCCTGCGCCGACGTTGCCCCATGGGCCGCCATGCTGCTGGGCGTGCTGGCCGGAGCCGGTGCCGCCTGGGCCGTGAACCTGAAGTGGAAGCTCGGCTACGACGACTCGCTGGATGTTGTCGGCGTGCACCTGGTCGCCGGCCTGATCGGCACCCTGTTCCTCGGCTTCTTCGCACTGCCGACCGAGGAAAGCGCCGGCGGCCTGTTCTACGGCGGCGGCGTAGCCCAGCTGATCGCCCAGACGGCCACCCTGATCGTGGTCATGGCCTTCTCCGCGGTGATGACCTGGGTCATCGCAACGGTTATTGGAAAGTTCAGCCCATGGCGTGTCACGGCAGACATCGAGATTGCCGGGATCGACGAGGCCGAACACAACGAAAATGGATACCAGCTGGTTTCCAAGTAAGGAGCGGAATCTGGAAAATAACGCAGTACAAGCACGAGGGGCAGGACGTTTCTGAAACGTCCGACAAGACCGCCGGTGGGCCATGCAGCCACCGGCGGTCCTGGCATTTGCCGATGCGCCAGCTGGCACATGTGCAAACCATGGGAATCAGCTTGCCCGGTGGCATCGGCACCGCGAAGGCCCCTAGCGTGGCACTTACCAGCCGATCATTCCTGCGAATAAGGAGAGTGCCATGACCAGCGAACCACAACAGCCATCAACTCACGGACAGAAGCCGGTACTGTCCGGCCCCGGACAGGACAGCGAGTTCCTGACCACGACCCAGGGCGCTGAAGTCAACGACACCGATCACTCGCTGAAAGCCGGCGAGCGGGGGCCCACCCTGCTGCAGGACCACCACCTGCGCGAGAAGATCATGCATTTCGATCACGAGCGGATTCCCGAGCGCGTTGTCCATGCGCGCGGCGCCGGCGCCCACGGCACATTCACCAGCTACGGCAATGCCGGCAAGCTGTGCCGTGCCGACTTCCTCAAGCCCGGACGGCAGACCAGGGTCTTCGTCCGCTTCTCCACCGTGGTCGGATCCCGCGGTTCCATGGACACGGCCCGCGATACCCGCGGCTTCGCGACGAAGTTCTACACCAACGAAGGCATCTTCGATCTGGTGGGCAACAACATCCCGGTGTTCTTCATCCAGGACGGGATCAAGTTCCCGGACCTCGTCCACGCCGCGAAGCCGCACCCGGATACCGAGATCCCGCAGGCACAATCCGCCCACGACACCTTCTGGGATTTCGTCTCCCTGCACACCCCTGCCCAAGCCCACGTGATGTGGCAGATGAGCGACCGGGCGATACCCCGTTCGCTGCGCATGATGGAAGGCTTCGGCGTGCACACCTTCCGCATGGTCAACGAGGAAGGCGCTTCCTCCCTGGTGAAGTTCCATTGGAAGCCCAAGCTCGGCGTGCACTCGCTGGCCTGGGAAGAGTCCCAGCTGGCCGCCGGCGCGGATCCGGACTTCCACCGCCGCGATCTGGCCGAAGCCATTGATGCCGGCGCCTACCCCGAATGGGAACTGGGCGTGCAGATTTTCCCCGATGACGGCACAGCGGTCTTCGAAGGCATCGACCTGCTGGATCCGACGAAATTTGTCCCAGAAGAGCTGGCTCCGGTCCAGCCGCTGGGCAAGATGGTGCTGGACCGCAACCCGGAGAACTACTTTGCGCAGACCGAACAGGTGGCCTTCCACCCCGGGCATCTGGTTCCGGGCATCGATATCAGCGACGACCCGTTGCTGCAGGCGCGGCTCTTCTCCTACCTGGACACCCAGCTGACCCGCTTGGGCGGGCCGAACTTCGCGCAGATCCCGATCAACTCGCCGGACTCGCCGGTCAATGACATGTTCCGCGACGGCTTCCACCAGCACCGGGTGCCCAAGGGCATCGCGCCGTACAAGCCGAACTCGCTGGATGGCGGCTGCCCCTACATGTCGCAGGTTCTCTCTGGCCAGCAGCCTCCACTGGACTTCCCGCAGCCTGTGGCCTCCGGGAAGAAGGTGCGTTCCGAGCCGGCCAGCTTCTCGGACCACTACAGCCAGGCGCGCCTGTTCTACATCAGCCTCTCGGCCGTGGAGCGCGCCCACGTGCAGCAGGCCTACTCCTTTGAACTGGGCAAGTGCACCGATACCGCGATCCGCCAGCGGCAGGTGGAATGCCTGGCGAAGATCGATACCCAGCTGGCCTCCGGGGTGGCCCAGGCACTGGGCCTGCCGGCACCGGCCGCAGTGCAGCTGGATGACCCGGTGGCCAGCCCCGCGCTGTCTCAGATCGGAAAAGCCTGGCCGGTGGACGGGCGCAAGGTCGGGGTGGTGTTCAACAGCGGAAACCACCAGCACGTGCCGGCAATAGCCCAGGCGCTGGCCGAACGGGGCATGTCCCCGCTGCTCGTTTCGGCCTCCGGCGGCGAAGTGGCCCCGGACCTGCCCATTGACCGCACCTACCTGACGGCGCGCTCCATCGAATTCGATGCGCTGGTGCTCATCGGCCCGTTGCCGCCGGCCCCGGACGCCGCGGTTGCGCTGGATGCCAAGGCCGGCGCCCTGGGGGCAGGCGGGGTTCCCATCGACCCGCGCGTGGCGTTGCTGGTCGCGGAGGCCTACCGGCACAACAAGGCCATCATCACCCTTGACGGGCTCTCCGATGGCCTGCTCCAGGCAGTCGGCCTGGAAGACGATGCCCCAGGCATTGAACTTGTCGAGGTAGACGGGGTTGCCGACAGCGCGCAACAGCTGCTGTC
This sequence comes from Glutamicibacter nicotianae, assembly GCF_002797775.1. Classification (NCBI taxonomy): domain Bacteria; kingdom Bacillati; phylum Actinomycetota; class Actinomycetes; order Micrococcales; family Micrococcaceae; genus Glutamicibacter; species Glutamicibacter nicotianae. Next base: position 967,463 of record NZ_PGEY01000001.1, read on the forward strand.
CGCCCACCGCGCCTGGGAACGCTTCCCGGTCAAGGACTAGCGCAGCCAGGCGGGTGCGGCGCGGCAGGTGCATCAGCTGGTGCGCCTGCGCCTGCGCCAGCGCTGCCCGCTGGCACAAGTAATTGTTGAGGAGATTTGCACATGACTTCAGAATCCGAGAGCCATGATGGAAAAGGCAGCGCGGGCGCAACGGCTGCGAAAGCCAGGCGTGCTCCGGCACCCGATGCCCGAACCAAGCCCGATTCCCCACCGGACATGCACCCGCGGTCATGGAAGTACGCGGCCAAGCGCTCCATCAGGGAATTCTCCCGGAAGAAATGCACGGATATGGCGGCCTCGCTGACCTATTTCGCGATGCTCTCCATTTTCCCGGCCCTGCTGGCGGTAGTCTCCCTGCTCGGAGTTGCCGGCCAGGCGGAGAACATGACCCGCAACATCCTTTCGCTGATCCAGGAACTGGCCAGCAAGGAAGTGGTCGAAACCCTGCGCCAGCCCATCGAGCAGCTGGCGTCGGCCCCGTCGGCAGGCTTTGCGCTGATTGCCGGTCTGCTCGGTGCGCTATGGAGCGCCTCGGGGTATGTCGGGGCGTTCGGACGGGCCATGAACCAGATCTATGAGGTGGACGAAGGCCGCCCGTTCTACAAGCTGCGCCCGCTGATGCTGCTGCTGACACTGGTACTTCTTGTGGCCGTGTCCGTGCTGGGGATGCTGCTGATCGTCTCCGGTCCTCTGGCCCAGGCGCTGGGCAACGCCATGGGGCTGGGCGAGGGCGCGGTGGCGATCTGGAATATCGCCAAATGGCCGGTGATCGTGCTGTGCGCGATTGTGCTGGTGGCCGTGCTCTACTACGGGGCTCCCAATGTGAAGCAACCGAAGTTCCGCTGGATCAGCCTGGGCTCGGCCATCGCGCTGCTCGTGCTGGCGGTGGCGACCGTCGGCTTCTTCTTCTACGTTTCGAACTTCGGCAACTACAACAAGACCTACGGTGCCATCGGCGGGGTCATCGTGCTGCTGCTGTGGCTGTGGATCGCCAACCTGTCGCTGCTGTTCGGCGCGGTCTTCGACGCGGAAGCCGAGCGCGGGCGCCAGCTGCAGGCGGGGATTGCCGCCGAGCGCTCGGTCCAGCTTCCGCCGCGGGATACCAAGGCCAGCATGAAGCAGGAGGAAAAAGAAGAGCAGGACATCAGCGACGGGCGGCAGCTGCGCTTTGCCAGCGAGCTGGACGCCGAAGAGCAAGCGGATCCGGATTCCAGGCGGAACCCGGAAAGCTGAGCAGGAGCTGAAGCTGGCAATCGCCTGGGCGCCCCTTGGCGCGGGCCGGCACCTCGGTAGCGTGTGAAACGACCAGATTATTCCAAGACAAAGGAGCTCATCATGGCCAACGACGAAGCAAGCAAAGTCATCAGCATCATCAAGGACATGCGGATCGCCATGGTCACAACCCACAGCGCTGGACGGCTGGCCAGCCGCCCCCTGACGCTGATTGAAGCCACCGACGAAGGAGAGCTCTGGTTCTTCTCTGCCGCCGACGCCGGGATTGTCAAGGAAATCCGGGCCCAGGGACTGGTCAATGCCGCGTTCAGCGGATCCAAGGCGTGGGTGTCGGTCAGCGGCCACGCCGAGGTGGTGCTCGATGTCGCCAAGAAGAAGGAGCTGTGGAACGCCGCGGTGGAGACCTTCGCCAGCGAAGGCCCGGAATCTGCGCAGTCTGTGCTGCTGCGCATCGATGCCGACTCCGCTGAATACTGGGAGAACCCCGGTGGGGCAGCGAGCCTGATGGCCGGCTGGGTGAAGCAGAAACTCACCGGAAAACCCGCCGAGCCCGGGGACTCGAATAGCGTCGAACTCTAGGGCGCCAAAAACCGCAAACGGCCGCTGCTCCGAATTCCCGGAGCAGCGGCCGTATCGCTGTGCACATTGCCTGGCGCAGAGCTGTGCCCCATGAATTGGCATTCATGGGGCACAGCTGGTTGCGCTGCTTAGGACAGGTCGTCCTTGACATCCTTGGCGGCGTCCTTGACGTGTTCGCCTGCCTGCTTGGCCTTGGCAGCGGCCTGGTCCTTCACGCCTTCGGCCTGCAGCTGCTCATTGTTAGTGGCATCGCCGATGGCTTCCTTGGCCTTGCCAGATGCTTCCTGGGCCTTGTTCTGGATCTTGTCTCCAATTCCCATGATTCTTACCTCCTGTGTGGATCTGGTGTACTGACAATTTGAACTCTAGGGCAGATTGCAAATCGGGGACCTGAAGCTGGGAATTTCCTTGTGGCATACTTTGCAGATCATCACAGAGCCGCCTTCAGCGCGGCGAATTCCGCAAGCTCTCTCGATGTTGTGCCTCGGGCCCTCGGTGCGATTGGCGGTGCGTCCCTGAACCATGCGCGTTGCGTTGCCAGGTTGGCCGGCTGATCCGCAGCATCCCCGGATTCTTCCCGCGGGACACTTCAGGGGTGGGTCTGTGGTTATTTGCGGCTTTCAGGTGCCATTCAGGTGGGCGAGGCACGAATTGCCCGGAACCTAGACTGGTCAAAAGTTCCTACCAAGGAAAGAGGGCTGATGGACCAGAAGCCGGTGTCATTCAGTACAGGCGAACCACGATTTGCAACCCGCAATGGAGAGCCGTGGTGGGGTGCCGAGCAAGCGGTGCGTGATGCCGCCGTGTGCTGCGAGGGCAACCCGGACGCGATGCTGCGCGTGCTGGAAGACTCGGGGGAAGATCCTCCGGTTCCAGCCGCTGGCCAGACGCAGCGGCTCTGGGAGCTGCTGGCGTCCGTGGCCGCCACCGACCTGGTTGCGGCCAGGACGCTGGAACCGCATCTGGATGCAGCCGGAATCCTGAGCCAGGCGGGCATGCCGTGGCAAGCAGGTACCTCCTGGGGCGTTTTCGCCGCGCAGTCGCCCACCACCACTCTGGAAGCGACCCGCCAATCCGGCGGAGAGTGGGAACTGAACGGCACCAAGCACTGGTGCTCGTTGGCCGCCGCGCTGACGCATGCATTGGTCACCGCCCGAACACCGGAGGGGAACCGGCTGTTCATGGTTTCCCTGCGCCACCCCGGCGTTGAACCGGCAACAGGTGGCTGGATCAGCCGAGGCATGGCCCAGCTGCCCAGCGGTTCCGTGGACTTCACCGGAGTGCCGGCCCAACCGGTGCAAGACGCTGGCTGGTACCTGTCCCGCCAGGGGTTCGCCGTTGGCGGCGTCGGTGTTGCCGCCTGCTGGTTTGGGGGAGCGGTGGGAATCTACCGCCATCTGCTGCGCAGCGCCCAAGCGCGCACCCCGGATCAGCTGGCCCTTGCTTGGCTCGGCGAAGCGGACCGCTTGCTGGCCGGCTGCGCCGCACTGCTGGAACAGGCCGCCGGGCTGGCCGATGCCGGAGCACTGGATGCCATTTCAGCCCATCGGGTCCGCGGCCAGGTGGCCGGGGCCTGCGAGCGGGTGCTGCAGCTCAGCGGCCAAGCCACCGGCCCGGGCCCGCTGACCGCCGATGAGGAGCATGCGCGGCGCGCAGCAGACCTGGGCATCTATCTGCGCCAGCACCACGCGGCCCGCGATGACGCGGCGCTGGGCCAGCTGATTGCGGACCGTGCCGGCAAGGAAGGTGGCAGCGCATGGTGAACTTCACGCATCAGGACCAGGGAACCTCTGCAAGCTGCTGGCAGCAAGCTGGGCTTGAGCAGATCGCCGCACTGGATCCGGAGAAGCTCTTCCACGCAATGGCATCGGTGATTGTTCTGGCCGCCCACCCGGATGACGAGACGCTGGGAGCCGGAGGACTGATCCGCATGGCGCTTGGCCAGGGGATCGATGTCCACGTGATCGTCTGCAGCTTCGGGGAAGCATCGCATCCGGACTCCACCACACACTCCGCGGCCCAGTTGGCCGCGCTGCGCCAGGCCGAACTGGCCGAGGCCATGGACATGCTGCGCGCACAGGGACCGCGCAGCGGAACGCTGCATCTGCACTGCTTGGGCCTGGACGACGGGAAACTCGCAGTGCAGCAGGAGCCGATCCGCGCAGCCCTTGAGCAGCACGCCGGCGAGCGCTGCCTGATCGCCAGCACCTACCGCGGCGACGGGCACCCGGACCACGAAATCCTGGGTCTGCTCGCCGCGGACTGCGCCCTGGCGCACAATGCCTGCCACCTGGAATTCCCCATCTGGTTCTGGCACTGGGCGCAACCGGACCGGCAGCCCAGCTTCAGGCATTGGTTCCGGCTGGCCCTGGATGCTTCCAGCACGGATGCCAAGGCCCGCGCCCTGGAGGCCCACCGTTCCCAAACCACGCCGCTGTCCGCCCTGCCAGGAGACGAAGTCCTCCTTAGCGAAGGCTTCCTGCAGCATTTTTCCCGCGGTGCCGAGATCTTCCGCGCCACCTGGCCTGGCCACAAGGATGCCGCGTCGGCTCCGGCAGTATTCGACGAGCTCTACGGGGAGCGCGAGGATCCGTGGGAATACCGCAGCAGCCGCTACGAGCAGCGCAAGCAGCAGATCTTGCTCGCCTCCCTGTCCCGGGAGCAGTATGCGGCGGTGCTGGAGCTGGGCTGCTCCATCGGGGTGCAGAGCGCCGAACTGGCCCGCCGCAGCACGCGTCTGCTGGCGGTCGACGCCAGCGCCACCGCATTGGCCCAGGCGAGGCGGGCCGTGGCCGGAATGGACCACGTCGAATTGCTGCAGGCCACGGTGCCCCGGGAATTTCCGCAGCTGGAGCCGGGCAGCTTGCAGCTGGTGGTGCTCAGCGAGATGGGTTACTTCCTGGCAGCCGACGAACTGGAGCAGGTGCTCGCCGCCAGCGCTGCCGCACTCCAAGCCGGCGGAGAGCTGGTGCTCTGCCATTGGCTGCATCCCATCGACGGCTGGCCGCTGGACGGGGAAGAAGTGCACCGCATGGCGGGCCAGCTGCGGTGGGAGCGCATCGTGGAGCATCGCGAAGCCGATTTCCTGCTTGAAATACTGCGCAAGCCAGCTGGTGCCCATGGGTAGGCAGCTGGCGGCCATGGCGGTGATCATCCCGGCCCGCGACGAGGAAGAACGCCTGGGCCGTTGCCTGGATTCGGTGCGCGCGGCCATGGACCGTCTTGCCCATGCCCGCCCGCAGATCCAGGCCAGGGCCATCGTGGTTGCCGACAGCTGCACGGACGGCACGGCGCAGATCGCCGGGAGGCATGCCAGCGAGGATTGGCGGATCAGCGTGCAGCAGGTCGGCTTCGGCAATGTCGGTGCGAGCCGTGCCGCCGGAGCACACCATGCCCTTGGCCTCCTCGCAGCGGCCGGCGACCCAGGCGCCATCTGGCTGGCCAGCACCGACGCGGATACCTGCGTCCCCGAGCATTGGCTTCAGGGCTTTGCCCGCCTGCATAGCCGCGGAGCAGATGCGGTAGCGGGAACCGTGGAACCGGACCGCAGCGAACTCGATGAGCACCTCTTCGCCCTTTGGCAGCAGGAATACCAGCCGGTGGAGGGGCATGGCCATATCCACGGCGCGAACTTCGGCGTGTGCGCTGCCGCCTATCTGGCTGTCGGAGGCTTCGAGCCGCTGGCGGCCCGGGAGGATGTGTCACTGGTGGAAGCCTTGCGCCATGCCGGCTACCGGGTCCAGGCCACGGCCCGGCTGCAAGCAACCACCTCTGGGCGCCTGCGCGGCCGGCTGGGCGAAGGCTTCGCGGACTATCTGGCGGCGCTGGATCGCCGGATGCTCAACACCGGCTAGCATCCAGCAAGCAGACCTGGTCCCGGGCATGGAAACAGCCCCCTGGTGAACTGCGCGGTGCGCAGATTACAGGGGGCTGTGGTGGCAGCGTTGCCAGCTGTTATAGGCTGCTGCCGGACTCCTGTGCGGCGTACCTGTGTCCTGGCGCATTCGCGTCGAAATGGGGCACCGCGTGGGCGACCGCACTGTACTGCCAGTACTTTACGCGGAATGCGGCCATGCCGCTGTGCTCGGCCTGCGCGAACAAATCCTTGATCGTGCTGCGCGGCGCACTGGCCGGAACCACTTCCAAGACTGGAGAAGGCTCGGAAATGTGCAAGAATTTCAGCTCCTCGGTCTGCTTTTCAAGCATCGCGACCAGCACCGGCCGCTTATGCACCGAAACCAGACCCATGACATCGTCGAGCGATTCCTCAGGCTGTGTCATGACCACTGGCATTCCCTGGGTCCAGCCATAATTGCCCAAATGTCTTCTGCCCTCGCGTGATCCCAGCAACTCAGCAACGCGCACCGCGGTCTGGGATCTGACTAGCCTTCCTGGCATGTGAACTACCCTCCACTTCTAGACGATACTTCTCACTTCAACTATGCAGTTTTCCGGCCCCTGCGGCGGCATGGCCTTCAGTGACGCTGTCGACCATACGCCAAGCGGTGGGGACTTGGTATGAAATTATCATCGGCCCACCAAGTTCTTGTGCACCCGTCCCGATTCTGAGGAAATTCCCAGACTTTATTTTTTACTAGTCAAAAGCCTTATTGCAGGAATTGGCTTGGGCTGCGCGGGCTCGGTTCGCCCATGTAGTTGCGTACCGCTGATCCATCGCCGGCAACCAAGGAAGCTGATTATCGGCCCAGGTGCGCCCAAGCTCGCGCAGGGCCCGATGCGCCGCATGCCAGCCAGCCATGCCATGCACCCCGCCGCCCGGCGGCGTGGAAGAAGAGCACAGGTACAACCCCGGAACGCCGAGGGAATAGGGATTGAGCGAAGCGGAGGGACGGAAGAATTGCTGGGTGCCGGACAGCGATCCACCGCCGATATCGCCGCCGACCAGGTTGGGATCCCAGGCCTGCAGCTGCGCTGGGGAGGTGTCCACCCGCTGCACGATCCGGTCTCTGAAACCCGGCGCGAACCGCTCGATCTGCGCATCGATGAGCGCACCGGCATCCCCGGCATAGCCCTGGGGCACGTGGGCGTAGGACCAGATGACGTGGCGGCCGGCCGGGGCGCGCGAGGCATCGGCGCTCGAAGGCTGGACCACCATAACGAAGGGGCGGTCGGGCATTTTCCCGGAGGCGACCTGGTGCTCGGCGGCGGCCAGCTCGGCGGCATCGCCGATCACATGCACGGTGCCAGCCCGCGCGGTGCGCGCATCCTGCCAGGGGATCGGGCCATCGAGCAGGTAGTCCACCTTGAAGGCAGCGGTGCCGTAGCGCCAGCGTTCGAACCGGCGGCGCAGGCGTGGCGGAAGCTGGCCGCCGGCCATCTGCACCACCTGGCGGGGCGTGGCATCCAGGAAAGTGAGTTCGGCATCGGGAAGCTGGGCGAGGCTGGTGATCTGGTGCCCGGTGTGGATCTGCACCCTGAGCCCATCGAGCACCCGCAGCAGCGCGTCGATAATGCTGCCGGTGCCGCCGTGCGCCACCGGCCACCCCCAGGACTGGCCCAGGGACCCGAAAAGCACGCCGAATCCCGAGGTGAACGGGTGGGCGAGCGGCAGCATGGAATGCGCGCTGGAACCGGCGAAGAGCGCCGCGGCCTGCCGGGTGCGGAAGGCCGCGGCGGCCAGGAGCTTCGCCGGCGGCAGCGAGCGCAGCCCCAAGCGCGCCATCAGCACCGGATGCGGCGGGATGCCCAGCAGCGGGCTGGTGGCGTTCTCCAGGATCTCCTGCGGATTGCGCACCAGCGGCCCATGCAGCAGCCGCCAGATCTTCCGGTCGGCGGGGAATTGCCTGCTGGTGGCGTCCAGGCTCTGGTGCAGGAAGACCGACTCGGCGCCTTCCAGCGGGTGGGCCAGCGGGTAATCGTGGAAATCCCATTGCAGGCCGTGGCCGGCCAGGTCGAAATGCGCGAATGCCGGGCTGCCGTAGGCGAAGGGGTGGGCGGCAGCTCCCAAATCCACAATGGTGCCCTCGCCCAGCGTGCTGCCGGAGGCCGCGGCGCCGCCCGGATGGGCATTGCGCTCGAAGACCTGGACATCGAAACCGTTCTGCGCAAGCACCGCCGCGGCGACCAGCCCATTGGGGCCGGCCCCGACGACATTCGCCTTCCCATTGCTCATCGGCGGCGTTCCTCCTGGTTCTCGTGTTCTTGCGGGGCGAAGCGCTCGGGCCAGGTCTCATCGCTGAGCGCCTTGAGCTGGCTGATCTGCGACTCGGCACGATGCGACAGGTCCTGCAGCAGCGCCTGGTCCAGGCGCGGATCGTGGGGCAGCATCAGCAGCAGCGTCTGCCACATGCGCAACTTGGCATTGAGCAGTCCGGTGAGCACATCGAGCTGCACCTGCGCGGCGGCTAGCTTGCGCATCCGCAGCGGATTGAATGGGTTGACATGACCGGCGAGCTTGGCCACCGGTACCAGGAGGCGGGCCAGCGGACGCTGCCGGCATCCCAGCCGGTCCATGATCCGCTTCAGATCCGCTTGGTCGTCCTTCACCTGCTGGTGCAGCGACTCGAAGCGGTCGGCGTACGCCGTGCCCGCCCAGGTGTGGTGCGCCGCCTTGAAATGGTTCAGCCCCGATTCGGAACCCAGCAGGTGCTCGCCCAAGTACCTGTGCAGGGTCATCTGGTCGATGGTGTTGTTCGGCATCGTGCCCGTCCTTAGTTCTCGAAAGCGGTTGCAGTCTTCTGCTGGCTCGAACGCTAGGGCACCGGCCGCCGCAGGCCAATGGCTCACCGCTGATCTGCAGGCTGCACCCAGCCTTCGGCAGCTATCCGGCAGGGTAGGGGCTGGCCTTGAGCAGCCGCGCCAGATGGGCTGAGTTGCGGGTGGCAATGCCCGTGGCATTGGCCGTGACCTCCGGGGTCTGCTGCAGGTCCTGGTAGTCGGTGGTGTGCATGGCCTGCCCCACCCAGTAGGTCGAGCCCTGGGCCGCCAAGGTGAACCCGGCATCGGACAAACCCTGGCCCAGATCCGCAATCACGTGGTGCGCGCCGTCCTCATTGCCCACCACTGCTACCAGGCCGACCTTGCCGAAGAGGATCGGGCGGCCCTGCTCGTCGGTTTCCGACAGCTCGGCATCCAGCCGCTCCAGCACCTGCTGGGCCAGGCTGGATGGGTGGCCCACCCAGATCGGGGTGGCCAGCACCAGGATGTCCGCGGACAGCAGCTTCTGCCGAATCGCCGGCCACTGGTCGCCGTCTCCCATGTCCTTGAGCACCCCGAGCTTCACATTGAAATCGGCAATGCGCAGGATCTCGGAGGACACCTGGTGCTCCTTGAATTCGGCCGCCACCTGCCGGGCCAGCAAATCGCTGCTGGAGGCCTTGGGCGAGGGGGAAAGGGTGCATACCAGGATCAATGCATTAATAGGCGTCTCGGTCATGGTCATCATTCCTTGTCATCGATGCCTTTGCCTTCGGCAGTGCGTGCAGCCGGATCAGCGCTTGATGCCCGCATCGATGCGCGCGGCCAGCTCTCCTGCATATTGCATCGCCCGGTCCAGCGATGCTGCGGTATCCCATAACCCGGCGTGCTTGACCTGCGCCGGGCCGGAAGCCAACTGGGAAAGGTCATAGCGCAGATTGCTGCTGGCAGCCTGCAGCACTGCGCTCAGCATGCCCAGGGCCGTGGCGACATCGGCCACCAGTTGCGGCTTGGCTTGCTGAGAGAGCCAGCGCAGGTCATCCAGAGCGGTCGTGGCCAGCGCACCGAGTGCGGCAGAGGATTTCGCGGCCTGCAAGCAGGCCTGTGCAAGGCGGCGGTCGCGCTGCTCCGAGGCCGGTTGCGCGTAGGCTACCCCGAAGTCCGCGGAAGCCCGCGCATCACGGTCTGCCATGGCCAGCGCGTCGAGCCGCAGCTGCTTGGCCCGCGCCAGCAGGCCGGTGAGTTCGGACTGTGCGGTCCCCGAAGCCGATACGTAGCCGCCGGACATTGACATCAGCGCGGCGGCGGCTGCGAGCATCAGCGCCGCCGCGGCTCCGCCGCCCGGGTTCCCGTCCGATTCAGCCAGCTCCTCCAGCCAGCGTCCAATGCGGGCATCGCTGATTGGACGCTGCGCCACGCTATTCGCCATGGCCCTGGTCTTGGCTCATCGAACCTTCACCGGGCGGGGTTTGACCCGGTGGCACCGAACCGCCCGGTTCCAGCCCGGTAATCAGTTGTTCTTCTGAATCGGGGTTTGATGTGGCCGCGGCCTCGCGGTTGGCTGATTGCGCATCGTCGTGTGCATCGTCGCGTTCGCCATCGTCCTGCGGCGCGGAGAATTCCTGCGGGTTCATCGGGTGCTCCTGTCTGCATGATTGCTGGAGGTGAGAGTCCAGCCCTTGTCCGCTCACGCTAGACAGCGCTCAGCGGCGGGTTCAACAGCAAGGAGCAATTCACACCGAACGCTCGGATTGCGGTGCTCTGCCTGCCGGGGATCAGCCGGCCGAAGGCGATTCATGCCCCAGGTGCTTGAGCACTGCTGCATGCAGGCGCGCATCGGACAGCAACCGGAAATGCCCCAGCGTGGGCAGCTTGATATTGGTGGCTCCGGCCAAGTCGCAGCCGCCGGGGATGTGCGGGTCGAAGCTGCTGTAGATGGAGATGATCCGCGAATTCACGCTCAAGTTGGCCGAGAGCTTGAGCAGCCCCTGGTCATTGGGGGACAGGGCCCGCAGGGAGCGGATCGGAGCATAGCGTGCATAGCGCGAACCGGAGAAAGGAGTGCCGATGGCGATCATCCGATTGAACCGGTAACCCTGCAGCGAGGCGGCCATGAGATACTTGCCGATCAGGCCGCCCTTGCTGTGCGCCACCAGCACCGCACCGTCGAGCTGCTCCGTGGCCAGGTAGCGGGAAACTGCCTCGGACATCTCCGGCACGGTGCCGCGGTTGAAGCCGAGCTGAGGGATCACATGCACCGGGTGGCCGGCCTGGTGCAGCGCCTTGGCCAGCGGGAGCATGAATTTCCAGGATTCCCAGATTCCCGGAATCAGGACCACCGGTTCGGCCGCCTGGTCGCTGCCCGTGCGCAGCTGGTCGGCCGGCGTGCCCGGCAGCAGCGAACGCAGCTGCCAGGCGCCAGCATAGAGATAATCTTGCAGCCATGCGCAGGACAGCACTGCCCACCGGAAAAGCCTGCCGGCCAGGGTGCTGGTCTCCACCGTGGATCCTCCGTTTTTCACCGCGCTGCGGGGACCGGTTGCCCCGGGGTCCCTCCTCACAGCATTATCAGCACATCAGCACGGTTCAGGCAGGAAGCGACATTGCCCGCCCAGGGAATTCCGGGTTTCCGTCAGCCGGCCAGTTGTCGGCAACGCGCCGAATCGAGGCGGGAATCCCGGGTGGAATCGGCGCTCGCCGGAAGACGGGCAGGCATCGGAATTGCAACGATTTGATGCCGGATCCCCGTGATGGCGGCACGGCTGGGACGGTGCCGCGGGAGAACGGTGTTCCGCAGAATCATCCCGGCCGTTGCAAAAGCCTTCAACTAGCCATGGATTATTCATCGCGCTAGGGCTATTCTGAGGTTCTGTTGAGTAATTGCAGTTTTGGGGGACTGGCAAGTTATGAAACGACAACATCATGGTTTTAGCAGTTCTATGCCGCGCGGAGTCTTGGGGACCAGCCGCCGGCTGCCGTATGGGGCACTGGCTATCGCTGCGGCATTTGGCCTGAGCAGTGCATTGGCGTGGCCCGGTGCGGCCGGTGCAATGCCTGCCAGAGTCGAATCAAGCACCGTGGCCTTCAGCGCGGAATCCCGGCCGCTGCTCGGGCGCGACGTCGTCAACGTACCGGATATGCCCGAAGTGGCCGGCATAGGAATCACCGGCCTGAAATCTGGCACTGAGAGGCTCGGCGGGTCCGAGCCTGGCCCGGTGGCACAGGTGGCCGAGCATCGAGCGGCCATGACGGCAACGTCGAGTACGGGGATAACAGTGCCGCCCGCACCGATTGCCGCGTCCCAGGAGATCCGGCCGGCCATGCTGCGCACCGGCCTGCTGCTGGAGCACCCAGTGGCCACCCGGCAAATCTCCAGTGCGTTCGGCTGGAGAGCCAACCCGACAGGTGCCGGGCACCAAATCCACATCGGCCAGGATTATCCCATTGCCTGCGGCTCGCCCGTTCGTGCCAGCGAGACCGGCAGGGTGATTGTCGCCGGCTGGGCGGGCCATTCCGGCCAACGGGTCACCATTGACCACGGGAATCGGGTGCAGACCGGATACAGCCACAATTCGCTCCTACTGGTAAGCGTTGGCGAATTCGTGCTCCAAGGCCAAGTCATTGCGTTGTCCGGGACAACAGGCAATTCCACTGGGTGCCATGTGCATTTCGAAGTCATCGTCAATGGACAGTGGCAGAATCCGAGCAACTACCTGCCGATGGCCGGCGGGCAACGGCGAGCGGTACTTGCAGCCGGGCCATTCGCGGTGGACGCCGGCAGTGCCCTGCGCCAGCAATCGGTTGCTGGAGCATTTGGGCATTCTTCCGGAACCTCAAGCAACCGCGGCTCAGCAGGCGAAGAACGCCCAACCCGTGCGAAGCATTACCAGGCTGACCCGGTGCAGCCATCTGCCGACGGCAACCAGAAAGAGGCCAAGGCGGCCAAGCCCAAGACCCAGCCGAAAAAGGATCACTCGAAAACCAGCCCGTCTCCACGAACCACGCAGCCGGCACCGCAGCCGAGCAAGGCGCCTAAGCCGCCGAAGAAGCTGGAAACCGAACGCCCGAAGGCCCAGCCAACGCCTTCGCCAACGCTAACTCCTGTTCCAGCTGAGCCAAGTGCGCCGACTGCAGCGCCAACGCCAAGCACTGGGCCAGTGGAGCAACCCAGCGCTTCCGCATCACCTACCGCCGTGGAGACTCCAGCCCCGGAGAATCCAACAAAGGAAACGGAATCCTCCCAGGCACCTCCGACGGCAGAGCCGACCCTAGCTCCTGAACCGAGCCCGGACTCGGGTATCGAACCGCAGCAGGAGAAAGAAACGGGAAACCCGGACACCTCGGACCATGAGGAGCAAACCGAGCCCACGGCCGGGACAGAAAAGATCATCGGTGTAGCCCAGCCGAAGATCGTGGACATGCAGGCAGAGAAGGACCAGAAGGCTCCATCCAAAGCCAAGGAGCTGGCGCCGGCCAAGCCTGCTGCTCCAGAGAAGAAGGGCGCAAAGAAGTCAGCGGCTGACAAGCCCAAGCCGGCAGTCGCGGACAAGCCGAAGGCGGCTGTTCCGGCGAAGAAGAAGGCGCCAGCACCGGCTAAGCCAAAGCCGGCAGTCCCGGCTAAACCCAAGGCGCCAGTGGCCAAACTCAAGCCAGCTCCGGCCGCGGCGGCTGCGCCTGCAGCGAAGAAGGTCGCGAAGGCGCCGGCCGCAACGGTTCCGCAACCTCAGCCGAAGCCGAAGCCAAAGCTGCAGCCGAAACCAAAGCCGCCAGTTGCGGCGCCGGCCGTGCAGAAAGCCGCCCCGGCAGCGGCCAAGCCGAAGCCGAAGGCCGCGGTTCCTGCACCGGCTGAAGCTGCCGCCCCGGCCAAGGTGCCGAAGCCGCCGGCAGGCACCGCGCCTGCTGCCAGCGAGGCCAAGCCGTAGCCCTTGGCTGCCGGCACCCGAAGCTGCTCCCGTCCTTTTGGAGGGGAGCAGCTTCGGCGTTGCGCCATAGGCTGCTGGTGAAACGCTGCACAGCTGGTTAGTTCGGCGCCCGATTATTGATATTCTTGGGAGTTGAGTCCTGTGCGATTTTCCAATGCGCACCACAAGACCTATCGAAAGAAGTGCCCGGCACGTGTTTAATTCACTTTCCGATCGCCTGACAGAAACCTTCAAGAACCTGCGCGGCAAGGGCCGCCTGAGCGAAGCGGATATCGACGGTACCGTACGCGAGATCCGCCGCGCCCTGCTTGACGCCGACGTCGCCGTGCCGGTGGTTCGCGGCTTCGTGGCCCAGGTGAAGGAACGTGCCCTGGGTGCCGAGGTCTCCGAGTCGCTGAACCCGGGCCAGCAGGTCGTCAAGATCGTCAACGAGGAGCTCGTGGGCATCCTCGGCGGGGAAACCCGCCGGCTGAACCTGGCCAAGAACCCTCCGACGGTGATCATGCTCGCCGGCCTGCAGGGTGCCGGCAAGACCACCCTGGCCGGCAAGCTGGCCAAGCACCTGAAGGCCGAAGGCCACACCCCGATGCTGGTGGCCTGCGACCTGCAGCGCCCCAACGCGGTCAAGCAGCTGCAGATCAATGGCGAACGCGCCGGAGTGCCGGTCTACGCACCGCACCCGGGCGTCTCCTCCGAATTCGACACCCCGACCGGCGATCCGGTAGCAGTGGCCCGCGACGGCGTGGCCGAGGCCAAGGCCAAGCTGCACGACATCGTGATTGTCGATACCGCCGGCCGCTTGGGCGTGGACACCGAGATGATGGCCCAGGCCGCGAACATCCGCGCCGCCATCAACCCGGATGAAGTGCTCTTCGTCATCGACGCGATGATCGGCCAGGACGCGGTCAACACCGCCCAGGCCTTCCACGAGGGCGTGGACTTCACCGGCGTGGTCCTCTCCAAGCTGGACGGCGACGCCCGCGGCGGTGCTGCCCTGTCGGTGGCCTCGGTGACCGGCAAGCCGGTCATGTTCGCCTCCACCGGCGAGAACCTGGACGACTTCGAGATCTTCCACCCGGACCGCATGGCTTCGCGCATCCTGGACATGGGTGATGTGCTCACCCTGATCGAGCAGGCCGAGAAGAACTGGGACAAGGGCGAAGCCGAGCGGATGGCGAAGAAGTTCGCCGACCAGGAAGACTTCACCCTGGACGACTTCCTCGCCCAGATGGCCCAGATCAAGAAGATGGGCTCGATGAAGAAGCTGCTGGGCATGATGCCCGGCGCGCAGATCTCCCGCCAGCAGCTTGAGCAGTTCGACGAACGCCAGATCGACCGCGTCGAGGCCATCGTCCGTTCGATGACCCCGCATGAGCGCGTGGCCCCGAAGATCATCAACGGCTCTCGCCGCGCACGCATCGCCAAGGGCTCGGGCGTCTCGGTCTCCGAGGTGAACCAGATGCTGGAGCGCTTCGGCGAAGCGCAGAAGATGATGAAGAAGATGGCTGCCGGCGGCGGCATCCCGGGCATGCCGGGTGCCGGCAAGGGCGCAGCCCGCAAGGCGAAGGCCAAGGGCAAGGGCAAGAAGCAGAAGTACGGCAACCCGGCCAAGGCCGCGCAGGCCGAGCTGGAAGCCAAGAACAAGAAGGCCGCTGCCCCGAACGGCGCCGCCTTCGGCGCAGGCGCCAACCAGGACTTCGATCCGTCGAGCCTGAACCTGCCAGCGGGCTTCGAGAAGTACCTGGGCAAGAAGTAGGCCCTGATTCCCTGCACCGGGAAGCGACCGCGCCATGGGAACTGGAACCAGTTCCCATGGCGCGGTTTTCCTTTGCGCAGCACAGCGCCACCTATGATTGATAGATAACGACAATTCCACCCGCGAAAGGGGTCCGCCTCCGTGGATTCAACCGAGTTCAACTACCTCAACCTGGACTTCATCTTCATGGGCGACAAGCCTGATGCGGCGGCGCTGATCCGCACCGCGCTGGCCGACCGGCGCCTGCTGGGATTCATCGGCGGGGCTGTTGAACGCGAGCATTCCACCGAAGTGATGGCCGAGGTGGCCACGGTGAGCGAAGCACGCGATGCGGTGCTCTACCGCATCGATGCCAAGGGCAAGCTGCGCGAAGGCTCGCGCGTGACCAAGCTGGTCCACGAGCTGAAGAACTCCACCGGTGCCGACTACGTGCTGGTGGACGGGGACGAGATCGATGGGCCGAACCCGGATGAGGAGCTGCTGGGCGACTACGGCACTTCCAGCGAGCTGCTGCACGGTCCGAAGCTCAAGGGCTCCGAGCTGGTGCTCGCGGCAGGCTTCGAGACGAACGAGATCACCGTGTGGGAGCACGGCGCCGGGCTGATGGCCATGCCCAAGGAACCGGTCTATGCCCCGAGCATCGGGCGTTCAAGCCGCCCGTACCTGTCCCTGGACCGTACCGGCAATGTCATCACCGCAACCATCGAAGCCAAGGGGCCGCGGCTGGAGCTGTTCGGCTCCTCGATGTCCATGACGGTGGACCTGGAACGCACCGTCATCCTGGAGCCGGAAGCGGGCAGCCCGGCAGCGGTGCGCCTCGAAGAGCTGGATCACCTGCTCCATGGCTGGGATGAGACGGAACTGGAGCTCGTCGAGCAGCTGGTCGAGGATCCTGCCCACCGCGCGGAGGCGCAGCAGCTGGCTCGCGGCAGCAGGGATTTGAAGGATCTCAAGCGTTTGCTGGCGCTGCTGGGCTTCGATGCGCGCAGCGTCGACTACCTCACCGGCCGTCCGCTGCCCGAGGAACGCCGGGTGATCACCACCGGCGGCCCGTACAAGACCATCAAGTCGGCCCTGGCCGAGCAGGAGCGCGAAGCCAAGGGCCTGGAACGGCTGCTCTACCGGCACAACTGGAACCCCAAGGCACTGATCGGTTCAGGCGCAGCGGTGCTGGCATCCGGTGCGGCAGTGCACCTGGTGCTGGCCAAGAGCGAACGCTTCGGGTGGCTGCCCAAGCCGGCGCGCCAGCTGCTGATGCTGGCCTGGTATGCCGATGGCGCTTTCTACCTGGGAAAGGGCATTGTCGACGCGCTGAAAGCCAAGCGCAGCCGCTAGCCAATCGCAGCAAACCAAAGGCCAACCCGGCAGGAAACGAGAATGCTTCTTGCCGGGCTGGCCTTTGCCGCAAAGTCCTAGCCGCGGTCCTTCAGTTCAGGGAAATCGGTATCCCGGTACTCTCCGCTGACGGTGGTGCCGGCCGCATGCCGTTCCTCCTCGGCCAGGCGCAGCTCCACGCGGCGGATCTTGCCCGAGATGGTCTTGGGCAGGGTGGTGAATTCCAGCCGGCGGATCCGCTTGTAGGGGGCCAGCTGCTCGCGG
The DNA here is from genome assembly GCF_002797775.1 of Glutamicibacter nicotianae. NCBI lineage: Bacteria > Bacillati > Actinomycetota > Actinomycetes > Micrococcales > Micrococcaceae > Glutamicibacter > Glutamicibacter nicotianae. The sequence goes on from NZ_PGEY01000001.1 coordinate 984,248, forward strand.
CAGAAGCCGAGGATGTCCTTGGCCACCTCGGCGGATGGCTCCAGGTTGCCGGCCAGCACCACGAAGGCCTTGGGCACCGAGAGCTTCAGCGGATCAGGAGAGGGCACCACGGCTGCCTCGGCCACCGCAGGATGCTCCAGCAGCACCGACTCCAGCTCGAACGGGCTGAGCTTGTAGTCGCTGGACTTGAAGATGTCATCGGCGCGGCCCACATAGGTCAGCATGCCTTCCTCATCGCGTTCGGCGATATCGCCGGTGTGGTAGACGCCGCCCTGCATCGCTTCGGCGGTTTTCTCCTCATCGGCGAAGTAGCCCTTCATCAAGCCGGCCGGGGCCGGATCGAGGCGCAGGCAGATTTCCCCGATTTCGGCCAGCTGCCCGGTGGTCGGGTTGCGCAGTTCCACCGCGTAGCCCGGCATCGGGCGGCCCATTGCGCCGACCTTCACCTCGGTGCCCGGCGAATTGGCGATCTGCACCGTGGTTTCGGTCTGCCCGTAGCCATCGCGGATCACCTGGCCCCAGGCCTTGCGCACCTGGTCGATGACCTCTGCATTCAACGGCTCGCCGGCGGAGACCAGTTTGCGCGGGGGAGTCTTCAGGGTGCCAAGGTCCGCCTGGATCAAATAGCGCCAGACGGTGGGCGGCGCGCAGAAGCTGGTGACCTTCTCCACCGCCATCTGGTTCATCAGCGCCAGCGGATCAAAGCGCTCGTAGTTGTAGACGAACACTGTCGCCTCGGCGATCCACGGGCCGAAGAAGTTTGACCAGGCGTGCTTGCCCCACCCGGGGGATGCCACATTCAGGTGCACGTCGCCTGGTTCCAGGCCGATCCAGAACATCGTTGCCAGGTGGCCCACGGTGTACGAGGTGTGGGTGTGCTGCACCAGCTTGGCCAGCGAGGTGGTTCCCGAGGTGAAGTAGAGCAGCATGTTCTCATCGGCCAGCGTCGGGGAGTCCAGGCTGAATTCGGCCGGCGCCTCGTGGGACTTGCCGTAGTGCAAGGTGCCCTCGCTGGCTTCGCCGCGCACCTGGACGATCCGGTAGTCCCCGGGGACCGTGTCGAATTTGGAGACCTGGTCATGGCTGGTGATCACCCAGTTCGCGTTTCCGCGCTCGATGCGGTCGGCCAGATCCGCGCTGACCAGCTGCGTGGTCGACGGGATGATCACCGCGCCGAGCTTCATGCCCGCCAGCATCACCTCCCACAGGGCCACCTCGTTGCCCAGCATGACGATGATGGTGTCGCCGCGTTGCAGGCCCTCATCCGAGAGCCAGCGGGCCACCTGGGTGGAGCGGCGCGAGAGCTCGGCCCAGCTGTAGCGTGCGGAGCTGCCATCGGGTTCGGTGAGGATCAGTGCCGGTTCATTGGCCCGCGCCGGGTCCTTGGCCACCTGGTCGAACCAGTCGTAGGCGAAGTTGAAATCGTTGAATTCCGGCCAGGAGAACTCGGCCCGGGCCCGGTCGTAGTCAGCGCGTGCTGCCAGCAGCAGATCGCGTGCTGCCCGGAACTTGCCGGTATTGCTCATCAGAGTCCTTTGCATGATGGGCGCCAGCGCCCAAGAGAATTCTTCGGTCTTCTGGAATCAATATACTTCAGTGCCCAGTTCTGACGAATTGTTGCGACATCATGCGCGGTAAGAGTGTTGAAGTTCGCAAATTTTGCCCAACGAATTCCACTGCAGGCATACATAGTGCCTGAATGCTGGATGCCGGAGAAATGCTCGACCATCTGGTGCCTTGTCCGTCACGGTCGAGGTCCGCCTGCCGCCATGTCGTTTTGGCCAGGTGCTTTCTGGAGCAGAACTCGGGCCGGCGGGGTGCCGGCTGCCAATCAACCAGAACTCGAACTCATATTCCGTCGTAGGCGCTTTGAAGTGTAAGGACGATACTTATTTTAGTGGTACATCAGTGGCAAAGTTGCGTCATCGAGGAAATCTCGGCGAGAAAGGCTAGAAGCCTGCACTCAGGATGACATAGGTATAAGGAAAAGGCCTGAAGATGGGAATCGTACCGACGACTGGAGCGGTCCATGCGGAAACTTCTCGCATGGACTTCCGCGAGATTGTGCGGAGGCTGAATGCATCCTTGGGGGTGCAATGGTTTCCGCGATGGCGGGAGCAAAGGATCCTAAGGCAAGCTACCGCTGGCAAAGGGAGAACGGAACGGTCCCTTCGAATGCGTCTCAGACTCGTATTATGCTGGCTCACCGTGCTTGGAAGATGGTCTCGGATGTTGATGGAGAACAGGTGGCTCGCCAATGGTTCCTTGGAGCTAATCCCTGGCTTGACGAAATTTCACCTGTCGAAGCAATCCGCCAAGATCGGTTCAAGGCCGTGATTGATGCAGCCGAGGCGATGTCCTCAGGGGGATGCAACGGCTAATGAACGGTACATTGGAAGAAGCGTATGGCCAGCCAAGCATAGCGCGTGAACCGTTGGCTGGCTTTCGCATCGCAGCTGAAAGCTACGGTGCTCATAATCCCCCGGAACGGGGTTACTTCTTCCCCGAAGAAGTCGGCGTGTGGAACAGGTTTGACACCACTGGGCGCAATCTCTAGGCGGCATCTACGCGCCAAGGCGCTTTTACTGAATGCCTCTACGGATATCGGCTAGACCATAAAGCGCGGACCGCTATCGACTTCATGGCAGAACAGTTCGGCATCAGCCAGGAGGAAGCCCACGCCCTCTACATCGAGGAACAGCAACGGCCTGGACACGATGAACTCGGAACGTTCCCTAGAAACTGGTGCGAAGGACGTCGACTCTACGAACTGGCCAGCAAAGAAGACCTCGTCTGGTTTGACCTAAGCTCAGCGCATTCGCTGGAATATATCGACCGGAACTTTGGCCCCGAAATCTCCAAATCCTGTGATGTGAACGCCGTTGACCTATTCCACCTGTTCGGGGCAAATCGCAAGCTGACCACTTTGATTTCCACGAGCCTACGCAACCTGAGGCTCCACGATGTCAGTTTCGCTGACGGAATCCGCTTCACATCCCGGCATGGCGTCGGCATGTGTTGGGCCTTGTCGATGCGACGTACCGACGACGGGCTCGACAGCGATCTGGTCGTCGCCACTGAAGGCCAGCAGATACTTGCGGATGATCCAGATCTGCTAAACGTCTCTCAACGGTTCAATATCCGCGTTGGCTAATTGTTGTGACAGGTGCCTCCGCTTTACTGCCTAAGCCAGTCTGTGCAAGATCGGCCCTTGCCGAATCTTTGGTTTCTTGTTGCGTTGTGCCACTACCTCTGGGAACCGTGGAACTGGACTCGCCGATGCCGATGGTCTAGCGTCTGGACTATGCCAAAGGACGAGACACCAGCCAAGCAACAGAACCCCCTATTGGTCCTGGGGAAAATCAGCGCCATCCTCGATTCCTTTTCACTGCGCCAGCCGGTGATGTCCTTGGCTGATATCCGCGAGGCAACGAATCTGCCGGCCTCGACGGTGCAGCGGCTGGTCGCGAATCTGGTGGGGCAAGGCTTTTTGGACCGCGAGGATGACGGGTACCGCATAGGAATGAAGATGGCCTACTGGGCCGCGCCAGCCACCCGCGGCCGTGAAGTGCTGGATGTCATCATCCCGTCCTTGCGCGAGCTGCGCGACTTCACCGGGGAAACAGCCTGCCTGTTCCGTGCAGAGCAGCACTACCGAGTGTGTGTCGGCATCGCCGAAACACGCCATGCGCTGCGCCGGGAAATGCACCTGGGCGAGCTCGCGCCGTTGCATGCCGGATCTGCCGGACGCGTGCTGCTGGCCTGGAAGCCCGAGCTGATGCAGCGGCTGCAGGATACGCGATTGGAACCGCTGACCGATGCGACGATTACCGGCATGGCCAGCCTGGAGCAAGCGGTTGCGCAGACTCGTGCCGATGGTTTCGCTATCACCACCGGCGAACGCGAAAACGGGGCATCGGGGCTGTCCGCGCCGGTGTTCGATTCCGCGGCCGGCCTGGTGGCGGCAGTGACCATCAGCGGACCCACCATGCGCATGCCGCGCGAGCAGTGCGAGAGCTGGATCGAGCCGCTGCTGGATACCGCTGAGCGGATGACACGGCTGATCGGCGGGCGCTTCCCCGGCGAAACCCACCGGCCCGCCGTGTAGCGCCGCACGTTTAGCGGCACGCAGCCTGGTGGGCAGTCTGGAACTAGAGGCTGTTGGAGCAATCTGGTGCTTGATCCGAGGGGATCACCCAGTCGAAGGCAGCCGCCTTGGAACGCGCTCCCTGGGCCGACTTTGAACGATTCGGCTCGCCCAATTCCTGCAGCAGGGATTCGGAGAGTTCGACGAGGCCGGCAAAGCTCTGGGGGGTGAGCCATGGCGGCCGCGTGGCAAACAGGATGTCTTCGCTGGAGGTATTCCCGCTGGCTCCGGGAGCGAAGGGGCATCCGCCCAATCCGCCTAGCGCGCCATCAACCAGGCTGGCTCCTGCCGAGATCGCAGCCAGAGTATTGGCAACACCCAGCCCCCAGGTGTCGTGCCCGTGGAAGACGATGCGCCGCTGCGGGGATTCGTCGCGGACCTTGGAAATCAGCGCCGCAACCTGTGCGGGCACTGCCTGGCCCAGGGTGTCGCAGATGACGATATCGCAGGTGCCCTCGGCCCGGGGATCATTGGCGATCTCCAGCACCCGTTCGGGCGGGACCTGCCCTTCGAAGGGGCAGGTGAATGAGGTGGCCAGGCACAGCTGGATCCGACCGCTGGCTTCACGGGCGTAGTGCACGGCTTCTGGCAGGGCATCGAGACTCGCCTCGGTGCTGCGCCCGATATTCGCCTGGTTGTGCGCATCGGATACGGAAAGGCAGTACTGGAAGTTGCGGATGCCTGCCTTGGCCGCCTTGGCTACATGGCCGGGGGTGGCCACCCAGATCCAGCAGCGTTCCAGTTCCTCGGGGCGCAGGCCTTCAGCGACGTCGAGGGTGTTGGCCATGGGCGGCACCAGGTCGGCGCGGGCCATCGATCCCAGCTCGATTTCCTCGACGCCGAGCCGGATCAGCTCGCGCACGGTGCGGATCTTCTCTTCGGTGCTCAGCAGCTTGCCGGTCAGTTGCAGTCCGTCTCGCAGCGTGACATCCCGCAACGCGGCGGCAGGGGTGAATGCGTAGCTCACGCCATATTCCTTTCTCCGGCCGAGGCCTGCGCGATTTGCGCATCGGTCATTCCCAATAGTCCTGCGAGTACTTGGGCGGTGTGCTCTCCAAGATCCGGTCCCAGGTTCCTGATGGGCAGCGAGGCGCCGCCCATGACCGGGACGATGCCGGGGAAGCCGACATTATGCAAGGTCTCTTCCCCGGTGGAGACATCGAGGTGCTGGATCATCTTCCGGGCGCTGTACTGCGGCTCGCTGGCAATGTCCTGTGCGGTGTAGATCGGGCCTGCGGGAACTTCGGCCGCATCGAGGATGGCCAGGGCCGTGCGCGAGTCGAGGCTTGCCGCCCATTGGCCGATGGCGGCATCCAGCATCTCCCGGGCTTCCCAGCGCTGGGCATTGCTCTGCAGGTGCGGATCGGTGCCGAGTTCCGGCCTGCCGATCGCTTCCATGTAGCGGCGGAAGATCCCGTCGCCATTGCCGGCCACGACAATGCTCGCCCCGTCGGCGCAGATGTACGCATTGGAAGGGGCAATGCCTTCCATGCGCCCGCCGGTGCGGCTCCGGGTTTCGCCGTAGGCGCCGTGGTCAGGGATCAGCGATTCCATCATGGAGAACATGGCCTCGTGCAGCGCCACGTCGATCACCCGATGATCCAGCCCGAGACTTGTTTTGCCGCCGCGCGCTTGTTCCCGCTGGAACAGCGCCATCACCGCACCGAAGGCGGCATACAGTCCGGCAATGGAATCGCCAATTGATACGCCAACGCGCACCGGTGCGCGGTCAGGATCGCCCACCAGGTTGCGGAAGCCGCTGAAGGCTTCGGCCACGGCGGCGAAGCCGGGGCGTTCTGCTAGCGGGCCGGTTTGGCCGAAGGCCGAGATGCGGGTGATCACCAGATCGGGATTCGCAGCGCTGAGCTCTTCGGGACCCAGTCCCCATTTTTCCAGCGTGCCCGGGCGGAAGTTCTCCAGCAGCACATCGCAGTGCTTGACCAAATCCAGGACGGCGGCCCGGCCGGCGTCGCTGCGCAGGTCCAGGACGATGGACTTCTTGTTGCGGTTGATAGTCCTGTAGAGCATCGAGACACTGCCCTTTTTCAGCCGCCAGTTGCGCAGCTCGTCTCCGGTGCCGGGACGCTCCACCTTGATCACCTCCGCGCCGAAGTCGGCAAGGAGCCGGCCCGCAGTGGGTGCGGCAATGTAGTTGCCCAATTCGAGAACGCGGACACCCTCCAATGGGGCGATGTGCTCTGGCATGCGCTGTCCTTCCTGTGCTGTGGCGCTATATGAAGATGTTGAGGATCATGACCATGCCAAGGGCCACGATAGAGGCTACCGATACGCCCACGCTGACGGTCTTCAGGGCGCCGCGGACGGTCTGCCCGAACAATGACTGCAGCAGCCAGAATGTGTTCGAGGTGACATGGACCATGAACAACGCTCCGGAACCTGCCGCCAACGCGATGAGCACCGGGTCGATGCCCAGGCTCGGGGCGATCGGGACCAGCAGGCTGGCAGCCGTGATTCCGGACAAGGTCACCGAGCCTACCGCGATGTGCAGCAGGGCGGCGATGCCCCACACGACCACCAGCGGGGCGACGGTGCTGGCGGAGAAGAACTGGCCCATGATGTCTCCCAGCCCGGCCGTGGAAACAGTGGCCGCCAAGGAGCCGCCGACACCGGTGAGCAGCAGGATCTGCCCGCTTTCCTTGAAGCCTTTGGACACGCCGCGGTCAATAGCCTTCTGGCCGACGGTGAAGCGCGCGACGGTGATCGTGCCGACCAGGCCGATGAGCAGCGCGACGACCGGATTGCCGACCAGCTGAATCCAGCTGGCTTCGTAGCCGAGGATTTCGGCCAGCGCGCCGCCGGCAATGAGCAGCAGGGAAGCGAGCAGCGGCAGGAAGAGCAGGAACAGGTGGGTTTCGCGCCGTTGCGCGGTCTGCACTGTGGTGGCAGCGGAAGCAGTTCCGGCTGCGCCGGTCCCTGCCTGCACCTCGCCGGATCCTCCGGCGTTGTTCGTCGTGCCTGCTCCCTGGTGCGGCTCATCCGCGGCGAGCAGCTGCTCGTCGCTCTGCGCTTTCCAGAAACCGCGGTCGAAGAAGAAGGTCATGATGGCCACGGAAATCAGCACCGTCGGCACGACGACCAGCAGGCCGAAAATCAGCATCTTGCCGAGCGGAACTTCGAGCATGCCCGCCAGGGCGACAGCGCCCACGCCGGGGACCATGAGCACGATGCCGACCTCGCCGGCGATGGCCATAGCGGTGGCGATGCGAGCGGTACCGTGCTTGCCGATCTTCGGCGCCATGCGCCGGGCCAAGGGGGCCGCGATGACCAGCAGCACGTCAAGGAAGATGGTCTGCAGCGCGGTGCTGACGGCCAAGGCCATGGAATACGGCAGCCGCTTGGGGCCAAAGGTATTGAGCAGGTGTTCCACCAGGCGGCGGATGGCGCCGGTCTCATTGAGGATGGAGCCCATCAGCACGCCGAAAGCTACCAGGAGACCGACTTCGACCATGATGTCGCCGAAACCCTGGGTGATGGTCTCGATGGTCTTGGTGGCCCCCAGGCCGGTGGAAAGACCCAGATACAGCGAGCCGATGATCAGGGCAATGACGGGGTTGACCTTGAATCTGACGATAAGCAGCACGGCGGCAAGCACTGCGACCGCGGTATTTATCAGAATCGCGATATCGGACATCTTGGATCCGTTCATGAGGAATCAGGGGAGGGGCGTGACCGAAGCCACGGCATAAAAACCCATAGTATGAGTCTTGGCTCACAATGTAAACCGGTAGCTTCTTAAGCTAGAAACCTCTGGAAATAAACCCTGGACGTGCGCATCGTGAAACAGGTACGTAGCGCTTCCCCGCGAGCTTCATCCGCGGCGAGATGCGCCCGGAGCGACTCAGGATGGGCGGCAAAGAAAAAACCAGAGCGCCTGCCGAACCCATCTCCGGAAAGCGCCCTGGTGCCAGAAGTGTTTACCCCTTGAGCTTCGGGAAGTCGGTATCCCGGTATTCGGTGCCAGCTGGGGTATCGCCGGTGTGCCGCCGTTCTTCTGCCTGGCGCAGTTCCACGCGGCGGATCTTGCCCGAGATCGTCTTGGGCAGATCAGCGAATTCCAGCCGGCGGATGCGCTTGAAGGCCGAGAGGTGCTCGCGGCAGTAGGCGAGGATCGATTCGGCCAATTCCGGGCCCGGCTCATGCCCGCCGGAGGCGACGATGTAGGCCTTGGGCACGGTCAGCCGCAGCTCATCGGGTGCCGGCACCACCGCCGCTTCGGCCACGCCGGGGTGCTCGATCAGCACCGATTCCAGCTCGAAGGGGCTGATCTTGTAGTCGCTGGACTTGAACACATCATCGGCACGCCCGACGTAGGTCAGCACGCCGCGCTCGTCCCGCTCGGCGATATCCCCGGTATGGTACACGCCGTCCCGGAAGACCTCATTGGTCTTCTCCTCGTTCTCGAAGTAGCCCTTCATCAGGCCCAGCGGACGCGGGGTGGTGACCAGGCAGATTTCTCCCACTTCGCCTTCCTCGCCGGTGGCCGGATCGCGCAGCACCACCTCGTAGCCGGGCATCGGCCGGCCCATCGCGCCGATGGTGATCGGCTCGCCTGGCGGATTCGCGATCTGCACCGTGGTCTCGGTCTGCCCGAACCCGTCGCGGATCACCTGGCCCCAGGCCTTGTTGACCTGGTCGATGACTTCGGCATTGAGCGGCTCGCCAGCAGAGACCAGTTTCTGCGGGGGATTGGCCAGCGCGCCCAGATCCGCCTGCATCAGCAGGCGCCATACGGTGGGCGGCGCGCAGAAGCTGGTCACCTTTTCGGAGTCCATCTGGTTCATCAGCGCGATCGGGTCAAAGCGGTCATAGTTATAGAGGAAAACAGTCGCCTCGGCGATCCACGGCGCAAACAGGTTGGACCACGCATGTTTTGCCCAGCCCGGCGAAGCGACATTCAGGTGCACATCACCAGGTTCCAGGCCGATCCAGAACATGGTGCTCAAGTGGCCTACCGGGTAGGACGTATGGGTGTGCTCAACCAGCTTGGCCTTGGATGTGGTGCCAGAGGTGAAGTAGCGCAAGAGCGTTTCATCGGCGCGCGTGGGGGAATCGAGCTGGAAACTGGCCTCGGCCTGGTAGGACTTCGCGTAGTCGAGATTTTCTTCTGGCACGCTGCCGCCGATCTGGATCAGCGTGTAGTCCCCGGGCACGGTGTCGAACTTCTGGATCTCGGCCTCGTTGGTGATCACCCATTGGATGCGGCCGCGATCGATCCGGTCGGCCAGGTCCGTGGGTGTCAGCTGCGTGGTGCACGGGATCAGGATGGCGCCGAGCTTGATTCCGGCGAGCATCGACTCCCAGAGCTCAACCTGGTTGCCGAGCATGATGGCAATGGAGTCCGAGCGGTTCACGCCCTGGTCGGCGAGCCAGCGGGCCACTTGGGTGGAGCGCTCGGAGAGCTCGGCCCAGGTGCGCCTGATGGAGCTGCCGTCTCGTTCGGTGATGATCAGCGCCGGCTGATCCGCCCGCTGCGGATCCTTGGCAACCTGGTCAAACCAGTCAAAGCCGAAATTGAACTCACTGAACTGAGGCCAGCTGAACTCGGCCCGTGCCTGCTGGTAATCGTTGCGCAATTCCAGGAGCCGATCTCGGGCAGCTCTGAATTCATCGGTAACGCTCACAACTAACCTTCCCTCGCGTGGACAATGGCGCCCCGTCGATAGAGTGAGGCGGATCACTGGCCAATATACTTGGAAGCCCAAGGGTTTGAAAGCGTTGTTGCCGACCGAAGTCTTGAATCACCTGAGGCTGGGGGTATTTAATTAGTGCATGAGCCAGCAGCCCAAGGTGCTTGTCTGTGGTCCATCCAGCTGGAATCAGCTGGTTGAGCTTGATCACCTGCCCGAACCCCGTCCCCAGCAACTCCTCGCGAACAGCGCATGGCGTACCGTCGGTGGCACTTCTGCGGGCAAGGCACTGCACTTGAGTTCGCTGGGTGTCGCCACCGAGCTCTTTACCCAGGTGGGCGACGATGAATCCGGGCGTGCGCTGCGGCGTGCGCTCTTGGGCGCTGGCATCAACCTGCAGGTGGTGCCCAGCGCGAGCACCGAGCAGCATGTTAACCTCATGGCTGGCGGCCAGCGGGTCTCGGTCTATCTTGCCACGCCGTCCACTCCCGCGGATGCGGATGTCGAAGCCGTTTGCGCCGCGGTGCGCGAAGCCGATCTGGCGGTGATTGATCTGAGCGAGTTGGGGTTGCGGGTCATTGAGCGATTGCGTGGGCCGGCCGTGCCGCTGTGGGTCGACCTGCATGACTTTGATGGCTTTACCTCGTTCCATCAGCCATTCCTGGGCGCGGCTTCTGTGGTTTTCATGAACGATGATGCCACCAGTGACCCGTGGGAGCTGCTGGCCGGTTGCCTGCGCCGCGGCCCCGGTCTGGGTATTTGCACGCTGGGGGAGCGGGGCGCGGTGGCCATGGATCGCCACGGCCGGCGTTGGGAAGTGCCCGCGCCAAAGGTCGAGGTGGTCGATACCAATGGTGCCGGAGATGCCTTCATGGCGGGATTCTTGGCGGCCCGGCTGCGCGGCGTGTCAGTGCAGGCGTCGATGGAGGCGGCTGCCAGCAGTGCGGCGGCAGCGCTATCGAGCAGGCATCTGCACTCGAAGCTCGCCCAGTTGCCAGCCTAGCGGAGCGGTGCACCCGATGCGTGCAATGGCGTGATCACCGGAACACCAGAATGTACTTGAAGCATCAAGTAAATTGGAGTAGGGTGATAGCCAACAGGAAGTCCTGATCGGAAAGAAGGCGCTGGAGATGACCATGCTCAAAGAAGACAAGCTCGCCGCAACCACCCACATGAACGCCGTGCAACTGAAGGTCGGCGACATGAAGACCATGAGCGAGTACTACCAGCAGGCATTGGGACTGGCTGTTCTGGATGAAACCGCGGAAGGCACCCGCCTGGGCCGCGGCACCCAGGAACTGGTCAACCTGCAGAACGCGCCAGGCCTGCAGCTGCCATCGCGCAACGAAGCGGGGCTCTTCCACACCGCGCTGCTCTTCGACACCAAGGCCGATCTGGCAGCCACCGTGCTCTCGGCAGCACAGTTCGACCAGAGCCGCTTCGTGGGCAGCTCGGACCACCTGGTCTCCGAAGCCTTCTACTTCACCGACCCGGAAGGCAACGGCATCGAGCTGTACTGGGACCGTCCGCGCGATACCTGGAGCTGGAGCGGCGGCGAGGTAGCCATGGATACCATCTACCTGGATCCGAACAAGTTCCTCAATGAGCACCTGAACGAGCAGGCCATCACCGGACAGCGCCAGGCCGCCGCCGATATCGGGCACGTGCACCTGCAAGTTGGCGACGTCGCCACCGCCCGCCAGTTCTACGTCAACACCCTGGGCTTCGACGAGACCACCGCACTGGGCAACCAGGCGCTGTTCGTCTCCGCCGGCGGATACCACCACCACATGGCCATGAATGTATGGAACTCGCGCGGCGCCGGACCGCGCAAGGACACCCTGGGCCTGGGCGAGGTGCTGATCAACGTCCCGACCGAAGACGAGGTGGGCAAGCTGGCCGAACGGCTGGCCTTCGCCAAGGTGGAGAACCACCACACCGGCGCCGAGCTGCGTTTCAAGGACCCATGGAACAACGCGCTGCGCGTGGCAGTGGGCTGATCCAGACTCTGGCCCGACAGCTTAATTGCCCCGGGCGCCCGCCAATTCGGCGAGCGCCCGGGGCATTCCCATGTTCAGTTGCTTGCGGACTGCACCGAATCCAGGTGCTCGGCGATATGCCTGGCGGTCAGCGGCTGGGTTTCTAAGGGCTGCAGCGTGCCGGCCGCTGCCCGTTCAAGCACCTGCTCGGCGAAGGCCGCAGGGTCCGACACCTGCAGCGGCGTGAGATCCTCCGGGGCGTACCGCCACCATTGGGAGGCCTTCAGCGCTTCGGTGGTCTGGGCATCGAAGCGGTCGCGGATCTTCTTCGCCGGCAGCCCGCCCACCACGGTGAATGGCGCCACGTCCTTGGTGATCACCGAATTCGAGGCGATGACCGCTCCATCGCCAATCGATACCCCATGGCCCAGGGTGACCTTCTCGCCGATCCACACATCGTTGCCGATGGCGATCTTCCCCGGCGTGTAGCTGTACTTCGTCGTGCCCAGTTCCACGCCGCGATCGGCGCAGTAGGTCTGCATCAGCAGCCGCTGGTTGTAGAACACCGGGCTGGTCGAAGCCCACTCCAAAGGGTGCTTGGCACCCATGACCGACAGGCCCTTGGCGATCGAGGTGAAGCGTCCGACGCTGATGGCCTTGTTGAGCTTCGAATGCGTATAGGAGAACGCTCCCATGCGCGGCAGTGCTGTTCCGCTGGTGCCCCAGAAGGTGGTGTAGGGATCCAAGGCGAGGTCTTCCTCGTAGCTGACCCAGGCATCGGGGTTGTAGGTGCTTCCGGTGTCCTCGAAATCCTTCATGCCAGGAACCGTCATGAGGATCCGGTGGCTCTTGAGCAGCGGCCGCAACCGGGACATCTTGATTCGCATGCGATCGAGCTTATCGACGCGGGCTTGGAGAATTGTCCACGGGCGCGGAGCACGCGCTGGATGCCGGCTACTGCTCGGGGCGGAAGGAGAGGTTCTTCTGCGTGGTGAAGTAGGGCAGGATCATCGATTCGGGCAGGCCCAGGCGCTTGTCTTCAGCATCCTTGCCGACCCGCAGGCGCAGGTACACGTCCACTGCCGTGTCCTGCTCCGGGATTTCGCCCAGCAGCTGGGGATCCACGTCGAAGAAGGCCAGTTCTCCCTCCACGCCGGTGCTGGGCACCGCGGCGAGCTCTTCCTTGCTGCCGCGGTTGACGAAGACCAGCTCGAAAACGGCATCAGCGGACAGGGCGTCGAGGTCCGCGTGATGCTCCACCTTCACCTGCAGTCCCTGGCCCTCGGGGAATTCCACGCCGCGCAGCCGCGCGTCGAAATGCGGGACGTCGCTGGTTGCGGCCTTCTTCTTGAACAGCTTGGCGATGGACACGGTTTCCTCCCAGAGCGAGACGAGATCGCGAGACTGGTACTCGCTGGCAAAGGTTCGGGCTTGCTGCGACATCCGGGCGGCGAGCGCGGGATCGTCCATGAGCTGCTCCACGCGATCCGCCATCGAGGTGATATCGCCATGGGGGACCAGGAAGCCGTTGCTCCCATCGGTGATGCTGTCGGCGGGGCCGAAGTTGATGTCGAAGGACACCGGAATGCATCCCTGCGCCTGGGCTTCGAGGATGACCAGGGCCTGGCCCTCGTTGGTCGAGGTGAACAGCTGCGCCAGGCAGGAGGCGAAGTGGCGGGGGAGCTGGTCGGAGAAGCCGTGGAAGACCACCTGCTCGCCCAAGCCCAGCTCGGCGGCCCGCACTTCCAGCGCATCGCGCTCGCTGCCCTCGCCCACGATGTGCAAGGTGGGATGCTTGCCTCGGCGCGACAGCTCGTGGATGGCATCCAGTGCGGCGGCCACATTCTTATTGGGGGTCAGCGAGCCGGCGACGATCAAATCCGTGGCGCCGCGTTCGGGTTCTGGCGGCTGAAGAACCGAAGGCCTCAGCGGATTGGGAATCACGAATGCCGAGTCCGGATTCCCGAAGCGCTGAACATAGGCCTCGCGCTGCGCGCGGGTCAGGAAGACGAACGCATCCCAGTTGGCGCGTTCCTCGATGATCGGGCCGTGGCCCTTGGAAAGCTTGCCGGTGGCCAAATCCTGCCCCTTGGCCACATGGATGCTGTGGAAGGCGAACACCTTGGGCACATGCACGGTTTTCCAGGAGGCGAGCATGGCCGCGGTGAATTTGCTGTCGATGACCACCAGGGAATCCGGGTGGTCGACGATCTGCGAAAGCCAATAGCGGTAGAACGATGCAGCGCTGTTGAAGCGCGCCACCAGCATTCCGGTGCGGTCGAATGCCTCGACGACGCGGCGGTGCTTGCCGTCATTGAACTTCAGATCCGTCAGGAAGACGGTGCCGTCGTTGCGGAAGTAGGCGGTCTGCGTGGCTTCGCCCTCCGGGCCGGCCACGCTGTGCTCGCAGAACACGCCGGCGCCGCCAGGATGGCGGACCGATTCAGTGAGGGTGAAATCCTGATGCGCGGGTTCCGCTTTCCTGCCCGGGATGCGCTCCTGCGGCTGCAGGTCGTGCTCCGCCAGGTAGAGATAGGGGTTGAGCACCTTGACCTTGGGTGAGAGCTTGCCGCGTTCCACGAGTTCTTCGGCGATCTGCGGAATCTGCGCATTCGGGGCGAAGGTGATCACAGCGGCCGAGCCATGGCGCTCGGCGAAAGCCGCCGCGCGCTGGGTGCAGACGGTGGTCATCCCGCCGAATTCGCGCTCCAGCTTCCACGTCACCATATAGGCGTCCACATGCTGTTCCTTGAATACCACGGTGAAGGATCCTTAGGTTGATCACAGGAAAGTTAATTTCACACGAGGATAGGCTGTACCTCGCGCCAGGTTTCAGCCTACGGGGTGAAGCTAGGCAGGCGCTGGGAATGCGCCGTTGTGCCGGTCGCATCACATCATCTGCGCATCGGACCGGAGAAAAGGGAGCGCGGATGGCAGTGGTGATGTGGATCGATTGCACCATCCGCCAGGGCGCTCGCCGGATTCGCCGGAATCGTCGGAAGAATCGCCCAGCTGGAGGCATTCCTTGCCCTTCTGGGCGAAACTTCCTATGGTCGTGGATATGGGGTATTCTCCCCGCATTTGTTGGAGGCGCATTGCGCCTCCGGTAAAGGACGGCACGTCATGTCGAGCAAATCCCCGCGCAAGGGCGAAGCGAAAAAACCAGGCAAGAGCATCAAGGAGAAGCGCGCTGAGAAGCGGCTGAAGCACGCGGAGAGCGCTGTCGATCCGGTGCGCAAGGCCGCCAGATAACCACTGATTGAGCGCGGCACCTTTCGGGGCCGCTAGTTAACAGCATCGAGTCCCTGCCTACGGCGAATGACGCCGGGCAGGGACTCGATTCTTGGAGCTGCTCGCGGCCGCTATGGCAGCTGCGGGTCGACCTCGAAGTGCTCGGCCACCTGGGTGATGACCTCACCGGCGCCCTGCAGCGAAACCGAGGAGAGGAAGATCGAGTCGTCAACCGGCATGACCTCGCCCTCCAGCTTCTTCCACAGCGGGTTGGAGGTGAACTTCTTCTCCTGGGCGCGCGATGCGTCACCCTCGGCACCTTCCGGCGCCCAGGTGGACTGGAAGATCACTTCGGCGTCGGCCTTCAGGATTTCTTCCGGCGAGAGCGGAACGAAGATCGATTCGGTGGTGTCCGGCGCGTCCTTCGGGCGCGGGATGCCCATGTCGACCATGATCTCGCCGATGAACGAATCGGTGGCGTACAGGCGCGCGGTGTCCTCGCCGGCGAAGCGCACCAGCGAATAGGTGGTTTCCGGCTTCTTCGCCAGGATTTCCTTGCCCACCGCGGCGGCACGGGCCTCGTAGTCGGCGACGGCCTGCTCGGCCTGCTCCTTCTTGCCCAGGGCCTCGCCCAGCAGCACCACATTCTCCTTCCAGGTCGGACCGGTGGACTCGGAGAAGATGGTCGGGGCGATCTTGTTCAGCTGGTCGTACATGGCGCCCTGGCGCACGTCGGCGGAGATGATCACATCCGGCGCGGTGGCCAGCAGCTTCTCCAAATCCGGTTCGGCGATGGTGCCGACGTTCACTGCCTCATCGGTCAAATCCGAGATGTCGCCGAGGTACTCCGGGAAGGGATTGTCGCCCTGGCGGTACTCGGTGTAGGCCACCAGCTCGGCGCCCAGCAGCATGGTTGCATCCACGTAGGAAGGATCCAGCGCGGCCACGCGCAGCGGGCGCTGCGCCAATTCGGTGGTGCCGCGGAAATGCTTGATGCTCGCCGGGAAGCTGGCATCGGCCTGCGCGGTGGCGGCGGTTTCGGCCGGTTCGGTGCTCGGCGTCGAGCTTGCGCAGGAGGAGAGGGCCAGCGAGGCCGCCGCCAAGGCTGCGGCCAGTGCGAGGATGCGGGGAGTATGCATGCGAGTGCTTTCCGTGAAGACGATTTACTAAATAGCGCATGATGTATTTTTGCTTGCCCTGCTTAGGTAAGGGTAAGCTCAATGCGCGAGATGAACAGTAGCACGATTCCGGCCGCACCGGTCAACATCCTGCGACATAATCGATCGCAATCCCCGTTCGCACCCGCCGCGCACCTCGCGGCCCGAGAAAGGCCACCGACCATCAACCGCACCACACCGCGCATCAGCTCACTGCTGGTCCTGGCCGCCGCGGTGGGCGCCGCCATCGGGCTCAGCCTGTGGATCGGCAGCACCACCTCCAGCTTCGCCGAGCTGCGCCACGCACTGCTGGCACCCGACGGGCAGGTCAGCGACATTGCCATCCGGGAGATCCGCTGGCCGCGCACCGTCACCGCACTGGCCGCCGGCGCCGCTTTGGGCATGGCCGGCACGCTGATCCAGGGGCACACCCGGAACCCGATCGCCGAACCCGGCCTGCTGGGCATCAATCAGGGTGCGGCCCTGGCCATCGTCTCGGTGGCCGCCTTCACTGGCCCGCAGCCGGCGTGGACCCAGGCGCTGCTGGCGCTGGGCGGGGCGCTGCTCGCGGCCCTGGTGGTCTTCGGCATCGGGCGCATCGACGGGCGCGGCGGATCGCCGATCACCCTGCTGCTGGTCGGTGCCGCGGTCACCGCGCTGTGCGCCGGGGTGGTCTCGGCGATCGTGCTGCTCAGCGAGGCCGCGCTGGAAACCCTGCGCTTCTGGCAGGTCGGCTCCGTGGTCCAGGGCTACGAGTCCTTCCTGTCGCTGTGGCCGCTGCTGATCGCCGGCACCGTGCTGGCGCTGGCCAATGCCCGCGGGCTGAACGCGCTGACCCTGGGCGAGGATTCGGCACGCAGCCTCGGGATCACCGCCCTGCACGCCCGCGGCCTGGGATTGGCCGCGATCGTGGCGCTGTCCGGGCTGGCGGTCACCCTGGCCGGGCCGATCGCCTTCCTCGGCCTGCTGGTGCCGCACATTGCCCGGCGCATCTTCGGCGCCGACTACCGCTGGGTGATCCCCGGCTCCGCGCTGTGCGGGGCGCTGCTGCTGTGCGTGGCCGATGTGCTCGGCCGGATGCTCGCGCGGCCCGGGGAACTGCCGGTGGGCGTGGTCATCGCGCTGCTCGGCGCACCCTTCTTCATCTACGTGGCCCGCCGGCGCAAGGCGGTGTCCGTATGAGCACCCGGGCGATTCCCAAGCCAGCCCAGGTGCTGCGCGCCCGGCGCGCGGCGGCTACCGGGCTGCTGCTGCTGGCCGTGGCCTTCGCCGCCTTCTGCCTGCACCTGGCCATCGGCGGCACCCCGATCGCCATCGGCGATGTGCTGGCCACGCTCTTCGGCGCGGCCCCGGATGCGCGCACCGAACTGGCGATCACCGAATTCCGCCTGCCGCGCAGCGTGGCCGCGGTGCTGGCCGGAGCCGGGTTCGGCGTGGCCGGGGCGCTGACCCAAAACGTGGCGCGCAACCCGCTGGCCAGCCCCGACATCCTCGGGGTGACCAACGGCGCGGCCCTGGGCGCGGTCTGTGTGCTGGCGATCAGCGCGCACACCGCCGGCCGATCCGAACTGCTGGTGCTCTACGGGCTGCCGATCGCCGCCACCGTCGGCGGACTGCTGGTCTCCGCATTGGTTTTCGCGCTGGTCTGGCGCAGTTCGCTGGAAAGCAACCGGCTGGTGCTGGTCGGCCTGGGGTTCTCCGGGCTGTGCGCGGCGCTGACCTCCTGGATGCTCACCCTGGGCGAGATCTACAACGCGCAGCAGGCGCTGACCTGGCTGGCCGGGACGATCAACGCGATCTCCTGGGCCGACCTCGCCATCGCCCCGGCGGTGATCGTTCTGGGACTGGTGGCCGCGTCGCTGCTGCGCAACCAGCGCGAGGTGCTGGCCCTGGATTCGGACACCTCCCGCGCCCTGGGCATGCACCTGGGCCGCGACCGGGTGCTGATGCTGGGCATCGCCTCGCTGCTGGCCATCGCCGCGACCGTGATCGCCGGGCCGCTGGCCTTCGTCGCGCTGGCCAGCGGGCACGCTGCCCGGCTGGTAGCCCGCGGCACCATCCCGCCGGTGCCGCATGCGGCACTGATCGGGGCGATCTTCGTGCTGCTGGCCGACCTGCTCGCGGCCCGCGCCTTCCCGGTGATCCTGCCGGCCGGGGTGGCCACCGCGGTGATTGGCGCCCCGTACCTGATCTTCCTGGTGATCCGCCAGTCCAAGGTCCGCCAGCGCGGATAACCGCTTATCCACATTTCGCGGCATCGGCCCGGCCAGCGCAATGGGCCGAGGCGATGATCGGTGCATGGGAATTCACCAGCTAGCCGCAGCGACGCAGATCCTGCGCGAAGCCATCACCGGGACCCTGCCGCGCCAAGCGGCCGGCGCGCTCCTGGAGCTGATGGCTTCCTGCCTCGCGCTGCTGGCCAAGCTTTCTGAAGCCCTGCGCGAGAGCGGTGACCCGCGGGTGGCGGCCGCCCATGCCCGGCTGGTTGAACTGCTCTACCGCTACACCCTGCGCGAGCAGCTGCGCAGCGTCATCCACCTCGAATCAACCGGTGCCCACCTGCTGGAAGACGATGAGCTGGCGGCCGTCGCGGATTCAGCAGTCAATTCGGCCCGGCCAGCCCGCCAGCATTCGGGACGCGCCCACTACCAGAACACCGGCGACTTCCTGGCCGGGTGGCTGGGAATCAACGCCCACGAAGGGCAGCATCGGGTCAGCGACGCCCACCTGCTCATCGCCCGCCGGCTGATGGATGGCAGCACCGCCGCGCCGCGCTTCGCCCAGCTGGCCAAGCTCTACGCCGAGGCTCCTGCATTGGATCCGCGGATGGTGGCCCGCGCTGCCCGCGCCCTGGACAAGTTCGAGCCGGCCGACACCAGCTTCCAGGGCCAGCCGCTGCAGCACACCGCCTGCAATGCCCAGGGCCAGCTGCTCGAAGAACAAGCCGCCGAGCTGCTGCAGGAACCCGATCGCGCCACCCGCGAAACCAAGCTGTCGGCCATGCTGAGCGCTGAACGCAAGGCCCGCACGCAGACACGGACTCCGCAACCGGGCATCTATCCGCGGGGCACCGTCGGGGACTGCGACAAGTACGAGCTGCTGATCGGCGGAACCCAGCGCGAGGAATTCCGCTCCACCCTGGCCCAGGCGGACAATCCGCGCACCACCGCAGGCAAGGCCGCCCGTGCGGCCGGAGCCGCCCCAGACGCGGCGCCACGCCAACAGGCTAACGTCGCGGACGAGCCAGCCAGCGACGACTTGTTCAGCAGCAGCGAACCTCCGCCACCGTGGGCCCAAGCAGAACAAGAAGAACACGAAGAACACGAAGAACACGAAGAACACGAAGAGCACTGCGAGTCTGAGGACCAGGAGGACGCAGAGTCCAGGTCCTCCGAGTGGCAGCCAGGCACCCAAGATGCTCAAGGCACTAAAGGCTCTAAGGATTCCGCCTTGCTTGGCGATGGGGACGTGCCCGTGCCTCAGCGTCGGCTCAATGCACTATTGGCCGCGCTGAAGCAGCGTTCGACAGGGTCGCCAGCCAAGGGCATCACGCCAAGGATCGGCATCCACATCCAATTGAACGACCTGCAGGATCTGGGTGATCCAGCCAAGCTGGGAGCCACCACAGATCATGGGTTGAAACTCGATTCCGTGGATACCG
The DNA here is from genome assembly GCF_002797775.1 of Glutamicibacter nicotianae. NCBI lineage: Bacteria > Bacillati > Actinomycetota > Actinomycetes > Micrococcales > Micrococcaceae > Glutamicibacter > Glutamicibacter nicotianae. The sequence goes on from NZ_PGEY01000001.1 coordinate 1,004,071, forward strand.
CCCAGCTGATCTGCCAGGGTGAAATCTACCGGGTGGTGTTCGGGCCCGATGGCCAGCCGCTGGATGTGGGGCGCAAGGAACGCTTCTTCACGGAAGCGATGAAACGGGCGATCTTCGCCCGAGACCGTGGATGCATTGTCCCGGGATGCAGCGCACCACCGGAAATGATCGAATACCACCACAACAATTGGTGGGAGCGAGGCGGGTGCACCTCGACGCGCAACGGCAGCTGCCTGTGCCGGCGGCACCACCATGCCGTCCATGCCGGGTTGCTCTCCGTGGTCACGGTCGGGGGACTGGCGCACATCCTGCTGCCCAAGCACCTGGATCCGCTGCAAATGCCGCGAAGAAACTGTGTCCCGGTAGCTGCCTGAGCACGCCGAATGCCCAGCTGCGCCGCCACGGCGGCTGGTGCACGAGGTTACGGCCGCGAGAGCGCGACCTTCAGCCCGAAACCGATCAGTACCGTCCCGGTGATCCGATCCATCCAGGACACCGCCTTGGCTGAGCCCAGCCAGCGTCCAGCAATCCGTACTCCGAATACCAGAATGGCGGCCCACATCAGGGTGAGGGCAACATGCACGGAGGACAGGCCGACGCCCATGAGCAGGGCATTGCTGCCGGCAGGGGTGAATTGCGGGATGGCCGCGATATAGAAAACGCCGATCTTCGGGTTCAGCACGTTGGTGACCAGGCCGGTCAGGTAGGTTCGAATGCCGCTTTGCGGCACCGGGATTTCGGTGCTCGGCAGCTGCTTCTTGCGCAGGCTCCGGTAGAGCATCTGCCCGCCCAGGAAGACCAGGTAGGCAGCGCCGGCGTAAGTGAGGATCTGGTACGCCGACGCCGACGCGGCCAGAATTGCCGATGCTCCGGCGGCCGCGGCCACGCCCCAGACGAAGACACCGGTGCAAATTCCCAGCCCGGCCAGCATGGCCCCGCTGCGCCCACGGGTGATCGCCGAACGAAGGATCAACGCAGTATCGACACCCGGAATCAGGGTCATCAAGGCGGCAACGGCGCTGAAGGCCAGCAAAGCGGAAGTGACGGTCATAGAATAAATACTACGAACTGCAAATCAGCATGGCCTCCGGGGTGAGCAAGCTCATGATCATTGCCCGACACGTTGCGCCAGATGGAGTTGGCCAGCCAGCCTGCTCTCTGGCATAATTGCAGGGTACTCGATTCGCAGTGGCCCCTCTCTCCGCTACGAATCCTGTCCTTTTAGAGTCCAACCAGTAAGGCCTGCCCCACAGGTGCCAAAAATTGGATTCGACCATGTTGAGAAACAGGAGACCACAAAAGTGGCCGTAAAGATTCGTCTGAAGCGCTTCGGCAAGATGCGCGCACCTTTCTACCGCGTTGTCGTCATGGACTCGCGCGCCAAGCGCGATGGCCGTGCCATCGAGGAGATCGGCAAGTACCACCCAACCGAGAACCCATCGGTTATCGAGATCGATTCGGATCGTGCACAGTACTGGCTGTCCGTTGGCGCACAGCCAACCGAGCAGGTACACGCACTGCTGAAGGTCACCGGTGACTGGCAGAAGTTCAAGGGCATCGATGGCCAGGAAGGCACCTACAAGGTTGCCGAGCCTAAGCCAGCATTCGTTGCTCCTGAAAAGGGTTCCGTGATCCTCCCAGAGGCAATCACCAAGAAGGCTGAGAAGCCAGCTGCTGAAGAGGCAGAGGCCGAAGCTACCGAGGCTGAGTAACAGTGCTCGTTGACGCGCTAGACCATCTGGTACGCGGGGTTGTCGAGGAACCGGAAGACGTCAAGGTTGCCTTGAAGTCAACCCGGCGCGGCGACCTGCTCGAAGTTCGTGTGAATCCTGAGGATCTCGGTCGTGTGATCGGACGCCAAGGACGCACCGCGCGAGCACTGCGCACCGTGATGGCAGCGTTGGCCAAGGAGCCGGTACGTGTCGATGTAATCGACACCGACCGTCGCCGAGGCTGAACAACTTAGAAGTCTGACTTGTAAGTTGGCTTCGAAACGAAAGGAGTTTCCGTCCTGAGAAGTGACGGGAACTCCTTTTCGTGTTTACCCTAGAATTTCCAAACCAGTCTCCCGGCGCACGCCACGGAACTTAGTGCAGAAAGAGCAGCAGACTATGCGATTGCAGGTTGCCCGCATCGGCAAGCCCCACGGCATCCGTGGTGAAGTCACCGTCCAGGTCATGACCGACAACCCGGAAGAGCGCTTCACCGCTGGCGAAGAATTCATCGTCGTCGACGGCCCGGTCAAAACCCTGACCATCAAGAACGCCCGCTGGAACAAGACCATCCTGCTGCTCGCCTTCAAGGAAATTGCCGACCGCAACCAGGCGGAAACCCTGCGTGGCGCACGCCTGGAAATCGAGGTCTCGGACGAGCCGGAAGACGACTCGGACGAATGGTACGAGCACGAATTGCTGGATCTGAAGGTCATGCTCGATGGCGAGCAGGTCGGCGTCATCACCGCGCTGCGCACCAATCCAGCCCAGGATCTGCTGGTCTTCGAAGACGCTGACGGCGAGGAAATCTACCTGCCGTTCGTCGACGAGTTCGTGCCGGAGATCGATCCGGAAGCCGGCATCGTGGTCATCACCCCGCCGGCAGGACTGCTGACCTTGAACAGCGATGAAGAAGGCAGCGAAGAAGAGGAAACAAAGTAAGCCATGCGTCTGGACGTCATCTCGATTTTCCCTGAGTACCTGCAGCCGCTCTCGCTGTCGCTGATCGGACGCGCCGCGCAAGACGGCATCCTGGATCTGAATGTCACCAACCTGCGCGACTTCACCGCCGACAAGCACCGTAAGGTCGACGATACCCCCTACGGTGGTGGAGCCGGCATGGTGATGATGCCCGAGCCGTGGGGTCAGGCACTTGACTCGGTGCGCCCAGCCGACGCTGCCGGTCCCAAGCCGACGTTGATCGTCCCGTCGCCTGCAGGCACTGTCTTCAACCAGCAAATGGCCTACGACCTTGCCGAAGAAGAGCACCTGGTCTTCGCCTGCGGCCGCTACGAGGGCATCGACGAACGCGTCATCGAGTACGCGCACGAGAACTTCAACGTCATCCCGGTATCCATCGGCGACTACGTTCTCAACGGGGGAGAAGTCGCTGTGATGGTGATGGTCGAAGCCATCGCCCGGCTGATCCCCGGGGTGATCGGCAACCCTGAATCCCTGGTGGAAGAATCCCACTCGGATGTCCTGCTGGAATACCCGGTGTACACCAAGCCGGCCTCTTGGCGAGGCCGCGATGTCCCGGAGGTGCTGCTCGGCGGCAACCACCAGCGGGTGGGACGGTTCCGCCGCGATGAGCAGATCAAGCGCACCGCTGCGCGCCGCCCTGACCTGATCATGCAGTTGGATCCCGAGAGCCTGAACCGCAAAGACCGCGATGCCCTGTGGCACAGCGGATTCGCGATCGTTGACGGTGCCATTACCCCCAAGTCCGAACTGGACTGGGCCACCGGTGCCGGCGCCGAGGCGGGCTAAGAGGGCAAAATCACTCGAAGCCATTTCGGGCAGACTCGCGTCGGCTTCGCTGATACGGCATAATTGTTTCTTGGTGTGTTTTTGTTCGACTCCTGCCGCAGGGGGAAGTTCGAGCCATAGAAGACCGCCGCATCGATTGCTAGGGGCAATCGATGGTACAACGTTCCGGGGATTTCACTGGTTTCGACCGGTGTCGGGCCCCGCTACGAGGATTCGGTGACCTGCGGCATTGATCCTAGGAGATGCACCATGCATATTCTTGACTCTGTTGACGCAGCTTCGCTGCGCTCCGACGTTCCAGCCTTCGCCCCAGGCGACACCTTGAAGGTGCACGTCAACATCATCGAAGGCAAGAACTCCCGTGTTCAGGTCTTCCAGGGCTATGTCCTTGGCCGCCAGGGCCGCGGCATCGGCGAAACCTTCACCGTTCGCAAGGTTTCCTTCGGTGTCGGTGTTGAGCGTACCTTCCCAGTCCACTCCCCAATCATCGAAAAGATTGAGGTTGTGACCAAGGGCGACGTGCGTCGTGCAAAGCTGTACTACATGCGCGATCGCCACGGCAAGGCTGCTCGCATCCGCGAGAAGCGCGACTTCGGCGCAAAGAAGTAATCTGCGTTCTTCGATGAACCGGATTGCACGCACCGAGCGGGCAACAACGAAGCGCCAGGCCTATTCATGGGTCTGGCGCTTCGCTGTACTCGCTGTTATTCTCGGCCTGCTGGCCACCATTCTTCTTCGAGCCACGGTGATCGATGTCTTCCGTATCGAGTCCAACTCGATGGAGCCCACGCTCAACCCTGGCCAAAGCATCTCCGTGGACCGCCGCGCCTACTCGGATGCCGAACCGCAGCGCGGAGACGTCATCGTTTTCGATGGCCGCGGCTCGTTCCTGCCCTACGCCAAAGCCAGTTTTGCTGATGACCTGCTTTCGGCGTTCAGCCTCGCAGGAAGCAACAACAAGTACGTCAAGCGCGTTATCGGCGTTGGGGGAGACACCGTGGAATGCTGCAGCGCTGATGGGCGGCTGCTCGTTAACGGCGAACCCGTAGACGAGCCGTACATCTTCGCCGGGGATGCTCCGAGCGAACAGGAATTCTCCGTAGAAGTGCCGGAAGGCCGTTTGTGGGTCATGGGCGATCACCGGTCCACTTCCAAGGATTCGCGATCGTTGTTGGGTGCCAGCGGCGGCGGGATGATCAGTGTTGAACGGGTTACCGGTAAGGCCGCAGAGGTAATTTGGCCTCTCGATCAGCGCTCAGATATCAGGTGACACGCCGTCACAAGCAACGAATTTGCTGGTGCCGGATGGGTAGAACTACCCATCGGCACCATTTTTTCTATCTTCATGTACTTAATTTGGATGGATTTTCACGGGGCCCGTGTTGCTGTGTAGTTGGTGTGCAAATATTGCGATAACGCTCAGGATCTACCAAGCTGACTTGGGATGAGAAAGAGTAGTCCAATCTTAAACCAACGCTACTGGCTCGTAATTTGTGACCTGAGTCAATTCGGGTAGGCCTATTTGACTAGGTGAAACAAAGTTCGGAGTTTATATTTCTGTTGGATTCGATGCTTGAAAAGCTGTGCGGGAACGAAGTATTATTTCATTTTGGTAACAACACCTGTGCTTACGCGTGCGCCCTTAGGTAAGGGGAAACGCAAGCACTCGCACCATAAATCTGGGAGAAGCGTTAATGCCACATCCAAAAAAGAAGACTGCGCAACGCGGCATCGTTGCAGCAGCCGCGACCGCTTTGGTGGTCGGTTCCAGCTTCATGCCGGCCGCGGCAGCGCCGACGGTTTCCGAATCGCCGACTGCTTCCACTCCGGCTAGCGAGAAGCCATCGCCGAGCGCAAGCGCTGTCGATACCGAAGGTCTCGACAAGGCTATCGAGCGAGACCTCGACAAGTCGGTTGAAGAGTACGTCAAGGACGGGGAGACCAGCGACGCTGTTTCCAAGGTTCGCGACGAACTGAACGAAAAGGGCGTGGAAGCCACTGCCTCGGTGAAGGACGGCAAGGCCGAAATCACCGTTGGCAAGGACGACGCAGACAAAGCGAAGAAGATCATCGCCGAGACCGCAACTCCAGCACCCACCAAGTTGGAAATGAAGATCCTCGACGCCGAGGTCAAGACTCCAGGACAGGTCTACAAGGAACTTGCGAAGACCGTTGCGCCGAAGGAAATGAAGCGCATTACCGCGATTCTGAACACCGCCGAAGGCCTGAAGATCTACGCTGAAGGCTTCGAGAAGAAGGAAGCCAAGGCCCTCGAATCCCAGGCTGCCGAGCTCTCAGCCGAGGACCTGACCATCGAAGAATTCGTCAGCCAGGCCAAGTACGTCGAGGGTGAAGAAGGCTCCGGCGTCGCCGAGACTACCGCTCTGGAAGACGTCTACGGTGCAATGGGATACGCCATGGACCAGTCCGGCCAGCCTTCCGACGCAACCACCGTTTGCTCGCTGGGCTTCAACGCCTGGAACCCAGCTGGCGAAGATGCAGTCATTTCCGCAGGCCACTGCACCGAGGATGGCACCACCAAGATTCTTGGTCTGGTCGAGCAGTCGGCACCCAATGTGATCGAAGGCATCGGCGCGAAACTGGGCACCTTTGGCTTCAACCAGTTCGGTGGCCCGGACAACTCGGGCTTAACCATCGAAGAACTGAACTCGATGACTGAAGAAGAGTTCGAGAACCTGGAGCCGGGCACCGACATCTCGGTGATCGACGACATCAACCCTGAGCTGAACCTGCACGCTGCGGTCTCGCAGTGGCCAGAAGGCCAGGACGAGCGTGACAAGGTCATTAACGTGACCGGCGTGTCCAAGGCAGTCATCGGGTCCGAGGCCTGCTCGGCTGGCCGCACCACCGGCTGGAGCTGCTCGGAAATTTACGGCGAAGGCGTCTTCTTCGTCTACGGCCAGAACGACACCGTGCGTTCGGTCTGGGGATACTCCGCATACAACCCGGGCCAGACCGTGCTGGACCAGGGCGACTCCGGTGGACCAGTGCTCGTCGGCAGCAAGGCCGTGGGCATCAACTCGGCCAACTCCGGCGGCGAGGACGGAATCGAGAACAACGCGGACGACGTTGCGATGTACACCTCACTGGACGATGTCTTCAAGAAGGGCTACATTGACGGCTACCAGGTGAAGTTCTTCGTGAACGCACCTGCACTGTCCGTGGAGAACGGCACCGAGGTTGAGGCTGGCGATACCATCACCGGCACCGTCAAGAACGCCGCCAGCGGCACCAAGGTCAACATCATCGTTGACGGCAAGGTTGTCGATACCGTGACTGTGGATGCCGAAGGCAACTTCAGCTTCACCGCACCGGAGAAGCTGGGCGAGTACTCGTTCACCCTGCAGGCCAAGAACGGATTCAACACCTCTGAGCGGGTCAACGCCAACGTCGTGATCGTTGCTGCGCCGACCCCAACTCCGACGCCGACTCCGACCCCAACCCCAACGCCGACTCCAACTGAGACTCCGACTGACGAGCCAACTGAGACTCCGACTGACGAGCCAACCGAAGAACCTTCGGAGACGCCATCGACCTCGCCTTCCGAGGACCCGACTGATGAGCCAACCGAAGAGCCTTCCGAGAGCACCTCGCCATCGCCTTCCGAGGATGAATCCGACGAGCCATCGACCTCGCCTTCCGCTTCGGAAGATGAGGAGCAGTCGGAAGCTCCTAAGGACGACGAGCCAAGCAAGTCTGCAACTCCTAGGAAGGAAGATCCATTGGCAGACACCGGTTCGAGCAGCGTTCCGCTGATCGCCGCTGGTGGTGCAATGGCTCTGGCCGGTGCAGCATTCCTGCTGTTCCGCCGCAGCGCACGCCGTCACGGCTAAGGGATTCTTGACCCACGGGAATAGATCCTGCTGAAAGTGCCCCGCTACTTTGGAACAAGTAGCGGGGCATTTTTACTTGGCACACATGTAGCTCCTTGGTTGCTCTACGAATCTGGCACTAGCCTGAAAGCTAAGATCGTTGCGGCAACGTGAATACCACCGAGGTGTAAATTATGAATTCGAACGCTAGAACTTCACGCACGCCAATCATGCTGGCATCTACCGCCGCCATGGCTGCACTTTTGCTTACCGGCTGCGGACAGGGAACCGATCCAGGCACGCAGCCTTCGGCAAGCGCTACGGCATCGGAATCCTCGCAGCAAACAGACAATTCAAGTGAGAATGCCGTGGATCAAGACGCACTGCTCCAAACCAATGACCAGCTTTCCGAAGCATTGGGTGATGACTACGTCCAAGGCTGGATCAAGGATGGGAAGCTGAACGTTTCAACGACCAGCGAAGAACAGCTTTCCACCATTGAAGAAGCCGGGGCCGTCGGGCACCTGGTCCAGTTCAGCAGCGAAGAACTCCGCTCGGCCATCTCCGAAATCATGAAGTGGCAAAGCAAGCAGGAAAACCCGGTGCGCAACGCCATCCATGCCTACACGCTGAATCCTGAGACCGGGGGAATCACCTTATCGGTGGACAAGAGCCAGCTCGAAGCTGTCGAAAAGCTGATCGACGATGAGAAGCCCATCGGCGAAATCCCTGTGGACTTCAAGGAGAGCGGCGGCATCATGACGCCAGCAGCCACCCAGTAGCCCAGACTCCGCTTTCACGGTCGCGCCAACGGCCAGTCCCTTCGCCGGGACTGGCCGTTGGCGCGTTCCGGAGCAACTGGCCGTAGCCGTGCAATGATACGTTGCGCCTGATACGGCACGTAAGATGGGGATAACACGCGACAATGGAAGGCACTAATCGAATCGTGAGTGCAGCATCAGCAGAGACTCCTCGAAGCCGGGGACCACTTTACAAACTATGGCGCTTCGTTCGCGAGATTGTCATCATTATCGCGATCGCGCTACTGCTCTCATTCGTGATCAAGACCTTCTTTTTCCGTGCCTACTACATTCCATCCGGCTCCATGGAGCATACTCTCGAGGTCGACGACAGGATTTTCGCCAACCTCATGGTTCCCGGTCCTTTCGACCTGGAACGCGGAGATGTCGTCGTATTCCGAGATGACCAGGAGTGGCTGCCGCCGCTGACCGAGTACCCCACCGCATTCCAGAACGTGCTTTCCTTTGTCGGCGTGCTTCCCGCGGCCGACGAGCAGTACCTGGTCAAGCGCATCATCGGCATGCCCGGTGACACCGTGGAATGCTGCACCGCAGAAGGTGCCATCACAATCAATGGCGAGCCCATCGACGAGCCGTACATCTACGACGGAGACAGCCCATCAGATATGGAATTCAAGGTGACCGTCCCAGAAGGAAAGCTCTGGGTGATGGGCGATCACCGTGCAGCCAGCGCGGATTCCCGCTTCCACGCCGACCGCCAAGGCGGCTTCGTCGACATCGAATCCGTCCAGGGCCGAGCTTCGGTGATCTCGTGGCCTACTTCGCGCTGGGGCACCATCGACTCCCATGAAGAAGTCTTCTCCGATGTCCCGCACCCAGTGGCTGAGTAGGGTACCTGCACATGGCTGATTCCAAGAGCAAGGCAACCACACTCGAACACGAGCGCGCCCTGGCCGCCAGACATGGCGTCCGCTACATCGCCGCAGTCGATGAGGTGGGACGCGGCGCGCTGGCTGGTCCGATTACCGTCGGAATGACAGTGATCGATATCCAGCAAGTCACCGAATTCCCTGAACTGCGCGATTCCAAGCTCCTGAGCCCGGACACCCGGATGGCACTGGTTGACCCAGTGCGCCAATGGGCCGTCGGCTATGGCGTGGGGCATGCCTCGGCAGCTGAAATCGACGCGCTCGGTGTCACCGGTGCACTGCGCCTGGCCGGATCACGGGCCATGGCGCAGTGCGCCGTCCAGCCTGAAGCGGCGCTTCTGGATGGCAGCTACGACTGGCTGACCGCGCCCGAACCGGACCTGTTCGATATCCTGGCCGATGACCGCGAGCCCGTCGGCCTGCATATCCCCGTGGCTACCATCGTGAAGGGGGACATGACCTGCCAGGCTATCGCCGGTGCATCCATACTGGCCAAGGTCGAACGCGACGGCATCATGGTAGGCCTGGCCACGGAGCATCCGTACTTCGGTTGGGAGATCAACAAGGGCTATGCCACCGCAGCGCATCGTGCCGCGATTGTCGTACAGGGTCCCTGCAACTACCACCGAAAGAGCTGGAACTTGACTTCGGGCGCTGATCAGGCCCAAGGTGAAGCCACGACAAAGAAAGCAAAGTGATGGCTGCCGACGACCTGGAAAACTACGAGTCCGACATGGAACTGCAGCTGTACCGCGAGTATAAGACCGTGGTGGGGCTGTTCAATTACGTGGTCGAGACCGAACGCCGCTTCTACCTCGCCAACCAGGTGGACGTGAAGACCCTGTCCAATGCCGGGGAAGTGTACTTCGAGCTGAACCTCACCGACGCGTGGGTTTGGGACATCTACCGCCAAGGCCGCTTCGTGAAGTCCGTCAAGGTGCTGACGTTCAAGGATGTCAACGTCGAAGAACTCAACCCCGACGAATTCCAGATTCCGAAGGACGGACTGGGCAACTAGCTCAAGCTGCATAGGTATCCGAGAGCCGGCTCTGTTTCCAGAACAGGGCTGGCTTTCTCGTTGGCAACGAGATATCCACATTCCGCGGCGCGTGCTGCTGCCGTGGCTTATGAATCTCCGACGATGTTTCCATAACGGATCATAGACATCGAGGAGCAAGCATGCAGACCGAGAAACAACGGCTAGGTGCCGACGGGGAACGAGCCGCCGCCGCATTTCTCGCAGGACAGCACTACGAAATCCTCGATCGCAATTGGCGATGCCCGGCAGGGGAGCTGGACCTGGTAGCGCGGGCTGGAAATGGCCAGATCGTGGCTGTCGAGGTTAAAACGCGGTCGTCGCAACGCTTCGGTTCCGGCTTCGACGCGATCACCCCGGCCAAGTTTCGCCGGCTCAACAAGCTGCTTCTCTTCTGGGCCCGATCCCATCGCCTGTTTCTGCCCGAACTTCGCGTGGATGTCGTCGAGGTCTACGCGACGGCGACCGGATTCGACTGCAACCTGCATGAAAATGTGCACTCATGAGTACCGCTCGAACCAGTGCCGTGGCCCTGCACGGGGTCAGCGCTTCCTTGGTGGAAGTCGAAGCCGACCTGGGCAACGGCATCCCGGGATTCGTCCTGCTGGGTCTGCCCGACGCATCCTTGAGCGAGGCCCGCGAACGGATCAAGGCAGCGGCACGGAATTCAGGAATCCCACTAGCCAACCGAAAGCTGACGGTCAATTTATCCCCGGCCACGCTGCCGAAATACGGGTCAGCTTTTGACCTTGCCATCGTCATTGCCGCCTTGGCCGCTGATCAGCAACTGTTCGCTTCAGCAAGCACCCTGTACATGGCAGAACTCGGCCTGGATGGCACCTTGAGGCCGGTACCTGGGGTGCTGCCAGCCGTGCAATTGGCTCGCGCCCATGGACTTGACCAGGTGATCGTGGCCGAAGAGAACGGAGCAGAAGCCCGACTGGTGGGTGGCGTAGAGGTCATTGCGCTGCGCCACCTCGGGCAGGTCATGGCGTTCTGTGGAGCGGCAAAGGATCAAATTACTACCTACCTGCGCCACCGGCCACCGCAATCAGCTAACCAAACTGGTGGGCATGCCGTCGGAGCCGCTGCCGACGAGGTGGATCTGGGTCTGGTCAACGGGCAACAGGAAGCACGGCTCGCACTGGAATTGGCAGCGGCCGGGGGACACCACCTGATCATGGTTGGGCCGGCCGGCGCCGGAAAAACCATGCTGGCCAAATGCCTGCCGACAATTATGCCGCCCTTGGATGATCTCCAGGCTCTCGAAGCCACAGCGGTGCATTCCATTACCCGGGGAGGTGCCGGTGAACTGGACCAGTTGCAACGCACGCCGCCTTTTGTCGCACCGCACCACACCGCATCCCGATCAGCGCTGATTGGCGGTGGAACAGCACAACTGATTCCCGGCGCCATTACGCGCGCCCACCACGGAATCCTGTTCCTCGATGAAGCAGCGCAATTCCATACAGGCGTACTCGATGCGCTGCGCCAACCGATCGAAGAAGGGTATATCAACCTTGCGCGGATCCGAGGGCACCAGCGTCTTCCGGCCCGTTTCCAACTCATCATGGCCTCCAACCCGTGTCCCTGCGGAAAGAATTTCGGAACCGGTACCGGATGCACCTGCACTCCCATGGCTCGCCGGCGCTACTTCGCCCGGCTCTCGGGACCGATTCTCGACCGTGTCGATCTGCAGGTCAGGGTCAACCCGGTTCCGCAAGCCCAGCTGCTGAACTCGGCACCGAACGAATCCAGTGCTCAGGTTCGTGAACGAGTCGTGGCCACCCGAGCACGCAGCCAGGCTCGGCTGGGAAAGTTCTCAATTGCCTGCAACGCGCAGATTCCAACGCAAATCCTCAAGAATGAGCTGGACTACCCGGCCAGGACGCGGGCGGCGCTTGAGCAGCTTGCCACGCGGCGCGGGCTCTCTGCCCGGGCAATCCACCGCCTCTTGAGGGTCGCGTGGACTGTGGCAGATCAGCAGGAACACACAGCACCGACCGCGGACGATTTGGCCATCGCCGGTCATCTCCGCCAGAACTTGGAAAGCAGCTAGGTAAGGTCATGACTTCCAGTAATACGAACACTGCCGGGGGATCGGTGACCCCAAGCTCCCAGGAGCGTCGGGTCTATGCTCACTTGAACCAGCTCATAGAGCCCAACGACTACGTGGCCACGGCCTTGCTGGAACTCATGAGCACACAGGAGTTGCTGCGCTTGATCCAGCGAGAGGATTTCTATCCGTCTGCGCTCAAGCTTCCAGTGGACGGAATCCTGGGATTCCACCCTTCCGGGGATTCCGCGCAAGACCTGAAAGTGGCGCTGACCCGATGGCGGAAACGCCTGCCGCTGAGCAACCCGGTGGGCGCCCTGGATGCCGCCGCTCGGGTTGGTGGGGGATTGCTGATCCCCACCGATGCCGCCTGGCCACGTCAGCTAGCCGACCTGAATCTCGGTCGTCCGCTGTGCCTATGGTGGCGATCGGCAAACCCCCAGCTGCTTGAAGGCCAAGAACTGGCCAGCAACGTTTCCATCGTCGGCTCACGCGACGCCAGCGACTACGGTGATCAAGTCACCTTTGATCTTGGCCGGACATTGGCATTGAGTGGGTATACCGTCGTCTCGGGCGGCGCCTACGGCATTGATGCCAGCGCGCACCGTGCAGCGCTGAGCGTGGAGGATTGGCAGTACCCGGGTCCGCCAACGATCACCGTTATGGCTGGTGGCATCGATCGGCTTTACCCTTCGGGCAACAGCCATCTGTTGAACCAGATTATTGCCCGCGGCGTACTGATATCCGAGGTGCCGCCCGGGACCACATCCGCTCGCTTCCGCTTCCTGAACCGCAACCGGCTGATCGCCGCATTGAGCAGGCTTGTCATCATCAGCGAAGCGCGCCACCGTTCCGGTGCGCTGAACACCGCCAGCCATGCGGTCGAGCTCGGACGCGATGTTGCAGCTGTTCCAGGCAGTGTTTTCGCTCCCAACTCGGCAGGATGCCATCGCTTGATTGCGGAGGGCAGTGCGGCGTTGCTTGCCAGTCCGCAAGACGCACTGGGCCTGCTGGGCCAGCATCGCCAAACAGAGTCGCCCAGTTCCAAAGCCCAGCCGCGCCTTACTGACAACCTGAGCAAAGATGAAGGCATGGTGTACGATACGATGTCCTTCGCCAAAGGGATGCTGGTCGATGAAATCTCGGCGCGCAGTGGCGTGCCACTGATCAAGACGCTCCGGGCCATCAACCGGTTGGAGTCGCTGGACATGGCCGCTACCGATGGCTTGACCTGGAAGCTGGTGCGCCAGAACTAGCCGGAGAAGCAGCTGGGGGTATTCTCAATAGTGATGAAGCAAGAACCAACGACGCACACCAGCACTGCGCTGTCGGCAAAGTTCGCCGAGCCGGTTGCGGATTACCTGGAGTACCTGCAACGCGAACGCGGCCGAAGCGCTAATACTCTGCGAGCCTACGACGTGGACTTGCGCAACCTTGGCCAGTTCCTGCAGCACCAGTCCCAGGATCCGAGCCTCAAGCAGATTACGGTCGAGATGCTCCGCGACTGGTTGGCCCAGCTTCACGAAGCGCAGGTTTCCCGAACTACCTTGGCCCGGCGGATCTCTGCGGTGAAGAATTTCTTCGCATGGGCGCTGAAGCACCAATTGATCGACACCGACCCCGCTTTGCGGCTGGCCGCGCCCAAGAAGGAGCGGCGGCTTCCGCACGTTTTGCAGCCAAGCCAGATCGATCGCCTGCTCTCCGAAAAAACTGAGGTGACTGCCGGCGCAGGCGATAGCGAAAGCGCAGCGGAATCAGGCCCGGATGCCAGGAGCCAGGCGGTAGCGGCACGCGACAAGGTCATCGCGGAGCTGCTATACGCGTCCGGATTGCGCATCAGCGAGCTCGTGGCCCTGGACGTGGGCGACATCGACTTCGAACGACGTACCCTGAAGGTTCTTGGCAAGGGAAATAAGGAACGGGTTGTTCCTTTCGGCAAGCCTGCAGAGCGCGTGATCATCGCGTGGATCCGCTCGCATCGCAAGGTCTTGGCCCGGCAGGAGGCCAAGGGGGCATTGCTTGTCGGCGTGCGCGGTGCGCGCTTGAACGTGCGCCAAGCGCGAGAAGTCATTTCCAAGGCGCTGGAATCGCTGGGGGATACCGCTGCTAGCGGTCCGCACGCGTTACGCCACACCGTGGCCACCCATCTGCTTGATGGCGGGGCTGATTTGCGTGCTGTCCAGGAGTTCCTCGGACACGCTTCACTGGCAACGACCCAGCTCTATACGCATGTTTCGGTCGATCGGCTGAGGCAAAGCTATCGCCAAGCCCATCCGCGAGCCTGACTATTTGGCATGAATCCGCGAAAATGGCCTTTCTGGGTGGCGAAAGCCCTCATCATCAGGCAAAATGGAAGTATCGGCGGCGATGGCACCGGAACGATGTTGACGTAGGGGAAGACGATCAACACCGCAACGGAGGATGGCATGTCTGCATCGATGACCAGAGGCGTGATTTATATTCATTCCGCCCCTGCAGCGCTATGCCCACATCTGGAATGGGCAATCGGGTCCGTGCTCGGCACTCCAGTAAAGATGGAGTGGACCGAACAGCACGTCGCACCCGGATTTTGTCGCGCCGAAATCGAGTGGGTTGGTACCCAAGGTACCGGCGCCTTGCTGACCAGCGAAATGCACGGCTGGCAGCACCTTCGATTCGAAATCACCGAAGACCCGAGCCCGGGGGCTGACGGAAGCCGCTGGTCCGTGACCCCTGACCTCGGTATCTTCCACGCCACTGTCGATTGCGCTGGCAATGTCATGGTCAGTGAAGAACGCATCCGCTGGGCCTATGAAAAAGGCGACGGCAACCCATCGGTGTTCTACCAGGAAATGTCCATCGCCCTTGGCGAGCCCTGGGATGAAGAACTTGAACCCTTCCGTCACGCGGGCGAAGATGCGCCTGTACGGTGGCTCAACCAGGTGGTATAACGACTGGTTAATTAGTCTCTGGGTGACTTTTCATAGTTGACTCAGAAATAACCCCGTTGGTGCGGGGTTGTTACCAACAAAGAAGTGGGATCCCATGCCGGGGATCCCACTTCTTGCCATTAGAACTGCGATTGTGGCGTCGCGTCGCTTGCCAGTGCTATGCTCGGTGGCGATGAAGACCAGCCAGGCCGTTGCAGGCCACTCCCGGAACGGCTATCTGGTCGTTCCCTGATTCGCGGACCTCCCGTGCCAGTTGCATTCAACCAATGAACAGCACTCTGATACACGAAAGGGAGAGAATGACCGCACAGTTCAACCACACCATCATCGCTTCACTGGACCCGCAGCGCATGGCGAAGTTCTACCTGGATCTGCTCGAAGCACGCGAGGAACCGGGCTGGGGACCATTTGCCAACATCAGCCTGGCCCATGGCGTCCTGCTGCAGTTCGCCTCACCGCCGATCGACTTCCCGCCGCAGCATTACGCCTACCTGCTTGATGATGAGCATTTCGATCGTGCGTACGCCACGGTCTGCAAGCGGGAAATCGAGCACTGGGCAGACCCGCAACGGCAGCTGGCAGGGCGGATCAATCGGGACCATGGTGGCAGGGGCATCTATCTGCTTGACCCTTCCGGGCACTACCTGGAATTAATTACCCGGTCCTATCTGCCAGTGGCTGGCTAGGATCCTCTAGCGATGGACCTTGAATATGTTCTTCTGGATCCCGTTGGAGTACACCTGGGAATCGACGAGCTTCAGCTTCTGCGCATCCAGGCTTGTGTCGCTGAACAGGCGCTTGCCGGCACCGAGCAAGACCGGGAAGACCAGCAGGTTGTATTGGTCGATGAGCTGATGCTCCTGCAGGGAGTGGACCATCGTCGCGGAACCATGGATGCTGATTGGTCCGCCGTCGCCGGCTCGAAGCCGCGCTACATCGGCTACCGAACGCAAGATGGTGGTCTCGCCCCAGTTCGTGGCCAGGTCCTTCTCCCGCAAGGTCGTGGACAGCACGAACTTGGGCATCGCGTTGTACTGCGGAAATTCCTCGGTCATTGACGGCCATACCGCAGAGAACGACTCGTAACTGTGCCGGCCCAAGAGCATCGCGCTGGCCTCGGCTTGCTCGGTGCCCTTCAGCTCATAGGCGGCCGGGTCGAAGTCGACCGAATCCACCGTCCAGCCTGAATTGCGGTAGCCCGGTTCACCGCCCGGCGCCTCGACGACGCCATCCAGGGATACGAAAGAAGTGGCAATCAGGGTGCGCATGGGAAAGGATCCTTTGCTCTAGGCCAAGTACCGTCAGGTGCCTCCGATTCGAAGCGGTACTTGAGCCTAACCAACACGTAAGGATCGAAGCAATGGCTGCCCGCCAATTCCTCCCAGGTTAAAAGCCACTGGGTTGGCGGAAGGATTTCCTCCAGCCAACCCAGTGGTGTGCGTTCGTGTTGCTGCCGAAGCGATTAGACGCTGCGGATGGCTACGACAGCGTTGTGGCCGCCGAAGCCGAACGAGTTGTTCAGAGCAACGATGGTGCCTTCGGCTGGCAGCTGCGCTGGCTCGCCGGTAACGACCTTCAAGGGGATCTCCGGATCCTGATTGTCCAGGTTGATGGTCACCGGGGCCTTGCGGTTGTAGACGGCCAGTGCGCACAGCACGGACTCCACAGCGCCCGAGGCACCCAGCAGGTGGCCCATCTGCGACTTGGTCGCCGAAACCCAGACGTTGTCGAGCTGATCACCCAGGGCGCTCTTCAGCGCAGTGTATTCCGGCTTGTCACCGACCGGAGTGGAGGTTGCGTGGGCGTTGACGTGAACGACGTCCTCTGGCTGGATGCGGCCGTCGAACATGGCGGCCTTCAGCGCACGGGTCGCGCCCAGGCCATCCGGATCCGGAGCGGTGATGTGGTGCGCATCGGAGGTCACCGAGGAACCTGCCAGTTCGGCGTAGATGCGGGCGCCGCGGGCGATGGCATGCTCTTCGGCCTCCAGCACCAGTGCACCGGCGCCTTCGCCCATGACGAAGCCATCGCGGTCGACATCATAGGGGCGCGAAGCCTTGGCTGGATCGTCGTTGCGGCGGGAGAGCGCGTGCATGGACGAAAAGGCGGCCAGCGGCATCGGATGGATCGCGGCTTCCGCGCCACCGACCATGACGACATCGGCCTTGCCCGATCGGATCAGATCCAGGCCTACGTGCATCGCCTCGGTACCCGAAGCGCACGCCGACACCGGGGTGTGCGCGCCACCGGCAGCACCGAGATCCAGCGAGACGGCAGCGGCAGGGCCATTGGGCATCAGCATTGGCACGGTCATCGGCAGCACGCGGCGCGGGCCCTTTTCACGCAGGGTGTCCCAGGCGTTGAGTAGGGTCCAGACACCGCCGATGCCCGTAGCGAAGGCTACGGCCAGCTTGTTCTGGTCCATCTCTTCCTTGACCAGACCGGAATCGGCCCAGGCTTCGCGGGCCGCTACTACAGCGAACTGGGTTGATGGGTCCATGCGCTTGGTCTCCGGGCGGGTCAGCACCTCGGTCGGCTGCACAGCAGCGCGGGCGGCGAAGGTGACCGGCAGGTCGTATTCCTTGACCCAGTCGTCTTCCAGGGGTGCGGCACCGGAGACGCCCTTCAGGGCGTTTTCCCATAGGGTGGGGACATCGCCGCCGATTGGGGTGGTGGCTCCGAGACCGGTGATCACTACTTTGCGCGCCATCATCAAACTCTCTACTGTGCGAATAAGAACTGTGCTTGGAAATTCAGGGGGCCGGCTTGACGTACCGGCCCGCGTGCGCGGCTTGCCCGCGCAACGGTGTGGCGATGAACGCCAGGAAGCTTAGGCCTGTGCCGCAGCGATGAAGTTGACGGCGTCGCCGACGGTCTTCAGGTTCTTGACCTCTTCGTCAGGGATCTTGACCTCGAACTTTTCCTCGGCCTCAACGACGATGGTCATCATCGAGATCGAGTCGATGTCCAGGTCCTCGGTGAAGGACTTGTCCAGCTGCACGTCTGCTTCGTCCAGGCCGGTCTCGGAGTTGACGATTTCGGCGAGGCCCGCCAGGATTTCTTCGTTGCTAGCCATGGATGGCTCCTTTTCTTCTTAGCCGGAGGACTCCGGTCATTTTTGTGGCTGGGTCCGGATCCTGTTTCCAGAAGCCGGTTCCAGCCGGCTTAATGAAACTTTGCTGGTGCATCAGCGATGCGTGGCAGGTTTCGTCGGTTTAAAGCTTAGGCCAGAGATGGGCTCGGGGCAGGCAACATGACGTTACCGGCGAGCACAATCTTCGAATCGCGCACCAGCCTAGTTGGCGGTGTGCTCGGCGATAAACGCCTTGGCTGCTTCCAGATCCGCGGGGCTCTTCACTGCCAGGGTCTTCACGCCCTTCAGGCCGCGGCGGGCCAAGCCAACCAGGGTTCCGGCCGGTGCCAGTTCCAGCACGCCGGTGACGCCAGCCTCGGCCAGGGTCTGCATGCACAGGTCCCAACGGACCGGGCGGGAGACCTGGGCGACCAGAGAATCGAGATTTGCCTGGCCATCGGCTACGGCCTGGCCATCGAAGTTCGAGAGCAGCGATGCCGAAGGGTTCTTCGGGGTGATGGTATCGGCCAGTTCCTGCAGGGTGCCGACTGCTGGCTGCATGTGCGCGGTGTGGAATGCGCCGGCAACCTTCAACGGGATCACGCGCGCCTTGGCTGGCGGGTTCTCGCCCAGGGCAGCGAGCTGCTCCAGGGTGCCTGCGGCCACGGTCTGGCCGCCGCCGTTGGCATTGGCAGGGGTCAGTCCCAGCTCGTCGAGCTTGGCCAGGACTTCCTCGGGATCTCCGCCGAGCACGGCGGCCATGCCGGTCGGGGTGGCGGCTGCGGCCTCGGCCATGGCGTTGGCGCGCACCTTCACGAAATTCATGGCGTCAGCCTCGTCGAGCGCGCCGGCCAATGCCGAAGCGGTGATCTCGCCAACGGAGTGACCGGCAACGATGGCACCGGCTGGAAGCGATTCGCCGAAGAGCGCACGCGCGGTGACCAGGCCAGCGGCGACGATCAGCGGCTGGGCGACGGCAGTGTCCTTGATGGTCTCTTCATCGGAGGTGGTGCCGTGGGCGGTGAGGTCGCGCTCGGTGATCGAGCTGAGCGCCTGCAGATGCTCGGCAACGCCATCGACGTCGAGCCATTCGGTAAGGAAACCTGGGGTCTGGGAGCCCTGTCCGGGGCAAACGATTGCTAACACTCTTACAGCTTTCCAAATGTTGGGAGCTTTTGGCGCTTCTTTTGAGTACCAAGCTCGAGGTGACTGTTTGTAGGATCTCCACAAAAGCCTAGCGTATCCAGAAGCTGAATTCCGCGGTAATGCGCGATCAACACGGAAATATCCGTCATGGCTGCCCGGCGTTCTTTGGCTGAAGCCTACAAGTTCGATTCGTGGAGCCGGCCGAAAAGCAATGCGGTTTGCAGCACGAAGGCATCGCGGGGAACCAGCGGATCCCAGCCGGTGACTTCGCTGACCCGCTTGAGCCGGTAGCGCACCGTGTTCGCATGGACGAACAGCTCGCGGGCGGTGCCTTCCAGCGAGTGGCCGAGGGCCAAGTAGCTGGAGAGCGTTTCAGCCAGGCCGTTGGATGCCTGCTGCAGCGGCAGATAGACCTGCTCCACCAGTGCCGTGCGGGCCAGCTCGTCGCCGTTGCAGGCGCGTTCTGGCCACAAGTCATCGGCACTGACTGGATTCGGTGCCTGCGGCCAAGCCCTGGCGGCACTGAATCCGGCCACGGCCGTGGCCGCGGCGTGGTGCATTTCCTTGACCGTCGGGGCCAGAGGGGAGTAGACCAGCGGGCCGGGACCGAAGAACCGGGTCAGCCGGCTCAGGTCGGCTTCCTCGAATTTGGTGTCCGAGAGCATCAGCACCGAGCGGTCGCCAAGCACGCCCACCAGGGAGTCGCGCGAGTAGCGGATGGCCATGCGGCGCAGCGCCGAGACGAAGGTTGCCGGGTTGGACGAAGGGGTGGTTCCGACCAGGATGCGGATGTTCTTCTGCGACTTCCAGCCGATGGCGGCAATGCGCGAGGAGAGCGAGTCGTGGGCTTCGCCGTGCAGCACCGCGTCGACCACATGCGCCTCCAAGCGCGAGTCCCATGCCCCGCGGGTTTCCGCGGCGCGGGCGTAGACATCGGCGGCGGCAAAGGCGACCTCGCGAGAATAGCGCAGCACGGCTTCGCGGAGGGCTGCCTGCTCGTGTTCGGCGGCGATGTCCGGCACCTGGGATTCGACCACTTCCACAATGGTGCGCAGCAGGCCCAGGGCCTTCTGCAGGGAGATGGACCTGGTCAGCTCCGTGGGGGCGGCGCCAAAGACATCGGTGACCACCCAGGAAGGGGTGGAGGAAGGGTCTTCGTACCAGGTCACGAACGTGGAGATGCCCTTCTGGGCGATGAGTCCCAGGGCGGCGCGCTCGTTGGGCGCCAGCGAGCGGTACCAGGGCAGCTGCTGGTCCAGGTATTTCAGTGCTGCGGTGGACAGCACGCCGATATGGCTCTTGAGTCGCTTGAGCGTTTCACTGCTGGGTGCCTGGGATCGGCTGGGACGGTTCTTCGGAGCTGCGGCGGCATCCATGTCAGGACTCATGGTTTCCAGCTTAGTTTCTTTTCCGCTCCCGTGCCCGGCACTGCAAGTGAAGCCGGGGTTAAATGAACCGGCCGCCCGGCAACGAAGAATCCTCGTTGCCGGGCGGCCGGCCGGGCCGGTGCCAGATGCTAGTCCAGCGCCGGGAACCCGGATGCTAGGCGTCGCCGCCAGCGTTGCCGGACTTGCCGGCATTCGGGTTGTTCAGATCGTACTTTGCGTGCGCCTTCACTGCGGTGTCCGCAGGGATTTCGCCACGCTCAACCAGCGACTGCAAGGTCTGCACGACCAGCGAGTGCGCATCGATCTTGAAGAAGCGGCGGGCTGCCGCACGGGTGTCCGAGAAGCCGAAGCCGTCAGCGCCCAGGGTGTGGAACTCGCCTGGCACGTATGGGCGCAGCTGCTCAGGAACGGCGCGCATGTAGTCGGTGGTCGCGATGACCGGGCCCGGGGTGGACTCCAGCTTCGAGGTCACGTACGGGGTGCGGCGCGGCTTCGACGGATCCACGAGCACCTCGGCGTCGGCGCGCTGGCCGTCGCGAGCCAGTTCGTTCCACGAGGTGACCGACCAGACATCGGCCGAAACGCCCCACTCCTCGGCCAGGATGGACTGCGCTTCCAGTGCCCATGGCACGGCTACGCCCGAGGCCAGCAGCTGTGCGCGCGGGCCGTCGGTGGTAGCTTCCTTGAGCAGGTGGATGCCCTTGATGATGCCTTCGACGTCGACGTTCTCCGGCTCAGCTGGCTGGCTGATCGGTTCGTTGTAGACGGTCAGGTAGTACATCACGTTCGGATCGGCGTGGGTTCCGCCGTACATGCGCTCCAGGCCGGAACGCATGATGTGGCCGATTTCGTAGCCGTAGGCAGGATCGTAGGTTATCACCGATGGGTTGGTCGAGGCCAGGATCGGCGAGTGGCCGTCGGCGTGCTGCAGGCCCTCGCCGGTCAGGGTGGTGCGGCCGGCGGTAGCGCCGATGATAAAGCCACGGGTCATCTGGTCCCCGGCGGCCCAGAACTGGTCGCCGGTGCGCTGGAAGCCGAACATCGAGTAGAACACGTAGATCGGGATCAGCGGCTCGTCGTGGGTCGAGTAGCTGGTGCCGGCAGCGGTGAACGCGGCGACGGCGCCGGCCTCGTTGATGCCCGGGTGGATCAGCTGGCCCTGAGGGGATTCCTTGTAGGCCAGCACCAGGTCGCGGTCCACGGACAGGTAGTTCTGGCCACCTGGGTTGTAGATCTTCGCGGTCGGGAAGAACGAGTCCATGCCGAAGGTGCGGGACTCATCCGGAACGATCGGCACGATGCGGTGGCCGAATTCCTTGTCGCGCATCAGGTCCTTGAGCAGGCGAACGAAGGCCATGGTGGTGGCCGCCTGCTGCTTGCCCGAACCGCGCTTCGCGATCGCGTAGGTCTTTTCGTCTGGCAGGGCCAGCTTCTTCGAGGTTTCCTGGCGGCGGGTAGGCACCGAACCGCCCAGGGCAGCGCGGCGCTCCATCATGTACTTGTACTCGGCCGAATCCTCGGCTGGGCGGTAGTACGGAGGAGCGTACAGGTCGGCTTCGAGCTGCTCGTCGGTGATCGGGATGCGCAGGTGATCACGGAACTTCTTCAAGTCTTCCATGGTCAGCTTCTTCATCTGGTGGGTCGCGTTGCGAGCCTCGAAGTGCGAACCCAGGCCGTAGCCCTTGACGGTCTTCGCCAGGATGACGGTCGGCTTGCCCTTGAACTCCACGGCAGCCTTGTAGGCGGCGTAGACCTTGTGGTAGTCGTGGCCGCCGCGCTTCAGGTTCCAGATCTCGTCGTCGGTCATGTCGGCAACCAATTCCTTGGTTTCCGGACGCTGGCCGAAGAAGTGCTCGCGGACGAACGCGCCGGACTCGGCCTTGTAGGTCTGGTAGTCGCCATCCGGGGTCTGGTTCATGATGTCAACCAGGGCGTTGGTCTTGTCTGCTTCGAGCAGGGCATCCCACTCGCGGCCCCAAGCGACCTTGATGACGTTCCAGCCGGCACCGCGGAAGAAGGCTTCCAGTTCCTGCATGATCTTGCCGTTGCCGCGAACCGGGCCATCGAGGCGCTGCAGGTTGCAGTTGATGACGAAGTTCAGGTTGTCCAGCTTCTCGTTAGCGGCCAGCTGCAGGAAGCCGCGCGACTCCGGCTCGTCCATTTCGCCATCGCCCAGGAAGGCCCAGACCTGCTGGTCCGAGGTGTCCTTGATGCCGCGGTTGTGCAGGTAGCGGTTCAGCTGCGCCTGGTAGATGGCGTTGGCCGGGCCGATGCCCATCGACACGGTCGGGAATTCCCAGAAGTCAGGCAGGGAGCGCGGGTGCGGATAGGAAGGAAGCGCGTGGCCTTCCTTCGACTTCTCCTGGCGGAACCCGTCCATGTCCTCCTCGGACAGGCGGCCTTCGAGGAAGGCGCGGGCGTACATGCCCGGCGAAGCGTGGCCCTGGAAGAAGACCTGGTCGCCGCCGCCTGGGTGGTCCTTGCCGCGGAAGAAGTGGTTGAAACCTACTTCATACAGGGTCGCCGCACCAGCGTAGGTGGAGATGTGTCCGCCAACGCCGATATTAGGGTTCTGCGCGCGGTGCACCATGATGGCGGCATTCCAGCGCATGAAGGCGCGGTAGCGGCGCTCGATGGCCTCATCGCCTGGGAATTCTGGTTCCTGGTCTACAGGAATGGTGTTCACGTAGTCGGTGGTGGTCACGTGCGGCACGCCCACGGACTTGGCACCTGCGCGCTGCAGCAGCGAACGGATAATGAACTGGGCACGCTCGGTGCCCTGGGTTTCTACGAGGGAGTCAAACGAGTCCATCCATTCCTGAGTTTCCTCAGGATCCCGATCGGACAGCTGGTAAGTCAACCCGCTACGGATCTGGGAGATGTGTTCCTCTACAGCCACTGAAGCTCCTTGATTGAATTGCGGCTCCGACGCTGTGCAGTTTTGCGCTGCGGTGCACCGGTATTGGGACAACGGGTGCAGTAACACTGGAATGATGTGCACTGCCGGTTCATATGCAACTCTAGTGTCAAAAGATCATCTTTGGAGTCGAGATTTCGAGCAAAAACCGGTTTAAAGCAGACATTTAAAGTGACTTACGCAACTGTGTATGGTGGCTATCTTCTTTATGCTCATGTCATTATGGTGTGGGTCACTGGAATCTGGGTTATATTTGTTCGGCGTGTTATCGCTGCAGCGCTTGAATGGAACAGCAAAACCGTGTTTCGTTGGTAGTAACGCTTTGCACCAGCAGGAGGAATGAAGTGAGCGACGCCGTATCGGCAAACTTGGAGCCCGCCAAAAAATTGGGCTTCGCTAATGAAGACCTTATTCAGGAACTGGGTTATGACGATGACGTGGACTACGATCTGCGCGATTCGATTGAGGACCTGATTGGTTCAGAGCTGCTCACCGAAGAGGACCATGACGTTGTCGACGCAGTCATCTACTGGTGGCGTGACGGCGATGGAGATCTTGTTGACGCATTGATGGACGCACTGAACTGCTTGGATGAGAAGGGTGTCGTTTGGCTGCTCACCCCGAAGCAGGGCCGCGAGGGACATGTATCGCCATCCCTGATCCAGCAGGAGGCCCCATCTGCAGGACTGCACGTAACTACTAGTGAAGGTGTCTCGGAGGATTGGTCCGCAATCCGCCTCGCCCCGCGTAAGAAGAACTAATGATCCAAGCAGGTTTACGCCTGTTCGACTTCTCGCTGGAAAATCAGTACGGCGAAACGATAACCAGTACCGGGCTGTCCAAAGGCCGGGTGCTGGTTGTCTTTTATCCATGGGCGTTTTCACGGGTATGCGGGTCGGAACTGGCGACACTCCAAGAGCACTACGAATTCTTCGAGCGGCATCAGGTGCGCATCGTTGCCATTTCAGTGGACCATAAGTTCACCCTGCGCAATTACGCGCAGTCCCTCGACCTTCAATTCGAGCTGCTGGCCGACTTCTGGCCACACGGGGCAGTGGCCCAACAGGTCGACGCCTTCGATCACGAACGCGGGGTCGCAACGAGGCTGTCGCTGTACCTGGTCGACGGTGAGGTGCGCGATATTTTCCGCAGCGAGATGACTCAGCCAAGAAGTGTCGAAGACTATAAGGCGGCGGTGGAGCGCAGCGCTTAGCCTGCCGATGGTAACTGTGTTCTGGTTCACTGGAAAAACAGGCTCCTCGATTTGCCTGTGTGCAGATACCTGTGTAGAGTTATTCCTCGTTGGCTTGCAAAAGCGAACATGGTAAGGGCCTTTAGCTCAGCTGGTAGAGCGTCACGTTTACACCGTGAATGTCATCGGTTCGATCCCGGTAGGGCCCACCAAAATAAGACCCGCTCCGAACTAGCCTAAAAAGGCTGGCTAGGGCGGGTTTTCTTGCGTTTACACGCTGTTTCTAGGATCACACACTTAGGCGTATTTGAATCTCTTGCGCGCTCTTTCTCCGTTCTAAGCACGTAAGCGAAACGTAAGCCAAACGTAAGAAACACGTAGGGCCACGCCGCATCAGCAATCGGCGCAGGTCGGATCATCAATTCCACAGCCAAATCCAGGTCATTCAAATCCGGATCGAACAACCCTGAAGGCCCTTGGGTCAGGGTATCCTGACGGATCGGAAGGCGAGTCTGGTGAGGATTTGCAAGATCTAGGTGAGACTGTTTCCGTTTAGTAATTAGGTCTCAGCCATATCCGCAGGATGCGGGAAAGCCCGGCTCCCGTGCGGGAACCGGGCATTTCAGGCCTGGTAACGACGACACATGCTTCTGGGGACTACACAGAGATCTGCATCATGGTCACTCAATTTTCTAATCTTCACCAATTGCTGCCGCCGGTAACTTGCCCTTAACGGCTTCAAGCCCCCGGTCGCCAAAGCTCAAAATGTGCGCCTCATCCGGAGCTGTATCGATCGTTTCCATGACATGCACTGAGAAAAGAGCCAATTGCGCTTCAAGCGGATCCATATCAGGCCAGAGATCTTCTCCACCGGATTGAACTGCGTGTTTCAGGACTTCTTCAAAAGGGCAGTCGAATGCGTATAGCTCTTGGGAGTCCTTATATCGCGAAAATACGTATCCCTCTGGAACCAGAGGAACTATTGAGACCTCACCAAGCCCCGAAAGTTGGTACTTGAATTGCTCCGCTTTGCCTGAAAAGTCACGCAGTTAGACCCCTATTTTTGCTCCGGTAGTAGGCGGTAATGATGCGGCGATCTCTTTGGTCGACAGCGACGGTGGTGTAGTACGTCTTTATAGTTCGTCCGTCATACCGTTTTAGTTCGATTTTACCTTTGTAGCGGAAGGTGTTGTTGGCAGGATTTTTTGCACCCGAATAGATGTTAGTCAAACCGTCATTGATCGCGAAGTCTGCAATATCCCGCCAGTTCGTGTTAAATGCCACTTGCGCGGCCAGTTGCTTCCACTCCCCGCCATGTTTCCCGGCGATATGACGGTAGCCCCAGCCTCCATTGGGGTTCTTCGGAGTCCAGGTTCCACAATTCAAAACCGCAGCGAGTCGCGCATACGGCGTTTTGTTTACATACCAGGTTCGAACATGCTTATTATTGGCGGTTTTGACACCGCAGGCGCCCACACCGCGATCCGCCTGGTATAAAGATGTCTTGCCGATTGGCAGGTTGCGGATTGATTGCGGCCAGCTGTCCTCACTGTTAGGCAAAACTTTTTCCCATTAGCCCAAAGCTCAACCTAGCCCTTTTCGGCCAGCTCTCGCATTGACTTATATTCCGGCACGCTCATTTCGAGCGTCGCGGCGTTTGCCAACTCCTGCTCGGTTGTTCTGCTTGCAGCCGAGCTCGGCAGTGCGCCAGCCACGAGCAGACTCAGCGTTAGAGCACCTGTTGAGGCGACCGCCACAAACTTTCGGAAATTCCGCATCCGTGCGTCCTTTTCTTTGATTTCAGTCGGTTGCGAGTGTAGATAAAACCTAGCAGTGGGATTTACTGACTGTCAGGTGACCAACTATTATTTAAGACTACAGTTTGATAACGAGTTTCGTGGTTAGAGCCCTATTCGCCCCAATTGCAGGGAGCGGAAACAGGCGCAGCCCGGTGAATCGAGTCGAAATTCAGATCATCCGGCTAAGATAACCGAGTCTCTCCTGGAACTCCTCCGGAAGATGATCACCTCTACCGGAAAGATGTTGCGCTTGATGGTTCGGACCATACAATCATCCAGCCGGTTTCTTTTGGATAATAGCATTCATGGCCAGGCTTGGCCAATAAGTGACTCTGGTGGCATAACTGGCAAAAACGCTATGGGTTATCTGATGGATGGTTGCGCCGCATCTTTGGGTGCTTGGAATCGGCCAACCCGGTACACCGACTTGGTGTCGCCATTATTCGTGACCCAATTAATGGTTATGACGCAGTCTTCGGTCACCGCTTTCTGGTAGAAATCATCACCCCTGGAGTTGCTTTGCTTCCCAAGGCCGGTCAGGTCTACAGGTTCAGCTGCCATATCGTCAATTGCTGACGGCCGTGGTGGTGCATCGGTGTAGATATTCCCGGAGGCGCAGCCTGAAAGGATCAGGCATAGGGCAGGGCCGGCAGTTGCGAGTTTCCTGTTCACGCACTCATCCGCTCGTGTCCCTGAAACAGAATGGGAATGTTGGTACGGAAACTGCCTCGCGGGTGACGCTCGGCACTCTTTCGCGAAAACCCCCATATCAATTTGCCAAGTCAGTTCGAGATGCATTAGATTATTACTTGTTGCAACGGAGGGATGAAGGAAAGATAATTCCAAATTCACCATTGCAGGAGGGCCTTTAGCTCAGCTGGTAGAGCGTCACGTTTACACCGTGAATGTCATCGGTTCGATCCCGGTAGGGCCCACCAAAGATGAAGACCGTTTCAATCACTTTTCACAGTGATGGAAACGGTCTCTTTTCGTTATCCGGACGCGGCCGCAAATCGTTTAAATCCGGTGAAGGTGCGAAACTGGATTCATGACTGCACCTGAAGAAAACCTGTGGCTTGCCACCGTGCGCAAGAATCCGGACCACTCGCAGAACTTCGCCCAGCGCTGGCGCACGCTTGCTGCCGAGGGCCAGGATATTTTCGGAGAAGCACGCGCCGTTGACGCAATGGTTGCCCGCGGCAGCAGGATCCTGGATGCCGGATGCGGAACCGGGCGCATCGGCGGCTGGCTTTCCGAGCAAGGACACCACGTCGTGGGCGTCGACCTCGACCCGCACCTCATCGATGTTGCGCGAATAGACTACCCCAAGGCCCAATGGCAGGTCGGGAACCTGGCTGACTTCACAGTCGATGTTGAAGCGGGGCAGAAGCAGGAATTCGATCTGATTGTCTGCGCAGGCAATGTTGTCACTTTCCTTTCCAAGTCCGAACGCCTTCCAGCATTGCAGCAGCTGCGTGAGCACTTGGCGTTGGACGGGCGCATGATCATCGGCTTCGGTTCCGGGCGCGGGTATGAGTTCGATGACTTCGAATCCGATGCCATAGAGGCGGGGTTGGCAATTCAGCAAAGCTATTCGACTTGGAACTTCCATTTGCCGGCCGACGATTTCCTAGTGGCCGTGCTCGGACGCAAATAGCGGTAAGCAGGTAACAGTCCTGCAGGATAGAGCGCTATGCGCCCATATGGCGTTCACGGGCCCGTGCCGAAGCCTTGGCCAGAGGGCTCAGCCTTCTCCGGAATATCCGGGCACCATTCTGCGCAGAGAACAAAATAGGCCTGTTACTGAATATGTGAAAATGGACAAGGCCCTGGAGAGGCTGAGTCCGGTCACCTGAATTGCGCTGACCTGTGCTGGGCGGGCCGTCTTCGGAGGCTGCCGCGTCAAGCTTCGCTCATTCATGGCCGCGATCATGAACTATCTGCGTGGAGCCGGCATTATTCGCAACTAGCCAGAAAGCCATTCTGCGAAATTTTTCTAGGCGGAGCAGGGCCACTGTGGAACTATGAGTCCATAGCGTTATTGACTAGAACTAGGAGCCGAGATGACCGCGCCCAGCGAAGCAAGCATCAAGGAAATCCACGAGCTCATAGCCGTGGACACCACGAGTCGCGACAGCAACCTCCCACTGATCGAGAATGTGGTGAAGAAGCTGGACGCCTACGGCATCAGCTCCCAGCTGATCCACAACGACGAAGGCACCAAAGCCAACCTGCTAGCCACCATCCCCGCGGCCGATGGGACGCGCACCGGCGGCATCGTGCTCTCCGGGCACACCGACGTGGTGCCGGTGGACGGGCAGGACTGGAGCAGCGATCCGTTCGATGCACAGGTGCGCGACGGCAAGCTCTATGGCCGCGGCACCTGCGACATGAAGGGCTACCTCGGGGTGATCCTGGCCAAGCTGGACCAGCTCACCAGCGCAAAACTTGCCGAGCCAATCCACCTGGCTCTGTCCTACGACGAAGAAGTCGGCTGCGTCGGCGCGGTGTCTCTGGTGCAGAAGATCGTTGATGAAAACCTGGCACCGCGCGGATGCTTCGTGGGGGAGCCGTCGAGCATGCGGGCCATCCGGGGGCACAAGTCGATGAATGTTTTCCGTGCCGAGTTCAACGGTGTCGCCGCCCACTCCTCGCTGCCATCCGAAGGCGTCAACGCCATTTCCTACGCGCTGCGCTTCGCGAAATTCGTCGAAGAAGTATCAGCCGAGCTGCGCAGCGATGGTCCGCGCGATCAATCCTTCATCGAACCGACCACTACCATGAACGTGAACAAGTTCGACGGCGGCATCGCCGTGAACACCATTCCCTCGCAGGCAGTGGTCCACTTCGAATACCGCTCGCTGGCGGTAGTGGACCGCGAGGCACTCACCGGACGCTTCCGCGACGAAGCGGCCAAGCTGGAGGCCGAAATGCTCGAGCAGAACCCCGCCTGCTCAGTGAAGTTCGCCCAGCAGGCAGGAGCCCCGGGCCTGGATACCGCACCCGATGAAGAAATCGTGTCCTTCGCCGCCTCCTGCGGAGCCATTGCCACCGATGAAAAGGTCACCTATGGCACCGAAGCCGGGCTGTTCGCGGCGGCAGGCATTCCCACCGTGGTGTGCGGTCCCGGCGATATCGCCCAGGCACACGCTCCGGACGAGTACATCGAGCTGGAGCAGATCGTAGCCTGCGAGAACTTCATTGATTCGCTGATTGCAAGGGCCAGCTCATGAGCACCGGAGCAGTGGCTACGCCAGAACAGATCGCCAAGGCCCGCAAGGCCGTCATCTCCAGTTCCATCGGCGCGGCCCTTGAATGGTTCGACATCATTGTCTATGCCACCTTTGCAACCACGATCGCCAAGGTGTTCTATCCGGAATCCGACGGCACGTTCGCGCTGATTCTCACCTTCGCCACCTTCGCGATTTCCTACGTGATCAGGCCCTTGGGCGGCATGGTGCTGGGCAGCTATGCCGACCGCAAGGGGCGCAAGAGCGCACTGACCTTGACGCTGGGGTTGATGATGCTCGGAACGCTGATCATGGCCGTGGCGCCGCCCTATGAAGTGGCGGGCGTGGCGGGTGCCTTGATCATCCTGCTCTCGCGGTTGATCCAGGGATTCTCCGCCGGTGGCGAGTTCGGCACGGCCACGGCGTTCCTGATTGAAACGGCACCTCATAAGAAAGCGTTCTACTCTTCGTGGCAAGTCGCCAGCCAGGGTGCGTCCATGCTGC
Organism: Glutamicibacter nicotianae; assembly: GCF_002797775.1. Classification (NCBI taxonomy): domain Bacteria; kingdom Bacillati; phylum Actinomycetota; class Actinomycetes; order Micrococcales; family Micrococcaceae; genus Glutamicibacter; species Glutamicibacter nicotianae. Next base: position 1,034,347 of record NZ_PGEY01000001.1, read on the forward strand.
TGGCCTCGGCCTTCGGCTATTTCCTGACCACGGGCTTGAGCCAGGAAGCCCTGGAGAGCTGGGGCTGGCGCGTGCCGTTCTTCGTTGGCCTGCTGATCGGTCCGGTCGGCCTGTACATTCGCGCAAAGCTGGAGGAAACCGAGGAGTTCATTTCCACGGCCAAGGAGAAATCGCCGCTGGGCACGCTGTTTGCCCAGCACTACGGACGCGTGCTCGCCGCGGTGGCAACCATTGGCGTGGCCACGATTTCGGTGTACATGATCCTGTACATGCCGACCTTCGCCGTCACGAACCTGAAGATCCCCGCCGATGCAGCCTTCCTGGGTGGAATCTCGGCGGGCATCATCACGCTGTGCGGTGTTCCGCTGGTGGGCCATCTGGCCGACCGGATCGGCCCGGCAAGGGTGATGACCTATGCGGCAGTGGCAGCGTTCGTGCTGGCCTACCCGTTGTTCAAGCTGATGACTTCGAAGCCGAGCGTCATCGTGATGGTGATCGTGATTGCGGTGCTTGGTGTGATCATGTCCTTCTACTTCGGCCCGCTGCCGGCATTGCTCTCAAACCTCTTCCCGGCCGCGATCCGCGGTTCGGGCCTGTCCGTGGCGTACAACGTGGGCGTTACCCTCTTGGGCGGCATCGCCCCGCTGGTGCTGACCTGGCTGCTGGATGTGACCGGGTCGCTGGATGCGCCTAGCCTGTACTACATGGCGATTGCCGTGATCTCGCTGCTCGGATTGGTTGTCGTGCGCAAGCGCTACGGCCAGCGGTAGCCAGCACAGTAGCGGATGCATAAAAGCGATCACCGCAAGCTTCTTGAAGCTTGCGGCGATCGCTTTTAATAACTGGCCGGTACGGCTACAGGGCTACGAGAAGCACTGCCGTCCAATGGCAGAGGAAGGCCATGACGGTGCAGGCGTGGAAGAGCTCATGGAAACCGAAGACCTTGGGCAGGGGATTAGGCCGCTTGGTGGCGTAGAACACCGCACCAACCGTATATGCCACGCCTCCAGCAAGAATCAGGATCATCACCGCGGGGTTCGCTGCCCAGAATGCTGGCAGCTGCATCAAGGCGCCCCAACCGAGCAGGATGTAGAGGCTGACCCCTACCCAGCGCGGTGCAGCTGGCCAGAAGGACTTGATGGCGATCCCGGCCAATGCTCCGGCCCAGATGATCGACAGGACGATGATCGCCTGCCGGCCCGGCAAGGTCAGCGCTGCGACCGGGGTATAGGTGCCGGCGATCAGCAGGAAAATGTTCGCATGGTCGGCTCGGCGGAAGAGGCCCATAACCTTGTCCGTCCAGTTCCCGCGGTGATATAGCGCAGAGGTGCCAAAGAGCAGGATCGAGCAGAGCGCGAAGACGGCGGTGGTCCATTCGGCCAAGCGCCCGTCGGCCAGCACGATCAGCACCAGGTTCATGATGATGATTCCTGGGGTGGACCAGGCGTGGATGAGTCCGCGCCAGCGCGTGCGTTCGGTGCCGATGTGCGCGAAAGTGCGGGCTGCCCGGACTGTGCTTGGAGCGGGGAGTGGTGCGGTAGCCATGAGTCTCCTTTGTATTATGCGCGGGACGCTGGGCCCGTCATCGAACTATACGGTACTTGGCTGCCCGCGCGCTGGACGGGCGTCGCGCTTATTCCCGATTAGGATTCGAATATGGCAGATAAGTTAGAAATCAGCGAGCACCTGAAGACGATCGCTCAGCTCAATGAGCCCGGCGAAGTGCTGGCTAACGATTCACCGTTCATCTCCGTGCGCAATACTGACTGGTTCGAAGAAGTGGCTCCGGACACGTGGAAGGCCATCGGGGAGCGTGATCTGTTGCATCGGCGGCTGGTCGACGAAGAACTGCGAGTATCGGACAACGCCAAAGCCGAGCGTCAAGCCATCGTACTTGCAGGGGCTCCGGGAGCCGGCAAGAGCAGTCTGTTGCGAGACCTGCTCGGAGGGCATGAAAACGACTATGTAGTAATCGATGCGGACAAGTTCAAGAAGAAGTTGATGCGGGAAGCGCTAGAAGATGGCACCTACGATAGCTTTTTCACGCCTCCTGAAGTGCGGAAGCGAGAAGAACTCGGTGAGCAGTTCTTCCCTATGGACATGGCGAGCCTGGTGCATGAGGAATCATCCATGCTTAGTGAAAAACTACGTGCTGCATGCCTAGCGCGAGGACTGAACGTCGTCATTGACAAGGTCCTCGCATCTGAAGAGTCAGCGCAGAAGCTGGCTGCCCAACTGCAGGAAGCCGGATACGAAATTCAAGTCGTAGAGGCTTACGCGCCGCAGGATGTCTCAGAAGAACGGATTGTTGAACGTTGGCAGAAGCAACAGGAAACTTCCCTGGACGGAGACGACTACCTTGGTGCGCGCTGGGTCCCCGAAGAATTCACCGAGATGGTTTTCGACGCTCCGGGCCATCGATCCCGGCCAGCCGTCGTTGCCCAGATATTCGCGCGGAACTGCCCATCGGTACTCAGCTATAAGGTGTTCCATACGGCACCTGAAGCGGCAATGGACTCGGATGGGTGTATCCTGCGTCTCGAATTGCGCAGAGAATCCGTTGGGGCTCTGTTATTGCGGGTGAAATAGCGAAGACAAAAGAAATCCCGCCGGGTAATAGCGAGAACTGTTACCCGGCGGGAAATCTATATCGGCAGGACATATGCCCCGCGGACAGTGCGTTAAGCCCGTCGCTTGGTGATGAAGCCCCAAATGACTAGCACGATGAGGGCGCCACCAATGGCAAGAAGCCAGCTTGAGATGGAGAAGAACTCATCCACGCCCTCGCCGAAGACTGCGCTTCCGATCCATCCGCCTAGCAGAGCGCCTACGACGCCGAGAATGAGGGTAGCGATCCAGCCGCCACCTTGCTTGCCGGGCAGAATGGCCTTTGCGATCGCTCCGGCAATCAAGCCCAATACGATCCATCCAATGAATCCCATGATTCGCTCCAATGGTCAGACTGTGTAGTGGTCGGGTTCGATCCACTTAAAACGAGACAATACATGGGTTTGAGCAGGTGATCTACGAAAATCGCATCGAAATTCAGGGTTTTCATAGACTTGGTTCAAGCATCGATTGAAGGATTGGCATGATTTCCTGCAAATATACTTGCTGACCAGTGCGTTTGCGTGGACCAAGCAAATTCTCCGCGACATTTGTTGACAGTAGCCCAGCTCACTCTTAATCTGGTTAAATCATATTTTATGGAACACGAGGATCCATAAGTCATATATTAGTTTGCACGCAACGGAGTAAATGCATGAATCAGCAAGTCCCGCCCATTGTGGTGATGGGTGTTTCGGGCAGCGGCAAAACCACCATCGGCCAACTGCTCGCCGACCGGCTGGAGCATGAATTCATCGATGGCGACAGCTTGCATCCCAAGGCCAACAAGGAAAAAATGGCTGCCGGCCAAGCGCTGGATGACGCAGATCGCGAGCCATGGCTGGAACTGATTGGAACGAAGCTGGCCGAAAGCAATCAGCGCCAGGCGCCGCCGGTGATCGCCTGCTCCGCGCTCAAGCGAAGCTACCGGGATCTCATCAGGCGCCTGGCACCGGCGACGGTTTTCATCCACCTTGCCGGTGGCCCGAACTTGATTCGGGATCGAATGACTGCGCGTTCGCACGAGTACATGCCGGCCAGCCTGCTCGACAGCCAGCTGGCCACACTCGAAGTACCGGACCCGGACGAACCGGTGCTCAGTGCCGATATTGCCGACAGCCCAGAGGAGATCGTCAGCCAATTGGCCACAAAGCTCACTTCGCCGAACGCTCCTCGTGCCGCGCACTGACATCAATCCGCAAACCCCCAAGGCAAAGGCCTCCCATTGATCAAGGAAGACAATGACAAGCGAACTTGAACTGAACTGGACGCTGGGCACGCCCGGCCTGCTGCTACTGGCGGTCGCCGCGGTAGCGCTGCTGCTGCTGCTGATCATCCGCTTCCGTGTCCATGCGTTCCTCGCACTGGTACTCACCAGCTTGCTGACCGCCGTAGCGTCGGGCATCCCCGCTGAATCGGTCATCACGACACTGACCGGCGGCTTCGGATCCACTTTGGCCAGCGTGGCACTGCTGGTCGGCCTGGGTGCAATGCTCGGACGCATGCTGGAAACCAGCGGTGGTGCTGATGTGATGACCAGCTGGCTGATCTCCAAGTTCGGCGAGAAGCGCGCGCCACTGGCCTTGTCGGTGGCCTCGCTGCTCTTCGGCTTCCCGATCTTCTTCGATGCCGGACTGGTAGTCATGCTGCCGATCATCTTCACTGTGGCCCGCCGCCTGGGCGGTTCGCTGCTGCTCTACGCAATCCCCTCGGCCACCGCATTCTCGGTGATGCACGTATTCGTGCCGCCCCACCCGGGGCCAGTGGCCGCGTCCGGCCTGCTGGAAGCCAACGTCGGGCTCGTGCTGGTGCTCGGCCTGGTCGTCGCGATCCCGACCTGGTTCGTTGCCGGGCATCTGTTCGGAAAGTTTGTCGGCAAGAAGTTCGACATCCCGGTCCCGAATATCCTGGATGCGGCCCTGGGGAATGGGGCATCGAAGGACGAATTCAAGTCCTCGCCGTCGGTGGGCACGGTATTCAGCCTGTTGCTGCTTCCGTTGCTGCTGATCTTCATGAACACCGGGCTGAACATGCTCGGCTCCGCCGGCGTCGTGGATGCGGAATCCGCCTGGGTGCGCTGGTTGCGCTTGCTCGGCGAGACCCCGGTGGCCCTGCTCATCACCGTGCTGCTGGGTATCTTCCTGCTCGGTTTCCGCAAGGGCAAGGACAAGACGCTAACCGAGACCGTGGTGGACTCGGCGCTGGGCCCGGTCTGCTCGATTATCCTGATCACCGGTGCAGGCGGCATGTTCGGCGGCGTGCTGCGGGCCAGCGGCATCGGCAATGCCATCGCCAGCTCGCTTGAATCGGTGGGCATGCCGCTGATCGTCGCCGGCTTCCTGATTGCTGCCATCGTCCGCCTGGCCCAGGGTTCGGCCACGGTGGCGCTGACTACGGCGGCCGCCATCGTCCAGCCTGCGGTACTGGCCGATTCCTCGCTGAGCGCCTTCCAGATCGCTGCCATGGTGCTGGCGCTGGCCGCGGGCTCGGTCTTCGCCGGTCACGTCAACGATTCGGGCTTCTGGCTGATCTCGCGCTTCCTGGATCTCGATGTGCCCACGACCTTGAAGGTGTGGACTGTTGGCCAGGCGCTGGTTTCGGTGGTCGGCTTCGCCTGCGTCATGGTGCTCTACTGCCTGGCGACCGCACTGGCCTAAAGCGAGCTCGGGCTACGCCAAGAATCCGCCGGGGCAGCGATGCAGATCGCTGCCCCGGCAGATTCTTCGTGCGATGCGGGGGGAGGTCGGCTACTGGGAGCTCTTGGCCGGATCCACGAACAAACGCGGTGCTCCGTCCCAGAGGCTGCAGATTTCGTTGTGCGTCCGGCGCATGATGCTTTCCATGTTCTTCCGCGCGCTGGCGGCATCCGAATTGGAGATCGCATCGGCGACTGACTGGTGCCAGAGCAGTGCTTCTTCGTGGGGGCGCTCGGGCATCAGGCCCAGTTCGGTGCGGCCACGCAGGATCGCGCCGATCGGGGTGGAGAGGTTCGCGAACATCTCGTTGCCCGAGGCGGCCAGCACGACCGCATGGAATCGGATATCCAGCTCCAGGAATCGCCGCAAATCACCTTGGCGTCCGTAATGGTTCATCTGCGCGGAGAGCATCATCAGCTCCTTGCGCATCGCTTCGGGGGCGAACTCGGCCGCCAGTTCCGCGGCCATCGGCTCGACAGAAATGCGCAGTTCGGTCAGCGAGCGCAGCTGCGCGCCCTTCTGGTCGCTGGCCAGCCGCCAGCGGATGACATGATCGTCGTAGGGGTTCCAGCTCTCGGCGCCGAGCACTCGAATGCCTACCCGCTTGGTGCTGTTGACTAGGCCGCATTGAGCCAGGACCCGGATGGCTTCACGGATCACCGAGCGCGAGACCTGCAGCTTCTGCTCCAGGTCGGCGGCGAGGATAATGGAGCCGCGCGGAATTTGCCCGCTGATAATGCGGGAGCCGAGGTGCTCAACCACATGAGCGTGCAGACTTGTTGCCATGGGGTTCAGTTTAGCCAATGGCCTGCGTCAAATCAGACTAAGGCGAGTCGACCGCCGAAATAAATATGCTTTAACTTTTGCGATCCGCTGTAAATCACGGCCCTCGCCCTTGTAGGATGGAATGGTCACGTGGCCGTGAACAGGGATCGTGACTCATCCGGTCTCTGCTTGGCGGTTCAACTCCCCGTAATCGATGGAGACTTATTTTTATGCCTGCACAGATTGGTGTCACAGGTCTGGCCGTCATGGGCGCAAACCTGGCCCGCAACTTCGCTCGCAACGGATACACCGTCGCCCTGCACAACCGCTCGGTCGGCAAAACCGACGCGCTGCTCGAAGCGCATGGCGATGAAGGCGATTTCATTCGCACCGAAAGCCTGGAAGAACTGGTCGCAAACCTCGAAACCCCGCGCCGCGTGCTGATCATGGTCAAGGCCGGCTCTCCGGTGGACTCGGTTATCGACCAGCTGGTGCCGCTGCTTGAAGAGGGCGACGTGGTCATCGACGCCGGCAACTCGCACTATACCGACACCCGCCGCCGCGAAGCCTCCCTGGCCGAGAAAGGCCTGCACTTCGTGGGCATCGGCGTTTCCGGCGGCGAGGAGGGCGCGCTGCTGGGCCCATCGATCATGCCAGGCGGTTCCGCCGAATCCTACAAGTCGCTGGGTCCGATGCTGGAGAAGATCTCCGCGAAGGCTGACGACGGCGCACCGTGCTGCGCCTGGATCTCCACCGACGGTGCCGGCCACTTCGTGAAGATGGTCCACAACGGCATCGAATACGCCGACATGCAGGTCATCGGCGAAGCCTACGACCTGATGCGCAACGCCGCAGACATCGAGCCGGCCAAGCAGGCAGAGATCTTCAACGAGTGGAACCAGGGCGAGCTGTCCAGCTTCCTGATCGAGATCACCGCCGAAGTATTGGGCCACGTCGATGCTTCCACCGGCAAGCCGCTGGTCGATGTCATCCAGGACTCCGCAGGGCAGAAGGGCACCGGCCGCTGGACCGTGCAGTCTGGCCTGGACATGGGCTCGCCAGTTTCGGCCATTGCCGAATCGGTCTTCGCCCGCTCGCTGTCCTCGCAGCGCGATATCCGCGCTGTGGGCCAGCAGGCGCTGACCGGCGAAACCGCCGAGGTCGCACTTCCGGAGAACTTCGTCGAGGATGTGCGCCAGGCGCTGTTCGCCTCGAAGCTGGTTTCCTATGCCCAGGGCATCGACATGCTCACCTCGGCTGCCGGCGAATACAACTGGGAGCTGAAGCTCGATGAGATCGCCGGCCTGTGGCGCGAGGGCTGCATCATCCGTGCCGCCCTGCTCAAGGACATCACCGCCGCCTACTCGGCCGGCGAGAAGCCTTCGAACCTGCTGTTCGCTCCGGCATTCGCCGAAGCCATCAACAAGGCAGTTCCAGCATGGCGCCGCGTGGTTTCCGTTGCTGTCCAGCTGGGCATCCCTGCGCCGGTGTTCTCCTCGTCGCTGGCCTACTACGATGGCTTGCGCCGCGACCGCCTGCCAGCAGCCCTGACCCAGGGCCTGCGCGACTACTTCGGTGCGCACACCTACCGCCGCACCGATAAGGAAGGCACCTTCCATACGCAGTGGAGCGGTGACCGTACCGAAATCGCAGCTGAGGATACCCACTAAAACCGGGATGCCCTTCAGTGGCCTGCCCGAACTCGCTGGAGTTCGGGCAGGCCATTTTTGCGCTCGAATGGTCATGGATCACCGGAATGTATTCCGCACAGGCGCTGGTCGCGACGTAGTGCGGGCACTTGTCCGTCGCGTACCGGTTCGGCTTCAGGGCAGCGACAGCTGTCTGGCATGGAAAGCGAAGTGCAAGCTGGGGTAGGCATAGACGTCGGCCAAGCTCATGCGCTCATGGAAAAACGGATCCCACCGGCGCGGGAAGTCGACGCAGCGCTGCAGGTCCGCGATGTCTTCTGTTGCCAGCTTGGCCAGGATCGCTGCTTGGGTCCGCCCCAGCCGTGTGCGCATGCGGCGATGGTTGTAGACCGTAGCCGCCGCGCAGGATCCGAGGTAATTCACCGGGTGGAAGAGCCGCGTGCCGGAATTGAGCACCGCGCAGAAGGCCGAACGGGTCCACGGCGGGCATTTGATCAGCAGGTGCACCAGCGGGATGAGCGCGCGGACCACCATGTAGCCGAAGACCATATGGAAGAGCAGCTGCTCGTTGCTCCAACGGGTGCCTTCGCTGTGCTTGGCCAACGAGCTGCGATCGGCGCCAGACAAGAAGCCAGCCAAGGCAGCGGCATCACGCCGGTAGCTGGCGGCAATTTGTTCTCGAACCTGGTCCATCGGTCATCGCTCCGCGCAAGGAAGTCCCGAGCCCGTTGCCGGGATTCCATGGTAAACCCGTCTTCGCGCAGTGGCACCGTCTAGGAAGATGAGCTGCTAGCCCTCCAGCAGGTTCTCCGCGCACTGCAGCAAGCGGACTGCTTCGCCGGGGGAGATGCGCACCAGGGCGAAGGCCGCCACCACCAGCCCGGTGATGGTATCGCTGAGCAGGGCATGGCGTTCGGGTGAGAGTTCAGGACGAACTGCCTTCAATCCGCGGCCCACGGCTCCACCGAGTTCTTCCCGGTAGGCGGAAATGACGGCAGCGATGTCGTTTTCGGCGGCAATTGGTGCGCTGGCGGTATTGATCAGCAGGCAGCCATGGGCCGCCGGCAGGGATTCGGGTTTCGCGAAGACGGCGGCAAGTCCGCGCAGGTAGTCTTCCAGCGCGTGGGCCGGTACGGGATCCTGGAGCAGTGGACGCAATCGCGGGCGGACGATCTCGTTGAGATAGCTGTCCACCGCTGCGTCGAAGAGGCCGCGCTTGGAGCCGAACGAGTTGTAGATGCTGGAGCGGCTCAGGCCGGTAGCGCTTTCAAGCTCTGGAATGGACGTGGCCTCGAAGCCCCGTGACCAGAAGACCGATCGGGCACTCTGGACGACTTTTTCCTTATCGAATGCGGATGTTCGCGCCATCACACCCATCTCCTCTTTTCGTAACGACCATTCCAGTATATATTGAAATGGTCGTTACAGAATAGTTGTTCCCTGCACACCAAGGACGCATCGTGATCATCGCCGCGCAGATCTTCGCAACAGCAGCTGCCCTGCTGCACATCTACATCTTCTCGATGGAGTCCCTGACATGGACCACCGCCAAGACCCGGTCGGTGTTCAAGACCAGCGAGGCTGAAGCGGAAGCGACGCGGGAGATGGCCTTCAACCAGGGGTTCTACAACCTCTTCCTGGCCATAGCGTCAATTGCAGGCGTGATCGCCTTGGGCTTGGGACACATGGCAGTGGGTGCTACCTTGGTCTTCGCCGGAACCGGCTCGATGCTGGCCGCCGCGCTGGTGCTGGCACTGGGCAGCCCTGGCAAAGCGAAGCTCGCCATCAAGCAGGGGGTATTGCCATTTCTGGCCATCGCGCTGCTGATCCTTGGCCTCGTGCTGGGCAACTAGCAAGACACGAAGAATTCCACACGCAACCGAGACTTGAAAGAACTGGTAACCATGACCAAAGCAACCAGCACGCAGATCCTGCTCGCCTCCCGCCCCTCCGGCTGGCCGACCCAGGAGAACTTCAGCGTGCAGACCGTTGAGCTGCCGGAGCTGGAAACCGGGGAAATCCGGGTGCGCAACGAGTTCATTTCCGTGGACCCGTACATGCGCGGACGCATGAACGACACCCGCTCCTACATCCCTCCATTCCAGATCGGCGAGCAGATCCTCGGCGGAGCGATCGGCCGGGTCATCGAGACCGCTGACGCGGCCTTCCCGGCAGGCACCCTGGTCCAGCACCAGCTGGGCTGGTCGGATACCGTGCAAGCCGGTTCGTCCAACTTCAAGCCGGCGCCTGATCTGCCCGGGGTGTCGTCATCGCTGCGCCTGCACATCCTGGGCATGACGGGTCTGACCGCCTATGTGGGGCTGAGCGCGATCGCGAATCTTGCCGAGGGGGAAACCGTCTTCGTCTCCGGCGCCGCAGGTGCAGTGGGCACTGCTGCCGGGCAGATCGCCAAGCTCATGGGAGCCAAGCGCGTCATCGGTTCGGCCGGCAGCGCCGAGAAGGTTGAACTGCTGACCAGCAAGTACGGCTACGATGCAGCCTTCAACTACAAGGATGGCGACGTGCGCGAGCAGCTAGCCGCCGCGGCTCCCGAGGGCATCGATGTCTTCTTCGACAACGTGGGCGGGGATCACCTCGAAGCCGCCCTGGCAGCTTTCAACGATGGCGGACGCGCAGCCCTGTGCGGCGCCATCGCCAGCTACAACACCACCGAGCCGGCACCGGGACCGCAGAACATGTCCAACCTGATCACCCGCGGACTGAAGCTGCAGGGATTCACCCTCTCCAGCTACCTTGATCTCGCCCCGGAATTCGGCGAGCGCATGGGCCAGTGGTTCTCCGAAGGCAAGATCGCCTATGACGAGACAATTGTTGACGGCATCGAGAATACCGTGGACGCCTTCCTGGGCATGATGCGCGGCGCGAACACCGGCAAGATGCTCGTGCGCATCTAGCCTCGGCCACCTGACGATTGCTCCGGTCCGAAGCCCAATCTAGGATCGGAGCATGAACGGATATGGTGGCGGCTGGGGCACTGGGCTGGGAATTGTGCTCGCGCTCGTCCCGCTGCTAACTGTACTCATCGCGGGCGCAGGCGTAGTCCTGGCCATGCGAACGCTGCGGCTGCGCTCGAAAGTGGATACCGCCGGTCAATGGTGGCTTCGCGTCCAATACGCCATTGACCGGTGCTTGTCCCAGGACATCGCCGAGCAGAACGTCGGCACGTCGATGCTCGAGCATCTGCAGGGCGCAGGCCAGCCGCCCGAAGGCCTGGACGACGCGCAGCGCAGATCCTGGATGCGCGAGCACAAGGATAGCTGGACGGTGCAGCCCGAGGACTTGGCCCTGATCCGTGATGCGGTAAAGCAGCTGGCACTGGATAAATTCCGTGCGCGAGACTCCACAGGAATTCGGAAGGACGCCGATTCGCATGCCGAATTCGACTCGCTGCGTCGCCAAGCGCAGTTGGTCTCGAAGATCGATGCGAAACTGGGCACCCCAACGGACCCGGACATCCTGAGGATTCTTGCCGACGGCTAGCTACCGCAGCATCCTCGCGTCGGTGATTTCCGGGGCGGACGGGTCATCCTCGGTGGTGCCGTCGAAGGCGAAGCCGTTGCGTTCATAGAACCTGATGGCCCGCGGATTCTGGGCAGCCACCCAGAGCACCGCCGGTTCATCGCCCAGCACTGCATCCAGCAGCGCCTGCCCCGTGCCATCCGAATGGAAGGCCTGCAGCACATACAGGTTGTACAGCTGCCGAGCCACGTCTTCGCGCAGGCCTTCGGTATTTCCCGTGGGCGGAGCCGAAAGTGCGAAGCCGACAAGCTTCCCGTCCTCGTTCTCCGCAACGCAGATCCGGAACAGTGGATTCGGGTCATCCAGCGCCCTGGTCCACATGCCCAGGCGCTGTTCATCGTGCGCGGAGTCGAAGAAGCCTTCGGGCAGCAGATGCGTGTAGGTTTCCTTCCAGCACTCGACATGCAACCGGGCCAGCTCCTGCGCGTCGGCCGGCAGAGGTTTCCTGAGTCTCTGCATCACGCCTAGCCCTTGGCGTAGGCGGCGAGGTGTTCGCCGGTCAGCGTGCCCGAGGCGGCAAGATCCTCCGGGGTCCCTGCGAAGACGATGCTTCCGCCTTCGTGGCCTGCCCCGGGGCCCAGATCGATGACCCAGTCGCTGTGGGCTACGACTGCCAGGTGATGCTCGATGACGATGACGGTATTGCCCTCGTCGACCATCTCATCGAGCAGCCGCAGCAGGTTCTGCACATCGGCAATATGCAACCCGGTGGTTGGCTCATCCAGGATGTAGGTGCCGGCGCCCTGACCCAGATTGATGGCCAGCTTGATGCGCTGCCGTTCGCCGCCGGAGAGCGTATTCAGCCGCTGGCCCAGTTTCAGGTAGCCCAGGCCTACCTGGTTCAGCCGTTCCAGCATGGCCTTGGCCTTGGGCACCTTGAGCTGTTCCAAGGCTCCTTCCATGCTCAAGTCCAGGACTTCGGCGATGTTCAAGCCGTCCAAGGTGTAGTCCAGCACTTCAGCTGTATACCGCTTGCCGCGGCACTGTTCGCACGGCAGGGCGACTCCGGCCATGGACGCCAAATCCGTGTAAGTGAACCCGACGCCGCTGCAAGCAGGGCAGGCGCCAGCCGAATTGGCGCTGAACAGGGCAGGCTTCACGCCGTTGGCCTTCGCAAATGCGGCACGGATCGGATCCATGATCCCGGTATAGGTGGCCGGGTTCGAACGCCGCGAACCGCGGATCGCCGTTTGGTCCACCACGGCAACATCCTCGCGCTTGGCGATCGTCGAGTGGATCAGCGTGGACTTGCCCGAACCGGCGACGCCGGTGATCGCGCACATCACGCCGGTGGGAATATCCACGGAGAGGTTCTTCAGGTTGTGCAGGGAGGCGCCACGCACTTCCATCGCGCCAGTGGCCTTGCGCGGGGTGGTATTGAGGGCGGCACGCGTCGTGAAGTGCTTCCCGGTGAGCGTATCGCTGGCGAGCAGGCCATCGACGGCCCCGCTGTAGCAAATGGTGCCGCCATGGGTGCCGGCACCGGGGCCCAGATCGATGACGTGGTCGGCGATGCCGATGACCTCCGGCTTGTGCTCCACTACCAGCACGGTATTGCCCTTGTCGCGCAGGCCGGCCAGCAACCCGTTCATCCGCTGGATGTCATGGGGATGCAACCCCACGGTGGGCTCGTCGAAGACGTAGGTGACATCGCTGAGCGCTGATCCAAGATGCCGGATCATCTTCACGCGCTGGGCTTCGCCGCCGGAGAGCGTGCCAGCCGGGCGGTCCAGCGAAAGGTAGCCCAACCCCAGATCCACCATGGATTCGAGCACGGCCTTCAAATTGGTGATCAGCGGTGCCGCATCCGCGATCTGGATCTGATCCAGCGCGTCGAGCAGCTCGGACACCTGCATTGCGGTCATGTCTGCGATCTCCAGGGAATTGATCTTCGACTCGCGGGCCGCCGGTCCCAGCCGCGAGCCGTCGCAGGCGGAGCAGGGGGCGGTCGTGGAGATCCGCTCGATCCACTCGCGGATATGGGCTTGCTTGATTTCCCTGCCCGAATGGATGTAATTGGACTTGATGCGCGTGATCAAGCCGGAGTAGCTCATGTTCGCGCCGTTGAGCTTGACCTTGCCCACTTCCTCGTAGAGCATGCGGTCCAGCATGGCCTTGGGCATGTCCCTGAGCTTCACGTCCAGGTCCGGCTGCGTGCCGGCGGTCAGCGTCTGCCACAGCCAGGCGCCCGGGGCGAAGTTGGGCGCCTTGATGGCTCCCTCGTTCAGGGTCTTGTCCCAATCCAGCAGTTCATCAAGGTCGATGCTCGCCTCGGTGCCGAAACCCTCGCATACCGGGCATGCGCCCTGGCCGAGATTAAACGAATATGCGCCCGCGCCGCCGGCGCTCGGGGTGGAGTACCGCGAATACAGGACGCGCAAAAGCGAATAGGCATCGGTAGCCGTGCCCACGGTAGAACGCGAATTCGCGCCCATGCGTTCCTGGTCGACCACGATGGCCGTGGAGAGATTCTCCAGCACCTCTACATCAGGCCGGGGCATCGATGGCATGAAGCTCTGGATGAAGGTCGTGTACGTTTCGTTGATCAGCCGCTGGGACTCGGCGGCAATCGTGCCGAACACCAGCGAGGACTTGCCTGATCCCGATACGCCGGTAAAGGCGGTGATGCGGCGTTTGGGAATATCGACGTCGACGCCCCGCAGGTTGTTTTCCCGTGCTTGGCGTACTCGGATCGTGTCATGGCTATCGGCAGGGTGCTGGCTCATGACCCAAGCCTACTGACTATTGGAGCCGCCACCACCTCGCCCGGGCTTGCCTGCTTGCAATTGCTGCCCCTCCGGTGGAGGATCGAATTACCAGGGAATCGTCGATTCCTCGTCGAGAGCGGAGAATGCCATGCCGGATGCACCTCGGAAACTACTCAAGCTCAGCTCGGCGGCAGCACTGGCCGGTTGCCTCGCGCTCGCCGGATGCGGCAGCATCTCCGGCGGCGCACCAAGCGAAGCGTCCACGGATCCTGGAGCCAGCCCGACGCAATCCGCCTCCGCAACCGCATCCTCAACCGAATCCTCGTCTGAGCCGACAGAGCCTGCAGCTTCAAGCACGCCGGCCGACGAGGAATCGGAGCAAACCGAAACGATCGGGGGACAGGAACTCGGCAAACTGCCGTCTAACGCCAGCGAGTATGCCGACGCGCTGGTGGTTGCCTGGGGCAATGGGAACGAAGCCCAAATGAAACAGCTGGCCACCGCCCAAGTGGTCGCGTCCCTGACCGGGCATTCGGCGGCAGGCGGACCGAATTGGTCGCAAACCGGCAGCGATGCCGGGGCAGGGTCGGTGTTCGTGAGCTATGAAAATGCCGAAGACGGGACCGTGCTGAACCTGCGGGTGCAAAACCAGGTTGTCGGGCAGGGCCATGAACAAGGCGTGGTTGAAGCAAGCTTCGAGTAGTCCACGGCGTCACACCAGCACCATGCCGCTTAATTGTGGCCAGACGCCCTCAGCCGCTGAATCGCTGAATATTCATCTGGGGAACGGTCGATACCCCAGCAATCGAATTCAATGGGAGTCCTTGCGATTTCAGGCGGGAATTATTCGGCAGAAGCGCGAATTCCCGTAACACTTAAGCCAATCACAGGATTTCGGTGTAATGGAAATTACGTCTATCATGATTGAGGCGTGCGCCACGACACACCTGTGGCCGTCGCTCAGGGCGCTCCGATCCCTAACCGTTTATAAGGACTTTCATGAAGCTGCTGAAATCTATCCCACTGCTTGGCTGGGTGCTCGTTGCCATCGTGCTGGGCATCCTGCTTGGCCCGGTCATGCCGGTCTGGTTGGGAAGCGTATTCCTGACCTACAACTCGATCTTCTCAGGATTCCTTGGCTTCATCGTGCCTTTGATCATCTTCGGCTTGGTCGCACCGGCTATCGCTGAGCTTGGCAAGGGTGCCGGCAAGTGGTTGGGCATCACCGCGGTCATCGCGTACGCCTCGACCTTGGCGGCCGGCCTGCTTGCCTACTTCGTCAGCCGCTGGCTGTTCACCAAGTCGCTGTCCGGCGGCGGTGTCGAAGAAGTTGGCGCGGGCGAAGGATCCGGTTTCGAACCGTACGTCTCCCTGGTCGGCGAGGCAGGGGATTCCGCAACTGAAATCGTGCTGGCTCCGCTGATGGGCGTCATGACCGCACTGGTGCTGGCGTTCATGCTGGGCCTGGGGCTGACTGCCTTCCGCTCCACCGTGCTCTTCCGTGGTGCGGTGGAATTCCGCAGCATCATCGAAATGGTCATCCGCCGCGTGATCGTTCCGGCGCTGCCGCTGTTCATCTTCGGCATCTTCCTGGACCTGTCCGCTGCCGGTGACGCCGTTATCGTGGTGCAGAAGTTCCTCTTCGTTGCAGTGATTTCCTTCGTGCTCACCCTGGTGGTCCTGCTGGTGCAGTACACGATCGCTGGCGCGATGAACAAGCGCAACCCGCTGGCCGCCCTGTGGGGCATGCGCAATGCCTACTTCACCGCATTGGGCACCTCGTCGTCGGCCGCAACCATTCCGGTGACCTTGGAATCGGCGAAGAAGAATGGCGTGGCCGACGCCGTGGCAGGCTTCGTGATCCCGCTGTGCGCCACGATCCACCTGTCCGGCTCGATGGTCAAGATCACCTGCTTCTCCATCGCCGTGCTCTTGCTGACCGGCGGCGACGTGTCCTTCGGCGCGTACTTCCCGTTCATCCTGATGCTGGGCGTCATGATGATCGCCGCCCCAGGCGTGCCCGGCGGCGCTATTGCGGCCGCTGCTGGCCTGCTCTCCCAGATGCTCGGCTTCGGCGAGGTCGAGGTCGGCCTGATGTTCGCGGCCTACATTGCACTGGATAGCTTCGGCACCGCAACCAACGTGACCGGTGACGGCGCGCTGGCCATGATCATGCACAAGCTGACCCGAGGCAAGCTCGGCACCCAGCCGCAGGATCCCGAGGACGAAATCGTCGAACTTGCAGATGGCACCGAATCGGGTGACCACAAGCTGGCCTAACCCGCTTGCCACGCAAGCATGAGCATCGATGCCCGGTACCAGACTCGCAGGTACCGGGCATCGATGCTTTGTTCTGCCGGCAAGCAAACCGGACCACGAAGAAACCCGCCCAGCGGCCGAACCTGAACGGCTCGGACGCTGGGCGGGTTTGCTCTGCCTGCTGGCGGAAGAAGAACGCTAGATCCACATGGCCGGGTCGATGTACTCGGCCGGGTCCACCGCCGGCTTGTGCTCCTCGGGCCGGCGCGGACGGTTCTGCGCCGGGATTCCGGTGACGATCGATCCTGCCGGGGCATCCTTGACGACAACGGCGTTCGCGCCGATTGCCGAGTCGGCACCGATCACGATCGGCCCCAGGACCTTGGCCCCTGCGCCGATGACCACGCGGTCCCCGATGGTCGGGTGGCGCTTGACCTTGGCCAGCGACCGGCCGCCGAGGGTCACCCCGTGGTACAGCATCACGTCGTCGCCGATTTCGGCCGTCTCGCCAATGACGATGCCCATGCCGTGGTCGATGAAGAAGCGGCGGCCGATGGTCGCGCCAGGATGGATCTCGATACCGGTCAGTGCGCGGTTCGCCTGGGATAGCAAACGGGCTGGCCATTTCAGTGCCGGGTTCTGCCACATCTTGTGGGCCAGCCGGTGCATCCAGATGGCGTGCAGCCCGGAATACACGAAGAAGTTTTCGGGATCGCTTCGCGCTGCCGGATCGTGCTGGCGTGCGTTAGCCAAATCCTCACGCAGGCGGGAGATAAAACTCATGGATACTACCTTAGTGGTTGCGGTTCGCTGCGGGACAATCCGCAGATGTCACACAGCAAATCGGCGCGAGCTGCACCGATAAAGGTCTCTCAATAGACCCAACGGTGGCTCACGCCGATTTATTCTGCTTCTGCAAATCTGCTTAGCCGCGGATGTCATCGAAGAGCAGCGTGGAAATGTAGCGCTCACCGAAGTCGGGGATGATCGCAACGATCTGCTTGCCTGCATTTTCCTCGCGTGCGGCGACCTGCACGGCGCCCCATACGGCTGCACCAGCGGAGATGCCGCCGAGGATGCCTTCCTTGACGCCCAGCGCGCGAGCGGTCGACACCGAATCCTCGATGCTGGCATCCAGGACTTCGTCGTACAGTTCGGTATCGAGCACCTCTGGGATGAAGTTCGCGCCCAAGCCCTGGATCTTGTGCGGGCCCGGCTTTCCGCCATTGAGGATTGGGGAATCCTTCGGCTCCACTGCCACGATCTTCAGGTTCGGATTCTTTTCCTTCAGGTAGCGGCCTGCGCCGGTGATCGTTCCACCGGTACCGATGCCGGCAACCAGGATATCGACCTTGCCTTCGGTATCGGCCCAGATTTCCGGACCGGTAGTGTCTGCGTGCACCTGCGGGTTCGCGGTGTTGGCGAACTGCTGCGCCCAGATGGCGTTATCGGAGGTCGCAACGATCTCCTTGGCCTTCTCCACGGCGCCGCGCATGCCATCGGCGCCCGGAGTCAGCACGATCTCGGCACCGAAAGCGCGCAGCATGACGCGGCGCTCGGTGGACATGGTCTCAGGCATGGTCAACACGACCTTGTAGCCGCGAGCCGCGCCAACCATGGCCAGCGCGATGCCGGTGTTGCCGGACGTGCCCTCGACAATGGTGCCACCTGGCTTCAACGCGCCCGATGCCTCGGCTGCATCAACGATGGCCACGCCGATGCGGTCCTTGACGGAGTTGGCCGGGTTGTAGAATTCCAGCTTCACGGCAATGTTGCCTGGCAGGCCCTCGCCGACGCGATTCAGGTTCACCAGCGGAGTGTTGCCGACGACTTCGGTGACGTTGTTGTAGATCTTGCCCATCTTGTATGCAATCCTTACGTGTACTTTATGCAGCCGCAGATAGTTGCGGCGAAATAACTGCTGGAATCTGGCGTAACCGCCGGACACCCATCGGGTTCACAACTAACCCTAATAGGCCTAAAGCGCGACTAGGCTTCGTTTAGCCATTGAGCGTAATATTTCCTGACTTTTGCGAGCTTTGGATCGATAATCACCCGGCAATATCCGACTTCTTGGTTTTCGGAGTAATAATCCTGGTGAATTTGCTCGGCAGGATAGAAATCTTTCGACTCTTCCAGCGTGGTGACGATCGGATTGGGGTATACATGCGAGAACTTGTCGATGGCGGCCTCGAAAAGTTCGCGCTGTGCATCGTCGAGCGGGAACATCGCCGAGCGGTACTGGGTTCCAACATCGTAGCCCTGGCGGTTCAGCGTGGTCGGGTCGTGCACGGTGAAGAACATGTCCAGGATGACGTCGGCCGGAACCACTTGCGGATCGAAGATCACCGCGACACCTTCGGCATGCCCGGTGGTGCCGCTGCAGACTTCGCGGTAGTTCGGATCCTTGGTGTGGCCGCCGATATATCCGGAAATTACCGCGTAGACGCCACGCGTTCGCTGGTACACGGCATCCAAGCACCAGAAGCAACCGCCAGCGAGCACGAAGGTGCTCAACTTGGTGTCCTGGACATCCAGGGTCGGGGTGAATTGATGAGGTGACTGAAGGCTGAGAATACTCACACAGTTCATAACGTTGCGGCGTTGCATTCTGTTCCATCCTCATTGGCACGGCGTAGTCTGGTTGGTATGCAGAGCAAGGCAAATAACTCGCAAGACCTGGGGAAGAGCAACGTTTCCCCGGAGGCCTCGACGCTCAAGCCCGTTACCAAAGAAGAGCCAGAGCAGCCGGTGGAAGACAGCTCGGCTGCGCAGACCACCCTGGGTAACGTCCTTGAAGCCGCCGAGGAACTTTGGCCAAAGTCATTGGCCGAAGATTGGGATGCCGTTGGGCTGGTCACCGGGCGAACCGGCCAGCAGATTTCCAAGATCGTGATGGCTGTTGATCCAACGCTGGAGGTGATCGAGGACGCAATCGAGCGTGGGGCCGATCTGCTGATCACTCACCACCCGCTGCTGTTGCGGGGAGTCACCCAGGTGGCCGGCACAACATTCAAGGGTGAGGCCATCCACCGCCTGATTGAATCCGGTACCGCATTGCTGACCGCGCACACCAATGCCGACAGTGCCATCGGGGGCGTCAACGACGCGCTGGCCGATGCCTTCGGGCTGAAGGACTGCGTGCCGTTGGTGGAGTCCAAGGACGGGCTGCCCGAGGAAGGCCTGGGCCGGGTGGGCTTCTTGGAGAAGCCGATGAAGCTCGACGATTTCGCGGAACGCGTCTACACCGTGCTGCCGGCCGTCGCCGGCGGAGTGCGCGTCGCCGGAGACCGCAGCGGAATCATCCGGAAGGTTGCCCTGTGCGGCGGCGCCGGCGATTCCCTGTTCGATGCGGTGCGCTCGCACCAGGCCGATGTGTACGTAACCGCCGACCTGCGCCATCACCCGGCAAGCGAAGCGCGCGAAGCTGCCAATGGCGGCTTCCCTTACCTGATCGACGTTTCCCACTTCGCTTCGGAATGGGTCTGGCTCTCGGCCGGTGCCCGCGCCTTGGGCAATGTGCTGAACGATCTGGGGCATGCGGTGGAAATCGAGGTATCCCAGGTGAATTCCGATCCTTGGGACTTTGTCCTCACACCCTAGCCGGAGCCTGGCATGCTGCACCACGTAGAGATTTGGGTGGAGGACTTGGCAGCCAGCACGGCATCCCTGGGCTGGCTGCTGACCCGTCTTGGCTACACGGTCAATTCGCAATGGGCCAACGGCATCAGCTATTCCTGCGGAGAGTTCTATATCGTTCTGGAATCAGGACCGGATGCGAAGAAGCAACGGCATGACCGGCGTGCTCCCGGGCTGAATCATTTGGCCTTCCAAGCCGGCACCAGGCAGGACCTCGACAGGTTGGCGGCCGAAGCGCTGGATCACGGTTTCGCCCTCATGTTCGCACAACTGCACCCGTATGCAGGGGGAGCGCAGCACTACGCGGCCTATTTGGAGGATGCGGCCGGGTTCGAAGTCGAACTGGTTGCAGCAAAGTGATGATGCCGTGCAGGCCTGGCGGGATTGCCCGGCCGGCACGGCATCATTCGCTGTCGCAACGAGCTCAGGCGGCGTGCTTCACGGTGGTGAACTGGTGGTCTTCTGGCAGCAGGATGTTCAGGGCCAGGCCCTTCTTGTCTTCAACTAGGGAAGCTTCCCACTTGGTCTGGACAAGGTCGAGCAATTCCCCAGGATTCTTCGGGTCGACCGGCTGCTCGACCAGGAAGCGCGCGACCTCGCCCCGGGTGTGCTTGGCGAAATGCGAGACCACTTTCGGCGTTCCGTTGCGCATCTGGAACACATTGACCGCAACGGTGTTGCCATTGGCTGGCTTGTAGGCGGCTGCGTAGGTGCTCGACCGGGCGTCAACGATCAGCTGGCTGCCGGCCGCCTCATCGAGTACCGGGGCCAGCCGCTTCTTCCACCAGGTGGCCAGCTTGCCCAGCGGCTCGAGCTTGACCGACATGGACAAGCGGTAGGGCGGAATGCGATCGCCAAATCGCACGGCCCCCCACAGCGCGGAGATCACGATGACGGATTCGTCGGCGCGCCGCCGCGCGGCTTCATCCAGGCTCGCGTAGTCCAGGGCTTCGAAGAGCACCCCCGAGTAGATGTCGTGAGCCTGGGCGGCTGGCTCGGTGTGCAGGTTGATATTCCGAGCTACCTCATTGGCCAGCGAAGCTCCGACACCCAGCAGGTCCATGGCATCTTCCCTTGCCGAGACTTCTGCCAGGGCGTCGAGCACGAGGCGGCGTTCGGCAGAGAGCTCCGGAAAAGAGAGATCTTCGATTTCGAAGGGAGCTCCTTCGGCGTGGGCGGTCTTGCCTTCGGAAGGCGGCAACAAAATAAGCACGCTCTCCAGCTTATCGGAGTCCACCTGCTGCTCTGCGCCGGCCATGTCCCCGCCGTGGCGACTCCGGCTGTGAGCGATCCAGTGTTCGAAAGTGGTCCGAAGGCTGTCCTGAACCGATTAGACTGGTAGTGAATGGGATGGCCAGACGGTCGCGTGGCAAGCAATTGTCCCGAGGAACGTCCGGGCTCCACAGAACAGGGTGGTGGGTAACGCCCACTCGGGGTAACCCGCAGGCTAGTGCCACAGAAAATAGACCGCCAGGTTTTCCTGGTAAGGGTGAAACGGTGGTGTAAGAGACCACCAGCACCCCAAGTGATTGGGGTGGCTAGGTAAACCCCACTCGGAGCAAGGTCAGACAGACTGCGTTATGAGGGCTGTTCGCCCCATGCAGTCGGGTGGACCGCTAGAGGCTTCCGGCAACGGCAGTCGTAGATAGATGACCGTCCCGCTTCGGCGTGACAAAACCCGGCGTATCGGCCATCCCATTCATTAATTCCTTCGCTGTATCCAGCCCTTCATTCCTGATCGCATCGCCCGGCCCTTGCCCGCTCGTGAGATGATTCACAGTTCCCGATCCGCGCTTTTCCAGCGCACGGTCTAGAATGGATCATGTACTTACGAGGATGATCCTGTTACCTCGTGCCACCGCAAAAGCAATGGTGCTTCCCACGGTGCCAACCGACTTCATGGATCTGCGAGTCGGCTGAATTGGAAGGATTTTCTGTGACCCAGCAGTCTGTCGTTGCCCAGCAAGAATGGAGCGGGCGCGAAGAGCTCGCCGAGGCCATGATTCCACTGATCGGACGTCTGTACCGCAAGAACAATGTGGTGACCTCCGTCTACGGCCGCAAGCTGATCAACCAGTCCGCCATCGACATCATCAAGGCCCACCGCGTCGTGCGCCGCATCGATGGCGAAGAGCTCGACCTGAACGACACCAAGGCGATCCTCGATGCCATCGAGTCCCTGAATGTCGGCTCGGTCTCCGTTGATCTCGGCCGTTTGAACAAGAAGTTCAAGGATTCCGGTTCCGCGGATCTGAACGCCTTCCTGGCTGATGAATTGGGCGAGAAGGTTGGCCAGGCTGGCGCAACCGACGCAGAACCTCAGGATGTCGTGCTGTACGGCTTCGGCCGCATCGGCCGCCTTCTGGCCCGCATCCTCATCGAGCGCGGCGGCTACGGCCTGCGTCTGCGTGCCATCGTAGTCCGCAAGGGCGCGGAGAACGACTTGGTCAAGCGCGCCTCGCTGCTGCGCCGCGACTCGGTGCACGGCCGCTTCGACGGCTCGATCACCGTTGACGAGGAAAACAGCACCATCCTCGCCAACGGCACCCTGATCAAGGTCATCTACTCGAATGACCCGACCACCGTTGACTACACCGAGCACGGCATCGACAACGCCATCGTCGTCGACAACACCGGCCGCTGGCGCGACGAGGCCGGCCTGTCCCAGCACCTGCAGGCCAAGGGCGTTTCCCGTGTCCTGCTGACCGCACCGGGCAAGGGCGACCTGAAGAACATCGTCCACGGCATCAACGATTCGTGGATCACCGCAGAAGACAAGATTGTCACCGCTGCATCGTGCACCACCAACGCCATCACCCCTGTGTTGAAGGCACTGAACGAGAAGTTCGGCGTTACCCACGGGCACGTCGAGACCGTTCACTCGTTCACCAACGACCAGAACCTGATCGACAACTTCCACAAGGGCGAGCGCCGTGGCCGCTCGGCAGCGCTGAACATGGTGATCACCGAAACCGGTGCCGCCAAGGCTGTTGCCAAGGCCCTGCCGGAGTTCGAAGGCAAGCTGACCGGCAACGCCATCCGCGTTCCAACCCCGGATGTCTCCATGGCGATCTTGAACCTCAACCTTGAGAACGAGACCACCAAGGAAGAGCTGAACGCCTACCTGCGCGAAACCTCGCTGACCTCGAACCTGCACAAGCAGATCGACTACATCGATTCGCCTGAGGTTGTTTCCACCGACTTCGTCGGCTCGCGCCGCGCTGGCATCGTTGACGGCCTGGCCACCATCGTGTCCGGCAAGAACGCTGTCGTCTACGTTTGGTACGACAACGAATTCGGCTACTCCTGCCAGGTAGTCCGCGTCATCGAAACCATGGCCGGCACCCACCCAGCTGCAGTGCCTGCAGTGAAGGCAGAAGCCGTCACCGCCTAGGACCTCAAGGGTCTCCGCTGAAGGGACCATCCCAGCGCATCAAGCGTTGGGATGGTCCCTTCTTGCATGCCAGGATTGAGGCCGAACCTGTCCCAGGGGGCAGAACCTGTTGCCAGGGTAAGCGCCCTGTGCAAAGCTCGGGGCATGATGCGATCAACGAATCCGGCCCTGCGCCACCGCGGGTGGCCTGCGGGCATGTCGCTGTTCGTGGATGATCACGCGCAGCCCATTACGATGCTGCAGTTCATCTGGCATGCTTGGGGTCTAGACGAAGATCTCGCCCTGCCCCAGCTCAGCCCGTTTCCCGAGACGGGATCCTCGGCCATGCCGGATGAAGTTGACCGGGACCTGTCGGAGCAACGATCGATCCAGACCTGGTGGAACGCGTGGGGGGAAAGGCGCAGGGTGCCCACCGCATCCCCGGGCTGGCGGCAACTACCGCGGCAACCGGTCCAGCCACCGGCAATGATTTCTGGACCCAGCAGTACGGCGACGAGGGAATCGACCTCATCGCGTTCGAGCAATGGGAACGAATGTTCGAGCCGTTGTTGGGAATGAATCCAGAACCGGTGCTGCGCAGCACGGAGGTCCAGCCGGTACTGGTGGCCGCCTGGGAGCGCGGGTTGACGGATCTCATCGTGGTGCTGTGGGCTGGGTACTGCATGCACCGGCTAGGCGATTCGCACCTGGCAACCTCCTTCGAAACCGCCGCCAACTGGTCCCTGCTCAGGCAGGCGCTCGCAGAGTGGATTCGCGCGCCGCTGACGTGAGGCGTCGCCAATTGCTGTGGCAGTCTTACGTCAACGACCATCTGCACATCAAGGCGAGGCATGGAATCCACGGATCCGGAGGCGCATCCGCTGCGTCGAACTGCTAGGCTCTACGCCATCGGGGATGGGATCGAGGTGGACCGATGGACAGGACCAGGGTGCTGGCAGCACGCATGGCCAGCCAGCTTCTGCTGGAACCGGCAGAAGCCACGCTGCAAGCCTCAGAGCACATGCTCGCCTTCCAGTCCCAGGACTTCGCTGCAGGACGCTACGGGCTGGCCCAGCGCTCGACAGCCCAAGAATCGCGCCAGCGGGTCGACGCGCTGTTCGCCGAACGCCAACTGGTCCGGTCATGGACCATGCGAGGCACGCTGCACATCTGCGTCGCCGAGGATCTCCGGTGGCTGGTACGCTCAAGCCGTGAACGCACCCTGCGCTCAGCAGCCGCACGCCTGCGCGGACTGCAGATCGACGCGCAGGTCATTGACCTGACCGCCGGCGTCATCAGCTCGCATTTGCAGGAGTCCGGACAGGCCAGCCGAACCGAGCTCTTCAACGTGCTGAACCGGCACGGAGTCGAGACGGACAAGCAACGCGGCTTGCACCTGCTGCAGGTCCTTGCCCTGGACGGTTTGATCTGCCTGGGGCCCACCCCTGATGGTGCAAAGCTCACCGCCCAGGACTTCGTGCTCGTCGATCAATGGATCGCACGGCACCGGGAACCGGCGGATCCGCTGGCGGAAATATTGCGCCGCTATCTCAGCTCCCATGGGCCAGCCACCATCCGCGACGCAGCCTGGTATGCGGGGCAGACGCTTACTGCCATGAGAACCGCTGCCCAAGCCCTCGGCGACGTGCTGGTCAGCGCAGGCAACGATGAGCGAGGAGAAGACTATTGGGTCATTGCCGGAAGTCTGGCCCACCGCGAGCTTGAAACGCCGCAGCTCACCCGGTTGCCGCTGCGTCTGCTGGGCCCCTTTGACGAGTACTACCTGGGCTATGCTGATCGGGCGCTGGCAGCCGATGAGCAGATGGCCCAGCAGATCCTGCCGGGAAAGAATGGCATGTTCCTGCCCTTCTGGCTTGAACAAGGCAGGGCGGCAAGGCTCTGGAATGCAGAAGCAGCGCCGACCGATCAACTCGGTGCGGCGCTGCATCAACGGTATCTGGACTTCAAGACCGCCCGGTAGGCGGCTGCGTGGCAACCGACACTGGCCTAGTGGCCGAAGGGGTCCTCATCGGTACCCGGCAACCAGGTATTGCCCGGTACGCCCCAGCCAAGAGCCTTCTTAGCCTTCTTCCACTTCTTCTCCCAGCGCGGCTGCAGCTTGTCCACGTACAGCAGGCCATCCAGATGGTCGTACTCGTGCTGCATGATGCGGGCGAACCAGCCATGGGCCTCGAAGGAGATCGGCTTGCCGAACTCATCGAAACCCTCCACCTTCGCATAGTCAGCGCGCTGCAACGGGTAGTTCAAGCCAGGTACGGACAAGCAGCCCTCCGAATGGTCATCGGGATGGGCAGGAGCCTGCGAAACCTTCGAAAGGGTCAGCTTGGGATTGATCACCACACCGCGCTCGGGAGCATCGTCCTGGTCCGCGAAGACGTAGGTGAACATGCGCAGGCCCAAACCGATCTGCGGAGCGGCCAAGCCGACACCGTGCGCCTCATCCATGGTGACGTGCATATCGGCAACGAGCTCGCGCAAGGCGTCGTCGAACTCGGTGACCTCCACCGCACGCTGGTGAAGTACAGGTTCTCCGTAAACAGTGATCTGCCGAATAGGCACGTGATCAGTTCCTTTCAAAAGTGCTTAGAGTGCTCGTCCAATAGTTTCACGCATGATCTCACTTGTGCCACCGAAAATGGTCAGCAAGCGCGAGGCGGTGAACGACTGGGCGATCGGGTACTCCATGATGTAGCCGTAGCCGCCATGGATCTGCAACGCCTTGTCGGAAAGCTTCTTGGCGCTCTCACTAGCCCAAAGCTTGACCTCTGCGGCCTCTGCAGGATCCAGCTCGCCATCGTTGAACGCCAGCACAGCCCGATCCACGAAGCTCTGGGTGACATGCGCCTCAGTCTTCAGGTTGGCCAGCTCGAAACGGGTGTTCTGGTACTCGGTCAGCGCCTGGCCGAAAGTGGAGCGGTTCTGCGCATGCTCCAGCGCCTGCTCGAAGGACGCGGTGCAGATCGCCGACGCTGCTACGGCAATGGCCAAGCGGGCCTGGGGGAGGTGCGCCTTGACATAGGACAGGCCCTGGCCGACTTCGCCAACCAGATCGGCAGCCGTAACATGGACATCGTCGAAGAACAGCTCCGCGGTGTCAGAAGCGCGCAACCCGATCTTGTCGAAGGGGCTGCCATTGGTGTACCCCTCGGAACGCTCGACCATGAACAACGAGAAGGACTGCTCGGTGGCCCGTCCGCTCTCGCCATCGGTACGCGCCAGCACCAGCGCGGCATCGCCGAAGGCCGCATTGCCGATGAAAGTCTTCTGCCCGCTGATCAGCCAGTCATCTCCATCTCGGACCGCCTTGGTGCGTACGGCACGCAGGTCGGACCCCGCGCCAGGCTCGGTAAACGCGCAGGAGGTAATGGTGGAGCCATCGACCATGCGCGGCAGCCACTTGTCCTTGAGCTCGGCAGAACCGTAGGACAGCAGATAAGGCAGAACCAGATCGTCATGCAGGTGGAATGCCAATGCCACGGCCAGATGCCCGGCACGCACGAACTCCTCGTCAAGCACTACACGGAAGCGGTAGTCATCGATCCCCATGCCACCGAACTCCTCGGGCACGGCAAGACCCAGCAGGCCGTTTTCGCCGGCGGCCTGCCACACCTCGCGAGGGATCTGGTGCTCCTTCTCCCACTGGGCGTATTTGCCGGAAATCTCCCGGGCATTGAACTCCGTAGCCAGTTCACGGAACTGCTCGTGGTCCTCTTCAAAGAGCGCGCGTTTCACAGGGGAGTACCTTTCGGTGGGTAGAACGAAGGCATGTAGCTCACTGGCTTGCCGAAGTACATGATCCATTATGGTTGCTCAGGCCAATTCATGCCTATTCGCCAGGGCAAACAACGATTCAAGTCACCAAATAACGCAAAAAGTCTCGAAAAGCACGGGGTTAGACCTCTAAACGCCGAGTATTCGAACATACTTTCGAATCAGTGTTTCAACCTGCCGAAATATGACTTAATGCCTCATTTGGGCTGCGTTGCGCTCGCCGGTAGGGCCGAGTTTCCTGTTCATCTAGGCGCTTCCGTATCGTGCTTGCAGCTGGCCTCGGTAATGGACTGGGCTTGCCGGTCTTGCCCGTGCCTGGACTCGTGACTTTGCGTGGCGCGCAGCCCGATGCGTCTGCGCGCCCCGTGTGGTTGACGCTCCATTTGGACGGTTGATAGGCGGATTGCTGGTCGCTCTGGGCGGGGAGCAGCGAGGCAGCGTGACGAGGAGCTCGTCTGTTCAGTGAAACCGTTTTGCCCGTCTTGGGCATGACCTTGCATTTCACGGGTTCATGCGATGGCCGTTGGCGGTATGAAGTCGAACACTAAGCCAGGAAATGTGCCGCCGTCGTCATGGAGCTCCACAGCGCTGGAAGCAAAAAAGATCTGGCTCAGAATTTCCATTCCAAACCAGATCTTTCGAACTGGGGTGAGTAACGGGGTTTGAACCCGCGACCTTCTGGACCACAACCAGACGCTCTACCGACTGAGCTATACCCACCATGTCTACTTCGATACTAGTCAGAAGCTATAGGGCTCAAGATTTCGTACCGGGCAACGAAAATTACTATACACGCATTCGAGCTAGAAATACCAATTCGCCCAGTGCTGCCAATGGGATTGTGACGCGATGCTCATGAATCGTGATTGGGAACCTGTCGTGCGCTGCTGATCTGGCATAACGGGTGATGTTCAGTGCCATGCTGTTGCCCTTGCCTGCGGCGCCTGGTGCAACAGGGCTATGGCAAGTGAGGCGGACAACCTGGCTCCATGCGGATGCGCGAAAGCCGCCATAGTTCGACCTAATGGCACGAATAGCTGATGGGGGAGTCGTGGACGTTGATGATCTTTTGGAAGTGCTGGATTCCGGCCAGCGAATTGCCGCCGGTTCTGAGCTGCATGCTCTCATGCATAGCGCGAGCCAGGACGCGTTGCGCATCTGCGCGGAATTGAATAGCGGCTACCGCAGTCCACATGAAGTGCGCGAGCTCCTCCGGCAATTGACCGGCAGGCATGTTGACGAGTCGGTGGTGTTGTTCCCGCCGTTCAACTCGGACTTTGGACGCAATATCAAACTGGGCAAGCGCGTCTTCATTAATGCCGGGTGCAAGTTCCAGGACCAGGGCGGCATCAGCATCGGGGACGAGTGCTTGATCGGCCATAACGTCGTTGTGGCTACGCTCAACCATGATCTCGATCCTGCCCGTCGAACTGCCATGCTTCCGGCCCCGGTGAGCATTGGGCGCAATGTCTGGGTTGGCGCGAATGCGACGATACTTTCCGGCGTGACGATCGGCGACAATGCTGTGGTTGCTGCTGCCGCGGTGGTAACCAAGGATGTTCCTGTTGGTGCAGTGGTGGTCGGATCGCCAGCCAGGGTGGTGCGTACGGTCTGATTCTGCGCGGCGGCGCAATCTGGCGTGCGTGGAAAGCAAAAGACTCGATTCGGAATTTCCATTCCGAATCGAGCCTTTACTGCTGGGGTGAGTAACGGGGTTTGAACCCGCGACCTTCTGGACCACAACCAGACGCTCTACCGACTGAGCTATACCCACCATGTTCACTTCGATACTAGTCAGAACTCTTTTGCGAATCGATTCCGTATCGGGCAACGAGAAATACTATACACGCATTTTCCGTTTCGATGCCAATCGGAAAGCCCCTGGGCCACTGTGCAGTGCATCACCCATGCCCCAGGGGCTCATCCCTGGCAGCTAGACGGCGCTCTGGCTGATCCCCGTGGCGATCTTCCGGGCCTCGTCGGAGGTTGGGCCTGGAGCCGGAACCATGATGGCTTGGCGGTAGTAGCGAAGCTCATTGATCGAATCCTGGATGTCGCCCAGCGCCCGGTGGTTGCCGGTCTTGGCCGGAGCGCCATAGTGGGCCTTCGGGAACCAGCGGCGGCTCAATTCCTTCAGGGTCGACACATCGATAATGCGGTAGTGCAGGTGCTCGATGACCTCGGGCATATCGCGGGCCAAGAAGTTCTTGTCGGTTCCCACCGAGTTGCCGCCGAGCAGCGCCTTCTTCGGCTCCGGAACGTGCTTCTTGATGTAGTCGACCACCAGGCGCTGGGCTTCGGCCATGGAAATGCCGTTCTCCAGCTCGGGCAGCAGGCCGCTGGCCACATGCATATTGCGCACGAAGTCATCCATTTGCGCCAGAGCCGCCGGCTCGGGCTTGATGACAACCTGGATGCCCTCATCGACGATCTCCAGATCCGAGTCGGTAATGAGCACCGCTACTTCGATCAATGCGTCTTTAACCAGATCCAATCCGGTCATCTCGCAATCGATCCATACAATTTTTTCTGAATTACTAGCCACGCAACCAATCTACACTTCAGCGAACGCTGTGGGGGAGCGCACCCTCTTAACGGCGCGGAAGAACAGTGTCCCAACCGGACCGAAGGCATGGTGAATGCTAAAATCGTCTGAGATTTCCGGCTGTTGACGTGCCACGCCCGCAAGGGCAAAGCGCAGGCGACGCTGGCCTAATTACTCTCGAACTCATGTCCGTTACAGCCCGAGGTGCCAACGTGTCAGCCAGCAACCCAGCCGCAGTGAGCTCCCCGCCCCACGCTGGAGTGAACAGGACCCTTCTCAGTGGCGTCATGGGTTCCTCCCTGATCCTCTTCGGATCCTTCGGCACCGGCTGGCTGGCCAGCGTCTCCCCGCTGAACCGCGACCCGTTCTTCATCATGCTGCGCACCGAACCGGCCGGCGTGACTGCGTGCGTGATCCTGCTGGCCCTGGGCTGCTGGCTGCTCTTCCGCTCGTGGTGGCGGCTGGGACAGAAGCTCAAGGGCTGGGGCGAAGGGTCGCTGAAGGTGGTCCGCCGCGCCGTCTGGCTGTGGAGCATCCCGATGCTAGTCACCCTGCCGATCATGAGCCGGGACGTGTTCGCCTACATCGGTCAGGGCCGCTTGGTCGATGCCGGGCAGGATCCCTACGTTGACGGCATTTCCTCGCTGAACAACTGGTTCCAGCTGGGAACCGACACGATGTGGGCCCAGGATGGCACCCCCTATGGCCCGCTGTACCTGAGCATCGAATGGCTTGTGGTCAACATTGTCGGCGGCTCCACCGACGTGGCCATCCTGGCTTTCCGAGCCATTGCGTTCATCGGCGTGCTGCTGTGCCTGCACTTCGTTCCGAAGCTGGCCGAACTGCACGCGGTGTCCGGAGCCAAGGCCACCTGGATGACCGTGGCCAACCCGCTGTTCCTCGTCAACTTCGTAGCCAGCGCGCATAACGACTCGCTGATGACCGGCCTGGCCGTATGGGCTGTCTACCTGGCCTGCAAGCGCCACGGATTCTGGGCGGTGGTCGTGCTCGCCGCCTCGGTCGGCGTCAAGCCGATCACCCTGGTGCTGCTGCCGTTCATCGGCCTGCTCTGGGCAGGCCCGGACGCCAAGTGGCCGCGCCGCATCCTGTACTGGTTCTACACCGGCATGCTGTTCCTCGCGCTGATGACCCTGGTGGGCTGGCTCAACGGCTACTGGTTCGGCTGGCTCTCGGTCATGCTCAACTACACCGGCGCAGGATTCTCGATCTACGCTCCGCTGGGCCTGGCGACCGTGGGCATCCAGAACATCTCCCATTCCTTCGGCTTGGATTCGGGCGGCGTGCTGGACGTGGTCAAGACCGCTGGACGCCTGATCGGCGTGGTGATCGCCTTCGTGCTGATGTTCCGCGGCAAGTATTCGCACCTGGTGCAGCGCATGGCCATCGCGTTCACTGCGATTGTCGTGCTCTCCCCGGTGATCCAGCCGTGGTACCTGCTGTGGCTGCTGCCGTTCTTCGCCGTCACCGGGCTGCGCGACGACTGGCAGATGCTGTGGCTGCACCTGACCACCATCTTCTTCCTCGCCTACCAGGCCGCTGACCAGATCTTCGTCTGGCAGTTCCTGCAGGAGTCGCTGGTTCCGCGCGTCCAGCTGATTTCCTGGGGCATCTCGATTGCCTGCGCCGTGTACCTGGTCTTCTTCGATCCGAAGACCAAGAACATCTGCGCCGACCTGCTCAGCTCGACGAACTGGCTCAAGAAACGCAAGAAAGCCTAGTGGCAGTGCAGGAGCGAAAGCTGGAACCGCAACGCGCAAGCCTGCGGTCATTGTCCTGGCAAGGGTTCATCGCCTCGGCGCTGATCACCGTTGCCTCCTGGGGAATCGGCTGGTTCCCGCGCAACCAGCTTTCCCCGCTGGCCCGCAGCGGCTTCTTCATCGAGTTCCGCACCGATGCGCCGGGGGTCATCATCTGCATCGTGCTGATGGCCGTGGGCATCGTCTGGCTGACCCGGACCTGGATCCTGGCCCGGCCATGGGTGCAGAGCGCAGGCGAGATCACCCGGAAAGAATTGAGCCGCCTGCTGGCCATGTGGTCCGCCCCGCTGATGCTCAGCTTCCCGATCCTCAGCCGAGATGTCTACTCCTATCTGGCGCAGGGCCGCATGCTGCACGCCGACAAATCCCCGTATGCCGAAGGCATCTCCGCGCTGCCCGGCTGGTTCGACGGGGGATCCGACGGCCTCTGGGCGCAGTCGCCCTCGCCCTACGGGCCGTTCTTCCTGGTGCTCTCGCGCATCATCTACTTCGTCTCCAACGGCATCCCCGAAGTCGGCGTGGGCCTGCTGCGCATCATCGCCGTGCTCGGCGTCTGGGGCTGCTACCACTACACCGCGAAGCTGGCAGCGAAAATGGGGCAGAGCCCCAACTGGGCCAACTGGGCGATCGTGGGCAATCCGCTGTTCCTGCTGACCATGATCGGCGGAGTCCACAACGACGCGCTGATGATTGCCGGCGTCTTCAGCGCCTTCGCCTACGCCTATGACCGCCGCCCGATGGCGGCCACCATGGCCCTGGCCATCGCCGTATCGGTCAAGCCCATCGTGCTGCTGGTGCTGCCATTCATCGGACTGGTGCTGCTGGGCCGCACCCGCACGATGCGCGCACGCTGGAAGATCTGGGTCAAGGTCGCGGCCATGTCGCTGACCTGGCTGCTGCTGATCGGCGCCGTCACCAACCTCTGGTTCGGCTGGCTGCCTGCCATGTTCACCGCCGGCGACGCGGCGTTCCCGTATGCTCCGGTCGGACTGATTGGCTGGTCGGTGAGCAACCTCGCAGGCCTGTCCGGTGCCGATATTTCGCTGGTGAATACCATCGTGGTGGCCATCTTCCAGTTGCTGTCCCTGGTGATCGTCGCGCGCTTGGCGCTGGCCAAGGACGCCTCCAGTCCGGTGCGCCTGGCGGCCTGGGCGCTTTCCGCGGTGGTGCTGCTCGCTCCGATCATCCAGCCCTGGTACATCCTGTGGCTGATTGCGCTGTTCGCCATTTCGCACAGGGTTGCCTGGGGATCGGAAAAGCTGATGATACACGCATCGAGCATCATCCTGGTGGCGGTCTTCGTCGACCAGCTTTCCATCGAGCAGTGGCATTCGGCCTGGCTGTTGAAGTCGCTGGCCGGCGTGGTGGTCCTGGGCCTGTTCGCCGCGCTCTTCACCGCCGATGCCCCCACCAAGCGGGTGTTGCGCGGGCCGGAAGCATAGCCAAGCTCACAGTCCGCAGCTCAGCTTCCTCACGGATTATTCCGCTTAGATAGAAATATGCAAACGATGTTCTGGCCAGCGACTATCGCGATCCTCGGAGGCGCCTTCTTCCTGGCCTCCGCCGGCATCTTCCTGCTGGCCGTGCAATACCGACGCCACGGACGGCTGTCCTGGCGCCGCACCATAACGACAGCCACCGCGGCGATCTATGGCTTCGGGCTCTTCAGCTACACCATGCTCCCGCTGCCCTCCTCGCGCGATGAATTCTGCCGGCCGGGCGTGGCCATCCCTCAGCTGGTGCCCGGCAGGTTCCTCGACGACTTCAAACTGGTTATCGTCGAGCGCGGGCTCAGCGGATTCGCAACCAGCTTCACGCTGTGGCAGGTGCTGTTCAACATCATCCTGTTCACGCCACTGGGGATCCTGGCGGTGCGCTGGCTGCGCGGCAACATCATTACCGGCGTGCTGCTGGGCTTCGCCGCCTCGCTGGCCATCGAGCTGACCCAATACACCGGCATCTGGGGGCTGTACACCTGCGCCTACCGCGTGGCCGATGTCGATGACCTGATCACCAACACCGCCGGCGCGCTGCTCGGCGCGGTCATCGCCTACCTGCCGATGTTCCGCTTCCTCTCGGGCCCCGTGGAAGCCGACGCCGCCCAGGCGCCGGCGCGGCCGGTCACCCGGGCCCGCCGGGCAGTGGCCAACGTCTTCGATGCGGGCTTCACCTCCGGTGCGCTGTTCGTCATCAGCGCCGCGCTGGAACTCTTTCAGCGACTGGGCGGCATGGAATTCGGCAAACAGTGGATGAACTTCTGGCTGCCGCTGATCGTGGTCTTCTTCGTCTTCTGGCTGCCGAGCCTGGCCCCGGGGCGGGCCACCCTCGGCCAGCGCTGCGCCTGGCTGATGGTCGCCAGCAAGCAGGGCGGGCCGTCCCCGGCAGGCAGGGCGTTGCTGCGCAGCCTGCTCGGGTTTGGCGGGATCAACTTCCTTTTCCAGATTTCCACCAGCATGGACGAGATCAGCGTCTACCCGCTGCTGAACACGCTTGCTGTGATCTATATCGCGATCAGCGCCTTCTACTTCATCTTCGACGCAGATCACCGGGGACTGGCCGGAAAAATCAGCGGAACCGGATTCATCGACCGCCGCGCACTTTGACCCATGGCACCCCGGCAATGCCGGGTGCAAGCTAAAATGGAACGCGGTGGTCTGCGCCTTTCGGCGCGGTCCAGCACAACTCGCGTTTGAAGACATACCGTTAATCTCAAGAGATAGGTCTGCTCAGCAGCATGGAAGATAACAAACCAGAGGTCCCGGCCGAACCGCACCGCGCTGTCCTAGGCACGGCCGTAGGCGCGACGGTCCTCATTGCCGTCGGTGCATTCGTGCTCTCATTCGCGGCGTTGACCGACCTGGCAGAACGCTCGGGAATCAGCCCGCGCCTGGCATGGATCTGGCCAATCATCATCGACGGCATGATCGTTGCCGCCACCGTGGCCATCGTGGCCCTGAATGGCTTCAACCGCAAGGCCATGATTTACCCGTGGTCGCTGCTGTTCTTCGGCGCGATTGTTTCCACCGCGGCGAACTCCACCCATGCAATCCTGACCGTGGACTCCATCGAGAACGGCGTGCCGCCGCTGGTGTCCGCGCTGGTCGCCGCGATGCCGCCAATCGTCCTGCTGGCCATCACCCACCTGACCGTGCACATGTACCAGAAGAAGTCCGAAGCCGCGAAGCTGCGTGCCGAACTGGAGTACGACGAGGAAAAGGAAAACGCCGAGAAGTACGGCGTGGCCTATGACGATGGCTACAACGCGGCCTTGGCCGACACCAAGACCGCCGAGGAAGAACGCCTGGCCGCCCTGGAGCAGGAGCACCAGGACGCGCTGGCCCGGGCCCGCGCTGAAGGCATCGCCGCAGGCCGATCGGACTCGAAGGTCACCCCGATCAAGCAGAATGCGCAGCCAGCCAAGGAGACCAAGGCCGCCGCGCAGAAGAACGGCGAGGACAAGGCTCCATTGTTCGACGACATGGCCAAGCGCCTGTCCCGTCCATAGGACCCAGCCGCACCCGGTTGGCGCGTGAACACGAACTGAAGGACAGCATTTCAACAGAAGCTGAAGCATCCAGGAGGCATCAATGATGGATCCGGCGCAGGGCCAGGGGCACGACGAGTTCTCCGAGCAGATTGCGGCCGCCGTTGAGCAGTACAAGTCGGTGACCGGCGAACTGAATACCGTCATGTCTGCCATGAAGGCGAAGATCCGCCGGCTCTTCGCCAATTCCGAGGTGCAGCCGCTGTTCATCACCGGCCGGGTGAAATCGCCGCAATCCTTTGCGGCCAAGGCATCGCGCCGCCTGCAGGAGAATTCCGAGACCGCCCCGGTGCTCGAATTCCCCAACCCGCTGCGCGAAATCCACGACATGGTCGGCATCCGCATCATCGTGATGCTGCCCCATGAGATCCAGCAGGTAGCCAGCCTGATCAAGTCGCACCGCGACTCCTTCGACTGCCGCAGCGACCGCGAGAAGGACATCGGCTCGGTGGAGTCCGGAACCTACGGCTACTCCTCGCGCCACCTGCTGCTCAAGACCCGCAGCGAGCCGGTCGTGCGCAAATTCCAGGAAGCCCTCGGCAAGCCGGTGGTGGCCAGCGGCAACTTCGTCTTCGAGGTGCAGATCCGCACGGTGCTGCAGCATGCCTGGTCCGAAATGGAACATGACATCCGCTTCAAGCATCCCGGCGAAGCCGCCTGGAATCCGCAGATCGACCGCCACTTCACCGCGACCGCGGCGATGCTGGAGACGGTCGAGGACTACTTCACCGACATCGACGAGCTGTACCACCGGCTCAACGGCTACCACGATCAGCAGGGCGCCGGATCGGAGCCGCTGACCGGGGAGAAGATCGGCGAAATCTGGCAGACGCTGCTGCCGCATGTTGACCGCAAGCGCGATGACGACTGGTCCTGGGCCGCGGAGCTGCTCGGCGCCCACGGCATCGGCCAAACCTGGCAGCTGGCGCAGCTGCTGGACGCGAATGTGGTCACCGACGTGCGTGCCGCGCTGGACCACCGCTATTCGCCGGGCCCGGACCGGCTGCTGGACGACGTGCTGCTCTGGCGCTTCGGCAAGGACCACATTGAGAAGACCAGCGGGGGAGACCTGCGCCGCGAAGCCTCGTTGCGCCGCCGCCTGATCCAGATGATGGACTACCGCTCGCAGCTGGGCGCCAGGAACTGACCGGGCATCGAACTCTTTAACCAGCTCAACCCCGGAACTGTTAGTTTGTGCACGTTCGGCCAGCCGCGGAGCCGTTGGCCGGTAGACTAGTTAAGTTGCCCAATTTCTGGGCCGCACAGCTTTATTACCCGCGTGAAAGGGCCACACCATATGATTTCCGTAGCCAACCTTGAGCTACGCGTCGGCGCCCGCCTGCTGATGGACGAAGTGAACTTCCGCATCGACAAGGGCGACAAGATCGGACTGGTGGGTCGTAACGGTGCCGGAAAGACCACGATGACCAAGGTCCTCGCTGGAGAGACCCAGCCAACCGCTGGCGAAGTCACGCACAAGGGATCCATCGGCTACCTGCCGCAGGATCCCAAGACCCCTGACATGGAGCAGCTCGCGCGCAACCGCATCCTCGGCGCCCGTGGCCTGGATGTGGTGGTCACCAAGCTGGCCCAGAACCGCGAGGACATGGCCAGCGAGGATCCTGCGGTCTCCGCCAAGGCCTTGCGCCAGTACGACCGCCTGGAAGCTGAATTCATCGCCGCAGGCGGCTACGCCGCCGAATCCGAGGCCGCGGCCATCTGCGCCAACCTGGATCTGCCCGACCGGATCCTGGACCAGCCGCTGCGCACCCTCTCTGGCGGCCAGCGCCGCCGCGTGGAATTGGCCCGCATCCTCTACTCGGATGCCGAGACGCTGCTGCTCGACGAGCCCACCAACCACCTGGACGTCGACTCGATCATGTGGCTGCGCGACTTCATCAAGAACTACCCCGGCGGCGTGCTCATGATCAGCCACGACACCGGGCTGATGGAAGCCACCGTGAACAAGGTGCTGAACCTCGACGCGAACCGCGGCGTGGTCGATGTCTACAACATGAACTGGAAGCGCTACAAGGTCCAGCGCGAAACCGATGAGCGCGCCCGCAAGCGCGAGCGCGCCAACATCGAGAAGAAGGCCTCGGTCCTCTTGACCCAGGCGAACAGGATGAAGGCCCGCGCCTCCGGCGCCTCGGCCGCGCAATCCATGCTCAAGCGCGTGGACCGCATGCTCGCGGGATTGCAGGAAGAGCGCGCCTCCGACAAGGTCGCGGCCCTGCGCTTCCCGGATCCTGCCCCCTGCGGCAAGACCCCGCTCATGGCCGAAGGCCTGTCCAAGGCCTATGGCTCGCTGGAAATCTTCAACGACGTCTCGCTGGCCATCGACCGCGGCTCGAAGGTGGTCATCCTGGGCCTGAACGGTGCCGGCAAGACCACCCTGCTGCGCATGCTCGCCGGCGTCTCCGAACCGGATACCGGAAAGATTGTCCCGGGCCACGGCCTGAAGATCGGCTACTTCGCCCAGGAGCATGACACCCTGGATCCGAATGCCAGCGTGCTGGAGAACATGCGCCGCAACGCGCCGGAGCACCTGAACGATGCTGACGTGCGTTCCATCCTCGGCTCCTTCCTGTTCGTCGGCGACGACGTCACCAAGCCGGCCGGTGTGCTCTCCGGCGGCGAGAAGACCCGTCTGGCCCTGGCCACCATCGTGGCCTCCAGCGCCAACGTGCTGCTGCTCGATGAGCCGACCAACAACCTGGACCCTGCCTCGCGCGCCGAGGTGCTCGGCGCGCTGTCCACCTTCCCGGGTGCCGTGGTCATGGTGTCCCACGATGAAGGCGCGGTCATGGCGCTGAAGCCCGAGCGCGTGGTCATCCTGCCCGATGGCGACGAGGACCTGTTCAGCGAGGACTACCTGGAATTGGTCTCGCTGACCTAGATCCTTACCAACACGAAAGAACTCTCGTAGGCTTGGCAGATCACCACCGTGAAGGGGATGTGCCAAGCCATGAGTGTTTTAAGACGCAAATTGCCGGTGCTCGCAGGCGCCGCAGCGCTGCTTGCCAGTACGCTGGCCGGTTGCGCAGTCCAGGTGCCCGACGAAGTCAACGCCCAATGGGCGCTGATCAACCCGGCTGGAGTGAATGCGTCGAGCACCAGCCTGGAACTCGGCGTGATGGGCCTTGCCTGCGCTTCAGGCAAGACCGGGGATATCATCGCCACACATGTGGAGTTTGCCGATGGCCAGATCGCTATCGGCATTGCAGTTGAACCGCTGGAAGGCGAGGCGCAGGACTGCCAGGGCAACGAGACGGTGCCGTACACGCTTGAGCTTGGCGAGCCGGTGGGGGACCGCGTCCTGATTGATGCCTCCTGCCACGACCGGGCAGAACAGCAGGCCCCCAACTGCAGCGACGGCGGAATCCGCTGGAGCCCGCCGGCCACGCCAAGCTAAACGCCATGGAACGCGAAACCGCGCGGCACCTGGACTATGCCCACGTGCCGCGCGGTCTGCGTTTGCTGCGCACTGCTACTTCGCGGTGCCCCCTGGCGTATTCTCCGCCTCATCGAGCATTGCATCCTCGATGGCCTCGTCGGTCAGCGTGCCGTCGCGGCGGAACTTCTTCTCCGGCTTCGCCCGGATCTTGCGCACCTTGTGCATCGGCTCTTCCAAACCCAATGCCTCGGCTTCGGCCCGCTCTGCGGCTTCCTCGGCGTTCAGCTTCTTCTGCTGCCGGGCCGCATACCAGAAGCCGACGAAGGCCAGCACGCCGAAGATGTACCACTGGATCTCGTAGGAGAGGTGAGGGCCTTCGTCCATGTCCGGTGGATCGAGCTGCTGAGGCGCCTCGGCCGGGGCCGGGTCCTCTCCATACATCAGGCCGTAGGCGCCCTGTGCGATCTCATAATCCAGCTGCTTGGCATAGTCTTCGAGCTGGATGGAGGCCAACTGGCCGTCCGGGGCGCCGCGGTCCAAGCGGATTTCCGATGGCTTCAAGCGCACATCCACGGTTACCTTGCCCTTTGGCGGTGCCGGAACCGAATCCGGGTGGCCGCTTTCCTCGTTGCCGATCGGCAGGTAGCCGCGGTCGACGATGACAGTTTCGTCCTCGCTGGTCTTGAACGGCACCAGTACCTCGTAGCCGGGCCGGCCTGCCTTGATCCGGTTGCGCACGATCATGGTGTCCTCGGCGACGTATTCGCCGGTCAGCTCGGCGGTCATCCAGGTCTTGTCTTCGTCGAGATTGTGGAAGTTCTCCAGAGCCTGCTTGCCGGTCGCCGGCTCAGCGAAGTAGTTGCGGTTGACCCGTTCGATGCCTTCCAGGACGGCGTCGCGGCGGTCATTCTGCCAATTGCCCAAGGCAATGCACGCGGAGGCGAAGATGGCGACCAGTATCAGCCACCCGACCCAGCGGGAGCTCGCCAGAAAACGATACATCTACTTGCCTTCTCCTTCGTTGCCCTGCATTGGCAGCGTTTCCTTGTAGAGCAGCCGTTCCTTGAGGTAATTTTCGAGCCAGTCGCGATGTTCTTCGCAGGCCAGCCAGATTTTGCGCCGGTCCGGGGTATGGATTTTCGGATTGTTCCACAGCAGCTGGTAGTCGGCGCCTTGCCGGCAGCCCTTTCGCGAGCACTGGATTTCGGCGGCAGCGGGGAGGCCGCCTAGCGAACCTAGCAGATCCACTAGTCCTCCTTGGGGGAAGTTGTCGGGTGTTGCACTGGTTCCTCGTCATCGGCAAAGTTGCCGTCAATCACCTCTGGTTCCCGCTCCTGCTGCTGTGCGGTGTCCTTCGGCGCGTCGAGTTGATGGGCATCGGGCGCCCTGTAGAACTCGGCTGGCGGTTCACGCTTGGTCAGATCCGCACCTCCATTGGCGATCACCACAGCGATGTAGGGCAGGACCACTGCGCCGACCAGCAGGACCCAGCGAAGCCAGCCGTCGAAAAAGAAGGCGAGAACGAAGCAGACCAGGCGCACGGTCATTGAAATCGTGTATTTGCGCACACGGGTATCGCGCTCGGCGGTATGCGACTGGCGCGCTTCGGTAATGCGGTGAACTTCGGGTTGGCCGGAACCGTGGTTCATTGGCTGTGAGGACATGTAAAAGACTTCGCTTTGCAATACGGGATCTGCTCCCATTGTCTCACTTGTATCACCCAGAGGGTAATTTCTACGCGCTGTCGAAGCGGTAAAACTGGTGAGTAACTAATAGGATTGTTCACGGAGTAGCTACTTAACTAGGCAAAGTGCGCTTTCGACTGGCCCATGGAGGGTTTTCCATGCCAGGAACGCAAGCGCATGAACGGAGAAATACATTGACTACGGAACCAACCACTGGCCGCAGCGTCCTCGTGACCGGCGGCAACCGCGGAATCGGACTTGCTATTGCACGCGCATTCGAAGCCAACGGCGACAAGGTGGCCATCACCTACCGCAGCGGCGAGGTTCCCGCCGGACTGCTGGGTGTCAAGGCAGATGTCACCGACAGCGAGTCCATCGACGCAGCCTTCAAGGAAGTTGAAGCTGCGCACGGTCCAGTGGAAGTTCTTGTCGCCAATGCAGGAGTCACCAAGGACACCTTGCTGCTGCGCATGAGCGAAGACGACTTCACCTCGGTCATCGACACCAACCTCACCGGCGCCTTCCGCGTTATCAAGCGCGCATCCAAGGGCATGATCCGGCTCAAGCGCGGCCGCGTCGTGCTGATTTCCTCGGTCGTGGGCCTCTACGGTTCGCCAGGCCAGATAAACTACGCGGCCTCGAAGTCCGGTCTGGTCGGCATCGCCCGCTCGCTGACCCGCGAACTGGGTTCGCGCGGAATCACCGCCAACGTCGTGGCTCCGGGTTTCATCAACACCGAGATGACCGCCGTCTTGCCAGAGGAAACCCAGAAGGGATACCTCGAAAGCATTCCGGCCAACCGCTTTGCTGAACCAGAGGAAGTTGCCAACGTCGTCCGCTGGATCGCCAGCGATGAAGCAGCGTACATCTCCGGTGCCGTAATCCCGGTTGACGGCGGCCTGGGCATGGGCCACTAGAAGTTTTAAGCAAGAGATCTAAAGGAGTATCACCATGAGTGAATTCAAGGGTGCCGTTGTTACCGGTTCCTCCCGCGGCATCGGTGCAGTCACCGCTCAGCTGCTGGCCGAGCAGGGCATTGGCGTCGTGGTCAACTACCGCGCCAAGGCCCCACGCGCCAACAAGATTGTCGCCGCCATTGAGGAAAAGGGCGGCAAGGCAGTGGCCGTCGGCGCAGACCTGACCTCGGCCGAAGGTCCGCAGGCTCTGGTCGACGCCGCCGTGGAGAATTTCGGTTCGCTGGACGTCGTCGTGCTGAACGCTTCGGGCGGCATGGAAACCTCCATGGGCGAGAACTACGCGCTGCGCCTGAACCGCGATGCGCAGGTCGCGATGCTCCAGGCTGCGCTGCCCAAGCTCAGCGAGGGCGGCCGCGTGGTCTTCGTGACCAGCCACCAGGCGCACTTCATCAACGAAGTCAGCACCATGGACGCCTACGACGCCGTAGCGAAGTCGAAGCGTGCCGGCGAAGATGCATTGCGTGAAATGATCCCGGAGCTCGCCGAGAAGAACATCACCTTCGTGGTGGTTTCCGGCGACATGATCGAAGGCACGATCACCGCAACCCTGCTCAACCGCCTGGAGCCAGGTGCCATCGACGCCCGCCGCGAAGCTGCCGGCAAGCTGTACTCCGTTGAGGAGTTCGGTGCCGAGGTAGCCAAGATGGTCTTCGCCGACGTCGAGACCGGCCACACCGAGCTGGTTGGCGGCGCGGGCGACTTCCTGACGCAGTCGGGCAAGTAGGCCCCGCAGCAACCTGCAGCAGCTGGCGGCCGGGACCCTGTTTCAGGGTTCCGGCCGCCAGCTTTTTCGTGCCGTGGCCGCAACAGCCGGCATGAAAAATCGCCGGGTACCTCTCATAAAGGAGGTGCCCGGCGATTCGGCTGGATCTAATCGGTGATCTAGTCCTTCGGCTTTTCGCCGCAGACGATCTTATGCCATGGGCTGTAGGTCCAGCTCTTGGTTTCGGCCGGCAGCTTCTTGGAGCCGTCGATGGTCTCCCGGTAACGGGTGATATCGATGCTGAAGCCCTTCTTGCCGCCGGATTCCGAGACGCACTTCTCGGCCGGGTTGTACTTGGTTTCCGGGTTGGTCAGGTTGTACTTCCCCGAGCTCTTCTGCGAGACATCCCAGTACTTGGTGGACCACAGGCGGGTATTGACCTTGTCGCCCGAAACCCATGCCTGGATCATCACGCCGTAGGGGGTGTTGTTCTCCCAGATCATGTCGATCTGGCCTTCCCACAGGGTAGCTTCGCGTCCTGCAGGGTAGCGTTCGAACCAGCGCGAATGCGGCTTGTGGGTGATGTCGTCGTAGCCGGCCAGGAAGCCGACGTTGTACATCTGGGTGGAGATCTGCGAGAGCCCGCCGCCAACGGCTTCGGTACTGAAGCCGCTTTCCACAACCCCGGAGCTGTAGTAGCCGTTGGCCACGGTGATCGGGCCCAGGGCTTCGAGCAGCGAGAAGCGTTCGCCCGGCTTGATGATGTCCCCGTTGACGCGAGCCGAACCGGCACGCAGGTTCTTGGTGCGCACGGTATCTGAGGCAGGGTACGGGGTGGAGAAGGTGACGATCGGTTCCTTGATGCCAAGCTTCTTCGCATCTGCGGTGGTGAAGTCCGCTTCCTTCTCGGTCATCTCGACTTCGGCAGTACGATTCTTGGCGGCCGTCGCTGCCAAGACCTTGGCACCGAGGCCATTGGTCTCCAGCGAGATGCCCTTGGAAGACTTGATGATCGAAGGCTTGCCGTCCTTCAAGACGATCTGCGCATCCTTGGCAGTGCTGGAAAGATCGGAGTTCTTCGTTGCCGCCTTGTAGAGCTTCTTGTCATCCAAGGCGATCGCCGGAGCGCCGTCCTTGGGCGCGTAGCTGGCTGCCGCGGCAATGGATGCGACCGAGATGGTTGCTTTCTTCTTGCCCGAGGCCAGGGTGACTTCGTCCTTCATCAGCGCCTTGACGTCCTTGTCGTAGAACGCCTGCAGGGTGTCGGCAGAAATCTGCGGCTTGATGACATCGGCTGGCAGGGCGATCGCAGGGCCGGCAATTTCCCAGTCATCGCTGATCAAATCGGCGGCTTCCTCGGTCTTCAGCGCGACGCCGTCAACGGGCTTGGTCAGCTTGGAGGTGCCGTCCTCGAATTCGATGGTTCCTTCGGCAACCTCGGCGTTGGCCTTCTTGGCCAGTGCATCGAGCTGCGCGGCCAGCTTATCCTCGTCAACGTCTACAGCAGGGGTGACGTGGAACTCGCCGGTGAGGCGTTCGTAGAGCTTGACCGGGTTGATTTCGTAGGACGTCAGTTCATTGACGGTGTCTTCAACGTTCAGTTCCAGACCGGCTTTGGCGGGATCCAGTGTGTACTTTTCACCGTTGACAGTGACATCCACTGGCTTCTGAGCCAGGGGGAGAACCTCGCGTTCCAGCTCGGCGCGAGCCTGGTCCTTGTTCATGGAACCGATGTTCACACCCGCAATGGAGGCGTTGGCCGGGACCTGGGAGCTGACAAAGGCTGCTCCGCCGAAATATGCTGCGGCTACGGCTGCCACGCAAGAACCGGCAATGATCCAAGGCTTGGCCTTGCCCTTCTGCATTTTCTTGTCTTGCTGAGAGTGAGTAGGCGTAGATGAGGAACTGTCCGGGGAGGGGGTCTGCACTGGTCTAGTAGCTCTTTCGAAAGCGATGGGGGCTCGGCGCGCGGCCAGGGCTAATGCCTCAAGCCGTTGCACGCATCAATAGAAATACTAACTGCTGGAACAACCGATCCAGATATCAAAAGCCCGTGAGCGCATAATCGTTATGCAGTTGTTGGATTCCACTAAGCCAAATCATCGAGAACCAGGTCGGCGATGGCATCCAAGCGCGAGAAGTCCAGACGCACGTCCGCTTCGTCGCGCAGGGCAGGCTTCGCGTTGAAAGCAACCCCCAACCCTGCGGCGGCAACCATGGCGAGGTCGTTGGCGCCATCTCCGGCGGCGATCGTTGCAGCCATCGGGATCTGGTGCTCCTGCGCCCAAGCGCGCAGCATTGTTTCCT
Organism: Glutamicibacter nicotianae; assembly: GCF_002797775.1. NCBI lineage: Bacteria > Bacillati > Actinomycetota > Actinomycetes > Micrococcales > Micrococcaceae > Glutamicibacter > Glutamicibacter nicotianae. Next base: position 1,078,311 of record NZ_PGEY01000001.1, read on the forward strand.
TCATTTCACGGTCGACAATCTGGCCGTGAACGGTACCGTCAAGAATTCCTCCGGTGATCCCCAAGGTGTTGGCCAGCGCATGGTCCAGTCCGAGGTGGGCGGCCAGCGGATCCAGAATCTGCTGGAACCCGCCGGAAACTACGCCGACCTTGTGCCCGGCCGCATGGAACCGCTTGACCAGGGATTCGGCGCCGTCGGAGAAGATAATGCGCTGGCCTACCTCGGCGAGGACATCAACTGGCAGATCCTTCAATGTAGCTACGCGCTGGATCAACGATTGGGCGAAGTCCAATTCGCCGCGCATCGCGGCCTCGGTCACCGCAGCCACTTCTTCTTCCCGTCCAGCGTGGGCGGCGAGCAATTCGATGACTTCCTGCTTGATCAAGGTGGAATCGACATCCATCAGCAGCAGGAGCTGTGGTGCCTCGGTAAGCTCGGCAGGAACTGCAGCTACGCACAAGTCCGCGTAACCCAGTGCCCCGTCGGCGACCAGGGCATCGACGAATTGCTTGGCAGCCTGCTGCAGCTGCGCGTGATCGGCCTGCTCGATGCGGAATTTGGCAACCAATCGCGCTTCCTTGGTTTTGATCCGGCTTTCGTCGGCATCCGGAATCAGTCCGGCTTCCGTTGCCCGCTGCAGGACAGCGGCGAAGTCGGTGCGGGAAAGGGATGGGCGGGATGCGAAAACCAATGATGAAGCCATGCAACCATTTTTCATTGCCCCGGTGATTACGACCAAACATGACGTGCTGGCCCCGGGTGCAGGCACCGGTCCGATGGGCGCGAACTGGCATTGCAACAGGAGGCGATGCAGGTCAATCCGGCGATTTTTGGGACTTGCACGGCATTTCCGATTAGTGAAACAGGGGTGGAAAGTCTAATCTTGAATACCATGAGCGAAGTGCTAACTTTCAAAGATGTCAGCGTTGTACGCGGGCGAAAAGAACTGCTCAAGGACGTGTCCTGGGAAGTCAAAGAAGGACAGCGGTGGATTGTTATCGGTCCCAATGGCGCCGGCAAGTCGACCTTGATGAACATCGCAGCTACTCGGTTGCATCCCACCCGCGGTACCGCGGATATTCTTGGTGAATGCTTGGGCAAGGTTTCGGTCTTCGATCTGCGTCCGCTGATCGGCCTGAGCTCGGCCCTGGTTGCCAACTCCATTCCAGCCAACGAGACCGCGCTGAATGTGGTGCTCACTGCCGCCTACGGCATAACCGGCCGCTGGCGCGAGAAGTACGAGAAGCTCGATGAGCGCCGTGCTTTCCACCTGCTGCACAACTGGGGCATGTCGACCTTCATGAACCAGCCTTTCGGCAAGCTTTCCGAAGGCGAACGCAAGCGCGTGCTGATCGCCCGTGCCTTGATGACCGATCCCGAGCTGCTGATTCTCGATGAGCCGGCAGCTGGCCTGGACCTTGCCGGTCGCGAAGACCTGGTTGGCAAGCTGGCTGAACTGGCAGCCGACGATGATGCTCCAGCACTGGTTCTGGTGACCCACCACCTTGAAGAGGTGCCAGCGGGATTCACCCACATCTTGATGATGCGTGACGGCGAAGTCGTCGCCGCCGGCGAGATCGACTCCACGCTCAACGAAGAAAACCTGGAAGCAACCTACGGCGTGCCGCTGAGCCTGCGCCGTGAAGGTGGACGCTATTCGGCTTTCGCACGCAGCTAACAACAATAACTAAAGGGGAAAGCTCCACGTGATCGAATTTTGGCGTGAAGCCCTGATCTTCCTTGGAGGGCTCTGGGCCGGAACTATCAACACCGTCGTCGGGTCGGGCACCTTGGTCACTTTCCCCATTCTCGTGGCGTTGGGCACGGCACCGGTGAATGCCGTGGTCTCCAACGCCATGGGTCTGGTTGCTGGAGGCTTCTCCGGCGCCTGGGGCTACCGGCGGGAAGCCGCCAGCGTCAAGAAGACGCTGCTCAAGCTCGTGCCAGTCTCCTTGGCCGGCGGGTTGATCGGTTCACTGCTGCTATTGAATTTGCCGGAGTCGGTCTTCGGCATCGTAGCGCCGGTGCTGCTGGTTTGCGCGCTGGTATTGGTGATCTTCCAGCCGCGCCTTTCCAAGTGGGCCAAGACGCGCCAGGCTGCGTCCGGCGGCACCGATCCGGACGATGCCGACCGTGCGCGGATTCCACTGGTACTGTATATCCTCGTGTTCCTGATCGGTGTCTACGGCGGCTACTTCACCGCGGCGCAGGGCATCTTGCTGATGGCTGTCTTCGGCATCTTCCTGCAGGCCTCCCTGCAGCAGTCCAATGCCATCAAGGTGATACTGTCCTTGATCGTGAACCTTGTCGCCGCGATCATGTACCTGATCATCGCGCCCGAGCGCATCCACTGGCTCATCGTGCTGCTGATTGCTGTCGGCTCGCTGATCGGCGGTTTCATCGGTGCCAAGGTGGGACGCAAGCTCTCGCCGGGATGGCTGCGCGCCGTCATCGTCATTCTGGGGCTGATTGCCTTGGGCAACATGCTCTACAAGCTGGTGTAGCTTCGTGGCAGAAATTCTTAATCCTGCACGCATCTTGCAGGTGGCGGATCTGGAGGATCCCCGTCTCGATGAGTACCTCAGGCTCTCGGAGGCGCATCTGCGCATGCGCACCGATGTGGAAAATGGCCTCTACATCGCCGAGAGCACCAAAGTTGTCCAGCGTGCGATCAATGCAGGCCATGTGCCACGCAGCTTCCTGCTCGCTGAAAAGCATCTGGATCAGCTGGCCGAGGAATTCAACCGCTTCCCGGACGCGCCGATATTCATCGGGGACGACCGGCAGCTTCAGGACTTGGTCGGCTTCCATCTGCACCGCGGCGCCATGGCCGCGATGAATCGTCCCGAACCGCTGGATCTGGACGAAGTGCTTGAGGCCAGTTCCCGGATTGCCATCTTGGAAGACATCGCAGACCATACGAATCTCGGCGCAATTATCCGCTCGGCCTCGGGCCTCGGGGTAGATGCAGTGCTGCTCACCCCTAAATGCGTTGACCCTTGGTACCGGCGCAGCGCGCGTGTCTCGATGGGTACGGTCTTCGACCTTCCTTGGGTACGAATGCAGTCCTGGCCAGAAGATCTCCAGACGCTGAAGAACCATGGCTATGAGATGCTCGCCATGGAACTGACCGATGACGCGATCCCGTTGAACGAAGTGGAGATCAAGGCTAGGCAGAAGGTCGCGATGATATTGGGCAATGAAGGCAGGGGAGTCACCGATGAAGCTCTCGCCGCCGTTGACCGGACCGTCATCATCCCGATGCACCGTGATGTGGATTCACTGAATGTTGGTGCCGCAAGCGCAATTGCGTTCTGGCATTTGTGCTCCGCGCCACGCTGAGAACGTTTCTGCAGTCATCGATTTTGCGATAGGATGGACTGTCTGTGCTTTGAGGTTTCTACGTGGAGCCCTGAATGCGGGACACAATTTCCGAGTAAGTAGCTGCTGGCAAAATCCAGTGGCCATAAACAAAAAGGTGTATAGCTATGAAGGCTGATATCCATCCACAGTACGGCCCAGTTGTCTTCAACGACCTGGCATCCGGCGAAAAGTTCCTGACCCGTTCGACCGCTAAGTCGGATAAGACCATCGAATGGGAAGATGGCAACACCTACCCAGTAATCGACGTCGAAATCTCGGCAGCTTCGCACCCGTTCTACACCGGCAAGCAGCGCATCATGGACACCGCTGGTCGTGTCGAGCGCTTCAACGCCCGCTTCAAGGGCTTCGGCGGCAAGAAGTAATACTTCGCCCCTAGCAAGCTTTCGCGGCGTGTTTCCAGTTTCTGGAAACACGCCGTCGCTGCTTTAACGGACTGGCCATCACCGGATGCCGGACCTGCAATGACTGAAAAAAGTTCTCACTGAAAAATCGGCGGGACTCCGTTGAACGCAACGTGCGACGCGCCAGGTGTCTTGATCGCCAGGTGAAGACGTGACTGACTGAAAAATTCTGTCAGTGGCGAAGGCAGGGCGCTTCATGAGGCGAAGGCCGTAGAGGTCTACTGGTTGCGACAGCAAAAGTGTGCGCTGGCCTCTCGAAGAATCGATTTTGGCCGCATCGAGCTGGGCAACCGGCTCCATTGCGGTTGCCTGAAGGGTGTTCATGGGTGGTGTGGTGCTGCTGGTGACTGAAAAAGTTTGTCACCCAAGGTCGATCATCCGGGCTAGGGCACTCAGCCTGTTTCCCGTTGTCCGCCCATGTGCGGGGGTTCGGTTCCTGGACTCTTTTCCGGAATGTCGATGTGCGGCTTGAGCCCGAGTACCCTGCGCACTTCGGGCGTCAATCGGACATGAGGCAAGGGGATGACCCTGGGACGCTCCGGGCAATGATCGCTCACATGATCGAACTGATCTACGCGATTTACGCTGCCCGGAACCACAATGGAATTCAGGCCATGCGGTGTCACCCACATTTTTGACCCATCGGGCCGAGCAACAACTTTCCAGCCCAATGCGTGTTTGAACATTTGATGCTGCTTGCACAGGAGTTGGGTATTCTCCCTGATCGTGTGCCCTCCATGGGCCCAGTCGTCAATATGGTCAATCTCGGAGCGATCTGCTGGACGGCGGCAGGCAGGGAAGCAGCAATGCTCATCTCGATTCCTCAGCAGATCCTTGAGGCCCTGGGACGGGCGGTAGCTCCTGCGCTCGACATCTATTGCGGCGCCAGTCCACGGGTCGGTCAATACTCGCTGGAACGAAGGCGCATCCTTGGCCAACTGCAGCCCGGCGCCCAGCGGAATGGGACCGTAGCCTTCCAGATCGGCCACGGTCCTGGAAGGATCTGCCAGCATCTCGACCGCGGGAATAGTAATGGATACGCGAGGTTTCAGGGGTGTGCCTTCATGGCCTGGCCACCCATTGAGGATGATGTCGGCAAAGGCATCGGCTTCTATTTGCTCCCGGGTACGGGGATCCTCCGGATCGTTGTGCTGGTCAGCCACCCATTTCACGGAGTTCTTGATTGAATGAACCACAGCGGCGCTGTTGCAGTACTTGAGCGTGGACATTCCGTTCTCGTCATCCTGCAACGTAAGCCTGCGATGCTCCTCGGACTTCTTGCCCCTTTGCTCGGCAGACTCGGGGCGCATCCGGTCATGGAATCGGCGCGCGCGTTGGTATATAGCGTCATCCGACGCTGTCTTGGCCATGGGCAATAAGAGGTGTTGCATCTGGCTGATCTGCTCTGGGAGCAAGTCTTGTGCGTACTTCACAATGTCGTGAGCAGCCTTAACGGTGATCTCGCCTGCGGCCAGGGCCATGAGAGTGTCCCTGCAAACGTAGCGGAGTCCCTTGGCATGGAACATGCGTTTAGCTACCTTGCGCGGGCTCTCGCGCAGGGCGACGGACGCTTCCGCGATGAGGTTGGAGTTGATCACCTGATCGCTGCCACGGTCGATGCCGTAGTATTCTGCGCTTCGTCGCGCTTCGCGTTCCTCCTCCTCGGTGTTCGAGTCCTGCGTGGCAATGGTATCGGCCAATGATTCACTGACTTGTTCGGCTGAGTCGGCCAGCAGCACTGAGGTCAGCGCATCAAGGCTGCTCTGCAGGCGCTGGATCATTGTCAGCCGTTCGAGGGCGTCGCGAGGGCCATTGAGCGGCCCCGCGTCGTAAAGCCCATCGGCCATGCGTTTCACAGGACCATAGAACAATTGATGTTCGATGCGATCGCTGAAGAAAGAATCCTTGTGGGATTCTGTGCGGGTGCCGGCCGGGAGCAGCGGCAGACGATGCTCATCATCGTCGTCTTGGATGAAGTCGGGTATAGCCATAGATAATTCTCTGGCTGGGGTCGGACATTTTGGCGCGGAAATCCGCGGATTGTGGACGCCTTTTCGAAAATTTATTTGATTGTTATCGTTGGGGTGTTCGTCGACCGGGAACCGTCGAGTCCACCGCTGCCCGGATTCGACTCGCGGGTGGCCGGGGATAGAATGAAACCATGATGCATCATGGTGAATACAAGGTAGTCGGTGGCAAATTAGTCGTTGTAGATCTGGATACCGCCGACGGAGTGATCACCGAAGTGTCCTTGAATGGCGACTTCTTCCTGGAGCCGGACGACGCGCTCGACGACCTGAACGATGCGATCCGCGGCCTGCCAACCGATGCCAGCCACAGCACCATTCGCACGGCGGTGATCGAGAACCTGCGTGAAGGCGCAGTGATGTTCGGATTCGACGAGGACGCCGTTGCGCGCGTAGTACGTCGTGCGCTGGGCCACGCCACCAAATGGGACGACCACGAGTGGGAAATCCTGGGCCCGGAGATCATCCCCATCACCGAGCAGGTGGCGCTGGATGAGGTGCTGACTCGGCAAATCGCCAAGGGCACGCGCAAGCCGACGATCCGCTTCTGGGATTGGAGCGAAGGCGCCGTGGTCATTGGTTCCTTCCAGTCACTGAAGAACGAAGTCGACATCGAGCAGGCCGAAAAGCACGGCATCAAGGTGGTGCGCCGTATTTCAGGAGGCGGGGCGATGTTCATGGAAGCCGGCAACTGCATCACGTACTCGCTGTACGCCCCCGAATCACTGGTGGACGGCATGAGCTTTGCCGATTCCTACCCGTTCCTGGATGAGTGGGTCATGGAAGCGCTGGAAAGCATTGGACTGAAGGCGCACTACAAGCCGCTGAACGACATCGCCACCCCGGCCGGAAAGATCGGCGGGGCCGCGCAGAAGCGCCTGGCCAATGGCGCGATGCTGCATCATGTCACGATGAGCTACGACATCGATGCGCAGAAGATGACCCAGGTGCTGCGGATCGGCCGCGAGAAGATTTCCGACAAGGGCATCGCCTCGGCGGTCAAGCGCGTTGATCCGCTGAAATCGCAGACCCAGCTGGAACGCATGGAGATCATCAAGGTCATGATGGACACCTTCGCCAAGCGCACCGGTGCCAAGCCGGCACAGCTGGATGCCGAATCCCGCCAGGCGGCGCAGGAGCTGGCGGCCGCCAAATTCGCCACCGAGCAGTGGACCGAACGCGTTCCATAAGACGGCAGGATCCAAGGGCCCGTTCTCGATTCCGCATCGAGAACGGGCCCTTGCTTCGTTTCAGGCGGCAAAAAACCGGCCCTCTGCTTGATGAAGCAGCGGGCCGGCTTGGAGCGCCAGCGGCTATCGGCTATCGGCTAGCGGCTGGCGCGGCTGTAGGCCTGGGCCTGCAGCGAGCGCTGCAGCTCGGCGCGTTCCTCCAGCAGGATGCGCTTGAGTGCGGCCGGTGCGCCCTCGTGGCGTTCGAGCCAGGAGGTGGCGGCTGCTAGCGCCTCGTTCTGCTCGACGGAGCCCTGAAGGTCCTGGTGGCCTGGGTACAGCCCTTCGATCACGCGGGTGGCGAATTCCATGCCCATGGTCTCGAAGACCGGCAGGATTGCCGCCCAGTAGCGCTCCTCGAACGGGGCCAGCAAAGCGGCTGAACCCAGGGTGAAGCCCAATGCGGTGGCCGAGAGGGCGTCGTTGGACAGTTCGCCCTGCTCATCGCGGGCCATCAGCACGGTATCGAAGGCAGTTTCCTTGGCCTGCGGATCCGGGCGGGCTGCCAGCGCGGTGCGTACCGAGTTCTGCGCCACGCTGGTGGGGTTGGCCTTAGCGGCCTCGTGCATGCGTGCTTCGGCGGCTTCATCGAGCCGGCCGGCGGCGGCCAGCGCGATGTAGGAACCCCAGAGCAGCTGCTCGTCGACGGTGACCTGGTAGGCGTTGGGCTGCTCGCCGAGGAACGCATCGAGCACCTCGGGGGCCACGCCGGAGCGGGCCAGGCGGACCAGGGTGCGCGCGGTGGTGGTCTGCTGGTCGCTACCGGCCTCGAATTCGGTCAGCCATCCGGTGAGCGTTGCGGCTGCCTGCTGGCGCAGCCCGGCGCGCAGCTCGGGAGCCACGTACTTGGCGATCGCGGTGGCCAGCTGGTCGGTGAGCACCCCGAAGACGCCGGCATCGGTGACGGCGTGCGCGTGATCCAGGATGGCTTGCACATAGCTCTGCGCGTCGAGCGTGGCCGAACGCACCGCGTCCCACAGCGAGGCCCAGCAGGTGGCGCGCGGCAGCGAGTCGGTCAGCCCCGAAAGGTGGCCAAGCAAGGTGGCGCGCGAGACCGGGTCGAATTCGATCAGCGCGTAGGTCTCGTCCCCGTCATTGGGCAGCAGCAGGTCCGGGACCGTGCGTCCGATGAGGAAGTCCAAGGCCACCTGTTCGCCTGCCAGCTCCACCTGCACCGAATCGGTGCGCCGCAGCTTGCCCGAGTCCAGCTCATAGGCGCCCACGGAGAGCACATGAGGACGGGCGATCGGCGCTGCGGTAACCGGGTCGGTGCCCGACTGGATCAGCGAGGCCGAGGTGATGGTGCCCGACTCGTCGGTTTCGTACTGGACGTGCAGTTTCGGCACGCCGCTGGTCTTCAGCCAGGCGTCGGCCCACTGGCCCATGTCGCGGCCGCTGGCGGCTTCCAGCGCTTCGAGGAAGTCGTCCAGCGAGGTGTTGCCGTAAGCGTGCTTGCGGAAGTAGGCGCGGGCGGCGTCGCGGAAGGCATCGGCGCCAACGAAGGCAGCCAGCTGCTTGAGCACGGACGCGCCCTTGGCGTAGGTGATGCCGTCGAAATTCTGGTCCGCTGCCAGCAAATCGGGGATGTCGGCGACGATCGGGTGAGTGGTGGGCATCTGGTCCGCGACGTAGGCCCAGGCCTTGCGGCGCGCGGCGAAGGTGGTCCAGGCGGTGGTGAAGTCGGTGGCCTCGTCGTTGGCCAGGGTGCCGATGTAGTCGGCGAAGGATTCCTTGAGCCACAGGTCGTCCCACCACTTCATGGTGACCAGGTCGCCGAACCACATGTGCGCCATCTCGTGCATCAGGGTGTTGCCGCGCTGCTCGTACTGGCCTTCGGTGGCGTGCGAGGTGAACACGTAGCGTTCGGTGAAGGTGACCAGGCCCGGGTTCTCCATGGCGCCGAGGTTGTACTCGGGGACGAACGCCGAGTCGTACTTGCCCCACGGGTAGGGGTAGTCGAACAGCTCGTGGTAGTAGTCAAGGCCCTGGCTGGTCAGCTTGATGATTTCCTCGCCGTCGAAGTGCTCGGCCAGTGACGCGCGGCAGGTGGCGGCCATCTGAATGGACAGCTCTTCGCCGTCGGCCAGCTTCTGCACGTGCTCGCCGCGCACCACGTGGTACGGGCCGGCCAGCACCGCGGTGATGTAGGAGGAGATCTTAGGTGTGGGGGAGCAGACGACGGTCTTGGTGCCGTCCTCGTTCACGACCTCATCGACGATCGGCTGGTTGCTGGCCAGGTGCCAATCGGCCGGACCGGTGAGCGCGAAGCGGTAGCTGGTCTTCAGATCCGGCTGCTCGAAGCAAGCGAAGACGCGGCGCGCCTCGGAAGGCTCGAACTGGGTGTAGAGGTAGGTTTCGCCGTCCTGCGGGTCCACGAAGCGGTGCAGGCCCTCGCCGGAGCGCGAGTAGATGGCCTGGCCGGTGATCTTCACGGTGTTCGGCGCATCGGTGCGCAGGTTATCGAGGTAGATGCGCGCATCGAGCACGGCTGTGTCCAGGTCGATCGCGGTGCCGTTGACCAGCACCTCGGCCACCGATTCGTGGATGAAGTCGATGAAGGTCGCCGGTTCCCTGGAGCTGAAGTTCAGCGTGGTGATCGAGGTGAAGCTGGTGGCGTTGCGGTCGGCGGCATTGGCCAGGTCGAGCTGGACTTCGGCGAAGTGCCATTCGATATTCCGTGCGCGCCAGGCCGCTTCGTCGCGCCTGAGGTTTTCATTGGGTGCATAGCGTTGAAGTGTGTCCACCATCCCAGCTTAGCTGTGAAACGAATGCTTTAGGGTTTTTCCTGCTGGATTTCCACGGTTCTCCGGCGCCACGCCTTCCTGCGCTAGGCTTGATGGGTCTGTGCAAACACCTGTGAGGATGGAGAAAACAGTGGACGTCTTTATCAAAGGCCCTTCCAAGCGCGACGTAGCTGGCATGAAAGCGGCCTTCGGCGAGGTCCAGGGCGGCGATGTCCTCTCGGTGCTCTACAAGACCGAACGCTTCGGCAACTTCCTGATCACCGGGGCAGCTCACGCGACCGTGCTCGATGACGTGATGGTCGGCGGGTTGAACGCGGCCGCGGCGAAGAAGAAGGCCAAGGACGCCGAGGGCGGCGTGATCATGCAGCGCCAGCCTGACAAGGACGTGCGCGCCTTCCCTGCCGTCTTCGAAGGCGATTTCGCTCCGGAAGGCATCGAGGTTTCCGAGCTGTCGCATGGCGATCTGGTGGTGGCGTCCTTCAGCCAGGAACCATACGGCGATTTCGTGGTGACCGGGGTGGTGACCGAAGCCGAGAAGGACCGCGGCTACCTGATGGTCGGCCCGTGGATCCTGCAGACCGCGCAGGGACCTGCCACGCGGCTGCGCTCGGTGCAGCGGGTGGCGGCCAACGGCACGCATGTGGCGCCGGTGCCTACCCGACGCGGCCTGGTCGAGGTCGACGGGCTTTAATCCGCGAAGATTCCCGGGGGACTGGGGTGAATGAGCTGATCCGCCATTCACCCCAGTCTTCTTTTATGGCGTGGTGATGGTGGCGGTTTTCGCGTCTGGTTGTGGCCAATACCCGGCAAATGGTCCAAGAGATCAGCGCCATTCGCGAATCATGGAATACCCGCTCCTCTTCGCGAGTGAGCAGCAACGCCTGGAGGACCCTGGATCTGCTGATGCAAAAACCAGTGATTGCAGCAGCCTCCGCGGCCAGAGTCCGGGCGTGAAACTGCCAAGCATCTACCCGCCTCTTCAAGCGCTCACGAACTGCGGCATCTTGCAGTCCAAGAAGGAACACAAGCTCGGCCCAATCTGGCGCAGCGATGAGATCCTGCACGCTATCGATCACTGTGCTGAACGTGCCGGGCGCAACCGGCAGGTTCAATTCGAGGCAAGTCGAGCACAACCTACTGGAGGCAGCTTTCGCCAGCAGTTTTTGAAATCACGGACCCAGACGCATATGGATGCGCGACCAGTCTGCGCTCCCGGAGCGGAGGACCTAGCCATGGGCCGGGATGCTGCTGCACTCACGTCGGCATGCCCACCATACTCGACGGGTGCGTGGTCATCGCCTGCGCAGTGCTGGACGTAAGATCAAGGAACCAGCATAGTGGACAGGACTTCCATGATGACATCGCCAGATAGCACCGGAACGGTGCCCGTGACTGCATTGACCGGGCTCAGCGCCTTTCCGCTCACCCCGTTGAAAGACGGCCAGCTCGATCAGACCGCCTTCATCGGACTGGTGCAGCGCCTGGTTGCCGCCGGGGTGGATTCGATCACCGTACTGGGCTCGACCGGTTCGTACATGTACCTTGATCGTGCAGAGCGCGAGCGCGTCATCCGATTGGCAGTGCAGCACGCTGCCGGGATACCGGTGCTGGCCGGCGTCGGCGCCATGCGCACAGAGCACGTGCTGGCGCATATTGATGATGCCCGGGCCGCCGGCGCGGCCGGAGTGCTGCTCGCCCCGGTGGGCTACCAGCGGCTGGATGATGACGAGGTCTTCGAGCTGTTCCGGGCAGCCACCGGGCGCAGCGAGCTGCCAGTGGTCGTCTACGACAATCCGTCAACCACCCATTTCACCTTCAGCAACCAGCTCTACGGGCGGATCGGGCAGTTGCCTGGGATCATTTCCATCAAGATTCCCGGGGTGCCGGAAGATCCGGATCAAGGGCGGGCGTATGTTGCCGCGATCCGGGCGGTGCTTCCCGAGCACGTCGGCATTGGCGTCTCCGGCGATGCGTTCGGGGCAGCCGGGCTGATCGCCGGGTGCGATACATGGTTTACCGCGGTGGGCGGGACGATCCCGGTACCGATGCTTGGGATCACGCGTGCGGTGCAGGCGGGTGAGCCCGCGAAGGCGCTGGCTCTCAGTGAAGACCTGCAACCTCTGTGGGAGCTGATCGGTCAGTGCGGCAGCCTGCGCGTCAGCGCCGCCATCGCCGAGCGTCAGGGATTGGCTGCGCCCGATTGCCTGCCGTTGCCGGTCCAGGGGCTGAAACCGGATCAGCGCGCCCAGCTAGCGCTGATGCTCGTCCGGTTGGGGCTGGCAAGTCTCTAGCGAGTCGGAGCCAGATCCAGTTCCGCCAGATCCAATTCCACCAGGGCCAGGCTCCTGTTGCGGTTGACGGCAGTGAAGCCGGCAGCTTCGAAAGTTGCCAGGACACCGGTAAACAGTCCGGCACTGTCCTTGGCATTGATGCTGGTATTGGTGGGGCGGGCGCGCAGCACTCTGGCGCCGTTCGCGCGGGCATGCTCGATTGCGCCGGCCAGCAGCTGGGCCGAAATGCCTTGGCGGCGGAATTCGGGGCGGATAACGAAACAAGCCAGCACCCAGATGGATTCGCCGGCCTGGTGCCCGCGGGGGCGGAAGCGCGGGTACCGCCAGCTGGGCCCGACCTGCACCCAGCCTGCCGGCTGGCCATCGGCATAGGCGAGCAGGCCGGCGGGAATGCCGGGGCCGCTGACCTGTTCGCGCAGGGCAGTATCATTGCTGGCCGCGCCGCGGTTCCATTGCTCATCGATGAAGTACTGGCATTTGCACCACGAGGGATCGCCCCGCACACCGAAGATGAGTGCTAGGCCATCCCAGCGCGAGGCATCTGCAGGCCAGATTTCTAGTTCCATCAAGTCTTCTTCGGGGACTGGTTCCGGGCGCCTGTGGGGCGTACCCTGTGGCTAACTGGATGTCGATCAAGGAAAGCGTGCCCACCACCATGCCACGAATAATCCGTTTTGACCATATCGGCATCACCGTTGCAGACCTCGATCTGGTGACCGCCTTCTTCATTGGCCTGGGCCTGCATGTCGAGGGGAGAGTCGACGGGATGGAAGGCGAGTTCCTGGAAACCGTGTGCGGGGTCAAGGACTCGCGCACGAACATCGTGATGCTCAAATCCGAGGATTCCTCCGTCGGCATCGAGCTGTCCAGCTTCGAGAAGCCCGCGCACGAACCGGGCAACCCGCACGCCATGGCCAATGAACTCGGGCTGCGCTCGATCGCGTTCGAGGTCGACGATCTCCAGGAGATGCTCACCGGCCTTGAAACCCAGGGCTATGGGCTGATCGGCGGGGTCGGCGAATACGAGGGCATGTGGAAGATGGCCTACGTGCGCGGTCCCGAAGGGCTGACCGTGGCGCTGGCGCAGCGGCTGGACAATTAATCCCAGCAGCCGCGACTACTGTTAAACGGCCGGAGCTCGGCCCCGCGGAATTTCCCCGGGGCCGGGCACCGGTGACCTGGCCTCAGGCAGGTACTAGCGCTTGGCCTTCTGCAAGGACTTCTCGCTGATCGGCGCATTGTCGCTGGCGCGCAGCTTGCGGAAATACTCCATGGCCTCGTCCTGGCGTTCTGCTTCGCCGCCCGCGGAGATGTCCGCACGCAAGTGGTCCTGGGTGTAGCCGAAGGCGTCCACCAGGTCCTGGGCATGCGGGCGCAGGCGGGCGAGCAGACGGTTGATGTAGCCGGGCAGGGTGCGGGCACGCTGCATCGAGAGCAGGCCGTTGGCCAGGTACCAGCCCAGGTCGTCCTCGATCAACGACAGCGCGAAGACATCGCGCAGCCAGGTCAGCACCTCGGTGGTGGCCGGATCGCCGGTCTTCTCGATGGCCGCGGTGAATGCCTCCCAGCGCAGCAGCTGGCCGTGATCGCGGGCCGCGGAGATCAGCAGGTCCTGGTTCTCGTTGAACGCGGCGGCGCCCTTGGACTTGTCCTTCCCGGCGGCGCGCAGGGCGTTGGCCACCGAGGCGACCTTGGCATTGATGCGGTCGGCAAGCAAAGTTCGCTGGTTCTCCGGGTCCTTGAAGAAGTTGGCGCTCTTGCGCTCATCGGAGATGTCCGCGAAGGCCTGGCCCACGCTGCGCAGCCCGGAGCGGTGCAGTGCGGTGGTGCCTGCCTGCTTGGCCGCGTACAGCGCCATCGCGCCGGTGTCGAGCTTGCGGAACTCGGCCGCATAGCCGGTGAGCAGGCGCTTGCCCACCAGCTGCAGCAGCACATTGTTGTCGCCCTCGAAGGTCACGTAGACATCCAGGTCCGCGTAGAGCTGGGTGAAGCGGTTCTTGGCGATGAAGCCGGCGCCGCCACAGGCTTCGCGGCATTCCTGGATGGTGTCCAGCGCGTCCCAGGTGCTCAGCGGCTTCAGCGCGGCGGCGAGGGTTTCCAGGTCCTGGCGGTCGTCGTCGCTGTCGGCGCGGCCTGAGAACACCGCATCGAACTTGTCCAGCAGGCCGTCGTGGGCGAAGGAGGAGGCATAGGTGCGGGCCAGCCGGGTGATCAGCCGGCGCTGGTGGCGCTGGTAGTCCAGCAGGGTGGTTTCCTCGGTGTCCGAGGTGGAGTTGAACTGGCGGCGCTGGTTGCCGTAGGTCACGGCGATCTGCAGGGCGATCTTCGAGGCGTTGGTGGCGGCGCCATCCAGCGAGACGCGGCCCTGGACCAGGGTGCCGAGCATGGTGAAGAAGCGGCGGCCCGGCGAGGGGATCGGCGAGGAGTAGGTGCCGTCGGCGTCCACGTTGCCGTAGCGGTTGAGCAGGTTGGTGCGCGGAACACGCACGTTGGTGAAGTGCAGCCGGCCGTTGTCGATGCCGTTCAGCCCGCCCTTGAGCCCGTCGTCCTCGCCGCCGACGCCGTCCAGGAAGTTGCCGTCCTCGTCGCGGATCGGCACGTAGAAGCAGTGCACGCCATGGTTCACGCCCTTGGTGACCAGCTGGGCGAAGACGGTGGCTGCCTTGCCGTGCAGCGCGGCGTTGCCCAGATAGTCCTTCCAGGCGGCCTTGAACGGGGTGTGGATGACGAATTCCTCCGTGGCTTCGTCGTAGGTGGCAGTGGTGGCGACCGACGCCACGTCCGAGCCGTGGCCGATCTCGGTCATGGCGAAGGCGCCCGGGGTCTTCAGGCTCATGGCATCCGGCAGCCACTTGGCGTGGTGCTCTTCGCTGCCCAGGTGCAGGATCGCTCCGGCGAACAGGCCCCACTGCACCCCTGCCTTGATCTGCAGCGATGGGTCGGCTGCCACCAGTTCCTCGAAGGCGGCCAGCGAGCCGCCGTGGTCATCGAAGCCGCCGAATTCCTTGGGGAAGGCGCGCTGCACGGCCTCCTGCTCGACGAGGATGCCCAGCTGGCCGAGCACCCGTTCGCGGTGCTCGTCCATGCCCAGCAGCGGGTCGCGTTGCAGCTGCGGATTGGCGGCGCGGGCGCGCGAGGCCTTGCGGATTTGGGCGTAGGGGCCGAGCAGCTGCTCGGAGAGGGCGGTGACGTTGATGCGGTTCTCGCTCATGGCGTGCCTTTCATTTCGGTGGCTCGGGTTGGGGTGCACCAAGGGGTGCTTCAGCGGGTTGTCGGTGTCCGGGTGGAGGCGATGCCGTAGGCCAGCCAGTTGGTCAGTTCGGTGGCCAGCGACTGCAGCGACGGCTTGTTGGCGCCGGGCGGCTGGCTCAGCCATTGCTCGCCGGCGGCGCGGACCATGCCCAGGGCCGCACGCGGCCACAAATCGAGGGTGGCGGTGGTGGCGCGCTGGTCGTAGAGCTTGAGCAGGCGTTCGCTCATCAAGCTGGAGGCCTCCTCGAAGAAGGTGTTCAGCGCCCCGGCCGACTCGTCATCTGCCGAGCGCGGGGCCGAGGTCACGAAGAAGTACAGGTTGGGGCTGTTGTCGGCCAGCTCCAGGTAGGCGGAGACCATCGCGTGGAGCGCGCTGATTTCGTCTTCCTTGGCCAGGCCCGCGGCGATGACGCGTTCGCGGAAGTCGTTGATCACCATGGCGCTCAGCGCCTGGCGCAGTCCTTCCTTGTCTCCGAAGTACCGGTAGTAGACGGGCTTGGAGGTGCGTGCGTGCCCGGCGATGTCTTCCATCGAGACCTGCGGGCCGAGCTTGTGCACTGCCTTGCGTGCCAGCTTGAGCAGTTCCTCGTGGCGGGCGGTGCGATGCGCTTCCCAGCGGGCTGCCCGGCCGTCGGTCTCGCGGTCGAATTCTTCGGTGATCTTGTTCACGTAACTCACAGTATCATGTACTCTTGGTTACAGTAATACTTGTCACACCAGAATATTTACAGGAGTTCAACGAACATGAGCCAGCCCTCTGTGCGCAATGCCGTGATCATCGGTGGCAACCGCATTCCCTTCGCCCGTTCCAACACCGCCTATGTGAATGCGTCCAACCAGGACATGTTCACCGCCGCGCTGGAGGGCCTGGTCGCCCGTTTCGGCCTGCAGGGCCAGCGCATCGGCGCAGTCTCCGGCGGTGCAGTGCTCAAGCACTCCAAGAACTTCAACCTGATCCGCGAATCGGTGCTCGGCTCCTCGCTGGATCACGCGACGCCCGCCTATGACGTGCAGATGGCGTGCGCCACCGGCATGGAAGCCATCGGCTCGCTGGCCAACAAGATCAAGCTCGGCCAGCTCGACTCGGCCATCGGCGGCGGCGTGGACACCACCTCCGACGCGCCCATCGCCGTATCCGATTCGCTGCGCGCGATCCTGATGGAACTCTCCCGGGCCCGCTCCACCAAAGCCAAGTTGGCCGCGTTGTCCAAGCTGCGCCCAGGCCACCTGGCCCCAGCGGCTCCAGGTACCGGCGAACCACGCACCGGACTGTCCATGGGCGACCACCAGGCGATCACCGCCAAGAAGTGGGGCATCACCCGCGAAGCACAGGATGAACTGGCCTTGGCCAGCCACAAGAACCTGGCTGCAGCCTATGACCGCGGTTTCTTCAACGACCTGATTACCCCATTCAACGGCCTGGCCAAGGACAACAACCTGCGCGCCGACTCCAGCATGGAAAAGCTCGCCAAGCTCAAGCCGGCCTTCGGCAAGAACCTGGGCGAGGAAGCGACCATGACCGCTGGCAACTCCACCCCGCTGACCGACGGCGCCTCGACGGTGCTGCTGGGCAGCGAAGAGTACGCCCAAGCCAACGACCTGCCGATGCTGGCGAACTTCGTCGACTTCGAAGCCGCCGCGGTGGACTTCGTGCACGGCGGTGAAGGCCTGCTGATGGCCCCGGCCTACGCCACCGCCCGCATGCTCAAGCGCAACAACCTCACCCTGCAGGACTTTGATTTCTACGAGATCCACGAAGCCTTCGCCGGCACCGTGCTGTCCACGCTCAAGGCGTGGGAAGACGAGGAATTCTGCCGCGAGAAGCTTGGCCTGGATGCGCCGCTGGGCGCCATCGACCGGTCGAAGCTTAACGTGAACGGCTCCTCGCTCGCAGCGGGACACCCATTTGCCGCCACCGGCGGACGCATCATCGCCAGCACCGCGAAGATGCTGCATGAAAAGGGCTCGGGCCGTGCGCTGATTTCGGTCTGCGCAGCAGGCGGCCAGGGCGTCGTCGCAATCCTGGAGGCTCGCAGCTAATGGCGGACAAGTACATGGAACTGGTCAATACCGGACTCACCAAGAAGCTGGCCACCATGCTGGGCCTGCCGCGTCCGCCGCGGCTGCGCCGCTACAGCCCGGATGCCGCGCTGCTGCCCGGCCCGGTATTGATCCTCGGCGCTTCGGCCAAGGCGCAGGAATTGAGCGACACCTTGGTCTCCTGGGGCCTGGATGTGCGCCGCCACGACGCAGGGGAAGCCAAACTTGGCGCTCTGGTCCTGCTGCTTGACGAGCTCGAGCGCCCCACCGACCTTTCGCCGCTGATGCTGGCGGCCGGCCAGGCGCTGCGCAAGCTGCTTCCCGGCGGCCGCGTGGTCGCTTTCTCCCGGCCGGCCGGGGATGATGATGCGCCCCAGCTGTCAGCCGTGCGTCAGGGCATCGATGGCGTGGTGCGCTCGATGGGCCGCGAAATGCGCGGCGGCGCGACCGCCAATGGCATCGTGCTCGAAGCTGGCACTACCGTGGCCAGCCCGAGTGCGCTGGCCGCCTTGCGCTTCTTCTTCTCCGGGCGCAGCGCCTATGTGGACGGCCAATTCCTGACCGTGCGCACCAACGATGGCGTGCTTCCGGCTGACTTCGCCAAGCCGCTGGCCGGCAAGGTGGCAGTGGTGACCGGGGCCGCCCGCGGCATCGGCGCGGCCATCGCCAAAACGCTGTCGCGCGATGGGGCGCAGGTGGTCGTGGTGGACATGCCGGCCGCCGGCGAAGCGCTGGCCAAGGTGGCCAATTCCATCGGCGCCACCACCTTGCAGCTGGATGTCACCGCGGAAGATGCAGCGCAGCAGATCATGGATCACGCGATCGGCCGGCATGGCTCGCTGGATCTGGTGATCCACAATGCCGGAATCACCCGCGACAAGCTGCTGGCCAACATGGATGCCGGCCGCTGGGATTCGGTGATTGCCGTGAACATCGCCTCGCAGCTGCGCATGAACGAGGCCTTCCTGGCGGCCAAGCTGCCGGGCCTGCGCATCGTGTCGCTGGCGTCCACCTCCGGGATCGCCGGGAACCGCGGGCAGACCAATTATGCGGCTTCCAAGGGCGGGGTGATAGGCATGGTGCACGCCAGCGCCAAGCTGTTCGCCGAGAATGGCGGCTCCATTGCCGCAGTGGCCCCGGGATTCATCGAGACCGAGATGACCGCAAAGATCCCGCTGGGCACCCGCACCGTGGCCCGCATGGTCCTGCCCTCGCTGATGCAGGGCGGCCTGCCGGTGGATGTTGCCGAAGCCATCAGCTTCCTCGGCTCGGATGCCGCGGCCGGGCTGAACGGCCAGGTGCTGCGCGTCTGCGGCCAATCGCTGGTAGGTGCCTGAGATGGGTGCGCAGATCGTTACCGGAATTCCGTCGATGGCCTCGGGTTATGCCCAGTCCGTCAAGACCCTGAAGCGCAAGCCGAAGAACCCGGTGCTGCCCGAAACCGTGCTGGTGTTCCAGGGCGCGAAGGCCGATCCGGCGAAGCTTGCCGAGTTCCGCAAGGCCGTGGACGCACCGATGAACGGCGTGCTGCCGAGTCTCTACGTGCACTCCTTGGCGTTCCCGCTGGCGATGTCCTTGATGGTGCGCGACGATTTCCCGTTGCCGCTTCTGGGAATGATCCACCTGGTCAATCAGGTGGAGGTCCAGCAGCCCCTGGGGGAGGACGAGGCATTCGACATCGAGGTGCACAGCGAGAACCTCGCGGCCCATCCGCACGGGGTGACCGCCGACCTGGTGATGCGCATTGTGGTGGATGGGCAGGACCGGATGCTGCTGCGCAGCACGTTCTTGGCCAAAGGCGTGCGGCTCGATGGGACCACGCCGGAGAAAAGCGCGCGCCCTGACTTTGCCGCACCGCAGCGCACCGCAAGCTGGAAACTGGATGCTGGAACCGGACGCCGCTGGGCCGCGGTCGCCGGGGACTACAACCCGATCCACCTGGCTGCGCTCAGCGCCAAGGCATTGGGCATGCCGGCGGCCATCGCCCACGGCATCTACCTGGCGGCCCGTGCGCTGGCGGGGATCGAGCCTGCTGGCGGAAGCTACCGCTGGAGCATCGAGTTCAAGACTCCGGTGGTGCTTCCGGCTTCGGTAGATCTGGCCTTCCAGCCGAACTCCGACGGTTACACCATCCAGGCGTGGAATGCGCGCAAATCCAAGCCCCACTTCGAAATGGAGCTGGTGCGCGGCTAGGTGAAGTCACCAGTGCCCTGGTCATCGACGCAGTCGCGTTGACGGCCAGGGCACTGTGGCGCCACCGACCTTGACTAGGCTCGGTGGCGCTCGGACTGGGCCATGCGATAGCTGGCCAATGTAGCGACAGCGGCGCGTTCCCAGGTGAATAGTCCCGAATGCTCCAGTGCGCCATGGCCGGCGGCGGTAATCTGTTCAGGATCCCGGGCAAGCTCAAGCAATTTTTCGGCCCACAGCTGGGCATCGGGCTCGTCCATGAGCCACCCTGATTCGCCGTCGTTCACGGCGTACGCCAAACCGCCCACGGCATTGGCCAGAACCGGAGTGCCGCAGGCCTGCGCTTCGGCAGCTACCAGGCCGAAGGTCTCGGAGAGCGAAGGGACTGCAACGACGTCGGCGTTGGCGAAGACGAGTGCCAATTTCTCGGGGGAGAGTGGATCGAAGAAGCGGACGACGTCCTGAAGGCCGTGGCGTTGCACGAGCGATGGCAGGTCGTAGTTGGTTTGCCCGGACAGGGCGCCGAAGAGTGATGCGGTGATGCGCAGGCTGGGGTCCTCGCGGCGCGCGATGCCCATGGCTTCGAGCAGCAGATGCGCTCCCTTCAGCGGTTGCATCCGTCCGGCATAGACCAGATGCAGGTCATCCTCGCCCAGCGGGCGGCGCACCTTGTCCTGGTCCGGATGGAAGATTCGGTGGTTGACGCCGGGCAGCACGATGTCGAGCTTTTTCGATTCCACGGCGTAGAAGTGCCCGAGCTGCTTCGCTTCCACCGGGGTGTTGGCGATGATGCGCGCGCATTCGGCAAGCAGCTGCTGCTCGGCATCCTTGCGGTACCCGGGCTCGGGGATGCCCGATTCGTGCTCCTTGGCCGCGGCCGAGGTGTGCATCGACACCAGCAGGGGAGCGTCCCACCGTGCGGCCAGCTGCAGCCCCACCATTCCCGAGAGCCAATAGTGGCCATGGATTACATCGAGCTTCACGCCGTGCAGGTGGGTGGCTATTTCTTCCGCGGCTTCGTCGGTGATTTTGGGCAGCTGCTCCTTGGCCAGGGTCCGGTTCGCGGCTACCTGCACCTGGTGCATCCATACGCCCTCACTGACTTGCAGCGACTCTGATTCCCCGGCGGTGCGCGTGAGCATATGCACTTCGTGGCCCAGCGCGCCCAGCGCATAGGAAAGGTTCTGGATGTACACGTTCATGCCGCCTGCATCGCCGGAGCCGGGTTGCTGCATTGGCGAGGTATGCAGGGAAAGCATGGCTATGCGCATGATCGGTACTCCCAAGGTGCTGTGCTGGTGACGGAATTTTTCGTTCGAAACTCCGCCTTTGATGCTACCAAGAAGCCAAGTCGAGCATCTTCGCGTTTGCGGATGTCCAGTGATCCACCATGTCCGCTCCTCCGTGGCCGTCTTTTTCGCAGATGACCAGCGAGGAAGCCGGCCAGAGCTGGTGCAGCTTCCATGCGGTTCTTGCAGGGCCGGAAACATCGGCGCGTCCGTGGATCAGGACGGCCGGAAGATGCTGGATCTTGGCCATGTTCTCGAGGATCGGTGGCTGGCAGAAGCCGTCGTGGGCCCAGAAGTGCGTCGTCATCCGGGTCATCGAATGCCGAAAACTGCGCTCTTCCCAGCGCGGATCCCGAACCACCTGCTCGGAGCCGAGGGAAATGTGGGTGTCCTCCCACAGGGCCCATTCGCGGGAGGCCGCGTCGCGAAGTTCAAGATCGCTGGAGCTGAGCAGTTGCGCGTAGGCCTCGACCAGCCGCAACTCTCCGGACGCATAGGCAGGAACATGCCTGCTGGCGAATACAGCGAGCCGGTCCCATGCCTCGGGAAAGAGCGCTCCGACGGTTTCGGTGATCCATTGGACTTCTTCACGGCTGGTTGTCGTCACCGCGAACAGCACGATGC
The DNA here is from genome assembly GCF_002797775.1 of Glutamicibacter nicotianae. Lineage (NCBI taxonomy): Bacteria > Bacillati > Actinomycetota > Actinomycetes > Micrococcales > Micrococcaceae > Glutamicibacter > Glutamicibacter nicotianae. The sequence continues at coordinate 1,099,782 of NZ_PGEY01000001.1, forward strand.
CGATAACACGTTCGGGATGCGCCTGCGCATAGGCGAGCGCCAAGGTCGAGCCCCAGGACACGCCATTGAGGATCCATTTCTCGATTCCCAGCCCGATGCGCAACGTTTCGATGTCGGCAATGAGCCGCGGGGTAGTGAATGATTCCATCTCCACGTTTGCATCTGCAGCCGAGGGGAGGGAACGGCCGCAACCGCGCTGCTCGAAACCGACGAGGCGCGTACGGGACAGGTCCCAGCGGTTTCGATAGCCGCTGGCGCCGAGCGTTCCTCCCGGGCCGCCGTGCAGATGCAGTGCCGGGATTCCGTCGCGGCGTCCGAACTCTTCCCAGTACAGCTGGTGGCCATCGTCGGTCGGCATCAGCCCGTGATGGATGGGATTGCTGCCGAGGGAAAAATCAGTCATGTACGCACTTTACGGGAAATCGGGCCAACGAGGGCTTCATCGAAAGTTGCTTCCGCTCTTCTGGATCTCCTTGGCCGGCCATCATTGAAAATGCGGGGAGCTCGGCTGGAGAGTTCAAGCTGTCCGTCGATGAAGTTGATACTCGCGCCATGTCAGTACAACGATGAATGCGTCGAAAACTGTGAGCCCGATGAGTCCCCAGCTGAAGCTGATAAACAGCTCGTAGATCTGGTACACGATGAATGCAATTAGGAATCCAATGAGCCACGGATAAGCCCACAATTGGTTTCTCAGCACTGCCCACACCAGCACCACCTTTACTATCCCATGGAATAGCAGGTAAGCCGCTGCAAAGAGTGTTGCAGAAACATCTAGGCGTTCAGCCAAACTGACCAGAAAGCGGGCGATGAAATCCTGCGGATCTTCGGAAAGTTCGTGGTGAGTCACTGCACTTACGAACACCATGATCTGAGATGGCCCGGCAAAGAGAAATATGGTGCCGGCCACGAGTTCCGAAACGCCCGTGATGCCCTTGAGGATCAGGCCCACGTAAAAAGTTCGGTCTAGCAATCTGCGGCGCTTGCCTTGTCCTGGTGCTGATTCCGGATGGTTCATGGCCCGCTGTGCCTTCTTCATTGCTTGACAAGCATTAACGATGATCTGAGCTTACTTCTCAAAGCACGACGAATCGCTATGGAGTATCTGAGAGCTGGCATGCTGCCAATTCGATTCCACGTGGCGAGCGATGTTCATTTTCAATCAGTTTTCGTTCCGGAATGTCGTAGGGAGATCAGGCGCTGATCGAAGCCACGAGGACAGTGAGCCGTCGCTTCGCCTAATTGATCAACGAAGGACAGTGGGCACCCGCGTCATTCGCACGCCTGCGCGAGTACAGTTGATTGCTCGAATCGCTGGCAACTGGCATCACGGTCGCCGAAAACTTGCAATTCTGCCGAAAATCTTGTGACCCTTGACACGAAATTGCAGTGAAAATGCTGAAACCTCCTACTCAAGGCCGAATATTCCGCGAATTTACGGGCGTTTCGACGACTTCGGGGCAGTTGGTGGCCGATTGGAATTCACGCGAAAGCGGTGGTAGAGTTTTACTTCGTTGCCAGCGATAACAACGCGAACAACGAACAACCTGCGCGGGTGGCGGAATAGGTAGACGCGCCAGCTTGAGGTGCTGGTCCTCGAATAGAGGGTAGGGGTTCAAGTCCCCTTTCGCGCACAGGTAAATCCCCGGTTGACTTCGGTCAACCGGGGATTTTTCACATCTGCCAGAAATCTTGGCCCGCTGGGGACGGAATCAATGAGCCGCGGCTCCCTGCGCCATCGCGATGCCATCCGGGGACTTTGCTTGCTGTGCCGCGCTGATTCCGGCGCGGCGGCCAAAGAAGCTTCCATCGCCCAGGCTGGTACCGCTGGCGTAGCCGCCGGCGCAGACCCCCGAAGTGCAGCGTCCCGCCGCGAACAAGCCCGGGATCGGTGCGCCCGAAACATGCAGTACCCGTGAGTCGGCATCGGTCTTCAGCCCGCCCAGGGTGAATCCTCCGGTGCGGCCACGCAGGTCGATCGCCGCCAGCGCACCGCGCAGTGGCTTGACCCACTTGGGGTTCTTGCCCAGCAGGGGATCGGTGCCCTCTGCCGCGAAGCGGTTGTACTGCTCGATGGTGGCCTGGAGGCTGCCTGCAGACAGTCCCATCTCGGTTTCCAGCTCGGCGGCGTTGTCGGCAACCCAGGTAGGCTGCATCAACAGTTCCGGAGTGGAGGTTTCGCTGGCCGAGCCTTCTTCGAATGCAGCCTCGTCGATGACCAGGAATGCCTGGTTCTCCTGGTGGAACAACGTCGCCTGGCCGAGCCGGCCCGGGTAGGTGTCTTCATTAATGTAGCGCTGGCCGCGGCCGTTGACCAGGATGCCGCGCACCAGCAACTGCGGATCGCAGAAGAATGCGACCTCGGTGGCGTCCATGTGGGCTGTCGCTGCGCCAATCGACTGGCCCATTTGGACGGCGCGCCCGTCGTGCACCTCAATGGATGCCGCCGGGCGGCCCAGGATGCGCGGCGCATTGGCACGGACCATTTCTTCGTTGAAAGCGAAGCTGCCCATGGCCAGGACCACGCCACGACGTGCCTTTACGTAGACATCCTCGCCATAGCGCGTGGCCCCGATGCCCACCACGCGTCCATCGGACTCGACGACCAACGATTGCACCCGCAGGTCGTATTCGGCGCGCACGCCCAGGGCTTGCGCGGTCTCGACCAGCGGTTTCATGAGCATGTAGCCGCCGCCCTGCTCGCCGGTATTCTTGCCGGACATCTGCGGAACGTGCCCGCGCGGAGCCGGGGAAATCGAGGTGCTGAACGGGGCTGCGTTCTCGCCGCCGGAGTACATCAGCCCGTCATCATGGGGAGGTTCCCAGCCTGGCTGGCCCCAGAACGATTCCTTGAAGACGACACCCGCGTCCACCAGCCAGTTGTAGTGATCCACGCTGCCTTCGCAGTAGGCATCGATCTTCGCATCGTCGGTCCCCGGGCCGAGGGCGGCCTTCATGAAGGACTTCATGTTCTCGACGGTGTCTTCGAAGCCCAGGGCCCGCTGCAGCGGAGTGCCGCCGCCGAGATAGACGAAGCCGCCGGCCATGGAGGCGGCGCCGCCCCAGCCTCCGGAACGTTCGAGCACTAGCACCTCGGCTCCGGCGCGTGCAGCCTCGATGGCGGCGCTCACCCCGGCGATGCCGTAGCCGGCAACCACCACATCGGCCTCGTAATCCCAGTTGCTGATGCTCCTGGCTGAAATGTTGAACGAGCTGCTTTCGGACATGTGCGGGCATCCTCTCGAAATAGGCTAAAAGTATCCAGAAGATTAGCTGTCCACTGCCGATTCACTGCGAAGCAGTCCCACTGGATGGAACCGTCGTGCCTTGAGCCCAGCTACCCTTGGGTTCCGCTGAGCCGGCGCAGGCTCTCGGCATCCAGCACCTGGTTGAAGACCGGTCCCTGCGGTTCCAGCACCCGGCCGGCGGCCAAGCTGGGCAGCTGCACCGGGGAGAAACCCAATGCCTTGGTGAGTTCCGAAACCATCTGGGCATCCTGCGCGTTATCCGCGGCGACGCCCAGGGCGCGCTGCGCAGGTTGCTTAGTTGCCCGATCCGCATCCATATCCCAATGGCTGATGTGATTCAGTGCCTTGACTACGCGCGAGCTCTTGAAGCGGGCCGCGATGCCCTCGGAACTGGACAGACCGGCATTCAGAGAGGCTTCCAGCCAATCGGGAAGCGGCTCATCTTCCCAGCGGTTGGTCGCATCCACCAGCAGGATGCCAGCCAAAGAGGAGACATCGATGTCGCCGAGTTCTTCCTGCGGCACCATGAGCACCACCAAGTCGACATCCTCGGCGATCTCCTCGGCCAGCACGCCGGTGGCCCGGGATGCATACTGCGCCAAGTGGTATTTCATCATCCGCGGGGGCCGCGAGCCCGCGATGCGTACCTCGATGCCGGCAGCTGCCGCTGCCCGGGCCAATGCCGTGCCAGCTCGTCCTGCGCCCAGGATTCCAATCCGCTTGATGCTCATAGCTCCAGCCTAGACGCGAAGGCCGTGGTGGCATGCAATTCATTGCATGCCACCACGGCCTTCAACTTAGCGGAAGCTTGTCAGCTCCAAAGCGGAGCCAGGGACTTGATCAGCTGCTGCACGCCCAGGATGATGAACAGCACCGCGGTAATCGCCAGCGCCGTATTGGTGTGCCAGCGGTTCGCCCATTCCTTCGGGATGCGCTTGCCGTTGAGCAAGCCCAAGAGGGTTACTGCCAGGAACGGCATGAACAGTGCGCCGAGGACGCCGTAGGCCAGGATCAGGGCGATCGGCTTGTCCAGCAGGAACAGCACCATTGGCGGGAAGGTCAGCCACAGGACGTAGAACTTGAAGTACTTGCCGCCGGTCATGGTGTCCGGGTGGTTTGCAGGCTTCTTGCGCATGTGGCCCCAGAAGTCAGCGAACATCAGCGAAACGCCGTTCCACACGCCGATGATCGACGAGAAGGACGCGGCCCAGAAGCCTACCAGGAAGCCGTTGCCGACAACATCGCCGTACTCGGCCTTCAGCACATCGCCCAGTTCCAGCAGTCCCTTGTCGCCACCGGAAATGGTGACGCCAGCGGCGCGAACAACTTCTGCGCCGACGATCAGCATCGCGAGCACGAAAATGCCGGTCATGACGTAGGCCATGGTGTTGTCGATGCGCATGACGCGCATCCACTTAGGGGTGTACCAGCCCTTTTCGCGCAGCCAGTAGCCGTAGGCGGCCAAGGTGATGGTGCCGCCGACGCCGCCGGCCAAGGCCAGGGTGTAGACCACGCCGCCCTGTGGAATCATCGGGATCAGGCCCTTGAGCATCTCCGGAATGTTCGGCACAGCGATGAAGGCCAAGCCCACCACGGTCACGAACATGATGCCTACCAGCACGGCGGTGATCTTCTCGAAGAAGTTGTACTTGCCGAACCAGACCATCACGAAGCCCAGCAGGCCCATGAGCACTGCCCAGATCTTCAGGTCCACTGCCGGCATCAAGGCTGCCAGCGGCAACGCGGCAGAGCTCATCGCGGTAGCGCCGTAGACGAAGCCCCAGATGATGATGTAGGGACCGAAATACCAGGTGGTCCACTTGCCCAGGGTGCTCCAGCCTTCGAAAATGGTCTTTCCGGTGGCCAGGGTGTAGCGGCCGGCGCCTTCAACCAGAACAATTTTCAGGATCACGCCGACAATCACTGCCCACAGCAGGGCATAGCCATACTGGCTGCCTGCTACCAGGGTGGCTACCATGTCGGCTGCGCCAACGCCGGTCGCCGCAACGACCAAGCCCGGGCCAATGACCTTCCAGCGCGGTGGGCCGCCACCGTCCAGATCGGCGCGTTGCGCCTCGATGTTTTCACTCATTTGATTTTCCTTTGCCGCAATGCGATGCCGCCGCGGCAGCGCATCTACGGTGATGCGGACCACGGGGGTGTGAGATCGTATTCAATCTTCGTAGTGATCTTTCTTACTGGCAAACTCACAGTCAACTACTAACACTTTCTTAAGTTTGAGGGTGACGTGAGAAACACTGCGTACCCGAATTGCTAGAATTGACCAGTTACCTGCGGGCTTCGCGCCCGGATCTGATCACCGAGGATGATGCCGTGCAGCTGTTGATCGTCGAAGACGACGAGGCCGTCGCCCGCGCCCTGATTGATGCGGTGAGCGCGGCCGGCCACCTGGCAGAGCATGTCAGCCGCGGTGCCGACGCGCTGTTGAAGCATCGCAACGCACAAATGATCCTGCTGGACCTGGGCCTGCCGGACATGGACGGACTTGAGGTCCTGCGCAAGCTGCGCCAAATCAGCGACGTTCCCGTCGTCATCCTCTCGGCTCGCAATGACGAGCGCAGCGTGGTCCGGGGGCTGCGCCAGGGCGCAGACGATTTCCTGGTCAAGCCCATCGGCCTGGCAGTTCTCCTTGCCCGTATTGACGCGGTGGCGCGCCGGGCAAAGGTGCTTGCTGACGACAACGACGGCGTGCTCATCGCCGGCGGGCTGCGCGTGGATACCGGCAAGCACGAAGCGGTACTCGATGGGCGGGCTCTGCATTTGACCGCCAAGGAATTCGACTTGCTGGCGTTCCTGGCCCAGCACGCCGGATCGGTAGTCACCCGGGAGCAGATCCTTGACCGCCTCTGGGGCGACGCATTCATTGCGGTTTCGCGTTCCTTGGATGTCCACCTCACCGGATTGCGTTCCAAGCTCGCGGCGCCGGGGATGATCGTGAACGTTCGCGGGGTCGGCTACCGGCTGGAAACGCCAAACCCGTGAGGCTGCGCGTACTGGGAATCCTGGGCACTCTGCTGCTGGCGATCGTCGCCATCGCCAGCGCGATGCTGTTGCAGAGCGTGAGCCGCGATGCCACCGCGGACCTGCAGCTGAACCGGATTTCGGCATTGAACCGCTTTGTCCAGCTTGCCACCCATGCCGACCTGAACAGCGACATGTCGCTGCTCCAGCTGGAGATGGATACCTATAGCGATCTGTATGGCGAGGGACTGCTGATCAATCTCGGCCAGCGGCAGTTGGTCTCGGGGAGCATCGACCCGCAGGATCCCGAGGTTGCGCAGGCCGTGCGCAATGCCGAACTGAACCTCGGGCTCCTCCAGCTTCCGCCCATCGATCCCTTCTCCGATGCCACTGCATTGCTTTCGCAGCCTTTCGGCAATTCCGCCCAGGTGCTCGGCTCGGTCACGATGCAAGTGAAACTGGAAACTGCACGCACAAAGGTGCTGGAAAAGTCCAGCGTGCTCTGGCTCATGGTCATCTCCCTTGGTGCCGCACTGCTGCTCCTGGCCGACCGCCTCACCTCTTGGGTGCTTCGCCCGGTGCACCGGCTCAACGACGCGGTCAACGACATTGCGCAGCACCAGGCACCGGTGCATCTGGAAGAGCAAGGCCCTCCCGAGCTGCGCCAGCTGTCCCGGTCACTGAGCCGCATGGCCCAAACCATGGCCGAGAGCCTGGAGCAGCAGCAACGGCTCATCGCAGAGACATCCCATCAGCTGCGCAACCCGGTAGCAGCATTGAGGCTTCGCGTGGATCTGCTGAAGATGCGCCTGGGCGAGCAGGCGGACCCCGCCGGAGTGCACGCCGTGGAAAGCGAACTGGAACGGGTCGAGACCCTGCTGGATGGCGTCATGCGCTTGGCCAGCGCCGAGCATCGGCTGACCGAGCAAAGGGCCGGGGACGCGCTGCCCGACGCAGCTGTGCGCGGCCAGCAAATCGACGTCGGGCAGATGCTTGCCGAAGAAGTCGAACGGCAATCCGAAGCTGCCCGGCTGCTAGGCAACCAGCTGGTGCTCGATGCCAGTGCCACCTCGGAACCGGAAGCCATCGCGTGGTGCAACGGCTTCGATTTGCAGCAGATGCTCGCAGAACTGGTTGAGAACGCCTTCAAATACGCACCCGGCAGCAGCATCGTGATGGGCCTCGAGCTCCACCAGCGAACAATAGGGATTCATATCCAAGACCATGGTCCCGGCATGAGCGCAGCTGAACTGGAGAACGCCGCAGATCGGTTCTGGCGTGCAGAACAGGTGCGGCACCGCCAGGGAACAGGGTTGGGACTGGCGATCGTCGATCGCCTGGCACGCGTCAATGCCGGTGGACTCACGCTGGAATCTTCTCCGGGCCAAGGGCTGAAAGCCACAATAAGCCTCCCCCGGCACACCAAGGAATCAGAGATCCACGATGAATCCTGAGCCATTGCCATCGCGGCGGAAACTGCTCAAATACCTGCTTGCGCTCCCGGTGGCTGCCACGATCCCGGCCTTGGGTTCTTGCACTTCGCGGGCCAGTGCAGGCCGATTGGATATCGCGTCAGGTGAAGATGGGGGAATGTACTTCCAATTTGCCTCCTTGCTCTCCAAAGCGCTGGTGGCCAACGGCGTCGCCGAGCAGTCGCACGCCTTGAATACCCAAGCTAGCGCCCAGAACCTGGCGATGCTCGCAGGCAATGAGGCCGAGCTGGCCCTGGCGCTGGCCGATACGGCGGACCAGTATCGGAAGGATCATGGCTCGCAGACCCAGCCGCTGGCCCTGGGCCGCGTCTACCAGAACTATTTCCATTGCATAATCCGTCCTGAAGCTGGCATCGATTCGCTGCAGGATCTGGCAGGACGCACCATCGGGACCGGCGCACCCGAATCCGGCACCTGGGTCACTGGCCAGCGGATCCTAGAAGCGGCGAAGCTCAAGGACAGTGCGAACGCGCCCAAGGAGCTGCAGTACGGGTACGCGGCAGGGCTGGACGCGCTGAGCCGCGGAAGCATTGACGCGCTCTTCCTCTTCGGCGGCCTGCCGGTGATGCCGCTGAGCGAACTCGCGTCCAGCATGGATTTGGAACTGCTCGACGTGTCGGGAGTCCTGCCGCAACTGCGTGCCCAGTACCCGGACCTGTACGACGCGGTTGCCATCCCGGAGGGAACCTACCGCGGCGTCAAGTCCGTCCAGACCATCGGGGTGGGCAACTTGTTGATGGCGCGCGCGGACATGGCTGATGACCTGGCCGGAGCCATCGTCAAGCTCCTGGTCGACCATGCTGGCCAGCTGGTGCCCGAGTCCAGTGCCGGCATCCAATTCCTGACCACTGAAACCTTGATCAGCACCGGTGGCCTGCCGTTGCACCCGGGTGCGCGCACCGCCTACCGGGAACTGCACGGATAAGCTCGCGCACGCCGGTACAAGACGGCCGGGGGCTTGGCCGACTAGTGTGTATGGCAGAGCACTGCTACGAGAGGATCAATTGCGATGCCCACTGCCGACGCCATTGCACGCATGGAAAATGAAGCCGTCGAGATTTGCCGGAAACTGATCCAGATCGACACGACGAACTACGGCGGCAACAAGGGTGCAGGTGAGCTGGAGGCCGCCGAATATGTTGCCGATTTGCTCCAGGAAGTTGGCCTGGATGCCAAGATCTACGAGTCTGCTCCCGGGCGGGCCAATGTGCTCACCCGTATTCCGGGTGCCGACCCGGCGCTGCCGGCCCTGGTGGTGCACGGCCATTTGGATGTCGTGCCGGCCATCGCCGAAGACTGGAGCGTGGATCCCTTCGGGGCGGAGATCATCGACTCGATGATCTGGGGACGCGGCGCGGTAGACATGAAGAACATGGATGCGATGATCATCGCCGCCATCCGCCATCTGCAGCGCGAAAAGATCACCCCACGGCGCGACCTGGTCATCGCCTTCTTTGCCGATGAGGAAGCCGGCGGGGACTATGGCGCAGGCTGGATGGTGCAGAACCATCCCGAGCTCTTTGCCGGCGCCACCGAGGCGATCAGCGAAGTCGGAGGGTTCTCGGTCGAGATCAACGGCCGCCGTGCCTACATGCTGCAGACCGCGGAAAAGGGCATCGCCTGGCTGAAGCTGACCGCCAAGGGCATGGCCGGGCACGGTTCGCAGCTGAACGGCGACAATGCGGTCACCCATCTGGCAGGAGCCGTGCACCGCATCGGCGAGCATCAATGGCCGCTGTCCTATACCAAGACCACGCGCGCCCTGCTGGAACAGGTAGCCGAGCTGTCCGGGCTGGACTTCAATGAAGCAGATCCCGCCCCGCTGCTCTCGGCCATGGGCAACGTCTCGAGGTTCGTCGGCGCGACCCTGCAGAATACCGCGAACCCTTCCGCATTGGACGCCGGCTACAAGCACAACGTCATTCCCGGCCATGCCGAAGCGCTGATGGACTGCCGTACCTTGCCCGAGCAGCACGAAGCCACCGTGCAGACCCTGCGCGAATTGGCCGGGGAACATGTCGAGCTGTCCATGGTGCATGAGCAGGATTCCCTTGAGGTGCCGTTCGCCGGGGCGCTGGTGGATTCGATGATCGAATCGCTGCTGTCCGAGGACCCGGATGCGGTGGTCCTGCCCTACATGCTCTCCGGCGGCACCGATAACAAATGGCTGGCCAAGCTGGGGATCACCGGCTACGGATTCGCGCCGCTGCAGCTTCCCGCCGAACTGGACTTCACCGGGATGTTCCACGGCGTCGATGAACGAGTGCCGGTGGACTCCGTCAAATTCGGCGTCCGCGTCCTGCAGAAGCTCTTGCAGGACTACTAGAAACATCCTCCTCCCAGCGAGCACAAGAGAAACCAGGAGCAGAATCCTTGTCCATCGAATCAGTACTGACCAACGAGCTGCTTGAACGCTTCCGCGGCCGGGCCGCCGGCTATGACGAGGCGAACGCGTTCGCCATCGAGGACTTCAACGAGCTGGTGGAACTCGGCTACCTCAAGGCGCTGGTGCCGGCGGATCGCGGGGGACTGGGGTGGAGTTTCGACACCCTGGCGCTGGCGCAGCGCCGCCTTGCCACTGCCGCGCCGGGTACGGCGCTGGCGATCAACATGCACCAGGTCTGGGCAGGAGTCGCCTATCTGCTGAAGGCCCGCGGGGACCGGCGCTTGGACATGGTTGCCGATTGGATTGCCGAGGGCGAGGTGATGGCCTTCGGGATTTCGGAACCAGGCAACGATGCGGTGCTCTTCGACTCCAAGACCAGTGCGGCCACCGCTGCCGATGGTTCGGTGGCATTCACCGGCGTGAAGATCTTCACCTCGCTTTCCCCGGCGTTCACCCGTCTGGGGGTGTTCGGCAAGGACCAGGACTCCGGGGAGCTCGTCCACGGCTTCGTCGCCCGCGGCGAAGGCGTGCAGTCGATGGACGACTGGAACACCTTGGGCATGCGGGCCAGCCAGTCGCACACCACGAAGCTGGAGGATGCGGTGGCTCCCAGCGATTGGGTGCATAGCCGGCTGCCGGTCGGCCCGAACGCGGACCCGCTGATCTTCGGCATCTTCGCGTCCTTCCTCACCCTGACCGCGAGCGTCTACGTGGGCATCGCCGATCGTGCGGTGACCCTGGCGCAGGAGGCGCTGAATGATCGAGTGCACCAGGACGGGACCAAATATTCGCAGGATGTCCGCGCCCGCGGCCTGCTGGCGGAGGCGGCCATGCGCCTGCTGTCCCTGGATGCCCTCCAGCGCTCGGTGGCCGGCGACCTGGAAGCCCAGGCGGACCACCAGGGCGCCTGGTTCCCGAAGCTGGTGACGCTGCGGACCATTGCAGGGGACACCGCACGGGAAAACGTCCAGGTTGCCGGCCAGCTGCTGGGCGGCGGCGGGTATTTCCGCGGCTCGGAATTCGAACGGCTCTACCGCGACGTGCAGGCCAGCTGGTACCACCCGTCCAATGCAGCGTCGGCTGCCAACACGGTGGCCTCCTGGCTGGTCGGCCCGCTCGACAGCTAGGACGAGGCCCGGCGCAGCCTGCCTAGCGGCGGTTCAGGGAGCCAGCGTGCTGCGAATGCGCATCACGCGGCGGCGCAGCCAATACTTGTAGGCGCCGCCCTCGTAGCGGCAGGTGCGCATCAGCTCCCATTTGCCGTTTTCCGCATGCTCGCGCAGGGCTGCCCGGGCTACATTCTTCGGCTCGCCGGGGAAAGAGGTGATGACCAGGTATTCGAAGCGCTGGTCATCGGGATGATGCAGCGGCGGCTTAATTCTTTCTTCGAGCATCCTGCCCCCTATCTAAAGAACGCCATGCGTTGTAGCCTCATGCTATGAGTACTGATCCGAGTTTTGCACTGCAAGCATTTATTGCCCGCCTGGAGCAGCATCTGGCAATTGTGTCGCAGAGCCGCGGTGCCGCCGAGGCTTCCGTCGACGCCGCCTTTGGCGCGTTGGCCGATGCCTTCGAAGACTATGAGGACGCCCTCTATGAACAGTATTCCGAGCTTTTGCCCTTCACCATACCCTCGGATGATGCGTGAGTACGACCACGGGGTGAATTTTTCGCATTACGTGTTTCTGAGTCCGGATACTCGCAATCCGTGAAGTAATGTCGAGGGGTGAATTGGTTTGAAGCAGCTTTCCTAGGATTGATCCAGGGCCTGACCGAGTTCCTCCCGATCTCGTCCTCCGCCCACTTGCGCATCGTTGGCGAACTTTTGCCTAACGCCCAGGACCCCGGGGCGGCTTTTACCGCCATTACCCAGCTGGGTACCGAAACCGCGGTGATCGTCTTCTTCTGGCGTGACATCGTACGCATCATCGGTGCGTGGTGCAAGGCCTTGGCCGGCAAGATCCCGCATTCGGATCCGGATGCCAAGATGGGCTGGCTGATCATCGTCGGCTCCCTGCCCATCGCGATCCTGGGCCTGCTGCTGGAAGACTACATCGATACGAACTTCCGTTCGCTGTGGATCGTGGCGACAACCCTGGTGGTCTTCGGCCTGATCCTGGCCATCGCCGACCACTACGGCAAGCAGCAGCGCACCTTGGAGAAGCTGACCGTCAAGCACGGCATCTTCTACGGCTTCGCGCAGGCCATGGCCCTGATTCCGGGCGTCTCGCGCTCCGGCGGCACCATCACCGCGGGCCTGCTCATGGGCTACACCCGCGAGGCGGCGGCCCGCTACTCGTTCCTGCTGGCCATCCCTGCGGTGTTCGCCTCGGGACTCTACAAACTGGCCAAGTCCTTCGATGAGCCGGGGGTCTACACCCTGGCGCAGACTGGTGTCGCCACCGTCGTCGCCTTCATCGTCGGCTTCCTGATCGTGGGCTGGTTCCTGAAGTTCGTTTCCACCCACTCCTACCGCTTCTTCGTCTGGTACCGCATCCTGCTGGGGCTGGCGCTGTTCGTCGCTCTCGGATTGGGCTGGATAGCCGCCTGATTCATCCCATGAAAGATGTCCGTGGACTGCTTCACGGACATCTTGCAGTTAACGGGAATAAACCTTGTCCTGCTTCACTTGGACTTAAAGGAAGAAATACGTCGCATCTGCGAAAGGATGTTCATAAGTGCACGCGTGGAAAAACCCTGAGGTACCTCAGGTGGCTGGTTCAGCACCGACACTGGAACTTTTCAACACCGCCACCGGTACCCAGCAGGCGACTGCGCCAGCGGATGAGGCTCTTGCGCCGGCAAGCATGTACGTTTGCGGAATCACCCCGTATGACGCCACCCATATGGGCCACGCCGCCACATATGTCACCTTCGACCTGGTGCAGCGCACCTGGCTCGACGCCGGGCGAACCGTGGCCTACACCCAGAACATCACCGACGTGGACGATCCGCTGCTGGAGCGTGCAACGGCCACGGGCGTCGACTGGCGGGAACTGGCCGAGTCGCAGATCCAGCTCTTCCGCGACGACATGGAAGCGCTGAATGTCATCCCGCCGCAGAACTACATCGGCGCCGTGGAATCCATCGGCTGGCTGGTCCCCGTGGTCGAGCAGCTGCTCGACGCGGACCTGGCCTACCGCGTGCCGGCCGGTGCCGACGGGGTCGAAGGCGACGTGTACTTCGACACCATGGCCGCGCAGAACGATGCCTGGACGCTGGGATCGGTCTCCAACTACGACCGCGAGACCATGCTCGGCTTCTTCGCCGAACGCGGCGGCGACCCGGACCGCGCAGGCAAGCGCGACGCGCTGGATCCGCTGTTGTGGCGTGCCGCCCGCGAGGGCGAGCCCCGGTGGAATGGCGGCACGCTGGGCGAAGGCCGCCCCGGCTGGCATATCGAATGCTCGGTGATTGCCCGCAAGACCCTGCCGGCTCCGTTCACCGTCCAGGGCGGCGGCTCGGACCTGATCTTCCCGCACCACGAATTCTCCGCGGCCCACGCCGCCGCCGGCGACCATGCCGAACTCGCGCAGGCCTACGTGCACACCGGCATGGTGGGCCTGGACGGCGAGAAGATGAGCAAGTCCCTGGGCAACCTGGTGCTGGTCTCCAAGCTGCGCGCCGCCGGCGTCGAGCCGGTGGCGATCCGCGCCGTGCTGCTCTCCCAGCACTACCGCAGCGACTGGTTCTGGACCGATGAACTGCTGGCCACCGCGCAGCAGCGCGTGGCGGCCTGGCGTGAGGCGCTGGCCAGCGCCAGCCTCGAGGATGCGGCCAGCGTGATGGCCCAGATCCGCAAGCACCTGGCCAATGACCTTGATGCGCCCTCCGCGCTGGATGCCATCGACCGGTGGGCCGCACAGCCTGCCAGCTCGAATGGCGAGGGCGCCAACGCCTTGCGCGACGGCATCGACGCGCTGCTCGGGCTCAAGCTCTAGCACGCTGCTTCGCACGCAACCCGGGGTTCGCCTCAGATATCGTAGTCGGACCCCGGGCCGTCCGTGCGGTATTTTCCGCGGCGGCGCAGGTAGCGCTCGAACTCCCGGGCAATGGATTCGCCGCTGGCCTCGGGCAGTTCGCTGGTGTCGGTGGCCTGCTCCAGCTGCTCGACATACTTGGCGACATCCGGATCCGCCGCGGCCAGCTCGTCCACCCCATGCTTCCAGGCCAGCGCATCCTCGCGCAGCTTCTGGTCGTGCACGGAGACCGGGAGGATCTCCTCCAGCAGCTCGATGATGGCCAGCTGGACCCGCGGGCTGGGGGACTGGGCGACATAGTGGGAAAGCTGCGCCCAGAGCGAGAGGCTCGGGATCCCGTAGCGTTCGAACTCCACACCGAGCACCGAGGGGATTCCGGTGGGCCCCTCGTAGCTGGAGGCGCTGATCTTCAGATGCTCCTGCAAGCGCGCATCGTCGCTGGCCAGCGAGGTCGGCACCGGGCGGGTATGCGGCACGTCGGCCAGCAACGCACCCACGCTCAGCACCGCGTGGACGTTGTGCTCCTGCGCCACCTTGATGATCCGGGAGCAGAACGCCTGCCACTTGAACGTCGGCTCGACACCGAGTACCACCAGCAGGTCGGCGGCCGCCTGCGGCAGCGCGATCTTGAACAGCTCGGTGCGCGGCCATTCCACCACGCGCCCACTCTCGGTGCGCCGGGTCTTGGGCCTGGTGAACTGGTAGTCGTAGAAGTCGTCCTCGCCCACCGTGGCCAGATGCTCGTACTCGTGGGATTCGAGCAGCAGGCGCACGGCATCCGTCGCCGCCGAGCCGGCGTCGTTCCACCCCTCGAAGGCGGCCAGGACAATGGTGGGGCGAATCTCATGCTGGGTCTTGGCGATATAGCTGTCCAGCGTCGGGGCGTGGTATTCCTCGTTCATTGACGACTCCTTGGCAGCACTCGATGTACCCGGCGTGGCTCGCCGAGGCGGCTTAGCCCCACTCTTCCATCTAGAATGGACTCATGCCAAGCACCAGTTTTGACTTTGCCGCCGGAACCAAGCCCGCAACCCCGCAAGCCGTGTTGTGGGATATGGACGGCACGCTGATCGACACCGAGCCCTATTGGCTGGCTGCCGAAGCCGAGCTGGTGGTCTCGCATGGCGGAACCTGGAGCCATGAGCAGGGCCTGGGCCTGGTCGGCAACGCGTTGCCCGATGGCGCCCGCGCCCTGCAGCTGGCCGGGGTGCAGCTGGAAATCCGCGAGATCATCGACTGGCTCTCGGCCCGGGTGGTTGCCGGCATCCGCCGCGAAATCCCCTGGCGCCCTGGAGCGCGCGAGCTGCTGGCCGCCTGCAAGCAGGCAGGGATCCCGCAGGCCTTGGTGACCATGTCCGAGCGCAGCATCGTCGACGAGCTGATGCTCGCCATCCCCGAAGGCACCTTCCAGGCCAGCGTGACCGGCGAAGAGGTGGCCCAGGGCAAGCCGCACCCCGAGCCCTACCTGCGCGGACTGCGGCTGCTGGGCGAAGCCACCGGCCAGCAGCTGTCCGCCTCCCAGTGCATCGGCTTCGAGGATTCGGTGCCGGGCATCGCCTCGGCGTCCGAGGCCGGGCTGCATGCGGTGCTGGTTCCCAACGCCACCGACCCCGGCGAGGGCAAGTGGCGCCGGATCGACTCCTTGGCCTTAGTGGATGTGGCCGCAATGTCCCGCTGGCTGGTGCAGGTCAGCGCGTGAGCGGTACCCAGGAAAAGTCCCCCGGAATCAAGCTGGGCCGCATCGGCGGCGTCCCGGTCTACCTCTCCAGCTCGTGGTTCATCATCACCGCGGTGATCACCTTCAGCGTGGGCATCCAGCTGGCGCGCGGCGGGATTATCCCGCCGCTGAGCGCCTACCTGATGGGCCTGGCCTGCGCCGTGGCCATCGCCGTGGCGGTGCTGGTCCACGAGGTGGCCCACGCGATGACCGCGCGCGCCTTCAAATGGCCCGATGCGCACATTGTGCTGACCCTGATGGGCGGGCACACCCAGTTCGGCTCCTTCAAGGCCAAGCCCGGCGCGTCGCTCTGGGTGGCGCTTTCCGGGCCGCTGTCCAACTTCGTGCTGGCCGGATTGGGCTGGCTGGTGATCCAGAACGCCACCCTGGGCGTGTACCCGAACCTGCTGCTTGACTTCTTCGTCTATGCCAACCTGCTGCTCGGCGCGTTCAACGCCCTGCCCGGGCTTCCGCTCGATGGCGGGCGGCTGGTCGAGTCCATCGTCTGGAAGGCCACCGGGTCCCAGTTCAAGGGCACCATCGCCTCGTCCTGGGTGGGCCGGGCGATCGCCGTGGGCCTCATCGGCTACTTCGTCATCTATCCGCTCATTCGCGGCGAGCAGCCGCAGATCATCACCGTGGTGGTCGGCATCATGGTGGCGATGTTCATGTGGCAGGCGACCACGCAGCTGATCGCGCACTCCAAGATGATGCTGAACCTGCCCACGGTAATCGCCACCGACCTGATGCGCCCGGCCTCGGCCATGGTCTCGCACGCCAGCGTTGCCGATGTGCTGGCGCGCCAGGCGGCACGCGGGGGAGAGATCATCCTGGTCGACCCGAAGGGAATGCCGGTCGGGGTCATCGACGCGCAGGCACTGTCCCGGGTGGATCGAAGCCAGGCGGCGCAGGTTCCGGCGCTGGCGGTGTCCCGCGCCCTGGGCCGAGGCGCGATCGTCGCCGAGGATTCGGACGGGCGCGCGCTGATCGACTACCTGGCCAGCGTGGAGAGCGCCGAATACGCGGTGATCAGCTCCACCGGGAACGTGGTGGGCCTGCTGCACCAGCGGCAAATCGTCAACGCCGTCACCGGACGCCGCAAGTAGACTTCTATACAGACTGAAAGCACCAAGAAAAGGATCACATCAGTGAGCGAAGCCATCAGCCAGGCCCCCCACGGAGCGGCAGCCCGCCGCGGCCCCTTCCGGGTCGGGGACCGCGTGCAGCTGACCGACGAGAAGCGCCGGATCAACACCATCACCCTGCAGCGCGGCGGGGAATTCCATACGCACAAGGGCGTGCTGCCGCACGAGGACATCATCGGGTTGCCCGAGGGCTCGGTCATCGAGAATGCCGACGGCTTCCGCTACCAGGCCCTGCGCCCGCTGGCCAAGGACTTCGTGCTCTCCATGCCGCGCGGAGCTACCGTGGTCTACCCGAAGGACGCGGCGCAGATCGTGCAGTTCGGCGACATCTTCCCCGGTGCCCGCGTGGTCGAGGCAGGCGTCGGCTCCGGCGCGCTGTCCATCTCCCTGCTGCGCGCAGTAGGCGACGAGGGTTTCCTGCACTCCTTCGAGCGCCGCGAGGAATTCGCCGACATCGCCCGCGGCAACGTCTCCACCGTCTTCGGCGGAGAACACCCGTCCTGGCAGATCTCCATCGGCGACTTCCAGGACAAGGTTGTAGAGCTCGAAGAGCCAGGCAGCATCGACCGCGTGGTGCTGGACATGCTCAGTCCCTGGGAATGCCTGGACGCGGTAGCCACCGTGCTGGCACCGGGCGGGGTGTGGACCAACTACGTTTCCTCAGTGACCCAGATGTCCCGCGTGGTCGAGGCGATCCGCGCCTCCGGCCAGTTCACCGAGCCCGAATGCTTCGAAACCCTGGTCCGCGGCTGGCACGTCGACGGCCTCGCGGTGCGCCCGGACCACCGCATGGTCGCGCATACCGCCTTCCTGATCACCTGCCGCCGGCTGGCCGACTCGGCTGACGGCATCCCGAAGGCCAAGCGGATCAAGGAGCACTCCTACTCGGACGAGGACCTCAGCGCCTGGACCCGCGATCACGCTGAGGACGAATGGACGGCAGAAGCCCTGGGCGAGCGCGGCCTGTCGGACAAGAAGCTGCGCCGTGCCGCGCGCGACGCCAACCAGTCGGTGCGCGTGCGCGCAGCTGAGGAAAATGCCGACGGCGCTGGCGGCGACGCCTGAGCAGCAACCATATATTGAGACGCTACGTCTCATAATGTGACATTAGGCCCCGGGTGTTCTGCACTCGGGGCCTTCAGTTCCTAGGATGGAAGCAAGCCGGTGCGCCATGCACTGGAAAAACTTCATCAGGCTCCCAGAACGGGCCCGGATGGCGTTGGATGTTGGAGGTTGGAACGTGAACGATAATCGCGAAGCAGAACAATTGGCCGAGCGGCTGCAGATGACTGAACGCCAGGTCAACGTGCTGCGCGACAAGAACCGCAACCTCGACAAGCAGCTGGCAGGAATCAGCGGGAACAACAAGCGGCTGGTCGCCCTGCTGGAAACCACGCGCGAGCAGATCATCAACCTGAAGGCCGCGCTGGAAAAGGACGGCGACACCCCCTTCAGCCACGGCACCATCGTGGCCAAGCACCCGCGCAAGCATCCCGAACCGGGCCTGGGCATCGCATCCACCGGCGCGCAGGCGGCCGACGTGATCTACTCCGGGCGCAAGATGCGCGTGGCGGTCAGCCCGCTGCTGGACTTCGAGAAGCTGGTCATCGGCCAGCAGGTGCTGCTCAACGAAGCACTGGTGATCGTTGCCGCCCTGGGCTTCGAGGAAACCGGGGAACTGGTCACAGTCAAGGAACTGCTGGAAAACCACCACGCAGTGGTCATGGCCCGGGCCGATGACCAGCGCGTGATCGAGCTGGCCGGACCGCTGCGCGAGATGCACCTGCGCGTCGGCGACCAGCTGTCCATTGATTCCCGCTCGGGCATGGCGGTCTCCCGCGTCCAGCTCACCGACATGCAATCCCTGGTGCTCGAAGAAGTGCCGGACATCGCCTACTCGGATATCGGCGGGCTGAACTCGCAGATCGAAGCCATCAAGGATTCGGTGGAACTGCCCTTCACCCATCCGGAACTGTACCGCGAGCACGGGCTGAGCGCGCCCAAGGGGATCCTGCTCTACGGCCCTCCGGGCTGCGGCAAGACGCTGATCGCCAAGGCCGTGGCCCACTCGCTGGCCCAGCGGGTCGCCGAGCGCAAGGAAGGCACCAGCAACCGCAGCTATTTCCTGAACATCAAGGGCCCGGAGCTGCTGGACAAGTACGTGGGCGAAACCGAACGCCACATCCGGCTGATCTTCGCCCGCGCCCGCGAAAAGGCGCTGCACGGCGATCCGGTCGTGGTGTTCTTCGACGAGATGGAAGCGCTGTTCCGCACCCGCGGCACCGGCGTCTCCTCGGATGTCGAAACCACCATCGTGCCGCAGCTGCTGGCCGAAATCGATGGCGTGGAGCGGCTGGACAACGTGATCGTCATCGGTGCCTCGAACCGCGAGGACATGATCGACCCGGCGATCCTGCGGCCCGGACGCCTGGATGTCAAGATCAAGATCCGCCGTCCCGACGCCGAGGGCGCCGCGGAAATCTTCAGCAAGTACCTGACCACGCAGCTGCCGCTGCACGCCGATGAGCTCGCGGTCGATGCCGGCGATGCCTCCGCCACCATCGCCCGGATGATCCGCGAGGCGGTGAAGGCCATGTACTCCACCGAACGGATCAACGAATTCCTCGAAGTCACCTATGTCACCGGCGATACCGAGGTGCTGTATTTCAAGGACTTCGCCTCCGGCGCGGTCATCCACAACATCGTGGACCGCGCCAAGAAGCACGCCATCAAGGCGCTGATCACGGACAACGAACGCGGCTTGAAAACCGAGTACCTGCTGCGCGCGGTCCGCGAGGAATTCGCCGAGCACGAAGACATGCCCAACACCACCAACCCCGATGACTGGGCGCGGATTTCCGGGCGCAAGGGCGAGCGGATCAGCAACATCCGTTCCCTGGTCGACCAGCAGGCCGGCAAATGAGCGCCCGTCGGCTGGTCGGCCTGGAAACCGAATACGGGATCATCCGCCCGAACATGCCCAGGGCCAACGCGACGGTGCTCTCGGCGCAGATCGTCGACGCCTACGCGCAACTGGTGGCCGAGCAGGACCCGGCGGCCAAGGCCGCGCGCTGGGACTATTCCGACGAATCCCCGCTGCAGGATGCGCGCGGCTTCGCCATGGACCGCGCGCAGGCGCACCCGAGCCAGCTGACCGACATGGAACCGGGGCTGGAGGACGAGGGCATCTGGACCGCCGAGTCCATTGCGCTCGACGGCAATGACGCGCATGTGGGATCCACGCTCTACCAGGAGAAGGACTCCACGGATGTAGTGATGAATATGGTGCTGGGCAACGGCGCACGCCTGTATGTGGACCACGCCCACCCGGAATACTCCAGCCCGGAAACGATGACGCCGCGCGACGCGGTGCTCTGGGACCAGGCCGGCGATGAGGTGATGCGCCGCGCCGCCCAGGCCGCCGCGCGCCTGGGCAGCGGGGAACTGCTGCTCTACAAGAACAACACCGACAACAAGTCGGTCTCCTACGGTTCTCATGAGAACTACCTGATGCCGCGCGGCATCGAGTTCTCCGCCATTGCCAGCGGGCTCACCCCGTTCTTCGCCAGCCGCCAGATCTTCTGCGGTGCCGGGCGGGTAGGCCAGGGCATGCTCAACGAACGGGCCGCCTTCCAGATCTCCCAGCGCGCCGACTTCTTCGAAGCCGAAGTGGGGCTGGAAACCACGATCAACCGCCCGATCATCAACACCCGCGATGAACCGCACGCGAACTGGGACAAGTACCGGCGGCTGCACGTGATCATCGGGGATGCGAACCTCGGACAGATCGCCACCCTGCTGCGCGTGGGCACCACCAACCTGGTGCTCTCGCTGATCGAAGCGGGCATGGCCCCGCAGCTGGAACTGGCCGAGCCGGTCCTGGCCTTGCAGCAGATCAGCCACGATCCGACGCTGAAGGCCAAGGTGGGATTGCGCGGCGGGGTGCAGCTGACCGCCATCGAGATCCAGCGCCATTACCTGCACGCGGCGGAAAGCTACTGCGCGGCACGGGGGATTGCGGATCCGGATACCACCGAGATCCTCACCCGTTGGGCGCAGATGCTGGATCTGCTCGACCGCGACCCGATGGACGCTGCCGATCAGATCGACTGGATCGCCAAATACCAGCTGGTCAACGGGTTCGCCCAGCGCCACGGAGTGGAGCTGTCGGATCCGCGCGTGGCGATGCTCGATCTGCAATGGGCGGATCTGCGCACAAACAAGGGGCTGTACTACCGGCTGGCCGAACGCGGAGCCATCCGGACGCTGTTCAGCCAGCAGGAGATCAACCAGGCGGTCAGCGCGCCGCCCGAGAATACCCGCGCCTACCTGCGCGGCATGACCCTGCAGCGCTATGCGCCGTATGTGGTCGCGGCGAACTGGGATGCGCTGTCCTTCGCCGTGCCCGGGGCGCGCAAGATCAGCCGCTTCCACATGCCCGAGCCGCTGGCCGGAACCCGGGCGCAGGTGGGCGAGCTGTTCGAGGCCGAGTTGGAGATTGCGGAATTTATCGACGAATTGGCGCGGCACCGCTAATCGGCGCAGAATAGGTATGAGTCCCGGTGCGTAATTCCGGGATTGGCGACTACGTCAGGAGAAAACGATGACCCAGGAAAGCTTCTCGTCCCGCCGCAACACCCATGACCAGCAGGCCGAAGCCGAGCAGGTCCAGGTGAACACCACCGGCCAGTCCGCCGGCGTGGAGGACCTGCTGGACGAGATCGACTCGGTGCTGGAATCCAACGCCGAGGAGTTCGTTCGCGGATTCGTGCAAAAGGGCGGCCAGTAAGCCCCCGCGGGCTTTCGGCTTTGGACATCGTGTTCTGCCACCCGGCGCAGAACCGCAGTTGAGGGGAAGTAGCTTCGCGTGGATCGCAGAATTTTTGGTCTGGAAACCGAGTTCGGACTGAATTATGTCCCGTCCGATGGGCGGCGGCTCACCCCGGAAGATGCCGCACGGCACCTGTTCAAGCCGGTGGTCAGCTGGGGGCGCAGCTCGAATGTCTTCCTGGAGAACGGCTCGCGCCTCTACCTGGATGTCGGCTCGCACCCCGAGTACGCCACCGCCGAATGCGACCAGCTCAAGCAGTTGATCGCCCATGACCGCGCAGGCGAAGTCTTCATGCTCGACCTCGTCGACCAGGCCGAAGACCAGCTGGCCGAAGAAGGCCACGAAGGCCGGATCTACATGTTCAAGAACAATGTGGACTCCGCCGGCAACTCCTACGGATGCCACGAGAATTACCTCATCCCGCGCAAGATCGAGTTCAAGCGCCTGGCCGACATGCTCATCCCCTTCCTCGTCACCCGCCAACTCTTGTGCGGTGCAGGGCATTTGATCACCGATGAGGGGGAAACCAAGTACGTCTTCTCCCAGCGCGCCGACCACATGTGGGAAGGGGTCTCCTCGGCCACGACGCGCTCGAGGCCGATCATCAACACCCGCGACGAGCCGCATGCGGATGCCGAGTACCACCGCCGGCTGCATGTCATCGTGGGCGATTCGACAATGAGCGAAACCACCCAGCTGCTCAAGATCGGCGCCACCGACCTGGTGCTGCGGCTGATCGAATCGGGGGAGATCTACCACGATTTGCGGCTGGAAAACCCGATCCGCTCGATCCGCCAGATCTCCCATGACTTCACCGGCCAGACCGTGGTGCGGCTGATGGGAGGCGACGAGCCCACCGCACTGCAGATCCAATGGATCCTCTTCGAATCGGTCAAGGAATTCATCGCCCGCCACGGCGCGCACCACGACCAGGTCGACACCGTCCTGGAATTATGGGAACGCACCCTGAACGCCGTGGAAAGCCAGGACTTCTCGCTGATCGACAAGGACATCGACTGGGCCATCAAGCACAAGCTGCTGATGGGATATGCGCGGAAGAATTCCCTCGAGCTCTCGGCCCCGCGTCTCGCGCAGCTGAACCTGACCTATCACGACATCGATCCGCAGCGCGGGCTGTTCCACCTGCTCAAGCGCCGCGGCCTGGCCAGCTCGGTGGTCTCCGATGCCGAAATCCTGCAGGCGGTGAACAACCCGCCGGCCACGACACGCGCGGCGCTGCGCAGCAAATTCATTCGTGCCGCACGGGCCAACGGACGGCGCTACAGCGCGGACTGGGTGCACATGAAGTACGAGGACGGTCCGGGCGGCATCGTGCTGTGCAAGGACCCGTTCGCTACCAGCAATCCGCAGATCGACGAGCTCATCGAGCTGATGGGCCAGCAGCAATAGCAAGCTGGAAACAAGTATTTACACAGCAAAAACATCTATGCTGGACGCAGGCCATTTCGAGCCATGCCCTTCAGGCAAGCCCGCAATGCAAGACCAGCTAATCCAACCGGAAAGAAGATTCGTGCGAAAAGTTTTGGCAGTATGCGCCACCGCGTCCATCCTTGCCCTGGCGTCCTGCGGTTCGGGTTCGTCAGCCCTGAGCGACATCGACGTCAAGCCAGCAGCAGATGACAAGACCGCACCGGAGGTCAAGTTCGATGCCCCGTTGCTGACCGAGAAGGCAGAAGCTGTCACCGTGGTGGAGGGCGAGGGAGCGGACGTCAAGGAAGGCGACACCATCCAGATCCAGTCGGGCCTCTACAAGACCATTGACGGCCTGCTGACCAATGAGAACTTCACCGCCGATCCGTCGCCGATGAAGGTTGACGAGACGCTCAAGGAGCAGATGCCCGAGCTGTACGACACCCTGTTGAAGTCCCAGATTGGCGACTGGATCGCCTATGCGGCGATTGAAGGCGTGCAGCAGGCAGATGGTTCCGTGGCCGAACCGGCCGAGGGCTCGCGTGCCGAACGGCTGATCGTGATCAAGATCGCCGATTCCAAGAGCCCTAGCCAGACCCTGGGCCAGGACGAGGTCAAGAAGCTCAAGGACGCGGGCAAGCTCCCCACCGTGAAGACCGGCAAGGGCGATCCGCAGATCACCATCCCGAAGGACACCGAGGCTCCTGAAGGGCTGGTCGTGGACGTCCTTGAAGAAGGAGACGGGCCAGCCGTTGGCGAAACCTCGAAGGTTACCGCCCACTACCACGGCGTGCGCTGGGAAGACGGCAAGAAGTTCGACGGCAACTTCGACAGCGAAGAAGGCTTCGAGGCCGATATGGCCGGAGGCGTGATCGAGGGCTGGCTGCAGGGCTTCCAGGGCCTGAAGGAAGGCAGCAAGGTCTTGCTGACCATCCCGACCGACTTGGCCTACGGCGAAAACGCTGAAGCCCAGGGCCGGCCTGCAGGCCCACTGGTCTTCTACGTAGAATTAGACAAGGTAAGCGAAAGCAAGTAACAGAAAGGCCGTGAGCATGTCGTTCGGAGAACGCAACTACGACCGCACCAAGCCGGAGATCGATTTCCCGGGCACCGACGCTCCTGAAGAACTGGTCATCACAGACCTCATCGAGGGAACCGGCGCTGAGGTCACTCCAGGCACCACCGTCCAGGCGCACTACGTAGGCGTCGCCTGGTCAACCGGCGAGGAATTCGACTCCTCCTGGGGCCGCGGGCAGACCCTCGACTTCCCAGTGGGCGTCGGAATGGTCATCCAGGGCTGGGACCAGGGCCTGCTGGGCATGAAGGTCGGCGGCCGCCGCCGCCTGGACATCCCATCGCACCTGGCCTACGGCGAGCGTGGCGCCCCGGGTGCCATCGGTCCTAATGAAGCACTGATCTTCGTTGTCGATTTGATGGGCACGAAGTAATTACATGTGCTGGCAACGGCCCCGATTCACGAATCGGGGCCGTTGCTGTCTTAAAAGTCATCGTTGCAAGTGAAAATTGGTTACTGTAGGCACGTGAGCACAAAGCAAACTCCTGGACCCAGCAAGGCTGAACGCCTGACCAGCCTCATCTATGCGCTGGCTACCAAATCACGGAAGTTCAACGCCGAGCGCATTGGATCATACCTGGTGCCGGAAGGCAGCAAGGAAACCCGCGAGAAGGCACTGGATCGCCTCAAGGATGACATCCGAAATGACTTCGGGCTGCAGCTGGACAAGGAAGTGATCGACGACGTCACGTACTACAGCATCGATACGACCGATTGGTTCCTGCCGCCGGTGGAATTCAGCCCCGCGGAAGCCGGCCTCGTCGCCTTGGCCGCGAGCCTCTGGAAAGACACCAAGCTGCAGACGCTCGGGCTCAACGCAGCCGCCCGGGTCACCGGGCTTGAAGGCGATGCCGCTCCGGTCGCCCCGTTGGCCGGCTCACTGGTTCCGCGCCTGTCCATGGATGAACCGAACTTCCGGGAATGCGCCCTGGCCGTCTTCAACCGGAACACGTTGAAGTTCGCTTACACGTCCTCCAACGGAACGCGCAGCGACCGCATCGTCGATGTGTGGGGGATCGGCCAGCGCTACGGCAACTGGTACTTCACCGGCTACGACCATACGCGGGACGACACCCGCGTCTTCCGCCTTTCGCGGGTGCAGGGCAAGTTCGCCAACTTCCGGCATGGCGGTGCTGGGTCCAACGGGCAGTATCGTGCCCGTCCGGCAGATTTCGACATGACCCGGGTGCTGCAGGACTTCGACCTGCAGCATCCGGGGCTGATGGCAACGGTGCTGCTCCTGGGCGATGACGCCATTCCGCTGCGTGCCCAAGCAGTGAATGGACGCAGCGACCAGGATGAGCTGCAGATCGGCTATGCGGATCCGCATTCATTTGCCCGGCAGCTGGCCGCCTACGGTCCGGCAGCCAAAGTCCTGGCGCCGGCCGAACTCGTAACGCAGGTGCAGCAGATTCTGCGCGACGCACGCACCGCCCAGAGCAGCCAGGGCACCGAGGGCGACTTTGCAGACGTGAAATTCCGTCCGCATCGCGCCACCGGCCGTGGCACCACCACGACCCAGGTCATGCGGAATATCGACATGATCCAATATGTGCACGCCCACGGTGTCGTGGAAATCGGGGAGCTGGCCGAACGCTACGCCATGAGCGTTGCCAAGGTGCGCGAAGAATTGGCCATGATCATGATGTGCGGCGTGCCAAACGGCCAGCACGATGAGCTGATCAACGTCAACGACGGAGACGTCGAGTCCGATACAGTGACGATCTCCAATGCGGCACTGCTCGCCGAGCCGCAGAAGCTGGCACCGCTGGAGGCAGTGGCCGTGCTCGGCGGGCTCAATGCCCTGGCGAGCATTCCCGAGTTCGAGCACCAGCAGGTGCTCGATGCCGCGCTGGCCAAGGTCAACTCTGCCGTGGCCCGCTTTGACGGCTGGAGCGGGGCGCTGGGCTTCGCGCTCTCCAAGGCGCGGGAGAACGACATTCCGCAGCAGCTGGTCCAGGCAATACGGTCCCAGGACGTCGTGCGCATCGACTACTACTCGGCCAGTTCGCGCACGCACCAGCTTCGCGATGTGGAACCGATCCGGCTCATTGAAGATGGCGCAGTGCAGTATCTGCGCGCATGGTGCCGAAAACGACACAGCGTATTAACTTTCAGGGTGGATCGGATGTTAAGCGTGGAAACTATCGGTGAACACTTCGAGCTGGAATCCCGGCATGAAGACCAGCAGGATGTCCAGATCCGCTACGAGTCCAGCGACGAGGATCTACAGGTCATTGTCCATGTTGACGCGGAAATCTTGCCGGTTATCGAAGCATTCCATCCGTCATCCTGGTCTACGGGAAGGATCGGTGCGGGATATTTGGCCAAGGTCCAGTTCTCGGATCACCAAGTAGCTGCGCCCCTGGTGGCTCGCCATAGCGGTAAACTGACTGTGGTCTCTCCTGACGCTACGCGCGAACATGTAGTGGGTTGGTTGGACGAGGCTATCGCAATGTATGAGGATAAGTAGATGCTTCCTTGGTGGTTCTGGGTCCTTTTGTGGACTGTACTCGTTTTGGCAACAGTACTTGCAGCAGTGATTGCCGGCTTCCGTTTATTCAAACGAGGCATGGCGGTCGTTGAGGGCCTTGGCGACGCGGCTGATCACATCAGTGCCGGTTTAAGCCAGGAAGGCAGCGTCGTCGAATACGCTGCGAACCCGCGTCGCTACCCGCACGGAACCGATGCGACGCATGGGGATCCGGAGATGATCAAAGCGCTTCGCGATCAGGGGAGAGCCGAAAGAATCGAGGCGCGTCGAGTACGACGTGTCGCACGTCGCGCACAGCGCGGCCAAGCTCAGAACATGCGTGATCTGCGCCTGTTCTGACGTAGACTTAAAGAAAGAGAAGGGAATCCACATGGGTGGCTTGCAGGGATGGCATCTGGTCATCATTATCGTGCTGGCGCTTCTGCTGTTCGGCGCTCCAAAGCTTCCAGGCTTGGCTCGCTCGATGGGTCAGTCGTTGCGCATTTTCAAGTCCGAGGTTCGCCAGATGAAGGACGACGATCCTAAATCGGAAACCGTTGATGGCACCGTCAATGAACCGAACCCCAACGAAAAGAACAACTCGTAGACCTCTTCAGTGGCAACAAATAAAGACAAGAACCCGCGCGGCAAGAAGAAGCGGGTCAAGAACGACGAAGGTCGGATGGCTCTCAAAGAGCATCTGATTGAAGCGCGCAACCGGTTATTCAAGTCGCTCATTGCGCTGACCTTGGGTACGGTTGCCGGCTTCTTCGTTTACGACTGGCTGCTTGCCTTGCTGATTGCACCTGTGAAAGATGCAGGCGGCTCGGTAGTATTCACCGCAGTGATGTCGCCCTTCGACATCATGATCAAGGTAGCGCTCTTCGTTGGCCTCATCGTTTCCTCCCCGGTATGGCTCTACCAGTTGTGGGCATTTATCGTCCCGGGGCTGAAGAAGAACGAGCGCCGGTTGAGCTACAGTTTCGTCGCCGCTGCGGTGCCGCTGTTCCTTGGCGGCGTCGCGATGGCGTACTTCGTTCTGCCTTTCGCACTGGAATTCTTCATCAGCCTGTCGCCGGAGAACTCCGATAACCTGCTGAACATTTCAGAGTACCTGCCCTTCATCTTCCGCCTGCTGCTGGCGTTCGGCCTTGCCATGCTGGTGCCCGTGCTGATGGTCGGCCTGAACATGGTGGGCATCCTGCCAGCCAAGCTCATCTTGAAGCACTGGCGCATCACCGTCTTCCTTATTGCGCTGGTGGCCGCCATGGCTGCACCGGGTGGCGATGCGATCACGATGTTCGCGTTGGCTGGGCCATTGTTCATCACCTTCGCGGTGGCTACCTTGATCTGCCACTTCAATGACAAGAAGCGCGCGAAGAAGCTGGCGGCGCAGGAAGCCGAGAATGAGCGCTTGGCCAGTGGCGAAACTTCTGGCATTGATACCCCAAGCCCGATTGACGAACCGAAATCCCAGCTCTGATCCAGGGCGAGAAAGTGAACGACCACAAGTGACTTCACCCGCGGAACGATACGCGATTTCCAAGGCACGGCAGGTCGAAAACGGCACTGCACTTCCGGAATTCCGAGCCAGCATCTCCTTCGACCTGGATCCGTTCCAGGCCGAAGCCTGCCAGAAGGTCGCAGAAGGGCACAGCGTCCTGGTCGCCGCACCCACCGGCGCCGGCAAGACCGTAGTTGGCGAATACGCCATCTACCAGGCGCTGGGTGAGAAGCGCAAGGCTTTCTATACCACGCCGATCAAGGCGTTGAGCAACCAGAAGTATTCGGAACTGGTCAACCGCTACGGTGCCCAGAAGGTCGGATTGCTGACCGGCGACACGTCGATCAACTCCGAGGCGCAGATCGTCGTGATGACTACCGAAGTGCTGCGCAACATGCTCTATGCGGATTCCCAGACCCTCGACGGCTTGGGTTACGTGATCATGGATGAGGTCCACTACCTTGCGGATAAATTCCGCGGCGCCGTCTGGGAAGAAGTCATCATCCATCTGCCGTCCAACGTGCAGATCATTTCGCTCTCGGCTACCGTATCCAACGCCGAAGAATTCGGCGGCTGGCTGGATACCGTCCGTGGCCAGACCGACATCATCGTTTCCGAGCATCGTCCGGTGCCGCTGTTCCAGCATGTCATGGTCGGCCCCAATGTGGTGGACTTGTTTGCCGAGGATGTGGCCTTCGACAAGGTCGCCGAAGACGATTCAAAAGCCTCGGTCAACCCCGAATTGCGCAAGCTCGTCCGCTCGCACAGTCCTGGAGGACGCGTGCAGCGCGGCCGCGGAAACGGCGGCCGAGGCCGTGGCGGCCGCGGACCCCAGCGTGGATCCGGGATGGGGCATCGCATCAGCCGCCCTGCGGTGATCGGCAAGCTCGACCGTGCCGCTTTGCTGCCAGCGATTTTCTTCATTTTTTCGCGCAAGGGCTGCGATATGGCGGTCCAGCAGTGCGCCATGGCGGACCTGCGCCTGACGACCAATGAAGAAGCGGCCGAGATTGCCCAGGCTCTGGATGAAGTTGCCTATCGGATCCCCAGCGAAGACCTGGACGTTCTCGAATTCTGGTCTTGGCGCGATGGACTGGTTCGCGGATTTGCCTCGCACCACGCAGGCCTGCTGCCGATCTTCAAGGAAATCGTCGAGGACCTCTTTGCGCGGAACCTGATCAAGGTGGTGTTCGCGACAGAAACCCTCGCGCTGGGCGTGAACATGCCGGCTCGTTCGGTTGTGCTGGAGAAGCTGGTGAAATTCAACGGCGAATCCCATGTGCAGATCTCCTCGGGGGAGTACACCCAGCTCACCGGGCGTGCGGGGCGACGTGGCATTGACGTTGAGGGCCATTCAATTGTCCTCTGGAACCCTGATCTGGAGCCGGAGTCCTTGGCAGGCCTCGCTTCGAAGCGCACCTATCCGCTGAATTCCTCGTTCCGCCCGACCTACAACATGTCGACCAATTTGCTGGCGCAGTTTGGCCGTGAGCAGACCCGGCAGATTCTCGAGTCGTCCTTTGCCCAGTACCAGGCGGACCGTTCCGTGGTGGGGATGGCCCGCCAGGTTCGTTCCAAGGAGGAATCCCTGGCTGGCTACGCGAAGTCGATGGAATGCCATCTCGGTGATTTCACGGAGTACCTGAAACTGCAGCGGAATCTGGCGCAAGTAGAGAAGAATGCTGCCAAGGACCGCCGCCACCAGCGCCGTTCAGCAGCAGAGCAGTCCTTGCAGGCAGTGATCCGCGGAGATGTGGTTGACTTGCCCGGCGGACGCCGCTTTGGCCGTGCCGTGGTCGTCGAGCTTGATAAGGCAATGTACAACCCCCGCCATACGGTCCTGACCGAAGAAGCGCAGCTTCGCCGGCTCTCGGTAGAAGACCTCAACGGGCCAGTCCAGATCATCTCGAGGATCAAGATTCCCAAGGGCTTCAGCGGGCGTACGCCGAAGGAGCGCCGGGACCTCGCCTCGTCCCTGCGCAACGCGATCTACGAGTCGCGTCCTCCGCGCCAGGATGCCCAGAGCTTCGATTTCGAAGGATCGGATTCTTTCGAACGTGAAATCAATGCGCTGCGCCTTGAGCTCAAGGACCATCCTTGCCACGCCTGCTCGGAGAAGGACCAGCACATGCGCTGGGCCGACAGGTACTGGAAGCTGAAGAAGGATACGGACAAGGCCCGTCGCGCCATCCGCGGACGGACCAATACCATTGCCACGCAGTTCGACAAGGTCTGCAAGGTGCTGGAGCAGTTCGAATACCTTGTTCCATCCGACGGCGGCGAAGATTTCGTGCTGACAGACTCGGGCCGCCGGTTGCGCCGGATTTATGGCGACCGCGACCTGCTCACCAGCCAGATCCTGGAGACCGGAAAGTTGACCCAGCTCAAGACCGAAGAACTTTGCGCAGTGGTGGCCAGCCTGGTCTACCAGGCGCGCCGGGACATGGATCGTGCCGATCCGAAAATGCCCACGGGCAAAATCGATGACATCTGGAACACCACCATCAAGATCTGGGGCGAACTCTCGGATGCTGAAGAGGCGTTGAACCTCGACCCGACCGCTCCGCCGGAATCCGGCTTGATCTGGCCGATGTACAAGTGGGCCCGGGGATCAAGCCTGAACAGCGCGTTGCGCGGTACCGATCTGGCACCGGGCGACTTCGTGCGCTGGGCCAAGCAGGTCATCGATACGCTGGACCAGTTCGCCAAGAATTCCGACCTTCCGCCCTTGCTGGTGCGCAACGCCTACAAGGCAGTGGACCAGATCAAGCGCGGCGTCGTGGCCTACTCGAATGTGCTGGACTAGCCAGGTCGTCCAGTCGAATACTTATTAGCCAGTGCAGGAGAAAAGGGAGACGCTGATGGCAAAATCACTTTACCGAAACGGGTCCATCTATTCGGCGGCCGATCCATTCGCGACCGCCATGGTGGTGGACGGCGACACCATTTCTTGGTTGGGCGGCGAGGACGCGGCTGAACGCCACGTGGCGGCCGTCGACGAAGTGATCGACCTGAAGGGCGGCCTGGTCACCCCCGCCTTCGTCGAATCCCATACCCACCTTGCCGCACTGGGCCGGACCCTGTCGGGCGCCGACCTGGGGGCAGCTACCTCGGGTTCGTCGCTGCTGTCCCTCGTCGCCGAGCAGGCGCAGAAGTCTACCAAGCTGGTACTGGCCCAGGGCTGGGACAACTCCGCTTGGGCCAACCAGGAACTGCCTGCGGAAACCGACCTGACCAGTGCCGCTGGAGGCCGTGGCTACTATCTGGCCCGCCGGGATGTGCATAGCGCATTGGTGAATCGGGAACTGCTGGATTTGCTGGATCTGGGGCACCTGGTCTCCGGCATCGTTACCGGTGCGGATCACGACGCGGTGCGTGAAGCACTGGCCGGCGCGCAGAAGGCCGAACAGGAATACCAGCGCCTGGCACTGGAGCACTATGCCTCGCGTGGATTCGCCAGCGTTGTGGAGATGGCGGCCCCGCATATCGAAGGCCGCGAGGCACTGGAACAGCTGCTGTCCATCGACAACCCTGAGCTGCCGCAGGTGCATGCCTACTGGGGTGAACTGGTCAGCGATCCGGACATCGCCCAGGAAATAGTCGCGTCGTTCCCGCAAGGCAAGCTGCTGGGCTTGGGAGGCGACCTTCGCGTGGATGGTTCGCTGGGCAGCCACACGGCATACCTGCGCGAGGAGTATAGCGATCTGGCAGGTGAACGTGGCTGCCTGTACCTGAAGCGCGAGGAGATCGCAGCCCATCTGGTTGCGTGCAGTTCCCGGGGAATCCAGGCAGCATTCCATGTCATCGGCGATGGCGCCCTGGACGAGGTCTTGGCAGGTTTCGATCTGGCCGCCGAGCAGATTGGCGTAGCCAAGCTGCAGATGTGCCGCCACCGTCTGGAACACGTCGAGATGGTTGATGACGCTTCGCGGGCCCGTTTGCTGAAGTACGCCATCATGGTTTCCATGCAGCCGGTCTTCGACCAGGCGTGGGGCGGTTCGAACGGCATGTATGCGCAGCGCCTGGGGGAGCGCGCAAGCTCAATGAACAACCTCTCGGCCATGCTCTCCGCCGGTGTCCCACTGGTGCTTGGTTCTGATGCCCCGGTCACCGAGGTCGACGGCTGGCAGGTTGTGCGCGCCGGCATGAACATGGCGAATGCCGACGCGCGAATCTCTGCACGTGCGGCCTTCCTGGCGCAGACTCGATCCACCTATCGAGCCATGGGCGAGATGAACCCATTTGCCGGGCAGCTCGTGATCGGTGCACCGGCGACCTTTGCGGTGTGGACTGCCTCTGAACTTGCTGTGCAAACCCCGGATGTCCGAATTAGTTCTTGGAGCACTGACGCCCGTGCTGGGACTCCGATGCTCCCGGTGGTTGATGAGGAGATTCCACAGTGCCTGCGTACAGTACGCGCTGGAGTCACGCTTTTCAATGCGCTCGAACCAGCGGAATTAGCCTGAAGCGAAACAGTCGCTCAGTAAGTGGAATAATTTCACGAATTTTATCCTGACTAGTGCTGTCTAGATAAAGAGTGAAGTCATTTGATGGTTGACAGGCTAGGTGGGGTACGCACTAGGCTGGACTAAGCGCCTCTTCGAGATGCACATTCATTGCGTTGGAAACGACGCAATTTATACAACGATCCTCAGTGACCTTAGATAACATTCTCTGTGCTTTTCGGCGTAGAGAATAGGGCCGAAGTCACTGAGGATCGTTCGTTAACACGGTGTCCGAAGATCGCTGGCTTGCAATTGATGACTATAATTTGAGTTTGGATTAACTCTTGTTGGCCTAGATTCCTGCTGAAGCCATGGGCCGAAGCCGAGCAGGCAACAAGCTTTGTGTCGAATACCAAGAAAGGTGCCGCCGCGTGCGCGTCATTACAATCATTCCGACTTACAACGAACTGGAGTCGCTTCCGCTGACCGTAGGACGCTTGCGTACCGCAGTTCCTGACTCGGATGTATTGATCGTCGATGATAACTCGCCCGACGGCACCGGAGAACTGGCAGACAAGATGGCTGCTGAGGACTCCAATATCCATGTGTTGCACCGTACCGGCAAGGATGGCCTAGGCGCCGCATACATCGCAGGTTTCGAATGGGCCCTGGCACGCGACTACGACGTGCTGGTTGAGATGGACGCTGACGGCTCGCACATGCCAGAGCAGCTTCCACGCCTTCTGGAGGCAAGCGCTGCAGGTGCGGATCTCGTGATCGGTTCGCGCTGGGTCAAAGGCGGCGAAGTAGTTAACTGGCCGTTGCTGCGCAAGATCATTTCCCGCGGCGGCAGCTTCTACTCGCGTACCATGCTGGGCTTGCCGCTGCGTGACATCACCGCAGGCTACCGTGCCTTCAAGCGCGAAACCTTGGAAGCCATCGACTTCGATGCAGTTGAGTCGCGGGGCTACGGCTTCCAGGTCGATATGACCTTCCGCGTGGCCATGCTGCGCAAGAAGATCGTTGAAGTTCCGGTCACGTTCGTAGAGCGCGAACTGGGCGCCTCGAAGATGAGTGGCAACATCGTATTCGAAGCAATGTGGAATGTCACCCGCTGGGGCTTGGGTGCCCGGTGGAAGAAGCTGACTTCCAAGAAGTAAATACTTGGCATAGGGAACTGGCGTGCAACGAAGAATCGTTGCACGCCAGTTCCCTTTAACCCAGAAGTATCGGAAAGCTTCAAGCATCCGCCTTACAGCGTCCGCAAATTACGCATCACCATCGGCGTTTGGGCTCAAGCCATTCGGGTACAAGTTCGAGGGCCCGGTTTGACAGCAATAATGCTGTCAAACCGGGCCCTCGACTAAAACCCTTGCGGACTTGCCAAAACGGCATCCAACCGGCAGTGGGGGAGATTAGACGGCTTCTCCACGCGCAGCACGCAGCTGCTGGAGGCGGTCAGCCAGAGTCTTTTCCAGTTCTTCCTCGGAACGGCGCTCCAGAAGCATGTCCCAGTGGGTACGGACAGGCTTCTCATTGCCTGGTTCTTCGGCCTTGGCTTCGCCATGGACGAGCTTGGCTTCCTTACCGGTCTTGGTGTGCCAGGTCGCTGGAATTTCAGCCTCTGCAGCAAAGACGACGAAGACGGTCTCGCCCTCTTCGGTACGGTATTCCACGCGCTGACGGGCAGCCGGCTCCACACCTGCCTCAGATTCCATGCTCTGTGCACCCAGGCGCATGCCTCGTAGGCTGCGATCGCTCATGTTTTCCCTCCGCGATGTTTGAAGAATTCGCTACACGTACCAACGTTTGGCATTCGGAAATCATTCCCTCCGACTAGAGGTGAAGATAATTCTTGGTGCCAAAACATCCATTATACGCGTCTGCGGCGAGGTGCATCGTATGCACCTCGCCGCAGACGCGTATTCGGTTCTCAACCGGTTGTCGCTAGAGGTTGCTGTCGGGAGCTGATGGCGATTCCGGAGCCGCAGGTTTGCTGCTTGGACCGTTGCCGCCCAGTGCTCCGCCGATGCCCTTGAGCGCTTCGGTCAGTTCACTCGGAATGACCCATAAGGTGTTCGAAGTGCCTTCGGCAAGCTTCGGGAGGGTCTGCAGGTACTGGTAGGCCAGCAACTCGTGGTCCGGGCGTCCTGCGTGAATTGCGTCGAAGACCTTCTGGATAGCTTGGGACTCGCCATCCGCGCGCAGGATGGCTGCCTGTGCGTCACCTTCGGCTTTGAGAATCGCTGCCTGGCGCTCACCCTCGGCGGTGAGGATATCGGACTGCTTGGTGCCCTCAGCGGTCAAGATGGCCGCACGGCGGTCACGCTCGGCACGCATCTGCTTCTCCATCGAGTCCTGGATCGACAGCGGTGGATCAATGGCCTTCAGCTCGACACGGGAAACACGGATGCCCCATTTGCCGGTGGCCTCGTCGAGCACGCCGCGCAGCTGGCCATTGATCTGGTCGCGGCTGGTCAAGGCCTCTTCCAGATTCAGGCCACCTACGACGTTACGAAGCGTCGTGGTGGTCAGCTGTTCGACAGCTTGGATGTAGTTGGCGATTTCATAGGTGGCCGCGCGTGGCTCGGTGATCTGGAAGTAGACCACGGTGTCAATCGAAACGACTAGGTTGTCTTCGGTGATGACTGGCTGTGGCGGGAAGGAAACAACCTGTTCACGGAGGTCCAGCAGGGGCAGCAAGCGATCCACAAAGGGTATCAAGATCGTCAGGCCGGGGTTTAGGGTTCGGTTGTACTTGCCGAGCCGCTCAACGATGCCAGCACGTGCCTGTGGCACGATACGCACGCTGCGCAGCAGGACGACAATCACGAAGATTGCCAGAACGACAAGCACAATAGTCAAGCCAAAACCATCTGAATTCATGGTCGTACTCTCTTTCTTTGTGCAGTAGTGATGAATTTGGGGCGTCAGGCTATTTAGCCGTTTGCGGGGACCGGGGACTTCGCGGTCAGGTACGCAGTTGCCCCGTCGATACGGGAAACCACGGCATAGGTACCGGGATTCATGGTCGGAACGCTCGAATCAGCGCGGGCAGTCCAAATCTCTCCATGGATCTTGGCCGAACCCGACATGCGCGAGGTCGGTTCAAGAATTAGTGCATCCGCACCAATGAGCCGCTCGATGTTCGTGCGGAATCCCTCGGGTGATTTCCGTAGATGCTTGACTGCGATTGGTCGAACCAAGAAGATCATCAACAATGAAATAACGCAGAATACGAGGACCTGCAGCCATATGGGTCCACTGAGCAGTGCGACCGCTACGCCACCTAGGGCCCCGACGCCGAGCATGATGAAGTAGAGATCAAGAGATAGCATCTCGATGATCGCCAGCAGCAAGAACAGTGCCAGCCAGATCACCCAAGCGTTGCTGATGATCCATTCGGCGGTTGTCATGGCATTCACCTAAATTCTGTTAGGACCCTGACCAGCCGTAACTGGTCTTTCCTACATTCTGCCGTAGATGTCGGGTAAAGAGTGTAGTCATTTTGGGGTATTTTCTAGCCCTGCGTGACGAATGCGTGTACTCCGAAGGAGGCGGTTACCGCCTGGTCACCCAGTTCGATAGCTTGCTGATGCAGCAATTCGGGGGAGAGGTGGTGACCGGATGGACCCATGAATGCAAGTTGAAAGAGATCATCCGTATTCAAATTCATTCGATAGGACAGCTTCGTGGATTCGAGATGGCGGAATCCTTCGGCATCAAATTTTTCAATCAGGGCTGCTTGCTTGCCTGGGGCGACGGAGAGCATGCCCAGCGGCTCGATGACTTCGTTCAGATGCTCTGGTTCACCGGTCACGACAATGCATATCCCACCGGGACGGAGCACGCGCTGGAACTCGGCGGGGTTATGCGGAGCGAAGCAGTTGAGCACCACATCGCGTGATCGATCAGCCGTGGGCAATTTTCGCCAGACATCCCAGACCACGGCGAGCGTGCTGGGAACTTTCGCGGCTCGACGCATTGCAAAGCGCGAGATGTCCAAGGCCAACGCATCACGTTCGTCAGCAGGGGAGTGTTCCAGGATACTTGCTAGGTAGTAGCCAGTACCTGCGCCCGCATCCAGCACGTCGAGAGAACTTCCGTGGTGATGACTATTGATCAGCTGGGACAGCGCGAGCGCCAGAGGCTCGTAATGCCCCTTGGCTTGGAACGCATCACGGGCCTGAACCATGGCCGAGGTGTCTTCGAGGAAATTGGTTCCCTTGCCAGTCAAGAAATTGAAGTAGCCCTGTTTTGCGGCATCGAAGCGGTGCCCTGCATCGCAGCTCAGGGTTCTGCCCGGGGTTCCTGTGTAGCCTAGGGGTTGCTCGCATACCGGACAGGTAACGCTGGTAGCGCCGGAGGACATTAGAATTTCAGTACCTTTTGTGCAGTTGCGACGTCCATGCTTTCATGGCGCCACAGTTCGGACTCGTTGATCAAGGAGCGGGTTACGGCCTTGTCGATGTAGACGGTGCCCGACAGGTGATCGGTTTCGTGCTGGAAAATGCGGGCCTGCCAGCCGGAGAAGTTGCGCGTGATTTTCTGGCCGTCGCGGTCTTGGTAATTTGCGGTGATATCGGCGGGGCGGGTGACTACGCCTTGGAACCCCTCAAAGGACAGGCAGCCTTCATAGAACACTGCTTTACGGTCCGTGGCGGCAGCATAAGCAGGGTTGAAGATCTCGAAGTAATCCAACGGTTCACGCTCTCGTTGCGCAGCAATTTCCTCTGGAACTGGATAGAGATCTTCGAGTACCGCGATCTGCAGGGGGATACCCACCTGAGGCGCTGCGAGGCCTACGCCAGGAGCATCATACATGGTCTGGCGCATCGCATCGAGCAGTTCTTCGAGCAATTCCTGTGGCAGCTGGTGGTCGTAGGCTTCGGCCTGCTGGCGGAGAACTGGATGACCTAGCTGGACGATTGGCAAAACGAGATCATCGTTGGCCGTGTCCAGGACTTCTCGAACCAAAATCTCGATGTCCTGGGCGGTGTATGGGGTGTTCATCGGGAAACGCAAGTCCGTTCGTACTCGTTGAGCTGCAGTTGGGCCAGGCGCGAAGTGAGTCGAGCCCTTTCGGTGTCATGCAGCATATGGCCAAGATCGCCGAGATTGTCCGCGGCGTACAGGTGCACTTCCACGTTCTTGTCATAGAAGATATCGATGAGATTCGCTAGTCGACGTTCCTCATCCATGCAAGGTGGAGCTCGCTGGGATGGAAGTTATATGCCAGCACGAATACCGGCTTGCCAGCTCCAGATAGTCGGAAGTATTGCGGCGGGTTCGGCAGATTTGATCGAAGCTGATCCAGATTTCATCCGCCCTCAAGTGCGCAGGACCGATTTCGTCGTAGCCGATCTCGATCATCGAATCGTGAAGTGGCATGTCGTCTGGCGTCTCGAAAAGATTCAGTGAGCCTTTCCGATACCCGTCAGGAGCGAGCCCTGGATCGGATGTGAGCTGGCGATAATCAACTGAATGATCCAGGGAAAAGACGATGAAGTCCCGTTGAATCCGGTCAATGGTTGGCTGCACCAGGTGATGGAACGTGTCATCATCCAACAGGTTCTCCGGACCGTAGTTCGACGTGGTGAACAGTTGGATTCCATGCTCCGTGCAATGCCGGATGAGTTTTGCCATGAACATCGCATCTCCGGGTTCGGTGCAATGGAATTCATCGAAAACCAGGACTTCGATTCCAGCAAGTTCGCGCTCAAGCCCTTGCGCGAAGATCGCCCCCAGTGGCTGTCCAGGGACGCGGTTGACCGGCGAATTCAAACGCTGGAAGAACTCGTGGAAATGGAAGCGCGCCGTGGTGGCGATTGGCAAGACGGAGACCAGGGTGTTCATGATGAGTGTCTTGCCGCGGCCTGGAGGGCCGTAAATATAGACACCGGGGTGTTCGGCGGGCGACTGCGCGCGCAGAGTGCGTTCAAGAAGGTCGATCAGTTCACTCTGGACCGTATCAGCTTCGATATGTTGCAGCTTGAGCGATTCACGGATCCGACGAGCGTACGTATTCCTGTGGGGAATGCCTAGCAGCGGTTTAGCCATATCTAAATTTTGCCACCGGGCACTGATACGACCAATCTTCTGTGATGCAATCGCCACCTTTGGAGACGGCATGAAAGCTTTGTGCTAGGAAATTGTGGTCAAAACTACTAGTCACCGGTTATGTCGTGTATAACTAAATGGATGATTTAAGCAGGGGAGTGCTTACAGTTTTGACCATGAACCCGCTCAAACCATGTGAATTTTTTGCCTATCTATCGCTTTAACGCAATACGTGGCCATAATGGACACACCCATAGGGCTGGACCGCAATGGTTGGATCATGCCAGGGCGGGCGAATGGCGGAGAGGGAGTGCGTGAGATGACCAGCGAATTCATTGCCCCAACGACTGAAGACGGGATCGTCTCCAGTGATCTCTTGGACATGTCGGTAACCGTGCTCAAGACCTTGTCTGATCCGGCAAGACTTCAGATGCTCTGGGCGTTGTCCATGGAGGACCTATCTCTGTCTGATCTGGCCCAGTTGATTGGCGTCAGCCCAACGGTCGCCAGCCAGTTGCTGTCCAGGTTGCGGGCCGCGGGTGTGCTTCAAACAAGGAAGTCCGGACGTCACGTAATTTACTCGATGCACGACGAGCGATCGCGGGAGTTCATCCGGCAGACCTTGGACTTCGCGAAGCATCGACTTGATCTTCAGGATGCGCGCCTAGAGGAAGACCAATAAGCAACTGTGGAAATGCATGGCCAATGGGACGAGTGCAGCCACTTCCAGCCGTATGTCTGATAAGCCGATAATCTACATTATGTAAAGTAATGGAAATCTAGGCCTCCCCGATTCGGGTTTCAGTGCGCTATTTCCCTTGGCGACGTCAAAGTATCGACGTAGTGCCTTCATATGCCACTCATCCGAAAATTCGCGGACGATTCGTCGGGTTCGGTAGTTCTTCGATGGTGTTTCAACGTATCGGCTGACCGACTCTGGAATGTGCTGACTGGCTGCCAGACCTTGCCACTCTGGCTGGGTACCCACCGCGCTGGCAACCTTGTCGTGGGTTCGACTGTGAAAATCGAATATGCGGAAGGCTATATCTGCGAAAGCCTGATTGAGCGGATTGATCCAGCGACGGCCCTTGAGATGTCCTGGAAGTTTCCAGAAGAATCGAAATCGAAGGTTAGTTGGATTCTGCGGTCCGTCCCGATCGGAGCTGAACTCGTGCTCACCCACTCAAATATCAGCGTTGACGTCGCAACTTATTTGGCTGGGTGGGAAACGCATCTAACCTATCTGGAGTCCGTCTTGCTGGGAGCGCCGCGGTCGATGGATCAATTTTGGGATCTATATCGGGAGATATACGAGAGTTTGGGCGATTCGCCTGCACCTCTCCCCTAATCTTTTTGCTGACAGGTGGTTCCGATTTCTCTAGACTTTGCGGACGGTTTGCATGACCGTGCAGAAACACCACCTGGGACGAAACTGATGCTCACCTCGCCTTCGCTGTGCAGGGCCGCGATTGGTGGTCTGCTGGTTTTACTCTCGGCCATCTCGGCGCTTTCTTCCTGGAGGGAAAGGCGACGAGGCCAGTGCTCATCGGATTGATTCAACGATCGAATAATATTGTGTCTGGTGGCGCAATTGCCGCTCTGGTCGTGCCGGATGGACATCGCCCATCCGCTCATTTCAAGGACCCCAACGACGGTGCATCATCATATTCGAGATGTATTGCTTATAGTTTGGATTGCAATGTGGTGCTTTGTTTCGGCGTGAACCGAACCATCACCAACATGCCAAGCAGCTCTACCAAGGTCTGGCTCACGACTACGGCAGAGGCTAATTCCAGCTCCGCCGGCAGGGCCAGGGCCAGTGGAAGCACTACCAGTGAATTTCGGGTGACGCCGCTGAATGTCGCGGCCCGCAGTGAGGCCATGGGTAGCTGGAAGAGTTTTCCTGCAGAGTATCCAAGGATGTTCATCAGGCCTATAAAAAGGACAAAAACAAGGATGCCCAGCGCCAATTGGGCAAAGCTGGACTGCACCGTGTAGATCTGCGAACCGACCACGCAAAACAGCGTTCCCATCATTAAGGGAACCATGAGGTAGTCGGCCCAATCGCCGATGCACTCCATCCGTGCAAAGCGCGTTGACAGTGCTTGGGTGAGTGCTGCTGCGAGCAAGGGAAGCGTAATGAGCCCCAGCAACGCCATCAGGAAAGGCCCTGGAACGATCATGCTGATTGCAGAAGGGCCAGCAAACAAGTAGAGGTATGCCGGCACAAGCACCATCTGTAAAATCAGCAAAAGGGGTGTGGCGGCCAGCAGCCTTTGGCTGTCTCCCCCAGCTAAGCCGGTAAACACGATGACGTAGTCGATGCAGGGTGCCAGCAGGACCAGTAGAACCCCGAAGAGCAGAGGCTGTTCCCCCGCCACGAGACGCGATAAGCCGAACGCCACGATCGGCACTACGACAAAGTTGATGGTGCACAGTGCACCCATGAACCGGATGTCCCGGAAGGCCTGGGGCAACCGTGTTAGCGGCATGCTCAGGAAAGTAGCGTAGAGCAGCAGGCCCAAGATTGGATTGACCGTGAATTCAAGCGCCTTACTGGCTGAAGGCAAAACCAGGCCGAAGACGCATCCGGCCGCGATCGCGGTGAGATAGAGAGCGATCTGGTGAGCTTGCATCCATGCATTGCCAGGCCACGTCTTCATGGGACTAATGCTAGAGCAGACCTTGCATCAGGAAGGAATGCCAGGGCATTCGTGGCGAGCCTTCATCAGGCACGCGTGTGTCTGAACCGAGATCGCTCGAAATAGCACCAGATTATTCATGGTCCGCAGGGTAAACCTATGATGAGTACATGAAGGAATCTATTCGTATGTGGCCATTGTGGATGGCTGTCGACGTTGTTCTGATTGTTCTCTTCGCCCTGCTCGGCAGGCGTGAACATGAACATGCCTTGAGCTTTAGTGGCATCTTGATGACAGCCCTGCCGTTCTTGATCGCCTATGTGGTGATGACTTTGCTGTCCAGGCCATGGCTCACGATCAATAAGCTCTTCCCTGCAGGCGTACTGGTCTGGGTAGGGACCGTAGCAGCTGGGCTAGCGCTGCGCATCGCTTTTGGTTCCACCGCAGCTGTCCCATTCATTATCGTTGCTTCGCTGGTCCTGGGCCTGTTCTTGATGGGGCGTAGGCTGTTAACTTCGTTGGTGGCCAAGCGCTTAGATAAATAGCAGTCCAAGCCCGTAGGAACCTGCGGCAACAAGGCCGCTGGCGAAAGTCCCCAGGATGAACTGTTCAGCGGCGCGATGATCTTTCAGTTCCGAGAACCGCCCGAGACCCTTAACCGCCAGAACGACCGCAATGCCTTCTGGCCAACCAGCCCAGAGGCTTCCGACAATTGCCGTCCGTTCCAGAAGTCCGATCCAAAGTCCGCCACGAAGCGGTGAAGGGTCGGACTCTTCCTTTTGGAGCTCGACGTCATTCTTGGCAGCAAGCCGGAAAATCAGCTCCGTAAAAGGGCCGCCGAAACTAATGGCAAAGATGGAACTCAGGACGATAGCGTAAACCGTTGGAATCCCTTGCGTCTGCATCGATGTTTGGGAGACTGCAGCCAGCAGTGCCGAAAGCAGTGCGAACAAGCCAGAACCAACTACGAGCCAGTCACGAACGCGAGCTCGTTTGCCCATGGCATGACCGAAGTAGGCGGATATGCACGAGACGAATGCCGCTAGGCAAAGACTCCCCCACGCGATCCAAAGCATTTACTGCTCCTTTAACATCTTGAGCTGACGGGTTAGCGATTTCGCAGCTTCATCCATCATCCGATTCGCTTCAAACCATAGTGCGGCCGACAGCCGAGAAGAGACGGCTTGCTGAGTGATTCCAAGTTTCTTGGCAATCTGTTGCTGGGTCATGCCCTCGTCAGCCAATGTGCCGGCTTCCCAAGCTGTGGCCCTTCGCTTGGAAACGATGCAGGCAGTTAACTGGAGCTCAGCTTCCAGACGGGTGGCTTCATGCGATGGCCCGTGAACAGCGATATGTGCGTTGGTGTTCTTCGCGCGTTCCACGGCAACACGGGCATATTCAAAGGCCGGTCCTCGGCCAGCCCGGGTCTCTTCCGGCAACGGCGTTTCGACCTGTCCGAAACCAAGGCCAACGCTCCAGTCCCCTGACGCCGCCATCATCACTGCCAAGCGAATTGCTTCACTGGCATCATCCAAGACAGCCTGAACCTCATCGCCGGCGGTTCGCTGGAACGGGCGGACCACAGGGACGGTAGCATTAGCTTGCTTGACTAGTGCTTCCACCTTGTCTTCGGTGGATCGGGAACGTCGCTGGTCAATAGTCAAGACAATCATGGAACAATCATAAAACTTTGTATTCATATCTACAAATTAAAATTCTTGTACTTTGCTAAGCCTGGTGATGCAGCCATGCCTGCCATTCTCGGCTTTTCGACTACAGTTGATTCCAGATCAACCGCCTCTTGCCAGGCGGCAAGTTAGAACCGAAAGGCATAGTGATGGTCACCGCATTCGTCATGATCCAGACTGCAACTGACAGTATCCCCGAGTGCGCACAGCAGATCTCGGCAATCTCGGGCATCAGTGAAGTCTACTCCGTCGCAGGCGACTGGGACTTGATTGCCATTGCACGGGTCAACAAGCACGAGGATCTCGCCGAAGTCATCGCTAATAAGCTTTCCAAGATTCCAGGCATCCGCGGCACCCAGACCCACATCGCTTTCCGCGCTTATTCCGAGCATGACCTCGAAGCAGCTTTTTCCCTCGGTCTAGACGACTAAGCGGTATCGAAAACAAAGCCGGTCTTTGGTTCACTGATTGTAAAGTCGTGAACCAAAGACCGGCTTTGTCGCTGCCTGCAGGAGCTACTCCCCTACGATCGTCTGGGTCGTTGACGACCAAGCGTCCAGGGCGGACTTCGCCGCACCGGAATCGATCGAATGTGCTGCCTTTTCAATGGCGGCCCGCATGCGATCTTCGAAACTGCCCTCAGCAGTATCGCTGTACGCAACCATTCCTGCGGCCGCGTTGAGGAGAACTGCGTCCCGAACAGGGCCGGTCGCTCCCGAGATGACATCGAGTACAACCCCTGCGTTGTGTTGCGCATCCCCACCGCGGAGATCATCGAGCGTCGCCCGGGCGAGTCCAACATCTTGAGCGTCGAACGTGAACTCGGTGACTTGGCCATTGCGCACTTCCCAGACTCGGTTGGCAGCCGTGGTCGTTAGTTCATCCAGTCCGTCGTCTCCGCGGAAGACCAGGCCGCGCACGCCACGGCTTGCAAGCACGCCAGCCATGATTGGTGCCATGACCAGGTCGGAGCATCCGATGGCGGATGCGGTTGGCAAGGCGGGATTGGTCAACGGGCCCATGAAGTTGAAGGCGGTAGGTATCCGCAATTGACGTCGTGCTCCGGCAACGTG
This sequence comes from Glutamicibacter nicotianae, assembly GCF_002797775.1. NCBI lineage: Bacteria > Bacillati > Actinomycetota > Actinomycetes > Micrococcales > Micrococcaceae > Glutamicibacter > Glutamicibacter nicotianae. The sequence continues at coordinate 1,143,955 of NZ_PGEY01000001.1, forward strand.
GCGCATTGAGGGGTGGAAGACATTGGCGAAGCAGAACGCTATCCCAACCTTGTCGTACACTTCTACAAGGCGCTCGATTGGTACCTCCAGGCGGACCCCTAGTGCTTCGAGCACGTCGGCCGATCCTGAGGATGAAGAGGACGCGCGGTTACCGTGCTTAACTATGCTCACGCCGGCACCAGCGCAGACCAATGTGGACATCGTGGAGATGTTGACCGTGTTCTGGCGATCGCCGCCCGTGCCGACAATGTCCAAGGTTTGTGCGTCAATGGTCAATGGGCGCGCGTTGGCCACCATGGAGTCCACTAGGCCGGTCAATTCGGCCACGGTTTCGCCTTTGGAGCGCAGTGCAACCAGGAAGCCGGCGATCTGCACGTCGCTCGCCTCGCCGGACATGATCTCATTCATGGCCCAAGCGGCCTGTTCGCGGCTGAGATCGCCACCGTCGATCAGGGTGGCCAATAGATCTGGCCACGTCGGGAACTTTTCGTTTACAAGGCTCGTTGACACATGAGAAAGCCTATCGAGACACTGGCCGCGCCACCCAATTCATGTCGCTAAATGATGTGGCTCAAGTCGCTAAAATCGCCTAGTTTCCAAGGTTAAATACGCAACACTTTCGTTGCATAAATGATTGTTTCGTGAGACGCGCCGAATGAAGCTCTACGAATTGTAGAAAGAGTTTTCTCCGTACTTCCGCATGTTTCCGCGGATGTTGCCGTGATGTGGCGCAACAAACCTCCGTGAACCCGCTTTTGCATTGGTATCTGAGGGCCATTTAGAGACATAATGTCAGTGTGACAACTGCGACTCATGCCCCAAATACGACGGCGCCACATGCGCCGAACCGCCCAAACATGGTGTCGGTGGGAACGATGGTGTGGCTCTCCAGCGAGCTCATGTTCTTCGCCGCCCTCTTCGCCATGTACTTCAGCCTCCGGGCTGCCGCGCCCGAACTATGGGCGACTGAAACTGCCAAGCTCAACGTGCCGTTCGCGCTGGCTAACACCATCATCCTGGTGTCCAGCTCGTTCTCCTGCCAGCTAGGCGTGTTCCGTGCCGAAGAATTCAAGCCTCGCCGCTCTGGCGGGCTGTTCAACTTCAAGGAATGGGGAATGATTGAATGGTTCATTCTCACCTTCATCCTTGGTGCGATCTTCGTTTCGGTCCAGGCCTACGAATACGCTGTCCTCGTTAGCGAGGGCGTGGCCATCAACTCGAACTCCTACGCTTCGGCCTTCTACATTACGACCGGCTTCCACGGCATCCACGTCGCTGGTGGTCTGATCGCATTCTTGCTGATCATTGGTCGTGCGATGCTGGCTAAGAAGTTTGGTCACTTCGAAGCAACCGGCTCCATCGTGGTGTCCTACTACTGGCACTTCGTTGACGTTGTTTGGATCGCCCTGTTCGCGATCATCTACTTCTTGAAGTAGCAGCTTAAATTCATTAGTTGCCTCAACAAGAAGTACGGCAACACCACACCAAAGAAACTAAGTGAGGAACCAGCAAGTGAAGGCTCTTTCGAAAAAGCGCCGCCACCCGCTCGCCGCTGTGGCCCTGCTTCTGTTCGGATTGCTGATTACCGGCAGTCTCTACACTGCAGCCGGTAACATCAGCGAAGCGAAGGCAGCTGAGACCACTACTGCATCGCAGGCCGATGTAGAAGAAGGTCAGAAGCTTTTCGTCGCCAACTGCGCTACTTGCCACGGCATGAATGCCGAAGGCTCCGATTCCGGTCCATCGCTGATTGGCGTTGGCGCGGCATCCGTGGACTTCCAGGTCGGCACCGGCCGCATGCCGATGCAGATGCAGGGACCACAGGCCCAGGTCAAGCCGGTGCAGTTCGACGACAAGCAGATCTCCCAGCTGGCAGCATACGTTGCAAGCCTGGGTGCAGGCCCAGCGATCCCTGATGAGGAATACTTGGATACCACCCAGGGCGACGCCGCCCACGGTGGCACCGTCTTCCGTGTGAACTGCGCGATGTGCCACAACGCGGCTGCTGCCGGTGGTGCGCTGACCCGCGGCAAGTTCGCACCAACCCTGACCGGTGTATCCGAAAAGCACATCTACGAAGCGATGGCTACCGGCCCACAGAACATGCCAGTGTTCAACGACTCGAACATCACCCCAGAAGAGAAGCGTGATGTCATCACCTTCCTGAAGACCATTGAAGCCAATGGTTCCGCTGGCGGTGCAGCCCTGGGCTCCCTGGGTCCAGTTGCTGAAGGCCTGTTCACCTGGACCGCAGGTCTGGGTATCATCATTGCCTTCACCATTTGGTTGACCTCGCGTCCTTCCTAAGGCAAACCACGGCCACGGCCGTAACCATCACTACGTACATAAATTCCTAACAGAAGGATGAGAGAGAAACATGGGCGACCATAGTCACGGCAGTCCCGAAAACTCGGGCACCGTTGCTAAGGCTGACGATGTAGCTCAGGATCGTTTCCCAGATCCGGGCCTACCACCGCATCGTCCGCGTCTCGCAGACCGCGATCCGCGCGCAGCCAAGCGACATGAGCGTCAAGTAGCGCTCCTATTTACCATCTCCATCATCGGCACGCTCTTCTTCTTCGTGGCCTACTTCGTCCTGGGCCGCCTAGGCGAGATGACCTTCGCTGAACTGCGTGTGCAGAACGCTGCACTGGGACTGGGCACCGCCTTCGCGATGCTTGGTATCGGTGTGGGTATTGTTCACTGGGCCAAGACCCTGATGCCGGATCACGAGCTCATGGAAATGCGCCACGAGATCCGCTCGGAAGAAGATCGCCAGGATGCCGTCGAGATCATCGATACCGTTATCGAGGAATCCGGCATCAAGCGTCGTCCGCTGATCCGCAATACCCTGATCGGCGCCATTGCCTTGGCTCCAATCCCGGCAATCTTCATGTTCCGCGACCTGGATCGCACCGGCAACACCGCGAGCCAGATGATCGATTCCCTGCGCCACACCATGTGGGACAAGGGCGTCCGTTTGACCCGCGACCCATCCGGTACCCCGATCAAGGCTTCGGACGTGCAGATCGGTTCTGCTTTCCACGTGATCCCAGAAGGCCTGAACGAGGCCGAGCACCCGCTGAACGAAAAGGCCAAGGCCGTCGTTCTGCTGATGCGCATGGATCCAGCGGAAATGCAGATCTCCGAGGGGCGTGAAACCTGGAACGTCGACGGCATCGTCGCGTACTCCAAGATTTGCACCCACGTTGGTTGCCCGATTGCTCTGTACGAGCAGCACACCCACCACTTGCTGTGTCCATGCCACCAGTCGACCTTTGACCTGACGCAGGAATGCAAGGTCATCTTCGGCCCGGCTGGCCACGCACTGCCGCAGCTGCCAATCACCGTGGACTCCGAGGGCTACCTGGTCGCCCAGAGTGACTTCCACGAGCCAGTTGGCCCATCGTACTGGGAGCGTGGTTAATCATGGCTACTAACGAGTACCAAGCATCGACCGCTACCGGTCGCATCGCGAACTTCGTGGACTCCCGCGTTGGCGCGTCGGGCATCGTCAAGGAATTCGGTCGCAAGATCTTCCCTGACCACTGGTCGTTCATGTTCGGTGAAGTGGCGATGTACACCTTCGTGCTGCTGCTGCTCTCGGGCACCTTCCTGACCTTCTTCTTCGATCCGTCGATGGCGCACGTCACCTACAACGGTTCGTATGTACCGATGAAGGGCATCGGCATGTCGACGGCTATGGCCTCGACCATGGAGATCTCCTTCGACGTGCGCGGCGGCCTGTTCATGCGCCAGGTGCACCACTGGTCGGCACTGCTGTTTGTTGCTTCCCTCTCCGTGCACATGCTGCGCGTATTCTTCACCGGCGCATTCCGTCGCCCACGTGAACTGAACTGGGTTGTTGGCGGCGTGCTGCTGATCATGGGTCTGGCTGCCGGTTTCACCGGCTACTCCCTGCCGGATGACCTGCTGTCCGGTAACGGCCTGCGCATTATCGATGGCGTCATGAAGGCTCTGCCAATCGTGGGCACCTACCTGTCGATGTTCTTCTTCGGCGGAGAGTTCCCAGGCGATACGGTGATCCCGCGTCTGTACTCGCTGCACATCATGATCGTTCCTGCGATCATCATCCTGCTGATTGTGATCCATCTGTTCATGGTTGTGACCCACAAGCACACCCAGTACCCAGGCCCAGGCCGCACCAACGACAACGTTGTTGGCTTCCCTGTTGGCCCGGTCTACGCAGCGAAGGCCGGTGGATTCTTCTTCATCGTCTTCGGCATCGTGGCATTGATTGCTGGCCTGTTCCAGATCAACCCGGTATGGAACTACGGGCCTTACGACCCATCCCCTGTTTCGGCTGGTACCCAGCCGGACTGGTACATCGGCTTCGTTGATGGCGCTCTGCGCCTGATGCCTGGTGTGCTTGGCAACTTCAGCTTCGAATGGATCATTCCATTCCCATGGGGCGACAACACCCTGGTGCTGTCCGTCCTGCTGCCAGCATTGGTTCCTGCCGGCGCACTGTTCGCAGTGATGTTCGCCTGGCCATGGATCGAACGCTGGGTCACCAAGGATGACCGCGAGCACCACCTGCTCGACCGTCCACGCAACGCTCCATTCCGTACGGCAATGGGCGCGGCAGGCGTAGTGTTCTACTGCGTCATGTGGGCTGCTGCCTCATCCGACTTGATCGCGACCCACTTCCATGTGTCGCTGAACGATGTCACCTACTGGCTGCGTACGCTGTTCTTCCTGGGCCCAATCCTGGCCTTCTGGCTGACTCGCCGTATCTGCCTGTCGCTGCAGCGCAAGGATCGCGAGATCGTCCTGCACGGCCGCGAAGCCGGCATCATCCAGATGTCGCCTGAGGGTGGCTTCTCGGAGAAGCACGAGGAAATTGATGTCTACAAGCGTTACCTGCTGACCAACTACGTTGATCGCCAGTACATCCCGGCTCAGCCTGATGCAGCAGGACACGTCTCCGGTTCGGAGAAGCGTCGTGCGGCACTGTCGAAGTTCTTCTTCGAAGACCGCGTCGCCCCGGTAACCCCATCGGAGCTGGAAGCTGCTCATGCAGCCCACGGCCACCATGAGGTCGAAGGCGACAAGCAGGGCTCGATCACTAAGTAATAGCGACTCGAGTTAGTCACAAAGGGAGGGACACACCGCAAGGTGTGTCCCTCCCTTCGTTAACCCATCTTTCCTGCGGCCTTGTGTGCACCAGAGCGCCAGCCAATGTCGCGAACATGAGGTTGGGGCCATCCACGGATCTCCCAGTCGATTAGAAGGGCTTCTGGCGCTGTGCCAGCATGCGATGCCGGGGCCAGCAAGGCCTTGCTCCCCCGCCAGGTTCGCAAAAGACGTTGAGGGTTACCGGGTGAAGCCAAGAACCTGCTGCGATGGTTGATTCAACCTGTGCGCGTAGGCTCCATTGCTCTTCACCCGCGAGGAAGCGGAATGCCGTCTGCAGATGAATCTGGGAGGCCACCAGCCAGCCGCAATTCCGGATCGGAGCCGCTCACGACTGTGGCTGCTCAAGCTGGTTGCTGCCCCCCAGACAAGAGTCCAGCTCCAGGAAGAGATCTAGGCCTATTCCCTGCAGCAGCCAACTTGCTGCGTCTCTCCCCTGACACACTTTCAAGAGATCAAGGCCGGCACCGTCGTTGGAATAGTTGATGAGGACCTGGAGATGGCGTTTTGAAGGTTGGGTTGTTGCGATGGATGACGGTCGCCGCCATGCTTGCGCGGATAGGCCAGTGTGCAGTGGTGCTGCTGACCGTCAACGTGCAGTTCTGTTGGCCATCAGTGGGCATTATTCATGGCCGCTGTTGGGCAGAACCCAATTTCCTTGACACCCAAGTCGCAAGTCTAGGCTCAGAAGGTGTCCGTGTAGCGTGGCGTGCGAGTACCGACTCGCTGCAATGGAACGAACAGCTTGTAGCGGTCCGACCGGTAGAGCGAGACAGAATAGTCGGCCAACCGATCGCCGATGTAGGCGTAGCGCGTGATCTGCAGGAGCGGGAAGCCGGGGTCTACGCCCAAGAGCACCGCTTGCTTCTTGCTGGCTGCAGTGCTTTCCACTTGATCCTCGCCCCATTCAAGCAAGATGCCGTAGCGCTCGTGCAAGGCTTGATATAGCTTGGACGGCGGCTCGCCGTCCACGAAACCCGGCACGAGATCAGCGGGCATATAGTTCTCGTCCAGGCTCATGGGAATGCCATCGGCGAGCAGCAGGCGCTTGAACTGGACGACTGCTGTGCCCTCCTCCACCATCAGCTGCGCCGCAAGGCTGGCGTTGGCCTTGATCTCCGCGAATTCGAGTACGTGGGCATCGGGAACCATGCCGCGGCGCATCATGTCCTCGGAGTAGGAGTGCAGGCGGACACGGAGATCCAGTTTCTCGGGCACGACGAAGGTCCCAATTCCGACTACCCGCTTGAGCACCTGTTCATCGACCAGCGCGTCGATGGCCTGCCGGATGGTTTTGCGGGCCACGCCGAAGTGCTCAGCCAGCACGCGTTCGGGTGGCAGCTTGTAGCCGGGTTTGCAGGCTTCGCGCGCATGGGTCTTGAGAATCTCGCGGATCTGCCGGTACTTGCTTTGCTTGCTCTGCGGATCAAGGTGCGCCTGAACGTGTGGCTGCGGTGCGTGGCGCATGCTGCATCTCCTCGAACTGGATATCCCGAGGGCCAATTGCCTTCGAAGAACTGTTATTAAAAGACTAACGGGGTGGCAAGCAAAAGTGCTTGCCACCCCGTCAGGGTTACTGCTTAGTGAGCGTGATCGCCACGGCTGTATTCGTAAACCCAGCCGGTCACACCAACGACGGCCAAGCCGGCGCCGATGAAGAAGACCCACCAGCCGACAGCCAGGCCAAGGAAGCCAACAGCTGCCGCGGATGCCAGGACCAATGGCCACCAGCTCCATGGGGAGAACATTCCGATATCGCCGGCGTTCTCGTGGATTTCGCCATCCACACGGTCCTCCGGGCGGTTGCCAACGCGCTTAGCGGTGAACAGCAAGTAGCCGCCTACCATTGCCGAGAGTCCAACCAGCATGATCAAGGCCAGCAATCCGACCCATTCTTCCCAGTTGGTCATGTAACCGTAGACAATTGCTACCGGGGTGAAGAAGAAGACGCCACCCAGGAAAATCCAGGATTCAACTTTCATCGTTATACGTCCTTCTGGTCAGCCGAGCCGAAGATCTTCGCAACCGGAGTTTCGGGGGTAACCCGTCCGCTCAGTTCCGGGTGGTGCAGATCCAGTGCTGGACGCTCCGAACGGATGCGAGGGATGGAGTGGAAGTTGTGACGTGGTGGAGGGCAAGAGGTTGCCCACTCCAGCGATGCGCCGAAGCCCCATGGATCGTCAACTTCAACCTTCTTGGCGTTTCGGTGGGTTACCCACACGTTCCAGAAGAATGGAATCATCGATGCACCCAGGATGAATGCGAAGACGGTCGATACCTGGTTCATGGTGGTGAAGCCATCTTCAGGCATGTAGTCGGCGTAGCGACGTGGCATGCCCATGACGCCCAGCCAGTGCTGGATCAAGAAAGTGCCGTGGAAGCCGATGAACAGCAACCAGAAGTGGATCTTCCCAAGGCGCTCGTTGAGCATCTTGCCGGTCCACTTTGGCCACCAGAAGTAGAAGCCAGCGAACATCGCGAACACGACGGTACCGAAGACCACGTAGTGGAAGTGGGCCACAACGAAGTAGGTATCCGATACGTGGAAGTCCAGGGACGGAGCCGACAGGATGATGCCGGTGAGGCCGCCGAACAGGAAGGTGATCATGAAGCCCATGCTCCAGAGCATGGGGGTTTCGAAGGTGATCGAGCCGCGCCACAGGGTACCGATCCAGTTGAAGAACTTCACACCGGTTGGAACCGCGATCAGCATGGTCATGAAGCCGAAGAATGGCAGCATGACCGAGCCGGTGACGTACATGTGGTGTGCCCACACGGAAACCGACAGGGCGGCAATTGCGATGGTCGCGAAGACCAGGCCCTTGTAGCCGAAGATCGGCTTGCGGGAGAACACTGGGAAGATCTCAGAGACGATGCCGAAGAACGGCAAGGCAATGATGTATACCTCAGGGTGGCCGAAGAACCAGAACAGGTGCTGCCAGAGTACGGCACCGCCATTGTCCGGATCGAAGATGTGAGCGCCGAAGCGGCGGTCTGCACCCAGTGCGAACAGGGCAGCTGCCAGCGGCGGGAAGGCCATCAGGACCAGCAACGAGGTGATCAGGGTGTTCCACGAGAAGATCGACATGCGCCACATGGTCATGCCAGGCGCGCGCAGGCAGATGATGGTGGTGATGAAGTTGACGGCGCCAAGGATGGTACCGAAGCCCGACAGTGCAAGGCCGAAGACCCAGAGGTCGCCGCCGATGCCTGGCGAGAAGGTGGTGTTCGACAGCGGTGCGTACGCGAACCAACCGAAGCTAGCTGCACCCTGAGGAGTGAGGTAGCCGGCCAGGGCGATAATCGAGCCCAGCGAGAAGAACCAGAATGCCAAGGCGTTCAGACGTGGGAAGGCCACATCCGGCGAGCCGATCTGCAGAGGCATCATGACGTTGGCGAAACCAGCGAACAGCGGGGTTGCGAACATCAGGAGCATGACGGTGCCGTGCATGGTGAACAGCTGGTTGTACTGTTCCTTGGTCTGCAGGATCTGCATGCCTGGTTCGAACAGCTCTGCACGAATCAGCAGCGCCATCAGGCCGCCGATGCAGAACAGGATGAACGAGCTGATCAGGTACATGTACCCGATCTTCTTGTGGTCGGTCGAAGTGATGTAGTCGACGAACAGACGACCCTTAGACTTCGGCACTACGGCTGGGGCAATCGACTTTACGTCGTCAGTCGCATATTCAAACGTTGTCATGATTACTCTCCTTCCCCGTGCTCTACTACTACGCCGTTTACAGCATTTGGCTGACGGTCGTATTCTTCACCAATGTGACCATCTTCCATCTTCGCCAGCTGAGCCTTGAACTCGGACTCGCTGACAACCTCGACGTTGAAGAGCATCTCCGAGTGGTACTCGCCGCAAAGCTCGGCGCACTTGCCGTCGTAGCTGCCTTCAACCTGCGGAGTCAGGTAGATGTAGTTGGTCTTGCCTGGGATCATGTCCAGCTTCTGCAAGAAGGCTGGGACCCAGAAGGAGTGGATGACATCGCGGCTATTGAGCTCAAGGGTTACCGACTTGCCTGCTGGCAGGTACAAGGTTGGCAGTTCTTCGCGAACGCCTTCCGAGCCATCGGTGTTCAAGTGAGCCTGTTCGCCGGCAAAGTACTTCTCGGTGCCCTGGTAGCTGTAGTTGAAGTCCCAGGCCCATTGCTTGGCTCGGACGTCCACTACAACCTCAGAATCAACAGGAGCGTTGATCTGCTTTTCCAGGTTGTTGTTGAAGCTAAAGAAGACTAGAACAAGGACCAAAGGAATGGCCGTGTAGAAGATCTCCAATGGCAGGTTGTAGCTCAGCTGACGCGGGTAACCCGTATCGTTCTTGCGGCGACGGTAGGCAATGACGCACCAGAGCATCAATCCCCAGGTCAATACGCCGATGACAATAACAGCGATCCACGAGTTAACCCAGAAATCCTGGATTGCCCCGGTGTGGTTGGTGGTATCGCGCTCCACGTTTGGGAGCCAACCGCGTTTTGCCTCCGCTGTACATCCCGTCAACAGCAATGCGCCAGTGCCGACTAAAGCCAGTACTTTGGCTTTAGCGGACCCGCGACTGCCGGTTCGGTCTTGCGAACTCACAGACGGCCCTTCCTCTTTGTTGGTGCAGAATGTGGTCTTCATAAGTCACCTCGTGGTTTAAACGAGTTGCACGGTGAGGTGGCTCACGAAGGGAAACATAGTTTTACTACTTAATGTAGAGCTTACCCTCTTTGGGGTCAGAATGCCGAAAAACGCCGCTGTACTAACGAGAAATTTCTTCAACGTTTGAACAGCGGCGTTAGTTCCCTACGGCCTAGTGGAAGGAATCTCCGCACGCGCAGGAGCCGGATGCGGCGGGGTTGTCGATGGTGAAGCCCTGCTTCGAGATGGTGTCCTCGAAATCAATGGATGCGCCAGCAAGATAAGGCACGCTCATCTTGTCGACGATGACTTCAACGCCGTCGAAGTCGCGCACAGCGTCGCCTTCGAGCATGCGCTCATCGAAATAAAGCTGGTAGATCAGGCCCGAGCAGCCTCCTGGCTGCACTGCGATGCGGAGACGAAGATCATCCCGACCTTCCTGCTCCAGAAGCGAGCGAACCTTGGCCGCTGCCACGTCGGAAATTTCTACCTCGTGGGTTGGAACCTCGGTTGGGTCGCCCTTGGTCTGGTCAACAGATGCAGTCATGATTTTCCTCCCATACTGCTCGATGCGGTACCAAGCCCCAGATTTGTTCTGGAGCTGGCACCTCTGTTCTTGCTTCTATCCTACGTCGCTACGCTGAAGATTTCTCCTCTTGCGTCTCTCCGTATGACACGCTTCATAGTCCCTCGGCGTTGATCCTTGCCAGCATCAGCGCTTCAGCCTCAATGGCATGCTGGAAGTCGCCCAGATGTAGCGACTCGTTGGCTGAATGCGCGCGCGAATCAGGATCCTCGACGCCAGTGACGAGAATCTGGGCCTGCGGGAAGACTTCCAGCAAATCTGCAATGAATGGAATTGATCCACCCAGCCCCATATTCACTGGTACAACACCCCAAGCTTGTTCCAGGGCCCAGCGTGCAGTGTCATTAGCTGAAGCATCCAAATCGGCCTTGTAGGCGTTGCCCGCTTCCGTAGCCACAAATCCAACTTCGGCGCCACGCAGGTCAATGCTCTTGACATGTGATTCAAGGGCCTTGAGCGCATCGGCTGGGTCCTGCCCTGGCGCCAGCCGCATCGATACCTTGAAGCGAGTTGCCGGCAGCAAGGTATTCGATGAGTGGTCAACGCTTGGGATATCCATTCCAATTACGCTCAGTGCTGGTTTATTCCATAAGCGGTCGGTGATTTTCCCGGATCCAGCGAGCTGGAAGGAATCCAGTACGCCGGAATCCTTGCGGAACTCGGCTTCATCGAAATCGACTTCGGCAGCGTCGTTGGCGACCAATCCCGCAACGGCCACGGAGCCATCGTCATTGTGGAAACTGGAAATCAGCTTGGCAGCCAGGATGGGGCCATCGAGAACTGGGCCGCCGAACATGCCAGAATGGACCGCATGGTTCAGCGAGCGGACGGTGATCTCTGCCGCGCACATGCCGCGCAATGAACTGGTCAGCGCCGGAGTTCCAACTGACCAGTTGGACGAGTCGGCAACGACGATAACGTCTGCCGCCAGCTTTTCCTGATGGGCTTCCAAGAAGTTGCGGAAGGAAGGGGAGCCTGCTTCTTCTTCGCCTTCGAAGAAGTAGGTTACGCCAACGCCGAAGTCGCTGACGAGATCCAGCACGGCGCGCATCGCAGCGATGTGCACCATGATGCCCGCCTTGTCGTCGGCGGCGCCGCGTCCGAACAGCCGGTCCCCTACCCTCGTGGCTTCGAAGACCGGGGTATTCCAGTCTGCCTCGTTGCCTGGGGGCTGGACGTCGTGGTGCGCGTAGAGCAGCACGGTCGGCTTCCCGGGGGCCGCCTTGCGCTGCGCGACAACGGCAGGTGCGCCCATAGCGCCATTCTGCGCTGGTTCGCGCAGGATTTCCACGGTCTCCATGCCAGCCGACTTCGCCAATTCGGCAGCGGCAGCAGCTGATTTTTCCAGGTTCTGCGGGTCGAAGGATTCCCATGCGATGCTTGGGATCGCGACCAGGGAGGTGAGCTCTTCGAGGATCTTCTCGAAGTTTGTTTCGATGTGGCTCTTGAGCGCGGCAATATCGACACCGTTAGCAGCGGCGTCGAAGGTAGTATTCTCGGTCATGTCTTCAGCCTAGCAATTCCACGGGCATCGAGTGTCACGCCGTTGTCGAATCCCGGCTAAGATGGAGGGGTGTTTGGACGTAAGAAGGATGAACCTCAATCCCCCGTAAATGTGGAGCCTGCTCAGCAGGCCCCGGAATCCACCGACGGCCGCAAGACCGGTCCAACGCCCAAGCGCAGTGCGCAGCAGGCGAACCGGCAACGCCCGTTGGTTCCTACTGATCGCAAGGCCGCGAAAGAGGCTGAACGTCAACGACGCATCGAAGCCCAGAACCGTTTACGCTTGGCGAACGAAACTGGCGATGAACGCTACCTGATGCCGCGCGATAAGGGCGAGCAGAAGCGCTACACCCGGAATTTCATTGACTCCCGCTGGATGTTCGGCGAGTTCATGATGTTCATCATCCTGGCCTTCTTGGTCATCTCGCTGGTATTCCAGAGCAATCTGCAGGTTCAGATGTTCGTGCAGCTGGCCCTGTGGGTCGTGATCGCATTGATCATCGTCGAGGCCATCGTGACTTCCATAATCTTGAAGAAGCGCTTGACTGCCAAGTTCGGCCACATGGAGAAGGGCGTACGCATGTACGCTGCGATGCGCGGCATGCAGTTCCGCAAATTGCGCCTGCCGAAGCCGCAGGTCAAGCGCGGCGAAATTATCGACTAGTCGATCCAGCTAGACTACTGAGGGGCAAGCTCGCATGAGCTTGCCCCTTTTCTAATCCAATTCTTCCATGTGGTACAGGGTTATAACGTTGTGAACGCGAATACAAGAAGAATGGAGATCTTCATCTACCGGGCAGTTCCAGCTGGAAATTTTCCATACAGCCTTGTATCTGGAGGTGAGTCTCGTGCTTGTGGACGCGGATACAAGGATTCCTGGAGCCTGTCGCTCTAAATTGCCAGCTTCTCCCCTGTCTCCCTGGCTCTGGCTTCATCACGTGCGCGAGATAGCACACGAGGCCATTATCGGGCCAGCTTCGCAGTAGCTGAACGTACGGCCCCGATTGTGAAAATCGAGGCCGTACCAGAGTGATGAGGGGCTTGCCCGCCCAACGCTCTAGAGCATGCGCTCCAGATCCTTGTTGATGGAACGTGCCCAGAACGGACCCTCGTAGAGGAATGCAGTGTAGCCCTGCACCAAGTCCGCGCCCGCGTCCAGGCGTTCCTTCACATCCGTGGCATTTTCCACGCCGCCGACGGAAATCAACGCCATTTCGGCAGGAACCAATGAACGCAGCTGGCGAAGAACCTCAAGCGATCGCTGCTTGAGCGGAGCCCCTGATAGTCCGCCGGCACCAATTTCTTCAACTTTGGCGGCATCGCTATTCAAGTTCTCACGACCGATAGTCGTGTTGGTGGCAATGATGCCATCGAGTTCAAGTTCGATGGCCAAGCGCGCGACATCGGCAACGTCCTCATCGCTCAAGTCGGGAGCGATCTTAACCAGCAGCGGGATGTGCCGGCCTGCAACCTTGTCAGCCAGCTGGCCAACTTCCGAAAGCAGCGGGCGAAGAGAATCGACGCTCTGCAGCAGGCGAAGTCCTGGGGTGTTCGGGCTTGAAACGTTCACCACCAGGTAATCCGCGTGGATCGCCAGCTGGCGAGTGGACGACAGGTAATCCGCGACCGCATCCTCCAACTCCACGACCTTGGTCTTGCCGATATTCACGCCAATCACCGGACGGGTTCCAGCGTAATCAGACTTGAGCTCCTGGCGGGCACCGGCGACGCGGGCAGCCACGCGCTCGGCACCTTCATTGTTGAAGCCCATGCGGTTGATAACCGCGCGGTCGTCAACCAGACGGAAAAGCCTTGGTTGCGGATTGCCGGGCTGGGCCTGTCCGGTAACCGTCCCGATTTCAACATGGCCGAAACCTATGTCGCTCAACGCCAAGATGCCGGTGGCTCCCTTGTCGAAACCGGCAGCCAATCCAAATGGCGATGGGAAGTCGATACCCATGACGGTGCGATTCAGTTTGGGTGCCGGGGCGAAGAATTTGCGTGCTACTTTGGTGAGCCCTGCACGTTGCGCAATCTTGATCGCGTTGAAGGCAAAATGGTGAGCCTGTTCAGGATCCATCTTGGTGAAGACGTGCTTGAAGACCAGTGGGTATATGCGCATAGACCCATTTTCCCGCGAAGAGGCCGAAACAGACAACTTGAGGTGGGTAGTATTCAAGATATGAAGCACTTCGTCGTCCCAGAAAGCAGCAACTGGCCCGACTTCATGTCTTCCACCCGCCCGGGGCAATGGGTTGAAGATCCGCTGGGACCCGATTTCGAGCACCTAACCCTGGATTTCGGAACCGATGCCGAAGGCCCGGCGGTGGCAACGCTGATTCGGTACCGCCCGGCAGGATTCCGGCAACGTCTCGGGCGCAAGGCGCAGGGAATCGTGCTGAGCGTGCACGGCTGGAGCGACTATTTCTACAACCGTGAACTGGCTGCTTTCTGGCATCACCACGGATACCACTTCTACGCACTGGATCTGCGCAGGCATGGTCGCAGCTTGAGAGCAGAACATGCCTTGCCCGGATACGTTGACGACTTGGCGGACTTCGACGAAGAGCTTGAAGCGACTTTGGAACTGCTGCGCAAGGAGCATCCGGTCCTGCCAGTAGTGGCCCAAGGGCACTCGACCGGCGGACTGATTCTTAGCTTGTGGATTGCCCGCCGGCAACCAGAGATCAAGGCTCTGGTGCTGAATGCTCCATGGCTCGAATTTCAGGGAACAGCCTTCTTGCGCATTCCCATTCATGGCCTGATGGAAGCGATCACCCGCACGAATCCGCGCCGGAAGCTCAGCGGGCCGGAATTCGACCATTACTGGCAATCACTGAGTACCGACAGCCACGGCCAGTGGGATGTTCATCGACTGTGGCGGCCAAGAGTCGCTTTTCCGAATACCGCGGGATGGCTGAAAACGATCTTCGATGGCCATGCACTAGTAGCCAAAGGGCTGAAACTCCAGCAGCCGATCTTCGTGCTCACCTCGGACCGGACCCACATCGGCACGACCTACTCCCCGGATATGCAGCATTGCGATTCGGTACTGGACGTTCAGCAGACTCGCCTGCGGGCGATGAAGCTGGGCAGTTTCGTTACCCTGTCCGAAATTCCCGGAGCAATGCACGATGTGTTCACCTCCGCTGAACCGGCCAGAGCCGCGGCGTATCGCGACTTGAGCCTTTGGCTGCGGATGGTGGGCACAGCGCGCTGAACGTCCTACCCCTGGGGCTTGTCGACGGCTCCGCCGTAGCGGCGATCGCGCTTTGCGTATTCTTCCACCGCGGCATACAGCGTCCGCCGGTCGACATCCGGCCACAACTGGTCCAGGAAGACCATCTCCGCGTAGGCCGACTGCCACAGCAGGAAGTTGCTGGTGCGCTGCTCGCCACTGGTCCGCAGGAAGAGATCTACATCTGGGAGTTCTGGCGCATGTAGGTACTTGGCAATGGTCTTTTCGCCAACGGAACTGGCGCGAAGCTTGCCGGCAGCGACATCTTGGGCAATTTGGCTGACTGCGTCGCCAAGTTCTGCCCGACCGCCATAGTTCACGCACATGGTCAGCTGGCATCCCAAGTTGTCCTTGGTTAGCTCTTCGGCTTCTTTGAGCTCGTTGATCACTGACTTCCAGAGCTTGGGCTCCCGGCCCGACCAGCGAATGCGCACGCCCCAAGAATTCAACGTATCGCGTTGGCGGCGCAGGACATCACGCGAAAAGCCCATCAGGAAGCGGACTTCCTCTGGGCTGCGCTTCCAGTTTTCCGTGGAGAACGCATAGACCGAAACATATTTGACACCCAACTCCACGGCGCCTGCCATCACATCGAGCAGCGCGGCTTCGCCTGCACGATGCCCCTCGGTACGCGGCAGTCCGCGCTGGTTGGCCCACCGCCCATTGCCGTCCATGACAATCGCCACGTGCTCAGGGATGAGCTCCTGGGGAATGGTCGGCACCTGTGGATTCTCCGGGTGCGCAAAGGGAGCAACGGGGCCTCGGCGGCCGGTGATCTTTGGAAGCTTCTTCAATTTCTCTCCACAAGACGTAGGGAATTCACTGCACGCTCTAGGTGCCATTGCAAGTAATTGGCCACGATATCTGCTGCCTGCTTGCGCGCACGGGGTCCTGCCTGTGCCACGGTGGACCAGTCCCCCTCCAATAGGGCCTGCAGATATTCGATGGTGATGGGGTGCGGGGATAATGACCCGGAAGGGCGGCATTCGGGGCAAACCACGCCGCCAAGCTGGACGTGCAGTGCTTGATGCGGGCCAGGCTTGCCGCAGCGCACGCAATTGGTGAATGACGGTGCCCAACCAGCGACCGACAGCGCCCGCAGAATATAGGAATCGAGCACGGCCCCGGAATCGACCCTCTGCTTGGAGAGCAGCGCGATCGCACCGTGGAAGAGCTGATATTGCTGGAGCGTTGAATCGCTGTCCGTCTCGAGCAGCCTTTCGGCGATCTCCGACATGGCGTTGGCCACCGTATAGCTCGGGTAATCCATGACCAGCAGCTGGCCGTAGGGGTTGCGCAGCTGGGCTTGCGAGACGATATCGAGGTTCCGGCCCATCACCAGCAGGGCATTGACTTCCATGAAAGGTTCCAGCGTTGCGCCCATCCTCGACGAGGTCCGGCGTACGCCCTTGGCCACGGCACGGACAATTCCGTTGGGGGTCAGCAGCGTGATGATCCGGTCGGCTTCACCCAGCTTATGGGTGCGCAAGACCAGACCACGGGTGTGGTAGCTCTTGGAAGCGAAACCTGATCTGGACACAGACAGTATTCTCCCACTTCAACTGCCAAAGTTCTGAATCGCTTGAATACCAGGAGTTCCGATTCGCCGGCGGACATGGCAGTTGCACGAGCAAACCGGCATCTACCGGGGCCGAATCCAAAGGGTTCGAGGCACTCCGCGACTTGAACCGGGCAGAAAGGCCGAGAATACCGTGCAGGACTAAACGCCACGGCCAGCTGAGTGGGCTGGCCGTGGCGTTTTGCTGGCGGCAGGTTCTGCCGGCTGCCTACTTGCTGTCGCGGATTGCGCGGTTGACCGCAGAGACCACGGCCTTCAGCGCCGCGATGTTGGTATTGGTGTCCAGGCCGATTCCCCAGAGGATGCGATCGCCCACGGCGCATTCGACGAAGGCCGCGGCGCGGGCGTTGCCGCCTTCGCTCATGGCATGCTCGGAGTAGTCCAGCACGCGCAGATCCACGCCATCGTCGTTGAGCAGCTTGACCAGTGCGGAGACCGGACCGTTGCCCTGGGCGCTGCGCTCATGGGCCACGCCGTCGATGATCAGCTTGGTATCCAGGCGGAAGCTGCCATCCTCTGCCGAAGCCGCGGTGGCCGAAGCGATCTGGTAGTAGCCCCACGAGTTCATTCCCGAATCCTCGCTGACCGGCAGGTACTCGTCCTGGAAGACATCCCAGATATGCTGCGAGGAGATCTCGCCGCCCTCGGTATCCGTCTTTCGCTGGATGACGCCGGAGAACTCGATCTGCGCGCGGCGTGGCAGATCCAGGTTGTAGTCGTTCTTCAGCAAGTAGGCCACGCCGCCCTTGCCGGATTGCGAATTGACCCGGATCACTGCTTCGTAGGAGCGGCCGATATCCTTCGGATCGACCGGCAGGTACGGAACAGCCCAGACCAGGTCATTGATGTCCTTGCCTTCAGCCGAAGCCTTGGCTTCCATCGCTTCCAGGCCCTTCTTGATCGCATCCTGGTGCGAGCCGGAGAAGGCGGTGAACACCAGGTCGCCGCCGTACGGGCTGCGCTCGGGCACCGGCAGCTGGTTGCAGTACTCGACGGTGCGGCGGATGTGGTCCATGTCGGAGAAGTCGATCTGCGGGTCCACGCCCTGGCCGAACATGTTCATGCCCAGGGTCACCAGGTCCACGTTGCCGGTGCGTTCGCCGTTGCCGAACAGGCAGCCTTCGATGCGGTCCGCGCCGGCCAGGTAGCCCAGCTCCGCGGCGGCCACGCCGGTGCCGCGGTCGTTGTGCGGGTGCAGCGAGAGGATGATCGAGTCGCGGTTGGCCAGGTTGCGGTGCATCCACTCGATGGAGTCCGCGTACACGTTCGGGGTGGCCATTTCCACAGTGGCCGGCAGGTTCAGGATCATCTTGTTCTCCGGGCTGGCCTCCAGCACTTCGGCGACCGCCTCGGAAATGCGCTTGGCGAATTCCAGCTCGGTACCGGTGTAGGACTCCGGCGAGTATTCGTAGGTGATCTTGGTGCCGGTCAGCTGTTCCTCGTACTTCTTGCACAGCCGCGCGCCATTGACGGCGATGTCCACGATGCCGTCCTCGTCCTGGCGGAAGACGACCTCGCGCTGCAGGATCGAGGTGGAGTTGTACAGGTGCACGATGGCCTGCTTGGCGCCTTCCAGCGCCTGGTAGGTGCGCTCGATCAGGTGTTCGCGCGACTGGGTGAGCACCTGGATGGTGACGTCCTCGGGGATGCGGTTCTGCTCGATGAGCTGGCGCACGAAGTCGAAGTCGGTCTGCGAGGCGGACGGGAAGCCGACCTCGATCTCCTTGAAGCCCATCTGCACCAGCAGGTCGAACATCTTGTGCTTGCGTTCGGGGCTCATCGGGTCGATCAGCGCCTGGTTGCCGTCGCGCAGGTCGACCGCGCACCAGCGCGGGGCCTTGGTGATGTACTTGTCAGGCCAGGTGCGATCGGGCAGATTGACCTCGATCTGGTCCTGGAATGGAACATACTTGTGGATTGGCATGTTCGAAGATTTCTGCATGTTCTGCATTTCTTTGGGTCCCCTAGACAAAAATAGTGCTTACTTTGTGGGGCCAGACAAGAGCTACTCCGCGACGAGGGGTCGGCCTGTAGACCACTAGCGGTCCTTTGGATCCTCGCAGCGGCTGAGTAGTAGTAGAAGCTCGAAATGCACGAGATGAGCATAGCACCACGCTGTGCAGGCAGGTGAAACTTGTGTCACCTCCGTGTCACATATTGGACAGGCCGCTGGTGCGCTGCGGTGGACAGGATGATGGCGCCGGCGAAGAATGGGTTCCACCACACCACACGCCAAAGGAGGTTGGTTGATGAGGGCGATTATCGTTGGCGCTGGAATCGCCGGACTGGTCGCGGCCAGGCAATTGGGCTTGGCCGGCTGGGAGGTGCTGGTGCTTGAGCGATCGGATGCCCCTCGCCCGGACGGCTACATGATGGACTTCTTCGGTCCGGGCATTGAAGCGTCCGAGCGCATCGGACTGCTGCCCTATCTCGCCGAGGCCGCCTACCGTGTGCAGGCTGCGCAATATGTGGATCCTCGGGGCAAGCCGACAGCGTCGCTGGATTATTCGAAGTTCTCCGATCTCGCCGGCGGCAGGGTGCTCACCTTGCTGCGCCCGGACATGGAAGCGGCCGCGCGAGCCGCGCTCCAGGATGCCGATCCGTCGCGGGTCCAGCTGCGCTACGGGGTTCATATCGACCAGCTGGACATCCATGGCCAGCGGGCCCAGATCCGCATCAAGGGGCAGAACCAGCCGGAGCTTGCGGATCTGCTGGTCGGGGCCGATGGCATCCATTCAACGGTCCGGGCAAGGTTCTTCGGTCCGGAAGGGGCGTTCCTGCGCCCCTTGGGAATGCGGGCGGCAGCCTTCATCATCCGGGATCCCGAGCTGAACCGGCGCTTCAAGAACCGCTTCGTGCTCACCGATACGGTTGACCGCACCGCGGGAATCTATGGGCTGCGCAGCGACGAGGTGGCATCTTTCCTGGTCTATCGCCATGAATACGGGGCGCCCGTCGGGCCGGCCCGCGATCGGCTGCGCAGCATTTTCGCCGGTTGCGGCGCGCAGGTGGACCGGCTGCTGATGCAATGCCCGGATGACCCCTATGACGATGCCGTCGCGCAGGTGGTGATGGATTCCTGGCATGCCGGCCCGGTGGTGCTGATCGGGGATGCGGCGGCCTCGGTCTCGCTGCTGGCCGGCCAGGGCGGGGCGATGGCCGTGTGCGCCGCGGCCGCCCTGGGCGATGCGGTGGGCAGTGCCACCGAACCGGGGCAGTTGCCGCCCGCCCTCGCACGGTACGAGAAGGCGATGCGGCCGAAGATCGACACGGCCCAGGCTTCGGGGCGGCGTGCGGCCAACAGCTTCCTGCCGCGCAACCAGCTGGCCCTGCGGATGCGGAGATTCATTATCAACTCCACGCGTCTGCCCGGCGTGGATCGGCTGGTGGCCCGCCAGATCGTCAACCGCCTGGCCAAGTAGGAGGCTGCCTATCCAGCGCGTCCCCAAGACCGGCGCGGTCCTGGGGACGAAGTTGGGCGTTGGCCCGGTGCGGCGGCGCGCGGCCTAGAAGCCCAGGCGCCCGAGCTGCTTCGGGTCGCGCTGCCAGTCCTTGGCGACCTTCACATGCAGGTCAAGGTAGACCTTGGTGCCCAGCAACTTCTCGATGCCGCGGCGGGCATTGGTTCCGACCTCGCGCAGCCGCGAACCACCACGGCCGATGATGATGGCCTTCTGGCTGGAGCGCTCGACGAACAGCGAGACGTGGATGTCGATCAGCGGGTTGTTTTCGCTGCGTCCTTCGCGCGGCACCATTTCCTCGACGACCACTGCCAGCGAGTGCGGCAATTCGTCGCGCACGCCTTCCAGCGCGGCTTCGCGGATCAGCTCGGAAACCATCTTGGCTTCCGGCTCGTCAGTCAGCTCGCCATCCGGGTACAGCGGAGGGCCTGCCGGCAGGTGCTCGACCAGCACATTGGCCACCTCTTCGACCTGGAACTCCTTGACCGCGGAGACTGGCACGATCGCGGCGAACCCCTGTTCGCCGAAGTTCTGCGTGCCCATTTCGGCGACGGCGATCAGCTGCTGCGCGAGCTGCTCGCGGTCCACCAGGTCGGCCTTGGTGACCAGCGCGATGATCGGCTTGCGCTGTAGCTGCGCCAGCTGCGTGGCGATGTAGCGGTCGCCCGGGCCGATCTTCTCGTTGGCCGGGATGCAGAAGCCGATCGCGTCCACCTCGGAGAGGGTCTCGGCGACCAGGTCATTCAGGCGCTGGCCGAGCAGGGTGCGCGGACGGTGCAGGCCCGGGGTATCGACCAGGATCAGCTGCGCGTCCTCGCGGTGCACGATGCCGCGGATGGTGTGGCGGGTCGTCTGCGGCTTGGCGGAGGTGATGGCCACCTTCTGGCCCACCAGCGCGTTGGTCAGCGTGGACTTGCCGGCGTTCGGGCGGCCCACGAAGGAGGTGAAGCCGGAGCGGAAGCCCTCGGGCCATCCGCTGGAGGCGAGCAGGTTCTGGTTTTCACTCATCTGAGGAATCCTCGTCGTTCTCAATATGGTCGGATGCGTCTGTTTCCAGGCGCTCTACATGGATTTTGCCGATACGGTTGCGGCGGCCGGCGAGGGCCACCACGGTCAGGCGCAGGCCGTGCACATCAGCGGTGGAACCGAGTACCGGCACCGATTCCAGGGCCTTGGAGAGCAGGCCGGCGACGGTATCGACGTCCTCTTCCTCGATGTGCATGCCGAAGTGGTCGGCCACATCGTCAATGGATGCGGCGGCCACGGCGAAGATCGAACCGTCGGGGTTCTCGATCAGTTCGGCCCGGGAACGATCATACTCGTCGTCGATCTCGCCCACGATTTCCTCGAGCAGGTCTTCGAGGGTCACCAGGCCCGCGGTGCCGCCGTATTCGTCGATGACGACTGCCAGGTGGATGGACTCCTGCTGCAGTTCCTGCATCAGCTCTGCCGCGGACTTCGATTCGGGAACGAAGCGGACCTTGCGCGCCAGGTCGGCCAGGGACTGCGCCTGCTGCAGGCCGTGGATCTCGCGGATCAGGTCCTTGAGGTAGATGATGCCCTGAATGTCATCGGTATCCTCGCCGATCAGCGGGATGCGGGAGAAGCCGGAGGCGATGAACAGGTCCATGGCGCTGTGGAACGAATGATCAGCATCCAGCACCACCATGTCGGTGCGCGGCACCATCACCGAGCGGACGCTGGTCTCCTCCAGGTCAATCACCGAGGAGATCAGTTCGGCCGATTCCTCGTCCAGATCCTCGCCTTCGGAGGCGCGATCCACCAGATCGCGCAGGCGTTCCTTGCCCAGGTAGCCTTCGCCGTCCGCGCCGCCGGGGCTCAGCGCCTTGGCGATGGATGCCAGCCAGTTGGTGACCGGACCCAGGACCAAGCGCAGGAAGCGAACCAGGGTGGCCGTGGACTGAACGACGGTCTGCGCGTTGGAGCGCCCATAGCGCCGCGGGGACACGCTGACCAGGACGAAGCCCAGGGCAGCCATGGCAATCGTCGAGATCATGCCGATCAGCCACACATTCGCGATCCACTGCGAAACGAGCAGGGCCACGGCGACCGCCGAAGCGGTCTCGAACCAGATGCGCCAGAACTTCACCGCCTGGGCATGGCTTTCCGCCTCATCCAGGATCGCGGAAAGCGCCTTGGAGTTCGATTCGGCGCGCAGGCGTTCGGCCGCGTGCCGGGATAACGCATAGAAGGCCGAGTCGACCGCGGTCAGCACGGCCGAGAAGGCCATGAAAACCAGGGCCAGGACCAGCAAGACGATTTCCACCGGGCTATTCCACCGTTTCCTTCGGTGCTGGGCGGCCGGTGTAGGACTCCAGCAGCTTGCGCTGCAGCGCGAACATCTCTTCCTTTTCTGCTGGTTCCATGTGGTCGAAGCCCATCAGGTGCAGCAGGCCGTGGGTGGTCAGCAGCAGGATCTCGTCGTGCGTGCTGTGCCCGCCGGCCTTGGCCTGCGCTTCGGCGACCGAAGGGCAGATCACGATGTCGCCAAGGATGCCGTTCTCCCCTGGCGCGCCGGCGGTGCCGGGACGCAGCTCATCCATCGGGAAGCTCATTACGTCGGTAGGGCCTTCGAGATCCATCCACTCGACATGCAGGGCGCTCATGGCGTCCTCGTCGATGAAAACGAGGGACACTTCGGTTTCCGGGTGCAGGAACATGGCCCGCATCACCGATTCGGCCAAGGCGTTGACGTCCTTGAGGTCGACGTCGTACTCGGTTTCGTTATTTACTTCGATGCTCATTTGCTGCGGCGTCCCCGGTTGTGTTCTTTGCGTCGGGTGTCATCCCAACGGTCGTAGGCTGTGACGATGTCGGCAATCAGGCGGTGGCGCACCACATCCGAAGAGTCGAGCCGGCAGATGCTGATGTCGTCGATGCCGTCGAGGACATCGCTGGCCATGCGCAACCCGGAGGTGGCATTGTTCGGCAGATCCACCTGGGTGACATCGCCGGTCACTACCATCTTCGAGCCGAACCCCAGGCGGGTGAGGAACATCTTCATCTGCTCGGTGGTGGTGTTCTGCGCTTCGTCCAGGATCACGAAGGCGTCATTGAGCGTGCGGCCGCGCATATAGGCCAGCGGTGCAACCTCAATGGTTCCGGCTTCCAGCAGCTGCGGAATGGTTTCCGGATTGACCATGTCGTGCAAGGCGTCGTAGAGCGGGCGCAGGTACGGGTCGATCTTCTCGGTCAACGAGCCGGGCAAGAAGCCCAGCTTCTCCCCCGCCTCGACCGCAGGACGGGTCAGGATGATGCGGTTGACCTGCTTGTCCTGCAGGGCGGCGACGGCCATGGCCATGGCCAGGAAGGTCTTGCCGGTGCCGGCCGGGCCGACGCCGAAGGTGATGGTCGAATCCTCGATGGCGTCGACATAGCTCTTCTGGTTCACAGTCTTGGGCCGGATGGAGCGTCCGCGTCCCGAGAGGATCTTCAACCCCAGGACGTCGGTGGGCGCATCCGGGTTGCCGGCGCTGAGCATCTTGATGATCTGCTCGATGGTTTCGGCGCTCATGCGCGAGCCGCGGGTAGCCAGCGCACGCGCTTCCTCGGTGACGCGCTGGGCCTTGCGGACTTGCTGCGGGTCGCCGACCAGGGCCAGGGCTTGGCCGTTGGGGCGGAAGCTGACCTGCGGGTAGGCCCCGGAGAGGATCCGCAATAGCTCGTCATTGGGGCCCAGCGTGGCAATCATGAGCTCAGCCGTATCAAAACTGATGGTGAGCGACGCGGATCCGTTCTCCGTTGTCGCATTATTCTGTTCAACCTGCATGCAGTGCGCGGCGCCCCTTTGCGAGCTTCGTAGTGTTCGAGAATTGTTGTGCTTGCCATTCTATCGAGTCGCAGGCCAATCCGGAGAAAATTCAGGTCTCAGCGTAAGCGGGAATACCTGAAAGTACTCTTGAATGATGCTAATAAGAGCAAGTGGTGAACATATAGATTTGATTACGGATTAGTAAGTTGGGCCATTCTTAGCCAGTTAGCCGCCTCGAATATGGCAAGCTTGAGAGCGGTTCCGCAACTGCCGCGGACCGAAACAGCAATAAATCACCACGGATTGGTTCGCAGTGCAATCAAGGATCTTGCGGAAGATTCCACGTCGATTCGGCGTTTTGGGAGTCACTGCCGCTCTCGTCGTCGCCGCAGGCTGCGGTTTGACGAATCGCGAGAGCTCCTATGAGATGCCTTCGACCCCCGCGGCCGCATCGTTGAACCTGCCGAGCGCCACCGACGCTGGCGAGGATGTCGGCATGGCCGCCAGCCTGCCGGTCTACTGGCTGGAAAACACGGACACCGGCGTGTACCTGTACCGCGAATACTTCCAGGACACCCGCCATCAGGAACCCATTGGCGATGCGATCTGGACGCTGCTCACGGCAGACCCGATGAAGCCGAAGCGCTATACTCACCTGAAGCCAACCGATGAAATCGGCGTTTCCATCAGCAACGCGAATGTCATCACGTTGGATCTTCCGGCCAAGGTGTTCAGCGCCCGCCTGGATCAGGGACTTTCCGAACGGGCCATCCAGCAGCTCGTGTTCACCGCCACGGCAGCCGCCGCCAACTCTGGCCTGGTTGTCGGCGACACCGCCCCAACGGTCCGCATCCTGGTGGACGGACAAGCCAACGCAACGGTCTTCGACGGCTTCCGGCTCAAGGATGTCTACGCACGCGATGCCGAGTTCATTGCACCGATCTGGATTATTGATCCGCAATTCGGCGCAACCTTGAAAAGCGGCTCGATCAAGATCAATGGCCGAACCACGCAGTTCGATATCGGCACCTTCTACTCCCTGCAGCGCAAGGACGCCGACGGCAAGCTCACGGTGATCACCGCCCAGAAGCAGGTCAATCCCGGACAGATCAAGGACGACGGTTCCTTCACCCTGACCACCGATCTGCGTGCCGGATCCTACCGGCTGACTTTCTGGGGACTTGAAACCGGATCAGAGCATCTGGCCGGCAAGGTCATCAGCGACTTCCGCGTCGAGTAGCGTACCGCCACTGTTGCCGGCCGGTTCCCGGTTTCCTGCAGCGGCCCTGACGTGGTTGCAAAAGACCTCGAAAGGCCACGATCCCTGTCCCGCGAACAGCAATTAATGGCGCGAGAGCGCCGAATTTTCCCGCTTAAGGTTGCCTGCGAAACTGCCTTCACAACCATGGTATGCACTGCGGCGAACGAAGATTCTGCACGTCGAGCCGGATGGCGGTCGCCTGGGCCATGCCAGTTCGAGGTGCAAGAAACTTGTGCGCCCGCCAAAAGCAGAATTGCTCCGTACAAGCCGAGCGCAGGCGCGCGCCCTAGGCTTGCACGGAGCACTTTCGATGCTCGCAAGATTGCATGAAGCTAGATCTCGCCGATCAGATGGCGGATCAAGACCAGCGCCGCCGGACCGGCGGTCGAAGCGCGCAGCACGTGCTGGCCGAGCAGGGCTGCATGCGCACCTGCTTCCACGAAGGACTGCAGTTCCGTGTCCGAGATGCCGCCTTCCGGACCGACAATCATGATGACCTCCTGGCCGGCCTGCGCCTCGGCGAGCCACGACTGCACGTGCCGCGCGACCGAATCCACAGCCTGCTCATGCAGGACCAGCACCAGAGCGCCGCGATCGGCATCAGCGGCAATGGACTTGGCCAGCTCCTTGGAACCCATCGGTTCCAATACCTCTGGCTCATAGGCGCGGCGCGACTGCTTCTGCGCAGAACGCACCTGCGCACGCCACTTAGCCATGGCCTTGTCGACCTTCGCCACGTTCCAGCGCACGATCGACCGGTCGGCCTGCCAGGGGCGCACCGCCAGGACTCCGAGCTCGACGGCGGCCTCAACAGCCTGCAGGTCGCGGTCCCCCTTGGACAGGGCTTGGACCAGGGTCACCGGGTGATCGCTGACGGCTTCCTCGGTGCGCCGCAGGACCTTGACGCGCAGCAGATCCTTGGCGGTGGCGACGACCTCCACGGTCAGGCGCAGCCCCTTGCCATCGAGCAGGTCCAGGTGCTCGCCGGCGGCGGCCCGCTTGACGGTGACCGCGTGGTGCGCCTCAGGACCGTCCAATTCAAGGAAGTCCCCGACCGAGGCATCCTGGCTCTGCTGGGCGTCGATGACGAAGCTGTGGTTGCTCATGACCTAGCGCTGGTTCAGCTTGTCGCGCAGGCGGGAGAACATGCCGCCGGAATGCTCGACACGGCCGGCCGTCATTTCCTCGCCACGCAGCTTGGCCAGCTGCTCGAGCAGCTCGCGTTGCGCAGAGTCCAGCTTTGTCGGGGTCTCCACCTGCAGGTGGACGATGATGTCCCCGCGCTTGCCTCCGCGCAGGCGCGGCACGCCGAGGCCCAGCAGGGTCACGGTGTCGCCATCCTGGGCGCCCGGCTCGACATTGATGGCCTGCTCACCGTCGAAGGTTTCCAGCTTCAGCTCGCAGCCCAAGGCCGCGGCGGTCATCGGCAGGCTCATCTTGGCGTGCAGGTCGGTGCCGGAGCGTTCGAACACCTTGTGGCGGCGCACGTCGACCTCGACGAACAGGTTGCCGTTCGGGCCGCCGCCCGGACCGGCCTCGCCTTGGCCGCGCAGCTGGATGCGGGTGCCGGAATCGACGCCTGCAGGAACGTTCAACGACTTGGAGACATGCTCGCGCACCCGGCCTTCGCCGTTGCACTCCAGGCAAGGGTCCGGGATGGTGGTGCCGAAACCGCGGCAGGCGGCGCAGGTTTCCACGGTCATCATCTGGCCCAGGAAGGAACGCACCGGACGCTGCACCTGGCCTGCGCCATGGCAGATGTCGCAGGTGACCGGGCTGGTGCCCTCGCGGGTGCACGAGCCGTTGCAGGTCTTGCAGGTGACGGCGGTTTCCATCTCCAGCGGGTACACGGTGCCCTTGACCGCGTCCTCCAGGTCGATGGTGATGGTGATCAGCGCGTCGCGGCCCGGCTGGGTGCGCGATGCCGGGCCCTGGGCCTGGCCGCCCCCGAAGAACTGCTCGAAGATGTCGCCGAAGCCGCCAAAGCCCTGGCCGCCGCCGCCGAAGCCCGGGTGGCCGTTGCCGTTCTCATCGCCGGTGGCGTCGTAGTTGGCGCGCTTGGTCTGGTCGGAAAGGACTTCGTAGGCGCGGGTGACCAGCTTGAACTGCTCTGCAGCTTCATCGCTCGGGTTCACATCCGGGTGCAGCTTACGTGCCAGCTTCCGGTAGGCACTCTTGATTTCCTGCGGGGTCGCGTCCTTGGCTACACCCAGGGTCTCGTAATGCGAGCTCACTTTATTCGCCGTGTCCTTTCCTAAGACTCTTAAACTTCATTCGTGCCGGGCTGGCGCCCAGCGAGGCTAGCTAGCCAAAATCTTCGACAGGTACCGTGCCACCGCACGAACCGAGGCCATGGAAGTCGGATAGTTCATCCGGGTGGGGCCCAGGACCCCGAGCTTGTTGCGCACATCGGCGCCATAGGTCGTCGCGACCACTGCTGCATCCGAGAGCTGGCCATAGTGGTGCTCGGTGCCGATCGCCACGGCCACCCCGCGGGAATCGGCTTCCAGCTCGGAGAAGAGCTTGAGCAGCACCACCTGCTCTTCGAGCGCCTCGAGCACCGGGGTGATGCTCAGCGGGAAGTCCCCCTCCACGCGGGCGAGGTTGGCGGTGCCGGCCATGATGATGCGCTGGGCATTGGCTGCTTGGGCCATTTCTTCCAGCGCGCCGATCACATGCTCCACCAACGGGTCGGCCTGCTGTGCCGGGCTGAGCTCCATGCGGCCGAGCCGGCCGGCCAGCTCCGCCAGCTGCACTCCCCCGAAATTATTCAGCAGCCACGACTTCAGCTCGCCCAGCTCGTCATCGCTGTAGGAACGCTTGACCGGCATCATCCGCTGGTCCACCGTGCCGTTGGAGGCGATCATCACCATCAGCACCTGGGTTGGGCCCAAGCCCACCAGTTCGAGGTTCTTCAATGACGCGGTGTCATAGTGCGGCACCTGGATCATCGCCACCTGGTTGGTCAATCGTGACAGCAGGCGCACGGTGCTCTTGAGCATCTCGTCGAGGTCCGTGGAGTTATCCAGGATCTTGTTGATGGCGTCGCGTTCGGCCCGCGACAGCGGCTTCAGTTCGCCGATCTCGTCCACGAAGCGGCGGTAGCCCTTTTCGGTCGGGATGCGTCCGGAGGAAGTATGCGGAGCGGCAATCAGCCCCTCCTCTTCCAGCAAAGCCATGTCATTGCGGATCGTCGCGGCGCTGACGCCGAGGTTGTGGCGGTCGAGGAGCGCTTTGGAACCCACCGGCTCACGGGATTGGACGTAGTCCTCCACGATGGCACGCAGAACGTCCAAGCGTCGTGGCTCCGACATGACAGCACCTCCTTGGATTCCCTGTGCCCAGCCTTGGCACTCTAACCTGTCAAGTGCCAAGTCTAATACGTTCAGCTGTTGCTAGCATTGGATTTCGAGCGTATTCGATCACAGCGAAAGGCAGTACGTGGCTAATTACTCCTGGGGACCACGAGATCTCAGTGCACCGGCACCTCGAAAACTCCGCCAGGTCCCCGTGGAACGTGGCATGATCCTGGAAGATGCCACCTCAGGTTGGGTGGGAGAAGTCATCCGTACCGAAAAGTCCGGCGGCATGCGCGTGATCATGCTCGAAGACCGCCACGGCAAGAGCCGTTCCTTCCAAGCCGGCTTCGGGTTCCTCCTCGAAGGCGAACCGGTGGAAATCGTCGAGCCCGTCGCCAAGGCCGCGGCGCCGAAGAACCTGGTTTCCGCTTCGGGTTCGCGTGCCGTAGCGGGGCTGAAGGCCCGGGAGGCCAGGGCCAGCCGCATCTGGGTTGAAGGCAAGCACGATGCCGAGCTGGTTGAAAAAGTCTGGGGACACGACTTGCGTGTCGAAGGCATTGTCGTCGAACCGCTGCATGGCGTTGACGATCTGGCCGGAGCCATCCGCGACTTCGCCCCGTCGCCGCAGCGTCGTCTGGGAATCCTGGTCGACCACCTGGTCGCTGGCAGCAAGGAATCGCGTATTGTCGCCGAGGCGATGCAGGTTCCCGGTGCCGCCGATAACGTGCTGATCCTCGGCCACCCCTACGTTGACGTGTGGCAGGCGATAAAGCCTGCGACCCTGGGCATCAAGGCGTGGCCGGTCATCCCCAAGGGGGTCGACTGGAAAACCGGAGTGCTCAAGGCCTTTGGCTGGCCGCACGCTACGGCAGAGGATATCGGCATCGGATGGCAACGGCTGCTGTCCACGGTGCATCATTACGGGCAGCTTGAACCGCAGCTGCTGGGCCGAATAGAAGAATTGATCGATTTTCTCACGACCGAAGATTACGGTTTCCTAACGATTGACTAATAGTTGGAGATTAGTCGGCGAATCTCCCCGTCCGCTCAGCCGCGGTCGCTATGATAAGAGGAACCACACTTAAGCAAGACAAGGATTAATAGTGACATCACGCCTGACGAAGCCATCGGAGAATTCCCGCTTCGAAGGTTCCCGGACCTCTGCGCTGCCGCTGACTCCTTCAGAAGACCGCCAGTGGGCCACGATGGCCCACTTCGGCGCCATCTTGGGTTGTGTTCCATCGGCAATCGTCTTCGCCGTATTCCGTGACCGCGGCCCATTCACGGCACAGGAATCCAAGGAAGCGTTCAATTTCACGTTCCCGCTGACCATTCTGGCCATCGTGTTCAACGTGCTGATGATCTTGCCGGTGATCGGCTGGCTTTTTGCCGTTCTGGCCGTGGCCCTGTGGGTCTACATGACGGTCTCCGGCGCCCTTGCCGCCATCCAGGCCAACAAGGGACGCCCCTACCGCTATCGATTCAATCTGAGGCTGATGAAGTAGCGCCAGCTACCCAGTCTCAGAAATCAAGCAGTTCACGCACCACGAGGTCGGCCAGGAGCCGGCCTCGCTGCGTTAACACCAAGGTCCCGGAGAATGCTGCCTTGGCATCAATCAGCTCGTCTGCGATCAATCCGGCAATCTTCTTGCGCCCGGTCTCATCGAGCTCGCTGATCTGCATTCCAGAGCTCAAGCGGGTGAGCAGCATGGTGCGTTCCAGCTGCACGGCTTGGGCATCCGGGTACTCGCGGCCATGTCCCGGTGAAATTCCGGCGTCGATCCGCTGCTGATAGGCGGCTGGATGCTTCACATTCCACCAGCGCAGTCCGCCAACGTGCGAATGCGCGCCGGGGCCTGCACCCCACCAGTCGCCGCCCTTCCAGTAGGCGATGTTGTGCTGGCACGCATTGGCCGGGGTCTTGGCCCAATTGCTGACCTCGTACCAGGAGAATCCGGCCGCGGCAAGCATCTCATCGGCCATCTGGTACTTTTCGGCGTGTTCGTCATCGTCGATGTTCGGCACCTGGCCGCGGCGGATCTGGGCCGCGAGCTTGGTGCCCTCCTCGATGATCAGCGCGTAGGCCGAAATATGATCAGGCTCGTAGCTCAGCGCGGCTTCGATGCTGGTGCGCCAATCCTCAAGGCTTTCCCCCGGGGTGCCATAAATCAGATCGACACTGACATCCAGGCCGGCCTCGCGCGCCCAGGCAACCGCTTGCGGAACCCGCTTCGGATCATGGGTGCGCTCCAGCACCTTGAGCACATGCGGCACCGCCGACTGCATGCCGAAGGACACCCGGGTGAAACCGCCATCGGCCAGCTCCTGCAGGCTCTCGCGGGTTACCGAATCAGGGTTGGCCTCGGTGGTGATTTCTGCACCTGGCTTCAGGCCGAATTCGTTGCGGATCCTGCCGAGCACCGAAACCAGGTCGCCGGCGGGCAGCAATGTGGGAGTGCCTCCTCCGAAGAAAACGGTCTCGATTTCGCGATCCGGCTGGCCCGAACGGTCCATCACCTCGCGGGCGAAGCTGATTTCCTTGCTGACGGTGGCAGCGTAGGTCGCTTGGCTGGAGCCGGAGCCCAGCTCCGTGGCGGTGTAGGTGTTGAAATCGCAGTAGCCGCAACGGACGGTGCAAAACGGGATATGCACATAAAAGGACATGGTCCGCTCCTGTGCCTCATGCGCGCATGAGGCAGGGAGCAGACCATCGGCCGGAGCCGGATCGCCATCAGGCAGAACTGATGGCATTTACTTCTTTTTCGGCTCGTCGGTGGACAGCGCTGCAATGAAGGCCTCTTGCGGGACCTCCACGCGGCCGACCATCTTCATGCGCTTCTTGCCTTCCTTCTGCTTTTCCAGCAGCTTGCGCTTGCGGCTGATGTCGCCGCCGTAGCACTTGGCGAGCACGTCCTTGCGGATGGCGCGGATGTTCTCGCGGGCAATGATGCGCGAACCGATCGCGGCCTGGATCGGCACTTCGAACTGCTGGCGCGGGATCAGCTCGCGCAGCTTCGTGGTCATCATGGTGCCGTAGGCGTAGGCCTTGTCGCGGTGGGTGATCGCGGAGAATGCGTCCACCTGGTCGCCCTGGAGCAGGATGTCGACCTTGACCAGGTCTGCCACCTGCTCGCCGTCGGCCTTCCAGTCCAGCGAAGCGTAGCCGCGGGTCTTGGACTTGAGCTGGTCGAAGAAGTCGAACACGATCTCGGCCAGCGGCAGGTGGTAGCGCATTTCCACGCGGTCCTCGGAGAGGTAGTCCATCCCGCGCATGGTGCCGCGGCGGGACTGGCACAGCTCCATGACCGCACCAATGAATTCGCTCGGCGCCAGGATGGTGGCGGCGACCATCGGCTCATGCACCTCGAGGATCTTCCCATCGGGGAATTCCGAAGGGTTGGTCACCGTCATCATCTGCTTGTCTTCGCCCATGACCTCGTACACCACGTTCGGCGCGGTGGAGATCAGGTCCAGGTTGAATTCGGATTCCAGGCGCTGGCGGGTGATTTCCAGGTGCAGCAGGCCCAGGAAGCCCACGCGGAAGCCGAAGCCCAGTGCGACGGACGTTTCCGGCTCGTAGGTCAGTGCGGCATCGTTGAGCTGCAGCTTGTCCAGCGCATCACGCAGTGCCGGGTAGTCGGTCCCGTCCATCGGGTACAGGCCGGAGAAGACCATCGGCTTGGCTTCTTCGTAGCCGCCCAGGGATTCGCTGGCAGGCTTGAGCGAGTTGGTGACGGTATCGCCGACCTTGGACTGGCGCACGTCCTTCACGCCGGTGATCAGGTAGCCTACCTCGCCGACGCCCAGGCCCTTGGTGGGCTCGGGGTTCGGCGAGGATACGCCGATTTCCAGCAGTTCGTGGGTGGTGCCGGTGGACATCATCTGGATCTTCTCGCGAGGAGTGAGCTTGCCGTCGACCACTCGGACGTAGGTGACCACGCCGCGGTATGTGTCATAGACGGAGTCGAAGATCATCGCACGGGCCGGTGCGTCGGCTTCGCCGACCGGCGGCGGCAGCTGCTTGATGACTTCGTCGAGCAGCGCCTCGACGCCTTCGCCGGTCTTGCCCGAAACCTTCAGCACGTCTTCGGGCTCGCAACCGATCAGGTTGGCGATCTCGGCGGCGTACTTCTCCGGCTGCGCGTTAGGCAGGTCGATCTTGTTCAGCACCGGGATGATCGTCAGATCGCCCTCAATCGCCAGATACAGATTCGCCAGGGTCT
Organism: Glutamicibacter nicotianae; assembly: GCF_002797775.1. NCBI lineage: Bacteria > Bacillati > Actinomycetota > Actinomycetes > Micrococcales > Micrococcaceae > Glutamicibacter > Glutamicibacter nicotianae. Next base: position 1,176,663 of record NZ_PGEY01000001.1, read on the forward strand.
GGGCTTCGATGCCCTGGGCGGCGTCGACCAGCAGGATCGCGCCTTCGCAGGCGGCCAGCGAACGCGAGACTTCATAGGTGAAGTCGACGTGCCCCGGGGTATCGATCATGTTCAGCGCGTACGTCGTGCCGTCCTCGGCGGCCCAGGGCATGCGCACGGCCTGGGACTTGATGGTGATGCCGCGTTCGCGCTCGATGTCCATGCGGTCGAGGTACTGGGCCTTCATGTCGCGGGCAGCAACAACGCCGGTCAGCTGCAGCATCCGGTCGGCCAGGGTCGACTTGCCGTGGTCGATATGGGCAATAATGCAGAAATTACGGATGAGCGACGGATCGGTCGCGGCAGGCACCTGAGCGGTGCGGGCCAATGGAGACACCTAAACAGACCTCACTAGCTGACTAAAAGACATAGTTGGATTAGCTTCCATTCTGTCATGATTTCCGCGTCATCACATATTTCGACAGCCTCGAACTGGTAGTTTGTCGTGCATGGCACTGAATCCGCAGAAGATATTTAGCATCGTCATGCGCGTAGTCAAGGAAATCAGCCGCGCGCGGACGACCGGGCAGCAACCTCGCCCCACGTCCAAGCCGACTCGACGCGCAGGCGCTGCGGCGCAACGCACAGGTGCCGGCTATCCCGGCGATTACCGCGGAGCGATCAACTACGAGTACCGCCCGTCGCTGGACGGGGATGCTGATCCCGGCGAGATCGTCTGGGGATGGGTGCCCTACGAGGAGGACCATTCCCAGGGCAAGGACCGCCCGGTGCTCATCGTCGGCCGTGACCAGCGGTGGCTGCTGGGTGTGATGCTCACCAGCAAGGACAAGAACAATTCCAGCCACCGCAACGCCGATTACCTCGATATCGGCACGGGCGACTGGGACCGCCAACGCCGTCCGAGCGAGGTGAAGCTGGACCGCATCATCCGTATCGCACCGGGTTCCGTGCGCCGCGAAGGAGCGATCCTGGATCAGGACCGCTTCTCGGCAGTTATCGACGCACTCTCCCGCCGCAACTAGCTACCCGCCCAGGCCTCCAGCCGTCACTGCAAGCCGGAATCGGCTGTCCGGCCGAGCCGGATAACCCTGATCCCCAAGCCATGACGGCTGGCGCCTGGTGCACTATATTTAAGTGTGGCGGCGATCACTTGCCGTGGGGCAATGCGGTTCGGCACCACGGACACCGCTTCTGGACGTTGGGGGCAACATGGGGCTTTGGGATGGAACTGGCGTTCCAATTCGAGAGCAATTCGACTACTGGCAGGATGTCATCTGCCGCGAATTCGTGCCCTTGGCTGCTGTCAATACGGGTGCCGAGCCCGGTTTCGCTTCAACGGTTGAAACATCTGCGCTTGGTTCGATGAACCGCGCATCCATCAATTCCAAGGCCCAGATCACCAGGCGCAGCCGCCGGGAAATCGCGGTATCGGACGAGGCGTACTTCTTCGTGAACCTGCAGCTTGCGGGCAGATGCCTGGCCACCGTGAGCGGGAAGTCCTCGGTGGTCGAGCCCGGTGATTTCATGGTTGTCGACACAACCGAGCCCTATGAATTCGAATTCAAGGGCGACTGGCGGATGCTTTCATTTCGGCTGCAGCATGATCGCATCACCCATAGGCTCTCGGCCTTCCGCAACCGGTTGGGCACTTCAATCGGCTCGGAGGGCGCCGGCTCGGCTGTCACCGCCCTGATGACCAGCTTGAGTTCCCTCGCTGACGACGTCCCGCCGGCTGCCGCGGACGCCTTGGTCCAAGCCTTCGAATCCGCAGTCGTCGGAACGCTGGCCGCGACTCCGGCCCCAGCAGATGACTGCAACCGTTCCAATCCCCTGCAAGCCGCCGTGCTGGAGTTCGTGAAGCGGAACTACGGGGATCCGGAACTGAACGCTGACCGGGTCAGCCGCGTGTTCGCGATTTCCCCGCGCACCCTTCATGCCCTTTTCGAAGGCACGGGCAGCTCATTCGCAAGGACGGTTCGGCAACTTCGGCTCCAGCATGCCTTCGATGTGCTTTCTGATCCTGCATCATCGATTTCGGTGACTGAGCTGGCGCGGCTCTCGGGGTTCTACGACCCCAGCTCATTCTCCAGGGCCTTCCGGCAGCACTTCGACGTCAGCCCGATGGAGCTTCGGCGTTCGCATGGTGCGCAAACTGCATAGTCCCGCTGCGCAAATTGCATAGCGCTTGCCAGCGAAACCTAGTGATATGGATCTCAGTACCAATTCAATCGGGCTACCATCGCCCAAGGAACTTGAGAGAGCATCATGGCTATTTCGTTTACGCTCACCAATGAACAAGAACAGCTGAAGCAGGTCGCGCGCAGCTTCGCACGCGAACACCTGCGGCCACTGATGGCGGCTGTCAGCCAGGAAACTGACCCGCTGCAGCGTGCACTGCTGCTTCGCCCAGTGATGGAAAAAGCGGTCCAGGCAGGGTTCCTCAAATCCCTGATCCCCGCTCCTTTCGGCGGCACGGCCAGCAGCGGGGTGGATGCCGCGATTTTCATCGAGGAGCTGGCCTCCGAGAGCCCGGACTTCATGATCTCGATGGCCGGTCCGCTGATCGCCTTGGCCCCTGTCTATGAAGTGGGCACCCCCGAGCAGATCACCCGTTTCGTGGCTCCCTTCCTGGCCGACAAGGGTGCGCCGCTGGCGGCCATGGCCTACAGCGAACCCGGCGGCAGCGCGAACTTCGATGCCGAAGCGCCGGCCGAAGGCGTGCGGACCCGCGCCGTGCTGGATGGCGATGAATGGGTGATCAACGGTTCCAAGGCCTGGGCCTCGCACCTGGGCGGTTGGGACGGCGACGGGCCGGATTTGATGACCATTGTCTGCCGGACGGACAAGGGCGTATCACTGATCGTTGCCGAACGAGAACACCTGCGGGGGCATATTGACGTCGACGAGTACTACGACCTTCCCGGGCTGCGCGGCTGCCTCACCACGCGGGTCACGTTGCGCGATCTGCGGGTTCCCCAGGGCAACCTGCTGGGAACCGAAGGCGATGGAGTGCGCCTGACGCGTAATGCCTTCCAAGCCAGCGGCGCTTCCATCGGGACCTTCTCGGTGGCGGCCATGCGGCAAGCCTTTGGCATTGCCTTGCGCTTCGCCCAAGCGGAGAAGCGCGGCGGCCTGCTCCCGATCATCGAGCACCAGGCGGTCGCGGACATTCTCGCCGATGCCAAGGGGAAGCTCGAAGCGGTACGCCTCCTGTCCTGGTCTGCGCTGGATGCCGTGATCTCCGGCCGGCCAGGGGCCAGCGAATTGGCGCTGCATGCGAAGATCTTCGGCTCCGAGACGGGGCTCGACGTGATCAACGACCTCATCAAGGCGGTCGGCGTTACCGCCTACGACACGAATTTCCCGATGCTCCGGCATCTGATGGACGTGTTGGCCTACCCGATCATCGAAGGCGGCAACGTTGGCGTGCGCCGCCGCCAGCTCCAGGCAATGATGAGCGTTCCCGCCTATGATCCATTGGCAGCGTCCGGACTCTCCTAGCCGAACCTTGCAGCAAGGCATGGGCCCGATTCCGCTGCGGCAGCAACGGAGCTCCATCAGTGTGCATTGCATGACGCATTCCACAGCGGCTGCCAGCTATTTGCGGGGGCTGGAATCTGGTAGGATTGATTCTTGTGTGCCGCGCAGGTTGGGCGGCACGCCCCCTTCGGGTCGCCATAGGTGCCCCACACCGCTCAGTCGATGGCCTGGAGGATGAACCCTCTACCGACCGTATAAAACGATAAACGAGAGAGTTTATTAAAGTGGCTAACATCAAGTCCCAGAAGAAGCGTAACCTGACCAACGAGAAGGCACGTCTGCGTAACGTAGCTGTCCGTTCCGAGGTCAAGACCGTGATCCGCAACGTCAACGAGGCAATCGCGGCCGGCGACAAGGACAAGGCAACCGAGGCGCTGCGCCTGGCTGGCAAGAAGCTCGACAAGGCTGTAAGCAAGGGTGTTCTGCACAAGAACAACGCTGCTAACCGCAAGTCGGCCATCGCCAAGAAGGTTAACGCCCTCTAAGCCGAGCTTAGACTTCATCAACTCCCCCGCGCTCATCGAGTGCGGGGGTTTTGTTTTGCCCAAAACTGCTTTTCGCGGCTTTCCCGGATCAGGGACGCGTGGCAGGCTTCGCGGAAGCGGCCGCAGTGGAGGCGCGCACGAATGCATCGTGCGCGCACCCACTGGATCTGAACGGGCTCAGCGTCCAGGTGCCTTGCCGGCTATGAACATGATGGCGTGTTCCAGGGCATATCCGGGTGAACGGCTGCCGCCCTTGACCATGCGGTCGGTATTCGCGATTTCCTCGACGCACAGGGCCAGATCGCCGCGCTTCCAGCCGCGAGCCTGCTGCTGCGCCTGCTGCACCTGCCACGGAGCCATCCCCAATTCGGAGGCCAGGGCAGCAGCAGGTTCATTCACGCCCGCGACCTTGGCGATCTGGCGGACCTTCATCGCCAAGGTGGCAACAATGGGAATCGGATCGGTTCCGGTACCCAGCGCATGGCGCAAGGTGCGCAGCGCCAGCTGGGCATTGCCCGAAATCGCCGCATCGGCCACCTTGAACGCGGTCGCTTCGACCCGTCCGCCGTAGTACTTGTCAACGGTATCCTGGTCAATCGTTCCCGTGGTGTCGGCGATCAGCTGGGAGCAGCTCGAACCGAGCTCTGCCAGCGAATTGCCGACTGCGGCAACGAGGGCCTTGACGGCGTCATTGGTGATCCGGCGCTTGGCGGCCTTGAATTCGGACTGGACGAAGTCGATCTTCTCGGAGTCCTTCTTCACCGGCTGGCAGTTGACGACCACCGCTCCGGCGGCCTTGATCGCGTCGATCAGCTTCTTGCCGCGGGTACCGCCCGAATAGTGCATGATCAGCACATTCTCGGGCGCCTGGTCCTTCAGATAGGCCATCGCGTCCTTGAGGAAGTACTCATTCATGTGCGCCACTTCGTGGACCTCGACCAGATTGGCGGTGGAGAACAGCGAAGAGCTGGTGGCCATGAGCAGCTCTCCCGGCTCGTACTTGGCCGCATCAAGACGCGTGTGCTGGATATCGTCCCGCTGGCCGGCTTGGGAGCGCAGCAGCTCGAAGGCGCGCGAAGCGAGGTAATCTTCTGAACCGGTCAACAGGATCAGCGGTTGCGGGCGCAGTTCCCGCCATGAGATACCCGGATTTGCTTGGGCGCGTGCCATCGAACTCCTAAGTGCATCGGTCGATATATTGATCCTACCGAACCGGAGTACCAAGGGAGGTACCACGGACGCCCTGGCCGGTAAATGTGAGCAGTACCGTACCTGATTGGTCGGTGCGCAACACCGTCGAGCCGATCCGCTTCGCCATGTCCAATGTTTCCGGGTGCGGATGGCCATAGGAATTATCCTTCCCGGCCGAGACCAGCAGGATCTGCGGATGGATCTGCTCAATGATATCCGTGCCTCCGTTGCGTGCTCCATGGTGCGAAGCCTTCAAGATCGCTGCCTGGCCTTGCGGATGCAGCCGCAGCAGGCGATCCATGGCTTCGGTCTCCATATCCCCGGCGGCAAAGAAATCGACGGCACCACTCTGGGTGGAAAAGCTGAACCGGATGACCAGGGACGTGTCGTTGGGTTCGGCGTATTGCGCGTACCGCGCCTCGGGACCCACGACTTCGAAGCTCACCTCCCCCGCAGTCTGCCGCGTACCAGGCTCCAGCACTCGAGCCCCGGGCCAGAGTTCCAGATCGAATCCGGTCGAGACCAGGCGGTCCCCGATCCGCACCTTCGACTCCTCCAGTTCCCGGATGGCCCCGAAATGGTCGCTGTGCGTATGCGTGATGAAGACCTTGCCCAGCGTGGTGATGCCCAGCCGCTCCAGACACAGCAGCAAACCGCTATCGGGGGGCCCGGTATCGATCAGCCAGCCTTCCGCATCCCCCAGGTTGATGACGAACGCATCGCCCTGCCCCACATCGCACATGGCGATGCTCCAATCCGTGGCAACATCTTCCCGATAGAACAGGGTTGCAGGCACAATGAGCGCCACGGCGAAGACCATGATCGCGCTCAGCACGCCGATCGAGACCTGGCGCACGCGCAGCCGCTCGGTTTCGCGGCCCAGCACGAGTAGCGAGCACAGCGCAAGCGACAGCATGACCGCCAGCAGGATTCCCGGCAGGCCTTCGGGCCATGGACGGGCAGCACCCGGCAGCCCGGCGACTGCATGGGCAACCTTGCCGATGGCTTCGGCTGGGAGCCCGGGCACCCAGAGCAGCACCGATTCGAATCCCGGCCATGGGGTGCACAGCAGCAGGCAGATCATGCCTAGCGCGGTAATCAACGGCAGCAACGGCGCCACCAGGAGATTCGCGGGCAGCGAGTACAGGCTGAAATCCGAATTCAATGCGATCACCACTGGCAGGCAGGTGAATTGCGCGGCGCAGCAGATGGCGGTCAGCTGCGCCAGCCAGGCCGGCATGATGTGGAGCAGGATTTCGGTCAGCGCCGGCGAGAGCATGATGATGCCCAAGGTTGCCAGCACCGACAGGGCAAAGGCCGGTTCGGCGCCCAGGCTTCGATCGATGGCCAGCAAGGCTGTGCCGCTCAGGCACAGGATCCCCAATGAGCCCTGGCCGCGGCCGAGCAGTACCGAAACCGCCGCAATGCTGCCCATCAGGCTGGCGCGCAGCACGCTGGGATCCGGCCCGGCGAACCAGGCGAAAAGCCCGACCACGCCAATCATCAGGATCGCGCTGGGGGCGCGCGGAACCGAGAACAGCCGGAACAGCACCAGCACGATGGCCCCGATCAGGGCGATATTCGAGCCGCTCACGGCGGTGAGATGACTCAGCCCGCTGGATCTCATCGCCTGGCCCAGCGCTTCATCCTGCCCGGAGCGGTCGCCGTAGAGCATGCCGGGCAGCAGCGCCTGCGCATTGCCGGGCAGGTCGCTCAGGCTGAGGGTGAAGCGTTCCTTGAGCAGGTCGGCGGCAGTCGGTTCCGCCCAAGAACTGACCTGCGGCTCGCTGGCGGCCTGCGCCCACCAGTCGAAGGATCCGGCATCCGCGGCGTCCAGATCGAGGATGGCCTCGAACTGCCCGGCGTTGGCAGGCAGCCCGAAATCCACGCTCAGGTAGACCGGCACCTGGCATGCCACCCATTGGCCATCGTCCCAGTAGCGCTGGATTTCCGCCCGGCCCGCGGTGCTTTCCTGGCCCTGCGCGCTGGCCCGGTCCTCGAAACGCACGACCGCGCGCCGCTGCTGCTCGGGAGCGCCGGGCAGCTGGCATTGGGGGTCGGTGAACGACAGGCTGCTGACCGCGACCATTCCCAGCAGCAGGATGATCGGACCGGTGAACCACGGTGCGGCGTAGGCGCGGTCGTGCCGGGGACGCATGAGCAGGAACAGCAGAAAGGCGAGCAGCGCCGACAGCAGCCACAGCAGCCAGGCCGGGAGGCTGAAGTAGGCGGCGGTCCAGGCCCCGGCCAGCAGCCACAGGCCCCGGAAATCGGTGTTCACGGGACCACCAGCTCGCTCAGCTGCCCCAGCAGCGCCGGGCCGATGCCGGAGACCGCATCCAGCTCCTCTACGGAGGTGAAGGGGCCGTTCTCGGTGCGGAAGTCGATGATCCTGCCGGCCAGGGCCGGGCCGATCCCCGGAAGCTCCTGCAGGGTCTGCGCATCGGCGCTGTTCAGCGAGATCTTCCCTCCGGCCGTGGCGCTCGGTGCCGCTGGGAGGTCCCTGCCGGTCTCGGTGCCGGGAAGGATGACCTGCTGGCCGTCGACCAGCTTGGCTGCCAGGTTCACCAGCTGCGCCTGGGCGCCCTTGGCCAGCCCGCCGGCGGCCTCGACCGCATCGGTGATCCGCGAATCCGCGGGCAGCGTGTAGACGCCGGGCTTCTTCACCGCGCCGACCACATGGACCGTGACCTCGGGACCGGACGGGCTCGTGGACAGCTGGTCCCCCGGAGCCGTCGCGGAGGGATCGGACACCAGCGGAACCGTTTCAAGCTCCTGGGCTACCGGCGGTGGCGCCAGCAGGATGGAGATCGCGATCCAGGCGAGCACCACGATGACCAGCACCAGCACGGCCACGCGCGAGATCGCAAACCTCAGGCGACCGGGACGTGGCGCGTACTTGCTGAAGAAGTCGTGGCGGCCCATGGGCCTCAGTCTGGGCTATGGCGCCGGCGGGTTGTCCAGGATCGATTCCGGCTGTGGATTCAGCGGCGCGACGCACACCGCGATCACGCCCATGCCGGTATGCGCGGCCAGCACCGCGGGCAGCGACTCGACCACGACCGGCGCCGCGCTGAACGGGGCCAGTTCGGTGGCGATCTCCTCGGCCAGTTCCTCGGCGCCGAAATGCATCACCCCCAGGCGCGCCTCGCCCTTCGCGCCACGGGTATCGCGCAAGGCCAGCGAGACCAGCCGCGCGGTGGCGCGCGCGAAGGAGCGCGGCTTTTCCAGGGCGGCGATCGCGCCATCGGCGATACCGAGGATCGGCTTGAAGTTCAGTAGGCTGCCGAGAACCGAGGACAGTGCGCTGATCCGGCCGCCGCGGCGCAGCTGCTCCAGGCTGGGCACCGCGAAGTACACGGAATTGGCGGTGGCGGTGCCGGCGATCTGCTCGAGCATTTCCAGCGGGGCGCCGGCGTCGCGCGCAGCCAGCACATCGGCCACGGCGAAGCCCTGGGGCAGGCAGACGGTACGCGTGTCGACCACGGCGATCGGCGCGTCGAAGCCGCGCGCGGCCAGGCGGGCGGCATCCACGGTGCCCGACAGCGCCCCGGACATGTGGATCGAGATGACCGATTCGCACCCGGCCTCCAGCAGCTGCCGGTAGGCGCGTTCGAACTCGCCTGGTGCCGGGCGGGAGGTCTTCACCGCCTTGCCCATGGCCAGGCCCATCATCAGCGCCTGCAGGTCTTCGCCCTGCACATGGTTGTCCACGATGATCGGGATCGGCACCTGGATGAAATCCGCATGCCGCGCGAAGGCCTCGGGCAGGCAGGAGGCCGAATCGGAGACCACCCCGATGCGGGTACGCGAAGGCCCGCGCGGAGCCAGCCACTTGGGCAGCCAGCCCGCGCGCGAGCTTTTCTGGCGTTCGGTCATGAGCCGAGCTTACGGGGCGGGAACCACGTTCACCAGCTTCGGCGCACGCACGATGACCTTCAGCGGGTCCTTGCCATCGAGCATCCGGATCACCGACTCGTGGGCCAGCGCCTGCTCGCGCAGCTCGTCCTCGGTAATGTCCACGGGCACTTCCAGGCGCGCGCGCACCTTGCCCTTGATCTGCACGACCGCGGTGATGGTGTCATCGACCAGCAGGGACTCATCGACCTGCGGCCACGCGCTGGTGACCACGCTCGGGGCGTAGCCCAGCGCTTCCCACATGTCCTCGGCGGTGTACGGGGCGAACATGCTCAGCAGCTGGGCGAGAACCGTAGCGGCCTCGCGCACTGCCGGGTCGGCCGCGCCGGCACCGGAGTCGATGGTCTTGCGGGTGGCGTTGACCAGCTCCATGGCCTTGGCGATCACCACGTTGAACTTGCCCGAGTCCAGCAGCTGCGCGGCCTCGTTGACGGTGCGGTGGGTGACCTGGCGCAGCGCCTTGTCCCCTGTCGCGTAGTCCACGCCTGGTTCGCTGGCCACGTCCTGGGCAATGCGCCAGGCGCGGGCCAGGAACTTCTGCGAGCCCGATGGCGAGACGTCGGCCCAGTCCACGTCGTCCTCCGGAGGGGAGGCGAACACCATGGTCAGGCGCACCGCGTCGACGCCGAACTTGTCCAGCTGCTCGCCCAGATCCACGCCGTTGCCCAGCGACTTGCTCATCGCCTTGCCGCCGTTGAGCACCTGGCCCTGGTTCAGCAGCGCGCTGAACGGCTCGGTCGCGTCGATCAGGCCCAAATCGTGGATGACCTTTGTGAAGAAGCGCGAATAGAGCAGGTGCAGGATCGCATGCTCGACGCCGCCGACGTACTGTCCGACCGGCATCCAGTCGCGCACCGCCTTCGGGTCGAACGGCCCTTCGGCGTAGTTCGGGGAGACGAAGCGCAGGAAGTACCAGGACGAATCCACGAAGGTGTCCATGGTGTCGGTGTCGCGCTTGGCCGCTCCCCCGCACTTCGGGCAGCGAACGTTGACCCATTGATCGGCGGCGGCCAGCGGGCTGGTGCCCTTTGGGGCGAGCTGCTCGCCGCGCAGATTATCCGGCAGGCGCACCGGCAGCTGGTCCTCGGGAACCGGCACCTCGCCGCAGTCCGCGCAGTGGATGATCGGGATCGGGGTGCCCCAGAAGCGCTGGCGGCTCAGCAGCCAGTCGCGCAGGCGGAAGTTCACGGTGTGCTTGCCGGTGCCGGCAGCTTCCACGATTTCGATGGCGCGGGCGATCGCTTCGGCCTTGCCCAGCCCGTCCAGCTGCCCGGAGTTCACCAGCTGGCCCTCGCCGGCGGTGGCGATGCCGGTGGCGTTCGGGTCCTCTTCCCCGGTGTCGACGACCACGCGCACCGGCAAATCGAAGGTGCGCGCGAAGTCGAGGTCGCGCTGGTCGTGCGCGGGCACGGCCATGATCGCGCCGGTGCCGTAGTCGGCCAGCACGTAGTCGGCGGCCCAGATCGGCAGCTTCTCCCCCGACAGCGGGTTGATCCCGTAGCGCCCGGTGAACACGCCGGTCTTCTCGCGCTCGGTGGACTGGCGCTCGATTTCGCTCAGCGCCTTGACCTGCTCCTGGTAGGCTTCCAGCGCTTCGCGGTGCTCAGCGGTGACCAGTTCGCCGGCCAGGTCGGCATCGGCGGCGACGACCATGAAGGTCGCGCCGTACAGGGTGTCCGGGCGGGTGGTGAAGACCGGGATCTTCACCGCCGGCTGATCCTCGTGCGCCTCGATCTCGAAGGTGACCTCGGCGCCTTCGGAGCGGCCGATCCAGTTCTTCTGCATCAGCAGCACGCGCTCGGGCCAGTGGCCCTTGAGCTGGTCCATGTCCTCAAGCAGGCGGTCGGCGTAGTCGGTGATCTTGAAGTACCACTGGTTCAGCGACTTCTTGGTCACTGCGGTGCCGCAGCGTTCGCACGCGCCGTTGACGACCTGCTCGTTGGCCAGCACAGTCTGGTCCTTCGGGCACCAGTTCACCGGGTGGTCCTTGCGGTAGGCCAGGCCCTTCTCGTAGAACTTGTTGAACAGCCACTGGGTCCAGCGGTAGTACTCCGGATCGGAGGTGTGCAGGCGGCGCGACCAGTCCGCGGAAATCGCGTAGCGCTTGAAGCTGGCGGCCTGGGTGTCGATGTTCTTGTAGGTCCACTCCGCAGGGTGCGCATTGCGCTTGATCGCGGCGTTCTCCGCCGGAAGGCCGAACGAGTCCCAGCCGATCGGGTGCATCACGTCATAGCCGCGCAGGCGCCAGTAGCGTGCGACGACGTCGCCCATGGCGAAAGCCTCGGCGTGGCCCATGTGCAAATCGCCCGAGGGGTAGGGGAACATGTCCAGCACGTAGCGGCGTTCGCGGCTGCCGTCATCGGCGGGCTTGAACACCTGTAGCTCGTCCCACACCGGAAGCCACTTGGACTCGATGTCCTTGAAGTCGTAGGTCCTGGGTTCGTTCGTCGATGATGTCACGCTGCTCTTCTCACACGCTTTGCGGAAAAATTTCCGATAGGAAAATTTGCTCTTGGTTCCAGACACAACAAAAGCCCCCAAATTTCCACTCGGGGGCACGGCCATCGGGCCGCGCTTACACTAGGTTGCGCTTAGGATTCATATCGCGATTCTATCGCATCTGTCCTGCCCACGCGCGCATCGGTGAAGCGCAAGATTGTTCACAACCGCCAACGGGCCGCCCGCGCTTATCCACAATTGGCGGCAACGCCGACGCGCAGGCCGATCCAGCGCTCGATCATGGAGCCATGAACGCCCCTGCCCTGATCGCCGCTCTGCGCACCGCATGCCAGGTCCCGCTGCACCTCGGACCTGCATTATCCGGCGCCATGCTGCTGCGCCTGGGCTACCTCTGCCTGGCCCTGTACACGGCGCTGGGCAAGCTGGTGCACGGCTCGGGCGACCCGCGCCTGGTCCTGGCGCATCTGCAGCTGGCCGAACGCTTCGCCCAGCAGGTCCATGGCGACCAGTTATCCGGCGCGCTGCAGGCCGAAGCCACCGGCGCCCACGCGTTGTCCCTGGAGGGCTATGCCGCGCTGCGGGTGCCCGCCGATGATCCCGAAGCCATCAGCGATGACCTGTTTGCCGGGGAGCCGGGCATCGTGCCGGGGCGCTGCTGCTACAAGGACACCGCTGAGCTGCTGGCCGCCTGGCTGGGGCTGGGCTACTTCGAAGCCCGGCAGCGCCTGGCCGACGCGCACCTGCTCATCGGGCGCCGCGCCCCCGATGGCGGCATCTGCGCGCCGCGCTTCCCCCAACTGGCAGGGCTCTATGCCAAGGGCACTGGCGACCGCCGGGCCATCGCCTCGGCCGCACGGCGCCTAGACCGGCTCGAACCGCAGGACACCACCTTTGACGGCGTGCCCCTGAAATTGCAAGCCTACGGCACCGATGGCCGCACCCTGGATGAATCCGCGGCCGAAGCGCTGGGCGACCTGGGCCCACGGGCAGCGCAGAAGCGGATCAGCGCCGAGATCAGGACCTACAAGGAACTGCATGGCAAAAAACTGCCGTCGCGACTGGGCTTCTTCATCGGCCCTGTGAAGGACGGCGTGCATTTCTTCTCGCTGCGCACCGATGCCAGCGACGCGCAGCTGCTGAATTCGATGGCCGCCCAGGCCGGAAATCCGCGGACCAAGTCAGGCCGCGCCGACCGCGAAGCCGAACAGCAGCGCACGCCGGAATCGGGCTCCGGCACCGGAAACCCCGATGACCAGGATCAGGAACCCCCGGCCGGCCACGATTCCACGGCCAGCCAGGACTCGGGTGCCGAGCCGCAGCCATCAACTGAACCAGAAACGGCACCGCAGGCGCCTTTCTGGCTGCGCAGCGAACACCCCATGCCCCCGTGGGCCGAAGACGAAGCAGAACCCGGCAACGGGTGTGCTCCGGAGCCCGGAAACACCGAAGCGCATGCAGATGGCGATGCGGTACACGACGAGCTGCGAAGCGACGAGGCCACCGAACAGCCGGATCTGCACCGCCGCCGGCTCAATGCATTCATGGCGTTGCTGCGAGCCCCCTTCACCGGCGGAAAAAGGAAGGTCGTCACCCCGAAATTCGTGGTCTACCTGTGGCTCGCAGACTTGCAAAACCTGGCCGATGCGCATGGCATGACCGCCAACGGCGTCGATATCCCGCCCGGCGAGCTGCGGCAGCAACTGGCCCGGGCGAACATCATCCCGATCGTGCTCGGAGGCAACAGCCAAGTGCTGGATATGGGGCGCAAGATGCGCTATCACAAGGGTGCGATCCGCGAAGCCATCATGGCCCGGGACCGAGGCTGCATCGTGCCTGACTGCACCGCGCCCCCGGACAAGGTCGAAACCGACCACTACCTGAAACCCTGGTCTGACGGCGGGGAAACCAGCGTCTGGTCAGGGGCCGGACTGTGCACGGGCGATCACCACAAGCGCCACGCCGGGCAGATCACGGTGATCGATGTCGACGGGCTGCCGCACGTGCTCATGCCGGAGCATGTCGATCCGGAACGAATACCGCGCCGCAATACCTATTGGGGTGCCCGGCAGGCAGGCGAATCCCCCACCCGCCACGCACCTGCCGCACCGGACACCGAGCCGCCGGGCAAGGAAGAAACCCCTGATGCAGGGCGGGAAACCTGAGCGGCCCAAGGTGTTGACAAGGCCGTCTTAAACGGGCAGCGCTCGAACCACGCCAATGGGCGGTTCGGGCGCTGCCGGTGTCCGGAAAGGTTCCGGCCAAGCCGCAGTCGGGCTCAGGCCTTGGTATCTTCGTCGACCCAGTCGAAGGTGCGGGTGACAGCCTTCTTCCACAGGCGCAGGCTGCGCTCGCGCGACTCCTCATCCATGGTCGGCTCCCAACGCTTGTCCTCGGCCCAGTTCTGCTCCAGCTCGCCAAGGTCCTTCCAGAAGCCAACGGCGAGGCCAGCGGCGTAAGCCGCACCCAGCGCGGTGGTCTCGGTGACCTGCGGGCGAACCACTGGCACGCCGAGGATGTCGGCCTGGAACTGCATCAGGGCTTCGTTGGCCACCATTCCGCCGTCGACCTTCAGTTCGGTCAACGGAACCTCAGCGTCGGCGTTGACCGCGTCCAGTACTTCTCGCGTCTGGAATGCGGTGGACTCGAGCGCCGCACGGGCAATGTGGTTCTTGTTAGCATAGCGGGTCAGGCCGACGATCGCGCCGCGGGCATCCGAACGCCAATAGGGAGCGAACAAGCCGGAGAAAGCCGGAACGATATATACGCCGCCGTTATCCTCAACCTGGGCCGCCAGCTGTTCGACCTCCGGGGCGGTGGCGATCATGCCGATGTTGTCGCGCAGCCACTGGATCAGGGAACCGGCAACGGCGATGGAACCTTCCAGGGCATACACCGGTGCGCTCTCGCCCAGCTTGTACGCCATGGTGGTCAGCAGGCCGTTGGTCGAATTCACGATCTCCGTGCCGGTGTTGAAGATCAGGAAGCAGCCGGTGCCATAGGTATTCTTCGCGGTGCCCGCGGTGAATGCGGCCTGGCCGAAGGTTGCGGCCTGCTGGTCGCCCAGGATACCGGCAACCGGCACCTCGCGCAGCAACTGGTTCGTGTGCACCGTGCCGTACACCTCCGAAGACGAACGGATCTCCGGCATCATGGACAGCGGCACGCCGAAATCGGCCAGGATCTTCTCGTCCCATTGGAGGGTCTTCAGGTCCATGAACAGCGTGCGCGACGCGTTGGTCACGTCGGTAACGTGCACACCGCCGTCCACGCCGCCGGTCAGGTTCCACAGCACCCAGCTGTCGGTGGTGCCGAACAGCAGGTCTCCTGCTTCTGCGCGTTCCCTCGCGCCTTCGACATTGTCCAGGATCCACTTGATCTTGGTGCCCGAGAAGTAGGTTGCCAGCGGCAAGCCGACAGTCTGCTTGTAGCGTTCCAGGCCGCCATCACCCGCCAGCTCGTCGACGATGTCCTGGGTACGGGTGTCCTGCCAGACAATCGCGTTGTAAACGGCTTCGCCGGTGTTCTTGTCCCACACCACCGTGGTTTCGCGCTGGTTGGTAATGCCGACGACCTCGATGTCGTGACGGGTCAGGTTGGCCTTGGACAAGGCCTGGCCGATCACTTCGCGCACATTGGTCCAGATTTCGGCTGGATCATGTTCGACCCATCCGGCGGCCGGGAAGATCTGCTCGTGCTCCTTCTGGCCTACCGAGTGCACCTCGCCGGCATGGTTGAAGACGATTGCACGGGAACTGGTGGTGCCTTGGTCAATGGCGATGACGAATTTTTCACTCATGATTCACTGCTCTCTTTCTAGAACATTGGCGCGGCGGCAAGTCCGCCAAGGATACCGCCGATAGCCGGACCGACCAACGGAACCCACGAATAGGACCAGTCGGAAGAGCCCTTGCCCTTGATCGGCAGGATAGTGTGGGCGACGCGTGGACCCAGGTCGCGGAACGGGTTGATGGCGTAGCCGGTGGCACCGCCCAGGGACAGGCCGATGGCGACAACCAGCAGGGCCACGGCCAGCGGGCCGAGCTCATGCGGGGTGTGGCCCAACCCGGCGATCACGAACACCAGGACAAAGGTGCCGAAGATCTCCGTGACCAGGTTCCAGCCGTAGGAGCGGATGGCCGGTCCGGTGGAGAAGACACCCAGCTGCTGGCCCGCGTTCTGCGGATCGTCCAGATGCTTCTTGTAGGCAAGCCAGGTTCCCACGGCACCGAGGAAGGCGCCAATGAACTGCGCCAGGAAATACAGCATCGTGTTGGCGAAGGTCTTGGCGACACCTGGGGCGTATTCGGCGGCATCCGGGTTGACCAGCAGGCCGAGGGTGACTGCCGGGTTCAGGTGGGCTCCGGAAATTCCGGCGATCCAGACGCCGCAGTAGACGGCAAAGCCCCAGCCTAAGCTGATGGCTACCCAGCCCGCTGCGCTGCCGAGGGTGCCTTTCAGGGCGACGTTGGCGCAGACGCCGCCGCCCATGAGCAGGAGTATGAAAGTGCCGGCTAATTCGGCGAGAAACACGTGAGTGGACAACGTTGACCTCTTAGTGGTTTCGATTGCCGGCGGCGACTTGCCGCCGGCCAAGATGCAGCTTAGACCAGGGTGACACCGTGGGATTCTGCAAGGACCGAGAGCGAATGGTCGATCTCAGCTTGGATCTGGGACTTATCCCATTCCATCGGGTTAGCGAGGCAATTAGCTGCCTCGATCACCAAATTCTTCGTGACCAGGCCGCGGAAGGCCAGGTTGGTGCGTCGGATGAAGACGTCGATCAGGCGGCCCACCTGCTCATGCTTGGCCATGTAGGCCAGCTCCTGGCAGGACAGCTCGTTGGTGTGCTCGAGCATGGTTTCGTTGCTGCCGAGCGCTTCGAGCACTGCATCTGCGCCGGTGCCGTAGCGCTCCAGGAGCACACGCAGGCGTTCGCGTCCGGCCAGGTGCTCGCGGGCCGCAAACCAGGCGGCCAGCTCGCCCTCATTCTTCGGGAAGTTCTTGCCTCCGCCGATGGCTACGCCCACGGTGCTCGCGGTCTCGCGCTCACCCAGGAATTCAAGCGCTTTGCCGCCCAAGTTCTCGCTCAGCGCCCGGAAGGTGGTCCATTTGCCGCCGATCAGCGAGAGCATCGTGGTCTTGTCGGTCAGGCGGGTTTCCTTGACCTGGTAGTCGCGGGAGACGAAGCCCGGTGCGGTGTCATCGTGATTCGGCAGCGGGCGGACGCCGGAGAACTTGTAGACGATCTGCTCTTCGCTCACGCGGATGCCCGGGAAGACATGATGCACCAGCTCGAAGAAGTAGTCGACCTCTTCATCGGTGCAGATCGCAGGCTCATTCATGTCGTGCTCAAGGTCGGTGGTGCCCACCAGCACCCGGCCGAGCATAGGGTAGATCAATACGATGCGGCCGTCTTCGTGCTCGAAGAAGATTTCACGCCCGCCGGTGGCGGCCAGCAGCTCTGGGTGGTCGAGCACGATGTGCGAGCCCTTGGTGCCGCCGGTCCACTTGGTTTCGCGGCCCAGATCTTTATTGGTCATATCCACCCACGCGCCGGTGGCGTTTATGATGACCTCGGCCTCGAAGTCGAAGCTTTCGCCGGTGAGCACATCGCGCAGCTTCGCGGTGCCGCCGTCGACGCCGGCCAGCTCGACGTAGTTGCTGGCGCGGGCAGCGCTGTTGGCGCTCAGGCCTTCCTGAAGCACGTCCAGGGTCAGGCGCTCCGGGTTGTGCACCGAAGCGTCGAAGTAGGTGGCGGTGTACTTGACGTCATCGCGCAGCGCGGGCAGGTCCTTGCGGGCAGCCTTGCCTGCCTTGAAATTGTGCCATGGGGTGTTGCGTCCGCCGATGCCGGCGAAGACGTCGTACATGATCAAGCCGGCTTTGATCAGCGCGGCGCCGCGCTCTGTGGGCTTGCCGGACTTGTGGGTCAAGAAGCGCATTGGCGCGCTGAGCATGCCGGAGAACGTGGAGAAAATGGGGATGGTGGTCTGCAGCGGCTTGACGTAGTGCGGCGCGATCTGGAGCAGCGAGTTGCGTTCCTGCACGGATTCGTGGACCAGGCGGAACTCGCCGTTCTCCAGGTAGCGGATTCCGCCGTGGATCATGTGGGAGCTGGCACCGGAGGCGCCCTGGCAGTAATCGCCGCGCTCGACCAGGGCGACATCGATCCCCTGCATGGCTAGGTAGCGGAAAGTGGCGACGCCGTTGATGCCGCCGCCAACAACCAGAACCTGCGCCTGCGGACGTTCACGCAGTTTGGCTAGCTGTTCCCGAATCACGATTTGTGCCCCTTGTGTAATAAATGGATGAGTCTGAAGCTAGTCTTGTTACAGAACGGCAAAGCGGTCAAACAAAATGCACAAACGTGCAGAAGTGGTCTAAATCATGATGAAATCCTCCCCCCGGGGCACCTACAAGCGGGCAACGAATGGCACATCCGTGCACAGCACTCCCAAGACCAAGGACGCGCTGCGCGCCGCCCAGCTGTACTACCTGCAGGACATGAAGATGGAAGCGATCGCCAAAGAGCTGGGAACCTCGCGTTCGACGGTCTCCCGCTTGCTCTCCCACGCTAAGCGCACCGGCATGGTCTCGATCAGCATCTCGCCCAGCGCCAACATGTCGGCGCTGCTGGGCAACCAGCTCTCCGAGCACTACGGGATAAGCTTCAACGTCGTGCCCACCGACGGCAACATGGACGACTCCGAATTGCTTTCCCGCGTCGCTGCGCACGCCGCCTATCTGCTCGGCGGCATGGTCTCCTCCTCGATGACCGTGGGCGTCGCATGGGGGTCGACGATGCAGGCGGTGTCCATGGCCCTGGGCTCGCACCCCACCCATGACACGAAAATCGTGCAGCTCAACGGGGCGGCAAACCCGGTGACCAGCGGAGTGCGCTACGCCAGCGACATCCTCACGCGTTTCGGCCAGGCCTTCACCGCACGCACCGAGCAGTTCCCGGTCCCGGCCTTCTTCGACCGGGCATCCACCCGCGAAGCCATGTGGCAGGAGACGTCGATCCAACGGGTGCTGCAGGTGCAGAAGGAGATGAACCTCGCGGTGTTCTCGCTGGGCTCGGCCGGTTCCGCTGTCGTCTCGCAGGTGTACCGCGGCGGCTACTTGACCAAAGACGAAGCCCAGGAACTGAACGAGATCGGTGTGGTCGGCGACGTGGCCACGGTGTTCTTCGACAAGAACGGCACCAGCTCGAATATTTCGCTCAATGCCCGTTCCACTGGGCCAGCCCTCGATGCACTGCGCAAGGTGCCGACCCGGTTCTGCGTGGTGGCAGGGCGCGGCAAGCTGCAGGCGGTGCGCGGTGCGCTTAAAGGCGGGTTGATCACCGATCTGGTGATCGACGAGGGCACGGCCCTGGCGCTGCTGGACGGGTAGGGTTAAAGCCATGGCCCCCCGACAGCAGCTAGCGACCACCCACCATTTCAACGGCGCCGAAATCCGCGTCTACACCCACCCGGCCCAGAAGCCCTCGCGCGGCGTGATCTACGCGGTGCACGGATTCCGCGGAGACCACCACGGGCTGGCGCGCATCGTCTCGCATCTGCCGCACTACACGGTGGTCGTCCCCGACCTGCCGGGTTTCGGCTCCTCGACGTCGATGCTGGATCTGGACCACGATGTCGACGGGTATGCGGAGGTGCTCAACCAGCTGGCCGAAGAACTGCAGCTGGGTCCTTCGGTGCACCTGCTGGGGCATTCCTTCGGATCGATCGTGGCCGCCAAGCTGGCCACCGTGCGCAGCTTCGCCTCGTTGATCTTGCTGAATCCGATCTCGGAGCTTGCCTTGGAATCCGACCAGGCGCTGCTGTCCAAGCTGGCCAGCGGCTACTACGAGGCATGCGCCAGGATTCCGGCGGGCATCGGCGAAGCGCTGCTGCGATCCAGGCTGTTCAGCGATGCGATGAGCCTGGTAATGACCAAGAGCAAGGACCCGGACATCCGGGCCTACGTGCGCGAGCAGCACCGCGCCTATTTCGGCGGCTTCCATTCGCGCGCGACCCTGGCCCAGTCCTACCGGGCGTCGATCAGCTCGACCGTCGGGGACTACTCCCCTGCCCTGGGACTGCCCACGCTAATGGTCGCCGGGAGGGAAGACGAATTGGGCACCCCGCAGACGCAGGAAACGCTGCGGGCCAGCTTCGCCGACGCGCAGCTGGTGATGCTCGAGAACGTCGGGCACCTGATCCACTATGAAAAGGCCCCGGAAACCGCGAAGGCCATCGACCGCTTCTTGCAGCAGCTGGCAGCTGGCCGACACTAGCGCCGCGGCACGTTCCTAGAGCGCGTCGTCCGGGTCGATGGCGATCGCCACGACCGGGTCCTTGGCCGCGGACATGGTTGCGCGCAGGTGGCGCAGCGCCGTGGTCACCGCAGTTCCGTCGGCGTAGGAGAAGAAGAGCACGTAGCGGTGCTGGGCCGGCGGCCCGTCAATCACCGTCGGACCATGGATTTGCACACGCGCACGGGTCTCGGGATCCAGGTTGGCGACCAGCCGTTCGGCTCCCAGGCCCGAAATGACCGCGCTGCGCACCGCCGGAGGCAGCCCCACCTCGCGGCGCTCGGCCAATTCGCGTTCGGCAAAGCTCGCCGGGTCGTAGCGCACCAGCGCGGCCCCGGCAGGGCTCGGATTGCCGGTCAGCACCACGACTCCGTCAGCCCGCGCCATGGAAGCGGCGGTGAACCATCGGGCGATGACTTCCTCGGCGTTGCGCAGCGAATCGTGGGCCATCATCCTGTCGGCATCGAGCAGCAGCACCGCGGCGTACCCGGATTCGGCAAACGGTTCGACCCCAGGGGTTGCGACGACCAGCGCCGGCTTGTCGCCGATCCTGTCCACCGGCTTTGCTCCGGTGGAAGAAATAACGCTGACCTTGGGAAAGGCCAGGCCGAGTTCTTCGGCGGTGCGGTCGGCGCCGATGCTGGCGGCCCGGATCCGCGGCGAGGCGCAGTGCGCGCAGCGGTAGTCGTGGTACTGCTCCCCGCACCAGCGGCAGGCCACATGCGAGCCCTTGCCGGCAATGTGCAGCGGGCCCTGGCAGGCGGGGCAGCGCGCAGGGGTCCGGCAATCCTGGCAGGCCAGAGCCGGCATGAACCCGGTGCGCGCCACCTGCACCAGCACCGGACCGGTTTTCAGCGCTTTGGTGGCTTCGCGCCAAGCCAGCGACGGGATGCGGGCCCTGGCCAGCACCGGGTCGCGCTCCAGCTCGAAATCATTGGTGGTGGCCACGACGCGGGCGGTGTGCGCACGCAGCAGTTCGCGCGGCACCTTCAGCTCGATGGCCCAGCCGGTGTCCACCAGGCGCTGGGCTTCGACCGAGCGCGATGGCGCGGCGATCAGCAGGGAGATGCCTGCCTGGGCGCTGCGCAGCAAGGCCACTTCGCGGCTGTGCTGGTAGGGCGCGCGCTGTTCGCGGTGCGAGTGGTCCGCGTCTTGCCACACGATCATCAGCTCCAGCCCGGGAACGTGGCACAGCGCCGCCGAGCGGGTGCCGATGACGATCTGCACGTGCCCGCCGATGGCGCGCAGGAAGTTGCGGTAGCGCGGTGTCGGCCCGTCGTCGGCCTGCAGCCGGGCATAGGATTCGGCCCCGAAGTGCTCGTCGAGGTAGCCGCCCAGCAGGCGCAGGTCGCGGGCATCGGGCACGATCAGCAGCACCCGCTGGCCGCGCTCGATCACCGGACGGGCGGCATCCATCAGGAAGCCGGGCCAGGCACCGTTGAAATTCGGTACCCAGGTGGCCACTGCCCGCAGGGTTTCGCCGCTGCCCCAGGCGGCCAGTGCCCGCTCCCCGTGCTCGTAGTGGAGCAGCTGGTTCGGCGCCTCGGGCAGCTTTGGGGCGACGGTGGCCAGGTCCTCTTTTTCGACCTTGGCGGCGCGGGCGGGCACAGCCAGGCGCACCACATCCCACAGGGTGCCGGCGTAGCGGGTGGCGACCTCCTGCGCGGCGTCCACGATCTGCGGGTACAGCGCCACTTGGGTGCTGACCAGCTTGGCCAGCGGCCTCAGCTTCATTTCCGGGGCGTAGTCCTCAAGCACGGCAACGATGAACCCGGAGAGCAGCTGCGGGCCGAAGTGCACCTTCACGCGGACTCCGGCTACTGCATCCTCCGCCATCGAGGGCGGGATCTCGTAGTCGAAGAAGCGGTCCAGATGCGGGACCGAAGAATCAATCAGCACCCGGGCAACCCGCTTGATGCGGGCCGGCTCGGGTGCTGAGATCAGGGCGTCTTGCTGCACGGTGGCTAGGCGTTGAACCAGCTACGCAGGGCGTCGACGCGGTCCAGCTTCTCCCAGGTGAAGTCGTTGTCCTCGCGGCCGAAATGGCCGTGGGCAGCGGTCTTGCGGTAGATCGGGCGCTTGAGGTCCAGGTCCTCGATGATGCCCAGCGGACGCAGGTCGAACACCTCGTTGATGGCCTTGGTGATCTTCGCCGGATCAACGGTCTCGGTGCCGAAGGTCTCCACGTACAGGCCCACCGGACGGGCCACGCCGATCGCGTAAGCCACCTGGACCTCGGCGCGGCGGGCCAGGCCGGCGGCGACCACATTCTTGGCCACCCAGCGCATGGCGTAGGCTGCGGAGCGGTCGACCTTCGATGGATCCTTGCCGGAGAACGCGCCGCCGCCGTGGCGGGCGAAGCCGCCGTAGGTATCGACGATGATCTTGCGTCCGGTCAACCCGGCATCGCCGACGGGGCCGCCGATGATGAACGGGCCCGAAGGATTCAGGATGATCTTCGTGTTCGAGGTATCCAGGCCCGAACGCTCCAGGATCGGGGTGACGACCTCTTCGTGCAGGTCGGTCTTCAGCGTTGCCAGCTCGTATTCGGCGGCGTGCTGGCTGGAAACGACCACGGTGTCCACCGAGACTGGCTTGTCGCCGTCGTAGCCGATGGTGACCTGGGTCTTGCCGTCCGGGCGCAGCAGCGGCATGCGGCCGTTCTTGCGGACCTGGGTCAGCCGTTCGGACAGGCGGTGCGCCAGGAAGATCGAGGTAGGCATCAGCGAATCGGTTTCATCCGAGGCGTAGCCGAACATCAGGCCTTGGTCGCCGGCGCCCTGCATGTCGCGCGGGTCCTTGGCGGTGCCTTCGCGGGACTCCAGCGAGTTGAAGACGCCGTCGTGGATTTCCTGGGACTGCTGGCCGATGGACACGGACACGCCGCAGCGCGCCCCGTCGAAGCCGTTGGCCGAGGAATCGTAGCCGATGTCCAAAATGGTCTTGCGGACGATCTCAGGGATCTCCACATAGCCGTTGGTGGTCACCTCGCCGGCCACGTGCACCAGGCCGGTGGTGGTCAGCGTCTCGACGGCGACCTTCGAGTCCGGATCCTGGGCCAGCATGGCGTCGAGGATCGCGTCCGAGATCTGGTCGCAGATCTTGTCGGGGTGGCCCTCGGTCACGGATTCCGAGGTGAAAAGACGAAGTTCAGGGGTTGTTGAAGTCACCGTATAACTCTATCTGGTCTCTGGGACCGGTAAGCAGAACTAGGACATTTCGTGAACAAGCACCATATGGCGCGGCTCACTTTGTTACAGCTGCATGACTTTTTGCTGCATTCGAAATCTGCTCGATGACCACGCGGGCCACCTCCAGCTTGCTGCCCGAGGCTTGCACCGCTTCGGCGTGATCGGCGAAGAGGACGTGGATGCTGTTGGTTTCCTGCCCGAAAGTCAGCGTCGCGCCCACCTCATTTACCACGAGCATTTCGCAGCCCTTGCGCTTCAGCTTGGCCTGCCCGTACTCGAGCACGCTGCCCTGCTCGTCGCCGGTCTCGGCGGCAAAGCCGACGATGAACTCCGGCAGGTCCGGGTTCTGGCTGCGGGCGGAAACCAGTTCGGCGAGGATATCCGGGTTGCGCACCAGCTCGATGACCGGTGCCGAATGCTCGTCGCGCTTCTTGATCTTCGAGTTCTCGATGCGTGCCGGACGGAAATCGGCGACCGCCGCGTTCATGATCAGCACGTCCTGGCCCGGAGCGTTCTCGAAGACCGCCTCGCGCAGCTCCAGCGCGCTTGAAGCATGCACCAGCTTCACGCCATGCGGCGCGGGAACTTCCAGATGGGTGGCGATCAGCGTGACGTCGGCCCCGGCATCACGGGCGGCCTGCGCCAACGCGACACCCTGGCGGCCCGAGGAGCGGTTGCCCAAGAAGCGTACCGGGTCCAGCGGTTCACGGGTGCCCCCGGCGGTGATCAGGACCTTGGAACCAGCGAGCACCGGCTCGGAGAGCAGGTCCTGTACTGCGGCGAAGATCTCATCTGGTTCCGGAAGCCGGCCCGGTCCCGAATCCTTTCCGGTAAGCCGCCCCGAAGCAGGTTCGATCACCCGCACGCCGCGATCGCGCAGGGTCTGCACGTTCGCGACGGTGGCCGGGTGCTGCCACATTTCGGTGTGCATGGCCGGGGCCACCACAACCGGAGCCCGGGTGGCCAGCAAGGTGCCGGTGAGCAGGTCGTCGGCCAGCCCTGCGGCGGCCTTGGCCAGCACATCGGCGGTAGCCGGAACAATCAATACCAGATCGGCCTGCTGGCCGAGGCGCACGTGGTTGACGGTATCGACCGCTTCGAACACATTCGAGGTCACCGGATTTCCGGACAGGGCCTCCCAGGTGGCATTGCCCACGAAGTTTGCGACGTTCTGGGTGGGGATCACATCGACATGGTGGCCGGCCTCGCGCAGCAAGCGCAGCAGGAGCACGGACTTGTAGGCGGCGATGCCAGCTGAGACGCCTAGGACAATTCGCTTCATGAAGTACTTCCTCGAGGATTCGGTGCGGTGATGAGGTGGGCGGAAAAGGGGCTTAACGAAAAAGAAGGCGCCCGCTGCGGGGCGCCGACTTTTCGATTAGTCCTCGATGGCCTCGGCCGGAGTGACCTTCAGCAGGCTGTCATCCAGCTCGCGCAAGGCGATGGTCAGGGGCTTCTCGTTCAGCTTGGTTTCCACCAGCGGGCCGACGTACTCGAACAGGCCTTCGTTGAGCTGCGCGTAGTAGGCGTTGATCTGGCGTGCGCGCTTGGCCGAGTTCAGCACAATGGCGTACTTCGAGTCGTTGGTCTCAAGCAACGAGTCGATCGATGGGTTGATGATTCCCTCTGGGTTGGACACAGGACTCCCTATTTGTCGTTCTTTAGCCCCATGAGGGCTACAAGCTCTTCGGCGGCACGTGCGACATCGTCGTTAACGATGGTCACGTCGAATTCTGATTCCGCTGCAAGTTCTAGTTTAGCGGTTTCCAGGCGGCGCTGCTGTTCCTCGGCCGATTCAGTGCCGCGTCCCACAAGCCGGCGCACCAATTCGTCCCACGATGGCGGGGCGAGAAAGACGAATTTTGCCTCGGGCATCGACTCCTTGACCTGGCGCGCACCCTGCAGATCGATTTCCAGCAGGACCTTCTTGCCCTGTGCCACTGCATTTTCAACCGTGGAGCGAATCGTGCCGTAGCTGTTCTGGCCATGGACGACAGCCCATTCCAGCATCTGGCCTTCCTCAACCAGGGTTTGGAAGCGCTCGGGGCCCACGAAGAAGTAGTGGACTCCATCCTGCTCCCCCGGCCGGGCGTTGCGGGTCGTTGCCGACACCGAGAGCCAGACATCTGGATAGTTATCGCGGATGTAGGTAGAGACGGTGCCCTTGCCTACTGCCGTGGGGCCGGCTAGAACAGTTACCGACGCTGCGGTCATTGACTACACTTTCGTTTTTGGCGGGCTTTGCTTGAAGTGCTCGGTGATTGCGGTGCGCTGCTTGCGTCCCAGTCCGCGCAGACGGCGGGATGGGGAAATGCCAAGTCGCTCCAGCAAGTTTGCCGCGCGTACTTCACCTACGCCCGGTACCGATTCCAGAAGGTCCATGACACGCATGCGTCCCACGGCTTCATCTTCGTATACCAAGTCTAGTACCTCGGTGATGGAAATTTTTCCGGCACTGAACTCCGCCTTGATTTCTGCACGACGAGTGCGTGCGGCGAGTGCCTTGGCGCGGGCCCGGATACGATCTTCGTCAGAGAGTTCTCGCAGTACCATCGTTCAGCCATCCTTCAGTTGTAGTGGACTAAGGCTTATGTTGAGAAACATAGCGAGGTAACGCTGCTTTTGCAAGACTAAACGCGTTGTGGCTACTAGAAACTCTAATAGCCACAACGCGCCTATGCCACTTATTCGAATTTTTTGCTAGCTAGCTGCCAGCAATTCGTCCCGGACCCTCAGGGCCTTGTCGCGGAGCGCGGTCTTGTCCGGCCCCGCTTTGAGGATGTCCCGGCTGCTCGTGCCCAGCACTTGGCCGTAGCTGGAGACGAATGACTTGGCAATATCAGCTGCCGTGGCGCCTTGCGCGCCAAGTCCCGGTGTGAGCAGCGGAGCCTTGGAGGCCGCCAGATCAATTCCGAGCTTGGCCGGCGCATCGCCGATGGTGGCGCCGACGACCAAACCGATATGACCTAAATCTTCTGCACCTGAATTTTCGGCAGTGACTTGGTCAATAATCGTTTTAGCAACAGAGTTTTCTCCGCCGACATGCTGCACAGACGGCCCCTCCGGGTTGGAAGTCAGCCCGAGAACGAACACTCCCCTGCCGGTGGCAGCAGCCAAATCCAGTGCCGGTCGCAGCGACTCGTAGCCCAGGTATGGGCTCAAGGTCACCGCGTCTGAGGCCAGCGGGGAAGCGTCATCGAGCCATGCGGTCGCGTACGCGGCCATGGTCGAACCGATATCCCCGCGCTTGGCGTCGGCCAGCGTGAGCAGCCCGGCGGCCTTCGCGGCGCTCAAGGTGTCCTCCAGCGCGCCAAATCCCTTGGACCCGAAGCGCTCGTACAGGGCCACCTGGGGCTTGAGTATTGCCGCCGCACCGGCCATCGCTTCCACGACTGCCAGTGAGAAAGATCGCACGCCATCGGCGGTATTCTCCAGCCCCCAGGCTTCCAGCAGCGCCGGGTGCGGATCAATCCCCACGCACAGCGGGCCGGAAGCCTGCATGGCCGAACGAAGGCGCTGGCCGAATGGAATCGGCTCAGGCATTGCGTGCCGCGTTCAGGTTGGCGTCGTGCACCTGCAAGCTGGTGACATCCCACTCGTACTCGCGCAGGGCATCGATTGCCTGGACGGAGGCGTTGAATTCCGCAACGGTGGTGATCACCGGGGTGCCGACCGAGGTCGCGGCGGCGCGGATCTCGTAGCCGTCGCCACGCGCATCCGAACCCGACGGGGTGTTCAGGATCAGGCCGATCTGGCCGGCCACGATCAGGTCGACGATGGACTCCCCGCCTTCGTGCAGCTTGCCCACCACCTGGGTCGGGATGCCGTTGCGGCGCAGCACCTCGGCGGTGCCGCCGGTGGAGATGATCTCGAAGCCGTTGTCGGACAGGTGCTTGACCGGCATCACGATCGAGCGCTTGTCGCGGTTGGTGACCGAGACGAAGACCTTGCCGGCGGTGGGCAGCGGGTTGTTCGCCGCGGCCTGCGACTTGGCGAAGGCGGTGTCGAAGTACTTGTCGAAGCCCATGACCTCGCCGGTGGAGCGCATTTCAGGGCCGAGCAGCGAGTCGACGACCTTGCCTTCCGGGGTGCGGAAGCGGGCGAACGGCATGACCGCTTCCTTCACGGCGATGGCCGCGGCTTCCGGCAGGTGCGCGCCGTCGCCGGTGGCCGGCAGGTAGCTGCCGCGCAGCTCGCCCAGGGTCTTGCCGACGCCGATCAGCGCGGCGACCTTGGACAGCTGCACGCCGGTGGCCTTCGAGGTGAACGGCACGGTGCGCGAAGCACGCGGGTTCGCCTCGATCACGTACAGGATGTCACTGGCCAGCGCGAACTGGATGTTGATCAGGCCGCGCACGCCCACGCCTTCGGCGATCGCCCGGGTGGCCTGCTTCACGCGCTCGCGCACGTCAGGGCCCAGGGTGATCGGAGGCAGGGTGCAGGCCGAGTCGCCCGAGTGGATGCCGGCTTCCTCGATGTGCTCCATGATGCCGCCGACGTACAGGTCGGTGCCGTCGAACAGGGCGTCGACGTCGATCTCGATCGCGTCTTCCAGGAAGCGGTCGACCAGGACCGGGTGGTCCACGGTGATCTCGGTGGCGTTGGTGATGTAACGCTCGAGGTTGGCCTCGTCGTACACGATCTCCATGCCGCGGCCGCCCAGCACGTAGGACGGCCGGACCAGCACCGGGTAGCCGATGGAGTCGGCGATGGCCTTGGCCTCGGCGAAGGACACGGCGGTGCCGTTCTTCGGCGCGACGAGCCCGGCGTTGTCCAGCACCTGCTGGAAGGCGCCGCGGTGCTCGGCCAGGTCGATGGCTTCCGGCGAGGTGCCCAGGATCGGCACGCCGGCGGCCTTCAGCTCGGCGGCGAGCTTCAGCGGGGTCTGGCCGCCGAGCTGGACGAATACGCCCAGCACGCCGCCGGTTTCCTCTTCGGCGTGGATGACTTCGAGCACGTCTTCCAGGGTCAGCGGCTCGAAGTAGAGGCGGTCGGAGATGTCGTAGTCGGTGGAGACGGTCTCCGGGTTGCAGTTGACCATCACGGTCTCGTAGCCCTCGGCGCGCAGCGCCATCACCGCGTGCACGCAGGAGTAGTCGAACTCGATGCCCTGGCCGATGCGGTTCGGACCCGAGCCGAGGATGATGACCGACTTCTTCTCGTGGGCCGCCACCTCGGTCTCCTCGTCGTACGAGGAGTACATGTACGGGGTGAAGGCCTCGAACTCGGCGGCGCAGGTGTCAACGGTCTTGTAGACCGGGCGCACGCCCAGCGCGTGGCGGATGCCGCGGATCACCGACTCGGACTTGCCGGTGAGCTGGGCCAGCTGCGCATCGGAGAAGCCGTGGCGCTTGGCTTCGCGCAGCACGTGCTCGGGCAGGTGCTTGTTCGCGGCCACCAGCTGCGCGACCTCGTTGATCAGCTGCAGCTGGTCCAGGTACCACGGGTCGATCGCGGTGGTCTCGAACAGCTTCTCGATGGACACGCCGGAGAACAGCAGGCGCTGGACCAGCGAGAGGCGTTCGGTCGAGCCCTTCACGATCGAGGCCAGCACTGCTTCGTGCTCGGCTTCCGGGATCGGCTCGAAGGACAGCTCGGAGCCCTTCTGCTCCAGGGAGCGCAGCGCCTTCTGCAGGGCTTCGGTGAAATTGCGGCCCAGGGCCATCGCTTCGCCGACCGACTTCATGGTGGTGGTCAGGGTCTTGTCCGCGGCCGGGAACTTCTCGAAGGCGAAGCGCGGGACCTTCACGACCACGTAGTCCAGGGCCGGCTCGAAGGAAGCCGGGGTCTTCTGGGTGATGTCGTTCGGGATCTCATCCAGGGTGTAGCCCACGGCCAGCTTGGTGGCGATCTTCGCGATCGCGAAGCCGGTGGCCTTGGAAGCCAGCGCGGAGGAACGCGAAACGCGCGGGTTCATCTCGATGACCACGACGCGGCCGGTGGCCGGGTCGATGGCGAACTGGATGTTGCAGCCGCCGGTGTCCACGCCGACTTCGCGGATGACCGCGATGGAGATGTCGCGCAGCTTCTGGTATTCGCGGTCGGTCAGGGTCATCGCCGGGGCGACGGTGATCGAGTCGCCGGTGTGCACGCCGACCGGATCGAAGTTCTCGATGGAGCACACGACCACGACGTTGTCGTTCTTGTCGCGCATCATCTCCAGCTCGTACTCCTTCCAGCCCAGGATCGACTCCTCCAGGAGCACCTCGGTGGTTGGCGAGTACTGCAGGCCGGCGCCGGCGATGCGGCGCAGGTCCTCCGGGTTGTAGGCCATGCCCGAACCCAGGCCGCCCATGGTGAACGACGGGCGCACGACCACCGGGTAGTTCAGCTCCTCGACGGCGGCGAAGGCCTCGTCCAGGGTGTGCACGATGACCGAGCGGGCCGATTCGGCGCCGCAGCGCTCGACGACGCCCTTGAACTTCTCGCGGTCCTCGCCCAGCTCGATGGCTTCGATGTTCGCGCCGATCAGCTCGACGTCGTACTTCTGGAGGGCGCCGGACTTGTCCAGCGCGATCGCGGTGTTCAGCGCGGTCTGCCCGCCCAGGGTCGGCAGGATCGCATCAGGGCGTTCCTTGGCAATGATCTTCTCGACAACCTCGGGGGTGATCGGCTCGACGTAGGTGGCGTCGGCGAATTCCGGGTCGGTCATGATGGTGGCCGGGTTGGAGTTGACCAGGATGACCCGCAGGCCCTCCTCCTTCAGCACGCGCAGGGCCTGGGTGCCGGAATAGTCGAACTCGGCGGCCTGGCCGATGACGATCGGACCCGAACCGATGACGAGAACTGATTTCAGATCGGTGCGCTTAGGCATTACTTGCTGTCCTTTTCTGCGGCGGAATCCAACGCGGTCATGAAGCGGTCAAAGAGGTAGGCGGCATCGTGGGGGCCGGATGCAGCCTCTGGGTGGTACTGCACGGAGAAGGCCGGGATGTCAAGGCAGGACAGGCCCTCGACCACGTGGTCGTTCAGCGAGTAGTGCGAGACCTCGACCTTGCCGAAGCGCTCGACCGGCGCGGTGACGGTGCCTTCGATCGGCGCGTCGACGGCGAAGCCGTGGTTCTGGCTGGTGATTTCCACGCGGCCGGTGGCCTTGTCCATCACCGGCTGGTTGATGCCGCGGTGGCCGAAGCGCAGCTTGTAGGTGTCGAAGCCCAGCGCGCGGCCCAGGATCTGGTTGCCGAAGCAGATGCCGAAGTACGGCATGCCGGCATCGAGCACCGAGCGCACCAGTTCCACCTGCGCGGTGGCGGTGGCGGGGTCGCCCGGGCCGTTCGAGAAGAAGACGCCTTCGGCGCCGGTGGCCTTGATGTCCTCAAGGGTGGCGTTGTACGGCAGCACGTGCACGCGCAGGCCGCGCTCGGCCAGGCGGTGCGGGGTCATCGACTTCATGCCCAGGTCGATGGCGGCGACGGTGCGCTTGGGCTCGCCGGTGTAGCCGTGGTCAGCCGGCTCGACGATGTAGGCGGTGTCAACCGACACCTCGGCGGAGATGTTGCGCCCGGCCATCGACGGCTGCGCCTTGACCAGTTCCACCAGTTCGGCGTCGGACTTCGCGGCGTCATCGCCGGAGAAAATGCCGGACTTCATGGCGCCGGCGTCGCGCAGATGGCGGGTCAGCGCGCGGGTGTCCACGCCCTGGATGCCGACGATGCCGTACTCGACCAGGTCCTCGTCCAGGGTGCGCTCGCTGCGCCAGTTGCTTGGACGGCGGGCGGCGTCGCGCACCACGTAGCCGGCGGCCCACATGCGGGTGGATTCCGGATCCTCGGAGTTCACGCCGGTGTTGCCGATGTGCGGGAAGGTCTGCACGATGATCTGGTGCGCGTAGGACGGGTCAGTCAGGGTTTCCTGGTAGCCGGTCATGCCGGTGGTGAAGACTGCTTCACCCAGGGTGGTGCCCACGGCGCCATAGCTGCGTCCGCGGAAGATGCGGCCATCTTCGAGTACCAACACGGCTGGTAGGTTGCTCAGGGAATTCACTTATTTGTCTCCTGCTCGGCTTACGTCGTCGTGCGACGCCAGCAACTGATAAATCTTGGGGGTGTCCTCGTGGTAGCGGGGACGGAATCCGGTGTCGAAGGTGAAGCCGTCCTTGTTCCAGGTGATGACGATCAGGCCGTTCTTCTCCACGACCTTGCCGATCATCCCGCTGCTGCGCTTGACCTCTTCGTAGTGCTCCCACGGGATGTGCACGTCGCGCGCTCCGGAACGGATCAGGTGCACGCCTTCGCTGCCCAGTTCCAAGGTGGCGTTGGTGCGCACGCCGAGCTCATGCACGGCAATGCGGTCCAGCCAATCGTCGAATTTCGTGGTGACCACGTACATGCCCTCGAAGCTGTGCTCCACCTGGTCGGCGAACTCCTCGAACGGCTCGGGAATCGCCGATTGCCGGGCCTTGAGGTTGCGCCAGCCCAGCAGGATCAGCGTCACGGCAGCGACGACCGCGACGATCGTCCAGATGAGCGGCTGAAGTGCTCCCTCAGGCATTGATCGACCTCGGGGTTGCCAGCTGGCCATCGAGCACGGTGGCGTGCCCGTGGAAGAAGGTGGCGCGCACCAATCCGGGCAGCTCCATGCCGGCGAACGGCGAGTTGCGGCCCTTGGTGGCCATGGCTGCCGGGTCGACGATCCAGCGGGCTGCCGGATCCACGAGGGTGAGGTTGGCCGGCTCGCCCACGGCGATCGGGCGGCCCTGGTCGGCGACGCGGCCGATCTGCGCGGGCACCTCGGAGGTGATGCGCGCGACGTCAGCCCAGCTCATCAAGCCGGTGTCGACCAGCGTGTGCTGCACGATCGACAGCGCGGTCTCCAGCCCGGTCATGCCCATGGCCGCCGCGCCCCACTCGCAGTCCTTGGCTTCGGACGGGTGAGGGGCGTGGTCGGTGCCGATCACGTCGATGGTGCCGTCGGCGACGCCGGCGCGCAGCGCCATCACGTCTTCCTCGCGGCGCAGCGGAGGGTTGACCTTGAACACCGGGTCGTAGGTGCGGACTTTCTCGTCGGTGAGCAGCAGGTGGTGCGGGGTGACCTCCGCGGTGACCTGGATGCCGCGGGCCTTGGCCCAGCGGATGATCTCCACCGAGCCGGCGGTGGACACATGGCAGATGTGCAGCCGCGCGCCGACATGCTCGGCCAGCAGCACATCGCGGGCGATGATCGATTCCTCGGCGACCGCAGGCCAGCCGGGCATGCCCAGGATCGAGGAGACTTCGCCCTCGTTCATCTGGGCGCCTTCGGTCAGCCGGGGTTCTTGGGCGTGCTGGGCGATGACCCCGTCGAAGGCCTTCACGTATTCCAGGGCGCGGCGCATCAGCAGCGGGTCGAAGACGCAGATGCCGTCGTCGGAGAACATCTTCACCGCGGCACGGGAATCGGCCATCGCGCCGATTTCGCTCAGCTGCTTGCCGCCCAGGCCGACGGTGACCGCACCGACCGGGCGGACATCCACCCAGCCGGCCTTGCGGCCCAATTCGTAGACCTGCTCGACGACGCCGGCGGTGTCGGCCACCGGGGTGGAGTTGGCCATCGCGTGCACGGCGGTGTAGCCGCCGCGGGCGGCTGCCTGCGAACCGGTTTCCACGGTTTCGGCGTCTTCGCGGCCCGGTTCGCGCAGGTGGGTGTGGGTGTCGACCAGGCCCGGCAGCAGCACCAGGTCCGTCGCATCGATCACCTGCGCGTCGCCGGCGTCGGCGATGGTGCCCAGCTGGGCGATCTTGCCGTCGGCGATCAGCACGTCGGCAGGTTCGCCGCCGAGGATGGAGGCCTGCTTGATCAAGTAGTTCATGGTTTCTTCCTTCAGATCAGGTCGCCGGAGAGGAGCATGTAGAGGCTGGCCATGCGCACGGCCACGCCATTGGTGACCTGGTCGAGCACGGTGGAGCGCGGCGAGTCCGCGGCGGCCGAGGAGATCTCCAGGCCGCGGTTCATCGGACCAGGGTGCATGATCAGGGTCTCGGCGCCCGAAGCATCCAATTCCGCCAGACGCGCATCGTCCAGTCCCCAGTAGCGCGAGTATTCGCGGGGGTTCGGGAAGTAGGCGGCATTCATCCGCTCGCCCTGCACGCGCAGCATCATCAGCGCGTCGACGCCCTTGGCGATCACCTCGTCCAGGTCGTAGCTGATGGTGCACGGCCAGGATCCGGCGCCGACCGGCAGCAGGGTCGGAGGGGCGACCATCGTGACTTCGGCACCGAGGGTGTTCAGCAGCCACAGGTTGGAGCGGGCGACACGGCTGTGCAGGATGTCCCCGACGATCGCGACTTTCAGCCCGTCCAGGCCGCGGCCTGCCGGGCTGGTGCCCTCGCGCAGCGCCACCTGGCGGCGCAGGGTGAAGGCGTCGAGCAGCGCCTGGGTGGGGTGCTCATGCGTGCCGTCGCCGGCGTTGACGATCGGCAGCCCGATCCAGTCGGTGGCCGCCAGCCGGGCCGGGGCACCGGAATCCGGGTGGCGGATGACCACCGCGTCGGCGCCGATGGCCAGCAGGGTCTGCGCGGTGTCCTTCAGCGACTCGCCCTTGGATACGCTCGATCCCTTGGCCGAGAAGTTGATGACGTCGGCGCTCAGGCGCTTGGCGGCGGCCTCGAAGGAAATCCGGGTGCGGGTGGAGTCCTCGAAGAACAGATTCACCACGGTGCGTCCGCGCAGGGCCGGCAGCTTCTTGATCTGGCGGGTTCCCGATTCACGCATCTCTTCGGCGATATCCAGGAGGGCGATGGCTTCGTCGCGGGTCAGATCCGCGGTGGAGAGCAGGTGCTTCATGCGGCGCCCTCGATCACTACTTCGTTGGTGCCATCGATTTCTGCCAGGTGCACGCGCACCTTTTCGCTCTTCGCGGTCGGCAGGTTCTTGCCCACATGATCAGCGCGGATCGGCAGTTCGCGATGCCCGCGGTCAACCAGCACCGCCAGGCGCACGATGCGCGGGCGTCCCCAGTCGGCCAGGGCGTCCAGGGCGGCGCGGATGGTGCGACCGGAATAGAGCACGTCGTCGACCAGGACGACAACCTTGCCCTCGATGCCGCCTGCTGGAAGGCGCGTCGGCGCCGGGGTGCGGGTGGTGGAGTGGCGCAGATCGTCGCGGTACATGGTGATGTCGAGCTGGCCGACCAGCGATGCCGGGTCGAGATTTCCGTCGGCGGTGGCTGCGATGCGGGTTGCCAGGCGCTGGGCCAGCGGGAATCCGCGGCTGGGAATGCCAAGGAGGACCAGGTCGTCGGTGCCCTTGTTGGCCTCGATGATTTCGTAGGCTACGCGAGTGAGTACACGTTCGATGTCGTCGCCGGTTAATACCGTGCGCGCGGCATCTGGCACTGAATTCTCATCCATGCTGTGCATCTCTCCCTTCTCCGCCTCACGGGACGGGATTTAAAGGAATATTGCTAACTCAAATTATCACGAGCGCGAGGCGATTCCCTAGCGGAAACCTATGCATGACACTGAATAGGGCGTGGGATCGGTCACAAGGATGCAGCTGGCGGTTCTCGCCGAGGGGCAGAATCACGCAGATCCCGTGAACCGACCCTGCCGCAGGCACGGCAGGTGTTGCGATCGACACACGCACTAAGCGGCCAGGACCGTTGGAAGTGTGCTGCGCTATTGGCCCACCCTCCCGTCGAAGCATTCGCGCAGCAGGTCTGCATGCCCGCTGTGCCTGGCGTACTCCTCGAAGCGGTGGACCATCAGGTCGCGGATGATCACCTGCTCGCGTCCTGCGCGCTGGCCGAGGTCCTCGAAGCCAGCCAGCAGGCGGTCGGTGGCATCGTGGTCTTCATGCAGGATGCGCAGCGCCTGGGATGCCTGGGCGGGATCCGGGCGCACCGCCTCGAAATCGGATCCCGCCGGCCAGTAGATCCTGCCTGCAGGCTCGCCCGCGGTGATCCAGTTGCGCCAGTCCCGCTCGACTTCGCCGAGGTGGCGCAGCAGGCCCAGCAGGCTGAGTGTGGAGGGCGGGACCGGGCGCGAGGCCATCTGGGCCGCGTCCAGGCCCTGGCATTTGAGCTCGATGGTGAGCCGGTAGTCGCGCAGGTAGCGTTCGCAGGTGGCCCGCTCCCCTGCCGGGTCGTCCCCTGCTTCCCGCGGATCCCGGTCGGGATCAAGCCACATGTCCGGCACGATCACCGATTTGCTCCAGCGTTCGGGCTTCTGGTTCATGCACCCTATCCTCGCCGTCGCAGGCCCCGCGGGCAATGGCTGCGCAAAAAAGCCCGGGCCGGAACCCCGCAAAAGGGTTCCGGCCCGGGTTCGGAAACGTGAGGATCGAATTAGTCGACCAGGGTGTCCTTGACGCTCTGGATGCGGCCCAAAACGCCATTGACGAACTCCGGCGATTCATCGGTGGACAATTCCCGCACGTTCACCACGGCTTCGGCCACGGCGACAGCGTCGGGAACGTCATCGTTGTACAGCAGCTCCCACACGCCGATGCGCAGTGCGCTACGGTCAACAGCTGGCATGCGCTCGATGGTCCAGTCCTTGACGTAGCTTTCGAGAACTTCGTCAATGCGGGCCAGATGGGCGGTCACGCCTTCGATGATCGCCAGCGAGTACTCGTTGAGTACGATGTCCGAGTTTTCCCGTCGTGCGATGGCTACGGCCAGCGGATCTGCATCGCGGGCCTCGGCTTCGAACAGGAACTCAAGGGCTCGGCGGCGGGCTTTGGCGCGGGCTCTCACTAGTTGACACGACCCAGGTAATCGCCGGTGCGGGTGTCAACCTTCACCTTGGTGTTCTGCTCGACGAACAGCGGCACCTGGATTTCCTTGCCGGTTTCCAGGGTTGCCGGCTTGGTGCCAGCCGAGGAGCGGTCGCCCTGCAGGCCCGGCTCGGTGTAGGTGATTTCCAGAACGACCGATGCCGGCAGTTCCAGGTACAGCGGGCTGCCGTCGTACATGGCGATGGTCAGGTTCTGGTTCTCCAGCAGGAAGCCGGCGGCGTCGCCAACGGTGGCGCCGGGAACGGTGAGCTGGTCGTAGTCTTCCAGGTTCATGAAGACGTAGTCTTCGCCATCCTGGTAGAGGTACTGGTAATCGCGGCGGTCAACGGTGGCCAGTTCGATCTTGGTGCCTGCGTTGTAGGTCTTGTCCAGGACCTTGCCGGAGATGACGTTGCGCATCTTGGTGCGCACGAATGCGCCGCCCTTGCCTGGCTTGACGTGCTGGAAGTCGATGATGGTCCAGAGCTGGCCATCGATCTTGATGACCTGTCCATTCTTGATGTCAGTTGTATCCGCCACGTTTCCTCAATCCTCTATTTTCGCCAGCTGCAGCCGGCATTATCAAAAATCCATGTTCAAGTTTACCCTACGCGCCATGGGGCACAAAGGGTTGGGCGCGGTGGCGCGCATTACTGCGCGGCGCGCTCTTCGGCAATATGCATGCAGGTGCTGGCCGCGTTGACCAGGTATGCGTCGTCGTCCAACTCGATGCGCAGCTCCAGGGCCTTGCGGAATCGGGTGGCCGCCGCCTTGTAGTCGCCCTTCGCGAAGAAGGACAGGCCTGCATGGTAGTGCATCAGCGGCTCGTACGCGGTGCCGGCGAATTCCTCGGCCAGCTTGCGCAGGCGGTTGATCGCGCGATCGAAGTCGCCCTGCATGCGGGTCAGCTCAGTGTCCAGGACGCGCAGATGGGCGTTGGTCGGATCAACGAAACGCGATTCCGCGATCAGCTCGCCGGCCTTGGCCAGCTCGCCCCGGGCGAGCAGCACCATTACCTGGTCGGTGGGCGAACCCACCAGCAGCTGCTGCTCGGCGGCCGCCTCGTCGGCGATGTAGGGCTTCAGCGTCTCGGGATCGATCAGCACGCCTTCAACAGCTGTGCCGACACCTTCGCGGTTTACCGATGCGACGTCAATGGCGTATGCGGTGTAGTCGACCATGTGCTTACTCCCCGATTTCCTGGTAGGCGGCGAAGAGCAGCGAGTTATCGGGCACTTCGTAGATGCGCGGCTTGCCGATTTCTTCCAGCACGACGAAGCGCAGCTGGCTGCCGCGGGCCTTCTTGTCGCGCTTCATGCCGTCGAGCAGCGCCGCCCAGCGGTCGTTGCGGTAGGTGGTCGGCAACCCGAGGGACTTCAGGATCGCGACGTGGCGGTCGGCCACGGCGTCGGAGGTGTAGCCCACCGAGCGGCCCAGTTCGGCGGCGAAGGCCAGGCCGATGGACACGGCTGCGCCATGGCGCATCTGGTAGCGCTCGGCCAGCTCGATGGCGTGGGCCAGGGTGTGGCCGTAGTTCAGGAATTCGCGGTCGCCGGATTCCTTCAAGTCGCGCGAGACCACGTCGATCTTCACGGCGATGGTGCGCTCGACCAGCTCGCGCAGGCGGTCGCTGGCGGGATCGACGGCATCGGCCGGATCCTCTTCGATCAGTTCCAGGATGCGCTCGTCGGCGATGAAGCCGCATTTGACGATTTCCGCCATGCCGGTGACCAGCTCGTTCTTCGGCAAGGTGGCCAGCGCGTCGAGGTCGGCGAGCACAGCGGCCGGCGGGTGGAAGGCGCCGACGAGGTTCTTGCCCTCGGCGGTGTTGATTCCGGTCTTGCCGCCCACGGCAGCGTCGACCATGGCCAGCAGCGAGGTGGGAATATGGATGACCTTCACGCCGCGCAGCCAGGTGGCAGCAACGAATCCTGCCACGTCGGTGACGGCCCCGCCGCCCACGGAAATGACTGCATCGGAGCGGGTGAAGTCGTTCTTGCCCAGCACTTCCCAACAGAAGGAGGCAACCTGGATGTGCTTGCCTTCTTCGGCATCCGGAATTTCCGCGGTCAATGCCTCCAGGCCGAACTTCGCCAGTTCGTCGCGAACCACGTCGCCGGTGGCGCGCAGTGCTCGCGGGTGGATGACCAGGACCTTCTTGACCGCGGGACCAAGCAGGTCGGGCAGTTGGCCCAAGAGGCCGTTGCCGACCATGACGGGGTACGACTCCGCAGGGGTGCTTCCGGTGACCTTCATGGTGGTCGGTGCGATAGGCATCAGTCTAGCTTCCTCCTGATGGTGGTGATTTTTCTAGCGTACGCGTGAGCCCGGCCAGAAGTTGCATCTCGTGAGGCTAATCACAGCCGTTCCAGCTGCGGCAATACCTCGTCGAGAATTTGCGAAACGGACTTTCCATCCACGAGAACATGCACGTCAGCGAGCATTTCATAAATCGGGCGGCGCTTTTCGTAGACGGCGATCCAGCTCTTGAGGGCTTCGTCACCAGCCAGCAGCGGGCGGTGCCCGTCGCCCTTGATGCGCTCGGCGGCAGCCTGTTCGCCGAGTTCCAGGTAGATTACCGTGCCGCGCGAGAGCAGCTGCTGGTTCTCCTCGCGCAGCACCGCGCCTCCGCCGGTGGCGACCACACCGGTGCGCAGCCGGCACAGCGCCTGGACTTCCAGGTCGCGGAAATGCGCTTCGCCATGTTCGGCGAAGATCTGCGCGATGGTTCCGTGGTGGGCGACGATGGCCGCGTCGGAATCCGCGAAGCTGGTAGAAAGGGCCGTGGCCAGTGACTTGCCCACGGTGGACTTGCCACTGGCCATCGGACCAATGAGGTAGATCATTGAAGCGTGCTTCCTAGACGCCGGTCGAACCCAGATTGCCCGGGATGCTGGCCAGGTAGGACTCGATATTGCGCTTGGTCTCGGCCACCGAATCGCCGCCGAACTTCTCCAGCAGGGACTGGGCCAGCACCAGAGCGACCATGGCCTCGGCGACCACGCCGGCAGCCGGCACGGCGCAGACATCCGAGCGCTGATGGTGCGCGGTGGTGTCCTCGCCGGTGGCGGTGTCCACGGTGCGCAGGGCGCGGGGCACGGTGGCGATCGGCTTCATGGCGGCGCGCACGCGCAGCACCTCGCCGATGCTCATGCCGCCCTCGATGCCGCCGGCGCGGTTCGAGTTGCGCTTGATGCTGCCGTCTTCCGCGTGCACGATCTCATCGTGCGCGGCCGAACCGCGGCGCGCGGCGGTGGCAAAGCC
This sequence comes from Glutamicibacter nicotianae, assembly GCF_002797775.1. NCBI lineage: Bacteria > Bacillati > Actinomycetota > Actinomycetes > Micrococcales > Micrococcaceae > Glutamicibacter > Glutamicibacter nicotianae. The sequence continues at coordinate 1,215,704 of NZ_PGEY01000001.1, forward strand.
GTCGCCGACCTCGACGCCCTTGATGGCCTGGATGCCCATCAGGGCGGCGGCCAGGCGCGCGTCCAGGCGGCGGTCCCAGTGCACGTAGGAGCCGATGCCTGGAGGCAGGTTGTAGGCGAGGACCTCGACGACGCCGCCCAGGGTCTCCCCTGCCTTGTGGGCGTCGTCGACCTCGGCGACCATGGCTACGCTGGTCTCGGGGTGGAAGCAGCGCAGCGGGTCGGCGTCCAGGGCGGCGACATCGGCTGCGGTGGGCAGCGGTGCATCGGCCGGTGCGGCCACGGCGCCAACGGCCGTGGTGTGCGAGACGAGCTGGATGCCCAAATCATTGAGGAAACGCGAGGCCACCGTGCCCAGTGCGACGCGGGCCGCTGTTTCGCGGGCGCTGGCGCGCTCGAGGATCGGGCGGGCGTCCTCGAAGCCGTACTTCTGCATGCCGGTGAAATCGGCGTGGCCCGGACGCGGGCGGGTCAGCGGCGCGTTGCGCGCCAGCGAGGCCAGCTCATCCAGATCAACCGGATCGGCGTTCATCACGCGTTCCCACTTGGGCCATTCGGTGTTGCCGATTTCGATGGCTACCGGGCCGCCCTGTGTCTTGCCATGGCGGACGCCACCGAGGAAGGTGACCTGGTCCTTTTCAAATTTCATGCGCGCGCCGCGGCCATAGCCGAGACGGCGGCGTGCCAGTGCCTCCCGCACTGCTTCGCTATCCACCGATACTCCGGCGGGTAGGCCTTCAAGAATTCCAACGAGTGCCGGGCCATGCGATTCGCCCGCGGTCAACCAACGCAACATGTCATCTATTTTGCCATGACACGAACCGATTACTGGTGTCGGGCCAGACCCAAAGAGTCATACATCGCATTTGTGACGTCCACTCGGCGCGATTCCTGCCAGGCTCCGGCACTGAAGAATCGCACTTGTTCCACGGCTTGGTGCACGAGCATGTGGATACCGGAGATTACGGTGCCTTGCCATGCTTGTGCCAAGGCAGAGGGCCACGGGTCGTAGGCCACATCCAGCAGGATGCCGCTGCCTGCGCCGATCACCGGCACCCAGTCGTCGGCCGCACGCGGCGGCAGCGTGGAGAACACGAGCGGGATATCGTTCAGTGTCGCGGCCACTGCCTGGTCGATTCCCGAAATCTCGTGGACGGTCGTTTCCATTCCCAGCTGGTCGGCCAATCCGGTGGCCCGGGAGGCCCGCGCGGCGCTGCGCACGACAAGCTCCAGCTGGCGCACGCCGACTTCAGCGGCGGCCTCGATGGCTGCCAGCGCGGTGTTGCCCGAGCCCAGGATCATCGCCTGCGCGCACTGGTCGAGCCCGAAATCGGCGAGGGCCTGGACCAGGCCGTCGACGTCGGTGTTTTCCCCGTAGAGGGTGCCGTCGTCGCGGACCACGATGGTGTTCAGCGCGCCGAGGCGCTGCACGCGTGCGGACAGGTCGTCCATCAATGGCACGAATGCGTCCTTCAGCGGCATGGTCACCGAGCAGCCGGCCCAGTTGCCTGCGCGCAGCGCGGCTGCATGCCCGGCAGCCTGGCCCGGTTCCATGTCGATCGCGCTGTAGCTGATCGGCGCGCCGAGCAGCTGGTAGGCGGCGCGGTGCAGCACCGGCGATTTGGAGTGGCTGATGGGGTGGCCGAGGACGGCTGCCTGCTTCATTTTCTTGATGGACTTCCTGCTGGTAATTGCCCGGCCCTGGGGGCGGCAACGCGTCTTTCGTTCGCGGGCTTGCGCTAGCAGACGTCTGGATGCTCGTCGCACCAGGCGTCGAATTCGGCCTTGTACCGCTGGTGCTCTTCGTAGGTCGAGGCGAACTTGGTCTCGCCGGTTTCGATGTTGACGGTCACCCAGTAGTAGTAGCCGTTGTCTTCCGGATTGGCGGCGGCCTCGATCGCGGGATTCGCTGGCGAGCCGATCGGAGTTGGCGTCAGGCCCTTGTGCACGTAGGTGTTGTATTTGTTCGACGCGTCCTGCTTCTCCTGCGCGCTGAACTGCAGCGAGTAGCGGCCCAGCCCGTAGATCACCGCGGAGTCGACCTGCAGCAGCCCGTGCGTCTCGCGGTTGCCCGGATCCAGCCGGTTCTCGATCGCTCCGGCGACCGTGGCGTAGTCCGGGGTGCGCGCTTCCGCCTGCAGGATCGAGGCGATCTTCAGGATGCGGTAGCCCTCGTCGAGGTCGGTAATGCCCGCCTGCTCGAGGGAAACCTTGGTGGCCTTGACCAGCTCGGCCAGCACTTCCTTGGCGCTGGTTTCCAGCGGGAAGCGGTACTCCCCCGGGTGCAGCCAGCCTTCGAGGTTCGTCACCGAGTCGGGCAGGCCGAACTCCTGCGGCTTGCTGGCCAGCGCCTGCAGGTCCTTCTCCTTCAGGCCCGAGCCCTTGGCGATCTCCTTGATCGCGGCATCCATGCGCATATTGGCGTTCAGCGCGAAATAGAAGACCTTGTCCGGACGCTGGTTGATGAGCAGCTCCGCAGCGTCGGCCGCCGGCATCTGCTTCTTGAGCAGGTAGGTGCCGGGGTGGATCAGCTTGTTCTGCGCATCGGAGTTGGCGACGGCGTCGGAGAACAGGCCATCGTCGGAGACGACGTCGAGCTCTTCGAGCTTGCGCGAAATGATGTTCACGCCCCAGCCATCTTCCACGGTGAATTCCACTGTGGCCCCGCCCGGGCCCGGGTAATCGTCGGGGTTGAACTGCTTGAGCACGGACTTGACGAAGAAGACCGAGCCGGAGACCACCAGCGCGAAGATCAGGACGGTGGCCAGCATCACCAGGTTGCGCTTGCGCTTGGTGCGCTTGCGCCGCTGGGCCTTGTGGGCCGCGGCTTGCTCGTCCTGCGGCTCGTCGCCGAAGACAACTGCCGGCTGTACGGCGTGCGTTTCCCCGGTGTAGTCCTCATCCTTGGCGTCTGCAGGATCGTCGGATTCCTGCATTTCGGGGTCAGCGGCCGCTTGGGCGGGGACGAACCTGGTGTGGGTGTCTTCCCCGCCCGAAGCGCCGGGTTCCGCGGTGGCCGCTAGCGATTCGCGGTAGTGCTCGGCGCCGGCCAGTTCCGGTTCAGAGGGTTGTGCGATCGGCACGCCAGTTCCGGCGGCAAAGCGTTCATATAGCGCGCGATGCGTTTCGCGTTGCCGTTCGTGGCGGGCTTCTTCTCGCATCAACTCTCATCTCTCGGGTCGTTGTGGAGCACTAGCGGTGGTGGGCTAGCGCAGCACAATCCGGCTGGCTTGCACGCGGACGTTGTTGCGACGCATTTCCAGCACTTGCTGCAGGATCTCGGTGGCTGCGACCTGGTCGACGACCTTGCGGTGCTCTGCCATCTTCTTGCCCGAGGCGTGCAACGACCGATGCGCGTTGACGGTGCTCAGGCGTTCGTCGACCAGGAAAACCTCAAGCTCGATATTAGCGCTTGCGGCTTCTTCCGCCAAGGCAATCGCGTAGTCACGTGCCATTTTGGTGGATTCGGTCGAGTTGCCGGCCAGCGATTTCGGCTCCCCGACGAAGACCTCGGTGACGCCGCGATCGGCAATGATGCGCAAGAGCATCCGCAGATCCGAATTCTTCTTGGCATCCCGGCGCAGGGTCATCACCGGAGTGGCGAGGATTCCCGAGGGATCGGATGCGGCGACGCCGACGCGGGCCAGGCCCACGTCGACGCCGAGAGCGGCATTAGCCATTGGCCAGTGCCGCCTGGATGGCAGCCAGCGCGTCGTCGATCTTCGACGCGTCCTGGCCGCCGCCCTGGGCCATGTCGTCCTTGCCGCCGCCACCGCCGCCGAGCACGCCGGTTGCGGTGCGGACCAGGGCGCCGGCCTTGAAGCCGTTTGCGCGGGCCTCCTCGTTGGTGACCGCCAGCACCAGCGGACGGCCGTTGGACACGCCGATCAGCACGATGACTGCGGCTTCGGAGCCTAGTTTGCCGCGCAGGTCCAGCGCCATGGTGCGCAGCGCATCGGCGGAGTCGACCTCTCCGGCGTTGTGGGCCAGCAGGCGGGTGCCGCCGATGGTGACTACCTTCTGCAGCAGCGCCGCGGACTGGGCCAGCATTGCCTGGTTCTTGAGTTCGGCAATCTGCTTCTCAGCGGCCTTGAGCTTGGCAACGGTGTCGTTGACGCGCTCGGAGACCTGGCTGGATGGCACGCGGAACAGGCCGGAAAGCTCGGAGACCAGAGCGCGCTCGGCGGCACCGTGGCGGAAGGCTTCCATGCCCACCAGCGCCTCGACTCGGCGGTTGCCTGAACCCACCGAAGCCTCGGAGAGCAGGGTCAGCTGGCCGATGCGGGCGGTGGTGTCCACGTGGGTGCCGCCGCACAGCTCGCGCGACCAGGCGCCGTTCATCTCCACCACGCGCACGTCGTTGGCGTACTTCTCGCCGAACAGGCTCATCGCGCCCAGCTTCTTCGCCTCGGACAGCGCCATCTCGTTGGTGATGACCTGGTGGTTGGCGGCGATGGCAAGGTTGACGACCTCTTCGACCTCGCTGCGCGCGGCAGCGGACAGCGCCTCGGCCCAGGAGAAGTCGAAGCGCAGGTAGCCTGCCTTGTTGAAGGAGCCGGCCTGCGTGGCGGTCGGGCCAAGCAGCTCGCGCAGGGCGGCATGCACCAGGTGGGTAGCCGAGTGCGCCTGCTCGCCGGAGCGGCGGCGCACGGCGTCGACCTGGGTGCGCACCAGTGCCTCGGCAGGCAGTTCGCCTTCGCGCACGATGACCTTGTGGACGCTCAGGCCCTTGACCGGGGCCTGCACGTCGGTGACTTCCAGCACGAATCCGTCGCCGGTGATCAGGCCGCTGTCGCCTGCCTGGCCGCCGGATTCGGCGTAGAACGGGGTTTCGTTGAGCACCAGGTCGATTTCCTGGCCCTGCTCGGCGAACGGCACGACCTGGCCATCGCGGATGATGCCGCGGATGGAGGATTCGCCTTCGAGGGTGTCGTAGCCGGTGAAGTGCACGTTGCCGGCCTCGGCCAGCTTGTTGTACACCGACAGGTCGGCGTGGCCGGCCTTCTTGGCCTTGGCGTCCTTCTGGGCGCGGGTGCGCTGCTCGTTCATCAGTTCGCGGAAGCGCGACTCGTCGACGGACAGGCCAGCCTCGGCGGCGATCTCCAGGGTCAGGTCGATGGGGAAGCCGTAGGTGTCGTGCAGGGTGAAGGCGTCGTCGCCGGAGAGGTTCTTGCCTTCCTCCTTGGCGTGGTTCAGCGCCTCGTCCAGGCGGGTGGTGCCCGAAGCGATGGTGCGTCGGAAGGCGCGTTCCTCGGCGTAGGCGATGCGGGCGATGCGCTCGAAATCGGCCTCGACCTCCGGGTAGACGCCCTTCATGGCGTCGCGCGAGACCGGAAGCAGCTCAGGGAGCACCTCGGTGTCCACGCCCATCAGGCGCATGGCGCGCACGGCGCGGCGGATCAGCCGGCGCAGCACGTAGCCGCGGCCTTCGTTGCCCGGGGTGACCTGGTCGGAGATCAGCATCAGCGAGGAGCGGATGTGGTCGGCGATCATGCGCAGGCGCACGTCGGTGGCGTGGTTCGGGTCGGCAGGATCCTCGGTGGAGGTGTAGGTGACGCCGGCCAGTTCGGCTGCCTTGTCGAGGACCGGACGGACCTGGTCAGTCTCGTACATGTTCTCGACGCCCTGCAGAATCATCGCCAGGCGCTCCAGGCCCAGGCCGGTATCGATGTTGCGCTTGGGCAGTTCGCCGGCAACGTCGAAGTCGGTCTTGGAGCGTACTGCCGAGAGGCGGTACTGCATGAACACCAGGTTCCAGATTTCCACGTAGCGGGTCTCGTCGACGGCGGGGCCGCCTTCGACGCCGTAGGCCGGGCCGCGGTCGTAGTAGATCTCCGAGCATGGTCCGCCGGGGCCGGGCTGGCCGGTGTTCCAGTAATTGTCTTCCTTGCCGGTGCCGACAACGCGCTCGGTAGGCATGCCGATCTCTTCTTCCCAGATGCGGCGGGCCTCGAGGTCCTTCTCGTCGCCGTCTTCGTAGACGGTGACCCACAGGCGGTCCTTGTCCAGGCCGTAGCCGCCGTCCTCGACGGAACTGGTCAGCAGCTCCCAGGCGAAGTGGATGGCTTCCTTCTTGAAGTAGTCGCCGAAGGAGAAGTTGCCGCACATCTGGAAGAAGGTGCCATGACGGGCGGTCTTGCCGACCTCTTCGATGTCACCGGTGCGGATGCACTTCTGCACCGAGGTGGCACGGGAATATGGAGGCTCTTCGCGCGCGGTGAGGTAAGGGATGAACGGAACCATGCCGGCCACCGTGAACAACAGCGAAGGGTCGGCCGAGACCAGCGAGGCGCTCGGCACCGCGGCATGGCCCTTCGAGACGAAAAAGTCGACCCAACGACGGGCAATTTCCTGCGTTTTCATCGTGTTACGGATGATCCCTTCACTTAGCGGCGTCCACGCTCAAGGCGGAACGCAATTCTTCTTCGCGGGAGCTCATTCCCTGGCGGAAGGCTTCCCAATATTCCGAGGCGCGGTCGGCGTACTTGCCGACCTGGCGGTTCAGCGCCGCCCCGGACGAAACTTCAGCGTATTTCTTGGACGCGAGCACGCCAACGCCCACTCCAATCGAAACCCACAAGAGCTTTTTCATTCTAGTCTCCTTGGCGGCCACCAGATGGCCGTATCCTATTCAGCACGCCGATACGTGTTCGATCAAACAGCGTTGCCTGCTTAGCGGCTGCGGCGTGCCTTGCCGCTTGGCTTGGTGTTCATGGCAGCCTTAACGCCTTCGGTGAATGCTGCAACCTTGATCAGCGGCTTGCCAACGGTGGCTGCTATCAGCGAGGACAGCGCGGAAACGTTGGCGGTGGTGTCAGAAACGTTGCTGGTGATGACGTCGACCTTCTTGAGCTGGTCATTGGTGGTCGCAACGGTGGTCGCGACTTCGCCGATCAACGGAGTGGTTCCGTCAGCCAGGTCCTTGATCGATTTGCGCAGCTCGTCGAACACCTTGCCCAACTTGATGATCGGCACTGCCAGCAGCACAACTAGTACGACAAACGCGCCGGCGGCGATGAGCCCTGCAATATCCGAACCCGACATGTGCTTCCTCTTCTGCTTTGGGTTTTTGGTGCCAGTCCACCTTATCGAAGTCAGAGCCGAGATAGGTAGTTAAGCGACAAGCCCGCAACCGTTTCCGGCTGCGGGCTTGGAACTAGCGCACGGATTTAGCGTGCGTAGTACTCGACCACGAGGTTCTCTTCGCAGGTCACTGGGATTTCGGCGCGCTCTGGGGTGCGCACGAAGGTCGCCTGGAGGGCTTCCAGCTTCACGTCCAGGTAAGCAGGAACAGCTGGCAGCACCTTTGCGTGCTCGCCGGCTGCAGCCATCTGGAATGGAACCATCTTCTCGCTCTTCTCGTGCACGTGGATCAGCTGACCCGGCTGCACCTTGAAGGACGGACGATCTACACGCTGGCCGTTGACCAGGATGTGGCGGTGTACAACCATCTGGCGAGCCTGCTGGATGGTGCGGGCGAAGCCTGCACGCAGAACCAGGGCATCCAGACGGGACTCGAGCAGAGCCAGCAGGTTGCCGCCGGTCTCGCCGCCGAGGCGCTTAGCTTCCTTGAAGGCGCTCAGCATCTGAGCTTCGCGGATGCCGTACTGGGCACGCAGACGCTGCTTTTCGCGCAGACGTACTGCGTAGTCGCTGTCCTGCTTCTTACGGGCGCGGCCGTGCTGGCCTGGACCGTATGGACGGCGCTCCATGTACTTTTCAGCTTTTGGAGTCAATGCAAGGCCGAGCGCACGCGAGAGGCGTACGGTACGGCGGGCACGGGCGTTAGCCATGGTGTGTCCCTTTCGATTAGCGACGGTATCTACTGGCCTCCAGGAGGGAGAGTGTGTGGGCGTCGCGTCCCTGCTTCACTTCAACCTCGCTGTGCAGCCGATCACTCGAATGCACAGGCGAGGCTTGCCAGCCAAAGATCAAGTTTACACGAAAACGCCGTTGCTTTCGCTGAGTCCTAGCGCACACTTAGCGCTTGCCCTTGGAGCGCAGCGGATCCTTGCCGCGGATTATCTCGCGCAAGCGGGCCAGGCGGGACCCAAGGGTCTTTTCGGCGCCGTTATTGGTGGGCGTGTAATAGTTGGTGCCCACCAGGTCATCGGGCAGGTACTGCTGGGTAGCGATGGAATGCAGCGCATCGTGCGAGTAGATGTAGCCCACCCCGTGGCCCAGCGATTTGGCACCTGGATAATGCGCGTCGCGCAGGTGGTCGGGTACCAGCGAGCCCTTGCCTTCGGACACATCGGCCAGGGCGGCGTTGATCGCGTTGTAGGAGGCGTTGGACTTCGGAGCGGTGGCCAGATGCACTGTCGCCTGGCCAAGCATGATCCGCGCTTCGGGCATGCCGGTGAGCTGAACCGACTGGGCGGCGGCGACCGCGAGCGGGAGCGCGGTGGGATCGGCCATGCCGATGTCTTCCGAGGCCGAGATCATCAGCCGGCGGGCGATGAAGCGGGGGTCCTCCCCTGCGGAGAGCATGCGGGCCAGATAGTGCAGGGCAGCGTCCACATCCGAGCCGCGGATGGACTTGATGAACGCGGAGATGATGTCGTAATGCTGGTCGCCATCCTTGTCGTAGCGCTGTACCGCCTGGTCCATGGCCAGCTGCACATGGCCTGCGGTGATGTGCACCGGCGGTGCGACATCCTTCCCGGCGGCGTTCCAGGCGACCGCGCCGGCGGCCTCCAGCACGGTGAGCGAGCGGCGCGCATCGCCCTGGGCCAGGCGGACAATCGCCTCGCGCTGCTCGTCGTCCAGGATCACTTGTCCATCGAAGCCGCGCTCGTCGGCTACAGCACGCTCGAGCAAGGTGGACAGGTCGCCGTCGGTCAGCGGGCGCAAGGTCAGCAGCAAGGAGCGCGAGAGCAACGGAGAAATCACCGAGAAGGAAGGGTTTTCGGTCGTCGCGGCTACTAGGACGACAACACGGTTCTCCACGCCGGGCAGCAGGGCATCCTGCTGGGCCTTGTTGAAGCGGTGGATCTCATCGAGGAACAAGACGGTGGTGATCCCGCGCAGATCTCGGTCGTCCTTCGCCTGTTCGATGACCCGGCGCACGTCCTTGACGCCTGCGGTGATCGCGGAGAGCTCGACGAACTTGCGGTCGGTGGCGCGGGCGATCACGTGGGCGATGGTGGTTTTGCCGATCCCCGGAGGGCCGTAGAGGATCACGCTGGCCGGGCCTGCCAGGCCGGTTTCCGGATGCTCGGCGAGCTGGCGCAGCGGAGAGCCGGGACCCAAGAGGTGCTGCTGGCCAACCAGCTCGTCCAGGGATCGAGGGCGCATGCGAACCGCCAGCGGCGGACGCGGCCGGTTGACTTGGGAGGTGCTCCCATCGTGCTGATCATCGGACAAGGAATCGAACAAATCGCTCACCCCCTAAGCCTACCGATACTCTGGTAGTCGCGCGGCGCAAGCCAACACGTCGTCGCACTCACACACCGCCTCTTGAAAGGACTTGCTCCATGCGCGCCGTCGTCCAGGTCGCCAGCACCGCCCACGTCGAAATCGAAGGGGAGATCGTAGGCCGTCTCGCTTCCCCCGGGCTGGTGATCCTGCTGGGGGTCACCCATGACGATGATGAAGCAACGGCGCGCAAGGTTGCGGAGAAGATCTGGCGGCTGCGGATCTTGAAGGACGAATCCAGTGCAGAGTCCTCTGCCGCTCCGCTGCTGGTGATCAGCCAGTTCACGCTCTACGGCTCGGTGCGCAAGGGCCGGCGCCCGTCCTGGTCCAATGCCGCGCCGGGCCCGGTGAGCGAACCGCTCTACGAGTACTTCGTGTCCTACCTGCGGGAGCTGGGGGCCCACGTGGAGACCGGGAAGTTCGGGGCGATGATGAATGTGTCGCTGGTGAATTCCGGGCCTTTCACGGTGATCGTGGATTCGGCCGATCTGGCCTAATTGCATCGCCCGTAGGTTTCAGCCGCCCACAGCCAGTTGCGCGAATTGGCTGAATAGCCGTTTCTGCTCGTCAAGTTCTGCCTTCCCCGAACTGGTCAGTTCGTAGACCTTGCGCCCGGGACCGCTCTGGCCTTCTTCCCACATGGTACTTACCCATCCTGATGCCTCGAGCTTGCCCAGGGCGGGATACAGAGTCGCACCCTTGAGCGGGTCGAGTCCCCTGCCCTCAAGTGCCTTGGAAATGGCATAGCCGTGAGCAGGGCCAGCTGCGAGCTGGTCAAGCAGGAGCATGGGCAGCATGGCACGTTGCCAACTAGCCGGAAATCGTGAACCTGTGCCCATCCTCAACCCTTCTTTGCAGCGTGCGGAGAACTAGCAAGACCTTTTGCATGCACTAGATATTGTCCCGTCGTTCCGCAACTGCTTCAGCGGATTGCTGCAGCGCCAGATGCTTTTCGCGGACGTGCGCATCGCGCTTCGACGGCAGCAATCTGGTCAGATAGAAGGCGATTAGCAGGAGGCACAAAATGCCTAGGCTGGCATCCCACCAAGCGAATCCTTCGGTCAGTAGCAGCTCGATGCGTCCGATCAGATAGAAAGCGAATAACGCCAAGAAGGCACAGTTCTTCAAATACCAACGCCTGCGTATTGCCGCAGTGTTGCTCGGGGCTACCATGATGGAAAATTCATTGGGGGTGCCTAAATCCACGAGGACGTCAACTGGTCGACCTGCCTCTTTGGCAACCAGCCAATCTTGCTTGGCATCGGCCAGCGCACTGCCTACCTCGCATTTGCTGAACCCGTACCGGCCACGCAGAATTCTCTGCGCCTGCGCGAACCACGCCTCTGGATCGCGGTACTCGCTGGCGATTTCTGTATCAGATGCTGTCACCTTTCCAGTTTCGGGAAGGAAGAACACGCCGGCTGCAAGGAGAAGGCCCAGTGCCGGGACCACAAAATTCCACATGGGGATCACGTCATGGTCCCCCGCCACCATGAGAATCGGAGCTACGACTAGCGCTGTGGCAGGAATGCCGATCACTAATAAGCGCCATGCGCTCCTGAAACGCGCGGCCATTCTCAGGTAGGCGAAGCCTGTGCCAATCAGTGCGATGGAACCACCAGCGATGAAAGCGGCTAGCTGCCAGTACAACCAACTTTGATGAAGCCATCCATCCCTGATTGCAATCCAGGTCCCGAATCCGATCGCCATGGCGCCCATGAGAAAACCGAATCCCTGATTCAAGGTGCGGAAGCTGTCTACCGGCAGATCATCAAGGGCAAGTTGCTCCGGACTCTTGATTTCGCGGGCGCGCTCTTTGCCAAAGAGCCAACCGTTTCCGAGCAGTTCTTCGGCGCCGTGTCCACTGGATTGAATGGATTCGAGCTGCGCAGATAATTCCTGCGTGCACTGCTCTTCGCTGGCATCGGCAAGTATGAGAGCCGCATGGAATTGCTCTGCCCATTCCCGATCTTCGGGTGCATAGGCATCAATGATCAGTGCGGATGCACTCGTTTCCTGGTGTGCGCTCATCAGACGTTTCCTCGCGTTGCGTTACTAGGTCAGTTTTCAACCTAGTTTAGTTTTTGACTCAATGCAACAAAGTGCCGGGCTCCGGCGTGGAATCGTGGATGCGCAGCTGGATGGTACCGCTTAGCGAACTCTAAAGGTGGTTCAAGCTAGTTGTTGCATACTGGCAGGGCACGAACACGCCGGAAGCCCGGCATGTCCATCCTATGCGCCGCACCTGAAATTTGCTGGAGGCAGGCCTAATCCCAGATGTCGTTCGATAGGTGGAGCAACAAAAATTCCACTCAACTTCGGCAGCTTCTTACTACCTCTTGCGCAATCGTGGTCGAAGTCCCCTACTGTCAATGAATCGAGCTAGCGGCAAAAGCGGTTTCGAAAGTTCTACTTTTAGGTTGTTCAACACTTTCTCGTATTGTTGACGATCAAACACGAGGTCCGGAATTGCAGAAAGCTGGTCCTCTTCGTCCAGGAGCTCTTGTTCTCTCTCCCCGTCTTCAGCTTCGGAGTCAAACGAAAATTTGGACCAGACTACTAGCGAATCGGAAAACGTTATATTAGCGCTGATACCGCCACATCCTTCGTCGAAGCACTCAGAGCAAAAATATAGCCAAATTCTTGTTGGATAGTAGGGCCCCGGCTGCAGCCCGAGGAGTCTGGCGAACTGTTCGCCTAGCCCAGCGCCAGACAAGCTTCGACGCAGCAACGAAATGTAAGGCGGCCGCTCCCCACAAGCATCGGCGACCATATCTCCTAGGAAAACACCGTCGAGGAGGAAATCGAAACCACCGGAGGTGTCAGGAAAGACATCAAAATCTCTCATGTGGCCAATATAAGCATCACTGCGATATACCGCGAGACCCTAGAGCAAACGAAGAGGGCCAGGAAAACTCTTTGATGGAGTGTTCCCAGCCCTCTAGAAAAGATTTCAGCAGGTGCTACTTGGCATCTGCTTCAGCCTTATCGCCCTCTTCAGCCTTCTTCTTCTCCGGCTTGAAGTCGATGCCGGCTTCCTTGCGCTGCTGCGGGGTAATTGGCGCAGGAGCCTGGGTCAGCGGATCGAAGCCGCCACCGGTCTTCGGGAACGCGATGACGTCGCGGATGGACTCCGAGTTGGTCAGCAGCTGCAGCACGCGGTCCCAGCCCAGGGCAATGCCGCCATGCGGTGGGGCGCCGTACTTGAAGCCCTCGAGCAGGAAGCCGAACTGGGTGTCGGCCTGCTCCTGGGTCACGCCCATGACCTTGAAGACACGCTCCTGCACGTCGCGCTGATGAATACGTATCGAGCCGCCGCCGATTTCATTGCCGTTGCAGACAATGTCGTAGGCATAGGACAGGGCCGAGCCAGGATCGGTGTCAAAGGTATCCATGAACTCAGGCTTCGGGCTGGTGAACGCGTGGTGCACAGCGGTCCAGGCACCGGCACCCACTGCCACGTCGCCGGAAGCGACAGCGTCGGAAGCGGCTTCGAACATCGGTGCATCAACGATCCAGACGAAGGCCCAGTCGCCGTCCTTGATCAGGCCGGTGCGGTGGCCGATCTCGACACGGACCGAGCCAAGCAGCGCGCGGGATTCGTTCTTCTTGCCGGCGGAGAAGAAGATGCAGTCGCCAGCAGAGGCGCCGGTGGCCGCGGCCAGGCCGGCCTTCTCCTCGTCGGACAGGTTCTTGGCCACTGGGCCTGCCAGCTCGCCATCTTCCTTGATCAGCACGTAGGCCAGGCCCTTGGCACCGCGCTGCTTGGCGAATTCCTGCCAGGCGTCCAGGGTGCGGCGTGGCTGGGATGCGCCGCCAGGCATGACTACGGCGCCGACGTACTCGGACTGGAACACCTTGAAGGAGGTGTTCGCGAAGTACTCGGTCATCTCCGTCAGTTCCAGGCCGAAGCGCAGGTCCGGCTTGTCCGAACCGTACTTGGCCATCGCCTCGGAGTAGGCCATGCGGCGGATCGGGGTCGGCACCTGGACGTCGATCAGGCTCCACAGTTCGGTAACCAGCTTCTCGCCGAGCGCGATGATGTCGTCTTCCTCGACGAACGATGCCTCGATGTCCAGCTGGGTGAACTCCGGCTGGCGGTCCGCGCGGAAGTCCTCGTCGCGGTAGCAGCGGGCGATCTGGTAGTACTTCTCGAAGCCGCCAACCTGCAGCAGCTGCTTGAACAGCTGCGGGGACTGCGGCAGCGCGTACCAGGAGCCCGGGGTCAGGCGTGCAGGCACGACGAAGTCGCGGGCGCCTTCCGGGGTGGAGCGGGTCAGCGTCGGGGTCTCGATTTCGATGAAGCCCTCATCGTGCAGGAGGTTGCGGGCGACGCGATTGGCTTCGGAGCGCAGGCGGATGTTGCGTGCCGGGGTCGGGCGGCGCAGATCAAGGTAGCGGTGGCGCAGGCGCGCCTCTTCGCCGACCTCGACGTGCTCATCAACCTGGAAAGGCAGCGGAGCGGCGGTGTTCAGCACGGTCACGGTGTCCGCGATGACCTCGATCTCGCCGGTTGGCAGGTTCGGGTTCTCGTTGCCTTCCGGGCGGCGCTCGACGTTGCCGGTGATCTGCAGGACGAACTCATTGCGCAGCGGGTGGAAGTCCTCTTCATCGCGCACGACGACCTGGGCCACGCCCGAGGCGTCGCGCAAATCCAGGAAGGCGACTCCGCCGTGGTCACGGCGGCGTGCGACCCAGCCGGTGAGGGTGACTTGCTGTCCAATGTGCTCGGCGTTCAAGACGCCCAGCTGATGAGTGCGTAGCACTACGATCCTTTCGGTTTGTGTGGAAAGTTTCTTCCCATGAAGTTTAGTGCACCATTGCTGGTACGCGGGCGGGCGGCAAAGCCCTGAAACTAGCTGATGGCGATCTTCAGATCTGCTTCGGCCGGCATCCAGGTGGCCGGATCGGCGGTCACCTGCTCGCCGGAGCGAATGTCCTTGGCCTCGTGGGTGCCGTCGGCGTGGGTGAACCACACGAACGGAATCCCGCGGCGATCAGCGTATTTGATCTGCTTGCCGAACTTCTCGGCGCTGGCCGCGACCTCGCAGGCAATACCGCGCTCGCGCAACTGCGCAGCGACATCCTGAGCTTCGTGCCAGGAGTCCTCGTTGGCCAAGGTGACATATACCACCGACGGCACCGAACGGCTCGCGGTTACCACCTCTTCGGCCAGGATGCGCGAGACCAGGCGGGTGACGCCGATGGACAGGCCCACGCCAGGGTAGTTCTTCTTCCCCTTGGAAGCCAATGATTCGTAGCGGCCTCCCGAGCAGATCGAACCCAGCGACTCATGGCCCACCAGCACGGTCTCGTACACGGTGCCGGTGTAGTAGTCCAGGCCGCGGGCGATGGACAGATCGGCCATGACCTTGCCCGGTGCGCGCTTGGACGCGGCGTCGATGACCTGCGAGAGCTCATCCAGGCCGGTGTCCAGCAGCTCGTGCGTCACGCCCAGGGCGCGGACCTGCTCAATGAAGGAGGTGTCCAGGGTGCGGATCTTGGCCAGGGCCAGGGCGGCGGCGGCCTGCTCGGCGGTGGCGCCGACTTCTTCGATGAGGATCTTGGCGACTGCGTCGTCGCCGATCTTCTCCAGCTTGTCGATGGCGCGCAGCACCGCGTCCGGATCCTCCAGGCCCAGGCCGCGGTAGAAGCCCTCGGCCAGCTTGCGGTTGTTCACGCGCAGGCGGAAATCTCCGATCGGCAGGGCGGAAAGCGCATCTGCGATGGTCAGCGCCAGTTCCACGTCGTAGCTGAAGGGCAGGGCGCCATCGCCCACGACGTCGATATCTGCCTGGGTGAATTCGCGGAAACGGCCATCCTGCGGGCGTTCGCCGCGCCACACCTTCTGCATCTGGTAGCGGCGGAACGGGAAAGCCAGGTGTCCGGCGTTCTCCACCACGTAGCGGGCGAAAGGCACGGTGAGGTCGAAGTGCAGGGCCAGGGCGTTCGGATCGTTCTTGTCATCCTCGGCGGCCAGGCGAGACAGTCCGTAGACTTCCTTGTCGATTTCGCCCTTGCGCAGCAGCTGCGCGCGGGTTTCCACGGCACGGGTCTCGATATTGGCGAATCCATGCAGTTCGAAGACATGGCGCAAGGTGTCCAGCACGTGCTGTTCGACAGCCCGTTCGGCTGGAAGCCATTCCGGGAAACCTGATAGTGAGGCCTTGCGTGCCATGAAACTCCTTAGTGCAAATTGGGCTACCTACCCATCTTATAGCCCGAAACCCGAGAAACCTGTGCACGTCGGCTTACTAAGAAGCGGAGGTCACAGGTAGAGTTGGCTAAAGCAAGTGCTCGTAAAGTGAAAGAGTTTCAGCGGTGACCACCAGTCAGCAATCCGACGACAGCCAGAAGACCCCCTTGCCACAGGCGCAGAAGCCTGCCGCAAAGCCGGTTGTAGCGCCAAGCGTCGCACACACCACTCCCCTCGATGAAGCGGCCAAGTTCGCCCGCGTGACCGAGGACGGCCACGTCTTCGTTATCATAGACGGCACCGAGTCGCCCGTGGGCCAGTACCCGGACGCAACCCAGGAAGAAGCCCTTGGCTACTTCGTGCGCAAATACGATGACGCGCTCTCGCAGCTGATGCTGCTGGAGCAGCGTGTTGTCGCCAAGGCCCCGGCCGGCGAGCTCAGCAAGGCTGTGCAGGCGCTCTCGGCCACCGTCGCCGAACGCCATATGGTCGGCGACATCCCGGCACTGGAATCCCGCCTGGAAGATGTCCGCGTCGCCGTCGAGGCATTGGCCAGCGAACAGCGCAAGGCCAACGACGAGGCGCGTGCCGAGCAGCTCGCTGCCCGCGAAGCCATTGTCGAGCAGGCCGAAGCGCTGGCCGCCAAGCGCCCGGAGCAGATCCAGTGGAAGACCGCTTCGGCCACGATGAATGAGCTGTTCGATGCCTGGAAGGGCGCGCAGCGTTCCTCGGTCCGCCTGCCACGCGCCACCGAGGATGCGCTGTGGAAGCGGTTCCGTTCGGCTCGCACCACCTTCGACCGCCACCGCCGCGCGTACTTCTCGCAACTGGATTCGACCAACGCGGCAGCCAAGGAAGTGAAGGAAGAACTGATCGCCCGCGCCGAGGCGCTGCAGGGTTCGACCGACTGGGCTGCCACGGCCGCCGAGTACCGCAAGCTCATGGATGAGTGGAAGAAGTCGCGCCGCGCCTCGCGCAAGGACGATGACCAGCTGTGGAGCCGTTTCCGCGCCGCCCAGGACGTTTTCTTCCAAGCTCGCGCCGCGGCCAACGCCAAGATCGATGAAGAGTACGCCCAGAACCTCGTGGTGAAGGAAGCCCTGCTGGAAGAAGCCCGCGCGCTGCTTCCGATCAAGGACCTGGCCGCCGCCAAGAAGGAGCTGGATTCGATCCGCACCCGCTGGGAAGAAGCCGGCAAGGTGCCGCGCAACGACCTGCAGCGCATCGAGTCGGCACTGCGCCAGGTCGAGGACGCGGTCAAGGGTGCCGAAGACGAGCAGTGGCGCCGTTCCAACCCGGAGACCAAGGCCCGTTCCAACTCCATGCTCTCGCAGCTGCAGGACACCATCGCCGCTCTGGAAGATGATCTGGCAGCAGCGCAGGCCAAGGGCAATGCCAAGCAGATCGCGGCAGCCCAGGAAGCCCTGGATGCACGCCGCATGTGGCTGAGCACCTTGGAAAAGTCGGCAGCCGACTTCCAGTAAGTAATCCACAGATCGCTTGCAACCCGCCAACGCGGCGGTGCGGACTGGTTCAGTAGCTCTATGGAAACGAGAAATTCCGCAGCTACCGGACCCCGCGCCGCCGCGTTGCGCATTCCCGGGGATCTCTGGATCGCCGGCGAGATGTTCACCCGCAATGAGTTGGACGCCATGGCTTCCAACGGCTTATTGCGCGAGGTGCTTGGTGACTACTTCCTGCCCAGCAGCATCCAAGTCAACGCCTCGGTGCGTGCCCGCATTGCGGGCTTCGCCTGCGGCCGGGAATTGGACCGCGATGCCGTGCTGGCGCGGCAGACCGCGGCCTGGATCCACGGGCTCTTGCCCTCGGTCTTCACCTTGTGCGTCTACACCAAGAACTACCATCGGCCCTTTTATCCCGGGCACGGCCTGAAGGCCGAATTCGCCCAGATGCAGGTGCCGGATACGCAGATGGTGTTCCGCAGCCGACTCAAGGTCACCACGGCATTGCGCAGCGCCTGCGATTGCGCCAAATATGATCCATTGCCCATTGCCAGCCGGGTGCTGGGCACCGTCATATCCCTGGCAGACCCCTACCTGAACTTGGATTTGATCCGGCAGGCGCTGGATAGCGAGGATCCGTCACCTGAACGATCCAGGGCGCTGCGCCTGGTGCAGTCCTTCTCCGGCACAGCACAGGCCGCATAGGCCGCGGGGCCGGCCAGGCAAGTTACCGGCGCGATCCCGCAGTGGTGCGGTAGACATCGTAGACGCCATCAATCCGCCGCACCTGGTTCAGCACGTGGCTCAGGAACTTCGGGTCGCCCATTTCGAAGGCGAAGCGCGAAATGGCAACACGGTCCTTGCTGGTCTGCACACTGGCGGAGAGGATGTTCAGGTGGCTTTCGGAAAGGATCCGGGTCACGTCGGAAAGCAGCGATTTGCGGTCCAGCGCCTCGACCTGGATCTCGACCAGGAACACGCCGTGGTGCTTGGTGGCCCATGTGACGTTGACGAGCCGATCGGGCTGCTGGGCGAGCTGCGTCAGGTTCAGGCAATCCGTGCGGTGCACCGAGACGCCGGCGCCTCGGGTGACGAACCCTTGGATCTCGTCTGGCGGCACGGGGGTGCAGCAACGCGCCAGCTTGACCAGCACGTCGCCCAGGCCTTCGACGATCACGCCGGCCTCATTGCCCGTAGACGGGCTAGGAGCGACCGGGTGGATTACCGCTTCCTCATCGACCTGTTCGGCTTCTGGCGGGCCGATCAGAGCCGTTAGATGCTCGATGACGTTTTGCGCACTGGTATGGCCGTCGCCCACCGATTGGTACAGGGCAGAAATGTCAGTGTGGTGCAGCTCGTTGGCTACCGCGGTGAGCAAATCGTGCGTCATCAGCTTCTGCAACGGCAGCTGGTTGCGACGCAGTTCCTTGGTCAGCAGCTCCTTGCCCTTTTCGATGGCCTCTTCGCGGCGCTCCTTGGAGAAGTAGCCGCGGATCTTCGCCTTGGCCCGCGGCGACTTGACGAAGTTCTGCCAGTCCTGGGATGGGCCGGCGCCTTCGGCCTTGGAGGTGAAGACCTCCACCACATCGCCCTGCTTGAGTTCGGTATGCAGGGGCACGAGCTTGCCATTGACGCGCGAACCGATGGTGCGGTGCCCTACGTCGGTGTGGATCGAGTAGGCGAAGTCCACCGGTGTTGCCCCAACTGGAAGGGACATGATGTCGCCCTTCGGGGTGAACACGTAGACCTCGGCGGAGCTGATGGTGTAGCGCAGCCCGTCCAGGAATTCTTCGGAGTCGGCGGTATCAGCCTGCCATTCCATCAAAGACCGCAGCCAATCCATGTTCTGCTCCGGAGAGAGCATGGAGTTGTCGGTCTGGCCATGCTTGTACTGGAAATGCGCGGCGACGCCGTATTCAGCGCGCACATGCATGTCATGGGTGCGGATCTGGATTTCCACGGGCTTGCCCTCGGGACCCATCACCGTGGTGTGCAGCGACTGGTAGAGATTCAGCTTCGGAATGGCGATGTAGTCCTTGAAGCGGTTGGGTAGCGGATTCCACTCCGCGTGCACGACGCCCAGCGCGCCGTAGCAGTCCTTGACGGTGTCGACCAGGATCCGCACGCCCATCAGGTCGTGGATGTCGTCGAAGTCCTTGCCGCGCACGATCATCTTCTGGTAGATCGAATAGTAGTGCTTGGGCCGGCCGGATACCGAGGCGTGGATGGCCACATCTCCCAGATCGCGCGAAAGGGTCTGGCGGATTGATGAAAGGTACTTTTCGCGTTCAGGGGTGCGGTCGCCGACCATGCGGACGATCTCCTGGTAGACCTTGGGATGCAAAGCGGCGAAGGACAGGTCCTCCAGCTCCCATTTGACCGTGTTCATGCCCAGGCGGTGTGCCAGCGGAGCGAAGATTTCCAGGGTTTCCTTTGCCTTGCGGGAGGAGGATTCCGGCGAGACGTAGCGCCAGGTGCGGGCATTGTGCAGGCGGTCGGCCAGCTTGATCAGCAGCACGCGGATGTCGCGGGACATTGCGACGACCATTTTGCGCACGGTTTCGGCGGGGGCCGCATCGCCGTAGGTGACCTTGTCCAGCTTGGTCACGCCGTCCACCAGCATGGCGATTTCTTCGGAGAATTCCTTCTTGACCGACTCCAGGGAGTACTCGGTGTCTTCGACCGTGTCATGCAGCAAGGCGGCGGCGAGAATCGAACCGGTCATGCCCATCTCTGCCAAGATCGTGGCGACCGCGACAGGGTGCGTGATGTAGGGGTCGCCGCTCTTGCGCTTTTGGCCCTCATGATATTTTTCTGCGACCTCGTAGGCACGGACCAGCAAATCCAGATCCGCCTTCGGATGCTTCGACTTGACCGTGCGCAGCAGCGGTTCGAGAGTCGGCGATGTGCTCGGGGTGCTCCCCCGGCCTGCAAAGCGCACCAAACGAGAGATAGAGCGTCGTTTCGAATTGTTCAGGTTAGGCGTATTCGCCATGCCCCGCTCCTTCCCGTTGCCGTTGGAATTGTCCCGAAGCCTGAATGGAGCCCGGTCAAATCCATCGGTAGTTTCGGGCCGCCAGATCACCGGTGGCCGTGCACTTGAAAAACACCTTCTTTAGTTCAAACGTTATAGCACGTTCGCGCGGTGACAACTAATTACGCATCTTCCAGCTTAAGCGAAATGGTGCCCCCGGCATCTGCCGGGGGCACCATTTTCCAGACTTCAGATTGCGTTAGAGCGCTGCCATCTTCTTGTCGTGCGCAACCACGTCCTCGTCCTTGTGGCGCAGCCAGTGGAACATCGGTGCCTGGACGAACAGGGTCGACAGGGCCGAGACGATGATGCCGACGAACAGCGCCAAGGACAGGTCCTTGAGCGTACCGGCTCCCAGCAGGTAGGAGCCGATGAACAGGATCGCGGCCACCGGCAGCACGGCAACAACCGAGGTGTTGATCGAGCGGACCAGGGTCTGGTTCACCGCGAGGTTGACCAGCTGCTCGAAGGTGCGCTTGGTCTGCTGGGTGTAGTCCTTGGTGTTTTCGCGGACCTTGTCGAAAACCACCACGGTGTCATACAGCGAGTAGCTCAGGATGGTCAGGAAGCCGATGATCGCGCTCGGCGTGATTTCGAAACCGGTCAGCGAGTAGACGCCCCCAGTCACGATCACCACTGCCATCAGGCCGACGATCGCTGCCAGCGACATCTTCCAGGTGCGGAAGTAGGCTGCCATCAGCAAGCCCACCAGGACCACGAAGACGACCAGGCCAAACAATGCCTGGCGTGAAACGTCTTCGCCCCAGGTCGGGCCGATGAAGTTGCTGGTCACTTCGTCGCTGCTGACGCCGTAGTTCTTCGCGAGCTGATCGGCAATGGCCAGGGTCTGGTCATCGCTCAAACGCTCGGTCTGCACGCGCATGGTGCCCGGAGCAATATTGGTCACCGTTGCCTCAGATCCCGAAGCCACCGAGCTGACCGTCTCTTCGCCAATCGAGATATCCGTGTTCTGCACATCCGAAACGGTGAATTCGGAACCGCCGCGGAAGTCGATACCCAGATTGAATCCGCCCTTGACCACCGGGATCAGGATGGACAGGATCACCAGGATGCCGGCGATCAGGAACCACAAGCGGTGCTTGGAAGTGAACGGGTAGGAACGCTTGCCGGTGTAGAGCTCGTTGCCCCAAGTGACTAGCTTATTCATTGTTCTCCTCCTGGGCCTTGGCCTGCGTGCTGCCAGACGCGTTCGAGCCAGCGGACTGCTCGGCCTGTGCACGGCGGCGTTCGGCAATGGTCATGCGCTTCGCTGCCTCAGCCGATGCCTTCGCATTCTTCTTGCCGCGATTTGCCGCAACATTCTCATCGAAGCGGCGAACCTTGCCCGCGCCCTGGTACAGCGGCTTGACGCCAAGCAACGATGGATCCATGCCCGACATCGGGTGGCCGTTGGCGAAGAACTTGGTGCGTGCCAGCAGCACCAAGGTCGGGTGGGTCAGGCCGTACACGACGATGAGGTCGATGATGGCGGTCAGGCCCAGGGTGAAGGCGAAGCCTCGCACGTTGCCCACGGCAACGATGTAGAGCACGATTGCGGCCAGCACGTTCACTGCCTTGGATGCCAGAATGGTGCGCTTGGCGCGCTTCCAGCCGATATCCACGGCACTTGCCAGCGGCCTGCCTTCGCGCAGCTCATCGCGCACGCGCTCGAAGTATACGATGAACGAGTCGGCGATGAGGCCGATGGCAACGATCAGGCCGGCGACGCCTGCCAGCGACAGGCGGTAGTTCATGCCCCAGCCGAGCAGGACCAGGCTGAGGTAGGTCAGCACGCCGGAAACCAGCAGCGACGCGATGGTCACCAGGCCCAAGGCCCGGTACTGGAACAGCGAGTAGATGAAGACCAGAACCAGGCCAATGATGCCGGCGATGAGGCCAGCGGTCAGCTGGTCAGCCCCCAGGGTTGCGGAAACCTGGCGCTCGGACTGGATGTCGAAGCTGATTGGCAGCGCGCCGTACTTCAGCTGCTCGGCCAACGCCTGCGAGCTTTCCTGGGTGAAACCGCCGGAAATCTGCGGACGGCCATCGGAAATCACTGCATTGGTGGTTGGCGCCGAAATGGTTTCGCCATCAAGCACGATAGCAAACTGGTTCTGCGACCCCTGCAGGGCAATCAGACGCTGGGTGGTATCTGCGAAGAGCTTGGTGCCTTCGGCGTTGAACTCGATAACGACGACCCATTCGCCGGTCACCGATCCATTGACGCCGCGGGCCAACTGGGCGTAGGCGTCCTTGATCATGTCACCGGAGATTTCCTGCGGGCCGAGGATGTACTTCACGCCCATCTCGCGGTCGCAGGAGATCATTGGCTTGTCTGGGTCGGCGGCTTCGCCACCGCGATCCTTGAGCTCTACCTCGCAGTCGTAGCCTTCGAACTCCTGGAACAGCTCTGGGGTGATCCAGTTGGTATCCGATGGATTCTCCGGCTTGCCGCTAGGCTTTGGCAGGTCTTCCTTGGGGGTGCGGTCTTCCTTCGGAGTGGCCGCGAAGCCACCGGTGATCAGCACCGGGCGGAATTCCATGTTGGCCGAGGCCTGAATCAAATCGCGGGTGGTCTGGTCCGGGGTACCGGGCATCGAGACCACGACGTTGCGTCCGGACTGGGTGGTGATTTCCGATTCGGTGACACCGGAACCGTCCACGCGCTGGCGGATGATCTCCACCGCTTGGTCCAGCTGCTCTTGGTTGATCGCCTCGTCGCCCTGGACCCGAGGGGCCAGGATCATCTCGGTGCCGCCTTCGAGGTCGAGGGCCAGCTTCGGCCCCCATCCGGTTTTGCCGTTCACCGCACCACCCACCAACACGCCGGTTGCGATGATGAAGACGACCAGCAACCACAGCAACGCTTTGCGCGCCTGCTTAACAGGTCTGATTGATGACATCTAATGTGCTTTCTGGTTCGGGTGGCTTAGCCTTCAGGCCACCGCTATACTGCCCGGGACTTAGGCGTTGCGCTCGTCCTTGCCCTCGTCGTTCAAGCGACGCAGGGACTCTTCCGGGGTTTCGGTGGTGCTGGAGGGTGCTGCTGGTTCGTCGGTAGCGGCCGGGGCTGCCGCATCCTTGTCCAGGAAGGTGGCGATGGCCTGGCGGTGCAGGGTCAGCACCACGCCTGGCGAAACCTCAACCTGTACGCGATCCTCTGCGTCTACACCGACGACGGTGCCGAAGATTCCCGAGTTGGTCATCACCTTGGCGCCTGGAACGGTGTTGGTCTTCAGCTTCTCCTGCTGGGCGGCCTGCTTCTTGCGGCCACGGAACATCATGAAGATCAGCACTGCAAACAGGGCCACCATCAGGATCAGCGAAGGGTTGAAGCTGCCACCAGCGGCCTGTGCGATTACGAGAGGATTCACGTATTTACCTGCTAACGATTCGTTGCGATTTGATCTGGAATTCTGGGATGCCGTTGCGCCATTTTCTGGCGCGAAACAGCAAAGACGCCCCACCGTGCCCTGAAATGGGCACAGGTCGGGCGTCTTTAGTCTAATGGGTCACGGTGAACCGGCAGGCCATTTACGCGGGCAGTGAAGTAATGCTTGCCTAATCCTCATCGTTTTCATAGCTTTGCGCACTGGTGAAGATGGCATCCTTGGGCATGGCCAATCCCAGATGCTCCCAGGCTCCGGGCATGGCGATACGCCCTCGCGGAGTGCGGCCCATCAATCCTTCGCGCACCAGGTATGGCTCGGCGACGGTTTCGACGGTCTCAGTTTCTTCACCCACGGCAATAGCCAGGGTCGACAGCCCCACCGGTCCCCCGCCGAATTTCGTGCACAGTGCTTCCAGCACTCCGCGGTCCAGGCGATCCAGTCCGCGCGCATCGACCTCGTACATGTCCAGGGCGGCAGCTGCTGCCTTGGCATCGATCTCTTCGAGCTTGTGCACCAGGGCCCAGTCGCGCACGCGGCGCAGCAGGCGGTTGGCGATGCGCGGGGTTCCGCGGGATCGACCGGCGATCTCGGTGAAGGCAGCTGAGGTCACGCTCAGATCCAGCATCATTGCCGAACGGCGCAGTACCAGCTCGAGTTCCTTGACCGCGTAGAACTCCAGGTGCCCGGTGAAGCCGAAGCGGTCGCGCAGCGGCCCGGGCAGCAGGCCCGCGCGCGTGGTGGCCCCAACGAGCGTGAACGGCGGCAGCTCCAGGGGAATCGCGGTAGCGCCAGCCCCCTTGCCGACGACGATGTCTACGCGGAAGTCTTCCATCGCCATGTAGAGCATTTCTTCGGCAGGCCGCGACATGCGGTGGATTTCATCCAAGAACAGCACCTCGCCCTCGGTCAGCGAAGAGAGGATCGCGGCCAGGTCGCCGGCGTGCTGGATTGCCGGGCCGGATGAGATGCGCAATGGCGCGTTCATCTCGGCGGCGATAATCATCGACAAAGTGGTCTTGCCCAGCCCGGGCGGACCCGAGAGCAGTACGTGGTCCGCGGTGCGTTCGCGGATCTTGGCTGCTTCGAGTACCAGCGAAAGCTGCTGGCGCACCCGGGATTGGCCGACGAAGTCGTCGAGGTTCCGCGGGCGCAGGGCAGCTTCGATAACCCGTTCTTCGGGTTCGCTGCCGGCGTTCGTGAGCCCGGTGGAGTCATTCATGAAAAGTCGATCCTCTCGCAGACCGCTTAGACGCGGGTTCCGCTGGACATGCTGCGCAGCGCGGCACGCAGGATTTCAGCGACGTTGCCGGTGGCCACGACATCCGGGTCGGCCTTGGACAGCGATTTCAGGGTGCTGGTTGCATCCTTTTCGCTCCAGCCCAGCCCGGTCAGCGCCTCGATCACCTGCGGTTCCCAGACACTGGCGGTACCTCCGCCGGACACCGGCGCCACTGGCGCGCCGGTCGGGACCAGCTTGCCGTTCAGTTCCAGCACGATGCGGCTGGCGCCCTTGGGGCCGATGCCGGACACCTTGGTGAATGCGGCGGTGTCCTTCGTGTTCGCCGCGATGCGCACTTCTTCGGGAGAATGCACGGCCAGGATGGCCAGGCCGGTGCGCGGCCCGATGCCCGACACGGAGATCAGGACCTCGAAGACATCCCGCTCCTCCGCGGTGGCGAAGCCGAAGAGGGTCATGGAGTCCTCGCGCACCACCATGGAGGTGAAGACCGTCGCCTCGCGCCCTTGATGCAGGCCGGACAGCGTTCCGGGGGTGGCGTTGACCAGCATTCCGAAGCCGTTAACGTCGATTACCGCGGTGTTCAGTGCAACCGCCTGCACGGTGCCGGTCAATGAGCTGATCATGCCACTCCTTGGGATGTATGTTCGATCGAACCCAGTTTATCGAAGATACCTACGAATATCGATCCTCCGTGTCTCCCGGTGGGTCGAGGTTATTTCCCGGCCGCCGGCTAGCGGCGCACCGCTCGGCGCTTGGCTGAAGCTTCGGCGGCGATCCATGCCTGCTGAGCACCTGTCAGCTGCGAGGACCCGCCGGCATGCACCGCAGAGGCCGAGGCGTTCGAGCCGGTGGCCGCTCCGCGCCAGCCGTGGGTGATCGCCAGGGCCACCGCGTCAGCGGCGTCGGCAGGCTTGGGCGGTTCATCAAGCCGGCAGATCTTGGCAATCATCTTGCCGATCGCCGCCTTGGTCGCCTGACCAGAACCGGTCACCGCTGCCTTGACCTCGGTCGGCGTATGCAGCGCAACAGGAATGCCCCGTCGTGCAGCAGCGGTGATCACCACGCCGGTGACCTGGGCTGTGCCGATGACCGTGGAGACGTTCGCCGAAGCGAACACGCGTTCCAGGGCTAGCACGTCGGGCTGGTGCTGGTCCAGCCACGCCTCGATCGCGTTGGAGATCGTCAAGAGCCGGGCGTCGAGCGGGGTGCCCGGCGGGGTGCCGGCGACGGTGACGTCCACCAGCGAAACCTGCCTGTTTGCAGCGACGTCGACCACGGCAAGACCGCAACGGGTCAGGCCGGGGTCGACGCCGACAACACGTAAGGCCAAGCCCTACTGCTCTTCGTCCAATGCGGCGCGAACCTCATCGGACAGGTCGGCGTTGGTGTAGATGCCCTGGACATCGTCCAGTTCTTCCAGCGCGTCGTAGAGCTTCAGGAACTTGCGTGCTCCGTCGACATCCAGTTCCACCTTCATCGACGGCAGGAATTCCATTTCGTCGGATTCGTAGGCGATCTCGTTCTCGTCCAGCGCCGCTGCGACCGCGCGCAGGTCCGAAGGATCGCACACGATGGCGAAGTTCTCGTCCTCGTCCAGGATCTCGTCGGCACCGGCATCCAGCACGATCATCAGCAGGTCATCTTCGGTCAGCTCGCCCTTGGGCAGGCGGACTACGCCCTGGCGGTTGAACAGGTAGGCCACCGATCCCGGGTCGGCGACGGTGCCGCCATTGCGGGTGATGCCCACGCGAACCTCGGAGGCAGCGCGGTTCTTGTTGTCGGTCAGGCACTCGATCAGCAGCGCCGAGCCCTGCGGGCCGCGTGCTTCGTAGATGATCTCGGTGTAGTCGACGACCTCACCGGTCAGGCCGGCGCCACGCTTGATTGCGCGGTCGATGTTGTTGATCGGCACGGAGTTCTTCTTGGCCTTGCTGACAGCAAGTTCCAGTGCCGGGTTGCCGGCCATGTCGGCTCCGCCGGCGCGGGCGGCAAC
Organism: Glutamicibacter nicotianae; assembly: GCF_002797775.1. Taxonomy (NCBI): domain Bacteria; kingdom Bacillati; phylum Actinomycetota; class Actinomycetes; order Micrococcales; family Micrococcaceae; genus Glutamicibacter; species Glutamicibacter nicotianae. The sequence goes on from NZ_PGEY01000001.1 coordinate 1,242,438, forward strand.
TTCAATGCCCTTGATGAATTTCGCGAAGGCCTTGGCGCGCTTGGCGTCGATCGCAGCCTTCTTGTGCTTGGTAGTTGCCCATTTGGAGTGGCCTGACATGCTTTAAGCGTCTCCTCGCGTGAGATTGATGAAAAATTGATGGATAGCTGTGCTGCCGGTGACTTCCGGGTGAAAGCTGGTTGCCAACAATTTTCCCTGGCGTACTGCAACAATTCTACCCTGTCCGTCATTCGGCCCGGCTTGAACGGTGCTGATCACCTCGACGTCCGGGCCGAGTTGCACGGCTTCCGGGGCGCGGATGAACACCGCTTCGAGAGTGTGCCCGTTGAAGTCCAGCTGGTGCTCGAACGAGTCGACCTGGCGCCCGAAGGCATTGCGCTTCACCGTCATGTCGATGCCGCCGAAGCTTTGCTGGACCGCGCCATCCCGCGCGATGGCGGGGTTCTCGATGCGATCGGCCAGCATGATCATTCCAGCGCAGGAGCCGTAGACCGGCATCCCTTCGGCGATGCGTTCCTTGATGGGATCGGCCAGCCCGTAGTTGCGGGAGAGCCGGTCGATCACCGAGGACTCGCCGCCGGGAAGCACCAGCGCGTCAACCTGCGCCAAATCCTCGACAGTGCGCACCATCTGAGCAGGTTGCCCAAGCCGCTCCAGAGAAGCAAGATGTTCACGGAAGTCCCCTTGGAGAGCGAGGACGCCTATTTTCGGCATGGTTGTAACCTTCATGGTGTTCGGTGGCTGGCAACACGGAAATGCGCCGAAACAACGTTAAACCCATGGACCCCGTGCGCCGGTTTTGTTTCCCGGTGTGTCGCGGATTCTTCGGTGCAATCTCCCGGCAGCCTGTGAAGCTTGGTAGGTTCGGGAACATGACTGCTGATATTTCTTCCCTCGAACTTGCCGGTGGCGTGAGCATGCCTTCCATTGGCTTGGGCACGTGGCCCCTGCGCGGCCAGGAGGCGGTTGCCGCGGTCCGTTCGGCCCTGGATACGGGTTACCGCCGCGTGGACACGGCGGAGAACTATGAGAACGAGGATGCCGTAGGCCAGGCCTTGGCGCTAAGCGGGCTTGACCGCGATGCATTGTTCGTCACTACCAAGTTCAACAAGATGTGGCATTCGGCCCAGGGCGTACGCCAGGCGTTGGACAACTCCCTGTCCCGCCTTGGCCTCGACTATGTGGACCTGTTCCATCCCATTGGCCAAACCCGCAGCAGAACACCTACGTGGAAGCCTTCATTGAGCTGGACAAGCTCGTTGCCGAGGGCAAGATCCGGGCCGCCGGCGTCTCGAATTTCAAGCCCTACCAGTTGCAGAAGGTCCTCGATGCCGGGCTCGTGCCGGCACTGAACCAGATCCAGGTGGACCCTGAGCGGCAAAGCGCCGATTGGCAAGCATTCAATACCGAACATGGGGTGCGCACCGAGGCCTATTCCCCCTTGGGACGCAAGAAGTCCGGGTTCCTTTCGGATCCCGCCCTGGCACGGATTGCCCGAGCGCATGGGAAGAGCACCGCCCAGGTGACCCTGCGCTGGCATGTCCAGTCCGGACGAGCCGCGGCACCGAAATCGGCCGATCCGCGCCGGCAAAGTGAGAACCTGGACATTTTCGGCTTCCAGCTCAGCCCGGAGGACATGGCCACCATCGATGCCATGGATACCGGAGTCGGCCCCTTCACGGATTCAGATGAATTCGGGCATTAATCCACTGATCGCCGGTCTTTGATGCGGAAGGAGGAACTGGGCATGCTCCTTGGCTACCAGCGGCCGGACAACGTCCCCGGGGAGTACTTCGACGAGCTTGGGACCCCGATCGCCTACGGCCAACGATGGGATGGGCAGGCAGCTGACGACAGCTACTCGGTAACCGCCCACCCCCAGCGTTTTGCCCCAGTGCAGCAAGTTGCCCGGGCGTTGCTGAGCTGGATGCAGGAGCAATTCGAGGTGCGCTGCTTCGAAGATCCCGGGTTGGCCGCCGAACTGCGGATTCCGCCGGACACCGTGGTGAGTTCTGTCCGGAACCTTCCGGTGAATTCGCGCTGCGCTCCATTGGGCATGATCCTTACGACCTTTCCCGGGGTGCATCTGGAGCTCGGTGCGCTTTACCACGCGGTTTTCCCGACCTGCGGTTGCGACGCCTGCGATGAACACGTTCCCGAGATGATCGAGGAACTGGAAGCCCAGGTGGGGGCAGCCGTGTCCAGAACATTTGGCGAGTCCTTGAATATCGGCGCTGGCCGCCTCGTGCATCTTTTCGTTGCCAAGGAGACGGGATTCAGTGAGCAATCCGGCGGCCTCGATGACATATCGCCGGCCCAGCTGGCCAAGGCGCAAGCGATTCTGCCTCCAAACGGTGCATGGGAAGCGTGGCCCAGACGCTAGCTAGCTCAGTCCAGCGTCCACGCCTGCAGTCCATCCTCAAGGGCGCCATAGGCATTTACGGTGGCTTCACTGCGCTTCAGGGACGCTTGCCCATCAGCTTCCGGAACGCATCCATCAGCGTTGAAGACTTGGCACCACGCTACCGGCCCGTTCGACAACTGGTGCGGAACCCACCGCAAGTTGCTGACCTCCCATTCGCCAGGTTCGTCCTGGGTGAATGTTGCCTTCACGCTGATGCCTTCGCGGTTGAGAATGGTCGGCGTTGCATGCTTGGCCACAGAGTTTCCCAAACCGTAGACGATCCAGGTTCCGTCGTGCTTCTCAATGGGCAGGACCGAGTGGGTGTGGTGCATGTAGATGAAATCGAAGACGCCAGATTCTGCCAGGGCCTGGCCGAGTTTTCTTTGCGAGGCGGTCGGCTCGGTGGTGTATTCAGCTCCATCGTGCACGGCTGCCACCACGATGTCCGCTCCGGACTTGCGCGTTTCCTTGCCCCGGGTAATCAGCTCCTGCGCATCCACTCCGGTATCGACCTGCCAGTGAGCTGCTTTCGGCAGTCCGTTAAGCGAATAGGTGCTGGTTACTACCCCGAGCTTCACCCCGTTTGTTTCCAGGATGGACGGTTTTTCGGAGTCCTTTTCATTGCGGTAGGAGCCTGTCGCAAACAGCCCATTGGACTCCAGCGCATCGAGTGTTCGTTCGACTCCGGCCGTACCGGCATCGACCGTGTGATTGGTGGCAGTGGTGCATCCGTCGTAGCCAATGGCTTCGAGATCGGTGAGGATTTGTTCCGGGACGGTGAACCGCGGATACCCGGAATACGGAGGGATACCAATTGGTGTCTCCAGATTGCAAAGCGCCACATCCGCGTCCTGGACATAGGGGGCCAGGCCCGCCAGCAATGGGCTGAAATCGTAGTCCTCGCCATTGCCCGATTGTGCGCCAGCTGCCTTCTCGGCTTCATCCAATAGCTGAGGATGCAGCAAGACGTCTCCGGTGACCATCAGCGAGAGTTCTTCGGGACCCGACGGTGCGGCAGAGCTATCCTCCGCGGTTGGACTTGAAGCCGGATCCGATGAGGACTGAACGGAAGACTGCGGGGTTGCTGGTTCTTGATTGCTGCTCGGGATTGCAGAGCAGCCGCCAATCAGCAACGCGGCCATGAGCGTTGCTCCAAGCGGAAGTATTACGGACGGAGCACGAAGGGGCATGCATCGAGCCTAGCCCAGCTTGATATGCGGGGTGTAAATGCAAGCTGAATCACTTTTTCCATGAAAACCTAGGCCTATGCAAAACCCTCTTCTGACTCCCAGTACCAGGCCCTATCAGTGGCCAGCCTTCGACCAGCTCACTGCAGAGCATTACGTGGAGGCAGTTCGTCTCGGGGCAGCCGAGCAACGCGAAGAGCTGCAGCGCATTATTGACGATACGCAGGAGCCGACTTTCGAGAACACCTTCCTCGCTTTGGAAGCCAGCGGGCAGACCCTGCGCCGTGCGCTCATGACCTACTTCTCGGTGATTTCTGCCCATGGCACGGAAGATCTGCGGGCGATCCAGTCTGAGATTTCATCGATCTGGTCCGAACAAGAAGATGAGATCTACCTAAGCCAAACCTTGTATTCCCGTTTACAAACCTTGGATTGCGCGGAACTCCGGGGTGAAGACGCCCGCTTAGCGAATCAAACGTTGAAGAATTTCCAGTTGGCCGGTGCAGGTTTGGGCGAAGCCGAAAAGGATCGCCTGAAGGTACTGAACGCGAAGCTGGCCGAACTTTCAACGCAGTTCGCTGACCTCGTGCTGAAGAATCAGAACGCCCATGCGGTGCACTTCGAGAATGCTGCAGAACTCGACGGCCTGTCTGGTCCAGCCATCGAGTCAGCAGCACAGGCGGCGAAGCAAGTAGGCCACGCGTCGGGCTACCTTCTGACGTTGGTTTCGCCAACTCAGCAACCGGTTTTGGAGTCGCTGGCCTCAAGTGAATCCCGCCGCAAGGTGTTCAACGCATCAATTAGTCGTGGCACCGGGGAGAATGCGACAATTCACGTTGCCGCCGAAATGGCTCAGCTTCGCGCCGAACGCTCCGCGCTGCTCGGATTCGCCAATCATGCTGAAACCGTGCTTGCCCAAGCCACCGCTCCCTCTACCGCGGCGGTGGAAGAGCGCCTGGCAGAACTGACCCAAGTGGCCACCGCAAACGCGCGCAAAGAAGCTGAAGTACTGGGCAAGATTGCCGGTGCTGAAATCAACGCGTGGGATTGGAAGTATTTCTCCAACCAGGTCTTGCGTGATCAGTATTCGGTGGATTCCGAGGCACTGCGCAACTACTTCGAGCTGGACCGGGTGCTCATCGATGGGGTCTTCGCGACGGCTACCAAGCTGTTCGGCATCACCTTCCAGGAACGGTTCGACCTGCCTGCCTACCACCCGGACGTCCGGGTCTTCGAAGTCTTCGACGCCGATGGCAAGCCTTTGGCGCTCTACACCGGAGACTATCTGGCCCGGGACACGAAGAAGGGCGGCGCGTGGATGACCAGCCTGCGCGATGCCGCTTCATTCCTGGAAGAACGACCGATCGTCACCAACACCTTGAACATCACCCCGCCTGCGCCAGGTGATCCAATCCTGCTGTCCATGGATGAGGCGAATACGCTATTCCACGAGTTCGGCCATGCGCTGCACGGCATGTTCTCCAGCGGAAAGTACGCGTCGCTTGCCGGCACCTCGGTCCCCCGCGACTTCGTGGAGTTCCCATCGCAGGTCAACGAGATGTGGATGCTCCACGAGGATGTTGTCACCGGTTATGCCGTCCACCACCAGAGCGGCAAAGCACTGGGTGATGCGCTGATCGAGAAGATCCGTGCCGCTTCACTGTGGGGCCAGGGCTTCGCAACCACCGAGTACCTGGCCGCCAGCGTGCTCGACTGGGCCTGGCATACCATCAACGCCGGGACAGTTATCGCCGATCCTCTGCAGTTTGAACAAGACGTGCTTCAGCAAGCCGGCTTCGATACCGAAATGATTCCGCCCCGTTACCGCACCGGTTATTTCCAGCACATTTTCGCCAATGGGTACTCCGCTGGCTACTACTCCTACATCTGGAGTGAGGTGCTCGATGCCGACACTGTGCAGTGGTTCGAGGAAAAAGGGGGCTTAATGCGCGAAAATGGTAATCGGTTCCGCGAGGAACTGCTGTCGCGCGGCAATACGCGCGATCCCCTTGAGTCCTACGAATTATTCCGCGGCCGCACCGCAGTGGTTGAACCGTTGCTGCGCCGTCGAGGATTGGTGAACGCAGAATAATGACCACTATTGCCTCCGCACAGGAAGCGCTAAGCCACTGGCATCAGGCACTTGCAGTAGCCACCGGCGGCAAGATCTTTACCACCCACGGATGCTCCTGGGCTTGGCAGCCGGTCCGCAAGCGCCTGATCCTGTTGTTCCCTGAGCATCCGGAGCAGGCGGGCCTGCGACCTGCGCTGGCCGAAGGCCACCGGCTCGGCGCCCGGCGCGTGGAAGCCTGGGTCAACTCAGGAGCCCACGCAGATGAGTTGAAAGCAGCAGGATTCTCCGACAACGCCCAAGTGTCCTGGCATGCAGGCCCGTTGGCCATTCCAATGGATCGCTGGAACGGCAAGATCCGCTTGGGCAATAACGTCCCTGAGGCCACGGGTGCTGATGCCGCCGAACTGAACGTGACGAACCTGTGGCGCGAAACCAGCACCCAGCTTTCCAGCGGTCACCCTGCTCTGCGTCGCGTCGAGCATGCCTTGGCCCGCACCGACGAAGGAGAGATTGTCGGCCGGGGCTTTGCGCAGCAGGGCCTGAACGGGCAGCTGATGGTGCATGCCTTGGCGGTAGGCAAGGAACATCGCCGCCATGGCATTGGCACCGCCTTGCTGCACGGCCTGTCGCGTTCCATGATCAATCCGTTGTCGCCACCAGACGACGAAGTGCCGCAGGAGCTGCTTGCCGCGGCCACGCCGTCCAGTGCCGACTTCTTCAGCGCGAACGGGCTCAAGCTTCTTGGGCGTGGACGCCACATGGTCTTGCGCTCGTGGAACCAATAACGAACAGCTAGGACGGCAGGAACTCGACCGGCCCCGGGGATTCCGGTGGCCGGTCGAGTCCTCTAGAACTTGTTCACGTGGTTGGGAGGACTCGGTAGACGAGGCGGGCAAACGGCCCGGCTTTCCGTGCTTCGGCCAGTTCCAGCCGATCACTGCCGATATTGCGCGGTAGCAAGGCGGCGCCTGCAGGCAGCGCTGCTGGAGCAACAGTCAACGCCAAGGAATCAAGTGCGTCGATGTCCAGGAACTGTCCCAGCAGCTCGCCTCCGCCGAGGACCCAAATGTTCTTCTCCCCCGCCGTCCCCCGGATTTCAGGCAAATATTCTTCGACCGAGCCATTGACTAGGCGGACATCAGCGCCCTCGGGAATTGGCAGGTCCCGCGAGGTGAAAACATACGTGGTGATCCCCCGATAGTATTCTTGCCATTTCTGCGGGTTCTCGATGAACCCTTCGTTCTCAATCAGCCACATGTAGGTATTCGCGCCTTCGACATGCACGCCGACATTTTTGGGTAGCAGGTCCGGGTCGGGTTTGTGGGCCCCTGGCACATCGAAGAGCCACTGCAGGCTGTGGTCCTCATCTGCCAGATAGCCGTTGAGAGTGACTGCTGCGTCGAAAATTATCTTGCCCATGCTCCCTAGTGTGCCATGTCCGGAGCGCTACAGGTGCAGATCCACAGGCGCAAAGGCCGGCGTCTGGCCGGTACGCAGCACCCCGATGGTACCCGAAGGAACCTCGTGCCAGGTCTGGCTGCTCCAATGCAGTTCCAGCGGCTCGGAAACGACCAGTTGCGCGTCCTGCGGCAGTTGGTCCTCGCGGCCGTCTCGGGTGAGCAGCATGGCAGGTCCTGCCGCATAGTAGAGCGAGGGCGCCATCGCGCCCGACACCTCTGGGCTGGCCCAGCGCAGCACCACGAGCTGCTGCCCGTCCGAGGCGCACATCGTAGCGCGGAATGGGGCTTCGATACCGTGCTCGGCGCGGGCCCGCTCCACCCGGGCCACCATCCGCGACAGGTCCGCCACCGGGTCCCGGTCCAGGCCGTAGGACAGGGCGAGGTAGAAGCAGACCTCGGTATCGGCGTTGCCCAGAATCATCGGGTAGCGCGCCGGATCCACTTCGAAGGTCAGTTCGCGCTTGAGTATTGCGAATTCCGGGACTGTCCCGTTGTGCTGGAACATCCATCTCTCATCGACGAAAGGGTGGCAGTTCTGCTCGGCGATGGTCCCGCCCGGCGCCGCGCGCACATGCGCCAGGATGCATCCTGACGCGATCTGCGCCGCCAAGTGCCGCAGATTCTGGCTGTCCCAGGCCATGCCGAACCCGTCGCCGTTGGTCGGGAAGGCATGGTCCGCGAAGCCGGAGGCCAGCTCTTCCTGGGGCAGGTAGAGCTGCCGGGCGTGCAGGCTCTGGTCTATCAGCGAATGCGTGGGGCGCACCAGGATATCGGCGATGTCGATCGGGGAGCCGAGATAGGCAAGCCAGCGGCACATGTCATCTTCTTGGGGTCAGCGCGAATTCCGGGTTCCACCAACCTACGCCCGGCGGCATCCAACGGCAAGGCTTCGCAGGCAGACTTTGAATCACGGCAATAGCCATCATTCGGCCACTAAAGACAGAGACCCACGCCACCAGAATCTCGGTGGCGTGGGCCTCAATGCTAATGCGTGAGTGATTACCAGCCGCGCTCAGCCAGGCGGTGAGGCACTGGGACATCGGCTACGTTGATGCCGACCATGGCCTCGCCCAAGCCGCGGGAGATCTTGGCCAGCTCATCCGGGTTGTCGAAGAAGGTGGTGGCCTTCACGATGGCTTCGGCGCGCTGCACCGGGTTGCCGGACTTGAAGATACCCGAGCCGACGAACACGCCGTCGGCGCCCAGCTGCATCATCATCGCGGCGTCGGCCGGGGTGGCGATGCCGCCCGCGGTGAACAGCACGACCGGAAGCTTGCCGTTGGCTGCAACTTCCTTGACCAGTTCGTATGGAGCCTGTAGTTCCTTGGCGGCGACGTACAGCTCATCCTCTGGCAGGGCGGAGAGCTTCGCGATCTCTGCACGGATCTTGCGCATGTGTCCGGTGGCGTTGGAGACGTCGCCGGTGCCCGCCTCGCCCTTGGAGCGGATCATCGCAGCGCCTTCGTTGATGCGGCGCAGTGCCTCGCCCAGGTTGGTGGCACCGCAGACGAACGGCACGGTGAACGGCTGCTTGTCGATGTGGTTCTCGTAGTCCGCTGGCGAAAGCACCTCGGACTCGTCGATGTAGTCGACACCCAGGGACTGCAGGATCTGCGCCTCGACGAAGTGGCCGATGCGGGCCTTGGCCATCACGGGAATCGAGACTTCGTTGATGATCCCGTCGATCATGTCAGGGTCGCTCATGCGCGAGACGCCGCCCTGGGCACGGATATCTGCCGGGACGCGTTCGAGGGCCATGACTGCCACGGCTCCGGCGTCTTCTGCGATACGTGCCTGCTCCGGGGTGACCACGTCCATGATGACGCCGCCCTTGAGCATTTCGGCCATGCCGCGCTTGACGCGGTCCGAACCGACGACGGAGTTCTGATTGTTCGTAGACATGGAGGAATGGTTCCTTTCGACACTGCGAGATGCCCCTCCGGCCTGGAGCGAATGCGTCTTCCAAGGCGGCGGTGACTAGTTAGTACCCACTTATCGTAGGATCGACCTAGTTTATTACCCCCTGTGTTGCGTCACATTCAGAGACTAGGAGACAAGTCAGCTCGATGCTGGTTGTAGCGTAACAATTCCCTTTGCGCGTTTCTAGTAGCCAGAACCGCTTTTGGCGGCAATGTTACGCGGCCCGTCGTCGCGGGATGACATGTCTACTCAATGGCATCCAGTACCCGGATTCGGCCTCGCGTTCCATGCAGCCGTTGATATGCGCGGACTACTAAACGGCGATATCGCGCTGAGTGAAGCGCAGCATCCCCAGCAACCCTGTGGCGGGTGCGGCCACCAGTAGCACGACTGGCGCGCCCCAGGTGAAGTCCTCCGCCGGGACTCTGGCAATTGCGCCGAAAGGCGTGGCCTTGATGGCTTCAGGTGGCAGCGAGAACAGGGCACCGAACATGGCGGCCAGCATCGACAATCCGTACACTGCCCAGGTAATCGCAGGGCCCCAGCGCGGCAGGCACCCGTTCAGCAGCAGTTGGATCCCGAGCAGGATGAGCACTGCTGGCCAGAAACCCAAGCTCCCCGCAGCCAGCACGCATGGATCTGCGGCGCATTGGGAGCTGGCACCGGTACCTCGCCGCGGGCAAGAGGTTGCGGCCGGTCAATGACGGGGCAGGACAACCAGCGGTTGTGCGCAACGAAAAACGCGCTGCGCACCGCAGGATTTCTCCTTTGATGCGCAGCGCGTTGTACGTGCCCGCTAATGCCTAGCTCGGTGTTTCGCTGTCCCATGCCTCGGCAATGGCGCTGCGAACCTCGGAGAGGGTCTGCGGGATCGCCTTGGTCTGCGCGATGATCGGGAAGAAGTTCCCGTCGCCGTTCCACCGGGGCACGATGTGCTGGTGAAGGTGGGCGGCGATACCTGCTCCCCCGGCTTCACCCTGGTTCATGCCCAGGTTGAAGCCGGCAGGATTGGACACCTTGCGCAGCACACGCATGGACTGCTGCGCCAGCGCCGCCATTTCCGCCGTCTCCTCGACCGTGATGTCGGTGTAGTTCGGCACGTGGCGATACGGGCAGACCAGCAGGTGGCCCGGGTTGTACGGGAACAGGTTCAGGATCACATAGCAGGTTTTGCCACGGTGGACAATCAACGCCTCCTCGTCGGTACGGCCGGGACCTGCGCAGAATGGGCAGCTGGCCTCATCCTTGACCTGGTCCTGCCCGCCCTTGATATAGGCCATCCGGTAGGGAGTCCACAGGCGCTGGAACGAATCCGGCACTCCGGCGAGTTCGAAGTCGTCGGTGACGGACTGGTCTGCGTGTTCCTGCATGCTCAATGGACTCCCTGTCCGAACTAGTTGTTGTTGTCGCGGCTCTTGATGGCTTCAACGATGCGGGCTACCGCGTCATCGACAGGCACCTGGTTGTCCTGGCTGCCGTCGCGGAAGCGGAAGGACACGGCGTTCGCATCAGCATCTTCGCCGCCGGCGATGAGCACGAATGGAATCTTGTCCTTGGACGCGTTGCGGATCTTCTTCGGGAAGCGGTCCGACGAGTCATCCAGTTCCACGCGGACGCCCTGGGCCTTGAGCTTGGCGACAACCTCTTCGAGGTAGCCGTTGAAGGCCTCGGCCACCGGGATCGCGCGCACCTGCACCGGCGAGAGCCATGCCGGGAAGGCGCCGGCGTAGTGCTCGGTGAGCACGCCAAGGAAACGCTCGATGGAGCCGAACTTCGCGGCGTGGATCATCACCGGTTCCTGGCGGGTTCCGTCGGCTGCCTGGTACTCCAGGCCGAAGCGTGCCGGCTGGTTGAAGTCGTACTGCACGGTGCCCATCTGCCAGGTGCGGCCGATGGCGTCCTTGGCCTGGACCGAGATCTTCGGCCCGTAGAATGCTGCACCACCTGGGTCGGCCACCAGCTCGACGCCGGATTCGGTGGCCACGCGCTCAAGCACCGCGGTGGCTTCCGCCCACTGCTCGTCGGTGCCGATGAACTTGTCCGACTCCGGATCGCGGGTGGACAGCTCCAGGTAGAAGTCGTCCATGCCGAAGTCCTTGAGCAGCGAGAGCATGAAGTTCAGCAGGTGCTCGACCTCGGCTGGGGCCTGCTCCTTGGTGACGTAGGAGTGCGAGTCATCTTGTGCGAAACCGCGCACACGGGTCAGGCCGTGCACCACGCCGGACTTCTCGTAGCGGTAGACGTGGCCGAACTCGAACAGGCGCAGCGGCAGTTCGCGGTAGCTGCGTCCGCGGCCGCGGAAGATCAGGTTGTGCATCGGGCAGTTCATCGCCTTCAGCCGGTATTCCTGGCCCTGCCTGGTGATGTTGCCGTCCTCGTCGCGCTCCTCGTCGATGTGCAGTGCCGGGAACATGGTGTCCGCGTAGTACGGCAGGTGGCCCGAGGTGTGGAACAGCCCGTCCTTGGAGATGTGCGGGGTGCCCACGTACTGGAAGCCCTCCTCGACGTGGCGGTCGCGCACGTAGTCTTCCATCTCGCGCTTGATGATGCCGCCCTTGGGGTGGAACACCGGCAGGCCCGAGCCCAGCTCGTCCGGGAAGGAGAACAAGTCCAGCTCGGCGCCGAGCTTGCGGTGGTCGCGGCGCTCGGCCTCGGCCAGTCGCTCCTGGTAGGCCTTCAGGTCTTCCTTGGTTGGCCAGGCGGTGCCGTAGATGCGCTGCAGCTGCTTGTTCTTCTCGCTGCCCAGCCAGTAGGCGGCGGCCGAGCGGGTCAGTGCGAACGCGTTCTTGATCAGCTTGGTGTTCGGCAGGTGCGGGCCGCGGCACAGGTCCTTCCAGACGGTGTCGCCGGACTTGCGGTCGACGTTGTCGTAGATGGTGGTCTCGCCGGCGGCGACCTCGACGGTCACGCCTTCGCCGGAGGTGTCTGCGGAGTCGGCCTTGGCCAGCAGCTCGCACTTGTAGGGCTCGTTGGCCATTTCGGCCTTGGCTTCCGCCGGGGATACTTCGCGGCGGACGAAGAGCTGGTTCTGGTTGATGATCTTCTGCATCATCTTTTCCAGCTGCTTGAGGTCTTCCGGGGTGAACGGTTCTTCGACATCGAAGTCGAAGTAGAAACCATCGGTGATGTACGGGCCGATGCCCAGCTTGGAATCCGGGCGCAGCTGCTGCACGGCCTGGGCCATCACGTGGGCGGTCGAGTGGCGCAGCACCTCCAATCCTTCTGGATCGTTGATGGTTACGCGGGTGACAGTGGTTCCGGCTTCCAGTTCGCGGGCCAGGTCGCGCAGTACGCCATCGACGTGCATGACAACCACGTCCTTGTCATTGGCGAAATGCTGCAGACCGGTCGTTCCCGCGTCCACCTGTACCTGCTCGCCGTCAATGGTGAGAGTCAGCTGCTCGCTCATGAGATCGGGTTCTACCTTTCAATCTGTGATGGCTTCATAGCTTGTGGCATACCTTGGCCACAGCCAGCCAGAATCCAGTTTAGTTCAGCATTGCCTCGCGCAACCGGTTCACTTCGGGTTTTATGCCGATTGTTCGCCTGAGTGTGACCCGTTCAACAGCTCGTCGGCTGATAGCAGCCCGGAGTAGTGCCATAGCTTGCGCTGAGAGGCAGGTTGCGAACTGGCGATCTTCCCGCTCTGCTGGTCCTTGCGGAAGGCGGGGATCACCGCATCCAAACGGCGTTGCAGCTCCTGGCGTTCATCTTCGGTGAGCATCAGGTTGCTGGTGCTCAGCTGCGCCAGGTCCGGCCTGGAACCGCTGGCGCCGTACCAGCGCTGGGCGTGGGCCAAGGCGGCTTCCAAACGCCGCTGCTCGTCGTGCATGACCTGCCCGAGGTAGGCGTTCATGGCGGTGGCAGAACCATCCCCGGTGCGGTCCGCGGGCTGGCCCGTGGTGTAGCCGGTAGCCGCCGGACGCCAGACGCGGTCGCGCTTGTCGCGCGCCAGCTCGGGAGCCTCCTCGATCATCTCGGCCTTGGCCAGCTCGCGCAGGTGGAAGCTGACCTTGTTCGGAGCCAGACCCAGCAGTTCGCCGATATCCGAGGCACGCCCGGTGCCCATCGCGGCCAATGCATCGAAGATCTGCCTACGCAACGGGTTGGCCATGGCCTTGAGCATTGGCGTGGTGAACGTGACATTCGACTGTGCTTGGGTCATGGGATCAGCATAGCAATTGCCCAAATTAAGTTGCGCAAATTCTATTGCGCAAGTTTATTTGCGAGTCTATGGTTGATGCATGACCACGGACCAGACTCCCCTGATTCAGCCGCAGGCGACCGCTGCCGGCGCACATCTGCTGCCGGCATTGCATTACCAGCGCAGCTACCGCATCTGGTGGGTCGCCGACACCACGGCCTTGCTGGCTGGCGGCATCTACTCTTTCGTGCTGCCGCTGATCCTGCTGGGACTGGCCGGTTCGACGGTGCAGGCCGGTACGCTGGCCGCCCTGGGACTGGCCGCGCGGGCCAGCTTGACGCTGCTTGGCGGCTCCGTGGCTGACCGTTCCGACAGGGCACGCATGATGCTCACCGGAGGGATTTGCGGTGCGACGCTCAGCTTGGCGTTGGCGGTGGCCAGCATGAGCGGTTCGCTGAGCGTCACAGCGCTCTGTGTGGCCCACGTGCTCATGGAACTGCGTTCAGGCTATTTCGGTGCCGTCACGAATGCCGTACTCAAGGACGTGGTCCATCCCAAGCAGTTGGGACGAGCCATGGCGGCAAATCAGGGACGCGATTCGGTGCTCATGCTGGGCGCGGCTCCGCTGGGCGGGCTCTTGCTCGGATTCGGAGCAGGGTTTGCCCTGTTGGCTGTCAGTTTCCTGCAGCTGCTCGCCGCCGCTTCGGGGTTCGCGCTGCGCGGACCATTGCGCGCAGCCGAAGCCATGTCAAAGCCCATGGAGCACTCCCCGGCCGGCAGCCGTCCGGTCTCGCCCGGCATCGCGGCGGGCATGCGATGGTGCTTCGCCAGGCCGCAGCTGCGCAGCCTGCTCATCCTGATCACCGTCGTCAATATCGGAACCAACGGACTGAACACGACGTTGATCTATGGGTTGCAGCAACGCAGCGAAACCCCATGGGTAATCGGCCTGGTATCCACATTCATGGGCCTGGGCATGTTCGCCGGTTCGCTGTTCGCCGGACGCTTGATCGAGAAATTCCGGACGGGCGTGCTGGCCTGCAGCTGCTTGAGCGTTCTGGGCGGAGCGATGCTGCTAATGGGCTTCAACACGAATCTGCTCTGGCTGGGTGCCATGCTGCTGGTGGCCTACCTGAGCGTTCCTGCGTTGAACGCGTCGGTCGGAGGCTACTTCATGGCAGTAGTCCCGCGGGAAATGGCAGGACGAGCCAATTCCCTGATCTTGTTCATGGCCCTGTCGGCTCTGCCGCTGGCGCCGTTCCTCACCGGGCTCGGCCTGCAATGGCTGGGCATGGGACCGACATTGCTGTTCTTCGGCTCACTGGTGATTGTTGCAGCTATCGCCGCCTGGTGCTCACGGCACGTGCGCGGCATCCCGCACCCGGATCAGTGGTCCAGCGAACCGGCGAGCGCAAATTCTCAGATCGAAGTGGAGGCGAAGGAATCTGCAGGTTTGGTTTCTGCAGAAGACGAGCCGACGCAGGTTCAAGGAGAACCGAGCATGAAAAACTATCCAGCATCAAGCTCATCCGTTTCGTCCCGGCGGCTTGGCTTGCGCCGCACTCCCAGCAGCGTACAGCGCAACCATCACCTGCCGAGCCGCGTCGACCTGGAACTCCGCGCCCAGCGTGAGCGCGACCTGTCATCACCGCGCAATGAGCAGTGGATCCATCTGTAGCCAGTGTCGGCTTGCGGCCCGGGCGGTTCGGCAATTGCCAGCATACAGAGCCTTACGGCTTGAGAATCATTCTCCGACTGCTCCCAGGCCTATCATTCGAGATCAGGGCACCCTAGGCTGGTTACATGAACAAGTCGGCCCCGCCGACCATCAGCGCGATCACCCTCGGCGTGCGTGATGTCGGCGCTTCAACCAGGTTCTATACCGAGGGACTGGGTTTCGAGCTGGTGCAGCCAGCCCACCCGGAGATTGCCTTTGTACGTGCCGGGCATTCTTTGATGCTGGCCTTGTGGGATATTGCGCAGATGCCCAGCGAGTATGGCGATATCGGGCACGGCGAGAAGGCTCCCCCTGTTTCCCTTGGACATAACGTGCACACCGATGAGGAAGTCGAACGGTTCTACCGGCGAGCGCTTGATGCTGGAGCAACGTCGGTCACCGAACCGACGGTTCAGCCTTGGGGCGGCAAGAGTGCCTGCGTGGCCGACCCGGACGGGTTCCGCTGGGATTTCGTGCACAATCCGTCCTTCGTGATCGACGCGGACGGGCACGTGTCTTCGGTGTGAGGTTTTCAGCCTTCGGTGATGTTCGTCGATGCTTTCGACTCGGGCCAGGGGTCAGCGCTCAGCGAGGGCCACTGGGATAACCACCTTTTGATCTTGGCTTCGTAGACTTCCCGCGGGGCAAGCACTGGGTTCGGAACGATCTTCCGGGCGAATAGATCTGCAAATCCATGCGGGGCGTAGATGGCTATTTGCCCGTGCGCATCACGGGTGACCGCAAAGCAGCAGGTCTTCGCCGCAAAATGATCGATGGCATCCGTGGAGCTGGTGAAGGGAATGGCTGGCACCCCGAAGTGCTCTTCGTACCACATGTGGACGCGTGCTTCATTGCGGACTTCGATTTCTGCGTCGATGCCTTTGAAGAGTTCCTTGGCCCGGCGTATGACTGCGTCTTCTGCCTCATAGGACGTGTCTTCATCGAAGTAGAAGAGGTCGTAGTCGCGAATTCCGTTTTGCGGCTCCTTGCCCTCAAGCACGTTCCATACCGTTTGGAATAGTGCGCCTGCAGTGAGCCACCAGTCCGAAACACGTAGCTGCGGGGCGAGGTGGAGGATTTGCTGGTTGACGGGGTTTGCCTGAACGCACTTGAGAAAGAATTGTTCATCCTGTGCCTTCACGTTCCTTTGCCCCTCGCGTCAAGTACTTGTTCCTTTGGAGCCAATGTACATGCTGGGCAAAACCCTGTCAGCGAACCAGCGCATCATGCCCCTCTCTGGTCCAGCCCTTCGGCTTCCATCCGCTTGGCCAGCTCGCCGACGCTTTCGATGCTGCGAGCACCTTCGCCGAGCTTTGGCCGGTAACTGATTTGCGGGCGGCCCTGCTCTTCAAGGTACCCCGCAGCGGGCAAGGTTTCGGACTGATGCAAGTCCCAGGCGTTCAGCGCCTGCAGCGAGATGCCACGTGGTCCGGTGCGCCGGGTGACGCCATGGATGAGCAGCATGCGGGTAGAGAAAAGCAACGGCCCGGTGCGTTGCTGGGTGTCGTCGAAGAAGGTCGCATCGATGCAGCCTGTCCCGTCGTCCACGGAAATGAAGACCACGCGCTTGCCTCCGCGCATGGGCGGGGTCTGGGTGGCCACGCGCACTCCGGCGACGAGGACCTCGGTTCCGTTGCGCAACTGCAGCAGCTCGGCCGCTTGGGTAATAGGCAGGTGCGCCAGGCGTTGCCGGTAGGAAGAGATCAGGTGCTCGCTGGCATCCAGGTGCATCAGGTCCAGTTCGGTACGCACCACTTCGGCAGGTTCCAGCTCGGTTCCGGTGGCCTTGATGTGTTCGATTTTCCCAAGGTCAAGCGCCAGCTGTCCGGGGCCGGGCCGGTATTTGGCCGGAAGGGAGCTGTGGGCCATGGATTGCGTGTGGGCGATGGTGTCGGCACGCGAGGTCCCGGCGAGCAGGGAGTCGAAGACGCCGAGGGCCGCAAGGTTCTGGTAGGTGCGGCGCGAGAGCCCCGCGCGGGCGCGGACATCTGCAAGGTGCTCATAGGGTTGGCCGGCGACCAGGCGTTCGACTTCGCGTTCGCTCATCTGGTGGATGTCGCGGAAGGCCAGGCGGACCCCGTAGCGTCCAGGGCGCAGCGAGCTGGGCGCGCGTGGCACCACCGGGAGCTTCGCTGGAGCGGATTCGAACACCCGTTCGACCCGGTAGTGCCCGGTGGAGCGGTTGATGTCCAGCGGCAGGATGGGGATGCCCATGCGCCGGGCTTCGGAGACCAGCAGCCGCTTGGGGTACATGCCCGGGTCATGTTCCCAGATGCCGGCAAGGAAGGCTTCGGGGTGGTGGGCCTTGAGCCAGGCCGAGTGGTAGGTGGGCACGGCGAAGGCCGCCCCGTGGGCTTTGCAGAAGCCGAAGGACCCGAAGCCGGAGAGGACTTCCCAGACCTTGTCGATCGTCTCCTGGCTGTAGCCGCGCTTGGTTGCTTCGGTGCGCACATAGCGTTCTACGGCTGGTTCCTTGTCCGGATTCCCCAGCAGCCGGCGGTAGACATCGGCCATGCCCAGCCCGCAACCGGTCATCACATCCAGGATGCGCAGCACCTGTTCATGGAAGACGGTGACCCCATGGGTTTCGGCGAGCGCTGGAATCAGGTCCGGGTGCAGGTATTGGGCCGGGGCGAAGCCGTGGCGGTGCTCCAGGTAGGGCTTGACCATATTCGATTGCATGGGGCCAGGGCGGAACAGCGAGATGTCGATGATCAGGTCGTTGAATTCGCGCGGGGCGAGCTTGCCGATCAGCTCGCGCTGGCCCGGGGATTCGATCTGGAAGCAGCCCAGGGTATGGGTTGAGCGGATCAATTCGAATGTGGGTTCGTCATCCAGCGGTACCCGGGACAGGTCGATCGCTCCGGCAGCGGAGATATAGCTGTCATCCACATGTCCTCCGGCGCGCGCGACCGACTGCTTGTCCGGGTGCATGCGGGCGATCTCTTCCAGGGTGTAGGCGATGGCTGATTGCATGCGCACCCCGAGCACGTCGAGCTTGATCAACCCCATCAGGTCCATGTCGTGCTTGTCGAACTGGCTCATCTGCAGCCCGATGCCCGACGGCTGGACCGGGGTGCGGTCCAGCAGGCTCGCGTCGGAGAGGATCACTCCGCAGGGGTGCATGGAGATATGGCGCGGCAGCCGGTCCAGGCGTTCGGTGGCGTCGATGAGGATATCGAGCTGGGTGTCATCGGTAATGCGTTCGGCCAATGCCGCCAGTTCCGGCTTCTCGGTGAGCGCTTCGCGGAAAGAGGACGCGGAGAAGCGCCAGAGCTGCTTGGCGATCTCGTCTACCTGCTCCTGCTCCACCCCGAGGGCGGCTCCTGCATCGCGGACCGCGCCGCGGGCACGGTAGGCGTTCTGCATGCTCATCAGGCTCACGCGCTCTTCGCCGAAGTTGGCGAAGATCTTGCGGTAGATCTCGTGGCGGCGTGCGGATTCCACATCGATGTCGATGTCCGGCAAGGTGGTGCGGGTATCGGAGAGGAAGCGTTCGAACACCAGGTCGTGGGTTAGCGGGTTCACCTGGCTGATGCCCAGCAGGTAGTTCACCAGCGAGGAGGCACCGGAGCCGCGGGCCGCAACGCGGATTCCCATGCCGGTGATCAGCTTGACGGTTTCGGCGACGGTCAGGAAATACCCGGCGAAGTCCAGCCGGTCGATCACCCCGAGTTCCCGGGCCAGGCACTCTTCAACCAGGTTCGGGTCCGCATCGCCCAAGAGCCCTGGCACCGCACCGTAGACGCGGCTGGTGAGCTCTTGCATGGCCGGGCGATCCAAGCCGAGGACCTTGGCCTCGGGGATGACCGGTTTCTTCCATCCGAGATCGGCCACCGGGTCGGCCGCAGCCCATTCGGCAAGCGCTTCGGTTTCCCGCAGCAGCTGGTGCGCCCAGCTTCTTTCGGTGGCATAACCGATTTCCTTGGCCAGCTGGCGCATCTCTTGCGGGGTTTTCAGCCACCCTTGGCCGTTGGGCTGGCAGTAGTCCAGGTTCTTCAGGCTGTGCAGGGCGCGCGCCGAGTCCAGGATGTCTGCGGTGACCGCGCCGTCGGGATCCACGTAGCGTACAGCGTTGCTGAGGACTGCCTTGATCTCCCGCTCGTGGGCGTAGCGCAGCAAGCGGCCTGCTTCGCCGAGGCTGTAGCGCGATCCGGGACTGGAAAGGTGCGTGGTGATCTCCACGCGCAGCATCTTTCCCAGCCGCTTCTTCCAGCTGGCAAGCAGCGCCCGGGCGTGGGCATAGTTTCCCTTGAGGATTGCGCGGGCCACATCCGATTCCCCGCCGAGCAGGATCATCAGATTTCCGTCGGCGCCCAGATGCGCCAACTGCCCGGCTTCCAGGCCCGGAACACCATGCGAAGTGCCATGCGCGAGGGTAATGGCCCGGCACAGCGCCGCATACCCGGCGCCATTGCAGCGCCCACGGGCCAGCAGGACAATCCGCCCTTGGGCTTCCCCGTGGCTATCAAGCACCGCAAGGTTCACCCCGAGAATCGGATGCAGGCCTTCTGCCATGCAGGCTGCCACATGCTTGACCGTCCCGTACAGCCCGTCCCGGTCAGTCAACGCAAGCATCTGCGCCCCCTGCGCCTTGGCCGCCTGGGCCAGCTGCTTTGGGTGCGAGACGCCGTAATGGGCGCTGTATGAAGAACTGACGTTCAGATGGGTGAAGCTCATGGAGGTCCTTCGAAAATATGTTCCCCTGCCGGGACATCAGGCGCTGCGGGCCAGCGAGTCATGCACGCGCACCAGGCGCCACCGCTCAGTTTGCGCATCAAAACTCACATCGACGCTGTGCACTTGGCTGGATCCGCGCACGGCGACCAGCTGCAGGCGCCACATCTCATAGTCGGCAATCCCCGCACCGGCTCCGCGGGGAATCCGCAGGTTCTCATCCCACCATTTGCGGCGCTCGAACCAGCGCTGCGGTTCAGCCACCAAGCGGTAGTCCTGCCCCTGCCAGCTCACGCGCAACGGCATCCCATTCGCTGCGCGAGCCACCTCGATCGACTCGGTGAACATCCCCACGTGCGCACTCCTTACCTAGTAGAACCATTCTATTCGAACACGTGTTCGAATGACAGTTACACTAGTCAGCGCGACCGACAGTTTGGGTTAGCCGAGCGCAGCGGCTCGCAGCGCCGACGAGCTGGCTGAATAGGCCCTGCGAAAGGCCGCGATAAACGCAAAGGGCGAGGAACATCCGACATCGCAGGCAAGCAGCGCATCATGGGCCAAGGCCAGGCGCAATTTGGCGAGGTAGCCCGATGGGAACGGTGCCCCGCTCACCCTCGGAGCCAACGTTCCACTCAATCGGCGGCTGGAGCAGCAGGTCGCTGGCTTGGGAGCGCTATGCACCACAGTGGATCAAGGCCAATTCGGCGCGGGCACTGGTTTCCGCCCTCGGTGCCGTCCTCCTGCTCAGCGGAGCCTGAGCCCGAGGCGCAGCCCTTGCACCGTCACATACGTTCCGGGAAACCCGTGGTGCACCTGGGCAAATTGGCTCTGGGCGAAACAGCCTCCGTCATTGTGTCACGAATGTTCCATAAGCGCCGGGGACACCGATAGCATCGAGACAGCAACAGTCAATCGTTCCAGGAGCTAAATCCCATGCCTCATAAGGTAAAAGCCGTTGTTTCCCGCGCCAAGGATGCGCCGGTAGAGGTCGTCGACATCATCGTTCCGGACCCGGGTCCCGGAGAAGTAGTCGTCGACGTGCTCACCACCGGTGTCTGCCATACCGACCTGCACTACAAGCTCGGCGGCATCGGCGACGAGTACCCCTACCTGCTGGGCCACGAATCGACCGCAGTCGTCAGCCAGATCGGCGAGAACGTCACTAACGTGAAGGTCGGCGACCGCGTGATCCTGAACTGGCGCGCAGTCTGCGGCCAGTGCCGCGCTTGTGCCAAGGGCGAGCCGAAGTACTGCTTCAACACGTTCAATGCCACCCAGAAGATGACCCTCGAGGACGGCACCGAGCTGTCGGCTGCCCTGGGTATCGGCTCCTTCGCCGAGAAGACCCTGGTCCACTCCGGCCAGTGCACCATCGTGGATGAAGAAGCGGATCCGGCCGCCGTGGGCCTGCTGGGCTGCGGCATCATGGCCGGCATCGGCGCGGCGATCAACACCGGCGAAATCAAGCGCGGCGAGTCGGTTGCCGTGATCGGTTGCGGCGGCGTCGGCGCCGCCGCCATCGCCGGCGCGCAGCTGGCCGGCGCGACCACCATCATCGCGGTGGACGTCAACCCTGACAAGCTGGAAACCGCGAAGACCTTCGGCGCCACCCACACCGTGGATTCCGCCAAGGTCGACGCCGTGGAAGCCATCCAGGAACTGACCGGCGGCTTCGGCGCCGATGTGGTGATCGATGCTGTAGGCCGTCCGGAAACCTACAAGCAGGCCTTCTACGCCCGCGATCTTGCAGGCCGCGTGGTGCTGGTGGGCGTCCCGACCCCGGAGATGAAGCTCGAGCTGCCGCTGCTGGACGTCTTCGGCCGAGGCGGCTCGCTGAAGAGCTCGTGGTACGGCGACTGCCTGCCAAGCCACGACTTCCCGATGCTTGTCGAGCAGTACAAGCTCGGCCGGCTGGATCTGGACTCCTTCGTCACGGAACGCATCAAGATCGATGAAATCGAAGAGGCGTTCAAGAAGATGCATGAAGGCACCGTGCTGCGTTCGGTGGTGGAGCTCTAATGGCTGCCCGCATCGAGAACGTCGTCACCTCCGGCACTTTCTCGCTGGATGGCGGCACCTGGGATGTCGATAACAACGTCTGGATCATCGGCGATGATTCCGAGGTCATGGTGATCGACCCGGCACACGATGTTGCCAAGATCCGCGAAGCCGTGGGCGAGCGCGAAGTCATGGCCGTGCTGCTGACCCACGGGCACGACGACCACATCCGCGCTGCCGGCGAATTCGCCGACGCCGTTGATGCACCGTTGTTCTTGAACCCGGAAGACCGCATGCTCTGGGAAGCTGTCTACCCGGAGCGCGACGTGGACGCGGAAATCAGCGAAGGCGATTCATTCACCATCGCCGGCACCTCGCTGACCGCGCTGCACACCCCGGGGCACTCGCCAGGTTCAACCTGCTTCTATGCGGAAGACCTCGGCGTGCTGTTCAGCGGCGACACCCTGTTCAACGGCGGACCGGGTGCTACCGGGCGCAGCTACTCCAGCTTCGAGACGATCATTGAATCGATCCGCACCAAGCTGCTGGTGCTGCCAGCCGAAACGGTGGTCAATACCGGTCACGGCGATGCCACTTCCATCGGTGCCGAAGCGCCGAACCTGGATGAATGGATCAAGCGCGGGCACTGACCCGCGACAGCGATTCCACCAAATGGCGGCAGCAGCCGGCCTGCGGGCCGGCTGCTGCCGCCATCCTTGCTTCCCGCACCATCGATGGAATAATGAATCCATGCCTGAAACGCATTTGCGGATCCAGAGAACGGCAGGCTATGGCGGCCTTGCCGCCCTGCTCTGCGGCCTCGTTTTGATCTGGCACGACGGCCGCCAACCGGTGGCCGCTGCCGCAGATAGTTTCCATTCGGCCGCAGGAACGATCTCGCAGTCGCCGAGCCCTGTGCTTCTTGCCGGAGGAGCGCTGCTGTTCTTCGGCGTCGTCACTCTCTGCTTGGCAGCAGGGATCTTCCTGATGCGCCGCATTCTGGCGGTGCGCCCTCTCAGAGTCGTGCCCTGGATCCTGGCCGCGCTCGCCTTGGCCTTGTTCCTGGCAGGGACCGGGTTGAAGATCTGGGATACGCTGCAACCGGTGCCTTTGGACTGGTTCGCCTATGAGCCGCTGACGCACGCACAGCTGTCCTCGCTGGCCACGTCCCCGGCGGGCGTTGCCGCGCGGCGGCTGATGGGACTGGGGCTGGCAGTATTCGCCATGGCCAACGGCGCCTGGATGGTGCAGCACGCCGCCCGGCACCAGCGCTAGAACAGCGAGTTGCTGTGCGCCTCGATCAGCTCCGGAGAGTTGTTGCGCACATTGCCGACAGCGGTGTCGACCTCATGCATGGTCCATTCTGAGGCCACATCGAACGCTTCTGCACGAATCTGCTCGATCAGCCCTTCGCCATCTTCCTCGGCAGGGTTCATCCAACGGCCCATCATCTCCTTGCCCAGCGGAATGGGCAAGCGGTCGTGCAGGCCGGCAAGTTCGCCGAGCACCCCTGGTTCTTCAGCCGAAGGCGAGTCCATGGTCATGATCGAGGTGGAAAGAATCCAGGATCCGTCCTCGTCCTTCCACCATTCATAGAGGCCAGCGAAGAAGATCAGCTTTCCATCCTCGCGGTGCACGTAGAAGGGGCGTTTCTTGCTGCCCTCCTTCTTCCACTCGTAGTAGCCTTCCACCGGGACGACGGCTCGGCGCTTCTTCACTGCTGAGCGGAAGGTCGGCTTGGTGCTGGCCGTCTCGCTGCGCGCGTTGAAGGCACGCACCCCGACCGAAAGCTCCTTCGCCCAGCCTGGCACCAGCCCCCACCGGCCGACATGGACCTGGCGGTGCAGATCATCGCCGATCAGCCGCTCGAGCACAATCGGCACATCGGTGGTTGGCGCAACGTTCCATGACTGGCGCAATTCCAGGTTGTCGTCAGCTTCGGCCTCGGCCTCCGCCACCAGATCGCCGATAGCTTTGGCCATCACATATCGTCCGCACATCGCTTGCCCCCTAGTCCGGCCTCAAGGAAAATCTGCTCCCCAGTCTAGCGAGCAGCGTCCGAGAATTCAGCGAACTTTTTCCGGCCAGCCGGGAACAAAGGCAACATGCGTGCCGTTACACCAACTATGAGCAATGAATTGAACCTTGACCAGTACGTTCCCGCTGCCGGCGGAGTCACCATGTTCACCACCAGCTGGTGCGGCTACTGCCGCAACCTCAAGCGCCTGATGGACCAGAAGGGTGTCGCCTACACCGAGGTGAATATCGAAGAAGTTGAAGGCACCGCGGAGATCGTCGAGTCGTTCAACAACGGCAACCAGACCGTCCCAACTCTGATTTTCCCGGATGGAACCGCAGCCACCAACCCGCGCATCGACGAGGTTGTTGAGCGCGTCGGCGCATAGTTCCACTCGCAAGACCAGGCATCGGCACCCCCTAGCAGGTGCCGATGCTTTTTTAAGCTGCGCTATGCACCGTGCAGCGTTGCGTGCTCGCGGTATTCCTCGAGCAACGCGGAAACAAATGCTTCAGTGGTGAGACCGGCGAGCAAATCGTTCGCTGCGCCTACCGTTGTCGGATCCATCGGAACACCCATTGCCTGGTAGACCCCATCAAGGACCTGGCGCAAGGACGAAGAATCCTCGACAACAAAGACTGAAGAGAACAGCCATGCGCCGGAAACCACACGCTGAGCCGTTCCTACCAGCTTCACTGGATAGTTGCGCGGCGAGTTCCCGTCAGGGAGACCATGTACCGAATGATCGCCGGGGCAGTACTCCCCCGGGATTGGCCCGACCTGCGCATTCACGCCAAGGCGCTGGAAGGCGTTGGCATAGACGCGGGCAAATACCTCGAAGCGGCTTTGCTGGCGCATCACTGCCTCAGCTTCGGGTTCAATGTGGTCAACGATTAATGTGCCCCGGTGATATGCCGCGGCTCGGCCACCGGCTTTGCGCACCAATGGCGCAAAGCCGAGCTGCTGCGCCACCTCCCGCGCCTCCTCATACCCGTCCAGACGCACATCACGCTGGCCAAAGGCCAGAGTCGGGTCTGGACGATAGAGCCGTAGCAAAGAACCCCTCTCGCCCGACTGGACATCGCGCAGCAACTGCACTCCGCGTTCTAGGTCAGCTGCCGGGTCTCCGCTTGGAACTTCGATTTCCACGGATAACGGCGCATCTGACTGGGCATTCCACAAACTCATGGAACTGAGTCTAATTCAGCAAATCGCTTCAGGTGGAGTAGATGTCACAGCAGCTGGTTGCCGAAGGCCGGCATTTCTGGGCCATAATAAAAGGCGTGCCAAATTCTTCAACCCCTGTCATCCTGATTGCCGGGCCGTCCGGATCCGGCAAGTCCTATCTCGCGTCGAAATTCGGCCAACCTCATCTGCCGCTGGACGAGTTCTACCGCCAGATCAGTGAAGACGGGAATCCTGTTGAGTTCCCCCGCACCGGCTACGGCGAAATCGACTGGGACGATTCGGCTACCTGGAATCAAGAAGCCGCGCTGCAGGCAATCGATGATTTGCTCCAGCGCGGTACCACCATGGTCCCCAACTACTCAATCGCAACCTCGAGCTACAACGGGCATCGCGAAATCACGTGCGCCGGAGGACCGATCGTCGCCGAAGGCATCTTCCTCTACGAAATCCTTGAGCCGCTGCGTGCCAAGGGCATCAATGTCCAGGCGTACTATGTCGACGAACCGGCCTTGGTCACCGCTCTTCGGAGATTCGTTCGCGACGTGGCACAGCGCCGGAAGCCGATCTTATTCCTGGTCAAGCGCGGCTATGCACTTTTCCAGGCCCACAGCGCAGACCGGGAAAAGTACCGCCAGCGGCAGTTCACGCTGAAGTCCAAGCCAGAGCTCAAGAAGCTGCTGGCCAAGCTTTCAGCCGGCGCATCGAACTAGCGCGAACGGACCGTCAGGATCTGCTCGGCCCGGCCGAAAGGGCCAGTTTCATCGTGCAAAACCGTTGAGGTCAGTCCGATGCCGTCGGTGCCGAAGCTCTGCTGGACATCCAGCCCCAGCCACTCGCCTACCGGCATGCGGTACATGTGGATCTGGAGATCCACGTTCGGGTAGATCCAGGTCCCTTCACCCGGATCCACACGTGGCACCACGCCGTTTGCCGTGTCGATCATTCCCACCAGGCTGGATAACGCAGTAGCGTCTCCCGTGTCGACCAGCGCATAAGGAGTACGCAGCCATGCGAAGCCCCGACCTGGGCGCAGTTCATCATTGGCACGCATCTCGATGGATTTGATGTAGCCACCAGGCCATTTCTCGCTGATGTCCCGGACCGAGCAGGCATCTGGACCCGGGATTTCCTTGTCTTCGATCCCTGCTACAGCACTGGTGTCGCTCTGGATGACTCGCCACGCGCGCGCAACGATGCTGGTGCGGCCCTTGGCAGTCATCTCGGCCTCAATCAATTCGATCGTCCGGCCGGGACGGACCATTCGCGTTGAGATCTCGAATTCCCCGGCATGGATCAGACCGTGGATTTCGTAGCTGATCCGTGCGATGCGCATGTCTGCGCGTGGCTGGAAATTTTCCAAGGCATAAGCCAAGATTCCCGAGGCGGGAGCCATATGCTGCTCATGCGGATTCCACGCACCCTGGGAATGCCATGACGAGCGATAGCGCCCATCGCCAAGAGCTTCAAAATAGAAATCGCCATCAGCTAGGGTCTGTTCTAGCTCTTCGTTGAGCTGGTGCGTCATCGTTGCCCTCCTGGCATCGCGGTGTTCAATACTCTGCCCTCAGGCTATCCAAGAGTAATTGAATTCACTAAACTAGCCGGCTGTGTCGTGCTCATGGGCTCGCTGGCCGGCATGATCCATGATTCCGAGCACCTCGGCAACACCATTGACCGCCCACATCGCATGAGGAGTCATGGTGTCGAACTGGGCGGATTGACCTGCCTTCACATGGTAGGTTCGATCCCCCAGCTTCAGCTGGATCTCGCCGAGGAGCACTGTGAACCATTCCTTGCCCGGATGGATGCGCAGCTCGGTGGGAGCGGGCGCCTGCGAAGGATCGAAGCGCATTTTCGAAACATTGACACCGTTCACCGCGTCATCGGTGGACAGCTTCCACATGGTGACCCCCGGCATCGAAATCGGCTGCGGGCGGATAATGATCTCGGCCTCAGAGGTTGACGCGAGCTCGTCCAAACTGGTGTTCAGCGCCTTGGCTATGGGTATCAGCTGGTCAAGGGCAATACGACGGCTTCCTGTTTCGATCCTGCTGAGCGTGGAAACGCTGAGGGATGCCTTGCTCGCCAATGATTCCAATGACCATCCGAGATTCTGCCGAAGCGTCCTGATGCGTTGCCGGATAATCTGATCCACATCGATTTCTTGCGTCATGCGCAAAACGGTACACCCTTTCGCGCAATTCGTCGATACCGTGGACAGTACACCGAACGCAGCAAGGAGAGGGACATGGAACATTACGAAGCAATCGTCATCGGCGGCGGCAGTGCGGGACTCGCGGCCGCCATCGCGCTAGGCCGTTCGCGGCGCACTGTGCTGGTTATCGATGAAGGAAAGCCGCGAAACGCTGCAGCGCAGCATGCGCATAACATCCTGGGAAACGAAGGCATCAATCCCCTTGACTTCTTGTCCCGCGGACGGCAGGAGGCCATGAACTACGGAGTGCAAATTATCGAAGGCGCAGTCGACCAGCTCGGCGGTTCGATGGAGACCGGTTTCAGCGTCACGATGTCCGGCCAAGCATTCAGCGCAGACCGCATCGTGCTGGCGACGGGTCTGGTCGATGACTTGCCTCCGATTCCAGGCCTGGCCCGCGCATGGGGCGATACCGCGGTCCACTGCGCTTACTGCCATGGCTGGGAAGTCCGCGACCAAGAAATCCTGGTTCTCGGTATCGGGCCCATGAGCACCCATCAAGCGATGATGTTCAGCCAGCTAAGCCCTAGCATCACCTTCATCAACCACACCCCGGCCGCATTGAACGACGAGAATCGCGCAACACTTGCCGCCTTGGAAATACCGGTCATCGAGCAAGCAGTGCAAGCGATCGATTTCGATGCTCAGGGAAATCTGGATTCAGTGACCCTTGCAGACGGCCGAAAGGTCAACGCGCAGGCACTGGTAGTGGCAGGCCAGATGAACGCGCAAGCCTCGCTTTACCTGTCGCTCGGCGGGCAGCTTGCCGAAAATCCGCTTGGCACCTTCATCCAAGTCAATGAAATGGGCGCTACCGCTCTGCCCGGAGTATACGCCGCGGGAAACGCCAGTAACCTGGGAGCGATGGTCATGGCCGCGGCAGCATCTGGAACGGTCGCAGGAGCTGCCATCAATGCTGATCTGCTGGGCAGTCGGTTAGCTAAGGCCCCAGCGCCAGCGAAACCGTAGCTGCTGCCCCTGCCCCCTGGCGCACTAATTTCCAGGGGGCCATGCTGCGGCCACCCGATGGGCGCGAGAATAATGCTCATCAATTCTGCAGAGAATTACATCTTGCTAACGTACTAGTCAATCGACAAGTCGTGAACTCCGATGGCGTGATTTTCCTCGGCAGATTACCCACGTATCACACGTCACGCCCCACCGGCCGGCGATCAATGGTAGGCTTTATTCGTTACCTCAACGGTTGCAGGTGTGAGTCCCCGCCAGCAATTGTTAGCAGTAGGATTTGTAGCACAGCCAACAAATCGTCTGTGCTTTGCAAATCGGTTCATCGATCCTCAGATCGAATGAACTCCTATCGAAACGAATTCTTCATCTTCTCTTCTTCACTGCAGATAAAACATCTCGACGTCTCCGTGCGTCACTTTTCTGTGGCTTCCTTGTTCTACTCCGTTAGCGTGGGGTCATTACCCGTTAGCAGCCTGGAAACCGATGATGTTCTAAGCACGTGCAGCGACCCCCGTTTTTGGCCGATACCGGCAAAATCAGTATTCGATGCTCTGTATCGACGGCAGGCGAATCGTTCTCGGCAGCTCTGCGCGAGGTAACCCCTAAATTTTCCGATTCGAAACTTCGGATCGGCAACCAGGCCACATCGTGGCCATCAATAAATAAGGAAATAACACTATGGCCACTGGCACCGTAAAATGGTTCAACGCTGAAAAGGGCTTCGGCTTCATCGCTCCTTCGGATGGATCGGCTGACGTCTTCGCACACTACAGCGCAATCCAGAGCTTCGGTTTCCGTAGCCTCGAAGAGGGCCAGACCGTTGAGTACACCCTGGAAGCTGGTCCAAAGGGCCCACAGGCTACCAACATCCAGGCTCGCTAAGAGACTTTCTTCAAAGGTGCAGTTCCCCGCAAGGATGGAACTGCACCTTTGCTGCTTTTAACCTTTTTCTACCGGCAGGCTTCGACCGGAGGGCGTTCGCGAAGAACACCTACACCAAGCAGACGAGCTGGCAATGTCGTGAGCTTCGGGAACAAGCGAAAAGCGGAAGCTATCGGCAACGGCACCCGGAATTCGCCGCTGGCCTGCATGACGCGGGTTAGCCCACGATGCATAACTCGTTGAACCATCTGTGTAGCAACTGTCGGGACGGTTCGGCGGCGCTGTACAGCTGCCACATCATGATCAGAAATCGTCCCTTCCCGAAGAGGCCGCGCCAAGATCCGTGCCGCTGCTACAGCATCCTGTACGGCCAAGTTGATGCCGATTCCCCCAACTGGACTCATGGCATGGGCAGAATCCCCAATGCACAGCAGACCCCTCCGCCACCACTGTTTCGCGCGATTTAGCTTGACGTCCAGAAGCTTCGCATCATCAAGGGCCAAACTTTGTACGCCGTCTGCCAACTCGGGAGCGGCCTGGATGATTGACTTCCTCCATGACTGGACACCTTCTGCGCGTAGACGGGCATCGTGCCCCTTCGGCAAAAGCATGGCTGCCTGCACGTATCCCTCGCGCGGAATCAGGACAAAAGAGCGATCCTTGGCAAATGCTGGAGTCAGTTCGTTCTTTCGATCCACTGTGCTTGGAATCTTGAACCACCACACATCAATCGGTACGGAGAATTCCCTCATCGGCAGTGCGGCTGCTTCTCTGACACGGGACCACCTGCCGTCTGCCGCAATAGTGAGCAATGCACGCATTTCACCGTCGCCGGCCGAGTCTTCATATTTGACGCCAATTATGCGGCCTCCTTCGGTGACAACGTCAGTTACCGAGGTACTCATCCTCAGCTCGAAATTCGGTTCGGCTTCACCTGCACGAGCCAACAAGTTGAGGAAATCCCACTGCGGCGCCATGGCGATGAACGGAAATGGATGCTTCAACCGCGACAGGTCGAGAACTGTAGCTGGCGAGCCGTCCCTGGCGGGGATGCTCGCTTGAGCAACCTTGCTGAAATTGATCTTTTCGAACTCGCTTATCAGCCCGATTTCATCAAGCAACTGCAGCGTTGAGGGGTGGATGGTGTCGCCACGAAAATCCCTGAGGAAATCTGCGTGCTTCTCCAGAACCGTTACTGGCACACCACTGCGGGCAAGCAGCAAACCGGCCACCATTCCGGCCGGCCCTCCCCCAACAATGACGCACCGTGTACCTTCTGCCATGAGCCCGTACCTTCCGTGTGAAGTAACCAGCTTCCAGCTTGGCACTATCCGCTAATCGTAGACAGCATC
The DNA here is from genome assembly GCF_002797775.1 of Glutamicibacter nicotianae. NCBI lineage: Bacteria > Bacillati > Actinomycetota > Actinomycetes > Micrococcales > Micrococcaceae > Glutamicibacter > Glutamicibacter nicotianae. Next base: position 1,272,645 of record NZ_PGEY01000001.1, read on the forward strand.
CGAGCTGTTTGCCTTCAAATTCACAACAATCATGAGCATCGCGAAGATCAACAGCACAACGGCCAGCCCTTGGAACCCGACGGCTCCCAGGACCGGGCCAGCGCTAAGCCCTCCAAGCACACCGGCAAGATTCATGCAGAGATCCGAGGTGCCCTGCAGTTGTGGACGTTCTGAAATACCAACCGCCCCGGAAATCATCGTTGCCCCGGCCACTGTGGCCGCAGACCAGCCGAGTCCCAGGCTCAGCAAAGCCAACGTTGTCACGGTGTGGCTCTCTGAATCGATCCACACGAGTATGCTTGCCGTGATCAGCAATGCTTGCCCTGCGAAGATGATCGTCCGCGCCCCTGCCTTGTCCGTGAGCCAGCCGAATACCGGCGACAACGCGTACATCCCGGCAATATGAATAGAAATCGTGATGCCGATGAGCGTCAGATTTGCCCCTTGATGCTGCATGTGGATTGGCGTCATTGACATCATGGACACCATATAGAGGTGGGTCAAAGCCACGGTGAGCACCGCACGTCGAGCTGCCGGAGTGTTTTTCAGGATGTTCCAGCCTCGGCGGCGAAGCTGAGCCTTTTGCGTGTGGACAGCAGCTCGTTGCTGTGCGATCTGCAAAGGGTCGGGACGCAAGCCCGCCCAGTAAACGAGCACGCCGATCAGTTGCGCGCACATGGCAATGAGAAAGCCTCCGGTAAACGGCGGGAGACTTATGAACTGAGCGAGTTCTTCGCCAGGCTCGAACAAGTTGGGGCCAATGACTGCGCCGATGGTTGTCGACCATACGACGACGGAGAGATCACGGCCGCGAGTGGATTTGCTGGACAAATCCGTGGCAGCGAATCGGGATTGGAGATTCATTGCCGAGCCGGTTCCTAGAACCAGCATGCCGAGCAGCAGCAGCGGCCAATATCTCAGGGATGCTGAGGCAACGATGATGGTGACACCGCTGGCCGCCAGCAAGGCACCTGTTGACAGCGAAACACGCCGGCCGAATTTCTGAGCAAGCATCGCCAACGGCAGTGCCATGACGGCGGCACCCAGCGTATTCATGGTTGCCGCCATGCCGGCCAGTTCATCGAGCCCGGAGACATTCACAATCAGCAGCGACCCCAAGGTCAGGGTTGCGCCACTGCCCAAGCCACCAAGAATCTGCCCCGCGGCGAGGACAGAAATGGATTTGCGTCGAATCCGCTGAATTTGCTGGTCGTCCAACGAACTTTGTTCATCCGAAGTGGATTCGATCTGCACATTGACTCCCGCGCATTGATAGCAACTCGTACTTTCCAAGTATCTAACAATTGTCGCTGTGCGTTGCGTTTAGCGCCGCTCATGACAACGGCCCCACCAGATTGGTGGGGCCAGTGTCGGAGAAGCCAGGTACTAGAAGTCCCAGTCCTCGTCTTCGGTATTTACTGCCTTGCCGATGACATAGGAGGAACCGGAACCGGAGAAGAAGTCATGGTTCTCATCAGCGTTCGGGCTCAACGCAGCCAAGATCGCTGGGGATACGTCGGTCACGGTGGATGGGAACATGGCCTCGTAGCCCAAGTTCATCAGAGCCTTGTTGGCGTTGTAGTGCAAGAACTTCTTGACGTCCTCGGACAGGCCTACCGGATCGTAGAGGTCATGGGTGTACTGGACTTCATTTTCGTACAGTTCGTACATCAGCTCGAAGGTGTAGTCCTTCAGCTCCTGCTTGCGTTCTTCGCTGGCACCTTCCAGACCCTTCTGGAACTTGTAGCCGATGTAGTAGCCGTGGACCGCTTCGTCACGGATGATCAAGCGGATCAAGTCAGCAGTGTTGGTCAGCTTCGCGTGCGAGGACCAGTGCATTGGCAGGTAGAAGCCCGAGTAGAACAGGAACGATTCGAGCAGGGTCGAAGCGATCTTGCGCTTGAGCGGATCTTCGCCGTGGTAGTAGCTCTCGATGATCTGGGCCTTCTTCTGCAAGTTCACGTTCTCGGTGGACCAGCGGAAGGCTTCATCGATTTCCTTGGTGGAGGCCAGGGTCGAGAAGATCGAGGAGTAGCTCTTGGCGTGCACCGATTCCATGAAGGCAATGTTGGTGTACACGGCTTCTTCGTGCGGGGTCAGTGCATCCGGGATCAGCGAGACGGCGCCTACGGTACCCTGCAAGGTGTCCAGTAGGGTCAGGCCGGTGAAGACACGCATGGTCAGCAGCTTTTCGTCTTCGGTCAGGGTGGCCCACGACTGGATGTCGTTGGACAGCGGCACCTTCTCCGGAAGCCAGAAGTTATTGACGAGTCGGTTCCAGACCTCCACGTCCTTATCGTCCTGGATACGGTTCCAGTTGATTGCTTCAACCTTGTTGGTGAGCTGAATCTTCTCGGTCATTGCCCCTCATCGAAAAGCTAAATCGTGTTAAGAACTTTGCCTACAACTCTACAGTTCTTTCGAACGGTGCCGGTGCAGCAAGGTCCAGAGTTCATATCGGATCGTTGACACGATCTGAAGTGGTTTTGATGTGCAACAGCTGCCGCTGGACGGAGCCCTGCGGCAGCTGTTGCGTGATGCCATGGACCGGCCAACCGGTCAATGGCTCAAGGTTTTACAGTGCGCAGGAGACGCAACCTTCAACCTCGGTGCCTTCCAGCGCGAGCTGGCGCAGGCGGATGTAGTACAGGCTTTTGATACCCTTGCGCCATGCGTAGATCTGGGCCTTGTTGATGTCACGAGTAGTGACGGTGTCCTTGAAGAACAAGGTCAGCGACAAGCCCTGGTCGACGTGCTGGGTTGCAGCGGCGTAGGTGTCAATGATCTTCTCGTAGCCGATTTCGTAAGCGTCTTCGTAGAAGTCGATGTTCTCGTTGTTCATGTAAGGAGCCGGGTAGTAAACGCGGCCGATCTTACCTTCCTTGCGGATTTCGATCTTCGCTGCGACCGGGTGGATCGAGGAGGTCGAGTTGTTGATGTACGAGATCGAACCGGTTGGAGGAACTGCCTGGAGGTTCTGGTTGTAGATGCCGTGCTCCATAACCGAAGCCTTCAGGGCCTTCCAGTCTTCCTGGGTAGGAATGTGCATGCCCTCGAACAGTTCGCGGACACGCTCAGTAGCTGGTGCCCATTCCTGCTCGGTGTACTTGTCGAAGAACTCGCCGGAGGCATACTTCGAGTTCTCGAAGTTGTCGAAGGTCTCGCCGCGCTCCATCGCGATCTTGTTCGAAGCAGTCAGCGCGTGGAACAGGATCGTGTAGAAGTAGATGTTCGTGAAGTCGATGCCTTCTTCGGAGCCATAGTAGATGTGCTCGCGAGCGAGGAAGCCATGCAGGTTCATCTGGCCCAGGCCAATGGCGTGCGACTTGCGGTTGCCATCGGCAATCGAAGGAACCGAAGCGATGTCCGACATGTCCGAAACGGCGCTCAGCGCACGGATGGCGATCTCTACCGAGGTAGCCAGATCCTTGCCGTCCATGGCCTTGGCGATGTTCATCGAACCGAGGTTGCAGGAAATGTCCTTGCCGACGGTCTTGTAGCTCAAGTCGTCAGCGAATTCCGAAGCGGAAGAAACCTGGAGGATTTCCGAGCACAGGTTGGACATGGTGATGCGGCCGGCAATTGGATTTGCCTTGTTCACGGTGTCCTCGAACATGATGTACGGGTAACCGGACTCGAACTGGATCTCGGCCAGAGTCTGGAAGAACTCGCGGGCGTTGATCTTGGTCTTCTTGATGCGCGCATCGTCGACCATGTCGTAGTACTTCTCGGTGACGGAGATTTCGCTGAACGGCTGGCCGTAGACGCGCTCTACGTCGTACGGGCTGAACAGGTACATGTCTTCGTTCTTGCGCGCCAGTTCGAAGGTGACATCCGGAATGACAACACCCAGGGACAGGGTCTTGATGCGGATCTTCTCATCAGCGTTTTCGCGCTTGGTATCCAAGAAGCGGTAGATATCCGGGTGGTGCGCGTTCAAGTAGACGGCACCGGCGCCCTGGCGTGCACCGAGCTGGTTCGCGTAGGAGAAGGAATCTTCAAGAAGCTTCATGACCGGGATGACACCGGAAGACTGGTTCTCGATCTGCTTGATCGGGGCACCATGCTCACGCAGGTTGGTCAGCGACAGGGCAACACCACCGCCGCGCTTGGACAGCTGCAGCGACGAGTTCACCGCGCGGGCGATGGACTCCATGTTGTCTTCGATGCGAAGCAGGAAGCAGGAGACCAGTTCGCCGCGCTGCGCCTTGCCGGCATTCAGGAAGGTTGGGGTAGCGGGCTGGAAGCGGCCTTCGATGATCTCGTCGACCAGATGCCGGGCCAGCTTCTCGTCGCCGCGTGCCAGGTGCAGGGCCACCATGCAGACGCGGTCTTCATAGCGTTCCAGGTAGCGCTTTCCGTCGAAGGTCTTCAAAGTGTACGAAGTGTAGAACTTGAAGGCGCCCAAGAAGGTTTCGAAGCGGAACTTCTTGCCGAAGGCGTGCTTGAACAGATCCCGGATGAAGTTCATCGAGTACTGGTCGAGGGTTTCGCGTTCGTAGTACTCGTGCTTGACGAGGTATTCAAGCTTCTCGTCCAGATCGTGGAAGAACACGGTGTTGTTGTTCACGTGATCCAAGAAATACTGGCGAGCCGCATAGCGGTCTACCTCGAACTGGATCTTTCCATCTGGACCGTAGAGGTTCAGCATGGCGTTCAAGTCGTTGTAGCTCAAGCCCTGGAACTGGGCTGGGAGCTCCTTTGAGCTCTTCATCGTTGCTGCCGGTTCTGCGACGCTGGTGTCCAAAAGGTTTCAAGCCCTTCTTTGACGTTGAGAACGTCTTCTGAGGTTCCCATAATTTCGAATGTATAAAGCACGGGTACGTTGCATTTCTCGGCAATGCGCTTGGCCGCAATACAGTAGTACTCGCCGAAGTTTGTATTCCCCGCACCGATCACGCCGCGAAGATTCGCCCGGTTCACTTCATGCCGCAGGAACTTCATGATCTGCGGCATGATCGAACGCTTGCCACGCTCTCCGCCATAAGTGGGTATGAGCAGCACGTAGGGGGCTGTCGAGATCAGCTGCGGTTCGGTCGCGTAGACCGGAATCCTCGCGGCATCCATCTCGAGTTTCTCCACGAAACGCTTCGTGTTCTCCGAAACTGATGAGAAGTAAATCAGGTTCGAAGCGGTGAATTCCAGCGGTTCCTGGTCCTCAGCATTTTGCCTGTCGGCAAGTGCTGCAGGTGCCATTATTTTTTCGCCTCCACTAGAAGTTAGCGGATGGAGTTCTGAATTAGTTGGCTGGTGCCAGCAACTCGATCTTGTCTGGGCGGAAACCCGACCAGTGATCGTCATCGGTGATTACGACAGGTGCCTGCATGTAGCCCAAGCCACGAACGTGCTCCAAGGCTGCCGCATCCTGAGAGATGTCTACCTTGTTGTACTCGACACCCTTCTTATCCAGCGCGCGGTAAGTAGCGTTGCACTGAACGCAGGAAGGCTTCGTGTAAACCGTGATGGCCATGTCCCTGATCCCCTTTGGAAAGTCTATTTTCGGCTAGGTTCCCGGATTTTCGGAAAGTACCTAGCCATCCTCTCGGATGCCTCGAAACCACTGCTTCGAGGTGCTTCTGGTGCGAGCCGCACCAACGGGTTCAATACTACATCTTGTGTTTGGCCGGTCAAGCGGCCACAACATGATGTATTACAAGTATGTCATTCATCCACGAGGACGTCCACAGGATCTGTGGATATTAACCCCGGTTTAAACCGCGATTTCTTGCGGACCCGGGTCCTTTGTCCACAGGTTGGCAGAACTCGATTGTGGGTTAAAAATTCTTCTGTGAGATGTTCGTCGGCGTGTTTCGCTTCCCCTATCTAGTTCCTGGTGCACAACGTGCACCACAAGATGTAGTGTCCGCCTCTGAACCGACAGTTTGGGCGTCGCACGACCGAATGTGGAGAACGCGAAACAGGGGCAGCTGAGGAATATCAGCTGCCCCTGGTCGCGAAGCCCGGAAACGATTCAGGGGTTCTTTAGGCCGGGTAGGTCCGGGCACCGAAGATTCCCTGGCCCACGCGCACAACGGTGGCTCCTTCGGCGATGGCCAGCTCGTAGTCGCCGCTCATGCCCATGGACAGGTGCTGGAAGCTGTCAGGAGCAACCTGCTGCAATTGGTCACGGGTCTCGCGCAGCAGCGAGAAGCTGCCGCGGATGGATGCTTCATCGGTGGTATTCGCCGCCATGGTCATCAGGCCCACCGGCTTCAATCGGTCCAGCGGCGCCAAACCGGCAAGCAACCCGGCTGCCTCACCAGCCTGGATACCGGATTTGCTTTCCTCCCCGGAGGTATTGACCTGGATGAAGACCTCCAGCGTCCGATCTTCGAGCTCCAGTCGGCGTTGCAAGGTCTCGGCGAGTTTCAGCGAGTCCAGCGCATGGAATTCATCAGCGAACTTCGCCACGAACTTCGCCTTGTTCGTCTGCAGCGGACCAATGATCGCATAGCGCAGGTGCGGGAACTTCTCGCAGAAATGCTCGTACTTGCCCTGCGCCTCTTGGACCTTGTTCTCCCCCAGCGTGTCCACACCGGCGGCGATCGCCAAGGCCAAGCGGTCGGTATCGATGGTCTTGGTCACCGGAAGCAGCCGGACCGAGCCGGCGTCCCGGCCCGCAGCCGTTGCCGCCGCGGCGATCTTCTGGTTGACAGTTGCCAGGTTGCGGGTGAAATCCTCGATGGTGGCCGCATGCAGAGCGGCAGGTTGCGAAGCCAAAGCGCCAACTTTCTGATGTCACAAACGTGTTGCTGGTGCCAAGGGCACCAGCAACAAGCATAGGCACAAATCCGCTAGAACAGTTGGCGCCAGTTGGTTTTCGCCAGATCCAGCAGCTCGTCGCCGCGTCCGGAGAGCACGGTCCTCAGGGCATACAAGGCAAAGCCCTTGGCCTGCTCGAGCTTGATTTCCGGCGGCATCGACATCTCCTGGCGGTCGGTCGCCACATCCAGCAGCGCCGGACCGTCATGAGCCAGGAATTCTTCCACCGTGGCTTCGAGCTGCGCCGAATCATCCACCCGGTAGCCCTTGAGCCCGGAGGCGGTGGCCACGGCCCCGAAGTCGGGATTGTGCAGATCGGTGGCGTAGGTGACGAACCCGGCGGCCTTCATCTCCAGTTCCACGAAATTCAGCGAGGAGTTGTTGAACACCACGATCTTGACCGGCAGCTTGTTCTGCGTGGCAGTGAGCAGCTCGCCGAGCATCATGGCCAATCCGCCATCCCCGGCGAAGGCGATCACCTGGCGCTGCCGGTCTATTGCCTGGGCGCCCAGTGCGTGGCACAGCGCGTTGGCCATGGAACCGTGGTTGAAGGAGCCGAGCACCCGGCGCTTGCCGGTCATCGACAGGTAGCGGGCCGCCCAGATCACCGGGGAACCCACGTCGGCGGTGAAAATCGCATCTTCATCTGCGTGCTGGTCAATCAGCCGGGCCAAATACTGCGGGTGGATTGCGGCGCCGGGCTTGGAGGGCGTCGCCAGCTCGTCGAGCTTCGTACGGGTCTTGCGGTAGTGCTCCACCGCGGCCTCCAGGTGCTTGCGGTGGGTCTGCACCGGGAGCACGGCGGCCAGTGCCGCGGCCGTGTCCTTCACCGTGCCGACCAGCGGGATGTCCACCCGGGTGCGCTTGCCGATCTGCTCGCCGCGGATATCCACCTGGATGATGGTCGCATCCTGCGGGTAGAACTGCTGGTAGGGGAAATCTGTGCCCAGCATCAGCAGCACATCGCATTCGGCGATCGCCTTGGCACCCGAAGCGAAGCCCAGCAGGCCGGTCATGCCCACATCGTACGGGTTGTCGTATTCGATATGCTCCTTGCCGCGCATGGCATGCACGATCGGCGCAGCGAGCTTTCCTGCCAGCTCGATCACTTCTCCATGGGCGCCGGCCACACCTGCGCCGGCGAGAATGGTGACCTTGCGCGAGCTTTCGAGGACCTCTGCGGCGCGCTCGAGCTCCTCTTCATTGGGCAGCACCCGCGGATTGGTCTTGATGATTTTCTGCGTGGGCGTGCGTTCCATCTCCGCCAGCGCCACATCGCCGGAAATCACCAGCACCGCCACACCGCGCTTCTCGATAGCCTCGCGCATCGCAATGCGCAGCATCCGGGGCATCTGCTTCGGATCGGAAACCTGTTCGGCATAGACGGAGCATTCGCGGAAGACTTCGACCGGGTGGGTCTCCTGGAAATAGTTGGAGCCGATCTCCCCGGTAGGGATGTGCGCGGCGATCGCCAGTACCGGGACGCGCGAGCGGTTCGCGTCGTACAGCCCGTTGATCAAGTGCAGGTTGCCCGGTCCGCACGAGCCGACGCAGACGGTCAGCTCGCCGGTGATTTCCGCCTCCGCCGCTGCCGCGAAGGCGGCGGCTTCCTCATGGCGGTGGTGGACCCATTCGATCCGCCCGTTCTCCCGCAGGGAATCGGTCAAGCCGTTCAGGGAATCGCCCGGGATGCCGTAGATGCGGCGCACTCCCTGTGTATCGAGCTGTTCAATCAGGTGGTCGGCTACGGTAGGCAAAACATTCCTCCTGCACACAATGTTCCAGTGGGTCTGCTCTTCACCCTACTGCGCCGACCGGCTGCTGTCATGGGCATACGCCGCAATTTCAAGTTCTTCCCAGCACACCGGCCTGTGACAGGACGAACAAGCGCAGACCGGCCTCCCACGCCGCCGGAAACTAGCCGGCGAACCCTGGCCAATAGTGCGAATCAGGCAAGGCCCGTGCACCGAATAGGCCCTGGCCCACGCGCACCACCGTGGCTCCTTCGGCAATGGCCAGCTCGAAGTCCCCGCTCATCCCCATGGACAGCTCTTCCACGCTGCCCAGATTCAATTGGCGAAGCTCTTCGCGCACGGCAACCAGCTTCCGGAAGCAGGCGCGGACCAGTTCCTGCTGTGGCGAGAACACCGCCAAGGTCATCAATCCCTTAACCTGCAGCCGCTCGAAGCCCTGCAACTGCCTGAGGAATTCCGGAGCCTGGCCAGGTTCCAGCCCGAACTTGGATTCTTCTGACGACGTGTTCACCTGGATGAACACTTCAAGGGTGCGGTCCTCGATCTCCAGCCGGCGCTCCAACGCCTGTGCCTGGCGCAGATTATCCAGGGCCTGGAACTCGTCGGCGAACCGGGCCACGTACTTGGCCTTGTTGGTTTGCAGGTGCCCGATCACCGAGTACTTCAGCTGCGGCAGGTCCGCCAGCGCCTGGGATTTCTCCCACGCTTCCTGCACCTTGTTCTCCCCCAGCCAGTGGACCCCGGCCGCGATCGCCAGGCGCAGCCGTTCAGCCGGGACCGTCTTGGTAACCGGCAGCAGCCGCACGCTGCCCGCCGCCCGACCGGCCTTGGCCTCCGCCGCGGCAATCCGCGCGCGGATGGAGGCCAGGTTCGCTGCGAAATCCGCTTGGGTGCTCGCGTGACGAGCCGCTGGACTTTCAGTCATCTTCCCTCCTTAGCTCTCATCCTAGGCACATTTCGCCTGCGTCCGCACCTGCCGCCACTCCGGCGCCCTGCGGGATTGGCTAGGCTGGAAGCAGCAGCACAGCACTTCAAGGAGAGACAATGCCCGAACCGCGCCGCATGGCCAACACCACCGAACTGGCCGCCGGAAAATCCAACGGAGCGATCTGGAAGCTGGAACCCGAGCAGCGCGACCTGGACGCCAACGTCATCTCCCTGGCCCCGGGCGAGGAGATCGGGCAGCACCAGGGCCCGGAGCTCGACGTGCTGCTGCACGTCTTTGCAGGTTCCGGGGTGCTGCGCACCGCCAGCGGATCCATCGAGCTGGCCATCGGCGACATCATCTACCTGCCCGCCCGCTCCCAGCGGCAGTTCGTGGCAGGCGACGCCGGCTTGGGCTACTTCTCGGTGCACCAGCGCAAGCACAAGGCCGGGCTGATGCCCAGCCTGCGCAGCTAGTCCCAGGCTCCCGTTTCGAGGAAGCGCTCGAGCTGCGCTTGATAGGGCGCCAGGTCCAGGCCCTGCCCGGCCACCCAGTCGGGGTTGTAGTAGGTCTTCGCGTAGCGCTCGCCGGAGTCGCAGATCAGCGTCACCACCGAGCCCTGCTCGCCGCGCTGCAGCATCTGCGCGATGATCGTAAAGGCCGCATAGAGGTTGGTTCCGGTGGAACCGCCGGCGAAATAGCGGGTCTTGGCGCGCAGGAAGTGCATGGCGGCCAGCGAGGCGGCGTCGGGCACCTGCACCATGCGGTCGATCACCCCGGGGACGAAGCTCGGCTCCACGCTGGGCCGGCCGATCCCCTCGATGCGCGATCCGCGGCCCGTGGCGTAGCCCAGGTCCCCGGTGCGCCAGCCCTCATAGAACGACGAGCCTTCCGGGTCGCCCACGCAGATCCGGGTCTCATGCCGCTTGTAGCGCGCATAGCGCCCGAACGTGGCGCTGGTGCCGCCGGTCCCGGCGCCGACGACGATCCAGCTGGGAATCGGATGCGCTTCGGCAGCCATCTGCGCGTACACCGACTCGGCGATGTTGTTGTTCCCACGCCAGTCGGTGGCCCGCTCGGCATAGGTGAACTGGTCCAGGTAGTAGCCGCCGGTGCCGGCGGCCAGCTCGCGGGCCGCCGCGTCGACCTCTCCGGCCGCGTCCACCAGGTGGCAGCGGCCGCCGTAGAACTCGATGAGCTCGATCTTCTCCGCGCTGGTGGACCTGGGCACCACCGCAATGAACTCCAGCCCCAGCATCCGCGCGAAGTAGGCTTCGGAGACCGCGGTGGACCCGCTGGAGGCTTCCACCAGCGTGGTGCCTTCGGAGATCTTCCCGTTGACCAGCCCGTAGAGGATCAGCGAGCGGGCCAGCCGGTGCTTGAGCGAGCCGGTGGGGTGCACCGACTCGTCCTTCAGGTAGAGCTCGATCCCCCAGCGGCCGGGGAGCTCGAAGCGATGCAGGTGGGTGTCGGCGCTGCGGTTCGCGTCAGCGTCGAGCAGGGAAATGGCACGTCGTACCCAAGGCTCAGTCATGCTTCCACTCTAGCCGTGGCGAACCGTTTTGGTCCCCGGGCCGTGGTACGTTCGGAATCGTGAAGACAAGGCTGGTTACCGTGGGCTATGCGGCCGCCATCCTGCTCGGCTTGGGCTGGGCGGCATGGGCGGTGCTTTCGGCCGCCGGGCTGGAAGATCTCGCCGGCGGCTGGCTGGGCCAGGATGCCACCGTCGCCTCCGTTCCGCGCATCGGGCAGCTGCCCTGGTTCGGGCTGATGGCCGCCGTGGCGTTCTACGCGATCTGGCAGTGCCTGCCACAAGAACGCACCGGGCTGCACCACCGGCTGCGGCCCTGGGTGCTCGGCGCCGTGCTGTGCAATGCGCTGTGGGTGGCATTCCTGGAGCGCGACCGCATCGGCGTCTCGCTGGCCTTCGGCCTGCTCCTGCTGGCTCTGCTGATCCGCATTGTGGTAATGATCGGCAGGACCGCGGCGCTGCGGCAGGTGGACCGGTGGATCACCCGCGCCAGCTTCGGTTTGTTCGCCGGGTGGCTCTCGGTGATCGTGCTGGCCGAAACCGTCGCCGTCACCGCGTACTCCGGCGCAGACGCCGGCTCGCTGATGTTCAAGGGCGCCTGCGCCCTAGCGGTGCTGCTGCTGGCGCTGTTCCTCAGCGCGGTCAGCTTCAAGAACCCGATGGGGATCTACCTGAACGCCGGTGCGCTGTGGGTGATCGGCTGGATCATCGCCGACCGCTATACCGGGCAGTCCACCTCGCCGGGGTTCGCGACGGTGCTCTCGGTCGCCGCGATCCTGATGCTGCTGTGCCTGTTCAGCGCACTGCGCACCCGGATTCGCGCGCTGCGCCGGCCCTCCCAGTAAGTTCCCAGTTCGCAGTGAGCGCAACGGCGCGTCCTTGAGCGCCAACCTCCGGCTGGCTAGGCTGGAACTGAGACCTCAAGGTCTACCCGACTCCAGGTCCACCAGAGAGGAACAACATGTCGAAAACTGCCAAGAGCTTGAAGCAAGTTGAGAAGTCGCTGGCGAAACTCGCCAAGACCGCCAAGGAAGAGCTGCCCAAGGAAATCCGCGGCAGCTGGAACGAGGCCGTCGCCGGCGTCAACACCGATGCCATCAGCAAGGCCGGCGCAAACCTGATCGAGAGTGTCGGCGGGAACTCCAAGGCCGCCAAGCGGGCTCGCGCCTCCGTGGAGAACGCCGTGCAGGCGGCCCAGAAGAGCCTCTCCGCCCCGGAGAAGAAGTCCGGCAAGGGCGGCAAGTTCCTGCTCATCTCGCTGGTCATCGCCGCCGTGGCAGCGGTCGTGATCTCGCAGAAGAAGAACTAGCTTTAATCCGCGAAGGCGTGGCACCCGTGCAGGTGCCACGCCTTCGCTGTGCCCGGGGACCCTCCGGCTACTTGGCGCGGGCCCGTGAGCTCTTGATCGCCGCCGCCGCGCCGAGCAGCGCCATCACCGCGCCCACCGGGATCAGCCAGAAGCTGTTGGCGCCGGTGTCGGCGAGGTTTTCTCCGGCTTCAGGCTCGGCTGGCCGCGACTGCTGCGGCGCATCCGTAGGCGCCTGGGGCTGTCCGGATTCCCGCTGCGGGGACTGCGATGGGCTCGCCGTTGGTTCCGCGACCGGAGCTTCGCTCTGTTCCTCGCTTGGCTGCTCACCCGGCTGCTGGCTTGGCTCGTCGCTCGGTTCCGTGCTCGGTTCCGGGCCGGCCAGGTCGAACACCTCATCGGCCGCACCCAGGTGCGCGAACACGGTCTCGCCGGTGGCGTCGTCCACCGCATCGTTGTCGGTCACCACGTAGACCTCGCCATCGGCAACGGCCAGGCCCTCGAGCTTCTCCTGGGTCCATCCGCTGGTTTCCTGCAGCGCCGGCAGCACATCGGCCGCCAGGGTCTTCTGCACCAGCGGCATCTCCCCGGCCGCCGCGTCCGGAAGCCGCACCTGGTAGATCTTCTTGTGCGCGGCGTCAGGCCCCGCCTGGTTGTCGCGCTCGATCACCGCGTAGGAGCCATCGGGCAGGGCGGTGATTTCCGACAAGCCGTTCCAGGCGCCGTCCGCGGCCGCTTCCAGCTGGTAGCCGTACCAGCTGAACTCGCCGGTGGCCGGCAGGTACTTGCCCAGGCGGACGTAATCCTCTCCGGGCAGCTCGCGCTGCACCGCGAACACCACTTCTTCCTTTTCGCCTGAGCCGGTGGCGGCGATGCCTTCCAGCCCGTGCTTGCCCAGCACCGCCAATTCAGGCAGCGCGATCTCCTCCTGCACCACGCCTTCCGCGTCGATGCGCACCAGCAGGTTCTCCGCCCCGCTTTCCCCTTCATGGGCTGCCCAGAATCCGCCGTCGGCGCGGGCGGCAAGGCCTTCCAGGTCCAGTTCGACACTGGCCTCGGTGACCTCCATCGAGGATTCGACGGTGGCCGGGGTTCCGGCTTCCAGGGTGTAGATGCGCGGCTGGTACGCGTTGTCGCTGACCGCGAAGAGCTGCGAGGCATCGGCCGGGTTGGCCGACAGCCCGCTGAGCGCGCCGAACGGCACCGGATCGGCCGGGTCCGAGGACAGCTGCGGGAATTGCGGCGCGGCGGCACCGAAGCTGAACAGGTTCAGCGCCGAACGCACCCCGTTCTCGGCCTCGTCGGTTTCCGAGGAGACGGCGAGCAGCTCGCGGCCCGGGATCGGCAGGATGCCTTCCGGCCCGTTGGTGGTGGGCAGTGTCTGCACGTACTTCGGCGCGCGCGGATCGCTCATGTCGTAGACCGCGACGAAGTTCCCGCGTTCGGAGGCGACGAAGGCGTAGTCGGTGCCCTGGTATTCGCCGATGGCCAGGCCCTCCGGTTCGGTGCCCTTCTTCCCTGCCCGGCTTTCGGGGAAGAGCCCCTGGGACAGCGCGAGATGCTCGAAGCTGCTGCCGGCATCCCACACCGGTTCGCCGGTGCTCGAATCGAAGACGGTGAAACCGCGGCTGCCGCCCTTCCAGTCGCCCTCGTTCGCGGTGGCCAGGTAGCGGTCCTGGATCCAGCCAATGGCATCCGGTTCGCGTGGCACCCCCAGCAGCGAGCCTGCGGGGTCGAGTTTTCCGTCCTCGTCGGTATCGATGCCTTCCAGGTCCACGGTGCCGGCGCTGAAGGCCTTGGTGATGGTGCCGCTCGGCAGGTCGATCAGCACGATGCCGTTGTTTTCCTGGAGGGAGACCGCCGCCTGGTTGCGCGCGTTGATGCTCACGTATTCGGGTTCCGGATCCTGCGGGGTGTCCAGCCCTGCCTGCGCCAGCTCATCCAGCGCTTCGGGGTTCTCGCGCGTTCCGCCGGCCAGCGGCACCTCGCGCAGAGACCAGTCCGCCGGGGGCTCGCCGATCGTGTCGAGGATCGCCACCGAACCGGCAGGGGCCTGCGGCAGCCCTCCGTCGCCGGCATCCTCGTCGCGTTCGTTCTCGATGGCGATCGCCGCATAGGCGCCGTCGGCGGACAGCGCAATGGAATCGGGCTGGCCCGGCAACGCGATGCTGTGCACCAGCGTGCGGTCGGCAATGCGCACCACGTCCACGCGGCCCGAGGGATCGCTGTAGCTGGTGGAGGTGTTGACGACCACCATCACGTACTCGCCGAAGGCGGCGACGCTGGTCGGCTCGTCCTGGGCGCTGCCCAGCTGGTGCAGCGGCAGGGTGCCCAGGCCCACCGGCTTCGCGGCGTCGGAAATGTCGACGAAGCCGATCTGGCGCGAGAGCGCGTCGGTGTAGATCAGCGTCTGCCCATCGGCCGAGACGGTGGAGATTTCCGCGGCGGTCTGCGCCGCGGCGCCCTCGGGATGGTTCTGGTGCACCGGGTAGGTGGCGGTGCGCTCGAAATAGCTTCCGCTCTCCGCGTTGGCCCCTGCGGCCAGTGCCAGCGGTGCGAGGCCCCCGGCCCCCAATGCCAGCGCGGCAAGGATGCCCGCTGACCTCTGTGCGGTTCGATTCACGTCGGTAGTCCCCCGAAAATTGCTTGGCGTTTGCTAGAGATGACCTCCCAAGATTCGCAAGCCTTTGAGGCCGGCAGGCGAACACCAGGTGACGCCCGGGTGTACGATGGACGTCGCTTTCGACGCAACTGATCCAGCAGGCAGGCGGCCGCTAGGCCCAGGGCGTGAACTCGCCAGTTCGGGCCAACCGGTCGCCCAAGGGACCGATAACCGCAAAAGCATCCTGCCCACCGAATCCGTGGACCGTGTCGCGCTGGATCAGTGTGGTGCCATCGGCCAGCTCGATGCTCATCGCAAGGACCATGCTGGCGCCGGTTGCCTGCCGCTGTTCTTCAAGGCGCCCGGCGGCGACCGCTTCCACGATCTGCGCCAGCTGCCCGATCGATGCCGCATCAGCTGGCCAGGTCCACTCCGCGCCGGCCACGGTGAGCACCAGCTGCGTGGGGACATCGCTGAAATCCAGCCGCCAGTGCACTTCGGCGGCGCCGGCGGCCCGCGGCAGCATCGAGATCTGGCCTAGGCTATCGGAGCGCACCTGGGCCAAGTGGCCGTAGCGCTTCGCCAGTTCCTCAGCGAGTTCACGCAAGTGGACGCTTGCGCTGCTGAGCTCGAACTGCGCGCGAGCGGCGTCTTCGCGCGCTGAGGGATCCGACGGGCAGTCCAATTGCGGATCCCAGTCGCAGATCTGAGGCAGCTGGTTTGGGTCGAGAAGTTCCAGGGTGACGTGGATGAGATCGTGATTGAAGTCCGTGCCCGCAGGGACGCTGGTGGTCGGGGTGATCCTGGCCGGTTCCCCGGAGGGCTGCAGCACTCCGGGATCGCCGATGGCCGGCTCGTAGTGGTGGTCGATGTAATGGATGTCCGCCTCTATGCCGTGAACCGGACTCACCGGCACCCCGGATTCGCTGAACGTGTCGTGGTCATTCAGCTCGTAGACCACGGTGCCATCGGGGTAGCGCAGCCGAGCGACCGCCCAGCGGATCTTCTCGCCCACTGCGAAGCCCGGATGGCAGCAGGCATGAAGCGCGCCGGAGATGTCCAATTCGATCTGCATGGCACTACGCTAGCCCAGCGCGGGTTGCCGCGGCGGGAACGAACCGGCCAAAGCCCGATAGGATTGCCAGGTGGCCCATATCGACGTAACAGACATCCAGTATTTCCTTTCCGACGGCACCGCGCTGCTGGGCGGGGTGGCCTTCAAGGTCACCGCCGGTTCCAAGACCGCGCTGATCGGACCCAACGGCACCGGCAAGACCACCCTGTTCAAGATCATCGCAGGAGATCTGACGGCGGACGAAGGCTCCATCAACCGCACCGGCACCCTGGGCATCATGCGCCAGTTCGTCGGGCAGGTGCGCGACGAGTCGACGGTGAAGGACCTGCTGCTGTCCACCGCCGCCCCGGCGCTGGCCCAGGCCGCCGCCAAGGTCGCCGAGTACGAGGCGAAGATGCTCACCAGCGAGGACGAGAAAGTCCACATGCGCTACGCCGAGGCGATCATCGAATGGGGCGACGCCGGCGGCTACGAGCTGGAAACCACCTGGGACAAGGTCTGCATGGCCGCCTTGGGTGTCGGCTTCGACAAGGCCGGGGACCGGCTGGCGCGCACCCTGTCCGGCGGCGAGCAAAAGCGCCTGGTGCTCGAAGCGCTGTTCGAGGGCAACGACGAGCTGCTGCTGCTGGACGAGCCGGACAACTACCTGGACGTGCCGGGCAAGCGCTGGCTGGAGGAGACGATGTCCCGCTCCAACAAGACCGTGCTGTTCATCAGCCACGATCGCGAGCTGCTGAACAACGCCGCTACCCGCATCGTCACCCTGGAGCCGGGCCATGGCGGGGCGACCGCCTGGGTGCACGGCGGGGCGTTCGGTTCCTATGTGGACGCCCGCAAGGAGCGCAACGAGCGCTTCGAGGAGCTGCGCAAGCGCTGGGACGAGGAGCATGCCAAGCTCAAGGAGCTGGTGAACATGTACAAGACCAAGGCCGCGTTCCGCTCCGACATGGCCAACCGCTACCAGGCGGCCACCACCCGGCTGGAGAAGTTCCTGGAAGCCGGCCCGCCGCAGGCCATCCCGCTGGAGCAGAACGTGCAGATGCGGCTGAAGGGCGGTCGCACCGCCAAGCGCGCGATCGTCGCCGAGAAGCTTGAGCTAACCAACCTCATGAAGCCCTTCAACACCGAGATCTGGTTCGGCGACCGCGTCGGCATCCTGGGATCCAACGGCTCGGGCAAATCGCACTTCCTGCGCCTGCTGGCCTCCGGCGGCACCGACCCGGAGCGCGAGCACCTGCCGGTCTCCGACGTGGTCATCGAGCCGGTGGAACACGCCGGCACCGTGAAGCTCGGGGCGCGCATCCGACCCGGCTACTTCGCGCAGACCCATTCGCGCCCGGACCTGTTCGGCCGCACGCTGCTGGAAATCCTGCACCGCGGCGACGAGCACCGCTCGGGCCTGCCGCGCGAGGCGGCCGCCGGCGCGCTGGATGGCTACGGCCTGGCCGGCCAGTCGGAGCAGAAGTTCGACTCGCTCTCCGGCGGCCAGCAGGCGCGCTTCCAGATCCTGCTGCTGCAGCTCTCCGGGGCGACGCTGCTGTTGCTCGATGAGCCCACCGACAACCTGGACCTGCATTCGGGCGAGGCGCTGGAACGCGCCATCGACGCGTTCGAGGGCACCGTCCTGGCAGTCACCCACGACCGCTGGTTCGCCCGCGGCTTCGACCGTTTCCTGGTCTTCGGCTCCGACGGGGTGGTCTACGAGTCCGATGAGCCGGTGTGGGATGAGGCCCGGGTGCAGCGCGACCGCTAGGCCGCGAAGTTCTGGCGCGCCTCCAGCGTTCTGTCCGAGCGAAGCCCCTGCCAGGCGCTGAAGCCCAGTGACACCGCCAGAGCCGCCAACGCCGCAAGGCCGGCGGCCGGGGCGGATGTCCAGATCCCGTTCTGGGCGAACAGCGCCGGCACCGTGCTGGACGGGATTCCGGCGCTGACCAGCAGCCAGCCGGCGAAGCGCTGCAGCTCGATGCCACCTAGCCGTTGCACCCCCAGCGCATGCTGCAGGAACAGGCACAGCCACATCAGCGCCCACGACAGCCAAATCACCGCGAAGATGGGATCCGTGCTCAGGGACATCACCGCCTTGTACACGGCGATCACCGCCACGAAGGCGCTGAACCAGCCGAAGGCGCCGGTATCGAAGCCGCAGAGAGTATTCAGGCCCACCAGCAGATAGGTCATTCCGAACAGGTAGCTCGGCCAGGCGCCATTGACCATCAGGGTATCGCTGCCGGCCTGGACCATGATCAGCGTAGGCAGCAGGATTTGCACGCCGCCCACCATGAGGTTGAGCACTGCGGCCGAACGGGCCGGAATTCGGCCCAGGGACACCAGCCCGTTGATGAACAAGATCAGGCCTACGAAGACCAGCCCGACGTGGGCCATTGATTCCTCCACTCGCGCGGCTCACCCCCGGATGCGGATCCGGGAACCGGACCCGTCTCCTGCCGCTAACGACAGTTTCAGGTACCGATGCCCGGCTGGCAAATTCGGGTGAAATCGTTACTCGACCAGCTTGCCCTCCTGGGAGACTTCGGTGATCTGTTCCGCGATCTGCTCCGGGACCTCGGGAATCGCTTCGCGGGTGATCCCGGTGCTCGGCGACCAGACCAGGTTCACCTGCAGGGCCGGGTCCATGGCCGGGTAGTCGCTGCGGTTGTGGCAGCCGCGGGTTTCGCGGCGTTCGAGCGCCGCTTCCAGCGTGGCGCGGGCGGCCAACGCCGCGGACTGCAAGTCGAAGGCGTGCGCCAGGTCCTGGTAGCCGGCGATGTCCGGGTGGATTCCTACGTTCTCCATGCGCTGCTCGATTCTCTCCAGCTTCGCCAGGCCTGCCAGCAATCCCGCTTCATCACGCACCACCCCGGCATGCTCAGTCATCAGGTCCCGAATGGCGCGCTGCAGGCTGCGCACGTTTTCCTGGCCCCGGGATCCGAGCAGCTCGGCGATGTGGGTGCGGGCCGCGGTGACGGCCTGGGCCGAGCGTGGCTGGGCGGCCAGCGACGCGGAGTACTGCGCCGCGTGTTGCCCCACGATGCGCCCGAAGACCAGCAGTTCGATCAGCGAGTTGCCGCCCAGCCGGTTGGCCCCGTGCAGCCCGGAGGAAGCCTCGCCGATGGCGTAGAGCCCGGGAACCTCGGTGGCATGCGTCAGCGGATCCACCCACACCCCGCCCATGGAGTAGTGCGCAGTCGGGGCGATCTCCATCTTCTGTTCGGTGATGTCCAGCATCTGCAGTTCCATCATGGTCTGATAGACCCGCGGCAGCCGCTTCATGATGACCTCGCGGTCCAGGTGCGACACGTCCAGCCATACTCCGCCGTTTTCGGTGCCGCGGCCCTCGCGGATTTCGGTGTAGGCGGCCAATGCGACGCGGTCGCGGGTGGACAGCTCCATGCGCTTCGCATCATAGCGGGCCATGAAGCGTTCGCCCAGCGCATTGGTGAGGATGCCACCTTCGCCGCGCGCGGCCTCGGAGACCAGGGTTCCGGCGTCGCTTTCCGGTTCGATGATGCCCGAGGGGTGGAACTGCACCAGTTCCGGGTCGCGCAGCCGGGCGCCGGCCTGGACGGCCAGGCGGAACGAGTCGCCGGTGTTCTCGTCGCGGCGCGAGCTGCTGCGGCGCCAGATGCGGTTGTGCCCGCCGGCGGCCAGGATGACCGCGTCGGCGTGGATGAGGTAGCCGGTGCCATCGTTGACGTCGAAGCCGTAGGCGCCGAAAATCCGGCCTTTGGCGGTGAGCAGTTCAGTGATGTAGACGGTGTCGAGGATCGGGACCTGTAGCTGCTCGGCCCGTTTGATGAGGGTGCGCTGGATTTCCAGCCCCGTGTAGTCCCCGGCGAAGGCGGTGCGCCGGAACTTGTGGGCGCCGAAGAAGCGCTGCGAGATGCGGCCGTCGGTTTCGCGGGCGAAGTTCATGCCGTAGCGTTCCAGGTCCTCGATGCCGCGGGCCGCGCCCTCGGCGACCACCTGCACGGTGCGCGGATCGGCCAGGAAGTAGCTCTCCTTGATGGTGTCCGCCGCATGCTGCTGCCAGCTGTCCTCGGCGTCCATCGTGCCCAGCGCCGCGTTGATGCCGCCGGCTGCCAGCGCGGTGTGCGCATCGTAGCGCGGGCGCTTGCCCACGGCCAGCACATCGGTGCCCGCCTCGGCCAGCTCGATGGCCGCGCGCAAGCCGGAACCGCCGGTGCCGATGACCAGTACGGAAGTGGATATCTGCTGTTCATTTCTCATGTTTTCCAGCATCGACCCACGCCAAGAATACGTCCAATGAATTATTCACATGATGTCCATAGCAGTAGGCTATGCATCATGAACCTAGAGCAATTGCGCGGCTTCACCGCCATCGCCGATGTGGGGCACTTCACCCGTGCCGCTGAGCAGCTGCATCTGACCCAGCCCTCACTGAGCCGGCAGATCGCCACGCTGGAGCAGGAGCTGGGCTCCGAGCTGTTCCACCGCGCCCGCGGCAACATCACGCTCACCGCCGCCGGACAGGCCTTGCTGCCCCGTGCACGCCGGATGCTGGCCGACGAGGAATCCATCCGCACCGAAATGGCTGATCTGGCAGGGCTGCGCCGTGGCCGGGTTCGCCTCGGTGCGCCTCCGTCACTGTGCGTATCGCTGGTGGCCGAAGCGCTGTCGATCTTCCGCACCCGCTACCCCGGGGTGCAGCTGCAAATGTTCGAAGCGGGATCGCACAAGCTGCTGGAGCAGCTCGATGGCGGCGCATTGGATCTGGCGCTTATCGTGACCTCGGAGCACGCGGTGAACGGCAGCCATCTGGAAAACCTACCGTTGCTGGAAGAACAATTGGTGGTCATCGATTCGCTGGAGCACCCGCATCTTGCCGGCAGCGAAGTCGACCTGCCTGCGCTGGCGCCAGTGCCGCAACTGGTCTTCGCGCACAGCTACGACCTGCGAGCCAGCACCGCTGCCGCGTACAAGTCTGCCGGCCTGATGCCGAACATCGTCGTTGAGGGCGGGGAAATGGACGCGGTGCTGCGCTTCGTCCACCGCGGACTCGGTGTTGCCATGGTCCCGGCGACGGTGGCGCTGGACGCCCCAGGCGTGCGCTCCATTGCCCTGCGCGAACCTCTGGCCCGTACCATCGGACTGGCGCACCGGCGCGATGTCTCTTTGACCCGCGCGGCCGTGGCCATGCAGCACCTGCTGTCCGAAACCGCCGCGCAGCTGGCAGCCGGCCACGAGCAAATCAACTACCTAGCTTGATCCCCAGGTGGCTGGCCATCGCCTCGCCCAGCAGGCCCAGCTGCAACGTGCTGACCTGCGCGCCGCGCAACCCGTCGACGCCGTCCACGTCGATGAAATCCAGCCCCTGCAGGTCGACCTCGCGCAGTTGCGCGCCGTGGCAGTTGATCTGCCCGGCCCGCGAATCGGCGAAGCCCAGGCGCTGGATCTGCCCGCCCAGATCGATTTCGTCGAACTGGCAATTGCGGAAGAGCACATCGCGCACCGTGGCGCCGCGCAGGTTCAGCCAGCCGAACTTGCAGTTCTCGAAGACCACGCCATCGAGCTGCGCCTCGGCGAAATCCGCGGAACCGAAGCGGCTGTGAGTGACCCGCACGTCGTTGATGAACGCCCCGGCGGCCTGCAGGGCGGGCGCACCGGCGTGCTCGAGTTCGCACTGGATCAGCCGGGCGTTGCGCAGAGCCTCGACCTGCACGCGGCTGAACCGGCATTCCTCCAGCCGCGCGCCATCGGCCGCCAGCGGTGCATCGAAATCCTTGAAGTGCAGCAGTTCAACATAGTCCTCCGCCAGATCGCCGCGGTAGCCAGCAGCCAGCTCGGGCAGGGTGAAGCGGCGGATCCTCGGTGCCAATACGCGTCCTTAAAGTTCTTTTCCGGCCAGATTCCCGGCGACGTTTTCCAGTGCCGCGTCCAGGTGCGGCCAGCGGAATTCGTAGCCGCTGTCCTGCAGGACGCCAGGCAGCGCCCATCGGGACTTCAATAGCATTTCGGGTTCCACGCGCAGCACGAACATGGCCGGTTCCAGCATCCATCGATACGCGGGCAAGCCGAATTTCCTGCCTGCGGCGCGGCGCAGCGAGGCCATCAGTTCCCGATTGGCTACCGGGTACGGCGAGCTGAGATTGACCGGCCCGGAGATTTCGGGGTGCTCGATGATATGTCTGATCGCGCCAAGCGCATCATCCACGTGGATCCAGCTGAAGCGCTGGTTGCCGCGCGTGCGATGCCAGCCGCTGCGTTCGGATCCGCTCGGGTCTTCTCCGATGCCGCGGTACCGACGATGCGCAGGCCACCAGCCATCGTGCTGCGCGCCGCCGAGTCCCAGCCGTGCAATGGCCAGCAGCTTGCGCGTGGCTGGGCCATCGCCGAGCACGATCGCCATGCGCAGGGCCACCCGGCGCGTGGGCAGCTGGCCGCGGAAGAACTCGCGTTCCCAATTGCGTGCCACATCCACCGAGAAGCCTTCGCCGATCCGGCCGTCGGCTTCGGTGTTCGGCGCATCCATGCTGTGCCGGTAGATGGTCGCGGTTGACGCATTCAGCCACAGCTGCGGCGGATCCGCGGCCCGGCTAACCGCTTCATGCAGCGCACGGGTCGTGTCCACCCGCGAGGCGAGGATCTCGTTGCGGGCCGCATCATGATAGCGGCAGCCGACATTCTTCCCGGCCAGGTTCACCAGCAGATCCGCGCCGTCGACCAGTGCCGCCAGCGCCGGTCCATCGCTCCACTGCGCATCGGACTTCTCGCCGCGGCCGATCACCGCCACCTCGTATCCGTCCTCGCGCAGCTGCGCGATCAGCCGCACGCCGATGAACCCGCTGGCTCCTGCCACTACCGCCCGCCGTGCAGCGCCGCCCATTGTTCCCCGCTAGAAGTCGTTGATCACCAGTTTCTTCATTTTCAGCATATTCTCGAATGCGCCGGGGCGCTCCATCAACTCGCCCATGTTCGACGGCACGATCTGCCAGCTCACCCCGAATTTGTCGGTGAGCCAGCCGCAGGCCTCGGCTTCGGGCACCGCGGACAGCGCATCCCAGACGCGGTCGATCTCCGCCTGGCCGTCGCATGGCCACTCCAGCGAGACGCCGGGGGTGAAGCTGAAGTCCTGCGGCACACCCGAGTCCATGGCCGCCACGCAATCCGCGCCGAGGGTGAATTGGGCGTACATCAGCGCTTCGGCGGTCGCGGATTCGGTCGGCTCACCGTAGGGGACGGCGCTATCCAGCTTCGCGCCGAGCACCTGCCCGTAGAACTCAATGGCCTCGGCCGCCCGGTTCTGCGCGGCGCCGCCGAACATCAGCGAGGGAATCACCGACGCGCGGGGCTCGACCAGTTCGCTGGTTTCCATCAGCTGCCAGGAAACGCCGTATTTGTCGTTCACCCAGCCGTAGCGTGTGCTGAAGGGGTAGGCATCCAGCGGCATCAGCGCGGCGCCGCCTTCCATCAGCGCGGACCAGGTGGCGTCGAGCGACTCGCGCTGGCCGGTGTTGAAGACCAGGATGATCGAGATGGAGGGATTGGGCTTGAATTCCTGGCCCGCGTTGATCAGCGTGATTTTCGTTCCGCGCACCCACAGGGACACTGTCAGCGGCTTGCCGGCAAGTGGCTGCTGGAATTCCAGCAGTCCCTCGCTCGGGTAGCGCGATTCGATTTCGGTCGTTGCCTCGGGCAAGGCACGGGCGTAGAACTCCCCCGCCTCATCGGCATTGCCTTGCATCCATAGATTGACGGTGAGCTTTTGCATGACGGTCCTCCTAGCTGGGCGATGCTCCCAAACTACCCTTTCAGACTCGCTGGCAACAGATGAGCCAGCTAATTTTCAGCCCCGATTCACCTGGGCGTCCCGCGGTGTTCTCCCGGTGAACTCGTCCATCGAGTGGTACACGCCGATGACCTTGCTGGCCACGAAATCCCACGCCGCTCGGGGCAGCACGCCGCGCAGCAGCTGGCCCAGCTTGCTGGTCCAGGGCATCAGCACCAGCGGGGTGCCCGCAAGCATCGACCGCCAGGCACGGTCCACCACCGCTTCCGGTTCGAGGATCGGGGTCAGCAGCATCGATTTGGCGCCGGCGAACATGCCGGTGCTGATATAGGTCGGGCAAATCGTGCTCACGGCGATCTGGTCGTTGTCCTCCAGCTCGAGGCGCAGCGAATCGCTGAAGGACAGAGCCGCGGCCTTGGAAGCGGCGTAGACGCTCATGTTCGGGTTGGACACCAATGCGGCCGCCGACGCCAGGGTCAGCACCCCGCCCTTGCCTCGCCGCCCCAGCTGCGGAAGCAGGGCGTGGGTCAAGTACATCGGGGCCAGTGCGTTGACCTGCATGGTCGCGGTGATCTGCGCGGTGCGGTGTTTCGCGAAGGACGTGCCGGTTACCACACCGGCGTTGTTGACCAGCACGTCGATTCCCCCGCGCTCAACCGCTTCGGCTGCGTAGTGGTGGATCTGGGCCGGATCGGCAAGGTCCACCACGTACGCCTCGACAGTGCCGCCGAGCCGGCGCAATTCTTCTGCGGCCGCGTCGAGCCTTGCCGTGTCGATATCCCAGATGACCACGCGCGCCGCGCCTTCGCGGCAGGCCTGCTTGGCGAAGAGCAAGCCCATCCCCTGCGCCGCCCCGGTGATCAGGACATGCAAACCGGCTACCGATTCAAGAGGCGTCTTGCCCATATCTGTACTCCTTCAGGATCCGTATGGCATCAGCCTAGCCTGTGTCGCGGCTAACAATTGGGCTATTTTCATCGAGTGCGCCCAGCATTCACCGCTAGCCTTGGAGCATTGGACCGACTTGTCGAAAGGACTACCGTGCGCATTGACCGCTTGGACGCGGATTTGATCGAACTGCTCACCGAATCGCCGATGCTGCCGGTGATGGAGTGCGCCCGGCGCCTGGGTGTTGCCCGCGGCACGATCAGTAGCCGGCTGGCCCGGCTCCACGAGGCCGGCGTCATCCAGGGCATCATCCCGCGGATCAAGCCTGCCGGGTTCGGCTACACGCTGGTCGCGTTCTGCCAGGTGGAGATCATCCAGCGCTATGGGCATGACCCGGTGGCGACCGCGCTGGAGGAATCCATCCCGGAGATCGTCGACATGTACACCGTGACCGGCAGCTCGGATTTGCAGTTGCGCGTGGTGGCCCGGACCCCCGAGGACCTGCAGGAAATCTTCAACCGGATCAACAAGGTGCCAGGTGTGGCAAGGACCTCATCGTCTTTCGCCCTGCACGAGCATTTCCAGGGGAGAACCCTGCCACTGGTCGCAGCGTGCGCTAGGAGCGAGGCCGATGTGGAAAAGAGTGGGCAGATTGACCAGTAAAATGGGTTATTTGGCGGAGAACGCTATGCAGCCTGCATAGGAACAGGGGTGGCGATTGCGCCGGCAGATTCAATCAACCTACAGTCGATGCTTGTGAATCGCGACACGCGAGGATATGAGCAGGGCCACCGCTGACCACGCACCACGGCTTTGCCATACGAACGATTGCCGGCCCCGTGTAGCTCTGGCAGTCAGAGAGGAACCTCATGACCCTTCACCAGCGCCCCTCCTTGCAGGATGTGCCCGCTTACAAGCAAGGAAAGCCCGCAGCCGCTGGAGCCTCGAAACTTTCATCCAACGAGTCGCCGCATGCGCCGTTGCCATCGGTGCTGGACAGCATCCAGGACGGCCTGGCCACCATCCACCGCTATCCGAGCATTGCGGCACCCGAACTGACCGGCGCGCTCAGCGCGCAGTTCGGCATCCCGGCCGAGCACATCACCCTGGGTGCCGGATCGGTCGAGGTCGCGGCCCAGATCATCCATGCAGTGGCCGCCGAAGGCGACGAGGTCATGTACGCGTGGCGCTCCTTCGAGGCCTACCCCTCGCTGGTGCGCATCGCCGGGGCCACCCCCGTCGAGGTGCCGCTGGATGCCGAATGCCGACACGATCTTCCAGCCATGCTGGACGCCATCACCGAGAAGACCCGGCTGATCTTCATCTGCAATCCGAACAACCCGACCGGCACCGTGGTGCAGGCCGAGGCCCTGGACGCCTTCATCAACGCTGTGCCGCGCAATGTGCTGGTCGTCGTCGACGAAGCCTACGTGCATTTCGACCGTTCGGCCGTGCGGGCCGACGGGATCGAGCTGTTCCGCAAGTACCCGCATGTGGCGGTGCTGCACACCTTCTCCAAGGCCTATGGGCTGGCCGGCTTGCGCGTGGGATACGCGATCAGCCCGCTGGACGTCGCTGCGAACCTGCGCAAGGTCGCCGTGCCGTTCGGCGTCACCGACCTGGCCCAGCGCGCGGCGGTGGCCTCGCTGGCCGCCATCGACGAACTGTCGGTGCGCATCGAGGAAGTCGTCGCCCAGCGCGAACGCATGCACGATGCCCTGGCCGCCGCCGGATACCCGGTCGTGAAGTCGCAGGCGAATTTCGTCTGGGTGGACGCCGGCGAGGCGACCGTTGGGCTTGAAGCCAAGCTGGCAGCCGGCGGCGTGGTGGTCCGCGCCTTCCCCGGTGACGGGTTGCGGATCTCTTCGGGTACCGCGGAAGATGTCGACCGCGTGCTCGCCGCCCTGCCAGCCGTGCAGGAGGCCACCGCGTGAGCGCAGTCAAAGCCCCCGAGCAGCTGCATGCCGGGCTGACCCAGCGCCAGATCTCCATGATGGGCCTGGGTGGCGCGATCGGCGCTGGCCTGTTCGTCGGGTCCGGCCAGGCGATCTCCATTGCCGGACCGGCGGTGCTGGTCTCCTACCTGATCGCCGGCACCGTGATCATCGTGATCATGGCGATGCTTGCCGAAATGGTTGCCGCGAACCCCTCCTCGGGTGCGTTCTCGACCTTCGCCGGCCAGGCCATGGGCCGCAGCGCCGGCTCCACGCTGGGCTGGCTGTACTGGGTCCAGCTGGTCGTGGTGATCGCCGCAGAAGCCACCGGGGCCGCCGCCATTACCGCCGGTTGGGTGCCCGCATTCCCGCAGTGGGCTTGGGTGCTCAGCTTCGTGGTGATCCTCACCGGGGCGAATCTGCTCGGCGTGCGCAACTACGGCCGTTTCGAATACTGGTTCGCCGTGATCAAGGTGGCGGCGATCATCGCCTTCCTGGCCTTCGGCGCACTGGTACTGGCGGGCGTGATTCCCACCCCTGAACCGGTGGGCTTTGCCAACTTGGCCGCCCACGGAGGCTTCGCCCCCGGCGGCATGGCAGGGATTGCCGCGGCCGTGCTGATCGTCATCTTCTCCTTCGGCGGCACCGAAGTCGTCTCGATCGCGGCCGCCGAGTCCAAGGACCCGGCGGGCAACATCAAGCGCGTGGTCAAGTCGGTGATGCTGCGCATCCTGTTCTTCTACCTCGGTTCGATCTTGGTGATTGTCGCCCTGGTGCCATGGAATGACCCGGCCGTCGCCGAAGGGCCATTTGCCGCCGCGCTGGATGTCATGCACATTCCGGGCGTGGGCTTCATGATGAACGCCGTGGTCGTGGTCGCGCTGCTTTCGGCGATGAACGCGAACATCTATGGTTCCTCGCGCATGCTTTACTCGCTGGGCCAGCGCAAGCTCGCCCCGCGCGCCGTCACCCATGTGACCGGCAAGGGCGTGCCGGCGAAGTCCGTCATCAGCTCGGTGTCTTTCTCGTTCCTGGCCGTGGGCCTGAACTGGATCTGGCCGGATGCGGTCATGCCGATCCTGCTGAACGTGGTCGGTTCGACCATCATCGTCATCTGGGCGTTCATTGCCGTCACGCAGCTGATCCTGCGTCGTCGTGCGGACCGCGACGGTGCGCACCTGCCGTTGCGCCTGTGGGGTTTCCCGGGCTTGTCGATCGCGACGATCGTCCTCTTGGCAGCGATTGTCGCCATTGCGATGACCGATCCAGCCGCACGCACCCAGCTGCTGCTCACCGGCGGGCTGACCGCCGCGATCTGGGTGATCTCCAAGATCGCGCTGCGCGATAAGAGCGGGGATTCGGCGGACGCCTGAAAATCTCCGTGAAGCCTAGGTCCCGCAATTGCCGGGCCTAGGCTTTTCTCTTTGCCATTTCGGTGATCCAAATTGGCGCGAAGGGGGAAATGCACCCGGCAGAGGTCGGATAGTCGGCCAGCACCTGCAGCGACTCGCCGATCGCCAGCGCGCGCGGGCGCAGCCGCTCATGCTCGATGCCGATCTGTGCCAGCGTCGTATTCATCGCCCATTGCAAGCGGTCCGGTGCGGTACGCATCTCGGATTCAATGGTGTCCAGCAGTTGCTCCAGATTCAGCTGTTCCGGGGCCTTCACGACCTGGTGCGCGGTCAATTCCCACGCGGCAGCCTGTTGCACCGGGTCGGACTCGTCCATGAGCAGCACGCGGAGTTCTTCGAGCAGCTTGGATTTCTTGACGATGTAGCTCAGGAACCAGGCTTGGACCTTGGGAGTGGTGGCGTCCTTGCTCCAGGCCTGCAGCTGGTCGAGTGAAAAACTGCGTGGCTTGGCGATCAGCAGCGCGACCAGCCGGGTTGCGGTGTCCCCCGTCGCCCAGAGCTCGTTGGCAAGTTCCTGGTTGCTTTTCAACGCCTTGGCCAGTGCTCTGAGCTTGCCCAGGTTCACGCCAAAATCGTCGCCATGCTTCTCATTGACTGCCCGGTGCTTGGGGTCTTCAAGTTCGGCCAAGGCCTGCTGCACGTCGGCAACGGTGCTCTGCGGTGTCAGTTCCATATGTCTTCCTTCTGCTGAACCGGTTCAACGGGCTGACGCAGGATGGTGCGAAGCTTTTCCGGTGCCACCTTGCGCGGGTCGCCGAGGTAGATTTCGTGGTGCTTGCCGGTCATGCGCAAACCCTGCGCCGGAATGAATTCGTGGTGCATCGTGGCCAGAATTCCGGCTTCGTGATCGTAGGGGCCGATGTGCAGTGTCTGCACGCATTGGCCTTCAAGGAGCGTCTCGAAGCGGATGCGTTCGGGGCATGGCAGCTGCTTCTTTTCCTGTGCGGCTTCCAGGGCTTGCGTGACGTCGGCCCCAGTGAGCCATGCAGGGGCCATGAGCATCATCGTCCAGCTCCATTTCGATTTGTCCCGCCGCTCGGTGAACACTGCCATGTCCTCGGCCCACCAGAGTCCTTCCAATGGCGGGACGACGTAGTCCCGTCCCTGGGCCTTGCTCGCGAATTTGAGCTTGTAGGCGACGGGATACAGAGTTTGCAGGGCTTGCTGGTACGCGTCGCTGGTGTTTGGATCCCCGGCCCCGTCGATCATCAGGTACTGTGCTGCTGGCACCTGCAGGACACGGAATTCCCCGGCTTTCGACCGGTATCCGTCCAGTGATTTCTTGAAGTCAATTTTGTCCGGCAAGGATTTGCCTGAAGCCTTCCGCCTAGAACCATTTACGCCATTTGAATACACCATACAGGGCTGCGGCAAAGCCGAGCATGAGGCAGACAGCCACCGGGTAGCCGAATGACCAGTGAAGTTCAGGCATGTTATCGAAGTTCATCCCGTAGATGGCTGCGATCAGCGTCGGTGCGAACAGGATGGCTGCCCAACCCGAGATCTTCTTCATGTCTTCGTTCTGCCGCTGTGCCACGAGGGTAGAGTTCACGTTCAAGATCTGCGAGAGCGCATCCCTGTATTCCACGGCTTGGGTGTGCGCACGGGTGAGGTGGTCGGTGACATCCTGGAGGTAGGTTTCCAGTTCTTCGGGCACCGGGTACTTCTTGAATCCGTCATCGAGCGATTGCACCACTTCCAGCAACGAGGCTGTCGCGTGCTGCATGTCGATGACTTCTTGGCTCAATCGGTAGATGCGTTCGGTGACCGCAGCGTCCCCGCTGAAGACTTGGCGTTCGATCTGCTCCTTGTCGATACCCAGCCCGTGGAGCACCGGGACGTACCCATCGACGATCACATCCAGAATCCGGTACAGGACTGCCTCAGCGCCCAGACGGAGCAGTTCCGGGTCCTTGAGCAGCAACTGGTCCTCGCGCAGGCGCCCGTTCCTGATGGACTCGACGAACCCTTCGCCGTCGGTGCCATCGATCCATCGGCGGTCCTGGCAGAGGACAGCTACAGCGCCTTTGCGGACCAGGATGTGGAACTCGGACAGCTCCACTTCTTCGGTTTCGTCCAGGTACAGAGCCGAACGCACAACGAGCAGAAGCACCTCGCCGTAGCGTTCGAGCTTCGGCCGCTGGCGGGCGTGGACGAGGTCTTCGACGAGCACCGGGTGCAGGTCCCACGCCTCGGTGAGTTCTTGGATGTCAGCCTTATCCGGGGTCGGATAGAGCGACAGCGCGATCCGCTGGGGTCCGGATTGGCCGAAAGCCAGCGCGTCGGCTGCGCCGGTGCCTTCCGGTGCGGATTCCACGGTGCCGTCGTCAATATAACGCACTGCCATCGAGGCATGTGATGGCTGATGGATTCCATAGGCTGCTCTGGCGTTCGCTGCCCGGCGTTGAACTCGTGACATTTTGCTCCTGAATGATCTTCGTTCATTCAAGTATGGCAAGTCGCGAACGCATTTCGGCGTTGATCAGTTCTCCGGCTTTTCGACTGCCGATTCTTGGCGGCCGAAGCCTAGGTGTATTACCCACGGAGGTTAGGAACACGGTCCGCTGGCGCCAGACCCTTCAGCGAAGTATGTCCACGACGGTGGTTGTAATAGTCTAACCACTGCGGGAATGCTGCCACCCTCTCGGCCTCAGAACGGTAAGGCCGGGCATAAGCCCACTCCTCGATCATGGTGCGATTGAACCGCTCGACTTTGCCATTGGTTTGCGGCCGGTAGGGCCGGGTGCGCTTATGCTTGACCTCCGGACCCAGCGCGTCGGCGAAGGCATGCGAGCGGTAGCAGGATCCGTTATCCGTGAGTACGCGTTTCACAGTGATCCCTGCACCTTGGAAGTAGGCGTTGGCCCGTTCCCAGAATCCTGCGGCGGTTTCCTTCTTCTCATCTGAGAGGATTTCGGTGTAGGCCAGCCGCGAGTAGTCATCCACGGCGTTGTGCAGGTACGCGTAGCCCGGACGGCGGTTCTGGGGTGTCTTGGTCTTGTTGCGCCGCCCCGCGGCCCGGTCCATGACCCGGTGCCCGCCACCGTCAGGGATTCGTCCGAGTTTCTTGATGTCCACGTGGATCAGGTCCCCGGGTGCCTCGTGCTCGTAACGGCGGATGACCTGCCCGGTGGCACGGCCCTGCCATGCCAGCCTGGAGAGCCCTACCCGGGAGAGGACCTTGTGCACGGTTGAGGGGTGCAGTCCCAGCAGGAAAGCGATCCGGGCCGGTCCCCATCTGCGGTTTACGCGCACTGCGATGATCCGCCGTTCGGTGCGCACGCTGGTGCGGCGCGGTGAATGGTGTGGCCGGCTGGAGCGGTCCTGCATCCCTGCCTCGCCTTGCTCCCGGTAGCGGGAAGCCCAGCGGGAGGCGGCGGACACGGAGACTTGGAACCGCTCGGCGGCGCGGCGCAGTGGCCAGCGGTCTTCCACGATGCACCGTGCCAGCAGCAACCTGCCTTTGGGCGCAAGGATGGCATTAGAATGGGACATGAAGGCCTCCGGGATGTCGTAGATGTTGTCGCAAACACCACTTCACTCGGAGGTCTTCTTTTTGTCACTCAGCCACGCCGCATGTTCCTAACGTCCGTGGTTAATACACCTAGGGGGCGACGATTTCTGCATCCAGCTTTCCGGCACGCCACTGGGCCGTGGTCTCATCGGCCAACGCTTCAGCTTCCAACGCCTCTGCCGGTGTCATGAAATAGGTATTGATTCGCAATTTCTGCTCGGGATCCAATTCGGGTGAAAGCAGCACCATGGGTCTGCTTTGCAGGATCTTCACCGCATGGAACAGTCCGCAATGACGGGCCGTGTGATGGATTACGCAACTCAAGGCCGCATTCTTGATATCCGTGCGTCCGCCCTGTTCCCAGGCGTCCAGATGATCGAGTTCGCACCGTTCGGCAGGCATGCCGCACCCCGGATAGGAACAGCCGCGGTAGGCTGCCCGTATCGCCCGGCGTTGGGCCTTGGAGTACAACCGTTGCGTCCGGCCCAAGTCGAGAGGCAGGCTCTTGCCGTTCAACACCACAGGATAGATCCCCGCATGGCACAACGCTGCCCCGGCTTCGCCCGGCGATAGCTGAATTCCCGAAGAAGTGACCGCGAAATCAGATGACTGTGCCAGCATCCGCTCGTAATTCAGGATGATGCTCACCTGCGGAGTAGCTAGCCCCGGTTGCTTGTCCGGCGGGCTTGCCGTTCGATCGCTCATCAGCAGTGCCATGAACCCGATAAGCCTCCGGCGTTCAGGTTTCAGATCTTCCCAAGGGGCCGATTCGGTGCCTGGTTCCTGCTGGTGTTCCGTAGTTTCATGCTCATTTGCGGTTTCGGCACATGTTGCATCGATTGGGTCCGTGGCTTCGGGTGCCTCGGTGTCCGCTTGCGCATCGTCGTCATCGGATTCGGTGCCTTCGGCATGATCTTGAGCCCAATCGGGCATGGACTGCTTATCGTCCCAATCGCGGGCTTCTTCTCCCGTGAATTGCGCTTCGGCATCCTTCAAGCCCTCGCGGTTGCCCGCCACGGTCGCCGGGTTGTCCAGCGAAGCGAAGAACGCCTCGATATACGCTGCTTGGGAAGGCAACGCCTTCAACACATATTCGATGAGGCCATGGCGAAGTCCCTTTTTGAAGATTCCGATGCTTTCCAGCAGCGCCTTGATCGAACGCTTACCGGCCTTCACCTGCGCCACCAAGTCGCTGATATGCTTTCGGGCCGATTTGGGCTCTGCATGCATGAATGTCAAGGAATCTCGTTCAAGCTGCGCCTTCTTGGCCTGACCGGCCTCCCCCTCGCCCAAGTCCTTGCGTGCCGAATGCAGTTTCTTGCTGGCAGCAAGGACCAGACGTGGGTCTGACGCAGGATCATTGAACTCGGTCGCAAGCTGGGGCAGCCACGGGGGCGTCGGCAGTCCTGCCTCATCGACGCCGCCAAGCAAGCAGTCAGCAAGGATGAGCCGTTCACTGGCGGTGCCCAGCGGGATATCCAGCCAGTCGCGCATCATTCCACGCGTGTTCCTGAAGTGGGTCCGGCCGGTAATGGTGCAACCGGCTGCATCTTCGATGTTCTGCATCGTCGGGTGCTCGGTGGCTTCTTCGATAGCCTGGAAGGAAGACTGGTCGAGCTTGTGGGCCCCGGTGCGGCGCAACGCGTGCGCCGCGCGAATCTGGGCTCGGGACGTTTGCTGGGCGATACGCTCGATTAATTTGGCGTAGCAGGCAGCATGACCGGCGGGAAAATTGCCCGCACCAAGCACAGCGGTGGCTGCGCCGATGAGCTCGAAGGCTTCAGCGAGCTGTTGCAGTGCTTTGGCGGTCTCGGTGGTCATGGATATAGCTTGCGCGGAATCCAGGGCATACAAAGGCGGGCTCGGCCAGACTGTGGAAAAGTAAAAATCCTGCGATTCGGCCCGAGCCGACTCGCAGGATTTTAATTTGTGGAGGTAAGGGGATTCGAACCCCTGACCTTCTGCATGCCATGCAGACGCGCTACCAACTGCGCCATACCCCCAAAAGGATTGCTGCCCTGATCAGGCAACTCCATAATCATAGATGACTACCTGATCAGGATGCAAATTGAGGGCTACTACTGGTTTTCAGGGTTTTCGGCAGGCAGCTCGATGACTGGGCAGTCGGCCCAAAGGCGTTCAAGCGCGTAGAAGATGCGGTCTTCCTGGTGCTGGACGTGGACGACGACGTCGCCGTAGTCCAGCAGTACCCAGCGGCCCAGGCCGAAGCCTTCGCGGCGGATTGGGCGCATGCTGTACTTGTCGAGCACCTCGGCAACGATTTCGTCGACGATCGCGTTCACCTGAGGTTCTGACCCACCAGAAACAATCAAGAAAGCGTCGGTGACGCCCAGGCGGTCGGCAACATCCAGCGCGACCATGTTTTCTGCCAGCTTTTCAGAAGCCGCATGCGCGGCGACCTTCACGAGGGCGATTGATTCTGCGTGTGCTCCCATTGAGTGGAGTGTCTCCTTATAGAGGTGTAGATCGAGAACCTAATTGTCCTACGAAAACTAGTTGCCAAGCAACATGATCAGGCCAGCGACCAACGCGGCACCGCCCACACTGAGGGCGACGATCATCGCGATCAGCATGTTGTTGGCTCGGCGAAGACCGTGGGCCTGCACGTCAAGCGGCTGCAGACCCTGCGCGTTGACCGCGTCGATGCGTGGCATGTCGACGTCAGCAGCTGGTTGCTCGGCCTGGGTCTTGGGCTTGGCCGGGGCCTCCGGCGCTGGCTTGGCTGCCGGTTTTGCAACGGGCTTGGCTGGGGCCTTGGGCGCAGGCTTGGCCGGAGCCTTCGCCGCTGGCTTGGGAGCCGGCTTAGCCGGGGCCTTGGCCGCAGGCTTCGCTGGAGCCTTCGCCGCCGGCTTGGGTGCCGGCTTGGCCATCGGCTTCTTAGCCGCTGGTGCCGCTTCGTCCTTCTTGGATCCTGCGGTGAAGTCCAGCGAGACGCTTTGCGTCTTCGGGCCCTGCACGCCGGTCTTGGCGATGCGGTCCTCGACCTCGCGGATGTTGCCCATGGCTCCGGTGAACGGGTCGGAAGCCTGGTCGTCCTTGCCCTGGTTGGCGTTCTGCACGCGCAGCCGTTCGCGCTCCGCGGCACGGCGGGAAATGATGGCTGCGCGGGCTGCCATTTCACGCTGGTGGGCGAGAACCTCGAGATCGATCTCGGAGTCGTCCTCCCCCAGCAGGTTGGGATCAACCGGAGCCTTGGGCGCATGGGCGCGGCGTGCGGCCAACGCCTGCTCGACGCTCATGACGGTAGTCTCCGGGGCATCGTCCTTTGGCGCAGGCTTCTTCGCGGCGGCGGGTTCCTGCTCGGCCTTGCCCTGATCAGCCAACGCCTGCAGGCGCAGCTGGCGGCGGGTCAGCGGCTTCGGCTCCTCGGCCGGGGCAACGGTTGGAATGTTGGTGGTCAGCGCGCCGACTTCTTCTTCAAGACGGCGACGCTCGCGCAATGCCTCACGGTCGCGGGCACGGCGCAGCGATGCGCGCTCACCCAGAGGTTCTTCGGCCTGCGGTGCACCAGCCGGCTTGGCTGCGGGCTTGGCGCTGGGAACCTTGGCCGGAGCAGGCTTCGCCGCTTGCGGCTTGGCCTGAGCGGCGTTGGCGGCAGGTGCCTGCGGGGCAGGCTTGGCCACTTCCGGCTTGGCGCCGGACTCCTTGGCGGCAGGCTTGGGTTCCTGCTCCTTGGCCAGCGCCGATTTTGCAGGCTCTGCCTTGGGTGCCGGCTTGGCTTGCGGGGCCGCATCGCTTTTCGCTGGCTTCGCCGAATCCTCGGCCTTGTCCTCGTCCTTCGACGCGAGTTTCTTGGCTTCCTGTTCGGCCTTGCTGCTGGCCAGCAATGCTTCCATCTCAGCACGTCGTTTTTCGCGCAGAGCTCGCCTGCTTGAAACCGGCTGCGAGTTATCGCTCATCCTGATACTTCTCCCGACCGCATAGACAAATACCGTCACCCTTACCTAGAGATTATGCCGTGTTACCCCACCCTATGTGAGGTTACGACTCGGTATACAGCCCATATTTTGCAATGTACTGCACCACACCGTCCGGCACCAGATACCAAACCGGCTTATCTGCGGCGACACGTTCCCGGCAATCGGTGGAGGAAATTGCCAGAGCGGGAATCTCCAATTGCGAGACGTTGTCGCGGCCCAGATCCGCGATGACGTAACCAGGACGGCTCACGCCAACGAAGTGGGCAAGGTCGAAGACCTGGTCGATGTCGCGCCAGCTCATGATCTGGCTCATCGCGTCGGCACCGGTAATGAAGAACAGCTCAGCGTCCGGGCGCAGGGCACGCAGATCGAGCAAGGTGTCCCGCGTGTAGGTGGCGCCTCCGCGGTCGATGTCGACGCGGCTTACGGTGAAGCGCGGGTTCGACGCGGTGGCGATCACCGTCATCAGGTAGCGGTGCTCGGCACTGGTGACTTGGCGATCGGCCTTCTGCCATGGTTGGCCGGTGGGTACGAAAACCACCTCATCCAGGTCGTATTCGGCAGCTACCTCGCTGGCGGCGACCAAGTGGCCATTGTGGATGGGGTCAAAAGTACCGCCCATCACGCCGAGGCGCAATGGGCGGTCTTGAGGCTTTTGCTCTGCCAAGACTAGTGGCTATGCGGTACGTGAGTCTTGAACTGGCGGTGGGTGTCCTCTGGCTCAGGCTTGGCGTCGTGGCGGTTGCCCACGTTGGTGTAGGACACGGTGATCAGCAGCAGGATCATCAGTGCTGCGAAGATGCCACCACCGATGATCACAGCGAAAGTGTGAGGGTCCATGCCGGTCGAAGCGGCTTCGGAAGCCAAAATCAGCGCGTTCAAGATAATTCTCCAGTCGTTTTCACGAGCCCGCTGTGCCACCAGCCGGGGCGGCTGGAGCGGCGGCTCGAAAAGTAACGGTACGTTTCTTCTACATCGTACCGAAAAGGGCGGTCAGAAACTATTTCCGGATATGTCCGTCGCCTTGGACGATCCACTTGGTCGTGGTCAGTTCGGCCAGGCCCATCGGGCCGCGGGCGTGCATCTTCTGGGTCGAGATGCCCACTTCGGCGCCCAGGCCCAGTTGCCCGCCGTCGGTGAACCGGGTGGAGGCGTTGACGATCACGGCGGCCGAGTCGATCTCCGCGACGAACTGCTCGGAGGCGGCCAGCGAAGAGGTGACAATCGCCTCGGTGTGGCCGGTGGAGTAGGCGCGGATGTGCTCCAGGGCCTGGTCCATGCCGTCGACGACCTTCACCGCGATGTCCAGGTCCAGGTACTCGTTGCCCCAGTCCTCCTCCCCCGCGGGGATGGTCTGCAGCTGCGGAACCAGTGCGGCGGCACGATCGTCCGTGTGCAATCTCACGCCGGCAGCGGACAGGGCCTGCAGCACTGCCGGGGCGGCGGCGGCATCCTTGTGGACCAGCAGGGTTTCCACGGTGTTGCAGACGCTGGGACGGTGGGTCTTCGCGTTGAGCAGGATGTCCACCGCCATTTCCTCGTCAGCGCTCGCGTCGAGGAAGATGTGCACATTGCCTTCGCCGGTTTCGATGACCGGGACCTTGGCGGTGGTGACCACGCGCTGGATGAGCTCGCGGCCGCCGCGCGGGATGAGCACGTCGATCTTTCCGCGCGCGCCCATCATGGCGTCGGCGCCGGCACGGCCGAACTCGTCGACCGAGATCACGATGTCTCGC
Organism: Glutamicibacter nicotianae; assembly: GCF_002797775.1. Lineage (NCBI taxonomy): Bacteria > Bacillati > Actinomycetota > Actinomycetes > Micrococcales > Micrococcaceae > Glutamicibacter > Glutamicibacter nicotianae. The sequence goes on from NZ_PGEY01000001.1 coordinate 1,309,772, forward strand.
GGCAGGGAGACGGACTCCAGCGCGTCGCGGATCACCGCGACCAGCGCCTGGTTGGAGTTCAGCGCGGCCGAGCCGCCGCGCAGCAGCACGGCGTTGCCGCTCTTCAGCGCCAGGCCGGCAATGTCCACGGTGACGTTGGGACGGGCTTCGTAGATGGTGCCGATGACGCCCAGCGGCACGTTGACCTGGCGCATGCGCAGGCCGTTGGGCAGGGTTTCGCCGCGCACCACGCGGCCTACCGGGTCGGGCAGCCCGGCGAGCTCATGCAGCGCGGCGATCAGGCCGTCGATGCGCGGGCCATCGAGCTTCAGCCGGTCAAGCAGTGCTTCGGAGGTGCCATTGGCGCGGCCCGAGGCCAAGTCCTGCTCGTTGGCGCGCAGGATCATCGAGCGGTTCTCGTCGATGCGCGCCGCCATGGCGGCCAGGGCGCGGTCTTTCCAGTCGCGGTTGGCGCGCTTGAGGATCCGCGAGGCGCGGCGTGCGCGATCGGCCAGCTGATGGACCGAGGTGGTGACGTCGGTGGTCGTTGCTTCGGGGTTTACGGCGTCCATACTCATGCTCCTCATTCTAGAAAATGGGTTCGATCAAAGCCAGATCATCGACATGCACTACCGACCTGTCGTAACCTGCGCCGAGTTCTTCCACCAGTTCCGTGGTGCTGTGACCCAGCATGTCGGGCAGTTCGTGGGAGCCGAAATTCACCAGCCCGCGGGCGAAAGGAGTCCCCTTGGCATCGCAGATTTCGACGGCGTCGCCGGCTTCGAATTCCCCGCGCACCGCGGTGATGCCGGCGGCCAGCAGCGAGTTGGTGCCGCTGGCGATGGCCTTGACCGCGCCGGCATCCAGGATCAGCTTGCCTTCGATGTTGGCCAGGTAGGCGAGCCAGACGTCGCGGGCCGAGCGCCGGGAGTTGCGGGCGGCGAACCAGGTGCCCACATCCTCTCCGCGCAGCGCCTTGGCCGCATTGTCGGTGCTGGTCACCAGCGTGGGGATGCCTGCCGAGGAGCTGAGGGTCGCGGCGTCGACCTTGGTGATCATGCCGCCGGTGCCCACCCCGGCCGCACCCGGTGTGCCCAGGTCCACGGATTCGAGCTCGTCGGGGTGCTCGATGGTGGTGATGCGGCTGCCACCGTCGTCCGGGTGCGCGTCGTAGACGGAGTCCACGTCGGAGAAGAGCAGCAGTGCGTCGGCCTTGACCAGGTGGGCTACCAGCGAGGCGAGCCGGTCGTTGTCGCCGAAGCGGATTTCGCGGGTGGCTACCGCGTCATTTTCGTTCACGATGGGCAGCACGCCCAGGTTCAGCAGGCGGACCAGGGAACGCAGCGCGTTGGTGTAGGACGAGCGGCGCATCAGGTCATCGGCGGTCAGCAGCACCTGGCCCACGCGCTGGTCGTACTCGTCGAACAGCTGGGTGTACTGCGCCAGCAGCAGGCCCTGGCCGACGGCCGCGGCGGCCTGCTGGGTGGCAAGGTCCTTGGGACGCTTGGCCAACCCGAGCGGGGCCAGGCCGGCGGCGATGGCGCCGGAGGAAACGAGGATGACCTCGGTACCGTTGCGCAAGGTTTCAGCGAGCGTGTCCACCAGGAACTTCAGCCGCTCGTGCGATATCCCGCCGCTGACCGTGGTCAACGAGCTGGATCCCACTTTGATGACCAGCCGCTTGGCATGCGGCAGCTGGTGGGGCGAGGTAATGGCTGAAATTGTCTTGGTGGCGCTTTCACTCATACTTTAATTTTCCTCCTGGTTTGCCTTTGGTTCAGCAGTTTTGCGTCCGTACTTGGCGTCCACGGATTCGGTCCAGATGCCGGCCTTGCGTTCGGCTTCCAGCTCGGCGCGGGCGGCCGCCTTGGCGGCCTTGCGCTCCTCGTGCTCTGCACGCTTCTCTTCGCGAGTCTTGCGATCGCCGCGGTCCTCGAGGCGGATATCCTCGCCGCGCCGGCTGCCGCCGAGCAGTTCGGCACCGGCAGCCATGGTCGGCTCCCAGTCGAAGACCACTGCGTCGTCCTCCGCGCCGATGATCACCGCGTCGCCCGGCTTGGCGCCGGACTTGAACAGCTGGGTCTCGACGCCCAGCTTGGCCAGGCGGTCGGCCAGGTAGCCTACGGCTTCATCGTTGCGGAAGTCGGTCTGCATGATCCAGCGTTCCGGCTTCTCGCCAATCACCCGCCACATCGGCTCAAGGTTCTGCTCCTCGCGGCGGATGGTGAATTCGACGCGCTTGGCTGCGCGCGGACGGATCACAGGCACCTCGACGACAGGGGCTTCAACCACCTGTTCGGCACGGGCCTGCTCTACCAATTCAGCCATAGCGAAGGACAGATCGCGTAATCCATTACGCGAGAGCGCGGAGATCTCGAAGACGCGGTAGCCGCGCTTCTCCAATTCCGGGCGAACGAATTCGGCCATGTCAGCGCCGTCCGGCATGTCGACCTTGTTCAGCGCGATCAGTTTCGGGCGGTCGATCAGCGGCACGATGGTGCCATCGGTACCGGCGAAGGTGGAATCGGCCTCGTAATTGGCCAGCTCCGACTCGATGATCTCCAGGTCGCTGATCGGGTCGCGGTCCGATTCCAACGAGGCGCAATCCAGCACGTGCACAATCGCCGCACAGCGCTCGACGTGGCGCAGGAACTCGTGGCCCAACCCCTTGCCTTCGGAAGCGCCCGGGATCAGGCCGGGCACGTCGGCGACGGTGAAGCGGGTTTCGCCGGCTTCGACCACTCCCAGGTTGGGCACCAGCGTGGTGAAGGGGTAGTCGGCGATCTTGGGGCGCGCCGCGGACAGGGCGGCGATCAGCGAGGACTTGCCGGCCGAAGGGTAGCCCACGAGGGCGATATCGGCCATGGACTTCAGTTCCAGGACGATGTCCTGGCTGGTGCCAGGGATGCCCAGCAATGCGAAGCCCGGGGCCTTGCGCTTATCCGAGGCGATGGCTGCGTTGCCCAGGCCGCCCATGCCGCCGATGGCTGCGATGTATTCGTCGCCCGGATTGACCAGGTCGCCGAGGATGTCGCCGTCCTTAGTCTTGATGACGGTGCCGGCAGGTACGCCGAGGACCAGGTCCTCGCCGCTCTTGCCCGGGTGCAGGCTGCCCTTGCCCGGTTCTCCGTTGCCGGCCTTGCGGTGCGGCAGGTGGTGGAAGTCCAGCAGCGTGGTGACCTGGGGGTCGACGCGCAGGATGATGTCTCCGCCCTTGCCTCCGTTGCCGCCGTCGGGACCGCCAAGCGGCTTGAACTTCTCACGCTTGATGGACACACAACCGTGGCCACCATTACCTGCGGTGACATGAAGGGTTACGCGATCAACGAATGCAGCCACGGGGCCATCTACTCCTAGTACGGGGGTGCGAGGGATACTCGCTTAAAAGTCTAACTATGCACGCAAGGGGCGGACCGAAATCGGCCCACCCCTTGTGTACTAAAAAATTTGCCTGATGCCTGAATCAGGCAGCAGCCACAATGTTCACCACGCGGCGACCACGACGGGTGCCGAACTCGACTGCGCCAGCAGCCAATGCGAACAGGGTGTCATCCTTGCCACGGCCTACGCCGGCGCCTGGGTGGAAGTGGGTGCCACGCTGGCGAACGATGATTTCGCCTGCCTTGACTTCCTGACCACCGTAGCGCTTTACGCCTAGGTACTGTGCGTTGGAATCGCGACCGTTGCGAGTGGAACTCGCACCTTTCTTATGTGCCATGCCTTTTAGCCTCTTTCGCTACAAAAAATGGATTCTACGATTGCCTGAATTAGGCGATCGAGGTGACCTTGACCTTGGTCAGAGCGGCACGGAAGCCCTGGCGCTTCTTGTAACCGGTCTTGTTCTTGTACTTCTGGATAACGATCTTCTCGCCGCGAAGGTTTTCTACAACCTCAGCGGTGACCTTGACCTTAGCCAGATCGGCAGCTGCGGAAGTTACCTTCTCGCCATCTACCAACAGCAAAGCTGGAAGCTCGATGGAGCTGCCTGGGGCAGCCTGAAGACGGTCAACGGTGATGAGGTCTCCTACGGAAACCTTCTCCTGGTGGCCGCCTGCGCGGACAATTGCGTACACCACGTGGGTACTCACTTCTACTCGACGTTTATTGTCTTACCGGCGCAGATATCGACCCGAACACCCACATAGTGGATGCGATCCGGGGATCTCATGCGCTTGTGCCTTGACGCCGAGCGGACCAAAAGTCCGTGATCTTGGCGTTTAGCACCGATCAACTAGATTACGCTAGTCCCCGCCACTGGAGCAAATACAAACTGCCCCAGCGTGGGAAGCGTGATCAAGTTCATCTATTTCAGTTCGCGTACCGGAACACCCACACCGAGCATGACCGGTTGCCCGGCAGGCTCAGCTGGTTTTTCCTTCTTCGAACCGGAGGCATCCATCTGGACTACCGAACCGGTAGCGGCGGATACCTCTGCCACGAGGACCTCTGCCGTCGCATCGCCCTGGACCGAGGTGGCCCGACGACTGCGGCGCTTTGGCTTCGTGGAAATCTGCGGGGTTGCCGTGGCGGCAGCCGGAGCGGAAGCAGGTGCAGTTGCAGCGGCAGGAGCACTGGCAGCTGGCATGGCCAGGCCGGTAAGCACCGGCTGGTCCTGCTGCGCCGACTCCTGCGGACGCGATGCACGGCGCGAACTCGTGCGAGGCTGCTCTTCGGACTTCGGGGCAGCAACAGGTTCAGGAGCAGCTTGCAGTTCCTGGCTGGCCTGTGCGTCCTCGTTGGTCGAAGCGCTTTCCTCGGCCTGGTTGCGATTGCGTCCGCGGGAGCGCGAACGGCGGCGCGGCTTGCGGCTGCCATCGTGCTCTTCGCTGGACTCTTCCTTGCCGGGCAAAGCGGCTTCCAGGGCCTCCAGGGTCACCGAAGCCTCGGCGGCCTGCGCAGGGGCCGCGGATTTGGTCACGGGAATCTGCTCGCCCTCGATGCTCACTGCGTTTTCAGCAGGGCCGTCAAGGTGCGAGGCGGCGGCGATGCTGGCCAGGGCGTTGCGCGTGGCTTCGTCCTTCTCCCCTGCTGCCTGGTCCTGCTTCTCAACCGGCTTCTGCTCGTCCTTCTCGCCGCCGCGACGGCGGCGGGAATTGCGGCTTGGCTTGTCGTTGAACTTCTTGCCATGCGCTTCGCCATGCGAGTTGAAGGACTTGCGCGATTCGACCGGCTCGTCGTGGGTGATGACGCCAGCACCAGCGCAGTGCTCGCACTCTTCGCCGAAGACTTCGAGCAGTCCGGTGCCCATGCGCTTGCGAGTCATCTGCACCAGGCCCAGCGAGGTCACTTCGGCCACTTGGTGCTTGGTCCGGTCGCGGCCCAGGCACTCGACCAGGCGGCGCAGCACCAAGTCGCGGTTCGACTCAAGCACCATGTCGATGAAGTCGATGACGATGATGCCGCCGATGTCGCGCAGGCGCAGCTGGCGCACGACTTCCTCGGCCGCTTCCAAGTTGTTCTTGGTCACGGTCTCTTCGAGGTTGCCGCCCGAACCGGTGAACTTGCCGGTGTTGACGTCGATGACAGTCATCGCCTCGGTGCGATCGATGACCAGGGAGCCGCCCGAAGGCAGGAAGACCTTGCGGTCCAGTGCCTTGGCGATCTGCTCGTCCACGCGGAAGTTGGCGAAGATGTCCTCTTCGGCTTCCCACTTCTCCAGGCGTCCCATCAGGTCCGGGGCCACGTACATGACATATGCCTCGATGGTGTCCCAGGCGTGCTCGCCCGAGACGATCAGCTTGGTGAAGTCCTCGTTGAAGACGTCGCGGACTACCTTGATGGTCAGGTCCGGTTCCGAGTACAGCAGTTCCGGAGCCAGGGTCTTGGTGGAGTTCGCTTGTTCCTCGATGCCTTCCCACTGCGCGCGCAGCCGGTTGATATCGTTGGTCAGCTCCTCCTCGGAGGCGCCTTCGGCGGCGGTGCGCACGATGACGCCAGCGTTTTCCGGCAGGTGGTCCTTGAGGATTTTCTTCAGGCGCTGGCGCTCAACATCGGGCAGCTTGCGCGAGATGCCGGTCATCGAACCGCCCGGCACGTAGACCAGGTAGCGGCCCGGCAGCGAGATCTGGCTGGTCAGGCGGGCACCCTTGTGGCCTACCGGGTCCTTGGTGACCTGGACAAGGACCGAGTCGCCGGCCTTCAATGCGTTCTCGATGCGGCGTGGCGCGCCTTCGAGCGCTGCCACATCCCAGTTGACTTCGCCTGCGTACAGCACGGCGTTGCGGCCGCGTCCGATATCCACGAAAGCGGCTTCCATGGAGGGCAGCACATTCTGCACCTTGCCGACGTACACGTTGCCGATCAGCGAATCCTGCTGGGTCTTGGAGACGAAGTGCTCTGCGAGCACGCCGTCTTCGAGCACGCCGATCTGGATGCGGTCTTCGCGCTGGCGCACGATCATCTTGCGCTCGACGGACTCGCGGCGGGCCAGGAACTCGGCCTCGGTAATCACCTGGCGGCGGCGTCCGGTTTCGCGCGATTCGCGGCGGCGCTGGCGCTTGGCTTCCAGGCGGGTGGAACCGCGCACCGAGGCGACCTTGTTGTTGACCGAGCTGTGGCTCTCGATGCTTCCACGCGGAGCACGTACTCGGGTGACGGTGTTCGGCGGATCATCCTGCGAGCCGCCTTCGAGCTCCAGATCCACGTCGCCACGGCGACGGCGGCGACGGCGACGCGAGGTCACGTCGTCTGAATCGGCGTCTTCAGCGGAATTCGAGGCAGCGGCACGGCGGGCAGGTTCCTGCTTCTTCGCGACGGCTGCGGCCAGCACAGCCTGGGCGGTTTCCGGCACGGCAAACGGATTGAGGATCATGCTGCTGCCGTGTTCGGCCAGCAGCATGCCGGTCTGGTCAACGTCGTTCGCCTCTTCCACCGGGGCAGCTTCCTGCTCGGCGGCTTCAGCTGCTTCGGCGTTCTGCGCCTGTGCGTCCTCATGCTTGGCTGCGGCAAGCTCGACGGCCGCGTCATTGGCGGTATCGCGTGCCGCCTGGGCACGGCGTTCTGCTTGGCGGCTGGCCCGCTTGGTGGAATCAGGCGTGGAAACCTGGGTGCGGCGGGTGGCCCGCCAGCGGTATGGGCTTTCCTCGACACCGGCAGCGGCATTGAGTTCGGCCAAGGTCATGGCGCGACGCAGTGGCCGCGCAGGCGTGGTTGAAACACTGGTACGGCGGGCTCGAGTTGAACGGTTGCCCCGCTTATTACCTTGCGCTCCACCCTTTCGTTGATTTGCTGCGCTCATTTAAATTCGCGTACTCCTACTATGTCCCGCTTCGGCATCCTCCACAGACGGCGCCGTCGCTGAAACTACAATCATCACGTGTCGCTTGGCCTACCTGACTTCCAGAAGGCCGGACACAAAAGCTCGCTATTTTCCGCGGGTTCAACGCAGGTCCAAAATTCTGAACCATGCGCAAATCCTGCGGATCAACGTGGCCTAAGAAAACCGGCTGCTTTCCTTTGCAGCCCTACGATCCGCGGTATTCCCTCGGGAGGCGCACATATTGGGCACTCAACCGAAGCGATGCATCGCCTGTCGATCTGTCGTTTCAAAAGTCTGTCGTCGGGTTGAAAGCAGACTGTGGATCCGCGAACAACCATTTACATTCTCTCATATTTCGTTCACGCCTTGTTCATTGCTTCTCACCTGTTGCACAGAAACGCTTCCTAGGATGAAAATGCCCACGGCGGAATTACCCGCTTTCCTATGAACTTATGGAATAGTCAAAACATGGTTTCATCACTAGAAAATAGCCGCGGCTCGGGCGTGTTGCCCTGGTGGGCTAAGGAACGCGGCTTCGGTCTGTTCATCATCGTTACCGGGTTGGTCTCTTGGCTCGCCGCCGGAATCCTGGTTCTGGAACGCTTGGAGCTCTACAAGAACCCCGACTACATCACCAGTTGCGATGTTAATCCCTGGATCTCTTGTGGCACCGTGATGAAATCCGAGCAAGCAGGCATTTTCGGTTTCCCCAACCCCTTTTTCGGGATTGTCTGTTTCGCAGTGGTAATCACGATCGGCTTCGCCCTGCTTGCCGGCGCAAGCAACCTGAAGCGCTGGTTCTGGCTGTGCTTCCAGCTGGGCGTGACGGCGGCCATGGGGTTGGTGGTCTGGTTCTGGTCCCAGGCCCTCTACGAAATCAATGCACTGTGCCCATACTGCATGGTCGTCTGGGTCATGACGATTCCATTGTTCGTCTTCACTACCGCACGCAATGTGCTCACCGGCGTGATTTCCGCAGGCCCCGGCGTGAAGAAGTTCTTCAGCGAGTGGAGCTGGATCATCACCGCTATCATCTGGGTGCTCCTCGCCGCATCGGTCGTCCTGCGTTTCCCGCACGCCTTCTTCGGCTAGAACAACTCCAGATCTCCTCACGTACCTGCGGGGCCGCCCCTTCGGTGACGGCCCCGCAGTGCTGTTCCCGGCACTCCGCCCCACCCCGCCGGCCAAATAGGTCATGTCCAGACCTTGTACCACTATTTGTTGCCCCCCCTCGGCGCGCCAATGCGCGAAGGAATCCCAATTCCCGCTGCGACTAGCGCTTATAGGACACATGGCGGCACCTGCACGGGTTCGCCAAGAACGATTTTCCGGGCACCGCTCAGCTAGACCCGGTAGATTGGATGCATGGCAAGTGACATATGGAACACAGAAAATGCCCAAGACTACGGAATTAATCTGCTAATTTCCGAACACATACGGCTGCGTGAACTGCAAGAGGAAGATCTTGCATTCCTCACCCAATGGTGGAACAGTCCGGAGTTCATGGCCCTGCAAGGCAACCTGGTACTTCCCCACCCGGTCACCGAGGCCGCAGAACTCTTCAAGTCCCGGAGCATCAACCGGGGCACCACCGACGGCGTTGGACTGTCGATCACGCTTCCCGACGATACGCTGATTGGGCACACAGCATTGTACGAATACAACGCTCCAGCGCGTTCTGCCGAGCTGATGATCATGATCGGCGGATCCAATGTTGGCCAGGGCTACGGCACAATGGCCATCAAGATGATCATCGATTACGGCTTCCGCGAAATGGGGTTGAACCGCATCGGCCTGAACGTCTGGGCATACAACGAGCGCGCGCTACGCACCTTCAACCGCGCAGGATTCCGTGAAGAGGGCAGGGTGCGCCAAGCCGGATTCCACGACGGCTCGTTCCACGACAAGATCATCATGGGGCTGCTGGCCAAGGAATACTTCAGCACCAAATAGCCCGGAGAGGCAGCGAACAAGATTTGAAAGCAACGGGGCCGCGCGGCGCGCGGCCCCGTTGCTTTGCATGAGCTTGCCTCCAGAGCGCTTGTAAAATCAGCCAATAGTTGCAGGAATCTTCGGCTTAATGGTGCAGAAGCAGGTTCTATTGGCCTAGCCAACACTAAATAATCAGTCTTGCGGTGTTGCCCCGGAACCTTGTCAAGTCGTTAACCTATTGTTAGAGCTATCAGTACCAGCTACAAGGAGTGACTATGGCTTTTTTCCGTAAGGTCAGGCTCGCCGCGTTGTCGAAGAACCAGTCTCAAGATGACAAGCCGACACCTGCCGAGCACCACCGCGTTCCGGCCAAGGACGCCAAACCAGAATTCACTGTCACCAGCTTGTGGACCGACTTGCTAGGCCGACTGGGCATCCGCAGCGCGCAGCTATTGATCGTTGGCGCTCTGGCAACATTCCTCATCATCGGCATGCTCCGCTTGACCATGATCGTGATCCCGACACTGCTGGCCGTCATCATTTCCTGCGCGCTATGGCCACTTGTCGTCAAACTGCGCAAAATCGTTTCACCGATGCTGGCAGCATGGATCGTATTCCTCGGTTCGCTCTTGATCCTAGGAGGCATCGGCACCGGCCTGGTCTTCTCGGTCATCAGGGAATGGCCAAAGCTCGTTGACCAAGCTGTCGAGGGTTTCAACCAGCTCAATGAGATGGTCCAGGGCTTCATCGGCACGATGCCGTTCAACATCGACCAGAGCCAGATCGATAGCGTCGTTGAAACAATCACCGGATTCTTGACCAGTTCCCAGTTTGGCACCGGTGCATTGAACACGCTGAGCGCCGCCGGCAGCTTCGTCACTGGCTTGATCCTGCTTCTGGTGATCCTGTTCTTCTTCCTGAAGGACGGAGACAAGATCTGGGCCTTTGCCGTGTCGTGGACTCCACGCCACTACCGCAACAAGTGGATTCTCTCCGGCGATCGGGCCCTGCGCACCTTCGGCGGCTACATCCGCGGTACTGCCACCGTGGCCGCGGTAGATGCCTTGGGCATCACCGCAACATTGCTGATCGTGCAGGTGCCCTTGGCCATCCCGCTGGGTGTCATCGTCTTCCTCGGATCCTTCGTCCCGATGGTCGGTGCTACGGTTGCCGGAATCCTGGCCACGCTGATCGCCTTGGTGACCAACGGTCCAGTGATTGCGCTAATCGTGCTTGCCGCGGTGATCTTGGTGAATCAGCTGGAGGGCAACTTCCTCCAGCCGGTCGTCATGGCCAATGCCCTGAGCCTGCATGCGCTGGTCGTCTTGATGGCGCTGACCGCTGGCACCGTCCTGGCTGGCATCGTTGGCGCCGTCCTGGCGGTGCCGCTGGTTGCGGCAGCGTGGGCGGTGATCAAGGTGTGGACCGGACGCGACAAGTCCGATGCGGTGGCTGAAGCCAGTGAAGACATCAAATCCGAAGTTGAAATCAGCGAAGAGGACGCGGCTATCGAAAAGCTCGAAGCCAAGGAGAAGCACAGGGAACAGCACATGGAATCCCCTCAGGATTCTGCGTAATTGTCGCCAGTGGGGGCGCTCCTGCATTGCAGGGGCGCCCCTTTCTTACGCCACTTAATGCTGTCGTTCGAATTATTTCCTAATAATTCTCAAGGAGTTCATGCGCCCTCCCAGCCCTGAATTTCCAGGGTTTTCACGCTGGGAGCAGAGCGTGGATGGCTAATCCCGCGTTGCCGTGCGTGTTGTTTCTGTGTTTAATGTGACTGAAGTGATGGAAGTGGAGCGACGCGGGATGCGCAAGCACCTTGAGAAGTTTTGCTGCATGTCTTCGTTTTCCCCAACAGGGAGAATCCCGCGCCATGCTTCGCCCGCAATCAATGCGCTAACGCGTACTGAAGACTGGGAGGTATCCACGTGCTGGAATCCAGCAATGACGAAGCAGATAAGTATTTTTCGCTGACCGTCGGCCCGATCGCCGACCGCCATCAGGTGGTCAGGATCGGTGCCGCGGAGCAGCTGCCACTGGACTCGGCCGCGCAGGCGTCCGGAAGTTCGGTACAGCAACCGTCCGCGCTCGCCCAGGACAGTTTGGATGACTGGTTCTAGGTTCCGCTTTCAGGTATCAAAAATCCCGGCAGCCCATGGCTGCCGGGATTTTTGCGTATCAGCTTACTTGCCGAACCAGATGCCGATCTCGCGCTCTGCGGACTCAACGGAGTCCGAGCCGTGGACCAGGTTCTGCTGGACCTTCAGGCCCCAGTCGCGGCCGAAGTCGCCACGAATGGTGCCTGGGGCTGCGGTGGTCGGGTCGGTGGTGCCGGCCAGCGAACGGAAGCCTGCAATGACGCTCTGACCTTCAGCCACGATCGCCACCACTGGACCTGAGAGCATGAACTCCACCAGCGGCTCGTAGAACGGCTTGCCTTCGTGCTCTGCATAGTGCTCGGCGAGCAGCTCTCGAGTAGCTTCAAGCTGCTGCAGCTTGGCAATGGTGTAGCCCTTGGCTTCAATGCGGGCAAGGATCTGTCCGGTTAGGCCGCGCTTGACGCCATCTGGCTTGACCAGGATCAGGGTACGTTCAGTCATGTGACTACCTCTTCGTATCGTTGATGTACTTCTTGGAATCTTAGGCTTGCTCGGGGTTGGCTTTTTCCCAGGCTTCCTGGGCGGCGGCACGGCGCTTGTTTTCCACGTCGATTTCCTCGCCCTTGGACAGCGCAAACCACCAGCACAGGGCGAACGCCGCGGCCAGGTAGAACATGTCCACCAGGATGAAGCCGCTCAGGAAGAACACTACCTGCAGGATCCAGCCGATGATGTAGCCGATCTTCTTGCCCAGCAGGGCGCAGTTGAAGATGCACAGCAGCGCCACGGCAGCGCCGAGGCTGAGCACCACTGCGGGTTCGCCGCGCTTGAGCCCGAAGGCCGCGAGGGTGACGAACACCGCCAGCAGTGCCTCGCAGACCAGCACGGTTGACGCGAACATCATCTTCGTGGAACGCTGCTTCTTCTTCATCCCAGGTCGCCACTCGCGCTGGGCACGGGTGAGTTTGGCCATTAGGGCTTGCCTCCCTTGAGCAATAGTGAAATCTCGCCCACCAGTGTAATCGAACCGGTGACCAGCACTCCGCCGGACAGGTCGTTGCCTGCCTCCGCGCGGCCAACGGACCACTCGATGGCGTCTTCCAGGTTTTCGGTGACGTGGATGTCAGCTTCCGGCCAGCCGACATCGATGGCCAGGGTGGACAGCTCGCCGGCGGGAATGGCTCGCGGCGAGGAGGACTGGGTGATGCAGATGTCCTCGACCATGTCCCCGTATTCCTCGCGCAGGGTGTAGAGCATCGCCTCGGCGTCCTTCTCCTGCAGGATGCCGACCATCAGGACCAGACGCGTGAAGCCGAAGGATTCCTTGATCGCTTCCGCGGTGACGCGGATGCCGTCCGGGTTGTGCCCGGCATCCACCAGGATGCTCGGGGCCGCGCGCAGCAGTTCCAGCCGGCCCGGGCTCGTCGCCGCGGCGAAGCCGTCGCGGACCAGGTCGGCGTTCAGCTCGCGCTGTCCGCCGCCGAGGAATGCCTCCACCGCGGCCAAGGCCACGGTGGCGTTCTGCGCCTGGTGGGCGCCGAACAGCGGCAGGAAGATCTCGTCGTAGCGGGCAGCCTGGCCCTGGATGGACAGCAGCTGCCCGCCCACGCCATGCTGGCGATCCAGCAGCCTGAAGTCCAGGGTGTCGAAGGCCGCCGGCACGTCGAGCTCCCGGGCACGGGCCAGCAGCACGTCGGCCGCGTCCACCGGCTGCACCGAGGAGACCAGATAGCCTCCGGGCTTGAGGATGCCGACCTTTTCCTCGGCGATCTCCCCCGGGGTATCCCCGAGCAGGTCGGTGTGGTCCAGCGAGATCGGGGTGATCACCGAAACATCGGCATCGGCCACGTTGGTGGCATCGGTGATGCCGCCCAGGCCCACTTCGAGCACCACAACATCCACCGGGACCTCGGCGAAGACCGCGAAGGCGAGGATGGTGACAGCCTCGAAGTAGGTCAGCTTGTTTTCCCCGCGCTCGACGAGCTCGGCGTCCACGATCTCAAGGAACGGGCTGATCTCATCCCATACGCGCACGAAGGTCTCGTCCTCCACCGGCGCACCGTCAATGGCGATGCGCTCGGTGACCGAAATCAGGTGCGGCGAGGAGTAGCGGCCGGTGCGCAGATCGTGCGCCATCAGCAGCGATTCGATCATGCGTGCGGTCGAGGTCTTGCCGTTGGTGCCGGTGATGTGGATGACCGGGCAGGCCTTGTTGGGCTCGCCGAGGATCTCCATGGCCCGGAACATTGGAGCCATGCGCGGCTCCATCTTGTTCTCCGGGGCCCGGGACAGCAATTGCGCGTAGACGCGGTCCAGTTCGCTCACTAGTTGGCCTCGACTTTGCCGGAATCCAGCTTGGCCACGGCAACCTGCTCGCCCTGGGCCGAATCGTCGGCGACGAGCTCCAGCTGCGCGCTCAGGGTTTCGCCGGCCACCAGCTCGCGGTTGGCTTCCAGCGCCGCGATGGTGGCCGCGCTGGCGGTGATCACGGTGCGGATGCGGTCCGAAACCTGCAGGTCCGCGTCCTTGCGGGCGGACTGGATGGAGCGGATCATGTCGCGGGCGGTGCCCTCGGCGGCCAGCGCCTCGGTGACCTCGGTATCCAGCACCAGGAAGCCGCCATCGATGACCGCCGCGGCGATCTCGCCGGCCGAATCCACCACGGTGTCCAGGGTGTATTCGCCCTCGGCCAGTTCCAGGCCGCCGGCGGTGACAACACCGTTGGCGACGGACCAGTCACCGGACTTGGCGCCCTTGATCGCCTGCTGCACGTTCTTGCCCAGGCGCGGGCCGGCGGCACGGGCGTTGACCACCAGCTGCTGGCTGATGCCGTAGCTGGCAGCGTCCACTCCCTCGGCGTCGATCAGGGTCACTGCCTTCAGGTTCAGCTCGTCGGCGATGATCGATGCGTAGGTGCCCTCAAGGCGGGCGGCATCGGTGAGCACGACCTTCAGCTCGGCAAGCGGCAGACGCACGCGCAGGTTCTTTGCCTTGCGCAGCGAGGAGCCCACCGAGCAGATCTTGCGGGTGGTTTCCATGGTTTCCAGCAACGCGGCGTCGGCCGGGAACTGCTCGGCATCCGGCCAGTCGGCCAGGTGCACCGAGCGCTGCCCGGTCAGCCCGCGGAAGATCTCCTCGCTGGCCAGCGGCAGCAGCGAAGCGGTGACCTTCACCAGGGTTTCCAGAGCGGTGTACAGGGTGTCGAAGGCCTGGGTGTCCTCGTCGAAGAAGCGCTGGCGGGAGCGGCGCACGTACCAGTTGGTCAGCGTGTCCATGTAGTGGCGCACCGCCTCGGTGGCATCGGATACCTCGTAGGAATCCAGCGCCTCGGTGACCTCTCGCACCAGCTGTCCGGTGGCGGCCAGCATGTACGCATCCAGCGGGTCGGTGGAAGCGGTGGTGAACTTGGCCTCGTAGCCTGCCCCGTTGTTGGCGGAGTTGGTGTACAGGTTGAAGAAGTGCCAGACGTTCCACAGCGGCAGCAGTACCTGGCGCACGCCATCGCGGATGCCCTGCTCGGTGACCACCAGGTTGCCGCCGCGCAGGATCGGCGATGCCATCAGGAACCAGCGCATCGCATCCGAGCCGTCGCGGTCCAGGACCTCGGTGACATCCGGGTAGTTGCGCAGAGACTTGGACATCTTCTGCCCATCCGAGCCGAGCACGATGCCGTGGGAGATCACGTTGGTGTAGGCCGGGCGGTCGAACAGCGCGGTGGACAGCACGTGCATGGTGTAGAACCAGCCACGGGTCTGGCCGATGTACTCGACGATGAAGTCCGCCGGGTGGTGGCCGGAATCGAACCATTCCTGGTTGTCGAACGGGTAGTGCACCTGGGCGTATGGCATCGAACCGGAGTCGAACCAGACATCCAGCACGTCTTCCACGCGCACCAGGGTTCCGCCTTCGGCGCAGCCGTCGTGGGCGCGGGTCAGCTCGTCGATGAATGGGCGGTGCAGATCTGGCTGGCCTTCGTGGTTCAGTGGCAGGCGGCCGAAGAAGTTCTTCAGTTCATCCAGCGAGCCGAAGACCTCGCGGTGGGTGCATTCTGCTCCCGTGCATTCCCAGACCGGGATCGGCGAACCCCAGTAGCGGTTGCGCGAGATCGACCAGTCGCGGGCGTTTTCCAGCCACTTGCCGAACTGGCCGTGCTTCACGTTGCCCGGGATCCAGTTGATCTGCTCGTTCAGCTCGACCATGCGGTCCTTGAACTTGGAGACCTCGACGTACCACGAGGAGATCGCGCGGTAGATCAGCGGAGTGCGGCAGCGCCAGCAATGCGGGTAGGAGTGCTCGTAGGAAGCCTGCTTGACCAGCTTGGCCTCGTCCTTGAGCACATTGGTGATGGTCTTGTTCGCATCGAAGACCTGCACGCCGACGATGTCGGCCAGCGGCCCGCCGGCGAAGACCGGCAGGAACTTGGCGCCCTCGTCCACCGAGAGGATCACCGGGATGCCGTGCTCTTCGCAGACCTTCTGGTCATCCTCGCCGTAGGCCGGAGCCTGGTGCACGATGCCGGTGCCGTCGGCCACGGTGACATAGTCGGCGGTGAGAATCTGCCAGGCGTTTTCGGTGCCGTACTTCTCGGTGTCGGTGTAGGTGTCCCACAGCGGGGCGTAGCGCACGCCGGCCAGGTCGGCGCCGGTGTAGCTGGCGGTGACCGCGGCGGCGGCTTCCTTGGCGTCCTTGTAGCCCAGGTCCTTGGCATAGGAGCCGAGCAGGTCGCGGGCCAGCAGGAATGGGCCGGCGGCGGCAGAGGCCTTCACGCCAGCTTCGCCGGCTGGGAGAACGACGTACTCGATGTCCGGGTGCACTGCCAGCGCCTCGTTGGTCGGCAGGGTCCACGGGGTGGTGGTCCAGGCCAGGGCCTGCACGCCGGCCAGGGCCTTGGAGGCCTCGGTTTCGCCGGCAAGGATGGTGAAGCCGACGGTAACGGTCTGGTCCTGGCGGTTCTTGTAGACGTCGTCGTCCATGCGCAGCTCGTGGTTGGACAGCGGCGTCTCGTCCTTCCAGCAATACGGGAGCACTCGGAAGCCCTGGTAGGTCAGGCCCTTGTCGGACAGCTGCTTGAAGGCCCAGATGACCGATTCCATGAACTCGACGTTCAGGGTCTTGTAGTCGTTTTCGAAGTCGACCCAGCGAGCCTGGCGGTTCACGTACTCTTTCCACTCGTCGGCGTACTTCATCACCGAGGTGCGGCAGGCGTCGTTGAACTTGTCGATGCCCATGGCTTCGATCTGCTTCTTGTCGGTCATGCCCAGCTGCTTCATGGCTTCCAGCTCGGCGGGCAGCCCGTGGGTGTCCCACCCGAAGCGGCGCTCGACGCGCTTGCCGCGCTGGGTCTGGTAGCGGGCGACGAGGTCCTTGACGTAGCCGGTGAGCAGGTGGCCGTAGTGCGGCAGGCCGTTGGCAAAGGGAGGGCCGTCGTAGAAGACGAATTCTTCGCCTTCGCGCTGGTCGATGGAGGCCTGGAACGTGTTGTCGTTCTTCCAGTATTCGAGGACGCGCTTCTCAAGTTCTGGGAATCGCGGTGAAGCCGGGGTCGAACCGGTTGGGTCTGTAGTGACCTTCGGGTAGAAGCTCATCGAATGGGCCGTCCTTCAAGCGTAGGGTCGATAAATCCTTGCCTACGAGGACGGCGATAATGCCGCGGTACCACCCCGCTTATCCCCCGCCTAAATCGCGGAGAACCACTTATCATCAGCTGTGACGGGCTGGTCCCGTTCGGTTCTACTGGGCAAACCCGAGGTTCGCTGTTCTTCCGAAGACTCACCGGTGATAGCCGGATCGAAGTCGCAGTCCTTATATCGTACCGCGTGATGCGCGTGGTGAAAATTCCCAGATCACCCAAGATGGCAATGAGTTCAGGCTCACAGCCTTGTGGCCCAAGCACCGAGGAAAGGGGCTGATGCAAGGAAATCTCCGTTGCCTGCATTTTCAGGATAGCGCGTTGAGGGGGCCTTGCCGCAAGGCCCCACCCATGGCCCATAATCGATACCTTCCCCACGAGAACCATCCAGATCAGGGAGCCTGCGTGCCTGCTGCAACTTCTAACACCAGCTACTTCGATTCCATCCACGAACATGCCACACCCGAACTCGCGAAAGACATCGCGCAGGACCAGCAACGGCTGGAAGAGATCGCCGCGCGCATCAAGCAACTCCGCTCCGAAGCGGTTGAGCGCATCGCTGCACGCGGCAAGGACCGGGCCGGCACCCTCCAGCAATCCCTGCAGCGCGATGTCGAGCTGAACGAACTGGCTCAGCGGTTGCGCCAGCTGGACCTCGTGGGACCATACGCCTGCTTGGGGTACATGCAATTCGCCCAGACCGGCGAGCGCCTCTACATCGGACGAGCCGGTTTGAGCGATGCCCAAGGCAAGCAGCTGATGGTGGACTGGCGCACCCCGGTGGCCGAACCATTCTTCGCTGCCACGCATGAAGAGAGCTACGGGCTGTCGATGCGTCGCCGCTACCGCTGGCGCCGCCAGCGCATTTCCGACTACTGGGACGAAGTATTCGATTCCTCCCAGCTGCAATCCCATACCCGCCTGGATGACCACTCATCGTTTCTCGCGTCGCTTGGCAGCAAGCGCTCACCGAAAATGCAGGACGTGCTCTCGACGGTCCAGTCCGATCAGGACGCGATCATCCGCAGCAGCTCGCGCGGCGCACTGGTGCTTGACGGCGGGCCAGGCACCGGCAAGACGGTCGTCGCCCTGCACCGCGCCGCGTACTTGCTCTACGCGGATCAGCGCCTGCGCAGCCAAGGAGGCAAGGTGCTGGTCGTGAGTCCGCATGAAGCCTACTCCTCCTATGTCTCTGATATCCTGCCGAATTTGGGAGAGGATGATGTTCTCATTGCCACTCTTTCGAACATAGTTTCGATAGGGCAAGATCTCCCTGCCGAACAAGATCCCGAAGTCCAGCGCATTAAATCCAGTGCCGCCATGCTGAGTGCGCTGAAGAAAGCAGTCGAGGTCTTTGAAGAGCCGCCCGCCACCGAGGTGGTGCTCGATATCGGTGAATTCCAAGCCACGGTCACTGCGCAACTATGGCGCGACGCGGTGGGCATGATCGACTCCGAGACTCCGCACAACGAAGCGCGCATCCAATTGCGCGAAGCTCTGGTTGACCTGCTGCTCCCCCAGCTAGCAGGCAGCAATGCCCCTGAACCGCAACTTCGCGCCGATGCGGCACGAAGTTCTGCACTCGGAGCGCTGCTCAATGAATACTGGCCCATCCTGGATCCGCTGAATCTCCTGAAGGCTTTGTATTCGACGCCCGCATTGCTTCGGTACAGCGGCTCGGAACTCACTGACGACCAGATCGAGAAGTTGCTGTCCGCCCCACGTCCAGTCGCATGGACGACATCAGATATTCCGTTGATTGATTATTCCCGCTATCTGATCGGAGACCAGGACAGCGAGACCAGCCATCGTGACGAGCAGTCTCGAATCCATGCAGAGCGAAACCGATGGACGAACGTCATAGACGATCTGATGGCCTCGGCTGATGACAAGGAAGACCTGGCATCTCAGCTCATGCACCACGATCTCCAGGAGCATCTGCTCAGCCATAGCTTGGAGACCCCGTTGGCGAAGGAAAGTTTCGACGGGCCCTTCTCGCATGTCGTCGTCGATGAAGCCCAAGACCTGACCGATGCCCAATGGGCAATGATCCAACGCCGTTGCCCGTCGGGCAGCCTGACGATTGTCGGCGACAGGGCCCAGGCCGTTGACGGTTTCAGCACGTCATGGGAACAGCGGCTAGCAAGCATTGGCATTCACGACATCTCCATCTCCCGGTTGCGGGTAAACTACCGCAGCACCGCACAGATCATGGAAGCCGCAGCAGCGCAGATCCTGCCGGAGATGCCGGAGGCCAACGTGCCGCAATCGCTGCGAGCAAACGGTGCACCGGTACGCTACGCCCATCCTTCACACCTCAAGAAGATTCTCGACCAATGGCTGGCCGAAAATAATGAAGGCACCGCTGCGGTGATTGGGCTTCCGGGTTTCCCCGCCTCCGAACGAGTCAGCGTGCTGACTCCTGAACACGCCAAGGGACTGGAATTCGATCTGGTGCTCGTCTGCCAACCTGAGAACTTCGGCCAGACCCGGCGCGGCGCAGTACGCCGGTACGTGGCCATGACCCGAGCGACAGCTCAATTGGTCATACTGGCCGAGCAATGACCATCGGGCAGCCTTTAGTAGGCTGGCTTCCATGAGCACTGCCGAACCGCAACGGTTGGAAACCCGGAATCAACAGCACGCCTTCGCCTCACCAAGCGTGCTGCGTTGGGGCCAGCATCTGGTCACGGCGATTCTCCTTGCCATTGCGCTGCTTCGACAGCTAGCAACTCAGGATGCCGCGTTGCCTGCCATCCTCGTCTCAGTGCTTTTCGCTGGCTGGTACAGCGCAGGCTTCATTGCCCATTCCAAGGCTGGCGCCTTCGCGGTGCGCGCATGGTGGCTGGCGCTCCTGCTCGGGATTTGGGTAGCAAGCCTTTTCGTTTCGGCCGAATTCATGTGGCTCGCCTTCAGTCTGTGGCTGCTCTTGGGCCACCAGCTGCCGTTCCTACCCTCAATCTTGTGGTCGGCGGTCGTCTACGCCTTTACGCTGCTTGCTCCGTATCTGCACCATGGGCGACTGAGCATTGCGGCCATAGCCGGTCCATTAGTCGGCGGCTTGTTCGCTTGGGGCATTTCCCGCGGTTACCTGCAGATGGAACGCGATGCCCAAGTGCGCACCTCGCTCGTGAATTCCCTGGTCCGCGCACAGCATGAAATGGCCGACCTCCAAGAGGAACTTGCGAGGTCGCAGCACGAGGCGGGCATCGCCACGGAACGCACGCGCCTGGCCCGCGAAATCCATGACACCGTCGCACAGCAGCTGTCCTCCATCGGCCTGCATGCCAAGGCGGCAGAGGCCTCCAAGGAACCGGACGCAGCCGAGAAAGCACTGGTTCGCATTGATGAGCTTTCCGGACAGGCGCTGACCGATTTGCGCCGCATTATCGCCGCGCTCGCACCCGCTGAACTGGATTCGCAGGCACTGGCCGGCGCATTGAACCGGATACTGGAGAATTTCGAAGCTGATTCGAACGTCGGCACCCGGCTGGACATCGAGCCGGGTTTGCCCGCCCTGGAGCCCAGCGTGCAGATTGCCTTGCTGCGCACCGCCCAGTCGGCGCTCTCTAACGCCCTTCGCCATGCCCACGCTTCAATCGTTGCTATCAGCTTGAGCAGCAGTGGCGACGAAGTCCGCCTGGATATCGTGGATGACGGTGTTGGGTTCACGCCGAATTCCGGTCCCGCGCAAACCAGCACCGAGGCTGGCGGGTTCGGCCTGAAAGCCATGAACCAGCGGCTGCGGGAGCTCGGCGGCGGACTGGAGATCGAAAGCTCCCCAGGCGAAGGCACAGCACTGTGCGCGCATCTTCCGATCAACGTCGCAAAGGACAAATCGTGATCCGCATCCTCTTAGTCGATGACCATCCCATCGTTCGCACCGGGTTGCGGGCGCTTTTTGAGAACTTCGGAGACATCGCAGTGATCGGCGAGGCCTCCAGCGGCGAGGAAGCGCTAGCGTTCGTCAAGGACAACCCGGTTGATGTCGTGCTGTGCGATCTGCGCCTCGGTGCCGGGATGAACGGCGCGCAGACCACGGTAGCCATCCGCAAGCTATCCAAGCCTCCCCACGTGTTGATCCTGACCACGTTCGACAAGGATTCGGAAATCTTGGCCTGCATCGAAGCCGGAGCCGCCGGCTATCTGCTCAAGGACGTCAGTGCGCAAACCATCGTGGATTCCATTCGCCAAGCCGCAGCCGGCCACATGGTGCTGGCCCCGGAGATGGCCCAGCGGGTTGTCGAGGGCATGCGGCGGCCGAAGATCGAGCTGACGGCACGCGAGAAAGACGTGCTGGCCCAACTGGCTACCGGTGCCGGAAACAAGCAGATCGCCAAGGCATTGTTCGTTTCCGAAGCAACGGTGAAGACCCATCTGGTGCATATCTTCGACAAGCTTCAAGCATCCAGCCGCACAGATGCCATCAACAAGGCGACAGAGCACGGTTTGCTCTAAGTACTTCCGGCATTCGGAAGACACGCCGGTAACCGCCTCAACCTTTCGGTTGAACTTTTATTCGCCCTTTTCCACGATGGATTGACCTGCAAAAAATCATTAACTGGAACTATGAAAGTTCCAGTTATTTCCCGGGTCGGCGATTCGCTGACCAGCCGGCGCGGCGCTCGCCTGTGGGCCGGCGGCATCGTCGCAGCAATTCTCGTCCTCTTTGGCGCGCTGAGCAGCGTCCAGGCTCCGGCCCGGTCTGCGAGCTCGCTGGTTGGCGATTCGGATTCGGCCAAGGTCGCCCAGCTCATCGATGCGAACTCCAACGAGTCCGAAACCACGGCCCTGCTGGTGGCCAGCCGTGGCGACGGCAACGCGCTCAGCGACAACGACCGCGCAATGATTGATCGCCAGGCAGACGCCTTGGGTCACGCAGCGAACGTCACCGCTGGCCGCACCATGGCCAGCGAGGATCAGCAGGCAGCCATGGTTCCGCTCTCGTGGAATACCGTGTCCGATGCGGCCGACCGGGAAACGCTCAAGTCGATTCGAAGCTGGATCCAGGATCATCCATCAGCAGATTTGCAGCTTCAGGTCACCGGTCCTACCGCATTTGCAGTTGATGTCACCAATGCATTTGCTGGTGCCGACTTCACCCTCTTGGCAGTCACGGTGGCAATCGTGGCTGTCTTGCTGATCTTGACCTACCGATCGCCGGTGCTCTGGCTGATCCCGTTGGCGGTCGTTGCCATCGCCGACCGCAGCGCCTCTCTGGTGGCCAACCTGCTGGGCAATGCCTTCGACCTGCACTTCGATTCCGGCGTGCTCAGCGTCCTGGTCTTCGGCGCAGGCACCAACTACGCCCTGCTGCTGATCTCCAGGTACCGCGATGAGTTGCATAAGCATGCCGATCACCGTCAAGCGCTGGCCAAAGCCTGGGCATCCCGCTTCGAGGCCATTCTCACTTCAAACCTGACCGTGGTTTTGGCTCTGCTCACCCTGGGCCTGGCAGTCATGGACGATACGCGCGGATTGGGTATCGTTTGCGCCGTTGGCTTGCTGATCGCGGCGATCTTCGCGCTGTTCCTCTTACCCCCGATCCTGGCCATGTGCGGCCGCAACGCCTTCTGGCCATTGATTCCCCGTCCCGGACAGGAAGCCAAGACGGAGAATTTCTTCGGCCGTGCAGCTCGCTCCGTGATGAACCGTCCGGGACTGAACCTCACCGCGATGGCACTATTGCTTCTGGTGCTTGCCGGAGCACTCACCGGTACGCGTATTGGCCTGGATCAAACCCAGCAATTCCGCACGGCAACCGAATCCTCCAGCGCCATGGACCTGCTGGCAGAGCATTTCCCCGCCGGGGAAACCCAGCCGGTCACCGTCTTGGCGCAGGGTGCAGGGACTGGCCCATTGCGAGATGAATTCGCTCGCCTTGAGAACGTGAAACGCGTCGGCGAGGCAAGCCAGCTCGGCACTACCGCGTGGCAGGAGTTCTCGGTGTTTCCCGACGTTGATCCCAACTCGGCGAAGGCCCAGGATCTTGTGCAGCAGCTGCGTGATGCCGCAGCCCGTGGAGGCGACGGCCAGGTGCTGATTGGCGGACAGAGCGCAGAACAACTGGATTCACATCAAATGCACCTGCGAGACCTCTACGTGATTGCGCCGCTGATCATGATGATCTGCTTCGTGATGCTCGGCTGGCTCACCCGTTCATGGCGCACTGCTCTGGCTCTGGGAGTGGTGAACCTGCTCAGTGCTGCAGCTGCTGTCGGATTGGGTTCGCTGGTTTCCTCAGTCGTCTTCGAGGCTGACGCGCTGGATGTCCAAGTGCCGCTGTTGGCCTTCGTCTTCCTGGTAGCGCTCGGCGTGGACTACACGATCTTCCTGACCCAGCGCGTGCGCCAGGATGCACAGGCGCTGGAACTGCATGAAGCAGTTGCCTTGGCAGCAAGCCGCACCGGATCAGTCATCACCAGTGCCGGGCTCGTGCTCGCCGGAGTATTCGCCGCCCTGGCGACCTTGCCTCTGACCGTCCTGGGCCAGCTCGGCCTGATCGTCGGACTCGGCGTCCTGCTGGACACATTCGTTGTTCGGACCTTGCTGCTGCCCGCGCTGTTCGCGGTCCTGGGTTCGGCCAAGCGCCCGGTCTTCGGCCACGTTTCCTCCCCTGCGGAAGCATCTGCAGAACCAACCACTCAGAAAGAAAACAACATCAATGCGTAAGCTCGTCAATTTCTCCTTCACCTACATGATCCTCGGAGTCGCCTCTGGTCTCTTCTACCGGGAATTCACCAAGATGAACGGTTTCCCGGAGGGAGCGTGGACCCAGCTATCGGTAGTCCATACCCATCTGCTCGTCCTCGGCTTCATCATCCTGCTGCTGGTGCTCCTGCTGGAGAAGGCCTTCGTCCTGAGCCAGCATCGCAAGCTCTTCGCATGGTTCATGGGAACCTACAACGCGGGTGTGCTCCTCACTGCGGGCATGCAGCTCACCCACGGCATCATGACCGTGCTGGGCATCGAGTCCTCCAAGATGGTCTCCGGCATCGCGGGCCTTGGACACATGTCGAACACTGCAGGCATGATCCTGCTGTTCATCATGCTCCGCCGCAGTGTCGGCGCCGGTGATCAACAGAACGCCGCACGGAAGCGGGCAGTCGAGGGCTAGGCAATCGGCCCGTCGTCGATTTGCCGTTCCCGGCTGGCCGGTGAACTGGCTGGCTGGGCGGGGCTGAGCATCGCGCCGTAGCCCTGGCAGCAGCGCTGCTCATGGCAGCTGATACTTATTCGGCCGGTAGCAAGCCGAAGAAGTTGCGGGCTGAAAACACCAATGGGCAGGGTCCCTCAGCAGATTTGCCGAGGGACCCTGCCCATTGCGTGCTAGAGCCCGGGGTGAAACTTACAGGCTCTCAACCAATTTTTTTGCCGAAGAGAATTCCATCATTGCTTCGCGCTCAACAACCTTGATGCGGTCGCGGGTGATCTCGCCGAAACGGGTCGAAACGGTGCCGGCTGCAGCGCCCAGGTCCTTTTCGTGGGCATCCAGGTTCTTCCAGCCCTCCCAGTTGGAGAAGTTCACTCCGCGGCTTTCCAGCAGTTCGGAGATCTTCTGGGAAGAATCCGGCTGTGCCAACTTGGTGAGGTCTTCAAGCAGGTGGGTGATGGTCTCCAAGGCGTCGCCCTTGGTGTGGCCAATCAGGCCGATAGGACCGCGCTTGATCCAGCCGGTGGCGTACAGGCCAGGAACGTGATTGCCCGAAGCATCCAGCACGCGGCCTTCGGCGTTTGGCAGCACGCCCTTGGCACCGTCGTATTCAATGTCATTGACTGCCGAGCCGAAGTAGCCGACTGCACGGTAGATGGCCTGCAGCGGGTACTCGATGAATTCACCGGTACCGCGTGCGCCACCATTGCCGTCAAGCTCGTTGCGCTCGACCTTCAAGCCGGTAACCTTGCCATCCTCGCCCAGAACCTCGACCGGGGACTGCAGGAAGTGCAGGTGCAGGCGGCGCGAGGCGCTTGGAGCTTCTTCGCGCTCTTCCTGCTCGATCAGCCAGTTGGTCAGCGTGGAGACCATGGTCTTGGTCTGGTTGTTGGTCTTCATGGCTTCGTCCGAGGCCTTGTCGAATTCGAAGTCCTCCGGGTACAGCACGATGTCCACGTCCTTGGAGTGCGAGAGTTCGCGCAGTTCCAGCGGGGTGAACTTGACCTGTGCCGGGCCGCGGCGTCCGAAGACGTGCACGTCGGTGACGGCCGAGTCGTTCAGCTGTTCGTAGATGTGCTCCGGGATTTCGGTTTCCAGCAGCTGGTCAGCGTGCTTGGACAGAATGCGGGCGACGTCCAAGGCGACGTTGCCGTTGCCGATGACGGCAACTTCCTTGGCTGACAGGTCCCAGTTCTTGTCGACATCCGGGTGCGCGTCGTACCAGGAAACGAAGTCGGCGCCGCCGAAGGAGCCGTCAAGATCGATGCCCGGAATATTCAGGTCGGCGTCCTTCTGGGCGCCGGTGGAGATGATCACTGCATCGTAGCGGGTGCGCAGGTCCTCCAGCGAGATGTCCCGACCCAGGCCGACGTTGCCGTAGAAGTCAATCCAGTCGTTGTCGAGCACCTTGTGCAGGGCATTGATGATGCCCTTGATGCGTGGGTGGTCAGGCGAAACGCCGTAGCGGATCAATCCGAAGGGAGTCGGCAGCTCGTCGAAGAGGTCAACGTGCAGCTTCAGTTCGCCGGAGGCGACTGGCTGGCTCTTGTTCAGCAGGTCGGCGGCGTAGATGCCAGCTGGACCGGCACCAACGATGGCAACACGCAGCGCCCGGGAAGTGAGGTGCTCAGGGACGGTAATTTCACTCATCAAACAACTTCTCTTTCTTAGTCAACGAATGAGGCCGGCGCGGTGGCTTCGGCATTCACTAGCGGCAGGAGGTCTACCAGTTGGTCGGAGGCTTCCGGGGCTAGCCGAACGACGTCACCTATAACGATAACGGCCGGATTCGCCACTGCGGCCTTGCGGGCGCGCTTTACAATCCCTTCTAGCGTACCGATAGTTGTGCGCTGCGTCTGTGAGTAACCTCGCTCAACTATCGCAATTGGGGTACTTGACGGTAAACCACGGGTAAGCAATGTCTCAACAATTTGCGGCAAATTCGATACTCCCATCAGCACCGCCAAAGTGTGATCGGACCGGATCGGCACATCAGCAAGTTCCCCGTGCCCGCTGACCACGGTGAACCCGGCAGCAATGCCCCGATGGGTGACGGGAATGCCGGCAGCCATGGGCACCGAGACGGCACTGGTAACGCCTGGAATCACGCGTACAGGAATGCCATATTCCGCGGCGTAGAGCATTTCCTCGCCGCCGCGGCCCAGCACGAACGGATCGCCGCCCTTCAGGCGGACCACCCGCTTGCCTTTCAAAGCGTATTTGACCAGTAATTCATTGGTTTCATCCTGGGTTTTGACGTGGCATCCAGGCGACTTGCCCACATCGATAACCAGCACGTCCTCAGGCAGCTCGGCCAGCAGCGCGGTGGGGCCCAGCTTGTCGGCCAGGACGACGTCTGCGGCCATCAAGGCCTTGTATCCGGCGACGGTGATCAGCTCGGGATCCCCCGGCCCACCGCCAATCAGTGTGATGCGGCCGTCAGCCATTGTTCTCTCCAGTCCGGGTCATTCCTCGATCGGCCATCAGCTTGCGTTCGATCGGGGCGAAGAATAGAAGTTCGATAAGTACGCCAACCAGCAAGATGGTCAATATGACCAACATCACCAGCGGCAGATCGGCGAGGTCCCGGCCGCGCTGGAGCAGCGAGCCTACGCCCAAGGCCAGCGAGCCGCCGACCGCAATCAGTTCGGCCGCCATCAAGGAGCGCCAGGCGAAAGCCCAGCCTTGGCGCAGGCCTGCCACGTAACCGGGCAAAGCCGCGGGCAGTTCGATGTACAGGATGTGCTCGCGCCGGGAGGCGCCGAGCACCTTGGACAGCGCCTTGTACTGTGTCGGGATCATGTCGATTCCCGAGAGCAGGCCGTTGATGATCGACGGGATCGCGCCCAGGAGCAGGACGGTATAAATCGTCGCGTCGGAGAGCCCGAAGAGGATGATCGCCGCTGGCACCCAGGCAATGGACGGCAGGACCTGCATGGCCGACACCAGCGGTCCAACCCCTTGGCGCAAGAGCGGCTGGTGGGCCAGCAAGAGCGCCAGCGGAGTCGCAATCAGCACCGCGATCCCGAATCCGCTCACGGCGCGGAACAGCGAGGTGCCTACGGCCTGGACCAGTGAACCCTCGGCCAGCAGCTGAGGCAGCCTGCCGGCCACGGCGACCGGTCCGGGGAACAGGTCTTCGCGCAAGGGGCTGGCCCACGAGGCAATTTGCCACAGGCTGAGCAGCACCAGAACGGTAAGAATCGGAGCGACGACGGCATCAAGCTTGCTGCGGGTGCGCTTCTTCGCCTGTGCCGGCGTTGCGGCCTTAGCCGGCGCTTGGGTCAGTGAGCTCATGCTTTCGCTGCTCCTTTCGCAGTATCGCGGTCAGTTCGTTGGCCAGTGCGGCTGATTGCGCCGGATCGTTGCGCAGGTGATCGGTGATCTGACGGGTTTCCAGGATCCTGCCGGGGTGCGAGGAAAGCACCAGGATCCTGCCGGCAAGCCGGATCGCCTCGCGGACGTTGTGGGTGACGAAGATGATCGTCTTGCCGGTTTGCTCCCACAGGGCGCGCAGCTGCTCATGGAGCATGTCCCGGGTGATCGCGTCCAACGCGGCAAAAGGCTCATCCATCAGCAAGACTTGGCGGTCCTGCGCCAGAGCCCTGGCCAAGGCGACTCGCTGCCGCATGCCGCCGGAGAGCTCATGAGGCTTCTTCCCGATGGCGTGCCCCAGCTGAACCAGCTGCAGCAGTTCGGTGGTGCGCGCGGTCCGCTGGGCCGCCGGATAGCCGGCGAGCTTGAGCGCCAAATCCACGTTCTGCCCGGCGGTCAGCCACGGAAGCAGATTGGAATCCTGGAACATGAATGCCGCCCCGTCGTGCGGGACTTCCAACCAGCCGGAGCTTGGGGCCAGCAGCCCGGCGATCATGTTCAGCAGCGATGACTTCCCGCATCCCGAGGCACCCAGCACCGCGATGAATTCGCCGTCGTCGATCTCAGTACTCAGCCGGTCGATCACCAGCCCGGTGCCCGGATAGCTCAGCGAGACTTCATTGATCAATACGCCCATCAGTGCTCCTGCGTTGCAAGGAAACGGGTGTCCACCAAGCCGTCAACCGAACCGGTCTGGCCGATGCCAACCTGCGCCGCATGGTCGATCAGCGTCTGGTAGGTATCGGCCAGCGGGTCCTCGTCGAAGGAAACCTCTTCCAGTGCAGCGGCAATGACCGTCTCATCGAAGGAGCTGCCGTTCGCTGCGGCCAGGGCCTCCTGGACTGCCGCGGCCTTGTGCTGCTGATCTGCAGCATTCAGCCATCCGATGGCTTCGGAATTCGCGGCCACGAGTTCTTCCACGGTTCGCGGATGCTCGGTGAGGTAGTCCTGGGAGACCACCAGAACGGTCGTCGGGAACTTCCCGTTCTCCCACAAGGACGATTCATCGACTAATCGATGTCCCCCGTAGTTCTCCACCAGCAATGAGGCGTAGGGCTCGGGAACCCACGCCCCGTCAATGGCGCCCCGCCCGAACAGCTGGGTGAGGGTGGCATTGGAGCTGGGCGTCACCGTGGCTTGCTGATCCAGCCCGTGCTCGGCCAGATAATGGCGCAGCGCCACGTCTTGGGTTCCGCCGAACTGCGGGGTGGCCAGCTCGGTGCCAGCCAATTCGCCGGGATCGGAAATATCCGGGGATACGACCAGGCTTGCACCGCCGGATGATACGCCGGCGACGATTTTCAGGGACGTTCCCCCGCTGGCCAGGTAGCTGTTCAGCGCCGGGCTGGGGCCCAGGTAGGCCGCATCGATGGCGCCGGAGTTCAGGGCCTCGATCGCTGCCGGGCCGGCATTGAACAGCTGGGTTTCCAGGCTCGTGCCATCAGCCTCAAGCTGGTCCGCCAGCAAGTCCTGGCTGGTGGCAATCAGGGCCGGGGCGTGGGTCAGGTTGGCGAAATAGCCCAGCTTGAGCTCTGCCGCCGGGCCGAGGTCCGCCGCCTGCGCCGAGGGCTGGCCTGGTCCGGGCACCACGGTGGTGAGCACCGCCAGCGCGGCAAGCGCAACGACCCCCGCCAGGCCAGCGATCCTCCCGCGGAACCCGGTCGCCGGGCTGGCCGCGGACAGGCGGATTCGTGCCCCGTGGCTGATCCGGGTGCCGGCATCAGGCCGCTGCATGCTCGGCCTCGATGATCCCGGCCGCAAGCGTCCGGCCGGTGGCGGGGTCGATCAGCAGGAAGCTGCCGCCGGTGCGCGAGGTGCTGTACTGCTCGATGGCTACCGCGGCCGAGCTGCGCAAGGTGATCCGCCCCAGATCGTTGAGCCCGAGGCTGTCGGCTGGCAGCTGCGAGTAGTCGGCAATATCAATGACGTAGTTGATGTCGGCGAGCTTCGCGGCGGCGATCTTGGTGCCGTGCTTGACCAGCACCCGCTGGCCCTTGCCCAGCCGCACTGGATCCAGCACGCAGATATTTGCCTGGAACTCCCGTTGGGCTTCGGGCAGCTCGCCGGCGACCAGCGTGTCGCCGCGCGCAATGTCCAACTCGTCCTCCAGTTCCACGGCAATCGCGCCTCCGGGCTGCGCCCGGGCGGTGCTGCCGGCTGGCGTGCTGATGGACTTGATGCGGGTGACCAGCGGTTGCCCGTTGGACAGCACCTGCACCTGGTCTCCCACGTTCAGGGTCCCGTCCACCAGGGTTCCCGCGTAGCCGCGGTAGTCGCGGAACGCTTCCGGGTCCAGCCCCGGTGCCAGCGCTCCCTGCGGGCGCAGCACGTACTGCACATCCAGGCGGGCGGTGCCCTTCGGCAACGCCGGCTCCAGGTCTTCGAGCAGTCCGAGCAAGGTCGGGCCGGCGTACCAGTCGGCGCTGGCCGAAGGCTCGACGACATTGTCCCCCTGCAGGGCGGAGACCGGGATGACGGTGGTGGCTTGCACACCCAGCTGCTCGGCGAGCGCCAGCACTTCTGCCTCGATCTTGCTGAAGGCCTCCTCGTCCCAGTCGATCAGGTCCATCTTGTTCACCGCAATAACCAGCTGGGGCACCCGCAGCAGCGCCAGCACGCCCAGGTGGCGGCGGGTCTGCTCCAGCACCCCGTGCCGCGCGTCGACCAGCACGATGGCCGCATCGGCGGTGGAGGCGCCGGTGACAGTGTTGCGGGTGTACTGCACGTGCCCGGGGCAATCGGCCAGGATGAAGGAGCGCTTGCCGGTGGAGAAGTAGCGGTAGGCCACGTCGATGGTGATGCCCTGCTCGCGTTCGGCGCGCAGCCCGTCGGTGACCAGCGCCAGGTCCAGAGTTCCGGCCGCCCCGCCGAAGCCGCGTTCGGCGCTGGTGCGCGCCAGGTCGTCCAGCGAGTCGGCGAGGATGGCCTTGGCGTCGTGGAGCAGGCGGCCGACAAGGGTGGATTTCCCGTCATCCACCGAGCCGGCGGTGGCGATGCGCAAAAGTGTGGTGGTCATCTTAGAAGTACCCTTCGGTTTTGCGGTCTTCCATGCCCGCGGCGGAAATTCGGTCATCGGCGCGGGTTGCACCGCGTTCGGTGATGGTGGCGACGGCCAGCTCGTCCAGCACCTTCGCCACGGTGTCGGCGGCGGAGAGCACCGCGCCGGTGCAGCTGGCATCGCCCACGGTGCGGTAGCGCACCTGCTTGATCACCACCGGCTCATCAGCGGTGGGCTGGCTGACGGGGGTCAGCGCCCGCCACATGCCGTCGCGCTCGAACACCTGGCGGCAGTGCGCGAAGTAGATCGGCGGCAGGTCGATGTTCTCGCGCTGGATGTAGGCCCAGATGTCCCGTTCGGTCCAGTTGGAGATCGGGAAGGTGCGCACGTGCCAGCCCGGCTCGTGGCGCCCGTTGTACAGGTTCCAGATTTCCGGGCGCTGGTTGCGCGGATCCCAGACGCCGAACTCGTCGCGCAGGGACAGGATGCGCTCCTTGGCGCGGGCCTTGTCCTCATCGCGGCGGGCTCCGCCGAACACCGCATCGAAGCCGTTGGCTTCGATGGTGTCCAGCAGCACCCGGGTCTGCAGCCGGTTGCGGGTGCCATCGGGCAGCTCGGCCAGTTCCCCGCGGTCGATGTAGTCCTGCACGGAGCCGACCACCAGGTTCAGGCCGTACTTTTCCACCACTGCGTCGCGGAAGTCCAGGACTTCGGCGAAGTTGTGGCCGGTGTCAATGTGCACCACGGGGATGGGGACGCGGCTGGGGTAGACGGCCTTGGCCAGCAGGTGCAGCACCACGACGGAGTCCTTGCCGCCGGAGAACAGCAGCCCGGGCTTGTCGAACTCTGCGAGCACTTCGCGGATGATGTGGATGGATTCGGCTTCCAGGGCGTCCAGGACGCTGCGCTGGGTGCCGGCGGGGGCGTTAGCGGTAATGGTCATGATTCGCTCCTTTAGACGTGGATTCCGCATTCGGTCTTGCTCAAGCCGGCCCAGCGACCGGCCCGGGGGTCTTCGCCCTCGGCCACCGGGCGGGTGCACGGCTGGCAGCCGATGGATGGGTAGCCGTTGGACAGCAGCAGGTTCACCGGCACCTGGTGCTCGGTGGCGTAGCCGATCAGCTGGTCGAAATTCCAGGGGGCGACCGGATTGAACTTGACCAGTCCGTGCTTCTCATCGAAAACGACCAGCGGGGTGTTGCTGCGGGTCGGCGCCTCGTCGCGGCGCACCCCGGTGAACCATGCGCTGTATCCGGACAGCGAACGAGTCAGCGGGTCCATCTTGCGCAGCTGGCAGCAGGCGGCCGGATCCCGGGAAAACAGGTCCTTGCCGAACTTCTCGTCCTGTTCGGCAACGCTTAGCTGAGGCAGCACATCCACGACGTTCACGTCTAGGGTGCGGGCGACCTCGTCGCGCGTGACACGGGTTTCGGCAAAGTGGTATCCGGTCTCCAGGAACAGCACGTCGACCTTCGGCAGCTGCGCGGCGACCAGGTGCGGCAGCACTGCGTCGGCCATCGAGCAGGCCACCGCCACCTCATCGGCGCCCAGGTGCTCGGCGGCGAAGGCGACGACCTGCTCGGCCGTGGCCTCCCAGCCCAGCTCATCGGCGCCGAGCTTGGCGATCCGCCGCAGTTCGGCTTCGCTGCGGGTTCGCACGGGGTTCTGCTCGCTCATTTCAGTTCGTCCTCTTCAGCTCGGTGGGCCCAGGCCGCGAAGGATTCGCCGTCGTCCGCGGAGGCCGAATAGTTCTTCACAACCCGCTCAACGTAGTCGGGCAATTCATCGGCAGCCACCTTCAAGCCGCGCACGGTACGGCCCATGGTCGCTTCGCCGTTTTCCCGGCCGGCCAGGGTGCCGCCCAGGTGAACCTGGAAACCTGGCACCTGCTCGCCGGCCTCATTGGTGATCAGCTGGCCCTTGAACCCGAGGTCTGCGGTCTGGATGCGGGCGCAGGAATTCGGGCAGCCGTTGACGTGCAGCGCCAACGCCCGGGGCAGCTTGCCCTGGTGATCGGCCAGGCGTTCCTCGATCTTCGCTACCGCGTCGATCATGGTGTCCTTGGTATCCACGATGGCCAGCTTGCAGAATTCGATGCCGGTGCAGGCAATAGCCGACCGCTTGAGCAGTCCGGGGTAAGCTTCCAGTCCGAGGGCGCGCGCTGCGCCGACAAATTCCTTGACCTGGTTCTCGGCGATATCCAGCGCAAGGATCTTCTGGTGCGGCGTGGTCCGCAGCCTGGTGGAGCCGTGCGCCTCGACCAGGTCGGCGAGGGCCACGAGCGTGCTGCCCGAGACGCGCCCTGCCGGGGCGGTCAGGCCGATGTAGAAACGGCCGTCCTTCTGCTCGTGCACGCCGCTGTGGTCCCCTGCCGAGGTGGGCTGGGCCGGCAGCTCGCAATCTGGCAGCGCGTAGCCCAGGTACTCGTCCTGCAGCACCTGGCGGAACTTCTCGGTGCCCCAGTCGGCCAGCAGGAACTTCAGGCGGGCGCGGTTGCGCAGCCGGCGGTACCCGTAATCGCGGAAGATCGAGGTGACGCCCTCCCATACGTCGGCGGCCTGTTCCTGGGAGACGAAGGCGCCAAGGCGCTCGCCGAGCCGCGGGTTGGCCGACAGTCCCCCGCCGACCCACAGGTCGTAGCCGGGGCCGAGTTGCGGGTGGATGGCCGCGATCAGGGCGAAGTCGTTGATCTCGTGGACTACGTCCTGGCTGGGGTGGCCGGTGATCGCGGTCTTGTACTTGCGCGGAAGATTGGAGAACTCCGGATTGCCAATGTAGCGGCGGGAAATCTCGGCAATCACCGGGGTGGGATCGATGATCTCGTCCTTGGCGATCCCAGCTACCGGGGAACCGAGGATGACGCGCGGGACATCGCCGCAGGCTTCGGTGGTGTGCAGGCCCACGCTTTCGAGGCGGCGCCAGATTTCTGGAACATCGACGACGTCCACCCAGTGCAGCTGCACGTTCTGGCGGTCAGTGAGGTCTGCCGTGTCGCGGGCGAAGTCCTTCGAGATCTGGCCGATGACGCGCAGCTGCTCGGTGGTCAGCGCCCCGCCGTCGATGCGCACGCGAAGCATGAAGTAGCGGTCCTCGAGCTCTTCAGGGCTCAGCGTGGCGGTCTTGCCGCCGGGAATGCCCTGGGCACGCTGGGTGTACAGGCCCCACCAGCGAAAACGCCCGTGCAGGTCATCCGGGTCGATGGAGTCGAAGCCCTGCACGGAGTAGATATCTTCGATCCGCTGGCGCACGTTCAGGCCGTTGTCGGCGGCCTTCATTTCCTCGTTGGCGTTCAGCGGCGTAGTGCCATCGACCTTCCATTGGCCGTTGGGCTTGGCCGCTCTTTTGGGGCGAACTGGTGTGGTTGTCTGTGTCATGCCCATCAGCCTAGAAACTGCCCCCAGGGGGTCAGCAACCTGCTGATGTCACATGGCTACGCGTTGACTAACGGGTTAGGAGTTCGTCATCTGGAGACATGAAAAGCCCTTCTTGAAGGGCCTTTTGCAGTCGCACAAGGAAACATTGAGTGATCATGACGTCAGGCAGCAGTGGGCTTGTCACCACGTCGGCCCCTGTGCTAGCCAGCTTCTGCTGGAAGTATCCGTCGGCGAGCAACGCGCTGAGCACCAGCACCGGACGACCGGCCGCGCCGCCCACGAGCTCAGCGATCCGCGGCTGCGCGCCAGCGCAATATCCCACCAGCACTTCGCGTTCCAGCAGGCCCGCGACCTGCTCGGCCAGGTTCTCGACCTGGTTTTGGCCGACTTCCAATCGTGTGCCCGCGGCGGCCACGATGACCAGCGGGCCTTTCTCCAGGTGCCCAGCGGCACGCTGCGCCAGAACTTGGGCCAGTTCTGGCAGCGGGCCCAACGGCGGTGCGGCTAAGGTGCCGGGGCGTGAAGCGACAGCCTGCGCAATATCGTCGGCCGTATGCACCCCGTCTGAGACCAGCAATGGCAGGACCACTGCCGGCTCGCCTTCGGGCAGTGCCGCGATGACCGATACGAGCCGGGGTTCCTGGACATCCACATAGGCTTCGTGCCAGAGAAGCTGCCCCGGGAATTGCTGTGCGCTCATGCGTTCAAGATCGGCACGCAGATCGTGGATCAGCTGCTGCCCGTGGAGGTTTTCCGTGCCATGCGATGTGGCCACGACATGGATCGTCTGCGGGGTCTTTTGGCTCATGAATTGGTCCTCATGGATGAAGTTGGGCGCCTATTTGGCGTTGCGGATGAGCTTGTGGTTCGCGGCTTGCGCCTGCGGGCGGATGACAATCTCATCGAGATTCACATGTGCAGGGGCGCTCACCGCATAGCGGATCACCTCGGCAACGTCTTCGGCGGTCAGTGGATGATCCACGCCAGCATAGACGTTATCGGCAGCGCTCTGGCTGCCCAACCGGCGCAGGGAGAACTCTTCTGTCTGCACGAGGCCAGGCAGGATCTCGATAACGCGCAACCCTTTCTCGACTTCTTCCAGGCGCAGAGCCTGGGTCATGGCCCGTTCTGCAGCTTTCGCCGCGTTGTAGCCGCTGCCGCCTTCGTAGCTGGCCAGTGCCGCCGTGGACGTGACGTTCAGGACGGTGCCGCGCGCCTCGCGCAGCTGCGGCAGCAGGGCACGGGTCAGGCGCATGGTTCCCATGACATTGGCCTGCCACATGAATTCCCAGTTCTCGTCAATCGCATCCGCCCAGGTCTCCGTTCCCCGGGCACCGCCAGCGCAGTTGACCAGCGTGTCGACGCCGCCCTGGGCGAGCACGGTTTCCGCCAACGAGTCGACATCAGCCTGCACGCTGACATCTGCTCGAACGGCGATCGCACCGCATTCGGCAGCGAGGCTTTCCAAGCGTTCTGCACGGCGGGCCACCGCGAAGACGGTCCACCCTTGAGCGCGCAGAGCGCGTACGGTTGCCTGCCCGATTCCGCTGGAAGCTCCGGTCACGACGGCCGAACGGGATGAAGTGCTATTAGTAGTAGTCATGCAACAACTGTAGAACTAGATGACTACCAGTTGGTAAGGCATGAATTTCTCTTACGTTTCATCTGGCATGGGTTTTGCCGCGCTCAGTGGAAGGAATCCAGCGCGGCACCGCCCGCTGGTACTGCCAATACGCCTGTCCGTATTTCTGCGCCAGGGCGTCTTCTTCAGCGGGTATCTGGAACTGGTCGAGCCAGCAGGCGAGCGCGACGCTGGGAACAAGCCCCAGTAGCGAGCCCCGCCACATGGCATAACTGGTGGATACGGCAACCATTCCCAGGTACATCGGATTGCGGGTGCGGGCAAAGAGTCCCGTCGTGACCAAAGCCGTGCTGTTCTCCGGACGCCGCGGGTTCGCGGTGGTCTTGGCGGCATGGAAAGAGAGTCCTGCGCCTAGGGCAAGGCCAGCACCGCCAATGGCCAAGAGCCCGGCCATGAGTTTTAACCCGGTTGATGAACGCACCGCGGGAACCAGCAGCCGTTGTGCAGCCATCGCGGCTGCTGCAATGGCCGGTGGCGGCATTCGAGGTGCTCTTCGTCGCTCCATACACAAGATGGTACTCGCCACGGGCGCCGCGTGGTGCAAGCCATGGGCAACAATGTCTTGGCACCGGGCAAAACATGAAAGAATAGAGGCATGGCAGAAGAAAACTTGGGCACAGACACGCCCGCAACGGTTTCCGTTCCTGACAAGCCAGCATTGGAAGGCTTGGAGGAACGTCTTTCGTCCCGGTGGCGCACCGAGGGCACCTATCACTTCAATGAGGACACGACTCGCGAAGCCGTGTACTCCATCGACACTCCCCCGCCAACTGCTTCGGGTTCGCTGCACGTAGGACACATGTTCTCCTACACGCAGACCGACGTACTGGCCCGCTACCAGCGCATGAACGGCAAGAACGTTTTCTACCCACTGGGTTGGGATGATAACGGGCTGCCGACCGAGCGCCGCGTGCAGAACTACTTCGGTGTCCGTTGCGACCCGACCAAGCCTTACATCGAGGGCTACCGTCCACCAGAAAAGCCGGCGAAGAACCAGCGCGACTGGGACGTCATCAGCCGCAAGAACTTCATCGAGATCTGCGAAGAGCTCGCGGTCGAGGACGAGAAGGTCTTCGAGCAGCTGTTCACCACCCTGGGCCTTTCGGTTGACTGGCGCATGACCTACCGCACCATCGACGACAACTCGCGTGCGGCCTCGCAGCGTGCGTTCCTGGAGAATCTGGCCAAGGGCGACGCCTACATGGCCGAGGCCCCTACCCTGTGGGACGTGACCTTCCGTACCGCCGTGGCCCAGGCCGAACTCGAAGACCGTGAAATGCCGGGCGCCTACTACCGCTACGCATTCTCTGCGGACAACGGCGAGCAGGTCTTCATCGAGACGACCCGCCCGGAACTGCTGGCAGCATGCGCCGCCCTTGTGGCGCACCCGGATGACGAACGCTACCAGCACCTGTTCGGCAAGACCGTGACCTCGCCGCTCTTCGGCGTTCCAGTCACCGTGCACCCGCACCCGTTGGCCCAGGCCGACAAGGGTTCGGGCATTGCCATGGTCTGCACCTTCGGCGACCTGACCGACGTGACCTGGTGGCGCGAACTGCAGCTGCCAACCCGTCCGATCATCGGACGCGACGGCCGCATCCTGGCCGAGACCCCGGAGTGGATCACCACCGAGGCCGGCAAGGAAGCCTACGCCCAGATTTCGGCAAAGACCGTGTTCTCCGCCAAGGAAACCGTCGTTGAGATGCTTTCCGAAGCCGGCCTGCTCGATGGCGAGCCGAAGAAGATCTCCCGTCCGGTGAACTTCTTCGAAAAGGGCGACAAGCCGCTGGAGATCGTGACCTCGCGCCAGTGGTACATCCGCAACGGCGGCCGCGACGAAGAGCGCCGCAACCAGATGATCGCCCGCGGCCAGGAAATTGATTTCCACCCGTCGTTCATGCGTTCGCGCTACGAGAATTGGGTGTCGGGCCTGAATGGGGACTGGCTGGTATCCCGCCAGCGGTTCTTCGGCGTACCGGTACCGGTGTGGTACCAAGTCGATGAGCACGGCGAACCGAACTACGATGCACCGCTGCTGCCGACCATCGACCAGCTTCCGGTTGATCCGGCGGCCGACGCGCCTACCGGCTACACCGAGGACCAGCGTGGGGCAGCCAACGGCTTCATTGGCGATGCCGACGTGCTGGACACCTGGGCAACCAGCTCGCTGACCCCGCAGATCGTGGGCCGTTGGGGCCGCGACGACGAGTTCTTCGCGAAGGTCTACCCGTTCGACCTGCGCCCCCAGGGCCACGACATCATCCGCACCTGGTTGTTCTCCACCGCGGTGCGTGCAGATTCCCTGCATGGCAACGCTCCGTGGAAGCACGCCGCCATTTCGGGCTGGATCCTGGACCCGGACCGCAAGAAGATGTCCAAGTCAAAGGGCAACGTGGTGGTTCCGAACGAAGTCCTGGACAAGTTCGGCGCGGACGCCGTCCGCTACTGGGCCGCTAGTGCCAAGCTCGGTGCCGACACCGCCTATGAAGTGAACCAGATGAAGATCGGCCGACGCTTGGCCATCAAGATCCTGAACGCTTCGAAGTTCGTGCTGAACTTGGGTGCCACCGAGGCCAATGTGCTGACCGATGATGCTTCGGTAGTCACCAACGGCCTTGACCGCTCGCTGCTCGCCCGCCTGTCGACCGTTATCGAAGATGCCAAACGCGCTTTCGACAACTACGACTATGCTCGAGCTCTGGATATCACCGAGTCGTTCTTCTGGTCGTTCACCGACGACTACGTGGAACTGGTCAAGGACCGCGCATACGGTGGCCATGGAGAAGCCGAGCAGGCTTCTGTTCTGGCTGCCTTGGCCACCACCTTGGATTCGGTGCTGCGTTTGTTCGCTCCGTTCCTCCCGTTCGCCACCGAAGAAGTGTGGGGCTGGTGGCGCAACGGGTCGGTGCACCTGACCCAGTGGCCAAGCACCGAGCACCTATCGGCAGCAGTCGAGGGCGCCGACCCTGCAGTACTGCCGCTGGTTGGCGTAGCCCTTTCGGGAATCCGCAAGGCCAAGTCCGATGCAAAGGTCAAGCAGCGCACCGAGGTGCTCTCGGGCGAGATCCACGCGCCTGCAGCCCAGGTTGCCCAGCTCAAGGCAGGCTTCGAGGACTTGAAGTCCGCAGCCAATGCCCGCGAGTTGTCCTTGGTTGAAGCCGAAGGCGAACTGACTGTCGCCAACGTCGAATTGGCTCCGGCCGAAGAGGCATAAGCGCCAATAAACAGGACCGGTTGCCATCCCCTCAACGGGATGGCAACCGGTTTTTCCGTTTCTATTCCTCTTTCTCCCGCGGATCTGGACGATCCTTCTGCAGTGGAGATTCAAGGGTTTTTCTATGGGACGAGCTGCGCGTCGACGTTGGTCGGTGAAGTATTTCAGCTGGTCTTCGGCGCTGTTCTCAAGACGATGCCTCTGGACCGGAGTCTTGGACCGGTCAGCTGGCGAATCTCCATTGGCCACCATCTTTCCCTTCTGCTCCATGCCAACGGCTGGATCCCCATCAATGTCCAGCCGCCGGCGAGTGAGCGTTTAGTTCTGCGCGTTCTGGTAAGCCTGCTGGATCACCGAACCCCAGTATGGCCCGAACATGGTGTCGCGCACGGAGCTGTATCCGAAGCTGTTCACCGAGTTCTGGTAGCCGTCCGAACCGCTGCCCAGGAACCATGGTCCGCCCGAGGAGCCGCCGGTCATGTTGCATGGAATGCCCTGGGACTGCGACTGGCCAAAGGGATCGTCGCTCGCGTAGCCGGTGCATGACTGCAGGGTCTCGCCGTTGAATGGCGAGGCAGCTGGGTAGCCGTACGCGGTGTACTGCTCGCCGCGTGCCTGGTTGAATGCAACGCCGGATGCGCCGACGGCATCTGTCAGGGTCGAACCACCGCTCGTGCTGACGACTGCGAAGCCGGTGTCATAGGAGATGTCACCGCCGTTGGACCATTCGGTTGGCGCCACCAGCTCGGTCGCTGCGAAGGAGCCGTACGGTGCGTTGCCATTCTCATAGGCCGGGACGAATACCCAACGGGTGGCGAATGCGCCCGGTCCTTCGTTCAAGCAGTGCCCTGCAGTGGAGACGGTCGACTCATTGGCGGAGACCACAGCATTGCCGGAGCAGACATAGTCTGATCCACCAAGGGTGAAGAAGACCTTGCCGATGTGCGAGACCGGAGTTTCCTGGGTTGCGCGGGTCTTGCTACCCTTCTTCTGCGTCTGCTTGCCCGCTGCAACGTCAGCTCCATGGCCAGACACCTTGGCAGGCTTGCCGATTTCGACCTTGGCGGCCGAGCCCGACTTTCCAGCAACGAGTGAATCTGCGTTCTTTGCGGCCTTCATCCGGTCTGCGGTCCAGTAGTCCACCGCAGCTTCAGCCTTCTGCTGAGAGATCGTGATCGACTCGATCTCTCCGCCCGTTGTCGTCGGCGTTGCCGAGGCCATTGGGGCCGCGCTAAGCATCAGTGCGCTCGCAAGGACTGCGGCGCCTGCCAGCTTGCGGCGCCCTCTGCCCTTGGATGAATCCGTAATTAGAGAACGAATCTGCACGATTTAACTCCTTGTCCAGTGGCTTCTTTGCCACTATCGATGGGGGTGCGGTTGCACTCGTGGGAAATAGTCAAACACACACTTCAAGCATTTT
The DNA here is from genome assembly GCF_002797775.1 of Glutamicibacter nicotianae. NCBI lineage: Bacteria > Bacillati > Actinomycetota > Actinomycetes > Micrococcales > Micrococcaceae > Glutamicibacter > Glutamicibacter nicotianae. The sequence goes on from NZ_PGEY01000001.1 coordinate 1,349,848, forward strand.
CTACAGGAATCTTTCCCTCCGTCGACTGTGTCGTGATTCGCCTGCGGCGCTCAATTTGTGAAGCGAAATTAGCCTGGAACAGATACTTTAATTCGTCCGCGCACGTTGCCCGCTCCCCCGCTGATAGCCCAGCCAGATCAGCCGGTTTCGGCTCGACCCCACAATTACTTGTGAATCAAATCACTATTGGATCTCCAGGATTCATCTTTCAACGGCGGGCCAGCAACCGCGAATATATGAAACGGAAACTTCGGTAACAGGTACTTTTCGGCAGTACGATGGCTGGGCAGAAGGAAAAAATATGAGTTAATTAGATGTCGAAAATGGACTTATTCACGCGTCTGAGCACAACACGGAACCAACGCCTGGATCACCAGTGTCCTTCCTGCGACACCGGGTTCTGCGTTCGCAGGTCCCTGCAGGGGCATCTCGGGCTCACCACCAAGACGATGGGCGCATGGCCTAAGTCATCGGCCGTCCGCTACTTTTGGCGAGATCATCCCAAGCAATCCGTCGAACCTCGCGCGCCGATTACCTGAAACATCCGTTAGCGGGCGCCGGCCAATGAGAGTGGCTGCCGGGAATCATTTTCGCCGGCAATGTGTGAGCCAGTTTCCGCGCTCCACGAAGATCCGGTGAAATGATCGACGCAACCCCTCAGGACAGTGTGGCCAATTCTCCGCCGCACAAGGAGCACATCGGATGGATAACTGCATCAATCGAAGCGCGGAAGGTCGGTAGATCCACGCTGACGCTGCCGCTGAGTTCCCTGCTAAGCACAAAGGACGTTGTCTCTCCATGAGACAACGTCCTTTGGACAATGAATTTTCGCTTAGTCGAAAATTGGGCTTTCGGTGCGGGTACGCTTCATTTCGAAGAAGTATGGGAACGATGCGAGTTGCGCCGCGGCATCAAACATCTTGCCTGCATCTTCTCCGGTTGGAATGCGAGTGATTACCGGCCCGAAGAAGGCAACGCCGTCAACGGCGAGGATTGGTGTTCCGACATCCTGACCCACTTTGCCAATTCCAACCTCGTGGCTGGCACGCAAGGCCTCGTCATTGCCGTCAGTATCCGCCGCCTCAGCGAGTTCTGCTGGGAGTCCGACCTTCGCCAGGGCCTTGGAAATCACTTCCCCACGGTCTTCGATCTTTTCGTAATGGAACAACTCGCCCATTGCCGTGTACAGGCTGTCTTTAACGTCATCGCCGTGCTCCTGGGCGGCACGGGTGATCACACGTACCGGTCCCCACGAATCGTCCATCTTAGCGCGGTAGTCAGCGGGAAGATCCCGTCCTTCGTTAAGCATCGAAAGGCTCATGACATGCCAGGTCACATCGATGCTGCGAACCTTTTCTACCTCCTTGATCCAGCGGCTCGTCGCCCATGCGAATGGGCAGATTGGATCGAACCAGAAATCGACTTGCTGACGTTCAGCCATGAACTACCAACTTTCTTCCGAAAAGAATTTTATGGACGTGGTCTATGCAGACTTCTTGTCGCGCTTGGCGACCATCGCGTGCGAGAGCAGCGTGGGCTCTTCGCGGTCGATGACGGTGGCGCGAGAGATTACCACTTCAGCTACATCGTCGCGGCTTGGCAAATCGAACATCACTCCGCCAAGAGTTTCTTCAAGAATTGAACGCAGGCCACGTGCGCCCGTCTCACGTGCAATAGCCAGTTCCGCGATGGCGTCGAGAGCGGATTGGTCGAAACTCAATGCTACGCCGTCCATCTGGAACATCTTCTGGTACTGCTTGAGCAGTGCATTCTTCGGCTCGGTCAGCACTCGAACCAACGCATCCTTGTCCAGGTGCTCCACCGTAGTGATCACCGGGAGGCGTCCAATGAATTCTGGAATCAGTCCGAACTTGAGCAGGTCCTCAGGCCGAACATCCGAATAGGAAGCAGTTTCGGACTTCAGCGCGGTCAGCGGGGCCCCGAAGCCAATGCCTTTCTGTCCTGCGCGAGAAGAAATGATCTCTTCCAAGCCTGCAAAGGCGCCGGCAACAATGAAAAGAATGTTGGTGGTATCGAGCTGAATGAAATCCTGATGCGGGTGCTTGCGGCCACCCTGAGGTGGCACGGCTGCAACTGTACCTTCAAGAATCTTCAGCAGTGCCTGCTGGACACCTTCGCCTGAGACATCTCGCGTGATCGAAGGGTTCTCGCTCTTGCGGGAAATCTTGTCGATCTCGTCAATGTAGATGATGCCGGTTTCAGCCTTCTTGACGTCATAGTCGGCGGCCTGGAGGAGCTTGAGGAGAATGTTCTCCACGTCTTCTCCCACGTAGCCTGCTTCGGTAAGGCTTGTCGCGTCTGCGACTGCGAATGGAACATTCAGCTTCTTCGCCAACGACTGAGCCAGATAGGTTTTGCCGCATCCAGTAGGACCGATAAGCATGATGTTCGACTTCGAGACTTCCACGTCATCCAGTGGGTCTTCGTTAGTCAGCGCAGCAACGGGACCGTGGTCCTGGTTGCCGTGGATGCGCTTGTAATGGTTGTAGACAGCAACCGAGAGTGCCCGCTTGGCGTTCTCTTGGCCGATGACGTATTCCTGCAGCGAATCAAAGATCTCGCGTGGCTTGGCCAGGGAGAACTCCTCATGCACCTGCTCTTCAGCAAACTCTTCGGCGATGATTTCGTTGCAGAGTTCGATGCATTCAGTACAAATGTAGACACCATGGCCTGCTATTAGCTTCTTAACCTGCTTCTGGCTCTTTCCGCAGAAAGAGCATTTCAACAGATCCGAGCCTTCACCCATGCGTCCCATCGCACCATTCTCCCGTTTACTTGAGTAGCTGTGGACTTACCCAATTCTAGGCTAGTTGTCCCCCAAATTAGATGAATATGGCGGTTTACCTGTGTTGCGCCCTATCTGCCTTTGGACAGACCAGCAACTAGGCAAACCGCCATTCATCCTGGATTATTCCAAGTATGCGCTAGCTTCCCAGCTGGGCGCGGTTCAGCTTGCGAGGAGTCAATACCTCGTCGACGATGCCGTAGGCCTTCGCTTCGCTCGCCGTCATGAACAGGTCGCGCTCCACGTCGTCGCGGACCTTCTCAACTTTCTGGCCGGAGTGGGACGCAATGGTCTCTTCCAGCCAGCTGCGCATGCGCATGACTTCTTCGGCCTGGATCTGCAGGTCGGTCGCGGTACCGCGTTCGCCGCCACCCATTGCTGGCTGGTGGATCAGCACGCGGGCGTTAGGCAGTGCTAAACGCTTGCCCGGGGTGCCGGCTGCGAGCAGTACTGCTGCTGCTGATGCAGCCTGGCCGAGGCAGACGGTCTGCACCTCCGGGCGGATGAACTGAATCGTGTCATAGATTGCAGTCATCGCGGTGAAGGAACCACCTGGCGAGTTGATGTAAAGGGTGACGTCGCGCTCTGGGTCCATGGATTCCAGGACCAGCAGTTGGGCCATGACATCATCAGCCGATGCGTCATCGACCTGGGCGCCGAGGAAAATGATGCGATCCTCGAACAGCTTTGCGTAAGGGTCCTGGCGCTTGAAACCGTATGGGGTGCGCTCTTCGAACTGTGGCAGGATGTAGCGGGCCGACGGCATCTGACCGCTAACGGCTTCCGGATTGAAGTTCATGGTTTTCTCCTTGGACAAATCTTTGGGTATCAAGCGGTGCGGTACGACTACTTGTCGTCGTCGCCTACAACACCGGTGACCGAGCCTGCGTGGGTTGCGATCTGATCGAAGAAGCCGTACTTCAGGCCTTCTTCTGCGGTGAACCACTTATCACGCTGGTTGTCGATGAGGATCTGCTCCACGGTCTGACCGGTCTGTTCTGCAGTCAGCTCGCTCATGACCTTCTTCATGTGCATGATCAGTTCAGCCTGGATCTTGATGTCCGAGGCGGTACCGCCGATGCCGCCCGATGGCTGGTGCATCAGAATGCGTGCGTTCGGAGTGGCGAAACGCTTGCCCGGGGTGCCCGAGGACAGCAGAAACTGTCCCATCGATGCTGCCAGGCCGGTAGCTACGGTCACCACGTCGTTCGGGATGAAGTTCATGGTGTCGTAGATGGCCATGCCAGCGGTGATCGAGCCGCCTGGCGAGTTGATGTACAGGTAGATGTCCTTCTCAGGATCCTCTGCCGAGAGCAGCAGCAACTGCGAGCAAATGGCATTCGCATTGTCGTCGCGGACGTCGGAGCCCAGCCAGATGATGCGCTCCTTGAGCAGGCGGTTGTAGATGTAGTCATCACGGCCGGCCGGCTCTGCGGCTGCCATAGTGGGAGTGCGCGAATCATTTGACATGTTCTCTACCTCTTCCAAACGTGTAGATCAGTTTCTGGAATCTCTGTTTCTAATCCCATAGCTGCAACTGGTTACTTTGAGATTACTTACTTCAAGGCAATCTTGGGCCGTTTCATGCCCCTGTTTCGCTCACGGCGCATGATGCACGCCTGAAGCGAACAAAAATGGCCATCGGCGGCTTGCGTTGAACAAGCGGCCGACGGCCATCAGAGTTTAGTGAAGACTACTTGGCTTCTTCGGTTTCAACCTCAGCTGCCTCTTCTTCACCGGCTGGCTTGACGAAGGAGGTCAGGTCAACTGCGGCACCGTTGGAATCGGTGACCGTAGCGAACTCGAGAACCTTTGCCAGTGCCTTGCGGCGGCGAACTTCGCCCATGAGCATCGGAACCTGGCCTGCGCCGTCCAGCATCTGTGCGAACTGGTTTGGTTCCATGCCGTACTGGCCTGCGGTCTGGACGATGTAGTCGATCAGCTCGGACTGCTCGACGCCAACTTCTTCAGCATCTGCAACTGCGTCCAGGATGATTTCGTTCTTGAAGGCACGCTCGGTGTTCTCGCGAACCTCTGCACGGTGCTCCTCGGTGTCGTGGCCCTCTTCGGAGTTCGGAGCGTTGAAGTGCTGCTCGATCTGCTCGTCGATAACCGAAGCAGGAACAGGGACCTCAACCAGCTCAACCAGCTTGTCCAGAACCAGCTCACGAGCCTCTACGCCCTGCTCGACGACCTTGCCCTCTGCGGCGTCCTTTGCCAGGTTCTCGCGCAGTTCGGCGATGGTGTCGAATTCCGAAGCCAGCTGAGCGAAGTCGTCGTTAGCTTCTGGCAGTTCACGCTGCTTCACAGCGTTGACTACGACCTTGACGGTTGCGGACTTGCCAGCGTGCTCGCCGCCAGCCAGGGTGGTTTCGAAGGTTGCGTCTTCGCCAGCGGACAGGCCGGTAACGGCTTCGTCCATGCCCTCAAGCATGTTGCCGGAACCGATCTGGTAGGACAGGCCCTGTGCGGAGTCGACTTCTTCGCCTTCAACGGAAGCGGTCAGGTCGATGGTTACGAAGGAGTCTGCAGCTGCTGGAGCTTCAACTTCCTTCAGGGTGCCGAAACGGCCGCGCAGGTCGTCGAGAGCCTTCTCGATGTCCTCGTCAGCAACTTCCTTGGCCTCAACAGAAACCTCGATGCCCTTGTAGTCCGGAAGTTCAACCTTCGGACGTACGTCTACCTCTAGGGTGAAGACCAGCTGGCCTTCGCCTTCCTTTTCCAGGGATGGCAGTTCGGTGATGTCTACCTCTGGGCGGGACAATGGGGTGAGTTCGTTCTCAACCATTGCCTTCTGGTAGTACTCGTTCAGACCTTCGTTAACAGCGGTCTCGATGACGTGGCCACGGCCGACGCGCTGGTCGATCAGCTTTGCAGGAACTTTACCCTTGCGGAAGCCGGGGATCTGGATCTGCTGAGCGATGGTCTTGTACGCCTCATCGACGCGGGGCTTCAGTTCCTCGTAAGGAACTTCAACGGTCAGCTTAACCCGGGTCGGGTTGACGTTTTCGACGGCGCTCTTCACAGCGTTGTACTCCTGAGTTGTCTAATATTAGGTCTAATCTGCAAAAAACCCCGCAACATGGTGGCGTTGCGGGGTTGTTCGACAGAGTCGGGGTGACAGGATTCGAACCTGCGACCTCACGCTCCCAAAGCGCGCGCTCTAGCCAAGCTGAGCTACACCCCGATTAGCAGTGAACAGTCTAACCCGAGTCATCCTGTATCCACTAATCGTTTGTGATGCTTACTAGTTACCTTTTACGGTTCTTAGTGATCACAAGATCTAAATTATATTTAGCTCTCAATTTTCACGGGCTCCATCCGAAGATATCCACTCGCAAAGTCGGGGTGACAGGATTCGAACCTGCGACCTCACGCTCCCAAAGCGCGCGCTCTAGCCAAGCTGAGCTACACCCCGATTAGCCAGGAAGCCGCATCCTAGGATGACTGCTTCCAACTAACCGTGTTGCTTGAATAGTGAAGATTTCTCAATCGCCATTACTCACGAGACTTGATTTCTCAAATCTCAATTCCATGACCAGACTTCTCCAGTCATAAAGTCGGGGTGACAGGATTCGAACCTGCGACCTCACGCTCCCAAAGCGCGCGCTCTAGCCAAGCTGAGCTACACCCCGGTGAAGTTCAGAAGAAAGCTTGTTTCATCTGGACAAACCGCTTTGTAATCGGTTCGGGAATTTTTTGTTTCCCGTGCTGATCACAAGAAACTAAGTTACACGGGTTCGAACCAAAAGCAAAATCGAGGATTTTGCAAGTAGCACAATGACATCCGCGTAATTCCGCGGTTTTTCTCGTTTCACCTGCCTGATTCGTTCCAGAAATCGCATATTCGTGAGTTGAATTACAAGTGTATTCTCAACCTTCGGAATCCTCGTTCCTGGGTTAACGGACGCCGAGATCCTTCCAAGGAACCCACCGCCAGAGCCGTAAGCATAGCTAAATCGATATTCCAAGGATTTGTGTACGAACGCTGCGCCTTCAAAAAAGCCGGCAGTAACCATGGGCAACTGCCGTGCACCGAGGCACGTTGGTGATTCCCGGTTCACAATCTGGAAATCCGGCAAAATGTTCAAGCAATCGAAAGCGTATTTCAAGCACTCGATGGATGAGCTCGCCAGAAAACCGCGAAGCAACATCCAGGGCCGATCATTTGGAGATGTCGCTCGGATAAGGGCAGCCCGTTTGAAGCGGCCAGTACCTCAGAATAAAAAGTTTGGAAGAACTGATTTTCTGCCGGGTATACGAAAAGGTCCCGCACAGCGGAACCTTTTCAAACGGAGGGGATGACGGGAATCGAACCCGCGTCATTAGTTTGGAAGACTAAGGCTTTACCATTAAGCTACATCCCCATTTCGAAGCACCTGCGCTTCGAACAAGATTCAGTCTAGACCATAAAACTCTTGCTTTGCAAATCGAGGATTCCACGTCTCACTTGGGCCCTCTCCCCTAGCACCCGTACGAAGGACTGGCCGGCAAAACACGCCGATAAGTCGGAACGAAAAGAATTCCATCCGTCTCATCGTGGCACTTACCGACTAAGTCGAGTGTCGTTGACGAGGCCTCTTCTGACAGCGTGGGCACCAATACAACTTCCGAGCCGCGACTTCAGCCAGGGAAATCCGGGCCGAGCATTTACGGCACTGCATGCCTTGCCGTTGGTAAACGTAATACGCGTTGTCCGGCCAAATCACGCCCTGAGGGTCCCGGTCCTCGGGCAAGGTAGTAATGATCTTGCCATCGCGAACACCGTCTTCCATGACGGAGACGATGTCCCACCAAAGTTTCCTGGTTTTCTGAGCACTTAGCTCATTCGCTGGCAGCGCCGGAGAAATACGATTCCGGAATAATGCTTCGGCACGGTAAATGTTCCCAACGCCGGAGATGACGGACTGATTCATTAGCGCGACGCCGATGGGAGTCTTCGTCTTCAACAGATTGGCACGAAATTCTTTGTGCCCTGCTTCAAGCAATGTTTCGGAGTCCGCGATGTCCGCTTGGCCCTTGGCAGCTCTAAACCGAACCGCAGAACCAATCAATGGATCCGGCCCCAGCTTATTCAGGTGCGCTTGAACCCGGTCATGATCCAACACCTCGCACGCCGTCGGCCCACGCAAATCCGCCCAACCATGCTCGGAAACGATTCGTACCCGTACTGCGCCAACCGGCGCAGGCGGCCCGTTGTACGATTCAGCGTCGGAAGTGGTGCCTGTTTCGCTTTCGCCAATCTTCCGTGGCGCACCGATCGACGAGGCACCAGTAAAGTGCTGATCGCCGCCGAAACTGAAGGCGCCATAGAGTCCCAAATGCACGCGAAGATACAAATCGTTGGAAAAACGGCAGAATAGTTGCTTGCCTTTGGCAAAGGCGTGCTCTAGCTGGTGGCCATCGATTCGTTCCGCATCAGAACTGAAACGGCCTTGCGGGGACGAGACGAGAACCGTTTGCCCGCCAAAGACATCGTCGAATTGGCGGGCAAGGCGGTGAAGGGAATGTCCTTCCGGCACGACTACTCGATGACCTCGCCGGTAGTCTCGTATGCAGCGATCTTGCTGATGCGGCGTACATGGCGTTCAGCTTCGCTGAATGGCTCCGCAAGGAAGGCCTCGATAAGTTCTGCTGCTTCTTCCACCGAGTGCTGGCGCCCGCCTACAGCGATGACATTTGCATTGTTGTGTTCACGGGCGAGCTTGGCGGTGTCCAAGTTCCATGCCAGTGCAGCACGGATACCCTCGACCTTGTTAGCCGCAATCTGTTCGCCATTTCCCGATCCACCCAAAACGATGCCCAGCGCGTCCACGCCGGCACGCTGATCTTCGACGACCGCTAAGGCAGCGTTGATGCAGAACGCCGGGTAGTCATCCTCTGGGTCGTAAGACTTCGGCCCATGGTTGACCATTTCGTAGCCCTTGGCCGTCAGGTGCTTCACCAGGTAATCGCTGAGCTCGAGTCCTGCATGGTCAGTGGCGATATGCACGCGCATAATCTATTGCCTCATTTACTTGGGAGGGGTCTTTTACTGTCCTATCTAGGATAGCGACCGCAGCACACACTCTCGCTACTTCGCAGCCTCACACCCTGGAGTATTAACCCAATAAGTCTTGCGCTCGTCCCAAAGCACGCAATTTATGGGAGTTATTGGAAAATTGAGTAAATTGTTCGGCCCAATGACTTGCGCAATGCCCCGTCGCAGGTGACACAATGGACAGATATTCAATATTCGTTTCACAACTTCCGCTGATGGATAACCATCACCAAGAATTGGAGAACCCATGCCAGGAATGAACCTCACTCGCGCGGAGGCCAGCGAACGCGCGAATCTGCTCAACGTTGACAGCTACGAGGTAAGCCTGGATCTCACTCAGGGTGAGCGCGTCTTTTCTTCAAAAACTATTGTTCGCTTCACCGCTACTGCCGGCGCGTCGACTTTCATTGATGCAGTCACCGATTCGGTACGCTCGATCAATCTCAACGGAGTAGAGCTGGACCCTGTCGAGCATTCCGATGGCATCCGCATTCAATTGCCGAATCTCGCCGCAGAAAACCTGCTGGTGATTGACGCAGACGCGCTGTACATGAACACCGGCGAGGGCCTGCATCGATTCGTTGACCCAGTGGACCAGGAAGTATACCTGTATACCCAGTTCGAGGTTGCGGACTGCCGGCGCATGTTCGCCGTCTTCGAACAACCCGATTTGAAAGCCACTTTCCAGTTCTCGGTAACCGCCCCAAAATACTGGAAGGTAGTCTCCAACGCACCTACTCCCGAGCCAATCGAAAACGGCGATTCCGCTACCTGGGACTTTGCGCCGACCCAGCGCATCTCCTGCTACATCACCGCCCTGATTGCTGGCCCCTACCAAGTGGCCCGCGATTCCCTGGTTTCCTCCAGCGGACGCACCATTGAGCTCGGCGTCTTCGCCCGCGCATCAATGATGCAATACCTGGACGTCGAGAACATCGTGGCCATCACCCGACAGGGCTTCGAATTCTATGAGAAGAACTTCGGCACTCCGTACCCGTTTGAGAAGTACGACCAGCTTTTCGTGCCGGAGTTCAACGCCGGCGCCATGGAGAACGCGGGAGCAGTGACCTTCCTCGAAGAATACGTTTTCCGGTCCCGGCCCACCGGCGCCATGGTGGAACGCCGCGCCATCACCATCCTGCACGAACTGGCCCACATGTGGTTCGGCGACCTGGTCACCATGAAGTGGTGGAACGATCTGTGGCTGAACGAATCATTCGCCGAATTCATGTCCACGCTGGCCGCAGCGCAGAACACCGAGTTCACCAGTGCCTGGACCACCTTCAACACCTTGGAGAAGAACTGGGCCTACCGCCAGGACCAGCTGCCATCCACCCACCCAATCGTCGCCCCGATCAATGATCTGGAAGACGTCGAGGTCAACTTCGACGGCATCACCTACGCCAAGGGCGCTAGCGTTCTGCGACAGCTGGTAGCTTTCGTGGGCCAGGAAGAATTCATGTCAGGCGTGCGCGAGTACTTCTCCAAGCACGCCTGGTCAAACACCGAGCTGCCAGACTTGCTCAAGGAATTGGAAGCAGCCAGCGGCCGCGATCTGAGCGGTTGGGGCGCTCAATGGCTGGAAACTGCTGGAGTGAACACGCTCAAGGCGGAGATGGCTATCGATGAAGACGGCGTCATCACTTCCTTCGCCATCCGCCAGTCCGCAGTGGCGGAGCATCCGACCCTGCGCCAGCATCGTCTAGCCGTAGGCTTCTACTCGCTGGACGAGGCTGGGGTGCTGCAGCGAGTGCACCGCGAGGAACTTGATATCGATGGCGAACTCACCGAAGTTCCAGCGCTTGTAGGCCGGCAACGTCCAGATTTGGTCCTGCTCAACGACGATGACCTGACGTATGCCAAGATTCGCTTGGATGAAGTTTCCTTGGCTACTGCCACCGAGCATCTGAAGGACTTCGAAGAGTCGCTACCCCGGACCTTGGTCTGGTCTGCGGCCTGGGATTCTGTGCGAGATGCCGAAGCACCTGCGAGCACATACGTCCAATTGCTGCTAAACAACATTGGCCACGAAGTAGATTCCACCGTGATCATGGTGCTGCTGCGCCAGCTGAACACCTCACTGGACCTCTACGTCGCGCCCGAACACAGCGAAGAGCTTTCGGTTCAGGCTGCAGACCGTCTGTGGCAACTGGCCTCCGAGGCTGAAGCCGGTTCGGACGCACAGCTGCAGTTCGTAAAGGCCTTTGCCCACCGCTCGCGCACCACCGCGCAGCTGGACGAGGTCAAAAGCCTGTTCGACGGCTCGGCAAGCTTGGCAGGCCTCGTAGTGGACACCGATTTGCGTTGGTCCTTGGCCATAGCGCTGAGTGCTGGCGGCTACATGAGCGATGCCGATCTCGACGCCGTTCTGGCCAACGACGATACCGCCAAGGGCAAGGCGTCGTGGTACACAGCGCGGGCTTCCCGACCCACTGCTGAATCGAAAGCAGAGGCATTCGCGGCTGCAACCGCAGCCACCCTGTCCAACGATCAGCAAAGCGCAATTATTACCGGTTTCAACAACGTGCACGACAACACGCTGATCGCCGGCTACGCAGAGGAGTACTTCGGGTTGCTCGTCAATGCCTGGGAATCCTACTCCCACGAGATGGCCAAGCAGATCCTGCTGGGCTTCTACCCTAGCTCCAACGTTTCGGAGGAAACCTTGAAGCAGACGGATGAATTCCTGGGGTCCTTGGGCTCCAAGCACGCCGCGATGCGCCGATTGCTGGTGGAGTCGCGTGCCGACGTCGTCCGCGCGCTAGCCGCACGCAAGGCCGATGCGTTGGTTCCAGGAATCTAGGGTCGTTCAGGTGGTGGCTTCTTCCGCTCAATGCGGAAGTCGCCACCACCTTGTGGTTAAAAGTGGGAGAATGGATTCATGGACCTCTCGCAACATGAATACCGGGTGGGCCTCGAATGGACCGGCAATCGTGGAACCGGAACCGAAAGCTACCGAAGCTACGGTCGCGACCATGTATTGCGTGCATCGGGGTTGCCAGAATTGCCAGGCACCGCGGATCCAACCTTCCACGGGGATCGCGATCGCTGGAATCCAGAACAGCTTTTGCTAGCTGCCCTGAGCCAATGCCACATGCTCTCGTACCTCCATGTAGCAGTCACCCATGGCGTGAATGTGACCGCTTACACGGATGATGCCTATGGATCTTTGCGCCTTAACCGAGATAACAGCGGTGAGTTCACCCAGGTCATGCTGCGGCCCACAGTCCATCTTGCCGATGAATCCCAGCGCGAGCTTGCAGATTCGCTCCACGCCCAAGCAAACAAGGTTTGCTTCATCGCCCGCTCTGTCAACTTCCCGGTTCTCCACGAGCCGGTTGCCCCTAGCGCCTCCTGAGGAAATTTACGAATGACTGAAAACCAGCCCACGGCCTCCGACCGCAAGAAGGATCCCTTCAGCAATCCGTTGGTTCTAGGCCGCTCCAGCCAAGAGTTCTTGGATGCCGCAGAGGCACCGATTGATGTTGCCGACTTCCCGGGAACCTTTTATGCAGAAGTCGGCGGCCGTGAGGTATTCGCGCAGTTAACGAAGAATTTCTATAGTTCAGTTGCCGAAGATGCAGACTTCCGGCGGATGTATCCGGAAAAGGAACTTCATGCTGCACAGGTTCGACTCCAGCTGTTCCTGGAACAATACTGGGGCGGTCCAACGACTTTCTCCGAGCATCGTGGTCACCCGCGACTGCGCATGCGCCATGCCAACTACCCAGTGAACAGCCACTATCGTGACGTGTGGCTGGGCCACATGAATAAGGCTATCGACCAACTCGAGCTGCCGATGCTGCAAGCAGATACTTTGCGCGATTATTTTGAGCGCGCAGCCCACTCGCTGCTGAACACTCCGGACGGACACCAGAGCCTGCTCTAGAAAATATGGACTAGAACCGCCAAACGGCGAATTCTAGCCCATTTCTCTAATTCGGCTTAGACGAGCAGTGAAGCCTTGCGCGCCAGGACGTGCCCTCGTTCGTTGCTCAGTCGAGTCCAGCTGCCGTTGCGAAGTACTCGGCACTGTCCGCCAGGAATCAAGAATCCCAGCGCATGCATGGCAAATGCAGCGCCCATCGGAATTTCCATTCCCACGTCTGGCACCTGTGTCGACCAGATTCGCTGGCGCACCTGCACTAGCACCGGCAACCCAGGGTTTTCGGGCAACGCCTGGGCCACGGCGTCGATGCCGCTTTGAGCTGAGGACGACAATGTGTCGTTCGCTACGGCCCCAGCGTCTTCCCAACCGGAAACGGGAACTGAGATCCCGGCCCATTTTGGATTCTCTTCAACCGGCGGGAGGGAGAATTCAACGGACGTCTCCCCCATGCGGGCAAGGCGATCTTGAATGGAAGCCAGAGAGTAACTGGCATTGACTTCCGCAGGCTGGGCCAGGCGATGCACGCGCATCCCGAGAATGGTGTAACCACCCTGCCCTAGATCAGCAGGGACAAGAATCGGTACATAGACTGCTAAAGCCGTCTTTCGGGCGACGAATTGGGCCGCGCCATCCTCAATCGTTTTCGCGCGGCTAATAAAGTTCGCTAAGTCGCTTACTGAATTGCTGTCGTCGAAATTCACTGCATCACTCGCCATACATTCATAATCTCACGTAGCCACAGCGATGTGCGGCGAGTTTGCTCATGGCGTGATATCGACCGAGGATACGTATAGTTTTCCTATGAGACCGAATTTCCATGAGAAAATGTTACTTTCAAGTAACATTGACCCTGGTTCAGTTCCATTAGCGCATGACGAGGAGCCCGCACAGTGACCGAAGACTTAGGCACCACCCAGATCCTGCTGGATCTATTGAACCTGGATGGAGAAGACCAGGCGCGCACAGATGAGGATATCTTCATCGGTCATACCCCTGCTCAGAATCGACCCCGCGTTTTCGGAGGACAGGTTCTAGCCCAGTCCATAATCGCTGCCACGCGCACCATCGAGCCGACACGTGCCATCCATTCCCTGCACGGATACTTCTTGCGCCCGGGAGACCCGAACCAGACCATTACCTTCGGCGTACAGCGCTTGCGCGATGGCCGCTCATTCTCCGCTCGCAGAGTGCACGCTTACCAAAACGGCGAACCGATCTTGTCGATGATCACCTCGTTCCAAGAGCCTGCCATCGGCTTGGAGCATCATGATCCGATGCCCATCGATGTCCCAGAGCCGGAGTCGCTTCCGACGACAGCGGATCTCGTGGGCCACTTTGACCATCCGGTAGCCAAGGAATGGGCATTCGAACGGCCCTTCGACGTACGTCATGTTTCCGAACCGATTTATCTACCTGGCAATTCGAGCAAGATCGCCGATAGCGCGGTCTGGCTCCGCACTACGTCGGCAATGCCAGATGACTTGTCGCTTCACCGCGCAGCTTTGGCGTATGCCAGCGACTACATGTTGCTTGAGCCCGCCCTGAGAGCCCATGGTGTGCCGTGGGTTCATCGCGGGTTGAGCATCGCTAGCCTCGACCACGCGATGTGGTGGCATCGAGATTTCCGTGTTGATGAATGGCTGCTCTACGTACTTCATTCTCCATCGGCGTCTTCAGCCCGTGGGCTTGGAACTGGAAAGTTCTACAACAAAGCCGGCGAGCTGGTCGCTACCGTCGCCCAAGAAGGCATGATTCGCCTGCCCGAGTTCTCGGACGGACACTAGTTACTTATCTGAAGCGCAGCGCCCGTGCAGTTCATGCTCCTAATTCAATGTCGCCCGCTGGCACAGCCATGCAGGTGAGGATCTGGTCCTGTTCCACGCGGGCGCTTGGCTCTAACGGGTACGAGACTCTGCCCCTCAGAAGCTTCACAGCGCACTCGCCGCAAGAACCCGAACGGCAAAGGCTTGCAGGTTCAACGCCTTGATCTTCGAGTGCTTCGAGCAATACGCCGTCTTTGGCACTCCAAGTAAATGACCTTCGGCTGTCACGACAAGTGACCTCCGCGGATGGATAGTCCTCGAATAGCCTGTCCAGATCAGTAGTGGGCGAGGCGAAGACTTCACGGTGAATCTGCAAAGCCGGAATTCCCGCTCGTTCGCATGCCTCAAAAACCATACTGGTGAATTTTTCCGGTCCGCACACCACTACGCTGTCACAACCCTGTAGATACTGCGCTATCTCAGCAGGCCCGGGCCTGCCCTCAGTTGTGTCGATTCGGTTCAGGCAGATTGACGATTTCAGTTCAGAAGCCATCTGCTCCAAACGGGAGTACAGAGCGCTGGCTCTTCCACGTTCAACATGAATGATCCGCAACTTGCGGCTGTCATTGGCCGCGGCCTCATCGCCGAGCAACCCCAAGGCAGGGGTAATGCCAATACCTGCGCTGACAATCGCGGTGCAGGCTCCCAGGACCTTGGCCGAGGTCAAGACCCCGTAGGGCCCCGAAACAAGAACTTGCTCGCCCTCATTCAATTGTGCGATTTTGCTTGAGGCTTCGCCCTGGACACGTACATCGATACCAATCCTCGAGCCAACCACGGATGTAATGGTGTAATTTCTCCACAGAGGGTCCGGCAGGTGAACCCTCAAGTGCATCCCGGCTTCATAGTGCCTGTCAATCCATCCGAAGGGATCCTCAAGCAGGAGTTCGACCACTCCGGCACCCAACTCCTGATTCCGCAATACGGTCATGAACCGTGGCGAAACCTTGGATGGCACGAGTTCTTCAGCTCCGGATGGATCGTCTTCTATTTGAATCTCAGCGCCAGCCTCCAAGACGCCTGGTTCCAAGACAGTTCCATAAATGCCACAGTGGATATGGCCAAAGTAAGTCGCCAGCAAACGTGGTCCATTCGTATCCACTTCGGTCGACACCGGATTTACAGATGTCGCTGAGCAACGAGCGATCGACTTGGTGATAGCAATACGGACATCACCTATGCGCAGCACTTTTCCAATTAGCCCGTACTCGGCATAGGCCGGCACCCCCTCAATCAACAGGTTCCCCCGGTACCGGCGCGGATCCATGTGCACACCTGATACTCTCGAAAGTTCCGCAACCGTATTCGGGTTAATGATCGAAATGCCAGACAGACGGGAATCGAACATTCCTTGCGGGGCCGACACTAATTTCCGCGGAATAGGTCCCTGCGGTGGCAAGTATTTCGACAGGTACGCACGAGCGGCATCCATGTCAGCTTGGTTATTCACGTCAAAGCTGAGAGGCACCGCACCGGTCGAAGCAGGGGCTGTCATGGTGATCAGCGGAGGCCGAGAATGAACCCGCCACTTTTGCAAGCTCTTGTTGTTCTTTAGGATCGTGAAGCTAAGGCAGCTCTCCCACTGGTCTTCGCGATGCATGATGGTGCCATTGCCAAAGGCAACGCGACGGTCGCCTTCCAGACCGCTTCCTTTTCTCACGGCCGCCGAGTCAATTTTTTCGCCCGGCAACCCCTTAATAGGGAAACGGAATATTTGAGCAATCCTCATGGTGGAATTCTAGCTAGATCTGGGTTCATTGCGAGAATTCGGAACGGGTCGCATCGAAGTCAACCCCGCATTCATGGAAATTTCGAGCCAGCTTCAGGGCCTGGCCTGCTGCTATTCCGATTCGTTCGCAACAGCTCCAGGAGTTTCCAATCGCCGCGCTCCCGCGCCCTCATGCGCTAATTGGTCTGCCGGATTCAGCAGGCTGCAGGCCTGCATCGATAGGCAGCCGCATCCGATGCACCCCATAAGCCGATCTTCTAGTTCCTCAATAGCACGTCGCCGCGCTTCGAGAACTTTCTTCCACTCTTCAGTTGCCCGCAACCAATCGTTTTCTGTAGGGATTTTCCCCATAGGCACTGGCGCCAAGGCACGTTTTATGTCGCCGAGTGGAATACCTAATTTGCTGCCCACAGTGATCAAAGAGATCCGCCGCAACAGGTGGCGAGGAAAGCGTCGCTGATTTCCAGCCGTTCGTGTAGCCGCGATCAGGCCAATTTCTTCGTAGTAGTGCAGAGCGGACCTGGCCACGCCAGTGCGGTCACTGACTTGACCGATACTGAGCAGCTCTTGCCCGGGATATTCATTTGCACAATCGCCATGTTCCGCTGTGTGAAGCATCACCTGCCCCTTTCTTGACCTCAGGTTTACTTGAGGTCTTAGGGTAGAGGTATTCAAAGTTGTTGGCAAAGGCTCGGGCTTTTGCATCAGTTACTGGGGTTGGCACTCTAACTTCAGGCAAAGGAGGTACTCAGTGAGCGAATTATCTAGTGACTTCCGCACAGCCTTCCGTCACCACCCGGCTGGAGTAGCACTAATAACAGCAACCATCGACCAGGCAAATTACGGCTTAACGATCTCTTCTCTGGCGTCGCTGTCAATCGATCCAGTTGCCGTTTCGTTTTCGCTGGCCAAAGAATCAGGAGCCGCCGGCGCCGTACTTGCTGCACAAAGCTTCGTCATCCACTTACTTGGAGAAGACCAGCAAGAGTTGGCTGGCAACTTTGCCCAGCCCGGTGCCCCGCGATTCACGCGTGATCAAAACTTCCGGATCCTCCCGACCGGTGAACCGCATTTTATTGAAGCACCGGTTGCCTTTCGGGCCAGCATTCATTCTTCGATCAGCATTGGAGGTTCCCGACTGATCGCGGCTGAAGTCCACGAAGTCCTCCACGGTCAACGGCTGCAGCAACACTTGGTTTACCAGGATCGAGAGTATCTGAAGCTCTCCGAATTGCGTGCTGCTTCCGCATCGAATTAACAGATGCGGGCCACACAGGGCATAAAATTAGCCGCCACATTCGTGGCGGCTAATTTTATGACCTGCTATTAATCACGGGTCAGGCGGCGATGGGTGACGCGGTGCGGCTTGGCCGCATCGGCGCCCAGTCGTTCAACCTTGTTGCTCTCGTAGGAGTCAAAGTTGCCCTCGAACCAGTACCAGTTCGCCGGATCTTCCTCAGTGCCCTCGTAGGCCAGGATGTGGGTCGCGACTCGGTCCAGGAACCAACGATCGTGCGAGACCACGACAGCGCAGCCCGGGAACTCGAGCAATGCGTTTTCCAACGACGAAAGAGTTTCGACATCCAAGTCGTTAGTAGGCTCATCGAGCAGCAACAGATTGCCGCCCTGCTTAAGGGTCAAGGCCAGGTTGAGTCGGTTGCGCTCACCGCCGGAGAGCACACCTGCCTTCTTCTGCTGGTCTGGACCCTTAAAGCCGAAGGCCGAAACGTAGGCACGCGACGGCATCTCAACCTGTCCGACGTTGATGTAGTCAAGACCATCCGAGACTACTTCCCACAACGACTTCTCAGGGTCAATATTCTCGCGGTTCTGGTCGACGTAGGAGATCTTGACGGTGTCGCCGATCTTGAGCGTTCCGCCGTCAAGCTCTTCAAGTCCAACAATGGTCTTGAAGAGAGTCGACTTGCCAACACCGTTAGGACCGATGACACCAACGATGCCGTTACGAGGAAGAGAGAACGACAGGCCATCGATCAGCACACGATCGCCGAAGCCCTTCTTCAAGTTCTCGGCCTCGATGACTACCTGGCCAAGACGCGGGCCTGGTGGGATCTGAATTTCCTCGAAGTCCAGCTTGCGGGTGCGCTCGGCCTCCGCTGCCATTTCTTCGTATCGTGCCAAACGGGCCTTGGACTTGGTCTGACGGCCCTTGGCATTCGAACGAACCCATTCAAGCTCTTCTGCCAGGCGCTTAGCAAGCTTCTGGTCCTTCTTTCCCTGTACTTCCATGCGTTCGCGCTTCTTCTCCAGGTAAGTGGAGTAGTTGCCCTCGTACGGGTGCAGGCGACCACGATCAACTTCACAGATCCATTCGGCGACATGGTCCAGGAAGTAGCGGTCGTGGGTTACGGCCAATACGGCACCTGGGTACGATGCCAGGTGCTGTTCCAGCCACAGGACGGACTCGGCATCCAAGTGGTTAGTGGGCTCATCGAGCAGCAGCAGATCCGGCTTCTGCAGCAGAAGCTTGCACAATGCTACGCGTCGACGTTCACCACCGGAGAGATGGGTGACTTTCTCGTCGCCCGGTGGGCAGCGCAGGGCGTCCATTGCCTGCTCTAGCTGGTTGTCGATGTCCCATGCGTCGGCTGCGTCGATCGCTTCCTGCAGCTTCCCCATCTCTTCCAGGAGCGCGTCGAAATCGGCGCCTTCCTGAGCCATCTCTTCAGAGATCTCGTTGAATCGGGTGATCTTTTCGTAGATTTCTCCGACGCCTTCCTGGACGTTGCCCAGAACGGTCTTTTCTTCATTTAGTGGTGGTTCCTGCAGGAGGATGCCTACCGAGTAGCCGGGTGAAAGACGTGCTTCACCGTTCGACGGGGTATCGAGTCCCGCCATGATCTTCAGGATCGTTGACTTACCAGCGCCGTTTGGGCCCACGACACCAATTTTGGCACCGGGGAAGAACGACATGCTGACATTGTCAAGGATGACTTTGTCACCAACGGCCTTGCGGGCCTTGGTCATCGTGTAAATGAATTCCGCCATACCTTTAAGGCTAGTCGGTTAGCGTGGTCATTTCCGAATCCACACACCACTATTTTGAGTTGGTGGTGCCCGGATTCACACGAAACCATCGAACACCACCAAAGCGTGCTTGTTTAGGCCGCTTCCCCATCATCGTTTTGCCAGCTTCCTTCGGTGTCCGCCGAGCGTGATGGATGCTGAACTCGATCGATTTCGCCAGTGTCTGCCCGCACTCGGCTGAATGAACTGGTCCCGAAACGAAGATCGTGACCAATTGAATACGCTTCGATGTCTGCGCTGATTCCGCGAGTTCCATCGGCGCGTTCAAAGTCCCGGATCTGCAGTTTTCCAAAAATCATAACGTGGTCGCCTTGCGCCAACGATTCCATGGAGTTCTCCCCCAGCGTGCGGAAGGCCGAGACGGCATACCAATTGGTCGGCCCATCAGCCCACTGCCCGGTTTCAAGGTCGCGTTTACGCTCATGTGTAGCTACGCGGAATTTCAGGATTGAAACGCCCTTCGGCGTAATGCTGAGTTGAGGCTCCGTTCCAACAATGCCTCGGATTGTCACAAGGTCACTCATGAACCTGTCTCCTTCTTGACCCGAATGCCAGAAACTTTTTCTGCCATTGAATCTGATGGTGGCCCACTAAAAGTGACGATGGTATTGGAATCAGCGGAGTGGGGATAAGTTCTTTGTTCTTTGCTGCTTGAAAGCCCCGAACGGAATCATTACTGCTATGACCAGACCTGGGAGTATCCAGCCGGACCACCCTAAAATAGAGCCCTTTGTTGCATCCAGTGGTACTCCCAGCACCATGAATAGCGAGACGAGTCCGGCGCTCGCATTCAATGCGCCGTGTGCTAAGGCCGTTGGCCACACGGAATCGCTGTAAGTTCGCAACCAACCAAGGAATGCACCAAATACGATGCACATGCCGCACATGGCCAGGACACCCCATGGCCCCGTCGCCATCGGATAGTTGTACCCCAACAGAACCAGTGGCGCATGCCAAGCGCCCCAGATAGCGCCGGATATCAAGATGGCAGGGAGCTGTCCGTACGATTGCAACCGAACCCAAAGCCAACCACGCCACCCGATCTCCTCGCCTAAGGTGAACAGCGTGTTGAAGAGACTGGCGATAACTATCACCCCGGCTTGCCCTAGGAGGTACTTGGCTGGTCCGCCCTCGCCGGAAACGAAGTGCAGAACTGTAAAGCTCTCCAGATCCCCGGGGAATACGCCTAGCCACGTTCCGACGAGCGGCGCCTGGAGAATGAGAGCTAGCGGAATCATGTAAGACAGCACCAGAGCAATTAGGAACTTTCCAGGTCGCTTGATAGGCCACAGCCCGACATCCGCGGGGAAGCTCTTCACCCGTCGCTCTGCAATTGCGATCATTAGAGCAGCTACTGTCGGGGTAAACATCATGGCCGTGGCGATGCCCGGCAACCTGGCATCGTTAATGCCATCTCCTCGCCAAAGTGGAAGTGCAACCGCCCAGGCCAGCGCCATGCTGAGTACACAGAAGCAAACGATGCTCAAAATGCCACCGATTCTCAATTTCGGCAACTTAACTACCCCAGATCAGATGATGATGCGCGTACATCTCACCAGCCCAACGGCCTCAAGTCGTATTTTTGGGGAACAATGAGCTAAACTATTTTCGGTTCTGCCTCCGTAGCTCAGCTGGATAGAGCAAGAGCCTTCTAATCTCTAGGTCGCGCGTTCGAGTCGCGCCGGGGGCACGGACAAGAAACCGCCGTTCATTTGGTCAAACAAGTGAACTGCGGTTTCTTTTTGTTTACTCGGAAACAGGTTTTTGACCATAGTTTGACCACAGTTTCCATTCCTTATTGCAGCGCTCCTACCAGTGCTCGACCTACTTGACGTCCACTGAACAAACACCCTCCCAAAAAAGTGCCCTCGAGCGCGTTATATCCATGCATCCCACCCCCACCGAACCCAGAGGCTTCACCGGCTGCATAGAGTCCGTCAAAAATGCTTCCATCTTCCTTGAGAACCCTTCCGGAAAGGTCCGTCTGCAATCCCCCTAGGGATTTTCGAGTCAGAATATGCAACTTCACTGCAATTAACGGCCCGGCAGCAGGATCAAGAATCCTGTGAGGAGCTACCGCCCGGGTGAGACGGTCGCCAATGTACTTGCGCGCATTGCGGATCGACTGAATTTGCTGATCCTTGCTGAATGGGTTCTCAATTTGTGAATCCCGGACAAGCAAATGCTGGCGGAGACGCTCCGGCTCAACAAATGCTTCTGGCGCTATGGAATTCATCTTCGTACCAAGTTCTTCCACGGTAGTAGCCGAAACGAAGTCAGCGCCTTTGTCCAAGAAGTCTCGAACCGGCGCCGGCGCCCCTTTGCCGAAGATCCGGTCTTTCACAACCCCGGCCTTGTCCCGATTAGTCAGGTCCGGATTCTGTTCCGAGCCGGACAGAGCGAATTCTTTCTCAACTATTCGCTGGTTCAGCACGAACCATGAGTAGTCGTACTTTCGCGCAATTGGATCCGTTCGAAGATACTTCAGCGTGCCCAGGGTGTCATGCCCCGGAAGACATGGCGCTTTGAGCCGGTTTCCCTCTGCGTCGAACCACATGGAACTGGGACCAGGCAGGATTCGTATTCCGTGTGACGGCCAAATCGAGTTCCAATTCTGAATTCCCTCGGTGTAATGCCACATTCGATCCCGATTGACCCAACGTGCACCAGATGCCTGCGCTAGCTCGATGCCGCTTCCATCAACGTATTCCGGAACCCCGGTGATCATGTGTTCTGGTGCATCGCCAAGCCTAGTCGGCCAGAATTTTCGCACCAGGTCGTGGTTCCCACCAATTCCACCAGTCGCAACGACCACTGCCTCAGCCGAAAATTCGAATTGGCCCAGGACGGTTCTAGTGGCACCCTGTCCCCGCGGAGCGTCATCTGGCGACAGGACCTCGCCACGAACACCGGTGACCGAGCGGCCAGTAGTCACCAGCTCGGTGACTCGATGGCGATTGAGCAATTGAACTTGCCCCATGCGCAGTCCTTCGCGGATCCTGTCGGCGAATGGTTCTGATACGCCAGTCCCGGTTCCCCATGCGATGTGAAATCGCGGTACCGAATTCCCATGGCCCTCGGCACGACCGCCGCCGCGCTCAGCCCAGCCCACTACTGGTGTCAGATCAATACCTTTTCGCTTGATCCAAGATCGCTTTTCAGTGGCCGCGAACTCGACATAAGCTTTCGCCCACCGATGCGCCCACACATCCTCATTTCCCAGGCGGTCGAATTGAGCGCTATGTTGCCAATCCGACCACGCAAGATCAAATGAATCGCGGACACCTAAACGACGTTGTTCCGGGGTGTCAACCAAAAACAATCCACCGAAAGACCAGTAGGCCTGGCCGCCAAGATTCGCCGAGTTTTCCTGATCTAGGATCCGGACTTTTAGACCGGCATCAAGTGCTTCGGCTGCAACCACCAATCCAGCCAGCCCCGCACCGATTATCAGTACACTGCCAAATTCTGACCCCATCGGATTATTGCCACCTCGGATGGTATGTAGTGAACGATTATTTACCTAGAGCCTACTTGCTGATGAGCAAAGTCACCATGGCTATACGCTCCGTCCCCATGCACCTGGCGCAGATTGCTTCCCGAGAACCAATTCCTTTGCCCTGTGCTGGCCCTCGATTCTGTGAATCTCATGACCACCAGCGGTGCAACGGCGCATAATCAAACGGAATCCGGACTGAACAGTAACTTATCCCGCTATTTTGAGATAAACTCTAGTAATTGTAGATATCGAAAGGGATAGTCTCTGATGGTCCAACTGGTCGCCCACCTCGCGCGACAGCGAATCACGGAACGTACCAGCATCAACCTAATATTCCTTCTTGCAGGATTATCTTTTGCGACTTGGGCGGGCCGCCTATCGATCATCGATACCGTTTTCGACTTCTCTGGCCTAAGCCTTGGGTCGTTCTTGATCTGCAGCACCGTCGGCACGCTGCTCGGCATCTCTCTCATTCCAACTATCAGCAAATTTGTGCCGACGCGACGATTATTGTGCTGCCTACCCATTGGACTCGCAGCATGCCTAGTCATGCTCGGCATAGCTATCTCCATAACGGCGAATGCCTCGCTTGCCTACATTGCACTCTTCTTATACGGGATCACCTTTGGCTGCCTGGACATCATGATGAATGTCAGCGGAGCGCAGGTAGAGCGACGAGTGGGGCGTAGCATCATGCCTTCCCTTCACGGCTTCTTCAGCTTGGGAACACTACTAGGTGCCGGTCTGGCAACTGCGACCATCTCGATGCACATTCCTAGCGTCTGGCACTTTTCCCTAGTTTCAGTACTCATTGCCATTCTCGCCTACATTGCCCATAGGGGCGTCACCTGCTGGGAAAACGAGAACTTCGTTCCTAGCAACCAAGATGCCCGCCAAGGTCCGGCGCAGGCCACCAGGAAGAACTGGCTATTGCTATTACTGGGTGTAATGGTTGCCGGATTGAGCTTCACAGAAGGTGCGGCCAATGATTGGATCGCCGTAACTTCAGTTGACGGACACGGCTTCGAACATGGAATCGGTGCGCTCATGTTCACCCTATTCGTCGCCGCAATGACGCTGGGACGCTTTGTCGGTGGTCGACTAGTGGACCGGCTCGGTACGAAGAACACTCTCCTGATCTTGGGACTTATCGGCCTGCTCGGTGTTGCCCTGTTCATCACCGGAACAAACCCGTACCTCGTGGGCCTCGGCTCAATGATGTGGGGCTTGGGCAGTTCACTGGGATTCCCCCTTGGAATGAGCATTGCCGCTTCCCGCGGTGAACGGCTTGGACCCAAGGCTGTGAGCATCGTGAGCGCCTTTGGCTATGGCGCGATGCTAGGTGGGCCGCCTTTTATCGGCTTCGTCGTCGATACGCTGAAGCTGCCTCAGGCACTATGGATCTGCGCGATTGTGCTCATTACTTCTCTGCTGTTGACGCCTGCGGTAACTCGCATTGGCAAGCCGGCGGACAAGAACTCCTAAACCGGCAGCATGGCTCGCTCCTTGATATTCCGCATGACGATGGTGCTTGTCAGCTTTTCCACCCCAGGCAACTCCACAAGCACCTCGTCGTATACCCGCTGGTAATGCGGCAGGTCAGTGGCGAAGACACGCAACAAGAAATCTGGTTCGCCGAAAAGGCGTTGAGCATCAACTATTAGCTCCTCACGCTCTACGGCTGATTCAAAGTGCTTCAGCTGCGCTCGGTCTTTCAAGGTGACGAAAACCAGAGCTTCGAACCCCAGACCTATGAGCTCGGGGTCAATTACCGCCTGGTATCCGCTGATCACTCCCTTGCGTTCAAGTTCTCTGATCCGTCGATGGCAGGGAGCCACAGATAGTCCGACTTTCGCCGCTACGGCAGTCGCGCTCATGCGCCCGTCGTTCTGCAGTTCGGCCAAAATCGCTCGATCTAAATCATCCATGAATTCAGATTACAGCACAAATAATTTGCGCAGAACTCATTCAGGTACTATTTTTCTTGCTTTCCGGACGGATATCCCCAGAAATTCAGCAAGCACATTTCACAAATTTTTGCCTAAGGTTGCCACATCACTGAAATATGGATTTTTGGAGAAGCATTGGACCTCGCACAGTTCGCCGGATTCCTCCTGGTATCAGTTACCTTGGCCTGCACGCCCGGCGCAGACTGGGCATACATCATTTCCTCGGCACTTGGTAAAGCGGGCTTTCGCCCAGCCGTATGGGGATTACTCGCAGGTTACTTGGTTCATACAGCCCTCTTGGTGTGTGGAATTGCTGCCTTGGTAGCGAGTTCCCCATCCATTCTCTTGTGGCTGACCGCGGCCGGATCGCTCTATTTGCTGTGGCTGGGAGTCGCGACTCTGCGTTCCTGCAAGACCGCGAGATTCTTTAATCCTGATGCGGCTTCACTCCCAGAACCTGAAGCGCTGACCGGAAATTCTTCTCAATCCTTGCCTCAACCGCCCAAGGGGTCTGTGGGCCTGCTCGATAAAGTTGAACAACGGTCACCTCGCAGCCAATTCATTAAAGGCCTGCTCACCAGTGGCACCAATCCCAAGGCCCTATTACTGTATGTGGCCCTCATACCCCAGTACTTGGATTCGTCCCAGCCGCTTCCGCTGTCCTTGCAAACAGGCCTGCTTGGACTGACGCATTTCTCGGTTTCAATCCCCGTCTACTTCCTCGTCGCATTGGCCGCGAGCGCACTGCTCCGCTCACGGCCGATGGCGGCCCGCGTGGTAACACTGTGTTCCGGAATCATCATGATCCTCCTTTCCGCAGGCCTGATCTACGAGCAATTCTTCGTCGCATAGGAAATATATTGAACACTGATCAAGACAATTGAACGGTGATCAAGTATGCTCGTTATCGATGGCACTCCGGTCATCGATAACGCAAGCATGAACTACTGCCCATTCAACGAATCAGATGTTCAAGCTATGATCCTCGCGCTGGAGCATTCGTGGAACTACCGCCAATACGATTCGAAAACGTCACGGTCAGCTTTGAAGAGCGCGACGTGCTCAAAGATGTCAGCCTTACGCTCAACGAGCAACGCATCGGAATTATCGGGGCAAACGGCGCTGGAAAGAGTACGCTGTCGCGGCTCATCAATGGACTTGTACTGCCCACGCAAGGAGCCGTGTACGTTGGCGACCGGGATACGCAAAAGCATGCAAAGCAAATACGTCGCGATGTGGGTTTCGTCTTTCAGAATCCGGCAAATCAAATCATCATGCCTCTGGTTTCAGAGGACATCGCATTCGGCCTGAAGAATCTACAGCTTTCAAAAGCCGAAAGGCAGAAGCGTGTACACGAGACTCTGGCAGAGCTGAACATCTCTCATCTTGCGGACCGTGAAAGCCACACGCTTTCGGGCGGTGAGCAGCAAATGGTTGCGCTCGCTTCCGTCTTGGCCATGCAGCCTCGAACCATTGTGTTCGATGAACCCACCACGATGCTGGATCTGCGCAACCGCCTTGCCTTCCAACGTGAGATCGCGAAATTGGAGCAACGCGCGATAGTGGTGACGCACGATTTGGAAATCCTCGAGGATTTCGACAGAGTCCTCGTTGTCACCGATGGCCGAATCGCATTCGATGGTCGACCTGATGAAGCGATCGCGAATTACCGCCAATGGAGCCACGCATGATCGCTTCCAAAAATTCTTCGTACCTAGCTCGCATAAAACCCGGATGGAAATTCGGAGCCCTATTGGTACTGAGCATCAGCCTTTATTTGATTGACTCGTGGCAACTCTTGTTGCTGTCATTCATACTGAGCATTGTCCTGCTGTTGTCGGCAAAGGTTGGGTTCAAGCAACTGCGCATGCCATTGATGTCGTTGGCCATGATCCTCAGCGTGGTGTTTGTTCTCCTGGGATTGCAAACCGATTGGGGCAATGCCATAGTTTCGGTTCTGCGGCTCCTGACCATGTGCTTGTTTGCGTATTCTGTCAGCCTGACCACAAGCTTCGACGCCATGCTGGAACTGTTCCAGCAGGTTGCATCTCCCCTACGTTTCATCGGGGCGAATCCTGCGCAAATCGCCTTGGGTTTATCCATGACTATTCGCTTCATTCCGGAACTGAAAAAGGTATATCTGGAAGTTCGCGAGGCACAGCATGCTCGTGGCCTGGGCAACAACCCGTTGGCCGTGAGCGTTCCGCTAGTGATCAGGTCACTAAAAATCGCAGACGAAACAGCTGAGGCGCTCGACGCCCGCGGCTACGATTCAGCTCCATACCGACGCTAGTCCATTTGTCCTTCAACCTCACTCGCACTGACAAGGAATTCTTATGCCAACGAAAACCGACTCAACATCGCAGACGCGCAACACTGTCTATGTAGCGGTCTTTGCCGCAATGATCGCCGCTATGGGGCTCCTCCCGCCCATAACGCTGGGAATCATCCCTGTGCCGATTACCCTGCAAACTCTCGGTGTCATGCTGGCCGGTGCGTTGCTTGGGCCGTGGCGCGGAGCATTGGCCTCACTTGTGGTGGTTGTCCTGTCATTGGCAGGATTGCCCCTGTTATCTGGTGGACGCGGAGGGCTCGGCGTCCTCTTCGGGCCGACCGGAGGTTACCTCGTTGGCTGGATTTTCGGCTCCCTCGTTATCGGAGCACTCTTCAAATACTGGGTCCTGCGCAATGAAAATAAGGGTGTCCGATTCGTGTCCGGACTGATCTCGGTGCTCCTCGGGGGCGTCCTTGTCATCTACTTGTTCGGAGTTCCGTGGACCGCGGCTACTACCGGGCTTGGTCTGGGAACTTCGATGCTGGGCTCGCTCGGCTTCCTGCCAGGGGACGTCTTCAAGGCTGTCGTGACGACATTGGTGGCATTGACCGTGCATCGCAGCTACCGCGGGTTGATGGGCTAGTTCCGTGGAACTGTGGCAGTCGCTGGCGAGGTGGGCCGACCAACAACCGGACCGCCTTGCCGTGCTGACTCCTGGAAGACAGCCGACCTACGGGCAGCTAAAGAGGAGAAGCAGCGCTATCGCCCGGCAGCTGGATTCATTGCAGAGCACTCGCATTGGTGCGCGTACCAGCGACCCAATAGAAATGGCCTTCGCCTTCTACGCCATTGCGGCCAGTGGCAAAACGTTGGTTGTCATTGACCCCGCTTGGCCCGAGAATTTGGCAAGCACGATGGCAGCGAGCCTTCACTGCAAGTACATGATTGAATCTCCCAATTTGACGACATTGCCCGGGGTATCAAGGCTCACGGCATTTCCAGAGTCGCCGGCGGACGACGACTACGTCGCGTCCGCGGCAAACTTATCCGGTTCCCGAGACTTGCTAGTCATATGCACTTCGGGAAGCTCATCGCGGCCCAAACCGGTAGTCCGGACGGTTGGCTCCTGGGAAG
This sequence comes from Glutamicibacter nicotianae, assembly GCF_002797775.1. NCBI lineage: Bacteria > Bacillati > Actinomycetota > Actinomycetes > Micrococcales > Micrococcaceae > Glutamicibacter > Glutamicibacter nicotianae. The sequence continues at coordinate 1,378,040 of NZ_PGEY01000001.1, forward strand.
AATCCTTGAGTGCTGGTTCCCGAATCCTGGGCGCTTCGCTCGATCAGGCCACGCTCTGCCCGAGTCCAATATCCCATGGCCTGGGACTGTACGCGATGGTCGAATCCGTTCATTCTGGCGGCACATTCTTGGCTACCGGAAAATGGGATCTGAACGGCGTGAGGTCGTTGCTCTCTCAGTCCAGTTGCACCCGCATCGTCAGTGTCCCGACAATTCTCAGGATGGTGCTTGAGCTGGCCGAACCGACCACGCTGTCCAACCTGCTAGTAGTTGTCAGTGGCGGCGAGGCGCTGCACCAGGAAACAGTGCAATTGCTTCATGAGATCGCCCCTATGGCACGTTGCGTTGAATACTTCGGAAGCAGCGAACACAGCCTCATCGCCTATCGCGAACGCAAACCCGACCAGCCCGCATCACCATATTTCGAAGGCCAGTTGTTTCCAGGAGTTCGGGCACACATCCATGGCAAAGATTCTGCTACCGGTTTCGGCCTGCTCTATATCGATAGCCCGTTCAATGCCAAAGGCTACGATGCCAGCTCGGAAGCGTCCGTTTCCCGATGCGGCAAGTCGATCGGCATCGGAGATCGTGCGATGCTGGCGTCGGGTTCAGCCCGCGTCGTGCTCGCTCGCCGCAACGACGAGATGATGAATCTCAACGGCAACAATATCCACCCCGGTGAAGTCAGCGCAGCACTGGAATCCGTCGGACTGCCCAACGCCATCGTACGACTAGATGAATCGGGTCCTGAACCCCAAATGGTGGCGTAAACCGTTTCGCCACCACGCAGTCGGTCCACGCTTGTCTCCGGCCTCGGGCAACATTTGTCGCGATACAAGATCCCTCACCGGATTACGTACCTGAGATCGTGGCCGGAAACCTTCAGCGGCAAATTGAATACCGCGGCGTTGAATGACCAGGGCTTGGACATCGAACGGAGCGACTGGCTCAGATGAACAAGGCATACATCATTGACGCGGCACGTACCCCGATCGTCAGGGCAGGCAAAGAATTCTCCCGGGTTGGTGCTGATCATCTGCTTGCGCAGGTGATCAATACGCTATTGGAACGAACCGGAATTTCTCCTGCTCAAGTCGACCATGTGTTTGCAGGAAACGCGGCTGGTCCGGGAGGAAATATTGCCCGCGTGTCTGCGTTGGCATCGGTACTGCCGAACACTGTCGGCGCGACGAGCATTGACGCCCAATGAGCTAGTGGATTGGACGCCATTGCAGCCGGTGCCCGAATGATCCGCTGCGGTGAAGCCCATGTTGTTGTGGCAGGCGGAGTGGAGTCCGTGAGCACGGCTCCGTGGCGCGTCGAAAAGCAATCATCCGTTGTCGATCCGCCAAGGCTATACTCGCGTGCGCGATTCACCCCGGCTCCCGATCCAGATCCCGACATGGGCGTTGCCGCGGAAGCCATTGCCCAGTCCAAGGCGATTACCCAGGAACGTCAAGACGAGTTCGCTTTGCGCAGCCATCGACGTGCCCTGCGCGCTCAATCTGCCGGACTCTTCGCGGATGAGCTCGTTTCCATCGGCACGAGTAGCGGACGAATCGCGTCTGACGCCTGCCCCAGGTCCGGGCTGACACTCCGAAAGCTCGCAGCACTCAAGCCCGCCTTCGTACCCGGTGGCACGGTCACGGCGGGAAACTCCTGCCCGATCAATGACGGGGCGGCCGCGGTGATCTTGGTCAGCGGACAAATGCGCCGGGCGCTGAAAGCGAACTTTGCACTGCGATATCTGGCCTTAGCGCACGGTGCCTGCGATCCCGAGATTCTTGGAATGGCGGCAGTGCCGGCTTAACGAAAGCTGATCAGTCTCTTGCCGTCTGCCACCGCATCCGGCACTCCCCTCATTGAGTTCAATGAAGCTTTTGCCGTTCAGGCGCTCGCATGCCTCGATGAATTAGGAATTCCAGAGCAAAACGTGAATCTCAATGGCGGAGCCTTGGCATTGGGCCATCCATACGGTGCCAGCGGTGCAATTCTGACTACACGCTTGTTTTGGCAGTCGCAGCAGGCCCAAGTGGATGGCCAGCAAGCCATAGCCCTCATGGCTGCTGCCGGTGGTACCGGAAGCGCCCTTGCATTCGAGTCAACCCTTCATCTGGATTTGAATGACTGTTAAGTTAGATATTGAACCCTAGCGCTCTCATTTGATCCCGACCATCATCGGTGATGCGCTCCGGACCCCACGGCGGCGTCCAAACCCAAGTAATAATGTGATTCTCGACGAGATCTTTCAGTGCTTCATCGATCTGCGCTTCAAGAATCTCGGTCAGCGGGCACGCAGGAGTTGTCAATGTCAGGTCAATGTCCAGAACGGAGTCGTCGCTAAAACGCAACCCGTAGAGCAGGCCCAAATCAACGATATTGACTCCCAGCTCGGGGTCAATTACGTCTTTGAGCGCCTCTTCGATTTCTCCTAGCGGACGAGCTGCGTGGGCACTCGCATCTGGTGCTGTTCCAGTCATGCTGGACATCTCAATCCTCCTAGAGGTATGCCTAATTTAATGAAACGCAACTTTACGCACGTTTTTCTGATTTTTCGACCCTTTCAGCAGGATGCTCAGGGCGAATACAGCAGAGGCTCAGCATTAACGAACAAAACCGCGGACCCTTTCGGTGATACGCGGTTCTGTTCTCTTCAGGCGTGATTAGATGTTGAAGCCCAGGGCTCGCATCTGATCGCGACCGTCATCGGTGATTCGTTCTGGACCCCAAGGCGGCATCCAGACCCAGTTCAGACGATGGTCGTCTACAACGCTCTCCAGCGCCTTGGCAACCTGCTCTTCGATGATATCGGTGAGCGGGCAGGCGGCAGTGGTCAACGTGAGGTCCAGCAAAAGCACACCGTCATCAGCGTACTTCAGGCCATATAGCAAGCCCAGGTCGACAATGTTGACACCCAATTCCGGGTCAATGACGTCCTTGAGCGCTTCCTCAACGTCTTCCAGAGGAGTCGTAGCGGCTCCCGTGCTCTGTTCGGTCGATTCGCTCATGACTGTACCCTTAGGCCTTGACGTTCAGGTAACGGTCGTAGCCTTCTTCTTCCAGACGGTCAGCCAGCTCTGGGCCGCCCTCTTCGGCTACCTTGCCGTCAACGAACACGTGCACGAACTCTGGCTTGATGTAGCGCAGAATGCGGGTGTAGTGCGTGATCAGCAGGGTGCCCATCTCGTTCTCGGCCTGCGCGCGGTTGACGCCCTCGGAGACAACCTTCAGAGCGTCGACATCCAGGCCTGAGTCGGTCTCGTCCAGCACTGCGAACTTAGGCTTGAACAGTTCCAGCTGCAGGATTTCGACACGCTTCTTCTCACCACCGGAGAAGCCTTCGTTCACGTTGCGCTGCGCGAAGTCGGCATCGATCTTCAGCTTGGTCATCGCTTCCTTGACGTCCTTGGTCCAGGTACGCAGCTTAGGAGCTTCGCCGTCGATTGCGGTTTTTGCGGTACGCAGGAAGTTGGTCATGGTTACGCCTGGCACCTCTACCGGGTACTGCATAGCCAGGAACAGTCCAGCCTTTGCACGCTCGTCAACGCTCATCTCCAGGACATCTTCACCGTCGAGGGTGATGGAGCCGGAGGTGACGTTGTAGCGCGGGTGGCCAGCGATGGTCGATGCCAGGGTCGACTTGCCCGAGCCGTTGGGGCCCATGATTGCGTGGGTTTCGCCGGTCTTGATGGTCAGGGTTACACCCTTGAGAATTTCCTTCTCGCCCTGCTCGGTGTCAATCGAGACGTGCAGGTCCTTGATTTCCAGAGTAGACATACGTCGTTCCGTTTCTTTCTAAAAAGCGCTAAGGCTAAAAAGCTGGTGAAGCAGGCACTAGCTAGTTGCTAGTTGCAGCCAATTCTTCTTCGATGGTTTCGGTCAGACGCTCCTGCAGAGCCTCATCGCCAATCTGCTGAACAATTTCGTTCAGGAATCCGCGCACTACCAGGCGGCGAGCGGTCTTTTCATCGATACCGCGAGCCATCAGGTAGAAGAGGTGCTCGTCGTCGAAGCGGCCGGTGGTCGATGCGTGGCCAGCGCCATCGATCAAGCCGGTTTCGATTTCCAGGTTTGGAACCGAGTCGGCGCGGGCGCCATCGGTCAGAACCAGGTTGCGGTTTGCTTCGTAGGAGTCGGTGCCCACAGCAGCCTTCTGGATCAGCACATCGCCAACCCAGACGGTGTGCGCGTCCTTGCCCTGCAATGCACCCTTGTACAACACGTTCGACTTGCAGTTGGCCACAGCGTGGTCAACGAACAGGCGGTGCTCCAGGTGCTGGCCGGCATCAGCGAAGTACAGGCCGTACAGCTCGATCTCGGCGCGTTCGCCGGTGAAGCGGGCCGATGGGTTCACACGAACCAGGTCGCCACCGAAGGACACGGCGATGTGCTTGAAGGAAGCGCCAGCTGCAACCAGTGCCTGCTGCGAGGACGCGTGGACTGCGTCATCTTCCCAAGCCTGCAGCGAGATCACGGTCAGGCGCGCGTTGGCCTGGACGTCGAACTCGACATTCTGGGCCAGCACTGCCGAACCTACGTGATCCAGCACGACGGTAGCTTCGGAGTTCTCCTCGGCGACAACGATCACGTGCTGGGCTGCCGCTGCCAGCGACTCGCCTGTGATGCGCAGAGTTGCCTTGGCACCCTCGGCATTTTTCGGGATGGTAACCACGTGGGTCTCGGAAGCGTACTTCCAGGCGTTCGCCGATACGCGGTCATCCGGGGTGTGCGCAACGCCGTTCAGGGCATCGTCAGCCGCAACAACCGACAGCTTGGCGATGTCGTTGCCGGTCAGCTCGATCTTCGGAGCTGCGCCGGTGAGCTCATCGGTATGCAGGCCCTTGAGGCGCTTGAGCGGGGTGAAGCGCCAGTCCTCTTCACGGCCGGTCAGCTTGGCGAAATCATCAACGTTGGTGCTGGTCAGTCGACCAGCACGCGACGAATCCGGAACGCCAACGCCGCCGCCATGGCTGTGCGCCTTGGTGGAGGCGCCAGCCAGCGGCGAGCCGCCGTTGTCGTTGATCGGCGAAAGGTCTTCGCCCTCTTCGGTGAAACCAGGAATCGATGGTGCGCCGATGCGCGCCTTCTCTTCTGGGATATGGGTGGTGGTCTCCGACATTCTTAGCCGACCGATCCTTCCATCTGAAGTTCAATAAGGCGGTTCAGTTCCAGCGCGTACTCCATCGGCAGCTCGCGTGCAATTGGCTCGACGAAGCCGCGCACGATCATTGCCATGGCCTCGTCCTCGGCCAGGCCGCGGGACTGCAGGTAGAACAGCTGTTCCTCGGACACGCGGGAAACCGTTGCCTCGTGGCCCATGGTCACGTCGTCCTCGCGGACGTCGATGTATGGGTAGGTATCCGAACGCGAGATCTGGTCAACCAGCAATGCGTCGCAGACCACCGAGTTCTTGGTGCCCTTGGCGCCTTCCTGGACCTGTACCAGGCCGCGGTAGGCCGAACGGCCGCCATTGCGGGCTACCGACTTGGCAACAATTGCCGAGGAGGTGTTCGGTGCAATGTGGACCATCTTGGATCCGGTGTCCTGGTGCTGGCCTTCGCCGGCGAAGGCGATGGACAGGGTCTCGCCCTTGGCGTGCTCGCCCACCAGGTAGACAGCCGGGTACTTCATGGTGACCTTTGAGCCGATGTTGCCATCGACCCATTCCATGGTGGCGCCTTCTTCACAGATAGCACGCTTGGTCACCAGGTTGTACACGTTGTTGGACCAGTTCTGGATCGTCGTGTAGCGAACGCGGGCGTTCTTCTTCACGATGATTTCCACAACAGCCGAGTGCAGCGAGTCCGACTGGTAGATCGGCGCGGTGCAACCCTCGATGTAGTGCACGTACGACCCCTCATCAGCGATGATCAGGGTACGTTCGAACTGGCCCATGTTTTCCGTGTTGATACGGAAGTAAGCCTGCAGCGGGATTTCCACGTGGACGCCCTTCGGGACGTACACGAAAGAGCCGCCGGACCATACGGCGGTGTTCAGCGAAGCGAACTTGTTGTCGCCTGCTGGAATGACCGAGCCGAAGTACTCCTGGAAGATCTCCGGGTGTTCCTTCAGACCGGTATCGGTGTCAAGGAAGATGACGCCCTGTGCTTCAAGGTCCTCACGCAGCTGGTGGTAGACGACCTCGGACTCGTACTGGGCGGCAACACCGGAAACCAGGCGCTGCTTTTCAGCCTCGGGGATGCCGAGTTTGTCGTAGGTGTTCTTGATGTCTTCTGGAAGATCTTCCCACGAGGTTGCCTGCTTCTCGGTGGAACGCACGAAGTACTTGATGTTGTCGAAATCAATACCCGAGAGGTCTGGACCCCAGGTAGGCATTGGCTTGCGATCGAAGTACTTCAGCGCCTTCTGGCGACGCTCCAGCATCCATTCTGGCTCGGACTTCAGGGCAGAAATATTCGCCACTACGTCCTTGTCAACGCCACGGCGCGCATTTGCACCCGCGTCGTTCTTATCTGACCAGCCGTACTCGTAATTGCCGATTCCGTGGAGTTCGGGGTTCTTCTCCAGAATCTCGGAAATTACACCCGGGTCGGCAGACTCCTGTGCAATCTGATCCGTCATCGCGGCCTCTCCTGCTTCGTGAACTGAATTCGAGTTCTCTTCTCGGCGCGCATTGGCGCCTTTTCACGCCCCACAGGGATGTGGGTCGTGCACACGTGTCCTCCGCCGGCCAGTGTCGACAGTCGTCGAACGTCGACGCCCAGCAAGCGGGCGAACATTTCAGTTTCCATGTCGCAAAACACCGGAAACTCTCGTGCCAAGTCTTGTATCGGGCAGTGCCCCTGGCATAGCTGCACGCTATGCATCAGAGCAGATGCCACTTTGGTATCCACTTTTCGGGTGTATCCGACGAATCCATCGGCACTGAGCAGGTTGCCCAGCACTTCGGCTCGTGCTTCCAAACCTTCGACGCCGACCAGTGCTTTGGCGTACCGCTCCTCCATGGATGCGAATCGATTACGCGCAAACTTGCGAATCGCGTCCTCGCCAGCCGCATCCCCGAGCATCTTCAATGCATCGGAAGCGATCTCCAAGTAGTCGTTGCCCAGCTTCGTCTGGCCGCGGTGCGAAAGCACGTAGCGGCGAGACGGGCGTCCAGCACCGGTCTTCTGGTTGGCTACCAGTTTTACCTCGACGAGTCCCGATTTCGAGAGCGCGTCCAGGTGGCGGCGGACCGCAGCTGGCGTGAAGCCCAGCTTGTTTCCAAGCTCGGCGGCACTGACCGGTCCGTCCTCTAATACTGCGTATAGGACGCGGTCACGCGTGCGCTCCTCGGTATCCCCAACTGCGCCAACCGTCGCGGCAGCGGAGCCACTAGCTGATTCTGAATTTGATGAATACACAACACAATCATGCGTAAATTTTTACTCTAGGTCTAGTAAGGAAGGACTTACTAAGGGCAAGCTAGCCCGACTAGGGCGTTGCCTGCCTCAAACCTCTTGCACTTCCATTGTCTCGCCCCCTTAAGCGGAACTCGAGGCTTGGTGACCAACCACTCAACTCAGCCAGTTCGACATGTCGTAGAATGTTCTAGTGTCTTCTGTATCCCCCAGCCTCGTCATCAACGAGCTGGCCAAAGATTTAGGTCCAGTCCCCGCCTTGGACAATCGCATGCTGCGAGTCCTGGAGTCGGTGTCCCTAAAAGCTTTTCCCGGTCAGGTCACCACGCTTTTAGGAGCTAACGGAGCCGGCAAGTCCACGACTCTGGCCTGTGCCCAGGGGCTGCTTCAGCCCGAAGGCGGCACAGTCGAACTCCTGGGCCAGAATCCCTTTGGCGACAACCCCGAATTGCGCTCCCGCGTCGGAGTCATGCTCCAGGATGGCGGTTTGCCTCCGTCAATGCGCCCGATTCCGCTCTTGCGGCATGTCGCATCCCTCTATCAGAAGCCCATTGACATTGATGCGTTAATCACACGCCTTGATCTCGAGTCATTCGGCACCCGCACGATCCGGCGTCTATCCGGCGGCCAAAAACAGCGCGTCGCATTGGCAGTCGCGTTGGCCGGAGATCCGGAAGTGCTTTTCCTCGATGAGCCAAGCGCCGGATTGGACCCGCAGTCGCGCCAGGTGGTTTTCGACCTCATTGCCGAACTTCGCGATGCTGGCAAGGCCATCATCTTGACGACCCATCTCATGGACGACGCACAACGCCTCAGCGACTATGTCTACATTATCGACAAGGGCTGCACCGTGGCGCAGGGCACCGTTGCCGAGCTGACTGCCCGCGCTGCCGAAGACCAGGACACCCGCCCGGTCTCTTTCTCGGCCCCAGCTGGCCTGCGGCTGCCTGAACCGCCGGCAGGATTGCGTCTGGAAGAAACCGCCTCCGGCCAGTACCGACTCGACGGGGTCAACTCCCCCGAACACTTGAACTGGCTCACGCAGTGGTGGCTGAAGGAAAGCATCTTGCCAATCGAGCTTAATCTCCAGTCTCGAAGCCTCGAAGATGTTTTCCTCGAAATCGCGATCAAGGAGGAAAAAGCATGAGCCAAGCACTCACGCGCTCCAATGCTGCCTCGCCACTGCGCAGAATCCTGAACCAAGGCAGATACGAATCCATCCAGATGCTCAGCAATGGCGAGCAACTCATTCTCGCTGTTGTCATGCCGCTCATTGCGCTGTTCGTGCTTACCCTCACCGATCTCGTCAATGACGTGGCCGACCGAAGCATTGATGCAGCTGTACCCGGCGTGCTCGCCCTGTGCGTCATTTCAACGGCTTTCACCGGACAGGGAATCGGGACAGGTTTTGACCGCCGCTACGGCGTGCTGACCATGTTCTCAACGACCCCATTGGGGAAAACCGGACTGATTTTCGGCAAAGTCATTGCAGTGCTGTCCGTCTTGTTGATCCAGGTCGTCTTGATCTGCTCAGTCGCGCTGCTGTTCCTGGATTGGCATCCGAACCCCTGGGGAATCCTCCCGGGTATCCTCTTCCTGCTCTTGGGTGCAGCGGCGTTTACCGCGCTGGGCCTGCTCATTGCTGGCACCGTTCGCCCTGAAGCGACGTTGGCCATCACCAACCTTGCCTGGATCCTGCTGGCCGGCGCCGGCGGTGTCCTGTATCCCTTGAGTATGGCCCCAAATTGGGCACAGCCGACGCTGAATGCACTGCCTTCGGCAGCGCTGGGCGATGCCATGCGCGATGCCCTCATCCATGGCCAGTTCAGCATCGCTGGACTGATCTTCTTGATCCTCTGGGCAGCAGCCGGCTCCTTTGCAGCCATCAAGCTGTTCAAATGGAGCTAACCACCACTCAATTCCAAGAGGGAGATTTCCTTGACTTCAGTCCAAGCCAAACAGAGCTGGGCCGATAAGTTGCCCACGAAGGTAAACCGCCTCGTGCATGGTCTGGCGATCGCATCCTTGATCTCGCAGATTGGCATTATCGTCACCGGAGGGGCCGTAAGGCTTACCGAGTCGGGACTCGGTTGCTCACATTGGCCCAACTGCGTCCCCGGCTCGATGACTCCTGTTCCGGAAATGGGCATCCACGGCATCATCGAGTTCGGCAACCGCCTGCTGACCTTCGTCCTGCTGGTTATCGCCGTTGCTTTCCTGGTCTCCATCTGGAAGATGCGCCCGACACACCGTACCTTGTACAAACTGGCCGTCGGCTTGCTCGCCGGCATCGCACTTCAGGCCCTTGTCGGCGCCATCACCGTATGGACTGGCCTGAATGCCTGGGTTGTGTCGGTGCATTTCCTGATTTCCGGGGCTCTGGTCATCATGGCCACGTTCCAGGTCAACCGTACGACCAAGGAACTGAAAAGCCGGGAGATTCCGCGGAGCACCAAGTCCATCGGCCAGATTTCATTTGCCGCATGGGTCTTCTCGCTGCTCGCTGTCGCGTTCGGAACTGTCGTAACAGGCACCGGACCGCACGCTGGTGATGCCGATGCTCCTCGTCACCTGTTCGATCCACTGTTCGTGACCCGGCTGCACACGGCTCCGGTGTACTTGCTGGTCGCCGCCACCGTTGTTGTTCTCATCCTGGCTTACAAGCAGGGTGGAAACAGCCAGCTTCGCAACGCCATTTGGTGGCTCGTGGCCGCTATCGCGATTCAGGCAGCGATCGGATACATCCAGCACTTCAATGGCCTGCCGGTTGCCCTGGTTCTCTCTCACATGCTCGGCGCCAGCTTGTTGCTCTCAGCTTCTGCAAACGTCTGGGACTGGGCCGCTATCCTTCCGGGATACAGGGTCATCGCTTCATAGCATTCTGCGTAAACGTTTCGGGGGTTGCCCTGCACTCAAAGTGCACGGCAACCCCCGAATCGCTTTAACTATCTTCTTGTTGTTCCGAGGTCTACGACCGCAGCAATCCAGTGAGTCTTATAGGTAGGCAGCGCCGCTCAGCAAACGACCCGCACCCAAGATCTCCGCCATCGAAAGCAAGCTAGTGCCCCTGGCAATTCGAATCAGCTTGCAACTGCATTCTCGCTTCATCAAACCGGCAACGGCACGCCATCCTCGACTTGCCGCTCCCGTCCTTCTTTTAACAGCGCTCTGCTGCCAAAGCCTCGCCGTCTTCGATAACCTATGCCGCTACCATGACGTTGCCACATTTCTCGCCTGATAGCTTGATGGACTTCAGAGAAATCACGTGCCTCTGGCGGTGAGTTCATCGAGCGACGGGTATCCAGCAATCCGCTGTTGATCATCGCCGCAAACAGAGAATACGAGCTCCCGCAACGGAGTTACCTTCCAGGAGATCAAAGGTTGCAGCAAGTTCCGTGCCGCATTCATCACTGTCCGTTTTGGAACCGAGCGCATGGAGGTCGGCAGCCCGCCAGTGAATGGAGGGTAATGACTTCTTTGGTGCTGGACAGGCACAACCGGGAGTTGCGTTGCCTAAGCCAGAATTATCAAAGGACCCAGTTTCTGCTCCGGTTGAATGAATGGCCCAGATGCATCCAATGCTCTAGAGACCGGCGTGCATAAGCTAAAGAAAAGCGCCTTGCTTGGAATCCAAACGAATTTGGGTTCCAAGCAAGGCGCTTGTGAAGCTTCGTTGCGGAGTTGAACTCAGCCGAACAGCGGGCTGCCCACGAACGGATCAATGGCCAATGCCAAGAACACGATCGACAAGTAGGTGATGGAGATGTGGAAGACCTTCATGGCCTTGCGGTTGATCTCAGCCGGCTTGTGGTCGTTCTGCGCCTCGCGGTAAAGCACGTGAGACTCGTAGACGAACCACAAACCTGCGCCGCCCGCGATTGCGGTATACACGATGCCGGCGCCACCCAATGGAACCAACAGCATCGAGCAAACGACGGTGGCCCAGGCATAAAGCACGACCTGCACCGAAACGCGGCGGGCGTTGGCGATCGCGCCAAGCATTGGCACCGAAGCCGCGTTGTAGTCATCCGCGTACTTCATGGACAGCGGCCAGTAATGCGGCGGTGTCCAGAGGAAGATCACCAGGAACAGGATGATCGCTGGCCACTCAATTGTGTTGGTCACTGCAGCCCAAGCAATCAGTACAGGCATGCAGCCGGCGATGCCACCCCACACAATATTCTGAGCCGTCCGGCGCTTGAGGATCAAAGTGTAGAACACCACGTAGAGCAGAATGGCCGCCAGGCCCAACGCGGTCGTCAGCGGATTCGTGCCAACCCAGAGAATCACCAAGGAAGCGATTGCCAGGGCCCAAGAGAAGACCAAGGCTTCCTTCGGGGTCAGGTCACCAGTCACCAAAGGGCGCCCCTTGGTACGCTTCATCAACTTGTCCATATCGCGATCGATATAGCAGTTGAATGCTCCGGATGCGCCTGCGGCCATAGCTCCACCAACGAGGGTGGAAATCATCAGCCAGACGGAAGGAAAGCCCCGCTCGGCAAAGATCATGGTCGGAAGGGTGCTCACTAGCAGCAACTCGATAACGCGAGGCTTCGTCAACGCCACATACGCATTGGCCTTGCGCTTCAGAAAGTCGCCGGCAGTTTCATCAGGCTGACGCGATGCGCGTGGCACTGATGCCGCGGCGACACTTTGAGTCTTCAATTAAACGCACTCAGTTCTTCACGGGTACAAGACAGACACATTCATTCTACGCTGGATAGAAATTGATTGAAACTCCCCACGGAGAGGATCACATTCAAAAAGGGTGATGTGGCTCAATTTAAATAGTTGCAATGCCCAAACCGGCTACGTACCAAGCGCCGCACCCGATGGGTGCTCAGATCGATCTCCGGCGTTCTAATCGGCTATCCGGGCCGGTCCTTCACTCAAAACTGCGATTACCTCCAGTTCAGCAGGCGGGGGCCAAGAGCCCCGCCCGTTCACGCACCGGCCACTTGCACAGGCGGCAGCCCTCCGAGGCAGCGGCCACAGGACCTCGGCCTTTAGTAGACGTCAGATATTCTTGGCACCCGCAGCGCCAGGACAAATTCCACAAGCGGTAAGCAACCTGGAAACAAGATTCATTTTTTGTACACCTCCCCAGGGCAACGCGTCAGCAACTCCTGGTACACAGCCATCCGGGACACACCTGCAACGACCTGTGCACCATTGCGCAGAATGACTGAACGCTTGGCTCAGGCCAAGGCATGAAAGGTCACATCGCGTCGCACCCCTGCGCACACCGAATAATTATGTGTCATCTTGCTAAATCCAGCGCCCGAAGGCGCCGTTTCGCGATAGAGTTGACTCAGATTGCGCCGTCGCGACCTGCATTCCTCTAACTTAAGCAATATCGGAGGCATGGGGAGGCGACGGCGTATTGCGTGTCAGCGGGAGGCATCTCCCGTCCAAGCCTGAATGGAAGGAACGCCGCTGTGGCGACTGAATCCTTAGTTGAAGAATTCTCACTGACCGAGTTGGACCGTAAGGCCATCGACACCACCCGTGTCCTGGCAGCCGACGCCGTCGAAAAGGTTGGCAATGGCCACCCCGGTACCGCAATGAGCTTGGCTCCTGCCGCCTACTTGATTTTCCAGAAGCACCTGCGCCACGATCCGAAGGATCCGAACTGGATCGGCCGCGACCGTTTCGTGCTTTCCCCAGGCCACACCTCGCTGACCCTGTACCTGCAGCTGTTCCTCTCCGGCTACGGCTTGGAAATGCAAGACATCGAAGCGCTGCGTACCTGGGGCGCGAAGACCCCTGGCCACCCTGAGTACGGCCACACCGCCGGCGTCGAGATCACCACCGGCCCACTGGGCCAGGGCCTGGCCTCCGCCGTTGGCTTCGCCTACGCCCAGCGCCGCATGCGCGGCCTGCTGGATCCAGCCGCCGAAGCCGGAACCAGCCCCTTCGACCATACTGTCTACGTCATCGCTTCCGATGGCGACCTGCAGGAAGGCGTCACCTCCGAAGCTTCCTCGCTGGCCGGCCACCAGGAACTGGGCAACCTTGTGGTGATCTACGATGACAACAAGATCTCCATCGAGAACGACACCGACATCGCCTTTACCGAGGACGTGCTGGGCCGCTACGAGTCCTACGGCTGGCACACCCAGCGCGTTGACTGGACCGCCACCGGCGAATACGTCGAGGACATGGCCGCACTGGACGCCGCCATCCGCGCCGCCAAGGCCGAGACCTCGCGCCCGTCAATCATCTCGCTGCGCACCATCATCGGCTGGCCATCGCCAACCAAGCAGAACACCGGCGGCATCCACGGCTCGAAGCTGGGTGCCGAGGAAGTTGCCGGTCTGAAGAAGGTGCTGGGCTTCGACCCGGAGAAGAACTTCCAGATCGAGGATGACGTGCTGGCCCACGCCCGCGAAGTCGCAACCCGCGGAGCACAGCTGCACGCCTCGTGGAACGAGACCTTCAACGCCTGGAAATCTGCAAACCCGGAAGAGGCCGCCCTGCTGGAACGCCTGCAGGCTGGCGAGCTGCCAGAAGGCTGGACCGAGAAGCTTCCTACCTTCGAGCCTGGTTCCACCATGGCCACCCGCGCAGCGTCGGGCAAGGTCATCAACGCGATCGCCGATGAGCTGCCAGAACTCTGGGGCGGCTCCGCCGACCTGGCCGGTTCGAACAACACCACCATCGAGACCGCGAAGTCCTTCGCTCCCGAGCGCCGCTCCACCGATTCCTGGTCGGCCAGCCCGTACGGCCGTGTGCTGCACTTCGGCATCCGCGAGCACGCCGCCGCGTCGATCGTCAACGGCATCGTGCTCTCCAGCCCGACCCGCGCGTTCTCCGGCACCTTCCTGATCTTCTCCGACTACCAGCGTCCGGCCATCCGCCTGGCCGCGCTGATGGGCGTCCCGTCGATCTTCGTCTGGACCCACGACTCCATCGGCCTGGGCGAAGACGGCCCGACCCACCAGCCGGTGGAGCAGCTCGCCTCGCTGCGCATCATCCCGAACTTCGACGTTGTCCGCCCGGCGGATGCCAACGAGGTCGCCTACGCCTGGCGCGGAATGCTGGAACTGTCCACCACCCCATCGGGCATCGTGCTCTCGCGCCAGAACCTGCCGATCTACGACCGTTCGGCCACCGGCTTCCGCGGCGCCGAAGGCACGCTGAAGGGCGGCTACATCCTGGCCGAGGCCGTGCGCGACGGCGCCGAGACCACGCCGGATGTCATCCTGCTGGCCACCGGCTCCGAGGTCGAGCTCGCCGTCGAGGCCCGCGAAGCGCTGGCGGCCAAGGACATCGCGGCGCGCGTCGTCTCGCTGCCGTCGCTGGAATGGTTCGCCAAGCAGGATGCCGCCTACCGCGAAGAGGTCCTTCCGGCAGCAATCACCGCCCGCGTTTCGGTGGAGGCCGGGGTGGCCCAGGGCTGGCGCGAACTGGTTGGCGCGCACGGCGAAATCATCTCGCTGGACCACTTCGGCGCGTCCGCCGACTACAAGAAGCTGTACTCGGAATTCGGCATCACCACCGAGGCAGTGATTGCTGCCGCTGAAACCTCCATCAACAACGCTGCCAATTAAGGAACTGAAGTACATATCATGAACAACCCGAATACTCAGGCCCTGTCCGACGCCGGCGTCTCCATCTGGCTGGACGACCTTTCGCGCGAGCGCCTGACCAGCGGCTCCCTGGCCAAGCTGATCGAAGAGAAGAACGTCGTCGGCGTCACCACCAACCCGGCAATCTTCGCCGCGTCGCTGTCCAAGGCAGAGGTGTACGGCGAGGCGATCGCCGAGCAGAAGCACCGCTCCGTCGAGGACGCGATCACGGAAATCACCAGCGACGACGTGGCAGCGGCCTGCGACCTGTTCAAGGGCATCTACGAGTCCTCCAACGGCTTCGACGGCCGCGTGTCCATCGAGGTGGACCCCCGCCTGGCGCACGAGACCGCACCGACCATCGCCCAGGCGAAGGCCTTGTACGAGCGCGTGAACCGCGAAAACGTGCTGATCAAGATCCCTGCCACCATCGAAGGCCTGGAAGCCATCACCGAAACCATTGCCGCCGGCATTTCGGTGAACGTGACCCTGATCTTCTCGCTGGAACGCTACCGCGAGGTCATCAACGCCTACCTGCTGGGTCTGGAGAAGGCCCATGCCGCCGGTCTGGACCTGTCCAAGATCCACTCGGTCGCGTCCTTCTTCGTCTCCCGCGTGGATACCGAGATCGACAAGCGCCTGGATGCCATCGGCACCGACGCGGCAGCGGCAGTGCGCGGGCAGGCCGGCGTGGCCAACGCCCGCCTGGCCTACCAGGTCTTCGAGGAGTCCTTCGCTTCGGCCCGCTACGAGGTGCTTAGCGCCGCCGGCGCCAACGTCCAGCGTCCGCTGTGGGCTTCGACCGGCGTGAAGGATCCTGCCTACCCATCGACCCTGTACGTGACCGAACTGGTCGCCCCGCAGACGGTGAACACCATGCCGGAGAAGACCCTGGACGCCACCGCGGCCGAAGCCGAGATCCGCGGCAACGCAATCGCCGGCGGCTACGATGCCGCCAACCGCGTGCTGGACAAGCTCGCCACCCTGGGCATCGACTACAACGAGGTCGTGAACCTGCTTGAGGTCGAGGGCGTGCAGAAGTTCGACGTCGCTTGGAACGAGCTGCTCGAAGACATGGCTGTCGCCCTGAAGGGAGCCAAATAGATGGAACTTGGCCTGGTAACTTCCGGACAGGCTCTGGCCTCCGTCGATGCGCTGCTGCCGCAGCTGATCGACGCGAAAATCGGCAGCCGCATTGCCGCGCAGGATCCCACCATCTGGGGTCCGGCGGCCGAGGCCGAATCCTCCATCCGCCTGGGCTGGGTCAACCCCTTCGAGGCGGCCGGCAAGCTGATCCCGCAGATCCTGGATCTGCGCGACGAGCTGCAGGAGGAGGGACTGACCCGCATCGTGCTGTGCGGCATGGGCGGATCCTCGCTGGCCCCTGAGGTCATCACCGCGCACGACGAGGTGGACCTGGTCATCTGCGACACCACCGATCCGTCGATGGTCAAGGGCATCGTGGAAACCGATCTGGAGCACACCGTCGTGGTGGTCGCCTCCAAGTCCGGCTCCACGGTGGAGACCGATTCGCAGCGCCGTGCGTTCACCGCAGCCTTCGAGGCGGCCGGCATCGACCCGGCCACCCGCCTGGTGCTGGTGACCGACCCGGGTTCGCCGATGGACAACCCGGAAGGGGTGCGCGCGGTCTTCAACGCCGACCCGAATGTGGGCGGCCGCTACTCGGCGCTGACCGCCTTCGGCCTGGTGCCCTCGGGCCTGGCCGGCGCCGACATCGAAGCGCTGGTGGAAGAATCAGGACTGATCAACGACGTGCTGGCGATGGACGACGAGGACAACCTCGCGCTGCATCTGGGGGCGGCCATGGCCACCGCCGGCCGCGACAAGCTGCTCATCGCCTGCGTGGGCGATGCCCTGCCGGGCTTCGGCGACTGGGCCGAGCAGCTGATCGCCGAATCCACCGGCAAGGACGGCAAGGGCGTGCTGCCGGTTGCCGCGCATGTGGATGCGCCCGAGCTGCAGAACCCTGCGCAGGATGTGCTGCCGCTGTTCATCTACGAGCAGCTGCCGGAGGAAATCGACGAGGACTCCACCGCGGTGCACTTCAGCGCGCCGCTGGGCACCGCGTTCATGATCTTCGAGTACGCCACCGCCGTGGCCGGCTACCTGCTGGGCATCAGCCCGTTCGACCAGCCGGATGTCGAGGCCGCGAAGGTGGCCGCGCGTTCCATGCTCGAAGCGCCGGCGCAGAGCGCACCGGATGCCGTGGACGGCCCGGTCGAGCTCTACGGCACCGAGGCCGCGAACCTGGAAGCAGCCCTGGATGCGCTCACCGCGCAGCTGCCGGACAATGGCTACCTCGCCATCCAGGCCTACCTGGATCGCACCGCCGACCAGCAGCTCGAAGCGCTGCGCGATGCTCTGGCTGAGAAGACCGGCCGTCCGGTCACCTTCGGATGGGGCCCGCGCTTCTTGCACTCCACCGGCCAGTACCACAAGGGCGGCCCGGCACAGGGCGTGTTCCTGCAGGTCACCGCGGATCACCAGGAAGACCTTGAGATCCCTGGCCGTCCGTACACCTTCGGCGGGCTGATCACCGCCCAGGCGATCGGCGACGGCGCGGTGCTGGCCGACGCCGAGCACAACCGTCCGGTGCTGCGCGTGAACCTCACGGACCGCGCGGCGGGAATCGCCGCCCTGCTAGAGGCAGCGAAGTAAGGCACGAATGAGCAATCCACTACGCGACGCCCGCGACCGGCGGCTTAACCGCATTGCCGGTCCGGGCGCGCTGGTGTTCTTCGGAATCACCGGCGACCTTGCCCGCAAGAAGCTCATGCCAGCGGTCTACGACCTGGCCAACCGCGGCCTGCTGCCCCCGAACTTCGCGATCGTCGGCTTCGGCCGCCGCGACTGGACGGCGCAGGACTTCGCCGACCAGGCCCGCGAATGGATCCTGGCCAGCGCCCGCACCCCCTTCAACGAAACTGTCTTCGCCCAGCTGGCGGCCGGCATGCGATTCATCTCCGGCGCCTTCGACGATGACGGCGCGTACGAGCAGCTTGCCGCCACCCTGGACGAGCTGGCCGAATCGCGCTCCACCGGCCGCAACCACGCCTTCTACCTCTCGATCCCGCCAAGCTGGTTCGAGGTCGTCTGCCAGAAGCTCTCGGAGCACAAGCTGGCCCAGGACAAGAACCCCGGCTGGGAACGCGTGGTCATCGAGAAGCCCTTCGGCCACGACCTGGCCAGCGCGCGCGAGCTGAACTCCATCGTCGAGTCGGTGTTCCCGCCGGATGCGGTGTTCCGCATCGACCACTACCTGGGCAAGGAAACGGTGCAGAACCTGCTGGCGCTGCGCTTCGGCAACCAGATGTTCGAGCCGCTGTGGAACAACAAGTACGTGGACCACGTGCAGATCACCATGGCCGAGGACATCGGCATCGGCGGCCGGGCCAGCTACTACGACGGTGTGGGCGCCGCCCGCGACGTCATCCAGAACCACCTGCTCCAGCTGCTGGCGCTGACTGCCATGGAGGAGCCCATCTCCTTCGACGCCGACCACCTGCGCAGCGAGAAGGAAAAGGTGCTCACCGCGGTGAAGCTGCCCGAGGACCTGGGGGCGGCCAGCGCCCGCGGCCAGTACACCTCCGGCTGGCAGGGCGCCGAAGAGGTCGTCGGCTTCCTCGACGAGGAGGGCTTCAACCCGAAGTCCAAGACCGAGACCTATGCCGCGGTCAAGCTGGAGATCAACACCCGCCGCTGGTCCGGCGTACCGTTCTACCTGCGTGCCGGCAAGCGCCTGGGCCGGCGCGTCACCGAGATCGCGGTGGTGTTCAAGAAGGCCCCGAACCTGTTGTTCACCGACCATGAGGACGACGAGTTCGGCCAGAACGCCTTCGTGATCCGCGTGCAGCCCGATGAGGGCGCGACCATCCGCTTCTCCTCCAAGGTGCCCGGCACCCAGATGGAGATCCGCGACGTGACCATGGACTTCGGCTACGGCAACGCCTTCACCGAGTCCTCCCCCGAAGCCTATGAACGGCTGATCCTCGACGTGCTGCTCGGCGAACCGCCGTTGTTCCCGCGTCACGAGGAAGTCGAGCAGTCCTGGCGCATCCTGGATCCTTTCGAGGAGTACTGGGCCTCGCTGCCCACCCAGCCGGATCCCTACGCTCCGGGCTCCTGGGGACCTGAAAGCAGCGACGAGCTGATGGCCAAGGATGGAAGGACGTGGCGACGACCATGATGATCGATCTTCCCAACACCACCACCTCCAAGGTGGCCAAGAAGCTGATCTCCTCGCGCCGCACCCACGGCGTGGTGGCGCTGTCCCGCGTGCTGACCCTGGTGGTCATCACCCGCGAGGGCTTCGCCGAGAACGCGATCGAGGCGGCCAACCTGGCCAGCCGCGAGCACCCCTGCCGGATCATCGTGGTGGTGCGCGGCAACAAGTCCGAGGCCAACCGCCTGGACGTGCAGATCCGCGTGGGCGGGGACGCCGGCGCCTCCGAAGTGATCGTGATGCGCACCTACGGCCCGGATGTCGTGGCCGACGAGGCGCTGATCTCCGCGCTGCTGCTGCCCGATGCACCAATCGTGGCCTGGTGGCCGCATGGGGTGCCGCAGGATCCAGCCGGCACCGCGCTAGGCAGGCTGGCGCACCGCCGCATCACGGATTCGGCGGAGACCGAAGACCCGACCGCCGCGCTGTTCAGCCGCATTGCCACCTACCGGGCCGGAGACACCGACCTGGCTTGGACCCGGCTGACCCTGTGGCGTGCCCAGCTGGCGAGCATCATCGACTTGATCGGCACCGACGGGCTGACCGCCATCACCGTGAAGGGCTCGGACAATTCGCCGTCCACCACCCTGCTGGCGGCCTGGCTGACCCTGTGCCTGGACGTCCCGGTGACCATCGCCGCGGACAAGTCCAACGGCGGGCTCTCCAGCGTCCGGCTCGCCCGCGAAGCCGGCGACGTGGAGCTCTCGCGCCCCTCCGGCGCGGTTGCCCACCTGTACCTGCCCGGCAGCGCGCCGCAGCGCATCTCGCTGCCGCGGCGTTCGGTGGCAGAATGCCTGGCCGAGGAGATGCGCCGCCTGGACGCCGACGACGTCTTCGGCGAGGTCATCACGAAGGGCCTGGCCCTGACCAACCTGAGGAGCATCAGATCCAGTGATCGCTAGGCAGATTCTCATCCACGAGGATGCACAGGCTACCGCCCACGCCATCGCCGCCCGGCTGATCACCACGATCGCCGATGCGCTGGCGGCCCGCGGTGTCGCCCATGTGGTGGTCACCGGCGGTTCGCTGGGCATCGCCGCCTTGGAAGCCGTCGCGGCCAACCCCGCCAAGACCTCGGTCAATTGGTCGCAGGTGCACTTCTGGTGGGGCGACGAGCGTTTCGTCGCCTCCGATTCGGCTGACCGCAATGTGCGCCAAGCGGCCGCCCTGTTCGACGCGCTCGACGACCTGGGGCTGGACCGCGCCACCGTGCACGCGATGGGCGCCAGCGACCAGTACGGGACAGCAGAGCAGGCCGCCGCAGCCTACGCCCGCCAGCTGGCCGAGGAAGCCGAAGAAGGCGCGCTGAATCCGGCCTTCGATGTGCTGATGCTCGGCATGGGCCCGGACTCGCATGTCGCCTCGCTCTTCCCCAACCACACCCGGTCGGATGAGCCAGGAGTCATCGCAGTCCACGACTCCCCCAAGCCGCCGGCGGACCGCGTCACGCTCACCATGGGCACGATCAACACCGCCAAGGAGGTATGGCTGCTCGTGGCCGGCGCCGAGAAGGCCCCGGCACTGGCCGCCGCGCAGCACGAGGTCAACGAGGTTGCCGTCCCTGCTTCGGCCGTGCACGGCACTGAAGCTACCCGCTGGATCATCGACCGCGCCGCGGCCACCTTGCTCTAGCCAACACCTCATCGCCGGTGCCGCGATCCTGCCAATGGCGGGCTCGCGGCACCGGACTTCGCTTTTCCAGCACCACCTGCCCGAGAGGATTCCATGCTTTCCGCACCGTTGCCCGAAGCAGCGCAGCCCCGCAAGGTCACCGTGATCGGTGCCGGGGTCATCGGCCTGTCCACCGCCCACGAGCTGGCCGCCGCCGGCCACCAGGTCACCGCGATCGCCGACCAGCAGCCGCAGCAGACGGTGTCCGCGGTGGCCGCCGCCATCTGGTTCCCCTACCACTCGGAGAACTCCGAAGCTGCCGACCTGCTGCTCGCCCGTTCCCTGGCACGCTTCGAGCAGCTGTCGGGCATCGCGGAAACCGGCATCGATCTGCGTTACGGGCTGAACTTGGAGGGCTCGGCGGACGAAGACCGCTCCTGGGCGAAGATCGTCACCAACGCCGCCGAAGCCCCGGCAGAAGCCATCCCGCCGATTGCGGCCGCCGGAATGCATGCCACGGTGCCGGTGATCACCATGCCCACCTACCTGTCCTGGCTGCAAGCACAGACCGCGGCCTTGGGCGTGCAGTTCATCTGGCGCACGGTCCGCTCCTTCGACGAGCTGAAGGACGATGCCGACACCGTCGTGCTGGCAGCCGGCCTGCGCGGCGGCGAGCTCACCGGGGACGACCAGAGCGTCTACCCCATCCGCGGCCAGGTGATCCGCCTGGCCAACACCGCAGGACTGTCCGACTGGCTCTGCTATGACGAGCATCCGCAAGGCGTCAGCTACATCATTCCGCGCCGCGATGACATCATCGTTGGCGGTACCGACGTGGACCACGATTTCAACCTCGAAGCCGACCCGCAGACCGCCACCGAGATGCTCAGCCGTGCGATCGGCCTCGTCCCGGAACTGGAAGGCTGCGAGATCCTGGAGCACAAGGTGGGGCTGCGCCCGGCACGCGAGACGATCCGCCTGGAGCGCATCGAGGGGCATGCGGTGCCCGTCATTGCCGCCTACGGCCATGGAGGCGCCGGCGTGACCCTGTCCTGGGGCACCGCGCAGCGCGTCGTGGAACTGCTCGGCAGCTAGCGATGCCCTCGGCTTGCCGGCAGCCGCGCAGATACTGCGCGGCCGCCGGTTCAAGCTCTCCCGTGGCGGCCTGGCCGGCACCGCCATCGGTGACGGGAATCACCATTGACACCCGTTTTTCCGGGGGTAGTATTTCCTTCGTACTCCTCGTCCCACGGTTTCGCGAGACGTTATTCCTACGATTGCGATCTCCATGAATTTTCCCGCGCCCCGGCCGGCCGCGCAGCACAGCGTGCTGGCCAAACCGGCACGCGCAGTAGCATTTGCCTTCGCCGGTGCGATTCTCGTTGGCGGATTGCTCCTGTCCTCCCCGGCAGCCAATACCCAAGGCGTCTTCACATCCTTGGTCGACGGGATCTTCACTGCCACGTCAGCGGTGTGCGTGACCGGCCTGACTGTCTTGGACACCGCAACCCACTACACCCTCTTCGGCAAGCTCGTCATCCTCATCCTGATCCAGGCCGGCGGCCTGGGCCTGATGCTGATTGCCTCGCTGCTGAGCATGCTGGTCATCGGCCGCATTGGCTACCTCACCCGGCTATCCACCCAACGCGAAAGCTCCGCGGTATCGGGCGAAGATGTGCGCACCGCCGCATTGATGATCATCAAGCTGTCGCTGGCCATCGAATCCGTCGTGGCGGCCATCTTAGCCATCCGCTTCGGGCTGGCCTACGGCGACGATCCAGCCGGTGCGATCTGGCATGGCGCATTCCATGCAGTCTCGGCCTTTAATAACGCGGGCTTCGCCCTGTATTCGAATAACCTGATGGACTTCGTCGCTGACCCGTGGCTCTGCATCCCTATCAGCCTCGCCATCATCCTTGGCGGCCTGGGCTTCCCGGTCCTGGTCCAGCTGAGGCAGCACTGGCGGAACACGCTGAAATGGAGCATGAACACCCGTCTGGTTCTTCTGATGACCGCATTGCTGCTGGTTGGCGGCACCATCTTCATCACCGCTATGGAATGGACCAATCCGAAGACTCTCGGCGAGCTCGAACCTGCGCAGCGGATCCTGGCCGGATTCTTCCAATCTGTGCAAACGCGCACCGCAGGCTTCAACTCCATCGACATCGGCGCGATGCATCCAGCCTCATGGCTGGGCATGGATGTGCTGATGTTCATCGGCGGCGGACCGGCCGGCACCGCCGGCGGCATCAAGATCACCACGGCCGCGATCCTGCTGTTCATCATCTTGACCGAGCTGCGCGGCGAGACCGCAGTCAACGTCCTGGGCAAGCGGCTCTCCCGCTCGGTGCACCGCCAAGCCATCACGGTGGCGCTGCTGGGCGTCGCGGCGGTGTTCGCCGGCACGATGGGCCTGCTGCTGCTCACCAACTATTCCCTGGACCGCTGTCTCTTCGAAGCCACCTCGGCCTTCGGCACCGTCGGGCTGTCCACGGGCATTACCCCGGACTTGCCGGATCCCGCCAAAGGCATTCTCATCGCGTTGATGTACCTCGGCCGCGTCGGTGTCCTCTCGCTGGGTTCCGCGCTTGCCCTGCGCGATCGAAAAGCGCTCTATGAACTCCCCAAGGAAAGGCCTTCAATTGGCTAAGCTACTGAATTTTCGCAATGATGCCAAGGGACTGCCCAAAGCTCACTCCGTGGCGGTGATCGGGCTCGGGCGCTTCGGAGAATCCCTTGCCCTGGAACTGATGAAGTCGGGCACCCAAGTTCTGGGCATCGACGTGCACGAGAACAACGTCCAGTCGCTGAATGGCGAATTGACCCAGGTGGTCCGTGCCGACGCATCAAGCCGCGAAGTCCTGGAACAGCTATCGATCCACGAATTCGATCGTGTGGTGGTGGCCGTGGGCAGCCACCTGCAGTCATCCATCCTGTGCTGCTCGCTCTTGGTCAGCATGGGGATCCCGCAGATCTGGGCCAAGGCGCAAGATGATCGGCATGGACTGATCCTGGAGCAGCTGGGGGTCCATCACATCGTCTACCCGGAGAAGGACATGGGCAAGCGTGTTGCCCACCTGGTGCGCGGATCCATGATGGACTACCTGGAGGTCGATCCAGGCTATGCCATGGTCAAAATGAGCGCGCCAGCCACGTTGCATGGGGTGAAGCTCAGCGATGCGGCGGTGCGCAACAAGTACCGGGTGACCATCGCGGCCACGACCAATGCTGCCGGGGAATGGCAGAACACGGACGGCAACACCGTCCTTAGCACCGGAGACAAGATTCTCGTGCTCGGCTCGATTGCCGATACGGAGAAATTCGGGCAACTGGCCTGATGACGCGCAAGAGGCGCCCTCCACGTGATGTGGAAGGCGCCTCTTGGCTGCTGCGGAAGGGTGCCGCCTAGGCTTCGACGCTGAATCGAAGCACCAGGGCAAGGCCGATGATCACGGCACCCCAGATCAGACCGAGAACGATGGTGATCCGGTTCAGGTTGCGCTCGGCAACACCTGAAGATCCCATGGAGCTGGTCATGCCGCCGCCGAACATGTCGGACATACCGCCACCACGCCCCTTGTGCAAAAGGATCAAAAGGGTGAGCAGGACGCTTGTGATGCCCAGCAATACCTGCAGAATGATCTTGATAATATCCAAGTCGACGGTTCCTTAGCTAGATTCAGTCGGTGACGAGATGATGCTCGAACCTGACAATATTAGCAAATTCCTCGGCATCCAGGCTGGCACCGCCAACCAACACGCCATCGACATCGCGTTCGCGCATGATCGATGCGGCATTTGCTGCCTTAACACTACCGCCATAGAGCAGTTGCGTCTTCTCGGCAATCTCCGCTCCGAAGCGCTCGGCCAGCGCACCGCGAATCGCGGCGCACATTTCCTGCGCGTCGGCCGGTCCCGCAACTTCACCGGTACCGATGGCCCACACCGGCTCGTAGGCGATGACCAGGTTTGCGGCCTGCTCAGCGGTAACGCCTTCCAGCGACTGCGCCAACTGTTCCAAGGTGAAAGCCACGTGCTCGCCGGCCTTGCGCACTTCCAGGCCTTCGCCGACGCAGAGCATCGGGGTCAGCTCGTGGCGGTACGCGGCAGCCAGCTTGGCGGCGATCACTTGGTTGGTCTCGTTGTGGTACTCGCGACGCTCGGAGTGGCCTACCAAAACGTAGGTGCAACCGAGCTTCTTGAGGAACTGGCCCGAGATTTCACCGGTGTACGCGCCTGAATCCTGCGCCGACAGATCCTGGGCACCGTAGACGATGTCCAGCTTGTCGCCCAGGGTCAGTGTCTGCACGCCGCGGATGTCGGTGAACGGAGGGAACACAGCGACCTCGGCACGATCGTAATCGTGTTCGTGGTCCTTCAGGGTCCACGCCAGCTTCTGCACCAGGGTGATCCCCTGTACGTGGTCCATGTTCATCTTCCAGTTGCCGGCAATCAGCGGCTGGCGTACAAAAGCGCCGTTCTGCGAAATGGTCATTCTTAGCCTTCCAATGCGGCAACACCCGGCAGGGTCTTGCCTTCGAGGTACTCCAGCGAAGCACCGCCACCGGTGGAGATATGGCCGAAGTCATCCTCCGAGAAACCCAGCGCGCGGACAGCCGCGGCCGAATCGCCACCGCCTACTACGCTGAACGCTTCCGAGTCCGCCAGAGCCTGCGCGACGGTACGGGTACCTTCAGCGAAAGCAGGAATCTCGAAGACGCCCATTGGGCCGTTCCAGAACACGGTGTTGGCGCTGGTGATGTAGCTTGCGAACAGTTCAGCGGACTTCGGACCGATGTCCAGACCAAGGCCGTTGGAGCCGAAGCTGGCTTCCTCGATCTTGTCTGCCGCCAGCACCTCATGCTCAGCATCGGCACCGAACTTGCTTGCCACAACGACATCGCTAGGCACGATGATGTCGCAGCCGAGCTTCTCGGCCCGCTTCAGGTACTCCTGGCAGGTGGCGATCTGGTCTTCTTCAAGCAGCGAGCCGCCAATGGCGTGGCCCTGCGCCTTGAGGAAGGTGAACGCCATGCCACCGCCGATCAGCAGCTGATCAGCCTTGCCCAGCAGGTTGTCGATGACAGCGAGCTTGTCCGAGACCTTGGACCCGCCAAGCACCACCACGTAGGGGCGCTTCGGCGCCTCGGTCAGGGTCTTGAGGACCTTGACCTCGGTAGCCACCAGGTCGCCCTGGTAGCTCGGCAGCAGGCTGGCAATGTCGTAGACCGAAGCGTGCTTGCGGTGCACGGCGCCGAAAGCGTCGTTCACGTAGGCGCCGTTCTCGCCGGTCAGCGCAGCCAGCTCCTTGGCGAACTCTGCGCGTTGCGCATCGTCCTTGGACGTTTCACGGGCATCGAAGCGGACGTTCTCCAGAACCAGAACCGAGCCTTCTTCGAGGTTTGCCGCAGCCTGGCGGGCAGAGTCGCCCACCACGTCTTCGGCGACAATTACGTCGAAGTCAGCCAGTTCGTTCAGGCGGTTCGCTGCTGGAGCGATGGAGTACTTGGCATCGACCTGGCCCTTGGGGCGTCCCAGGTGGGCCATCACGATGACCTTTGCGCCGGCCTCGGCCAGCTTGCTGATGACTGGCAGCGACGCGCGGACGCGGCCATCATCGGTCACAGTTGCACCGTCGAGCGGCACGTTCAGGTCACTGCGGACCAGAACGTACCGTCCGCGGACGCCGTTGTCAGCGATCAATTCGTCAATGGTGTGAGAAGACATGTCTCTAGGTTATCGACTAGAGGCTGGATCCCACGAATTCAACGAGATCGACGAGCCGAGATGAGTAACCCCACTCGTTGTCGTACCACGCGACGACCTTGACACTGTTGCCCATTACGGTGGTCAGGCCGGAGTCGAAAATTGCCGAGTGGGAATTGGTCACGATGTCCGAGGAAACCAGCGGATCGGTTGAGTACTCAAGGTATTCGCTCAATGCGCCTTCGGCGGCAGCCTTCTCGAAGGCCGCGTTGATTTCTTCCACAGTTGCGGTGCGGGCCAGGTTCACGGTCAGGTCGGTGGCCGAGCCGGTGGGAACTGGTACGCGCATAGCGTAACCGTGCAGCTTGCCCTTCAGTTCTGGGAGCACCACGCCGATGGCCTTGGCGGCACCGGTGGAGGTAGGGATGACGTTCAGCGCTGCGGCGCGGGCACGGCGCGGATCGCTGTGCGGCGCGTCCTGCAGGCGCTGATCGGCGGTGTAGGCGTGGATGGTGGTCATCAGGCCGTCAACAATGCCGAATTCGTCGTTCAGCACCTTGGCCACTGGAGCCAGGCAGTTGGTGGTGCAGGATGCGTTCGAGATGATGGCGTGGTTTGCAGGATCGTACTTGTCCTGGTTGACGCCCATCACGATGGTGATGTCTTCATTCTTGGCTGGAGCCGAGATGATGACCTTCTTCGCGCCAGCAGCTACGTGCTTCTTGGCGTCTTCTGCGTTGGTGAAGAATCCGGTCGACTCAATTACGACATCAACCTTCAATTCGCCCCAGGGCAGGTTGGCTGGCTCGCGCTCGGACAGAACCTTGATGCGGCGTTCTCCCACGACGATGGTATCGCCGTCTACGGATACCGGCTCGCCCACTGGGCCGAGCACGGAATCGAACTTCACCAGGTGAGCAAGCGAATCGATTGAACCAAGGTCATTGACGGCGACGATTTCAATGTCTGCCTTATGGGCCAGTACTGCACGCAGGAAGTTGCGTCCGATGCGACCGAAACCATTGATTCCAACACGAGTTGTCACGTGACTATCTCCTCTAAATGGGATGACGATGCCACGACCGCGCACTAGCGGAGGTGGCCTTCTTTAAGAGGACACTCCGTTGTGCCGTGCTTGCGGATCCCAGCCGGAGCTGGGATCCGCAACACACTAGAAACATACTACGCTATATCAGCGGAGAATGTGAGCTAACTTACCAGATAAGTATTACTTGCCCGGTACGATCAGCGATGCTGCACCGTTGCGTGCGGCTTCGAAACGCGCCTGGACATCTGCCCAGTTCACGATGTTCCAGAAGGCCTTGACGTAGTCTGCCTTGACGTTGACGTAGTCCAGGTAGAATGCGTGCTCCCACATGTCCAGCATCAGCAGCGGGGTGGTTGCCACTGGGATGTTGCCCTGCTGATCGTACAGCTGCTCGATGACCAGCTGGCCGCCTAGTGCGTCGTAGGCCAGGACTGCCCAGCCCGAGCCCTGCAGGCTCATGGCAGCAGCAGTGAAGTGGCCGCGGAATGCGTCGAACGAACCGAAGAAGTCATCAATGGCAGCTGCCAGCTCGCCCTCAGGCTTGTCGCCGCCTTCTGGGGACAGGTTGTTCCAGAAGATCGAGTGGTTGGTGTGGCCGCCCAGGTGGAAAGCCAAGTCCTTGGACAGCTTCGGGATGTTGCCGAATTCGCCCTTTTCGCGAGCTTCAGCCAACTGCTCCAGTGCCGAGTTTGCGCCTGCAACGTAGGTTGCGTGGTGCTTGGAGTGGTGCAGTTCCATGATGCGAGCCGAGATGTTCGGCTCCAGTGCAGCGTAGTCGTACTGCAGTTCTGGCAGTGAATAAACAGCCATGATTCTCCTCAATCTTCTCAATTGGTTGAATCTCCACGGGAGGGCTCCCGCGGGGACATTTTTAGTGTTCCAGTTCTTCTCCTGGAACGCTGGACTCCGTACCGGGTATTCCCAGATCGCTCGCCTTTTTATCCGCCATAGCCAAGAGGCGGCGAATTCGGCCAGCGATGGCGTCCTTGGTCATTGGCGGTTCGGCCATCCGGCCGAGCTCATCCAAGGAGGCTTGCTTGTGCTCCAGGCGCAGCAGCCCCGCATAGCGCAGGTGCTCTGGAACCTCGTCGCCCAAGATTCCCAACGCACGCTCGACGCGCGCCCCGGCAGCGACCGCCGCCTGGGCACTGCGCCGCAGGTTGGCGTCGTCGAAGTTCGCCAAGCGGTTGGCGGTGGCGCGCACTTCCTTGCGCATGCGGCGTTCTTCCCAAACCATCAGCGCATCGTGGGCGCCCATGCGGGTGAGCAGCTGGGCGATGGCATCGCCATCACGGATCACTACACGGTCAACGCCGCGCACCTCGCGGGCCTTGACCGTTAGACCCAGGCGGCGAGCCGCACCGACCAGGGCCAATGCTGCTTCCGGTCCAGGGCAGGTAATTTCCAATGCGGAACTGCGTCCTGGTTCGGTCAGCGAACCATGGGACAGGAATGCGCCTCGCCATACCGCTTCGGCGTCGGCGGTGGAACCGTTGACGATGACCGAGGGCAGGCCGCGTACCGGCCGGCCGCGCTGATCAAGCAGGCCAGTCTGGCGGGCCAGCACTTCTCCATCCTTGGACACGCGCACGATGTAGCGGCTCCCCTTGCGGATGCCAGAACCGGAAACCATTACGATCTCGGCATCGTGCCCGTACAGCTCGCCAATAGCGATCTTCAACCGCCGGGCGGTCGCTGCCAGATCCACTTCTGCTTCGATGACAATTCGCCCGGAGACAATATGCAGTCCGCCGCTGAAGCGCAGCATGGTCGAAACCTCGGCCTTGCGAACCGACGGCTTGCGAATCTCTACCCGCGACAGCTCGTCTTTGACGGAAGCCGTCAATGCCATGAATCAAACTCCCTTACTTGGATCTTCCTAAGATCCGATCGCGGTAAACACCTCATGATAGGCCGCCGCTAGTCGCAACGGGTCGTGCACGGCACGACCGTCAGATACTCCTACTGTACTAAAAAAGACCCGCGCGCCGAGTTTTTGCGCTGCCAGCTCAAATCGCTCTTTGTTACGAATCTTGGATTCGTCGGCAATAATCGCATCGAACTTGATCTCGGGTGCGTAGCGGACCAGCACCTCCAAGTGCGCGGCGGCATCCATCCCGGCGGTCTCGGCGGTGTCGAAGGCCAGATTCATGGTCAGCAGCTTCTTGGCTGTTGTCGATGTCAGCGCCTGGCGCATATCTGGCAGCAGCAGATGCGGCAGCACCGAGGTGTACCAGGATCCGGGACCAAGAATCACCCAGTCCGCCAGATCGATGGATTCCAGCGCTTCGGAGCAGGCCGGCGCATCGGATGGCTCCAGATAGACATTGGTGACCAGACCGCCAGATCCGGCGCGGGCCAGCTTGGCCTGCCCATCGATGCGGCGGCGCACCAAGGTGTCGTTCACCGGGTCCGATTCGAGTACCTCGCCATGGATGGACAGCGGAACGGTGCTCATCGGCAGGACCTGGCCGCGGGCACCGAGCAGCGCTCCGGCCCAGCGCAGCCCAGCTACCGGGTTGTCGAGCAACTCCCAGAGGGCAAGGATCAGCAGGTTGCCAACGGCATGGCCGTTCAAGGGCTCTTCGATGTTTTCGGTCGATTCGAAGCGGTACTGCATGACATCGCGCCAGGTCCGACCCCAGTCGTTGTCATCACACAGCGCAGCCAAGGCCATGCGCAAGTCGCCCGGGGGCAGCACATCGAACGAGCCCCGAAGGCGCCCGGAGCTGCCGCCGTCATCGGCCACCGTAACGATGGCGGTGAGGTCGGTAGTCAGGCGACGCAGGGCAGAAAGCGAGGAGGACAAGCCATGTCCCCCGCCCAAGGCAACCACCGATGGGTTGCGGTAATCATCGCTTCGCGTCAGTCCCTGGATCGGGATCGGACCTGTGGCAAAGGCCATTGCTCCTACTCACGCCCCAGATCTCGGTGGCTGATGTTCACCCGTACGTTCGGGAACTGTGCTAGCCGCCGGCCCAGCTCGATGGTGGTTGCCACCGAGCGGTGCTTGCCGCCGGTGCAGCCCACGGCGATGGTCGCGTAATGCTTATTCTCGCGGCGGTAGCCCTCGAAGACTGGTTCAAGCGCCTTCAGGTAGTTCGTGATGAACTCGCTGGTGCCTTCTTGGCTGAGGACATAGTCCGAGACTTCCTTGTCCTTGCCCGTCTGCGGGCGCAGTTCAGGAACCCAGTGGGGGTTGGGAATGAAGCGGACGTCTGCCACGTAGTTGGCGTCTGCCGGCAAGCCGTACTTGAAGCCGAAGCTCATGACGTTGATGCGCAGGATGATCGGCCCGGATTCGCTGAACAGCTCATTGACTGCACGCGCCAGGTCGTGCACCGACATGGTCGTGGAGTCCAGGATGATTTCGGCGGCTTCGCGCAATTGGTCGGTGATTCCGCGTTCGCGCTTGATGCCGTCGACGATGCGGCCGTCGTCCTGCAGCGGGTGCGGCCGGCGTCCCTGCTCGAAGCGGCGAATCAGCACCTCGTCGCTGGCGTCCAGGTAGACCAGCCGGAATTTCACTCCGCTGGCCGTCAGGTTCGCCAACGCGTCGCGGATCTCCGGGAACATTTCCTTGGAGCGCACGTCCATCACGACAGCCATCTTCGGGATAGAACCCTGCGAGCGGCTCATCATCTCGGTCAGGGGTCCGAGCATGGCCGGTGGAAGGTTCTCCACCACGTACCAGCCCTGGTCTTCCAGAGCATGCGCGACGGTGGTGCGACCGGCACCTGACATGCCTGTCACGATCACGAGTTCGGACTCAGGGGGTTTTACAGCTTCATACTCAGCGGTCATATCACAAGGCTAGTCGACAATTTCGCCGGTAGTCATATTCACACCGGTTAATGAAGCGTCTTCTAGGGACTCTTTGATGGAAGTAGCAAGTTTTTCACCGACGCCGGGCACTTCCATCAGTTCGGCGACGCTTGCGGCCCGGATCTTCTTCATCGATCCGAAGTGCTTGCGCAGGGCGGCCTGCTTGGCCTTGCCCAGGCCCGGGATCGCATCCAGATCGGAAGCGATCATCGATTTGGCCCGCTTGGCCCGATGGAAGGTGATCGCGAAACGGTGGGCCTCGTCACGAAGCCGCTGGACCAGATACAGCGAGGCGGAAGCTCGCGGCAGGATCACCGGGAACGGATCATCCGGCAGCCACAGTTCCTCCAGGCGCTTGGCCAGACCGACGACGGGAATATCATCGATTCCCAGATCGTCCATGGCCTTTTGCGCGGCGGCCACCTGCGGCGGGCCGCCATCGACGATCACCAGGGAAGGCGGGTAGGAGAATTTCTTCTTTTCCTGCTCGCCGGTGGCTTCATCCACTTCCCCGGTGGCGAAACTCGTCGGGTCGACCTTCTCCTTCAGGTAGCGGCTGAAGCGGCGGTAGATCACGTCGTACATGCTGGCGGTATCGTCGCGTGCGGCCTCGCCGGTGATGGAGAACTTGCGGTACTCGCTCTTCTTCGGAAGACCGTCCTCGAAGACCACCATGGAAGCGACCACGTTGGTTCCCTGGGTATGCGACGCATCATAGCATTCGATGCGCAGCAGCGCCTGCTCTGCTCCCAGGGCATCCTGCAGTTCCTGCATGGCCAGCGATCGCGTGGTGATATCGCCTGCGCGCTTCGATTTGTGCAGACGCAGCGCTTGTTCCGCGTTCTCCACAACGGTGGCTGCCAAAGCCGCCTTGTCGCCGCGCTGGGCGACGCGCAGGGAGACCTTGGATCCGCGCAGCTCGGTAAGCCAGGTGGTGACATCCTCGATGTCTTCGGGCAGTGCCGGAACCAGGATTTCCTTGGGAATCCGGTCTGCGTGATCGGCGTAAATCTGGGTGAGCAGCTGCTCGACGAATTCTGCGTCGGTGGTATCTGCGACCTTTTCAACGACCCAGCCGCGCTGCGAGCGGATGCGGCCGTCGCGGACATGGAAGACCTGCACGGCGGCCTCCAGCTCATCGCCATGGATGCCGAAGATATCGGCTTCGGTCCGGTCGTCAAGGACCACTGCGTTGCGTTCGAAGACCCGGTTCAAGGCAGCGATGTCATCGCGATAGCGGGCGGCCTTCTCGTATTCGAGCTCCGCGACGGCTTCCTGCATCTTCACGGTCAGCGCCTTGGTGAACTTGGTCGCCTCGCCGCCCATGAAGGTGCAGAGGTCATCGGCCAGTTGGCGATGGTCTTCCTCGCTGATCCGTCCGACGCAGGGGGCTGAGCACTTGTCGATGTAGCCCAAGAGGCACGGACGGCCCGAGGCTTCGGCACGCTTGAACACGCCGGGTGCGCAGCTGCGCACGGGAAAGACCCGCAGCAGCGTATCGAGGGTTTCGCGGATGGCCTTCGCCGGATAGAACGGGCCGAAATACTTCACGCCCTTGCGTTTGTCACCGCGCATCACCAGGGCGCGCGGGTACTTCTCATTGAGCGTGACTGCCAAGTACGGGTAGGTCTTGTCGTCGCGGAAAACGATATTGAACCGGGGGTTGTATTCCTTGATCCAGGAATACTCCAGCTGCAGCGCTTCCAGCTCGGACCCCACCACAGTCCATTCCACGGACCCGGCAGTGAAGACCATCGCCCGGGTTTTGGGCGTGAGCCGATCTGGGTTGGCGAAGTAGGAGGTCAAGCGGTTGCGCAGGACCTTGGCTTTGCCGACGTAGATGACCCGGCCGTGTTCGTCGCGGAAACGGTACACGCCCGGTTTCGTGGGTATGTCCGAGGTCTTCGGACGGTAGCTTGCCGGATCAGCCATGGCCTATTTCGCGTCCGGCGGCAGCTGGTTGTAGGAATCGACGCGTTCCTGGCCGGACAGTTCGGCGATCGCATCCACGATCCGGTCTGTGGCCTGGCGGCGCTGCGGCAACGGGTGCTTGCGTCCCAGCTGGTCGAAGTACAGCGGCTCGCCATAGTGGATCTGGAATTTGGCGGGCTTGAAGCCCTTGGAGCCAGCAGGCTGCAGCTTCTCCGTGCCGATCAGCCCGACCGGGACCACTGGCACACCGGTGGTCAGCGCCAGCCAGCCCACGCCGGTGCGTCCCCGGTAAAGCTTGCCGTCGCGCGAACGGGTGCCTTCCGGGTAGATTCCGATGCCGGAGCCGCCCTCGATGATTTCCACCAGCGAGTCGAGCGCCGCAACGGAGGCCGCCTGCTCGCCACGCTGCACCGGGATGGATCCCACGGATTCGAAGAAGGTCTTCATCATCTTGCCCTTCAGGCCAGGAGTGGTGAAGTATTCAGCCTTCGCGAAAAACGCCACGTCGCGCGGGGTCAGCGCCTGGATGATCAGGGAGTCGAAAAAAGACAGGTGGTTGGAGGCGACAATGAAGCCACCTTCCTTCGGGACGTTCTCCAGCCCGGTCACTTCCGCACGGCAGACGCCGTGGATGATGCCCCGAATCGACGAACGGGTCATGGTGTAGATGCTCATCTACTTTGCACCTTCCTGCATGAAGTCTTCGTCGAAGTTAATGGTGTTTGCCCGTTCCGCGCCGAGCAGCAGCACGGCCAGATCCCGGGCGGTCACGGCTATGGCGTCCGCCTGCTGCAGTTCATCGCCCTGGGCAAAGCCCCAGGCGACACCGATGGATGCCACCGAATTCTCGCGGGCGGCATCCCAATCGTAGTGCCGGTCCCCCACCACGACGCTGCGCTCCGGGTCCAGCTGGCCGTTTTCCAAAGCCTCGGCGACGATGTGCGTCTTGCTCGAACCCATGCTCCCGTGTTCGTCCGCATTGCCGTGAATCGCGTCGAGATGCGCATCCAGCCCTTTTCGGGCGATGAGCTGGCGCGCGATGTTGATCGGCTTGGCAGTGGTCACCGCGACGTGGATCCCGGCCGATCGCAACGCGTCCAGGAGCGCCACGATGCCCGGGTAGATCACCGATTCGGCCATGCCCGTATCCGCATACCGGGCGCGGTAGGCGGCAATGATGGAGCCGATGTTCTCGTCGGTCACCCCGTCGAGCGTACGCAAGCCGATTTGCAGGGGCGGGCCCACCAGCGCCTCGACCCGGGCTTCGCCCGGATCGGCCAAACCATGGGAGGTCACCGCGTGACGGATACCCGAAGTTATGGCACCGGCAGGGTCCACGAGGGTCCCATCCAGATCAAAGAGCACACTTGTTACCGACATATTCACCTAGCCATCTTCCCATGAAGCGGACGCGGGTTAGCAATCCATAACTGAAATTGCATATGTCGAACATTCTCCGCGAGGCATTACAGGATCTCGGCGAGGAACTTTCCGGTGTGCGAATCGGCCACCTTGGCCACCTTCTCCGGGGTGCCAGTGGCCAAAATCGTGCCACCGCCCGAACCGCCTTCCGGACCCAAGTCGATCACCCAGTCCGCCGACTTGATCACATCCAGGTTGTGCTCGATGGTCAGCACGGTATTGCCCTTGTCGACCAGCCCCTGCAGCACCTTGAGCAGCTTGCGGATATCTTCGAAGTGCAGGCCGGTGGTCGGCTCATCCAGGACGTAGATCGAGCGGCCATTGGACCGCTTTTGCAGCTCGGCAGCGAGCTTCACGCGCTGGGCTTCGCCGCCCGAGAGCGTGGTGGCCGGCTGCCCGAGGCGCACATAGCCCAGGCCCACGTCTACGAGCGTGCGCAGGTGGCGGGCGATCGGGGTGAACGCGCTGAAGAATTCGGCGCCTTCGGCAATCGGCATTTCCAGCACGTCGGCAATGTTCTTGCCCTTGTACAGCACCTGCAGGGTCTCGCGGTTGTAGCGGGCGCCATGGCAAACCTCGCACGGCACGTACACGTCGGGCAGGAAGTTCATCTCGATCTTCAGCGTGCCATCGCCCGAGCAGGACTCGCAGCGCCCGCCCTTGACGTTGAAGGAGAAGCGGCCCGGCTGGTATCCGCGCAGCTTCGCCTCATTGGTCTCCGCGAACAGCTTGCGGATGTGGTCGAAAACGCCCGTGTAGGTGGCAGGATTCGATCGCGGGGTGCGGCCGATCGGCGACTGGTCCACGTGGACCACCTTGTCCAGGTGCTCCAGGCCCTGTACGCGGGTGTGCCGCCCCGGCACCTGCTTGGCACCATTGAGCTTATTGGCCAGCACCTTGTAGAGGATGTCGTTGACCAGGGTGGACTTGCCCGATCCGGACACGCCGGTCACCGCGGTCAGCACGCCCAGGGGGAATTCGACCGAGATGTTCTGCAGGTTGTTCTCGCTGGCTCCGACCACCTTGAGCTTGCGGTCCTTGTCGACCTTGCGGCGCTTGGCTGGGATGTCGATCTGCTTGCGGCCCGAAAGGTAGTCGCCGGTCAGCGACTTCGTGTTCTGCTTCAGGTCTTCCAGGGAACCGGAATGCACCACTTCGCCGCCGTGCTCGCCGGCGCCCGGGCCGATATCCACGATCCAGTCGGCTTCGGCGATGGTGTCCTCGTCATGCTCCACCACGATCAGGGTGTTGCCCAGCGAGCGCAGGTGCAGCAGGGTGTCGATCAGCCGGCGGTTGTCGCGCTGGTGCAGGCCGATGGACGGCTCGTCGAGCACGTAGAGCACGCCCACCAGGCCGGAGCCGATCTGGGTGGCCAGGCGGATGCGCTGCGCCTCGCCGCCTGATAGGGTGCCGGCGGCGCGTTCCAGGGTCAGGTATTCCAGCCCGACGTCCAGCAGGAACTTCATGCGTGCGTCGATTTCCTTGAGCACCTGCGCGGCGATTTGCGCCTCGCGTTCGCTGAGCTCGATCGACGAGAGGAATTCCGCGGCGCTGCGCAGGTCCATGGCGGAGACCTCGGCAATGGAACGTCCGCCCACCAAGACCGAGAGCGATGCCGGGTTCAGGCGCGCGCCGCCGCAGGTAGGGCACGGGATCTGGCGCATGTACTGCTCGTAGCGGTCGCGGGCGTGGTCGGATTCGGTCTCCTGGTGCTTGCGGTGCACATAGGAGATGACGCCCTCGAAGCCGGTGGAGTACTTGCGTTCGCGGCCGAAGCGGTTCTTGTACTGCACGACCACCTTGTGGTCCTTGCCGTTGAGGATCGCTTCGCGGGCGGCGGCCGGCAGGTCCTGCCAGCGGGTGTCCATGGTGAAGCCGAGCTCATTGCCCAGGCCCTCGATCAGCCGGTTCCAGTATTCGGTGGTGGCCTTGCCCAGCGACCATGGGGCGATCGCGCCCTCGGCCAGGGTGACCTCGGTGTCCGGTACGATCAGGTGCTCGTCGACTTCCAGCTTGGTTCCGATGCCGGAGCAGGCCGAGCAGGCACCGAACGGGTTATTGAAGGAGAAGGTGCGAGGTTCGATCTCGTCGATGGCCAGCGGGTGCTCATTGGGGCAGGCCAAGTTCTCCGAGAACGCGCGCATGCGCTTCGGGTCATCCGCGTCCAGGTCGACGAAGTCGGCCAGCACGCGGCCTTCGGCAATGCCCAGGGCGGTTTCGATGGAGTCGGTCAGGCGCTGGCGGGCGTCTTCCTTGATGGCCAGGCGGTCCACCACCACCTCGATGGTGTGCTTGACCTGCTTGGCCAGCTTTGGCGGATCGTTCAGCTGGATGGTTTCACCGTCCACCCGGGCACGGGCGAAGCCCTTGGAGGAAAGCTCGGCGAACAGGTCGACGAATTCGCCCTTGCGCGAGCGCACGACCGGTGCGAGGATCTGGAAACGGGTCTTCTCCGGAAGCTCCATCAGCTGGTCGACGATCTGCTGCGGAGTCTGCTTGGAGATCGGTTCGTGGCAGATCGGGCAATGCGGACGGCCCACACGCGCCCAGAGCAGGCGCATGTAGTCGTACACTTCGGTAATCGTGCCCACGGTGGAGCGCGGGTTGCGGCTGGTCGACTTCTGGTCGATGGACACCGCTGGCGACAGGCCCTCGATGAAATCCACATCCGGCTTGTCCACCTGGCCGAGGAACATGCGGGCGTAGGCTGAGAGCGATTCGACGTAGCGGCGCTGGCCTTCGGCGAAGATGGTGTCGAAGGCCAAGGAGGACTTGCCCGAACCGGACAGGCCGGTGAAGACGATCATCGCGTCACGCGGCAGATCAATGTCCACGTTCTTCAGGTTGTGCTCGCGGGCCCCCTTGACGACCAGGCGAGTCAGATCTGTTCTCTTGCTCTCTGCAGTAATAGCCACGACGCAATACTAATCGAAAACTGCTTCGAATACATGTGCGAATGGATGCAACTCACAGTTAATTTTCCGTACTGCTGTTCCTGCGCTCGGCGAGCGCGGCTGCCCGGTGTCGCGCACGCCGCCCGAACTGGTCGACGCCGTCGCGTTATTGGGGCAGCGAGCTGAAAGCTGCCCTGAGGTACTTCACCGCGGTTTCCTCGTCCACGGACCATTGCTGCGCGATCCGCGCCAGGTCTGCGGCGGCATCGCTGACTTCCTGCTCGGCCCGGTCCTCGGCGGCCTGGATGACCGTGCCGTGGCGTCCGCGGGTGACGACCGCACCCTGGAGTTCGAGCTCCTTGTACACCTTGGCCACGGTATTGACCGCCAAACCGAGGGTGCCGGCGAGCGCGCGCACCGAGGGAAGCTTGGTGCCCGGAGCAAGCTTGCCCTCGGCCACTGCCGTCAGGATTTGCTCGCGGACTTGCTGGTACGGGGCCACCGTAGACTCCGTGTCCACGCGCAGGAAAGGCAACTCAGTCATGCGATGTTCCGTTTCGTCGTGTGCTTCATGTCTCTCGAGCCTATCGTGTGACGGACCGGTTTCACCGTAGTCTGGAGGAATGAATGAACTACAGCTAGATGACTTCAGTGTTCGCTGGATTTCGGTTTCGGACATGTCCAACAACGTTTACGTCGTGACCGACAAGGCCAGCGGACAGCAAATATTGATCGACGCCGCGGATGACTTCCAGGCCATCCAGGACTTGCTGGCAGCGGCTGCGGCCGACACGCCGAAGGGCGAAGTGCAGGTCACCACGATCGCCACGACCCATCAGCACTGGGACCACGTGCGCGCCCTGTCCGACGCAGTGGCCGCCTACCCGGTCCCAACCTATGCGGGGGCCGATGATGTCGCCGGCATCCTGGAGGAATCCGGAGTGCAGGTAGCGCACCCGCTCTCCCATGGCGATCAAATCCAGTTGGGCGAGGTCACGCTCGAAGCAATCCACCTGCGTGGCCACACCCCTGGCTCCATTGCATTCGCGCTCGCGGATTCTTCCGGACAGCACATCATCCTCACTGGGGACAGTCTTTTCCCCGGAGGCATAGGGAACACATGGAAGGATCCAGAGCGTTTCGCGTCGCTCTATGCCGATGTCACCTCCCGCATCTTCGACCGGTTCCCGGATGAGACGGTGATCCTTCCGGGCCATGGTGATGGCACCACGCTGGGCGCCGAACGCCCCTCGCTGCCCGAGTGGCTGGAGCGCGGCTGGTAGGAGCCTGCAGCAGCTGCCGCCGGATATCTAGTCGGCGGCAGCTCCTGGTAGTACAACAGCATCCGCCAGTCGCTTCCCGGAAAGTTGTTGGCGAACCCGTGGCGTTCGTAGAAGCGCCGAGTTGCGGTGTCGTCCTCGTCCACGTTGATATGCAGTTCCAGGCTTCCGCGCAGCGCCAGTTCCTGCAGCAGGCGGTCGATGAGGGCCGAGCCGATGCCCCGGCCACGCAATGCGGGTTGGACGTAGAGTTCGTCGAGCACGGCCAGCGGCCCGTCGAAATAGATTGTGGGTCGCAGCGTGACCAGCGCATGCCCGACCTAGCCGTGTCCGTTCCCCGCGACGATGGCGAAACACTGGTCTCCTGCCAGCATGGCCTCCAAGCGCCGTGCAACCACCGCAACCGGTGGGCATCGCGAATAGAATTCCCGATTGAAGTCCGCTTGCAAGCGGGCCAGGTTCAGGCTGTGCTCCGGTCCCGCAAGCAAGGCATCGTACGCGTGCATACAGAAAGTATGCTGCGTTTGGCTCCGCGGACGCCAGAGCCTGCAGCCCCGCAGCGTCCCGGATGAGCGGTGTCAGCCGAGCTTGTGGCCGACCATGAAGATCCGGCGGAACGGGAAGTTCGTCAAGATGGTTCCATCCTGCGAAGCGAACGACGGGTAGTGCACGGAGACTTCGGCACGGTAGTCGTTCTCGAACTCCAGGTAGTCTTCCTGTCCCAGCGCGTGCCGAACGGGCAGCAACGCGGTACCGCGAACCCAGTTCAGGATCGGGTCCTCGCCTGCGAGCAGCTGGTGGTACGTGGTCTCCCAGACATTAGCCTGGAACCCCGCGTCCAGGAAGATCCGCTGGTATTCATCCGGCTCGCCGACCACGTCGTCGTGGCGCAGCACCCCTGCCAGCTTTCCGGACCACTTCGGGCTGTCGGCCACTGCGCGCATTACCGCATGCGAAGGTGAACCGAAATTGCCCGGGACCTGGATAGCCACGTTCGCACCGGGCCTTAGGTTGACCAGCCATCCTGCCAGCAACTCGCGATGCCCAGGAAGCCACTGCAGCATGGCGTTGGAGAACAGCAGGTCCGTATCGGCGTCAGGGATCCACTGCGTGGCGTCGGCCAGTGCGAAGCCCAGATTCTCCTCGTGCTCGCTTTGCGAAGCCCGCGCGATCATCTCGGGCGAGGAATCCAGGCCGGTGACCTGCGCCTGCGGCCAGCGCCGGGCCAGCAGCCGGGTCATATTTCCCGGGCCGCAGCCCAGATCGATGATCTTCGACGCCTCGACCCCTGCCAGCTGTCCCAGCAAATCCTTGTATGGGCGGCCGCGGTAGTCGGAGAATTCAGTGTATTTCGTCGGATCCCATTTCATGTTCCTGAGCCTAAACCCGAGGCGCAGGCAACATACAGCCCCCAGTCGTAGTTCTCAACCGATAGGCTAGGTACATCATGTTGCTCACCGATTATCTGCCAGCAGACACCAAGAACGTATCCGACGACGAAATCTACGAGGCTTTCGGCCAGTGGGTGGCGACGCGCGGCATCAGCCTCTACCCCGCACAGGACGAAGCGTCGATGGCGCTGGCCGGCGGCAACAATGTCATCCTGGCCACCCCCACCGGGTCGGGGAAGTCCATGGTTGCCATCGCTGCGCACTTCTATGCCATGGCCCGAGACCAGATCAGCTTCTACACTGCGCCGATCAAGGCCCTGGTCTCCGAGAAGTTCTTCGACTTGTGCAAGATCTTCGGCGCGGAGAACGTCGGCATGGTCACCGGCGACTCCTCGGTGAACGCCGACGCCCCGATCATCTGCTGCACCGCCGAGATCCTGGCCAACATCGCCCTGCGCGAAGGCTCCAAGGCCGACGTGGGCTGCGTGATCATGGACGAATTCCACTTCTACGCCGATCCGCAGCGTGGCTGGGCCTGGCAGGTTCCGCTGATCGAGCTGCCGCAGGCGCAGTTCCTGCTGATGAGCGCAACCCTGGGCGACGTCACCCGTTTCGAGAAGGAACTCGAAGAACGCACCGGCAAGACCACGGTCACGGTCGCGCACACCGAGCGTCCGATCCCATTGCACTTCTACTACTCCATGGACCCGGTGCAGGAAGCCGTGGAGGAACTGATCAAGACCAAGCAGGTCCCGATCTACATCGTGCACTTTTCCCAGCTCGATGCCATCGACCGCGCGACCGGGCTGATGAGCGTGAATGTGGCCACGCGCGAGGAGAAGGAAAAGATCTCCGAGATGATCGGCGGCTTCCGCTTCGCCGCAGGATTCGGCAAGACGCTGAACCGCCTGGTCCGCCACGGCATTGGCATCCACCACGCCGGCATGCTGCCCAAGTACCGCCGTCTGGTCGAACAACTGGCCCAGGCAGGCCTGCTCAAGGTCATCTGCGGCACCGATACCCTGGGCGTGGGCATCAACGTGCCGATCCGCACCGTGGTGATCACCGCCCTGTCCAAATTCGACGGCACCCGCACCCGCATCGTCAATGCCCGCGAATTCCACCAGATTGCCGGCCGCGCCGGACGCGCCGGGTTCGATACTGCAGGCACCGTGCTGGTGCAGGCCCCGGAGCATGCGATCGAGAACCACAAGGCCATGGAAAAGGCCCTGAAGAAGCATGGCGAGGGCTCGTCCAAGCTCAAGCAGATCCCGAAGAAGAAGCCGCCGCAGAACTTCGTGACCTGGGGCGAGAAGACTTTCGAGAAGATCGTCGAGGCCGCCCCCGAAACGCTGAAGTCCTCCTTCCAGGTCTCGCACTCGATGCTGCTGAACTTGCTCGAACGCGAAGACAACGCGTTCGAGGCCGCTGTGCGCCTGCTCAGCGAAAACCACGAGACCCCGGCCGCGCAGCGCAAGCTCAAGAAGCGCGCCATCGGCATCCTGCGAGAACTGATCGCCACCGAGGTGGTGGTGCGCCGGGAGCAGCCCGACGAATACGGGAACTGGTATGAGCTGACCGTGCACCTGCAGCAGAACTTCGCGCTGAACCAGCCGCTCTCGCCCTTCGCGCTAGCCGCCCTGGACCTGCTGGACCCGGATTCCGCCAGCTACGCGCTGGATGTCGTTTCGGTGATCGAGGCGACCTTGGAAAAGCCGCGCCAGGTGCTCTCCGGCCAGGAGAAGAAGGCCCGCGGCGAGGCCATTGCCGCGATGAAGGCCGAAGGAATGGACTACAACGACCGCATGAACGCGCTGGATGAGGTCACCTACCCGATGCCGCTGGCCGAGAAGCTGGAGAACGCGTTCGAGCAGTACCGCTCCGGCGCGCCGTGGCTGGCCGATTTCGAGCTGGCACCCAAGTCGATCGTCCGCGACATGTACGAACGCGCCATGGGCTTCTCCGATTTCGTCCAGTACTACCAGCTGGCCCGCTCGGAGGGCGTGCTGCTGCGCTACCTCACCGACGCGTACAAGGCCCTGCGCCAGACCGTCCCGCAGGATGCTCTGCGCGAGGATCTCGAAGACCTGATCGAGTGGCTGGGCGAGATGATCCGCCAGATCGACTCCTCGCTGCTCGACGAGTGGGAAGAGCTCTCCCGCGGCGAGCTGCACGAGGAAACCGAAACCGCACCGCCTCCGGCACCGGAAAAGCTGACCAGCAATGTCCGGGCCTTCCGCGTGATGGTCCGCAACGAGATGTTCCGCCGCGTGAAGCTCTTCGCTGACGAGCAAGACAAGGCGCTGGGCGAACTCGATGAGCACAACGGATTCGACGCGGATGCCTGGGCCGATGCGATGGATGGCTACTTCGATGAGCACGACGACATCGACGACGGCCCCGCCGGGCGCAGCTCCAAGCTGTTCATCGTCAAGGAACTGCCTAACCGCACCTGGGAGGTGCGCCAGATCTTCGCTGACCCATCTGAGCACCACGACTGGGGCATCACCGCCACCATCTCGCTGGATGACTCGGACGAGGTAGGCGAACCGGTGGTCCAGGTGACCTCCGTGGGCCGTCTGGACAACTGATGCGGGCGATCAGCTACGTCATCTTGCAACACCGCGATGAGGTTTTGCTGCAGCTGCGCCAAGGAACCGGCTACATGGACGGGTACTGGAGCACTGCGGCCGCCGGGCATGTTGAGCCCGGCGAAGCTGCCCATGCCGCCGCCGTGCGTGAAGCCGGCGAAGAGCTGGGAATCCACATCGATCCGGCACAGCTTCAGCCGTTGTGCACGGTGCATCGTAACCAGCAAGCTGGCAGCTACGTGGATTTCTTCTTCCGCACCAGCCAGTGGGATGGTGTACCGAGACTTATGGAGCCGGAGCGAGCCGCGCAGCTGCGTTGGTTCCCGCTGGATGCCCTTCCGGATAACCTCGTTGAACAGGAAGATCTGGTACTTTCCAGGCTGGATTCCGACCTGCCGCCGATCCTTTCCATGGGATTCGGCACGGAAACGCCCCAGCCCCAACGTCTGGACTAGTCGCACACAATGCCCGCAACATCCTGCCGGAAACCGGTAGCAATGTTGCGGGCATTGTCGTAGGGTGTGGCCATGAATGGATTCAAGCTGCGCCTGCTTGGAGCAGGCATATTGCTGCTGGTCCTGATAGGGCTGCTCAGCGGATGGTCGGAACTCTTTGCTTCCGGCGCATGGGTCGCGACCGTTCTCCAATTCGGCCTGATATTCCTCGGCCTTGCCCTGATCTACCGCGGGGAGAACGCCGAGATGCCCGGCTAGCAACAGGTCTTAGCATTACCCCAATCGGGCTTTGAGCCAGGCTACGCAGGCCGTTGCCTGCTTGGCGTGATAGCTGCGCAGGGTGGGCAGCCCCGGAACTTCTGGCCTGCGCGCGGCATCAACATAGTAGGCAGCCAAACCAGCCAGCACTCCAGTCAGAGCATTGGAGCTCGCCGAGGCGAAAATCCGGTGGGATGATGCAATGGCGTCCGCATCCAGTGCCGGATCGAAAATCCTGGCCTCAACCAGCACCGTCAACGCGTCATACCACGCGGCTCCACGCGAAGCCCACGGCCAGTCGACCAGAAGCACGCCCCCATCTTCGCCCAGCAAGATGTTGTCCGAGCGCAGATCAGTGTGCACCAGCTGGTTTCCGGCCAGCGCCCCAATTCCTTCGATGGCCAGTTCATGGAGTGCTTCCAGGTTTTGCGCCAACCAAGGGTCTGCAGGAATCCATTCATCAGCCATGATCCGAGCAAAACCGCTGGCGTCCTCGCGCAGATCTACTTCGAGGGCAGGAAGCAAGTTGGTGATTCCAGCTGGCTGCTGATCCGCCAGCTGCGCGAGCGTGTCCAGCACCCGGATACGCTCGTCGGCACCCCAGGGAAGCTGCGGGTTAACCCCTGGCGCTTGGTCGAAAATCAACGCCTCCCAGTCATCCCAGCGAATCCGTCCCAGGAATTTCGGAACCGGCATCGAAGCCGGGAGCATCGCTGCGATCTCCGCCTCTCGCGCATGCAGGGCGGCGCCCGGGCCATTCAGCCCGTGGCTGACAGCTTTGGCGAACACCTTCTGCCCTGCGGCGGTGAGCAGCCGGTCGGCGCTGCCCGCAGAGAACCCGCCGTATTGGCTATGCGCCGTGATGACTTGCGATCCCAGGTGCGATTCAATCAGTTCGCGCAGTTCGGCAGGAAGATCTGGCCAGCTGATGCGCTGGGTGTAGTGGATCACC
Source organism: Glutamicibacter nicotianae (assembly GCF_002797775.1). NCBI lineage: Bacteria > Bacillati > Actinomycetota > Actinomycetes > Micrococcales > Micrococcaceae > Glutamicibacter > Glutamicibacter nicotianae. The sequence goes on from NZ_PGEY01000001.1 coordinate 1,422,580, forward strand.
ATGGTTTGGATCATGCCATGGCCTTAGGCCATCTCCCAAAAATGTTCTGGCGTGCCTGCGGGCAGCTAGGCGACGATCAGCGCGATGCCCACATAGGTGGTCAGTCCCGTGGCCAGCAGCCATTCGGAGGTGGAGCCGGTCTCGGCCAGGATCGGCAGCGCCACCCGGCCGTTGGACTTCCAGCAACCGCCGATGACCGGCATCCGGCGGAACCAGCGCGGGGAGCCGATCTTGATCGGCCACAGCAGATTGCAGCCTCCGATGGTCAGCATGTCCCCCACCACGTGCGCGATCACGCCGATGGCCACCGCCAGCAGGAACCACTGGTTCTCCGCCGGAGTGTTCATCCCCACGAAGGTGCCGGCGGCCAGGGCGATAATCCAGCACAAGAGCGGCGGCATGAACTTCATGGTCTTCACCGCGAAGGAGATCAGCAGGATCGCGAACAGCGCCGCCGCCGGATAAACCGTCCCCAGGGCCGCGGTTCGCACATCCCAGCCGTTGGCCAGCCAGGCCAGGAAGATGAAGAAGGCGATACCGATCAGCGAATGGGTGCCATTGCGGTGCCCGCCGGAAGCAGAACCGATAATCCGGGTGAAGATGCTGGAAATTGGCGGCAGTGAACGGGCGATCGTGGCCGAATGGTGATCGGCGTCGGGCAGCAGGGCGGCACCTGCGCACACGATCGCTCCGGCCAGGGTTTCCCAGCGGTCCATTTGGAAGGTGCCCAGCCCCAGGTTCACCGATCCCACGGTGACCGGAGTCGTTATTGCCAACCATGCGGCTGCGCCGCTCACCGCGTGGTGTCCACCCATCATGCATTCAACCTTAGGTCTGGTCACCGACGATTTAGCGGTGCGACGGAGGTAAGCTGGAACACATGAGTATTGTGCGTGAAGCTGTTCCGGGCGACTGCCCGCAGATCTTGGAGATGATCCAGGAATTGGCCGACTACGAAAAGGAACCAGATGCGGTGCACAACACCGTAGCTGATCTGCAAGAGCACCTCTTCGGCCCCAATCCCCAGGTTTTCGCCCACGTGGCCGAGGATGAATCCGGCGAGCTGAAGGGCATGGCCCTGTGGTTCCTGACCTACTCCACCTGGGAAGGCCAGCACGGCATCCACCTGGAAGACCTCTACGTGCGCGAAGCGCGACGCGGTTCGGGCACCGGAACCGCGTTGCTGCGCACCCTGGCGCAGATCTGCGTCCAGCGCGGCTACAAGCGCCTGGAATGGTCGGTGCTGGATTGGAATGAACCGGCGATCAAGTTCTACGACGCGATCGGCGCCGGTTCCATGGACGGCTGGACCACACGCCGCCTGGACGGCGAAGCACTGCACGCACTTGGCACCCGAGGAGCAAACTAATGCGGCATTACCGCGGCATGGACGTCACCGACCATCGCATCGTGGTCCCGCTGGACCATGCAGACCCGCAGGGCGAGAAGATCTCGATCTTCGCCCGCGAGATCAGCACCGACTCATCAAAGCCCTGGCTGCTGTTCCTGCAGGGCGGGCCAGGCGGCAAGTCCCCGCGCCCCGGTTCCCTCTCCGGGTGGCTGGCCGAAGCCACCAAGCACTTCCGCGTGCTGCTGCTGGACCAGCGCGGCACCGGGCTGTCCACCCCGGCCAACCGCAAGACCCTTCCGTTGCGCGGGGACTCGGCGGCCCAGGCACGCTACCTGACGCATTTCCGGGCCGATTCGATCGTGCGCGATGCCGAGGCGCTGCGCGAGCACCTGGGCATCGCGCAATGGAGCACCCTGGGCCAAAGCTACGGCGGGTTCTGCACCCTGACCTATCTCTCGCTCTTCCCGCAGTCGCTCACCCGCTGCCTGGTCACCGGCGGGCTGGCCCCGCTGGATGCCGATGCGAAGACCGTCTACCGTGCCACCTACCAGCGCATGGCCGAACGCAACCGCGAGTACTTCTCCTGGTATCCCGAGGACTATGAGACGCTGCACAGGATCTACGAGCATGTGCGCGCCAATGACGATGAGCGCCTGCCCAACGGCCAGCGCGTCACCGTCCCGCTGGTGCAGATGCTGGGCATGTACCTGGGCGGCAACACCCGGGTGCACCTGCTGCACCACATCTTCGAGGAGGCCTTCAGCGATACCCCGGGCGGCGAACGCCTCTCGGACGCCTTCCTCGAAGCGCTGAACGCGCAGTCCTCGTTCGCATCGAACCCGCTCTATGCGCTGATGCACGAAACCATCTACGCGCAAGGCGAGGCGACCAATTTCGCCGCGGAACAGGTCTTGCCGGAGTTCCCGGATTTCACACACCACGCGGCGACCCCGTTGCTGACCGGCGAGATGATCTACGGCTGGCATTTCTCCGAGGATCCGGCCTTGCGCCCCTTGGAGGATGTGGCCCGCATCCTGGCCGAGCACGAGGGCTTCGGCCCGTTATACGACCTGGACGTGCTGGCCAAAAACAAGGTGCCGGTGGCCGCGGCGGTCTACCACGACGATGTCTATGTGGACCGTGAGCTATCGCTGCGCACGGCCTCGCAGGTGGCAGGATTGCAGGTGTGGGTGACCGAGGACTACCACCATGACGGCATCGGCGATGACGGCCCGGCGATCTTCCGCCGCCTGCTGGCCATGGCCAACGGCGAGGATCCCCAGGCCGCGTCCAACGAAGACTAGACAAGGGAGCCGATCCGTCAGCTGAGATGGCAATCAGGCAACGCGCTTGAATCCCGCCGAGGATTCAAGCGCGTTGCCGATTAAGCCTGCTGTCCGTGGGTGTCCAGCTGCGCGGCGACCTGGCCATTGAGCCGTTGCAGCAGCGGCACCGCCTGCGCCATAACCTGCCGCTCCTCGGCGCTGAAGGAATCGATGCCGCCTGCCAGCGAAGCGATCGCGCGCTGCCGGTAGGCTACGATCGCTTCCTTGCCCTCGCCAGTCAGGCTGACCAGGCTGGCACGGCCGTCCTTCGGGTCCGGCTGGCGCTGCACCAACCCGTCATTCTCCATGCGGATGACCAGGCCGGTCATGGTCGGCTGCGCAACACGCTGCTCAACAGCAAGGTCTCCCACGCGTTGCGGACCCAAGCGGTCCAAGGTGGAAAGCACCCGCCACGCGGTGACCGATCGGCCCTGCCCTGCCGCGCGTCCAAGCAGCCGCGACATGGTGCCCGAGGCGAGTGCCACGCCGGTGGCAATATCGCTGGCTTCTGTTGATGGATCGCTCATGGGAATCACCTTAGCAGAACTGCATAGGCACACTATCCGGGTACGCAAAACCCGCCGGGACCAGTTCAAATGAACCGGTCCCGGCGGGCTGTTATTCGCGCTACACGGGGTTAGTCGTGCTTCGCGTGCTCAGCGGCGTCGGCCACTGCGGTGGCCTCGGCGTTCGCGGCTGCGCGCTTGCCCCACGGGCTCCACAGCGAGAGCACGGTGGCGATGACGATCGCGCCGAGGATCACCAGCAGCGAGAGGCCAACTGAGATGTCCAGCCACGCGTAGTGAAGCGGTTCGCCGCCGTTGATGAACGGAACCTGGTTCTCGTGCAGGGCGTGGAAGACCAGCTTCACGCCGATGAAGGCCAGGATGAAGCTCAGTGCGTGCTTCAGGAAGACCAGGCGGTTCATCAGCCCGCCGAGCAGGAAGTACAGCTGGCGCAGGCCCATCAGCGCGAAGATGTTCGCGGTGAAGACGATGAACGCGGACTTGGTCAGGCCGAAGATCGCCGGAATCGAGTCGAAGGCGAACAGCAGGTCGGTCATGCCGATGGTCACGAAGACCAGCACCATCGGGGTGAACAGCTTCTTGCCGTCGACCACGGTGCGCAGCTTGGCGCCATCGAAGTCCTTGGAGATCGGCAGCTTGCTGGTCAGCTTGCTGACCAGGCCGCTTTCCTCGTCCTCGTCCTCGTCCTTGAGCTGGTTCCATGCGGTCCACAGCAGGAAGGCGCCGAAGATGTAGAAGACCCACGACCACTGCTCGATGATTGCGGCACCGAGCACGATGAAGATCGCGCGCAGGATCAGCGCGATGATGATGCCGAACATCAGCACTTCCTGCTGGTACTTTCGCGGTACCGAGAAGCGGGCCATGATGATGATGAAGACGAACAGGTTGTCCACCGACAACGCGTACTCGGTGATCCAGCCGGCGTAGAATTCCTGGCCGAGCTGCGGGCCGGCCTGCCACCAGATCAAGCCGCCGAAGGCGATAGCCAAGCCGATGTAGATGCTGACGAAGATGCCAGCTTCCTTCATGGAAGGAATGTGCGGACGCTTCGTTACGTACAGTAAGTCAGCGGCCAAGATCACGCACAGGACTACCAGTGCGATGATCTCGAATTGAAGGCTAATTCCAGAAGTGCCCACGGACGAGCGACCTTTCGTTGGAGGGTATGTCAAAATCGCCGCAAGTCTCTCCGCCGCCTGCACGGTGCCCGAAATCTCGTGGCACCCGTAGTGCTGGTCGGCTGCTGCGCCCGGCGGAACATCATTGGTCCGCGTGTTGACGTTCACAGCATTGGGATACTCCCCTACGTCCAGTGATCAAGTGTAGCGCACAGGAACCGCACAGGGTCAGTGGATGTCGCCACACTGCGCTGAACAGCACCCTGGTTACGCGTGGCCGGCGGCCTGCATCTGGCGCAGTTCCTTCTTCAGCTCGGACACTTCGTCGCGAATGCGGGCAGCGAGCTCGAACTGCAGTTCGGCGGCCGCTGCGTGCATCTGCTCGGTCATTTCCTCGATCTGGCCCAGCAGGTCCTCGGCCGGAGCCGCGGCCAGTCCATCCTTGCGCACCGCCGGGGAGGCCTTGCTGCGCTTGGCATTCTTCGCCAAGCGGTTGTTGTTCAGCAGCTCCTGGGTATCGGCATCTTCGCGCGCCAGCTGGTCGGTGATGTCGGCGATCTTCTTGCGCAGCGGCATCGGGTCGATCCCGTGCTCCTTGTTGTGCGCTTCCTGGATCGCCCGGCGGCGGTTGGTCTCCTCGATTGCCTGGTCCATCGCATCGGTGATCTTGTCCGCATACATGATGACCTGGCCGGACACGTTGCGCGCGGCACGGCCGATGGTCTGGATCAGCGAAGTGGCCGAGCGCAAGAAGCCCTGCTTGTCGGCATCCAGGATCGCCACCAGCGACACCTCGGGCAAGTCCAGGCCCTCGCGCAGCAGGTTGATGCCGACCAGCACGTCGAAGGAGCCCATGCGCAGCTCGCGCAGCAGCTCCACGCGACGGATGGTGTCCACGTCCGAGTGCAAGTACTGCACCCGGACCTGGTGCTCGGTCAGGTAATCGGTCAGATCCTCGGCCATGCGCTTGGTCAGTGTGGTGACCAGCACGCGCTCGTCGCGGTCCACCCGGGTGCGGATCTCGTCGAGCAGGTCGTCGATCTGCCCCTTGGTCGGCTTGACGATGATCTCCGGGTCGACTAGGCCGGTCGGGCGGATGATCTGCTCGACAAAGCCGTCGGACTTGCCCAGCTCGTACTTGCCCGGGGTGGCCGAGAGGTACACCGTCTGCCCGATGCGCTCCAGGAACTCGTCCCACTTCAGCGGGCGGTTGTCCATCGCAGATGGCAGGCGGAAGCCGTGCTCCACCAGGGTGCGTTTGCGCGACATGTCGCCCTCGTACATGGCGCCGATCTGCGGTACGGTCACATGCGACTCGTCGATGACCAGCAGGAAGTCGTCCGGGAAGTAGTCCAGCAGGCAGTGCGGTGCGGAACCTGCCTCTCGGCCGTCAATATGCCGCGAGTAGTTCTCGATGCCGTTGCAGAATCCCATCTGCTCCATCATTTCCAGGTCATAGGTGGTGCGCATGCGCAGCCGCTGGGCCTCGACCAGCTTGTTCTGCGACTCCAGCTCCTTCAGCCGCACCGCCAGCTCGTCCTCGATGGACTTGATGGCCTTGCCCATCCGCTCGGCGCCGGCCACGTAGTGGCTGGCTGGGAAGATGTACATCTCGGTTTCCTCGCGGATTACCTCGCCGGTGACCGGGTGCAGCGTGTAGATGGCCTCCACCTCGTCGCCGAAGAACTCGATGCGCACCGCCTGCTCCTCGTACATCGGGATGATCTCCACGGTGTCGCCGCGCACCCGGAAGGTGCCGCGGTGGAAGTCCATGTCGTTGCGGGTGTACTGCATGGCGACGAACTGGCGCAGCATCGCGTCGCGGTCCAGTTCCTCGCCCTGGCGCACGGTGACCATTCCGGCCACGTATTCCTCGGGGGTGCCCAGGCCATAGATGCAGGAGACGGTGGCGACGACGATCGTGTCACGGCGGGTGAGCAGCGAGTTGGTGGCCGAGTGGCGCAGCCGTTCGACCTCCTCGTTGATCGAGGAGTCCTTCTCGATGAAGGTATCGGTTTGCGGGACGTAGGCCTCGGGCTGGTAGTAGTCGTAGTAGGAGACGAAGTACTCCACCGCATTGTTCGGCAGCAGCTCGCGGAATTCGTTGGCCAACTGGGCGGCCAGGGTCTTGTTCTGCACCAGCACCAGGGTGGGGCGCTGCACCTGCTCGACCAGCCAGGCGGTGGTCGCGGACTTGCCGGTGCCGGTGGCGCCGAGCAGCACGATGTCCTTCTCGCCGGCGTTGATCCGCTCGGTCAGCTCCTTGATGGCCTGCGGCTGGTCGCCGGCAGGCTCGTACTCGCTGATGACTTCGAAGGGGGCGACCACGCGCTTGATGGGCTGTGCAAGACTCATGCTTCCAGCATATCCACTTGCACCTGCCGATGGCCGCTCGCCCGAGCCAGCTTTCAGCTTAATGCCCGGGTGCTACTTGCGCATCCCGTAACGGATCGCATTGCGCTTGACGGTGCGCTGGATGCTGCTGCCGAAGAAGCCGACGGTCATGACGGTCGCGGCGGCCAGGCCGATCAGGCCCAGCCAGCCGGAAATGTAGACCACCGGCGAATACGGTCCGGATTCGCTGGCGACGAATTCCTCGCGGCCGCCGAATCCCAGCCACAGCACCAGTGCTGCGGCAAAGGCGAGCAGGGTGGTCCACTTGCAGATCTTGTACATTGCTACTCCTGTGCTGGGGCCAATTGGCGGTAGAGGGAGGCGACCTGGGCCTCGAGTTCTTCCAGGCTGCCGGAATTATCCAGCAGGTAGTCGGCCACTGCCGCCCGCTGCTCGTCCGTGGCCTGGGCGGCCATCCGGGCTTCGGCGTCGTCGCGGCTCCAGCCGCGGTCCTGGACCATGCGGCGGATGCGTTCATCATGCGGGGCCTGGACGACGATCACGGCATCGAAGCGGTCCGCCTGCCCGGACTCGACCAGCAGCGGGATGTCCTCCACCACCAGCGCACCGGGTGCCGCGGCCTCGCGCAGGGCCTCTGCCTGCTCGCGCACCAGCGGGTGCACGATCTCGTTGAGCTTGGCCCGCTGCGCCGCATCGGAGAATACGATCGCGCCTAAGGCGGGCCGGTCCAACGACCCATCGGGCAGCAGAATCCCCTCGCCGAAGGTGTCCTTGATCGCAGCCAGCCCGGGCGTGCCGGGTTCCACGACCTGGCGGGCTAATGCGTCGGCATCGATGACGACGGCGCCCAATGATGCCAGTTTGGCCGCGACCGCCGATTTTCCGGAGGCCACTCCCCCGGTCAGTCCCACATGCTTCATGCTTCCACCCTATAAACTAAGGGGGATGAACACCAACGACTCGGCCGCGACCCGGTACACGACTTTGACCAGCGATTGCGTGCACGAGCTGGAAATCAAGCGTTCGCGCTTCATCACCTACCTCTACCGGGTCGAGACCGAGGCGGCCGCCCGCGAGCATATTGCCGCACTGCGCAAGAGCCACTTCGATGCCCGCCACCACTGCAGCGCGTTCATCCTGGGCCCCGATCGGATGGCGCAGCGCTCCAACGACGACGGCGAGCCCTCGGGAACCGCCGGCATTCCGATGCTCGACGCCCTGGCCAAGCGCGAAATCGCCGACGGCAGCGTGCTCTCGGACGTGCTGGCCGTGGTGGTCCGCTACTTCGGCGGGATCAAGCTCGGCGCCGGCGGGCTGGTCCGCGCCTACTCCGAGGCGGTGTCCTCCGCACTGGACCAGGCGCAGCTGCACCTGCGCCAGCGCATGCGGATCCACACCTTCGCCGCCTCCCACGCCGACGCGGCCCGCTACGAGAACGAACTGCGCGCCGCCGGCTACCAAATCGAGCCGACCGCCTGGCATGCCGATGCCGCGATCGTGCAGGTCGGCATCCCGGACACCCCGGAAGCCGCCGACCAGCTGCGCACCCATATCGCCACGCTCACTTCCGGCGCCGGAGAACTGGCCGCCGCCAACACGCAATGGGTTGACCTGATTTGAACACTGCCGCTGATTCCCACGACGCCGACGAGGGCGCCAGCGCGCTGCAGGTCCTGCTTCCCGCGCTGCGCCGCTGGCCCGATGTCGAAGCGCCGAACCTCTTCGCCGCCGATGCCTCGGACCGGCTCATCCTTGACTCCTGCGCCGCCGCGTCCGGAACCGGCTCCTGGCCGGCATCCATCACGGTGATCGGCGACCACTACGGCGCGCTGGCACTGGGCTCGCTGGCGCTTGGCAGCACGAGCGTGCGCGTGCACACCGATTCGCTCACCGCCCGTCGCGCCATCGAGGCCAACCTGGCCCGGCTGATGCCCGAAACGGCCGAGCGCCTCGACTTCTTCCCGCTCCAGCAGGTCGCTGCACAGGCCAGCGTCGTCCTGCTGGCCCTGCCCCGCGGATTGGACGTGCTTGGCGAGCAGGCCGCCGCGGTGGCCGCCGTGGCCGCCCCCGGTGCACGGCTGTTCGCCGGCGGCCGGATCAAGCACATGAGCCGTTCCATGAACGAGGTGCTCGCGGCGCATTTCGAGCGCGTGGACGTCTCGCACGCCCGGCAGAAGTCCCGGGTGCTCACCGCCAGCAGCCCGCGCGCCGAGCAGCCCGCCAGCAGCTTCCCGGCCACCGCCACCCACCAGGTGCGCGGCACCAGCTTCACCCTGCATGCCGGTGCCGGGACCTTCGGCAACGCGCGGCTGGACCCGGGCACCCGGCTGCTGTTGGAAAACCTGCCGGATCTGTCCGAACACAGCACGCTCGTCGATTTGGCCTGCGGCAACGGCTCGATCGGCATCTTCGCCGCCCTGCGCAATCCGCAGCTGCGCGTGGACGCCTCGGACCATTCGGCTTCCGCCGTCGCCTCCACGCTGGCCGCCGCGCAGCGCAACCAGCTGGCCGGCCGCATCACCGCCGTGCAGGATGATGCCCTGAGCCGCCTGCCCGATGCCAGCGCCACACTCATCACGCTGAACCCGCCCTTCCACATCGGCAACACCGTCACTGCCGACATCGCGTTCAAGCTGATCGACGACGCCGCCCGCGTGCTCGCCCCCGGCGGCACCTTGCTGTGCGTGTTCAACTCGCACCTGCGCTACCGCAGCGAACTGGTTCGCCGGGTCGGCCCCACCAGGCAGCTGGCCCGCGACAAGACCTTCACCGTCACCGCATCCACCCGCGCGCACTAGCTTTTCCACAGCCCGCGTCCCGCCCCGGCACGCCGCGCGCGACCAGCCGCATGCTGGGTCCATGAGCGGAACAATCAGCCAAGCCCTCGCCGGGCTGGCACAAGCAATCGAGGACACGCCGGCCCTCAGCGTCGACGACGCACTGGCCTTGGCCGCGTTCCTCCCCCGCCTGCAGCAGACCCTGCTCCCGGACACTTCGTCCACCCAGCCCTCCGATGTTCCGTCCGCCGGCTCCGTGCCGCACTACCTGCACGACCCGCGCTATGCCCTGGCCTTGGCCACCGCCGCCGAGGCAGCAACCCACCAGGGACAGCGCCTGCAGATCTACGCGGCCCACCTCATCGAGGACACCGCCGCCCACACCCTCACCCCGGAAGAGCCGGCCGCTGCCCGCGAGAACCGCAGCGATTTCAGCATTCCCGCCACGCGCACCGGAGCGCGGCCCGGCTCCCCCGGCCCCGCGACGCTGTTGGCTTCCTGGCTGCGTACCGAGCATTTCGAAGCGAAACGCCGCGTCCATGCCGCGCATCACATCTACGCGCAATACGACTACCAGCACCAGAGGCACCCTGCACAGTTCCCGCTGTTGGCCGAGCGTTTCAATGACCCGCACCAGCCGCGAGCCGAAGTGCTCAGCGCGGCCCGGCGCCTGGCCGCGCTGGAACCCACTTTGGACGAATTCGCCGCACCGGCCACTGCCTCGGCGCTCAGCGAAGACGGCGAGCTGCTTGAATCCGTCGTCGATGAGCACTTGGATGAGCCTGATCCGGGCACCCGCCGCCGCTTGGTCGGCAACTTCCTCAAGGCCCAGAAGGAACGACTCGGCAAGAAGCGACCCGAAGCGCTGGAAGGGGTGTTCCGGCGAGGTGAACGCGACGGGCTGGTTCATTACGATCTCGCCCTGCGCCCCACCCGTGCGGAGCTCTTCGAGTCGGGCATCTCGCAAATCGACAATCCACGCTCTGCACCGGGCCAGGCCGCGCGCCAAGCTTTCACCGATCCGCTGAAAGACGATCCAGGCAAGACACTGGAGACGGCACTTTCTACCAGCCAGGCAGTGTAACCCATCCGGACTTCGTCACCGATGAAGAAGCCGCGGCCAGCGAAGAACCTGGCCCTGAGCCACTTTCTCCCGCGGCACACCGCCTCAACGGCCTGATGAATTTGCTGGAGATCAATTCGAAACGCTTGCAGGAGCTGCTCCACGCAGTGCAGAACGGAGAATCCGGGCAGGGCACCGAAGATCTTGCTGACGGCTCCGTCAAGGTCCCCGCCATCACGCCGAAAATCGTGGTAATGCTGACCTTGGATGAGCTGGAAGGCCGGGCACGAAGCCACGGCATCACTCAGCATGGATTCAAGCTCAACGCTACCGACCTGGGCCAGACCCTCGCCAGGGCACGCATCATCCCGATGGTGCTCGGCGGCAAGGGCGAGCTGCTGGATATCGGCCGCAGCCAACGCAAGCATCCGGGATACATGCGGCTGGGTATCGCCGTGCGCGATCGCGGCTGCATTGTGCCCGGGTGCACCATGGATCCCGAGCGCTGCAACATCCACCACATCTGGTTCTGGTCCGAGGGCGGTGTCACCGCGGTCTATTGGAGCGCGATGCTCTGCGACACGCATCATCATGACGTGCATGCCGGACTGATCAAGGTCATTCCCGATGGCGGGGTGCCCAAGGTCATCCTGCCCAGCTTCATCGATCCTGCCCAGCAACCGGTACGCAACAACTACCACATGGCAGCGGCCGTCTAGCTCGCGGCCCTACGGCATCCATACCAGGTTAGATCAAGAATGGGCGCCCACCGTGCACGCGCACTGCATGGGCGTTGATACCTATGGGATGCAGGTCGATCCGGTCGATCTCGGCCCGCTTGTTATTGTCGAAGTCATCGCCAAGAACTGAGTCGCCATTCGGCGTCCTAACCGCCAGGCTTCGTTTGCTGCGGTTCAGCGGTTCGCGTGCGGATTCCGGAGAGTAGTAGGCGCTCGCCTGTTTCCCTCCCCCATAGAGCCAGGATGCCCGCACGGCAATCGGGCGCGAACCCCATCCGCTTAATCCCGCGATGACCAAACGCTGGCCGGTTCCTTCAAGCAGTTTCCCATTCAGGTTCTCCCCGTAGACCCAGGGCTGGGCCGCAATGCCCAGGAACTCCTCGTGGGAGAGCTGATTGACCGCATGCACCCCGTGCTCGGGGCAAACCTCGGAACAGAAAATGAATCGCGGATCTTCGAATTTCTTCTTGGATCCGTTCTTGTCGTCGTTCCGGCACAGGCAGTTCGCGGTTTCATCCGTGTCGATGAGGATCGCGTTTCCGCAGGCCCGTAAAGAGGTTGGGCCGATCCGGTGATCCGCTGGCACTTCGAGTGCGAAAAGGCCCATTGCTTGCAGGTGCATCCAGCGCAATACGCTGATCAGCAAGCTGATGCCCAACAGGATTCCCGCGGCCAACACGTCAAGCCGGTATCCTTCATCCAAGTCATGCAACGAATGCACTTCTGTGCTGATCAGTTCCCAGCCCAGCCGGAGAATCGGATAAGCCAGGGCGCCCAACGCCAGTTTCCAGACCGTGGGCGACATTTGCTTGGTGATTCCGAAATCGCGTTCCTGACCCGCGGCCAGTTCGATGCCGCCTGTTGCTTCACGTTTCCAGGATTTCAGCTGGCGTCTGAGCCGGGCATCGAGGATGCCTACGGTCAGGGAGAGCAGAAGGAAATAGGCCATCGACAGCATCAGCATCCGTTGCAGATCCCCGGCAGGGGCCAGCAGCAAATAAACTCCAGCTGCTACACCCAATCCCATCCACGGTGCTTGCCGGCCGCCGCCGAAGATCATGGCGAGGACGGTAGCGATCATCGAAAAGGACGCGATATGCCAGAAACCCTGGTCGAGGTACGGCGAATGCAGAAGATCTTGACGGACGAGGATCACTAAAGCAACCAGTGGAAGCCAGGTGGCTGCCGCCACCCAGAAATTGGGAATGGTGCGTGGAACGGACGCCCATTCTTCGGGGCTGACCTGGCGCATCGGGATCTGACGCCCGGCAACGGTACCTGCCGCGTAGCCTGCCTGCGAATTCCTTGCCGTTGCCATGTGCTTATACCTGTCGTTTGCGAATCCACTTGATCGGTACACTTTTAGTCTAGCGTCAGCAGGTATTAATTTCAGTGCTCCTCGGGAGCTATTTCTGGCCGGCCACCGTCAGCATAAATAATTACGAAGAAGACTTGCCGCAGCGATAAACCGCACATATCCACGGGTTAACGAACGAAGGTCCAACCCTTGCAGGGTTGGACCTTCGTAGATCAGCTAAAGCTAACCACGATTTCTGCACGTGGCAGAAGCCGGAATTAGTTGCCGGTCAGCTTCTCGCGCAGTGCAGCCAGTGCTTCGTCCGAAGCCAGGGTGCCTGCATCGGTGGCTGGTGCCTCCGAGGAGTACGAAGCTGGAGCTGGCTCGGAACCACCGGCAGCAGCAGGCTCTGCTTCTGCATCGGCGGCGATTGCGGCAGCAACCTGCTTCTTGTGTGCTTCCCAACGCTCCTGGGCAGCAGCGTACTGTGCTTCCCATGCAGCGCGCTGAGCGTCGAAGCCCTCGAGCCATTCGTTCGACTCTGGGTCGAAGCCCTCTGGGTACTTGTAGTTGCCGGCCTCGTCGTACTCTGCAGCCATGCCGTAGAGTGCTGGGTCGAACTCGGTGCCCTCTGGGTCAACACCTTCGTTAGCCTGCTTGAGCGACAGCGAGATGCGGCGGCGCTCCAGGTCGATGTCGATGACCTTGACGAACAGCTCGTCGCCCACGGAGACAACCTGCTCGGCCAGTTCAACGTGGCGAACTGCCAGCTCGGAGATGTGAACCAGGCCTTCGATGCCGTCTTCGACGCGTACGAACGCACCGAATGGAACCAGCTTGGTAACCTTGCCCGGTACAACCTGACCCAGTGCGTGGGTGCGGGCGAAGGTCTGCCATGGATCTTCCTGGGTAGCCTTCAGCGACAGGGAAACGCGCTCGCGGTCCAGATCGACTTCCAGAACCTCGACGGTGACTTCCTGGCCAACCTCGACAACCTCGGATGGGTGGTCGATGTGCTTCCAGGACAGCTCGGAAACGTGTACCAGGCCGTCTACGCCGCCCAGGTCCACGAAGGCACCGAAGTTGACGATGGAGGAAACAACGCCCGGACGAACCTGGCCCTTTTCCAGCTTGTTGAGGAAGGTCGAGCGGACCTCGGACTGGGTCTGCTCGAGCCATGCACGGCGGGAGAGCACAACGTTGTTGCGGTTCTTGTCCAGCTCGATGATCTTGGCTTCGATTTCCTGGCCGATGTATGGAGCCAGGTCGCGCACACGGCGCATCTCGACGAGCGATGCTGGCAGGAAGCCACGCAGGCCGATGTCCAGGATGAGGCCACCCTTGACAACCTCGATAACGGTACCGGTAACGACGCCGTCCTCTTCCTTGATCTTTTCAATGTCGCCCCAAGCGCGCTCGTACTGTGCACGCTTCTTGGACAGGATCAGGCGGCCTTCCTTGTCTTCCTTGGTCAGGACCAAGGCTTCGACGCTGTCGCCAACGGTGACAACTTCACCTGGGTCGACGTCGTGCTTGATGGAAAGCTCGCGGGAAGGGATGACACCTTCGGTCTTGTAACCGATGTCGAGCAGAACTTCGTCGTGGTCAACCTTGACGACGGTGCCTTCGACGAGGTCACCATCGTTGAAGTACTTGATGGTGGCGTCGACTGCGGCCAAGAAGTCCTCAGCAGATCCAATGTCGTTGATTGCGACGACTGGTGCGCTGTTGTTCTCGTTCGAGGTGATGGTCATGTAGTAGGGACTCCGATGTGGATAGATTTGATCAGTCGAAACCCCGGAAGTCCCGGAATTTCGAAGGGGGTAAAACTTGATTGCGGACACGGCAAAGCCATGGCACGCTGTTCAAGTCTACGCGCCTACCACACCGCGGGTCAAAGCGTAACCGCTAACATCCACGTCAGCATTTTGTGAACTTCGTCATAATATCCGGTTTTCGCCCCCATCCCGCTAAAAACCGTGTGGCGTGAATCCCTCGCGCGCCACGCTGAACGCGCGCCGCCAGTTCCCTGCGCCTGCCCCGCCGACCAGTTCTGCACGGCCGGAATCCAGCAATTGATCAAGTTGCACTGTCCCGAGATAGAGGCCAGCCACCTCCCTTTCAGAGAGCGCGACCAGCGGCAGGTCGGGATCGGACTGCCCTTCGTCGATTCGGGTCACCGTGGCGCGGGCATCGGCCACGTCGAAGAGGTAGGTCCCGGAAATCAAATCCATCCGGTCGTTCACGCGCAACAGCAACCGGGCATCATGCTGGTAACCGCGAACCTGGAAAGCGGCGGCAACATCCAGCACGCGCAGCCATAGCGAATCGTCGATGGAACGCACGTGGTAGTCCCGCACGTTGTCCAGCACCTGGCGCAGCGGATCGGCCACCGGACCTTGGCCATGCACTTCCTCCACCAGATCATGGTTGCCCAGATATTCGAAGAGCTTGATCCGGGCGGCATCGCTGGTGGCGATCAGCTTGTGCACCACGAGCTTCGCCTTTGGTTCGTCCCAGCCGCCGAACTTGTAGGTGGCGAACCCGCCGAGCTGGCCGGCATCGTCGTAGTAGGCGGCAAAGCGCAGGTTCTTCGGCTTGTCCAAGGTCTCCCAGTTGTCCCAGCGGCCCAGGGCGTAGCCATTGTCGTACTCGGTGCTGTCCACGGAGCCGAAGGTCCGCTCGAACGCGCGGACGGCCAGCGCGGAGTAGTCAGCTTCGAGGCGGGCAGGATCGGCGTCCACCACCTTGCCCGGCAGCTGGACTCGCAGCTTCAACCCGCCGGCGCATTTGAGCGTGAAACGGCATTGGAAGGTGGCCGGTTCGAAACCGTACCGCCCATAGATCGTCGCTTCCGATGCGGTCAACGCGGCCAGCGGGAATCCTTCCTGCTGGGCATAGGCCAGATCGGCAGTAATCTGCCTGCCCAGCACGCCGCGCCGCCGATAGCTCGGGGCCACGGTGACCGAAGTGATCTTGTGCGCCGGTACCGGTTCGCCGCCTCCGGCATTGAGCAGCCCGGGAAATGCCCCGTAGGTGTGCACCGGTTCGGTTGCATGGCGCGAGTGCGGTTCGGCGTGCGGGTCGAACACGAGGCAGAAGCGCATTTTCTGCGCGTAGGTCAGGTCCAGGTAGTTCTTCCAGTTGGGCTCTTCCGGCAGCTGCTCGTAGAAGCCGATCCCCGTGGCCCGATGGAACAGCTTGATCGCTTCGTCGAGTTCCCCGCTTCGCGCATCGGCCTGGAAGGTCCGGGTTTCCAGCTGCGGCTGGGGCTCTGGTCTCATCGTGCTCCTTGGCGTGGAAGTCGGCTGGTCACAGTCTATGCCCCTGCTGGCCTGTTGCAAGGGGAAGGCCTCACCAGGCATCGGAGAGCTTGGCGAATCGCAGGCCTGAATCCAGCGCCTGGACCAGCCCAAGCGCCAGGCCCTTAGCCGTGCCCGAAGCTGGCTGGTTGAAGTGCCCGATGCCGACATCCCCGGCGCGCAGCTGGCTAACCTGCGCGGCGACGGTCGTCGCGTCGAAGCTCGCCCCGGCGTCCAGGTTGACTGTGAAGTTCATCGGCAGCACGCCCAGTTCGCGGCAGAGCGCCGCGCCGGCTTCGTCCATGTGGGCGGTGCCGGAGCGGAAGAATTGCGCGGTGATGCCGAACCGCTTCGTCAGGTACAGCTGGTTGCCCATCACTTCGTCGTAGGCCTGGGCGATCGATCCAGTACCCATGATGCCGTAGGCGCTCTGGCCCCCGGTGGCCAGCGGGGCATGGCTGGTACCGTGGTTGGCGATCTCGAACAGCTCGTCGCTGGCCAGTTCGGCCAGCAGCCGCGCATTGGCCCGAGCCCAGCGCCGGTTCACGAACAAGGTTGCCGGCACCTGCAACTCGCGCAAGGCATCCAGCAGGGTTTCGTCCGCGCCGGAGCCGTTTGGTCCCCCGCAGGCATCGAAGGTCAACGCCGCGAATTCGCTGCCCTTAGGCAAGCCCAGCTCGATGCCCGGGATATCCAGCCCGAACTGCCCGGCCGGAACCTCCTTGAACTTTTCGATCACCTGGTTCCGGCTCGGGTATGCCGCAGAAAAGACGGACGCTGGCTGGGACGAAGCCGCGGCGGAAGGCGGTGGGGTTGCCGAGGCTGCCGGGGCCGCGGACCGCTGTTCGGGGGCAACTGCGCTGCAACCGGAGATCAGCCCGGCGGCCAACGCGCCGAGCCCCAGGCTGCCGGTTTTCAGCGCCCAACGCCGCGAGTACTGCTCCACGTCCGCCTCTTTCATCAAGCCTTTGGGTCATGCCAAAGGGCAGGAGCACGACGCGGTGCCCCTGCCCTGCTGGTTGCAGCGCGCTAGTGCGCGGCGTCGTGCCAGGTCCGGCCGATGCCCGGCTGGACATCCAGCGGCACCAGCAGGTCTGCTGCCTGTCCCATTTCGCGGGTCACCAGCTCCTGCACCGGTTCCAGCTCGCCCTCGGCGATCTCCAGGATGAGTTCGTCATGCACCTGCAAAAGCATCCGGGACTGGTACCCGCCGTCTTCCAGGCCTTCGGCGATGCGCAGCATGGCCACCTTGACCAGGTCGGCGGCCGATCCCTGGATCGGGGCGTTCAGCGCGGCACGCTCGGCAATATCGCGCAGCCGGCGATCGGAGCTGTTCAGCTCCGGCAGGTAGCGCCGGCGGCCGAAGATGGTTTCGGTGTAGCCGTCCTTGCGGGCCTGGTCGACCACCGAGCGCAGGTAGGTGCGCACGGCGCCAAAGCGGTCGAAGTAGTCCTTCATGAGCTTGCGGGCCTCGTCCACGCCGATTTTCAGCTGCTTTGAGAGCCCGAAGCTGCTCAGCCCGTAGGCCAGGCCGTAGCTCATCGCCTTCACCTTGGAGCGCATCTCGCTGGTGACGTCTTCCGGCTCGACGTTGAACACGCGCGAACCGACGTAGCGGTGCAGGTCTTCGCCGTTCTGGTAGGCCTCGATCAGCCCTGCATCCTCGGAGAGGTGGGCCATGATGCGCATTTCGATCTGCGAGTAGTCCACGGTCAGCAGGCTCTGGTAGCCCCCGCCGACCACGAACACGTCGCGGATGCGCCGGCCTTCTTCCGAACGCACGGGAATGTTCTGCAGGTTCGGGTTCAGGCTGGACAGGCGCCCGGTCGCGGCCACGGTCTGCGCATAGGTGGTGTGGATCCGGCCATCGTCGTGGGTGGCCTTGAGCAGGCCGTCGACGGTCTGGCGCAGCTTGATCGCATCGCGGTAGGCCATCAGCGCGACCAGGAACGGGTGCCCGGTCCTGACCAGCAGATCCTGCAGCGACTCGGCATCTGTGGTGAAACCGGTCTTGATTTTCTTGGTGCGCGGCAAATCCAGTTCCTCGAACAGGACCACCTGCAGCTGCTTCGGGCTGGAGAGGTTGACCTCGTGGCCGATCGCGGTAAACGCGTCATTGGTCGCCTGGTCCACCTGTTCGGTGAAGTGGGCGCGCAGCTCGTTGAGCCTGTCCACGTCCACCGCGACGCCGGCGCGTTCCATCTCGAAGAGCACCGGAATCAGCGGCAGCTCCATCTCGGCGGCCAGCTTGTCTGCGTGCTTCTCCGCCAGCTTGGAGGCCAGGTAGGCGGAGAGGTCGTGGATGGCCTGCGCCTGGGCCAGGGCCGGTTCGGCCAGCTCGGAGGCCAGGCCCAGATCCAGTTCACCCTTCTTGGCCTGGTGTACCGGCACCGTGTACTTCAGGTGGTATTGCACCACGTCAACCAGGTCATGGCTGCGGCGATCGGGCTGGATCAGGTAGGCGCTGATCAGGGTGTCGTCCCTGATGCCGGCGATCTCCAGCCCTCTTTCGATGAGCAGGTGCATGGCGGCCTTGGCGTCGTGGAAGAGCTTCGGGGCGTTCTCATCGGCGAGGAACTGCGCCAGCACGGCCTCGGTGGCCTGATCGAGGTTCGCCAGTTCCAGCCAGAGCGCTTCGGCGCCGCGGAACAGGGCCAGGCCCACGGCTTCGCCGCCAGCCACGGCGGGCTGGATCGCGATGGCCGCGCCCTTCCCGGCCTCGATGAATCCGCGCAGCGCGTCGGCATCGGCGTCGAGCACCCGGGAGAATTCGGCAACCTCTGGCGCCGCTTCCTCTTCCTGGGCCGCGAACAGGTCGAACAGCCGCTTGCGCAGGGTGTTGAATTCCAGCGCGTCGAACAGGTTCTCGATCTCTTCGCGGTTCGGGGCTTCGAGTTCCATCTCATCGAGCGTGACCGGCAGTTCCAGGTCGTGCTTGAGCTGGTTCAACCGGCGGTTGCGGGTCACATTGTCCACATGCTCGCGCAGGGAGTCGCCGACCTTGCCCTTGATGTTCTCGATGTTCTCCAGGATCCCGGCGAGGTCCCCGTAGAGGTTGATCCATTTCGCGGCGGTCTTCGGTCCCACGCCCGGCACGCCTGGCAGGTTGTCGGCGGTTTCGCCCACTAGCGCGGCCAAATCCGAGTAGCGCTCAGGGCGCACGAAGTACTTGGCTTCCACCGCGGCGGCATCCATCGGCGGGATATCGCTGATGCCCTTTTTCGGGTACAGCACCAGAGTCTTGTCGGTGATCAGCTGGAACGCGTCGCGGTCGCCGGAAACCACCAGCACGTTGAACCCGGCTTCTTCGCCCTGGGTGGCCAGCGTGGCCAGGATGTCGTCGGCCTCGAAGCTTTCCAAGGTGATCGAAGGGATGTTCATCGCCTTCATGACCTCTTTGATCAGGTCGATCTGCCCGTAGAACTCTTCGGGGGTCTTATTGCGTCCGCCCTTGTACTCGGTGTACTCCAGCGAGCGGAACGTCGGGGTGTCCAAGTCGAAGGCCACCGCAACGTGGCTGGGCTTTTGCTGGCGGATCATCGTCAGCAGCATCGACACGAACCCGTGCACTGCATTGGTGTGCTGGCCGGTGCTTGTTGCGAAGTTCTCTGCAGGCAGCGCATAGAACGCGCGGAATGCCATGGAGTGTCCGTCGATGATCAGCAGTCTCTTGTCCGACGAAGCAGTCGGTTTGGTTGTTTCGCTCACACCTGAAAGCCTAGTTGCCATGAGCGACAATTTCACTTCTCAAACCACGCAATCTTCGGCACATCCGTTTGCCGCGCAGCTATCGCGCCATGGCATCCCCGAAACCATGTGGCCCCACCTGCGGCAAAATGGCGTGGGCGAGCTGGTGGAGAAATTGGACATCGTCTTCACCGAGTTCGAAACCCAGCGCGTGGCGGCCACGATGCCGGTGGCGGGCAATACCCAGGTCTATGGGATACTGCATGGCGGCGCGTCTGCAGCGCTGGCCGAAACCCTCGGTTCGATGGCGGCCGCGCTGCATGGTGCGGGCCGTGCTAACCCGGTCGGCGTTGATTTGAACATCACCCACCACAAGGCCGGCCGTTCGGGGGTTGTCACCGGGGTATGCACGCCGGTGCATTTGGGCCGCAGCAGCACCTGCCATGAGATCGTGATCAGCGATGAGCAGGGCCAGCGGGTAGCCACCGCCCGCATCACCAACATGCTGCTGCCCGTCGACTAGCAATCCGTGCAAGCGGCGCTCCGGGCAAGCCGTGCATTCCTGGAGCTCCGCCGCGTTTTCGGCCGGGCTCCGGCGCCGCCTAGCCGATCGCGTAGCGCGAGAGGACGATGTCCGCTCCCAGGTCGGTGACCTCCAGGGAGGAGAGCTGCGTGCTGATCGCGCGGCCGAAGAGATTCGCCCCGCCGCCGAGCACTTCCGGAACGGTGACCAGCAGCAGCTCATCGAGCGCATCGGCCTCGACGAAGGCACCGGCCAGGTCGGCTCCGCCGACCACCCACACGTCGCCAGCCCCAGCGCTTTGGGCGATGTCCTGGCTCCAGAAGCCCACCTCGCCGCGGATGAAGGTCAGGTCCGCTCCGGGCAGTGTCGGCAGTTCATGGTGGGTGAAGACCCATACCGGCTTGTCGCCGAACACCCACGGCACTGATCCCTCTGTGGCGTCGCGGACGATGTTCTCGTAGGTCTTGCCGCCGATCACTACGGCGCCGACGGTCTCGAAGAACTCGTCGAAATGCTTTTTCACTCCCGGCTGCGAGGCATAGGGAACGAACCATTGGACGCTGCCGTTGCGATCGGCAATAAAACCATCGATGGAGGCACCCACGTAGTACTTGAAGCTAGTCATGGCTCCAGTCTAGGGGTGCCTCCATCGAAGGCGATATCAAGTTGGCAGTGGACCGCGGATTCGTGTCGGGTCCGCCCGGCACCCAGCGCGGCTCCTAGTGGCTCGAGGAGATGCCCAGGATGGCCTCGCTCAGCTGCGGCACGATCAGCACGACGCCCAAGGCGACGATCAGTCCGCACACCACGAAGCAGGCGTAGGCGCCGGCCTTGCTCACGCTCTGGCCACGGCCGCCATCCTTGGCAACGGCAAGCAGGCGGACACCGAAGGAGTACGCGGCCACAATCGCCAACGCGGCGATCCACGTGACAACGGCAACGACCAGGAATGCTGTCCAGTCGATCATGATTTATCAGCTTCCTTCTGCACGGCGGCGGCCTTGGCCTGCTTCGCCTCCGCCTTCGCCTTGGCGCGGCGTTCCTTCTTGGACAGGATGTTCACCGCTGCGCCCGAGTTGTCGATGTCGGAGATGTTCGACTCGTGGTCGTGCGGCTGCTTGCGAGAGATGAACCAGATGGCGAGCATCGCACCGGTACCAGCGACAGCGACGATCACGATGCCGACGTTGCCCAAGTGGGTGATGGCGGCTGCGATGCCGCCGACGATACCAGCAGCAGGCAGGGTGAACAGCCAGCCCAAGGCAATACGGCCGGCTGTGCCCCAGCGGACTTCGCCGCCCTTGCGGCCCATGCCCGAACCGATCACCGAGCCGGAAGCCACCTGGGTGGTCGACAGCGCGAAGCCCAGGTGCGAGGAGGTCAGGATCGCCGAAGCGGTGGACATCTCGGCGGCGAAGCCCTGCGCAGGCTTCACGTCGGTCAGGCCGGATCCCATGGTGGCGATGATGCGCCAGCCGCCGGTGTAGGTGCCCAGTGCGATGGCGAACGCACAAGTGGCGACCACCCAGAACTGCACTCCGGAGTCGGAATCCTGCAGGCCCGAAGCCACCAGGGTCAGGGTTATGATGCCCATGGTCTTCTGCGCATCGTTGGTGCCGTGCGACAGCGCGACCAGCGAGGAGGAGAAGATCTGGCCGTAGCGGAAACCACCACGCTTCGGCGAGGCTCCGTTTTCACGCTTGGTGATGGCGTACGCCAGCTTGGTGCACAGGTATGCGGAGATGCCCGCGATCAGCGGCGCGCAGATGGCCGGGAGCAGCACCTTGGACAGCAGCACGCTGTAGTTCACCGATGCGAACCCCGCACCGACGATCGCGGCGCCAACGAGGCCGCCGAACAGTGCGTGGGAAGAGCTCGATGGCAGGCCCAGCAGCCAGGTGAACAGGTTCCAGATCACGGCACCCATCAGGCCCGCGAAGATCATCGCCGGGCCGATCGCTACGCCCGTGGTCGGGTCTTCGTTGATGATGCCGCCTGAAATGGTCTTCGCTACCTCGGTGGAGAGGAAAGCGCCGACGAGGTTCAGAATTGCGGCGAGGGCAACAGCCTTCTTAGGGGAAATTGCTCCGGTTGCGATTGGAGTGGCCATCGCATTGGCCGTGTCATGGAAACCATTGGTGAAGTCGAAAAACAACGCCAAGGCAATGACCAGGACGACGATAAGCGTCAAATCCATTGAATACCAGCCTGAGGGGTCGAACGGCAAGGAAAAGTGAACGGGCCATGAAGAAGGGTCCTGCGGAGGGTAATGGCGTGCGGGTCTTCGTTCTCGGCGCAATTTCCATCTTAGGCCTACCACGCAGTACGTCAATCCAGGATTGCAACCCCATTCAGCGGAAAAAAGGGTAAACAAAAGGTTGCGGAACGGTGAACGCCCAGTCGAGCGCCGTTCCAGCCGGTCGAGGGCATAAAAAATGTGCGCCAAACCATACGTGGCTTGGCGCACACTCTGGTGGCTGGCGGTGCCTACTTGACCTGGTCGACGACCGTCTCGGCGACCTGGCGCATGCTCAAGCGGCGATCCATGGAGGTTTTCTGGATCCAGCGGAACGCTTCCGGCTCGGTCAGGCCCATCTTGGTGATGAGCAGCGACTTGGCGCGGTCCACCAGCTTGCGGGTTTCGAACTGCTCGGCCAGGTTGCTGACTTCTTCTTCCAGCGCGCGCAGTTCGTCATTGCGGGAAATCGCGATTTCGATTGCCGGGGTGAGGTCTGCAGGGGTGAACGGCTTGACCACGTAGGCCATGGCCCCGGCTTCGCGGGCGCGCTCCACCAGTTCCTTCTGGCTGAAGGCGGTCAGCAGGACCACCGGGGCGATGCGTTCCTTGACGATGGCTTCGGCGGCGGTAATGCCGTCCATGACCGGCATCTTCACGTCCATGAGCACCAGGTCGGGCTTCAGCTCGCGGGCCTTTTCCAGAGCCGCCTGGCCGTTGTCGGCTTCGGCGACGACGTCGTAGCCCTCGGAGCGGAGGATTTCGACGATGTCCAGGCGGATCAGGGTCTCGTCCTCGGCAACGACCACGCGACGCGGAGTGGTTTGCACCTCGGATGGGATGCGGGTGATTTCAGGTAGTTCGCTCATTGGCGCCTTCCTCCATGGTCAGAATTCCTGCCCGCTGCGCGGGCGGCATCTAGGTGGTTTAGGTTCAGCGAAGCCACGTTGCCTCGGTTTCACTTCTAAGACTACTGGCATGTACTCTTGTTCAGGCGAAGACGCGAGGATCCTGATTAGGAAATCTGGAAAACCTCTAGTAAAGTAGTCAAAGTGCCAGCCCAAGTGGCGGAATCGGTAGACGCGCCGCACTCAAAATGCGGTATCGAAAGATGTGTGGGTTCGAGTCCCACCTTGGGCACCAGCTTCAAGGCCGTTGGCCCGGAAATATTTCCGGTCCAACGGCCTTTTTCGCGCCCCCCGGCCGATGGGTTGTCGATTGGCTGTGCTCGAGTTCACAACCCGCATTCGCCGACCCAAGCAGAGTCCGCCCTGCCCCAGCTTCTGGGACAGGACGGATCGAAATGCTTCGTCTAGCGGGAAGCCGCGGCTACAGGTTCTTCGGAACCGATACGTTCTCCGGAGCCCACGGACCAACCTTCTCGCGTGCAGGCATCGGCTTGCCATCGACCAGCTGGCCGGCATCTGCCAGGTCGCCGATCTTGTGCACGCGCAGCGAGTTGGTCGAGCCGGCCTGCCCCGGAGGGGAACCAGCTGCGATGCAGACCAGGTCGTTGACCTCGGCCAGTCCTTCGGAGAGCAGCGCCTCGTCTACCTGGGCGGTCATCTTGTC
This sequence comes from Glutamicibacter nicotianae, assembly GCF_002797775.1. NCBI lineage: Bacteria > Bacillati > Actinomycetota > Actinomycetes > Micrococcales > Micrococcaceae > Glutamicibacter > Glutamicibacter nicotianae. The sequence goes on from NZ_PGEY01000001.1 coordinate 1,446,456, forward strand.
GGTATGGTCCGCATAGGCGACCAGGCGTGCCTGCACACCCCACATCAGGGTCATGATGTTGTAGGTCTGCTGCAGCGGGGTGAAGGCCAGCACCGGCTTCTTCGGGCGCAGCCGCGACAGGCGCCGCGCCGAGTCGCCGGACTGGGTGAAGGCCACGATGTACTTCGCATCGAGCTGATCGGCGATTTCCACTGCGGCGCGGGTGATCGCACCGCCGCGGGTCTTCGGCTTGGAGCCCAGGCGTGGAATGCGATCCAGTCCGTGCTCTTCGGTCGAAGAGATGATCCGCGACATGGTCTCTACCGTTTCCACCGGGTACTCGCCTACGGAGGTCTCTCCCGAGAGCATGACCGCGTCGGCACCGTCGAGCACCGCGTTGGCGCAGTCCGAAGCCTCGGCACGGGTCGGGGTTGGCGATTCGATCATCGATTCAAGCACCTGGGTGGCGACGATGACCGGCTTCGCCCAGCGGCGAGCCAGCTCGACCGCACGCTTCTGCACCAGTGGAACTTCCTCCAATGGCAACTCGACGCCCAAGTCGCCTCGGGCGACCATGATCGCGTCGAAGGCGTTGACGATTTCTTCCAGTGCCGCCACGGCCTGCGGCTTCTCGATCTTGGCGATGACCGGCACACGGCGGCCTTCTTCGTCCATGATCTCGTGCACACGCTCGATGTCCTCGGCGTTGCGCACGAAGGACAGCGCGACCATGTCGATGCCGGCACGGATGGCCCAGCGCAGGTCGTCCTCATCCTTTTCGCTCAGCGCAGGCACATTCACGGCCACGCCAGGCAGGTTGATACCCTTGTTGTTGGACACTTCGCCGCCGACGACGACCTCCGAACGCACCGAGGTCTCGTCAACAGCCAGCGCCTTGAGTTTGACCTTGCCGTCGTTGATCAGCAGGAAGTCCCCTGGCTGCACATCGCTGGGAAGTCCCTTGAAGGTGGTCGAGCACAGGTTCCTGGTGCCTTCGATGTCCTCGATGGTGATGGTGAATTCCTCACCGGCCTCGAGGATGTACTTGGCGTTGTCCTTGAAGCGGCCGAGGCGGATCTTCGGACCCTGCAGGTCGGCGAAGATGCCGACAGCACGGCCTACCTCTGCGGCCGCATTGCGCACATTCGCCAGGGATTGCGCGTGCATGGAGTGGTCTCCATGGCTCATGTTCAAGCGGGCGACGTCCACGCCCGCCTTCAGTACCGCTACAGTGTTTTCATAACTTGCCAGGGCCGGGCCCCAGGTTGCCACAATCTTTGCGCGTCTCATTCCGTCAGCCAAATGCCTTTCATGTTCACATAGGCAAAATGCGGCCCACCCGGTTTCCGGGTGCGCCGCATTCAAGCCTATGTCACTCAAATGATGCTGATGGCCCTATCGGTTGGAGCAACCGGTGCAGGGAGGGTAGTCGAACCCGTGAGGAACTTGTCGACCGCGGCCGCGCAAGCGCGTCCTTCGGCGATAGCCCACACGATCAGCGACTGTCCCCGACCGGCGTCTCCGGCGACGAATACTGACTCGGTGTTCGTCATGTAGTAGCCATCTCGGGCGACGTTGCCCCGGTTGTCGAATTCGATACTGACCTGTTCGTCCAATCCGGAAACTTCCGGACCGGTGAACCCGAGGGCAAGCAGGACCAGATCCGCTTTGATTACGCGTTCGGTTCCAGGCTTCGGGAGGCGCTTGCCAGCAACAAATTCTGTCTCTGCAACTGTAACACCGATCACCTTGTTTTGCTCAGTTCCCTCGCCGGAGATGAAGTTGACGGTCGAGGCCAGGTAGGTCCGCTCGCCTCCTTCCTCATGGGAGGTCTGCACCTCGAACAGCACCGGCATCATCGGCCACGGCTGGTCCTCGCGGCGTTCGGTGCCCGGCTGCTTGCCGATGGCCAGCGTGGTGACGCTGGCGGCGCCTTGGCGCAGGGCAGTGCCGATGCAGTCCGAACCGGTGTCGCCGCCACCGAGGACGATCACGTGCTTGCCCTTGGCATCGATCGAGCGCTCCTGCTTCAGCCCCGCCACCACGCGGTTGTTATCGGTGAGGAACTCCATGGCGTGGTGCACGCCATCGAGCTGGTTGCCCGGCACCGGCAGCTCGCGCGGCACGGTCGCGCCGGTGGCCACGATGACCGCGTCGTAGTCGCGGCGCAGCTGCTTCCAACTGATGTCCTTGCCGATCTCGATGCCGGTGCGGAAGATCGTGCCTTCCGCTTCCATCTGCTCCAGGCGGCGGTCGATGACCTGCTTTTCCAGCTTGAAATCCGGGATGCCGAAGCGCAGCAGGCCGCCGATGGCCTCGTCGCGCTCGTACACCGCCACGGTGTGCCCTGCGCGGGTGAGTTGCTGGGCGGCGGCCAGGCCGGCCGGCCCCGAGCCGACGATCGCCACGCGGTGCTCGGTGTGCCTGGCTGGCGGCTGCGGCTCGAAGCCGCCGGCATCCATCAGGTGCCCGGCGAGCTCCGCCTCGACCTGCTTGATGGTCACCGCGGGCTGGTTGATCCCCAGCACGCAGGAGGCCTCGCAGGGGGCCGGGCACAGCTTGCCGGTCAGCTCAGGGAAGTTGTTGGTGGAAAGCAGCCGTGCTGCCGCGTCGTCCATCCGGCCCTTGTAGGTCAGGTCGTTGAACTCCGGGATCAGGTTGCCCAGCGGGCAGCCGTTGTGGCAGAACGGCACGCCGCAGTCCATGCAACGGCCGGCCTGCTCCTTCAGGGTGCCGGCTTTTTGGCGCTCCAGCACCTCCTTGTAGTCCATCAGCCGCACCGGGACCGGGCGCTTGGGCTGGGTGACGCGTTCGGCCACCTTCAGGAATCCGCGTGGATCAGCCACGGGTCACCTCCAAAATCTTGTTCCATACCTGCGGCGAGTCCGGGTTCTGCCCGCTGGCCACCGCATCGCTGCGCAACCGCTGCACGGCGGCGAAGTCGCGCGGGGTGATGCTGGTCAGCCGGCCGCGGGTGTTCTCCCAGTCCAGCAGCAGGCGGGAGGCCAGCGGGGACGCGGTCAACGCGATGTGCTCGGTGAGCAGCTCGCGGATGCGTTCGGCTTCCGCGTCGCTGACCGGGGCGACCAGCAGGTCGCCATGCTCGGCGGCCAGCGGGTTCAGCTTGGCCGGATCGAAGTCCAGCACCCAGGCGGTGCCGCCGGAGAATCCGGCGCCGAAGTTCCGGCCGGTGGCTCCCAGGATCAGCACCTGTCCCCCGGTCATGTACTCGCAGCCGTGCTCGCCGATGCCCTCGGTGACGATGCTCGCCCCGGAGTTGCGCACCGCGAAGCGTTCGCCGACCATGCCGTTGATGAACAGCTGGCCGCTGGTGGCGCCGTAGCCGACCACGTTGCCGGCGATGACCTGCTCTTCGGGCTTGGACAGGGTGGTGTGCGGCGGGTGGATCGCGATCCGGCCGCCGGACAGGCCCTTGCCCACGTAGTCGTTCGCGTCGCCGGAGAGCTTCAGCGTGATCCCTTCGGGAAGGAACGCGCCCAGGGACTGGCCGGCGCGGCCGGAAAGGTTCACCTTGATGGTGTCCTGCTCCAGGGTCTGCACCCCGAAGGTCTTGGTCACGTGGTGGCCCAGCAGCGTGCCCGTGGAGCGGTCGGTATTCACGATCTTCGCGTCGATGCTCACCGGCAGGCGGTCTGCCAGCGCCGGCGCGGCGGCGGCGAGCAGCTGCTGGTCCAGGTGCGTGTCCAGCCCGTGGTCCTGGCCGATGCGCCGGCGGCGCGCGGCCAGCTCGACGTCAGGGACATGTGTGATCGCATCCAGGGCCAGCCCTGCCACCTTGTCGTGGGCGGTGATCTGGTCGGCATCGGTGTCCAGGAGCTCGACCTTGCCGATCACCTCGTCCAGGGTGCGGGCCCCCAGCGCGGCGAGCAGTTCGCGCACCTCCTGGGCGATGAACTCGAAGAAGTTCACCACGAATTCGGCCTTTCCGGTGAAGCGTTCGCGCAGCGTGGGGTTCTGCGTGGCCACCCCCACCGGGCAGGTGTCCAGGTGGCACACGCGCATCATGATGCAGCCGGAAACCACCAGCGGGGCGGTGGCGAAGCCGAACTCCTCGGCCCCGAGCAGCGCACCGATCAGCACGTCGCGGCCGGTCTTCAGCTGGCCGTCGACCTGCACGGTGACGCGGTCGCGCAGCCCGTTGAGGATCAGCGTCTGCTGCGCTTCGGCCAGGCCGATCTCCCACGGGGTGCCGGCATGCTTCAGCGAGTTCATCGGCGAGGCGCCGGTGCCGCCATCGTGCCCGGAGACCAGCACCACGTCCGCCTTGGCCTTGGCCACGCCGGCCGCGACGGTGCCGATGCCGGACTCGGAGACCAGCTTCACGTGCACGCGGGCCGACGGGTTGGCGCACTTCGCGTCGTGGATCAGCTGGGCCAGGTCCTCGATCGAGTAGATGTCGTGGTGCGGCGGCGGGGAGATCAGCCCGACGCCCGGGGTGGAGTGCCGGGTCTTGGCGATCCACGGGTAGAGCTTCTGGCTCATCAGCTGGCCGCCCTCGCCGGGCTTGGCGCCCTGCGCCATCTTGATCTGGATGTCATCCGCATTGGTCAGGTACAGGCTGGTCACGCCGAAGCGCCCCGAAGCGATCTGCTTGATGGCACTGCGCCGCTCGGGGTCGAGCAGGCGCTCGGGGTCCTCGCCGCCCTCGCCGGTGTTGGACTTGGCGCCCAGCCGGTTCATCGCGATGGCCAGGGTCTCATGCGCCTCGGCGGAGATCGAGCCGTAGCTCATCGCGCCGGTGGAGAACCGCTTGACGATCGAGGAGACCGGCTCGACCTCGTCGATGCTGATCGGGGTGATGCCCTCGGTCTTGAACTTCAGCAGCCCGCGCAGGGTCTTCAGCTGCGCGGCCTGGTCGTCCACCGCCTTCGTGTACTCCTTGAACACGTCGTAGCGGCGGGTTCGGGTGGAATGCTGCAGGCGGAAGACGGTTTCCGGGTTGAACAGGTGCGGCGGGCCTTCGCGGCGCCACTGGTACTCTCCCCCGGTCTCCAATTCCAGCGGCTGGGCGCCGCCGTCGATCTCCGGGTAGGCGCGCGCATGGCGGGCGGCGGCTTCGGCGGCCACCACGTCCAGCTCGATGCCCGAGAGCTTCGTGGCGGTGCCGGTGAAGTACTGGTCGACCACGCGCTGGGACAGGCCGACGGCTTCGAAAGTCTGCGCGCCGCAGTAGCTGGAGACCGTGGAGATGCCCATCTTGGACATGATCTTCAGCACGCCCTTGCCCAGCGCCTTGATCAGGTTGGCGCTGGCTTGGCTTCCGTCGACGCCGGGCAGCTCGCCGTTCTCGGCCATCTGCTCGACCGATTCCAGGGCGAGGTAGGGGTTGATCGCGCTGGCGCCGTAGCCGATGAGCAGCGCGATGTGGTGCACTTCGCGGGCGTCGCCGGACTCGATGATCAGCGAGACGCGGGTGCGGTTCGAGCTCTTGAGCAGATGGTGGTGCACCGCGGAAGTCAGCAGCAGGGACGGGATCGGCGCCCAGGCGGCCGAGGAGTCGCGGTCCGAGAGCACGATGTAGCGCACCCCGCGGTTCACCGCGGCGGAGACCTTCTCGCAGATTTCCTGCAGCCGGGCGCGCAGCTCGGATTCGCCGCCGGCCGGGCGGTACAGCCCGCGCACCTTCAGCGTGTACTTGGCGCCGGATTCGTCGCGCAGGTTCGCGATCTTGGCCAGCTGGTCGTTGGTCAGCACCGGGTAGTCCAGCGCGATCTGGGTCTGCTCAACGCGGTCCAGGGACAGCAGGTTCCCGTCCGGGCCGATCGCGGTGCCCATGGAGGTGACCAGCTCTTCGCGGATCGCATCCAGCGGCGGGTTGGTGACCTGGGCGAAGGACTGGGTGAAGTAGTCGAACAGCAGCCGCGGGCGCTGCGAGAGGGCGGCGATCGGGGTGTCGGTGCCCATGGCGGCCAGCGGCTCGGCGCCGGCGGCGGCCATCGGGGCCAGCAGCACGCGCAGCTCCTCGGTGGTGTAGCCGAAGGTCAGCTGGCGCAGGGCCACGGAAGCCGAATTGTGGCGCACATGCTCCAGGTCCGGGAAGTCGTCCAGGGTCTTCAGGTTCTGCGCCACCCAGTCGCGCCATGGCTTGGAGGCGGCCACTTCAGCCTTGATCTCGGCATCTTCGACGATGCGCTGGCCGGCCAGGTCCACCGCGAACATCTTGCCCGGGGCGACACGGCCCTTGGCCACAATGTGCTCTTCGTCGGTGTCGATCACGCCGACCTCGCTGGCAAGCACCACCAGGCCGTCGTCGGTGACCCACCAGCGGGCCGGGCGCAGGCCGTTGCGGTCAAGCACGGCGCCGGCCATCTGGCCGTCGGTGAAGCAGACAGCTGCCGGGCCGTCCCACGGCTCGATGAGCATGGACTGGTACTGGTAGAAGGCGCGCAAATCCGCGTCCATCTGGTCGTCGTTTTCCCACGGCTGCGGGATCATCATCATGATCGTCTCGGCGACGTTGCGCCCCGAGAGCATGAGCATTTCGGCAACCTCGTCGAAGGAGGCCGAGTCCGAGGCGCCGGCGGTGCAGATCGGGAACAGTTCCTCGGGCACCTCGCCGAGCAGCGGCGAGGCGAGGGTGGACTGGCGGGCGCGCATCCAGTTGCGGTTGCCCTTGACCGTGTTGATCTCGCCGTTGTGCGCGATGGTGCGGAACGGCTGGGCCAGCGGCCAGGACGGGAAGGTGTTGGTGGAGAAACGCGAGTGCACGATCGCGCAGCGGCTGGCGAAGCGGCTATCGGACAGGTCCGGGTAGAAGGGCTCAAGCTGCGCGGTGGAGACCATGCCCTTGTAGACGATGGACTGCGATGAGAACGAGGCGAAGTACACGCCCATCTTGTTGTGCGCGCGGCGGCGGATGCGCCAGGCGGCGGCGTCCAGCTCGCGGCTGGTGGCGGCCGGGGCGCCGGCAGGCGCGGCGATGAAGAATTGGGTGATCCAGGGCATCACCTTGCGGGCAGAGGCGCCGAGCACGTCGGCGCTGACCGGCACCTCGCGCCAGCCGAGCACCGCGAGGTTCTCCTCGGCGGCCATGGTTTCCAGCTCTTCTTGGGCGAAGGCACGTTCGCCGGAGTCGGCCGGGAGGAAGCCCATGCCCACGGCGTAGGAGCCGGCAGCGGGAAGATCGAATGCGGTGACGCTGCGCAGGAACGCGTCGGGCAGGTGCAGCAGGATGCCGGCGCCGTCGCCGGTGCCCTCGTCGGCGCCGATGGCGCCTCGGTGCTCCAGACGGCGCAGGGCGGTCAGCGCATGGGCGACAATGCCATGGCTGGCTTCGTTCTTCAGGGACGCAATCATCGCCAGGCCGCAGGCGTCCTTCTCGGCCGCCGGATCGTACAGCCCCTGCGCGCCGGGCAGCGCGGAGAAACGGGTGTAGGGCGAGGGGACTTCCTCGCCAAAACCTGGCGAGGCGTTCATCTGGACTCCGGTCATGCTCATGAGCGTGCCTTTCTGTGGTTCATGCAGGATAGGCGCGCGGCAGCCCCCGGTAAAGGGCTAATTCTTCGCAAGGGCTTCCGGCCGCCTGGATGTTTCATCTAGCTGAAACTTTTCGACAGTGCTAAGCGGGGTCTGCTTGCGCATCGAGGTTTCGGGGACGAACATTTCCCACCTCGTTGTGGTGCTGCACCGGCAGGCCGTTCCAGGGGTCGATCAACCAGTTCGGTGCGTGGATCTCACGTTACGCAGGTTTTGTTTCTCCCATGCGCGTGCTTCTGTTTCCGCAATGTTAAAAACTTTTGTCCCAGTTCCCGCGGAAAAAGCAGGTTTTTTGGTGGAAAACGCTGGAAAACCGTTTTCGCCAGCCGATTTTGAAAGCCGCCCAATGTTTCAAGCATGTTGCGCACACGCGTCGGCATCCCGCCAAATTTTTCGTGCTTCTTCGCCATATTGGGTCCCTGGCTCGTCATGGAAGCCAATCCCGGAGGCCGCGGGACGGGTTAAACCAGCGGTGGCCGGCTAGCATGAATGCTTGCCGGCCACCGCAATTGGGCTATGGATTCGCTGCCGCTACTTCTCGTTCTGCGGATCAGCGCCGGTTCCCTTTTCGGACGCGGTTTCCGATTCGGACATGGTTCCCGATTCGGACGTGTCCTGGGCACCGGTGCCTTCAGCTGGCTTGTCGCCTTCTGCTGGGGCCGGCGCGGGCGCCGTTCCTGGCAGGTAGAACGCATCGGCCTGCTGGCCGCGCAGCTTGCCGAGGACCAGGATCAGCGCGAGGATGCCGGCGATGACCATGCCGATCGCCAGCCACTGGTGCACGCGCAGGGCCAGCGGCCCGATGGCGATGACCTCGGCCGCATCCAGGCGCAGCGATTCGGTGAAGGTGCGGCCGACCCCGTACCAGATCATGTAGCAGCAGAACAGCGCACCACGGCGCAGCTTGAACTTTCGATCCAGCGCGATCAGCACGAAGGCGCCGAGCACGTTCCACAGCGACTCGTACAGGAAGGTCGGGTGGAAAAGCGTGTCCGCGGGCAGCCCGGCTGGGAAGTTGTAGCTGTCCGGGTCGATCTCCAGGCCCCACGGCAGGTCGGTCGGCGCACCGAAGAGCTCCTGGTTGAACCAGTTGCCCCAGCGTCCGGCCGCCTGCGCCAGCAGCAGGCCGGGCACGGCGGCGTCGACGAATGCAGAAAGCCGGATGCCGGCCCTCCGGCAGCCGATCCAGGCTCCCAGCGCGCCGAGCGACACCGCGCCCATGATGCCCAGCCCGCCGAGCCAGATCTGCGGGATCTCAGCCAGATGCGCACTCTGCCCGCCGAGCCCGAAGTAGTACATCGGGTCGGTGATCAGCACATGGTAAAGGCGTCCGCCGACGATGCCGAAGGGGATCGTCCAGATCGCGATGTCCCAGAGCATGTCCGAGTTGCCGCCGCGGGCGGAAAGCCGCTTGTTGGTCAGCCACAGCGCGATCAGGATGCCCGCGAGGATGCACAGCGCGTAGGCGTGGATGGTCAGCGGGCCCAGCGAGATCTTCGAGAACTCCGGCGGCGGAGACGGGATCGAAGCCGGCAGGGCCAGGGCCAGCTGCGTGGCGAAAGCCATCAGGCGCGTCCGCTCAGCTCGGCGGCCAGAGCGCCGACTGCCGGCACTCCCCCGTCGCGCAAAGCGGCGACCAGCGCGGTGCCGACGATCACGCCGTCCGCGTAGGCGCCGATTTCTTCCACATGCTCTCGGCGCGAGACGCCCAGGCCCACGCAGGCGTTCTCGGCGCCGGCGTTGTGGGCGGCGTCGACCACTGCCTGCGCGGCGGAGGACACCTCGGAACGGGCGCCGGTGACGCCCATCAGCGACACGCAGTAGACGAACCCGGAAGAGGCGTCGACCGTGCGCTGCACGCGGGCTTCGGTCGAGGACGGCGCGATGAGGAACACGCGCTCCAGGCCGTGCTTCTCGCTGGCTTCCATCCACTCGGCGGCCTCATCGGGCACCAGGTCAGGGGTGATCAGCCCGGCCCCGCCGGCCTCGGCGAAGCGCCGGGCGAATTCGTCCACGCCCAGGCGCAGCACCGGGTTCCAGTAGGTCATGACCATCACGGCCGCGTCGGTGCGTTCGGTGATCCCGCGCACGATCTCGAAGATCTGCGGGACCTTGAAGCCGTTCGCCAGCGCCTGCACGGTGGCTTCCTGGATGACCTGGCCGTCCATGACCGGGTCGGAGTACGGGATGCCGATCTCGATGACATCCACGCCGTTCTCGGCCAGCGCCACGGCGGCCTCGATGCTGGTGGCGACGTCCGGGTAGCCGGCAGGCAGGTAGCCGATGAGGGCCGGACGGCCCTTGGCGCGGGCTGCGGCGATCTTCTGGGCGCTGGTCACGCGGGTCATCTACTTCTCCTCGGAGTTCTGCGAGCCGGAGTTCTGCGCGTTGGCCGCGCTGATTTCGGCCTCGGCGTCCTTTTCGTCGATCATGTTGAACCAGGCGGCGGCGGTGCCCACGTCCTTGTCCCCGCGGCCGGAGAGGTTCGCGATGATGATCGTCTCCTGCGGCACAGCGCCCTCGGCGATCTTGCGGGCGGCCAACCGGATGGTGCCGGCCAGCGCGTGCGCGGACTCGATCGCCGGCAGGATGCCCTCGGTGCGGCACAGCGCCTTGAACGCGTCCATCGCCTCGGTGTCGGTGACCGGCTCGTAGGTGACGCGGCCGATGTCGGCCAGGTAGGCGTGCTCCGGGCCGACACCCGGGTAGTCCAGGCCGGCGGAGATCGAGTGCGACTCGACGGTCTGCCCGTCCTCGTCCTGCATCAGGTAGCTCTTCGCGCCGTGCAGCACGCCCGGGCGGCCCAGGGTGATGGTCGCGGCGTGGCGGTCGGTGTCCACGCCGTCGCCGCCGGCTTCGAAGCCGTAGATCTCGACCGACGGGTCGTCGAGGAAACCGTGGAAGATGCCGATCGCATTGGAGCCGCCGCCGATGCATGCGGTCACGGCGTCGGGCAGGCGCCCGGTCTGGGCCAGGATCTGCTCGCGCGCCTCGTCGCCGATGACCTCGTGGAAGTAGCGGACCATCGCCGGGAACGGCGCCCCGCCGGCGGCGGTGCCCAGCAGGTAGTGGGTGGTCTCGACGTTGGCGACCCAGTCGCGCAGCGCCTCGTTGATCGCGTCCTTCAGCGTCTGGGAGCCGACGGTCACCGGGATCACGGTGGCGCCGAGCAGGCGCATGCGCGCCACGTTCAGCGCCTGGCGGCGGGTGTCCTCGGCGCCCATGTAGACCACGCACTCCAGGCCCATCAGGGCCGCGGCGGTGGCCGAGGCGACGCCGTGCTGGCCGGCGCCGGTCTCCGCGATGATGCGGGTCTTGCCCATGCGCTTGGCCAGCAGCGCCTGGCCGAGCACGTTGTTGATCTTGTGGCTGCCGGTGTGGTTCAGGTCCTCGCGCTTGAGGAAGATCCGCACCCCTCCGCAGTACTGCTCGGAGAAGCGCTTGGCTTCGGTAAGCAGCGAGGGGCGTCCGGAGTAGTTCTTGTTCAGGTCCTTGACCTGCGCGATGAACTCGGGGTCGTTCTTGGCCGCCTCGAAGGTCTCGTTCAGCTCGTCCATGGCGGCCATGAGGGACTCGGGCATCCATCGTCCGCCATACGCTCCGAAGTACGGGCCGCTTGCGTGCCTCAGCGACTGTGCATCGATCGACTGGCTGTGCTCGGAGTTCTCCGGAGTGCTCATCGATTCCCTCTTTTCTCGTACGAAGCTTGATTCGTGGTAAGTCTCGTGCCCCGCCGGAAGCTCCTGCGGGGCACGAAATGCAATTCTGGGTCCGACGCTGCCGTGCGCGGCTAGCGCTGCGGCTTGGCGTCGGTGCCGGCCTGGATGAACGCGGCGACCGAAGCGCGCGGATCGGCGTGCTTCACCAGCGCCTCGCCCACGAGGATCGCGTCGGCGCCGGCCGCACCGTACTGGGCAACCTGCTCGGTGGATTCCACACCGGATTCGGCGACGATCACCGCCTCGGACGGCAGCAGCGGTGCGAGCTTGCCGAAGGTGGCCGGATCGACGTCCAGCGTCTTCAGGTTGCGCACATTCACGCCGATGATCTTCGCCCCGGCCTTGATGGCGCGGGCGATCTCTTCCTCGGTGTGGGTTTCCACCAGGGCGTTCATTCCCAGCTGGTGAGTCAATTCTAGGAAAGATGCCAGCAATTCATCATTCAGCGCCGCAACAATGAGCAACACGAGGTCAGCGCCGTGCGCGCGGGCTTCATAGATCTGGTACTCGTCGACCGTGAAATCCTTGCGCAGCACCGGGATCTGCACGGCGGCGCGCACCGCATCGAGATCCTGGAGCGAACCGCCGAAGCGTCGCGCTTCGGTCAGCACGGAAATCACCGAGGCGCCACCGGCTTCGTACTCGGCGGCCAGGACGGCGGGCTCCGGGATGTCGGCCAGCGCGCCCTTGGACGGGGACTTGCGCTTTACCTCGGAGATTACACGCAGCGTGGTGTCGCGGGCGGCCTGATCGGTGTGGCCGCCCAGCGCGGCGAACGCATCACGTGCAGGGGCGGCTGCCGCCGCTGCCTGCTTGATCGCTTCCAGGCTGGTGATTGCGCGACGGGCGCCCAGGTCTTCCCGGACGCCCGCGATGATGTCATCAAGAACAGTCAATTTAGTGCGATGCTCCACTGCGAGCGCCACCGACGCCGAATCCGGCTGCCTTCAGGATCCAGCCCAGCAACAGGCCGACTACGACGATGCCGCAACCGACCCAGACGATGGACCAGGCGAGGTAGGCGAAGGCGATGCCTGCCACGATTGCACCTACAATCATGGTCAGCACGCAGGCCCACGCTGCGATGGAGTTGCCGTGGCCAATCTCTTCGGTGTAAACCGGATCGATCTCGGTGTTCTGCGACATGTTCGATGTCTCCTCATGTTGTATGCTGCGCCCCGGCAGGGCGTTGCTGCCGAAGGACGTTGGTCTTCAGGTTCCATTCTGCCACCTGCGCGCGAGAACCTCCTATTCCAGGGGCCTTCGTTGCGCGCCGGTGGTGCGAATCACGCTCGGCCCTGGGCTATTTCCCGCCAGCGGTCGGGTCTTCGCCCTGCGAGAGCTGCTCCCAGCTGGCGATATTGCGCGAGGACTGGTCCTTGGGCTCCACGCTGGCCTTGGCCGCTTGCCGGTCGTACTTGCTGGCCTTCGCGGGCCAGCGTCCGGCAAAGACCAGCACCAGCACCGCCTGCAGCACGATCAGCACGCCGGCAATCACCGCTACCGCCGGCCACGCGGTGAGCGCGTACTCGCCGGCGTTCTGGGCCAGGCCGGTGGCTTCGGCCACGGCGGTGGAGGCCACGGCCTGCGGGTCGCGCAGCGCGCCAATGCCGGCGGTGATCACCGTGGCGCCGGCGAGCAGGCAGATCGCCGCGATGATGTAGCGGGCGATCTTCCCGGCGATCAGCAGCGCCAGCGAACCGGCCAGCACCACCACGCAGACCGCGGTGACCGAGGCGGCCGCGGTCGCCCCGTCAACGACAATCTGCGGGATCTGCACGGAGCTGGAGGCCACATCAACGGTGATCCAGGTCCGGGTGGCCGACCAGAGGCCGATCAGTGCGCCGGCCAGGCCGAAAAGTGCAAGGCTGCGGGCGCTGGTCAATTTCTTCACTTCGCTTCACCTGATTCGGTGTTGATGGTGTGGGCGGCACGCATGGACTGCGCGGCCCAGACGGCGCGCAGCGGGGCGGCCGCCTTGTTCACGGTTTCCAGTGCCTCGTCGGCGAACTTCGAGTCGTTCACGATGCCGCCGCCGGCCTGGACGTAGGCGCGATCCCCCTTGAGCAGGGCGGAGCGGATGGCGATGGCCATGTCCATGTCGCCGGCGAAGTCCAGGTAGCCGACCACGCCGCCATAGATGCCGCGGCGGTACGGCTCGTACTCGTCGAGCAGCTGCAGGGCGCGGGGCTTCGGCGCTCCGGAGAGCGTGCCGGCCGGGAAGGTCGCGGCGAGCACGTCGTAGGCGTCCACGTCGTCGCGGGTCTTGCCGACCACATTGGAGACCAGGTGCATGATGTGGCTGAAGCGCTCAACCTCCATGAACTGGGTGACTTCCACGGTGCCGGCCTTGCACACCCGCGAGAGGTCGTTGCGCGAGAGGTCCACGAGCATCAGGTGCTCGGCGCGTTCCTTCTCGTCGTTGACCAGCGACTTCTCATGCAGCTGGTCGTCCTCGTAGTTGGCCCCGCGCGGCCGGGAGCCAGCGATCGGGTGCGTGACCACGTGCGAGTCGTTCACCGTGACCAGCGCTTCTGGCGAGGAGCCGACGATCTCGAAGCGTTCGCCGTCCTCGTTGACGAAGTTGAACAGGTACATGTACGGGCTCGGATTGGTTGCGCGCAGCACCCGGTAGACATCCAGCGCTTCGGCCTGGGTTTCCAGCTCGAAGCGGCGCGAAACGACGATCTGGAAGACCTCTCCGTCCACGATCGCGGTCTTGGACTTGGCCAGCGCCGCCAGGTATTCGTTCTCGTCCCAGGAATGGGTGACTGCGTCCATCAGGGTTTCGCGCGGCACATCGGTGCCGGTGAGCACCGCCGCGGCCGAATCCACCGGCACCGCGAGCTGGTCGAGCATCGCCTGCAGGCGGGCGACGGCGCCGTCGTAGGCCGCATCGACGTTCTCGTCGCTGCCATTGAAGTTGATGGCGTTGGCGATCAGCGTGACCGTGCCTTCGGCCGCATCATGGGCCGCCATGTCGGCGACCAGGTTCATGCTCAGCTCGGGCAGGTTCAGGTCGTCCGCCGGAGGGTTCGGCAGCTTCTCCCAATGGCGCACGCATTCCCAGCCGATGAAGCCGACCATGCCGCCGGTCAGCGGAGGCATGCCGGGAACCGGTTCGGTTTTCAGCGCACGCACGGTATCGCGCAGCACCTCCACGCCGGCCCCGCCGGTGGACAGGCCCGCTGGAGCGTTGCCCTGCCAGTAGGCTTCTCCCCCGCGGGTGCTCAGCGTGGCCGGCGAGTTCACCCCGATGAACGAGTAGCGGCTCCAGACGCCGCCCGGGGCCGCCGACTCCATCAGGAAGGTGCCGGGCCGCCCCTGTGCCAGCGTGCGATACAGGCCGATCGGCGTGAGCGAGTCGGCCAGCACGGTGATGGTGACCGGGATGACGCGGCGGTTCGCGGCCATGGCGCGGAAGGACTCGCGGGACGGGGAAATCTTGCCAAGGGTTTTCATCAATGTTCTTCTTCTACGTGTTCTTCGAGCCGGTGCTGCAACGCTCAGCTGGGTGCGGAATTCGCGGCGCCCGCCTGCTGCTGGTGCCGGTGCGTCGGCAGTCCTACTCGGGACGGTGGCCCACCACGGCCGGCAATTCGCGATCGGTGAAGCAGGATTCGGTGCCGGTGTGGCAAGCGGCGCCCACCTGGTCGACCTGGACGAGCAGCGCGTCGCCGTCGCAGTCCAGGGCCACGGACTTCACGAACTGGTAGTGGCCGGAGGTGTCGCCCTTGCGCCAGTACTCCTGGCGGGAACGCGAATAGAAGGTGACCCGGCCGGTGGTCAGCGTGCGGTGCAGCGCTTCATCGTCCATCCAGCCGAGCATCAAGACCTTCCCGGAATCGTACTGCTGCGCGATGGCGGCAAACAGGCCATTGGCATCGCGCTTGAGGCGAGAGGCGATCTCCGGGTCGAGGCTGTGGGATTCAGGGCTCGGAATCGAGCCGTCGTTAGAAGTAGGCATCCCCATTAGCATACTGGTTTTCCGCGGAATCCTGAGACCTGTGACGTACCGCTCGTCGACGCGCCATGCCGACTGGGCGACACCTCTCTCGCCTTGCACAATTAGTCAGTTGGAGCGTGCTAGTTTCAGAAGTGATGCACTTAGTTCAGGCTTCCAGACTTGCGTTGGCCGAGACCCTGCTTGCGGCAGGACCTACCGCCGACACCCTTTGCGACGGTTGGCAAACCCGCCATCTCGCCGCGCACCTCGTGTTGCGCGAAAGCTCGCTGCTTTCCGCCGGCACGTTCTTCAAGCCGCTTTCCAAGAAGCTTGAAGCGAAACTGAACCAGATGGTGGTCGCGGCGCAGACCCCGGAAGGCTACGCGAAATTGGTCCGCAGCTTCCGCTCGGGCCCGCCCGCGTTCTCGCCGTTCGCCATCGACAAGGTCAACCAGTCGGCGAACCTCTCGGAATTCTTCATCCATACCGAGGATGTTCGCCGGGCCCGCGGCCAATGGGCTCCGCGGGTGCTGGACAAGGAGTACACAGAACTGCTTTGGCAGTCGCTGACCCGCATGTCCCGGCTGCTGTTCCGCCACGCGCCCATCGGCATTATTCTCACGCGTCCCGATGGCCAGCGCCATGTTGCCAAGAAGGCGCCGAACGCTGTGTCCATTACCGGACCGGTCACCGAGCTGATGATGTATTCGTTCGGCCGCATCGATCAGAGCCTCGTCTTGTTCGAGGGCGGCGAAACCGCATTGGAAATCGTCAAGGGATTCAAGCCGGGGCTGTAGCACTCCCCCCGGTTTTCCACATTCGTGGGTGGGCCGTCCATGTTCGCTTCGCACCAGCCTAGGATTTCGAGCAATCGATACCCAACGGCTTCGGAGCTTGAACATGAATACCCAGAAAATTGTTCGCCGTTACTCTAGTGCTGCTATCTCTGCAGTCCCCGCTTTCGTCCTGATCGCCTTGATATCGGCGTTGTTCATGTCCATTGCACCGGACGAACCCGCATCTTCGGCTGCATCGCCGGCTAATCCCAATACAGTGGAGACGACGCCACCCAGCGAACCGAACCCTTCAGATTCGGCAAGCATCTTGCATGAAAAAACGGATTATGGGGCGCGAGAAGCCGCAAGGCGCTTCTTCCAATTGCTCGATGAAGAAATCATTTATCGCACCCCCGCCGACTTCGCGCCAATTGTTACCGGCACATGCGAAGCAGAGCGATGCTGGAAGAGGTTCCAAGAGCAAGATGACTTGAGAACGGGGCCAGAAGACATCCAGATCGGGGGCTACCATTTCCTGCACGTGAACTACATTGTCCGGGTCGACAGCGACAAGGCCTACCTGATGGGAGAACTCACCTTGTCCGAAGGCTATCTGCTGCTTCCAGATCAGGAAGTCAATTCGTTCGAGGAAAAGAATCTGGGTGAGATCACCATAGGACTTGAGTATACCGACACCGGGTGGAAGGTCGCTGATGTCTCGCTTGATGATCCACCTTCGGCGACGCAGCGCGACACTTGAGCCTGGATTCATTCGAACCAGTTACACTGCTCAGTTCTACGCTGACGCCAATGCCGGCAGCGGATGGCCAGGATGTTCATCTCTGCACGTATCAGCAGTATCAATAGCGGTGGATGTTCACAGAGAATCTGAAATAGGCTGTGGGAAGTTTTCCACAGATTCGTCGAAAACTCTCCACTTTCTTGAAACACGGGCATAGGATGGCGCAAAACCTCGCATTCCCGATGATCATGGAGAGTTCGAATGGACACGCGGAAAATTGCAGTTGTCGCGTCGGTTGCAGCAGTTGCACTCGCACTGTCAGGCTGCAGTACAGGGAGTGCCGAAGGACAGGGAAACTCGCCGTCCGCAGTAAGCAAGATGTCACCAGCTCCGGATTCGACGACAAAGAATCCATCACCCTCGAAAAACAATACGTACAGGCCTGCGTCGCCCGAGGGGCCCGCAGAAAATGTTCCCGTCCCAAAACTGCCAGCACTGGCAAAAGAATACAGCGAAGACGGTGCGGCTTCGTTCTCCAAATTCTATTTTGATCTCGTGAACTATGCCATTGAGACTAATAATGCAGGTCCTATAAAAAAGGTCACCACAAAAGAATGCATAGTGTGCGGTGTTTCAATTATCGATGAAGCTACAGAAGCTAAGAAACTAGGGAAATGGCATGTTGGCGGAAAACACCACCCACAAATTCTCGATTCCTATATATCCGGGGAGAACCTAGCGGTGGTAACAGTTGAATATACCGCTGACAAAGCCGAAATTTATCTCGTCCCAAACGAACCAGATTCCAAAATGGACAAGTTAGAGCCAACTACTGTAGCCGTGGGCCTGGAATTTGACCATGGCTGGAAAGTATACAGAATAATCGGTGCCGAATAATGAAGCTGCAATCTTCAAATAAACTGACAATGCTCATTGCATTCTGCGTCAGCATTCCGGCTGTTTTGGGCATGCAGGCTCCTATCGACCCTGCCAACAAGGAAGATCACGGCATTCGAATGCTTCCGGAATCAATTCACGAAGATCATGACAACAAGGAAAACTTCAACTACAAGGTGAAGCCGCAGAATCCACAACCCAAAAAACAACGACCCCGGGACGCTTCACCCAAAGAGAAGTTCTCTATCCGAGATTACGAGAGTTGTGACCCAAACACCTCAAACGCTCGATTCTGTAGGAGTATACCTGAAGAAGGAACCTGCCCAGACGGATCGGCACCGATTTACCGGCAGGTTCTCGACGCTCAAGGACGTGTAGTTCGTCAGTATCGTTACTGCCCTGGTGAACCACCGAAAATTGCATTACCTAAAGAAACAATCACCCAGGAAATCATAATTGATATAAACAAATTCAAAGAATATCCCATAATTCCTTCGAAGATTATTAGCAATCCAACTAAATTTTCCTTGAAGAACGGCAATACGCATTTCATGGCTACCGAGGAATTTCAATCTTTCTCCTCTAGCCTCTCAGGATCAAAAATACGAATAAAGGCGATTCCGATTCAATGGAATTGGAACTATGGTGACGAGACCACTCGAAATCTTAATTTTCCTGGCGAACCTGCACCGAACCATACTTTGAGAGATGAAACCCCTACGAGTCATTCTTATAGCGAGACTGGCAAGTTCAAAGTCGAGGTTACCACCCTCTACCGGGGAGAATTCAGCGTTGATGGGGGCCCATGGCAGGCCATACCCGGTCAAGCCGCCGTCGCAAGCACACCGATTGAAATCGACGTTTGGCGCACCGAGAAGGAGCTCATCGCCAACGAGTAGCCGAGTACAGCTGAGGCCCAGCACCTTGTGGTGCTGGGCCTCAGGCTTGGATCCTAGCGAACTGGGTAGCCAGCTTCGCGGATGGACTGTTTGACCTTGGCGATCATGTCCTTTGGACCGAAGTGGAAAATCGAGGCTGCCAAGACTGCGTCGGCACCCGCTTCAATCGCTGGAGGGAAGTCCTCAGGCTTTCCCGCGCCACCCGATGCGATCAGCGGAACCGAGACCTCGGCGCGAACCGCACGGATCATTTCCAGGTCGAAGCCGTCCTTGGTGCCGTCAGCGTCGATCGAGTTCAGCAGGATCTCCCCCACGCCTCGTTCGGCAGCTTCCTTCGCCCAGGCTACGGCGCACATGCCGGTGCCCGTACGACCGCCATGGGTAGTGACCTCGTAGCCCGATGCGATCGACGGATCATCGGTGCGGCGCGCGTCCAGGGACAGCACGAGCACCTGGGAGCCGAAGCGCTGGGTGATCTCGTTGATGACCTCGGGACGGTTCACCGCCGCGGTATTGATCGAGGCTTTGTCGGCACCGTTGCGCAGTAGGCGATCCACGTCTTCAGCAGTGCGGACGCCACCGCCCACGGTCAGCGGGATGAAGACTTCTTCTGCGGTGTGACGGACCACTTCGTAGGTGGTTTCACGGTCCGAACTGGATGCGGTGACATCCAGGAAAGTCAGTTCGTCGGCACCTGCGTCATTGTAGCGGCGGGCAAGTTCAACTGGATCGCCAGCATCGCGAAGACCCGCGAAGTTGACGCCCTTGACGACACGGCCGGCATCGACATCGAGGCAAGGAATAACACGAATTGCAACGCTCATCAGCGGAATTTCCTTGTCTACTTAGATCCGGCAGGCGTGAATCTGGCTGACCAAGATGGCGCGTGCGCCAACGTCATACAGCTCGTCCATGATGTTATTGGTCTGCGATTTCTTGACCATGGCGCGCACGGCGACCCACTCGGAGTTGGCAAGGTCCGACACAGTTGGCGATTCCAGGCCTGGTGTCAGTGCACAGGCCTTGTCAGCCAGTTCGCGGCGTACGTCGTAGTCGAGCATGACGTACTGGCGGGCGACAAGCACCCCGTTGAGGCGGCGGATCAGCACATCCAGGCCGGATGGCTTGTGCCCGACACGGCCAATCATGACCGCTTCGGAGTTCAGCAGCGGATCGCCGAAGATCTCCATGCCGGCGGCCTTGATGGTGTTGCCAGTTTCCACGACGTCGGCAATTGCATCGGCTACGCCAAGTCGGACAGAGGACTCGATGGCGCCATCAAGACGGACGATCGAAGCTTCGATGCCCGACTTCTCGAGGTAGTGGCGCAGCAGCACGTCGTAGCTGGTGGCAATGCGCTTGCCATTGAGCTGCTGGGCATCGTTGAACGCGCCAACCGGGGCAGCGAAGCGGAAGGTCGACTTTCCGATGCCCAGCGAGAGCTGCTCTTCGACAGCGTCGTCCACATCTGCATCGAGGTACAGGTCGCGACCGGTGATGCCTACGTCCAGGATTCCGCGGCCGACATAGACAGCGATATCGCGGGGACGCAGATAGAAGAATTCGACTTGGTTGTCCTCGTCGACCAGGACCAGTTCGCGGGAATCGCGGCGCTGGAGGTAGCCGGCTTCCTTGAACATGGTGGAAGCGATTTCGGACAAGGCACCCTTGTTGGGTAGGGCTACGCGGAGCATTTTTGACTCGTTTCGTCATGAATGGCGCTGCGGCGATTAGCCATAAACAAGCGCCAAGGATTAATTCGTTGGCCGTTGTTTCTGCCGCCGTGCGTTGACTGCGGCCTGATCGGCAATGGATCAGGCCGCAGTCGCGCGACGGCTATAGATGCTTGTAAACGTCGGCCAAGGTCATGCCCTTGGCGATCATGAGAACCTGCAGGTGGTACAGCAACTGGGAGATTTCCTCCGCCGCGGCCTCATCGGTTTCGTACTCCGCAGCCATCCAAACTTCGGCGGCTTCCTCGACGATCTTCTTGCCGATGCCGTGGACACCAGAGTCGAGTTCGGTGACGGTACGTGAGCCTTCCGGGCGGGATTGTGCCTTGAGCGATAGTTCGCTGAAGAGCTCGTCAAAAGTTTTCACGGAACTAATCCTAGCTGTTTTCTTGACCGGGGCCGTATTCTGGTGCCCCTTTGTGACAGGGCTACCCCGCGGCTAAGGCAGTGCGGCGACCGTCATCACGGCAGCCGAGTAGGCTTCATACCCCTTGTCTTCGCTGGAGTTTTCCAAGCCAGCGCGGTCTAGGGCCTGCTCTTCGTTATCGCAGGTGAGCACGCCGAAACCGATAGGGGTTTTGGTGTCCACACTCACATTGGTTAAGCCGTTGGTCGCTGCCATGCAGACATAGTCGAAGTGCGGGGTTCCGCCGCGGATGACCACACCCAGTGCGATGACTGCGTCGTAGTCTCCGGCGAGGGTGGAAGCCGCGACCGGCAGCTCGAAAGTGCCCGGTACCCGAATCAGGGTGGTGCTGGATTCCAGGCCGGCGTCCTTGGCGGCGCGCTGGGCACCGTCAATCAGTCCGTTCATGATCACTTCGTGCCAGCTGGCGGCGACGATGGCCACCTTGAGCTGGGAGAACTTCTCGTCACTGGCCAGGGCGGCCAGCTGTTCGCTGACGTCGGTTGGTGCGCCATGCTTGCTCATCTTGATGCTCCTTGGTTCTTCTGGATTCGTCGTGTTCAGGCGCCGTGGTAGGCGTCGGATTGCTGGTCATCGTCGGTATCGGGCAGGTCCAGATGGTGGCCGAAGCGAATCTGCTTGGTCCGCAGGTAGGCGGAGTTCTGCTCGCGCGGCGCGATCTGCAGGCCGACCAGCTCGGCCACCTTGATTCCCGCGTCGTTCAGTTGTTGCTGCTTGTCCGGATTGTTGCTCAGCAAGCGGATCTCGTCCAGGCCCATGGCCTTGAGAATTGCGGCGACGGCGAAGTATTCGCGGGCGTCGGCCGGGAATCCCAGATGCAAGTTGGCGTCCAGGGTGTCCATGCCGTCTTCCTGCAACGCGTAGGCGCGCAGCTTGTTGGCCAGCCCGATGCCGCGGCCTTCATGCCCGCGGATGTAGATGATGTGGCCGCCTTCGCGGGCGATGGCTTCCAGCGATGCATGAAGCTGTTCGCCGCAGTCGCAGCGGTAGGAGCCGAAGATGTCCCCGGTGAGGCATTCCGAATGGATGCGCACCAGGTTGCCCGGCGCGCCGCCATTGGGACCTTCATGGCTGAGCACGATGTGCTCGTGGTTCTCTGCGGTGGCTGCTCTGGCGGTGAAGTCCCCGAAGGCGGTAGGCAGCTTGATCGGGTCGGTCAGCTCGATCTCGTCATTGACCCGGCGCCAGCGGGCCAGGTCGTCAATGGAGATCAGTGGCAGGTCGTGTTCGGCGGCGAAGACCCGCAGGTCATCCAGGCGCATCATTTCGCCGTCGTCCTTGGTGATCTCGCCGATCACGCCCACCGGTTCCAGCCCGGCGGCCTGGCACAGATCCACTGCTGCTTCGGTGTGGCCCCGGCGTTCGAGCACTCCCCCGGCTGCGGCGCGCAGCGGGAAGATGTGGCCCGGTCGGGAGAGCTGGGACGGCTGGGTGTCCGGGTCGGCCAGCAGGCGGCTGGTCAGCGCACGATCGGCGGCTGAAATTCCGGTGGTGATGCCTTCGGCGGCATCGCAGGTGACGGTGAAGGCGGTTCCCTTGGCGTCCTGGTTGATGCCGACCATCGGTGCCAGGCGCAGCGCGTCGGCACGTTGGGCGCCGAGCGGCACGCAGATCACCCCCGAGGTGTAGCGGATGGTGAAGGCCATCAGTTCGGCCGTGGCGTGCTGGGCGGCGAAGATGATGTCGCCTTCGTTCTCGCGGTCTTCGTCGTCGACAACGACAACTGCACGACCCGCGGCAAGGGCCGCCAGCGCGGTTGGGATGGAATCAAGCGTTGACGTAGCCATTACTGCTGGCCTCCGAATTCATTCAGGCGTGCCACGTACTTAGCGAGCACGTCGACCTCGATATTGATCTTGTCGCCGACTTGTCGGGTGCCCATGGTGGTTTCGGCGAGGGTGATCGGGATGATGCCGACCTCGACCCAGTGGTTGCCTGCATCGGCCGCCGGGGAGACCGCGGTGATGGTCAGCGAGATGCCGTCCAGCGCAATGGAGCCCTTTTCAGCGGTCAGCGGCGCGTACGCGTCGTCGATGCCGATGCGGAAGGTGGTCCACTGGCCGTGGTCTTCGCGGGCCAGCACCGTGCCGACGGTGTCCACGTGGCCCTGCACCACGTGTCCGTCGAGCCGGCCGCCGGCTGGGGTGCAGCGTTCCAGGTTGACCTGGTCGCCGGTTTTCAGGGCGCCGATGGTGGTGCGGCGCAGGGTTTCGCCCATGACGTCGACGCTGAGCTTTTCCCCGTCCATCTCGGTGGCGGTCAGGCAGACCCCGTTGACGGCCAGTGAGCCGCCCAGGCCCAGGTTGTCGGTGTGGCCCGGGGCGCGCAGGGTCAATACTGCCAGGTCCTTGCCGGTGAAGGTCTCGATGCCTTCGATGACGCCTTGGCCGGTGACAATTCCGGTGAACATGTTTACTCCTTGAAAATTTTGGGGTTGCCGGCGATCAGTCGCGGGGCAGCGGTTCCAGATGCAGGGCAATGTCATCGCCCAGCCTGGCCAAAGACTCGTTGCTGGCCGAATCCAGCCGGAAGCGCCGCGCATCGGCAAGCGTGGCGGTGTTCGGCATGCTGACCGATGAGCTGCCTGCGCCGATCAGCAGCGGCGCCTGGTAGCAGTAGATCTCGTCGGCCAGATCGGCTGCGATGAAGGCCGAGGCGACCGTGGCGCCGCCTTCAACCAGCAAATGGGCCAGGCCCAGCTCATTGGCCCGGGCGATAACCTCGTGCACGTCGTGGCTGCGGACCTGCGCCCAGTCATCACCCTGGGCGAGCGCCAGATCAGCCGGCAGATCCCGCTCGCCCATGACCAGCCGGAAGGGCTGGTGCTCATGCAACTGGCCATCGGGGGTTCGGGCGGTCAACCGCGGGTTGTCGATGATCGCGGTGCTGGTGCCGACGAGGATGCCATCGACTCGCGAGCGCAGGGCGTGCGCGTGATTGCGCGACGCCGTGGACGTGATCCACTGGCTCGTCCCGTCCGGTGCGTTGATCCGGCCGTCGAGCGACTGCGCGATCTTGACAGTGATGAACGGCCGGCCCTCATCCTTGGCGATGAACCAGCGGTGGTTCAGCTGCTTCGCGGCGGAGGAATCAGCCAGCTGGGTGGCCTGGGTTCCGTGGCTGCGCAGGTAGTCGGCGCCTCCGCTGGCGGCGGTGTTGTCGGGGACAGCGTAGTACACGTGGCCAATGCCGGCTTCCACAATGGCCTGGGCGCAGGGACCGGTTCGGCCGGTGTGGTTGCATGGTTCGAGGGTTACTACCATCGTCAGCTCGCGGGCCTTGGCCGCAGGCATCTTGCCCAGTCGGCGCAGTGCGTCGATCTCGGCGTGCGGGTGCCCGGCACCGATATGGAAACCGGTGGCAATGATATTTCCCTCTGCATCCAAAACGCAGGCGCCGACCAGCGGGTTGGCTCCGCGGTGGCCCCGACCGGCGGTTTCCAGCGCAGTGCGCAATGCCGCGTCGAGCTGCTGGGTCGTGATCATGGTGCTATTCCTTTCAGCGTTTGCGCGAAATAGTCGGATCGAGCATTTCGGTTTCGATCTGGGGTTTGGCACCGCGCTTGGAATTGGCCCAGACGAAGAAGCCGACCAGGGTGAATGCGCCGTAGAACAGGTACATGAAGGCGCTGGCGTAGTATCCGGCGGAGAACAGCAGGGGCACGCCCACTGCGTCGACGGCAACCCAGATCAGCCAGAATTCCACCCAGCCCTTGGCCATGCCGTAGGTTGCGAGCAACGAGCCTACGAAGGTCCAGGCATCCGCCCAGACCGGCTCATAGGATCCGAGCATGCGGAAGATCGGGGTCAGTGCGACGGTGCCGAGGATCAGCACGGCAATCAGGCCCAGTCGGGTCTTGCCGGACGCCCATTGCGGGGTCACCGCGCTGCCGGTGCCGTCCTTGGCCTGCTTCCAGCGGTACCAGCCGAAGACCGATACGGCAATGAACATGATTTGGCGGCCTGCTTGGCCCCAGAGATTGGCTGTGTAGCCGGTATCGAAAATGCTGCCCAGGAAGACCGTCAGCAGCAGGAGGTTGCCGACTATGCCAATGGGCCAGGCCCAGACTTTGCGGCGCATGCCGCCCACGGCGCTGGCCAGGCCGAAAATATTGCCTACGACTTCGCGCACCAGCAGTGCCGACGAGCCGATCGCAATTTGTGAGTTGAAAGCTTCAATGAGCCACCGCAGGAAATCCATCATTCCACCCTTCTCGAAGCGGCGGCTCCGGGGGTGTGCATTTGATGGGCCTGTGGCTCTGCTTTAGAAGATAGCCCCTGTGAGGGCTACCGGCAGTACCAAAAGGCATATCAAATTCGTGCTTCTCCCATCCAGACTTTAACTGTCGGTACTGGAATTCCACCAGTTCAACCGTTCCCTCAGCTTGTGGCTTTGGTTGCGGGTCGCGGACTATGACCGCCGGTTCGGACTTTCACCGACCCCGGAGCACGTATTCGTGTTTACTGAAAACATTCTGGCACACTTTGCGTGGTCCTAGTGACCACCCAGCGCAAGATTGCGTAATACGTCGATTTCCACCGATGGCTCTTCTGCCGAGTACACCGCGGAACCGGCAACGAAGACATCCGCTCCGGCTTCGGCGGCACGCAAGATCGTGTCGCGCGAAATGCCGCCGTCGACCTGCAGGGCAATGGGCTTGCCGCTGCCGTCAATGGCTGCGCGGGCGCGCTTGATCTTCGGAAGGACCAGATCCAGGAACTTCTGCCCGCCGAAACCTGGTTCCACGGTCATCAGCAGAACCATGTCCAGCTCGCCGAGCATATCCAGGTAGGGTTCGATCGGCGTTGCCGGGCGCAGGGCCATGGAAGCCTTGGCGCCGGCCGACCTCAGTTCGCGGGCCAAGCGGATCGGGGCTGCCGATGCCTCGGCATGGAAAGTTACCGAGTCCACGCCGAGCTGCGCGTATTCCGGGGCCCAGCGATCCGCGTTCTCGATCATCAGGTGCACGTCGATGGGCAGCTTGCTGACCTTGCGCAGCGCATCAACCACCGGCAATCCGAGGGTCAGGTTGGGCACGAAATGGTTGTCCATGACATCCACGTGAACCGCGTCTGCGGTGTGGATGCGTTCCAGCTCGCTGGCAAGGTTCGCGAAATCTGCGGACAGGATCGACGGGTTGATCCGCGCGTTAGGCATGGATGCTCCTCGGAATACTCGGGCTTGGCTAGGCTTTTTTGGTCAGGATAGCCATGAACATGGCATCGGTGCCATGCACATGGGGCCACAATTGCACGGTGCTCCCCTCGGCCAGCGCGTGTCCTGCCGGTGGGGCGTCCTGATGCATCACCGCGGAAACGGCGGCGCTGGTATCAAGCAGAGCAGCATTTTCGTGGCGCTTCAAGAAGTCTTCCACAACCAGGCGGGTTTCCGCCTGGTGCGGCGAACAGGTGACGAAGCCGATGACTCCTCCGACGCGTACCGCGTTGAAGGCGGCGTCGAGCAGCTCGCCTTGCAATTTGGTCAGCTCAGGGATGTCCCGTGGTGCCTTTCGCCAGCGTGATTCCGGGCGGCGGCGCAGTGCACCCAGTCCGGAACATGGCGCGTCGACCATGACGCGGTCGTAGTCCCCCGCATAATCCTCGCCGCCAAAGATGCGTCCGTCTTCGCCGGTGACCATCCAGTAGTCATGCGGCACAGCATCCAAGGAGTTCTCGACCAGCCGGGCACGGTGCGGGGCCGGCTCATTGGCGGTCAAGCGGGCGTCGCGCTGCACGGCGATCGCCGCGAGCAGTGCCGCCTTGCCGCCTGGACCTGCGCACAGATCCAGCCAGTAGCGGTCTTCGCCGGCTGCGGGCAATTCGATAGCCGCCAAGGCGCGGGCCATGACCTGGCTGCCGGCGTCTTGGACGCGCACGGTGCCTTCCTTGACACCAGGCACACGTGAGACGTCGCCGTGCTTGTAGGTGGCAGAATCCGCGAGCAGAGTGCCTCGCTCTGCGCCGGATTCCAGCGCTCCGGACAGATCGCCCAGGCCGGGCAAGGCTACGAGGTTCACCACCGGGGCCAGGTTGTCCGCTTCCAGCAGGGCTTCAAGTTCACTCGCGTCGCGGCCATGGGCGATCAGTGCGCCACGCAGGGCGCGGACAATCCAGTCCGGGTGCGAGTGCTCGATGGCCAGGCGCTCGGAATCCGATGCGGCGGAGTTGCCCAGCTGTTCAGTCCATGCAGCGGCTTCCTGGGCGGACACGCGGCGCAGCACCGCGTTGATCAGGCCGGATGGGCCGGCGCCAATTTGCGCACGAGCCAGCGACACGGTTTCATCCAACGCTGCGTGCTTGGGCACGCGCATGGCCAGCAGCTGGTGGGCGCCCAGGCGCAGCGCATCGAGGATCGCCGGATCCAGCTCGGCCAGCGGGCGGTCGACCAAGGTGGCCAGGATCGCGTCGTAGAAGCCCTGGCCGCGCAGGGCCCCGTAGGCCAGTTCGGTGGCGAAGCCCGCGTCGCGGCGGTCGAGCTGGTATTCGCGGATCATCTTCGGCAGCACCAGGTTGGCGTAGGCATCCGCACTGGATACTTCGCGCAGGGTCTTGAAAGCTACCAGGCGTGCCGGATCGGCCGCGCGCTTGCGCTGCCCGGGTGCGGCTGCTGAATACTTGCGCGGGCCGGACTGGCCGCGGTTGCGGGTACGTCCCTGCTCGTTGCGGCGTACGTTATCGCGGTGTCCACCGCGAGGTTCCTGCCCGCTCATGCGAAGCTCACTTCCGTTCCCTGGGTGAGCACTCCTCGTGCCCAGTCGCTGGCGTTCATCATTTTCTTGCCCGGAGGCTGGATTTCGGTGGGTTGCAGGGCCCAGGTGGCGGTGCCGATGTAAACCTTCGGCTGCTTTCCCGGTTCGATGCGCACTTCGCCCGGTGCAAGGTCGGTGATCTCACGGTGCTCACGCAGCGGGCCGAACTTGAAACGCTTGTCCTCGACCTTGACCCAGGCACCAGGGGCAGGAGTGGTTCCGTGGGCGCGCCGGCGGATTTCGGTGGCGGTCCGGGTGAAGTCCAGTTCCGCATCCACGTCGGTAATCTTCGGTGCGTAGGTGTGCGATCCGGCCTGGGGAACGGCAACGGCCTGGCCTGAAGCCAATGCCTGCAGGGTCTGCACCAGCAGCGTCGACCCGGAACGGCTGAGACGTTCGAGCATGATGCCTGCGGTGTCCAGCTCACCGATGCTCTCGGTGACTTGCCCGAAGACTGGTCCGGTATCAAGGCCGGTTTCCAGCTGGAAGGTGACTGCGCCGGTGATGTCGTCGCCGTTGATAATGGAATGCTGCACCGGAGCTGCGCCCCGCCAGTGCGGCAACAGCGAGAAGTGCAGGTTGATCCAACCATGGGTTGGGACGGCCAAGGCCGCTTCTGGCACTAGTCCCCCGTAGGCGACGATGGCCGCGGCTTCAAGGTCCAACGCTGCAAGTTCAGCCGTTGTTTCTTCGGTGATCTTGGCGGCCTTGATGATCGGCAAGCCAAGTTCTTCGGCTCGGGCAGCGACCGGCGAGGGGGTCAATATGCGTTTTCGACCCAACGGAGCATCGGGACGGGTGAGCACTGCGGCAATTTCAAAGCCGGCTTCGTGCAGGTAGTCCAGGGAGGTGACAGCGACCTGTGGCGTGCCGGCGAACAAAATACGCATGAGCTAGAACCCCAATCCTGCGCCAAAGCTGGAGCCGAGGGCCCCTGATCGTTTTTTCACCGTGGCGTTGGCGGTCTGCGAGTAGTTGTTGGCCCGCAAGGTGCGCCACGCCGCTTTCTTTTCTTCTGGTTCCAGCCGGTCCAGGAACAGAATGCCGTCCAGGTGATCAGTTTCGTGCTGGAAGCAGCGGGCGAGCATGTCGGAACCTTCGATTTCCACCGGATTGCCGAACTTGTCGAAGCCGGTCGCCTTGACGTGGCGCCGGCGTCGAACTGGCGCTGCAATGCCCGGGATGGACAGGCAGCCTTCTACCTGGTCGTCCTGGTAATCGTCGCTGAGCTCCAGCACCGGGTTCACGATATGTCCGCGTTCTTCGCCAATTTGGTAGGTGAAGACGCGCAGGGACACGCCAACTTGAGGCGCGGCGAGGCCTGCACCTGTGACGTTTTCCATCGTCTGGTCCATGTCTTCGACGAGCTTCTGGAGCTCCGGGCCAAAGTCGGTCACCTCCTGCGCTGGTGTGCGTAGAACGGGGTCTCCGATGATCCGAATTCCCAAAATCGCCATAATCCGCTGGTACCTTCCCTGCCGTGGATATTGGTATTAGGTTTCGCAATGCCGAAAGCTAACCGTTCCAGTCTACGCGGTGAAGGGAGGGCTTTACTGAGCTGGCGGCGTGATTTCGACCAGTGAAGCACGCGACTGGGCAATCTTGAATGCAGCTTCCCAGTTCCGCCGCAAAGCATAGAACTTCGACCAGTAGTCGGGCAATGCCGGCGGCGGTGCCATGAAGGTCCGCGAACCGGTCTCGCCAAGGGCCACAGCGAGCAGCATCGTGTCGGTGCCGTATCCCCACTCTTTCCATGCGCCGCGCTCGGCATCCACGACTTGCTCTTCTGCCTTGCAAGCGGCCGCCAGCTGCATGATGACTTTGTCATCGGGGCGCTTGACGAAGCCGTCCCGATCGGTGTTTTTGGTCTTGTAGTCCACGAGGGAGGTTCGGCCGCCGATCTTTGCGACCAGGTCAATGGTGCCCGCGTAGCCGACACTGTGATTCCATACCGTCACCTCTGCGGCAATGGGCTGGACATTGTAGTCATCCCACCATTGGTCAAAGTGGCGCGCGAACCCCAACTCGTTGTTCGCTTCGAGCGCGGCTTGGGCTGCTTCCAAATCATGTTCCAGATCCAGCGCCCGCAGTGCTCGCTGCTCAGCGTAGTTATGCACTCGATCACCGCGGGCCGCGGCGGAGTCCCGATAGGCCTCGGCAGCACCGGCGGCATCGCGTATCAGGGAACGCAACTGGCCACGGTCACCCACTGCGTGCACCAGTCGATGATCGTCCGAGAGTGCCTTGGCCGCCATGTACCCGGCCCAACCTGACAGGTCCAGCTTGTCCATGGAGATGACTGTGGTTATGGATGGGACAATCGCTTCGCCTCCGACTTGTCGGCAGTACATGCGGCCCAGGTCTGTTTGAATAGCCAGTTTTGGTGACGTCATGCACACGATCATGGCACGCGCTCGACCTGCTTCGCTCCTAGTCGTACCGGAAAAATGAATTTTCCGCGTAGTTCCGCGGATTTTCGGGCGTGTGAACCAGATCTCAGCGTTTCGATTTGTGGGGATGCGAAAACTCGTATAGAGTTTTTACTCGTTGGAGCGAACGGAAACGTTCAGTAAACAACACATTTTGCGGACATAGCTCAGCTGGTAGAGCGCAACCTTGCCAAGGTTGAGGTCGCGAGTTCGAACCTCGTTGTCCGCTCGCAAAAAGATTCACCGACTAGGTAAAACTAGTCATTCTGACTCCGGTCAGTATGGTGGGGTGGCCGAGAGGCGAGGCAGCGGCCTGCAAAGCCGTATACGCGGGTTCGAATCCCGTCCCCACCTCGCAATGAAGATTGCTGATCTTTTTAGCGCGATTGGCGCAGCGGTAGCGCGCTTCCCTGACACGGAAGAGGTCACTGGTTCGATCCCAGTATCGCGCACGGACTCATGGTTCACCAGACCATGGATCTAATAATTGAATATATGCGGTCATAGCTCAGCTGGTAGAGCGCAACCTTGCCAAGGTTGAGGTCGCGAGTTCGAACCTCGTTGACCGCTCTGTGAATTCAAATTCTGAATTTGGATTCTGTCGAGATTCATTGTGGATCTTCGGCGCGATTGGCGCAGCGGTAGCGCGCTTCCCTGACACGGAAGAGGTCACTGGTTCGATCCCAGTATCGCGCACGGACTCATGGTTCACCAGACCATGGATCTAATAATTGAATATATGCGGTCATAGCTCAGCTGGTAGAGCGCAACCTTGCCAAGGTTGAGGTCGCGAGTTCGAACCTCGTTGACCGCTCCAATAATTGAATACATGCGGTCATAGCTCAGCTGGTAGAGCGCAACCTTGCCAAGGTTGAGGTCGCGAGTTCGAACCTCGTTGACCGCTCAAGATAAAGATGGGAATCACTTTTCGTGATTCCCATCTTTGCTTTACCCATCCTTTCCAGCCACCACCATCAGCATGCCGCGTGAGCGGCAAACCTGTGCACTGCCTGACAGACACCAGCAAAACATCTAGATAGCTGGGGGAAATTTTCGTTTTATGCTTCCACGCATTGGCAAGAGCATCTAGGGTGGTTAGTAGTTGTGGAGCTGAAGGGGTTCCCATAGACGAATGGAGGTGCAGCATGGCAGGATTTGATGATCTGCGTGGCAAGGCAGAGGAATTCGCTAAAGAGAACCCAGAGCAGGTATCCCAGGGTATCGAGCAGGCTGGCGATTTTATCGATGATAAGACCGGCGGCAAGTTCGCAGAGCAGGTAGACGGCGTCCAGGACGGCGCTAACGACTACCTGAACGGCCTTGGTGGAGGCGAAAGCGAGAACAACGAGGGCTAATCTCCTCGCAGTACTCCCCTCGGCTTGCCCGAGCATCCATGGAAGGTACCGACTGAGGTCGGTACCTTCTTTGCTTTATCCTTCGCTTTAGTGTCATATCGTGGAATTAATGCACTCTGGTTTTCGACCGGCCGGTGCCACCCTGTAGAAAAAGAGTATGGCTCGTCAAACTCCCACGACTGGAAATGCCCTTTCCCAATCGGTCCTTGCAGGATTGATTACCACGATGGTGGGGTTCGTCGCATCCTTCGCAGTCGTTCTGGCCGGTTTGTTCCAGGTCGGCGCCTCGCGCGAACAAGCTGCCTCGGGTTTGCTCGTCCTATCCCTCACCGTAGGATTGAGCACCATTGCTCTGTCCTGGCGCCATCGCCTGCCGATCAGCATCGCCTGGTCCACTCCCGGGGCAGCCATGCTCGCCGCACTGGCGCCCGGGGAGTTCGGGTTCAACCAGGCGGTGGGGGCATTCATCGTTGGCGGAATACTCATCATGTCGGCCGGGTTGGTGCCGTCTTTGCACCGGCTGCTCACCCGGATTCCGGTGCCGATTGCCCAAGGCATGCTTGCAGGAGTCCTGATCCCGCTATGCCTGAAGCCCTTTACTGCAGTGGCCAGCATCCCGTTTCCCGCGCTGGGAATTTTGCTGGTGTTCTTCATCGGGCTTCGGATTCTTCCAAAATTTGCCGTCGCGCTGAGCATGCTGGCCGCAGTGGGTTTCGGCCTTTGGCACATTGGCCGCACCGAGGCGTGGGATTCGATCGAGGTGTTGCCGCAGCTGCAGTGGGTCAGCCCCGAATTCTCCTGGCAGGCGATTGCCAGCATCAGCGTTCCGCTGTTCGTGGTGACCATGGCGTCGCAGAACATCCCGGGAGTGGCTGTGCTCAGCTCCTTCGGGTATACGGCCCCTTGGCGATCCACCATGCTGGTGACCGGCGTGGGCTCGGCAGGCGGGGCGGTCTTCGGCGGACATGCAATCAACCTGGCGGCCATCACCGCGGCTCTGGCTGCCGGGGAGCAAGCCGGGGCAGATCCCCGGCTGCGTTGGCGGGCCGCGGCGAGTTCAGGCGTGTTCTACCTGGTCTTCGGGGCCTTGAGCGCACTGATCGTCTCTGTGGCCAGCGCCTCGCCCGAGGGACTGTTCCAGGCGGCGGCCGGCTTGGCTTTGCTGGCCACGCTCGCCAATGCCCTGCTCGGGGCGATGGCCGAGAGCGCGTGGCGGCTAAGTGCACTGGCCACCGTGCTGGTCGCCGCCGGAAATCTCACGCTCTTCGGGATCGGCGGAGCTTTCTGGGCCTTGGTCGCAGGGCTTTTAACGCACTTCATCGTCGAGCGCAACGCTCGACGATGAAGTGGCAAAAGCAGCTTTTCCAGCCTAGATGGCTGGTTCCCCGACCTGGCCCTCGCGGGCCAAGGCAGTCAGCCGGGAAACGGCACGGAAGTACTTCTTCTGGTAGCCGCCGGACATCATTTCCGGGGTGAACAGCTCGCTGAACGGCTTGCCCGAGGCCACGATCGGCACGTCCTTGTCGTACAGGCGGTCGGCAAGAACCACGAAGCGCAGGGCGATGGCCTGGTCGGTGATGGTATCCACGTTGTGCAGGACCAGCACATCGGTTTCGGCCACCAGCTGGCGGTAGCGCGACGGGTGCACCTTCGAGAGGTGGGCCACCAGATCATCGAAGTTGTCAACGGCCAGGGTCTTGTCCGGGTAGCGGTCCTGGGCGAAGGCTTCGATCTCCGCATCTTCCAGCGGCTCGGGGGCATCGGGCAGGCCTCGGTGGCGGAAGTCCTCGCCTTCGACGCGGTGCACGTCGAACTGCTCGGACAGGGTCTTGATCTCGCGCTGGAAGTCCACTGCCGCGAAGCGGCCCTCGCCCAGTGCGCCGGGCAGGGTGTTGGAGGTGGCAGCCAGCTTCACGCCGGCGTCGGACAGCTCGCGCATGAGGCGGGACATCAGCACGGTGTCTCCGGGATCGTCCAGCTCGAACTCATCGATGCAGACCAGCGAGTATTGGCTCAGCACTTCAACGGTCTGGCGGAAGGACAGCGCACCGACCAGGTTGGTGTACTCGACGAAGGTGCCGAAGGCCTTGCGGCCGGGAGCCGCATGCCACAGCGAAGCGAGCAGGTGGGTCTTGCCCACGCCGAAGCCGCCATCGAGGTAGATGCCGTTCTTGGTTTCCTTCTTCTTCCCGAACAGCTTGGAGAGGAACGAACCGGAGTTGTTCTTGCCCACGGACTCGGCGAAGGCCTTCAGCTTGGTGACCGCTTCGGCCTGCGACGGCTGGTTGGGATCCGGGCGATAGGTATTGAAGGATACTTCACCAAAGCGGTAGGACGGGTGGAAACCGGCCAGCAGTTCTTCGATTGAAAGATTCGGCTTGGTCTCGCTCAGGTGGGTGATCGTCGCCATTGGCTGTGGGAGTCCTTCAGTTGATTGCTCAGGAAATGGTCGGGAAGCCGTGGCTTGCCCATCGGCCAGTTTACCTTGAACGCGGCGATACATTGCCGAAAATGTCGTAGCCCACACTGTGTTCGCCATAGATGGGGACTAGGCTAGAAGCAACGCCCGTTGCCCGCTATGTCCAGCGTGGCAAAAACTGACACCCGCAAGGATCGTGATTAGGAATGTCGTTGCCCGTCGAGTCCAACGAGAAGTATGCAGCGTACGCTCACCCTGAACGCCTGGTTTCCACCCAATGGGTGGCTGACAACCTCGGAGCCGAGAATCTCGTAGTACTGGAATCGGATGAAGACATCTTGCTGTATTCCACCGGCCACGTGCCAGGTGCGCTGAAGATCGACTGGCACACCGAGCTGAACGACGAGGTCACCCGCGACTACGTCGACGGCGAGGGATTCGCGAAGCTGATGGCCGCCAAGGGCATCACCCGCGATTCGACCGTGGTCATCTACGGCGACAAGTCGAACTGGTGGGCAGCCTACGCGCTGTGGGTCTTCACCCTGTTCGGCCACGAAGACGTGCGCCTGATGGATGGCGGCCGCGACAAGTGGATCGCTGAAGGCCGCGAGCTGAGCACCGAGAAGCCCGCCGTCACCGCCACCGAATACCCGGTGATCGAGCGTGTCGACTCGGAAATCCGTGCGTTCCTCCCGGAGGTCCTGAACCACCTGGGCAACCCGCTGATCGACGTGCGTTCGCCCGAGGAATACACCGGCGAACGCACCCACATGCCGAATTACCCGGAAGAGGGCGCCCTGCGCGGCGGGCATATCCCCACCGCCGCATCGGTGCCCTGGGCCAAGGCGGCGGCCGAGGACGGCACCTTCCGCTCGCGCGAGGAATTGGAAGCCATCTACCTTGATGGCGCCGGCCTGAAGCCGGGCGATGACGTTGTGGCCTACTGCCGCATCGGCGAACGCTCCAGCCACACCTGGTTCGTGCTCAAGCACCTGCTCGGCTTCGAAACCGTGCGCAACTACGACGGCTCCTGGACGGAGTGGGGCAACGCGGTGGGTGTGCCAATCGTCCGCGGCGAAGCTGCCGGCGAAGTGCCTGCACAGCGTGGAGCCCGCGCATGAGCCAGCTGCCCGAGGCATTGAACGAGATCGTCGAGGAATTCTCCGAGGTTCCCGAGGCGGACCGCTTGGAGCTGCTGCTGGAGTATTCGCGCGAGCTGCCCGAGCTGCCGGCACGCCTTGCTGATCATCCCGAGCTTTTCGAGCAGGTCGTCGAGTGCCAGTCCCCGCTGTTCCTCGTCGTGGAGGTCTCGGCCGAAACCGATAACCCGGTAGGCCTGTTCTTCTCCGCTCCACCGGAAGCTCCCACCACCCGCGGCTTCGCTTCGGTGCTGGCTGCGGGCTTGGATGGCGCCAAAGCAGCAGAGATTCTCGCAGTCCCGGATGACATGCCCCAGCAGCTGGGTCTGACCCGTGCGCTGTCGCCGTTGCGCATGCGCGGCATGACGGCCATGCTCGGCCGCATCAAGCGCCAGATTTCAGAGCAGCTGGCTGCCTAGGGGCGAATCCCAAGCGCCGCGCAGCACCAAATAGCAACAGAGAAGGATCCCCAGGCACGTGGGCAAGAAGAAGCAGGCCGCGTCCACCCCGGCGACCGCCGCGCTGGACGCCGCAGGTATCAGCTATGTGGCGCACAGCTACACGCATAGCGACTCGGCCGAAAGCTACGGCGCCGAAGCGGCCGAGCAATTGGGAGCCAGCGGCGACCGGGTCTTCAAGACCCTGATGGTTTCCACCGGAGCCAACGCCACCCAGGACCTGGCCGTGGCGGTGGTTCCCGTGGATTCGAAGCTGGATCTGAAGGCGATCGGCATCGCGTTGGGCACAAAGAAAGCCCAGATGGCCGACAAGGCTGCCGCGCAGCGGCGCAGCGGCTATGTCCTGGGCGGGATTTCCCCGTTCGGGCAGCGCCAGAAAACCGATACCGTCATTGATTCCAGCGCCCAGCAGTTCGAGACGATCTTCATTTCCGGAGGTCGTCGCGGTTTCAGCCTGGAGATCGCTCCGCAGGATGCAGCGAAGGCGACCGGTGCCATTTGGGCGCCGATCGCCACCAGCTGATGTTTTGCTAGCCAAGCCAAGGGCCCTGCCTGCGAGCCGGCGATCCTTTGATCGTCCGCATCTCGCGGACAGGGCCCTTGGCTATCTGCGGCTAAATGATTTCGAGCAATGCCATGCGCTTGCCCAGGAAACCGGTAATCGCTTGCGCGAAACCCTGCGGATCCACATTCGGTTCCCGGGTGTGCCCGGCTTTGGAAAATGTCTTGAGCGTGACCAGGTCCGGTCGCAGCGCCGCCAGCTTCAGGCTCGGGCCGTTGGGCACGAATTCGTCATCACGGCTGTGCATGATCAGCGTTGGCAGCTTCAATTCATCCGCACGCTCCACCCAATTCAGCCGGCGCAAATTGACTGGCGCCGCTTGTCCGGTCACCCAGCGTCCCGCCTTGTTGGACAGCAGCCACTGGCCGAACAGGCCCACGGATTGCGGGATCTTGTTGGCCCGAGCCTGATGCGAAAGCACATCGACCCAATTGATGACCGGGCCAACCAGAATGAGTGAATCGATATGGCGGGCGAGCTCGCTTCGATCGGCGGTTTGCAGGCTGATGGCGCCGCCCATGGACCAGCCCATCAGGATGATCCGCTTCGCTCCGTTATCCAGTGCGAATTGGATGCCCGCTTCCACGTCATGCCATTCGGTATCACCCAGACCATAGCGTCCATCCGGCGCGCCGGGAGCCAAGCCGTCATTGCGGTAGCTCATCAGCAACGTGGTGACCCCGAGTTCGCCCAAGGCAGGCAGCGCACGGATGGTCTCATTGCGCCGGGCACCGCGGCCGTGCACGCCAATTACCCAGATGTCCTCGTTGGCGGAGCCGCGCACCAGCCAGGCCGGCCCGTCTCCCCCTTCCAACGGCACCACGACATCTTCGGCATCGAAGCCCAGATCGGAGGGATGCTCGTGGATGGCACCGGACAGGTTGCCGCGGCGCACCCCTTGGAGGGTGCCGTGGTAGACTTTCTCGATCTTGCGCGCCACCAGCCGGGGCTTGCCCGGTACCGGTTCCGGCGCGGAAAGCCGCAGGGCGCAGGAATCGAATTCTGTCAGGAAACTGCAGGGCCCGGGTTCGCTGGTATCGGAGTCCTTGGTGAAATGGAGCCAGAGCTTGCCCTCGGCATCGGTAACGACTTCACGAATGATGCTGTTGCCGGTGCGGCGTTCTTCCGGGGTCACTACGCGTCGGGCGAAGTATCCGGCGAGCGCTGAGACGCTGGCGGCGACCAAGGAACCGGCGCCCAGTCCCAGTCCCACCCCAATCAGGGTTGCAGGCACTGCGCTGCGGGGTTGCAAGGTATCTACGATGTTCCGAGCCATGTTTTCATCTTTCCATGAGCAGGCCCGGGAATCATCCAGCCTGCTCAAGCGTTTTATATTGCATGAGCGATGAATCGGTAAACCAATCAGCAACGTCACCAGACGAGGCGGCCGCGCGCAGCGATGTGCAGTGGCAGAAGATCCTCTCTCCCGAGGAATTCCATGTACTGCGCCAAGCCGGGACCGAGCGCCCCTTCACCGGCGAGTACTGGGATACCACGACCGAGGGCGTGTATTCCTGCCGGGCCTGCGGTTCGGAACTGTTCGCGAGCACCACGAAATTCGATGCCGGCTGCGGCTGGCCCTCCTTCTTCGCGCCTTTGGCCGAGGACCGGGTGCGCTACATCAGCGATGAGTCCCTGGGCATGAAGCGAGTTGAGGTGCGCTGCGCCAATTGCGATTCGCACATGGGCCACGTTTTCGAGGGCGAAGGATTCAAGACCCCGACTGATTTGCGTTACTGCATGAACTCCTTGAGCCTGACCCTGCGCCCGGCCCAGGGCTAATGCCCTTGACGGTGGCAAGGCGTGGATCACATTTAGAGCAAGAGTTGCTTATTCACTAAGGTCTTAGCATCACCTTTTCTGTTGTTTGGGCGTAGCGTTCAAGGTAAGCACTTGAACGCTTCCCCAAACATGAAAAAGAAGGTGTATGAAATGACTCAGATTTCCTCCAAGCCAGTACCGGCCACCGACGCAGAAGTACTGCAGATCGCAAACTCGCAAGCTTGGCTGAAGCTGAAGTCTGCCGCCACCGAGTTCCAGGGACTGCAGGCTCAGGACGGTTCCTTGGCCGATAGCGCTTTCGCACCGAAGGCCGTCGAACTCGTTGATTCCATCATCGAGTCGGTGCAGTCCCTGCGCCCGCACTTCGAGCACGATGCCGAATACCTCGAGCAGCTGGTCGCGGATCTGCGCCAGTGGGCCGATGCCGGCTTCGGCGTGCCCGACTTCCTCGATTCGCTGATGCAGTTCCAGCCGCAGACCCAGCGCATCGATGGGCTGCTGCACCTGGTGCTTTTCCCGATGTACACGCAGAACGGCTCGACCAACCGCCACCTCGAAGCTGTACTGGTGCAGGTGATGTGGCCCGAGTTCATCGCCGACCTGGAAGCCAAGGACTACACCAACGCGCTGTTCGTGCCGCTGCGCTTCATCGACTTCACCGAAGGCTACAACACCAATTCCGCCGTGCTCTTCCCGGAGTCCGTAGCGATCCGCGAGACCCCGTCATTCACCTGGGGCGCAATCTTCCAGGATCGTGAAGCAGTGCGCTTCCGCAAGGTCCTTCAGGAAGCCAGCCGCATCACCAACCTCGAGTTGCCTGCGGACGCAGCAGAGCTGCTCAAGGACCAGCACCTGACCGAAGAAACCTTCATCATGTGGGACCTGATCCACGACCGCACCCACATGCGTGGCGACCTGCCGTTCGATCCGTTCATGATCAAGCAGCGCATGCCCTTCTTCCTGTACTCTCTGGAGGAATTGCGTTGCGATTTGACCGCGTTCCGCGAATGCATGAAGATCGCCGCGAATCCGGATTCGGATGAGAAAAGCGCCAAGATGGCCAAGCTCGTGCAGTACGCGGTGATCTTCGACCGCATCTTCCGCTTCGCCATCACCGGCTCGCGCGTGCGCAACTACGACGGCCTCGGCGGCCAGCTGCTGTTCGCCTGGATGCACCAGCACCATGTGCTGCACTGGACCGACACCAAGCTGAGCATTGACTGGGATCAGGTGCCCGAAGTGGTTGCAGCCTTGGGGGATGCGATCGACGAACTGTACTGGAAGTCCATCGACCGCCCGAAGCTGGCTCACTGGCTTGCAGCCTACGAACTGGTTTCCGCCACCGTCACCCCGAACCCCGCTTCGGTCTGGGCCAAGGGCCCCGAGGCCCTGCCGCTGACCGCACCGCTGCGCGAAATCACGGACCAGGTCATGGACGACGAATTCCCGCTGTCGATGTTCTATGAAGCACTGAACAAGAAGATGGCCTCCGTCATCGAATCGACCAAGGGCATGACCGGGGCAACGAAAATCTAGCCTTTCCTCTAGGCTGGAAAATGTGAGCAGAGAAAGCATCTCCTTGAACGAGACATCCAAATTAGTGCTCCTTGCCGGCGCTACTTCCGCCTCCGGCATTGCCAGCGCCACCGCGCTGGTTGATGCCGGAGCGCGGGTGCTTGCGGTAGGAAGCAACCAAGACCGGCTCGATGAGCGCCTGCCGTTCGTCCATGCACGCTATGAATGCGATCTGGGCGACTTCGCCGCCGTCAAGCAACTGGCGCTGCAGGTCCATGAAGAGCACGGCAGCATCGATGCGCTGATCCATCTGGTTGGCGGCTGGCGCGGCGGCAAATCCATCACCGGGCAAAGTGACGAGGACTGGGAGTTCCTGCACCACAGCGTGCTGACCACCCTGCGCAACACTTCCCGCGCGTTCGTCGATGATCTGGTCTCTTCCCCCGCAGGACGCTTGGCCATCGTGAGCGCCGAAGCGGTGCTGAACCCGACCCCGTCCAATGCCAACTACGGAGCCATCAAGGCCGCCGCGGAGCATTGGGTCAATGCGATCGCCCGCCTGTTCGCCAAGCAGGCCGAAAACGCCGCCGCAGTGAGTTGGGTCGTCAAGGCATTGAGCGACAAGTCACCTGAGGAAGCCCCTTCCGGGCATACCCCGGTGCAATTCCTCGCCCAGGCAGCCGTGGACCTGCTGGAGCAGGATGCCGGCGAGTTCAATGGCGCCCGCATCGCCTTGCCCAAGGCCTGATGATTGGCCAGGACACGCACCCAGGCGCGACCTGGCATCGCACACCACTTCACCCCTTGAACCACTAAGGACCACCTCAGCATGACTTTTACCCACGACGCTTCGGTTCGCGGATTCGCTTCGGATAACTACTCGGGCGTGCACCCGCGGATCATGGATGCCATTGCCCGCGCCAATGGCGGCCACCAGATTTCCTACGGCGAAGACCAGTACACCGAGGAACTGGGCAACGTCGCCCGCAATACTTTTGGCCCCGAAGCCCAGATCTTCCCGGTGTTCAATGGCACCGGTGCCAACGTCATCGCGCTGCAGTCATTGCTGCCGCGCTGGGGCGCGGTCATTTGCGCATCGTCGGCGCATATCAATGTGGACGAGAACGGTGCGCCCGAGCGCATCGGCGGCTTCAAGCTGCTGCAGGTGGATACCCCGGACGGCAAGCTCACCCCGGAGCTGATCGACCAAGAAGCATGGGGCTGGGGCGACGAGCACCGCGCGCAGCCGCTGGCCGTGTCGATCACCCAGGCCACCGAGCTGGGCACGCTGTACACGCCCGAGGAGATCAAGGCCATCACCGACCACGCGCACAAGCTGGGCATGAAGGTGCATCTGGATGGCTCGCGCCTGTCCAACGCCGCGGCATCCCTGGGCGTTCCGCTGCGCGCGCTGACCACGGATGCCGGCGTGGATATCGTCTCGCTCGGAGGCACCAAGAACGGCATCCTGCTCGGCGAGGGCATCCTGACCCTGCGCAGCGAGCTGGCCAAGGATCTGAAGTACCTGCGCAAGATGAACATGCAGCTGGGTTCCAAAATGCGTTTCATCTCCGCCCAGCTGATCGAGCTCTACGGCACCGATCTGTGGCGCGAATTGGCGAGCCATTCCAATGCCATGGCCGCCAAGCTCTCGCAGGCAGTCGAGGAAATTGATGGCGTCCAGCTGGTCTACCCCACCCAGGCCAACGGCGTCTTCGCCCAGCTGCCTACCGAAGTCAGCGATCAGCTGCGCGAGCACTTCCGCTTCTACGACTGGGACCGCGCGGCCGGCCAGGTGCGCTGGATGTGCTCTTTCGACACCACCGAGGTAGATGTTGCCGCGTTCATCGCGAAGCTGCGCGAGCTGATGGGCGCCTACGCCGCCGCATAGCATGCAGTCCCGGTCGGCGTGCCGTACCCATGCGCGGGTACGGCACGCTTAGACTCAAATTGTGACCAATGATCGCCCTGCTTCCGCCATTCCGAAGGCCTTTGCCAAGGCCCTTGACGAGTTGTCGCATGCCAAGGTGCGCAAGGAACTGAAATTCACCGAAATCCCGGCCCCCGGCAGGCTGGCTCCTTTCGCGCTGGCGCTCAGCGGCGATGTGATGGATGTGGTTGCCCCCGGACACGGACCCCAGAGCCAGGAAATCGGCCGCACCCCGTTCCTGCAACCAGCCGAGCAGCTTGCCACC
The DNA here is from genome assembly GCF_002797775.1 of Glutamicibacter nicotianae. NCBI lineage: Bacteria > Bacillati > Actinomycetota > Actinomycetes > Micrococcales > Micrococcaceae > Glutamicibacter > Glutamicibacter nicotianae. The sequence goes on from NZ_PGEY01000001.1 coordinate 1,487,673, forward strand.
GGTCGCTTCATTCTCCTTTTCGACCCGGCGGGCCAAGAGCTATGGAATGGCCAGTTCCGCATCGTCACCTATATTCGCGCCCGGCTGGATCATGAAATGGGCCAGGATTCCATGCTGGCTTCGGTCGCGTGGTCGTGGCTCGAAGAAGCTCTGCGCGAGCGCGACGCCGCCTACCATTCAGCAGGCGGCACCGCGACCCGCGTGATTTCCGAGTCCTTCGGCAACCTAGCCGGGGAACAAGACCACATCGATATCGAGCTGCGCGCTTCATGGTCGCCGGACTCGGATCATCTAGGCGCGCACCTGAGCGCGTGGGCAGATATGGTCTGCACTTTTGCCGGACTGCCGCCCTTGCCCGAAGGTGTGCAGCAACTGCCCCACCGCCGCCTGAGCTAGCGATCATCGCTGCGGTGGCGCCGATTAGTCCTAGAATGGAAGCATCATGCCGAATTCTGACTCTTCCGCTCCCGCATCATCCACTCCCGCCGCAGAGGCTGCCGCGCCGGTTCTGACACCGCTGGCCGCACCGCGCGACGGGATCCCCGAAGTCATCGACACCGCACCAGCGTTGCGCCGTGCAGTACGTGCCTTGGAAGCGGGCACCGGCGACTTGGCCGTGGATACCGAAAGAGCCAGCGGGTTCCGCTATGGCCAGCGCGCCTTCCTGCTGCAGATCCGCCGAGACGGCTCAGGAACATGGCTGATCGATCCGGAGACCTTGGATGACTTGGCGCCGCTGCGCGAGTTCGTCAACCAGCAGCCCTGGATCCTGCATGCCGCCACCCAGGATTTGCCCTGCCTGCATGAATTGGGCATGTCACCGACCTCGCTGTTCGACACCGAGATGGCTGGCCGCCTCGCAGGATTCCCCAGAGTTTCCCTGGGCACGATGGTCGGCGAATTGCTCGGGCTGCAGTTGGCCAAGGAGCATTCGGCCGTCGACTGGTCCACCCGCCCGCTACCCGAATCGTGGCTTAATTACGCCGCGCTGGATGTGGAAGTCCTCGAAGAGCTGCGCCAGGCCATCGCCCAGGTGCTCGAAGAGCAGGGCAAGCTGGAGTTCGCCCGACAGGAATTCGAGCATGAGCGCACGTTGCCCGACCCTGTCCCGGCAGAAACGCCGTGGCGGAAATTATCCGGCATCCATAAGCTCAAGAGCCGCCGCAACCTCGCGGTAGCCCGCGAACTGTGGATCTCGCGCGAATCCCTGGCCCAGAGCCGCGACGTGGCCCCAGGCCGGCTGATCCCGGATCGCGCCATCATGGCAGCTGTGGAGCAGCGCGCCACCAGCGTTCCGGCGCTCTTGCAGATTCCGGGGTTCCACACACGCAATGCCAAGCGCGATGCCGCGCGCTGGGTCGATGCCATCCAGCGCGGCAACAGCACCCGCGACCTGCCCGATCTGCGGGCACCCAAAAACGGTCTGCCGCACCCCCGCTCCTGGGCCGAGAAGAACCCTGATGCCGCGAACCGCTTGGAAGCTGCCAAGCAAGTGGTCAATGACGTGAGCGAGCAGTGGAACATTCCCGGCGAGAATCTGGTGACTCCCAAGTACCTGCGCGAGGTGTGCTGGAATGCACCGGCGCGGATCAGCGAAGCCAGTGTGGCGGACATGCTGGAAAACCTCGGTGCCCGCCAATGGCAGCGTGAACTGCTTTCGGACAAGCTGGCCGCGGCATTGAAGCAGGCCTGAGCGGATCCGCAGAGTAATTCGCCGAAGGTTCACCGATTCGCGGGGATCGGCAACTTGCACTTCAAGTTACTCCTGAGTAACGTATGGTTCAGGTCACAGTGATGCTGGCCACTGCCCTGTACTCCACGGGCAGCATGAACCAACGCAAGGAGCCCGACGGTGACTGCCAACGCTTCGACCGTGCGCAACAGCGCGCACCCATCGCTCGACGACCGCGATGTCGTCTTCATCGACGGGGTACGCACCCCGTTCGGCAAAGCCGGCGACAAGGGAATCTACCACGGTACCCGCGCCGATGACCTTGCCGTCAAGGCGGTACGCGGCCTGCTGGAACGCAACCCTGAAGTACCCGCCGAGAAAATCGACGAAATCTCCATCGCCGCAACCACGCAGACCGGCGACCAGGGCCTGACCTTGGGCCGCACCGTCGGCCTGCTCTCCGGCATCCCCCAGTCCGTGCCCGGCTTCGCCATCGACCGCATGTGTGCCGGGGCCATGACAGCGGTGACCGCGACCGCAGGCGGCATCGCCTTCGGCGCCTACGACGTTGTCGTCGCCGGCGGCGTGGAGCACATGGGCAACCACCCCATGGGCGCCGGAGCCGACCCGAACCCGCGTTTTCTCTCCGAGCGCATCGTCGACCCTCAGGCATTGAACATGGGCAATACCGCAGAGAACCTGCACGACCGCTTCCCGGCGATCACCAAGGAACGCGCCGACCGCTACGCCGTCGCATCCCAGGCAAAGCTGGCCAAGGCCTACGAGAACCAGCAGATCCAGGCAGACCTGATCCCCGTGGCCGCCAAGCGCCCGGGCGAAGGCTGGGCCGTGAACACGGTTGACGAACCTCCGCGGCCGGGAACCACCATGGAATCGCTGGCCGAATTGCGCACCCCATTCCGCGCCCACGGACGCGTGACCGCAGGCAACGCAGCCGGCCTGAACGACGGCGCCACCGCCGCCCTGCTGGCCAGTGGCGCCGCAGTGCGCGAACTGGGCTTGGAACCGAAGATGCGCATGGTCTCCTTCGCCTTCTCCGGCGTGGAACCGGATGTGATGGGCTACGGACCGGTTCCGTCCACCGAAAAAGCCCTGGCCAAGGCCGGCCTGGACATCAACGACATCGGCCTGTTCGAAATCAACGAGGCCTTCGCCGTCCAGGTGCTCTCCTTCCTCGACTACTACGGAATCGACCAAGACGATGAGCGGGTGAACCGCTACGGCGGGGCCATCGCGGTGGGCCACCCGCTGGCCTCCTCCGGCGTGCGCCTGATGTCCCAGCTGGCCCGCCAGTTCTCCGAGGACCACTCGGTGCGCTACGGCATCACCACGATGTGCATCGGCCTGGGCATGGGCGGCACAGTGATCTGGGAAAATCCAAACCACTCGGACTTCGGCAGCAAGGCATAAGGAAGAGACAATGACTGCATTGAGCAAAGATTTCCAGGCTGTCGCGCAGCTGATGCACGACGAGACCGTCACCCACTCCTACGTGAAGGATGTGGCACTGCCCAGCGGCAAGACCATGGCGCTGCTGACCCTGGACAACGGGCTGGACCACAAGAAGCCGACTACGCTCGGGCCCAACGGCCTGCTGGAATTGCGCGCTGCGCTTGAAGTCCAGGCAGAACGCGCGAAGAACGGCGAGATCCACGCACTGGCGATCACCGGCAAGCCATTCTTCCTGATCGCCGGCGCCGACCTGTCGGCCGTCACCCGCCTGAGCGAACCAAGCCAGGCCACGGCCATGGCTTCGCTGGGCCATTACACCTATGAGCTGCTTGCCGATTTGGGCGTCCCCACCTTCGCCTTCATCAACGGCCTGGCGCTCGGCGGCGGCCTGGAAATCGCACTGGCCTGTAACTACCGCACGGTCAGCACCACCGCCGGCGCACTGGGCTTGCCGGAAGGCTTCCTCGGCCTGATCCCGGGTTGGGCCGGCGTCTACCGCCTGCCACGCCTGGTCGGTCCGGAGAACGCGCTGAAGGTCATGATCGAGAACCCGCTGAACAACAACCGTACGCTCTCCGGTCCGGCCGCCGCGAAGATGGGCGTTGCCGATGCCCTATTCGAATCGGCCGACTTCATCGAGCATTCAATTGCCTTCGCTGACGGCGTCATCTCCGGAACCACCGAGGTCAAGCGCCCCAACGCCGTTGACCCCAGCGATCCCGAAGTTGCCCGCCGCTGGCTTGAGGCGGCCGATGCCGCCGAGAAGTTCGTCGACGCAAAGCTTTCCGGCGCGGCCCCCGCGCCGTACAAGGTGCTGGAGGTCTTCCGCCGGGGCCTGGCCATCTCGCAGCAGGAGTCGGCCGCCCTTGAGGTCGAGGCATTGACCGGGCTGATGCGCACCCCGCAGTTCCAGAACACCGTGTACGCCTTCCTGGACCTGGTCCAGAAGCGCGGAAAGCGTCCGGCTGGCGCACCGGATCCCAAGCTCGCCCGCCCGGTCACCAAGGTGGGCGTCGTCGGCGCCGGCCTGATGGCCAGCCAGCTGGCCCTGCTGTTCGTCCGCCGGCTGAACGTGCCGGTGGTGATCACCGATCTGGATCAATCGCGGGTGGACAAGGGACTGGCCTACATCCACGGCGAGATCGACAAGCTGCACGCCAAGGGCCGGATGAGCCAGGATGCGGTGAACCGCACCAAGGCCCTGGTTACCGGCTCGGTCACCAAGGAGGCATTCGCCGATGCCGATTTCGTCATCGAGGCAGTCTTCGAAGAACTGAGCGTGAAGAAGCAGGTTTTCGCAGAGGTTGAAGCCGTGGTCTCCCCCGAGTGCATCCTGGCCACCAACACTTCCTCGCTCTCGGTCGCCGAGATGGGCCGCGACCTTGAGCACCCAGAACGCCTGGTCGGCTTCCACTTCTTCAACCCGGTCGCGGTGATGCCGCTGCTGGAAATCGCCGCTACCGAATGGACCAGCGATTCCGCGCTGTCCACCGCGTTCGTGCTGGGCAAGAAGCTGAAGAAGACCGCGGTGAAAACCAAGGATTCCGCCGCGTTCGTGGTCAACCGCGTACTGCTTCGCCTGATGAGCGAAGTCCAGGCAGCTTTCGATGAGGGCACCGACGCGAAGACAGCTGACTCGGCACTGGCCCCAATGGGCCTGCCGATGACCCCGCTGACCCTGTTGGCAATGGTGGGCCTGCCGGTCGCGCAGCACGTCAACGAGTCGCTGAACGCCGCTTTCGGCGATCGCTTCACCATCTCGGAGAATCTGCAGAAGCTGATAGATGCAAAGATCACAACCCTCTGGGTCAAGGACGAGGCAGGCAACCAGGTGCTCAACCCTGAAGCTGAAAAGCTGATGTCCTTCGGCGATCATCCCTCGACCGGAGAACAGATCCTGGCCCGTGTCCAGGACGCGCTGGCCGAAGAAATCGGACTTCTGCTGGATGAAGGCGTCGTTGCCGAAGCCGCCGACGTTGACCTGTGCATGATCACCGGTGCCGGCTGGCCGATGCACCTGGGCGGCATAACCCCGTATCTTGACCAGGTTGGCGCCTCCGAACGCGTCAACGGCAAGAAGTTCAACGGCTAGTACCCAACCGGCCGTTTTTGGTTGCATCGCTTTTCCCTGGGCGCTGGAACCAGGCAAGGAGCTGAGACTCTTCCCCATCGGGAAGCTGGTCTCGGCTCCTTGCTGCCTTGAACATGGGCGAACCCCGTACAGCTGGATCCGCTGTACGGGGTTCGCGCGTTCTGAGGAGCTGCGCCTGCTAGCAGCTAGATGATGTCCTCGCCGTTGCGACGGGCTTCCAGCCATTCCTGGATGAAACCCCTGCTGATGAAGAACAGCACTCCTGCTACGATCGCTGGCCATACCAGCACATACAGGCTCAAGAAAAACGCCGTCATTATTTGCCTCCCAGGCTCTGTGCGTCGCGTCCGGCTTCTGCGGTTTCGGCTTGCGCCTCAACTACGTCGAAGTCGCCGGTGCGTATCGCGATCACATCGAAGTCGAATTCCATCTTGGATCTGAAGGACATGAGGTAGCAGACGATGGTACTGACCGAATAGGCCACCAGCGACGCGCTCAAGGTGGTGTAATCGCGGAGGAAACCGAAGGCGAACGGAGCGCTGACCAGGATTGCCACGACTCCGACAATCTTGGCGACGCGCAGGCCGAAGAAGCCGAAACTCATCAATGCCAGGACCACGCCGATGCCAATCACCGCGAGCAACTCGATCAGGAATCCGGTGATGCCGTTGATTGGGATCAGTTCGAAGCGAACCGGGATGAAGATCGCCAGGGCAACCAGTACCGAGACGGTGAAGGCCTTGTTCGTGACCTTCTTCCAGTAGAAGCTGGCCAAAACCGGGAATACCAGTGCGCCCCAAAGGGCACCAACGAAGACCAGCAGGTCCAGAATATTCAGCTGCATGCTCGCGAAAGCGACTGCCAGGGCCGTGGCGACGACCATGGTCGCACGCCCAATGAGCAGCATCTTCTTCGGATCAGCCTTGTCCTTGCCGGCGACGTTCTGCCCGTATACGTCAGCCATCATGATCGAAGACAGCGCCGCCAAGTCAGAGTCGGCTGTGGACGACAGCGCACCAATAATCATGATGAAGAACAGCGCCAGCAGAACACCGGGCAGGTAGCTGGCTGCCATCTCAGGAATGAGGTTGTTCATGTCGCCACCGGATGGCTCGAATCCGAGGTACAGTGCCAGCACACCGAGCATGCCCACGCCGATGACCATCGCGCCGTATCCGACGGTTGCGGTGATGAACGTCGGCTTGATCAGGTCCTCGCGCACTGCGAACAGACGCTGGGCAATGGTCTGGTTGCCGATTGCGTAGGCCAGTACCGCGGCAATATACGGTGCGCCCTGGCCCAGGAATGCTTCGGAAGAGAAGAAGTTGGACTGCTGCGGGGTCAGGTTGCTTGCGCCGGTTTCGAACGCGGCCGGAAAGCCTGCGGCAAAGAAGATGACTGGCACGATAATCGCCACGGCGCCGAGCATCGCAACGACCTGGAGAAAGTCGGTCAGCACCGAAGCACGGAACCCGGACCACAGGGTGTAGAGCAGAACGCCACCGGCGACGGCCAGCACGCCCTGGATGAAGTTGAAGGGCGAGAGCATCGAGATCAATACGCCGCCGGCAATGAAGTTGGACATCAGGGAGATGACCGAACCGACAATATTGGATCCGGCTAGCATCAGCTGGCTGGAGCGGCCGTGGCGTGCGTGCATGACCTCGGCGAGGGTGTGCGCGCGTGGCGCGACCTTGCGGATCCGCTTGCCGAATGGGTAGATGAACAGAATCATCAACGCACCCCAGAGACCGTAGTGGATGGGGCCGGAGATTCCGTAGGTGTAGCCGGACGTGGCCGAGGCATACATCGACGAAGCCCAAATCCACGTCGCGGTCATACTCGCAGCAGAAATGCCGAATCCGATTTTATTTCCCGCCGTCATGTAATCGTCGGCGTTTTCCTTCTTTTTCCCGATCCGGGTGGAAATTAAAAAGGTTCCTCCGTAGAAGAGCACCAAAAGCAAGACAACAGTTAGGGCGCTGAATTGCACGATTTCGTTATCCACGCGCCACCTCCCTCTTTTAGACAGTGATGAGATCCGCGCCGGGAGCTATTTGCTCAACCGGCGACTTGTCCTGCACGTCTTCCCGCGAGATGTCATCGCAAGGGGTAAATTTCAGCTGACGCGCACAAGCCCCTGGGCCCATGAATCACTTCCCTACACTCAAGTTTCGTTCGTTTCTCATTCGTATCGTTCATCCCTGGTAACGGGGAACACCACCTTCTGGATTCACTCCAGAACCTGGTGTTTTGGCTTCACAACGTGAATCCAGACCCCTGGCTCGCCTGCATCTCGCTTGCGGCTATCCAGCCTTGCGCGTAACGGCGCTTCGGGTCAGTAACAGGCGTGGCATTCGCATTGGCGAATACCGCCTGTTTTCCATCGGAGGACTGCTACCTGGAACTCAACACGCGATCACCGCGCGGAGTATCTCGGTCGGCGTCAATATGCCTGACAGGTGAACAGTTAAAGCACTCTCCGAAAATGTTAGCTTCAACTAGCTATCCAAATATTAGCATGAATGCAAAGATATCCGAACTATCAGCCGCCAGGCAGTGAGCCAGCCGACCAGCCCGCCAAGCGCGAACCAAGCCATTCAAATCAATCCATCTCCTGCATCAATTACCAGACGGCGTTCATTCGCGCGTAACGGCGCGCACGAAAACAGGAAAATCTCAGCAGGAAAATATCTAGATTTGGCCACTTCCAGCCCAACTGCAAGTCGGCATTGCGACGAAGCTCCACGCGCAGGTAAAACCCCACCTAGATTACTAACCATGGGCAGAACCCAGGGCTCAAGCCGCATCCAACGAGACCGGCCCCCAACGGCCCACGCTGTGAATTCGACGCCGATGCATAAATATGCATAAGGTTCGATAGCCGGGTTGGTGAACGGCAAATGAACAGCGCCTTTGCCGGTTGCATTCCACGAACGCGGCGATCACCAAGCACGGGCGTTCGGCACTTAGCGCCAGCACAGAGATCTCTGCCAGAATGGGATCATGACTGACATTGCCCGACCAGCCCGCCGCACGTTCATGTGCGCTTCGGCAGCACTTGGCTCCGCCGCTCTTCTGACCGCCTGCGGTGATGGACATTCTGAAGCAGACACCCCCGAGGCATTGCCGATCCCGGAACCAACCGGCGAAGGACAGGCGCTCATGAAGACGAAGGATCTGCCCGTTGGATCACGCGCCTTGGCACCGGCCAAGGATCCGTCCGGAAAGGATGTCGGCATTCTGCTTTTCCGCAAGGATGAGAAGACCGTATTGGCGTACTCGAACGTTTGCACCCATCAGGGTTGCGCGGTAACCCCTAAATCCAGCAAAGAAGATTTCTACTGCGCCTGCCACGGCTCACGATTTGCACCCGCTGACGGAACCGTAACCGATGGTCCAGCTATCGCTGCCTTGCCACGATACGCTGCGGCAATTCAAGGCGACGACATCATCGCCTACGTCACCGCCGCAGAGTAGTTTCCCAGCTCTAATCAAGCGCGAAGGGCTGAACCCCACAGGGTTCAGCCCTTCGCGCTTGGCCCAGATGCCGCTAGAACAAGGCAACCTTTTCCGGAGCCGGGAAGAGCTCGTCCATCTGGGCCCGCTCGGTCTCCGTCGGAACCCAGCGCACGGCAGCGGCGTTGGCGCGTATCTGCCCGGGACGAGTAGCGCCCGCAATCACCGAGGCCACAGGCGACTGCCCGGCCAGCCACGAGAACGCCAATTCGACCGGCGTCAGATCCCGTTCGGCAGCGAAGGCATTGAACCGGTCCAGCTGCTCGAAGTCGCTGGTTTCCACCAGGTGCTGGCGCGCATGCGTCAGGCGGGTGCCCTCCGGGGCGTGCCCCTTGGAGTACTTGCCGGTCAGCAGCCCGTTCGCGAGCGGGAAATAAGGCAAAACACCCAGGTCGAATTCACGAGCAGCCGGCAGCACTTCGAGTTCCGCGCGGCGGTCAATCAGGTTGTAGTGGTTCTGCGCCGAAATGAAGCGTTCGGTTCCCAACTCACGGGCGACGTACTCCGCCTGGGCAATTTGCCAGCCGGAGCGATTCGAATGGCCGATATAGCGAACCTTGCCACTAGACACCAGATCATCCAGGGCCCGCAAAGTTTCCTCAATAGGGGTCTTCGCATCCGGCGTATGGAATTGGTACAGGTCGATGTAGTCAGTTCCCAGTCGCTTGAGCGACGCTTCGACCGCTCTGACAATATAGCGGCGCGAGCCTCGTGCGTTGAAGTCTGGTCCGTTCACGCCCTGCATATCCATGCCGAACTTGGTGGCCAGCACGATGTCCTTGCGTGCAGGACCCAGCGCCCTGCCGAGGCGGATTTCGGAAAGCCCCGGTTCCTTGCCATAGATGTCCGCGACGTCGAAGAGCGTGATGCCCGCATCGAGGGCCGCCTTGATCACTGCGTCGGTTCCTTCCTGGGATTCCGTTGCAGTACCTGCGCGGCCAAGGTTGTTGCAGCCTAGCCCGACGACGGAAACGCTCAGGCCGCTGCGGCCTAGCTGACGGAATTCCATGGACACCTCATCTGTTGGTTTGCTCATCCGCTTCACTGAGCGACGTTATACCCCTAGGCTATCTGGTAGGTACATGTGCTCAACATTTCACGGCACAATTCACTGCATTGCATATTTATCCATTAGGATGGAGACATGTCTAAAGTTCTTACCAATCTCCCTGTAGGCGAGCGCGTCGGTATCGCGTTCTCCGGTGGCCTCGACACCTCGGTCGCAGTAGCCTGGATGCGCGACAAGGGCGCCATTCCTTACACCTACACTGGCGACCTCGGCCAGTACGACGAGCCAGATATCGATGCAGTACCCGGCCGTGCGCTGGAGTACGGTGCAGAGAACTCCCGCCTGGTTGATTGCAAGCCTGCCTTGGTTGAAGAAGGCTTCGCAGCACTCGCCTGCGGCGCTTTCCACATCCGCACCGGCGGCAAGACGTACTTCAACACCACCCCGCTGGGCCGCGCCGTCACCGGCACCCTGCTGGTTCGCGCCATGCGCGAAGATGGCGTGGACGTCTGGGGCGACGGTTCGACCTACAAGGGCAACGACATCGAGCGCTTCTACCGCTACGGTTTGATGGCCAACCCGAAGCTGCGCATCTACAAGCCATGGCTGGATCCGAACTTCGTTGCAGAACTCGGCGGCCGCCAGGAAATGTCCGAATGGCTGCAGGAACACGGTTTCCCATACCGCGACTCGGCTGAAAAGGCCTACTCGACCGACGCCAATATCTGGGGCGCGACACATGAGGCGAAGACCCTGGAACTGCTCGACAGCTCCATCGAATCCGTTGAGCCGATCATGGGCGTGAAGTACTGGGACGAAAACGTCGAGATCAAGACCGAAGACGTTTCGATTTCCTTCGTCGCCGGCCGCCCGGTGGCCATCAATGGCAAGGAATTCACCGATCCGGTGGCCCTGGTCAACGAGGCAAACATCATCGGTGGGCGCCATGGCTTGGGCATGAGCGACCAGATCGAGAACCGCATCATCGAGGCCAAGTCCCGCGGCATCTACGAAGCACCTGCAATGGCGCTGCTGTACATCGCCTACGAACGCCTGGTCAACGCGATCCACAACGAAGACACCGTGGCCAGCTACCACAACGAAGGCCGCCGCCTGGGCCGCCTGATGTACGAAGGCCGCTGGCTGGACCCGCAGGCCCTGATGCTGCGCGAATCGCTGCAGCGCTGGGTCGGCTCGGCCATCACCGGTACCGTGACCATCCGCTTGCGCCGCGGCGACGACTACACCATCCTCAACACCGAGGGCGAGAACCTGAGCTACCACCCGGACAAGCTGTCCATGGAGCGCGTAGGCGATGCAGCCTTCGGCCCGGTTGACCGCATCGGACAGCTGACCATGCGCAACCTGGACATCGCCGACTCCCGAGGCCGCCTGGAACAGTACGCCAACATGGGACTGGTCGGCGGCACCACCGCCAAGCTGGTCGGCTCGCTGGAAGCCGGCGGAGCCGACGCGATCGTGAACGCTACCCAGGTCGACAGCGACGATCTGGCTACCGACCGCGCTATCGAGTCTGCTGCCTTCGACGCAGGCACCGACTAGGCTCTGACGCCCCGGCGTTGAACGCTAAGAGCTCGGGCGGATGCTTCCTTGAATGGAACCATCCGCCCGAGCTTTTTTGTTGCCTGGACCGCTGCGCGGCCTGCGCGCAGGGTTGCAGCGCGGCGGGGTTTAGGAGGTCAGCCCGTTGAGCGTCGCCAGGGACTGCAGGGCCATGATGAATCCGACCAGCGCGAGGAACCTGAGGGTGCCGTGCAAGGCCGCCCCGAGCCGGGTGTCCTCCGCCGGGAGCGTGACCGCTTCCTCCGCCAGCCAGGTGACCAGCGTGATCACGGTGCCGATCAACGCGATCTGCTCCTCGGGAAGCGACATCGTCTTGGCCAGCGCGAGCCCCGCGGAAAAGCCGATCAGCACCTGGGCGGCCGGCCACAGCATCGCTTTCAGGGTGCGGCGGGGCTTGGCCCGCTCGACGGCCACAGCTAGGCTTCGATCAGCGGCAGCAGCGGGCTGACCGCGATGGTGAAGCCGACCAGCGAGACCAGGCGCAGCACCAGCCGGATCCGGGCGCCGGAAGTGGTGTTCGGTGCTGGCAGGCGGAAACCCTGCTCGACGATCCAGGCTGCGATCACCACGATGACGCCAGCCAGAGCCAGCTGCGCGGGGCCGGCCCCGGAGAACAGCGAGGTGATGCCGATGCCGATAATGACGCCAACGCAGGCCTGGAACACCAGGTGCAGCGGTGTGCGGGTTGCGCCCATCCGCGGCGCCTTACGCTGAGCGCCAGGGGTTTCGTCCCGGTCTTCTTGTGGAATCATTTCTCCTTGTATCCTGCTCGTTCAAACCTGCGCCTTCGCTGCACTGCGCGAAGACACCAAATCCTTGGACAGCAGCACGCCGCTGCCGCCGCTGAAAACCACGGTACCCAGCTGCGCAGCCTGGGCCACTTCCTCGAAGCCCAGGGAGCGGTGGAGCGCCAATGACGCGGCGTTCTGCGCATTGACCACGCACCATGCGCTCGAAGCGCGCTGGGCAATCCAGTCCAGCCGTGCTTCCGTCAGGCTCCGACCCACTCCCCGATGCCGGCATCCGCGGTCGACCTCGATCCCAGCCAGGTAATAACCAGCTGGAGCTGTTGCATCAGCTGGTTCCCACCAATGGGCACGGGACCAGCCAAGCAGTTGGCCATCCAGGTTCTTGATGACCAGCTGGCGCTCTCCGTTCCCCCACAGTTCAGGTTCTGCATGGCGCCCCAAGCTTTGGGACAGCCTGCGGATGGCCGGGTAGTCCACTGCCCGCATCGGTTGCGGCGCGGGAATGCCCAGTCCCATCTGCGGCTAGTCGATGGACATGGGCTTTGACGGCATTGGGTGGGCCATCTTCAGCTTGTTCACTTCAGCGTAGGGTGCGACGCCGATGCTCATCTTGGTGAAGTCCAGCTTCGCTTCGCGGATGCACGTCTTGATCGCCGCAACTGCCAGTTTTGGCGCTGGAGAGAGTACCCTGATGTTCAGCTTGCGGTTGCCGAAATCGCTGGACTCCACGGTGCCCAGTCCGCGCCATGCCAGGTGGCCGGTCAATGCTTCCTTGGCTTTCTTTTCAAGGTAGTGGTCACGCTCGGTGCCGTTGGCCGACTTCAGCGCATACTGGACGATCACCCACGACTGGTCTTCCGCTTCAATTTCCTTGTAGCCAGCTTCTGCACAGGCTTCCATGAAGCCGGCGAACAACTCGTCCGCGCGATCGTTGTCGACGTCCTGCACATCGCTGGTTTGCGACATATGGCCAACGGAGCCGTGGTTGATCACGAACTGGCCCAGTTCTTCGTCCTCGAACTGCTGGAACCACGCTTCGCGGAAATGCAGTACGTTCTTCTCATCCAAACGGTAGGTGCGAACAATCGCCATAGGTTTTCCCTTTTCAGGTCAGTGAATCATTCAAGTATGAAATTCTTGGACAGCTTCAGGCTGTCGCGAGGTCCGCGACTTTAGCTAACCATGATTCCCGATGTGCATGGTTGAACGGAGGCGAATTCTCCGCCACGGATTCCAAGAGCTTCTCGCTGGTATCGCGAACTGAATCCTGGAGCTTTTGCGGATATCCCATCGACACCGAGTGCTCTGCGAACTCGTCCTCGTCATCAAGGAACGTGCCTTTGCTCCGGGAACGGATGACATCCAGATCCAGGTCAATGGAGTTGATTTCCCACGCGTCACGTTTCATCTGCAACCAACCGACATTGCTGGACAGGTCAATGTAGACATCGAAATCTTCTGAGGCATCCGAATACATCGTGGCGACCCAGTCTCCACGATGCGGGATCAGGCACAACGCGTTGGTGGCAGCCAGGTGGGCGGTTCCTGGACGGGCGACCAGGGAACCGGCTGGCTGATGCAGCCAGTGGCCGAATTCGTCCTGTCCAAGGTAGAAGCCCGGGACAACCCAGTGCGGACTCCCGTCGAACTTCCACGCGCGCGCGACAACGAGCGCGCCGAAGCCGATGTTCTCAGGGCTGCGGGGCAGATCTGCCGGGCAACCTCTCAAGGTGCTCACAGCTTCGGGATCTGTCCGGTGGGAAGGTCCTGGCCAGGCAGCGGGCGGGCGAAAGGCACCTTGGTACCGAGCACCTGTGCGAGCGTATCGCGGGCTACCTGCTTGGCGGTCAATCCGACGCGTTCAAGCACCTCTCCACGGGTGCCGTGAGCCAAGAATTCCGTAGGCAGGCCCACTTCGTTCAACGCGGTGTCCACCCCTGCGGCACGCATCTCGGTGCGCAGGCGCGAACCGACGCCTCCGGCACGCACGCCGTCCTCAATGCACACCACGATGCGGTGGCGGGCAGCCAGGGAAATCACCGACTTCGGCATCGGCAGAACCCAGCGCGGGTCGACGACGGTGACCGACACACCCTGGCTGTTCAGGCGCTGGGCAACATCCAGCGACAGCTCGCTCATGGCACCGACCGAAACGATCAGGACATCCGGCGCCGACCGGTCCCCCAGCCGGGCCAGCACGTCCACGCCATCAGGCAGGCGATCCACGGCTTCCACCGGCTCTCCCACCGAGCCCTTGGAGAACCGCACGACGCTCGGCGCATCGTCGATATCCAGGGCTTCGCGCAGTTCTTCGCGCAGGCGGTCCGCATCGCGCGGTGCGGCCAGGTGCAGGTTGGGCACGATCTGGGTCAGCGCCATATCCCACATGCCATGGTGGCTGGCACCGTCCGGGCCGGTGACTCCTGCACGATCCAGCACAATGGTGACGCCGGCCTTATGCAGGGCCACGTCCATCAGCAGCTGGTCGAAGGCGCGGTTCAAGAAGGTCGCGTAGACGCAGACGACAGGATGCAGGCCACCGAAGGCAAGGCCTGCCGCGGTGGTCATGGCGTGCTGTTCGGCGATGCCAACGTCGATCACGCGGTCGGGGTGCTCCTGGGACATCTGCTTCAGGCCCACCGGCTGCAGCATGGCACCGGTGATCGCCACGATGTCCTCGCGCTCATTGGCCACGGCGGCGATTTCCTCGCCGAAGACGCTCGTCCAGCTTTGCGCACTGGGCTTGGACACTGGCAGTCCGGTGACCGGATCGATTACGCCAACCGCGTGGAACTGGTCAGCCTCATCGGCGCGGGCCGGGGCGTACCCATGGCCCTTCTCGGTCAGGGCGTGGACCAGCACCGGGCCGGCGTACTGCTTCGCCTGCTGCAGCGCCTCTTCTACGGCACGCTGGTTGTGCCCATCGATCGGGCCGATGTACTTCAGGCCAAGGTCTTCGAACAATCCCTGCGGAGCCCACCAGTCCTTGATGCCCTTCTTGGTGGCATGCAGAGACTTGTAGGTGAAGTCGCCGATGGGACCCGAGCCCTTAAGCTTGACTTTGAGCTTGTCCATGGCGTTCTCGTACGCGGGGTGGGTGCGGAACTTGTCCAGCTGCTGGCGCAGGCCGGAAAGCTGGTTGGCCAGGCCGCCGATGGTCGGGGCGTAGGAGCGGCCGTTGTCGTTGACCACGATGACCGCTTTGCGGTCCTTGTCGGCAGCGATGTTGTTGACCGCTTCCCAGGCCATGCCGCCGGTCAGGGCGCCATCGCCGACCAGCGCCACGGCGTAGCGGTCATTGTGATTCATCAACTTGTTCGCGCGGGAAATGCCGTCAATCCATGACAACGAAGAGGAGGCATGGGAGGACTCGACAACGTCGTGTTCCGATTCACCGCGGTCGGGGTAGCCGGACAGGCCGCCTTGCTGGCGCAGGGTCTCGAAGTTCTGGCGTCCGGTCACCAGCTTGTGCACGTACGACTGGTGCCCCGTGTCGAAGACGATGGAATCAGTGGGGGAATCGAATACGCGGTGGATGCCCAGGGTCAATTCGATCACGCCGAGGTTCGGGCCCAGATGCCCGCCGGTCCGTGCGACATTGTCGATGAGGAAACTGCGGATTTCCTCTGCCAAGTCGCCGAGCTGTTCAAGGGTAAGCGCCCGCAGGTCGCTTGGTTTCTTGATGGTCTTCAGTAAAGACACGTTCATCCCCTTCACAAATTCGCCGACAATAGGCTGGAAAGCCCATGCGAAATACCCAGTTTACCGCGTCCAAGGCTTCTTTCATTATCCGCCAACGTTCCTGCTGGTGCTAATTTCCCGGCAATGACGTTCACTACCCTGGCGGTTCAGGACATGCGCTGCGGCTGGTTCATGCCTGCGTCAGGGTTTCAGCCAGCATTTGGAGCCCCTGGGCTTCAAAGTCCCTGTCGCCAACTTGGTGAGCCCAGACTGCCGTTCCAAGTCCCTCGCGCAATTGCATGATCCGCCAGGCTTCGCCTTCCCGTGGATCGTGGCCATATCCCTGGAGAAAAGCGGCTTCCAAATCTGGACGCACCCTCCACTGCTGGACTGCCAGCCGGGCCAGGTCGCTGGCAGCTGGGCGGAATTCGAAGCGGCCGAAGTCGATAACTCGCAGTTCGCCTTGATCGGCCAGCCAATTGCGCGGTTGCCAATCCCCGTGGGTCGGCACCAAGACGGCTGGTTGCGGTTCATAGCTTCTGAGCATCTGCTCGATCTGCCGGCAAGCCGCTGGCTCGATCCGATGTTCGCGTTCCAGGAGCACGAGAAACTTCTGCGTCAGCCGAGCTTCATAGCCGGGATCCAGGCATTGCGCTTGCGAATGCAGCAGCTTCAGCGCCGCGCCGGCCTGACGATGGAACTCCGGGTCGAATTCATATTCGCTGCCCGCACTGAGCTCGCCTGGCTGGAAGTCCAGAATCATCAAGCGCAAGGAATCGCTGGCGTGCAGCAGCTTGGCCGCTTTCCCGGCTTCTATCAGCGGCCCCGTGTAGCGGCGGTGCGCCAGCAGCTCACGCACTATGTGGTGGTTCTCTTCTCCCCCGGTCTTGGCCACGACGTGCTTCATCCCCGCCTGCAGGTGCAGCACTTTGGTGTCGCCAAGATTCCACGACATGTCGGCTACAACCTCGACGTCACCCAGCCACTGCCGTATTTGCTGTGCCTGGGCTGCTGGCACCAAGGCATCAAGGTTTAGCCTAGTCATCGGTACGCTCCCTGCCGGGCGTTGCGAGGCCCAGCCTGAGGCTGCAACGGGCATTTTACCGAGAGTTCTACCATGCTGCCCTCCATGACTGGTATTTTTCCTGAGCCTAGCAAGGTTTGTTCTCCAGGCCCCTGCGGCTCGCTAGGCTTGTCGCATGGAAGCATCGCAACGCTCAGGCCAAACCGCCGCTCGTTACTCGCAGGTGGCCGAGGCGTATATCGATATGTTCGGTTCACCGGAGCAGGCGGAGGCTGAGGACCGGGAACTGATTGCGGCGTGGGCCGCAAAGCTGCACGGACCAGTCCTGGACGCTGGCTGCGGTCCCGGGCATTGGACGCAGTTCATTGCCGATGGCAATCGGCCGTCCACCGGCGTCGACTTGGTGCCGGAGTTCTTGGACTTCGCACGGCGCACCTTCCAGCAACCCGATTTCCTGCGCGCCGATCTGGCGCACCTGCCATTCGACGGCGAGCAGTTTTCCGGGGTGCTCTCCTGGTATTCGGTGATCCATGTTCCCCCGTCAGATCTTCCACCCATCTTGGATGAGTTGGCCCGCGTGCTCCAACCCGCGGGAAAGCTGCTGCTCGGCTTCTTTGCCGGGGACCAGCCGGAAGCCTTTGGCCATCAGGTTGCCCCGGCATGGTACTGGCCGCCGGCGCAGCTGGGCGAGCTCCTGGAACAGTCGGGCTTTGGCGTGCTCGAAGTGGGCACCCGCTCCCGGCCTGCTGCCCGCACCCATGGCCATCTGAGCGCGCAAAAGCTTTCTTAAGCGACCTGAGACCCAAGGCAATTGCCTTGGGTCTCAGGTTTTCCCGCGATGCGGAGCTACTTAGAGATTCGCTTCGACCGTAGTCGAGGTGGATCTGCTAGTTGGCAGCGGCGATCTGGCGCAGCACGTACTGCAGGATGCCACCGTTGCGGTAGTAGTCGGCTTCACCTGGGGTGTCGATGCGCAGAACTGCGTCGAACTCGGTGACCTTGCCGTCTTCAGCGGTTGCGGTAACCTTCAGGGTCTTCGGGGTGGTGCCGTTGTTCAGCTCGGTCACGCCGGAGACTGCGAAGGTCTCCGTGCCGGTCAGACCCAGCGAATCAGCGGATTCGCCCTCTGGGAACTGCAGTGGCAGAACGCCCATGCCGATCAGGTTCGAGCGGTGGATGCGCTCGAAGGACTCGGTGATGACTGCCTTGACGCCCAGCAGTGCGGTGCCCTTGGCAGCCCAGTCACGCGAGGAGCCCGAACCGTATTCCTTGCCGCCCAGAACGACCAGCGGGGTGCCGGCAGCCTTGTAGTTCTCTGCAGCGTCGTAGACGTACGCCTGCGGAGCACCTTCCTGGGTGAAGTCGCGGGTGAAGCCGCCCTCGACGCCGTCCAGCAGCTGGTTCTTGATGCGGATGTTGGCGAAGGTGCCGCGGATCATGACTTCGTGGTTGCCACGGCGCGAGCCGTAGGAGTTGAAGTCCTTGCGATCCACGCCGTTCTCGATCAGGTAGCGGCCAGCCGGGGTGTCCGACTTGAACGAACCTGCAGGCGAGATGTGGTCGGTGGTGACCGAGTCGCCCAGCTTCAGCAGCACGCGGGCGCCGCTGATGTCCTGGACCGGCTGAGGCTCAGCGGTCATGCCCTCGAAGTACGGTGCCTTGCGTGCGTAGGTCGACTTCTCGTCCCATGCGAAGGTCGAACCCTCTGGGGTGTCCAGTGCCTTCCAGCGTGCGTCGCCCTCGAAGACTCCGTCGTAGCCCTTGGCGAACATTTCCTTGTCGATCGACGAGTCGATGATCTCCTGGACCTCGACTGGCGATGGCCAGATGTCCTTCAGGAAGACATCGTTGCCCTCGGCGTCCTGGCCCAGTGCGTCGGTCTCGAAGTCGAAGTCCATGGTGCCAGCCAGGGCGTAGGCGATGACCAGTGGCGGGGAAGCCAGGTAGTTCATCTTCACGTCCGGGTTGATGCGGCCTTCGAAGTTGCGGTTGCCCGAGAGCACTGCGGTTGCTGCGAGGTCGTTGGCCTGGATGGCCTCGGAGATCTCGGTGTCCAGCGGGCCGGAGTTGCCGATGCAGGTGGCGCAGCCGTAGCCGACCACGTAGAAGCCGAGCTTCTCCAGGTATGGCAGCAGGCCGGACTTCTCGTAGTACTCGGTGACAACCTTCGAGCCTGGGGCGACCGAGGTCTTGACCCATGGCTTGGAGGTCAGGCCCTTGTCAGCGGCGTTGCGAGCCAGGACGGCTGCGGCCAGCATGACCGAAGGGTTCGAGGTGTTGGTGCACGAGGTGATCGAGGCGATCGAAACCAGGCCGTGGTCCAGGGTGAACTGGGTGCCATCTTCCTTGGTGATCTCGACGGCTACCGATGGGCGGCCAGCACCCTGGGTGTCGTCGGCGTTCGATACGTAGTTGTGCAGGTCCTTGCGGAACTGCTCCTTCGAGGACGACAGCTCGATGCGGTCCTGCGGGCGCTTCGGGCCGGCGATCGATGGAACCACGGTCGACAGATCCAGCTCGAGGTATTCCGAGAAGCGGATCTCGCGGCTTGGATCGTGCCACATGCCCTGTTCCTTGGCGTAGGCCTCGACCAGTGCAACGTTCTCCTCGCTGCGGCCGGTCAGGCGCAGGTAGTCGAGGGTGACATCGTCGATTGGGAACATGGCAGCGGTCGAACCGAATTCCGGGGACATGTTGCCGATGGTGGCGCGGTTTGCCAGTGGCACCTCGGCCACACCGTCGCCGTAGAACTCGACGAACTTGCCGACGACACCGTGCTTGCGCAGCATTTCGGTGATGGTCAGCACCACGTCGGTTGCGGTGGCGCCAGCTGGAATCGAGCCAGACAGCTTGAAGCCGACAACGCGTGGGATCAGCATGGAAACAGGCTGGCCGAGCATTGCTGCTTCGGCCTCGATGCCGCCGACGCCCCAGCCCAGCACGCCAAGGCCGTTGACCATGGTGGTGTGCGAGTCGGTGCCCACGCAGGTGTCCGGGTAGGCGCGCAGCACGCCGTTGACCTCGCGGGTCATGACGGTGCGGGCCAGGTACTCGATGTTGACCTGGTGCACGATGCCGGTGCCTGGAGGAACGACCTTGAAGTCGTCAAACGCGGTCTGGCCCCAGCGCAGGAACTGGTAGCGTTCGCCGTTGCGCTGGTATTCGATCTCCATGTTGCGCTCGACGGCGCCTTCGAAGCCGAAGGTGTCGATCTGCACGGAGTGGTCGATGACCATTTCGGCCGGTGCCAGCGGGTTCACGCGGGTCGGGTCGCCGCCCAGGTCCTTGACGGCCTCGCGCATGGTGGCAAGGTCGACAACACAAGGCACACCGGTGAAGTCCTGCATGATGACACGAGCTGGGGTGAACTGGATTTCGGTGTTCGGCTGAGCCGAAGCATCCCACTGACCCAGTGCATTGATGTGCTCGTTGGTTACGTTCGCGCCGTCTTCGGTGCGAAGCAGGTTCTCAAGAAGAACCTTAAGGCTGTAAGGAAGGCTGTCCGAGCCTTCAACCGTATTTAGTCGGTAAATTTCGTATTCGGTTCCATTGACGTCAAGTACGCCCTTGGCACCGAAGCTGTCCACATTGCTCACGTGGGACTCCTCTCGCCAGACACTCATTCTGTTGCACACGCACACTTCAATTCCAGTTAGGATTTCCTAACTGAGATAGTCAGGCTCCTAGCGCGGCAGAGCTAAAAACAGTCTATCGCCAAAGCCCGCAAAAAGACTCCTCGGAATAAATTTTGGTCCAAATTCGTGTCTAAACGGACACTTTCAGGTGTTTAACGGCGCACAAAAAGCCCGATGGACTCCATATGGTGGGTGTGCGGGTACAAATCGTGAATCTCCATGTGCTCTAATTCGTAGCCTCGGCCCATCAAGCGCGCGGTATCCCGGGCGAAAGACGCAGGGTCGCAGGACACGTAACAAATCCGCGAGACAGCGCTGGCGCCCAGCTCCGCGGCCACCTGCTTGTCGATACCGGTACGGGGCGGGTCAAGCACCACTGCGTCCATCGAAGCATCCCGGGCGACCTGCCGTAACACTCGCTCAACACGGCCGCGGATCACCGTGGCCTGCGGGTAGGAGCGCAGGTTCTTCTTCGCATCCGCATGGGTGCCCGGAGCGCCCTCAATCGAGAAGACGCGGCCCTCGCTGCCAACTGCCTTGGCCAGCGGAACGGAGAACAACCCGGCACCTGCATAGAGGTCGGCGATTTGCTCGCCGGCGGCCGGCTCGGCCAGCTCGATCACGCGCCGGGTCAGCAGGCTGGCTGCCTCGCGGTGCACCTGCCAGAAGCCTTCCCCGGTAATCCGGAACTTCTCCCCCAGCACCTTTTCGGTCAGGTACGCCGAACCGGCCAGAACCTGCAGCCGGCCCTTGCCGTCGGCCGCCGAGCCGCCCTGCTGGCTGAACGAGGCGACATTGACGCCTTCGGCGAATTGCTTGGCGACCTTTGCCGCGGCGCCGGGCTTGGCCTCGGCCAGCAAGATCAGCACGGTTCGGTCATCCTGGCTGGATACCGCGGCTTCGACACGTTCAATGCCGGTGTAGTCCACGGAGTACAGCCCGGTGGCTTCAATGGCCGGATGGGCCAGGGGCATCTGCGCGATCCAGGTCAACTGGTTGCTGCGGAATGCGCTCATTGCCAGTCTGCCCTGGGCGTCTACAGAATACGACATCCGGGTGCGCCAGCCCAAGCCATCGACCGAGCCCTTGACGGCTTGCACCGCAGGCAAGTTGCAGTCTTCCGCGTTCAGGCCGCCCAGCCGGGTCATCTGCTCGGCAGCCACCTGCGACTTGAGCTCGCGCTGGTGCTCCAGGGTGATGTGGCCGAACTCTGCGCCGCCCACCGGGTCGCGGTGCTTCAAGGCGTCAGCTGCATCCCAGAAGTGCGGCACCCGGTGCTCGCTGGCTTCGAGCACTTCGGACACGTCGGCACGCCAGAACTTGGCCTCGGGCGCGCTGTCCGTCAGGCGCACCTTGACCAGCTCGCCGGGAATGCCATGGCGCACGAAGATCACCCGGCCCTCGTGGCGGCCGACGGTGTGCCCGCCATGGGCAATCTTGCCCAAGCGGACGGTGAGCATTGGTGTATCAGTCATTGATCCAGTCTTTCTTCAGAAGCAGTCAATCTAGCGGTGCGCCGAGGATTCTTCGGTCGGGCCCCCGCCAAGGGCATGCGAAGCGCTGAGCAGGCGCCACGGGACCGAGGCAATCACTACTCCCGGTTCATGGTGCAAGCGGTTCTTCACGCGCAGCGCGGTTTGGTTGTGCACCAGCTGTTCCCACCAATGGCCCACGACATATTCGGGAATGTACACAACGATCAGTTCCCGCGGCGATTCACGCTTGATGGAACGGATATGCTCAATCAGCGCCCCGGGAATATCGCGATACGGCGAGGCCAGCGCAGTGATCGGCACCGGGATCTGCAGCCGTTCCCAATCCTGCAGGGTCTTTTCGGTCTTGCCGCGTTCCACGTCCACGATGATCGCTTCAAGCTTCGAGGGACGCGAAGCGCGGGCGAAGGCCAGGGCACGCAGCACCGGCTTGCGCACGGTGGATACCAGCACGAGCGCATGCACGCGCGAAGGCAAGGCGGTGACGGCGGAGTCCTCGTCGACCGCCAGCTCGTCGTCGACCTTCTGATAGTGCCGCTGCAGCGAGTCCATGATCACCATCAGGACGGCAATGCCCAGCACGGCCAGCCACGCACCATGGACCAGGCGGGTGGCCAAGACGACCACGAGCACCAGCGCCGAGAGCACCAGGCCTAGCAGGTTCAGCAGCCGCTTGCGCTGCTTGGCCGCGCGGATCTTGCGGTCTGCAATGGGCACCAGAACACGTTGCCAGTGCTTGAGCATGGCCAGCTGGCTCAGGGTGAAGGAAACGAATACGCCCACCACGTACAGCTGGACCAGCAAGGTGACATCGCCTTGGAACAGCAGCACCAGCGCGATCGCGGCAATGCCCAGAGACAGGATGCCGTTGGAGAAGCCCAGGCGATCGCCACGGGTGCGCAGCTGGCGCGGGAGGAAGCCGTCGGTCGCCAGATGGCTGGCCAGCAGCGGGAAGGAATTGAAGGCCTGGTTGCCGGCCAGCAGCAGCACGGCAATGGTCAGCACCGAGACGATCACCAGGCCGAAGGTGAAGTCGCCGAACACCGCCTGGGCCAGCTGGCCCAACACCGGGATCTGCACGAAGCCTTCGGGGATCGGCTCGCCGTGAAGCAGGAACGAGGCCTGCGGATCGGCGACGACCTTGATGCCGGTGGCCCGGGCAAGCATCAGCGTGCCCAGCGTCAGCACGCCGGAGAGCAGGCCCAGCACCAGCAGGATCCGCGCCGCGTTCTTCGCCCGCGGCTTGGCCAGCGTCTGCACGTTGGAGATCGGGACTTCGATGCCGGTCAACGCGGCTGACCCTGTGCTGAAGGCACGCAGGATCAGCAGCGCACCGACAACGCCATGCAGGCCATTGGCGAACTCGGCCTCCGGCACAATCGTGAAGTCCGCACTCGGGGCGAGCCCGAGGGAACCGGTCAGCGCCATCACGCCGCCAATGGCCACGAGCAGCAGCATGCCGATGACGAAAAGGTAGACCGGGATGGCCAGCGTCCAGCGGCCTTGCCCTTTGCCGCGCAAATTGCCGACCACGAGGAAGGCGACCAGGGCGGCGGCCACCCACGCCTTGTATTCGGCCACTGCCGGGAAAATGGCGGCAAGATACAGGGCCGCCGACGAGCTGGAAACAGCAACGGTGAGCACGAAGTCGACCAGCAGCGCCGCGGCCACCGCAGTGCCCGGACGTGCACCGAGGTTCTTCTTCACGATTTCATAGTCGCCGCCACCGGAAGGGTACTCCATTACCGATTGGCGGTAGGACAGCACCAGCACCACCAGCACCGCGAGGACCGCCAGTCCAACCATTGGCGAGAGCGCGGTCGCGGCGATGCCCGCAATGGCCAGGGTCAGCAGGATCTCGTCCGGTGCGTACGCCAAGGACGACAGGGCGCTGGAGGAGAAAATCGGCAACGCGACCTTGGGTGGCAACGGCTTCTTTTTCAGCTGTTCAGTGCTGAAAGGCCGGCCCACCAGGATCCGCTTCAAACCGTCAAATAATGCAGGCACGACACAACGTTATCGCAGGGTGCACGGCGCGGGCGTGCTTCACCATCGATAAACTGGGCGCGATCAGCGCTATTGTTGCATTCGTAGCACACAGCCCGTGGGCGCCAAGCGGCACGCGGCAAGCAGCAAAACCAAGGAGTTCTCGGTGGCACATTTCGTGATCATGGGGTGCGGACGCGTCGGTGTCGCGCTGGCCCACACGCTGGATTCGGCGGGGCATTCCGTGGCAGTCATTGACCAGGACCCGCATGCCTTCCGCCGGCTGAGCAAGGATTTCTCCGGCACCACGGTGACCGGCATGGGATTCGACAAGGACACGCTGGACGCTGCCAAAATTGGCGAGGCCTACGCGTTCGCAGCTGTTTCCAGCGGTGATAATTCCAACATTCTCGCCACTCGCGTATCGCGCGAAACCTATAACGTGCCCCACGTCGTGGCCCGCATCTATGACCCAGGACGAGCGGAGATCTATCAGCGACTGGGCATCCCCACCGTGGCAGCGGTCCGCTGGAGCACCGATCAGGTGCTTCGCCGGATCCTGCCGGACTATTCGATGCGCGGGGACTTCCGGGAGCCCTCGGGACGCCTGGTGCTGTCCGAAGTGGCCTTGCACCGCGACTGGTATGGCCACCTGGTCAAGGAGCTGGAAGCCGCCGCCGGGGTGCGCGTGGCCTATTTGACCCGCTTCGGCGAAGGCACCATCCCGGAGAACCGCACCCGGCTGCAGGGCGGCGACCTGGTGCATGTGATGATGCGGCTGGACGAGTCCAAAGACGTGGAAAAGATCCTTGCCAGCCCGCCAGCGGCGCAGACCAACGAATAACCTGAGAGGCATCCCATGAAGGTCATGATTGCCGGGGCCGGCTCGGTCGGTTCCTCCATTGCCCGTGAACTAGTCATCAACCACCACGAAGTCCTGCTGATCGATCTGCAACCGGAAATGGCCGAACGCGCAGATCTTGAAGCGGTGAAGTGGCTGATTGGCGACGCTTGCGAATTAGCTGTCTTGCAGCAGGCGCAGCTTGAAGAGTACGACGTGGTCGTTTCGGCGACCGGCGACGACAAGGTCAACCTTGTGGTCTCGTTGCTGGCCAAGAGCGAATTTGGCATCCGCCGCACTGTGGGCCGCGTGAACAATCCGAAGAATGAATGGATGTTCGACGATGCCTGGGGCGTCGATGTTGCGGTCAGCACGCCGCGGCTGATGACCGCGCTGGTCGAGGAAGCCGTGGAGGTCGGGGACCTGGTGCGGCTGCTGACGTTGAAGACCGGCGAGGTCTACATGGTCGAGTTCACCGTCCCGCACGATTCGGCGTTGATTGGCCGAAGCATCGGGCGCATCTCGTGGCCCGAAGACACCACCATGATGGCAGTGGTCCGCGACAAGACGCCGTTCCCGCCCAGTGCCGATGATGTAATTGAGGGTGGCGATGAAATCTTCTTCATCACCACCCCGCATGCAGAACCCTTGCTGCGCCGCACGTTGCGCGACGCCACCCGCTAGGCCGCTGGCTTGGGCGTGCTGGTCTCGTCGCCGGCTACGGCCGCCGGCTTCGAGACCAGCCACGCGAACCACAGCCCCGCCGCATACAGCGGCACTCCCATCAGGGCACGGGCCAAGCCCAGGGCCACGAGATCATCTGCGATGTACATCGGGATCTGCACCGCCAGGCGCAGCGCGAAAACAGCAATGATGATCCAGGTAGCCACCTGGTAGCGGCGCAGGCGTTCGGGCTTCTTGCGCCATTCAGTGCCTTCATTGCGGATGAATCCGAAGAGCAGGCCGATCAGCGGCCAGCGGGCCATCACCGAAATCAGCAGTCCCGCCAGATAGGCGGCAGACACGTAGAACCCCGGAATGTAGTAGTCCTTGGCGTTGCCCGAAGTCCGTGCGGCGAAGGCGCAGATCAGGATGCCGATCAGCCCAGAGCCTGCCTGGATCAGCGTCGAGCGCTTGGCCAGGCGGATGATCATGAACACGACGCCGAGGCTGATCGAGGCGATCAGCCCCCAGCCCAGATTGCTGGTAAGCGCGAAGACCATGATGAACACGAAACCGGGAAGCACGGTTTCCAGGATGCCGCGCACGCCGCCAACGGTGGAGAGCAAGTCAATTCCGCCGTCAGCGTTTTGCGTGATGTTGGAGTTCGAGCCGATCATCTCGGCGAAACTCGGATGCTTAGTTTCCGGTGCGGAATCATCGTCCGGACGGGATGCGTCGTTGTTCACCATGCCTACTTCCAATTTGACGCCAGCTGGCTGGCGTTCTCGAATCCTTGAGTGGCCGTCGCCGGTCACCGACGGGCTTCTGGCACGATGACGTAGCGCGGATTGAAGATCGTCGGGATCTGATCCACAGGAGCAACCATTCCCGAGTACTCCACCTTCACGCCCGGCTTGATGCCCGGAACGGTTTTCTGCCCCATGAACGCCAAGCGAACATGCGGCACAGTTCCGCGACGGGCCGACACCGTACCGAGCCGATCCACCACTACAGCGGTCAGCCGCGGGGCGACATTCGGCGCGGAGTAGCTCACCGATTGGACGTACCCAGTGTGCTCGACCCGCCCCTTGGATGGCAGCTGTTCCAGGCTGTCCAGCCGCTGGTAGGTAGGCTTCTGGCCCGAGGGGCCGAGCTGCGGAGTGACGGGTTTGTCCTTCAGCGACATTCTCTAGCCGATCTGGGTGATCTCTGGTCCGCGTTCTGGACGCTTCAGCTCAGGGTTCTGCTCGGGGGCCGGCGGACGGACCTGGGCATTGGACGGGACGCTCAATGGCAGAAGTTCAGCCGGAGGCAGCGGCTTGTCGCCGCGATTGACCACGACGTCACGCAGAATCCCGTCGACAATGTTGGCGGCCTCCTCGTTGCCGATGGCCGCGCCGCCAATGACTGCACGCAGGAACCAGCGGCGGCCATCGATGCCGACAAAGCGCAGCGCAACATGCCCGGCGCGGCCGTCTGGC
This sequence comes from Glutamicibacter nicotianae, assembly GCF_002797775.1. NCBI lineage: Bacteria > Bacillati > Actinomycetota > Actinomycetes > Micrococcales > Micrococcaceae > Glutamicibacter > Glutamicibacter nicotianae. The sequence goes on from NZ_PGEY01000001.1 coordinate 1,514,575, forward strand.
AGCTGCTGCGGCACCTTGGCGAGCAGCTCCTGGCCGTACTCGCCATCACGGGTGAAGATTTCACCGTTCTGGGCGCTGATGTCGCTCTTGATCTTGTCGCTGATGCCTGGCCACAGCGACTCGGACTTCGAAGACGAGAAAGCCATCAACTGGATCCGCGACTCGGCGATCTCCAGCGACACCGCGATAACACGCTTGTTGGACTCTTCAACGTCCATGCGGACCTTCAAGCCGGCTACCGGCTTGATCAGGATTGAGCCGAAGTCCAGGTACTCCTGCGTATTCTCGATGTCGTCATAGTCGAACGGGCCGGTCTTCGGCTCCTGCTCGTTCTGGGCTGCATCCTCAGCTGGTTCGGCGACTGGCTGCTCTTTCGCCTTCTTGCGCTTGAAAATCATGGTGTCCTTAGAAAATCTCGTCTTGCTCTCAAGGGTACTTACTTGAAGTTGAATCCGCCGGTCGAACCGAATCCGCCTGCGCCGCGGGCGCTGTCCTCCAGCGAATCCACTGCGATGAACGCCGCCTGCTCGACTTTCTGGATAACCAGCTGGGCAATTCGGTCGCCCCGGCTGATTTCGAAGGACTCGGACTTGTCGGTGTTCAACAAGGTGACCATGATCTCACCCCGGTACCCAGCGTCAACAGTACCCGGTGCATTTACCACGGTAATGCCGTGCTTGGTTGCCAAGCCGCTGCGTGGGTGCACCAGACCGACATAGCCATGCGGGATGGCTAGCGCGATGCCGGTAGGAACGAGCGCGCGGGCACCTGGCTCCAGCACAAGGGATTCGCGAGCATGCAAGTCAGCACCGGCGTCCGAAGGATGCGCGTAGCTGGGGACCGGCAAATCGGTGTCAAGCATCTTGATGGCAATGGAAATTGATGGCTCACTCATCGATGTAGGTCTTCCCCCGGAGTCTTGTGAAATGGTCACTCGATAGTTTCTCGTGCCTAACTCTATCGCGCACGCCGTCCAATGGCCTGCCAACCGGCTTCGAGATCTTGAATCGGAGAATTATTGCCTAGACTTGGAACCATGAGTAATTCCAGCCCCGCGGGTTCGAACGTCCAGTACAGCGAAAAGCTTTGGCCATCGGCCAGCACCTGGATTTGGCCAATCATCATTTCCATCACCGCAGGTATTGCGCTAGCTCCGATCAGCAGCATCCTTGGATGGATTGCCGGTGCCGTCGTGTTGCTTTCGCTGATCGCGGTGTTCCTGCTGCGCACGCCGACCATCGAGGTCACCGATGAATTGGTGACCGTTGGACGGGCCAGCATTGAACGCAAGTACATCGGGGAGGTTGTCGGCTACCGCGGCGATGAGGCATTCAAGCAGCGTGGGCAGAAGCTGCACGGCCTGGCCTACATGCTGCTGCGCGGCTGGATCGACGGAGTCGTGCGGATGGAGGTCACCGACGAGCGTGACACCACGCCGTACTGGCTGACGTCTACCCGGCGTCCCGAAGAGCTGGCGGCTGCCCTCTCGGGCGTGATGTACGAATTTACCGACGAAGGCAAGGCAGAAGCAGCCAAGCTGGAACAGTCCGAAGACGCTGCCGGCGAATAGCGTTGACTGCCTTGGAGCCCGAAAAGCGCATGGCGCCCAACCTTCTGGTTGGGCGCCATGCGCTTTTCGGAACTGCTGCGAGGGTTTTCATCCTTCGCACTCGCTGCAGAATTTTTGCCCGTTGTCCTCACGGACCAGCTGCGTGCGGTGGCGCACCATGAAGCAGGACGCGCACGTGAATTCATCGGCCTGTTCCGGCAGGATTTCGACGCTCGCTTCCTCCTGCGGCGCCTCGCCGCCGGGCAGAACGTACTCTTCAGCCAAGGGGGTTTCCGCTTCGTCAACCAGGTTGGCCATGGCTGCGGTCTTGCCTGCTTTGAGCTGAGCGATTTCCTTGGCTCGTTCCGCTTCTGACATTGCCACGGGTGCAGCAGATTCACTTGCCATAATCGTTTTTGCTCTTTCCTGCAGGTCTTCGTCCTAGCCGGCTGCTCCACGAGGTGGAAACGTGTACCGGCATAGAAGTATAACGTTCTTCCGGGTATTCCATTCCCGTTCCTGCCACGCTATGCCATGAGCGCAAGGTTCGAGGAATTACTGCGTGAAGTTGAGGACTAATCTTGCGCCACACCCTGCGTGGTGGTAGGAATTCGCGCCTCAAGGTGGCAAAGTTTTACACAGGAAATAGAGCGTGTGGAGGGTAGGAATGCGTCAGCTGAGACTGGTAGGAATTCATGAAAATGGTTCCAGCCTGCAGGTCAGCAGTGACGACGGGATGAGCTTCGAGCTGCCTGTTGACGATGCACTGCGCAGTGCAATGGCTGAAATCGCCCGTTCGAGGGCTCCGAGGAACCGCGAGGAGTCCTCGGTCCATTCGCCACGCGAAATCCAGGCACGAGTGCGCGCTGGCGCCTCCGCCTACGACCTGTCGCTTGAATGGGATGTCCCCGTCGAGGATATCGTCAAGTACGAAGGCCCGGTACTGGCTGAACGCGAGCACATCGCCGAGCTGGCACGCCGCGTCGAGGTTTCCGGACCGCAGACCGACGCAGAATACCGCGAGGTGTTCGGCGAAGAGCCGGCCGATCTCGGTTCCATGGTGGTCCACCGCCTGCACCAGCTGCACATCGATGCCGAGTCGGCGCGCTGGAATGCCTGGAAAGACCCAGAGGGCCAGTGGATCGTCACCGTGGAGTTCGATTCCCCGCTGCCGACCGAGAATGTCGAGTCACTGGATTCGGATTCGACTGCCGCTGCCGAGAACATTGCGCGGTGGGCTTTCACTCCCGCGCGCAAGACGTTGAAGAACCTGAACCGCTGGGCCCAGACCCTGAGCGAGCAGGTAGCTCCTGAATACTTTCGCCCGGTCTCTGCACTGAACCAGCCAGAGGTGGAACCGGCCACCGCAGCCAGCACTCCGGAACCCGATGAGACCGAAGAACTGGTCACCTTGCTCAACGCTCGCCGCGGGCAGCGCACTAAGGACCAGGACCCGGAACGCGAGGCTCGCTACAACGAGATCATCGAACGCAGCATGAGCAAGTACGATACCGATGACGAGGACGCGCTGCCGCATCTTCCGCAAGGGATTTCCGCGCGCACCTCGCAGCTGGTGGTCGTCACCAATGAGGACGACGATGCGGGCCGTGCCGAGGACAAGCCAGCTGAACAGCCTGCCGAGGAGTCAGCTCCGCGCAAGGCCAAGCGTTCGTCCGTTCCCAGCTGGGATGACATCATGTTCGGCAAGCGCAAGAAGGACACCGACTCCTAGTGCCCAGGTGACACTGGAAACCACAAGGGTGCGGGAACAGCATTGGACCAATGCTGTTCCCGCACCCTTTGCGTTGCCGGCTATTTGGTGCGGTGCACCAGCAGCGGGACGAACCGCTCCCCCGCGGTGAGCGACCCGTGCTGCCCCACCATGTCGAAGGCCATCGGTGCGACGCGTCGGCCGTCATAGAATGCGATGGCTTCGGCCGCCAAGATCATCAGATCGCCCAGCCGTGCCGCATGTTCTTCGGTGATGGCGCCGAAGTAGCCGCGTTCTATGGCTTCCTCGCGCGTCATCACCCAGGCTTTGGTGCCATAGGCCCGCTGCCAGGCCTCGCGGACCCGTAGCCGGCAGGCGTCATCGGCCTGCGGGTCGAAGGTCAGTTGGACGCCACGAGGTTCACCGCTGGTCAGCTCGACGCCCTCGACCAGCTCAGGCTGCTGGCTGTAGTCGATGCGCTGCGACGCTGGAATATCCACCATTCCATGGTCGCCGGTGATCAGCACCGTGGTTTCTTCCGGCAGCTTGGACACCAGGGTCTTGATGACGTAGTCCAGTTCTTCGAGGATGTCCCGCCACTGGCTGGAGTCGACGCCGTATTTGTGGCCTGCCTTGTCCAATTCATTGAAGTACGTGTAGACCAGCGCGTTGCGGTTCGAGTCGAAGATCGTGCGGGTGGCACGTGCGCGCGCCGCCGGCTGGTTGGCCGGCACGAATTTGGGCCCGCGCAAGGACGCACGGGTCAGGGCCGACTTGGCAAACATGGGGATCGACACGGTCGCCACGTGGATGCCGTGCTCGGCGATCTTCTGGAAAACGGTCGGGCGAGTCTGCCAGGTTTCGGGGTCCAAGTCCCCAGGCCACCCGCCCAACTGGTTGACCACACGACGCTTGGCCGGGTCGATGACGTCATAGCCGACCATTCCATGCTCGCCAGGAGCCAGGCCCGTGGCCAGGCTGCTCAGGGATGTCGCGGTGGTCGAAGGGAAGCCAGTGCCCAGCTTCTGCCCCTTCTCGAACAGGCCGCGCAGGAAGGGCGCATGCCCGAGATGGCTTTTAAGCTGGTTCCAGCCCAGTCCATCAACCATGATCAGGGCTACTCGCTTGGTTGGGGCGAAGCCCAAGGCATTCTGATAGCCGTCAACCCCCATTGCCGCTGCCGCTGAGGGAAGAATCTCCGACAGCGTAGCCTGGCCGTATTTGGGTGCTTCCGGGATTTTCTGCGGCGGTTCAGGCAGGCTGCTGAGCTTTTGTTCCTCGATCATGCTCAGGCGATCGTGGCCAGGCGCAGGCGCACAGCGAACTCGCGGGCCTTGTTCACGGCCTGCTGGCCATCGGCTTCGGCACTGACGCGGATGACCAAGTCCTCAGGCTGCGAGGTGCCATTCAGCCCGTGGTCGGCATCGCACTGCGGATCTCCGCAGGAAGCAGGGGCCAGGTCGATCCGCTTGGTTCCGTCCCAGGACAGCCCGAAGGTCAGTTCCTTGACTGGGTCAGCGGTCGAGTAATGCTGCGGCTGGTGATAGACGAAGCTCGTGGCAACCGAAGCGATGCGCGCCAACGAAATCATCTCGACTGATACCTGCGCCATGACATCTTTGCCATGGTCATCAAGCTGCTGGTCATCTACGTGCAAGATGAAAAGCACCTTTTCGCTCATCACCATGACGGTGATGTGGCGGTGGACCTCGGTATGGTCGAAGTGAGTTTCCAGATGCACATAGTGGTCAAGCACCGGTTGGCCCATCATGGCCTCAGCCAGGACATCCTGGACCATCTGCGGATAAAAACCCGCACGGACCAAGTCATGCTGAAGCTCAGCGCCAGGAGTGGTCGAATACGTTGGAGAACTCATGCCCCAATTCTACTCAGTCGCCACCGGCAATTCACGTTTCGGCGTTTGCACTCAGCTGCGCAGCGCACGGCGGACGCTATCCGTGCGCTGCTCTGCGTTGCTGATCTGGATGCTCACTGCCAGCACACTCAGCGAATCTGCGGCAACAGTGATCGGCGCGAATTTGGCAACTGTCACTTCAGGATGGTTGTCCTTGAAGAGCGAGACACGGGTGATGAAGTCTTTCAAGGCCTCCAGATCCACTGCCGGCAATCCCTGGTAGCCGAATAGACGCACGCTGCTGCGCGGACGGCGGATGAGCTGTTCCAGGTCATGGGTGGAGAACGGCGCCACGCCGTGGGCCCAGTCATCGAGCAGGTTGACCGGATCGCCGCTAAGCCCGAAGGAGATAACCGGACCCAGCAACGGGTCCTCCATGGCCTTGACAACGCAAGCCTGCCCGGCTGGCGCCATGCTCTGCACATCCAGGGAGTCCACGCCGTATGCGGCCATCAGCGACTTCATGTGGGCGAAGTTCGCTTCCAGGCTCTGCTTGTCCGGGATGCTCAAGCGCACGCCGCCCAGGTCCAGGCGTTGCCGCAGATCGGGGTCGTTGGCTTTCAACGCGACCGGCCAGCCGAGCTCGTCGGCCGCTGCGACAGCTTCCTCTGCGCTGTGCACCACCCGGTGGGACAGGAACTTGATCCCGTAGAAGTCCAGCAGCTTCTGCACCTGCTCGTCGTTCAATTCCAGCAGGTTGGTCCCCGAAATGGTCTTCACCAACTCGTCAAGGTACTCTGCCGCGCCTTCGACATCGATTCCTTCCGGGTCTCTCATCGGCTCGTAGGGAACGTCCACCCACTGCTGGTATCCATAGGCCTTGGCCAAGGCGCCGATGACCGTGGTGGGCGACGTATACACCGGAATTCCCTGCTTAAGGCCTCCGGTAATCTTCGTATCCGCCAGCCCCGGAACCAGGGCCACCACCGGTTTCGGCTGGCCCATGAACTCCTTGGCGACCTTGAGCACCGCACGGGTATCCAGCTCCGAGTAGGGCAGGTGCGCCAACAGGATTGCGTGGACTTCCGGGTCATCCACCAGTTCCTGGATCCGGGCGCGCAGCACGGGTATGGCCTTTGACTGGCCGATGCTGTAGTCCAGCTCTTCGCCTTCCACCACGGTGTTCAGGTTCCGGTCTTCAGCGACATCGCACACCACCTCGGCGATGGTCAAGGAATTGGACAGGATCGCGATGTTCGGGCCCTTGGGCGGAGCGAAGACTGAAAGCAGGGAGGTGACATCCAGGAGCTCTTCGGCGGAGCGGACGCGGATCACGCCGGACTGGCGAAGAATTGCGTTCATTGCCCCCGGTGCTGCCTGCCCTACGCGCACAGAATGGCCGGGTGGAAGGCGACGGCCCATCACGTCGGACTTGGCCACGATTACCGGCTTGCTGCGGGCCAGGCGTCGAGCGATGCGCGCGAATTTGCGCGGGTTGCCAAAGGATTCCAGGTACAGCGCCACCACATGGGTCCGCGGGTCGTCCTCGAAGAACTGCATGGCGTCGTTGCCGGAAACATCAGCGCGCAGGCCGGCGGAAATGGCGCTGCTTGGGCCTACCCCCTGCTGCAGGGCGACGCCCTGGATGATCGTGCCCATGGCCGCCGATTGGGTGAAGAATCCTACGTTTCCTGCGGCCGGGACATGCTGGCTCCCAGTGGCATACAGCTTCACCTGCGGGTCGGTATTCATCAACCCGGCCGATCCCGGCCCGACTACGCGCATGCCGTTGGCACGAGCCAGCGCCACAAGTTCGCGCTGTGCGCCCAGCCCTTCAAGGGTTTCGTATCCTGTGGTCATGATGACCAGGGCCTTCACCCCGTGGGCGGCGCAGTCGGCAATGGCGTCCTTGACCCCCTCACGCGGAATGCACAGTACGGCGACATCCACCGGTCCTGGAATTTCGGTGACCTTTCCGTAGGCCACCATGCCCCCGACTTCCAGGGCCGCATCGTTCACCGCATAGACCGCACCGGTGTACCCGGATTCGATAATTTGCTCCAGCACGTCGTGCCCGAGCTTGCCCCAGGTGCGGCTGGCACCGATCACTGCCACCGACTTGGGCGCCAGCAGCGCTGCCACGCTGCTCGCTTCGGCGCGGTGCTCTCTCGCCTCGGTCACTTCGCGGGACTTCTCGGTGGGGCTGATGGAAAATTCGAGCATCACCACGCCATCTTCGAAATGGCGGGCGACGGCGTAGCCCGCATCGGAGAAGACAGTGAGCATCTTGCGGTTCTCCGGAAGCACCTCGGCTGAGAATTTCTCAATGTTGTTTTCACGGGCCGCCGCGGCCAGGTGCTCCAACAGGATCGAGCCGATCCCAGTTCCCTGGTACTCGTCCGAGACGTTGAAAGCTACTTCGGCTTCCCGCGGATCATCCAAGCGATCGTAGCGGCCGACACCGATGATCCTTGCGCCACGAACCACTGTAAAGGCGACGCGATTCACATGGTCCACATTCGTGAATCGCTCCAGCTCTTTGGGGGTCAGCGACGACTTGTACGTAAAATAGCGTAGGTAGACTGACGTCTCGGACTGCTGCTTGTGCATGTCTTGGAGCGCTTGGGAATCCTGCGGAGTAATTGGCCGCAAGTGCGCTGTTGTCCCGTCGCGAAGCACAACATCTGCTTCCCAGTGCGCCGGATATGCCGCCGAAAGTTTACGATCCACCATAGGCTTAGGATAGTCGGCAGTTCAGCGTTGCGCCCAGATGCAACACGAAGATTCGGCAGTTCCGGCCCTAAGACAGTAGATGAAGGACGAACAGAGTAATGGCTCGTAAGAAGTCTGAAGAGATTCCAGCGGATTTCGTTGAAAATATCGTCGATATAGACGTCACCAATGAAATGGAATCATCCTTCTTGGAGTACGCCTACTCTGTCATCTACTCCCGCGCGCTTCCCGATGCCCGCGACGGCCTGAAGCCGGTTCAGCGGCGCATCCTCTTCCAGATGGCCCAGATGGGCTTGCGCCCCGAGAAGGGCCACGTCAAGTCGGCCCGCGTGGTCGGCGAGGTCATGGGCAAGCTGCACCCGCATGGTGACACCGCGATCTATGACGCCATGGTCCGTTTGGCCCAGGATTTCTCGCTGCGCCTTCCGCTGATCGACGGCCACGGCAACTTCGGCTCGCTCGATGACGGACCAGCGGCCCCGCGCTACACCGAGGCCCGCCTGGCAGCGTCGGCCGTCGCCATGACCGCGAATCTGGATGAAGACGTCGTGAACTTCGTGCCGAATTACGACAACCAGTTCATGCAGCCAGAAGTGCTGCCCTCCGCATTCCCTAACCTGCTGGTCAATGGCACCACAGGCATTGCCGTGGGCATGGCTACCAATATGGCTCCGCACAATTTAGGCGAGGTAGTCGCCGCTGCGCAGCACCTGCTCAGGGAACCTGACGCGACCGTGGACGAGCTCATGAAGTTCATTCCGGGCCCGGATCTGCCGTCAGGTGGCAGCATCATCGGCTTGGATGGCATCAAGGATGCCTACCGCACCGGTCGCGGATTGTTCCGCACCCGGGCCACGGTGATCATGGAGAAGATTTCAGCACGCAAGTCGGGCCTCGTGGTCACCGAACTGCCATATGGCGTGGGTCCTGAAAAGGTCATCGAGAAAATCAAGGATGGTGTCAACAGCAAGAAGATCTCCGGCATTTCCGATGTCGTGGACCTGACCGACCGGCATCACGGCCTGAAGCTGGTCATCGAGCTGAAGAACGGTTTCAACCCGAACGCCGTGCTTGCCAGCCTGTACAAGTACACCCCGATGGAAGATTCCTTCGGCATCAACAACGTTGCCCTGGTCGATGGCCAGCCGCGCACCATGGGGCTGCGTGAGCTGCTGACCGTGTATGTGGACCATCGGATAGATGTAGTACGCCGCCGCACCGTGCACCGCCTGGCCAAGTGCGAGGACCGCCTGCACCTGGTTGAGGGTCTGCTCATTGCCATCGTTGATATTGACGATGTCATTGCCATCATCCGTTCTTCCGAGCAGACCGCTGAAGCACGCGAACGCCTGATGACGGTCTTCGACCTGAGCGAACCGCAGGCCAGCCACATCCTGGAACTGAGGCTGCGCCAGCTGACCAAGTTCTCCAAGCTGGAGCTTGAAACCGAGGCCGAGCAGCTGCGCAACGAAATCGAGGAATTGCGCGCCATCCTGGAGTCCGACGAGCTGCTGCGCACCGTGGTTTCCAACGAACTCGGTGAAATGGCCGAGACCTTCGGCACCCCGCGCCGGACCAAGCTGCTAAAGTCTGCCCAGCTGGCACCGCTGAAGGGCACCGCGCTGCCCGAAGAAGTCGGAACCGGCAAGAAGGCCAAGCTGGCGATGGAAGTATCCGATACCCCATGCTGGGTTCTGCTCTCTGCCACCGGGCAGATCGCCCGGACCCCCGATCGGCAGGCCGTGGATTACTCCGCGGCGCGCATCAAGCATGATGTGCTCACCTCGCAGGTCGCCTCCAGCGCCCGCGGAGAAATCGGCGCCCTGACATCTGCCGGCCGCATTATCCGCATCTCGCTGATCGATGTTCCGGTGCTCCCCGAGTCCCACGGCTTCCCGCAGCTGGCCCATGGCGTGCCGATCTCCGAATTCCTCAAGCTGGGCAAGGGCGAAAGCGCGGTGGCGCTGGTTCCGCTGAACCGGGTCCTTGCCATTGGCACGCAGAACGGCGTGGTCAAGCGCGTGAGCCCTGACTACCCGCTGAACCGTGACGAGTTCGAGGCGATTACGCTCAAGGACAAGGACGTGGTGATTGCCGCGGCACCGGCCGAAGACGCCGACGAGCTGGTGTTCATGACCAAGAACGCGCAGTTGCTGCGTTTCAGCGCTTCGGCCGTGCGCGCCCAGGGCCGCACCAGCCAAGGCATGGCGGGCATCAAGCTCGCTGCCGACGACCAGGTGATTTTCTTCGGAGTGGTCCCTGCCGGTGCCAGCGACGCCGTGGTAGCCACCATCGCTGCCGGTTCGCAAACCCTTCCTGGGACGTCGGGCCAGTCGGTGAAGCTCACCGAGTTCTCCGAGTTCCCGGCCAAGGGCCGCGCCACCGCGGGCGTGCGGGCGCACCGTTTCGTCAAGGGCGAGGACCACCTGCAGCTGGCTTATGCCGGCCAGGGCCCAGCACGCGCCAGTTCCACGGCGGGTGTGGTGCGTGCATTGCCTACCGAATACGGCAAACGCGATGGTTCGGGAGCCCCGTTGGCCCAATCAGTGAACATCATTGGCGGGGCCATCAGCGGAGGAGACGAAGCTCCGGCGGCACCCGCTGCCCAGGAACCCATCCCAGCCGCAGCACAGGAAGCGCTGATTCCCGAACCGGCCAAGGCCAAGCCCGCTCCCGCCATCACGCCGGGAGAAGATGCGCTGCCTTTCGATGACGGCGGCGTAATCCTCTGAACCGAAATGCGCTGAGCCGTCAGCGCCAGAACTGAACGCGGCGCCGTATCCCCCTTGCATTCCACTGCGGGCACGGCGCCGCCGGTCTATACGCAGACGGCCGGCTTCCGGCTGCCGACTTCAATGCGGTGGGTGCACTGCTCGGCGAGCTGCTGGTCATGGGTGATCATGACGACGGTTCGCCCGGCAAGGGCCTGACGCAAAGTCGAAAGCAGCCCTCGGGCCTCATCGACGCCGAGGTGGGCCGTGGGTTCATCGAGCAGGATGACCTGGTGGCCGCCTGCCAAGGCACGGGCTACGGCAAGCTTGCAGCGCTGTCCGCCAGAAAGCTGGTGCCCGCCGGATCCGATGCGTGTTTCGAGGCCTTCGGGCTGGGCCGCCAGCCAGTCCGCGAGCCCGACCTGCGCCAAGGACTCTTCCAGCTGGGCATCGCTGCGCTGCTGGTCGTCATCGACTCCCAGCATCAAGTTCCGGCGAATCGACGAGTCGAACAGGTGCGCTTCTTGCGGGCACCACGCCACCGACGACAATTCTGCCCGCTGCAGATCCAGCAGGTTGCCCTGGGCATCGATTCCCTTCAGCCATCCCGAGTGCGCAGGCAACGCACCGAGCAATGCGGTAAGCAATGTGGATTTGCCTGAGCCCGAAGGGCCGGTAATGGCCGTCCACTGACCCGCGGGAATGCGGGCGCTCAGATTCTCCACTACCAATGGGCCATCGTCGTAACCGAGGCTGAGTGCTTGCGCTTCGTAGCCGGCAATCTTACTCGGTCCCGCTGGGCGATTGTCCTGCGTTGCTGGTGCCGGGCCGCTGTGCATGCCGCGTTCGGCCAGCTTCGATGACAGTTCTCTCAGTGCCCGTCCCTGCTGCACCGCGACCAAGGCATTTCCAGCGCTCTCCCCCAACGCTAGGCTCAAGAGCACGGCGAGCGCTGTATGGGATGCGCTGCTGTGCGACAACACGGTGATGGCGATGGCAAGCAGCACGCTGGTCAGCGTGGCCAAGGCAGTGGCGCTACCTTGTCCTAACGCATGCCGGCGAGCTTGTTGCGTATTGCGGGTTTCGTCCTCTTGGAATCGGCCCAGGATTCGTTCCAGCGCCTGGTTGCTGCGCAGCGCGGTCTTGTGCCGCAAGATTCCCAGCACGCTCTGGTTCATCTGCATCCGGTGGCGCAGCTGGAGCACGAAGTGCTCGCCTTCGATGCGCTGGACAAGCCAACGAACCGGGAAGACCAGCACCCCGAACGCACCAAAGGCAAGATAGCCGAACTCCGGCTGGATAATGCACAGGGCCGCAGCAGCCGCCATCCACAGTGCGATGGCCTGCAGTGGTGGGAACAGCACGCGGGCCAACAGGTCGCGCAGTTCATCCACCTCAGCCAGCAGGAATCGCAGGATGACCGAGGAACGGCTGAGCAGGCCCCATCGTGCCGGGTTGGCCACCATGGCGTTCCACATCTTCTCGCGCAGATCAGCAGCGTAGGCCAGGACCGCGTCGTGGATTGCCAGTTGTTCCAGGTAGCGGAAGACCGCTCGCCCGATGCCGAGGGTGCGGACCATGACGAAAGCTACGGTCAGGTGGAGAATGGCTGGCTGATAGCTGGATTCAACGATCAGCCAGCCGCTCAGCGCCGCGAGCGCCACGCCGCACAGCACGCTAGCGGTCCCCCAAAGCACCGCTTTCGGGGCGGCCTTGTAGCCCATGAGCAAATCGCGCATCGGATTGAACCGGGAGTACCCCGGCCTTGGGGCAGTTGCCTCCGGCTGGGTCTGCGCGGCATCCGGCTGCTGGTGGCCCATGGTCTGCCCGTGCGCCGCGGCATCAGCAGCTTCGGCGGCTTGTCCCGGATTCTGGCTCTGGCCAAAGGCTGGGTCGTGGCTGGCGAGCAGCATGGCGCAGCGGGCAGGCAATTCGCCCAGCAGTTCGCGCACTGCCCGGGCGTTGGCCTCGTCAAGGTGCGCGGTGGGCTCGTCGGCCAGCAGCACGGTGCAGTCATCGTCGCTATGGATCCGCAGCAGTGCACGCAGGACTTCCAGTCGGCGCAGCTCTCCGGGCGAGTATTCTCCAATTAGGCGGTCGAGCATGGTGTGCAGCGACAGCCGGGTGCTGAGCTCTTCGCGCAATTCTGCAGGTGCTGCCGGGGCATCCTGGTCAAGTTGTTCGCTGCCTGTCATTGCGTTGAATGCAGGATGCTGGCTGATCATGGCCAGCTGGCCGGCAACGAAGATCCGACCGCTAGCGAGAGCCGGGTCGAACGTGTTGTCGCTGCTGTGCGCCTCGGCGATCAGCTTGAGCAGCGTGCTCTTGCCCGTGCCGCTTGCCGTGGACAGCACGAGCCGTTCGCCGGCACGCAATTGGATATCCACGGCGTGGTGGATTGGATGCTCGCCATCGTAGCTGAACTGCAGATCCGCGACTTCCAGGAGGTTCTGCGGATTATTTGCGGTGCCAGCCCGCAGCTGATGGGCCGGGATGGGTGCGGTGAGGGCCGTGTACTTCTGGTAGGCGGCCAGCCCGTCATCGGCCGCATGGTAGGCGGAGCCCACTTCGCGCAGTGCGGAGAACAGCTCTGGTGCCAGGATCAGGATGATCAGCCCGGAGGCGAGATCCATATTTCCGCCGACCAGCCTCACGCCGATCATTACCGCGAGGACCGCCACCGAGAGGGTCGAGATCAGTTCCAGCCAGAAGCTGGACATGAAGACGGTCTTCAGGTTGGCCATGGTGGCCGCCCGGTACTTGTTGCTCACTGCCGCGATGGCGTTGCCATGGGCGCGAGCCCGGCCAAGTCCCAGCAGCGCCGGCAGGCCCTGGGCCAGTTCGTAGAGCTGATGGGCAAGCCGGTCGAGGGTGGCTTGGGATTCATTGAGGGTGTCCTGGGTGTGCAGGCCGATCAGCGCCATGAACACCGGGACCAGCGGGATGGTCAGGACCAGCACCACCGCGCTGATCCAGTCCAGCTGGAGGATGAAGATGCCAAGCAGCAGCGGTACGGCCACAGCGCCAATGAACGCAGGGATGAATTTGGTGAAGTAGTCATCGAGCTTCTCAAGGCCATGGCTGGCCAGGGTGGCGGTGACCGGTATGGACTGCTGTTCCGCTGCGGGGGCGATAGCCGGCTGCGCCGCTTGCCTGCGGACCAGGTTCAACCGCAAGCGTTCCTTCGCACCCAGGCCCATGCGCCGGGCTCCTGCATTCAAGCCCCACGCGCTGAGTGCTCGAAGCGCGGCCCCGGCTAATGCCAGGACCAGCAACTGCGGTTCATTGGCGCCCCCCGCGGCCATGGTGGCGATCCATTGGCCCAGGGCGTAGGCGACGAGGACCAGCCCCGCGACCTTGAGCGCTGAGAACAGCGCCAAGACCAGGAATTGTCGTGGCGTGATCAGTTCACGCGGCAGGAATCGCGGGGTTGGCATTGCTACTCTTTCCGTCGAAAACGCAGTTACTTGATGATCGAGACGACACGATGGGTGTCGGGAATATGCTCTTCGCGCAAGCGCTTGCGGAATACCCAGTAGCTCCACGCCTGGTAGGCCAGGACCATCGGCACGCCAAAGGCAGCGACGATGCTCATGAGCTTCAAGGTGTAGGCCGTGCTTGACGCGTTGGCCACGGTGAGATCGAAGGCCGGGTCAATGGTCGACGGCAGCACCACCGGGTAAGCGGCGGTGAAGATCGCGGCGACTCCGGCCAACAGGGTGACTCCCAGTGCGATGAAGGAAACTCCTTCGCGTCCAGCGCGTCCGCTGATCATCGATGCAGCCAGGGCGATGACCGCCAGGCCCATCACTGCCCATGCGATGCCGGAGTCGTTATCCAGCAGCACCAGCAGTGCCCACGCGACCAGGGGCAGGATTGCTACCGGCAGCCAGCGGCCTACGAGCTTGCCTGCTTCGTGGCGGACCGCACCGTCGGTTTTCAACCGCAGGAAAGCCAATGCATGGATCCAGCAGAACGCCACCACCGCTACGCCACCGAGAATGGCATGCCAATTCAGCCAGGCGAAGGCTCCGCCGATCCGGTCCCCGTTCTCATTCAAGGGCAACCCCAAGGTGGTCAACGCCAGCATGGCTCCGACGCCGAAGGCAGCGACCAACGATCCGAGGCCCAGGGCCAGATCCCATGCTTTCCGGGTTGCGGCGGTGATCGCCTTGCCCCGGTATTCGATGGCCACAGCACGGAAGATCAATGCCACCAGGACAATGGTCAACGGAATGTAGAGTGCCGAGAACAGTGAAGCGTACCAGTGCGGGAAGGCGGCGAAGGTCGCGCCACCGGCGGTCAGCAGCCACACTTCGTTGCCGTCCCAGACCGGGCCAATGGTATTCAGCAAGAGGCGCTTGCGTTTCTCAGTGGAACGTCCAAGCCCGATGAGCATGCCGACCCCGAGGTCGAAGCCTTCAAGGAAGAGATAGCCGCACCAGAGTAGCGCTATCACAACGAACCAAAGTGTTGGAAGCCAATCCATTGAAATTCTCCTTCGTCCGTTCCGCTAGTAGGCGAATGCCAGTACGTCGTCATCATCGTTGTCAGGCCCCTTAGGGCCACCGGATGACGAATGATCTGCCGCTTCGAGCTCCGGCATTGCCGATGCCACGCCGCCTCGGATGTAGCGAGTGAGCAGGACCAGTTCCACAACCAGCAGCACGCCATAGATTGCAGTGAGCGAGATCAGCGAGAACAGCATTTCTCCTGCACTGACGGTAGGAGAGACCGAGGCCGCGGTATACATGAACACCTGGTCCACCCCGCCCATCTGCGGGTTAGGCGCAACGGTGAACGGCTGCCTGCCCATTTCGGTGAAAATCCAGCCGGTGGCGTTGGCGCCGAAGGGTGCGGCGATGCCCAATACCGCCAGTCTCGAAAGCCATTTGCTTTCCGGGACGCTGCCCTTGCGGGTGATCCACAGCGCGACGCCGGCTGCCAGTGCCGAGAGTCCGCCCAGAGTGATCATCAAGCGGAAGCCCCAGTAGGTCACTTCCATCACGGGCAGGTAGTTGATTTCCTGGCCCGCGTACTGGCCGAAGGACGCATCGCTTGGATAGTACTTGCCGTATTTTTCCTGGTATTCCGGAATCAGGGTATTCACGCCCTTGATTTCGGTGGTGAAATCTCCGTTGGCCAGGTACGAGAGAATGCCCGGAATTTCGAAGACAGCTACGACGTTGTCGCAGTTGGTTGTGCCTTGGGCGGTGATATCGCCCAACGACAGCACGGAGAAGCCGGTACCATCATGGCAAGCTGCCTCTGCCGCTGCCATTTTCATCGGCTGCTGTTCGAACATCAGCTTTGCTTGCTCGTGCCCGCTCAGAGCAACACCGAGAAAGGCGACCATGGCTACCGAAGCACCGATGCGCAGTGACTTAATCCAGACCTGGTAGTCGGTCTTGTCGCGGTTCTTGCCGCGGTTTGGGTCTTCACCCACGACTACATATCCGTTGGCATCCACGGTGTCGATGCCTTCCTTGCGGCGGCGGTAGAGGTGGAACCAGGAGATGCCCAGCAGGAAGCCGCCGGCAACGGCGAAGGCGCCGAAGATGGTGTGCGGGAAGGTCACGAGCGCAGTGTTGTTGGTGAACACCGCCCATGCGTCGGTCATCACGGCACGGCCGTCAACTAATTTCGTTCCGACCGGGTGCTGCATCCACGAGTTCGCAACGAGGATGAAGTAGGCCGAAAGGATCGTCGCCAAGGAAGCGCACCAGATCGTTGCCAGGTGGACACGCTTGGGTAGCTTCTTCCAGCCGAAGATCCAGAGCCCCAGGAAGGTGGATTCCACGAAGAAAGCCAGCAGGGCTTCCATGGCCAACGGCGCACCGAAAACGTCGCCAACATAGCGGCTGTATTCGCTCCAGGCCATGCCGAATTGGAACTCTTGGACGATGCCCGTGGCAACGCCCATGATGAAGTTGATGAGGAAAAGCTTTCCCCAGAATTTTGTCATTCGCAGCCAGTGTTCGTTGCCGGTGCGATGCCACATGGTTTGCAATGTGGCCACGGTCAAGCCCAGCCCAATGGTCAGGGGCACCATCAAGAAGTGGTAGACCGTCGTAATGCCGAATTGCCAGCGGGCAATCTCTAGAGCATCCATGGATTCCTCAACTATCGCGGGATGGAATGTAAACCGCTTTTCTACCTTTCGTAGAAAAGACCTCCAAGGCCAGAATAGACGATTTCGACAGCTTGTAGAAATCGACGGGATTAGCAGGTTTTGCCGGCTGCAAATTTCAACACCGCGGGCGCGAGCGCAAATACTAAGCCTATTGACAGGGTTGTGTCTACGGATCTTAAAAAACCCAAGTCAACAAGTTTCACCCGGGACAATCCCATAACGCGCAGCGAAACTGCTAAAGCCTGTACTCACCCATCTCTTTTACGCTCCGTAGAAATATTGTGGAAAGATGGCTACAATTAAGAGCCCAAGCAGTCTGCATGCTCTCGCTGAGTGCAAGCAACCGCGTTAGAACTAATGCAAGTGAGGTACGACCTAGTGGCCAGCCTTGGCGATCTGGAACGCTCCGTCATGGATCTTCTGTGGGATTCCGCAGAACCACTCACCGCGAATGACCTTCGTGATGATTTGGCGGCGCTTGGCACCGACGCGAAAGAACTCGCAGTAACGACGGTGCTGACCGTGCTAGCACGTCTCGAGAAGAAGGGTCTGGTGGAGCGCGAGCGCACTACCCGCCCTCACCGATACGCAGCTTCATCCTCCCGTGAGGATCACACCGTTGGACTGCTCAACGACGCACTGGGCACCGCCCAGGACCGTGAAGCAGTCTTAGCACGATTCATTGGAGGCATCTCCCCCGACGAAGCAGCTTCCCTGCGTGCTATCTTGGACTCAGTAAAGTCCGCATAATTTAGATGAACCTCGGGGACTGAGTGCTTCTCACCTCATATTTCCTAGCGGCGTTGGCTATCGCATTGGCGTGGCCGACGCCGTTGGCTTTATCCAAGGCGAATTGGACCGCGCGCTCACCAGTGCAAGCGGTACTCCTGTGGCAAGCCATTGCTTTAGGCGGTGGCCTTTCCATGATCGGCTCAATGCTTGTCTGGGGCTTGGACCCACTGGGCGATGATCTGATCTCCGCGCTGCATGGCGGATGGCTCCTACTGACAGGAGACACGAGTGTGCCCTACCCCGGCATCGTGCACCTCTTCGCCTTGAGTACAGCTCTGCTCTTCGGTTTCCACCTAGTATTGACCCTCATGCGCGCTGCTTGGCGCACCTCCCGCCAACGAGCCAAGCACCGGCAGCTACTTCGCCTGTTGAGCAACCCCTCGCAGACGCGCGCGAACACCTTGGTGATCGATCATGATATGCCCGTGGCGTACTGCGTGCCCGGCATCTCGCAGTCGGTGACCGTGCTGTCACGGGGATTGCTCACCCAGCTTTCGGCTCAAGAGCAGCAGGCGGTCATCGCCCATGAACGCTCACATTTGGATCAACGCCATGATTTGCTAATCCTGGCCTTCACGGCCTGGCACGAAGCGTTGCCCTGGCTGCCGACCTCACGGCTTGGACTCGATGCAGTGCGCCAACTGATCGAAATGCTGGCCGACGACAAAGCACTGGAAAAGGCCAATCGGCAGACGCTGCTCAAAGCCATCGTCACTGTGGCCACCGCAGCGACCATGGATGACCGCTCGTCAACGCCTCATGCCTCTAGCGCCGGTCTGGTTGGCATGCCCGATGGCGAAGTATCATCCCGCAGGCTCAAGCGCTTGCTCTCCCCGCAAGATCCGCTGAGCCGCCCGCAACGGGCACTGGTGCTGCTGAGCACCATTATGTTGATGGTCTGCCCGACAGTTCTGCTCATTGCGCCACGGCTGCTGGACTGGTAGCACCCGCTCGATCCCATGCAAGGACGTCCTTGAACCCCAGTGGAGTTCAAGGACGTCGTTGCATCTGCGGTTCTAAACGTCGATGCGTTCCCGTTCGAGATCATCGGCGCCGTCGATGATGAACTTCTTGCGCGGTGCCACATCCGAACCCATCAGCAGGTCGAAGACTTCTTCGGCTGCCTGCGCATGCTCGATGCCAACACGGCGCAGCATGCGATGGCGTGGATCCATGGTGGTTTCAGCCAGCTGGTCTGCATCCATCTCGCCCAGGCCCTTATAGCGCTGGATCGGCTCCTTGTAGCGTCGGCCTTCCTTCTCCAAGCTGGCCAGCAGCTTGGTCATTTCCGTCTCAGAGTAGGTGTAGATGACTTCGTTCTGCTTGGCGCCCGGATTAATTACCTCGATGCGGTGCAACGGCGGGACCGCCGCATAGACGCGACCGTGCTCAATCATCGGACGCATATAGCGATAGAACAGCGTCAGCAGCAGGGTGCGAATGTGCGCACCGTCAACGTCAGCATCGGTCATCAGGATAATCTTGCCGTATCGCGCTTGCTCGATGTCGAAGCTGCGGCCCGAACCAGCACCTATCACCTGGATCATCGCTGCGCACTCAGCATTGGAGAGCATGTCCGAGATCGACGCCTTTTGCACATTGAGGATCTTGCCACGAATCGGCAACAACGCCTGGTACTCGCTGGAGCGTGCAAGTCGGGCAGTGCCCAATGCGCTGTCGCCCTCGACGATGAACAGTTCGGATTTGCCGACTTCCTTGCTCCGGCAATCAAGCAGTTTGGTTGGCAGCGACGAGGATTCCAAAGCCGTCTTGCGACGCTGGGTTTCCTTATGCATGCGTGCCGACACACGAGACTTCATCTCGTTGACGACCTTCTCCATCAGCGTGGAGGCTTCAGCCTTTTCGTTGCGTTTGCTGGAGCCCAGACGATCATTGAGCGCCTTTTCCAGCACCTTGGAAACAATCTGGCGCACTTGTGGGGTGCCCAAAATTTCCTTGGTCTGGCCCTCGAACTGGGGCTCGGCCAATCGGACGGTCAGCACGGCAGTCAGGCCGGCCAGAACGTCGTCCTTTTCCAGCTTGTCCTTCTGGCCGAACTTGAGCTTGCGCGCGTTGGCCTCGATATTCTTGCGGAAGGACTTGAGCAGGGCCTGCTCGAAGCCTGCGGTATGCGTACCGCCCTTGGGTGTCGCAATAATATTGACGAAGCTGCGCAGGGTGGTTTCGTAGCCGATCCCCCAGCGGACCGCCACGTCCACTTCGCAGACACGCTGCACATCTTCAATATGGCTGCGGCCGTTGCTGTCGATGACCGGAACCTTTTCATGGAAGGAACCGCTGCCGTGGAAGCGCCAGATGTCTGTAACCGGTGAATCGCTGCTCAGGTAGTCGACGAATTCGCTAATGCCGCCGTCGTGCTGGAACACTTCCTCATGAGGTCCGTCTGCGCCCGGAGTGTCCGGCAGTCCGCGTTCATCACGCAGGGTGATGCGCAGCCCCGGGACCAGGAAGGAGGTTTGGCGGGCGCGATCCTGCAATTCCTTATAGGAGAATTTCGCATCCGGGGTGAAGATATGGCTGTCGGCCCAGTAGCGAATGCGCGTTCCGGTTACGCCGCGTTTGGCTTTGCCAATAATTCCCGGAGGCGTTGCGGTCTCATGGGCCTTGAACGCCGCATCGGCTTTCTTGCGTCCCTTATCGGTAAATTTGCCTGGTTCGCCACGACGGAACTGCAAGCCGTAGGTTTTGCCGCCGCGGTCAACTTCCACGTCCAAGCGGGCCGACAGAGCATTTACTACTGAGGCACCCACGCCGTGCAGGCCGCCGGATGCGCTGTAGGAGCCACCGCCGAACTTGCCACCGGCGTGCAATTTGGTGAAGACGACTTCCAAACCGCTCAGCCCAGTCTTGGGTTCAACATCCACGGGGATGCCACGGCCATCGTCTTGGACTTCGACCGAGCCGTCAGAGTGCAAGATGACATCAATGGCCTGCCCAAACCCGCCTAACGCCTCGTCAACAGAGTTATCGATGATCTCCCAGAGGCAATGCATCAAGCCACGGGAGTCGGTGGAGCCGATGTACATGCCCGGTCGTTTACGAACTGCTTCCAGGCCTTCCAATACGGAAAGGTGCCGGGCACTGTAATTGTCGGATGAAGCCACTGAGCTGTTGTCTCCTAGTTGCATGAGAAAGTACGTCTTGGTTCATATTCTAATCGTTAATGTGTTCGAATACCCGCTATTTTCCGGTGCTGGCGAACACTCGGGGCAGGTATGAGCTTATCCACATGCGCTACGCGGTGAGCGAAAGAACAGCCAATTCGGGATAAAGTCAGGATCCAAGCTGGTTGTATAGAGTAACCATCAACTTTAGGAGGCTGGCAATGACTACTACGACCGCTAGTCGTGAACTTAACGCCCTCGACCGGTGCGACCGTTGCGGCGCACAGGCCTACGTGCGAGCCGTGCTGGCTTCGACCGGCGGTGAGCTGCTTTTCTGCGCTCACCATAGCCGCGATGTAGAACAAAAACTGCGTCCGCAGACTTCCCTCTGGCAGGACGAGTCCTCGCGGCTCTACGAAAAGCCCAAGGTAGACGCCAACGACTAATCTCGTGGCCAACTGCTGATCAAAGAAGGCGACCCGCTTTGGGTCGCCTTCTTCTTGCATTAATGGCAATAAAGAATATGGCCAGCAGTTCATTGCATGAACTGCTGGCCACATCCTCAGTTTCTTAGTCCAGGTAGTCGCGCAGCACCTGGGAACGCGATGGGTGACGCAACTTCGACATCGTCTTGGATTCGATCTGGCGAATGCGCTCGCGGGTCACCCCGTAGACCTTGCCGATTTCGTCCAGCGTCTTAGGCTGGCCATCGGTCAGGCCGAAACGCATTGCCACGACGCCTGCTTCGCGCTCCGAAAGCGTGTCGAGCACCGAATGCAGCTGTTCCTGCAACAGGGTGAAGGACACTGCATCGGCTGGCACAACGGCTTCCGAGTCTTCGATCAGGTCACCGAATTCGGAGTCGCCGTCTTCGCCCAGTGGGGTATGCAGGGAAATCGGCTCACGACCGTACTTCTGGACCTCGACGACCTTCTCAGGAGTCATGTCCAATTCCTTGGCCAACTCTTCTGGGGTCGGTTCGCGACCGAGATCCTGAAGCATCTGGCGCTGGACACGCGCCAGCTTGTTGATGACTTCAACCATGTGCACAGGAATACGAATGGTACGCGCCTGGTCCGCCATGGCACGGGTGATTGCCTGGCGAATCCACCAAGTGGCATAGGTCGAGAACTTGAAACCCTTGGTGTAGTCGAACTTCTCCACCGCACGGATCAGGCCCAAGTTGCCTTCCTGGATCAGGTCCAGGAAGAGCATGCCGCGGCCGGTGTAGCGCTTGGCCAGGGAAACTACCAGGCGAAGGTTTGCTTCCAGCAGGTGGTTCTTGGCAATCTTGCCATCGTGGATGATCTGCTCGTAGTCCCAACGCAGACGCTGATCCATGGAGCCATCGTCCTTCTCCAGCTTGTCAGCTGCGAACAGGCCAGCTTCAATGCGCAGAGCCAAGTCGACTTCTTGCTCGGCGTTCAGCAGGGCAACCTTGCCAATCTGCTTCAGGTAGTCCTTGACCGGGTCAGCGGTCGCGCCGGCCACCATGACCTGCTGCTGCGGAGCGTCGTCATCACCGGTTGAAAGTGTGAAGCCCTTTGAATCATCGTCGGACTTCGCATCCTTCGAATCGGTGCCTGGCTCAGCATCGTCATCGGCGTCAGCCAACGCTCCGGTTGATTCGTCTTGCGCTGCGGTTTCGGCAGCGACCTTTTTAGTCCGAGGCTTGGCCTTGGTAGCGCGCTTCTTCGCTGCAGGGGTGGCTGATTCGGCCTCAGCCGCGTCGACCTCGGCCTCAGTTGCTATGCGATTAGCGTTCGTCTCAGAAGATGACACGAATAACCTTTCTAACGATGCGTTCCGGATGCACCTGCCGGTAACACCACTATGACCCTGTCAAGTCCGATAGTGCTCAGTCGCTGACTAAACACCTAGGGCTGGCACATTGGTATCAACGCATCAAGCCCGCCTAATGTTCCCGAAATCCACAGATTTCAAGACCTAGGCAATTCGAACCTAACCGGGTCTGTTGTCCCATTATCCATGAATTAGCATCAGGACACCACTTGAGACACTCCGGCCTCCGTTGCTCAGCTGAAATTGGCACGCCAAGCCCGCAATTTATCGGTCGCCCACTCGGGCATGATTCCATGGGACATCAGTTTCTGCAGCAACCGCGCCAACTCGTAGTTCGGGTTTTCTTCTACAGCACTGCCCAGCAGGCACAAGGCCATAGTCCCCCGGCCTCGTGCCCACTCGATCCAGGCAAGAATGCACAGCAGGGCCTGCCGGTTGTTGCCTTCGGCCACACCGAGCAGGTCTCTGGCTACCGACCACAGCCGGTCAATCCGCTGCCAGTCTGGCGCATGCCAACCACGGCCCAGCAAATAGTTGGTCAAGGGCGAGGCAGCGGCTTCCCGATCTCCGCGCATCACGCCAATCAGCACATCCAATGCCGCGTCCGGACCTTGGCCAGCCAAATACGGAAGCAGGTCTCGGACGATTTTCACTTCCAGGGAACCAAGCAGCAGTGCGGTGTGCTCATGCTCTTCGTGGATCCAAGTTCGGGCTTCAGTTTCGGCGAGGTCCATCGTCTGCAGCCATGCTTCAAGGCAGTTGATCACGTTGTGCTGCTGGCTGGAAACAATCTTCAGGATGTCGGCGGCCTGCGGCCACTCAGGGATTCCACTGCCGTCCCATGGAACATCCAACGGTGCTGATCCAGCAAAGACCAGCGACAGATGCGTCTCGTTGGTTTCCAGCGGGCGCACCGGGGTCGGCTCTGCGTAGTCGTCGGTCGCGTAGTTCCAGACGAATCGGCCCTGCCGGCACCAACTGTGGCGCAACAGGACTTTTTTGCCAGCCAGCCCCTGTTCGAGCTGCGCAACCATGTGCGAGTACGGAATACGGTCCTCCGCCAGCGAATCTTCCGGCGCGTAGACCACCAGAACCACCCCTTGGATATGGGGCATGCGATCCAGGAGGCGAAGCACCTGCGCGGTCCACGACTCCCGCTCGGACGAAGTGTCCTCTTCCGGCAAATCGACACGCAGGGTCGCTTCCAGGTGGTCCTCGTCGATCAGCATGAGCACGGCAGAATTTTGCGGATAGAAGCCGAGGGCATGAGGCACATAGGCCAGGATGTCCTCGCAGCTGGACAGCGAGAGGGGATGGCGTTCTGGTGTAGTCGTCATGGCTCCACGGTGCATCGCGGCGCTTGGCACGGGACGTCAACGCGTGCGAGCTGTGGAGAACCTTCTGGTCCGGGCCTCCCGGCCGGCGGTTACTGTTCGGCGAGGAATCGGCGCGCCTTGCGGCGTTCGATGACCATGAATGCCATCCCGAGCAATGCCATCACGAATTGGAAGGACAGTGCCACCCGGAAAGCCGGCAGGTTGTAGAGTTCTCCGACCGAGCCGTTGGCCTTGTGCAGCATGTCCATGATGAAACCGATGACGTAGATGGTGACGAATGCTCCGATGAATCCGCCGGTATTCACCAGGCCGGTGGCAGTTCCCAGAACCCGCGGCGGGTTGAACGTACGCGCGAAGTCGAAACCGATCACGGAGGCCGGGCCGCCGGCGGCAATGGCGACCATCAGCAGCACCAGAATCCATAGCGGCGCCTGTCCCGGCCAGAGCAGAACGGCCGCCCATAGCGCCAAGATGGAGCCCACGATGGACAACGCAATATTGGAACGTTGGCTGGCATGGCGCGCGGTCAAGGCGCCGAGGATCGGGCCCAGCACGATGGCGACAACAACGAATACAGCCATCAGGCCCGAAGCCAACGCACCATCCATGCCTTGGCCCTCGACAAGGAACGGGTAGCCCCACGTCATCATGAAGGTGTTGATCATGAAGGCCGTAGAGAAGTGGGTCCAGAAACCCAAGCGGGTCCCTGGCTGCTTCCATGCCTGCGCGATCCGCGAGCCGGTCTCCTGCTCCCCCTCGCCATGCCCATCCCAGTTCTTGCCATTGCGCACGAAGGCGATCGTCGTGATGAAGGTGGCGAAAGCGAACCCTGACATGATCGAGAATGCCGCGGACCAGCCGACGCCAAGCAGGATCATATGGAATGGAAAGAGGCTGATCAGCTGCCCGAGCTGGCCAAAAGTACCGGTGAGCTGGGTGAGCACCGGAATGCGCGAGCCGGAGAACCACAGGGGCAAGAGCTTGAGCACGGAGACGAAGACCATCGCGTCGCCCATGCCGACCATGACGCGCCCGGCCAAGCCCATGGGCACGTTGACCGAAATCGCCAGGAACGCTTGGCCGGCAGCCATCAGCAGGGCGCCGCTGGTAATCAGGATGCGGGGCCCGAATTTATCCAGCAGCAGCCCTACGGGGACCTGCGCCCCGGCATAGACAACGAGCTGCACGACCGAGAACGTCGCCAGGATCTGTGCGCTGGCATCGAAGCGTTCGGTGGCTTGGATGCCCGCGACTCCGAAGCTGGTGCGTTGGGAAATTGCAGAAATGTAGGCAAGAATTGCGAAGCCGAAGACGAGCCACGATTTCGGCGAATTCAGTTGGGCCTGGCTCACTGGTCGTGATCACCTGGCAACGGTTCGATATGACCGTTTTTCAACCAATCTTCAGTGTTCTCGATGGCGGCCAGGAAATTCTCGGCGCTGGCGCCCAGCTCCTCGGCATCCGCCATCTGCTCATCTTCGTCCAGCAACAGCGAACGCGACTCGTGCTCCTTGGCATGCGCGTCGAAACGTTCCTCGAATCCGTCCACCATCTGACGGACGTCGCTATTGGCTTGAAGCTGCTCGGCGAGCTGCTGGTCAACCAATCGGGCTGCTTCACGCAGCTTGTCGGTCGGCAGAGCCAGCCTCAGCGCCGCGCCCACATACTCCAGAGTCGCAACGGCGACCGCCGGGTACTCGGATTCGGCAAGGTAGTGCGGGGTATGCATCGAGTAGCCCACGACATCTCGGCCGGCTTCGCTCAGGCGGATTTCGAGCAGCGAGCCCAAGCCTGCCGGAGATTCGACCGTAGGGCTCCACGTCGAGATGTTCTCGATCAGATCCTTGCGGTTGCCGTGGGCGGTCACGCCGACCGGCCGGGTATGCGGCACCGGCATCGGCAATGATGCGGTCCCAACAACCAGCGATACGTTGAAGGCCTCGATGAATGACTGCAGTTCCGCGATCACGCGTTCCCACTTCAGATCCGGTTCAACTCCGTTGAGGAACCAGAACTTGCGGTCCATCTCATCAGTCATCAGGTAGATCTCGAGGCGCGGGGCCTGGTATCCGGCGAAGTGGTCGCCAAGGAAAGAGACGCGCGGGCGCTGGGAGGTGTAGGCGATCAGCTCGTCGGCATCGAAAGTGGCGAAGAGTTCGGATTCCAGACGGCCGAAAAGCTCGTTGGAGACCTGCGCGTGATTATGCCCGGCGTCACTGAGGCTCTTCAGCGAGATGAACATCCCAAGACCTTGAAGGCGCGAGTCATCCAAATCGTCTGCGACCAGCGTCATCAACGAATCTTTGGACATTTTCTCCTCATTCAGGGTCGGCATCCGGCACAGCAGAGCGGCAACCATCGGCTAGGACTGAACTTCTGCAACAGATCAATGCTCCATCCTATCGCTACTTGGCTTTCGCTCGCTGTGAAGTAACGCACGAAGACGCGGAACCTCGGATAACCTAGATGCAGGAGACGCACAGCCCACCGGCAGGATTTGCTCCGGAATACCACTTGGGCTGTCGCGACCTTAGACCCTACAAAGGCATAGAAGGAATGATTTTGTGATCAACTCCAGTGATCTCACTCTGAGCGCCATTGGCACTGACATCAAGCGCAAGAGCGCTGACGCCCTCATCCTGGGCGTACTCAAGAACGGCGACAAGGTGTCCATCGCGGCATCCCCCTTCGCCGCCGACACCACTACCTCGCTGGAGCAGTCGCTCTCGGCTTTGGGCGTTGCCGGGAAGGCCGACGAAATCACCGCGCTGCCTGGCGTGGACGGCACGAAGGCCAAGGTCCTGCAGTTCATCGGCCTTGGCGTTGACGAGCTGGCCGATCTGACCGAAGAGAAGCTGCGCCGTGCCGCCGGCTCGGCTGCCCGCCAGTTGAGCAACGCCAAGAGCGCCATTTTCGCTTTGCCTGCCGACAGCGTTGAGCGCGTTGCCGCCGTGGCTGAAGGCATCGCCTTGGGCAGCTACCGCTACGAGAACCACCGGTCGAAGAAGAGCGAGAAGCCAGTACTGGCCGAAGCCCAGATCGTCACCTCGGTTGCCACTTCCAAGGATCTTCCGGCCGTGCTCAAGCGCGCGGCAATCCTGGGCCGCGCGGTCCGCGGCACCCGCGACCTGATAAATGCCCCAGCCAACGTGCTGTACCCGGAGTCTTTCGCCGCGGCGGTCAAGGACTACTCCAAGTCGCTGCCGTTGAAGGTCACCATCTTCGATGAGAAGCGACTGGCCAAGGACGGCTTTGGCGGCCTGATCGGCGTCGGCGGCGGCTCGGCTCGCCAGCCGCGCATGGTCAAGGTCGAGTACGCGCCGTCGAAGGCAGCCAAGCACATCGCTTTGATCGGCAAGGGCATCACCTTCGATACCGGTGGCACCTCGCTGAAGCCTGCTGCAGGCATGCACGCCATGAAGTCGGACATGTCCGGTGCCGCCGCAGTCTTCCAGACCGTCGCCGCCGTCGCCGAACTTGGGCTGAACGTGAAGGTCACCGCATGGCTCTGCCTGGCAGAGAACATGCCAGGCGGCGCCTCGACCCGTCCGGGCGATGTACTGACGATGTTCGGCGGCAAGACCGTTGAGGTGCTGAACACTGACGCCGAAGGCCGCCTGGTCATGGCTGACGGCTTGGCCGCAGCCAGCCTGGAAAAGCCGGATGTCATGATCGACATCGCTACGCTGACCGGCGCGCAGATGCTGGCTCTGGGCCTGCGTACTGCAGGCGTCATGGGCGACAAGCAGGTCACCAGCGACCTGGTTGCCGTCTCGGACAAGGTGGGCGAATTGGCTTGGGCCATGCCGCTGCCGGAAGAGCTGCGACCATCCATCGAGTCGCAGGTCGCCGATCTGGCGAACATCGGTGAGCGCATGGGCGGAATGATGACCGCTGCCGTCTTCCTCGAAGAGTTCGTCGGCGAAGTCGACGGCAAGAAGATTCCTTGGGCCCACATCGACTTTGCTGGTCCGGCCTTCAACGAAGGAAGCGCCTGGGGCTACACCCCGAAGAACGGCACCGGCTCGCAGGTACGCACGCTGGTTGCATACGCAGAACAGGTTGCCGCGGCGAACTAGCCGTTAAACGCAGCGGCAAAGCAGCTGCAGTGCCATGAAACTCATCCCGGTATCGCCAGAAACAATTGGCCGATGCCGGGATGAGCTCAAAATTAGAGACATACCTGACTTTTAGTGCCCCGAAGGTGACTCTAGCCATTCGGCGGTACTAAGGTAAGTTTTGAAACATCACCGTGGATCAAAGGTGCGCGCCCGCATGTGTCACGCTCCAGAAAGTCCACACCCGATCCCCTGGTCGGCCAAAGCCGGCCTCACTAAGCGAATACGAGGGAGCGTTCACGTGGCCGATTCGGCAGCAACGCAAGAATTTGATGTCCTCATCCTCGGCGGCGGATCCGCTGGATACTCGGCAGCATTGCGCGCCATCCAGCTGGGCTACACCGTTGGATTGATCGAGAAGGAAAAGCTGGGCGGCACCTGCCTGCACACCGGCTGCATCCCAACCAAGGCTTACCTGCATGCAGCAGAGCTGGCAGAGAACGCTCGCGAGGGTGCCAAGTACGGCATCAACTCCTCGCTGGAGTCGATCGATCTGGCCGGCGTTCGCAAGTACAAGGAAGGCATTGTCGCTGGCAAGCACAAGGGCCTGCAGGGCTTGCTGAAGATGAAGAAGGTCAACGTCATCACCGGTAACGGCCGACTGGTTGCCCAGGATTCCATCGATGTCGATGGCACCGTCTACAAGGGCAAGTACATCATCCTGGCCACCGGATCCACTTCCAAGACCATGGGCCTGGAAATCGGCGGCCGCGTGCTGACCAGCACCGAAGCACTGAACATGGAAGACCTGCCGAAGAGCGCCATCGTTCTGGGCGGCGGCGTCATCGGTGTCGAATTCGCCTCGGTCTGGAAGTCCTTCGGCGTCGACGTCACCATCGTCGAGGGCCTGCCATCGCTGGTTCCAAACGAGGATCCAGCCATCATCAAGAACCTGGAGCGTGCTTTCAAGAAGCGCGGCATCAAGTTCAACACCGGCGTTTTCTTCGAGAAGGTCGAGCAGGATGCCAACGGCGCCAAGGTCTCGCTGGCTGACGGCAAGGTTCTGGAAGCTGAGATCGTCCTGGTTGCTGTGGGCCGCGGTCCAGTCACCGAGGGCCTTGGCTTCGAAGAGCAGGGCATCACCATTGATCGCGGTTTCGTAATCACCGACGAGCGCCTGCACACCGGCGTTGGCAATATCTACGCCATCGGCGACATCGTTCCAGGCGTCCAGCTCGCACACCGCGGCTACCAGCATGGCCGCTTCGTCGCCGAGGAAATCCACGGCCTGAAGCCAACCATCGTTGAGGACATCAACATCCCGAAGGTGACCTTCTGCGAGCCAGAGATCGCATCGGTGGGCTACTCCGAGCCGAAGGCCAAGGAGAAGTTCGGCGCTGACCAGATCGAAACCACCGAGTACAACTTGGCTGGCAACGGCAAGTCCTCGATCTTGGGCACCAGCGGCATCATCAAGATGGTTCGCGTCAAGAACGGCCCAATCGTTGGCGTTCACGGCATCGGCGGACGCATTGGCGAGCAGATCGGTGAAGCGCAGCTGATCGTGAACTGGGAAGCATACCCAGAGGACGTATCGCAGCTGATCCACGCTCACCCAACCCAGAACGAGTCCCTGGGCGAAGCCGCAATGGCTTTGGCCGGCGCACCGCTGCACGGTTAATCACGTTTTGGTCATTCAGGCAGCGCGTTGATGTAACGCGCTGCCTGAATGCACTAGGCTCGGAGGCAACGCCTCCCACCACATGTCAAGCTTTATAAAACAAGGAGATACGGGACGATGTCTGAAACCGTAAACCTACCCGCACTGGGTGAAAGCGTTACCGAAGGTACGGTAACCCGCTGGCTGAAGCAGGTCGGCGACCGCGTAGAGGTAGACGAGCCGTTGGTGGAAGTTTCCACTGACAAGGTTGACACTGAAGTTCCTTCGCCGGTAGCTGGCGTCATCGAGGAAATCTTTGTGGCCGAGGACGAGGACGCCGAAGTTGGCGCCCCACTGGTTCGCATCGGCGATGGCTCCGGCTCCGGCGACGCTGCACCGGCAGCACCAGCCGCTGAAGAAGCACCTGCCGCACCAGCCGCAGAGGAAGCACCAGCTGAACCGGCAGCCGAAGAAGCTCCTGCAGCCGCACCTGCCGGTGGCGCTGCCTCAGGCACCGAAGTTACCCTTCCAGCCCTGGGCGAGTCGGTGACCGAAGGTACCGTTACCCGCTGGCTGAAGGAAGTTGGCGATGAGGTATCCGTCGACGAGCCGCTGCTTGAGGTTTCCACCGATAAGGTAGACACCGAAGTTCCGTCCCCAGTTGCTGGCACCCTGCTGGAAATTCGCGTTCCAGAAGATGAGACCGCTGAAGTTGGCGCTGTTCTGGCCGTAATCGGTGCCGCTGGCTCCGCTCCAGCAGCTGCTCCAGCCAAGGAAGAGGCTCCAGCTGCTGCTCCTGCAAAGGAAGAGGCCCCAGCTGCCCCAGCACCGGCCAAGGAAGAGGCTCCGGCCGCTCCGGCAGCCCCAGCTCCAGCTAAGGAAGAAGCACCTGCTGCCCCTGCCGCTCCAGCTGCACCAGCAGCCGAGGCAAACAACGAGTCCGGCTACGTCACCCCGCTGGTACGCCGCCTGGCTAACCAGCACAACATCGACATCGCTTCAGTGAAGGGCACCGGTGTTGGAGGCCGCATCCGCAAGCAGGATGTGCTGGACGCTGTTGCCGCCCAGGAAGCTGCTGCTCCAACTGCCGCTGCTGCCGCTGCTCCTGCCGCCGCAAAGCCGGCTGCCCCTGCAGTGGAGGTTTCCTCACTGCGCGGCACCGAGGAAAAGGCTCCACGAATCCGCCAGGTCATCGCTCGACGCATGCGCGAGTCCCTGGACGTATCGACTCAGCTGACCCAGGTCCACGAAATCGATATGACCCGCATCGTGAAGCTGCGTGCTGCGGCCAAGGCCAATTTCAAGGCCACTAACGGCGTGAACCTCACTTACCTGCCATTCATCGCCAAGGCTGTTGCCGAAGGCTTGAAGGCACATCCTAAGCTGAACGCCGAGTACAACGAAGAGACCCAGAAGATCACTTACCACAATGCCGAGCACTTGGCATTCGCAGTCGACACCGACAAGGGCCTGCTGGTTCCCGTCGTGTCGAACGCTGGCGATCTGAACCTCGCCGGCATGGCTTCGCGTATCGCTGATGTTGCTGCACGTACCCGCAGCAACAAGATCGGTCCAGACGAGCTGTCCGGTGGCACCTTCTCGATCACCAACATCGGTTCGGTTGGCGCACTGTTCGACACTCCGATCATCAACCAGCCACAGGTAGCCATCTTGGGCACCGGCGCGATCGTGAAGCGTCCAATGGTCGTCACCGATGCAGAGGGCAACGATTCGATTGCCATCCGCCACATGATGTACCTGTGCTTGACCTACGATCACCGTCTGGTTGACGGCGCCGATGCAGGCCGCTTCCTGCAGACCGTCAAGGCTCGCCTTGAAGGTGGCGCCTTCGAAGGCGAACTGGGACTGTAAAGATCCAGTTGCGGCCCTCGTCGCCTAGGTAGATTATCGCCCCTGTCGTTGATTCGGCAGGGGCGATTCTGCGTTTTCTACGATCAGTCGAAAATAGATTAGGCTAGTGTCATGACTATTCTTCTTTCTCTCCTGATTTTCGTGCATATCTTGGGCGCAGCAGCCATCTTTGGTGGCTGGCTGGCCAATTTCAAGACCCCTACGGTCTCTGTCTGGCAGTGGTACGGCGCCATCGTGCAGCTGGTCACGGGTCTGGCCATGGTCGGCATTCTCGAGGCCGGCGACGGTTCGCCAAACCACATGAAGATTGGTATCAAGACGCTGATTGCAATCATCATCCTGGTCGCAGCTTTCATTGGCCGCAAGAAGATGAAGAACGGCGAGGAAGTTTCTACCGGTATCGCCCATGCAGTGGGTGGCACGGCCTTCATCAACATCGCGATTGCGGTTCTCTGGAGCTAATCCGCTGCAGCCTATATGGCGGGAGATGAAACCAGCAGCTTTGAGCAAGCCCTGGTTTCGTCTCCCGCCATTATGCATTTAACGTCGTAATACCTTGCCGATCTTCCAGCCGCTTTCATCCAGCACCATTTCAACTTCAATACGTTGCGGCTCGGCAGCCTGGACGGTGTGCATCGTGGCCCCTTCAGCATCCACGTAACGGTATTCCTCTTGGGTCGAAGTCGCGGCAAGAATGACAGTGTCACCCTGTCCACGGGCGGATACCGTCACGTCCTTCAGTCTTGTGCGCAGACCTTCAAGTCCCAAACCCATGTCCCGTAGCTGATCGATCGTTTCCAGGTCGCGCTCCAATTGCTCTGCACCAGGAGTGTAGAGCTCCTTGAGCCTCTCCCCCGCCAGCTGCCCCATCGCCTCGTCTCGTTCTCCTGAAAGTGCCAGGAATGCCGAGACCACCGTTTCTCGATTCAACGCACAGGCGGGCACTTGTGCAGCATCCTTGATTCGGCAGTCTTGTCCTGCTGGTGGCGCCGTGGCAGGCGCAGTCGTTTCGTTCGCCACAGCAGCCCGGAAATGATTGACGCCCACCATGCTCCCGAGCACGACCATGATGCCCAAGACGGCAGCACCCACCAGCTTCACGGCCCCGGGTGTTCTGCGCAACCGATGGCTGTGCCAGGATTCATCATTCCCGCTATTCCGCTGCCTTCCTGCGGCATCCCGTGCACGCTTTGAGCGCCTGTGCGCAGCACCCGATTCCTGGGTTGGATGGATGGTTTCCATCAGATGCGTAGCTTCAGGAGCTACATGGCCTTCCCAATGGATGGGCTCAGCTGGACAACTCGCGAACAGGGTTCGAGCGAACTGGTCGGCGGTTGGCCTCGCTTGCGGCACCGGATTCATGGAATCGATCAAGAGCTCATGAATGATCGAGGGGACGCCGGGGAACATCACGCTAGCTGGTGGACGCATCAGTTCATCTTCGGGAACCCGTCCCGACAGGAGAAACCACAAGCAGGCGCCCAGCGAGTACACGTCCTGCTCTCCGGTTTGGCCTTCCAACAACCCGGCCTGCATTTCAGGGGCAATGAATCCGGGCGTGCCGGAACCAGTGAGTGCTTGGCTTGACGAAGCAGTTTCCTGGAAGTCGATGATCTTCGGCATGCCCTTGGCGGTCAGCAGGATGTTGGCTGGCGACAAGTCCCCATGGCGCTGGCCCTGCGAATGCATGACCGATAGCGTTTGCGCAATGGGAGCCAACGCGGTCACGCATTCACCCAGCGCAAAGGCGCTGCGGCTCGCAACAAGATCCGCCAAACTCCCGCCGGGACAATATTCCATGATCAGCCCCTCGCCGAATTGTGTCGGCAGGGTTCCGTAAAAATCAACGACATATTTCCGTGACTGCCTCACCTCTTCCTGGCGCAGAGAAGTGATGTTTTCCATAGTCAGGCTAAGTTTAAGCGTCAGATACATCTGGTCGCTTTCCCTCCGGATCAGCCAAACTTTACATGGTGACTTGGCACTTAGCGGCTTGACGGTCACATGCCCCGGGCT
The DNA here is from genome assembly GCF_002797775.1 of Glutamicibacter nicotianae. Lineage (NCBI taxonomy): Bacteria > Bacillati > Actinomycetota > Actinomycetes > Micrococcales > Micrococcaceae > Glutamicibacter > Glutamicibacter nicotianae. Next base: position 1,547,930 of record NZ_PGEY01000001.1, read on the forward strand.
CGTCGGCCACGCTAGAACATTCGTTGATTCATCCATGTTTCCGTTGTATCCCACAAACAGAAAATGCAAGCTGGATATCCACAGGCGAGCTCAACGGCACTGAATTAGCGACCGATCGTTCAAGAGCGTAGGCTAGCCGTCATGGCGATCGAATTCGAACGAGTCGGACTAGGCTCAAAATTTGTGCCCTACATGGAAGCTTGGGATTACCAGATCCAACTGCATGATGCGGTAGCCGCGGACACGCAAACCCCTAGAGTCCTGTTCCTGGAGCACGAAGCGGTTTATACCGCAGGCAAGCGAACTGAACCCGAAGACCTCCCGCTGGACGGCACCCCCGTCGTGGATGTCGACCGCGGTGGAAAATTGACCTGGCATGGCCCGGGACAGCTCATTGGCTACCCCATCGTCAAGCTCCGCAAAATCAGCGCAATCCGTCTTTACGTGGAGACTCTGGAAGAAGCCCTGATTAATGTCGTGAGCGAACTCGGCATTCCAACAACCCAGATCAAGGGCCGTTCCGGAGTTTGGGTCCCAGGCAAAGACGGCGCCCAGGACCGCAAGATTGCCGCCATCGGCATCCGTATCAACCACGGAGTCACCATGCACGGATTCGCCTTGAACTGCTCGAACGCGCTTTCCGCCTACGACCAGATCATCCCCTGCGGCATCTCTGATGCAGGTGTCACCACGATATCCGAAGAACTGGGCCGTACCGTCACCCCCGAAGACGTCGTTGACCGAGTTCAAGCGGAAATAGAGCGTCTGCTTACCCCTCAAGTCGTCTAGACAACCACTCACTTCCTTCAGAAAGAGCAGTAAATGAGCATCGAGCCAGAAGGCCGTCGACTACTGCGCGTCGAAAAGCGCAACGCCGCCGTTCCCGTGGAGCGCAAGCCCGAGTGGATCAAGGCGAAACTCAACATCGGCCCCGAATATGTAGGGCTGAAGAACCTGGTGCAGTCCGAAGGACTGCATACCGTCTGCGAAGAAGCAGGCTGCCCGAATATCTTCGAGTGCTGGGAAGACCGCGAGGCCTCGTTCCTCATCGGCGGTTCCGAGTGCACCCGCCGTTGCGACTTCTGCCAGATCGCCACCGGCAAGCCGGTGGCAATCGACCGCTCGGAACCATTCAAGGTGGCCATGAGCGTGAAGAAGATGGATTTGCGCTACGCCACCGTCACCGGTGTTGCCCGCGATGACCTCGAAGACGAGGGCACCTGGCTGTACGCGGAGACGGTGCGGCAGATCCACAAGATGAATCCGAACACCGGCGTCGAGCTGCTGATTCCCGACTTCAGCGGCAAGCCCGAGAACCTGGATGCCATCTGCGATTCGGAGCCGGAGGTCTACGCCCACAACGTCGAGACCGTGCCCCGCCTGTTCAAGCGCATTCGCCCAGCATTCCGCTACGAACGCTCCATGGATGTGATCACCCACGGCCACAAGCGTGGATTGATCACCAAGTCCAACCTGATCCTGGGTATGGGCGAAACTCGTGAAGAAATTTCAGAGGCCATGCGCGATCTCTACGAGGCCGGCTGCGATCTGCTCACCTTGACCCAGTACCTGCGCCCCACTGACCTGCATTTGCCAGTTGACCGCTGGGTCACTCCGCAGGAGTTCCTTGAACTTCAGCAGGAAGCCGAAGAACTCGGATTCTCGGGTGTCATGGCCGGACCACTTGTTCGCTCGTCCTACCGCGCTGGCCGCCTCTGGGCTGGTGCCATGCGCAAGAAGGGAAGGGAAATCCCTGAGGCCCTGTCGCATATCGAGTCCTCGGGCAACACCCGCCAGGAAGCTGCTTCCCTGATCAAGTAGCTGGTTGTTGAGAACCAGCTCGGACCATGGCCCCGAACCTGCAGATGGAAACCATTGCGGGTTTCGGGGCCATTCCATTGCCCGTTGATGGACAATTCAGCTGAAAATGCCATGTTCGATCCAGCACGGCTTAGAACTATCAACTTCATCGCGTAGAATTAAGGCACTATGGCCAAAAACTCCGACAACGACGCAGCCGCGCCTAAGCGTGGCTTGTTTTCGCGTAAACCAAAAGCTGAGAAGAAGAACAAAGAACCAGGCCGCCTGAAGCAAATTGGCCAGGTCTTCCAGATGACTCGCCGCAATGACCCTATGGTCGTGTGGTGGATGGCATTGGCCGCCTTGGCCGTCATTGCTGTCTGCTTGATCATCGGCTTCTTGATCAATAACTGGATCACGATGTTGATCATCGCAATCCCGTTGGCGCTTCTTGCTGCAATGTTCATCATGTCGCGCCGTGCCGAGAAGGCTGCGTTCTCGCAGCTTGAGGGCCGTCCAGGTGCCGCTGGTGCTGCCATGAGCGTGCTGCGTCGCGGCTGGATCCTGAAGCAGGAACCGGTGGCCTACAACCGCCATCAGGATCTGGTGTTCCTCGGCATCGGCCGTCCAGGCATCGTCCTGGTCACCGAGGGCCCGAAGAACCGCGTTCGCGAACTTGCCTCATCCGAGCGCAAGCGCATTGCCCGCGTTCTGCCGAACGTGCCTGTGCACATCATCAACGCTGGTTCCGAAGAAGGCCAGACTCCGTTGGCTGAAGTTGGCAAGTCAATGAAGAAGCTTCCGAAGTCGATTACGAAACTGGAAGTCAGCGCAATCGACAAGCGTCTGAGCACCTTGACTGCGAACCGTCTGCCCATCCCCAAGGGCGTAGATCCAAACCGCGTACGTCCGAACCGCCGCGCTATGCGTGGACGCTAAAGACAAGCACTAAAGAAGCCGCAACAGGATTTTCCTGTTGCGGCTTCTTTAGTGCTGTCCGGAGCTAGTTGCTAGGAGATATTCACCAAGATGGTTTTCGGCAACCGATCATGAAGGCCACGCTGGTCCTTGTCGGTGATGAAGGCCGGAATGGCCAAGCAAAGCAGCAGCGAACGAATCAAGCCTTGCAATGGCTTGATCGCGGTGCCATCCAGCGACTGCACCTGCATGCCAAAGGTGCGATGCCCGATCGTGTGCCCCGTGAACCCGACACCGATAATTTGCCCGGCACAAAACAGGCCCAGCGTTGCCAGGTCATTGCTATTGAACAACCACCAGCTGAGCAGCATGGACAGTCCCCAGTCCAGGAGCAGGGCGCCGACCCTTCGCGGGAACCTGGCAATGGAGCCAGGACCCTTGTCTGGGCGTCCCATATCCTGTCCGGGCCATTCTTGCGTATTGTGTTGCGGCGGCCCTTCAAGCCACGAGCTGAAGTCTTTTCTTTCCACTTATACAGTCTATCCAGCGATTCTGTGCGCCAGATAGAACCCCATAACGAGGTAGCAAGTATCCAAGTCAGATTGTTACAGCTGGCAATCTGCGCAGATCAGATCGATACGACACGCCCGGATTCTCCGCTTGTAACAGGTTGGAAACAATAGAGACACCATTCAGAAATGGATTATAGGTAAGCTTGATACGTAAGCAAGAGGACCAGGCAGATAATTCTGACTACGGGTTCCGTTTACCAAACCTCATATCTCACCAGGGAGTCACCTGCACATGTTTACCAGTCCAGAAGAAGTCTTGGCATATATTGCCGAAGAGGACATCAAGTTCGTCGATATCCGTTTCACCGACCTACCAGGTGTACAGCAGCACTTCAACGTGCCAGCCAAGTCCGTGGATGCCGACTTCTTCGTCAACGGCCAGCTCTTTGATGGTTCTTCCATCCGCGGCTTCGCCGGCATCTCTGATTCCGACATGCAGCTGATCCCAGATGTCACCACCGGTTTCATCGATCCGTTCCGCCTGGAAAAGACCCTGGCTTTCAACTTCTCGATCATCAACCCACGCACCGGTGAGCCTTACCACCGCGACCCACGTGGCGTTGCCGAGCGTGCTGAAGCATACCTGGAATCCACCGGCATCGCCGACACCGCATTCTTCGCCCCCGAAGCAGAATTCTTCATCTTCGAAGACGTGCGCTACGAATCCAAGCCTCAGGGCGCGTTCTACTCGATCGATTCCGACGAAGCACCGTGGAACAGCGGCCGCAAGGAAGAAGGCGGCAACCAGGGCTACAAGACCCCGTTCAAGGGCGGCTACTTCCCTGTCGCGCCAACCGACAAGCAGGCCGACCTGCGCGATGCCATCTGCGTCGAGCTGGACAAGGCAGGCCTCGAGGTCGAGCGCAGCCACCACGAAGTTGGCGCAGCTGGCCAGGCCGAGATCAACTACAAGTTCAACACCATGGTGCACGCCGCCGATGAGCTGATGCTCTTCAAGTACATCGTGAAGAACGTGGCCGATGCCTGGGGCAAGTCCGCGACCTTCATGCCGAAGCCTGTCTTCGGCGACAACGGCTCGGGCATGCACGTGCACCAGTCGCTGTGGTCCAACGGCGATCCGCTGTTCTACGACGAGAAGGGCTACGCCGGCCTGTCGGATACCGCTCGCTGGTACATCGGCGGCCTGCTGAAGCACGCAGACGCCGTGCTCGCGTTCACCAACCCAACCGTGAACTCCTACCGTCGTCTGGTCAAGGGCTACGAAGCTCCGGTGAACATGGTGTACTCGCAGGGCAACCGCTCCGCCGGCATCCGCATCCCGATCACCGGTTCGAACCCGAAGGCCAAGCGCATCGAGTTCCGCGCCCCGGATGCTTCCTCGAACCCGTACCTGGCCTTCGCAGCGCAGCTGATGGCTGGCCTGGACGGCATCAAGAACCGCATCGAACCAGCAGAGCCAATCGACAAGGATCTCTACGAGCTTCCTGCCGAAGAGGCCAAGGAAATCCAGCGCGCACCTGAAAGCCTCGAAGAGGCGCTGAAGGCTCTGGAAGCCGACCACGAGTTCCTGCTCGAAGGCGGCGTCTTCACCGAGGACCTGATCCAGACTTGGATCGAGTACAAGCGTGAAAACGAAATCAAGCCACTGAGCCTGCGCCCGAACCCATACGAATTCGAGCTCTACTACGGCTGCTAGCTAGATGACGGGGATCAAGCCCGTTTAGTCCGCAGAGAGTCCGCACGATTCGCCAAAGCACCAGCTACGGCGGAACGTGTGGACTCTTTTGCGTCTTCCATAAGGTGACCGTAAACATCGAGGGTCGTCTTCGCACTGGCGTGACGCATAGCGGATTGAACCTTCTTGATATCCTCACCAGATGCAATCAGGAACGACGCGAAGAAATGCCGCAGATCGTGAATGCGGAAATTCTCAGGCAGGCCCTCTACTGTGGCACGCGCAGTCCTGAATCTGGCTTCAATCGTGTACGGCGCAGCAGGTCTGCCGTTCTCCAGGGTCACGAAAGTTTCACTCCCCCACCGCGCAGGATTCTTGTTCAGCTCGAAAGCCAGATCACGCGGGATCGGGATTGGATTCTTCGACTCTTCAGTTTTCAGTGGAACGCCTGGATACTGGATAGCCGGCGTGATGAATCCCCGCAGCGAATCCACATCCTGCACTCGCAACGCGGAAATTTCTGCAACGCGTAGACCAGCAAAGGCACCCAGCAGGATGACGTTCTTCATCTCCTCAGGCATCGCGTCATAGAGCGCCCAGACCTGCTCCTCTGTAGCCACATAAGGGCGTTGTTTGCCCGTAGGCGGCGCGATCTTACGGCTTATGGGCGTGCGCAGCAGTAGGCCGTCTTCTACCGCGTCTGACAGCAAATGAGCCAACCGGCGATACAGGGCATGAATCGTGGAATCAGCCAGGCCCTCTTTCTTGAGCGCAGCCAACCAATTCTTGATCGCAGTCGGGCGAATGTCCTTTAGCGGAACATCACCAAAGACAGCATTGATCCGCTTCACATGCGTCTTGGCCTGCTTCACCGAACCAGGACGATTGACCTCATATCCCTTCAGCCAGTGCTCAGACCAAACGCGCATGGTCGTCGCCGCATCCGTAGGGCTGATATAAGCGCCGCTACGGATCTTGACCGCTTCACCCTCAGCCCAGTTCTGCGCATCAATCTTACGGGCGAACGTCTTACCCTTCTCCTTGCCCTCAGGATCAACGTAAGTGCCAAGCCAGCCACCCTTAGGAAACCGCGCAGACGGCTTACGACGGCGCGTGTTAGTCGTGCCTGGAGTGCGCCTAAGTTTGGTCATTAGTCTAGGCCTCTGCCAAATTTGATACGTTCCTCGTCACTTTCAAGGTTCTTTAAGTGCTCTGACCAGAAATCGACACGATTCATATCTGCTGCTACGCGAGCAGCTTCAAGAAGATTGTGCATTTCATCTCTTCGGTCTTCAGGAACCAGTCCATCGGCGATGAACTTTTCAAGCTTCTTTAGCTGCACCGGATATTCCCCTTCTACAAGGTCTTCGAATCGCCAACGCCAGTAGGCGATCAGTTGGGCAAAATTGGTAACTAGCCTCAGATTGCTTTCAACTTCGCCCTTGGCATATTCCCATTCTTCGTAGGGGATCACGATTAAGTCATCCAAGTTAGCGTTGAGCACCTGTGCTACGACATAAATCTCATCAATCTTAAGCGCACGTTCTCCGCGTTCGACGCGGCTTACGGTCGTTGGGTGGAAATTCGTTAGGCCGGCTTCTCGCAATTTTGCGGAAAACTCAGTCATCGACCAATTTCGTAGCTCACGATATTCGCGAACCGAAGCGCCGATATGGGCTGCTGTTGGAATCTGCATTCTTCTATACTTCCACACGTTTCGTAAGACCTCAACACGCACTGTGTTGACATTACATATTTTGATCGCCTACAGTTACATCACGTAAGGGCAAACACACTACGAAAGGGGATCGCGATGGAAGCAATCGCCGTTCTCAAGACAATGGCCGAGGTATCGGAAATGACCCGCATCCCAATAGCAACACTTCGGTACTACCGGCATTTGGGCAACAAGGGGCCCCGCTCGGCGCTGCTAGGCGGTCGGGTGATGTACCGAGAACAGGATGTCGTCGCTTGGCTCAACGAACAGTTCGAAGAAGCCAAGTAACGCCACGCAAGACAACCGCTCTCTATACCGGAGACGTAGACAGGACCAACTTCGTTATGCCCACACAACGGGAACTACAACGAGAGCTACTAGCCAAGAACCCTCACTACTCAGCAGGGCAAGCGAAGGCAGTAGCCAAGAAAATGATTTACCTCGAAAAGAACGTCGGGTTCGAGAATCTTCGGATACGCGGACTCACTTCGGATCCAACAGCGCGTGAAGCTGTATGGAATCTGGAAGAGGCTGAACGCGAGAAAAATCGTGAAGCGAAAAAGAATACGGCCCCGGTGCATCCCCGCCAAGAGACTCGCACCGAAGCCGCCTAACCAACCCACAGAAAGGGATTGATCCTCATGAACAAGACTACCCGCATCACCCCAGCAACTCCACCAGCAGGATTCCTCAAAGCTGTCTACCTCGATTGCGCCGACGAATACGGCGAAATCCCCGCAGAATGCCAGCCCTACGGCTCATGCGCTTGCGACCGCGAGATCAACTACCACGGCCCAAACGTCTCGGGAGAAACTTTCGGCGGCGTCACCTCGCAGTGGACACCAGAAAAGGGCATCTTCTTCATCCTGCAAAAGACTGACGGTGAACTATGGACCCGTGAGCAGCTGGCAGAACTGCCGGCACTCATCGACAGCATCGAACAGAAGATTGACCAAGAGATAGCAGTAGATCTCATGAAGAGCCGGCCAGAGATGCTTCTCGCAACCACCACCGTAAACAAGCTCTGCAACTTTGCTGTAGACAACGGCGTCACCGCTAGCGCAGCGTTCGCCGCCTACCAGGAACTCACCAAGGGCGGTCACCATGCATAAGGCCACCCAGGGCATCGTGCGCAGCGTCTTCTACAGCACAGTCTTCATCATCATGGTTACCGTTCCCCAAGCCATCGCACAAGCGGTAGGAGCACCCGTTGCATATTGACCCGAAGGCGCTCATCGAAGGCGTGCACGTAGTAGTCGTGGAAGTCGAGAAGTCAGACAGCCTGCATTACAAGCGGCGCACCTACTTCAACCTTCCCAGTGCTCAACGAGCAGTAGACCTCGCCCACGCACGCGGACAATCCGCAGAGCTAATCCTCTGCAAACTAGTCCCAGCAGGTGAACCAGATGACTGAATACTGGAAAGCCCTGAACCCTGAAGCCTTCCACCAAGGGATGCTCCACGGCTACAAGCAGGGATACAAACACGGCATGCAAGACGGCATCAGAGAATGCGACGAAGCCGACCAGCAAGCCCGAGAAGCATTCACCAGGCAAGCGGCCAGGTCCGCAGCGCAGGGCATAGACCTGCACGACGCAAGGATGAGGCTCATCGCAAGCTGATTCCACCACCTAATTCATTCGAACTCACTTGAAGGCTCCCGGCACCACGCTGGGGGCCTTCTGCGCACCCACCAGAAAGGGAAAACTTGACCATCAGCCCCACCGCAGCAGACCCGTTGGACGAAGTTTTCAGTTCAGCTTGGCTCACAGCCCAGCAGTTCCAGCCGGTCGAATATGTTGTTCCAGGAGTAATCCCGGAAGGTCTGACTATCCTCGTTGCACCCCCAAAAGTCGGCAAATCGTGGATGGTGCTTGGCATAGCTCAAGCCGCCGCATCAGGCGGTAAAGCGTTCGGTGCGATTCAGGTGAAACAACGGCCAGTCCTATACCTCGCACTGGAAGATGGGCCACGACGCTTGCAGTCCAGGCTCAACGTCATCGGCGTTACCGAAGGCATTCAGGATCTCATGTTCCTAACGAGACTAGGAGCCAGTGTTGTCGATACGATCACCGCGTTCCTTGAGCGTCACGGTCACAACAAGCCACTAATCATCCTGGACACCCTCGGCAAGGTTAGGGGCACGTATGGGGGCAACGACGCTTACGGAAACGACTACTCGCAAATGTCCGCACTCAAGGGCTTAGTGGACGACGTTCCAGGTTCTTCGCTTCTCGTAGTGCACCACACCAACAAAGGCGAAAAATCGGACTTTCTCGATAGCGTCTCAGGCACTCAGGGTTTAGCCGGTGCAGCGGACTCAATTCTTGCTATCAGGCGCGAACGCAACACAGATAGCTCGACGTTGCACGTCACCAGCCGAGATGCAGCTGAAGGCGAGTATGCACTCACGTTGACGGACGGCGTATGGAGCATGGACGGCACAACGCTTCAAGAGGCGGCGAACGCAGCTGTAGCCCGTGCAGCCTCATCCGGTGTTGGTGACGACATGAAGCGAATCATCGAGCAGGTGAACAAGTATCCCGAAGCGCGAAACGCTGAGGATATTGCCATTCCGTTAGGCCTGGACAAGAAACTTGTCGGAACCTATTTGGCTCGCGCAGCCGAGGACGGTCGTATTCATCGGCAGTCTCGCGGAATGTATGCGCCAATACCGTCGCCGATCGCAGTTCACCACCCGTAGAAACCGTGTGGAAAGTGTGGAAAGTGGAAAGCAGGTTCAAAACCCAATTCCACTTTCCACACAATCCACACACTTTGAAAGCAACAGGAACAGTCTTGGCCTACTCACCAGCATGGCGACCATCAGCCAGCGCCAAAAAATACAACTGGCTAACCCCAAACGGCGAAACCATCCCCGGCATCGCACTCATGCACCGGCACAAGGTACTAGCCCACATGACACCCGCCGAAGCTCGCGCAATAGCCGACAAGCTTCACGACATAGCGGACCAAATCGAACAGGACGAAACCTAATGGCTCCCATCTACGGAGAACTCAAAAACGGCAAGAGGTACGTGCTCACGCCGGCCTCAGAAATTCCGCCACGAAAAGCCATCGACCCCTATAACCGTGAGCAGGTCATCAAGCTACTGCGCCGCAGTGCCGACCACATCGCCCAAGGCATCAGCTCACCAGCTATTCACACCAACCTGCACCAACTTGCAGACCACCTAGAACAGGAAGACTAAACCATGAGCATTCAACGTAATATGAACGACGGCAATCTCAGTGCCTGGATGCGAAAAGTCGATCGATTCATGAACAGCTCGCCGCTAAACCATTCGTCCATTGGTCGCGGCGGCATTGAAGTTTACGACGGTGGCTGGATCCGTATTCTCAACGGCGGCCTAGAAGTTATTGGCACAGCCACGGTTTCCGGCGTCTTGGATGTCACTGGAACGTTCAACGCGTCCGGAACCAACAATCTCAGCGGAGACAACAACCTCACCGGCCCAACAACCGTGGCCGGCGATTTCGAAATCATTGCAGGTGGCATCTTCAAGGCCGGTGGCACCACCATAAACCCGGACGGCTCCGCACAGTTCGGAGCACTCGCAATCGGCGCAGACGGCAAACTCACCGCTGGACTGTTCACACTCAATCCCGACGGCAGTGCAGCGTTCGGCACCCTGGGCATCGCATCTGATGGAACGCTCACGGTCCGCAATGACATCAACGTTGAAGCCGGCGGCAAAATCAAAGCCGGAAACCTCGAAATCGAACCAGCCAACGGCGGACAGATCAACTTCACCGGCGGATCACTATCAGCCGGCAGCTTCGGCGCACTGCTCAACAACACCACAGCAGTTGAACTGCAAGCACCAACGATCAAGCTCAACACCAGCAACGTCAATATAAACAGTCTGCCCAGCAAACCAGCCTCGGAGCTAACCCCCGTAGGCATCGACAGCGCTGGCCGACTACACCGAATCGCATAGGAGCAAAACCAATGGCACGTCGCCCCAAAGTAAAGCTCAACATCGAAAACGTCTACAACCTTATGAAAAGCCCCGAAGTAAGAGCGGAAGTCACTCGCGTAGCCGAAAACCACAAACCAAACGAACCAGGCTACGAAGTAGAAGAAGGAACCAGCGGACGCGCCCGAGGCCGAACGTGGATCAAAACCACCACGCCAGAGGCCTACGCAGACAACGCCCGAAACGCGACACTCCTGCGCGCCCTCGACGGTAAAGGCGAAGAACAAAAATGAGCGGCTACACCTACTCAGACCGACAGATCCAAACCTACACAGAACACGCGCAAGCCGCCGTGCTGTGGGAACGCGCCCAACACTGGGAACACAACGCGAACTACTGGAAACACCGGGCCGAATCCGCAGAACGCCGAATGCTTGAACACTACTGCGAAGACGAGCAGTAAATGAGGAAAGACCGCCGGCCATACATCGGAAGCGTCAAACCCTATACATGGCGACACTCGCGAACCGGGGGGACAAACCCCATCAGACTGAAAGGCCACACCAAATGCGAATCACCGTAGAAACACCCACCGGCAACCACACCTTCGACGGCAAAAACCTCGAAGCGAAACCAGCCGGTCAAAACCTCAAAATCATCGACAACGGCAGAACCACCGCCACATTCAAACAATGGACCAACTGGCGACAAGAACAGGACACCAAATGAGCGACCCCATCAGCGACGAAGACAAAAAGAACCTAACCTCAATCTTCGCCCCAGACCCCGAAGACAACAGCCCACTGCAAACCGTGCTCAACACAATGCGAGCACCAGCAACAGGCCGACCAGAAATCACACTGGCAGCACCCCAAAACGAAGAAACCACCCTACGCGACTTCGCCAAAAAACTATTCACCCCGACAGAACAGGACTAACCCAAAATGATGACCAGCATCTCCCAATTCAACGCCATGAAAAGCAACCTCAAGCAGGCCGGCATCAACTACACCGAAGCCGAAAACCTGCCCACCTTCACCCCACCAAACACCACAGCACTCGACGTAACCCAGGCAATCCTGTCCTCGAAGAAAAGCAACCCCTACAGCGACCCCGCAGTGCAAACCGTACTAGCCGAATACGAAGCCAGCCGAAACCCCGGCTACCAGCACGCACTGCACCAAATCCGGGAACAAGCAACCCTAGAACACATCAACGACCAAGTGCCCAACCTACTCGACCAAATCCGCACCCGCTTCAACGAACTCGCCGCAGACCTCGAAGAAGCCCACACCATCACCGGCAACATCGACGACCCCAGCCGCGTAGACCTTAACAGCGCAACCCCACGCACAGCCCAAGGCGCACTGCAAGCAAACCGCGCAATCACCGGCCTGCAAGCACTACTAACCCTATGGGCTACCCTCCACCAGCTGCACAACAAACAAACCTGCCCAGACCGCACCCGAGCCTACCTGCGAGGCAACCCGCCCTACAGTGTCCTTCTCCGATACCGAGAAGAACAGCTCGAATACACCATCTGGAACCAGGTACTCGAAGGCGTAGAGCTCAGTCTAGCGACACCAGACGAGGCGAGACGGCGCTACGCACAAGCCGAACAAGAACACAACAAAGACCGCCGACCCCGCGTCAACTACCTAAGCGGCTCAGTCACCACCATCAACTAACCCGCACCAGCAACAACCACGCGTCAAAGTCACAGCGATCCAGCAACACAGCAAGGAGCTGAATCCATGGTCAGCAACCCAACTCAGCAACGTTACTGAGAGCTAACCAGCGCACCCGCACAAAAGCCCGAGGACGAGACATGAAAGAGAATGCCTCCTTCCAACCAACGGCGCGGCACAACCCCAAAAGGGCCGGCGAACCAACAACGGAACGCCGGCCCCACGGGGCACCCGGTCCCCACAGGGACCAGCTTCGCCCTTCCGGCATAGCGATCCCCCCGAGGGGTTCTGCACCCCGAGAGGGCTCTAGAACATGCGGATATAGCCCGTTTAGGGCCTTGAAAACTATTGATAGGAGGCCTATTTTGACTCAGTTGAAAAATCAGTCTCTTGAGGTGGCTTCAGCTTCTTCCAGGATGGATGGTTTGTTGGAGTTGCGGCGGCAGCTTGCCGTTTCGATTGATCTTTGTGTGAACGCTCGTGATAAGGCCACTCTTGCAGCGCGTTATTTGGACGTTGTTGCGGCTATTGCTGATGAAGAGTCTAAGTTTGTGCCGACTGGCGTTACTGGGCTTGATCAATTGAAGGTCCGCCGAGAGCAGCGCGCCAGAGAGCGTGGCAGGCGCTCGGGATAGCCCTTTGCTAGCCTTCCTGTTAAAATTGGTGATAGATATTCGAGAGGTCGCAAGCGGGAACTTGCATGCATAGCCCCGAATCTCTTTATTGAGGTTCGGGGCTTTCTTTCGTATCCACGTGGCTGACGTTGCTTGATCATGGTATGCATTAGGGATGACATTACATATCGAAGAGGTTATGGCCGGTGCATGGGGTCGCAATTCGGCCGCCGGAAAGAACGTTGATGAGGTCATACGACGTGATCTTATAGGTGGGCGCCAAACGGTCGCTTTGCTCTATTCGGACGAGCTCAATCGCCTGTCATTCGGTTCTGGAAAAGTCGTTGCTTGTTGGACTCCGGGCGATGGTTGGGTGAAGCTGTCGGGAGATCCAGTGGCATGGTGGGAGCAACTGCCGTTGGATCTTCGTGAAAAGCTGGTGGTGGACCCTGGCACAGATTTGGCTGGGGATGATGTTCTCGACGTTGCTAGTGCTGGGGGTTCTGCCTCAATGACCTATTGGGTAGGTTCGGAGCATCGAGGAGAGTTTACGTTGCCGTCGGATCTGCGCTGTTTTGTTGAGGCCTACGCGGTGATGATGCGTAACTTCCCTAATAAGTTCGATGAAGTTTCAGCGTAGCTACTAGTTCTCTCAAGCGGCGGCATCCTTTATTAGGTGCCGCCGCAATTTTTTTGTAACTGACGCACTAGGATTCAATATCCGCGCAAAGATCTGGATATAGCTGATCGATTGCAGTTTGAGCTTCCTCTACGGCATATTCCATAGGCAGGTCAAACTCAACACCATTGCCGTACTTGAGAGAGTATTTAGCGCCGCGTGACCATTCCCGATTAACGGCAGGTACTACTTGGGGTGTCTCAAGGACCGTTAGTTCAGTGAGGGTGTTTCGAGGAATGACGCGAACTTGCGGAGTTTTTTCAGTTGCTTTGTCACGCAGGTAAATGACCTTGGACTTAGTGAAGACGACCAGTTCAACGAGGTTGTTTTCGGGGTCAATTATGCGCCCGCTCGAAACTATAGGTTCTTCGTCATTGAGAGCGAATGCTAGCGCGTTGAATAGTTTATTCGGAGCGTTGAAGTGCAGCGTTTCGTATTCATTGACTACCTTCCACGCTTGGTTTCTGATCAGTGTGGATATTGAGCGCCCACGGTCTTCGGGTGTGATGTTTTCGTTCATAGTTGGCACCATACATCAGGGGTCCGACACTTAGTGTCGTCTCCTTTTAAGCTTAGCGAGCCAGCGTATTTTCCAATGTCCAGCACGGCAGTCCAAGACGGTGCGCTTAGGGGTGAGGCAAGTTATCATAGCGACCATGACCCGAGAAAAATACGTATGCGATCGATGTGGCCAGGGACCGCCAGGAGTGCATTTAGAACCGATCTTGCACCTTCATCACACTAGTTACATGTGTTCAAGCTGCGTTGAATCGACGACACCTTGGTATGACAAGCTGTTCAGATTCCGAAACTTCATGCTTTTGGGCATAGGCGTATTTGCTGTTGTTCAGATAATTCTTGCCATCACCATGTAGGTTCTTATGGCATATGCGGAACACACCTAGCGTCGTGGAATCAAATTCAGTCCGCAGACAGTCCGCAGAAAGTTCGTTCACCCTCGTTTTCGGCCATCATCCACCAACCATGAAAACCCCGGAACCAAGCGGGATTCAACATAACTAAACTAGTGCCATATATGGTGTCATAGAACGAGCTCTACTACGGCTGCTAATCACCGTCCTGTACGGTAACGGCTCGACGCCGGGTCCCCCTGTTGGCGGGACCCGGCGTCGTTTCGTCTCAGGGTAGGCTGATGTCATGGACATATCTACGTGGGTCGGCGTGCAGCGCGACGATGGTGAAATCGTGGGATATTTCGACCCGGCGGATCCCGACTACCACCTGGTGACCCCGCGCAATGTCCTGGGCCATGCCGTGGGCGAAGACTGCGAGTACCTTGAGGGCGAACAGCTGCTTGTGGAGCGCGGCTTCAGCGAGTTGATGAACACCTGGGTGCTGGATTCCGGCTCCCGTGAGGCCACGGACCTGGTGAGCATACTGGAAGTCTCGCCCCAGGGCATTGTGCTGGCCAATGCGTTGCAGGCCAGGGCATTGCAGCCTGCAGAACGCATCCATGTCCCATGGCCTGACGTGAAGCATCGGCTGGCCCCAGTCCAGCGCTGATGCGGCGGCTAGTACTCCTGCTTATCTCCCTTGGCGGTCCACGCATCGAAAGCGGCCAAGGCTGAAGGCATGTCGACCTTGGTGAACGGGATGCGGCGTTCGCTCATGGGCAGTTCCAGCTCGGTGTAGATGAAGTTGTCGTCGAAACCGATGCTGGCCGCGTCCTGCCGGTCGTTGGCATAGTAGACGTGCTTGAATCGCGCCCAGTAGATGGCGCCGAGGCACATCGGGCACGGCTCGCAACTGGTGTACAGCTCGCACTGGGACAAATCGAAAGTCCCCAGCTTCTGCCCGGCCTTGCGGATCACATTGACTTCCGCGTGGGCTGTCGGATCGGAATCATGCACCACGGTGTTGTAGCCGGCGGCAATGACCTTCCCATCCAGCACCACAACAGCCCCGAATGGGCCGCTGTCGTTGCTGCCCAACGCCAGCAGCGACTGGTCAACCGCTGCCTGCATTAGCTGTGGATCCATGGCCTGCTCCCCTCGCACCATCGGCGCCAGCAGGCACAGCGCAAACGCCGAACCGAAATCTGGATCTGAGTGCCCAGCATATCCCCTTATCAGGCAATGGTGCGAGGACTTCGGGAAATTCGTGCTGTGGCCACCGCACGCTGCGCGCGGCGATGTCCAGAGTTGTCGTTGGCGCAGCGCCCGCAGGCAGCGCCATCGGGTGGGCTTTTGCGCGCCCAGCAGCCGAAGACCGAACGCCAGCCCTAGCTGTCCGAGGCCGCCGTGGGCGAACGGACCTCCAGCCACACCTATGCCCCAGCCGGCGCAAAGTAGATGCTCCCTCCCCCGCAGACCAGCTGCCCGGGCAGTGTTTGATAGGCGAACCCCACCAAATTGTTGTACTCAACGGCCTCCAGAACCTCAATGGGCTCGTGGAGCTTCACCAGTCCCGCAGGGACGATGATTTGCGGCTTGGCGCCGCTGCGCACCTTCTCCTGAGGGCTGACGCGGAATCCGCTGCGGGTCTCACTTCCCAGCGCAGCAGCGATTCCGTGCCCTGATCCCAGAAAGCATCACCAGAGCCCGGGCAAGTTCGTCATTGCCATATGCGATAGCGGTCAGCCTCCGGATTACACTGCTGATCGCTGATCCGTGCCAGGACGATCATGGCTAGTCTTCGAAGCCGTAGAACAGCAGTTCAAAGATGCCGCGAGCGTGCCGTGTTGCGCGCAGGTAGTCCTCCTCGAGCTCCACGCCGAAGTGCGGCTCATAGCCGCACCAGCGAGCCACGGCTTCCATATCGCGCGCCGAGCTGGGCAGCACATCGCTGGAACGTCCGGAGGTGATGATCTCGGCACTGCGGATCTGGGTAGCCAGCCGCCAGGCAGTCGCCAGCAGCTCGCTGTCTTGCTCGGAGATGAGCTCCAGTTTGGCCAACTCTTCCAACGCCTTGAGCGTGGATGTGGTGCGCAGGGATACGTGTTTCCACGCGTATTGCAGTTGGTAGAACTGCACCAGCCATTCGATATCCGACAGCGAGCCGCGTCCGAGCTTCAGGTGGCGGTTCGGGTCGGCACCGCGCGGGAGCCGTTCTGACTCGACGCGGGCCTTGATCTTGCGGATTTCACGAATCTCCGTGTCTTCGAGCCCCTTGCCATAGCGCACCGGCTTGATCAGTTCCATGAAGTCTGCGGCCAACTGGTCGTCCCCGGCAAACGGGCGGGCCCGCTGCAATGCCTGGCGCTCCCAGATTTCCACCCAGCGCTGGTAGTAGCTGGCGTAGGCGTCAATCGACCGGACCAGCATGCCCTGGCGGCCTTCGGGGCGAAGATCCGAGTCGACCTTCAATTTCACTTCCGCTGGAATCGCCGGTTTCAAAGGCTTCGATGTCCACGACACCAGGTCGGTGACCACCCGAAGCGCTTGCTCCTGAGCAGCTTGATCCGTGGCGCCAGGGACCGGACGCTGGACAAACAGGACGTCCGCATCGGAGCCGTAGCCGATTTCCCGACCGCCTTGGCGGCCCATGGCAATCACCGCAATTACCGCATGCTCCCCGTGCTTGGCCTGGTCGTCCGCCAAAAGGACCTTCAGCACCCCGTCCACCATGGCGGCGTCAATGTTCGACAGTGCTTCGCCGACTTCATCAACCGTCAGCAGGCCCGCTCCGTCGGCCAGCGCAACACGCAAGAACTCGCGGCGGCGCACCATGCGGATCATCCGGATGGCCGCCTCGGGCTGTTTCGTGCGATGGATGATGGAAGTGTTCTGCTGCAGCAAGTTCTCGAAGGTCTGCGGCGCCAAGGAGGCATCAGAGCCCAGCCAGGCGGCTGCGGCAGGCTCATTGGCCAGCAGATCAGTCAGGAAGCGCGTGTTCGACAGCAGATGGCTCAATCGCTCGGCGGCTGCATTCGTATCACGCAGCATGCCGAGGAACCAATGGGACTTGCCCAGCGCTTCGGAGAGCCTGCGGAAGCCCAGCAAACCTGCGTCCGGGTCCACCCCGCGGGCAAACCAGTCCAAGAGCACCGGCAGCAATTGCCGCTGCAGGGAGGCGCTGCGCGATACCCCACCGGTCAAGGCTTCGATATGCCGCATCGCTGCCTTGGGGTCGAGATAACCCAGGGCGCGCAGTCGGGCCTGCGCGGATTCTGCGGTAAGCCTGACGTCATCGGCCGAGAGGTTGGAACTGCTCACCAGCAGCGGCCGGTAGAAAATACGCTCGTGCAGCGAACGCACCATGCGCTTGGTTTCATTCCACCGGCGCATCAGCTTCTCCGGGCTGCTCGGCTGCAGGTCTCCAGCACCGCGAATTGATCGCGCCAGTACGCGCTGGGCATTTTCGGCCCGGGGCATCAAATGGGTTCGGCGCAATTGGCTGAGCTGGATTCGGTGCTCCAGCAAACGCAGGAAACGGTAGGAGTCGTCGAAATTCGTGGCATCGTCACGGCCAATGTAGCCGGTGTCGCTCATGGCCTGGATGGCCAGGGTGGTTGTTGCCACCTGAATGGCGGGTTCCACACGTCCATGGACAAGCTGGAGCAGCTGGACTGTGAATTCGACGTCGCGCAGTCCGCCGGGGCCGAGCTTGATCTGCCACGCGACGTCTTGCTTGTCGATGTTGTCGCTGACGCGGCGGCGCATCGCTTGGACCGATTCGACAAAACCCTCGCGTTCAGAACTGGACCACACCATGGGCGAGACCATGCGCTCGTAGGAGCGTCCCAGTTCCTTGTCTCCGGCAATGGCGCGGGCCTTGAGCAAGGCTTGGAATTCCCATGAGTGGGCCCAACGCCGGTAGTACGCTTCATGGGAAGAGAGCGTACGGGTCAACGCCCCGTCCTTGCCCTCGGGGCGGAGATTCGCGTCCACCTCCCACAGCATCGGCTCGGGTCCAGGCACCATCACCGCACGCGCGGCGTTGCCGCAGATCACCGTGGCGATCGCGGCGGCGAGGTCTTCGTCCATGCCCAAGGCTGAATCATGGACATAGATGACATCCACGTCAGAGATGTAGTTCAGTTCACGTGCACCGCATTTGCCCATGCCGATGACGGTGATCTTCACCCGGTCGACGTCGTCCGCATCATATTGTTCGGCGGCTTCAGCCCGGGCAATGGCCAGGGCCCCTTCGAGCGCGGCCCCAGCCATATCGGCCAGTTCGGCGGCAACCTTGGGCAGGATGCGCTGCGGCTGGGTCGATCCCAAGTCCCGGTGTGCCAGCGATAGCAAGGCCTTTCGATAGGCTGTGCGCAAACGCTGGCGTGCTTCAGTGCCGGTATAGGAAGAAACCCAGTGCCCGCCCTCTGATTCCTTGGCCTCGATGGAAGCCAGCAAGTCCTCGACCAGTTGTTCGGAGGAAACGGACGCGAATTCGCCCGGAGGAGCTTGGCGGACGATGTCCAAGGCCTCTGGGCAGCGTATGAGGAACTCGCCCAACGCCGACGAGCTGCCCAGGAGCCTGACCAGCCCTTGGCAGCTGCCCGGCTCCATGAAGATGTCGATGGCTTCCGGATGCCGGTCAACCAACCTCAGCGCCAGCAGCAGCGCCTGATCCGGATCAGGCGCGTGCGCCATCTTGCTCACGATCAGGTGGGGATCAATCTTGGACAATTCCTTGGATTGAAGGAAATTCTTGGCCCGTTCGACGTCGCTGAAGCCAGCGTTGATCAATGCTCGCGAGGGTACTTCCGGCATGGTTTCTCGTGTTCTCCCGCATTTCGCCGCGCAGCTTCACGCGGCGAAGTCTCTAGAGGATTCCCAAATACTTGTTCAGTTCGTATGGGGTGATGACCTGGCGGTACTCTTCCCATTCGGTGCGCTTGTTCGACAAGAAAGAGTTGAATACCTGTTCGCCGAGGATCTCGGCCATGAGTTCCGACTCTTCCATGGCGCGCAATGCGTCGTGCAGGCTGCCGGGCAGCGGAACGTGGCCCGAAGCACGGCGTTCCGCCGTGGACAGGCTCCAGACATCGTCCTCGGTCGGCTCTTCCAGCTCGTAGCCTTCCCGGATGCCCTTCAGGCCGGCACCGAGCAATACAGCATAGGCGAGGTACGGGTTCGCTGCCGAGTCGATGCCGCGGTATTCCACGCGGGCCGACTGGCCTTTGCCCGGCTTGTACAGCGGCACGCGGACCAGTGCCGAACGGTTGTTGTGTCCCCACGAACGGTGGCTCGGCGCTTCTCCCCCGCCCCACAAGCGCTTGTACGAATTCACGTACTGGTTGGTGATGGCGGTCATTTCTGGCGCGTGGTGCAGGATGCCTGCGATGAAGGAGCGCGCCACATCGGAGAGCTGGTATTCACGGCCGGCTTCGAAGAACGCGTTCGCATCGCCTTCGAACAATGAGAAGTGGGTGTGCATGCCGCTGCCCGGATGGTCGGCAAACGGCTTGGGCATGAAGGTCGCGTGGATGCCCTTCTGCATCGCCATCTCCTTGATGACGGTACGGAAGGTCATGATGTTGTCGGCGGTCTGCAGCGCATCGGCGTAGCGCAAGTCGATTTCGTTCTGGCCAGGGCCGGTTTCATGGTGGGAGAACTCCACCGAAATGCCCAAGGCTTCCAGCGTGGTCACCGACGCGCGGCGGAAGTCCTGTCCCACGCCATCTGGCACATGGTCGAAGTAGCCGCCGTTGTCGATCGGCTGCGGACGGCCATTGGCATCCAGCTGATCGTTCTTCAGCAAATAGAATTCGATCTCCGGATGGGTGTAGCAAGTGAAGCCCATGTTCGATGCTTCGGCCAGCTGGCGCTTGAGCACCTGGCGCGGATCGGCATTGGATGGCTGGCCTTCCGGAGTCAGGATGTCGCAGAACATGCGGGAGGTCGGTTCAACCTCGCCACGCCAAGGAAGAATCTGGAAGGTGGCAGGATCGGGCTGAAGCAGCATGTCAGATTCCGAGATCCGGGACAGTCCGTCAATGGAGGAACCGTCAAAGCCCAGACCTTCTTCGAAAGCATCTTCAACTTCAGCAGGAGCCAGGGCCACGGACTTGAGTGAACCAACCACGTCGGTAAACCACATTCGCACAAATCGAACGTCGCGTTCTTCAATGGTGCGCAGTACGAATTCCTGCTGACGATCCATTTTCCACCACCTTCGGGATTCTGATATCCGGCGCTGATCACAACCGGCAAGAAAATTGACCTGTGGCAACACTATATCGGTTCAGGACGGTCCCAACGATCTGCATCGCCCTGTCCAAGTGCGATAAAGTCGTTTCATGCCACAACCATACCTAGGGAATCCTGAAAAAGGCCCGTCCCGTATCCGACTTCATCATTTGCAGAAGGCCAAGGACAATGGCGAAAAATTCGCGATGTTAACTGCTTATGACGTCATGATGGCCGAAATTTTCGATTCGGCGGGGATCGAGATCCTGCTGGTTGGCGACTCAGCCGCCAATACCGTCCTCGGCTACGAGTCCACGCTGCCGATCAGCCTCGACGAAATGATCGTCTTCACCAAAGCTGTTGCCAATGGCGCCAAGCGCGCGCTGGTCGTCGCCGACCTGCCGTTTGGCAGCTACGAGCAGTCCCCGGCACAGGCCGTGGCCACCGCGGTGCGCCTGATGAAGGAAGGCCATGCCCACGCGGTCAAGATGGAAGGCACCGCGCACTACGCCGAGCACGTTCGCGCCATGGTCCTTGCCGGTGTACCCGTCATCGGGCACATCGGGTTCACCCCGCAGTCCGAGCATGCTTTGGGCGGGTACCGCGTGCAGGGCCGCGGCGATGCCGTCGCGCAGATGAAGCACGACGCTGTGGCATTGCAAGATGCCGGCGCTTTCTGCATCCTGATGGAAATGGTGCCAAGCCCGGCCGCCGCCGAAATCGATGCAGCGCTGAAGGTCCCGACCATTGGCATCGGCGCCGGCAACTCCACCACCGGACAGGTCCTGGTCTGGCAGGACATGCTTGGCCTTGGCGGGGGCCGCACCCCACGGTTCGTCAAGAAGTACGCAGATCTGCGTGAGGTTATCGGCACCGCGGTGCGCGAATACCACCAGGACGTAGTGGCTGGCACGTTCCCGTCGACAGAGTACGAATTCAAGGAATGAGACTGGCTCACGCCGCTTAGCACAATGGTGCGCTTCCAGGTTGCCCAACCCGGAAGCGCACCATTCTGCCGTTCACAGCACCGCTGGGACCGGTGCCTTCAACGGCTACTGGTCGTCTTCCTCCGCCTCGTCCCAGGCTTCATTGCGGGCCTGGACCTTCGCCATCGCGGCTTCGGCTTCAGCAACCGTGTCATATGGGCCGAGCAATTGCGACCAATCCGACTGCGGCCCCTTCTCCACGGTCTTGGTTGAGACGTTATACCAGTACTGGCCTTCGCCCGGGGTGCCAACTGAGCTCATGGAAAACTCCTCTAATTTCGAAACCTGCTGTTGCTTCCACGGTATCCCACCGGGTGGAAAATAGGTGCAACACCACCAGTTCTTTCGGCTATCTCTTGGTGAAGCCGAAGATACCTGTAGCTAGAATAAAAGCATGGCTATTGCTTCAACTGCACCACTTGGAAATCTCACCGCCGGCACGGTATCCCCGGAACTTCCGGTACCGAAACACATCGAACGTCCCGAATACGTTGGCAAGAAGGAACCTGCCGCCAACACGGCCCCGGAAATCAAAAGCCCAGAAGTCATCGAGCGCATCCGGGTAGCTTCCAAGATTGCCGCCCAGGCGCTGCAGGAAGTAGGCAAGGCCTGCCAGCCAGGGGTAACCACGGATCAGCTGGATCGCCTTGGCCATGAATTCCTCATGGATCACAACGCCTACCCCTCAACCTTGGGCTACCGCGGATTCCCCAAGTCGCTGTGCTCTTCACTGAACGAAGTCATCTGCCACGGCATCCCGGACACAACCGTGCTGCAAGATGGGGACATCATCAATATCGATATCACCGCTTATATTGGCGGAGTTCACGGAGACAACAACGCCACCTTCCTGGTCGGCGACGTGGATGAAGAATCCCGTCTGCTGGTTGAGCGCACCGAGAATTCGCTGAAGCGCGCCATCAAGGCCGTGATGCCAGGACGCGAGATCAACGTCATCGGCCGAAGCATTGAAACCTACGCCAAGCGGTTCGGCTACGGCGTGGTCCGGGACTTCACCGGCCACGGCGTGGGCGAAGCCTTCCACTCCGGCTTGATCATTCCGCACTATGATGCGGCTCCTGCCTACAACACCCTGATTGAGCCAGGCATGGTCTTCACCATCGAGCCGATGCTCACCTTGGGCACCATCGAATGGGATATGTGGGAGGACGACTGGACTGTGACCACCAAGGACAAGAAGCGCACCGCGCAGTTCGAGCACACACTGCTCGTCACCGACGACGGCGCGGAAATCCTCACCCTGCCATAATCACTTTAATGCCTACGGCAAACGCCAGTGCCCGAAAACTTTTAAAGGTTCCGAGCACTGGCGTTGTGCTGTGTGCAAGGATTGCTAGTCGGCTGACAGCGGACGCTGGGTTCCCTGCGGAGCCTTGCTGCGGCGATCGCGCAGCCGGGCAATTGCCGTCTCGAAATCAGTCAGCGACTGGAAGTTGTGGTAAACGCTGGCAAAGCGAAGATAGGCGACTTCGTCAAGGCGCGACAGCGGCTCCAAGATGGCCAGCCCCACTTGGTGCGCCGGGATTTCAGCGGCGCCCGAGGTCCTGACCGCCTCTTCGACTTCCTGGGCCAGGATCGCCAGATCGTGATCGGTGACCGGACGGCCCTGGCAGGCCTTGCGGACACCGTTGATCACCTTGTTGCGCGAGAACGGTTCTACGGCACCGGACTGCTTGAGCACATTCAGGCTCGCAGTTTCGGTAGTGGTGAATCGGCGCGAGCAGGCAGTGCACTGGCGGCGGCGCCGGATGGAGACGCCGTCGTCGGCAACTCGACTATCGACCACTCGAGAATCCGCATTGCGGCAATACGGGCAGTTCACGGCACCTCCATCTGTAGCCCAAGAAGCATTCGCACGCACCCTGAGGTGGCAAGAATCAACTCATGTCACCTAACAGTTTAGCGCCTACTGCGCGTTTCGCACCGCGACAGCGTCGCCATGGGCCGGCAGGTCCTCGGCATTGGCCAGATTAATCACGTGAGCGGCCACTTCGCCCAGTGCCGCCTTGTCGTAGTTGATCACCTGGATGGCTTTCAAGAAGGTATTCACGTTCAAGCCGGAGGCGTGCAGCGCCGTGCCGCTGGTTGGCAGCACGTGGTTGGAACCTGCACAGTAGTCGCCCAGTGACACCGGAGCATAGGCTCCGACGAAAACGGCACCGGCCGCGGTGATGCGGGCGGCGGTGGCTTCTGCCTCGGCCACCATGATTTCCAGGTGCTCGGCAGCGTACGCATTGCACACCTCGATGCCCTGCTCCAGGTCCTTGACCAGGATGATGGCAGACTGGGTACCGGAGAGCGCTTCGGTCACGCGGGCCGCGTGCCTCGTGGCGGCAACCTGCTTGTCAAGTTCCTTGCGCACGCCGGCAGCCAGCTCTGGCGAATCGGTGATCAGCACGGCCGCGGCGTTGGCATCGTGTTCTGCCTGCGAGATCATGTCGGCAGCGACAAAGCCCGGCTCGGCTCCCTGATCGGCGAGGATGGCAATTTCCGTGGGACCTGCTTCAGCGTCGATTCCCACCACGCCCTTCACCAAGCGCTTGGCGGTGGCCACGAACACGTTGCCCGGACCGGAGATCACGTCCACCGGTTCGATGCCGCCGCGTTCGTCGTCAGGCACCTCCACCCCGTAGGCGAACGCTGCCACTGCCTGGGCGCCGCCCATGGCGTGCACCTCATTGATGCCCAGCAGCTTGGCCGCAGCCAGGATAGTTGGGTGCGGCAGGCCGCCAAATTCCTTCTGCGGCGGGCTGGCCAGGGCCAGCGAGCTGACCCCGGCAGCCTGGGCAGGCACCGCATTCATGATGACCGAGGAAGGATAGACGGCCAGGCCGCCTGGGACGTACAAGCCGACGCGGCGCACCGGAACCCACCGCTGGGTGACGGTTGCACCGTTGGCGTAGCGGACTTCGGCGTCGTCTGGGCGCTGGGCCTTGGCGAAGACGCGGGCTCGGTCAATGGATTCTTCCAATGCCAGGCGGACCTTCGGGTCCAGTTCTTCCAGGGCACGGTCCAGTTCGTGCTGCGGCACGCGAGTGTGTTCCAGCTCGACATGGTCAAAGCGCTTGGCCAGGTCCTTGAGCGTCTCCATGCCATGGGCGCGGACATCGTCGATGATCTGCTGCACGGTGTCGGCAGCGGTCTGGGAGTTCACCGCCGGGCGGGGCAGCTTGGCCTTCAGCTGCGCGTAGCTCAGGGATTCGTTGCGCCAATCGAGGGTGGCGAGTGCCGAGAATTCAGTTTCTGGAATAGTGCTCACCGTCCTAGTTTAACGCCGATGGCCGGGGAAGGTTTTATTAGTTACCTTCCCCGGTCATCGGGTCGGCTATTCGGGTTCCTACACGTCCAGGCAGTGCGGGCCGAGCAGGACCTTCAAATCGCCGAACAGCGCGGGGTTCGGGTTGACCCGGAAGTTCATGCCCAGGCGCATCAGCGAGGTGCCGCGGCTGCCGGTGAGCTTGACCCGCACCTCGGTGTTGCCGCCGTGCGTGCGCAGCACATCGCCGAGCTTCTGCACCAGGGTTTCGGTGGCCTTGTGGGTCGGGATGCCGATGACTACCGGTCCCCCGTTGGCATCCTCTGAAATTTCCGGGATCATCATTTCCTGGGCGTTCAGGGTGATCGAGCCGTCATCGCGGCGCTGCACGCGTCCCTTGACCACCACGATCAGGTCATCGGCCAGGACCTCGGCGATCGGCTGGTAGGCCTGGCCGAAGAACATGACTTCCATCGAGCCGGAGAGGTCCTCGATCTCGCAGCGGGCATAGGGGTTGCCGCTCTTCTTGGCGATGCGGCGCTGCAGGCCGGAAATCATGCCGGCGATCGAAATGATGTGGCCATCCTGCGGGCCGTCGTCCGAGAGCACGTGCGTGACCGGCATGTCGGCGTACTGTTCCAGGGCGGAGCCCAGGCCCTGCAGCGGGTGGTCGGAGACGTACAGGCCGAGCATGTCGCGCTCGTAGGCCAGCTTTTCCTTCTTGTCCCAGTCGGGGATATCGGGGATCGCCACATGCATGGACTCGGAGGATTCCTCGGCGCCCAGGGCGCTGAACAGGTCGAACTGGTTGGCGGCCTCGTTGCGCTTGACCTGGATCACCGAATCCACGGCTTCTTCGTGGATGGCAACCAGTGCCCGGCGCGGATGCTTCATGGAGTCGAAGGCGCCGGCCTTGATCAGCGATTCAATGGTCCGCTTGTTGCAGACCACGGCCGGGACCTTGCCCAGGAAATCGTTGAAGTCGTTGTAGTGGCCCTTCTCCGTGCGGGCTTCAACCATGCCAGCCACCGCGTTGGTGCCGACGTTGCGGATCGCGCCCATGCCGAAACGGATGTCCTTGCCCACTGGGGTGAAGTTCAATGCCGATTCGTTGACATCCGGCGGCAGCACGGTGATGCCGATGTGGCGGCACTCGTTCAGGTACAGCGCCAGCTTGTCCTTGTCATCGCCCACCGAGGTCAGCAGCGCGGCCATGTATTCGGCCGGGTAGTGCGCCTTGAGGTAGGCGGTCCAGTAGGAGACGACGCCGTAGGCCGCCGAGTGGGCTTTGTTGAACGCGTAATCGGAGAAGGGCAGCAGGATGTCCCACAGGGTCTGCACGGCCTCATCGGAGTAGCCGTTGTCGTTCATGCCCTGCTTGAAGCCGGCGAACTGCTTGTCCAGCTCGGCTTTCTTCTTCTTGCCCATGGCGCGGCGCAGGATGTCCGCCTGGCCCAGCGAGTAGCCGGCCAGCTTCTGCGCAATAGCCATAACCTGCTCCTGGTACACGATCAGGCCGTAGGTGCCACCGAGGATTTCTTCCAGTGGCTCGGCGAGCTCCGGGTGGATTGGGGTGACTTCCTGCAACCCGGTCTTGCGCAGCGCATAGTTGGTGTGCGAGTTGGCGCCCATCGGGCCCGGGCGGTACAGCGCAATCACTGCGGAAATATCTTCGAAGTTATCCGGGCGCATCATCTTCAGCAGCGAGCGCATCGGACCGCCATCGAGCTGGAACACGCCCAGGGTGTCTCCACGGGCCAGCAGCTTATAGGCCTCGGGATCCTCGATGGTCAGGGTTTCGAGGTCGATTTTCTTGCCGGTGTTGTACTCGATGTTCTCCAGGGCATCGGAAATGATGGTGAGGTTGCGCAACCCCAGGAAGTCCATCTTGATCAGCCCCAGGCCTTCGCAGGTCGGGTAGTCGAACTGGGTAATGACCTGGCCATCCTGGATACGGCGCATGATCGGGATGACGTTGATGATCGGGTCCGAGCTCATGATCACGCCGGCTGCGTGCACGCCCCACTGGCGCTTCAGCCCTTCCAGGCCCTTGGCGGTTTCGAAGACGCGCGCCGCTTCAGGGTCATTGGCGACCAGGTTGCGGAAATCCCCGGCTTCGGAGTAGCGCTTGGATTCCGGATTGTCGATGTCGTTGAGCGGGATGTCCTTGGCCATCACCGCCGGCGGCAGCGCCTTGGTCAGGGATTCGCCCATGCTGAACGGATAGCCGAGCACGCGCGAGGAGTCCTTCAGCGCCTGCTTGGTCTTGATCGAGCCGTAGGTCACGATCATCGATACGCGCTCATCGCCGTACTTTTCGGTCACGTACTTGATGACCTCGGAACGGCGGCGATCATCGAAGTCGACGTCGAAGTCGGGCATGGAAACACGTTCCGGGTTCAGGAAGCGCTCGAAGATCAGGCCGTGCCTCAGCGGGTCGAGGTCGGTGATGCGCATGGCGTAGGCGACCATGGAGCCTGCACCGGAACCGCGTCCCGGGCCTACGCGGATGCCGTGGTCCTTGGACCAGTTGATGAAGTCGGCCACCACCAGGAAGTATCCGGGGAAGCCCATCTTGATGATGACGTCCAGCTCGTAGTCCGCCTGCTTGCGCGACTCTTCCGGGATGCCGTTCGGATAGCGGTAGTGCAGCCCCTTGTCGACTTCCTTGATCAGCCAGCTGGTCTCGTCCTCCCCCGGCGGGCAGGGGAACTTCGGCATGTAGTTGGCGTTGGTGTCGAAGGAGACTTCAACACGGTCTGCGATCTCCAGGGTGTTGTCGCAGGCTTGCGGCAATTCCTTGAACAGCTCGCGCATCTCGCGCGCCGACTTCAGGTAGTAGCCGGTGCCGGAGAAGGCGAAGCGGTTGCCGCCCTGGTCGTAGGTGGGCTCGTCGAGCGTGGATCCGGAGTTGATGGCCAGCAGCGCTTCGTGGGCCTTGGCATCGGATTCGTGGGTGTAGTGCAGGTCGTTGGTGGCCACCAGCGGAATGTCCAGTTCCTTGGCCAGGCGCAGCAAGTCCTTGGTGATGCGGCGTTCGATCTCCAGACCGTGGTCCATGATCTCGCAGTAGTAGTTTTCCTTGCCGAACAGATCCTGCAGTTCTGCCGCGGCGGCCTTGGCAGCGTCGTACTGGCCCAGGCGGAGCTTGGTCTGCACTTCACCCGAAGGGCAGCCGGTGGTGGCAATGATGCCTTCGTGGTGGTCGTTGAGCAGCTCGCGGTCCCAACGGGGGTATTTGCCGAACACGGAGTCCAGCGAGGCGCGGGAGGAACCCTTGAAGAGGTTGTCCATGCCCTTGTTGTTGTACGAGAGCAAGGTCATGTGGTTGTAGAGGCCGCCACCGGAGACGTCATCGCCCTTTTGGGATTCGTCGGTGCGCCATTTCACGCGGGTCTTGTCATCGCGTGCGGTGCCGGGGGTGACATAGGCTTCGACACCGATGATCGGCTTGACGCCGGCGCCGGTGGCCTGGCGCCAGAAATCGAAGGCACCGAACAGATATCCATGGTCGGTAATCGCCATGGCTTCCATGCCCTGCCGGTTGGCTTCAGCGAAGAGTTCGCCAAGCCGCGCCGCACCATCCAGCATGGAGTATTCGGTGTGGGTATGTAGATGGACAAATCCGTCACGTGTAGCACTCACCCAACCAGTCTAGCGATCATTCCTGGTCTTGGGCTCACCTCGGCGCGGTGCTGTGGCTAGCGCGACACAGGGTGCTGACGGCCAGTGGCCAGCAGCACCTAGGAGGCTAGTATCCGCCGTCGCGAAGCAGCTCGACGGCCCCTGCCAGATCCGTAGGATATTCGCTTTCGTATTCCATCCACTGGCCGGTCACCGGATGGGAAAAGCCCAGCCGCTTGGCATGAAGCCACTGGCGGGTCAGGCCCAGGGCGGCCCCCAGCTTGGGATCCGCGCCGTAGGTCTGGTCTCCGGCGCAGGGATGGCCGAAGGCCGAGAAGTGGACACGGATCTGGTGGGTGCGTCCGGTTTCCAGATGCACCTCGACCAGAGAGGCCCGGCCAAAGGCTTCGATGACCTTGTAGTGGGTGACCGAGTCGCGTCCGCCTTCCAGGACGGCGAACTTCCAGTCGTGGCCCGGATGGCGTCCGATCGGCGCGTCGATGGTGCCCTCCATCGGGTCGGGCAAGCCCTGCACTACCGCGTGGTAGATCTTCTTCGGGGTGCGTTCCTTGAAGGCGCGTTTCAATTCGGTATAGGCGCGTTCGGTCTTCGCTACCACCATCAGGCCGCTGGTACCCACGTCCAGGCGGTGCACGATGCCTTGGCGTTCGGCGGCACCGGAAGTGGTGATGTTGTACCCCTCGGCCATGAGTGCGCCGACCACTGTCGGGCCGACCCAGCCTGGGGATGGATGGGCTGCGACGCCCACGGGCTTGTCGATGACCACATAGTCATCGTCGTCCGCGACAATCTTCAGCTCTTCCACTTTCTCAACCTTAATTTCTAATGGGTCTGCCTGCGGCGGGATGGTGACAACCAGCCGGTCGCCCGCCTTGATTTTCAAGGATTTGGTAATGGTGCGCCCGTTGACCTGGATCTGCGAATCCTTGCAGAGGCTAGCGGACAAGGTTCGCGGGATCTGCAGGGATCGGGAGATATAGGCATCAAGGCGCGTGCCGGCATCGGCTGGTTCGACCAGCAGTTCGTGTATGGCGGTTTCCTTCGAGATCATGCGCTTGGTTCTGCTTCGCCCTTATCCGCCTGGTCCTTCTTGGGAGGATCGCCAATGCTGCCATCCAGGTTGCGGCCACGGATGAGCATGTACGCCACGGCGATCATGGAGCAGACAATGAACGAGTCTGCGACATTGAAGATCGCGAAGTGGTTGACGGACAGCATGTCCACCACATGCCCGAATCCGAAACCCGGTTCACGGAAGAGCCGGTCCACGACATTGCCCAGCACGCCTCCGAGCAGACAGCCCAGGGCAATGGCCCAGCTTCTGGCTAGCACCTTGCGTAAGAGCAGGTAGATGACATAGATAGCCACAGCGGATTGCAGGATCGCAAAGACGATCGTGAAGTCTTCGCCAATGGAGAACGCTGCACCGGGATTCAGGATGTAGTGGATGTTGAAGAACCCGGGAATCACTTCGATCGACTGCCCAAGCCGCATGTTCTGCTCAACGATAATCTTGACCGATTGGTCCAATACCAGCGCAATCAGAGCGATCACAAGGCCAAGGCCTACGTATTTCCTGGCCTTAGCGCCCGTGCTCCCGGATTGAACTGCGTCCACAGTGGTACCCATGATTTCCTCTTAAACGTCAACGGTGGTGACCGGAGTAAATCCGTACACCACCGTTGATCTTACTTGATAGCTAGATCAAGCCATGAACTGTCAGCGACTAGTTGGTCTTGCCTGCTGCGCCAGCATCAATCGAACCCTGGGATTCAAGGTCGCGCAGCTGTCCTTCGATGTAGGTCTTCAGGCGAGCACGGTAGTCGCGTTCGAAGCCACGCAGCTGCTCGAGCTTGCGCTCCAGTACCGACTTCTGCTGCTCAAGTGCCGAGAGGGTCTTGCGGCTCTTCTCTTCAGCGGTAGTGACCAAGGTGTTGGCTTCGGTCTTCGCTTCGGAGATGATCTTGTCGCGCTGCTCGACACCGGCGGCGACGTATTCGTCGTGCAGGCGCTGAGCCATGGACAGCACGTTGGCGGCAGATTCTGCGGATTCGGTGCGCGGAGCTGCAGCTGGTGCCGCTGCCGCGGCCGGAGCTGCAGGTGCCTTCTCTGCGGCAGCTGGCTTTGCTTCGGACTTCTTTTCCTCGGCTGGCTTGGCAGCCGGGGTTTCTGCCTTTGCGGGCTCTGCAGGCTTGGCTTCTGCCTTCTTCTCTTCAGCTGGCTTGGCAGCAGGAGTAGCTGGAGCGGCCGATACCGGCGCAGGAACAGCCTGTTCCTTCGATACTGAACCCGCATCTTCGCCGAGTTCGGCAAGGCGGCTGCGCAGAGCCTCGTTCTCACCGGTTAGGCGACGCAGTTCCACAACGATTTCGTCGAGGAAGTCATCTACCTCGTCTTGGTCGTAGCCTTCACGGAACTTGGTCGGCTGAAACCGCTTATTGACTACGTCTTCTGGCGTAAGAGCCATTGGGTCACCTCAATACTGGGATCATTTCCGCACGACCATTGTCTTGCCTTGCGAAACACTTACCGTTTTTGTCAGTGTCGCGACCGGTGAAGTCGGAGCACCATTTCCTAAAGGATATAACGATTTGGACAATTATTACGAAATCGAGCTTTCGCGCGAGTCTCTTATTCTCTGAATCTACAGCTTTTGACTGTTCAGGACAATCCCGTGAAGCACGGAAATGCCCTAATCAGATCCCTGTACTGACCCCAAGGTTACCTACCACCGCTTTAAGAATGATTACGACGATAAACAACACAAGAAACGACAGGTCAAGGCGGATTCCGCCAAGATCTAGGGGTTTGATCTTCCGGCGCAACCAACGCAGCGGAGGATCGGTAATTGACACGATTGCACTTGCGACAATCAATGCGATGCCTTTGGGTCGCCAGTGGCGAGCAAAGCTTTCCGTTACATCCAACACAATTCTCATCAAAAGCAGAATTTGGAGGATGGCTAACGCGAGATAGATGATCCCGAACACCATTTTGTGCGTTTGCTCCTGGTGTCTTAGCTCTGGTTAAAGAAGGTTGCTTGCGCTTCGGACTGCTTGCGGTCTTCACCGAGAACCTCAACGGTTGCCGGCGAGAGCAGGAAGACTTTGTTCGTAACTCGCTCGATAGAGCCATGCAGGGCGAAAACAAGACCCGCCGAGAAGTCTACGAGGCGCTTGGCATCGGTTTCACCCATGTCGGTGACATTCATAATCACCGGGATGCCGTCACGGAAGTTCTCACCGATGATCTTGGCATCGTTGTAAGAACGAGGGTGGACGGTAGTAATCTGACGCAATTCGGAATCCTCATCCCGTACTGAAGGGGCACGCTTAATAGGGGTGACCGGAGCACGGTATTCCGTCTCTGGTTCTCTAGCTTGAGTTTGCGGCGCAGCTGGCCTCGCGGCAGGCTGTGGGCGTGGGGCTTCGGCAGGTCGCTTCGGAGCAGTGTCCTCAACCACCCGAACTTGGGTTTTGGGCTCAGCGTTTTGTGTCTGGGTCTCGTCCTGCTCGACGGCATCCGCCAAGCCGAGATAGACCATTGCCTTACGCAGTCCGTCAGCCACGATGTTTCTCCTCGTTTATCCCATGCATGCAACCCCATTGCATGCTTCCGCTAACTTCGACGCTACCGCACAAAATAATGCTGGCATCGTTCATTCGTTCAATTATTGGCGGTGTGTCGCGCACGCCTACGCAGCGGTCCAGATGAGACCGGCAAGGCGTCCGGAACGGCTTGAGCGTCGGTAGGAATAGTAGTTCTCATCTTCCAAAGTGCAGACTCCGGATTGCCGGACATCGACTCCGAGTCCGTGCAGCTCATCTTCGGCTGACGCCGGAAGATCCAGTCCCGGAGTTCCCCAGCGCGTCGCGGTGCGAATCCCGGGTCGCAACTGCTCGGATTCCTGGGCCATATCTTCGGGAACTTCATAGCATCGCCCGCAGATCGATGGGCCAATCACAGCTTCCATCACATCGGCACCATGGGCTCTCAGGGCCTCGACGGTATTTTCCAGAATCCCGTCGAGCAGACCGCGCCGCCCAGCGTGGGTCGCCGCACTCAGGGTCTGCCCGCTTTGCGAGTTCCGGCCAACGAACAGAACCGGAAGGCAATCGGCCACCATTACCGCCAGGGGTTGGGCACCCGTGGCGTCCAGCAAGCCGTCGCAAGTTGGCGCTGCTGGTTCCAGCCAGGACTTGCGTTGCACCGGCTGCACTTCATGGACATCGGCGGAGTGCACCTGGTTCATGAAGTTCAGCGAGAAGCGTCGAACCCCGATCAAGTCTTCCAGCCTGGCCCGGTTCTCCGCCACGAGGCGGGGATCGTCGTTCACGTGCAGGGCGAGGTTGCCCTCGGCCTGCGAAGTGAATGCCAGTTGGATACTCGGATCGAGGTTCGACGCGAAATGTAGCACTGCTCAGCTTCTTGCTGTTTTTACTTCAGGAAGTCCGGGACATCCAGGTCGTCGTTCGAGCCGTTCAGGTCCGAGTCGACAACATCTGGAAGGTCCTGGAAGGAGCTGGACTGCTCTGCGGCAGCTGGCTTCTCCTGGGCAGGCTGGGCTGGATTCGCAGCTTCGGTTGGAGCCGTTGCCGGGGTTTCAGGAATGCTTGCTGGCACCTGTTCGGCCGGGCGCAAGGACACAGCTGGCTTTGCTGCGGCCGGGGCCATTGGCTTGCTGGTGACATCTGGCTCGTCGAAGCCGGCAGCAATCACGGTGACGCGTGCTTCATCGCCCAGGGCGTCGTCGATGACGGCACCGAAGATGATGTTGGCTTCCGGGTGGGCAACTTCCTGCACCAGACGTGCAGCTTCGTTGATTTCGAACAGGCCGAGATCCGAGCCGCCCTGGATGGAGAGCAGAACGCCATGGGCGCCATCGATGGAAGCTTCGAGCAATGGCGAAGCGATAGCCAATTCGGCGGCCTTCACTGCGCGATCTTCGCCCCGCGCCGACCCGATGCCCATCAATGCCGAGCCTGCGCCCTGCATGACGGACTTCACGTCGGCGAAGTCGAGGTTGATCAGACCCGAGGTGGTGATCAAGTCGGTGATGCCCTGAACACCGGAGAGCAGAACCTGGTCTGCCTGGCGGAATGCGTCCAGCACCGATACGTTGCGGTCCGAAATGGAGAGCAGTCGATCGTTAGGGATAACAATGAGGGTATCGACTTCGTCACGCAGAGCTTCGATTCCCGACTCGGCGGAGTTCGCACGACGACGGCCTTCGAAGGTGAATGGACGGGTGACCACACCGATGGTCAGCGCACCAAGCGAGCGGGCGATGCGTGCCACGACCGGCGCGCCACCGGTACCGGTGCCGCCGCCTTCGCCGGCGGTCACGAAGACCATGTCGGCGCCGCGCAAGACATCTTCGATTTCTTCTACGTGATCTTCTGCTGCCTGGCGTCCCACATCCGGGTTGGCGCCAGCGCCCAGGCCACGAGTCAGTTCGCGTCCTACGTCCAGTTTGACGTCGGCATCACTCATAAGCAGAGCCTGGGCATCGGTGTTAATGGCGATGAATTCCACGCCCTTGAGACCGACTTCGATCATTCGATTGACTGCGTTTACACCGCCACCGCCGATTCCGACGACTTTAATGACCGCGAGGTAATTCTGTGGAGCTGCCACGTCCCGCTTCCCTTGTTAGATGTGCTACATATTTCACGACTCCAGCCAAAAACCTTAACCTTTAGCCTTAAGGTTAAGAATCTGTCAAGCTGTCGTTATTAGAAACGCTATGAGTCGAGTGGTCTTTCTGCAACGACCGCCTAGGCGTGTCGCTTATTCAAGACTATCTTTCCAGAATTTCTTGGCTTATTGGTCTTCCCGCGCCCAGAGCGCCGCGACTTAATACACCACGGGATTTTCCGGGTTGGTGACGTCGATCGTCGTCTTGGCCGCATGCTTTTTCTCGAGCTCTTTCAAGAAAATCAGTGCAACTTCATTTTTCAGGGCCGCCTTCTTCGCGTCTCCCCAAATCAACGTGCGGTTCTTCGGTAATGCCAATTCGGCAAAGCCGGCCTTGGACAGCGATGCGGTTGACACTTCTTCGAGCACTTTCTTGTCAACCGTGCTCAAGATACCGGTCAGCAGCTCAAACTGCTCAGCATCGGCAGTGACGTCACTGGCCTTAATCTTGGGAAGCTTGTCCTTGTCCTTCTTGCCGACGGTGCGAAGCTTCTTGCCTGTCTCGGAAACCAGGTATTCCTTCTTGCCCTCCAGCAAGATCGCCACCGGGACGGCTTCGATCACCTCCACCACCAAGGTATTGGGCATCTGCGCCTTGACTACGATCTCATCGATGGCGGGCTGGTCTCCGATGAGCTCCTGGACCTTGGCTTCGGAGATCCGCGGCAGCGGGGTGCCCTTCAGCGGTTCCAGGGACTCCCCCAACTTCTTGGAATCCACCAGCTTGGTGCCAGCGACTTCAATCTTCTTGGCAGCGATCACCGGCGAGAAGCTCAAGATCAGAACTGCAGCGAGGCTGAGCACGACAATGCAGGCCGCGACAATAATCAGGATCTTGCGCCGCTTCTTCTCCGGGTTCTCCGGAAGTTCTACGACTTTTGCTGCTTCACCCATGGATCACCTTGGTAGACGGAATGGGGCCGATCACTGCGGCCCGGGACTCTGGACGGAAGTTGTCAGCTCAGGGACTTCACGATGTCTGGGCCCAGCGCGGTAACATCTCCAGCGCCAATGGTCATGATGACATCGCCCGGCTCGGCCTGCTCAACCGCATGCGCAACCGCGGCTGCCGGCACCAGAACCTGCGACGGGACTTCGATGCGCGAGGCAATCAATTCGCTGGTTACCCCTTCGATCGGCTCTTCACGTGCCGGATAGATATCCAGCACGGCTACCGAATCAGCCAAGGACAAGGCCTGCGCAAATTGGCGGTAGAACTCCTGGGTGCGGCTGAACAGGTGCGGCTGGAAAACAACGTGCAGCCGGCCGTTGCCTGCCACGGTGCGACCTGCAGTCAAAGCAGCCTGCACTTCGGTTGGGTGGTGCGCATAGTCGTCGTAGACCCGGACACCAGCAGCCTCTCCCTTGAATTCGAACCGACGGGCTGCACCGGAAAAGCTGGAGAGCGCCTGCAGCGCTTCGTCGACGTCCACGCCTGCGTCGATGCCGACTGACAGCGCAGCGGCCGCGTTGAGCAAATTGTGCTGGCCGGGCACTGCCAGGTCCATGATCCGGCTCTGTCCGCTGCCCCATTCGACGGTCGCGGTGAACCGGCCATCGTCGGTGGCGCGGGCGTCGGACAGCCTGCGGTCGGCATGTTCACTGAAGCCATAGGACTGGACCCGGATATCCGGGCGCTCTGCGCGCATCTTGTGCGCCAAGGCATTGGCTCCTTCATCGTCGGCGCAGCAGATCAGCAGGCCGTCGGCTGGCAGCAGCCGAGCGAAGTCGACGAAGGCCTGGTGCACCGCTTCAGCAGTGCCGTAGTGGTCCAGGTGATCGGCCTCTACGTTGGTCACGATGATGACGTCCGGCCGGTAGTTGAGGAAGGAGGCGTCGGATTCGTCGGCTTCCGCCACAAAGTAGGATCCGGCACCGAGTTCGGCGTTGGTGCCCAGGCTTGGAATGTTCGCGCCTACCGCGAAGCTTGGACGTGCGCCGATGGTCTTGAGCATGTGCGCGGTCAGCGAAGTGGTGGTGGTCTTGCCGTGGGTGCCGGCGATGGCCACGATCTTCTCGTGGCCGCGCATCGTTGCTTCCAGGCCTTCGGAGCGGTGCAGGATGCGCAGTCCGCGACGCACGGCTTCATCGTATTCCGGATTGCCTGCTTTGATGATCGAGGAAATCACCACGGTGTCAGCGTCACCCAGGTTCGCGGCATCGTAGCCTACATGGATGCGTGCTCCTCGCTCGCGCAGCCCGTCGAGCACCGGCAGATCCTTGGCATCGGTTCCGGAGACGGTCAGTCCGTAGTCGAGCATCAGCCGTGCAACCGCTGATACGCCAACCCCGCCTACACCCATCAGGTGCACCTTGCCCAGATCGGAGTTCAGTTCGTCGGCTCGCAGTGCCATGGTTCTAGCCTTCCTGACCCGCACGGCGGCGGGTTGAAACTTCTTCAATAATCCGTCGCGCCATGATCTGCGCGGCGTCGCGCTGCCCCAGTGAGGCGGCGGCGTGAGACATCTTTTCAAGTTTATGCTGATCGGCCAGCAGATTGATGACATTTTCGGTGATATAGGACTTTGTGAATTCGGCGTCAGAAACCAGGACCGCTCCCCCGGCGGCTACCAGTTCACGGGCGTTGAGCTTCTGCTCGCCATTGCCGATAGGCAGCGGGACCAAAACCGAGGCGGTACCGGCGACGGCCAATTCGCAGACGGTGCCTGCACCGGAGCGGCAGATCATCAAATCCGCGACTGCGTACGCGTAGTCCATGCGATCCACGTATTCGATCTGGGTGTATCCTTCATGGACGAGCTGCTCGCCGGTGGCATCGCGAACCTGCTTGTCGCGTCCGGTGATGTGGATGGTGTGGATGCCAGCTGCGTCGAGCTCGTCAAGGGACTGCGCAATGGCTGTGTTGATGCTCTGCGCTCCGGAAGATCCACCGGTAACCAGCAGCACTGGCTTCTCGCCGGTGACACCGAAGTGCTCGCGGGCTGCTTCGCGCAATTCCGCCTTGACCATGGTCGCCACGTTGGAGCGCATCGGCATGCCTACCTGCACCTCGCCGGGCAGTCCTGTGTTGGCGAAGGTGGTTCCGACAAATGCAGCGTTCTTTGCGCCCAGCTTGTTGGCCATGCCCGCAACGGAGTTCGCCTCGTGCACGAAGATCGGCAGCTTCAGCTGCTTCGCGGCCAGGTAGGCCGGAGTGCAGACGTATCCTCCTACGCCCAGAACCGCTTCGGCCTTGGTGGCGCGCAGAACCTTCTTGGCGTTATTGACTGCCGTGATGAAACGAAATGGGAACTTGAGCAGATCGGCGTTGATGCTTCGCGGCATCGGTGCCTTCGGAACGAATTCCAACGGGTAGCCGGCTTCAGGCACCAGCTTCGTTTCCAGGCCTCCGGGAGATCCCAGGGCAGTGACCTGTGCGTCAGGCTGCTCGGTCTTCACGGCATCAGCGATGGCCAGCATGGGCGAGATATGCCCGGCTGTTCCGCCGCCGGCGACCACTAGGCGAAGTGCTTCGCTCATTTGTTGCTGTACTCCTTCGACCTGCCTGGGGCAGGATCAATGTCCACCGCATATCCGGCGATGGGTCTCTGCTTCTGATAACGGCCGGTTGCGGCCCGCTATTTGGTTTTCTTGCTCTTGGCCGGCTTCTCTTCCAGCTTCGCTTCGAATTCACGTTTCTGCGCTCTGGCTGAAGAGAGGACAAACCCCATGGCAAGCATGATCGCGAGCATTGCCGAGCCGCCGGAGGAAATGAACGGCAGCGGAACACCGATCACCGGAAGCACTCCGGTGACGGTACCCAGGTTGACGAAGGTCTGGCCGATTACCCATGACATCAAGCAGCCCATGAGCACCTTGGTGTACAGGTCGTTGGCGCGCGCAGCGATGCGATACATCGCCAAGGCCAGCAGGATGAACATGACCAGGACGAAGAGCACGCCGATCAAGCCGAATTCCTCGCCCAGGATGGAGAAGATGAAGTCGTTCTGCGCTTCGGGGACATAGGACCACTTCATGCGGGACTGGCCGGCACCCACGCCGAACCAACCGCCAGAGGCGAAGGCATGCAGGCCCATGCTGGCCTGGTAGCAAAGGTCATTGCTCGGACCGCAATCGGTATCTAGCCAGGCGAGGATGCGCTGCCGGCGGTTGGACGAAGCCAGGATCGCTATGGACAAGCCCGCGACGCCAACCGCGGAGAACGCCGCGAGCCACTTCATCCTGATGCCGCCAAGGAACATCGCCGCGGCAATGATCATCAACAGGACCAGGGCGGTACCCACATCCTTGCCGACCACTACGAGGCCAACGATGAGGACGCCAACCGGAGCCACGACGGGGACGATCAGGTGCTTGATGTCGTGAAGCATGTGCTGCTTCTTTTCCAGCATGAATGCAGCGAATACTGCCAAGGCGAGTTTGGCGAACTCGCTGGGCTGCAAGCCGAAGCCGCCGATGCGGATCCAGTTCCGGTTGCCGAGTACCGTGTGGCCAAGTGGCGTGAATGCGACGAGGAATAGCAGGATGAACGCCGCGATCACGGAGGGCCACGCCAGCCGTTTCAGCACTTCCGGCTTGATGCGCTGCATGATCAGCATGCAGACAATGCCCAGCGCGGCGAAGCCGCCCTGGGCCAGTGCCACGGTGAAGCCGTCCCGGCCTTTGGCGATCGCTTCCACCGATGCCGATGACTGGACCATGATCACGCCGAAGACTGCCAGCGCGATGGAACCCACGAGCACCAGCCAGTAGTCGGTGGAGGCCATGCGCCCGCTGGAGTTCTCCACGGTGCTGAGTATTTTGCCGATTCGCGCGTACCAAGGAATCTTGGCTTTGGATCCCGCTGGCTTCTTGCTCGATTTCATCGCCATCGGTGCCTCCTGCCTTGGTTTCGTTTGTTCGGTCAGCTCTCGACTACTTCTCTTCGCCAGCTTTATCCATCAGATCACTGACGGCAGCGATAAATGCGTTGCCACGCTGGGCGTAGGAACTGAATTGGTCCATCGAGGCCGCGGCCGGTGCCATGAGCACCGTGTCCCCTGCCTCGGCAACTTCGGCGGCCTTGGACACCGCACGGGTCATGACCTGCGCACCGCTAGGGGCTGATCCGTCGTTGCCCTGTGTCTCGCCGGTGATGTCGATGACTTCGACCTTTGGTGCGTGAGTGGCCAGCGCTTCGCGCAGGCCCGCGGTGTCGGTGCCGATGAGCAGCACCTTGGCCAGGCGCTGGGCATGCTTGGCGATCAGCTCCCCGTATTCCACGCCCTTGGACACTCCGCCGGCGATCCACACAACACGGGTGAAGGCCGCCAGCGAAGCGTCGGCCGCGTGCGGGTTAGTGGCCTTGGAGTCATTGATCCACAGGATGTCGTCCTTGCGGGCCACGGCCTGGATCCGGTGGTCTCCGGAGTCGAAGTTCTTCAAGCCCTCAGCTACTGCTTCCGGGCTCACGCCGTAGGCGCGGGTCAGCGCCGCGGCGGCGGCGGCGTTGGCGGCGGTATGGCGCGGAACAATCTCGCCGATGTCCTTCAGCGCGATGAGTTCCACCGCACTGGTCTTGCGCTCTTCGATGAAGGCGCGGTCCACCAGCAGGCCCTCGACAACGCCCACCATCGACACCGCGGGGGTATCTGTCGTGAAGCCGATGGCACGGCAGCCTTCGATGACGTCAGCATTTTCCACCATGGTGATGGTGACCTCGTCAGCCGCGTTGAAGATCGCCGCCACCTGGGTGCGTTCGTAGATCTTCGCCTTGGCGGCCTTGTAGTTCTCGAAACCGCCATGCCAGTCCACGTGGTCTTCGGCCAGATTCAGGACCACCGAGGCGACCGGCGAGATGCTGTGCGTGTAATGCAGCTGGAAGCTGGAGAGCTCGACGGCGAACACGTCGTAGTCCACCGGTTCGCGCACCGCATCGAGGATCGGGGTGCCGACATTGCCGACGGCGACGGCTTTCAGCCCCTCGGCACGCAGGATCGCTTCGGTCATGCCCACGGTGGTGGTCTTGCCGTTGGTGCCGGTGATGGCCAGCCACCGCGGCGCTGTGTGGCCGGCACGGTTCTGCACGCGCCATGCCAACTCGATATCGCTCCAGATCTCGATGCCTTTGGACTCTGCTTCCGCGATGACCGGGTTGCGGGGGTTCCAGCCCGGGGAAACCATCACCAGCTGGGCCTGCTGGCCATCGACCAGCGGCAGGGACTGGACGTTGGCGGTGCCGAGCAGCACCTCGTGGGCGCCGACGATCTTCAGGGTCTCGGCGCGCTGCTGGTTCATTTGGTCGTCACGGCCATCGATCACGGTGACAATGGCGCCGAGTTCGATGAGGGTATCGGCTGACGAGAATCCGGAGAGCCCCAATCCTGCGACGACAACACGCAGGCCTTTCCAATCAGCATCCCAGCTGTTCAGCGAGTCCAGTGATTTGCCAGCGTTTGCGCTCACAGTGCGACAACCCATTCAGAGTAGAAGAGACCCAGGCCCGCGGCCACGAACAGGCCGGCAAGGATCCAGAATCGGATAACGACGTTTTCCTCGGACCAGCCCGAGAGCTCGAAGTGGTGCTGCAGCGGTGCCATCTTGAACACGCGCTTGCCGCCCGAAATCTTGAAGTAGCCCACCTGGATGATGACCGACAGGGAGATGATCACGAACAGGCCGGCGATGACCACCAGCAGCAGCTGGGTGCGCGAGAGGATCGCGAAGGCCGCCACGGCGCCGCCAATGGCCAGCGAGCCGGTGTCGCCCATGAAGATCTTTGCCGGCTTGGCATTGAACCAGAGGAAGGCGATCAGCGCACCGGAGAGCGTGGCTCCCAGCAGCGCGAGATCCTGCGGGTCGCGCACCGAGTAGCAGACATCCAGCGAGTCGATGTTGCTGCAGGCCTGGTTCTGCTGCCAGATGCCCATCAGGGTGTACGCACCGAAGACCATGATCGAGGCACCGGTAGCCAGCCCGTCCAGGCCGTCGGTGAGGTTCACGCCATTGGTGGCGCCGGTAACAATGAAGTTTGCCCAGAGCACGAACAGCACCATGCCCAGCAGCGGCCCGGCAAATGCCAGGTCGATGTTGGTGTCGCGCAGGAAGGAAATCGCGGTGGAGCCGGGGGTCAGGCCCTGCTCGTTCGGGAACTGCAAGGCCAGCACGGCGAAGCTGATGCCGAAGAAAGCCTGCAGGACGATCTTCTGCCAAGCGCGCAGGCCCAATGACCGCTTCTTGAAGATCTTGATGAAGTCATCGAGGAAGCCGACCAGGCCCATGCCGCCGAAGAGCATCAGCACCAGCAGGCCGCTGGCGGTGATTCCCGACGAGGTGCGCCCCATCAGCGAAAGGATGCCATGGGTGGCGAAGTACGCCACGAACACGGCCAGCACGAAGACCACCCCGCCCATGGTGGGGGTGCCGGACTTGATGGCGTGCGAGTTCGGCCCGTCATCGCGGACGACCTGGCCGTACTGCTTCTTGGTGAGCAGGCGGATGTACAGCGGCATGGCCACCATGGTCAGCACGAGGGCAATGCCTGCCCCCAGGATCAATGCGATCATGCGTTATCGCCTTCCTTCGCGAATGCCGCGATCTCGTCGCCGAGGAAACGCAGGCCTGCCCCATTGGACGATTTGAACAACGCGATATCACCCGGCTGCAGCTGTTCCTGCAGCAATGCGCGGGCTTCATCCACGTCTTCCACGTAGTAGGCCTCGTCGCCCCAGCTGCCTTCGAGCACAGCGGAGTTGTAGGCGGGCTTGGCCCCGCGGCCTACCACTACAAGTTTCTTGATGTTCATGCGAACTGCCATGCGGCCCAGCAGGTCGTGCTGGTGGATGCTGTCATCTCCCAGTTCCAGCATTTCGCCCAGCACCGCCCAGGTGCGCCGGCCTGGTGCTCCGTCGGCGCCCAGGCCCAATTCGGCCAGGGTCACCAGCGCGGCACGCATTGATTCGGGGTTCGCGTTGTAGGCGTCGTTGATGATGCTCACGCCGTCAGGGCGCTCGATGCGTTCCATCCGCCAGCGGCTGCCAGCGGCTCGGCCTTCGAGGCCGGCGCAGATCAGCTCCGGGGCAACATCCAGCGCCAGTGCTGCGTTGGCCGCGGCGAGGATGTTGGTGACATGATGGCGGCCCAAGAGGCCCGAGGTGATCCGCTTGCTGAAGCCGCCGGGGAACTCAAGGGTGAGTTCTGGCTGCCCGTGCTTGTTCACGGCAACGTCGGTGGCCCAGACTCCAGCGTTCACCGGCTTGCTGCTTCCGGTGCCGAAGAAGCGCACTGCTCCCCCGGAACGCGAGTCCATG
Source organism: Glutamicibacter nicotianae (assembly GCF_002797775.1). Taxonomy (NCBI): domain Bacteria; kingdom Bacillati; phylum Actinomycetota; class Actinomycetes; order Micrococcales; family Micrococcaceae; genus Glutamicibacter; species Glutamicibacter nicotianae. The sequence goes on from NZ_PGEY01000001.1 coordinate 1,590,443, forward strand.
CGGGCCACGCGAGGGTCTTCGGCATTCAGGATGGCGATGCCGTCGACGTCCAGCGCCTCTACCAGCTCGCCCTTGGCCTTCTCGATGTTCTCCACCCCGCCGAATTCGCCGGCGTGCGCGGTGCCGACGCACAATACGACGCCGACCTGGGGATGCACCATATCGGTGAGGTAGGTCAGGTGGCCGATGCCGGTAGCACCCATCTCGATTACCAAATACTTGGTCTCTTCGGTGGCGTTGAAAACCGTCAGCGGTACGCCGACTTCGCCGTTGTAGGAGCCAATGGGCGACACGGTCGGCGCCACCTGCGACAAGATGCCTGCGAGCAGGTCCTTGGTGGTGGTCTTGCCGGCCGAGCCGGTGATTCCCACGACCTTGGCGTCGTTCTTTTCCTTGAGATGCGCAACGATGCGGGCGGCGATTTTGCCCATCGCTTCCACCGCATCGTCAACGATGACCGCCGGGTGCTCCCTGCGGTCTTCGTCATAGGTCAAGCGTTCGGCTAGGGCCAGCACGGCGCCGGCGGCGCGTGCACGGTCGATAAAGGCGTGCCCGTCGGAGAATTTTCCGGGCTTGGCAACAAATAAGGCACCCGGGACGACTTCGCGCGAGTCAGTGGTCACGGAAGTGATCACCGTGTCGGAGGCGGCTGTGGCAGTCGCCTTTCCTCCGGTGATGTCCAGCAGGTCGGTCAGAGACAGTTCAATCATGGCAATAAGGACTTTACACTTGAGCGGTGGCGATAGTGGTCTTGTACGTTCTAGGATTTGGTCACAAATCCATGAAGATTCAGTGCGTTCGCCAGTTCCACCCGATCATCCAGGTCCACGTCAATTCCCGCGACGTCTTGGCTGACTTCATGTCCGCGCCCGGCCACCAGAATCGCATCGTTGGCACCGGCCAAACTCACAGCGAACTCTACGGCTTTGGCGCGTGGCGCGATGTTGAACAGCTGCACCTGCGGACGCTCGGATTCGAGCACGTGCTGTGCGCCAGAGGCAACCTGGTCGCGGATCGGCGCCGGGTCTTCGCCATGGGGATCGTCGTCGGTGACAATCACGATATCGGCATGACGGGCCGCTACCGCTCCCATATCCGGGCGCTTGGTCTTATCGCGTTCTCCGGTGGCGCCGAAGACAACGATGCGACGGCCCTGCTCCCCCGGGCGGATGGAATCCAAGGCCTTGGCCAGGGCATCTGAATTGTGGGCAAAGTCGACAACGGCGACCGGTGACTCGCCTACGACCTGCATGCGTCCTGGAACGGCGACCGACAGCGGGTCCTTGGAATCCAGGGCACGCTGCAAGGCGTCGAGGTCTGCGCCGCCAGCGAGCACCATCAGGGCCGCTAGGGCACCGTTGGCGACGTTGAACATGCCTGGCAGCAGCGTACGGGTCCGCAGCTGGCGCCCGTCGCGGTGGACCAGGGTGAAGCTGTGGCCCAGGCCGCAGTGCTCCAGCTCGGTGACCCGCCAGTGCGCCGTGGCATGATCGCCATCAAGGCTCAGTGTTTCGGTGGGCACCAGGGCTCGATCGGCCAGACGCTGGCCGTATTCGTCATCGACCATGACCACGGCGCGATCGGAGCGTTCGGCGGTGAACAGTTCGGCCTTGGTTTCGAAGTACTCGTCCATCGTGCCGTGCAGGTCCAAGTGGTCCTGCGTCAAGTTAGTGTATCCGGACACGGCGAAGCGCAGGGCATCGACCCGTCCGTAGCTCAACGAGTGGCTGGAGACCTCCATGGCCACCGAAGCCACTTCCTGCTGGGCCATGCGCGAAAGCACCCCGTGCAGCTGGGTGGATTCCGGGGTAGTCAGCACGCTGGGGATGATCTGCCCGCGGGCAGACATCTCGATGGTGCCGATCAAGCCGGTTTCTTCGCCCAGGGCATCCAGGATTGCGCGGATCATGAAGGTGGTGGTCGTCTTGCCGTTGGTGCCGGTCACGGCGAACAGCTTCGGACTGTGCTGGTCCGTTCCGTAGACGGCCTGCGCGATCACTGCGGCGGATTTGCGGACGTCGGCCACGACAGCCACCGGGATTGCGAGATCATCGCCGAGGAATTCGAGCCCGGCGGTATCGGTGATCATCGCCACTGCGCCGTTGCCGATTGCGGTGTCGACGAATTCGGCTCCGTGGCGCTTGGCGCCGGAGATGCCGAGGAAGACGTCTCCTGGCTGGACGATCTGCGGGTTGAGGCTGACACCGAGAATTTGCGGAGCGGCGTTGAGCAATGCTCCAATTCGCACCGCACCTGCTGTTCCGCAGAGCTGGTCGAAGCCAATGCCGGCGGTGCTGTCCGGGCGTAGGTACCGTTCTAGCTCACGCGGAGTGTCGGGGTTCTGGACTACCAAGATTTCTTCTGATCCTCACCTACAAAGACGTCGTACGCCTCTGATTTAGTCGTGCTCGGCGGCACATTGAATGTATTGAGAGTATGGCTCATGACATCGGTAAACGTGTCCGCTACCGAGAAGTCTTTCCAGTTGCCCTTTGGACGGTACATTGTTGCCACGACCACGAACTGCGGATCCTCTAACGGGGCAACACCCGCAAAGGAATAAGTATATCCGTCATAGCCCTTGGCGCTTGCCGCCTGGCCGGTACCGGTCTTGCCGCCCACTCGGTACCCGGGAATGCGCTCTTTGTAGCCGGTGCCGTGGTCCACCACCGATTCCATGAGCTTGAGCATTTCCTCAGCTGTGCTCTTCTTGACCACGCGCTTCTTTTCAGGCGCCGGAATCTTGGTGATCGAACCATCTTCGTTCCGGTAGCCCTCAATCAGGCTCGGTGAAAGCCGAACGCCTTCGTTGGCCAAGGTCTGGAAAATCGAGGCGGTGTGCAGCACGGTCTGCGAATAGCCCTGGCCGAACATGGTGGTGTACTGCTGGCGCCGGTCCCAGTTCTCGTGATGGGCGAGCTGACCAGCGCTGGCGCCGTTGAGCCCTACGCGGATGGGCGAACCCAATCCGAAAGCACGCATGTAGTCGTAGCGGGTCTGCTTGCTCATCGTGTTGCCGACCATCACGGTACCGGTGTTGTAGGAGCGGGCAAAGATGCCCGAAACGGTCATGTCGTACGTCGGGTGTTCCAAGGAGTCGTTGATGGTTTCCTTGGTGAACGTCTTCTTGTGCGGCACGCGCATCTCGGTTAGCGGATCCACGCCGCCCTGGTCGATAGCGGCAGCGAAGATCGGGGCCTTGCCGGTGGAACCCGGTTCAAAGGCACGGGTGATGGAGGTGGACCGGCGGAATTCGGGCTTGGTGGCGCCTGGATCGTTCGGATCCAGTTCCGCGGAGTCGCCGATGGCCAGAATCTTGCCGGTGTCGACTTCCATGACCACCACGGAAACCCATTCGGCATTGAATTCGGCCTGCTTCTTTTCCGCTGCGCGCTGGGCGACGTAGTTGATGTCCGAGTCGATGGTGAGGATGACATCCTGCCCATCGACGGCCGGGGTTTCTTCGACCTCGGTGACAGGAATGCGCACGCCATCGGCGCTGATCTCGTATTTGCGGCTGCCTGCCTTACCGGCGAGGTGTTCTTCCTGGCTCAATTCCAGGCCTTCGGCACCAACCACCGATGTCTGGTCTTCGGAGTTGCGCACGAACCCCAGCAATGGTCCGGCGATCACGCCTTGCGGGTATTGGCGTTCGCTGCGCAGCAAAGAGGCAAGGCGCGGGATGCCAATTTCAAGGACTTCGTTGCGCACTTCCGGGGTCACGCTCTTGGCCAGTACGACGTAGCCTTTCGGCTCGGCGTCCCCCTGCGGACGCACCTTGTTGGCCAGTTCCTCGCGGTCTTGGTCCAGGGTTTCGGCTAGTTCATCAATGGCCTGGTCCCATGTAATGCGTTCTTGACCGTTGGTGCCGTCCCGCTTTGCGCGGCGAATGGTCTCGCCCTGCTTGCGCTGGTCGATGACCAGATCGTAGCGGTCCACGGAGACAGCGAGCGTGGTGCCATTACGGTCTTCAATGGATCCGCGATTGGGCGCAATGGTTTCTACGCGTTCGCGATTCTCTTGCGCGGCGTTGGCAATGGTTGCCGAGTTGATGCCCTGAACCCAGACAAGCCGCCCGAGGATCACCAGCAGCAAAACCACGGAGAGGATCAGCACTAAGCGCATTCGCTTTTTTGCAGTGTCGATTGCGGTCGAGCTCACAAAAGAACCTAACTTTCCCTCAGCGCGGTTTTCCAGCAGCGGCGGCCACCTGTATCTAGCTTAGAAAGAGCTGGCTACTCTGCTGGGGATTTGATGCTTGGTGCAGGGATCGTGCCCCCATTTAGCTCAGTGTCCTGGAACACTGGGCGGCCGTCCTTGTCGATTTCACGTTCGGTTTTCTCGGCCTTCACCTCAGGTTCCTTGGAACCATCAGTCGCTCCTGATTCCTTCTGTGAATCTGCTGAGGCTTTACCCACAGTGGTCTTCGGCGTGTTTGATGCGTTGGCATCGGTTTTGCTTTCGCCCTTGCGGATGCTGTCGCCTGGCAGCGGAATAGTTCCATATTCCTGCTTGCTGTTCTTGGCCTTGACGGCCTTCTCAGCGTCCTGGGTAACCTTGCCCTCGGAGAGGCTGATCAACCCTGGAGCGCCTGGTGAAACCAAGCCGAGGTCCTTTGCCTTTGCGGCCAGCGCCTGCGGTGCTGCCAAAGACTGTGCTTCCTTCAGCAGCGCCTGATTCTCTTGGGAGAGTGCTCGTTCCTGCGATCGCAAGTTCACAATGTCGTACTGGCGCTGAGCTACCGAAGTATTGAGCAGCACCAGCGTGACGATCACGCTGAAGGCCAAGAAGATCAGCACCGCAGACATGGTGAACATGGAGCGCTTGTTGGTCTCGTTCATTTTGGGAACCAGCGAAAGCGTTACGCGCTGGCGCGAATCCCTTTTAGGCAGGTTGCTAGCTGGGACGGGCTCGGGTCGCATTACACGCGCAGTGTTACCGTCGACAACCGGCTGGCTGTTCACGGCTGCGGTCTTCTGCACGCGGCGCTGGGCTCGTTGGCTCATGCTAGCTCCTCTTCAACACTCGTTCCACAGCACGCAGGCGGGCTGAGGCTGCACGTGAATTTTCTGCTATTTCGTGATCGCTTGGCTTCTCGGTGCCCTTGGTGAGCACCTTGTATTCAGCTTTATGTTCATCCAGTTCCACCGGGAACCCCGGAGGAGCCGACGAGGTTGATCCTTGGACGAAGTGCCGTTTGGTGATCTTGTCTTCCAAAGAGTGATAACTCATGACGACAACGCGTCCGCCGACGTTCAAGGCCCCCATTGCAGCCGGGATGGCGCGTTCCAGAACGTCAAGTTCCTCATTCACCGCAATACGCAGGGCTTGGAACGTTCGCTTGGCAGGGTGGCCATGGTTTCGGGCGGCCGCTGCCGGCACGACGCTGCGGATCACGTCAACGAGTTCAGCGGTGCTGGTGATGCGGTTCTTGGCACGCGCCTCGACGATTGCCGTTGAGATGCGGCCGGCAAACTTCTCTTCACCCCACTGCCGGATAATTCGAAGCAGTTCGTCGCGTTCCAAGTCGTTGACGAGGTCCTCGGCAGTTGGACCGACCGAAGTGTCCATGCGCATATCCAGCGGAGCATCATAGGAATAGGCGAAACCGCGTTCGCGTTCGTCGAGCTGTAGCGAAGATACGCCGAGGTCAAACAAGACGCCGTCAACGCCAGGGAATCCAAGGTCTTCCACGACATCCGCAATTTCGTCGTACACGGCGTGCACGAGGTCGATCCGGTCTTGGAACGGAGCGAGTCGAGCACCCGCAAGTTCGTGCGCCTGCTCGTCACGGTCTAGACCGATCAGGTGCAAATTATCGAACCGTCGCAAAATGGCTTCGGAATGCCCGCCCATGCCGAGGGTGCAGTCAACCACAATTGCCCGACGGCCTTCAGCATTGGCTCGCTCAATACCTGGAGCTAGCAAATTAACGCATCGGTCCAGAAGTACTGGAACGTGGCGTTCGGATGCTGGTCGTTGGGAATCCTGATTTGGCACTGCGCCCCCTTTCGCTTTCGATCTGCTGTTGAGATCAGATCCCCCTCCAACCAAGTGGCGATCCAATCTTCTGGCTCCGGGGAAGTGAAGCCAGACGATTTTCTACCCCATGGTGGCTGGAGATCTCATCCCAACAAACGGTGTGTCTTGTCGGCCTAGCGCCCGAGGGCCTAGTCTTCGTCGGTATCGGAGAACACGTCTTCTTGTTCGTCCAAGTACTGCTGCCATGCAGTTGAATCCCAGATTTCAATACGGTTACCCGCACCGATAACTGTGACCTCCCGATCCAGGCCTCCGTAAGTGCGCAGCACTTGCGGAATCGTTACGCGTCCCTGCTTATCCGGAACTTCATCCGAGGCCCCTGAGAGAAACACACGTGCGTAGTCGCGTGCTCGCCGAGAAGTCAAGGAAGCCTGCGCCAGTTGCTCGTGCTGCTTCTCAAACTCCCGCTGGCTGAAAACGTAAATGCAACGCTCTTGGCCACGGGTGAGAACCAGCCCGTAGGACAGCTCATCCCGATATTTAGCTGGAAGAATCAACCGGCCTTTTTCATCGAGACGCGGTGTGTAGGTTCCTAAGAACATGCACACCACCTTCCGCGTGAAGTGGCCGGAAGCCCCATTCTTCTCTACTTGCCTCCACTTTACTCCACAACCCTCCACTGTCAATGCAATTTCAGTGGTTTCGCGAGGGTATGGACTTAAAAAACAGCTGAATCTAGCGGGTGCTCAGCCTATGCTCAGGTGGAGGGAATTGGATCAGCAGTCGGCCCGGTCGAGCATCATTCAGAAATTTGACGCGCGAAATCCCCGGAATATAGCTAATTTCAGGCGCTGTGGTGGAAAGTGGAGGACCCCGGGGAGGTAAGTGGAGGCCGGCTCGGCCAACCAGGTGGAACCGAACCTTGGAATCTGCGGAGAATCCAAGATCACTAGAATTTGGTGCGTTCCCCCCGACGCTGGCATGCCGAGTATCCAGGGCAACCATTCGCGGCACTAAGCCAAATCTCTCGCATCGCGGCATCTGGCGCACAGGGGCTGCCGCGGCGCAAGGAGCACAGCTTAAACGAAAAAGAGGTGCAACCCTTAGGGTCACACCTCAATATCTATTGCTGATCAGCTATCGGACTGATCACGTTTCCGCTGGTTCCATTTTTCCTCCAGGCCGGAAAGGAACTGCGAGTTATTCTTGCTGGCCGATTTTGCGCCCGCTCCCTTGGAAGGACCGATTTTTCCGGTAGCCGTTTTTGTCAAGGCGAGCAGTACACCTGCGAACATCACGGCGAACCCGAGGACGCCAACGATGATGATGTGCTGGGATATTCCAAGAATGAGCCCCGCAAGGCCGGCGATTACCAGCAAGATGCCCAAAACAATATTGCGGGTCGACAGCCGCCCCGTGCCCGATGGGCCCTTCATGCTGGAAGCGAAGCGACGGTCTTCATGCAGCTGCTTTTCCAACTGCTCCAACAAACGCTGCTCGTGCTCCGATAGCGGCATCGTCTTCTCCTTCCAAAGGCAAACCTGACGGTCGTCCACCGTCTCCAAGTTCAACGTCGCGCCAATGGGAAAAGTTCCCCGGATTCGATTGAACTTATTTCAAGGATAGACTCTTTTGCACTCGCCCTGCTAGTTGATCTTCACCACTGTCCAGATATCCATACGTTCTACACAGAATGCGTTTATTCCTTGGGTCGCAGAAAACGAGCCGGGGTCACAATGGACTGCGGAAATTTCTGTCCGATCTGGTCAGCGATCCGTTCTGCTTCTCGCGCTTTCTCTTCACGCGGGTCCAAGCTGAATTGCAGACCCAACTCGTAATCTTGCAATCTTTCAGCTCTCACTCCGATCAACCGGACTGGTTGGGCCAACGGGGTCAATTTCCGCAACAGTGCCAGAGCGGACTCGCTAATTTTCGTAGATGAATCTGTAGCGGCAGCAAGAGCCTTCGAACGCGTAATTCCAGAGAAGTCCTTGAACTTGATCTTGATCCCAACACCGTTGGCTGATTTGCCGTGCTGCCGCAGTCGCTGACCGACCTTATGGCTAAGCCGCAATAGCTCACCCTCAAGCACCTGCGGCTCGGTGATGTCAACCGCGAACGTGTGTTCAGAGGAGATGCTTTTTTCATCCCTGCTAACTTCCACCGGACGGTTGTCTATCCCCCGAGAGAGCAGGCGCAGGGCCCGGCCATGCTCCCCCAGCCGGCTGATCAATCGCGCTTCCGGCTCGGTAGCAAGCTGCCCAACGGTCTCAATTCCCAAGGCATGGAGCTGGTCGGCGGTACGTTTTCCCACGCCCCACATTTTTGACACCGGCAATTCGTGCAGGAATTCCTCGGTTCTCTCGGGGGCAATTACAGCCAATCCGTCTGGCTTGGCGTAGGTCGAGGCCAGTTTCGCAACGAATTTGTTCCTTGCGATGCCCACGCTTGCTGTCAGGCCCATTTCCGCGCGTATGTATTCGCGGATTTTCTGGGCAATTTGCACCGGACCGCCAAGCATGCGCATGCTTCCCGTAACGTCCAGGAATGCTTCGTCAACACTGACCTGCTCAACGAGAGGAGTCAACGTGTGGAAGTAGGCCATGATCTGCGCTGAGGCTTCCGAGTACTTGTGATGGCTTGGCTCGATCACAGTAGCTTCCGGCATCAGCGGGATGGCCTGGCTCATCGGCATCGCCGAATGGATCCCTCGGGCTCGGCAGTCATAAGAGGCAGAGAGCACGACACTGCGTCCTGGAGGGTGCCCCACAATGACTGGCTTGCCCACCAGGTCAGGGCGGTCGCGCAGTTCCACGGAAACGAAAAAGGCATCCATATCGACATGCAGGATCGCTCGCTCCGTCATTCCAACCCTCTCCCCTTCTTATGGCCGCGCCATCAGCGCGCTCGAATGTATATTCGAGTTTAGCCCACGAGCTGAATCCAGCAGTGCCTTCTTTGCCAGACGAGAATCACCGGTAGAGTTGTTGCTAACCACCAGTTGCTTACCCGTAGAAATGATTTTGCATGTCGATGCCTGATTCCGTGCCGGCCCTCAGCAGTGAAGCCCAGGGCTTGAGCCGCAGCTACACCTCTGATGTTGCTCAACTACTGGAGGAGTTTCTGGCTGCGAAAAGCGATGAAGTTGGTCAAATCACCAGCAGCGCCATCGAAATCGTCAATGCAATCACCTCGCTGACCCGTGGCGGCAAGCGTCTCCGTGCGCTGTTCGCTTTCTGGGGCTACCTTGGCGCCGGCGGACAACCTGAAGATAGCGACATTGTTCGCCTCGGTGCCGCCTTGGAGCTCTTCCAGGGTGCAGCGCTTATCCACGATGACATCATTGACAACTCGGATACCCGACGCGGCCAGCCGAGCGTCCATAAGCGATTCGAGGCCCAGCACCTGCAGCTTGGACTGTCAGGGAGCGCTTCGAGCTACGGCACGGCCAGCGCAATCCTTGCCGGTGACCTATGCCTGTCACTAAGCGAGGAAGTTTTCTCGGGCATTACGTCCCTCACCCCTCGGGCGCGAACCATCTTCAATCAAATGCGCACCCAAGTGATGGCCGGTCAATATCTCGATGTTCTCGAAGAGTCTGCAGGTCCTGCCTACGATCCGAAGGAAGCGGTCAAGCGCGCTCGCACCATCGTGCGCTTCAAGTCAGCGAAATACTCCACCGAAAACCCGTTCTTACTTGGCGGCGCGTTGGCAGGGGCCAGTGAAGTGCTTTTGAATCACTACTCTGAATTCGCGCTTCCACTGGGCGAGGCGTTTCAGCTGCGTGACGATGTCCTGGGCGTGTTTGGCGATCCAGAAATCACCGGCAAACCGACAGGCGGCGATCTGCTGGAAGGCAAGCGGACTGAGTTGATTGCCCATGCACTGCTGCTTTCAACTCCTGACGAACAGGACTTCATTCAGGGGCGTCTCGGCGCAGCGGATCTCTCTCAAGAGGAAGTTGCACGGCTCAGCAATATTCTGCGTGATAGCGGTGCTTTGGCGGCAACGGAGCAGAGCATTAGCGAATTGACTACCCAATCAGATCTCGCGCTCGAAGCATTGCAGGTCTCCCCCTTGGCCCTGGCGGGAATGCAACAGCTTAGCGACGCCGTGACAAAGAGAAGTAAATAGCGAAACGTTACTAAAACTAAACAAAAGGTCTCAACCATGGATCCGTCAGGATGATGGTTGAGACCTTTTGTTTATGCTGGGGCAACTTCTTTCGGACCTACCAGCCCAGAGCCTGCGCCCTGCGGCGGATCTCGGTTTTTCGCCCCGTACGCAAAGCATTCATTGGCGTGCCAGGCAGCGACTCATCCTCGGTGAACAGCCATACAATGGCTTCTTCATCCGAGAAGCCGGAATCCGACAGTACCGAGAGGGTGCCTTTCAGGCTTTCAACCACGATGCCGTCTTGGAGAAAATCTGCAGGGATCGAACGGACATTGCGTTCGCCAATTCTCAACGAAACAATGGCACGCTCATCAAGCAGGCGGTGCACACGGCGAATGTCTACTTCTAATTCTTCAGCCACATCGGGCAGGGTCAGCCACTGGCCGACGAGTTCTACGGTTTCCTTCACCTCTCAAGGTTCCCACAAATTCCTGATCCGCGCAGAAATTTGGATGAAACCCACCTCAGCAGTTCCCATCAGTCACAGTAGTAGTGTAAATTTTCTTGTATCACTTTGATAACAATTGCATCACAGACAACATGAGGAACGATTTCCCTTTGTTACCTGCGGAGCAAAGCCCGTTATTTTCACCGTATAAATGAGGATTGACTTCATGGCCCACGAATCCAAACATGCTTCCAAGCATGCGTTAGGCGTTGTAGCAGGCGCGGCCATTCCCGCTGCGGTCATCGGTAGTCTCGCCTTGGCTCCAGCAGCGCAGGCAGCACCGACGATTATTCCTAACACCTCAGGAAGCTTTGCCAAGGCGGTAACTCCAGAGACCATCAAGGTTGCTGAGGACCAGATAAAAGCCCACCTGATCGCTTCTCGCGTATCTACGTTGGGCTTGCCAGCGAAACGAGATGTTTCCGAGATCAAGATTCCAGCAGGCGCATCCCTGTGGAGTATCGCTCGGGAATACGACACCACGGTATCCGAGCTGAAGAAGCTCAATAACCTCAAGAACGATTCGATCATTGCCGGCAAGACGCTCAAGGTCTCCGGTCACGCTTCAAAGAGCAGCTCCAAGGGCAAGTCTTCAAGCTCTTCGTCATCTGCGTCCACCTACACGGTTAAAAATGGCGATACGCTCAGCGCCATTGCTAGCCAGCACAATATGAGCTTGTCGGACCTGCTAGACAAGAACGACATCTCGGCAAGCAAGGTGATCTTCCCCGGCGACAAGCTGAAGGTCAAGGGTTCGGCTTCGAGCTCCAGCGGTGCAACCCATGCGAAAAAGTCTTCGTCCTCTGGTTCTTCGACTTACACCGTGAAGAGCGGTGACACCCTCGGAAGCATCGCCATCAAGCACAACATGAGCTTGTCGTCGCTCCTGAGCAAGAACGACATCTCGGCAAGCAAGGTGATCTTCCCCGGCGACAAGATCAAGGTCAAGGGTTCGTCCTCCTCCGGCTCGTCTCCGAAGTCGTCCCAGAAGAAGTCCTCCTCGTCTGCTTCTTCGAGCTACACCGTCAAGTCCGGCGATACCCTCAGCGGCATCGCCGCTAAGCACGGCATGAGTCTGTCCGATCTGCTGAAGATCAATGACATTTCAGCCAGCAAGCCGATCTTCCCAGGCGCCAAGATCAAGGTATCCGGCGGTTCATCGTCAAGCTCCACACCGAAGAGCAACGCTGCGCCTAAAGCAAAGAGCTCGACCTACACGGTCAAGTCCGGCGATACCCTCAGTGGCATCGCGACCAGCCACGGTATGAAGCTGGCTGCGCTGCTTGATCTGAACCCGGAGTTCAGCGCGAACTCGCCTCTGAAGATCGGCGCCAAGCTGAAGGTATCGGGCTCGTCGGTTGCGCCGTCTGGCGAGGTCAAGAAGCAGAAGATCGGCAATACCTTTGCTGGTCGCACCTATCCAGACCACGTTGTCAGCAACGCGAACTCGAACAAGGATTACCTTGACTCGATCGATGTGCCGAGTCGCGGCGAGATGCAGGCCCTGATCCGTTCCACTGCACAGAGCATGGGCGTTGACCCTGCACTGGCATTGGCACACGCATACCAGGAGTCTGGCTTCAACATGCGCGCGGTATCCCCTGCAAACGCCGTTGGCGCCATGCAGGTGCTGCCAAGCACTGGTGACTGGATCGCATCGGTCATTGGCCAGGACCTGAATGTCCTGAACCCTCGCGACAACGTCGTTGCTGGCGTCGCAGTTATTGCCTACAACTTGGACAACACCGACAACCTGGACGATGCAATCGCATCCTACTACCAGGGGTTGGCTGGCGTTCGCAACAACGGCATGTACGAAGACACCAAGCATTATGTAGCCAGCATCAAGGCTCACATGAAGAACTACCGCTAAAAAGACACAGAAGAGGCGGACCAAACACGTAGAGTGCTTGGTTCGCCTCTTCGTATTGCGGCTAGATCCGGTCTTTAGGCTATACGCCGGTCAAGATCCAGCGGCATGTCGATCACCACTTTGGTGCCGCCTTTCTCGCCCGGCAGCCAACGGATTTCACCCGATAGCTCGCTAGTCACCAGGGTTCGCACAATTTGCAGCCCTAGACCCTCGCGGCGCGGTTCCTCCGGCAAGCCATGGCCGTCATCCTCAATGACAACACGCAGCCAATCTTTGCTATCGGCACCCTTGTATCGTTCTGCGACCAGGGCAACCTCGCCATCACGATGCGCCAATCCATGTTCCACCGCGTTGGTCACCAACTCGTTGATCACCAGCGATAACGGTGTTGCCAAATCAGCGTCAAGCATGCCAAAATCGCCTTCACGGCGGGTAGAGACCCTTTGTTCCGGAGAAGCAATTTCCACGATCAATCGGAACTGGCGATCCATCAGATCATCGAATTTCACGGTTTCGTTCAGGCCCTTGGACAGGAAGTCATGGACCGAAGCGATAGTGGAGACCCGGCGCATGGCCTGCTCCAGCCCCTGCTTGCCGTCCTCCGAGCTCATCCGGCGAGATTGCATGCGCAACAGCGCCGCGACAGTCTGCAAGTTGTTCTTCACACGATGGTGGATTTCACGGATTGTCGCGTCTTTTGTAACCAGTTCCTTTTCGCGGCGGCGCAGTTCAGACACATCGCGGCAGAGCACTAGAGCACCCCAGCGCTTTGATTCGTTGCGAAGCGGGATGGCACGCAGCGAAAGCGTGACTCCGCGGTGTTCCACCTCGGTACGCCATGGCATCTTGCCCTGGAGAACCAGTGGAAGAGTTTCATCGACGACGCGTCGGTCGCTGACCAGCGCCATCGTCAGGTCAGCCAGCGGCTGGCCTTGCAGTACGTCGGCTGCGCCTAGACGGCGGAAAGCTGAAACAGCGTTGGGGCTGGCGAATTCGACGGCGCCATCAACACCGAGACGGATGAAGCCATCGCCGACGCGTGGCGCTCCTCGGCGCGATCCCGTGGGGCTGGCGAAGTCAGGCCACAGTCCTTGGGTGCCCATCTGCAACAGGTCATCCGCGCTTTGCCGGTAGACCAATTCCAGGTTGCTGGGCGTGCGGGACTGGTTGGGGTCGAAGTGGGAGGTGATCACCGCAACCGGGCGGTTCTGGCGCACCAGCGGAATCGCCTGCACAGTAGTCAAGCCCATGATGATGTCTTTGCCGGCCTGTTCCGCAGAGCGTTGCACTTCTTTGGTTTCCCAGGCGTGGTCAACCATGATGCGCAGGTCCTTGCGGATGCGTTCGCCCACGAAGTCGCTATGGAACGCGGTATGCGAGGTAGAAGGACGCACGTGTGCCAGGGCCGTGTAGGAGCCGTCCCCGGTGGGGAACCAGAGCACAAGGTCTGCGAATGCGAGATCCGAGACCAGCTGCCAGTCCCCCACCAGAAGATGGAGCCAATCCTCATCACCCGGTGCAAGTGCGGCACGTTGACGTAGTTCTTCGGTGATGAGGGCCATTAGCGGTGTTTACCTTCGGACGATGGAACGCAAGAGGCGAAGCGCCACGGAAAGCGAGGCCATGTCGTCTCGTTCCAGGCTGTTCACTTCCGCGAACATAGTCTTCGCACGATCAAGGTTAGCCGCGTTTGCTTCTTCCCACGCAGCAACACGCTCTGCCGGGTCCGCAATATCGCCGTGGGCATCCAGGATGTTGGCGGTCAGGTCGATGATCGTGGTGTACAGATCATCGCGCATTGCTGCACGGGCCAACGCCTGCCAACGATCCGAACGAGGAAGGTTGGTGATGCGGTTCAGCAGGCTGTCCACGCGGAACAGGTCGTAGAGCACGTAGTAGGTTTCTGCGACCTTGACCGGAGCGGTTCCGGTGCGGTGGACGTACTCTGCCACATCCAGCAGCGCGTAGGATTCGAACTGGGTCGCCCACATGCTGGCACGACGCTCCGGGATGCCCTGGGCCATGGCTTCTTCCCGCCATTCCTGGAAACGCTGCAGGTCGTTGCCGCGGACCAGGGTTGGCAGTGCCTCGCGCAGTTCGGTCACGGTCGCTTCGTAGCGATTGACCGCTTCGGTGACCAGCAGCTGCTGGTCGACGCGGTTGATGAACCAGCGCGTGGCGCGATCCAGCAGTCGACGCATGTCGTGGTGCTGGCGTCCCCAATGTTCCAGATCGGTTCCGGCCGGCTGTGCATTGATGGCATCGAACTGGCGGTCGAAGCCATAGATCTCACGCAGGGCGCAGAAGACCTTGGCAATCTGGACTTCGCTGGCACTGGTTTCTTCCATGGCCCTGAAGACGTAAGTGATGCCGCCCATGTTCACGATATCGTTGGCAATCACCGTCGCAATGATCTCGCGGCGCAATGGGTGGCTTTCGAGCTGATCCCCGAAACGCTCCACCAGCTTTGTTGGGAAGTAGCGACGCAGCGTCTGGTTGAAGTACGGATCATCGGCCAGATCGGATTCGGCCAGCGCGTTCGCCAGCTGGATCTTCGCGTAGGCGGCAAGCACCGACAGCTCTGGAGTGGTCATCGCGTCGCCAGCGGCACGGCGTTCTTCCAGCTCTTCCGCGTTCGGCAGGAACTCCAAGCCGCGGTTCAAGTCAGCATGGGCTTCCAACCACTGCATCAAGCGCTCATAGGCAGGAGTCCAGGTCAATGCCGCGTGCTTTTCATTCAACAGCAACACGTTCTGCTCGAAGTTGGTCTTCAGCACCAGGTCACCGATGTTATCGGTCATCGACAGCAGGAACTCGGTGCGCTCGGCCTCGGAGAGGTTTCCGGCCTTGATCTGGCGGTCCACGAAAATCTTGATGTTAACTTCGCGGTCGGAGGTGTCGACACCCGCAGAGTTGTCGATCGCATCGGTATTCAGCAGGACGCCCTTGCGTGCTGCCTCGATACGGCCCAGCTGGGTCATGCCCAAGTTGCCGCCTTCGCCAACTACCTTCACGCGCAGATCTGCGCCGTTGACGCGGATGGCGTCGTTCGCACGGTCGCCGACCTGGCCATGGGTTTCGGCCGCCGACTTCACGTAGGTGCCGATACCGCCGTTGTACAGCAGGTCCACTGGCGCAGAGAGGATGGCCTTGAGCAGTTCGTTGGGGCTCAGCTGGGTGATGCCGGCGTCCAGGCCCAAGACCTCGCGGACCTCGGGGCTGACCGGCACGGACTTGAGGCTGCGCGAGTACACGCCGCCGCCGGCCGATAGCAGTTCCTTGTTGTAGTCTGCCCAGCTAGAGCGCGGCAGGTCGTACAGGCGCTGGCGCTCGTCGAAAGCGACCTGGGGATCCGGGTTCGGATCCAGGAAGATGTCGCGGTGGTCAAAGGCGGCCACCAGCTTCACGGTTGGGGTACGGCGCAAGCCGTTGCCAAACACGTCTCCGGACATGTCGCCCACGCCAACGGCGGTGAACTCGTCCTTCTGCGTGTCGATGCCCAGCTCGAAGAAGTGGCGCTTGACCGACTCCCAGGCACCGCGTGCGGTGATGCCCATGCCCTTGTGGTCATAGCCCACCGAGCCGCCCGATGCGAAGGCATCGCCCAGCCAATGTCCCTTGTCGGCCGAGATCGAGTTCGCGATATCGGAGAAGCTCGCAGTGCCCTTGTCGGCAGCAACCACCAAGTAGGAATCATCGCCATCGCGGCGGACCACGTTGGCCGGCGCCTCGATGTGCTCCCCGTTTTCATCGGCCACCAGATTGTCGGTCAGGTCCAGCAGGGTGCGGATGAAGACCTTGTACGCGCCCTTGCCCTCTTCCATCCAAGCGCCTCGGTCGAAGGCTGGACTAGGAAGCTGCTTGGCGTAGAAACCGCCCTTGGCGCCCGTTGGCACGATGACGGAGTTCTTGACCATCTGCGCCTTGACAAGGCCCAGCACTTCAGTGCGGAAGTCTTCTCGGCGATCCGACCAGCGCAGGCCGCCACGGGCCACCGCACCGAAGCGGAAGTGGGTACCTTCCACACGCGGCGAGTAGACCCACAGTTCGTGCTTGGGACGCGGGAACGGCGCGAAGTCGATCTCTTCCGGCGCGAGCTTGAATGCCAACGCCTGGTGAGTGGTGAAGTAGTTGGTGCGCTTGGTCGCTTCGATCACCTTCACGAAACGGCGCAGCAGCGTGTCTGCATCCAGCGTCGGCACTGATTCCAGTGCTTCGGTGATCTTGGCGTGCGTTTCCTCCCGAGCAGCTTCGGATTCCTCGGAGCTCAGCTTCGGGTCGAAGGTCGCTTGGAACAGTTCCACGATGGCGTGGGTCACCGACGGGTTGCCGACCAGGGCGTTGGCAATGAACCC
This sequence comes from Glutamicibacter nicotianae, assembly GCF_002797775.1. Taxonomy (NCBI): domain Bacteria; kingdom Bacillati; phylum Actinomycetota; class Actinomycetes; order Micrococcales; family Micrococcaceae; genus Glutamicibacter; species Glutamicibacter nicotianae. Next base: position 1,607,277 of record NZ_PGEY01000001.1, read on the forward strand.
GGTGGAATTCGGAACACCAAGCTGCAGCAGGTAGTGGGCGTAGGCACGAAGCATCGCGACTTCCTCCCACGTAAGCCCTTCGTGCAGGACCAAGGCGTTGAGGCTGTCCGATTCGGCGAGGTTGCTCACCACTGCGCAATAGGCGTCAGCCAACTTGGCTTCCACGGCCTCGAAGTTGATCTCCTCATCGATCTTCAAGCCCATGTCGTAGATGTAGCGTTCGCCGATTCCTTCGGGATTCAGCTCATATGGCCGTTCATCGACGACGTCGAGGCCAAGATGCTGCAGAACTGGCAGTATGCGCGAAAGCAGCAGCGGCTTGGTCACGTAGATCTTCATGCGCTTGGAAACAGCAGAATCCTCGTCCTGCTTCTCGTCATCGTAGAACGAGACCACCGGACCATCGGCGTCCTGCTCGCTCAGCTCGGCGAGCAGATCGATGTCCTTCAGCGCATCTTCGATTTCGAACTGCACTTTGTAGGACGCCGGGAAAGCTTCGGCCCAGGCGTTGGACAGTGTGTTCGCATCGCCCAGTTCCAGGCGCGCACGTGCGGTGTCGACAATAGCATCGGACCAGGATCGCACCGCCTTGGCGATTCGATCTTCCAGTGCCTTGCGGTCGACCACCGGTGCCAGGCCGTGGCGCTGCAAGCGCAGGCGGTAGAACAGGCGAACCAATGCGCCGGCACCCAGCTGCGCTTCGTATTCAACGGATTCTGCGTTGAAGCTGCGCTGCAGCTCCTGCTCCACTCGCAGGCGCACTGCCGTGGAGAATCGGTCGCGCGGCAGGAAGACCATGGCCGTGACGAAGCGGCCGTAATCGTCCTTGCGCAGGAAGACCGAGGTGCGCCGGCGTTCCTGCAGGCGCAGGATTCCGAGGGCAATCTTGGTCAGCTCATCGACGGAGATTTGGAACATCTCGTCACGAGGGTAGCTTTCAAGGATGGTCGTGATGTCCTTGCCCGAGTGCGAATCGGGAGCGAAGCCGGTGCGCTTCAGGACGGCTTCCACCTTTTCGCGCACCAGCGGAACGGTCTTCACGCTGGAGGTGTAAACGCTGGAGGAGAAAAGTCCGATGAAGCGGCGTTCGCCGTTGACCTCGCCGTTGGCATCGAAGCTCTTGACGCCGACATAGTCGAGGTACACGCCACGGTGCACAGTGGAACGGGAATTGGCTTTGGTGACGATCAGCGCGCGCTTGTCACGGGCGGTGATCCGGCCGCGCTTGGTCAGGTGCTGCGGGCCTTGGTCCGCCAGGTCGCGCATCAGGCCCAGGCCGCTGCCCGGGCGGGCTACCAGCACGTCTTCGCCGTTGATGGTTTCCAGCGAATAGTCGCGGTAGCCAAGGAAGGTGAATTTTCCGTCGGCCAGCCAGTTCAGCAGTTCCGCGGCCTGGTGCACCTCGGCAATTTCCTCGGCCTTGGGGGTCTGTGGAAGGCTCTGCGCAATCTCCTTGGCACGATCCAGCATGGCTGGCCAGTCCTTCACGGCGACACGTACATCAGCCAGAACGCTGTAAAGCCGTTCAACGAATTCCTTGGCCTGCGCATCGGTGAGTTCGCGAGCCAGCTCGACTGAAATCCATGACTCGATGCGGGTTTCCGCACCGGCCGAAATCAGCGTACTCAAATCCGAGAGCGCAGCGGTGTCGCCGCTGGCAACGTGCTGCAGGCCCGCGTGGCTGATCTTGGTAATTTCACCGGTCTCAGTTTTTCGTGATACAACGAATGTCGGATGCACGACTAGCTGAATCGGTGACTTCAGCTGCACCAGTGCGGCCGTTACGGAGTCAACAAGGAACGGCATGTCATCGGTGACGATGTGGACCACTGAAATTCCGTTGTTGCGGGTAATGGCGACGTTAGCATTTTCCGCATCACGCTGATACCCGATTTCCAGATGTGCTGCCACGCGAGCTTCGAGTTCGTCTGGCCGATAGGCCGCCACGTCTTCGGTCGCAATTTGGCCGTAGTACTCGCTCACCAGTTTCGAGGTGAGTGTCTCATCCATGAATGATTCTGACATGCTGGATTCCGACGAGTTCAAAAGAACGCCTCCAAGAACAAAGTTCGATTAACCCGCGCCTTTGCGGGTATCTAGTTTTACCCACATTACTCGGTTTTCAACGCTGCGGTTCAAGCTTCGGCGCGAATTCGACGACTATTCCGTTTCTTGGCTGAATCCGTGGATTTTATGCCCGCCAAAGCCCGTATTTCCGTACGCAATAAACACTTTGGGGCGATTTCAAGCAACGGACTTCCACCGAGCACAGACGCGTTGCACACGGCATGGTCCTCGGGCAGGTACCCGGCGACGTCGTGGGTCGGACCGAACCTGTCCCACGCTTCGATCAACCTGCGTTTCGGGTTGCGTCCGGTGCTGCTGGAACCCACCCGATTGAAGACTATTCTCGGCTTCAGTCCGGGCAGCCCTTCGTCAAGTTCGTCGATGGCCCGAAGCGCACGCGGAATTCCCAGGCTGTCGGCGCGCACGATCATGAACAGCTCATCGGAGCACTGCAGCATCTCCACCGTGACAGCGTTGCGCTGTGGTGCTTGAGTATCGAAACTGAGCTGCTCGTCGAGTTCAATATACGGAGCCAAATCCAGTACGACATAGTCGTAGTGGACCTTGAGCAGCATCGCAGCTCGACGCAGCGCCGAGGCACGGACTTCGGGCCACCGGCTGGCACGTGGAATTCCGGTAGCCACGCGCATGGTCGCCTCCCCGACCTGGACCAGGGAACATGCGGCGTCGAGCCGGGCCACATCCGAAGTACCGGCGTCGATGGCGCGGCACAACTGCGCGATTGAAGCCGACTCGTCCATGAGCCCGAATTGAATGGCGATGCTGGCGGCATAGGTGTCGGCGTCAAGAAGCACCACGGTTTTTCCTGCTGCTGCAACTTCCACTGCGTAGTTCAGTGCTACGGTGCTGCGCCCGGGAGACCCTGGGGCGCTCCAGAAGCTGACGATTCGGCCGCTTCGCCCGTTGCCATCGTCCTCCGGCTCGAATCCGCCGAGCGCGGCGTCGGCTCCGGCATGAGTCAGGGACTGAACGGCGGTTCTGATGCGTCCTTCGAGCTCGGCCATGGCTGAAGCGGCCGGCAAATGCAGAACGTCTGGCAAAGGCTGCCAGTTTTCAGGCCGGTCAAAGAGCAGGACCACTGCTGTCTGCTGCAGCAAGAGCGCATCGAGTTGTTCCATGGGTGGCACCAGCTGGGCGTCCGCGATGATCAGCGCGTCAGCCATTCCGGTATCGCAGGCAGCGATGGCTTCAGCGATATCGGCGCAAGCCCGGGTGACCATCAGTTCGCCACGGTAGCCTTCTATTTGCCGGACGATTTTCTCCTGGTCGCCGAGCACCACGACCGAGATGCTCATTGCGCGGTTCCTGCCGGGTTGTAGACGACGATGATTCTCGACTCGTTGGCCAGCGCCTGGAGCAGCGGTTCGAGTTGGTTAGGTTCGACCAGCAGTTCCAGGTTGGTGCCATGGGTTCCCACCAGTCCCCCGCCGCTCTCAACGCGTGCAGCGACTTCGACCATGGACGAAAGCTTTTCCGGGATTCCGTAGGTGTTGCCGCTGCTTTCACGCTTGGCAATCCAGACGTCGACGAAGCTGCCTGGCGTGATCGAAGAAGAGAGGTCTGCCGGGAGTTCGACATTGACCGGCCTGCGCGATCCAAGGTCGCTGTGCGTAATTGAGGTGACAGGTATCAATTGCCCAGCGCTGATAAAGGTATTCGCGCGGGCTTCCTCGCCGAGCTCCGCATTTGTGTGCAGATAGTTTTCAAGCGTTCCGCCAAGCTGGACTTCTTGAGTTTTCATGTTCTCGTTTGTCAGCTTCTCGCCAAGGGTGATATTCGTGCTGGCCACATACACCGTCGAGGTCTGATGCAATTCACCGACCAAGTACACGGTTCCTGCAACCGACGCGACCACGAGCACGGCACCTAGTGCTAAGCGCGGGTCCTTCCAGCTGGGCCGTCGCACACGTGATGCAGTGTTTGTCCGCGCGTCCTGGGCGATCTGTTCTGTGATCAAGGCATTGACCTTCCGCCAGCATTGGTGCTTATGGATGGTGAGCCTACGACAAGTTGGGCCTGCTGGAAAGACCTCTAGCGCACTTGTGGATTACGAGAGGTTGACCGCTTCGACCCAACCGATGGCATCGAGTGGTATCAGCAATTGCGATGAGGCTTGCTTAGCTCTGGCGAATTCATCGCGAGGATGCACCAGAATTACCAGGAAATCCCTGGCTACCTGCGTCAGCGTTCCTTCAGCCAATGAGCCTCCCGCGCGGCTAAAAACGTGGCATCGAGCTCGATCCCGAAGCATCCCACGCAGAACGGTGGAAAACTTCACCGCGCTGCCAGGTGCGCGTTGTCCCGCAGCAGTGACGCGCCCCTGCGGAAGCGAGAAGGATTCTACTGCGGCACTGCGGACGACCCACTGCGCCTGCTCTGTTTCAAGGCAGATATAGTCTGCGGCGCATGGACCGAGCTGTGCGCGAAGCTCCGTTCCCCCGGTCAGCCTGAGGCACAATTCACGTCCATGGAACCGCATCAGTGTGGGCAAAAGTTCTGCAGTCGCCCGTTCGGCCCTGACGTTTTCGGCAATTTCGTCGCGCAACTGCGCTCGGCTCTGTTCAGCTAGCTGAGCCTCCAAGTCATCGAACAGCGAATCCCACCGCATGCGCCAACTGTACGAGACTAAACATTTTTGCGTAACCCTATTCACAAAACTATCTCTAAGTGCAACTATAAATATCAAACATCATCAAATGACATCAAATCTCATTCAAGGAGATGGTTTAGGTGTCTCGCCAGCGACGAAAATTCATGCTGCTGCTCTTCTCGGCAGCATCAATGGTCATTATCTACGTGGGAATCCAGTGGATCACCGGCTACGTCCAATCCGTGGGCGACCAGCGCACCACAGCTGACTACATCAGGCTTCTCGTCAGCTTTTCGTTCCTCACCCTGCTCGCGCTGTACCTGCTGCGGATGGCCTTGGCCCAGCTGATCCGCTGGGCGTTCACCCACAAGAAACTGAAATTGACGCGGTTCTTCCAGCGATTCGCACCCAGACTGAGCAAGAGGATCCTCGGCTCAGTGCTTGGAACCTCAATTGCTTTCTCCTCGGTTGCCGTTGCCTATGCGGGCGAGCCCCTGCCAGCTTCGCTGGCACAGTCCCCGGCGAGCGACAGAGCCAACCACGAGCCGGCCAGCTATCCGGTCCGCCAGCAGACCTCGGTACCCAGCCCGCAGTGGTTCCCCGATGCCATGAGCGTTCCGCTGAGCCCGCTCGTATCCCCAGGCACGAACCATCCTCGCCAACGCGCGGTGCAGCGCAACGAAGTGGTGGTCGCCGAAGGGCAGAACCTGTGGAGCATTGCCGCTGAGCATCTGGGGGCGCAGGCCACCGTGGAAGAGATTTCCGCTTATTGGCCCAAGATCTACCAGCACAACAAAAAGACCATCGGCGCCGACCCTGACCTGCTGCGCATCGGCACGGTGCTTGAACTGCCGCCAGCGAGCTAGCCGCCATCACGACCATCACCCGAACCCACTGAGGAGTCATCATGAGCACCATAGCCATCAGCCCGCGTAGCGCCAACACCAGCTACTACAATCCAGACGCCTACGCTGCCAATTACACCGAGCCGATCCCGGCGCAAACCGTTCCGGAAACCGACCCATGCCAAGCGCCGGCGCACCTGCGTCGAGCCTTGGACAATATCTTCCACCGCTCGGCCGTTTACCGTACCGAGCACCGGGCGATCATAGAAATTTCCCACGCCGTAGCCCGTGCAGTGTTCGAAATCGTGGCCGGTTATCGTACCGTCAATCAGCTGGCATTCGTGATGGAGCCTTCGTGCATCGCCAAGCTCCGGCGACGTGCCCTGCTGGAAACAGCGAGCTACACGCTCGAACCGCTGCCGGGCACAGCGCACGGCCAGATCATCTCCTTGCACCTGGATCGCTGCTTGTCGGGCTCTTGGGAATGCACAGTTATCCTGGGATTTAAATACCGCGTCCGTGCCGTGGCCCTGAAAATTGAGCCTTGGCACGGACGGTGGCAGGTGACGGATATGGAGCTGATCTAGCTGCGCTTCGCCTTCTTGTTCTTGGTCTTCTTCTTGCTCGAAGAAGCCTGGGCGCGGGTGGTGCTGGCTTCACCATCTTCATCCGGTCCGGTGAACTGCAGGTTCTTCGGCTTCGCTGATTCGTCGATCACCGGTGCGGCGGCCGCATCGGCGCCGGTGGGGATCTCCAAATTGAAGAGCGTGCCGATGCTTTCCTCGCGGATGCCTTCCATCATGGTCTGGAACATGGTGTAGCCCTCGCGCTGGTACTCGACCAGAGGGTCGCGCTGGGCCATGGCACGCAGGCCGATGCCTTCCTTGAGATAATCCATCTCGTACAGGTGCTCCTGCCACTTGCGGCCAATGGTGGAGAGCACGACACGGCGTTCCAGGTCACGCATGGTGGAGGAACCTACCAGCTTCTCGCGCTCTTCGTACTGGTACTGGGCATCCGAGAGGATCTCGCGTTCCAGGAACTGCGCGGACAGGTGCCCCACGCCTCCAGCCTCTTCGATGACTTCATCCATGGTGATGCCAATCGGGTACAACTGCTTGAGGTTGGTCCACAGCTGCTTGAGCTCCCACTCGTCCGGGCCGCCAACCTGGGTTGCTTCCAGGACCATGGCCTTGACGACATCCTCGAGGAAATGGCCGACCTTTTCTTCGAGGTCCCCGCCTTCCAGGATGGAACGGCGGTCAGCGTAGATCGCTTCGCGCTGGCGGTTCATCACGTCATCGTACTTCAGCACGTTCTTGCGCTGCTCGGCATTGACGCCTTCCACCTGGGCCTGGGCGGATTCGATGGCACGGGACACCATCTTGGATTCCAGCGCCACATCATCTGGCATGGACGGGTTGTTCATGATGCGTTCGGCCATGCCGGAGTTGAACCTGCGCATCAGGTCATCGGTCATCGACAGGTAGAAGCGCGATTCGCCCGGGTCGCCCTGGCGACCGGAACGGCCGCGAAGCTGGTTGTCGATGCGGCGTGATTCGTGGCGCTCGGTGCCCAGCACATACAGGCCGCCAAGCTCCGCAACTTCCTTCGCCTCCTTGGCAACTGTTTCCTTGGCCTTGGCAAAGACCTCGTCCCAGAGCTTGTTGTACTCCTCCGGGTTGTTCTCGGCATCCAGGCCGCGGCGTTCCATCTCGGCCACGGCAAGGAATTCCGCGTTGCCGCCGAGCATGATGTCGGTACCGCGGCCGGCCATGTTGGTGGAAACGGTGACAGCGTTCTTGCGGCCGGCCATCGCGACGACTGCAGCTTCGCGAGCGTGCTGCTTGGCATTGAGCACCTCGTGGCGGATGCCCTTCTTGGACAGCAGGCGCGAGAGGTATTCGCTCTTCTCGACGCTGGTGGTGCCCACCAGGATCGGCTGCCCGGTAGCATGGCGCTCGGCGATGTCCTCGACCACAGCGTTGAACTTGGAGACTTCATTCTTGTAGATGTAGTCCGACTGGTCAATGCGGATAGCAGGCTTATTGGTAGGAATTTCCACCACGCCGAGCTTGTATGTGCTCATGAATTCAGCGGCCTCGGTCTGCGCCGTGCCGGTCATCCCGGAGATCTTCTCGTACATGCGGAAGTAATTCTGCAAGGTCACGGTGGCCAAGGTCTGGTTCTCGGCCTTGATCTCAACGCTTTCCTTGGCCTCGATTGCCTGGTGCATGCCCTCGGAGTAGCGGCGGCCCTGCAGCGCGCGGCCGGTGTGCTCGTCGACGATCATGACTTCGCCGTTGACCACGACGTAGTCCTTGTCCTTCTTGAACAGTTCCTTGGCCTTGATGGCGTTGTTCAAGAAGCCGATCAGCGGGGTGTTGTTGGCTTCATAGAGATTGTCGATGCCGAGGTAGTCCTCGACCTTTTCGATGCCCGTCTCCAGCACGCCGATGGTGCGCTTCTTCTCGTCGACCTCGTAATCGTCTTCGCGCTTCAGGCGCGAAACGATCTTGGAGAATTCGGTGTACCAGCGGTTCACGTCGCCCGAGGCCTGACCGGAAATGATCAGCGGCGTACGGGCCTCGTCGATGAGGATGGAGTCGACCTCGTCGACGATGACGAAGTGGTGGCCGCGCTGGACCAGCTCGTCCTTACTCCACGCCATGTTGTCGCGCAGGTAGTCGAAGCCGAATTCATTGTTCGTGCCGTAGGTGATATCGGCTTCATACTGCTTGCGGCGCTCGGCAGGCTTCTGGTTCGAAAGGATGCAACCGCAGCTCAAGCCGAGGAAGCGGAAGACGCGGCCCATCAGATCCGACTGGTATTGGGCCAGGAAGTCGTTGGTGGTCACCACGTGCACGCCCTTGCCGGTCAAGGCGTTCAGGTAGGCCGGTGCGGTCGCTACCAGGGTCTTGCCTTCGCCGGTGCGCATTTCCGCAATGTTTCCCATGTGCAGGGCGGCGCCGCCCATGAGCTGGACATCGAAGTGGCGCATGCCAAGGACACGGTCCGAGGCCTCGCGGACCACTGCAAAAGCTTCTGGGAGCAGGTCATCCAACGTCTCGCCGTTAGCCAAACGTTCGCGGAACTTGTCGGTTTCACCCTTGAGCTCTTCGTCCGAAAGTTCGCGAATTTCGACTTCCAACGTATTGATCGTGTCGGCGTACTTACGAAGAGTCTTCAAGGTCTTCTTGTCGCCGGTACGCAAAATACGTTCTAGCAATGATGCCACGTGGTAGCTCCCAATATCTCAAGCACAGTAATTTCTGGCGTCTTCAGTCTACGTGAGGAAAACAGCGCATTTGTCTATTTCTATCCCGTTTGCACTGTTCTTATAGCGAACGGCGATCCGGGCAACAGGCCTTTCACAGCCCGATTTTCACTTCTCCAAGATCCAGCCAGCGCGCTAGTCGATCCAGCTCGGCTCGCAATTCAGGTTCGATGACGGCATCGATGCCCGGTTCGTAGTGCACCTGCTTAGCATGCAGCACCGACTTGGCCCGGTCGGCTTTCAGATCCACTCGACCCACGAATTCTTCGCCGTAGAGCATCGGGAAGACGTAGTAGCCATAGCGGCGCAGCTTTTCCGGCACATAGATTTCGATACGGTACTCGAACCCGAAGAACATTTCCAGCCGGCGGCGGTTGAAAACCATCGAGTCGAAAGGCGAGAGCAAACGCAGGTCGTGATCGACCTTGCGCGGGATCTTGGTCCCGGCCTGCAGGTAGCAGGGCTCGGAGATGCCGGTAACGGCCACTTCTTCGACGTGCCCGTCGTGCGCTTGCCGCGCGAGCTCTTCCTTGGCAGCGCGCATGGGTAGCCGGAAGTATTCTGCGACGCAGTGAGCGGTGGCAATCCCCAGGGCATCCATGGCGCGGGCGACCAAACGGGCGAGGGCTTCCTGCCGGTGCGGCGTATCAACTTCTCCTTGCTCGCCAACGACATCCGCCGCCAGTGCGTAACGGCGTTCGAACTGGGAGTTGCGTCCCAGCGAGAGGATCTTGGCCTGGGCGAAAAGCGATTCGGTGACGAACTTGGTGTCATTCCAGTTCCATCCCCAATGCGATTTTTCCTGGACCGGGGCGACATCCAGCGCGCGGCTGATTTGCCGTGCGCTGGAGCCGGGATTGTCGGACAAATAGTCAAGGACGCGATCCGAGAGCTCCAGCTGTTCTGCGGAGAACCCGTCCGATCGGTCTACCCAGGTACGGCGCTGCCATACGCGCAGGTCTTGAATCAGCTCGGAACTGACCACCGAAGCCTCATGGGCCCAATATTCGGTGATCGGGCTGCGCGGCTTGGCCAACAGCTGATCCAGGATGCCGGTGTCATAAGAGCCGAGCCGGGCGAACATCGGCATGTAGTGGGCCCGGCGAACCACGTTCACCGAGTCAATCTGCAATTGCGCAATGCCACTAATGGCAGCGGCGATTTTCCGTGCGGTGACAGCTTGTTCTTTCCTGCCTTTGGACAGGCCTTGGGCGGCCAACGCGACTCTCCGTGCCTGTGAGAGGCTGAGGTTGCGTTGGCCGCCCATGCTAGTTGCAGTTGCGATGACTAGCCTTCGGCGGCCAGTGCTTTATCACGATAGCCACGAGTTTCCTTGGTGGCTTCTTCGTTGGCGTTCAGCGATGGGTCCAGGGTGATGACACCGTACTGGTACTGGGTACGGCCATAGACCACAGCGTGCTCACCGGTGGCCTCGTCGATGAACAAGTAGAACGGGTGGCCGACCAATTCCATGCGATCCACAGCGTCATCCACGCTCATCACTTCAGCCGGGAAGGACTTGCGGCGGATGACCACTGGCGAGTACTCGGCGTTGGCCTCTGCTTCGGCAGCTTCCGCGGCCTTCTGGGCTTCAATGGTTTCTTCAACCAGCGTCTTGCCGCTGGATGCAGTTGGCAGGCTGCCGGTTGCCTGGTGGACAGCTACAGGAGTGTGGTTGCCACGGTGGACCTTGCGCTTGTCACGGGCCTTGCGCAGGCGTTCAAGCAGTTTGGCGAACGCGATGTCGAAAGCCGCGAACTTGTCTGCTCCACGAGCCTCGGCTCGAATTGCTGGACCACGGCCAACAACGGTCAACTCAACGGACAGTGCAGTGCTCTGATCACGAGCATGTGCTTCTTTGAGGACCTTAACGTCGATGCGCTGCACTTTCGTGGCCAGCTGGTCGACCTTGGTGATTTTCTCATCAACATACTCACGGAAACGATCCGAAATGGTGATGTTTCGTCCGCTGTAGTTCAGCTCCATGGTGTCCTCCAATAGAGAGTCGGGTGACACAACAGTCCGAAAGATCCATCCTTCCGGACTGAAGATGGGCTTTTCGCTGCATCTGTGATGCAACCCATACTTCACCTTATGCCACCGTGGCCAAGATTCAAGTATCCAAGCCCACAAATTCCGATCGCGTTTAGCGTAATCACTGTTCAGGGCCGGTATTGGGCGGTTTCGTCAATGCCAGAACGACGGCGCAGGTGACGTCATATCCTGCCTCATGGCAGGCCATGGCCGCGTGCCGCAAGGTAGAACCGGTGGTGAGCACGTCGTCGACCAGGATAACCGGCTGGCCTATGGTGCTGGCACGCTCGGCAACGAAGTGGGTTTGGCCGCCGCGCCGGTCTGAGCCGCTCTTGGTTTTCTGCGCACCTCCCAGCGCGGAACCCAGACGGTAGTGAAGCAGAGAACGGCACTGGAGAGCTGCCGAGAGCAGCCCCCGAGCTTGTCCGTGCTCCAGCATGGTCATCACCGGCGAGTATCCTCGCTGCGCCGTGGCTTTGAGGGAACTGGGCACCGGCACCACCAGAGTAGGAAGGTTCTGACGTTGCGGGATGCACCCCGCGTTCAGCGCGGCAGCCAGATACGGGGCGAAGACGGCGCCCAGGAAGTAGCGCTGCTTGTTCTTGTAGGCCAGTAATCCGCGAGCCAGCGCCTTGCCGTAGGTGCCGCAAGACGTCACTGGGAGCTGCAGCCCGAGCGCCGGAAGCTCGACGTAGAGATGCTGGTTGTCGGGCAATGGCGGCAGGCTCAGCTGGCGTTGGATCTCGCTGCGGCATTCGGGGCAAAGCCGAAAATCTGCTCGGCCGCAGACCGCGCAACTGGCGGGCAGCAGGAAGTTGGCAAGTTCCCTGGTGCCGAATCCCAGCCAGCGCAGGGATCGGCTGCAGCACAGCTCATCAAGGAAGCGCAAATACTCCTGGGGAATCTCCATGCGGCCAGAATGGCGGATGATCCGACTGGGCCGGACTAGCCGCCGGCGAACTGTGGAACCGGCCCCGGCTTAACCTGGATAGGCGACATCCTGGGCGAAATCGTCAAGCTCATGCCATGAGTTTCCGACCCGGGTATACAGCTTTTCATTGGTCTCGGCATATACCTCGCGCCGGTTGCCGACCCCGGTAGCGATGCCGACCATGCCCAGCAGCAGCTGCAGGTGCTCGCTGCCGCCTTCAAAGGTAATCTGGGCCGCTTCAACGGCTTCGTCATCACCGAGCTCGGCAACGATGATGGAGCTGTCGGAATCCCATAATGCGGTGTTAACCGGTACTTCTGGATAGATCTTCATTGGCGAATCCGTGAGCCCGCGTGGAACGCCTTCAGCATCGCGAATCACTCCGGCGACGTAGACCGAAGTGCTGTTGCCCTCGGTGGCCACGATCAGGGCCCGCGCGCCGTCGCGGGAAATCCGCAGTGAATCGATCTGGGCGCCTTCCAGCCAGGCCACGTCGATGGGACGGGCCTCGCCCTTCATTTCGGTGTCGGCAGGGACCGCCCTGATCGGTGTGGATGCCCCGTTATCCGCGGTCCAGGTCCAGCCGGCCAGATCCATTGACGGCTGGATCAGCTCCTGGCCTTCAAGCGAAAGCCGCAGCTGGCCGCTGTCGTCGATGCCCCACAGCTGGGTGCGGCGGCCATTGAGGAAGGCATAGCGATTGCCGACCGGGGACATGGCCGGGTCGCGCGGGTCGTAGCCGGAAATATCCGGCACCCCGCCCACCGGGATGATCGACAGCCCCTTGACGTAGACCAGGTACTGGTCCGAAATGCCGATCAATGTATCCTGCGTGCTGGGGTTGACCTTCGCCGGCTCGATATTCGTGTCCTCGGTGGACAGGTTGACTTCGTTTTCCTCGCGAAGCAGCTTGACCGAGTCCACCGAGGCAAGGCCGGTCAGCGTGGTTTCCAGCTGCTGGCGCATCAGCAGGATGTTCCGGTCGGTGGCTTCCGCGAAGGTATTGGAATTCAAGTCGATGGTGGCTTCGCCATCGCGCACCGGCACCGCGGAACGCACCAGCTCGCTGGCCGTTGAAAAAGCGGAGATGACGGCATTTTGCAGGTACGGCGCCGGGCCGTCCAGCAAGGCCTCCACCATCGAGGTGGTGGTGCCCGAACCCGAGGTGAACCAGCGGATGTCGGGTACCAGGTAGGCGAAGCTCGAGTCGTAGAAGTACAGGGTCTGCGCCGCGAAGATCTTGGTGAACGTCGAGGCTTCGAGCATCGTGCCGTCCGGAGCCTTGGTGATGCGCCATTCATTGTCCACCTTGGCGACCTCGATATCCACGGCGCGGGTGGAATGATCCGGGTAGTTGGTGCGCACGCCATGCTCATCGACTTCGCCGGTGATTTCGAGCTGAACCGTGTACTGGTTCGCATCCGCGCCGTTGACCACGTTGAAGGCATCGTAGATCAGCGTCTGCGTGTCGCCACGCCAGGTGTTGCTCAGCTGCGCGTCCATGAATTCGCGGGCGACCGCGTAGTCCTCGGATACCGAGCGGCCTGCCTCGACGAAACCTTCGACGATGGCCCGCGCGTCAGCACCTGCTGCAGGCCCCTCCGCCGCGTAGCTGTAGCTTTCGGCGCCGCTGGCATCGGTCTCGGCCTCGATCTGCTGGACAGTGGAAGTCCTGGGAATCGAAGCGCAGCCCGAGAGCGCGAGCGCCGCTGAGAGAATGATGGCGAGGCTGGAAAAGATTCTCTTCCTCATCAGTTCTCCCCTTCCTTCTTCTGTTCGCTGCTGCCCAGGGTCGGATCGGTGACATCATCATGCAGCGGTTCCTCATCCATATCCGGATCGAGAACCAGCGGGGTATACCCGATCTTCGGCACCTCGCCGGTCAGCGGGAAGCTGTCCCCCAGTATGACGCTAGCCAGGCTCTCCGGAACTGGCGGTTCCAATGGAAGCGGCGACGACACGATTTCCAGGTCTTCGCTGCGCGGCAAGGTCAGGCGGAACACCGATCCGATGCCCGGCTTGCCCCATGCTTCCAGCCGGCCGTCGTGCAACCGGGTGTCTTCCATGGAGATGGACAGGCCGAGGCCAGAGCCTCCGGTCGTCCGTGCACGGGCGGGGTCGGCACGCCAGAATCGGTCGAAGACATGGTTGCATGCTTCCTCGGTCATGCCGATGCCGTAGTCCCGCACGGTGACCGCTACCGCGTTCTGGTTGGATCCGATGGTGATGTCGATCGGCTTGCTTTCGCCATGCTCCACCGCGTTGAGCACCAGGTTGCGGATGACGCGTTCGACCCGGCGCGGATCAACCTCTGCGACGCAGCCTTCGCTCGGCGCGTTCAGGCGGATGAGCGAACCGTATTCATCGGCTACCGGGGTGGCGATGTCAATGACCTTGCGGGCGATGACGTTCAAGTCGGTGGATTCGCGGTCAAGCACCGCAACACCGGCATCGAAGCGGGATACTTCCAGCAGGTCGTTGAGCAGGTGCTGGAAACGCTCGATTTGGTTGTACATCAGTTCAGCCGAGCGCGCGGTCAGCGGATCGAAGTCTTCGCGGGCATCGTGGATCACTTCGGCCGCCATGCGCACGGTGGTCAGCGGGGTGCGCAGTTCATGCGAGACGTCGGAGACGAAGCGCTGCTGCATGGCCGAGAGATTATTCAGCGCCGTGATCTGCTCTTGCAGCGAGTGCGCCATGTGGTTGAAGGCAGTACCCAATCGGGCCACCTCGTCCTTGCCTGCGACCTTCATTCGCCGGTCCAGATCACCGGAGGCAATCCTCTCCGAAACGTAGGCGGCATCGGCCACCGGGCGGACCACTGTGCGGGCCACCGACCACGCGACGAAGCCTACGACAGCCAGCAGGATGAGGCCGGTGAAAGCCATTGCGCGGTTGATGAATTCGAGGGTGTCCTGCACGCTGGACAGGTCATAGACCAGGTACAATCCGTATTCGCGGCCAGGCGGAATCAGGACTTTGGTGCCGACGATGAGTCCGGGCTTGGTTGCGTTATCGGCCCCCAGTTCAATGGAACGCCAATAGATGCCTTGCTCCCCTGCAACCCGCTCCGCGAGATCGCCGGGGATCACACGGGTGGTCAGCGAACCGGAAGCCATCGGACCGACATAAAGGCTTTGGTCGCCGGCAATGGGCATCAGCACGAAATCGCGCACCACGGTTGCGCCATCGCCTTCCAGCGAAGCCAAGGTGGAATTCACCAGGGCCTGGGTGGAGGCGCGGTCGGTGGTGGATGCCGATTCAAGAATCGAGCGCGCCTGGGTCAAGCCGCGCTCGGATTCCTTGGATATCTGGTTGACGCGCTCCTCGTAGAGCGTGGACGCGATCTGGTTGGAGAGGAAGGCGCCTGCCGCAACCAGGGCCAAAGCGGTGAAAAGCAGCGTCGATATGACGGTGCGGAACAGCAGGTGGCGTTGCCAGCGCAGCTTGGCCGTGTGCCACGGGCGCTTGATCCACTGCTCGATATTGCTCCACCGCGCGGGCTTGGACTGCGAATGGACATGCACATCGACCGGAACCAACTCTGTACCGGCCGACGTGTGCGAACTCAACTTGCCGAACCAGCCTTGTATCCGACACCGCGAACGGTCTGGATGATCTGCGGCTTCTCTGGATCGATTTCAATCTTCGAGCGCAGGCGCTGCACGTGGACGTTAACCAGGCGGGTATCTGCCGCATGGCGGTAGCCCCAGACCGCTTCCAGCAGCTGCTCGCGGCTGAAGACCTGCCAAGGCTTTCGAGCCATGGTCACCAGGAGATCGAATTCCAGCGGAGTCAGCGAAACAACAGCGGATCCGCGGGTCACGCGGTGGCCGGCGACATCGATGGATACTTCGCCAACTTGCAAAGTCTCTGCGGCGTGGGTTTCGCTCGGACGCAGGCGTGCACGCACGCGGGCTACCAGTTCAGCTGGCTTGAAAGGCTTGGGCACGTAGTCGTCGGCACCGGATTCCAGGCCGCGGATTGCGTCGGCAGTGTCCGACTTGGCGGTGAGCATTACGACGGGAACGTCGGATTCGGCACGGATCTGCTTGCAGACCTCGATGCCGTCGATGCCTGGCAGCATCAGGTCAAGGAGCACCAAGTCCGGATTGGCTTCGCGGAACGCTTCGAGAGCGCCGGAACCGTCGTAGCAGAACGAGGCATCGAAGCCATCGTTTTGCAGCACAATGCCAATCATTTCCGACAACGCTTCGTCATCGTCAACGACTAAAATCCGGGCCTTCATCCCATGTCCCCCTGAAACCGTAGGTCTGAGGTTTTCCGCCAACTGGCCAAACCGGGTAGATCCGCTACCCCACTATTCCTAAGATACATGATCAACGGCCCCTTTCCGCTGTGACCGGCAGGAATCAGGGCGTTGGCTAGGCATCGACGCGTGTCTGTTCCAACGCTTGGGCATAACTGGCCAGCCGCTGCAGGTTCTCGATGGCCTGGGCCGAGCTGCTGCGGGAGAAATCCCCGCGCGGCATCAGGGTCAGCGCCCCGAGCTGACCCAGTCCCAATCCCAGCTGGCGCCATGGACGCAGGATGGAGTTCACCGCCTCGACAACACCCGGGGCCCGCTCGGAAGGGGCCAGCACCTGCAAGAAGACGCGATCCCCGCCTTCGACCAGCCCGGCGACCCGTTCCCATTTGCGGTGCGTCAGGCCGGAAGGGTCGATGACCATCGCGCCGGCACCGGCCTGGTGCAGCAGATCGACCCGTTTAATCCAGTGCTCGTCCTGGGTTGGCAGGTTCAGCAGCGAGGCAACCCGCTGGCCTTGGGAATCGCCGCCGAGCACCTTGAAGAACTGCTCATAGGAGCTGCGCACTTCGGCGCGCGGAATCGAGCGCAGGGTCCGGTAGCCGCTGGCGGTGCTGATGGTGCCGTCAAGCACGTCGCCCAGCAGCGGCTCATCAAGCTGGATGGTGAAGTCGGCCAGCGAAGTGATGCGGGCCAGGCGGTCCAGCTGCTCGCGGGCTCCGTGGGCGTAGGACTCGACGACATCGCGCCGGGCCCCGTGATCGCTGATCACGCGCTCCCCGTTGGGCAGGTACAGGCTGGCGGCCAGGGTCCACGGTCCGAGCAGGGTGAGCTTGAGCCGCTGGGCAGGACGGGCTTCGGCGCCCAGAACATCGGCGAGCAGGTTCTCGTCGCTGCGCAGGATGCTGCGCGCCCGGCGGGCATCGATGCCGTCGGTGACGCCGATCCTCCAGCCATGCGGCTGCAAATCGAAGCCGAGGTCTGCCAGCAGCGCGGCGCTGCGGCCTACCGCGTCCGCACCGACACCGCGGTCGGGCAGCTGCGGGAAGACCGCGAGGTTGGGCTCGCCCAACTCGCCGCGCACCACTTCATGGATGGCCAGCGGGTCGGTGCCCGGGAACTGGCAGAAGGCAGTGGCGTGGACATCGTGGCGTTCAGCGACCTGCAGTTCTTGCTCAGGCATTGTTGTGCGAGTCTGAAATGTTCTGGTGGTGGCGGATGACTTCAGAAATCACGAAATTCAAGAACTTCTCAGCGAATTCCGGGTCAAGATGCGCTTCGTCGGCGAGGGCGCGCAGGCGCTCGATCTGCGCCTTCTCGCGATTCGGATCGCTGGGCGGCAGCTGGTGCTTGGCCTTGAGGATTCCGACGCGCTGGGTCGCCTTGAAGCGTTCGGCCAAGAGGAAGACCAGCTGGGCATCGAAGTTGTCGATGCTGCCGCGGATTGCGTACAGCTCTTCGAGGACTTCATCCTTCACCTCGCCCTGCAACGAGCTCGCGTGCGGGTCGAATGACTGGGTGGTCTCAGTGTTCTTCGGCTCGTTCATGGCACCAGTTTACGGGTTCACATGCCGGATTGCGCACAAGGTGACGTGCCCGGACACGGTGCCAATCCGTGTCCGGGGCATGCCCGTGGTTCCTTGATTGCCGATGGCTCAGGATCCGTTCAGCCGCTCGATCAGCTTGCGGCGCTGGGCTTGCTCGCGCGGGTCCGGCACCGGCAGCGAGGCAATGAGCCGTTGGGTGTACTCGTGCATCGGGTTGGCCAGCACCTTGGAGCCCAGCCCTTCTTCCAGCAGGCTGCCGCGGAACAGAACGCCCACCCAGGTCGCCAGCTGGTCGACCACTGCCAGGTCATGCGAAACGAACAGGGCGGCGAAGCCCAGTTCGGCCTGCAATTCGCGGAACAGCTCCAGCACCTTGGCCTGCACCGAAACGTCCAACGCGCTGGTTGGCTCATCGGCGATCAGCAGCTTCGGTTCCAGGGCCAGGGCGCGGGCCAGCGAGGCGCGCTGGCGCTGGCCGCCGGAGAGCTCGTGCGGGTACCGGTTCGCGAATCCGGCCGGCAGCTGCACCGACTCCAGCAGCTCGGCCACCTTGGCACGGGTCTGCGGCGGATTCAGGTCGCGGTGCACTGCCAGCGGCTCGGCAACGCATTCGCCCACGGTCAGATGCGGGTTGAAGCTCGCCGCTGGATCCTGGAACACGAATCCGATCTGCTCGCGCAGCGGCTTGAAGGTGCGTTCCTTGAACTGGGCCATTTCGTAGCCCAGCACCTTCAGCGAGCCGCCGGTGATGCGGTTGAGCCCGGCAATGCTGCGCCCGATGGTGGTCTTGCCCGATCCCGACTCGCCGACCAGGCCGTAGACCTCCCCGACGTGGATCTTCAGGTCCACCTCGTTGACCGCGGTGAAGCCCGGAGCGCCGAGGCGACCGGGGAAATGCACTTTCAGGCCCGCCGCTTCCACCAGCACTTCAGCATCCTGGTGCGGGCGTTCGGCCAGCCCTTCAGAGGCGCTTTCGCGCCCCAGGTGCGGCACGGCGGCCAGCAGGGACTTGGTGTAGTCCTCCTGCGGGGCTTCGAAGAGCTGGATCACCGGTGCTTGCTCGACGATCTGCCCCTGGTTCATCACGATCACGCGGTCCGCGATATCGGCCACCACGCCCATATTGTGGGTGATGATGACAATCGCGGTGCCCAGCTCGTCACGCAAATCGCGCAGCAGCTGCAGGATTTCGGCCTGAACAGTGACATCCAATGCGGTGGTCGGCTCGTCGGCCACGATCAGCTCCGGCTTCAGGGCCAGCGCCGCGGCGATGACCACGCGCTGCTTCTGCCCGCCGGAGAACTGGTGCGGGTAGTAGTCCACGCGCTGCTCCGGATCCGGGATGCCGACTTGGCGCATCGCCTCGATGGCGCGCGCCTTGGCTTCCTTCTTGGAGATCTTGTTGTGCGCGCGGATGCCCTCCATGATCTGCCAGCCCACGGTGTACACCGGGTTCAGCGCGGTGGATGGCTCCTGGAAGACCATGGCCACATCCCGGCCGCGGGCTTCGCGCAGCTCGTGGCCGCGCAGGGTCAGCATGTTCTTGCCCTTGAGGTAGACGCCGCCACGCGAGGCGCCGTTCTCGGCAAGGATGCCCAAGGCGGTGCGTGCGGTGACGGACTTCCCGGAACCGGATTCGCCCACGATAGCCAGGATCTCGCCGGTCTTGACCTGCAGGTCGACACCGCGCACCGCTGGCACGGCGCCCGCGTCGGTGACGAAATCGATGTTCAGATCCTCGACGCGCAGCACCTCCGGGGTGCCGGCGTTGGCCGCTGGATTGAGGACAGGACTATTGGTCATTTGCTTGCTCCTACCTGTCCGGACTGGGTGATGCGCTTGGCCTTCTTGCGGCTGAAGCGGCGCAGGCGCGGGTCATTGAGGTCATTCATGGACTCGCCCACCAGGGTCAGGCCCATGACGGTGAGCACGATGGCCAAGCCCGGGAACAGGCCAGTCCACCAGATGCCGCTGGTCGCATCGGACATTGCGCGGTTCAGGTCGTAGCCCCATTCCGACGCGCTGGTCGGCTCGATGCCGAAGCCCAGGAAGCCCAAGCCGGCCAGGGTCAGCAGCGCCTCGGTCGCGTTGAGCGTGAAGATCAGCGGCAGGGTGCGGGTGGCGTTGCGCAGCAGGTGGGCGAACATCACCCGCCATGGGCTGGCACCGATCACCTGGGCGGATTCCACGAACGGCTCGGCCTTCAGGCGCATCACCTCGGCGCGGACCACGCGGAAGTATTGCGGGATGAACACCACGGTGATGGAAATGGCGGCCGCCATCACGCCGCCGAAGAGCGAGGACTGGCCCTGCGAGATCACGATGGACATCACGATGGCCAGCAGCAGGGACGGGAAGGCGTAGATCGCGTCGGACAGCACCACCGCGATGCGGTCGAACCAGCCGCCGAGGTAGCCGGAGACCAGCCCCAGCAGCACGCCGAGGAACAGGGACATGACCACGGCGGCCAGGATCACCCAGATGGCCGTCTGCGCGCCGAAGAGGGTGCGCGAGAACACGTCGTAGCCGGTGGCGGTGGTGCCCCAGATGAATTTGCTGTCCGGGGCAGCCTGGCGCGGGAAGTCGCCCGAGGCGTCCGAGGACTGCGCGAAGTCGAAGGGCGCGATCAGCGGTGCGAACAAGGCGGTGATGATGAACAGCCCAGACAGTGTCAGGCCGGCAATCAGCATGCCGCGCTGCAGGCCCGAGGACATGCGCAGGTGGGAAATGACCGGGAGCCGGTCAAGCCAGGATTTGTTCGAGGTGGGCAGGGTTGCTGTGCTCATGATTAGTACCTGACTCTCGGGTCGATCAAGGCGGCCAGCACGTCGACAATGAAGTTGGTGACGGCGACGATGATGGCCAGCAGCACCACGATGCCCTGCACTGCCACGAAGTCGCGGGCGGTGAGGTATTCGGCAAGCTTGAAGCCAAGCCCCGACCATTCGAAGGTGGTCTCGGTGAGCACCGCGCCGCCGAGCAGCATGGCGATTTGCAGGCCCATGACGGTGATGATCGGGATCAATGCCGGGCGGTAGGCGTGCTTGGTGGTCAGCCGGTATTCGCTGACACCGCGCGAGCGGCCGGCTTCGACGTATTCACGGCCCAGCGTGCCAATCGCGTTGGTGCGCACCAGGCGCAGGAACACGCCGCCGGTGAGCAGGCCCAGCGCCAATGCCGGCAGGATCGCATGCTCGGTGACGTTGGCGAATGCTTCCATGTTGCCGCTGCGCAGCGCGTCCAGCCAGTAGATGCCGCTGGGGCTCTGCAATCCGGTGAGCTCGAGTTCGGTCTGCCAGTCGGCACGTCCGCTGATGGGCAGCCAGCCGAGCCACACGCCGAAAACCAGCTTGAGCAGCAGGCCGGCGAAGAAGACCGGGGTGGCGTAGGAGAGGATGGCCAGGATGCGCAGCACGGCATCGGGGTAGCGGTCGCGGAACTTTGCGGCGACCAGGCCCAGCGGGATGCCGACCAGCAGCGCGACGATTACCGCATTGATGGCCAGTTCCAAGGTGGCTGCGCCGTAGGTGGCCAGCACTTCGGTGACCGCGCGGTTATCGCTCATGGTGCGGCCCAGGTCTCCGGTGACGATCTGGCCCAGGTACTCGAAGTACTGGATCAGGATCGGCCGGTCATAGCCGGCTTCGTGGATGCGCTGGGCCAGCTGGTCCGGTGTGAGCCGTCCGCCCAGGGCCGCGGTGATCGGGTCGCCGGTCACGCGCATCAGGAAGAACACCACTGTGATGAGGATGAAGACAGTGGGAATGATCAGCAAGAATCGGGTAATCAGGTACCGGAGGAATCCCCCGCCCTTCTGCTTTGCTGGTTTGGGTGTTGCTAGCGGGCTTGCTTCTTGGCCCGGTGGCGACGTGATAGTCATCGTCTGTCCTTTTGGTTCAGGATGCATGGCGATGCGCCGTGGAGAGTTGCCGTTGACGGCGCATGCCAAGGGGATCCACCGCGTTCGCCAATGCTGGCGCGTGGCGGATCCCCTCAGGTTTGCTGTCTGCGAGGCTGGAGCGGAATTACTTGCTCAGCACACCGAGACGGAACTTGAACGAAGCGTCCAGGGTCTTGTCGACGTCCTTGACGTCCTTGCCTGCAATGGCCACCTGGGCACCTTGCAGCAGCGGCAGCGTGGACAGATCCTCGGCGACCATTGTCTGCAGTTCTTCGATGGCCTTGGTGCGCTCGGCAGCGTCGGTCATGCCGCGCTGCTCGGAGATCAGCTTGTCGACCTCGGGATTGTCGTAGTTGTTCGACAGGAAGTTGTCCTTGGCGAAGAACGGCGACAGGTAGTTGTCGGCGTCCGAGTAGTCAGGGAACCAGCCCAGCTGGTAGGCAGGGTAATCCGAGACGCGCTGCTTCTGGTAGGTCACCCATTCGGTGGACTTCAGGTCGACGACGAACAGGCCATCGGCTTCCAGTTGCTTCTCAACCAGTGCGTATTCGTCACCGGAGTTCGGGCCGTAGTGGTCCGGGTTGTACTGCAGTGCGAGCTTGACCGGAGTCTCGACGCCGGCATCCTCCAGTACCTTCTTGGCCTTGGTGGCATCCGGCTTTCCGTCGGTGCCGTACAGGTCCTTCAGCGGCTCAATCGCACCGGTGAAGCCCTGCGGCACGTAGGAGTAGGCCGGGGTGTAGGTGTCCTTGTAGACGTTCTTCGCGATGGCTTCGCGGTCTACGAGGTGCGCGGCGGCCTGGCGCACGGCCAGCGACTTCGCTTCATCAGCGTCATCGGTCTTGGCGCCGTACGGCATGGAATCGAAGTTGAAGACGATGTAGCGCAGCTCGCCGCCTGGGCCCTTATGGACCACGAGGTTCTCATCCTTGCCCAGGTCCTCGATGTCGGTTGGAGTCAGCGAACGCCATGCGACGTCGATCTTGCCTTCCTGGACTTCGAGCTTCAGGTTGTTGGCGTCGGCGTAGTACTTGATCGCCGCCTTGTCATTGGCAGCTGGGCCCAGCACGCCCTGGTAGGACTCGTTGGCGCTGAACGAGATCAGGTTGTTCTTGTTGTACGAATCAATGACGTACTGGCCGCCGAAGGCCTTGGCCTCAACGATCTCCTGGTCGTCCATGACCTTGTCCGCAGAGAACACTTCGTCATCAACGATCGGGCCGACCGGAGAGGTCAGCACCTGCGGGAAGGTCTGGTCGTTGGCGACCTTCAGCTTGAAGACCACGGTGGTGGCATCTGGCGCTTCGATGGACTCGACGTTGCCAAGCAGCGAGGAAGGACCGTTGGGGTCCGCGATCTTCAGCTGGCGGTCGAAGGTGAACTTGACGTCCTTGGAGTCTAGGTCGTGGCCGTTGGCCCACTTCAAGCCCGACTTCAGCTTGACCGTGTATTCGGTCGGGGTGGTGAACTCTGCGGACTCGGCAAGGCTCATCGATGGATCCGGGCTGCCCGGCTCTGAGTTGAGCAGGAAGGGGTAGATCTGGTTCATGACCATGAACGAACCGTTGTCGTAGGATCCAGCAGGGTCCAGAGAGGTCACTTTGTCGGTGGTGCCCAGGGTGATCGGGGCGCTGGCATCGCCATTGCCGCCGCCGTCATTGCCACTGTCTGCAGCTTGGGTGCAGCCGGTCAGAGCCAGGGCAGAGATACCCACAACGGCTGCTGCGAGTCGCAGTCCGTCCTTCTTGCGAGTCATGAGTCATCCTTCGTCTAGATACATGCATGCACTGTGATGATTAGCACATGCTTCACATAGCCTATGTGATGCAGGGCACGAAATACGAATGGAAGAGGTGGAAATTTGCAAAAGCGCGGTCTCAACGCCCGCTCTTTGCGCTTCAGCCCATAGCCGCGCTAACTCACCGTTGCGATGGGCTGGCATGGCTTTCCGGGCGTCCGCCCGGTGGCATAAGCTAGATACCAATGATGACTCGTAGAGACGCGGCAATCGCGTTGGATATCCCAGTAGAAATGGCCAAGAAGCACGGCATCCCGTCGAAGTTGAGCGAAGCCGAGTTTCGTGAGCTGAATTCGAACCCGCCTGCATGGCTGGCCCAGTCGCGTGCGAATCGCACCGGCAAACGGCCCGTGTGGATTCACCTGGTCTGCGAAGTCTGCGGCTTCAGCGAATACGAGCGTCCCAAGAAGTGGTGGCCTGCCTTCGATTTCGTGCACTGCCACACGCACTCCCCGGCGCAGCTGCCAAAGCTGGAAAAAGGCAAGACCCGCGTGGAGTACCAGGATATTTCGGCCCATATGTTCGGCATTGTCGACGAGGACTAGAAGCTGTCTCCATCCGTTTCAATTGGCTCGCCCGGCTGCTCGGACATTCCGCGAGCGGGGCAACAACCCATCTTTTGCCCTTTGGCGAAGCTAAAGAGCCTATGACGCAAAGAAGCCCTTGGTTCCATTCTCTTTCGAATGGAACCAAGGGCTTCCTTGCGTCGGCATAATCAGTTGACCTTGCTGGAGTCCCAGGCGCTGGAACGGGCAGAATCGATGGTTGCCTGACCCAGCACGCGGCTGCCCTGGTAGACGACCATGGTCTGGCCCGGCGCGACTCCGCGCATGCCTTCGGGGAGATTGACTACCAGCTCGTCGCGGCCTTCGTCGGAGCGCTCCATGTGAGCCACAGCGGCCACCGGATCGCCGTGCGCACGCACCTGCACCATGCACTCGAAGGTCTCTCCGCTTAAGACTTCAGCAATTGGCACGCCTGCCCAGGAAATGCGGATGCCGCGCAACTGGTCGACTGCCAGCAGAGCTTCCGGACCGACGATCACCTTGTTTTCCTTCGGACGGATTTCCAGCACGAAACGCGGTTTGCCATCGGCTGCCGGACGGCCCAGGCGAAGGCCCTTGCGCTGGCCAACGGTGAAGGCCTGCGCACCTTCATGCTCGCCGAGCTGGTTGCCCTCGTGATCGACGATCTCGCCTGGCTTCATCTCAATGCGTTCAGCCAGCCAACCACGGGTATCCCCATCAGGGATGAAGCAGATGTCATAGCTGTCGGGCTTGTTCGCGACCGTCAGGCCGCGCGCGGCTGCTTCGGCACGGACTTCCGCCTTGGAGGGGGTCTCGGCCAGCGGGAACATGCAGTGCTCCAGCTGCTCGTGGGTCAGCACGCCCAAGACGTAGGACTGGTCCTTGGCCCAGTCCGCGGCGCGGTGCAGCTCCGGGTTGCCCTGCTCGTCGCGCAGCACCTTGGCGTAGTGGCCGGTGCAAACCGCATCAAAGCCCAGGGCCAAGGCCTTCTCGAGCAAGGCGGCGAACTTGATCTTCTCATTGCAGCGCATGCACGGGTTCGGGGTGCGGCCGGCCTCGTATTCAGCTACGAAGTCATCCACCACGTCCTCGGCGAAGCGGTCAGAGAAATCCCAAACGTAATACGGGATGCCCAGCTTGTCGCAGGCACGCCAGGCATCATTGGAGTCTTCCAAGGTGCAGCAACCGCGCGAACCGGTGCGGAGGGTCCCTGGCATGCGGGACAGGGCCAGGTGCACGCCGACCACATCGTGGCCGGCTTCAACTGCGCGGGCGGCGGCAACCGCCGAATCCACGCCTCCGGACATCGCTGCTAGTACTTTCATCGTGTAAAACCTGTTCCTGCCGTGTGGATGCTGCTTTCATCGGCTGCCATGCCAGCCTTCTTTGCCTGCGCATATGCTTGCGGCAAAGCCTCTAGTAATGCGTCAACGTCGGCGCGTGTGGATGTATGCCCCAATGTGAAGCGTTGCACACTGCGAGCGGTGCGCGCATCACGTCCCATAGCCAGCAAAACATGAGAAGGCTGCGGAACACCAGCAGTGCATGCCGACCCGGTGGATGAAGCAATGCCCACCATATCCAAGCCGAAAAGCAAGGAATCCCCTTCGCATTCGGGGAAAGTGAAGTGCAGATTGCCGGGCAGCCGCTTGCCTTCATTGGCCTGGTCCCGTGGACCATTCAGCACGGCTTCCGGGATTAGGCCGCTGATCTTCTCGACAGCGTAGTCGCGCAGTCCGCTCAGCCGCGCGGCTTCCTGCTGCAATTCGGCACGCACCGCAGTGGCCGCAGCGGCGAAGCCGGCCGCGTGGGCGGCGTTCAGGGTGCCCGAACGCAGCTTGCGTTCATGTCCGCCGCCGTGCTGCACAGGGGTGAGCACGACATCCCTGCGAACCAGCAGTCCGCCGATTCCTACCGGGCCGCCGATCTTATGCGCGCTGATCGCCATGGTGGCCAAATTCGAGGAGGCGAAGTCAACCTCCACTGCACCGAAGGCCTGGACCGCATCCGAGTGCACAGGGATCCCGTAGCGGCCAGCCAAAGCGGCGAATTCACGGACTGGCTGCACGGTGCCGACTTCATTGTTGGCCCACATCAAGGTCGCCAAGGCAATGTGCTGGTGATGCTCTGCTAAAAGCTTTTCTGCCGCCTCCAGGTCAACCACGCCGTCCTCGTCAACGGCCAGCCACAGCAAGGTGGCATTCTCGTGGTCCTGCAACCATGTTGCAGTATCCAGGATCGCGTGGTGCTCGATGCCGGTGAGCACGATGGCGCGCGCCTGCTCATTGGCCGCTACGCGGTTCCAGAACAGTCCCTTCAGCGCCAGGTTATCCGATTCGGTTCCGCCAGATGTGAAGATCAATTCGCTGGAGTGCGCTCCGGCGGCCTTGGCAATAGCCTGGCGTGCATCATCCACCGTACGGTTGGCTCGACGTCCGGCCGTGTGCAAGGACGACGGGTTTCCGGTGCGGGAATATTGCTCGGTGATCGCAGCCAAAGCTGCTGGATTCAGATCGGTGGTTGCCGCGTGATCCAGGTATACGGCGGAAGTATTCATAACTCTTCAATGGTACGGGGTTTGGTGCCCTAGTTTGAATGGCCGATCCGTGTGAATTGGCCGACCTCAATGGCTTCCAGCTCCCGATTATCCAGGATCGCTTCGATCAATGACGCGGGACCGCCCAGGATCGTGCAGTCATCGAAGGGTTCGGTTGACAGCATCCACGAGTGGTCTGCCGCAAAGGCCAAGGCAGGGCGCTGGCGCTGGGCACCGTCGGCAGTTATTGCCCATTCGGGTCGTGCCAGGAACTCGGCGTCCGCTTCGAACAGGTGGTAGTTCCGGTACCCGCCACCCAGCTCCAGCAGGTCCGCCTGGATGACCTCGGGGCCAAAGGCCGGCTTCTGGGCCTCGGCGAGCGCCTGCTCGTACTCCCTTTGGTTCTCTTCATCGTTCAAAGCAGGATCCGGTTCGCGCTCAATCTGGATTCGATCACCGCCTTCGATAAAGGCATAGCCTGCCCACAAGCCCACCACGAACTTCTGGTCCTGCGGGGAAGCCGCGACAAGTTCTGCGGCCAAGGCTTGCCATTGGGATTCCGGGAGCTGGTCAAGGGGCAGATCGGAATCCACCCAGGCGTCCTCGGTTTCAGGATTGCCTTGCGCGTCCAGTCCGGCCACGGTTTCGAAAAGATCGGCCGCGGTGATGATGTGCTTACGGCTCTGCGCCACCGTCTCCCAGCGCACCAGCTGGTCATCTTCATCCAGGGCTGGGTGCAAGATGCGAACGTAGCGTTCAAAGCCGTGAGGGATTTGGGCAACAACCGTGCTGGGGTCAGCCGATGCGCAAGCGGACGCGATCCATTGCCCGTGATCTGCGGAGAGGTGGGAAAACTGCATGCTCCAAGCCTAGCGAGATCAGCAGAGGAATTCCGTCTCCCTGCCATGGTCGGTGGTATGAATAGAAGAACAACAGATGACTTGTCGAAACCAGCAAAGGGAGCCTTCCTGCATGTTCAAGCCTGATTTCTTGGTTCCCGTCCATGATTTTTCGCAGCGTTCCTTGGATTTCTCGAAGCGCATCGCGGTGATGGCCGTGATCAACCGCACCCCGGATTCTTTCTACGATGCAGGGTCGACCTTTGGCTTGGACGATGCAGTAGCCGCTGCCATGCGTGCGGTTGAGGCGGGCGCAGATTGGGTGGACATCGGCGGGGTGCCCTTCTCCCCTGGCCCCGAACTCCCGTGGCAGGAAGAGGTGGAGCGAATTGTCCCGGTGATCCGCCAAGTGCGCCAACGCAGTTCGGTGATCATCTCGGCCGACACTTTCCACCCCCAGGTGGCGCAAGTCGCCATTGATGCCGGAGCGGATGTCATCAATGACACCACAGGATTTTCCTACCCGGAATTGGCCCAGGTGGTGGCCAAGAACGATGTGCACGTGGTGATCACCCATTCGCTGGCCAAGCCCCGCACCGTCTATCCGCGCCCGCACTATGACGATGTGGTGGCCGAAATCCGCCAGTACCTGGTGGAGAAGGTCCAGGTCGCGTTGGACGCTGGTGTCTCGCCGGCGAAGATCATTGTCGATCCGGGCCATGACCTGAACAAGAACACCCGCCACACGCTGGATCTGACCGCCGGGTTCCAGGCCTTCGCTGATTTGGGCTATCCGGCATTGGCTGCAGTTTCGAATAAGGACTTCATTGGCGAGACGCTGAACTTGCCGAAGGCCGAGCGCATGGTTGGATCCATGGTGGCAGCAACAATCTGCGCCATGAATGGCGCCCGGATTCTGCGGATGCACAACATTCCTGAATCGGTGCAGACTGTACGCCTGCTCGAAGCAGCCCAGGGTTGGCGGGAACCTGCCTACCAGATTCACAACATGGGGGATGTCAATCCTCCTGCTCACCCAGAACGCGAAGCCAGCCAGTAAGGAGTTCTCCCGATGCGTGCCCTGCTCCCCCAACCAGCTGATCAGGTTGATGACCAGTTCCTGCTTGAACGCTACGCCAGTGGGCAACGCCCTTTCGTGCGTTTCAACTTTGTCAGCAGCATCGATGGGAGCGCCCAGGTTGATGGGCTTTCCGGCGGTTTGGGTTCACCGGGCGATAGAAGGATTTTCTCGCTCTTGCGCCGACTTGCCGACGTAATCCTGGTCGGTACGGGAACGGTGCGTGCCGAGGGATACGAAGGCCAGCTCCTATCCGAAGAGGACATGGCATGGCGAATCGAGCGTGGGATGCCACCACAGCCTGTGCTGGCGCTCGTTTCCCACGGATTGCATCTGGAGCCAACTGCGCCGGTCTTTGCCAAATCCCCAGTTCCGGTGTTGCTTTTCACCAGCGTCGACGTATCTGACGAACAGCGTGAAGCTTTCGGGACCAATGCCACCCTCGTGCAGGTTTCTGACAAGGACGGCGGATGTGCGCCGCAGGAAATTGTCGACTACCTGCATTCCCGAGGTCTTGGCTTCATCCATGCCGAGGGTGGTCCCCATATATTTGGACAATTCGCCGCGGCTGGCGCCGTGGATTCAGCCTGCATCAGCCACTCCCCGGTGCTGGTGGCTGGCGATGGCATGAGAATTGCGGTTCACGAGCAGCAGGCTTTCCTCCAGTTCGAGCTGCATTCCCTTTTCGAAGAGGACAGCATGCTCTTCTGCGACTACCGGTTCAGGAGATCAGCTGAATCCCAGCCGGAATAACTGATAGGTCGAATGACCCCTCGCCAACGCATTCCCCGTCGGCATAGCTGCTCCGAGTTGTTTCCACGCGGGCTTGGGCAAGGTGTGCGCTGACTTTCCATGGGTGTGGTGCGCCAGTGAGGATTCTTGGCAGATATGGAAGGACACGCAGAATCCGGGGTCCCCGTATGATCGCCAATTCTGCAGTGCCGTCGGTTATTTCGGCACGCGGGAAGAGCTTGATCCCTCCGCCCAGGGACTTGATATTGGCCAAGCTGGCGGCCAGGACACTCCCGCTGAATTCCATTCCGTTGGCTTTGACCTCACTGTGCCATCCGCGCAACTGCGGGATGCACAGGACCAGTCCGGCGATGTACCGCAAGGCTCCGAGTTGCCGTGGCAGCGCGTTGGCTTTCGCATTGACGGTGGCTTCAAACCCCCAGGAGACCGCACCCAGCGCATATCGCGGTGATCCCCCGGCCTGGTCGAACCGCAGTTCCAACAGGTCGATGGGCGTCGTTGCTCCCGGTTGCCTGCAAAATGCAATCATCTTGGCCAAGGAGTCGTCTGCCTTGCTGTCCCCTGTCATGCGCCAGAAGTCGTTGCCGCTGCCGGCGGGAACAACCCCAACGGGAATCGCAGTACCCGCAACGTGCTGGATGCAGTGGTGGATCAGCCCATCACCGCCAATGATGATGATGATCCGCGAACCTCTGAGCTGATCGCCGACTTGTTCCACACTCGTTACCGAAGTATCAACCAGCTCATGCTCCAGCCCCAGAGCCCCCAGCTCTTGGGCAAGTTGCTGGGCACGGCGCATCCCCCGTCCTCGTCCTGAGGAAGGGTGGAAGATGATTCGGATTTTTTCGGCGTGCGCAATCGAGCTCATGAGCATAGAGATTACCCAGCAACTTGACGCTTCTACAAAGAATTTGCTGGGTTGCGTTCGCTAAACTGGGAAGCACTGGCCATTTGGTCGTTTGCACCGAGAGGATTCTTCCGTTCAATGAGCACACCAAGCCCCTATGAAATTCTTGGTGTCGCGCCCACTGCGAGCTTGGAAGAGATCAAGATCGCATACCGGAGAGCCGCTCGCGCCACACATCCAGATCTCGGTGGCAGCGAGGACAAGTTCAAAGAAGTGCAACGCGCTTTCCAGCAGCTGAACGAGCTGGCGACTCCGCTGGATTATGAGCAGAGCTTCCCGGCTCCGGGCAACGCTCCGCGCGCCGGATTCAGTGCCCGTCCGTTCGACGAGCGATTGCGCAAGAGCCCACAGCAACCCAAGGCCCAGTTGCCCACCGAGTATGTACCGCCATTGTCGGAATCCTCCTTGTCGCTGCCGGAGAGGAAGATTTGTGAGCAGCGGGTGCACGGTGAGCCTCGCAAGCGCGGCCTGTTCTCCAACCGATCGCGGCTGATTCGCGAAGCACAGACCATCAACTTGCTGGCTAAGAATGTAATGAATATCTTGCCGGCGGCCCGTTTGGTCAATGGATTGCGTTCGCCGGCATCCGGCCACTACGACCATGTGCTGTTTGCCGGTTACCGCATGGCAGTGATCAACACGATGACGTTGCCCGATGGCTACTATTCCTTTGATGGCAATGTCTTGCGCCACGGCAATAAGCTGACACAGCCTCCGCAGTTCTCGATTTCCGGCATGCAACGCCAGTTCATGCAGATGAACGTTGTCGCGTTCACCCTGGTGCTTTCTGCCAACGGCAATCATCACGAACCGGTTATCGAGTACCGCCGCAATGCCGATCCAACCCTGGCATCGACGCCTAATGTGCTCAACGCAGCGGGATTGATCCGCGAGTTGAAACTCTTCCTGGGCTCCGGTCCATCTCCAAATGTTGTTGACCGTCTGGCCCTGGCGAAGTTACGTGAGGCGATGTACTAAGGTCAATGGCTTAAATCTTGACGGCGAGAGCTTAAACTAATTGAGTGTTTCGTATCGTTTTCAATGCCCCAGAAATCCCGGGTAATTCCGGCAACGCCATCCGACTAGCCGCCATCACCGGCGCAGAACTGCATTTGGTGAAGCCACTAGGCTTCAACTTCGAGGACGCCAATCTGCGTCGCGCTGGATTGGACTACCACGATCTGGCCAACGTCACGGTGCATGAAAATCTTGATGCGGCCTTTGATGCGTTGGGCGAAGGCCGGGTCTATGCCTTCACCTCCGAAGGGACCACTGTCTACTCGGACATCCGCTACGAGACCAGCGACATCCTGCTTTTCGGCCGTGAATCTGTTGGGTTGAGCGCAGAGGATAAGCAGCATCCTCGCGTCACCGATTTGGTCCGTTTGCCGATGCTTCCAGGACGCCGCTCGATGAATCTGGCCAACACGGCATCCGTAGTGGCCTTCGAAGCGTGGCGCCAGCACGGCTTCGCTGGCGCATAAAGTACCAGCTCGCCAGCGCCACGCATACAGCTTTACCTAATCTTTATAAAGTAGGCTCGAGTTTGTACCCGAAGTTTCACGGGTATTGAACTGTGCCGACTACATTCCGGGAGATTCCAAGACCATGAACGGTAGCCATTCCCAGCACCGCGACGAACCCCAGGACGAGAACCTGGGTCTAGACCTGGTGAGCCAAGTGGCCAGCAGTTCACGTGCAGCGAAGACAAAGCCCAAGCGCTGGATCTTCGCAGTTACAGGACTTGCCATCATCGTTGTCCTGGCATTGGTGATTTTCACCCTGCTCAATGGAGGCACGAAAGCATCCAAGGCGTCCAAAGCCGATGATGCAGTCACCCAGACCGTCGAGTTGAAGAGCGGCGGGCAAGCGGTGCTCAGCTCCTCCAAGTCCGAAAATGCTGTGGGTGTCGAGCTCTCCGAGCTGCCGGCCTTGGACGGTTCGGAACAATACGTTGCATGGGCCGTGCACGAGTCCGGCAGTGTCTCGGTGATCGTTTCCAGCACCGGTGAAGACGCCTCGGCTGGACTGACCCCAGCCGATGATGTGATTGCGCTTCACATCACCATTGAGGGTGCCAAGATCCCGGACATGCCGTCTGAAGATGCTGAAGCTTCAGTGGACCTTCCGCTGGCCCAAGATCAGGAAACGCAGGACGCGAGTTAGCAACTCGCCACCGGCTTTGCAAAGAGCTCGGGGCGAAGACCAATAAATGGTCTTCGCCCCGAGCTCTTTGTCATATGCACATCACCCGGATCGCTAGAACCCGGCAATCGTGTCGCTGGCGTTCACCGCCACTGCATGGAAGGCTTCGGCAATCTTGCCTTTTCCTAGTTGTCCCCGCACGGCGTTTTCTTCGCACTGCTGCAGAACATAGTTCTCCATGGCCGCAACGTCCGGATGCTGCGTGAAGTGCGAACGCAAGGCATCCATCTTCTTGCCGAAGAATTCGGTGATGTCCACGTAGGCGTTCTCGCGTTCCTGCGGAGCACCGCACAACCAGAGCCAAGGCACCTTGTACGGTTCCAGCCCTTCGGCATGCAGCAGTTCTGGATAGGAGAACGGATTCTCCACCGCCGGATATATCGCGCGGGTGACCGCTTCACCGCAAGCCAGATGGTCTGGGTGCGAGGCCTGGATCCGATCCCACTTGCGCTCTGGGTGCATGGCAATCACGATGGTAGGCCTCACCTGGCGCATCAGCCGAACCACCTTGCGCATGACATCGTGGCTGGCTTCCAAGAAGCCGTCGCGTTCACCGAGGAAATGGACGGTCTTCACGCCCACCTTGGCAGCGGCCTGCTTCTGCTCTTCGTGGCGGAGCCTGGCGGTTTCTTCGGGATCCCGATCATCAAAGCCGCCGGCGTCTCCGTCGGTCATGATGCAATACTGGACTTCTGCACCCGCAGCGGTCAGTGCCGCGATGGTGCCGGCCGCCCCAAAATCCAGATCATCCGGGTGGGCGCCGAAGGCCAGAACCCGCTGGGCGCCTGTGCCAATGAATTTCGCTGTATCGATCATGCCTTGCGACGTCGGATCTCTTCGGCTGCCTGCGGCAGGACCTTGGCCAGGTCGCCAACGATGCCCAGGTCGGCAATTTCAAAGACTGGAGCGTCGACATCCTTGTTGATGGCGATGATGAATTTGCTGGTCTGCATGCCGGCCTTCTGCTGGATTGCTCCGGAGATGCCTGCAGAGATGTACAGCTGCGGTGCGACGGTTACACCAGTCTGGCCGATCTGCGCATCATGCGAGATCCAGCCGGCATCAGTTGCTGCTCGAGAAGCGCCCACGGCGGCTCCCAGGGCATCCGCGAGGTCTTCAACCGGACCGAAGTCTCCATTGACACCACGTCCGCCAGCAACCACGACGCGCGCTTCGGTCAGTGCCGGGCGGTCGCTGGCTGCTTTGGCCTCGGCGGCCGCAATACGGACCTTGGCATCGCTGGAATTCTCCAGCGCCAGTTCTTCTACCGCCAACGGGATGTTGGCAGCAGCAGGAGCGTCCTCGATGCTGTTTGGCTTCAAAGTGGCGAAGAGGGTCCCGTTGGTTGGCTTGGCCTGAACGCTGTAGCTTCCGGCCAGCTCGTCCTTGGTCGCCACCAAGTCGCCGGTGATGCCAATGACGTCAGTGATAATCGCACCGTTGTGGCGGACAGCCAGGCGGGCCCCGAGTTCACGGCTGAAGTTGTCGTTGGCAAGCAAAACCAATCCGGCGCCGGTAGCCTGTAGGGCTGCGTCAAGCACGGAAAGCTCGTGCGCTCCGAAAACCTGCGCTTCGCTGGAGGCGGTGTAGAGCTTCACCACGCCGTAGGAAGCTAGCACTTCCTGGGCTGCGGCGCTGACTTGGCTTGCAACGGCCACAGCTGGGTTCTCGAAGCCGGATGCCAGGGTCAGCAGTTCGCGTTGGGCCTTGGACGGTGCTTCGGAAAATTCAGAGAAAAATACAAGGGCTGAAGGCATGTTCAATATTCCTTAGATCAGCTTCTGTTCGGCCAAGAAATCAACCAAGGCAATGCCTGCCTGGCCGCTGTCGTTGATGACAGTTCCGGCTTCACGTGCAGGACGGGCTTCGGCTCCGATAACCTCGGTGTTCGAACCAATGGCTCCAACAGCCGCAGCATCCAAGCCGATAGCCGCCAAATCCAGCTCGGTAACGGTCTTCTTCTTGGCAGCCATGATGGCCTTGAAATTCGGGTAGCGGGGCTCGTTGGCCTGGTCGGTGACCGAAAGCACTGCAGGCAGGCTAGCTGTCAGGGTCAAGGTACGAGCCAGATGATCGCGCTTGATCGCCAGTTCGCGCTGTGCTGCGTCGAACTCGACGGCGAGCGCGTGAGTCAGCTGTGCAAAGCCCAGTCGCTCTGCGAGCTGAGCTGGGACAACCGAAGTCTCTGCGTCGGTTGAGGACATGCCGGTAACAACCAGGTCAACGTTGCCGACATGTTCAACCAGAGCGGCGAGCGCTTTGGATGTGGCGACGGTATCGGAGCCTGCCAGGGCTTCATCATTGAGGTGCAGGCCGTAGCTGGCGCCCATTTGCAAGGCCTTCTTGACCGAGTTGCCCGATCCCTTGCCACCCATGGTCGCAGCGATGACTTCATGTCCCGCGGCGAATCCACCGTTGGCTTCCACGATGGAAACAGCAGCTTCCACAGCGTATTCGTCCAGCTCCGAGAGAACTGATTCCGCACGGTCAAGGCGCAACGTCCCTGAATCGATGTGACGGTCAAATTGAACATCTGGGACGTGTTTGACCAGAACCACTATTTTCAGTGGCGTGGTGCTTTCCTCGCTCATTCGCGCCTTCCTATAAGCTTCCATGCCCGCTCCGATGCAATACACGGGCGCAGGCCTATTCCTTCAGCCTCTATCGTATCGACACAATGCAGTTCACTGGGCGTTTATCGCTCTGAGAACATCAAGTGACACAGGCTGGTTCGTCACCAGCCTGCGTCACTTGATTCACAACGTCATCATGACGATTTGTTTAGTTATTTGACAGCGTCCCGACCGTTGCGGTTGCGGTATGCTCCTGGCCATTGCGAAGATAGCTGATTTTCGCTTCTCCCCCGGCAGGGATCTCGCGAATGGCGGCCGTCACCGTCTGCGAGTCCTGGACCGCGCGGCCATTGACGCCGGTGATCACGTCGCCGGATTTCAGGCCCGCCTTGTCAGCTGCCGAGTCAGGGCTGATTTCAACAATGCGGGCACCAACCGAGAAGGCCGATGCGTTCTGCTGGTTGGATCCCGAGGCGCCCTGTGGCGTCACCGTGGCACCGAGCAGACCGTGCGTTGCGACGCCGTTGTCGATCAGTTCCTGGGCAACACGCTTTGCATAGTCGATAGGGATAGCGAAGCCCACGCCAATCGAACCGCCTTCTTCGCTGTTGCCAGCCGAGGCGATGGCGACGTTGACGCCGATGATTTCACCATTGGCGTCAACCAGTGCGCCGCCGGAGTTGCCGTGGTTAATCGCCGCGTCCGTCTGGATGACATTCACGTAGATCGAACCGCTTGATTGCTGCTGTTGCTGTTCTTGCCCGGGGAATTGGAAGTTGAACTGATTGCCGTCTCCGCCATCGCTCTGGTCGCTTTCCTCGGGCACGGCCGAAGACGCGATGGAGATAGTGCGGTTCAGTGTGGAAATGATGCCGTCGGTGACGGTGCCGCTCAGGCCCAGAGGGGCGCCAATGGCGACCGCGGTATCCCCGACGTTCAGTTCGGCCGATGAGCCCAAGGTGGCCGGAACCAGACCGTCGGCCTGGATGTTGATGACAGCCAGATCAGATAGCGGATCGGTTCCGACGACAGTGGCGCTATGCACGGTACCGTCGTTCATCTGAACCGAAATCTTTGGATTGGCAACTTCTCCACCTAGGGTGACCACGTGGGTGTTGGTCAGAATGTTTCCTTTGTCATCCAAGACGATGCCCGATCCGGATCCGCCGGAGCCGTTGCCGGATACTTCGATGGTCACCACACTGGGACTGGCCTTGGCGGCGGCTGCGGTGACTTCGGTGACCTTGTCCGGATTGTTGATCACCACTCCCTCGCGCGGCGAGCTGGTGACCGAGGAAGAGCCTGCGTTGTCATTCATAAGATAGGTGGTGCCAGCGGCGGTGACGCCGCCGACCAGTGCCGCCGCGACCATTCCCGCGATGAGGGTGCTGCCGGAGAAGGACTTCTTGTTCTTGGAAGGCTTCTCCGGTGGAACTGGGTAGTGCACTGGCCCGTTGAACGGCAAGCCGTAGCCCGAACCGTAAGCAGATCCGTTCTGGACTGGCTGGGCATCGGAATGCTGGCCATGTTGGTGGGCCGAATTCGGCGTGCTGTCGGCAGCCGCCGTTGGGTATGCGCTAGTTGGCTGCTCGCTGGTGCTTGGGCCCGGGTTCACCCTCGGGTAGCTCACTGTTGGTTCACTCGAAGCCACTGGGTCGGTGTTGTTGTTCTTTGGCTCTGATGAATTGCCCGCATCGTTCCCACGTGGCTCATTCGGTGTCTGGCTCATGGCTTGCCTCTTTCGAACTGTCGAATTCTCTTGAGTTCAATTATTCAACTCAGGTCTGTGGCATCGAATTGTGGTGTCTGAGCACCTGCTGTGAGTTAACTATTCTGCCAGCTGAATGGCGTAGACGTGGTTCATTAGGGCAAATAGAATCAATCATAAGTGTGAACCCAATCTCTGGGGATTGCCAGATCGGCCCTCTCCTGATCTTTGGATTGGCTGTTGTATTTCAGGCGGGAAACAAGACATGCGTATGAAAGCTAGACGGCTCATTGCTGGAGCACTATTGGCAGCCGCAGCCTCTTTCGGCTTATCGGCACCGGCAATGGCTGAATCGCCGGTTACTATTCCACCCGGCGATTTCGTAGTCGATTCTTCAGGTGTGCTTGGTTCGGACGAGGCGCGCTTGGAGTCCGAAATCAAAGAGCTCCGCAGCGATACAGGGTTGAATCTCTTTGCGGTATTCGTCGATGAGTTCTCGAACCCAGCCCAAGCTGATCAATGGGCCACCGAGGTTACCAACAAGAAAGGGCTGGGCAGTGCCGACTCCATCTTGGTGGTAGCGACCCAAACCCGGCAGGCATATTTTGCTGGCGCGAAGGGAGGCCCAATTGCCTCGGCCGCCACCGAAATCTACAGCAGCCAGATCAGTCCAGCACTCGGCGAAAATGACTGGGCTGGCGCCGTTGAAGGCGCTATCGATGGCATGCGCAGTGTCGAAGGCGGTGGCAGCCCCGATGGCTCCTCCTCCGGCGGCGGTTTCCTGACAGTCGTTCTGGTCATTGGCGCCGTCGCTGTGGTTGGGTACCTGTTCCTTTCACGGCGCAGCAAGAACAAGACCGCCCCACTCGGCCAGGGCCGGGGTCAACACCCTGGAAATTATGGCTCTCCTGCGCCGCAGCAACAGTTGATCCCGCTGGACAAGCTCCGTTTGCAGGCAGATCAGTTGCTGGTAGCAGCAGACGACTCGATTCGTTCTTCCCAGCAGGAATTGGGCTTCGCCGAGGCTCAGTACGGGAAGCAAGCGGTCCAGGTCTATCTCGAAGATATCGAACAGGCCAAGACCCACCTGTCGGAATCCTTCCGTTTGCAGCAGCAGTTGGATGACGATATCCCGGATACCGAACAGGATCAGCGTTCTTGGCTGAATGAAATCATTGACCGTTGCCAGAAGGTTAATCATTCCCTGCAGGCTCATGCCAACGAGTTCAAGCAGTTGCGTCAGCTGGAGCAGAACGCGGAGGATCGCATAACTGAGGTTTCAGCGAATCAAGAACCGCTCAATCAGAGGCTTTCGGCTCGAGTTGCCGATTTGGAACGCCTCGCTGGCCGATACGATGCCAGCGCAGTTGCACAGATCAAGGACAATGCCGAACAAGCCGCAGAACGTTTGTCCTTTGCGTCATCTGCCTTGAAGCAGGCATCGGAGAAACTGGCCAATGACCGTCCCAATGCCGCGATCTTGATCCAAAACGCGGAAGAAGCGCAGGACCAAGCCGACGTACTGCTCAAAGCCATCAACAAAGCCGGCGAAGCGTTGGAGCAAGCCCAGCAAGATCTGAAGTCGTCAATGGCACTTGCCGAACGGGACCTGGCCCAAGCGAAAGCTTTCATGGCAAACGGTTCGAATCCCGGGTTGGCGAGTGCCGTGGCCGGTGTGGAAAGCGCCCTGAATAATACCAAGCAAGCTCTGAACAGCGACCGATACAACCCGCTGGCGTTGATCACCCAGCTCGACGAGGCCGTGCGACCGCTCTCAGAGGCCCTGTCTAGTTCGCGTGACCGGGCGCAGCAGGAACAGTCTGCCCGTGCGCAGCTTGATTCGCTCTTGCATACGGCAGCATCACGCATCAGCGGCACGGACGATTACATCCGTGCCCGGCGCGGTGGCGTACGTTCCTCGGCACGCACCCGTCTTGCTGAAGCGCAACGCACCTTCGATGAAGCCCGTTCGCTTTCCGGCAGCGATCCGCTGCGTGCCGTGGGTTCGGCGCAGCGTGCAATTCAGTTGGCTGATCAGGCTGCGCAGATGGCCGAAAACGATGTCAGTGGATTTGACGGTTTTGGCGGCTCCCGCGGATACGGAAATTACGGCAACTACGGCCGCGGCCGCGGCGGCGGGATGTTTGATGGCATCGGCGGTGCCATGCTCGGCGGCATCCTGATAAATACTATCCTCGGTGGCGGAAGCCACGGCGGTCATTCGGATGGCGGCGACGGCGGAGGATTCTTCGGCGGGGGCGGCTTCGGCGGCTTCGGCGACGGAGGCGGGTTCGGAGGAGGTGACTTCGGAGGCGGCGGAGGCGGCAATTTCTAGTTTGCCGGAATAGATTCACTAGTTGTTTTGAAGTACCTATTTTTTTCCTGACGGACAGAAAGGTCCAACCATGATCAAGCAGTCAATCTTCGGACGCATTTCCCAGCTGGCCAAGGCCAACATCAATGCGATGCTCGACGCAGCTGAAGACCCTCAGAAAATGATGGATCAGATGGTGCGCGACTACAACGACAATATCGCCGAAGCAGAGCAGGCGATTGCCCAGACCATCGGCAACCTGCGCATGCTGGAAGACGACTACCGCGAGGACGAGCAGTCAGCTTCCGAGTGGGGTGCCAAAGCTCTGGCAGCGTCCAACAAGGCGGAGGAGTTCCGCTCCGCAGGCAAGGCAGATGATGCCGCGAAGTTCGACAACTTGGCTAAGGTCGCCATCCAGCGCCAAATGCAGGCCGAGTCCGAGATGAAGACCGCAGAGCCAACGATTACATCGCAGCGCCAAATCGTGGACAAACTCAAGAGCGGTTTGAACATGATGAAGGAAAAGCGCACCGAGTTGGCCAGCAAGCGCGACGAGCTGGTCGCCCGCGCCAAGTCGGCTCACGCTCAGAACCAGGTCAACGAAGCCATCAAATCCGTGAACATCATGGATCCATCCAGCGAGATCGGCCGCTTCGAGGAAAAGGTTCGCCGCGAAGAAGCCCGAGTCCGCGGTGCTGCAGAATTACAGGCGTCAAGCCTGGACGCCCAGTTCGAGTCCTTGGAAGATCTGGGTGAGCAGACCGAAGTCGAAGCTCGTCTGGCGGCCCTGAAGGCCAAGCAGACTGGTGCTTTGGAAAGCTAGGAACTCGAATAACGGGATATTGTCAATTGGCTGGCAGTGCGCAAGCATGCCAGCCAATTGCTTTTGATGATTAAACAAGAAACGGAGACCCTTTCAGATCTCCGTTTCCACTTTCGTGGCGGGGAGAGGATTTGAACCTCTGACCTCCGGGTTATGAGCCCGGCGAGCTACCGAACTGCTCCACCCCGCGTCGGTAAATACAACTTTACCAATCGGTGAATGACTTGGCCAATCCTGAGGAAGTGCGCTTGGTCACGCAAAGATCCAGCACTCTGGAGGCATCGAACAAAGCACCAGTCCCCCGCAGCATGAGCGGGTAACGAAGGATCTTTTCAGATGCACCTGGTAGGCAGACAAGAGAATTAGCTGTCGGGAACCAGATGGCCGCTCGTACTGACTCGCAGCAGGGGCAGAGATCCGAGTTTCTGATTTCGTGGGTCTGATCAACGACTGGCAGTGATCCGGCAGCGACGCCAAGCCGCCAAGCCGCCAAGCCGCCAAGCCGCCAAGCCGCCAAGCCGCCAAGCCGCCAAGCCGCCAAGACAAAGAAAACGGAGACCCTTTCGGATCTCCGTTTCCACTTTCGTGGCGGGGAGAGGATTTGAACCTCTGACCTCCGGGTTATGAGCCCGGCGAGCTACCGAACTGCTCCACCCCGCGTCGGTAAATACAACATTACCAACTGTTGAACTCAATAGCGAATCGAAAAGCGTGTCCTTAATCCCACTCCCCTCGAATGTCCCACCTGACCCGAATTGCTCTGCGGTGCTGACCATATTTCTTGCACTGGCTGCACCCGGCCCGGAAAGTCGCGAGCGTACTTGCTCTGACCTGGGTCATCAAATGCATCTGCCAATGCCCTTGCCCGTAGCCGTGTAACGGGCATTCATTGACCTCGGGACGGCGCCAGGGAGACGTTGTCTTCTGCCACCCGACGATTTTCCTGCGTACGGGTTAGCAACAATTGCCTCCCGGGCGTCCTTCGGGTTCGGTGGCTGGAGAGTTTCGGGTTAACGAAAAATGGAGATCCATTCGGATCTCCATTTTGCCATTCGTGGCGGGGAGAGGATTTGAACCTCTGACCTCCGGGTTATGAGCCCGGCGAGCTACCGAACTGCTCCACCCCGCGATGACTAGACAATTCTTGCATCATCGCGGAGTGAAAGCAAATCGGCGGTTACTGCTATTCCTAGCCTTCCGCGCCATCGGTTGGCGCTGGCGACTGGGAGGCGTCGTTGTTCTGGCCTTCGTCCAGTTTCACGTCTCCCTCAACCTCGGTGCCGTTGATGGCAGCATCTGCCTCCATCGCACGGTTCAGGGCGTCCTCCAGCTGCTTCTGCGATTCACCGTAAGCCCCGAAGTCACCCTTGGCCAATGCTTCCTGGCCATTCTTGATCGCTTCGTTCGCATCAGCCAGAGCTTCAGTCAGCTTCTCGGTATCGGTTTGTGTCGGTTCCGCCTCGCCCTCAGGGTCTTCGCTCGGCGACACGCCTTCGGTCTCACCGGTTACCGCACCGGAATCGCCACCGAAGACTTCATCCAGTGCTTCAGCCAGCGTATCGGCGAAGCCGACCTTGTCACCGAAGGAAACCAGAACCTTGCGCAAGGTCGGGTAGCTGGTCTGGCCCGAAGACTGGACGTATACAGGCTGGACGTAGAGGATACCGCCGCCAACTGGCAAGGACAGCAGATTGCCGTTCTTGACTTCCGAGGCGCCCTGGCGCAGCAGGTTCAGTTCGGTGGTCACTCGGGTGTTGGTATCGAAGTTCTGCTGAGCCTGGCCCGGGCCAGGAACTGCAGTGTCTCGTGGCAGCTCAAGCAGCCGCAGCTTGCCGTAGTCGTCGGCCTTCTCCCCCGGCGTGGAGCCGGCATCGGCATTCGCCGACAGGAAGCCGAAGAGCACGTTGCGCTGCTGGCCGTTGGCTGCCGCAGCCGGGATAAAGGTCGAGGTCAACGAGAACGACGCTTCATCCTGGGTAGGCATCTTCAAGGACATGAAGTATGGCGGCTGCTTCACGCCGGCAGCAGACGAAGTTGGATCGTCAGGCACGGCCCATGCATCGTTGGACTCGTAGAATGCATCCGGGTTGTCCACGTGGTAGGTGGTCAGCACTTCACGCTGCACCTTGAACATGTCCTCCGGGTAGCGCACGTGCTCCATCAGCTCTGCGGACATGTCATCCAGCGGGTTCAAGGCCGTAGGGAAGATCTTCTGCCAAGACTGCAGGATTGGATCTTCGGTGTCCCAGGCGTAGAGCTTGACCGATCCGTCATAGGCATCGACGGTGGCCTTCACCG
Organism: Glutamicibacter nicotianae; assembly: GCF_002797775.1. NCBI lineage: Bacteria > Bacillati > Actinomycetota > Actinomycetes > Micrococcales > Micrococcaceae > Glutamicibacter > Glutamicibacter nicotianae. Next base: position 1,649,116 of record NZ_PGEY01000001.1, read on the forward strand.
AGTTGCGCAGGTAGTTCACGCGACCGGTCAGCGACAGGTCCTGCGCGTTGGTCAGCGAGTCGGTCACTGCCGAATCCAGCTGCTGCTGCTGGGAGTATGGGAAGTCATTCGAGGTCGTGTAGCCATCGATGATCCACTGCACCCGGCCATCGACGATGGCAGGGTACGCTTGGGAATCCAACGTGAGGTATGGTGCAACCTTGCTGACACGATCGCGAGGGTCGCGATCGTACAGGATCTGCGATTCGCTATTGACGTTCTGCGAGAGCAACAGATCGGTGGAGGCGAACTTCAGCGCGTAGACCAAGCGGTTGAACAAGTTGCCAACGTTCGGACCGCCATCGCCCTTGAAGGTATAGCGGGTGTCCTGGTTCTCGCCACCGGTACCCGGGCGGTCAAGTTCCTGGTCGGTCCATCCCTCATCCGGTCCGCCCACAATCGAATAGGACGGAGAATTCTCACCGAAGTAGATCCGCGGTTCGTATTCCTTGTCGGTGATCAAATCACCAGAGGTCGGAATGCCACCGAGCATGAAGTCCGGACGGCCACCTGCAGCCACACGGTTGCCGTATGCGGCCACCAGGCCGTAGCCGTGGGTGTAGTTGATGTGCTGGTTCACCCAGGTGTCGGTTGGATCGACGTTCACTTCACGGGCGGCAATAACGGTATCTTCCACCTTGCCGTCGATCTCGTAGCGGTCAACGTTCAGGGTCTCTGCGAAGGTGTAGTAGCCACGGAACTGCTGCAGCTGTGCGAAAGCAGCCGAAACCAGGTTCGGATCCAGCAGACGGATATTCGCGGTGGTGGCAGTTTCCTTAGCCAGCGCATTCTTCTCGGTCGAGATCTTTGCGTCGTAGTCGGTCACTTCCACGTCATCCAGGCCGAATGCCAAACGAGTCATCTCGATATTGCGCTCAATGTACTCGCTCTCCAGCGCCTTCTGCGAAGGGACCACCTTGTACTGCTGGACTAGGAACGGGTAGACGCCGCTGGCAACAATCATCGTTGCTACCAGCATGGCGGTGCCAATCAATGGCAAGCGCCAACGCCCGTTGATCGCCGCAATCACGAAGGTGATGGCGATCAGGATCGCCACGATGGCCAGAATCATCTGCGCCGGGATGACTGCATGGACATCCTTGTACAGCGCACCGGCGACACGCCCTGACTGGTCAGTGAGGGTCTCGTACTGGCCGATCCAGAAGTTCACGGCCTGGAAGAGCAGAAAGATTCCCACAACAACTGCGGTGTGCACGCGAGCAGCCTTGCCAACAGTAATGCCACCGCGTTCTTCGACACGGATTCCGCCGTAGAGGTAGTGGGTCAGCAGACCGGCCACGCCGCTGAGCAGCACGACCGAGATCAAGAAGCCGTTGACCAGCGCAATGAAGGGAAGGGAGAAGACAAAGAAGCCCAGATCCATATTGAACTGGGGGTCAGTGCTTCCGAAACCGACCTGGTTGAAGAACAGCAAGATCGTCTGCCACTGTCCTGCCACGGCAACGGCGGCGAAAATGCCAATCACCAGTGGAATGCCCACCATCAGGAAACGGCGCACTGGTTCCAACTGGGCCTGGTAGCGCGACATGGAATCGGGACGGTTCGAGTTGGGTGCATAGACCGGGCGGTGCTTGTAGGCACTGCGCATCGAGAACCACATGGGAACCGCCATCAACACCAAAGCGATCAGGAAGATCACTAGTTTGGCGATCCGCTCAGTCCAGTAGACCTCGGAGAAACCCAGCTGGTTGAACCAGAGGATATCAGCGTAGAAATTCGACAAGAAAACGAAGACCGCGACGAGGATGACCACCGCGAAGATGGTCAGGGTCAGCGGCGACGCTTTCTTGCCTGAAGGGTTGGAAGGTCGTTGTGGCTCTTGGGGTCGCGGAGGACCCCCGAACGGACTATCCGATCCGAATGACACTATCTATTCCTTACTTTGGGTTCTTCCCGCCGTTTCCAACGGGAGAACTCGTGTACCTAATTCATGAACGGGCGTTATGCACGAGATTGGTTTCCTTGCATCAATTCTTCCTTTGATGCACGGCTAAATCTATTCGCATGTCGTGAAAGTCGCCGGGTCTTGCCCATTGGCGATTTTCTCTAAGGCATGGCGGGCCTCCGACAGGGTCGCTACCTTGATGACATCGAGTCCGGCGGGAACTCGGCCAATGACTTCAGCACAGTTATCGGCTGGTGCCAAGAACACCGTCGCCCCATTGTTCTTGGCTGCCACCATCTTCTGGGCTATGCCACCGATCGGACCGACCGCACCATCGGCAGAAATTTCGCCGGTGCCGGCAATGTGGTGGTCCCCCGCCAGCGAGCCTTCAGTCAAGCGGTCAATGATCGCCAAGGCAAACATCATCCCGGCGCTCGGACCGCCTACGTTTTCCAACCCGAAACTCACGTCGATGGGGAACTCGTATTCACTACCCAAGAAGACACCCAACTGGCGTTCGCCATTCTCGGCCTCCTTGGTATGCACGGTGACGTCCACATTGCTGTAGACACCATGCTTATCCGGTCGGCCGACGGTAAGGGTTGCTGGTTTTGCCCCGTGGTCGTTCAGGCTCTCCTTCAGCTGCTCCAGCGAAGTAATCTTCTCCCCTTCGAACTCCAGCAAGCGGTCCTTCGGTTCCAGCACCTTTTCATTCGTGTCGGCGGAGAAGTCCGCGACTGTCAGCCATTCGGTGAAGTCTTTGCCGAGCTCGGTCAACGCCGCCGCTACAGCCAAGTCCTGCGAAGAAGTCATCAGGAAATCGTTTTGCTCATTCTTTTCTTCCGAGGAGACTCCACGGGAAATAATCGTTTCTTCGGGGACGACATCCTTGGCCGGATTAATCAGTGCTTCGAGCACGACAGGAATGGTAATCCGGTTCTGCCCGCCACCCTGGACATAAATGGTCAACAGGTCCAATACACTGTCCGAAGGGTATGATTCGGCCCCCTTGATGGACACCACATCGTGTCCGTTGTCCTCGCCCAACGTGTTGAACACGGGGCCCGGCGATCGGATCATGAAATGCGTGGGGAGAAACATCATTACGCCGATCAGGAGCAGTGCAACGATGCCGGAACTGGTGCGTTTCATGGTTTTGGAACCTTGAGGAGCACGGCCGGAATTACCTGGCTCCTGAGTCGAGTCTTGTGGTTCCCGTACGTGCACTGATCTTGCTCCCGCCAACTGTCAAAAAATACGCGGATCCGTCCTCGCAGACATCCCCACTCTTAGCCTACTGAAGCCATGGGTCTAAAAACATCAGCACCAAGGCGTATTCGATGTGCCGAAAGCGAACTGGAGCCCAGATTGATGGGAACTATCAGGCGCTCGCGGTAGTTTTAAAGGCATGGCACAGAACCCCCCGAACAACCGCCCAAACGGCGATGACGACGAAAACAATCCGCAGGACCCATTTTCTGCGATGTTTGGTCAGCTCTTCGGTGGCGGATTCGACCCGAATGACCTCCCGCCGCAGCTTCGTGATGCCCTTGGCGCTCAAGGCGATCCGGCTGCGATGCAGAAAATGATGCAGCAGGCCCAGGCCATGATGACCGCGATGATGAGCAATAACGCTTCTTCTGGTCCGGTGAACTGGAAGCTTGCATCCGACACAGCGTTGCAGGCATATGCCAGCGATGATCCTGCTGTTTCCGAAGCGCGGAACAGCGCCATCAGCGATGCTTCAAACCTGTCGGGATTGTGGCTGGATAACGCCACGGTGTTCGAGTCGAACGGCCACGCGACAGAGGTGTGGACTCGCAAACGATGGTACGACAAGACTTTGGCCACGTGGAAGCAGGTCACCGAACCTGTTGCCGAGTCCGTGGCCAAGGCCATCACCACCGCGATGAAAGACCAGATTCCCGAAGAGATGAAGGGCATGCTCGGCAACGCCGATGGCATGTTCCGCAACCTCGGGGCCAGCATGTTCGGCATGCAGCTGGGCGCTGCTTTGGGCGGCTTGGCAACCGATGTTCTTGGCGGCACCGATATCGGCTTGCCGCTGGCAGGAACCACTCCCGGAATTATCGCGACCAATGTCAGCAAGTTTGGCGACGGCCTTGAAATCCCGGAGCAGGAAGTCCTGCTGTATGTGATTCTGCGCGAGAACGCACATACGCGATTGTTCAACCGGGTGCCATGGCTGAGCTCCAAGTTGATTGGCTCCGTCGAATCCTACGCTCGCGGCATCCACATCGACATGTCGCGAATCGAAGATGCCGTACGCGGCATTGATCCGTCCAACCCGGAAGCCCTGCAGTCGATGCTGGGCGAAGGGATATTCACCCCGCAGCGCACCCCAGCCCAGGAGAAAGCTCTTGAGAACCTCGAGCTGACGTTGGCATTGATCGAAGGCTGGGTTGACCACGTAGTTTCCTTGGCTGCCCAGAACTTGCCATTTGCCGGCCACCTGCGCGAGACGATGCGTCGCCGCCGTGCATCCGGTGGTCCGGCGGAGACCGCTTTCGCATCTCTGGTTGGCCTTGAACTGCGCCCGCGCAAGCTTCGTGAAGCGGCTGCACTCTGGGAGCATCTGTACGATGAGCGTGGTATCGACGGCCGTGACGCCGTATGGGACCACCCTGACCTGATGCCTACTGCAGAAGATCTCACCGATCCCAAGGGGTTTACGCATCGCCGTGAAGTTGCCGCAACCGAGTTCGATGACTTCGACGCGGCGTTGGGCAAGCTCTTGGACGGCGGTTTCGACAATGTCGAATCCGATTCCGAGGACGACGATCCTGGTAAGCCAGAGAATCCAAAGAGCTGACTAGGTGCTAAGACATCGAAGGAGGGATGTGCACACGTGCACACCCCTCCTTTTTGTGTTGGACTACTGTTCCTCGTCATGGCCGAAACCGGACAGCTCATCTTCGTCACGGCCCAGTTCCTTGGCGTGGGCGTTGTATCCGGCGTGAAAGGCCTCTAAGAAAATATCCGCATGCGCTCTGCGTTCGAATCGGTTCAGCAACGCCTGGAATCCTGGTCCGTGGCCGGCACTAGGAGCCACGAGATGCGCTAATTCATGGACGAGCACATAGTCCTGCACCCAGCTGGGCATATGCTGCAACGTGACCGATAAGCGGATGCTGCGCTGCCGATATGAAGCCGAGCCCCAGCGCTTGTTCTGGTTGGCTACCCAGCGCACCGATTGCGGCGCGGCCTTGCCGGCAAAATACTGCTGGTCGAGCGACGCAGCACGGTGTGCCAGCGCGTCATCGGTAAGACCAGCTGTGCGTGCCTGGCGTCCCTTGCGATACTTCGCGATCATCTCTTCAACGAAGGCACGTTCCGTTCTTTCGTCCAGCGCCGCAGGAACCTGGATAATCAGCCGATTATCGCGCCATTGGGATGAAATAGTTTTCTTGCGCTTGGCTGAACGGAGAATCCGCACGGGAATTTCGTCCGGCGCTACGAAGTCGACAGTATTTGGAAAAGCTGGCATGGCACAGCGCCCCATTCCTCGATTCTGGCAGTGAAGCGGATCGTCCTATCCACCCACTGAGTCATCTCATTAAGCTAAGCCCGGGGCCCGAAGCACTTCGCCTCCGGTACACCGGCTGTGGAGAACCCTAGGCGCGGCGCTCGCCAACGACCGCCAATACCGCCTCACCATATCGTTCAAGCTTGTTGCGCCCCACTCCTGGAATCTTCGACAATCCCTGGATTGAATCCGGCTGGTGCTCCGCGATAGACATGAGGGTTGCATCGGTGAAGATGACGAAAGCCGGGACCGCATTGGACTGGGCAACTTCCGATCGCCATTCACGCAACTCCTCGAACAGTGCCTCATCATAAGCGGCCGGGCATGAGGCGCAACGCTTAAGCTTTCGCTCCTTCGCACTGGTCAAGAACGAGCCGCAGGTCATGCAGACGGCTGGCGTGATTTTCTGTTCACGCTTGCGATAGCTGGTCTGCTGCCTGCTGCTGGCTTGGCGTACTGATTTAATCCCATCCAGGAATCGCGATGGGTAACGGTGCGCACGTCCACCCGGCGTCCTGGCAAGCGACCAGGACAGGTACAGGTGCTTCCGTGCACGGGTAATGCCCACGTACAGCAAGCGCCGTTCTTCGTCGAAGCCCGCTTGGTCTTTGGCATAGGAAATCGGGACCAAGCCTTCGTTCAACCCGACAAGAAATACGGCGTCCCACTCCAACCCCTTAGCCGCATGGAAGGACGCCAAAGTGACGCCATCTAGCGTCGGCGCGTGCTGGATCGCCGCGCGGTCTTCGAGCTCCTTGACCACATCGTGCAGCGTGGCATCGATGTCCTGTTCTTTCTTGAAAGCAACGACTTCATCGGCCAGGCGAACCAGTGCCGACATCGACTCCCAACGCTGGCGCACTGCACCGGTGCCGCCACTCGGAGCGTTCACCGAGTAGCCATGCGAGGAAAGGATATCGCGTACCATCTGCGCGACCGGAGCATCCGCGGCAACACTCAAGCCGGCCCGCAGCGCGAGCATGCCTTCCTTCACCTCGCGGCGGGAGAAGAATCGTTCTGCGCCACGCATCACATAGGGAATGGAATGTCCCGTCAGAGCCTGCTCAAAGGCTTGGGACTGTCCGTTGGTGCGGTACAGGATGGCAATTTCGGAAATGTCCTGGCCGTTTTTGAGCAGCTGCTTGATCCGCTGTGCGACTTCATCGGCTTCGTTTTCGTCGTCAGTCGCTTCAAAGAATTCGGGGGCTGGACCGTGGTCGCGTTGCGCGATGAGTTCCAGCGGTTCTGGCCAGGTGACATGGCGGTCTGGGACCTGGGATTCAATGCGCCGGTTAGCCAGCACCTTGTTAGCCAAATTGACCACTTCAGGTGTGGAACGGTAATCGCGGACCAGCTTCACGACTTTCGCCTCCGGGAAGCGTGCACTGAAGTTCAGCAAGTAGTCAGGGCGCGCACCGGTAAACGAGTAAATGGTCTGGGAGGCATCGCCCACCACGCACAGCTCGTTGCGTTGTCCGAGCCAGAGATCCAGGAGCCGCTGCTGCAGCGGCGACACGTCCTGATACTCATCCACGACAAAGTGGCGGTACTGCTGGCGTACACTGGCTGCGACTTTTTCGTTGTCTTCCAGAATCGCAATGGTCAGCAGCAGCACATCCTCGAAGTCGATCACACCGCGGTCATCTTTAAGCTCTTCGTAGGTCTGGAAGATTCGAGCCATGCTGACTGATTCAAGACCGTTGGGCAGTTCGCGGGATGCTGCGATCTTGGCATAGCTCTCAGGTGTGTGCATGGACACCTTGGCCCACTCGATTTCGGCAGCAAGATCACGGACCATGGCACGGTCGCTGGAAATGCGCAGACGACGCGCTGCTTCTGCGATCAACGGGGCCTTATGCTCAACCAGGTTCGGCAGGGTTCCGCCAATGGCCTGCGGCCAGAAGTACTGCAGCTGGCGCAACGCCGCCGCGTGGAAAGTTCGCGTCTGCACGCCGGGGGCGCCGAGCTGACGCAAGCGGGTGCGCATTTCTGCGGCAGCACGAGTGGTGAAGGTCAGAGCCAGAACGCTGGTCGGGTTGTAGATGCCGGTATGCACGCCGTAGGCAATCCGGTGGGTAATGGCTCTGGTCTTTCCGGTTCCTGCGCCTGCCAGAATACACAGTGGACCGCTGAGGGTTTCAGCTGCTTGCCGCTGTTCAGCATCCAGTCCCGCTAGCAAATCGGTTGCTGGCGGATTGTCGTACTCGGTCACTTGCTCAGGGCCTCCGGAAGGGGTTCGCCGTACCACGTACGGATCAATGCGTGGGCTATCGAGACTCCACGCGGTATATCTATTGTTCCTGATTCCAGGGCCTCACGCAGTTCAGCTCGTGTGAACCAGCGAAGGTCCATGATTTCTGCGCCGTCGGGAACCAGCTCTTCGCTCAGGGCTTCAGCCGCGAAGCCAAGCATCAGAGAACGCGGCATTGGCCAGGGCTGGGAACCGCGGTAGGCGACATCGCCAACGCGCACGCCAGATTCCTCATAAATCTCGCGGCGCACGGCAGACTCCAGGGACTCCCCCGCCTCGACAAATCCTGCCAGCACCGAATACATCCGGTGCTTGAAGGTGGCATTGGATCCCAGCAGAAGTCGATCTTGGCTGTCTATCACCGAGGCAATGATTGCCGGGTCGGTGCGTGGAAAAAGCTCGTGGTCATTCTCTACGCAGCGCTGGCCCCAGCCGAAGGTGGCTGCCACGACTGGCGATCCGCAACGCGGACAAAACTTCTCCGAACGAATCCAGTTGGCGATCGCTTGCGCTTCCACGAAAAGTTCTGCATGCAGTTCGCGAAGCACGGTGAAACCTTCACGCAAAGTCACCCAGCGGTCAATACCACTGGTGGCATAATCTTCGGCATCAACGATAGCCAACACGTATTCGGTGCCTGCCGCGCGCCCCAAATACACCTGGCGTTCAGAGTCTTTCGCACGATACTGCGTTCCGTCGAGGAAGAAGAGTTCAGTTCCGGAAGTTGCCGCGCCAGCGCCACTGATCAGCAGCACCTTTGTACTGGGTTGATTCAACAGGTTCGGCACAAGCGTCGGATCCTGCTTTTCGGTCAGCGGTCGCTCGATCAGCGACTGCCCGAAGTGAAGTCCGGTAAGCGGGGTTCGATAAATTTCTGCCAGAGCCATACCTCTAACCTAATGCACATTACACCCCAGAATCTTGATGCATTCTCATTGTGGATTGCAGTTGATGAATGAGATTCATCGCAACTCTGAACGTTGCCGGTGAATCCCGCCATATTCCGTGCGTCATTCAACGATAGAAAAGAGAATCTCGCATACGGTGGAACTTGTGAAACGCACTGCCATGGAACTCGCCGCAATTGCCACCGCCGCCGTCCCCGGATTGACCCCGGTTGGCTTCGCGGCGCTGTCCGACGATGCGGAAGACTTTGATTCAGCATTGGTCGTCGACGCACTCAAGCATCGCTGGCGCGTCCGTTCACCTCGCCACGATGAAGCAAGCATGCGCTTGGAAGCCGAACTTTCGGCCTTGCGCGCTTTTTCAGCCAAGGTCCGCGCTTCACTGCCTTTTTCCTTGCCAGCCGTAGCCGGTACAGTGCGCCAGGGCCCACTGCGGACCTTTGTCTACAAGGACATGCCCGGTCATGTTCCTAGCCTCGACGAACTGGTTGATGTGGGCAGCAACCTGGCCAAGTCCTTGGGCAATTGCATGGCTGCCATCCACCAGATTCCCGATGAAGCAGTCGAAGTTGCAGGTTTGCCGACCTATACCGCCGACGAGATCCGCCAGCGCAAGCTCAACGAGCTGGATACCGCAGCGGCGACCGGCAAGGTGCCAAGCCGTTTGCTGCGCCGCTGGGAACACGCCATGGAGGACGTGGCACTGTGGCGTTTCAACGCTGCCGTAGTTCACGGCGACTTCGATGAAGAGCAGTTGCAGATTTCGCATTCCAGCATCACTGCGGTCAAAGGGTGGACCGATTTGCATGTCGGCGACCCAGCAGATGACTTCGCTTGGCTCTCAGCCATCGAAGACCAGAGCTTCAGCGAGCGCGTGTTCTCCGCCTACGTCGAAGCTCGCGGGAAGGCCGCCGATCCGCACATCATGCGCCGCGCCGCGCTGGCCGCAGAATTCGCTTTGGCGCAGTGGCTAGTGAAGTCCTTGGATTCCAAGGACTACGAACGCATCGCCGAGGCCGAGGAGATGCTTCGAGAACTGGACCAGAACATTGCCGAGTATGGCGGCCAGCCGTTGTCGGTCGTGGAGGCCCCGCGTCCGTTGGCTGCCCAGCCGGAAACTTCGTCCCAGAAGGTTCCGGAAAAACCGGTGGCGATCACCGCCCCAAGCATCAACACCGACAAGGTCACTGCCCTGGCCGCCGAACCGCCGAAGTCCGCAACGCCCCAGGGCGCCTCGCCACAGGACCAGCAGGATTCCGGAGAATCTGCGGATCAGCCAACTGCGGATGCTGACGAGGCTGGTTCAGATAGCAGCACCCCATCGAAGCAGGAGCCCGGGCAAAAGCCCGCCGATCAGGAGAAAGAGGCAGCGGAAGCACCGCCGTCTGCAGATGGGACAGCCGACGCGAAGAAGCCTGCTCGAGACGAGAACGAGCCTGCCAAGGATGCCGGGAAGTAGGCACTTCCCGGCATCCTCCGGCCGCTAGCCGTTGAGCTGTTCGAATGCACTGCTGATCATCTGTTCCAGTTCTTGCTCATCGGAGAGATGCTCCGCGTGGATCGTGATGCCCGCCGACACATAGTAGAAGGCGGCCTTGATCTCCTCCAGCGGGATTCCGTGCAGGCGTGACCAGCCCAAGCGATACACTGCGAGCTGGACCAGCTTGCTCCTCAAATCCTTGCCGCTCGGTACCCGGCCCGTTTTCCAGTCCAGCATCAGCCAGGTCCCGTCATCCATCTGGAAGACGGCATCTATGCGGCCGCGCACAGCGACCGGACCCACACGGGTCTCCAAGGGCACCTCGACGTAGGCGGGCTGCAGCTTGGACCATTCGCTCGCCAGGAACGCTTCCTTCATAGCTTCGAGGTCCAGTGCTTCGTCAAGATAGCCATCGGCTGGTTCCTGCAGGTCTCCCAGATCCAGCATGGAGGTCTTCTCGTAGAACTCCTCGATCCAGGCGTGGAACGCGGTACCTCGCCGTGCCGCCAGGCCCGGGCGACGTGGCACCGGGCGCCGAAGGTTTTCCAGCACGCCTACCGGGTCTTCGGCCAGCTCGACAAACAATGAAGCTCGTACATGCTCTGGTACCTCGATGCTGCGCTCACGAACAGCCAAGAACTCTCGCTGGCCTAGGAGTTTCTCCGCTTCTTCAGCCCACTGCTGGCCAATACCGGTCAACGGCTCATAGTCGGCTGGAATGGATTCAAGATCCTCCGCCACATCCGCAATGATCTTGCGGCGTGAGTACGGATAGGGAGTCTTCTGCACTCCCCCGGTGACCACGGGACCTTCCAACGGGTCGTAGGGCCACAGCGCTTCGAGGGGTGTCAACGTGCTCGGGTTTTGTTCCGGAGCTTCCTCATCCTTCACCCAGAGGCCGATTTCAGCCTGGGGGTCTTCGCCTTCGGTCAGCGGAAGCAGGCAGTTGAAGAATTCCGAGGCCTCGGTGGGCTTGGTGCGGGTGCTCGTCCAGACGCTGCTGCTGCAAATCAGCAGGGACTTGGCGCGGGTTACCGCGACATAGGCCAGGCGGCGTTCTTCAGCAATATGATGGTCTTCGACCTGGCCCTTGAAGATCGATTCGGCTTCCAGCAGCTCCTTCAGGGCCGGCTGCTCGGTGTCCCATTGGGGCAGGTCGCGGGCATCGCCACGAAGTTCCCAGGGCAGCGCCTTGTCGCCGCTGGTCCAGCGATCCGACTTGGCACCCGGGAACACCCCGTCGTTCAGGGTCATCACCGCCACGATGTCCCATTCCAATCCCTTGGAAGCGTGAACCGTCAGCAACTGTACAGCGGCCGGATCCGCATCTTCGCTGGGCAGCGGGAGGCCTTTTTCCTTTTCGGCGGCCTGTTCCACCCACATCAGGAATCCAGCCAGCTCGACACGTGGCGCATTGCGGCAGTATTCGCGCACCACATCGGCGAAGGCGTCGAGATTGGCGCGTGCCTTGTCTCGGGAAATCCACGGGCGGGCGGCCACCTCGATGTCCAGGTTCATGGCGCGTTCGGTCTCGCGAACCAGGGTCTCCAGGTCATCATTGGCCACCAGCCGCAAGCTTGCCAATTCATCGCGCAAGGCAGCCAGCCGTTCGTAGCCGGCAGCGCTGATGCTCCGGCCGTCATTGCTTTTCCAGCCTTCCTTGGGCAGGAAGTCCAATGCTTCGACAAGGCTAGCGGCATCGTTGAGTTCGGCGCGGGCAGCTTCAGCGGCTGCTTCGTCCGGGGTTGGCGTTTCTTCGTCTTCGGCCGGATCTGGCTGCAGGCCGCGGGCCCGCCGCCGTTCCAGCTGGCGGGACCAATCTGCGAAAGCCATCAGGTCGGAGGCGCCCAGGCGCCAGCGGGCTCCTGCCAGCAGGCGCATGAGCTTATCCGAGCGCAGCGGGTCCACCAGCACGTGCAGGCATGCGACCAGGTCGGTGAGCTCAGGGGTGCTGAGCAATCCCGAAAGTCCCACGAGCTGGTACTTGATGCCGCGCTCGGCAAGCACCTCGCCCATGATGCTCAGCTGGGTGCGATTGCGCGAGAGCACTGCACTGGTTTTCGGCTCGGAAGTTGACCGATTCTCGGCAACAATCATGTCCGCTATGGCTTCCGCTTCTTCGCGAACCGTCGCACAGCGGTTAAGCACCACCCGGCCGGCCTTGGCATGCGCGGAGGAATCCAACGGCTTGACCGAGACCGGACCTTGATGCTGCGGTCCGCCAGCAGTGATGCTATTCGCTGCGGCAAGCACGTTGACGGTGTTGCGCCATGCGATGGTCAGGTGCTTTACATGGGCAACTTCCCGGCCAGTGTCCCGGACAATCGGGAAGACTTCCGGGAATCGGAACAGCTGTCCGGCACTGGCCCCGCGGAATCCGTAGATTGACTGGTTGGGGTCGCCTACTGCGGTAACCGGATGGCCCTCGCCGTAGAGTTGCGAGAAGAGCACCATCTGCGCGTGCGAGGTGTCTTGGAATTCATCGAGCAGCACCACCTTGTGGCTCTCCCGTTCGGCGAGCGCAGCCGCCGGCACCTCTTGGGCGATACGCGCCGCGTGGGCTACCAAATCGCCATAGTCCATCACCCCGAGGCGCTTCTTTTCCTGCGCGTACTCCTCGGCAAGCTCGGCGATCGTGGCACGCGAGGCCAGCTTGTCGATGAGCTTAAGGGCTGCCTGGGTCGGCTTCTTCGGCTTTTCTGCGTCCATCGGCAGGCTGCGCAGGCGTGCCACCAGCTGATCGATCCACTGGTGCGCCTGTGGTGCGGTGACCAGGTGCTCGGAGGCTTCGGAACTGAAGGAGACGATGGCATCAATCAACGTGCTGGTGGCGCTGTTCAGATGCTCGTAATTGCCGGTGTACCGTTCCAGCACCGAGTGCGCCACCTGCCACGACTGGGCCGCGCCCAGCAAGGCGCTGTCTTCCTCAAGGCCAAGCCGCAGCCCATGATCCTGGACCAGCGTGTTGGCGTAGGAGTGGTAGGTGGATACCGCAGGATCGAGGAAGTCGCGGGTTTCTTCGGCACTGAGCAGCCCGGTGGACACCAGTTGGGCGATCTTGGCGCGGATGCGGACCGACAGCTCTCCGGCGGCCTTTCGTGTAAAGGTCACGCCGAGGATTTGTTCCGGCCTGACCAACTGGTTGGCGACCAGCCAGACGACTTTGTCCGCCATGGTCTTGGTCTTGCCCGAGCCGGCGCCGGCGATGACCAGCATGGGTTCCAGCGGCGCGGCGACAATTTCGGACTGCTGGGCGGTGGGCGGAAATTGCTCGCCGAGCGCTGCTGAGAGCTCTTCCGGGGTGAATCTGATATTGCTCATGGTTCGGTAACCTGTCGTCCTTGGGCGCATAACGGGCAGATTTCAGGCAGCGTGCAGTTGCCCAGTATCCCGGCGGCTCCCGAAACGTGCCGGGTGATGAATTCGCTGTTGCCCATCAGGGCGGCGGCTTCGAAGATGAGCGTGCGGGCCCAGTCCGCTTCGCCGATGGATGGTTGCTCTCGCACCGAGGCGCTCTTGGTGCTGGTACCCACGTAGACCAAGGACGCGCCGGCCGGCTCATCGGAAAGCCCTGCAGTTGCCTCGTGCTCTTGCAATGCGCCCAGCTGGATTGCGGTTTGGTAGACGCCCAGCTGCGGGTGCTCCAAGGTCGCGTCCTTGGTTGGTGCGGTGGACCCTGTTTTCAGGTCCACGACCCGAACGTTCCCGTCGGCGCCGGCTTCCACGCGGTCAATGATTCCGCGAAGCTGGATCTGCGTGCCGTCAGGGGCTGGTACCTCCAGCTGGAATGGCATTTCCCGGGCCACCAATTCGCGTCCTTCTTGGCGCATGGTGACGCAGTAGGCTGAGAACTTCTTGAGCATGGCGTTGGCGCGGTCGAAGTCCCGTTGGCCCTCCCAGTTTTCCGGTTTTTCCAGTTCCGGCCAGCGCTGTTCGAGGATCTGCTCATATTCGTGTCCGTTGGCCTCGGGGTGCTCTTCGGCAATGGAGTGGATCAGGGTGCCCAGGGATGCCGCGAAATCGTGGGCGGCGGTGCCACCGGCGCTTTGCACGAACCAGTTCAGTGGAGATTTGACCAGGGTTTCCACCTTGGATGGCGATACCCGCCGGGGCTGGTCCTGTGGAATCACCGGGCCTTGGGTGGACAGCTCGCGCAGTCCCCACCAGGTGTCGGGATGCGCTCCGCGCACAGCGGGTTGCGCATGCGCCAGGCGCCCCAGCACGTGGACGGCATCCTGGTACAGGCTCTGCGCATCGGCATCGTCCGCGGCCGGAACTGCCCCGAGGCTTGCCGCCTTGGCGCTTTCCGCGGTGCTGCGCAGCTCAGCCACCAAGGTCGGAAGCGAGCGGATGCGCGGAACCGCAGTGGGCTTCCTGCCTTCTGGTCCCGGCGGCTCGACCAGGTCCAGGAAGGAGGATGGCTGGCTGTCCTCGTTGTCCACCGCAGTGCAGATCAGCTGGTCGGCGGCACGGGAGACGGCATTGCTGAAGCTGCGCAATTCGTCGTTGCGGATTTGGCGCACCAAATGCGTAGGCGTTCGCGTGGCCAGGAACTCAATGCCGTGCTCCGCGGCATCGGCGAGCGCATTGGAGCCGAGCAGCTCGCCTCGAAGCCGCAGGTTGGGCCAGGATCCTTCCTGCAGCCCGGGAATGAACACCACCGGCCATTGCTTCCCGGCGGCTGCCGCGGTGGTGAGCACCGTGACGGTTTGCCCGCCGGCGGCACGGGTGGCCAGGGAGTCCATGGGCAGTTCCTGGTGCAGGATGTGCTCAATGAACTGCTGGACGCTGGCTCCGGGGAGCTGGTCCACGAAACGCTCTGCGGCTTGGAATAGCGACAGGACAGCGTCCAGGTCACGGTCAGCCCGGCGGGCGGCGGTTCCGGCCCCCAGAGCCTCGTCGCGCCAGGCTTTGGCACGGCCCGAAGCTTCCCACATTGCCCAGAGCGCTGTTTCCGGTGTAGCGGTTCCGCTGGCCAGTTCCGCTTGCAGGGCAGCGTACATTTTCAGCAGGCGCTGCAGCCCGTACCCCGGCTTTCCCAGATTCTCGGCCATGGCCGGTTCACGCAGGCAGGTTTCAAGCAGTTCCTGGCTGGAGCGGCGTCCGCCTGCCGTGGCTTCCTGCTGGCGCAATAGCTGGCGGATCCGCCGAATTTCCAACGCGGTGCTCATCCCGTAGCGCGAGAGCAGCAAGTTCTGCATCAGCAACGGATCGTCAGCGACGGAATCGCTGAATGCCAAAGACAGAAGGTCAAGCAGCGGGCGGACCGCGCC
This sequence comes from Glutamicibacter nicotianae, assembly GCF_002797775.1. Classification (NCBI taxonomy): domain Bacteria; kingdom Bacillati; phylum Actinomycetota; class Actinomycetes; order Micrococcales; family Micrococcaceae; genus Glutamicibacter; species Glutamicibacter nicotianae. The sequence goes on from NZ_PGEY01000001.1 coordinate 1,664,517, forward strand.
CTCGTCCTTTAATGGAATTTCAGCCGGTGGCACTTGCACGCCGATTCCCTGGCCCTCGAGAAAGCGGCTCAAGGATCGCACCTGCGAACCGTTGCGCACCACGATCGCGATATCCTCGAGGCTGCGGTTTTCGTAGAGGTTCAGCTGCACGATCCGCTGGGCGATGAACCGTTCTTCCAGCGTGGAATTCTCGAAGACCAACGACTCGCAGAGCGCATGCTCCGGGGTATTCATCGACTCGATGGCCCGTCCGCTCAAGCCTGCTGCCAGCGGTATGCGGCTGACGATGCGTTGCCAGGCCTCGGTGATCGGTCCGGACATGCGATAACCATGGGTCAATTCAAGGCTCGTTGCTTCGCCAGTGCTCGCGTAATTCTGCGCGAAACGGTGCAATTCATCGGTGCGTGCACCACGGAATCCCTGGACTACGCTGTCGGGTGCCGCGAAGGCAACCAGCGCGCGGTCCTTGCCGAGCAGCGCCAGCAAGCGGTGCTGCGACAGGGTGGCTTCTTGCAGGTCGTCCACGAGGATCAGGGCCAGCCGATCCTGCTCTGCGTGCAGGAACGCCTCGTTGTCTTCCAGGATTTCCGCCGCACGGGTAATCAGCCCGGCCGGGTCGAATGCCTCGGCGCTGCCCAAATCCAGCAGGTCGCGGTATTCCTGGTAGAACAGCGCCGCAGCGTGCCATTCGGGACGGTTGGCTTTCTGGCCGAGGTCGGCGATGTCGGCAGGTTCCAATCCGAGCTCGGAGACACGGTCGAAGAACTCGCGGATCTCCTTGCGGAAGCCGCGAGTCTCCACTGCCAGCGCCAGCTCGCTTGGCCACGGCGGGCCTTCGGTGAGCCCCGCAGCATGCCCTTCCAGCAGGTGCCCGATCAGTGTGTCCTGTTCCGGTCCGGAGAGCAGTCGGGGAACCCGTTCAAGCTGGGGCAAGAGCCCTTCGACGCGAGCGCGGCGGATCAAATCGAAGGCATAGGCCGACCAGGTGCGGACTATCGGTTCGGTGAAGGTCCGCTCGGCTCGGCGGCTGAGCTCGTCGCGGATCGAGGCTGCGGCCAGTCGAGTTGGGCCGATGATCAGCAGGGACTGCGGGTCAAGGCCGGTGTCCAGATGCGCAACCGCGGTGTCGATGAGCAGGCTGGTTTTTCCCGTACCCGGCGCCCCGGTGACCAGCACCGGGCCTTTCACCGGATGCAGGTGGCCGCGCAGCTTGGCGGTGTCCTCTCGGGACTGGGTTCGGGTTTCTTCCATACTCATAGTTGATCACCCATCTCGGACATTTTGGGGTTGCCCAGCGCGGAACGAAGTGCATCTATTTTTCCCCAGGCCGTTTCGCTGGGGTTCCAGCGGTTTTTGGCCATGTTCACGTGCCGGCCTGGCACGGCCAGCCCTTCGGAAATCCAGTGCTGTTCCGCTGCTTCGGCAAGTGCCTCGGTCAGGGAACCGTTGGAACGGATGATCCGCCACCACGGCGTCCCGGCCGGAGCGCTGGCCATCGCTTTGCCGGCCTGGCGTGCTCCCCCGCTGCCGAGTAGTTCCGCTACGTCCTTGTAGCTGATCACCGCACCGGCGGGGACCATCGCCGCGAGTCGATGCACCGCCTCGGAATAGTCCAGAGGCTTTTCGGCTGCGTCAGATGTCATAGCCCTATTCTGCCAATTAGCTTGCAGTCCTCCACAACACGCAATGCGCGGGGCTGTCCTGTCATGCGTTGGCTGTAGCGTTGTATCCATGACTGAATGGCATAAGGGCCTGGCGATTGGCTTTGATCTGGAAACTACTGGCGTTGATACCAACACGGCTCGCATCGTGACCGCTTCGGTGGTGCTGCTCGACGCTGAGGGCAAGGTGGTGAACAACCGCGAGTGGCTGGTGAACCCCGGGGTCGAGATCCCGGAGGCTGCAGCCGCAGTTCACGGAATCTCTACCGAGAAGGCTCGTGCCGAAGGCGCCCCGGCGAAGCAGTCGGTGCAGGAGATCTTGAATTTGCTGAAGTTCGCCTCTGAGCAAGCGCCGATTGTTGCATTCAACGCTTCCTATGATTTTTCGGTCCTCTATAGCGAAGCCGTTCGCTACGACCTCGAACCGTTCTTCCCGGGCAATGTGATCGATCCGTTCATCATTGACAAGCAGGTCGACAAATTCCGCAAGGGCAAGCGCACCCTGGCCGCGGCGTGCGAGTTCTACGGCGTAGTCCTTGAAAACGCGCACACGTCTCTGGCTGATGCCATCGCCTGCGTGGAGGTTGCCCGCCAATTGGGAGAACGCTACCCGCAGCTGCAAGTGGATCCGATGGTCCTGCACGGCTGGCAGATTGGCTGGGCAAAAGAGCAGGCCGAAAGTTTCCAGAAATACCTGCGCAAGACGAAGCCCGAAGCGGTTGTCGATGGTGCGTGGCCCATCACGGAATCGTAACTTCAAGAGATCCTGCTTCCTGTGCGCCATTTCACATAGGTCACGCTGGGCGCGAGGACCACTATGCGGAAGTCAAACGTTCATTTTCTGTCATAATTCAGCAAATTATATTCGAAGGCTTGCCTACTAAGTCCTCATACTAAGAATCTTGACCGCGGTTTTCCCTTGATTCGGGCGATTTTGTTCGATAGTGATTCAATAGAGGGTACTCTCTACACCCTATGAGAATCTGAAGGAACACGCCTAGTGATCACAGTTAGTGACCTGCGCAAGGTCTACCAGCAAGACGGCAAAGATGTTGTTGCCCTTGATGGTGTCAGCCTTGAAGTCCCTACCGGGAAAATTCATGGCATTGTCGGACATTCCGGAGCGGGTAAATCCACTCTCGTCCGCTGCTTGACCTTGCTCGACCAGCCCACCTCCGGGACCGTCGCGGTAAACGGCAAGGAGCTGACCAACGTCAGCCCCGACGAGTTGCGGAACGCGCGGCGTCGAATTGGCATGGTGTTCCAGCACGCGAACCTCTTCGATTCGCGCACCACCGAGCAGAACGTGGCCTACCCGCTAGAGCTAGTCGGCACGCCCAAGGCGGAAATCGACGCAAAGGTCGCCGAACTGCTGGAGCTCGTGGGACTGTCCAAGTTCGCCAAGGGCTACCCATCCCAGCTATCCGGTGGCCAGCGCCAGCGCGTGGGCATCGCCCGGGCGCTGGCAACCGATCCGGATGTCCTGCTCTGCGATGAGCCGACCAGTGCACTGGATCCGAAGACCACCGACGAAATTCTCGATTTGGTCAAGAAGCTGCGCGATCGGTTGAACATCACCGTGCTGATCATTACCCACGAAATGCATGTCGTGAAGCAGGCCTGCGATTCCGTCTCGCTGCTTGAAGCCGGAAAGATCGTGGAGCACGGCAACATCGAGCAGGTCATTACCAACGCCGCAGGAAGCCTGGCTTCCACTTTGCTCCCGCTTCCGGGCGATGCACCACGCGTGGACGGTGAGGGCCCGATCCTCGATCTGCTCTACACCGGCGACCAGGCGACCCAACCAGTCATCTCTTCCATTTCGCGCATGTTCAACACCGATGTCAATGTCTTGGCCGGATCCGTTGAGCAGCTCGGCCAGCAGCAGTACGCGCACTTGCGCCTGCAACTGGCTCCCGACGCGGACCTGGAGACAATCGTGAACTACTTGAAGTCCAGCGGCATCGCCGTTACCGTGAAGGGAGCCAAGTAAGCAATGGATTTCTTCACCCCCACCGTGCTCAAGGCCGTTGGCCAAGCGACCGTCGAAACCCTGCAGATGGTCGTGATTTCTGGTGTGATCACCGTCGTCATCGGTCTGCTGCTGGGCATTTTGCTGCATGTGACCGGCAAGGGCGGCCTGGCGCCCGTGCGCTGGCTGAACGCGATTCTCTCCACGGTGATCGTGAACATCACCCGTTCCATCCCGTTCGCCATCCTGATGGTTGCCCTGATCCCATTCGCCGCGATGCTCATCGGCACCGCGCTGGGCCCGATCGCCGCCTCCGTGTCATTGACTATCGGCACCATCCCGTTCTTTGCCCGCCTGGTGGAAACCGCCCTGCGCGATGTCAATAGCGGCAAGGTCGATGCTGCCCTGGTCATGGGCTCAACGAAGCTGCAAACCATTCGCAAGGTCCTGGTTCCGGAAGCCATGCCCGGCATCATCTCGGCGGTCACCACCACCATGGTGACCCTGATCGGCTACTCCGCCATGGCCGGCCTCGTAGGCGGCGGCGGCTTGGGCCGTCTGGCCTACAACTACGGCTACGTCCGCTACAACATGCCCATCATGCTTGCGACCATCGTGATTATCGTGATCATGGTCCAGCTGGTGCAAATAATCGGCGATGCCATTGCCCGCAAGGTTGATCACCGCTAATTAGAACTTCCGCCGGTTGATCCGGCGGAGCCGTCGAATCGCTGAGGACACGGCCAACCACTGGCATTGTGCCTCACGGCTCTACCTAAGGAAAGACAAGTTATGCGCAAGAAACTCGCACTCGCCATCACCGGTGTTGCCACTGCATTCGCCCTGGCCGCTTGCGGCAGCAGCGAACCAACTGCAGACACCGCAGCTACCTTGGATCCAGCAAACCCTACGGTGATCAAGGTGGGCGCCAGCCCGGTCCCGCAGGCAGACATCCTGAACTTCATCGATGAGAATTTGGCCAAGGATGCCGGCATCGACCTGGACGTCATGGAAATCGACGACTACGTCACGCCGAACACAGGACTTGCCGACGGCTCGCTGGATGCCAACTACTTCCAGACCGAGGCCTACCTGGCTACCGAAATGAAGGAAAAGGGCTACGAGTTCGCGCACGGCGCGGGCGTGCACGTGGAACCGATGACCGTCTTCTCGAAGAAGTTCCAGGACCCGAAGGATGTCGCCGAAGGCACCAAGGTGCTGCTGAACAACGACCCGGTGAACCAGATCCGCGGCATGCGTGTACTGGAAGAAGCTGGCCTGCTGCAGAACCTCAGCGATGACGACTCCCTGCTGACCGTGAATGGCAACAAGGACAAGAACCCGCTGAACTTGGAAATCACTGACGCCAACGCAGAGCAGGTCGTCCAGTACTACAAGTCCGATGACTCCATCGGCCTGGCAGTTATCAACGGCAACTACATCGTCCAGGCGAAGCTGAACAAGGATGAAATTCTTGCCCAGGAATCCGGCGAGAACAATCCGAACGCCAACTTCCTGACCTGGCGCGACGGCGAAGAAACTCCTGCAATTGCGAAGCTCGAAGAGCTGCTGCACTCCGATGAGGTCCGCGACTACATCGAGAAGACCTGGACCGACGGCAGCGTTATCGCCGCTTTCTAATCCGGTTTTCCAGCCACGGGGCGTAGTCCCTGCGTGATCCGCGACTGCCCGAGTTCCTTGCAAGGAGCTCGGGCAGTCGCGTTTCCCGCCGCTGTCCGGGATGGAACAGCAGCAATTAAAAGGCTAGGCCTGGCAGGCACCGCGCGGTGCCTGCCAGGCCTAGCCTTTCGTTCCAGTGACTACGATCAAGCCGTAGCGGCCGCAGCAGCTTGGGCCGCTGCTGGAAGGGCAGCGAAGATCTTCTCCATCGCCGCATCATCATGGGCTGCCGAGACGAACCATGCCTCGAAGACGCTAGGCGGCAGGTAGATACCGGAGTCCAGCATTGAGTGGAAGAACGGTGCGTAGCGGAACGCTTCCTGTCCCTGCGCATCGGCGTAGTTGTGCACGCCCTTTTCGGAGGTGCCGAAGGCTACCGAGAACAAGGTGCCTGCGCGCTGGATCGAGTGATCCAGGCCTGCGGCGTTGAAAGACTCGGTGATCGCGGTCTGCAGCGCCTCGGACTGCTTGTTCAGGTGCGCGTAGACGTCCTCGGTGGCGTGGGTCAGCTGGGCGATGCCGGCGGCCATGGCCACCGGGTTGCCCGACAGGGTGCCTGCCTGGTAGACCGGGCCCAGCGGAGCGAGGTAGTCCATGACCTCGGCGCGTCCGCCTAAGGCAGCGGTAGGCAGGCCGCCACCGATGACCTTGCCGAAGGTGTAGAGGTCTGCGTTCCAGCCCTCTTCCTTTCCGGTCAAACCCCAGTAGCCCGAGGAAGATGCGCGGAAGCCGGTAAGCACCTCGTCGAGGATCAGCAGCGCGCCGTGCTTGGCGGTGGTTTCCTGCAGGAACTTGTTGAAGCCGTCTTCGGGAACGACAACTCCCATGTTGCACGGAGCCGATTCGGTGATCACCGCGGCGATGTTCGCACCGTGCTCCGCGAAGGCCGCCTCGATGGCCGATCGGTCGTTGTAGGGCAGGACCAGAGTTTCTGCCGCCGTGGCTGCGGTGACCCCGGCGGAACCCGGCAGGGCCAGGGTGGCAACACCTGAGCCGGCGTCGGCCAGCAGGCCGTCGAGGTGGCCGTGGTAGCAGCCGGAGAACTTGATGACCAGGTCGCGGCCGGTGTAGCCACGGGCCAGGCGCACCGCGGTCATGGTGGCTTCGGTGCCGGTGGAGACCATGCGCACGCGGTCCACCCCGCCCATGCGGGACTTGATCAGCGCGCCGAGCTTGGCCTCATCCGGGGTGGATGCGCCGAAGGACAGGCCGCGGTCCACCGCCGCGTGCACGGCTGCCTGGATTTCCGGGTGGGCGTGGCCCAGCAGTGCCGGACCCCACGAGCAGACCAGGTCGACATATTCCTTGCCGTCGGCGTCTCTCAGGTACGCGCCCTTGGCGCCGACCATGAACGGTGGAACGCCGCCGACCGAGCCGAAGGCACGCACCGGGGAATTCACGCCGCCGGGCATGACCTCGCGGGCCTCGGCGAAGAGCTTTTCAGAGTTCGACATTTATTACTTGCCTTCCTTGAGCCAGCCGGCAACTTCGGCTGCATAGTAGGTGAGGATCTGCTGGGCACCGGCGCGCCTGATCGACAGCAGCGATTCGAGCACGGAGGCCTTGCGGTCGATCCAGCCGTTGGCCGCGGCAGCCTCGATCATCGAGTACTCGCCGGAAATCTGGTAGGCGGAAACGGGAACCGGGGAGATATCGGCAATGTCGCGCACGATGTCCAGGTAGCTCATGGCCGGCTTGACCATGATCATGTCGGCTCCCTCGGCAATATCGAGCTCTGCTTCCAGCACTGCTTCGCTCCGGTTGGCCGAATCCATCTGGTAGGTCCGGCGGTCCCCCACCAGCTGGGAGTCCACGGCTTCGCGGAAGGGGCCGTAGAAGGCGCTGGCGTACTTGGCGCTGTAGGCGAGAATCGAGACGTCCTGGCGTCCGGCAGTGTCCAGGGCCTGGCGGATGACGCCGATCTGGCCGTCCATCATGCCCGAGGGACCCAGCATGTGGGCGCCGGCCTCGGCCTGCGCCACGGCCATCTGGCCATAGATTTCAAGGGTGGCGTCATTGTCCACGATGCCGTGCTCGTCGAGCACGCCGCAGTGGCCGTGCGAGGTGAATTCATCCAGGCACACATCGGACATGACCACCAGTTCGTCGCCCACTTCGGCGCGCACGGCGGCGATGCCCTGGTTCAGGATGCCCTGCGGGTCGATTCCGGCCGAGCCGTTCTCATCGCGTTCCTCGGGGATGCCGAAGAGCATGATGCCGCCCAGCCCGAGTTCGGCCGCGTTGCTGGCGGCCGCCTTCAGCGAATCCATGGTGTGCTGGTAGACCCCAGGCATGGAGGTGATCTCGTTGGGGTGGCTCAGCCCTTCGCGCACGAAGGCGGGCAGAATCAGCTGCCGGGCCGAAAGCTCGTTTTCGGCCACCAGACGGCGGATCGCAGGATTCTGCCGCAACCGGCGCGGGCGATGCTGGGGGAAACCCATGGCTCCTCTTTCTCCAGTTCTCAATAACTTCTTATTCTGCGGTACGCTCCGCGGCACCGGAAGGACCGGTGCGCCGGAGCAAATCTTGGGCCGCACGGGCCAGGCCCTGCGGCGTGGGCTGCGCGGAAATCGCATGCACGGGCAGCCCGGCGCGTTCCATGGCCGCGGCCGTCGGCTTGCCGATGGCGATGGCCTGCGTCCGGGACGGCAAGCGGCTCCCTGCCAGCTGGATGAAGCGGCGAACCACGCTCGGGGCCGAAAAGACCACCAGGTCCAGCTCTTCCAGTGTGGCACCGATCTGCTCCGCCGGCAGGATATTGATCCCCGGGGCGGCCACTGCTTCGGTGACCGGCTGGCCGCCACGGCCGGCATCAACGGTTTCATAGGCGATGCATTCGCTGACCTCGACCGGATGCTCGGCCAGCCCGTCAGCCAGCGTGGAACTAGCCAGGTCCCCATGCGGATAGCAGATCCGCGCCCCTGCTTCCAGGCGCCATTCGGCCACCATCCCGGCCGCAGACTGCTCGGCCGGCTGGAAGTGCACCGACCGGCCCAGCAGCCGGGCAATTGCGCCGGTGGTTTTCTGGCCTACCGAGGCAATCCGCAGATCTGCGGGAAGCTGCCGGCCATCGAGCACCTGTGCAACAACATGGACCGTATTCACCGAGGTGAACACCAGCCAGCTGAAGCGGCCGGCCACCAGTTCTTCGCCGATGCGGTGCAGCTGGCTGCGGTCCTCGGGCCAGACGGTATCGATCAGCTGGGCACACCTTGAGATGATGCCCAGTTGCTCGAATTCCTGCACGGTGGCCGCGGCGCGTGCCGGGTTGCGCAGGATCAGTGCTTGGTAGGCCATCTGCTGGGACTAGGCCAGTCCGGCGACGACGGCCGCGCCGTCAGCGATCATCGACTGCGCCAGCGAACGGCCCAGCTGCTGCGCCGATTGAACAGAGCTGGCCTCGGTGCGGGCGCTGCGGCGCATGGTCTGCGAGCCGTCGGGGTTGCAGGCCACGGCTTCGAGGACCAGCTCATCGCCTTCGATATGCGCCAAGGCGCCAATCGGGGCGGCGCACCCGGCTTCCAGTTCAGCCAGCAGCGCGCGTTCGGCCTCGACCTGCATGCGGGTGGCGGCATCGTCGAACTGCGCCAACGCCGCATCCAGTGACTTGTGGCCGGAGCCGGCGGTACGGGTTTCCAGCGCCAACGCGCCCTGCCCCGGGGCCGGCAGCATGATGGCAGGATCCAGGTACTCGGTGATGTGCTTCTCCAAGCCCAACCGGCGCATGCCGGCTGCCGCCAGGATCACCGCGTCCAGGTCGCCCTGGGTGCTGCGTCCCACGCTGCCGTCATCCAAGGTCTCCCCGACACCCTTGACTCGTCCCAAGCGGGTGGGGACATTGCCGCGGATATCGACAATCTGCAAATCGCTGCGGTAGGCCAGCAGCTGGGCGGCGCGGCGCGGCGAACCCGTACCGATCTTCGCGCCCTGCGGCAGCTGGTCCAAGCCCAGCGAGTCGCGCGAGCACAACGCATCGCGCACGTCCTCGCGCGGCGGGATGGCGGCCAGCACCAGGCCCTCGGGCTGCGCGGTGGGCAGGTCCTTGAGCGAGTGCACGGCCAGGTCGCACCCGGAATCTAGGAGGTGCTGGCGCAACGCGGCGGCGAAGACCCCGGTGCCGCCGAGGGTGGCCAGCGAACCGGTCACCACATCGCCTTCGGTCTTGACCAGCACGGTCTGCACCTCCAGACCCGAGATCTCGGCCAGCTGCTGGGCGGCCCACCCGGTCTGGGTGGTTGCCAGCGCGCTGCCGCGGGTTCCTACGCGGAATGCTTCGCTCATGGTGCCGGCACACCTACTTCCGAGTCGACGGCGCCGATGGTCGGGCGCAGGGTTCCATCCAGCGCGCGCTTTTCGCAGCAGCCTGGACGGCAGACGTCGAACCATGGGCCGCCCTCGACCACCGAGGCGCGTCCTGGGCGCAAGGCCTTGCCGTCGGGACCGGCGAGGCGTTCTTCAACCAAGTCGACCAGGCCGGAGATGAACCCGGGGTGGGTGCCCGGGGTGGCGACGCGGTCAAAGGCCAGGCCCAGTTCCGCGCAGGTGTCCTTGGCTTCGGTATCCAGATCCCACATGACTTCCATGTGATCGGAGATGAAGCCGATGGGCACCACCACGACACCGGCGATGCCGGCTGCGGCATCTTCTTCCAGCGCATCGTTGATATCCGGTTCCAGCCATGGCACATGCGGTGCCCCGGAGCGGGACTGGTAGACCAGGCTGTGCTCCAGTCCCTGGGCTTCTTCCACCTGGGACAGGATGCCGTTGGCTACCGCCTGGTGCTGGCGGGTGTAGAGATTCTCGTATCCCTCGCCCCGGATGCCTTCGGGCCCAGCGGCCTCGGCATCGGACATCGGAATGGAGTGGGTGACGAAGACGATCTTGATCGCCCCGTCTTCCTTGCCTGCTTCGGCCAGCTGGGCGCGCACGTTGGCCAGCGAGGTGCGCAAGGAATCCACAAAAGGAGCAATGAAGGCAGGGGTGTCGAAGAACTGGCGCAGCTTGTCCACTTCCACCACGCCGTCCAGGCCGGTGTTGACCAGGCCCATGCCGGCATCCTCGCGGTACTGGCGGCAGGCCGAGTAGCCGGAGTATGCGCCGGTGCCCATGAGCAGCACCTTGCGGTGGCCGTCGGCTGCCAACTGCTTGAGCGTGTCGTCGATGAACGGATGCCAGTTGCGGTTGCCCCAGTAGATCGGCAGGTCGATGCCGCGGTCGGCCAATTCGGCTTCCAGCGCTGCCTTCAGCGCGCGGTTCTGGGCGTTGATGGGCGAGACGCCGCCATTCTTGCGGTAGTGCACCGCCACTTCTTCCAGCCGCTCATCCGGGATGCCGCGGCCCGCGGTGACCTTGCGCAGGAACGGGATGACATCATCCTGCCCCTCCGGGCCGCCGAAGGATGCCAGCAGGATGGCCTCGTAGGCCTTGGGAATCATCTGGCCGCTGCTGTCATATCCCTCGCGGGGATCGAAGGCCTGGCTCACTTCAGCACCTCGAGCGCTTCGGCTGCCGAAATGCGGCGGCCGGTGTAGAACGGAGTCTCCTCACGCACGTGGTGGCGGGCCTCGGTGTAGCGCAGGTGGCGCATCATGTCGACCAGGTCGATCATGTCATCGGCTTCCAGGCAGATCTGCCATTCGTAGTCGCCGAAGGAGAACGCGGCCACGGTGTTGGCCAGCACGTTGGGGAATTCGCGGCCCAGGATGCCGTGGTCGCGCAGCATCTTGCCGCGGGCTGCCGGGTCCAGGGTGTACCACTCGGTGGAGCGGACGAACGGGTAGACGGTCATCCATTCCTTGGCGGCCACCCCGCGGGCGAACGCCGGCGAGTGGTCCTTGGCGAATTCAGCTTCGCGGTGCACGGCCATGGTGGAATACACCATCTCGGTGCCTGCCAGCAGGGCCGAACGGCGGATCTTGCGCATCGAAGCCTGGAGCAGCTGGGCCGATGGCCCGTGCACCCAGACCATCAGGTCGGCGTCTTCGCGCATGGCCGATACGTCGTAGATGCCGCGGACGGTGGCGCCTTCGGCGGCCAGCTCGGAGACCAGTGCATCGAATTCAGCGGCAGCCGCCTCGGAACGCTCAACGATGTCGGAACGCTTGAAAATGGTCCAGAGAGTGTAGAAGAACGTCGGGTTTTCTCCTGCGTTTTCGCGTTCGCGAATAACTGGGGAATTATGCTCCGGTGCGTTGCTCACTTGATATTCTCCTTGATCTGGTTTCGGACAAAAGTCCAGGTTGGTTGTCCCGGGCGCGGTTAGCGGGCGCTGATCGCGACGGCACTACGGGCTTGGCTGATCACTCGTGCCAATCCGGTGCCGGCGATCCATGCGCCAACCACATCGAGCCCTTCGAAGTCCGACAGGCTGCGCTGCAGCTGGCCACGGCGCGCGGCAGCGGCCTGGCCTTGCAGCGGAACCATGTCGCTGAAGCGTGAAACGGTGCTTCCCAAGACATCATCAAGATGCAATTGAACACCGAGAATCTTTGAAGCGTCTTTGATTGCCTGTTCGATGAGTGCCGAGTCATCCCCGGATTCGACCAGTGCATCATGTTCGCCGATGCGCCCGAAGGACAGGCGCAGCACGTGGGTGCCGGGCCCTGCCTCGTCCGCCAGCCATGGCCACTTGGCCGTGGAGTGTGTCAGCGCCTTGGCAGTCAGCGGGGCTCCCTTGGAGACCAGCACGCCGGAACCGCGCGGGGCGTCGTCGAGTTCGGGCTTGTCGACCACCAGGATCGCCAAGGCGATGGCGTTGTCGCCGCCTTCGCTGGCCAGCTGGTCTTCGGGTGCCAGCAACGGGTTCAGCAGCGCAAGTGCCGACGCCGCGGGCGTTGCCAGGACGACCCGGTCCGCGTGCAGTTCCTGGCCCAGGGTGCTCACCGTGTACGGGGTTGGCGACTGCCCTTCGTGGCGCACCGCGGTGACCGGCGAATTACGCACCAGCGCCACGCCTGCCTCCCCCAGCTGGGAAACCAGGGCTTCGACCATGGTGTACATGCCGCCGTTCAGGCCGGCGACCCGGGAGCCTGCCGGCGCCGATTCCTGCAGCTTGGTGACGGCGCGAGCCAGCGAACCGGTCTCCAGCATCGCTTGGCGCAGGCCAGGGGCAGCGGCGTCAATGGAAATCTTGGCGGGGTCGGTGGAATAGACCCCGTTGACGACCGGGGCCACCAGCTGGTCCAGCACCGCCTGGCCCATGCGGGAACGGACCACCTCGGCAATGGACAGCGGCTCGGTAGCCCACTTCTTGTTCATCGGAGTGATCAGGTCCGCGGCGGCGCGCACGGTGGCGGGCCGGCCGATGATCGAGCGCACCTCGTCGGTGCGCACATTGCCCGGGATGCCCAGCAAGGCGGTTTCAGGCATCGGGTGGGCCAGGATGTCCCGCTCCTCGCCCTGGACGAGCCAGGCCCGCGCACCTGAGGTCTTGGCGATCTGCCCGCCCAACTCCAGCTCGTCGAGGTAGGAGGCAACAATGCCTCCGCGCAGCGCGAAGGATTCCGCGCCGGCATCGATGGCCATCCCGGCGACTTCGGTGGTGCGCACGCAGCCGCCGAAGGTACCGGTTGCTTCCAGCACGGTTACTTCGTGTCCGGTCTGGCGAAGCTCACGGGCAGCGACCAGCCCGGCGATGCCGCCGCCGACCACTACCGCATGCGGTGCCGATGGCTTCTCAGCCTGGTCCGCTGATCCGGTTTTCGCTAGGCGTGCTTCGCTGGCGCTGCGCACCTTTTCCAGCAGGCGCAAGGCGTGCGCCGCGGCATCGTTGGCAATATCCCGTCGCGGCTTGGATGCACCGGTGGCTTGCGCTGATTCCCCTGCGCGCACATTGCGTTGTTCCTTGCTCACGTGCCTTGCACCTTCCACCTTCACGATATGCCGAGGCCCTGTCCCGCTGGCCGTGGCGTCGAGGGCCAGTGGGACACGGCGTTAAACCTAGCTTAGACCTGTTGAATTACAGCGAGTGAATGAGCTCGACCACACGGGTCAGCACGGTTGGGTCGGTGGTCGGGGGAACACCGTGGCCCAGGTTCACCACGTGGCCGCGGGCCTTCTTGCCGGCCGCAACCACCTCGCGCACGTGCGCTTCGAGGACTTCCCATGGGGCTGCCAGCAGTGCCGGGTCGATATTGCCCTGTACCGAAACGTCCTGGCCCAAACGCTCGATCGCCGTTGCAAGCGGGATGCGGTAATCCACGCCGACTGAATCCACGCCGGCATCGCGCATCGCGGTCAGCAGCTCGCCGGTGCCGGTGCCGAAGTGGATCAGCGGCACGCCCAGATCGCGGACGTAGTCCAGGGACTTCACCGAGTACGGGGCGACATGCTTCTGGTAGTCCGGCAACGACAGCGACCCGGCCCACGAGTCGAAGAGCTGGGCGGCCGAGGCGCCGGCCTCGACCTGCGCGCGCAGGAACTGGCCCGAGGCGTTAGCTGCCCAGGTCATCAGCCCGTCCCAGACCTCCGCATCGGTGTGCATCATGGTGCGCGGGCCCAGGTGGTCGCGGCTCGGCTTGCCCTCGACCATGTAGGCGGCCACGGTGAACGGGGCACCGGCGAAACCGATCAGCGGGGTCTTGCCCAGCTCTGCTACGGTCAGGCGCACCGCTTCGCGGATCGGTTCCAGCGACTCGTCGGTCAGCTCGGGAAGCGCCGCGACCTGTTCCATGGTGCGGATCGGGGTGTCCAGCACCGGGCCGACTCCTGGCACGATGTCCACGCCGATACCTGCCAGGCGCAGCGGGATGACGATGTCCGAGAAGAAGATGCCAGCGTCCACCTTGTGGCGGCGCACCGGCTGCAGGGTGATCTCGCTGGCCATGGATGGATCCAGGCAGGAGTCGAGCATGCTCACCCCTTCGCGCAGCTTCAGGTACTCAGGCAGCGAGCGGCCGGCCTGGCGCATGAACCACACCGGGTGATGCGAAGGCTTCTTGCCGGTCAAGGCTTGGATCAAAGCGGAATCTTGGGTACGTCCATCAAGCATCGGATGGTTCTGCGACAGGGTCATGCCCCAATTCTGCCAAGTCTTGGGATTAAAAGCCCATTTACGGCGTTCGCCCGCAGGTGAAGGTGAGCAAACTAACCCCACGGAACCATGCCATATTAGGCACACCTGCGTTGTCTGGCGGTATTTTCCGGCCTATTCTGGGGTCACTGTGGTTTTCTTATCTCTTGTCGCATCGCATTCGCAGCTCGATCTGGAGACCGTGGCACAAATCAGTGCTTCGGCCGATGGGCTGGCAGCTGCCTCCGTTAACGGATCGGCAGTTATCAATGGTGCCGTCGTGCTTGCTACGTGCAACCGCTTCGAGGTCTACGCAGACGTGGACCATGCGGAGGATGCAGCGGAACATCTGGTCAACGAGCTGGCCGCCAACGCAGGCCTCTCCCCCGAATTCCTGTCCCGCCGCCTGACCAAGCTGGAAGGCGACCCGGTCATCGAGCACCTCTTCTCCGTCGGCGCCGGCCTGGACTCTGCCGTGGTCGGCGAACGCGAAATCGCTGGGCAGGTGCGTCGCGCGCTGACCCAGGCGCAGCAGGAGAAGACCACGACCAGCAACCTCACCCGGCTGTTCCAGAACGCCACCCGCGCAGCCAAGGATGTCGGTTCGAACACCAACCTCGGCACCCAGGGCAAGTCCGTGGTTTCGGTAGCCCTCGATCTGGCCGAAGAGCTGCGCGATGAAGCCAGCGACTGGTCCGAACAGGACGTCGTGCTCTTTGGCACCGGTTCCTACGCTGGCGCCACGATGGCGTTGCTCAAGGAACGCGGGGTCCAGCGCATCTCGGTCTACTCGCATTCCGGACGCGCCGCAGATTTCACCGCCAAGCGCGGCGGATTCCCGTTGAACGACGAATTGCTGCCGCAGGCCCTTCGCGAAGCCGACATCATCGTGGGCTGCTCCGGAGGCGGGCACCAGCTGGCCCGCGAAGAGCTCGAAGCCCTGCGGGTGAAGAACCACCCGCTGATCGCCATCGACATGGCGCTCACCCACGACTTCGACCCGACCCTGGTGGAACTGCCGGATGTCGAGCTGATTACCTTGGAATCGGTGCGCATGGCTGCCCCGACCGAACAGGCGATGGCCGTCCACGCGGCGAGCCGGATCGTCAAGAAAGCCACCGCTGAGTTCGCCGCAGCCCAGCGGGAACGCGAAGCCGACTTCGCGATTGTCGCCCTGCGCCAGCACACCAAGACCGTATTGGATGCGGAAATCGCCAAGGTCCGCGCACAGCACGGCTGCAGCGCCGCCGCCGAGGAAGTGGAACTCGCCATGCGCCGCATGGTGCGCCAGCTGCTGCATGTGCCGACCATGCGCGCCCGCGAGCTGGCAGGCGAAGGCCGCACCAGCGAGTATGTCGCGGCCTTGGAAACCCTCTACGGCTTGGAACTTGACCAGCCCGTTGCCGAGAAATCGGAACCACTGCAGGCCCAGGGCAACTGCCCTGCCGCGCCTGAAGTCAAATCAGCGTAGAAAATCTGATTTCCCGTCGGTTTTTTCCACTTTCCGCACAGAAGCATGGAATACTACTTCCAAGTAGATTACTCTCCCGACAATTCCTTCGATGACTTGGGAGCTGATCACTCTGCAGCTGGAAAGGCCCCATTCGACATGACGGAACTCGAAAATATCAAAGGCACCCGCCCCCAACGGATGCCACGTGAAGCGCGTCGGCGCCAGTTGCTGCAGGCAGCGCACCAGGTTTTCGTGGCCCACGGCTATCATGGCGCGTCGATGGACGAAATTGCTGAAGTCGCCTTGGTCTCCAAGCCGGTCCTCTACCAGCACTTCCCCGGCAAGCGCGAACTGTATCTCGCCTTGCTCGATTCCCACCTGGCCGACTTCAGCCGGCAGCTCGATGAAGCGATCCGCTCCACGAATGACAACCGCGAGCGTGTCTTCGCCACCATCAACACGTACTACAGCTACATCAAGGGCGAATCCCAGGCCTACCGCCTGATCTTCGAATCCGATGTCCTCTCCGATCCGCTGATCGCCCATCGCATCGAGCAGTTCAACAGCTCGCTGGCTTCCTCCATCGCCCGCGTCGTCGTCGAGGATACCGATATGAGCGAGGACGAAGGCCTGCTGGCAGGCCGCGCACTGGCCGGGCTCTCGCAGGTTTCGGCTCGCTATTGGGCCACCAGCGAGTCCTCGGTGGACCAGGAGGCAGCAGTCGAGCTGATCTCCCGTTTAGCTTGGCGCGGAATTTCGCAGTTCCCGAAGGAAAACTAGCTAAATTAGTGACCAGAGGCCCCACACGGGACACCTATTTCGTTCGAGAGGATCTGCGACAAACATGGAAATCCGCATTGGCATTCAGAATGTAGCCCGCGAAGTAGTGCTTGACTCCGAGCTGAGCAACGCCGAAGTCAACGAGCTGGTAGCGAAGGCTATCGCCGACGGAACCGTTCTGGCACTGAAGGATCCAAAGGGCCGCGAGGTATTGGTGCCTTCCACTGGCATCGCCTACGTTGAGGTTGGCCCGGAAGAAGTGCGCCGCGTCGGCTTCGCACAGTAGCGCTTGCAGCTCGCCAAGGCCCCGCCTTGGCAGCTGGTGGCCGGTTTCGCCCGAATGCGAAACCGGCTATTTCTTTGCCCAAATAGTGATTCGAGTCACCGAGTCGTGATATTCCTTGGGTGTGACTGAACGAAGAATCCGAAGCCCCCGCCCGGTTCCCGCCAACTCGCTGGCCCAGCTGCTGCTCGGCCTGGAAGCGGAGTTCGAGGTGCCGGCACCTTTCGACGAGCAGACTTTGGAAGCCGCAGAGCAGGCGGTAGCCCAATTGCAGCTCCCCGGCCAGGACGCGACCGGCATCCCTTTCTTCACCATTGATCCACCCGGCGCCACCGATCTCGACCAGGCAATGTTCCTTGAACGGCACGGCGACGGCTACACAGTGCACTACGCCATCGCCGACGTGCCAGCCTTCGTTGCCCTGGGCGGCCAGCTTGATGCGGTGACCCGCCAACGCGGCCAGACCTACTATCTGCCGCACCGCAAGATCACCTTGCACCCGCCTCTGATCTCCGAGGATCAGGGCTCGCTGCTGCCGGGCAAGGAACGACCGGCATTCCACTGGAAAATTTCCCTGGACGCCGATGGCGCCCTCGGCAAGGTCGAACTGAACCGCGCGCGCATCCGTTCCAGGGCGCAGCTGGACTACGCCTCGGCCCAAGCCCGGCTGGATTCGGGAGAACCCGATGAGCAGCTCGAGCTGCTCGCCGAAATCGGCGCGGCCCGCCTGCGCCAAGAGCAACTGCGCGGCGGCGCTTCCTTGAACTTGCCGGATCAGGAAATTGAAGAAGCAGGCGAGGGCTACAAGCTGGTCAGCCGCGCTCCCCTGCCGCTGGAAGGCCACAACGCGCAGATTTCCCTGCTCACCGGCATTGCCGCGGCCCGCATCATGCTCAAAGCCGGCGTGGGCATCTTGCGCACCATGCCTGCCCCGGACGACGCAGACCAGCGCGAATTCCGTACCCAAACACAGCTGCTCGGCACTCCGTGGGACGAATCGCTCAGCTACGGGCAGTACCTGCATGCATTGGATGTCAGCGACCCGAAGCAGCTGGTCATCATGCATCGCGCCGCCGCCCTGTTCCGCGGCGCGGACTACCAGGTCATCAATGGGCAGCCCGAGGAAGAACTCATCCAGGCGGCACTGGCATCGCCCTACGCGCACACCACCGCGCCGCTGCGCCGTCTCGTGGACCGCTTCGTGCTGCTCACTTGCAACCTGCTGTCCACCGGCCAGCCGCTCCCGGCACAGCTCAGCTCGGCGTTGGAGGATCTGCCCGGGCTGATGCGCAGCAGCAGCATTGCCGCCAACCGGGTGAACAATGCGGCCATTGACCTGCTCGAAGCCTATGTGCTCAAAACACGGGTCGGGGAAGAATTCCAGGCCATCGTGCTGAAGTCCGCTGAGCAGAAAGAAGACGGCAAGATTCGTCCCGGTGTCCTCCAGCTGGCAGATGAACCGATTACCGGATCCTTTACCGGATCCGCCCAGCCAGGCACCTTGGTGCGCGTGAAGCTGGTGCAGGCCGATCCCGAAGTGCGCAAGATCAGCTTCGAAATCGTGGCTTCGGACTCCTAAGCCCGGGTTTCCGGTCAAAACCGGCTATGCTTGGCCTATTAGCAATTAGGATGCCCGATCGCAATGGGCTGATAGATGAAACAGTTTTATGGCGACTTCCCAGCGGTCGCCATCCCGCAGGTGCTTGACCAAGCTACCGAGCGTGAAAGCAGCGATCGGCTCCGCTGGATTCGCACGGCACCCTGCATGCTCCCGGCTTCTTCCAAGCCGGAAGGGAACAGGTGCCGTGCCCGCATGAAACGAGAACACGGACATCGTGACTGACACGACGCTTTCGGCCGCAGCTGCCGAACCACAAGACAACGAGCCAACCCCCGCAGAACCGGCCAAGCAGAGCTTTGCTGATCTGAACGTTCGCGAAGACATTGTTGCTTCGCTCTCGGAAGCCGGGATCGAGTACCCCTTCCCGATCCAGGCGCTGACCCTGCCAGTTGCCCTGGGCGGCAACGACATCATCGGCCAGGCCAAGACCGGTACCGGAAAGACCCTGGGCTTCGGCATTCCTGCCCTGCAGCGCGTGATCCGCGAGGGCGACAAGGGCTACGGGGATCTTGAATTCCCCGGTGCCCCGCAGGCCTTGATCGTCGCACCGACCCGCGAGCTGGCCATCCAGGTCGGCGCCGACCTGGCTCAGGCTTCGAAGCACTCGAACATCTCGATCACCACCATCTACGGCGGGCGCCCCTACGAGGAGCAGATTGCCGCGCTGAAGGCCGGCACCGACGTGGTTGTGGGCACCCCGGGCCGCCTGATCGACCTGAACCGCCAGCGCGTGCTGAACCTCAAGCAGGTGCGCACCGTGGTGCTGGACGAGGCGGACGAGATGCTGGACCTCGGCTTCCTGCCGGATGTCGAGCGCATCCTGGCCGCACTGCCGCCGGTACGCCAGGCGATGCTCTTCTCGGCCACCATGCCCGGCGCCGTGATCACCATGGCCCGCCGCTACATGACCCGACCTACGCACATCCGCGCCCAGGACCCGGGCGATGACGATTCGCTGACCAAACGCAACATCCGCCAGCTGGTCTACCGTGCGCACAACATGGACAAGGACGAGATGGTCGCTCGCCTGCTGCAGGCCGAAGGCCGCGGCAAGACCATCATCTTCACCCAGACCAAGCGCTCGGCTGCCAAGCTGTCCGATGAGCTGGTGGACCGCGGCTTCAACGCCGGTTCGCTGCACGGCGATCTGGGCCAGGGCGCCCGCGAGCAGGCGTTGAAGGCCTTCCGCTCGGGCAAGGTCGACATCCTGGTCGCCACCGACGTCGCGGCCCGCGGCATCGACGTGGATGACGTCACCCACGTGGTCAACCTGCAGTGCCCGGATGACGAGAACACCTACCTGCACCGTGTGGGCCGCACCGGCCGTGCCGGCAACACCGGCACCGCGGTGACCTTCGTGGACTGGGACTCGGTGCCGCGCTGGTCGCTGATCAACAAGGCGCTGGGCCTGAACGTTCCCGAGCCGGTGGAAACCTACTCCTCGTCGCCGCACTTCTTCACCGACCTGGATATCCCCAAGGGCACCAAAGGCCGGCTGCAGCGTGCCAAGAAGACTGCCGCCGCCGAGGGCGATGGTTCGCCGCGCCGCGAGGAATCAGCGCGCACCCCGCGCCGCCGCAGCAATTCGCGCACCCGCACCCGCACCGTGAACGGCGTGCAGACGCGCCAGCGCGGCGGGCAGGGCTCCGGTGCCGAGCAGGACGGCGCACGCCACGGCCATTCCAAGGGCAAGCAGGATCGTCCGGCACGCGAAAACGAGCGCCACCGCGAAACCCATGTGGCCGGCGAGGAGCAGGCAGCGACCGAGGGCGCAGCACCAGCACGCCGCCGCCGTCCGCGCCGCCGCACCCGCAGCACCGAAGCAGGCGGCCAGGACTGATCCCAGTCCAATCGGCCAGTCAACTTTTCCGAAAGGAACTCACACCAGCGGTGCTCGCTCTACCCGAAGAACCAGCTTTGCCTGATGCTGGAACACCAGACGCCCACGCGTCCGGCGTTCCAGCCTCGGGCAATACCGTGTACCACGGCGACAACCTCTCCATCCTCGGCGCCCTGCCCGATCAGAGCTTCACCCTGATCTACGTGGACCCGCCATTCAACACCGGACGCAAGCAGACCCGCGCCCAGCGCACCATGGTCCGCGCTGCCGAAGGCGAAGGCGACCGCACCGGATTCAAGGGGCGCGAGTACAACACCGAGCTGGGGATCGCCCGGTCGTATCACGATGCCTTTGACGACTACCTCAGCTTCATCGAGCCGCGGCTGCGCGAGGCCCACCGCCTGCTGGCCGAGGACGGCACGCTCTACGTGCACCTGGATTACCGCGAGGTGCATTATGTGAAGGTGCTGCTCGACGGGCTTTTCGGCCGGGAGTGCTTCCTGAACGAACTGATCTGGGCTTACGACTATGGGGCTCGTGCCAAGAGCCGCTGGCCGGCCAAGCACGACACCATCCTGGTCTATGTGAAGGATCCGAAGAAGTACCACTTCAATTCGGCCGAGGTGGATCGCGAACCGTATATGGCTCCCGGACTGGTGACCCCGGAGAAGCGCGCCCTGGGCAAGCTTCCCACGGATGTCTGGTGGCACACCATCGTCTCGCCTACTGGCAAGGAAAAGACCGGCTATCCGACGCAGAAGCCCGAAGGCGTGCTGCGCAGGATCGTGGCCGCGTCCTCGCGCCCCGGCGATTGGGTGCTGGACTTCTTCGCCGGTTCCGGCACCACCGGTGCGGTGGCGGCGAAGCTGGGACGCCAGTATGTGCTGATTGACCAGAACGTCGAAGCCATCGAGGTGATGAAGGCCCGATTGCCTGAAGGCACCACTTACATCGAGGCCTGAGTCCCAGTCCCCTCGGCGATTATTCTTTGCAGCATGTCCGGCTCGGTGAGATTCTCACCGAGCCGGTTCAGCTTTCCGGTCCCGTGGTAGTCCGACGAGCCGGTAACGATCAGATCGTGCTCGGCGGCCAGCTCGAGCAGCCAGGATCTCCCCTCTGCGGTATTGTCCCGGTGGTGCACTTCAACCCCGGCCAGACCGGCCTCGATCATCTCGTAGAAGGTCGAGTCGGGAACCACCCGTCCCCGGGCTGAGGCCTTGGGATGCGCGAACACCGGAACGCCGCCAGCTTCCCGTACCAATTGCACAGCAGTGGCCGGATTCACCGCTGGATGCGACACGTAATAGCGCGAACGCGAGGACAGGATGTTGGCAAACGCCTCGTTGCGGTTCTCCACCACCCCCGCGGTCACCAGCGCATCGGCAATATGCGGGCGGCCAACGGTGGAGCCCGGAAGGCAATGCTCCCCCACCAGATCCCAGCTGATCGGATAGTCCTCGGCCAGCAGATCGACAATGCGGCGGGCGCGGATGATCCGCGAGTTCAGCGCGCGGTCCAGCTCATCGAGCAGTGGCTGGTAGGTGGGGTCGTGCAGGTAGCTGAGCAGGTGCACGCTGATGCCGTGGGCATCCTGGCAGGTGATTTCCATGCCCGGAACGAACCCCAGTCCCAGCTTCCGCGCCTGCGCCGCGGCTTCGTCCCAACCGCTGGTCTGGTCATGATCTGTCAACGCCACGACATCCAGGCCGGCAGCCGACGCTGCGCGCATCAGCTCGGACGGAGTTTCAGTTCCGTCGGACACATTGGAGTGGGTGTGCAGGTCAATTCGCATATGCCTAGGTTATCCCCTGCGCTGATTCTTTGCTGGGATACAGCTGATGGTGACACACTTGGAGCATGACCAATCAAGATTCAACTGCACCAAGCACTGATCAGCCGTTGGAAGACCGCGTGAACAACCGTTCCCAGCGTCCAACGTCCAAGGCATTTCAGGAATTCATGGCCTCCTCGTGGGCCCAGGACACCTCGGACTTGCCAGAACAGGATGCCGCTGCCAGCTACGCGGCGGCCCGTCGTGCCAAGCTCTCGGAAAACTTCACAGGCGAACGCATCGTAATCCCGGCCGGCCCGCTCAAGGTCCGTTCCAACGACACCGACTACCGCTTCCGCCCGCATTCGGCCTTCGCCCACCTCACCGGCCTGGGCGTCGACCACGAGCCCGACGCAGTACTGGTCATGGAACCAACCGATGACGGCGCCGGCGAGCACGGCTCCAACCACGTCTCCACCCTGTACTTCGCGCCGATGGCCGGCCGCGACACCACCGACTTCTACCTGAACTCGCGGTCCGGCGAATTCTGGGTCGGCCCGCGCCCTACCCTCTCCTCGCTGTCGGCACGCACCGGGATGCCTACCGACTCGCTGGAACAGCTGGAAATGGCGATCACCAAGAACTCCGGCCCGCAGGCCCTGGGCGGCATCCGCATCCGCCTGGTGCGCGAAGTCGACCTGAACATCGAGGCGCTGGTGGACACCTCACGCATCAACACCGGGCAGGACTTGGAAGCCAGCGACGCCCTGGATACCGAGCTGTCCGAGTTCGTTTCCGAGCTTCGCCTCATCAAGGACGAATACGAAATCGCGGAGCTGCGCAAGTCGGTTGCCGCAACCATCAACGGTTTCGAAGATGTGGTGCGCAACTTGGACAAGGCCGTCGCCCACGAACGCGGCGAACGCGTTGTCGAAGGCGCCTTCTTCGCCCGTGCCCGCCTTGAGGGCAACGAGCTGGGCTATGACACCATCGCCGCCTCGGGCAACAACGCCACCATCTTGCACTGGATCCGCAACACCGGATCCGTCAAGCCGGGCGACGTGCTGCTGCTGGACGCCGGTGTCGAGGCCGAATCGCTGTACACCGCGGACATCACCCGGTCGCTGCCGGTGTCAGGCAAGTACACCGAGGTACAGCGCAAGGTCTACCAGGCTGTACTGGATGCCGCCGATGCCGCGTTCGCCGCGGCGAAGCCGGGGCTGAAGTTCCGCGACCTGCACCAGATCGCTACCCGCGTCCTGGCCGAGCGCCTATCCGACTGGGGCCTGTTGCCGGTCTCCGTGGAAGAAGCAATGGATCCAGAAGGCCAGCATCACCGCCGCTGGATGCCGCATGGCACCAGCCACCACCTGGGCCTGGACGTGCACGACTGCGCGCAGGCACGCGCCGACCTGTACCTGGATGCCAAGCTGGAAGAAGGCATGGTCTTCACCATCGAACCTGGCCTGTATTTCAAGGACGAGGATTTGGCGATCCCCGAAGAATACCGCGGCCTGGGCGTGCGCATCGAGGATGACATTCTGGTCACCGCCGATGGCGCCGAGAACCTGAGCGTTGCCCTGCCGCGCAAGCCTGACGAGGTCGAAGCGTGGATGGCTAAGCTGCGCGGCTGAATCCTCCGGCAGCGTTAAACGGCGAAGGCCTGGGTGCGGTTACCGTGGTAACTGCACCCAGGCCTTGCTTGTGCCCGGCTGTCGCCTAGCCTTCCGAATCCTTGCGGGATGCCGGGTCCTGGTCAGGTTCTTCGGCTTGGGCTTGCGGCTGCTGCGAGGTATCAACCTTCGGCTCGACTTCCGACAGGTCCTGCGCTTCCTTGGCCTCGGATGCCGGTGCTTGGGCTTCCTCCTTGGCCGGCTGTGCCGCTGGAGCTGCTGGCTGGGCCTCGTTCACTCGCACGCCATAGCGCGGGCGGCCATCTGGCAGGTCGGGGAACTGCGAGCTGCGCTCCGCGCCCGTTGCGGGCTGCGCACCACTGGCCGGTGCTGCCGCGGCAGGCTGTGCTGGAGGCGTGGCGGGGACGGCAGGCGCCTGCTGCTGCGGGGCCTGGGACGCTGGGTGCGCCGGGGCCTGCTGCGGGCGCATAGGCAACTTGGAGGCCAGGGTGCGGGCAGCCTGCGCATGCTCGAAATCAACCACTACGTCGAAGCTGGTGGCCACGAACTGGCTGGAAGACGCGAAGTCGCGCTTGCCACGACGGGTCGAATAGCTGATCACGCCAGCGATCATCCAGATAGCCATGCCCAGGCCGATTGCGGAGAGAATCTGGTACAGCCCGTTTCCGCCGCCCCCGAAGAGCGTCAGCAGCAGGCCGACGAACAGGCCCATCATGCCGCCCTGGGCCGCACCGGCCAGCGCCACGCGCGGGTAGGAAAGCTTCGCGGTGACCCGCTCCACGGTGCGCACGTCGTTGCCGACGATGCTTACCGCAGCGACCGGGAAATCGTTATCGGCCAGGTAATCCACGAGCTTCTGGGCATCGAGATAGCTGGTGTAACGTCCAAGCAGTTCTCCGCGCGGCAGGCCGCTGGTGCTAATCGAATTTACTCCATGAGGCGAGGTCATATCTATATTGTGCACGAGTTTACTGTGAGCCTGCATAGTTGTGAAGCAACTATCGCTGTGGGTGAAAGAAACAGGGCGTCGCCTGTGGCTTGGCACACCGGGAACAGGCCGTGAACGCGATAGTCTGGGAAGGTGAGCGCACAAGTGTCTAAAATCTTCGTCGCCCGGCTGCTCGGGCTTGATGTCTTTGACCCCTTGGGCGACCGCCTAGGCCGTTTACGCGATGTCGTGGTGGTCTCCCGCGGCCCCAAGAAACCCGCCGCCTGCGTGGGCCTGGTCGTCGAGGTCCCCGGCAAGCGGCGGGTCTTCGTTCCGATGACCCGCATCCAGTCCATGGAAGCCAACCAGGTGATCTGCAACGGCCTGGTGAACATGCGCCGCTTCCAGCAGCGCGGCCAGGAAATTCTGGTGGCCGCCGAAATGTTCGACCGCACCATCACCTTCACTGACGGGTCCGGCCGCGGCGTCATCGAGGATATCGGCCTTGCGCAGACCCGTCGCGGCGACTGGGAAATCAACGAATACTATGTCCAGCGCGGCGAACCGACCGCCAATCTGCTGGGCCTGCGTTCGCGCCGCCGCAACAAGGTGCTGGTCTCCTGGGACGAGGTCAGCCACGGTTCGAAGAGCGAACCGCAGTCCGCTGACACTTTCGTGGCAGCCCACGACGAGATGAAGCCCGCAGACTTCGCCGACGCCCTGCACGAAATGAATGAGAAGCGACGCCTGGAAATTGCCGCCCATCTGCAAGATGAGCGCTTGGCTGACGTGCTCCAGGAGCTCCCGGACCGCGAACAGGTGGAAATCCTCTCCGCACTGGGGCTGGAACGCGCCGCGGACGTGCTTGAGGAAATGGACCCGGATGACGCGGCCGACCTCCTGGCCGAAGTCAGCGAAGAAACCAAGCACCAGCTGCTGGATCTGATGAACGAGGAAGAGGCCAAGGACGTCCGCCGCCTGCTCGCCTACCCCGAAGGCACCGCCGGATCGATCATGACCCCTGTTCCGGTCATCCTCACCCCGGAATCCACGGTCGCGGAAGCTTTGGCCTCGGTGCGTCTGGAGGAGTTGAGCCCCGCGCTGGCTTCCACCGTGTATGTGGTGCGCCCGCCTCTGGAAACCCCCACCGGACGCTACCTGGGCCAAGTTCACATCCAGGCTCTGCTGCGTGCCGCTCCCCCGGAACCGCTGGGCGATATCCTTGATACCGAGCTGGAACCGATGTCGGATCTGGCCAATATCACCGAAGTGGTTCGCCATTTGGCCACCTACAACCTCACCAGCGTAGGCGTGACCAACAAGGAGGGCCGGCTGGTCGGCGCCATCACCGTGGATGACGTGCTGGACCACATCCTTCCGGATGACTGGCGTTCCCAGGACTAGCCAACGCCCCAACTACCCACCAGCAGCAAAGGAGTTCCAGCTATGGCTGAGCAGCGCAAGAGTAATGGCCTGGATACCCCGCTTGCAGCACGGCAACGCTTCTGGCCGCGGTTCTCCCCGAACCCCGACCTCTTCGGTTCGGCCACGGAGAAGTTCGCCCGCTTCATGGGCACCCCGCAGTTCCTGCTGTACATGACGGTATTCTGCGCCTTCTGGCTGATCTGGAATTCGGTCGCGCCGATCAATTGGCGTTTCGACGATGCCACCATCGGCTTCACCGCGCTGACGCTGATGCTTTCCCTGCAGGCTTCCTACGCGGCTCCGCTGCTGCTGCTGGCGCAGAACCGCCAGGATGACCGCGACCGCGTCTCGCTGTCCGAGGACCGCGCCCGTGCAGAACGCAACCTGTACGACACCGAGTACCTGACCCGCGAGCTGGCTTCCCTGCGTCTGGCCCTGCGCGATGTCGCCACCCGCGACTACGTCCGTTCAGAATTGCGCAATGTCCTTGAAGAGCTGCTGGAAACCACCGACGGCGAAGAGCTGCACCTGCGCGCCAAGAAAAAAGGCGGCAACAAGAACTCCCAGCCGCAAACCGGGATGATCGAAACCGTCAAGCCCCAGCAGAGCCAGCACCGGAAGAACAACTGAGCATTGAGCAACACCCCAGAACTCCTCGCCGCCCTCGCACAAGTCAACGACCCGGAGCTTCGCCGGCCGATCACCGAACTGGGCATGGTGGAATCCGCTGAATTGGCCGATGGCACGGCCACGGTGAAAATCTTGCTGACCATCGCCGGTTGCCCGATGCGCTCCACCATCGAGCAGGATGCCACCGCGGCCCTGCTGGCCGTCGCCGGCGTGCAGCACGTCGAGGTGCAGCTGGGTGTCATGGATCCGCACCAGCGGGCAGCGTTGCGCGAGTCCCTGGCCAGCCGCCGCACGCCGTTCTCCGACCCTGCGTCCTTGACCCGGGTGATCGCGGTGGCCAGCGGCAAGGGCGGAGTCGGCAAGTCGTCGCTGACCGCGAA
The DNA here is from genome assembly GCF_002797775.1 of Glutamicibacter nicotianae. Taxonomy (NCBI): domain Bacteria; kingdom Bacillati; phylum Actinomycetota; class Actinomycetes; order Micrococcales; family Micrococcaceae; genus Glutamicibacter; species Glutamicibacter nicotianae. The sequence goes on from NZ_PGEY01000001.1 coordinate 1,691,585, forward strand.
TCTTGCCTGCCAGCTGGCAGCCCAGGGGCTGAAGGTCGGACTGATCGACGCCGATGTCCACGGCTTCTCCATTCCCTCGTTGATGGGAATCTCGCAGAACCCCACCCGGGTGGATGAGATGATCTTGCCTCCGGTAGCGCACGGGGTGAAGGTCATTTCCATTGGCATGTTCCTGGATTCCAACCAGCCGGTGATCTGGCGTGGACCGATGCTGCACCGCGCCTTGGAACAGTTCCTTTCGGATGTCTACTTCGGCGACCTGGACTACCTGTTCCTCGACCTGCCGCCCGGCACCGGGGACATGGCGATCTCAGTTTCCCAGCTGCTGCCCAATAGCGAGCTCCTGGTGATCACCACCCCGCAGTCCACTGCGACAGAGGTTGCCGAACGTGCCGGCACCATCGCCTTGCAGACCAAGCAGAAGGTTATCGGCGTGGTGGAGAACATGAGCTTCCTGCAGCTGCCCGACGGCACGCGCCTGGAGGTCTTCGGTTCCGGCGGTGGCGCCAAGCTCAGCGACTCGCTGAGCCAGCAACTGGGATACCCGGTCGAGCTGCTGGCCCAGATTCCATTGGAAGAATCCGTACGCGTGGGCTCGGATCACGGCCAGCCGGTGGTGCTCAGCACCCCGGATGCTCCGGCCGCCGCGGCGATGCGGGAGCTTGCAGGAAAATTGGAACAGCGACCGCGCGGACTTGCCGGGCGATCGCTGCCAATGACTTTCTAAAGTGGGTTGCAGGCCTAGGTTGCTTCGGAGTCGAACGGAGCCGGTTCGTTGGCGCCCAGCTGCTGCTGCGTGGTGATGGAAGGAACCGCGGTACGCACCGGAGCCGGGGCCACCGTCTTGGCAGGGGCACCCTTGGCAACATTCACGGCATCATCGAATTCATCGATAAGCGCTTCCTTGATGATTCGGCGAGGATCATACTGGCGGGGATCCAGCTTCTTCCAGTCGATATCGGCAACTTCGTCGCCGACTTCCTCGCGCAGCTGCTCCTTGGCCCCATTGGCCATGCGCCGCACTTCCTTGACCAGGTTCGCTAGCTTTTTGGCGTACTCGGGAAGCTTTTCGGGGCCCAGAATAACGACCGCAAGCACGGCGAGAACGACAAACTCGCCACCATTAATACCAAAAAGATCCACGTAAGAAGATTACCTTGTTCCAGAGCGACTGACGAAGTCACCGCGCCATGCCAACGGTGAACACCCGGTGAACGGGGTTAGCTGGCGGCGCGCAAGCCTCGCGGGATGCGTGGCAACGACATGGTCTTGGCTGGGCGATTTGCCGGATTGCGGTGAGCCAGCGCGTCTCGCAGCATGGCTCGGCCACGGTGGATTCGCGAGCGCACCGTGCCTAGCTTCACGTCCAATATGCGTGAGACTTCCTCGTAGGAGAAGCCTTCCATGTCGCACAGGACGATGGCCGCACGGAACTCCGGGGACAGGGCGCGCAAGGCCTCTTGCACGTCGACATCCAGGTTGTTGAATTCGAAATAGCGTTCCGGGGTCACAGCGGTACCGGGCATCCGGTCTTCGCTTCCCTCGGCGAAACGATCGAAGCGGATCTTGCTCTTGCGCCGCGCCTGATCCAGGAACAGATTCGTGGTGATGCGGTGCAGCCACCCGCCCATGGTTCCCGGAGTGTAGTTCTCCAGTGCCTTGAACGCGCGAACAAAAGCCTCTTGGGAAAGGTCCTCGGCATCCTGGCGGTTGCCAGTCAACCGGTAGGCCAAACGGAAAACCCGCTGCCCATGCTCCTGGACCATCTGGTCCCAGGTCGGGGTCGCGGTTTCGCCAGTCGCAGCAGCAGAAACAGATTCACTTCGTGCATTGTTCACACTCCAAGTATGAAATGGGAAGCTGAGCTGAAGCTAAGAATCCTCTGCGCGAGAACCTGCAAGTTCAACAATTTCGGGTAACGGCGTAGGTACGATTGATACTGGCCACGCCAATTCAACTTTTGAGGACCACCGCAGATGCCTTCGATGAATCCAGAACTCTTTGCGAGCTGGACCTACGCCCAGACCCACGTCAACGAGCCGGAGCATGTCGCCGCGGTTCGCGAGCGCGCGGAAGACCTGGGCGTGCGGTGCATTGACCCGGCGGGCCGCTCAATGCTGCAGCTGCTGTGCACCCTCCGCCAGCCGCGCAACGTCGTGGAAATCGGTTCCGGCGTGGGTGTCGCGTCCTTGGCAATGCTGGAAGCCATGGGTAGCGCCATGACGCTGACCGCGATCGAACCGGATCTGGAACACGCCAATGCGATGCGGCAGGGCCTGCGCGACTCGACAATCCCATCGGCCCGCGCCCGCATCATCAATGAGCGCGCGGAGAACGTCCTCTCGCGCTTGGCGGACCACGCCTACGACCTGGTGCTCATCGATGCCGGCGCCGAACTACTGCTCGAATATGTAGCAGAAGCCAAGCGGCTGGTGGGAACCGGCGGCGTGATCATCGTGAACAATGCCTTCGACGAGCACCGCCTGGCCAAGCCCGCGGTGCGACGGACTTCCACCGTCACGACCCGAGATGCACTGCGCATGATGCGAGAGGATCCGCGGCTGCAAACGCACCTTCTCCCCACCGAGCAGGGATTGTTCGTGGCAACTGTCCTGCCTGCCAAGCCGGCCACGCGGCGCTAGCAGCCATTTTCAGGCAAAACGAAGGACCGACACTTCTGCCGGTCCTCAATTGCCGCACGAACACCTCGTGCGGCCAAGCTGGAACTTGAGCAACCCTACTCGGTGACCTTGAGCAGGCACTCGCGCAATTCGGTTGCCTCGTCGTTGTTCAACTCGACCACCAGTCGTCCGCCTCCGTCGATTGGCAGGCGCAAGATGAGGCTGCGGCCTTCCTTAGCGACTTCCATAGGCCCGTCACCGGTGCGTGGCTTCATAGCAGCCATTAAGCTGTTCCCTTCGTCTGTGGCTAACGCATGCGTTGGCACTTGCCACGCATGCAACCGAATGCCTAGTCCATCGTCAGCAAGGAATCCCGGCTGAGTTGGGACACTTATCTCTTATTATTACTAATTTTCGTTCGTGTCGCTAATCACACGCCGTGACTCCAAGTCACGAATCGTATTCTCTAGGTTGGTAATTTCGGCCGCCAGGACATCGAGCACATCATCGACCTGGTCGCAACGGTAGCCGCGCAAGCCCAGGGAGAAGCGGACTTTGTCCACGTCTTCGGCTCGCGGATTCTTGGGCAGCAGCACCGGAGGCAGCGATGCCTGGTGCTCGACCAATCCAGTGATGGCCTCACCGGTGGATTCGAAGTGGCGGCCGGCCGGCACGTTCTTCCGCTGGCTGGAGAGCAGCAGCGCGACCGCGCCAACCAGCAATACCGCAATGGCAATCAGAAGCGTTGGCATCGGTTACTGTCCCCTCGCCAAGTCGCCGACCTTCTGGTTTTCCTGATGCGCGCGCAGCACCAGATTAACTGCTTCATCGGGGTCATCGGTGATCGTGAACAGGTCCAAATCAGCCGGCGATATGGTGCCCTCGGCAACGAGCGTGCTAGTGATCCAGTCCACCAAGCCGCCCCAGTAGTCGGTGCCGACAAGCACAATCGGGAAGCTGGTGATCTTTTTGGTCTGAACCAGGGTGAGCGCTTCGAAGAGTTCATCAAGGGTGCCGAAACCGCCTGGCAGCACAATGAATCCCTGCGAGTACTTCACGAACATCGTCTTGCGCACGAAGAAGTAGCGGAAGTTCAGGCCCTTGTTCACCGAGGCATTCAGCCCGGTCTCGAAGGGTAGCTCGATGCCCAGGCCTACCGAGATGCCGTCCTTTTCGGCGGCACCCTTGTTGGCGGCTTCCATTGCGCCGGGGCCACCACCGGTGATCGTGGTGATGCCTTCCTCGGCCAGGCGGCTGCCGACACGCTCGGCCATCGCGTAGTACGGGCTGCTTGGATCAGTGCGCGCCGAACCGAAAACTGCGATGGCGGGTCCGGTATCGGCCATGGTTCCAAAACCGCTGACGAATTCCGATTGGATCCGCAGCACGCGCCACACATCGGTGTGCGTGACATCTGCCTGCGGACTATCGAGGAGATAGTGGTCAAGCTGATCTTCTGGCTGCTTCCCTGGCCAGCTCGCTTCGATGTGGCGCTTTTGCCCGAGCCGGGCATTTTCTTCACTCTTACGCTGATGAACCATGCCTTCACTCTATCGGTTAGTTCTGCCCATCCTTGGATGTGACCTACCGCTGATTGAAGAACAGTTTGATAACAACTCGGTGTGACGTGGTCGAAGGCTCGCATAGTCGACGTCACATCAAGTAATGTCTACAGCATGAAAAGCGATCATCAGGCTCAGGCTTCTTCTGACGGCCCTATCGTCCAGCTGACTGGGGTCAATAAGCACTACGGCGCGCTGCATGTGCTCAACGACATCAATCTCGAAGTCACCAAGGGCGAGGTTGTTGTAATCCTCGGCCCTTCCGGCTCGGGCAAGTCGACGTTATGCCGCGCCATCAACCGGCTTGAAACCATCGACGAAGGCACCATCAAGATTGACGGCAAGACCCTTCCCGAAGAAGGCAAGGCGCTGGCCAATCTGCGTGCAGATGTCGGCATGGTCTTCCAGTCCTTCAACCTCTTCGCCCACAAGTCGATCTTGGAAAACGTGACCCTCGGTCCGATCAAGGTCAAGGGCATGAAGAAGGACGAAGCGAAGAACTTGGCAATGCAGCTGCTGGAGCGCGTCGGCGTGGCCAACCAGGCAGGAAAATTGCCAGCGCAGCTTTCCGGCGGCCAGCAGCAGCGTGTGGCGATCGCCCGCGCGCTGGCCATGAAGCCGAAGGTCATGCTCTTCGACGAACCGACCAGCGCACTGGACCCGGAAATGATCAACGAGGTCCTGGACACCATGGTCGGACTGGCGAAGGAAGGCATGACCATGCTCGTGGTCACCCATGAGATGGGCTTCGCGCGGAAGGCCGCGGATCGCGTGATCTTCATGGCCGACGGCCAGATCGTCGAGCAGGCCGCACCGGAAGAATTCTTCACCAATCCCAAATCCGACCGTGCCAAGGACTTCCTTGGCAAGCTGATTACCAACCACTGATTTCATCATCACGCATCCACTAGGAGGAACAATGCGCAAGACTCGTTTCGGTACAGTAGCCGCAATGGCGGCCGTCGCGGCCCTGGCCCTGACTTCATGCGGCGGCTCCGGCGACAGCGAAGCCGACGGCGACAAGATCCGCATCGGCATCAAATTCGACCAGCCAGGCCTCGGCTTCAAGGACGGCGATAACTACACCGGTTTCGATGTGGACGTCGCCAAGTACGTAGCCAACGAATTGGGTTACACCGAGGATCAGATCGAATTCATTTCAGCGCCGTCCGCCAACCGCGAGACCATGCTGCAGAACGACCAGGTCGACATGATCTTCGCAACCTACTCGATCACCGATGAGCGCAACAAGGTCGTCGACTTCGCCGGTCCGTACTTCGTCGCCGGCCAGGACCTGCTGGTTCCAGCCGACTCGGATATTGCCGGGCCGGAGGATCTTGACGGCAAGAACCTCTGCTCGGTCACCGGTTCCACCTCGGCCCAGAAGGTCAAGGACAACTACGCCAAGAACACCAACCTGCAGGAGCTTCCGGGCTACGCAGAGTGCACCACCCAGATGAGCGGCGGCACCATTGACGCGGTGACCACCGATGACATCATCCTCGCGGGCCTGGCTGCGCAGCCAGCCTACAAGGGCAAGTTCAAGGTTGTTGGCGCGCCGTTCTCGGAAGAGAACTACGGTGTGGGCCTGCCTGATGGCACCGACAAGTGCGCCGACATCAACGCGGCCATCACCAAGATGATCGAGTCCGGCGAATGGCAGAAGGCTCTGGACAAGAACACCGAAGGCACCGGCTACAAGCCAAACGCTGAGACCAACCCGCCAACCCTTTCGGATTCCTGCGCCTAGCAGCACCTGATGCGATGGGGGTCAAACGCAGCGTGTTTGGCCCCCATCTGCAATCTGCGTTTTTCCGGTAACCGGCTGATGCAGGTATCGGACCCATAGCCACTTGGCCGGTCTTCCGGCCATCGAGACAGAGGCTTGCAGTGGAGAACTATTTATCCATATTCACTGAGTACGACATTCCCGGAGCTTTCTGGGTCAATATCCAACTAACGTTCTGGGCCGCCATTGGCGCCCTCGTTCTGGGCACCATACTGGCCTTGCTGCGCATCTCCCCGGTCGGGAGCTTCCAGGCCATTGGCACCAGCTACGTCAACTTGATCCGCAATACGCCGCTGACCATCATCATCCTGTTCTGCGTGCTGGCGCTCTATGGCCAGCTGGGATTCGTGCTCAGCTCAGACTTCCAGAACAACTTCTTCCGCTTGGCCGTCCTTGGCCTTGCGGTCTACCATGCGGCGTTCGTGTGCGAAGCCATCCGTTCCGGCGTGAACACGGTTCCGCTGGGACAGGCTGAAGCTGCCCGTGCCATCGGCCTGAGCTTCTTGCCCGCAGCACGCATGGTGATCCTGCCGCAGGCTTTCCGCGGCGCGATCGTGCCGCTGGGCAACACCCTGATTGCCTTGATCAAGAACTCCACGGTCGCAGCTGTTGGTTCGGTAGCCACCGAATCCTCCTCGGTCATGAAGACCATGATCGAATTCCGCGCGGATATCGTCATCCCGATCTTCTTGACCTTCGCCGTGGGCTTCGTAATCATCGTTATTCCGGTGGGACTGCTGACCACTTGGGCTTCGAAGAAACTGGCGGTGGCACGATGAGCGCCTCGATTCTTTTCGATACTCCCGGGCCCAAGGCCCGGCGCCGCATCCTGGCTGTCAACATCATCGGTGCCCTGATTGCCTTGGGCATCGTGGCCTGGATCATTTTGGGTCTCGCCGCCAAGGACCAGATGCAGGCTTCCCAGTGGGATGACTTCATCGACTCAAGCACGTGGAAGAACTACCTGTTTCCAGGCCTGTGGAACACCGTCAAGGCCGCCATCTTCGGCATCGTCGGCTCCGTGATATTCGGCCTGATCTTCGGTGTTGGACGCCTGGCGCAGAACAAGCTGATCAACGGTGTATCCACCGTGATTGTCGAATTCTTCCGTGCGGTTCCAGTGCTGCTGATGATCGTGTTCTTCAACGTCTTCTTCTCCCGCTCATTGCAGCTGCCAGGAGATACCGCGATGTGGGCCGTGGTCGCGGCACTGATCTTCTACAACGGCTCGGTAGTTGCGGAGCTGGTCCGTTCCGGAGTGCACAATCTGCCCAAGGGCCAACGCGAAGCCGGTATCGCGATCGGCCTAACCCGCGGCAAGTCCTTGCGCTACATCGAGATTCCGCAGGCACTGGTGGCCATGCTGCCAGCGCTGATCGGCCAGTTCGTGGTGATCTTGAAGGACTCGGCCCTGGGCTACATCATCAGCTTCAACGAGCTGCTGTTCTTCGCCCGCACCTACTCCTCGCCGAACGGCAATGTGCTGCAGGCTCTGATCGTGGCAGCGGCGATCTTCATCATCATCAACTTCACCCTGAGCAAGCTGGCAGTGATCGTCTCGCGCCGCTTGAGCAGCCGGGTGAAGAAGGACAAGACTGCAGCCGCCAACCCGGCGGCGGCAGTGGTTGGAGCCCCAGCGGATTTGGGCACGCAAGCGGGCCAGGATCGCGAAGATCCCAAGGCCTAGCCACCGCAACAGAAAAATCTCCGTACCGCTTGGGCATCAACCACACGGTACGGAGATTTTTTCTTGCCACGACAATTGCTCAGTGACAGGGCATTGCTAGCGCAGCCACGCGCGCAGGCTCTGCAGGCAATCACGGATGGCCTGCTGCGGTACATGCTCATCATCGCTGTGTGCTAGCAGCGCATCTCCTGGGCCGAAGTTCACTGCCGAAACTCCCAAGGCCGAGAAGCGCGACACGTCGGTCCAGCCGTACTTCGGCTTGGGTTCCTGGCCCAGCACCTTGATCAGGTCCGCGGCAATCTGCTGGTCCAATCCCGGTTTGGCTCCATCGGCGCCATCGGTGCGCTCGATATCGAAGCCATCGAAAAGCTCGCGGACAACGGCCTCAGCCTCGGCCAGCGTCTTGTCCGGGGCGAATCGGTAGTTCACTTCCACCTCGCAGTAATCCGGAATCACGTTGCCCGCGATGCCGCCGGCAATGCGGACTGCGTTCATTCCCTCGCGGTAGTCCAGGCCTTCGACGGTGATGCTCTGGGGCTGGTAGGCAGCCAGCCGCTGCAGGATCTCCCCCGCGTCGTGGATCGCGTTATGCCCCATCCATGCGCGTCCCGAATGGGCCGCCTTGCCGCGGGTGCGGATGACGAAGCGGCTGGTTCCGTTGCACCCGCCTTCGACGGTGCCGTTGGTCGGTTCCAGCAGGATCGCGAAGTCAGCTTCCAGCAGTTCCGGGCTGTTCTTGGCCAGCCGGCCCAATCCGGACTTGGCCGCTTCAACTTCCTCATGGTCGTAGAAGACGTAGGTGACATCGTATTTGGCGTCGGTCAGCTCTGCCGCCAGGGCAAGCTGCACGGCAACCCCGCCTTTCATGTCCGTCGCACCGCGGCCATAGAGCACCCCGCCGATGACCTGTGCGGGGACGGTGCCCTTGGCGCCCTCGGTGCGTGGCAACGGCACGGTGTCCAGATGCCCGGCCAGCACGACGCGGCGTTCGCGGCCAAAGCTGGTGCGCGCCACGATGGCGTCCTGGTCCCGATGGACCTCAAGATGCGCCAGCTGCTGCAGCGCGTGGTGCACCTTGTCGGCCAGCTCTTGCTCATTGCCGGAAACGGATTCAATATTCATGATCTGCTCGGTGAGCAGGGCAACGTCTTGTTGCAGGTCCAATTCGTTCACGGCTGGCTACGTCCTGAGTCTCTAGCTTCACTTTTTTGTCATTTATCAACGTTACTCCGGTCAGCAAAGATACGATCGGTGTATGACTTCAGAATCTGTGACATCCAGCGAATCATCTGTCCGTTTAGCCTCAGCGCATGGCATTGCAACGGTCGCATCCGATGGAACGATCCTTGATGTTTGGTACCCGGCTCCAGTCTTGGGCGAACTCGCCCAAGCTGAAGAGCTCTCCGGTGAACTCTCTGCCGCCGCGCAGGATGATGCAGCCCGCGGCACCACCCAGAAGGTAGTTTCACTGACCATTAATCTTGATGTAGCTCCGGCTGACACCGCCGATGTGTGGCTGCGCCTGCACTTGCTATCGCACCGCCTGGTCCAGCCGAACAGCATCAACCTCGACGGCATCTTCGGCCATCTGGCAAACGTCGTATGGACGAATTTCGGTCCTTGCCAGGTCGAGGGCTTCGAAACGACCCGGTTGAAGTTGCGCGCTCGTGGTGCGGTCACCGTGTACGGCGTGGACAAGTTCCCGCGCATGGTCGACTATGTGGTTCCGGCCGGCGTGCGCATTGCCGACGCTGGACGTGTGCGCCTCGGCGCCCACCTGGCTTCGGGCACCACCGTCATGCACGAAGGGTTCGTCAATTTCAATGCCGGCACCTTGGGCACCTCGATGGTGGAAGGCCGCATTTCGGCATCGGTCGTTGTTGGCGATGGCTCGGACGTTGGAGGCGGCGCATCAATCATGGGCACCTTGTCCGGTGGCGGCAAGGAACGCATTGTCATCGGCGAACGCGTGCTGCTGGGGGCAAACGCCGGTGTGGGCATCTCGATCGGCGATGACTCGGTGGTCGAAGCTGGCCTGTACGTCACCGCCGGCACGCGTGTGGTGCTGGGCGAGAAGCAGGTCAAGGCACTGGAGCTGTCCGGCGTGCCAAACCTGCTCTTCCGCCGCAATTCGATCACCGGCACTGTTGAGGCCCTGCCACGCGCAGGCCAGACCGTTGAGCTGAACAGCGCGCTTCACGCCAACTAATTCTCCTGTTGCATTCGAACTGGCAGATCACGAAAGTGGTCTGCCAGTTTTTATTGCCCAGTTTCTTGCTGCTCGGCTAGCCGCCGGGAAAGATGATGGTCACCATGGGCTGGATGAAGCCGTGGAAAGCCTTGGAGTCGCGCAGCAGCGACGTGCTGGCCACGATGGTTGCCCGGCCAGTCAGCCAAGCCCTGGGCTCGTCCAAGGGCACGTCAATGAGGTGGATCTCCTGCCGAGTGGCTTGCATATCGTGTTCCACGCCGTGGTCAATCAGGATCCGCTCCAGCTCATCCATGCGGTGCGGCACGTACTTGCCGCTGTTTTCTGCAAAGTCCTGGGCATGCTGCTGGGCGAACACCGTGGCCTGGCCGTAGTGTGCCCGCGCCAGACGGGCCAGGGCCGGGTAACCCTCGTCTTCCAGCCGCTTGATCAGTGCATCGCTGGCCTCCGGTTCACTGGCTGGCGCCACCGCGGTCAGCGAATCCCACCAGGAACTCCATTCCTGCTTGAGCTGTCCGTGCGAGTCGTCAATCGTGTTGCGGTTCTTGATATTGGAAGCAAGCCGGCTATTGGGTCCGGCCTCCGCGGGGTGGACGCCTGAGAGTTCGCGCAGGTACAACGCCATCAGCATGTTCTGATTGGTATTTATGGCCAGCGACCAATAATTTCCACGACGTAAGTACATGCATACCACCTGATTCTTCGGCACACTTGTCGTTTCCTCTGCCTCAAAGGATACTCCCGAAATACCGCTTAAAACAGGGAAGGACCTGTCCCCCACTATCGTGGGAAGACAGGTCCTGCCGCAGGAATCCGGCAGCTAGCCTAGGCCTGGTAGCCCGGGTAGTTGCGAGCGGTTTCGCCCATGTACAGCTGGCGTGGGCGGCCGATCTTCAGCTCCGGGTCCTTGATCATTTCGCGCCACTGCGCGATCCAGCCTGGCAGGCGGCCGATGGCGAACAGCACGGTGAACATCTTCTCCGGGAAGCCCATGGCGGTGTAGATCAGGCCGGTGTAGAAGTCTACGTTCGGGTAGAGCTTGCGCGAGATGAAGTATTCATCGTTCAGCGCAGTTTCTTCCAGCTTCATCGCGATATCAAGCAGCTCGTTCTTGCCCTGCTTTGCCAGCAGGTCGTGAGCGGTCTTCTTGATGATCTTGGCGCGTGGATCGTAGTTCTTGTACACACGGTGGCCGAAGCCCATCAGGCGTACGCCGTCCTCCTTGTTCTTGACCTTGGTCATGAACTCTTCAGGGGTCATGCCCGAAGACTGGATTTCACGCAGCATCTTCAGGACGGCTTCGTTGGCGCCGCCGTGGGCCGGGCCGGACAGCGCGTGGATGCCTGCCGAAACCGAAGCGAACATGTTGGCTTCCGAGGAGCCAACCAGGCGCACGGTGGAGGTCGAGCAGTTCTGCTCGTGGTCAGCGTGCAGGATCAGCAGCAGGTCAAGAGCCTTGACCACGTCTGGATCCACGATGTACGGCTCGGCAGCGGTGCCGAAGCACAGGCGCAGGAAGTTCTCGACCATGTTCATCGAGTTGTCCGGGTACAGCAGCGCCTGGCCAATGGACTTCTTGTGCGCGTACGCGGCCAAGACCGGAAGCTTTGCCAGCAGGCGCAGGGTCGAACGCTCAACCTGTGCGTCATCCTTCGGATCCAGCGAATCCTGGTACCAGGTTGACAGGGCCGAAACAGCCGAGGACAGCACCGGCATCGGGTGCGCGTCGCGAGGGAAGCCGCCGAAGAAGCCCTTGAGCTCTTCGTGCAGCAGGGTGTGGCGGCGCAACGAGTTGTCGAACTCGGCCAGCTGGTCGGCAGTTGGCAGTTCGCCGTAGATCAGCAGGTAGGTGACCTCGATGAAGCTGGACTTCTCGGCCAGCTGCTCGATTGGGTACCCGCGGTAGCGCAGGATGCCTGCGTCGCCGTCGATGTAGGTAATCGCGGACTTGGTGGCCGCGGTATTCATGAAGCCGGGATCGTAAGTCACGTTCCCGGTGGTCTTCAAAAGTGGGGCTACGCCGAATCCGTCGTTGCCCTCTGCTGCCTGAATTACCGGCAGCTCGAGGCTGGATTCTCCAAAGTGTAGCTGTGCAGACGTAGTATCTGTCATTGCATCTCCTAACCGGAAAGCGTGTAGTTCCGAAAGGTCAGTCGTCACCGTAGAACATACCGCGATTTGACCCATTCAAGCTAATTAGGGCTTCATCTTCACCGATTGGCGGAAGAATTCAACCGTTCAACGGCAGCCGCGATCCGTTCGTCGGATGCAGTCAGCGCCACGCGCACGTGGCGTTCCCCGGCGGTGCCGTAGAAGGCCCCGGGACCGGCCACGATGCCCAGTTCCGCCAGCGCCCCGATGGTTTCAAAGCTCGGACGCCCAGCGGTGCACCACAGATACAGGCCCGCCACCGAATCCTCGATGGACAGGCCGAAATTCTCCAGCGCCGGCCGCAGCATGTCACGGCGTGCCCGGTACAGCTCGCGCTGCGCCGCGACATGCTCGTCGTCCTTCAGGGCCACCACCATGGCGTGCTGGATTGGACCGGGAACGATCATGCCAGCATGCTTGCGGCTATTGACCAGAGACGGCATCAGATTGGGAGCACCGGCAACGAAGGCGGCGCGGTATCCGGCGAGGTTGGACTGCTTCGACAGCGAATACAGCGCGAACAGGTCATCGAGGTTTCCACCGTTGACCGCCGGGTCCAGGATGCTGGGCACCTGCCCCTCGTATTCATCCCACCCCAGTTCCGCGTAGCACTCGTCGGAGGCGACGACGGCACCCATTTCGCGGGCCTGAGCCACGATGCCTGCCAGCTGGGCGGTATCGCGGACCTTTCCGGTCGGGTTGCCAGGCGAGTTGACCCAGATCAGCTTCACGCGCTCGCGCTGCTCAGCAGTCAATTCCGAGAGGTCGTCGGTGGCGATAGGGGTCGCGCCGACCAGCTGGGCACCGATGTCATAGGTCGGGTAGGCGATTTCGGGACGGACCACGATATCGCCAGCGCCCAGGCCCAGGAACAACGGCAGCCACGCCACCATTTCCTTGGAGCCAACCGTCGGCATGACATCATCGGTGCCCAATCCGGTGACGTTGCGTCGGCGGGCGAACCAGTCGACGATGGCTTGGCGGACCTCAATGGTCCCGTGCGTGGTGGGGTAGCCGTGCGAGTTGGCAGCGTCGGCCAGCGCCTGCTGGATGACCTGCGGCGTGCTGTCGATGGGCGTGCCGATCGACAGGTCCACGACTCCCCCCGGATGTGCGGACGCTTGCTCGCGATACGGGGCAAGCTGGTTCCAGGGGTAATCGGGGAGTTCAAGCATGAAAGTGAAAACCTAGCCTTGGTTCTGAGGTGGCAAGGCGCTGATCAGTGGGTGGTCAGTGCCGGTGTTACCAATTTTAGCGGCGCCGCCCGGGGATCCAAGTTCGTCGAAAAAGTCGACGTTTGCCTTGTAATAGTCGGCCCACTCGTCCGGCACATCATCTTCGTAGTAGATGGCTTCGACGGGGCAGACAGGTTCGCAGGCGCCGCAGTCAACACATTCATCCGGATGAATGTAGAGCGAGCGCTCACCTTCATAGATACAATCTACCGGGCACTCTTCGACGCACGCCTTGTCTTTCACGTCGACGCACGGCTGAGCGATGATGTAAGTCACGAGGGCCGAGACCTTTCCTTGCACTGGGTGGTTTCAACAGAGCTAGTGGTTTCAGCAGATGCTCTTTGAATCCTTTACCAGCTCAAACTACAGTCTAGTCCTGTATAACCATTCATCGAACCGCCTATCGGCGCGCTGTGACGTAATCGACCATTCACATTTCAGCTTCCCGTGGTGCAAATGAATTCTTCTTACGAAAAGATGACGCTTCCAAATGCTTAGTTTTAGTGATGTGACGCCCGGTGAACGGCTAGTTGTCCGCTACCGATTGGCCGAGGGCCAGGCCGGCGGACATTTTTCCGACGCGTTGGGAGAGCTGAGGGAAGTGACCGAGGAATCGGTGAGCATCCAGACCCGCACCGAGCTGGTACGCATCCCCCGCGCGGCGATCACCCACGCCAAGCGGGTACCGCAGGCTCCGGCGCGCCGCAGGCCCCGCGTCCCGCGCAGCGAATAGCGTCCTAGCAAGCCGCAAGATTTTCACGATGCCACTTATCCGGGTCGCAGCTGCGTTGATCCGGCTTGGGAAGACATGCGATTTGAATCTTCCAATCACTTAGCACTTTTCGCGTATGCTGTTTTCATGCCCTCCGATAAACTTGTCCAATCGCGAGCACGAGCCCTCAGCTCCCCGCTGAGGCTTCGCATCTTGCGCTTGTGCCTCCATGAGTCACGCACGAACAAGGAAATTGCGGACATTCTGGATTTGAATCCCGCCACGTCCTTGCATCACGTGCGCACCCTGGTCAGCAACGGCTACCTCGCCGCGGAAGAACCGCGCCGAGGCAACCGCGGTGCCAAAGAAGTGCCCTATCGAAGCACCAAGCAGTCCTGGGGCACCCGCATTCCCGACGCGGCTCCGATGCTCGTGGACACCTTCCTGCAGGAAATCGAGGGACTTGATCCGCAGGAAATACAGGTCATCCGCTTGGGTCTGAAACTCAATGAAGAAAACCAGAAGGAACTGATGAGCCGGCTGCGGGCGGTTATCGAGGACTACGCAGTACGCGACCCGGATCCCGATGGCGTGGCCACCTCGCTGTTCTTGGCCCACCATCTGGATATCACCGGCAATGCGCGTGACCGCCAGTAGGCCGGTCACCGCTTCCCCAAAACCTTATTAAAAACAGTAGGAGTTCCTCCCGTTGGGGAAGAACTCCTACTGTTTTTCAATTCTGCCGTTGCCGCTTGCGCAACACCCGCAAGGAGCACAGCAAGGCAATCACCGATGGAATGACCATTCCGTACATCCACAGTGCAGAGGCCAACGCCGGTCCGGGCAGGTACTCGTAGTACTGCATGCCCAAGATCAGCTGGTCGTCGCCCACATAGGAAATCAGGCCAACAGTCACATAGCATCCGATGAACGCCACCGCACCGGCCCACAGCTTCGCGGAAGAAACCGCAGCCCAGTACACCAGTACTCCGAGCAGGAGCCAGGCAACGAGCACGCCCCAAACCAGCGGGAAATCGTTGCCGATATAGCTGATGGAGGCGTGGATTGCCGTGCCGAACAATCCTGCAGCCACGGCGGCAACCGCACCGCGCCACAGCGCGGAGAAGTTGCCTCCGAGGGAATTGCGATTATTAGGAGCGTGCGCGTGCACGGCTGGCCTTGGCACGGTCGTTGGCGTTCAGCAGCACCTTGCGGATGCGGATTGCTTCCGGGGTGACCTCAACGCACTCGTCTTCGCGAGCGAATTCAAGCGACTCTTCCAGGGTCAGGGTGCGTGGCGGGGTCAGGTTCTCGAAGGAATCCGAGGAAGCTGCACGCATGTTGGTGAGCTTCTTTTCCTTGGTGATATTCACGTCCATGTCATCGGCGCGCGAGTTCTCGCCCACGATCATGCCCTCGTAGACCTCTTCGGTTGGCTTCACGAAGAAGCTCATGCGTTCCTGCAGGTTGATCATCGCGAATGGAGTCACCACGCCGGCACGGTCGGCCACGATCGAGCCGTTGATGCGGTACTCGATGGCGCCTGCCCACGGCTCGTAGCCTTCGGCCAGCGAAGCGGCAATGCCGGCACCACGGGTTTCGGTCATGAATCGGGTGCGGAAGCCGATCAGGCCACGTGCTGGAACCATGAATTCCATGCGAACCCAGCCGGTACCGTGGTTGGCCATGTCGGTCATGCGGCCCTTGCGCGATGCCATCAGCTGGGTGATAGCGCCCAGGTACTCTTCCGGCACGTCAATGGTCATGCGCTCCATTGGCTCGTGGACCTTGCCGTCGATCATCTTGGTGACAACCTGCGGCTTGCCAACGGTCAGCTCGAAGCCTTCGCGGCGCATCTGCTCAACGAGGATGGCCAGTGCCAGTTCGCCACGGCCCTGGACTTCCCAAGCGTCTGGACGCTCGGTTGGCAGGATGTTCAGCGAAACGTTGCCGATCAGTTCCTTGTCCAGGCGATCCTTGACCTGGCGTGCGGTGACCTTGGCGCCCTTGACCTTGCCAGCCAGTGGCGAGGTGTTGATGCCGATGGTCATGGAGATCGCAGGTGGATCAACGGTGATCAGCGGCAGCGGCTTAGGGTTTTCCAGGTCGGTGAGGGTTTCGCCGATCATGATGTCTTCGATACCGGCGACTGCAACGATCTCGCCCGGTCCGGCTTCTTCAGCTGGAACGCGGGTCAGGCCCTGGGTGGCCAGCAGTTCGGTGATCTTGACCTGCTTCATGGTGCCGTCCTGGCGTGCCCAGTTGACCTGCTGGCCCTTGCGCAGGGTGCCGTTGATCATGCGCAGCAGTGCAAGACGGCCGAGGAATGGCGAAGCGTCAAGGTTGGTGACGTGGGCCTGCAGGACTTCGCCCTCGGTATAGGTCGGCGCAGGAACGTGCTTGATGATGGTCTCGAACAGCGGCTCAAGATCTTCGTTGTCAGGCAGGGTACCGTCAACTGGCTGGTTCATCGACGCGTAGCCGGCCTTGCCCGAAGCGAAGACCACGGGGACGTTCAAGATGGCATCCAGATCCAGGTCCGGAGCTTCGTCAGCCAGGTCAGAGGCCAGGCCGAGCAGCAGATCCATGGAGTCGGAGACGACGCCGTCGATGCGGGCATCGGCGCGGTCGGTCTTGTTGACCACGATGATCACTGGCAGGTTGGCGCCAAGCGCCTTGCGCAGCACGAAGCGGGTCTGCGGCAGCGGACCCTCGGATGCGTCGACGAGCAGAACAACGCCGTCGACCATGGACAGGCCGCGTTCAACCTCGCCACCGAAGTCGGCGTGGCCCGGGGTGTCGATGATGTTCATGGTCATCTTCTTGCCCTCGGCCGCTGGGCCGCTGTAGAACACGGTGGTGTTCTTGGCAAGAATGGTGATGCCCTTCTCGCGTTCCAGCTCACCTGAGTCCATCACGCGGTCTTCGGTTTCACCATGGCTGTCGAATGCGCCGGTCTGCTGGAGCATGGCGTTGACCAGGGTGGTCTTGCCGTGGTCAACGTGCGCCACAATGGCTACATTGCGAAGTTCATCGCGAGTAATGGTGTTTGCTGACATGCGTGAAGGCTCACTTCCGCTCGAGAATTTGGGTCTGTGGAGTCGGGGCCAAAGTCGACCCAACAATCCAGTTTACGCTCTCGAGACTAATAGTCTGTTGATCTGTGTCAGAACATACAGAAATTTCATGTACCGGTCGCGAGAAATTCAGCGGATCGACTGGGTAGGTATCCAAAAACGCAGCGTGCCGGCGCCATGGCTGGCTTCAATTTCCGGAAGCTTGGCGTCCAGCAATCCGCCGCATTTCTCAATGGTCGATCTTGAACCGATGTTATCGGAAGCACAGGTAACCAGAGCGCGCTCAATTCCTGTTTCGCGCAGTTCCTGCAATCCGAATCTGCACAGTTGCTGTGCCACACCACGGCGACGATACTCGGGAACTACACCATAGCCGATATGCCCGCCGTAATGAAGCAGGCCCTCGTTGAGCTCATACCTCACAGATACACGGCCCACCAGTTCCCCGTCGTCGAAGGCGGCAAACAGCGCCGAGCGAACCCATCCTTCGGGGATGTGCTCGCCACGGCGCCCTGCCTTCATCCGGTAGGCATAGTCCTCCCAAGCCTCAGCGGAAGTCCAGGTGGGCAAGAACTCGAAATCATCGCCAAGCATCAAATGATGGGCATCGATTGCCTGCTGTTCGTCGCCGATTTCCAATTCACGGATCTCCAGCACAATTCCCATAGCCATGGCGCAAGTATGCCAGAGCTGGGCCGGCACCAAGAAGCGCAGGCACTGCAAGGCCGGGCGCTAGTAGGCCACCTGCTGCCCCTGAACCTGCCTGGCCCATTCCACGGTGCCGCCGCTGAGGCTGTACACCTGGACGGCTGGCTGCAGATCCCGCCTGGCAATCCGCGCCGCCCGCTGTGAACGGACACCCGTTTTGCAGACGAACACGATCGCCGAGGCACCCTGCGCGAGCCCTCCCAGTCCTTGTTCTTCCAGTTGCGCGAGCGGCAGGGGCTGGCTGTGCGGGATCGCAATGATCTCGCGTTCCCAGGCTTCACGCACATCCACCAGCAGCACCGGTTCCTCCGCTTCAAGGTCCGCCAGTTGCTCAACGGAAATTTCCGGAACATGCCCATCGACAGCGCAGGACGCTGGCTGGTACTCGCCCAGCCGGCTCACCGGTTCGCGTTGCGGGTCCCTGGCAAAATTGAGTGTTCGCACATTGGCTTCCCGTGCATCGTAGAGCCAAAGTTTTCCGCTGAGCGTGGTGCCGATTCCAGTGATGAGCTTCAGGGCCTCGGTGCACATCACCGAGCCGATGACGCCGCACAGGGCGCCAAAGACCCCGCCCTCGGCGCAGCTGGGCACGGAGTCCGCATCAGGGATTTCAGGGAAAAGATCGCGCAGCATCGGACCGGTGCGCGGGTCGAAGACGGACACCTGCCCGGAGAATTGGAACAGCGTCCCCCAGACCAGTGGGGTGCCGGTGATTTCTGCGGCGTCGTTGGACAGGTAGCGCGTGGCGAAGTTGTCGCTGCCGTCGATGACCAGGTCGTAGTCGCTGAAAAGCGCCACGGCGTTGGTCTCATCCAGTTTGCCATCCACGGCGATAACCCGGACATTCCGGTTCTGCTCGTGGGCCATCCGGCGGACCGATTCCACCTTCAAGCGGCCTACGTCCTGTTGCCTGTGCATGGTTTGGCGTTGCAGGTTGGACAGTTCAACCGTGTCGTCGTCCACGACCCCGAGGGTGCCGATCCCCGCGGCGACCAGGTAGCTGGCAATGGGGCTGCCCAGTCCCCCGGCTCCGATTACCAGCACCTTGGCATTGGCGATCCTGCGTTGCCCTTCTTCGCCGACGCCGGGAAGCGACAGATGCCGGGAATAACGCGCCAATTCTTCAGATGCCAGCTCCGGCCCCGGGGCTACCAATGCTGGCTGGTTCACGAGAAGTCACCGACCAGGGTCTGCATCATGCCTTCGGTGGGCGAGGATGCCAGGGCGGTGTCGCGGCGCGGGATCCGGCCCGCGAGCCGTGCGGCTCGTCCGGCACGCACCGCATCCTTCATGGCCATCGCCATCAGCGGCGCGTTGTGCGCCCGCGTCACCGCACTGGCCAGCAGCACGGCATCGCAGCCGAGCTCCATGGCCAGGGCGGCGTCAGAGGCGGTGCCGACTCCGGCGTCCAGGATGACCGGCACCTGGGCCCGGGAGACGATGGTGGAAATATTGTGCGGGTTCAAGATACCCAGGCCGGATCCGATTGGTGCGCCGGCTGGCATGATGGCCGCGACACCGGCATCCTGGAGGCGCTGGGCAAGGGCAGGATCATCGTTGGTGTAGGCGAAGACCTGGAATCCATCGGCGACCAGCTGTTCGGTGGCAGCGTGCAGCTCCAGCGGATCAGGCAGCAACGTGCGCTCGTCCGCAATCACTTCGAGCTTGATCCAGTTCGTTTCCAGCGCTTCGCGGGCCAGGTGCGCGGTGAGGATCGCGTCGCGGGCGGTGAAGCATCCAGCGGTATTCGGCAGCGCAATCACGTTGTTGCGCTGCAGCAAGTCATACACGTTGGACTCGCCTGCCGCCGAAAAGTGTCGGATGGCCACGGTAGTCAGTTCGGTTCCAGAGGCCTGCAATGCGCTTTCCAGGGTGGTCAGCGAACTCGCTCCCCCGGTGCCGAGGATCAAGCGCGAAGACAAGGTGCGTCCTGCAACCTGGAATGGATCGCTGTTGATGTCCAGTTCGGTGATGTTTTGCGTGTCCACGCCTAGCCTCCCTGGGCTGCGGTAACGAGTTCGATGCTGTGCCCTTCGGCCAGCGTGTAGCTGTTCCAGGCGCTGCGCGGGATGACAGCGCCATTGACCGCGGCGGCTATTCCAAGCTTGCTGCCGTCCACGGCCGCCGAGTTGCTATCCAGATCCTTGCCGATCTGCATGCTGATGAATTCGCGAAGGGTGATTCCTTCGTCCAGGTTCAGTTCCCGGGAATTGAACTTGATGCCAATGCTTTTCATGGATGCTGCTCCGTTCGGTGGTTGGTCTGGGTTGCTGTGGCGAAGCGGTGTGGATTCACAGCCTGATGCAAGGGGTGCGTTCCATTTCCGTGAATAAGGTCAGCGGTGAGTGTTGCGCCCAGCGGAGCCAGCAGTACTCCGTGCCGGGAGTATCCGGTGCTAAGCACCAGGCCCGGGTCAATGCGCCCCAGCAGCGGACGGTCATCAGGTGTGGCGGGACGGGCTCGGGCAGTTGCCTCGTTCAGCGTGCAGTCGCTGATGCCGGGGATGAGCTTTCGTGCATTGTCCAGCAGTAGGTGCATGGCTCCGATGTTCACTGCAGGCTGGCGGTCTTCCCGGACGCTGGCTCCAAGCACGAGGCTGTCGTCCTTTCTCGGCACGAGATACACCGGCTCCCGGTGCACGATGCCGCGGATGGTCCGGGTGATCAATGGCGGACCGGCTGGCCCCTGGATCCGGAGAATATCTCCGTAGACGGGGCGCACCGGCACCCGGTCCAGGCCGTCAATGGTGCCCAGTCCGGTGGCCACGATGGTTTGATCCGCTTCGAGGATCTTGCCCGATGCGGTGCGTACCGCGTTGGTTCGGCTCCCGTCGCCCACCAGCGCCTGCGCCCGCTCCTCGATCAGGCGGCCACGCAGGTGATCAAGCAGGATTTTGACGACTGACCGTGGGTCGACTTGGTGGTCATCTTGGCATAGGACTGCGCCTGCTATATTCGCGGCCAAGGCTGGTTCGAGTTTGCGGGCTTGGCTGGGCAAAAGCTTTTCCGCTGACAGGCCGAGGGAAACTTGCAGTTCGGCCAGCTCATGCAGGGCTTCGCGGTCAGCCGGTTCGGCCGCGACGACGAGGGTTGAGTTCTGCAGGTAGTCCGGGCGTTGCCCGGTCACGGATTCGATGCGCTCAATGAACTTTGGATAGGCGGCATTCGAGGCGGCAAGCAGCTCGTGAAGCGGGCCATGGCCCCAGACCGTTTCAGCTGCCGGGGCCAGCATTCCGGCTGCCGCGTAGCTTGCACCTTGGCCTGGTGCTGGATCGATGAGGGTGGCAGTATGTCCCCGTGATTCCAGTTCGAACGCAACTGACAGGCCGATGATTCCGGCGCCAACAATATTCACATGCACGAGAGCACGCATCCTTCCTACGGCGGCATGACCCGCATCAGGTGTAGCGGTCGGCTCGGTGCCCTCTCAGCCTGGTCGATTCAGGCTCCCGCGGAGTACTGCGATTATAGGCATGATCCAGCTCATAAAGTCGAACTGGAGCAACCGCAGCTCCGTCATCTTCTGTGATGTACTAGTTGACATGGCATCTCATGACTTCCCCCGCGTGCTTCCCCAGGGATCTGCGTTGTCCAACACGATCATTTCGTTGGAGCAGGAGCTCTTGGAAACCAGCCAGCGCCATAGCCGAAGGCAATTGGAACGGTACTTGCATCCGCAGTTCTCCGAAGTGGGTGCCAGCGGCCGTGTCTACGATCGCGAGTCGATCATTGCCCAGCTGGCCCAGGAGCCGGAACGGGATTCCGGATCTCGGGAAGTCGGCAGCCCCGTAGCAATCCAGGTTGCCGATCAAGCGGTGCTTCTGCGCTGGAGGTTGCTATCGGGATCCGCCAGCGAGCGCAGTTCGCTGTGGATCCATGAGCAGGATCGCTGGCAGCTGTTCTTCCATCAGGGCACGCCCGCTGCGCGGCAGCTTTCTTTTGCAGAACCGAACAAGGCCGCATTAGTCGACGACGATTTCTCGGTTCGCAGGCTGCGCCAATCGGATGCCGAAGCTGTTTTCGAAGCCTTTTCCTCCAATGCCGATATGGATCGCCAAGGAGATGCCGACACTCCGGAAAAGGCCGCATCGTACGTGCGTGCCCTGATGGAGGCCGGCGAACGGCAGCAGGCTTTGGCCGTCGCCTATCGAGACCGGCTGGTCGGTTTGGTCTGCGGTACTGTCGATCCAGCCAATCAGAACGTATGGGTTTGGTATTGGATGAACCAGGACTACCGCGGGAGGTCTCTGGCCACTCGCGCAGTGGCTACTTTGGTGAACCACCTGTTTGGCGAGCTCGGTTTGTACCGTTTGGAACTAGGTCTTCGGGCGAACAATCCTGGATCGAAGCGTGTTGCCGAATGCAACGGGTTCCTGCGCGAGGGTGTCGAGCGCGGTAAGTTCCTGGTTGCTGGAGAACGCGTTGACGTGTACGCCTACGCGCGGTTGCGGACTGATCAGGTCCCCGACGTAGTGCCGTTGCCGTGGAGCACGCAGCCGTAGCTTGGCGGGCAACAAAAAGTCGCGGAATCCGGTTTCGGGTTCCGCGACTTTTTATCTGTCCCTCAGGTTTAGTGATATTGGCTAGATGCCTGGAGTTGATGCCGGCGGCGTCGAATCCCGGCCGTCGGTGGCCTGATTGGCCTCGATCTTTTTCAGCGTGCGAGCCGCAGCATCGCGGCCACCAAGTCCAAAGGCCAGCGCCGCGGCCAAAGCCGCGCCAATGACGATTGCACCGAAGGCCATATTGATGATCGAATCAGCGATACCCATGTACTTCAAGCCCATTGCCACGAACAACGCAATTGCCGTGTAGCGGATGATCTTTGAAGCGGTGGTGTCGCCCAAGAAACGGCCAATAACGTTGGCGATGACGAAACCTGCGGCGATAATTGCTGCGCCGAAGAGAATCTTGCCGCCCAAGGCCAGGATTTCATTGAGAATGTTGGTGATCGCCGGGAAGTTCAGCATCTGGGCCGCCATCACGCCGAAGAACAGCACGATGGCAATCTTGACGATGCCAGCGATGATTCCCGAAGCGCTCTTGCCTTCGGGAACAACACCCCATTGGGCAACAACGGAGTCGGTGCCCACCCCGTGAAGGGTTGATTCAAGCAGCTGGCCGACGAACTTGGCAATCAGAATACCGACGGCCAAGAGCACCAAGGCCATGATGACCTGCGGTATTGCGGTGAAGACAAGCTGCAGCATCTGCTGGGCAGGGTCCGAAATTGCCGCGATGCCCAAGACCTGCAGTGCCGAAATGGCAACGACGAGCAGGAACAAGGCGAAGACGATATTGGCAATGATGTCAACGATCTTCGCTTGGGACTCGCGAGACTGGACTTCGTCAACCGGTTCATCGCTTGGGGTCAATTTGCGGACCAGCCCGCTGAAGTCGACAGTTCCCAAACCGGTCTTCAGCAGCTGGCGAACGATATTGGCGATCACGTAGCCGATGAAGAAGATGAAGCCCGCACCGATGAGGTTGGGGATGAAGGCCATGACGCCGCCGAGCAGGCCCTGCACCGGCGATAGCACTTCAGATAGCGCGAATACTTGCAGGATTGCCACGAGGCCGAACAGCCAGACGATCAGTCCCGCAACCTTGCCCAGAGATTGGCCTATTTGCTCTCCGTCATTGCCCTGCTTCTGCAGGAACTTCACCCTGGTCACCAATTTGGCGGCAGCCCACCGAACGATGCGCGCGAGAAGCCACGTAATGATGAGGATGATTAGCGCGATGCCAACCTTTTGTAGCATCGACGCCCAGTCGATATTGCCTAAAACGTTCTCAGACTGCATTGCTGCTCCTTCAACGTAGGGACAATCTGACCCTACGATGAAGGTTCTCCGCTGACTAGGGCAAAGACCCGTACTGCCAGCTTGAATCGACGGACTTTCATACCCCGAATTGCGGATTCATGATTCATTCACACTGGATTCAACGTTTTTCGAACAATCAAGCCATAACGACAACTGATTCACGCAATGTTGGGAAATTCGTGTCGCGCTCGAAGTCGTGAATTGCCTTGGAAGCTGTTGCGGAGTCAGCCATTGGCCATTATCAATCTGGGATCCGCACGAAATGCATCAGGCCTGGTTGAGGACTTCGCTCTGCACTGAGGCACCTAGCTCGACGGTGCGAGAAACCGTGCAGTACTTGTCATGGGATAGCTTGACGATGCGTTCAACCATGCCGGCCGCTTTGCGCCCCTCCTCGGTATCGGGGAACTTCAAATCAAAGCCAAGGCGGATGTCTTCCATTCGGCTAGCCGAGTCCTCGGAGACCTTGTAGCCGCTCGCCTTGACCTCGAAGTTCTCAGGCTCGCTTCTGCGGGTAGTCGCCACATCAACATCGATCGCTGAGCACCCGGCAATGGCAGCCAGCAGAAGCTCCACCGGCGTCAGCAGCCCTTCGCCCTGGCCGAATTCCAGGCTGGCGCCGGATTCCAGGCTGGTGGCTTGGTACTTGCGTGATTCGACGCGTTTGATGCTGACTTCCCGTATTTCACGGCTATTTTCACTCATAGAACTATGGTGCCACGATTCGGGGCAAAGATTCTGTGTGGCGCAACGTGATCCGTTGCGGCACCAGTTCTGGACCTCCGTCGACTGCCAAGAATCCGCAGTCGCCAAAGAATGAAATGGCAGGCTGTCTCTGGCAATCCAGATGCACGCTGATGCCGGGAGTGTGCGCGACGATTGCTTCCAGCAGAACACGGCCCACACCCTTGTGGCGATCGCTGTGCCGCACCCAGAGCAGCTCAATGCGTGTATCACTCCAGGCTGCGAAGCCCATGATGCGCTGGCCTTGCTGGGCGATTCTGACGGTCACCGACTGGCTATAGATTGCTTCCAGGGCGGTTGCCACTGCATCAATGTCTGCAGCTGAGAGGAAGTCCCTCCGGCGTTCCACCGAACTGCGCCAGATATCCAATAGGTCAGGCACTTCATCAATGCTCGCCAACTCGCGCAGCACGAGAGCTTCGTCCATGCCAAGTTCCTTCTTGCTCAGGCAAAACCGTAGTTGCTGCTTCGAAATGTAGCCGGATGCCGGCATTTCCTCAAGTCCCAATCGAGCGTTGCGTGTCATCGGATTGGACCTTTCCTTCCGGATCAAGATCGTTCCTGCAGGCCGCCGGTACGTTGCGCCCAGTCCCGCAATTCGGCCAAGACCTGTTCGGGCTGCTCAAGGTGCACGTTATGGCCCGCTGGTTCAAGCACGCAGAGCTTCATCAGGGGATACCGGTGGACGAGCTGCTCGGGATCCAGGTATCCGGTGACATGGTCCTGCTTCCCGCACACGATCGTGACCGGAATATCCAGCTGGTTTCCACGCTCGACGGGCAGCGGGTCCAGGAAGTACCGCCGTGACAGCTTAGCCATGGCTCGCAAGTTCGCGCAGACCAACCCGGGCAGCACCCACTGCGCGAACTTCCGCCATGCTTCTGGTGATTGAACCACTGCTACGTCAGAGAATAATTGCGCATGGTGTGGATCAAGCTCAGCCAGAAGCAGAGGGTCTGCTACTGACACCTGCTGCTCTGGCACGGTACGCCGAGCGGCATCAGGAAAGACTACTGGCGCCAGGAGGAAAAGCCCTTGAGCTTGGCCAAGAAACCTGTCGGCCATCTCTTGGCAGAGCAAGGCGCCAAGGGAATTGCCCAGCAGCGCAAATCTTCCCTCGCCCGCGGTTTGCCGGATCAGCGCTTCCAACCAGCTTGCCAGTTCTGGCAGGCCACCGGAATTTTCAAGCGGCGGGCAGGTGCCGAAGCCAGGCAAGTCGATGTAGTGCAAGTCGAAAATCCGCATTTTCTCCAGCGTTGCTTCTAGCGGCTTGAGAATCCGGTGGTCTACGCCGTTGCCATGCACCATGAACAACGGGATTCTACTGAGGTGGTTTACCTGCATGTCATCGTGCTTTTCTCCTGTGCATCGCGCTGGCTCGCGGCATAGCTGATCATGGCCTGCCCGGCCACATAGGTGAGCCTAATCCAGAATCCCATGCCGGGAATGCCAATGTCCGTAAATGAGCGCAGTGCGATCAAGGAATCGGAAAGGAAGAAAATTGCGCCGCCGGAACCCCCGACGGGTCCCAGCCCAGTGCTGAGGATGGCCATCACCATCAATGCCAAGCCGTAAATGATCACCGGGGCAAGCAGCGCTCCGGCACCGGGTGAGCAAAGGACCAGCAGCACTGCGAATGCCGCAAGATAGGGAAACAGCATCCACCATCGGCGCAGTATCGAAGATTTCCAGTATGTTGCCAGAGCGCCAATGTAGAAGAACTGCGCGACCAGGAACGCGCCCACCATGGCCAGGAATGCCGGGTCTCCATCCATGAACCGCGGTAGGGCATCACCGACCCAGGAGAAGAACAGCGCTGCCAGCACCAGCCGGATCAGCCTGCCGCGCGGCGAAGTGGTGAAGGAGATAACCGCTCCTGCCAAAAGCGGCATCAGCAGGATCTGTGTGGCATCGGCCAGCAACCCGGAAGGCCAGAACAGCTGGGCCAGCAAATGAGCCAAAGTGGCCAGCAGCAGCGCCAGCACCACGATTCCACGACGTGGCCGTCCTGGGACCATTGCGTGGGAGTGCTCTGTACCGAGATGCAGCTGCACGTTTTTCCTTGCGTAGAATCGATGCTTCCGGCTGGCCACCCCGGACGTCTCCGGATCAGTCATCAGAGGAAGCCGACGGCGCCAAGACGCAGAATTCGTTTCCTGAGCGGTCCTGGAATACCCGCCATGGCAATCCCTCCCACGGCCCATCCAGCTCGGCTCCACCCGATGCGCAGATCGCAGCAAGCGCGTCATCCATGCTCTCCGCCTGCCCAAGACGCAAATCAAGGTGGATCGCATTCTTCGCCGCTGTCTTGGGCGACGCTTCGCGGACGAGAACCAGACGCGGGCCCACGCCGGTTGGGTCGGCCAGCACCATCGGGGATCGCGCTACGATTTCCCAGCCAAGCAGCTGCTTCCAGAATTCTGCATCACCTGCCGGGTCAGCGCAGGCAAGTTGGAAGGCTTCGAGCACCAAGCCACTTGCCGGCTTGCCCTCGGCTCGGAGCAGATACTCGTTTCCTGCGGCGTCGAGCCGGGTTTCCAGAGCATCCAGCAGCTCCGCACCAAGGTCTTCGGCAGGAGGGGCGCCGCTGCCGAGGATCAGGTGCGCGCGCTGCCGGGCACGATCCGGATCCCGGACGATGGGGAAACACAGATCCAGGTAACGCTCCCCAGGCAACTGCAAGCGTGTTTCATAGCCGCCTTCGTTATCGGTGAGCATCTGGCTTTTGAGCGCAGCCTCCCAGAATTCCCCATGCCGCCGCGGGTTCTCGGCATCGAAGACGATATTTTCCCAGTACATGCTTCAAGCCTACCGTGGCAGTGATGCCCATCACTTTGCAATGGGATTGGGGCGTCCATTTAATCTCCGCATATGGAAATTAATTATTGTTGACTTAGGCGATATAAATAGAATTCTTTTCAGAAATTCTCTGTCGATAGTAGATCGAACCAAAGATTAGATTACTCAGGTGGACTGATTATATTTACGCTAGTCGTTAGTTTTACCTGCTTTTATCGCAGTCAATCTTGTACCCTCACGCAAATCGGAGTGTTTTCCACCGGTACCATGTTGTCATGAGCAACAAGGAATTTCCCCATCTAATGTCAGAAGGCCGGATCGGGCCCATGGGCACCTCGAACCGCATCGTGCTTCCGGCGATGGACATGAATGTGTCCGAAGGCGGCGAGATTGAGCAGTCGGAAATCGATCACTACGCCGCTCGCGCCGCTGGCGGCGCCGGCCTGATCATCACCGGTGCCTGCGCCATCGCCTTCCCCTACGGCGCCGCGTCGATGAAGGAACCGGGACTGTCTGACGACAAGTTCATCCCCGGCATCAAGGCACTGGCCGACGCCATCCACGCTGCCGGCTCCAAACTGTGCATCCAGTCGACCCACCACGGCAAGGTGGCCCGAGTCGACACCGCCAATGACCGCCCGGTCCTCGCCCCGAATGAGCCGGACTACCGCTACTCGATGGACGCACTGGCCGATTGCACCCCGGAAGAGCTCGCCAAGATGGGCGCCGCCACCGCGGGCAAGCAGACCACCTACCACGCGATGACCAAGGAAGACATCGACTGGCTGATCACCTCTTGGACCGACGCCGCCGAGCGCGTGGCCAAGGGCGGGGCCGACGCCATCGAAATCCATGTGGCCCACGGCTACATCCTCGGCGTCTTCCTGAACCAGCGTGATAACCTGCGCACCGACGAGTACGGCGGATCGCTGGAGAACCGCGCCCGCCTGGCCTGCCAAGTCATTTCCGCGGTCAAGGAACGCGTCGGCGACAAGCTGGCGATTTTGGTGCGCGTGGCCGGCGAGGAATACGGCCAGGAAGGCGCGTTGAGCCTGCAGGAGTCCATCGAAGCTTCCAAGCTGTTCGAAGCCGCCGGCGCGGATGCCATCCATGTCACCGGCTGGGGCCGCAACCCGTTCGACAACTTCACCGACGGCCCGCTGCCGAACAAGGTCGGCGCCTACCTGGAGAACGCCGCCGAGATCAAGAAGCACGTCTCCATCCCGGTCATCGCCGTGGGCCGCATGCTTCCGGAGATCTCGGAGAAGGCCATTGCCGAGAACAAGGTCGACTTCGCCGCCATGGGCCGCCAGCTGCTGGCCGACCCGGAACTGCCGAACAAGCTGCGCGAGGGCAAGTTCGACCAGGTCCGCCCATGCATCAACTGCTTCCTGTGCGTGGGAGAGAACTTCTTCGACGACACCCCGTTCTGCGCGGTGAACCCGGCGCTGGGCAATGAGAAGCTGCTGCCGCTGAAGCCTGCCAGCGCCTCGAAGCACATCGTGGTTGTCGGATCCGGACCTTCGGGCATGGAGTCGGCCCGCGTGCTGGCCGAACGCGGGCACCGCGTCACCCTGATCGACAAGGCCGACCGCCTGGGCGGCACCATGTGGTTCTCCACCATGACCACCCCGGACAACGAGCGCCTGCTGCGCTGGCTGAAGTCCGAGCTCAAGCGCCTGCGCGTGGCGGTCAAGCTGAACACCCCTGCCACCGTGGAGACCATCCGCGCGCTGAACCCGGACCACATCATCGTTGCCACCGGTGCGGTGCGCCCGAAGCCCGACATGCCCGGCGGCGATTTGCCGAACGTGCAGACCGGCGACACCCTGCGCGCCATGATGCTGGGTACCGCCACCGCTGCCGAGGCCGGCCTGGTGCTGAGCACCATGGGCAAGCTGGGACGCCTGTCCGGGCTGACCAAGTCCCCGGAGTTCGTCCGCCAGTTCACCAAGTACTGGCTGCCGATGGGCAAGAACGTCGTGGTGATCGGCGGCTCGCTGGTAGGCCTGGAGCTGGCCGAGTTCCTCGCCGAACGCGGCCGCAAGGTCACCTTGGTGCACGAGAAGCAGCAGCTGGGCCTGCCGCTGGCCATGCCGCGCCGCTGGACCGCGGTCAAGGACAACCTGGCCCACGGCGTGCAGATCCACCGCAACGCCACGGTGGACCGCATCACCGAAAAGTCCGTGGAGTTCACGGTGAACGGCGAGGCGCAGAGCGCCCCGGCCGACATGGTGGTCTACGCGGACGGCACCACCGCCGCCGCACCGGTGGCCGACGAGCTGCGCGGCGCAGGCTTCAGCGTCGACGTGGTCGGCGATGCCGGCGCCGTGAACTACATCCACGGCGCCATCCACTCGGCCTGGGAAGCCACCGTCGAACTGTAGGCCGGAGGCACTCGCACGCATGGGCAGCGGGAGCGCAGCATCCTGGGGAAGCTGCCATCCCGCTGCCCTTTGCGTACCCTTGTCCGCCGGGCAGGCCCGGTGCTTGAATAGGCCAATGGGCCTTCGAATGCATACTCCCGCCGCGGCGCAGGTTGCCGACCTCGTTGACGAGCTCGCCAGCTGGCAACGTGACGGCCTGCCGGTGCAACTGCATCCAGGCGATGTGGGCTGGTACGCCATGCGGGGCATGGAAGCCGCCGCACAAGGCCTGCGGGCCTGGGCGGACCGCGAATCCATCTATGCCATCGGCCTGCTCGATGGACCGAACCTGATTCGCATGGCACTGCATCCCGACTTTGTCGACATCCAGCCCCTGGCCGAGCAGATCCATGCCGACCTCAGCTCTGCGGAAAACCAGATCTTCCCGGCCGAAAGTGCCAGCATCGAAGCCCGCGGCGCAACGGCACTGGGCAAGATCCTGCAGGCCCATGGCTGGATGCCCGGTGAAGCCTGGACTCCCCTGCGCCGTGCCCTGGATGCTCCGGTGCGGCTGCCTGAACTGGCCTTCCGGCGGATTGATGCTTCCCTGGCCGGCCAGTGGATGGAAGTGCACCTCAACGCCTTTCGCGGCAGCGATTTCACGCAGGAGGATCTGGCCCGTGCGCTGCAGCGCTGGCACACCATGGCCAGCACTCCGATCTATGAACAGGGCCAATGCCTCACCGCCTACGACGGGGAGATGAACCCGCTGGCCGTCGCAGGGGTCTGGTCCGCTGGTTCCGGGCGGCCAGGACTGCTGGAACCCATTGCGGTGCACCCGGCTTTTCGCGGCCAGGGGTTCGGCACGGCGATCAGCCTGGCCGCCGCCGCAGAGCTGCGGTCAATGGGTGCGTCCAGTGCCTTGGTGTGCACGCCCAGCGAGAACCGCGCAGCCGTTGCCACTTATCTCGCCGCCGGGTTCGTTGCCGATACCGAAGACCGCGACTGGCATCGCGGGGACGAGGAACCGGTGGAATCATGAACGCCTCCGAGATTCTGGCCGACCTGGCCCAGCGCCCAATTGATGCGGCGCAGGCCCTGCCGCAGCTGAGCGCCGAACAGCTCAATGCCCATCCGGGAAACCATCCCAACTCGATTGCCTGGCTGCTGTGGCATGCCGGACGCGAAGCCGATACCCAGCTCTCGGCGCTGAGCGGCCAACCCGAACTCTGGGCGCAGTTCCGTGCACGCTTCAACCTGGGCGAGCTCGGTGATTCGATGGGCTACGGGCATAGTGCCGAACAGGCCCGCCAGATAACCGTGAGCGACCAGCAGCTGCTCGTGGACTACTTGGCCGCGTGCCTGTCCGCGCTCAGCGGCTACGCCGCCACGCTGGGCGAAGAAGAACTGGACGAAATCATCGATCGCAGCTGGAATCCAGCAGTAACGCGTGCGGTGCGCTTGGTATCGATCATCGACGATGCGTCCGTGCATGTCGGGCAGGCAGCCTACGCTGCCGGCACGATGATCTAAGCCGCAGGCAGACTCTTGGCCTTCTTGTTGATCCACCAGAAAATCGCCAGCTGGAGCACCAGGACGATGGCCGAAATGCCGGCATCGCCCCATCCCATCACGAACCCCGCCTGCAAGGTCCCGATCCCGCTGGCTACGGGATAGAACAGCGGCCACAGCACGGCGAGGTTGCGCACCAGGGCAAAGGCAATCGCCAATATGATCGCGAAAACACCGAATCCGGCTGCCGCTTCCACGGGCACCGATCCGAGGTGCTGGATCATGAAGCCAAGACCGGTCAGCACGATCGCCGGCAACCATCCGAAGGCACGTTCCCACCGCAGGTACAGCCAGCCAAAGACAAAGAATGGTTCCCACAAGACCACGAAGTTCGCCACCAGGTGTCTTGCAATATCGGCACCCATGGCACTGGCCAAGGCAAATAATTCGTAGGCGGATCCGGCACCCAGTACCAGAGAGACAGCCAGGGACGCCAGCAGGAATTTTCTCGTGATCCCCACCCCGGCCAAGGTTTCACGCCGCCGGCACAGCACCGTCCACAGTGGGATGGCGGTGCCGAAGACCAGTATGCCAAGCCAGAGGAAAAGGCTGTTGATCGAGGTTCCCGCGGAGTAGCACAGGGAAAACGCCAGCAAGGTGGCCAGGGCAATGAGCGTATCGGATTCGGGTTGCCACGCGAACGCTCTTCGACGTTGCTTCATGCCAGATGGAGGTTGAGCAGGAAAATCATTCATCAAGACACGCCTCGGTGCTTTGGGTTGATATAGCCGCCTGTTGCCTAAGTTAGCATTTCATCAACTCGCCGACCATGAATAATGCTTGACTGGTACGGGGAATGCGGAGAATGATTTTCGGCCTGTCGGGGCAGCTGCTCGGTTCGATCCCCGCTGCCCCAGCAGCGGCCGCGAAACGGTCGCACACGGCATGGCGAACCCGGCCGGTTGTGCGGAACCATACCGCGTGCCGATCTGTCCGCGTTCATGCTGCAACCATTGAGGACACCCAGAGCATCGGCAAGGCCTACGGAATCAGTAATCAGCTGCGGGTGCGGCTGCGCCAAGCGAGCAGCACATAGTGGCGGATCATCGCAACGAAGACCACAGCCCACACCAGCACCGCGGCGATCAGCGACCCGTGGCCGATGCTTTCCACCACCGGCAACGAGTCGACCCTTCCAAGGTTGATCGAGGCGACTGCGAACATTCCAACAGGGAAGACGATTGACCATAGCGTGGGCATATACGCCAGCGGAACGCGGTGCACCACATGCCGCCACACGCCAGCTCCCACCAGGATTGGAATCAGCCAGAGGCAGTAGCTCCAGAAAGCCGCCACTGTCCCCGCAATCAGCGCACGGGTGGCATCAACCATTGGAGTGGAATCCATGCCGACAATCTTGCTGCCCGCAACAACGGCTATGGCCATGGCTCCCATGGCCACCCAATACGGTGGTTCGAATTCTTTCGGAGTCATCCCGAAGTGCACGATCCGCAGCAGCACCAGCACGGCGATGCCAGCATAGAGCGCGACGCCCACCGACCAAGTCAGCACGGCAAGCAAGCCGATCAGTGATTGCCCGTTCGCAACATGCGGCTGGATAACGCTCAGGCCGATGGCCAAGGATTGGCTGGCCACCGCCCAGATGAACCAGGTGCCGTTGACCCGGGAGAGGATCGGCTTTCCGTCCCGGCTCAGGAAAACCTGCCACGGCAGCACGTAGCCGAAGATGAACCAGAGAATGGCGGCCAGGGCCACGAGCACTATGGAGATCGCGCTGAATCCTTCGGCGCTCAATCGCACCGCGAGAACATCGGTGCCGGCGACGACGGTGAAGTACCCGAAGGCCATTTCCGGTCGGCGAAGTTCAGCCCTCATGGCTCCGCTGAAGGCAATTGCCCGCCAGATGTACAGCACCCACAGCACTGCATACGACAGCACGGCAAACGCCAGCAGGATCCCGGAGAGAAGGTCCCATCCGGCTTCGTGAAGGCCAATGGAGACAATGCCAGTGCCCATCGTCAGGGCGAAATACCCTGGCGACAGGTTCTCCAGGATCTCACGGAAAACCCGAGGTCTGGAGGGTGCCGTTTCATGCGGGGTTTGCCGATCGTCCATGCCTCCAGCGTACGACTGTTGCCTCAGCGAGGTGCAATTACACGATCTGGCAAGAGCTCAGAGCCACTCCCCGAGCTGCCTGCCGGAGACCTCCGCCAGCCACATTTGCCACAGCGGTCCGAAGCTCACCCGGCGAACTCCCAGCTCTCGCAAGGCCGCCAAGTCTCCGGCGGCGTGCGCCGTGACCGGGTGGGCAGTGACATTCACCGGGATTCCAACCGATTGCACGGCCTGCCTTACCTGATCCGCATCGGCCAGCGCCACCGGATACACGCTGCGCGCACCGGCCTGCTCCATCAGCTTGATGCGCTCGATAGCCTCACCCAGCGGGTCGGCGAACTTGTCGGCCAGCTTCACAGCATCGGTGCGTCCGTTGATCACGAAGTCGATGCCAGCAGCATCCGCCGCTTGGCGGACGCCGTGGATGTAGTCCGCATGCTCCTGGCGTTCGCGCACACGGCCTCCTTCCCGATGGAGGACATCTTCGATATTCACTCCAACTGCACCCGCTGCGGCGACGCGTTCGAAGAGTTCTTTGGGGTCCAGTCCGTAGCCGGACTCGACGTCGGCGCTGACCGGCACGTCAACGCTGCTGGTGATGCGTTGCACCACAGCCAAGTAGTCTGCGAAGTCCATCTGCTCGCCGTCGGCGCTGCCTATGGAATCGGCGACCGGATGGCTGCCGATGGTCAGGGATTCGAACCCGGCTTCGACCGCCACCTTGGCGCTGAAGGTATCCCACACGGTGGGCATCACCAACAGCTTCCCTGAAGCATGCTGCTGGGCGAGGTTCTGGGCAAGAGCTGAAATATCAGACAAGGAGATCTCCTAACGTCGTGGCGGATTGCGCCCAGTCTACGGCTCCAGGCCCCCTAGCGAAACAACCGCAAGATGAACTCCCAGCTTTCCCCCATTCGGCCCGAATTCAAGCGCTATTTCGCTTCCCTCGCTGCTTGCCGGCTAGTGGTTTCACCATAATCAGGCAGGGTGTTTCGGGTCCCCAGAGGTCAGTTTCCTCCAGCGGCAGGAATCCCTGGCTTTCATAGAACCGACGAGTCTTCGCATAGCCTGCATCCGGGTGCGAAGGCCCCAAGGTCTTGACGTGCAGCAGCTGAACTCCCCCGGCGAGCGCGTCGGCTTCAATGGCTGAGCATAAGGCCGACCCGATTCCAGTTCCATGGAGTTCGCGGTCGACCACCATTAGATGGATCTCGATGCTGTGGGCGTAGTGCCGGTCGACCAAGAGAACACCGAGTACCGTGCCGGCGGCATTGCGCACGGTCCAGGTTTCCTTGCTCCGCGCGGCTTGGATGTACTCCGCGTTGGATTCAGGTTGGCCAAACCACTCGGGAACAGAGGCAAGCAATCGCGCGACATCATCTGGCACGGCTTGATCCCTGGTCGCTGCGAAAGTCATCGGTTCCACAAGGCCTCCCGAACGTAATGTAATTGTGCTAGCTTGCCGGAGTCATGATTTCCAGTCGATTCCCGAATCCGTCACGCGCGTGGAACCGCAGATATCCTTCAAAGGTTTCACGCTCAGCCCAAGACAGTTCATAGCCCCTGGAGCCGATGCGTTCAGCGAGAGTTTCCAGCTCGTGGATCGAGTCGCAAACTAATCCCGGATGCGCTTTCTTGGCCGGTACGAATGAATCGTCTACGCCAAGATGGATTTCCGCCACCACGGCATCCGCTTTGAAAGCACGAAACCAGCATGCTCCCCTTCCGGCGAGGGAGGCAGGCTTGGGAACTTCGGCAAGTCCCAGCGCTTCACCGTAGAATCGTCGAGCTTCAGATTCTTCACCACGTGGCATTGATATCTGAACGTGA
Organism: Glutamicibacter nicotianae; assembly: GCF_002797775.1. NCBI lineage: Bacteria > Bacillati > Actinomycetota > Actinomycetes > Micrococcales > Micrococcaceae > Glutamicibacter > Glutamicibacter nicotianae. Next base: position 1,726,547 of record NZ_PGEY01000001.1, read on the forward strand.
TGGAGTCTCATTCAGGTTTCCTCGTCTCTAGACATGCTCATCGCAGTACTGCCAATATACCTGCAAGGCGCTTGACCACAGTTAGGTTCGGTGCAATCCGAAAATCAGGGTTTCAACCCGTCCTTTGTTGTTTTCCGGGTCTTCGGTGCGGCGCTCTTCGAGCTTGAAACCGGATTTTTCAAGGACGGGGATGGAAGCTGCATTCCTGGCATCGCACGTTGCACTGATTCGTTCCAAACCAAGATCTTCGAACCCCAGTCGGAGCAGGTGTCCCACGGCAGCCGTGGCGTATCCGTTGCCCCAGTATTCCCGATTCAGCGTGTAGCCAAGCTCTCCGGCCTTCGCATTCCGGTCGGTTGCCCACTCTGACGCAGAACCAATGAGCACATCGCCAAGCATGATCGCTCGCAAGCGACGGTGCGGTTGCTCGATTAGTGCATCGGCAAGGAATTTTTGGGTATCGGCCAGCTGGTTAGGGCCCCACGTCGAGTACCGGCACACCAGTGGGTCAGCAGCGAAGTTGTGCACCGCAGACAGGTCTTGAGCACGGAAGTCAGTCAAGCGCAATTCAGGCTCCGTGGTAGTCACGCCGTGGGCTGGCGGATTGTTGCTCATTCGTTTTCTCCTTCGCGGTTCAATTCCTATCAATGCATTGGGGCGGACCCTATCGCTGTGCTGGGTTCAAGTCCAAGCATGTTGCGCAGCTGTTAAGCGGTGTTGAGTTTCATTGCCATTTTTGGAATCGTGGCACGCACATGCCCTGAACTTGGCATGTCCTCAACCGGAAGGAGAGCCATCGTGCTCGCACTGACCGACCAAGCAGCATCGATCGTGACCGCGATCGTCACCAACCAAGCCGAGGAAGAAACCGCTGGCCTGCGCATCATGCAGGCAGACAGCACCCACCCTGAAGAGGCAGCTTTCGGATTGCAGATTGTCCCCGCGCCCGAAAGCACCGATGGCGTGGTGGATACCGAAGGCAGCCCTGTCTATGTGGACGAGGCGATTGCCGACGCACTGGATAGCAGGGTACTCGATGCGGCAGTAGACGAGCAGGGCGGCGTGAGCTTCCAGCTTCTCGAACAGGGTTAATGCCGCACCCTGCCCTTTAACTTTGACTGCGGGGGTCGTCCTTCGGGACGGCCCCCGCAGTTCTTTAACAAATTACCTCGGCCAACTGGACGGATATTTTTTCCCGGGCCAGCTGGCTCGCAGCCTTGTATATTGCGGCTCCGTGCGTCATCGTTCAACTAAGGGAAAGGGGAAAACAGTGGAAACGCGCGCGGTACGCAAACATGAATGGGCGACGATTCCGAACGCCATCACGATCATTCGTTTTCTCCTGGTTCTTCCCATCGTTGGCTTTCTGGTGGCCGATACCGAACCGGTGCTGACTGCGGTGCTGCTTCTTGCCTTCGGCCTCAGTGACTGGGTTGACGGGTTTATCGCCCGCAAGTTCAACCAGGTCTCGCAGCTTGGCATCCTGCTGGATCCCATTGCCGATCGCTTGGGCATCGTGGCTATCGCTATCGCGCTGGTAATTAGCGGAGCGATCCCGGTCTGGGTTGGCCTGGCCGTTTTCGTCACTGACCTGGTTCTGCTGTGCACCTATTTCTTCTTGCGCCTTGAATCCCCGCCGGCTTCCACATGGCTGGGAAAGATCCGCACTGCCATCATGATGCTGGGCCTGGCCTGCGTGGCCTTTGGCAGAATCCCCGAATTTACGGTGCTGGCCGCACCGGGCGTAGCCATTTTGGCAGCCGGCACGGTGCTGCATCTATTTGTGGGCTTCGGCTATCTGCGCATTATGCGTGCTTCGGCCAAAACGCAGAGGTCCTCGGCCAGCTAGTCACGGCCGTTGTGCCCCATGTCACCGGCCAAGAGCGTCAATTCCTGCAGCCGGGGCTTCCACAGTGCTGCCCTGCAAGCAGTCAGTTCCCTGAGCTGCGCTGACGCCAGCTCATCCAGTGCACGGATATAGTCGGGAACGATCTCGCGTGGAAGGCGCAGGCCCATGGTCAGATGCGGGGTCCATCTGGGTCCTCGTCCGTCGGGATTCACGGCGCTGATTTCCCGGGCCGCCATTTCCAGGGCGTCGGTCGTTTCCAGCAGCCAGGCAACCGTCTGCTTGCGCTTGGTACCGAAAACAATCGTGCCCACCCGGTGGAAGCAGGCGGGGATGAGATCTGGGAGCAGTTCTGCGGCCCGCTGCGCTACAGCATCGCTCATTCTGGGCGAAAAGGTGATGGTGATATGCGGAGTCTGGTGTTGTGCTGGAAACCCTCGCTTTTCCAGCTGGGCAAAGATTTCCCGCACTTGCTGCTCCTGCTCGGCCGAGAAGCGCAACAGGATGTTATCTGGGGATCTGCTCATCCAGCTATTCCTTTCTCCTGCTGGTCACCGGACGCGTCCATGTACGGGCGCATGACTTCTGGTCCGCTGCCGCATGGTTGCTGGCCTCCCCGGTAGGCCTGTAGCCAAGGCTCGTCCAGAACGGTTCCGCTTCGGCGGCGTTCGTATCGACAATTGTTATCCGGCAGGTGGTGATCGACGGATAATCCTGCACCAGCGTGAGTACCTCTTCATGGATCTGCTTCCCCAACCCCTATGCTTGCCTTGCGCCGTCAATCATGAGCAAACCGATGTGGACCGTGTCCGTTCTCGGCCAGCCGACAATCAGATCAGCGAATCCGACGAGTTCTGCATCCAGCCAAAGGCCAAGATCGATTTTCTGCTCGGCCCGCGCCGTCGGCGGCAGGGCGGTCAATGCCTCGATTGCGGCATCAGCTGCGGGAACTGCGCCGGTAACACGTTGCGAGTACCCCGGGTTGCTTTCCATCAACCGCTGCAAGCAGGCTGCCTGTTCGATGGAAAACCTGGTTACCTGGAGCTGCGAAGACCGCTTATCCATGAGCCGTCTCCCCGGTTTTTCCCTTGGCCGCTTCAGCTTCGAAGATCATCAGCGGCTGCTCGCCGTTGAATGGTTCTCGCGTCCAGTCGCCCCAGATAGCGCGAACCTCGAACCCTGCGGCGGAAAGATCTCTACTGATCTGCTCGGCGCTGCGGAAGGCCAACTCCAATTTTTCGACCACTACTTCCTGCGACTGCTCGAACTTGGTGTAGGACAATAGGCGGACGACTCCCGGGCTGCTTTCGTCGGCATCGAACCATTCGGTCAGCGGGCCGAATGGCGTCTGCCGAGTGGCGGCTTCTTCTGCATCCCACTTTTCCCAGGCACGCGTCGACGGGTTCCTGCTTTCAAAAGCCAGCACCGCTCCGGGCCTCGCAGCTTCGCGCAGTTGTTTCAAGGTTCGTTCCCACTGCTGGCCAGGGATGTGCTGGGCGACGTTCCCAGTCATCACCATCAAGTCGAAGAGCCCGCCGTCGATAGCCGAAGAATCGCCGTCGATCCAGGTGACTCTCCCAGCTTCGGGCCGACGCCTGGCGTAGGAAAGCATTACCGGTGAGGGGTCAACGCCTACGACAGTTCTTCGCTCGCCGACAAGCGTTACCGTCAAGAGCCCAGTGCCGCAGCCTAGATCCAGGATCCGTTCGGCTTGGGTTTCAGTCGCGAGTGCACGGTAATAATCATGATCCGGTCCATCGGGATTATCCGTGTCGTAGAGTTCCGTGATTCGTGGATCATAGTCGGCCATGCTCACGTGGTCCTCTTCTGTGCTCAGAGTTTTCGGTCGAAGTGCCGGGGTGCGCAACAATTCTTGCCTTGCCTAGGTGAAGCCGGCTCATTGCCGGTTGCTTCGATGCCGGCATGTACTGTCCCGTCAGACATCCTACGGTCCGCACCAATCGCCCAATCATTCTTCGCATGGAACTTTGCCCCCGGCCGCTCCTACTAATCAGTAGTCGCTCCGGCACAAACTGCATATCCCCAAGCCAACCACATCAATTGTGACCTAGACAACTGATGGTGAATTGGGCATTGTTGGTTCAACAGACGTTCCCCGTCTGCTCGAAAACCCTAATGGAGGAGCCCCATGGCCGAGGCCTACATCATTGATGCGCTGCGTACACCGGTTGGACGCCGGGGGAAATCGCTGGCACAGATCCATCCACTGGATCTCGCTGCGGCACCGCTGGCGAAGCTGGTGACCCGCAACAACATTGACTCCGAGCAATACGATGAGATCGTCCTCGGCTGCATCGACCAGCTGGGACCCCAGGCCATGGACATTGCCCGCAACGCATGGCTGGCTGCCGGCCTATCGGAACACGTTCCCGGGACCACGGTGGAACGCCAGTGCGGATCCGGGCAGCAAGCAGTCTCCTATGCGGCGCAGGCGGTCATGAGCGGCACCAGTGACCTCGTCGTTGCCGGCGGCGTCCAATCCATGTCCAGCATCCCGCTCTCCTACTCCAATGCAGCCGCCACGGACTTCGGCTTCCCTGACCCCTACTCCGGCTCCAAGAGATGGGCTGCACGCTACGGCGAGCAGGAAATTTCCCAGTTCCGCGGTGCAGAAATGATGGCGGAGCGCTGGGGCCTGGACCGCACCCAGTTGGAGGACTTTGCCGTGCGTTCCCATGAGCGCGCGTTGAACGCCCAAGCGCAGGGATACTTCGACCGCGAGATCCTGGCCCTGGATGGCTTGGCCGCCGACGAGGGCCCGCGCCCTGTGGACCGCGCCAAGATGCAATCACTGGCCCCGATCATCGACGGAGGAGTGCATACAGCGGCTACCGCATCGCAGATGTCTGATGGCGCCGCCATGCTGCTCATTGCCTCGGAGTCCGCGGTCAAGCGCTATGGGCTCAAGCCCCGCGCCCGCATCCACCACATCTCGGCCCGAGGCGATGACCCGGTCATGATGCTTTCAGCACCGATCCGCGCCACCCAGCATGCTCTGGCCCGCGCTGGCATGCGCATCGAGGACATGGACCGCATTGAGATCAACGAAGCCTTCGCCGCGGTGGTCCTGGCCTGGCAGCAGGAAACCGGCGCCGACATGTCCAAGGTCAATGTCAACGGCGGCGCCATCGCCCTGGGCCATCCCATTGGCGCCACCGGCGCACGGCTGATGACCTCCCTGCTGCACGAGCTGGAACGCAGCGATACCCGCTTTGGCCTGCAGACCATGTGCGAAGGCGGTGGCCAGGCCAACGTCACGATCATCGAACGCCTCTAGCTTCCGGCACCGGCCACGAAGGACACCACCCATGAGCGCATTGCCCGCCCATACGGCGATGAAACCCGATGACCCGAACACCATTGGTGCGCTCATGCGCTGCAACCAATCGGGCAAATTGCTCAAGCGCAAGTCGCGCGCTGAACGCAACACGGCTTCGGGCGGCGCCCAATGAACCACGACCCGTGGGCACCCTACGAGCTCGCCACCGCGGTGGATGTCGACTACCTGTCCGCTTTCGCGACTGCCACCGACGAGGATCGCAGGCATTGGGCTCGCACCCGGCAATACGGCGAAGAGATCCTGCCGGTCATCAACGAGCACTGGGAGAACGGGCATTACCCGCTGGACCTGGTCCGGCGCATGGGCGAGCTCGATCTGTTCACCGACGGGCTGAGGATCCCCGGCCACGCACACTTTTCCCCGCTGGCCGCAGGACTCGTAGCCATGGAGCTGTCTCGTGCCGATGGCTCGATGGCCGCGGCAGCTGCAGTGCAGGGCGGTCTGGTCTTGCGCAGCCTAAAATTCTTCGGCAGCCCCGAACAGCAGGAGCAATACCTGGAACCGGTGGCTTCAGGTAAGTTGCTCGGTGGCTTCGCGCTGACCGAACCTCACCATGGTTCGGACGCTGTGGGCCTGGAATCCAGCGCCCGGCGCGACGGGAAGCACTGGATCATCAATGGGCACAAGAAATGGATCGGCAATGGAGCTGCCGGCGGCATCACCATCGTGTGGGCGCGGGATGTTGCCGATTCGCAGGTCAAGGGGTTCATTATCGACCAGGGCACCCCCGGCTACGAGGCCGCCCCGGTGCGCGGCAAGGGCGTGCTGCGCGCCATCGAGCAGGCAGAGATCCGGCTGACGGATGTTCGCGTCCCGGAGTCCGCCCGTCTCACCGGGGCGGAATCGTTCAAGGATGTCTCGCGGGCGCTGGTTGATACCCGGGTGAATGTCGGCTGGTCGGCTCTGGGCCATGCGCAGTTCCTCTTTGAAGCTGCACTGCAGTATGCCAAGCAGCGCACGCAGTTCGGCAAACCGCTCGCCGCACACCAGATGATCCAGGAACGCTTGGCGCAGATGCTGGCCGAAATCACCAACATGCAGTTGCAGTGTGCCGCCGTCGCCGGCATCCAGGCCGCCGGCCAGTTGAAGGACACTCAGGCATCATTGCTGAAGTTCCATAACACCCGCGCTGCCCGCAGGATCGCATCCACCGCGCGCGATCTGCTGGGCGGCAATGGAATCCTGCTGGAAAATCATGTCATTCGCCATGTCGGGGACATCGAGGCGCTGCACACCTACGAGGGAACGGAGTCGGTCCAGGCATTGATTCTCGGCAGGGATCTGACCGGCTTCAGCGCCTTCAGCTAGAACCGCGGAGTACGATAATGATGAATCTTGCGTTACCGCTTGGCCAACGACCGAAGGACTGCCCATGCCATACCTAGTCGATTTCAAGGACGTCTCCACCCAGGGCCTTGAGTCCTCGCCCGTTGCCGATGCACTCGCAGGCTTGCGCGCCAACGAAGCGCGTTATCTGAAGAACAAGTTCAACCACGACTTTGCCGTCGAGCAAGCGGCCGACGCCCAGGACACCATTGCGTGGGTGAACAAGATTCTTGCCGAAGAACGCGACCTGCACATCGCATCCACGCCGCTGCAGGCGACCATCTTCGAGGCGGACGGCGCAAGGCGCGCCTACGTCTTCTATGAGTCAGGCCTGTCCATAAATGTCCTCTACGGCTTGGAACCCGGTGAAAAGCGCGCCGTCGGCTTCAAGCTCTCCGACGGCATGGAAGTGCCAGATGAGCTGCAAGAGAAGTTCAAGTTCGCTCGGCAGAAGTCCAAGCTGGCAGGAACCATCCGCGGCTCCTACTTCGTGATCAAGAACGAATACTGACCTTTCGAAGAATGGACTGCTGCCCCGCGCTTTCGTGGATCCTACTGGGCACCCGGCAACTGCGCGTAGGCATCCTTGGCTGCCTCTAGCAGGAAATCAGCAGGCCACAACGCGCGCACTTCAGCCGGGAACACGATGTCCTTGATGGCTGTGCCGTTCTGAAGCGCCGCACACAGGGTCGCTGCGAGCTGCTCGAAGCAGTGCAGTTGCTGGATCACGAATTCCCTGTCCACAGGTTCCCCGTGGCCAGGAACTACCACGTCACCGGGCTGGATGTGCTTTAGCAGGAATTCGAGCACTCCCGGCCAGCCCATTGGATGGGCGCCCGACCCGAACATCGGCGGGCCCGACTGCTCGATGATATCGCCCAGGAACCAAGTCTTGGCATCAGGAATATGGATCGCCAGGTCGGTGTCGGTGTGCCCTGCTCCCAACGGGATTACCCGCATGTCCCGCCCGCCGAGACTCAGCATGCAGGGTTGTTCCAGCAGGTGGCTCGGCGGTGTCACTTGCACACCGTCCCAATCCATGTCGGGTTCGAGTTCCGGCGAGCGCCGAACCAACTCAAGCCGGGGCTTCTCGAATTGCTCGAAATGCGCAGGGATCCGGTGATGGCCGTAAATCGGGATTCCCTGCTGGGCAAAGAGCTGATTGCCGAAGGTGTGGTCGTAGTGGGCATGTGTGTTGATCACCGCAACTATTGGAAGACCAAACTGCGCTGCGGCCTCGTCGATGATTTCTCGTGCCTCGCGTTCGTTATTGCGGGTATCGATAATCGTCACGCCGTGTCCGCCGAGCACCGCGCCAACGGAGATGTCCAACGGATCATAACGCCTCTGGAATACTCCCGGGGCTATCTGGTTCCAGTGTCGTTCAACCATCATCTGCCGTCCTGCCGGTTCTGCTTGGCTAGAGTCCTGCCTTCAGCAACTGTTTCCAGCGCTGCGGCATGGGTGCCTCGACCACCAGTTCCTGGCCATCGGGCTTGGGAATCACTAGCTTAGTCGCATGCAGGAACAGCCCGCGGCCTCCTAGGTGTTCAACACGGCGATTGAACTTCGCAAATCCATACCGGTCATCACAGGCAATCGGATGCCCTTGGCTTTGCAGGTGGACACGGATCTGGTGCTTGCGTCCGGTCATCAGTTGCACGTCCAAGATGGTGGCGCGCTGTCCTACGCGTTGCCTGACCACGACGCGGGTCTCGGCTCGCTGCCCGTGCGGGTCAACCACGACCTTGTCGGCGCGGCGCAGCAACGGCGCGTGGATCGATTCGATGTCCTGCTTCCAGTGCCCTGCCACGAGCGCCAGGTAGTGGCGTTCAATTTCGTCTTCCCGGTCCCGGAGCAACTCATGCAAGTAGCGCAGCATGCTTGGGGTCTTCGCCAGCACCAGCAGCCCTGAAGTGTCGCGATCCAGACGGTGAGTCAATTCCAGATCCGGCAGTTCCGGGCGCAACTGGCGGAAAACTTCGATCACGCCCGCAGGATTATCAGTGCCCTCGTGCACGGCGATGCCGGCAGGCTTGTCAATGACCAGCACATCCTGGTCCTCGTGCACCACGGTGTTGCGCAGCCGCTTGACCAAGTACTCCGGGACGTCGGGGGCGGGCTCCCGGCCCGGTGCTGCATGCAGCGCCGGCAAGGTAATCTTGTCATTTTCGGCCAGCCGATACCCTTCTTGGACTTTCTTGCCGTTGACGCGCAATTGACCCTTGCGCATGAGCCGGAAAAGCTGCCCTGCCGGCACCGTTTTGAGCCGGGTCCTCAGGAACTTTTCGATACGCCGGCCGGCATGCTCGCCGTCGATGACAATGGTGTGCATCTGGGAATCAGACCGCACTTCTGCCGCTGGATGCTGGAAGACTCCAGGCAAGAACTATCACTCCATTTAGGGGCCACATCCATGAGTGGATCATGGCATCGCCGTTCACGGCGGGTCATTTTCAAGGGACTTCCGGGAGCTGCCGCCCCGAATTGGCCAACCTTAATCGTACCCCGATGCCGTGATCCTCTACGAGTGAAGCAACAGGCAGGAGGTCTGAACTCACAAAATCGCCAGGGGCTATCAGGCCGTGATGAACATGGCGCGGAGCAATAGCCGGTCCTGGCGGCCATTTGAAATAGCACAATAGTTGCCGGTCCAATAGTCGCCTGGCTTCTTCTCCATGACTAGGCTGGGTTCATGGCCACAGTAATACTTGTACGGCACGGACGTACCACCGCCAATGCCACCGGCGTACTGGCTGGACGCACGCCCTCCGTGTTCCTCGACGATACCGGGGAAGAACAGGCGATCCGCACCGCCGAGCGGCTAGCGGCAATCCCCCTGGCTGGCATCGTCTCAAGCCCGCTGGAACGCTGCGTGCAGACAGCGGAATTCGCCATGCAACAGCAAAGCCAAGCCGCACAATTGCTAATTGAGCCAGAACTCTCGGAATGCGACTACGGCCTGTGGCAGGGCCGCAAGCTGCAGGACTTGGCTGCCGAGGAACTTTGGAAAACAGTGCAGTCCGTGCCGTCAGCGGTGACCTTCCCGGGCGGGGAATCCATGGCCGGAATGCAATCGCGGGCTGTAGCAGCCATCAGGCGCCATGACGCGGCGATCGAAGCCGAGCATGGTGCTGAAGCAGTCTGGGCGGCATTCAGCCATGGCGATATCATCAAGTCGGTACTGGCTGACGCGCTGGGCATGCATTTGGATCTGTTCCAACGCATTAGCGTAGGTCCGGGGTCCGCATCGCTTGTGCACTACGGGTCCGGCGCGCCCCGCGTGTACTCCATCAACACCGACGCCGGAGACCTCTCGTGGCTAGCCCCTGGCCTCAAGACAACCGATGCCCCGGTCGGCGGCGGAGCAGGACACTAAGGAGACTGAAATGACGGCAACAGTCAACGAATTCAACTGGCCGGATCGCGTAGTCATCGGCACCATCGGCGTGCCCGGGTCCCGAACCTTCTACCTGCAGGCAAGAGCCGGCTCGGAGCTTTCCAGCATCGCCTTGGAAAAGCAGCAAGCCGCAGTGGTTGCAGAGATGATTGACGAGATCCTGGATCAGCTTTCCACCGTCAAGGGCAACCCCTTCAACGTTCCCGAACATACCCCGGTGGAACTGGTCGACAACGATCCGCTGGAAGAAGTGAACGAATCATTCCGCGTCGGATCCATGAATCTCGGATGGGACGCAACCGTAGCGCAGGTAGTCCTGGAAGCTTTCTCCCTGAATGACGAAGATGACGAGAACTTCGATCCGGATGGACCGGGCGCAGTCATGCGCGTGCGCATGCCCGTAGGCACCGCACGCGCTTTCGCGATGCGCACCCACGAGATCGTGGCCGCTGGAAGGCCGATGTGCGCCAACTGCGGTTATCCGATTGATCCGGATGGGCATACCTGCAGGGACGAGAACGGACAGTGAATGCGCCCGATCTGCTGACTGCGCAGCTGGAACTGACCGGCCGCATCACCACCGCTTCCAACGCGACGTTCTTGGGCAGCATCGGTGAAAAAAGCGTTGTCTACAAGCCCGTCGCTGGAGAGAAACCCCTTTGGGACTTTCCCCATGGATCACTGGCCTACCGCGAGGTTGCCGCCTTTCGAGTATCTGAAGCCCTGGGATGGAACCTCGTCCCCCAGACGTGGCTGCGCAACGGGCGATTCGGCGAAGGCATGGTGCAGCTATGGCAAGACATTGATCGGGAACAGCACCCAGTAGACATCGTAGCCGCGGACAAGGTGCCTGAAGACGGCTGGAAGACCGTCCTGCACGGAGAGGACGAATCGGGGCATCAGATGGCTCTGCTTCACGAAGATACTCCTGCACTGCGACGCATGGCGGTCTTCGATGTGCTGGTCAACAATGCCGACCGCAAAGGCGATCACGTGCTAGCCATGCCAGATGGCCACCGCTACGGTGTCGACCACGGCCTCTGCTTCAGTGAAGAGCACAAACTGCGCACCGTGCTTTGGGGATGGGTTGGCCAGCCGCTGACCGACGACGAACTGGCCGGTGTCCAGAGGGTCAGCGATGCGCTGGACGCGGATCTTGGGCAAGAACTGGCCGCGTTGTTGACCGGTGAAGAAATCGCCGCGCTCGCCGACCGTTGCACGGATCTGCTCAGTGAAGGGCGATTCCCTGCGCATCGCGGGCAGATGCCTGCCGTGCCCTGGCCGCTTTTCTAGCACGCAGTTTTCTGTTGACCGCAGGGCAGCCTGCAAGCCATTCTAGGAGTCGGATAGCAAAGGACAGGTCGCGCATGGGAACGGTCAAGGCAAACAAGGTAGACCTCGGTGTCGAATCCTTCGGAAACGAAAACGATCCATTGATTCTCCTCATTGGCGGCACAACCATGCTTGCCTAGCCCGAGGCCCTATGCGAGGCATTGGCCGCTGGTGGGCGCCATGTGGTGCGCTACGACCTCCGGGATTACGGAGAATCAACCGCAGGGAACCCGATGAAACCCGGATACAACCTGCGTGATCTTGCTGCTGATGCCGCGCCATTGGCTCAACTGCTGGATAACCGTCCAGCACATGTGGCGGGTATCGGGGTCAGCGGGATGATCGCCCAGGTGGCGGCGCTGGATTATCCTGAAAAGTTTAGCGCCCTGACATTGGTTGGCACACGGCCGGTAGCGCCAGGACCGGTGGACAAGGATCTGCCAGACCATGACCAAGCAACCATGGGCAAGCTGTTCTCCCGCCCCATGCCAGATTGGGCAGACCGCGAGTCCGTTGCCCAGCACTCCGCCGAGGGCTCCCAAATCCTTGGCAACGATCCGGAGGCCGCCCTGGATCTGGCCTCCCGCATCTGGGACCGTACGGCGAGCGCAGAGCCAGAAGTCCAGATGGCAAACCAGATCGGGATTGTCTTTTCCAAGCTGGACTGCACTCCACGTTGGCGCGAATGGCTCCCCGAGTTAGCTATCCCCACACTGGTCGTACACGGAGCCAAGGATCCGTTCTTCCCCGTCGGCAATGGCGAAGCGCTGGCCAGGGAGATAGCGAACGCTTCCTTGCTCGTGCTTGAAAACGCTTCGACTGCCATACCTACTTCTGCCTTCTCCCAGGTTGCTGATTCAATGCTGCACCTGTAGGCAAGCAGCGATTCGAGCACTAGTCACAGGCCAATATAGACTTTCCTCATGGACCATAGGCCGCCCCGGACACCAGGCGAAGAACTTAGGCCTGCTGAACTAGAGCTGCTGGCTTTGCTCTGCAGCGGCAAAGATGCTGAATCGGCTCTAGCCCGGCAGCAGTTGGAGTTTGCACGCTGGGGCGGCTACGAGTTCGAGGACTGCGAGTGCTTCTTGATTTCGTTCATTAGCAAGCGGGATTGCCGCAGTATCCGGCATGGCGGTGGCCCGTTCTCCACCGTTGACGTTGGAAAAGGTGGAGAATACCTTGGGCAACTGACTCTTTGGGTTGTTGACGGATACCTTCACTCGGTGGATTACATGCCTTTTGAAGATGACCCCGGGCACCTGCCAACTTCCGAAAATTACACGTTGGAATTCGTCGTACGGAACTAACCTTCTCGACAAGGCTTGGCCGGCACGAGCCTGATAACTCTATTGTCCGGCGCTTCGCTTCGGTAGTAGTATTCGTGGCACATGTTCAGGCCTTCGAGAGGATTCGCCATGTCATTCCAGGCCTATCTGGACACCATCGAGAAAAAGACCGGACTTACTCCGCGCCAGCTAGTCGGTATCGCCCACGAAAAAGGACTAGACCAGGAAGGTGTCAAAGCCGGGGAAATCCTGGCTTGGCTCAAGGATGACTACGAACTGGGAAGAGGACATGGCATGGCATTGGTGCATGTCATCCAGAAGGGACCTGGCATCTCCAGCAAACATGTTGGGTCCGGCGGCACGCACAATGACGAATCAGATGTGCTGTGGCTCGACGGCATCGCGACGAAGCCGTCCAAGTGAGCCAAACGCGAAAGCTAAAGATCCTGATCGCCAGGCGTTGTTCCGGACTCCTCCCGTTGGTCGCGAACTGCAGTAACGGCTGAAACGGCCAATGCAATCGCGATGGCGATCCAAAAACTGTCAATAGCTTCAAGCACTGGCCTACCTGAAATGAGGCAATAGGCCGCAAGGAACAAGGCCAGACCCGCGACCGAGACGCCGAGGTACACCGCGACTCGTTTCCAGGCAGATTTGGAAAGCCTCCGCATTAGTTCTCCAATCATTTTCTCTATACCGTGGATCATCTCAGATTCTGCGGGATGAGGCACTGGGCGCTTCCACGTTCGAATGCTGAATGCCCGTCCGGCCGAGGCTCGGTCTGGACTCGATCATCAAGAAGATGATCGTTGAGCTATCAGGGCCCAGGTCAACTGATTGGTCCGGCAAACGAAAACTGCATACGAAAGACAGGCCGTATCCGTTGCGGGAAGCGTCGGGTTGGACCACACTTGGGGCATAGGCCACTTCCGGACTCCTCAAGTTGTTCTATTCACGCGTGATATCGACCGCGCGACAGCATTCTATGGTGCGCTGGGCTTTCGGGAAGTGTTCCGCACGCCCGAAGCGGGAACGCCAATCCATGTTGACCTCGCCCTCGACGGGTACAGGCTCGGCCTAGCCACCGAAAGCAGCACCCGCAAAGACCATGGGCTCAGTCCGGTCGCCGACGGCCAGCGCGCCGCGGTGATACTTTGGACCGATGATGTCCCGGCAGGCTATGGCCGTCTCATCGGCTTCGGTGCGAAGCCTATTAAGGCTCCGTCTCCATGGCTCGATCGCTTGCTCATCGCGTGGGTGGAGGATCCGGACGGGCACCTCGTACAGATTGTGCAGCACCATATCCAGCCACAGGACACTGTGCACAGTCCTACGCGTTGACCACGAACGCCACATGACTGGGGCACAAGCCGTTCCCAGGGTCAGCGAGTCATGTGTTCCTCGTCTTCGGGCGTGATGATCATGCCTTCGTGGGTCACAGTCGCACCGAGCATCTTGCCGCGATGGTCAAGGAAGATGACATCGACATCGCCCAGCTCGGTCCATTGCTCGTTGTTTCCTGCTTCTGGGAAGAAGCAACCGAGGGTTTCGATTGCTCGAATGATGCCCCTGTCGTATGCGTAGCTGCGCTTTACTACGGTTGGGCGACCCCGCTCGTAATAGCCATAGCCTGGGCCGACACCTACCGTTCTCTTCGAATCGAGGTGCGATAGCAGTTCCAGGAGCGGATGCCCTTCGTCTCCATCGTTGAAAACGAACTCGATGCGAGTGGCCAGCGGCCGCATCGAGCGCATCCATGCGGATTGCTCAGCAAACGAAAGTATGGTCATCACCTCAACATAGCAAAAAATGGGCTGGTTCCGTCGCAGAAGCTCCACTGCCACCCTCACGAAGCGGTCTGGCTTTAATTTCAAGCCAGGTCGCCGCTGTTTGAACCGTTGGTGCTGGCCGGGCAAGAATCCGACTGTCCTTGCGGGAGTACTTTCCAACACGCATCACCGGCACCGACTGCAATTCAGCACGAACGCCGCTGCAAAGATGTTCATGTCGAAGTGTTCTGGTGGCGTGCCAAAGAAAAACTGTCAGGTACCTCGAAGCCGGGTGGACGCGGTGGGCGTCAACCTTGCGGTTAATTACGCGGTGGTTGCCATGCTGCGCACCTCACAGGTTCGCGTCGTAGACCTGTTGCAGCCAACCGATCAGCTCGTCGTCAACGTCCCCGGCAGAGCGCAACCCGGCTTTGACGGTCACCGCGCTGCCCAGCCTGCTGCCGGGTGCCGAAAGCCGCGGAGAGTCCGGCGCGGCCTCCCAGCGCAGCCCCAGGTCCACCCGGGTGCGCGTCACCGGCGCGATGACCGCGAAGGTGCGGCGGGCGGTGAGCAGGGCGACGTAGGTCTTGCGCGTCTGGATGGCCACTTCCCCCAGCTGGGGCAGCAGAGCCAGCACCGCGTCGTAGATTTCCCGCAGCTGCGGCCGGTCGGCGTATTGGCCCTGGACCAGTTCGTCGGCACTGCGGGTGAAGAAGTCCGGGTAGCCGAAGCGCTCGAAGACCAGCAGCATCTGGCTGTAGCCGGTGACCGAGTGTTCGGCCAGCCAGGCACGCAGTTCCTTTTCGGCGGCCGGGCCCTCCCGGCGGACGAGTTCGTTCCACGCCTCCAGGGACTGCCCGGTGGTGCGTTCGAGCAGTTCGACCTGCCACTGGCGCATTTCCTGCCAGGAGCGGGGATTCTGCTGGGAAGCTTCCATGCAGCGATAATAGCAACGCGGCGTCCGCCGCACACTGTGCGTACGGCACGCAACCAGCGGACAGCGGGGAAATTCCATGCCCCGGTGCGTGATCTGATTCCCCTGGCAATGCTTCGCCCGGCGCGGCCGGCTGGCCGGCTGGCCGGCCTTGCTCAGCCCTGGAGCACGTAGCGCAGGGTCTCGACCACCTGGCCGGTGGTCTTGCACCAGCCCTGCGCATCGGCGTCCACTTCCTTGAGCGGGTGGACGATGTCCTCGTCGTGCAGGGTCACATAGAGCTTGCCCAGCGCCGAGCAGTACCCGGCATCGAACGCGGCGTTCCACTGCTTGTATTTGTCGCCGAAACGCACCACGACGAAGTCCGCCTTCTCGATCAGGGTGCGGGTCCGGATGGCGTTGATCTTGGCGGACTGGTGGTCCCGCCAGAACCCGGTGGCGGTCTCGCCCAAATGGTCGCCCGCGGCATCGCTGGCCGGGTGGTCGGTCACCGGCGCGGTGAAAACGATGTCCAGTCCGGCCGCTTCAGCGCCTCGCCGAATCTCGTCGCGCCAGCCGGTGTGGATCTCGCCGGAGAGATAGACGTTGAAACTCATGGTTCAAGGCTGCTTGATGGATAACAGGCAGGTCCCGGAAGAATCTCCGGGTCGAACCACCATCCTATTGAAGTCGTGCACGGAAATCAGCGATGGCGGGGCGGCATCGAAGGCCGCCACCCGTTGCCTGGACGGGCAGGGCAGCACTGCTCCTCGCCGCGCAGCCGCGCCGGCACTAGGCTAGGTGGCAGGGGCTGGCCTGCCAGCCATCCCGACCCGGCAGGAGGAAGAGAACGAATGGAACTGCATCCGGCACTGGCCGCCGTGGCAGGCCTTCTGGGCACCTGGCGCGGCGAAGGGCATGGGGAATATCCCACGATCAGCAGCTTCGACTACACCGAGGAAGTGGCCTTTTCCCACGCAGGCAAGCCCTTCCTGCAGTACCTGCAGCGCACCTGGTCGCCCGCTGGCGTGCCCATGCACACCGAAACCGGGTTCCTGAGGGTCATCGAGGGACAGCGCGTGGAGTTCATCCTGGCCCAGCCTACGGGGCAGACGGAGCTGGCCGAAGGACAGCTGGAAGCCGCCACCGAAGGGTTGCGCTTCCGGCTCGCAGCGCGGATCGCGAACTCGGCGAGCGCCAAGCAGGTCGATGCCACCGAACGCGACCTGGTACTGGCCGGCGACGTGCTGACGACGCGTTTCGCGATGGCCGCTGTAGGCCAGCCGATGACGCACCACCTGGCCTCCGAACTGCGCCGGCAACCCGACGGCCGATAGGAGCGCGACGTCCGGCTTCGGAATGGCCGGCCGGGCGGAATGCGGGCGGACGTTGATCGGGATTTCCTCAGCGTTCCGGCACAGGCCAACCTTTCGTTCGGACCTCTTGCCCTGGGCATATGGTCTCGTTCCGGCGGCTCGTCACCTTCGGTAGATATCGCGCCAATTTCCGCCACGACGACCATCCCGACGACCATGACGAGGAGTTCGCTTTCGTGGATCTCGCAGAGGATTCGCCAGTTTTCCTTCCGAACGCGCCAGGCGTCCCGGCCAGTGAGCTTCTTCGATGCTGGCGGTCGACGCTCGTCAGCGAACAGGGAGAGCACGACGATGACCCGCTCCTGACCGTTACGCAGGAGCTTGCGGATCTGGCGTCGCGCGTCGGAAGCGTTGCGATCAGTGCAGGTCACAAGCCGGGCGCGCCGGATGGCGGGCAGTGCCGTCTCGTCGCCAATCAGCAGCGTCCAGTCGTGGAGGTGGTCAGGCGTGGAGCCGACGCCTTGGTCAAGAAACCCGACGCGGTCCCCCGGGGTCGCATCGAGCGCAAATCGCGAGGCCGGCCCGATGTTCCCGTCCCGGTCCCCGTGGATGACGAAGTCGATGTCGACTTCGCCGGCTTCAGGCCGCGCGTTGCGGATCGTATAGGCGCGCACCCACGGGCGTCTCGACTTCGGCGTTGCGAGGTACTGCAGGTACCAGCCGATCTCGGACGTGCGGCTCGGCAACGCGAGCACGTCTTGCCCTTCGCGGGTGAAGAACAGACGGCACCAGTGGTCGGCACCGCGCCTCGCAAGCCCGTCGAGTCCAGCAAATGTCAGCCGGACGTAGCTCGGGCTAAGTCGTACGGACCGCACGACTTCGGCCATCATGAATGCACGTTCGGTCGGAGTGTTCTTTTTCAGCCCATTCGGTAATGGATATCCTAACTTCGGGCCGCGCGCGACAACACTTCCGAAAAACGTGAAGGCCGGCCCTGGGCCTGCCTGAATAGGCGGAACCGGTCTTAGCGTTTCTGCTATTCTCGGCCGATAGCAGGATCCCGCACAGGACAAGCTCTGGCGAGATTGGCATTAAAGACGAACACTCCCCCTTCCCGCCGTTCAGGGCGGAAGGAGGAGTGCTGACTTCATGTGATTCTAGACGTTGAAGCGGAACTCCACGACGTCGCCGTCTTTCATGATGTAGTCCTTGCCTTCGATGCGCGCCTTGCCGGCGGACTTGGCGTTGGCCACCGAACCGGCTTCCACCAGATCGTCGAAGCCGATGACTTCGGCCTTGATGAAGCCGCGCTGGAAGTCGGTGTGGATGACGCCTGCAGCCTCGGGTGCGGTAGCGCCCTTGCGGACGGTCCAGGCGCGCGATTCCTTCGGGCCTGCGGTCAAGTAGGTCTGCAGTCCCAGGGTGTCGAAGCCGACGCGGGCCAGCTTGTCCAGGCCGGATTCCTCGATACCGGCATCCTCCAGCATCTCGGCGGCCTCGTCTTCTTCCAGCTCGGCCAGCTCGGCCTCAAACTGGGCGTCCAGGAAGATCGCCTCGGCAGGGGCCACCAGCTCGGAGAGCTTGGCCTGCATGTCCTTGTCGGCCAGGCCGGCCTCGTCGGTGTTGAAGACGTAGATGAATGGCTTGGTGGTCATCAGCTGCATCGGTGCCAGCTCGTCCATGTCGATGCCGGCGGCCTTGCCGGCGGCAAACAGGGTCTTGCCGTCCTCGAGCACCTTCTGGGCTGCGAGCAGATTGTCCATGAAGGACTTCTCGATCTTCTTGCTGCGCAGTTCCTTCTCCAGACGCGGCAGCTGGTTCTCGATGGTCTGCAGGTCGGCGAGGATCAGCTCGGTGGCGATGGTCTCGATGTCCGACTCCGGATCGACCTTGCCGTTCACGTGGATCACGTCATCGTTCACGAACGCGCGGGTCACCTGGCAGATCGCGTCGGCTTCGCGGATATTCGCGAGGAACTTGTTGCCCAGGCCTTCGCCCTCCGAGGCGCCCTTGACGATGCCGGCGATGTCCACGAAGGACACGGTAGCCGGCAGGATGCGCTCCGAGTTGAAGATTCCGGCGAGCACCTTCAGGCGCTCGTCGGGCAACGGCACGACACCGACATTGGGTTCAATGGTTGCGAACGGGTAGTTGGCTGCCAGCACCTGGGCACGGGTCAGCGCGTTGAACATGGTGGACTTGCCGACGTTGGGCAGTCCGACGATTCCGATAGTAAGAGCCACGGGAGAAAATTCTACCTTTTACTAGTGATGAGCGCGCAATGGTGTACTGGCGCTTGAATTCTTAGGGTGAAATCAGGCCTGCGGGCGAGCGTGGCCGCCCAGGGCGCGATCCTCGTCCCCGGCTTCCTTGAGCTTGCCGCGGATTTCCTTGGGCAGCGAGAAGATGATGTCTTCCTGCGCGGTGGTGACCTCAGAAACGTCGGTGAAGCCGTACTCAGCCAGCAGCGCCACGACCTCGCGGACCAGCACCTCGGGCACCGAGGCGCCGGAGGTCACGCCGACGGTGGAGACGCCCTCGAACCAGGCTTCGTCCACCTCATTGGCGAAGTCCACCCGGTAGGCGGCCTTGGCGCCGTGGTCCAGCGCCACCTCGACCAGGCGCACCGAGTTCGAGGAGTTCGCCGACCCGACCACGATCACCAGATCCGACTGCGGCGCAATGTTCTTGATCGCTGCCTGGCGGTTGGTGGTGGCGTAGCAGATGTCATCGCTGGGCGGATCCTGCAGGTTCGGGAAGCGCTCGCGCAATCGGCGCACGGTTTCCATGGTCTCGTCCACGCTCAGCGTGGTCTGCGAGAGCCAGATCAGCTTGTCCGGGTTCTTCACCTGGACGGTGTCGGCTTCCTCGGGGTTGTTCACGATGGTGGTGACTTCCGGAGCCTCGCCGTAGGTGCCTTCGACCTCTTCATGGCCTTCGTGGCCGATGAGCAGGATCTCGTAGTCGTTCTTGGCAAAGCGCACGGCCTCGCGGTGCACCTTGGTGACCAGCGGGCAGGTGGCGTCAATGGTCTGCAGGTTGCGGTCCGCGGCGGACTGCACCACTGCCGGGGAAACGCCGTGGGCGGAGAAGACCACCAGTGCGCCTTCGGGCACTTCCTCGTTCTCCTCGACGAAGATTGCGCCGCGGGATTCCAGCTCGGAAACGACGTGCAGGTTGTGCACGATCTGCTTGCGCACGTACACCGGCGGACCGTAGTGCTCCAACGCCTTTTCAACGGCAACCACTGCCCGGTCCACGCCTGCACAGTAGCCGCGAGGAGCGGCCAGCAGGACCTTGCGCTCGGTGACCGTCGGAGAGGCGGCTGCAATTTCGGCCGGGGTGCGGCGCACCCGCGGGATCCGAGGCATTGACAGCGAAACCGTTGTGGAAGTGGAAGTAGCCATGCCTCCATTCTACGAAGTGCATGCAAGTTAGCCCATGCTCATATGATGCGCGCCACCCTCCCGCGACTGTGAGATCTGCCTCCGCAGCGTGCCTGCCGGTTCAGCACGGCAGGGAACTGGGCAGCAGCACCGGGGTGCGCACCACGGCTCCGGTGCCATCGGACCCGCGGTAGGCCCGGCAAACGCCCACGGAACGGGCGCCGAGGTTCGCCTTGATCTGGCGCAGCGCATCGGGCGAGAAGCCGTACCACTGCATGTGCATCAGCACGGTATCCCCGGGTAGCGCTGCCGAAGCCCGGGACACCGTGATCGACTTTGATTTCACGTCCCAGTCCCGGGTGTCCCGCGACCAGGTCCAGATAGCCATGCCGCGGCTGTCGTAGCCGCAGCGCACCGAACCGTCGATGGCCCCGTAGGGCGGGCGCCCAAAGTTAGCGTGCACCCCTGAACCGCCCAGCTGCGCGCCGGCTTGCTGGCAGGACAGCGGACGCAGGTCCGGGTGGCTGACCGAATGGTTGATCACCCATTGGCCTTTGGCCCGGGCCAGGGCGGCCAAATCCACACCATAGCGCGATTTGAACGATCCGAGGCAATCGCCGGTGGGAGCTATCACCAGGCCGATATTGCTGCTGGCTGCGTAGTCCACCACCGAGGTGAAGGAGCTGAGCGTTCGCGGGCAGTCATCGAAGGTGAGCACTACCCTGGATGTCCGGTTTGGCCCGGTGGACTGCGGTGCCGACGGCGGCTTCGGATAACTGGTCACGTAGCTGCCGCTGACCCAGCCGGTGTACCCTGCATAACTGACTTTGTACCACCCGTTGGAAGCGCGGGCGTAGGCAGGCACCGATTTGCCTTTCGGGATGCTCAGCAGGATCCGGTAGCTGGTGGATGGTCCGGTGCGCAGGTTCAAGTCATCGAGCGTGCGCACCGTTGAAGCGACCACGTAGTAGTCGCTCACGTAGCCGGTGTACCCGTTGTAGCTGACCTTGTACCAGCCGTTGGACGCACGCCCCGAGACCGGGACCGAGGTCCCTTTGGGTATCTGCGCCAGGATCCGGTACGCGGTCGAAGCACCGGTGCGCAGATTCAGGTTCGCCGTCGTGCGCACCCGCACCGGCCAATCGATGGATAGGGCGCCGGCAAGCGACACCGTTGCGGCGGGAACCGCCGCAACTACCGGTGCGGGCACCGAGGCCGCGGCGGGCAACGGAATGGAACCGGTAAGCAAGCTGAATGCTGCCACCCAAATCCACCCCGAACGTCCAATAGTCCTATTCCCCAATGCCCCAAGCATGGCCATGAATCCTTCTCGAAATCTTCCCCGATGCTCAATAGTGTCCACCCGCACGGTGCCCCTCGCAATGCCCGGAGTCGGGCTTGTCCGAATCGTTGAAAAACCCCATTTCCCCCGGCCCGGCAAGGCCCAGCAGTGTTGAAAATCTCCCATAGCGAAACCTGCTCTACACCGGTTGCCACCCGGCCCGGCTACCGGCAATCCGGCCAGCCGTCGGTGCCATGCGGTAATCTCACAGATGCACCAGAGATTCGATTTTCCAAGGAGCGGCCCCTATGGATCACCAAGCCCCCGCCAGTTTGCCGGCCACCGCTGGTCAAACTACGGCGGACAATCCTTGGCCGTTGCGCCTGCTCTCGGAGAAGCTGAAAATCCACATTGAGAACTCGCCGGTGGTTTGGGTCGAGGGCCAGCTGCTGGAAGCCAATGTGCGCAATGGGCACGCGTACATCACGCTGCGCGATGTCGATGCGGACTTCTCCTTCTCGGTGACCATTTGGGCCTCGACAATGCGCCGGCTGGAATCCACCCCGCAGGTTGGATCGCGCGTGGTAGCCCAGGTCAAACCGAGCTTCTACGCCAAAACCGGCCGGCTTTCCTTGAATGCCACGGATCTGCGCCCGGTTGGTTTGGGCGAGCTGCTGGTGCGCCTGGAACGCCTGCGGCAAGCCTTGGGGGCAGAAGGCCTCTTCTCCCCTGAGCACAAGCGCCCGTTGCCTGTGCTTCCCAACCGCATTGGCCTGATAACCGGACGGGATTCGGATGCGGAGAAGGACGTGCTGCGCAATGCCACTCTGCGCTGGCCATCGGTGCAGTTCAAGGTCATCAATACCGCAGTGCAGGGCGTGGATGCCGCCAACCAGGTCATCGCCGCGTTGCAGCAGCTGGATGCGGACCCGGAGATCGATGTCATCGTGATCGCCCGCGGCGGCGGCGCGTTGGAAGACCTGTTGCCCTTCTCCAATGAGGATCTGGTACGTGCTGTCTTCTCCGCTGCCACACCGGTCGTCTCGGCCATCGGGCACGAAGCGGACCGCCCGATCCTGGATGACGTGGCTGATCTTCGCGCCTCGACCCCTACTGATGCGGCCAAGCGGATTGTCCCTGATTTGCATGAGGAGTTCGCCGGCTTGGATATGGCCCGCAGCCGCCTGGACCGTTCCATCAACAACCTGCTGCAACGCGAGGCCCAGATGCTGGCATCGGTACGCGAACGCCCCGTTCTGGCCAACCCCCAGGTGATGGTCTCCTCCCGCGCCGAAGATCTGGAGCGCTGGAAACAGCGTTCCACGGATCTGCTGCGCCATCGCGTGATGCGCGCCAGCGACGAGATCAACCACCTGAAGAACCAGATGCGTGCGCTCTCCCCGCAGCAAACCCTGGACCGAGGCTATTCGGTCACCCAGCTGGAAGACGGGAGCATCGTACGCGAAGCCACCCAGGCACCAGCGGACAGCAAGCTGTTCATCCGGGTGGCATCAGGACAACTGGTCGCGAAAACCCTTGAATCCGTCCCCGCCGGCGAGCACGCAAACTAGCTGCCCCACATACCAAACTGGAGTAATCATGACTGCACAGATCCCTGAAGACATTGCCAAGCTTTCCTACGAGCAGGCTCGCGAAGAACTGCTGACAGTGGTCAACCAGCTGGAAACCGGCGGCGTGGCGTTGGAAGCCTCGTTGGCGTTGTGGGAGCGCGGCGAAGCCTTGGCCGCCCACTGCGAGAACTGGCTCAACGGCGTATCGCAGCGCCTGGAGCAGGCCCGTGCCAACCACGAGCAGGCAGCCGGCGAGTAGCGTCGCATTGCTGCGGATTACTTCGCCGCTTCAAGCCGGGCCTGTTCGCGCTTCACATCGAAGGTGGCAGCAGGCCAGTCCGGAGCCACGCGCTCCAAGGCCGCCAGCAGCAGCTCGGCGACGCACAAGCGGGCCTTCCACTTCTGGTCAGCGGGAACGATATGCCATGGTGCATTCTGGTTATCGGTGCGGTTGATCGCCACCTCGTATGCTGCCTGGAAATCATCCCACAGGAGCCGGTCATCGACATCGCCAGGCGAATACTTCCAATGCTTGTCGGCACGCTCCAAGCGCTCCGCGAGCCGCTCGTATTGTTCCTCGCGGCTGATGTGCAGCATCACCTTGATCGGAAGGATTTCCTGCTCAAGCAACTGCTTCTCGAAGTCGACGATTTTCCCGTAACGTGATTCGATCACATCCGGGCTTGCGTAACCCTTCACCTTGGCGACCAGCACGTCTTCATAGTGGGAACGGTCAAAGACTCCTACCAGTCCCCCGGCAGGCAATTGCTTGGTGATGCGCCACAGGAAATCATGCGCCGCTTCTTCTTCGGTAGGCGCCTTGAAGGCATGATGCTCGACGCCCTGCGGATCCAGCATGCCCAGGACATGGCGGACAATCCCGCCCTTGCCCGAAGTATCCATTCCTTGCAGCATGAGCAGCACTGCAGGCGCTGTCCCGCCAGATACCGAGGCGGCAAACAACCGTTCCTGCAATTCCGAGAGCAGCGGTGCCAGCTCGTCCATGCGTTTCTCTGCAGCTTTCTTGTCCTGCGGGGCATCCGCCGGCCACCACTGAGCATCCTTGGTCGCACGCTGAGAAAGCTTCAGGCCAGGTTCTGCACGCAAAGCTTCGATCAGGTTTGCAGGGTAAGCGCTCATCAATGACTCCTCAGGCATGTGTGGAAGTACTGCTCTTCGTTGTAGTCAGCCTACTGTCGCTGGTGGCATGGTGAGAAGAGGGCATGGCCAACGCTCCCCCCCTGCCGCAGTTGCCTCCACGAAGCACCCCGGACCTCCCGGGACCTTGCTCTCCTGGCGCTCCCTTTAATTACAACAGGCCCAGAATCACGTCAGCGATTCTGGGCCTGTTCGGTTCTAGTCAAGTTAGGCGCGAGTACGCCAGTCCTCCAGGAACTGTCCGATGCGTCCCACCGCATCAGTCAGGTCGCGCACGTTCGGCAAAGTGACCAAGCGGAAGTGATCAGGACGGACCCAATTGAAGGCGGTGCCCTGGGAAATCAGGATCTTCTGCGCCTTAAGCAGTTCAAGGGCAAAAGTCTCGTCATTGTGGATCGGGTATACCTCTGGATCCAGCTTTGGGAACATGTAGAGCGCACCCTTGGCCTTCTGCACGCTCACTCCTGGAATTGCGGTCAGTAAGTTGTAGGCCGCGTCGCGCTGTTCGAGCAGGCGTCCGCCAGGCAGGATCAAGTCGTTGATCGACTGGTAGCCGCCCAAGGCGGTTTGGATTGCGTGCTGCGCCGGCACGTTGGCGCAAAGTCGCATGTTGGTCAGCAGATTGATGCCTTCGATGTAATCCCCGGCTTGGTGCTTGGGCCCGGAGATCGCCATCCAGCCCGCACGGAAGCCGCACACGCGGTAGGCCTTGGACAGGCCGGAGAAGGTCAGGATCAGCACGTCATCTGCCAACGAAGCGGTATTGATGTGCACTGCGTCGTCGTAGAGGATCTTTTCGTAGATCTCGTCAGAGAACACGATCAGCCCATGCTTGCGCGCCAGTTCGAGGATGCCCTCCAGGGTTTCCTTCGGGTACACCGCACCGGTGGGGTTATTCGGGTTGATGATCACAATGCCCTTGGTGCGATCGGTGATCTTCGCTTCCATATCTTCAAGATCTGGAAGCCACCCTTCTTCTTCGGTATTCAGGTAGTGCACCGGGGTGCCACCAGCCAGCGAAACCGATGCGGTCCACAGCGGGTAGTCGGGGGCTGGAATCAGGATCTCGTCGCCGTTGTTCAGCAGCGCGTTCAGCGAGAGGGTGATCAGCTCGGAGACGCCGTTGCCCAGGTAGATGTCGTCAACGCCGATGGTCTGGATGCCACGGGTCTGGTAGTACTGGGAGACGGCGGTGCGTGCCGAGAGAATACCCCGGGAATCCGAGTAGCCCTGGGCATTAGGCAGGTTGCGAATCATGTCAACGAGCACCGCATCAGGCGCCTCGAAGCCGAATGGCGCGGGATTGCCGATGTTCAGCTTCAGGATCCGGTGTCCTTCGGACTCCATGCGCGTGGCATGCTCCAACAGCGGGCCACGGATATCGTAGAGGACATTGTGCAGTTTCGTTGATTGCTTGAATTCTGCCATAATTACACTTTCTCACGTCAGGTGCGATCCACACACCTTATTACTCGACCGCTATGGTCAGCGGCCGAAATCTTGGGAGCGCTGGCTAGGGCCTACTCTTCAATGATCCATTCCCAACGGGCGGCCGCTTGTTCCGGGCTCAGGCCGTCTTCTTGGCTGACCATCCGATTCAGGTCAACGAGCGACTGTTGCGAGAATTCACCGGTGATGGTGTTCAACTGCGCCCGAGCTTTGTCATCCACGTCGTCATCGGCCAGCAGCATGTAATTCTCCGCGTTGAAGAAGCTTGCGCTTCCCGGAATGCTGTAGAAGCCCTCATCCGAGATGACTGCATTTCCGGCGCTCAGCACCACCGCGCTGTCCACCGAAGTGCGCAGCTTGCCTGCCAAGTTCGCGGTCTGTTCTTCTACGACTTTTGGCTTCTCGCAGCCCGCATCCTTCAATGCAGTTTTCAAGGATTCGGAGCTGGCTTCATCGCTGATGATCGTCAGATCAGCGCAGGCAGCAATCAGGGTTTCTACGGAATCGACCTTGTGCAGGGTTGCCTGAGCTTGGCTCATGACCAGGATCTTGCCGGCATCAGCAGGGCTGAGCTCCAAAGCAGTCACTTTACCCTCAGCGTCATTGATGGCACTGCGCAGGCTTTGGGATTCCTCGGCACTGAGCAGCTGGTCTTCGCCGGTGATAGCTGCCGGATCAGCAGCGAGGGACAGTGCTTTGGCCGCTTGGTCCAACGCCAGGTCGGCTTTTCCATCAACAACCTGCTGGTAGGGATTCGCCGCTGGCTCGTTCAGCGATGCCTTATAGCCTTCGGCTTTCAAGGCGTTGGCGTAGACATGGGCCAGGGCCTGGTCAGCCGGCTGGGTGCCGGCAGCAATCCGCAAGGTGATCTCCTTGCTCTGCTCTGTTGTTGGCGTTTCGTCTTCAGTGCACGCAGACAGGGTGAGCAGCAGTGCTGCGCTGAGCGTGCCGACGGTGATGGAATTTCGCAAGTTCATGTCCCTATTGATTCTAGGGCAGGTCACCTGCTATCCGTTGCTACTTGCCGGGTGCGGTCAGTCGCAAAATGCTCTCGACGCGTTCAATGCAGTTCAGCTTGGCAATCTCCTCGCGCGTGAACCAGGCCGCCTGGCTGGTCGAGCCGTTGACTTCATGGCGCAATTCGCCACCGGTCAGCCTGGCACGATAGGTGACGGCCACCGTTTGCATGGCGTGGCCTTCGCCCGAGTAGCGTTTCGAACCGGGAATAACTCCCGTGGTGACATCCAGGAGCTCCAATGCGTCTACGGCGTAGCCGGTCTCTTCATAGACCTCACGGCGGGCGCCTTCCTCGATAGGCTCCCCCAAGTCGATACCGCCACCTGGAAGGGACCAGCGCGGCGTGAAGCGCGGATCGCGATGACGCATATCCCAGAGCGTAAGCAGTACCTTTCCTTCGTGTTCCACCAAGCAATAGGCTGCCAGCCTGGTATCGAAGGATTCACCGGTGTGCTCAGAACGACGTGTCATATCCCCAATATATCCGTTTGTTCACCGATTATTTGTTCGTACGCGGACGGCATACTCCGATTTTTACCTCAAAGATCCCGCTGATGCCTTGCGAATATGATGAAATATTATTATGGCCCAGCAATCAGAGCTTTCATCAAACGTCGATCTGGACGAAATCGATCGAATCATCATCGACGAATTGGTCGCGAATGCGCGTATCTCCAACGCGACCCTCGCACAGCGTGCCGGCATCGCACCATCCACTGCGCTGCTGCGTACCCGTTCCCTGGTCGAACGCGGCATCCTCACCGGCTACCACGCCGAGGTGTCATTGGCAGCTGTCGGCCGTACCGTGCAGGCATTGATCTCGGTCAAGCTGCGGGCGCACGATCGCGAGAAAATCGATGCGTTCGTGGCACGCATTCCGCAGCTGCCTGAGGTCCTCTCCATGTTCCATGTATCCGGCGGCACCGACTACCTGCTGCATATCGCGGTTGGCTCCACCGATGCGCTGCGGGATTGGGTGCTTGATAACCTGGCGACCGATGAGTCGGTGGGCCATACCGAAACCACCTTGGTCTTCGCTCATCACCGCGGCAATCGCGGACCGCTGCCATTCGAGGACATGATCAGCTGACAGCAATTCATAGACGTGTGGCCCGGACCTTGGGAAAAGGGTCCGGGCCACACGTCGTTGAGCGTGGATGTCCTATGCGCGACGGCGCTGCATGACCGCATCGAGGTTCAGCCGAGGCTTGGAAGCTGCGGAAACTGCCGGCGCGGCTTCTGGCGCCGGAGCCACCGGAGCAACGGCTTCCTTGTCTGCCGGAGCGCTCTCGGAACGCTTGGCAGCAACCGATGGAACTGCTGCGCGCTCTTCAGCTGATACCTCGGCAGCCAGGCGCTTGGCGTCCTCCGATGCCTTCAGGCTGATCTGCTTGCTCGGGCGCAACTGCTGCTGGACTGGAAGCGCAGGCTTGTGGGTACGATGTGCACCCTGCTCAGCTGCTTTTTCCGCAGTTTTGGCAATCCGCTCAGTGGCTTCCACATAGGTAGGCTTCGGGACACGCGTTGGCTCCCATGTCTCTGGCTGCTTCACGCCGCCGTGGCCGTGCGCCACGCGCAGCGCTTCGGCACGCAGCTCTTCAGCGGTAATTGCTGGAGCACGGCGGGAAGAACCTGGTCGGGCGTCAAAGACCTCGTCCTTTTCATGCTTGCGCGAGACGACCTGATTGGCGGCGTCGTCGAAGGCCGGGGTCTGCAGCGCCTTCTGCCGGGTGGCTTCGAGGTACTCAAGCAGCTTGCGGTTGCGGTCGCGCACAGCCAGGCCGCGCAGGGTGGCGAAGGAAGCGACGGCAACCAGCGCGAACAAGCCGACGGCACCAAAGGTCAGGGCCGTGAACGGAGCCAGGATGAGACCGACAACGGTCGCGATGACTGCCAAGGCACCAACGAGTGCGACGGACAACCGGCCATAGCGCACACGAATCTTGAGTTTGGTCGCAGCACTTTCCTGCGGAGCGCTCTGTGACGTGTCAGCCATGTGGGTCCTCCATCACCGATTGATTCGGTCAAATCCTTGTGGAACCAAATATGGTTCCGTCAAATCAACACTATGCAACCTTGGGTGCGCGCTCACGCACATCCCTAGGCGTGTCCGCATGTTTTCGATCCGGTTTGCTCATATCAGAGCTTGATTGAACGAAATAGCACGGAATCCGGGTCAGTATTCGTAGATGCGTTCGAGCATCGGAGTTTTCAGCTCTTCGCGGGTCAACGCGAAGGTGCGGTGATCCCGCCACTGCCCGTCGATGTGCAGATAATCCTTGCGCAGGCCCTCATCGCGGAAACCGAGCTTGTCCACAACGCGAAGGCTGGCGGCATTCTCCGGACGAATATTGATTTCCATGCGGTGCAGCTGCAACTGCTCGAAGCAGTGGTCGATGACCAAGGCGCAGGCTTCCGGCATCAGGCCGAACCCGGCATGATTGCGGTCAATCCAATAACCGATGGACGCTGTGCGTGCGGCCCCGTATTGCACGGAAGACACGGAAACCTGCCCGATCAGTGGCGGGCGCCCCCTATGCAGCTGGGGAAGGGCCAGTGCCCAGGAGTATCCGCTTCCGTCAATTGCCGATTCGTCCCTCGCCCTGAGCATCTCCCGAAAGGTCATGGATTCCGGCGGGCCCAAGGGACTCGTGGGATCCCACGGCTTGAGCCATTTGGCATTGGCATAGCGCAGATTGATCCACTCGGCCTCATCCCGCGCAGTCAGCTGGCGCAGCAGCAGCCGTTCCGAGGCCAGATACGGAACCAGGTGCTTTGCCCGACGAGAGATGAACATGTGCACATCGTATTACTTCGTCATGCCCGCAGCCGGCAACGGCACCAGCGGGCAGCGATTCATTGCGTACGCGTAAGCTGTAGGCATGAACCTCACCGCTGACCAGCATCCTGGATCCGACAAGAAGGCCGCACGTGCCGCCGTCCGCAGTTGGCGCAGGGCGCTTGATCCGATCCAGCGCGAGCAGCTCGGCCAGGATCTGGCCCGCACGGTGATCGGCTACCTGAGCCAAAGCACCGGAGTCGTCCAGAAGGTCGCGGCCTACTGCTCCGGTCCAGATGAACCGCCAACCGAGGCGTTGTTGGATGCACTGGTCAATGAGGGCATTGACGTCTATCTGCCGGTGTGCGAACCGGATTATGCGCTGTCATGGGTCGAGTACACCCCCGGCATGGAATTCGCGCCGAGCGCTTTGGCCCCGGTGATGGAACCTGTGGGCGAACGGATCGGCACGGAACTCTTCGACGAGATCAATACATTGATCATGCCAGCCCTTTCCATCGACGAGGACGGATTGCGCCTGGGCCAGGGCGGTGGCTATTACGATCGCTTCCTGCCGTTGATCGAAGACGCCCCGGTACGGGTAGCTGCGGTGGTGTACGAGCATGAGTATGTTCCAACCGGTGCTTTCCGGATTGACGAACATGACCAGCCGGTGGACTTGGTGTTCACGCCACAGCAGGTGCATCAGATCATCTGATTTACCCACAGCTCGCGGGCGGCGGGCCACGGTTTCCAGTGCTGGCAGGTTGCATGGGGATATGAGCTACTTCTCCAGGACCCAAGCCGCGCCCCGTCCTCCGGTGATTCCCAAGCCGAAAATCAGGCCGGTCCGTAATCGCAATGAGCTGTTGCGCCGCTATCGAAAGCCATTGGCCATTGCCTGCGCGTTGCTCGCCTTGGCAGGCATGCTCAATGTATTTTCTTCCGGGCAATTGGCCCAACGCGAGGTCGTAGTGGCGCTCAGCGACATTCCCGCCGGTTCCCGGATATCCGCCAACCAGCTGCAGGTGCAAACTGTGCGGCTCGACCCGCATGATGCCGAGGTCTTTGAAGGCATTGAGGCCGTAGCAGGGCAACGCGCGGCCGTGGCACTGCGTGCAGGAACGGTGCTGCGCGACTATTCGCTGGTGGGACCGCATCTTTTGCACGGATCACCGGAAGGTACCGTCGCAGTTCCGCTGCGTCTGAGCGACCCGGCCACGGTGACGCTGCTGCATCCTGGGCAATTGGTGGATATTGTGTTGACCACCGGCGACGGTTTTGAGAAGGAAATCAGCTCGCAAACCATCGCCAAAGCGGTGCCGGTGCTCTGGGTTCCGGATAATGCCACTGATTCTGAATTCGGCATGCTCAGCAGCGCTGCCCCGACCGGCGAGGGGATTGTCGTGGTTGCGGCGGCCAACAGCCTCTCGGATGATCTGGCAGGGGCGGTATCGCGCGGCAAGGTTTCAGCCGTCTTGGTGAATTAGGCGTTCAGCCCCAGTGCGGCGGCTTCTCGCGCTTCATAGTTTCAGCAAGATCTTCCTTGGAGTCGCCCCAATTTCGCGGGTCTTGGTCCTTGGCGAGCAAATCAGCCAGCGGATCGGTGGTGCGCTTCTTGGCTGCTGCCGCCATCGTGTTCTCGGGCGCACCGGCACCCTGCGGGCCCGCTAGCGCACGGTTGACGGATTCTGAATGGGGCACCGGTGTGTAGCTGCCGGTCAGTTCGACACGTGCAGCCAAATGCTGCGGCGGTGCCACAACGCGCGGCCGCTTGCGGCGGCCGCGCGTTGGTTCTTGCTCAGAAGTCATGGCTTCTTCGGTTCCGATTCATCGATCTTGCTGGTGGCTGGCACAGGTGCTGGGGTCACCGGCTTGCCTGCATCGTCCTTGGCAGGCGACTCGGTTCCGGCCTTGGCCGCGCTGTCAGCAACCGCTGCTTCCTGCTTGCTCTCTGCCTTGGGTTCCTGGCGCGTCTTGGTGGACTTCAGCAGTTTCGATTTTTCCTTCGGCTCCTCCGGCTCGGTGGTGACTTCACGGGCCGAGACTGGTCGAGCGGCGGCCATGCCGCTGCGGGCCGATGGCTGTTCAGCAGCCGTCGTCTTTTTCAGGCCCAGGGCATGGGCCAGGCGATCGGCGACAGCACCCGGGTCGGTGAAGACATCGATGGTCCACAGCGGAACATAACGCCAACCGTGCTTCTCGAAGAATTCCGGGCGCAGGCGGCTGCGCTCACGCACGGTCAGGCCCGCATAGTGCTCGGTGCCGTCGTAGACCACGGCCAGCGGGCGGATGCCGGTGTGCGCCGAGTCGTAGGCATGTGCCGACAAATCCAGCACGCCACGGTAGTCCTCGGAAACGATCGCACCGCTTTCGCGCAAGCGTCGGGCAAGATCCGAGACCAATGGGTCGAAGCGCGGGTTGCGCATCGAGCTGACTCCGGAATCCCCGGCCTGCACGCGTCCGAACAGCTCGAAGAACTGGCGGGCTCCGCGGTAGACGCGGTTCAGGTCGACGTCTTCCGGCAGCAGACTGGAAACCAGGGTCATGCGGGTGCGCGATCGGGTCATCGCGGCGACGAACAGCTGCTCGCCGCCCTCGCGGGACAAGGCGCCGAATTCGTGCAGCGTCTTGCCGTGCGGGGTACGTCCGTAGCCCCAGGCGAAGATCACCGAATCCCGGCGCAGGCCGATCAGCCGGTCCATGGTGGTCACCACGAATGGTTCGCGCTTGGAGCGCAGGTGCTCCATCGCGTACTTGTGGTTTGGCAGCTGGACACGGATCGCTTCGGCGATGGCCGAGGCATGGCTGCGGTTCGAGGCAATGACCGCCAGCGATTCTCCGCCGTGGTTCTTGAAATGCTCGAAGACCAGGTCCACTACCCGCGCCACTTCAGCGGCGGTGGTCTGCACGCCATCTTCGCTGCTGGACAGCGATCCGGTGGCATCCGGGACATATTCGCCGCGCAGCAGCGACGAGTTGCCGGTGAGGTTCACCGCCATCGGCAGGCGCGAGAGCGCAGCGTCGTAGTAGGTGGTGGACAGCTGTTCCACCAGGCCTTCGTCGATTCCGCGGTACACGGTGGACAGCGAACCGGTGACTAGCACCTTATTCAACGCTTCCAGCGCGGAACGATCCACGCCCTGCTCGCGCACACGGGCGGTGGGGTCCACGGAGACTTCGAAGCGTTTCGGGCCACCGAGCATTTCATCGCCGATGGCAATGACCTGCTCGGAGCGGCGGATCGCATCCAGGACTTCCCGCAGGGTCAGGTAGTTGGCTTCAAGCAGGATGACGGCATCGAACTTCGTGTCCTCCGGCAGAGCGCTGCCCAGCAGCAGCGGAGCCGAAACGATGACAGGAGTCAGCGAATTGGCCAGCGGCGCGCCAAGATCCAGCAACCCTGCAATGCTCGGGGTTCCGCCCTTGAGCATCTCGCGCAGCGCCCGCGAGCCGGCACGGTGGTCAGCCAGCGCGGCCTTCCAGTTCCGGGCCAGCGCCCAGCGGATGCGCTGCGGTCCGGCGGCGATATGCGCACCGTCAGCCAGCCGGTAGTCCGCTTCGATCTTCTCCAGCTTGGATCCGTCGTTCATGGCAAGGAAGTCATCGCCTGAGATCATGGCGTCCAGCACGGACTGCCACCAGGCAAGTTCCAATTCACTGTCTACCTGGTCGGCATCGATCTCGCGTTCGGCGAAGTCATCGAGCAAATCGCCGAGACCGGCTTCGGCCAGCTGCTCGGAGATCAGCGTGCGTTCGGGCAACTCTCCCAGGTCCTCGCGGCGTTCAACAAGCGAGGCGATCACCGAGAGCAGTTCCTTGATCGGCATTTCGCGCAGGCGCGACCCCAGGGAGGATGGCAGCATTTCGGCCAGCTTGTCGATGCGGGCACCGGCGTCATGGTAGCCGGCCTCGACATCCAGCAGTCCGCCCGGGACCTGGGGGTTGCGCTGGCTTGTGGCGATGGCTCGCCACGCATCGCGCTGGACCGATACGGCTTGCAGTGCGGACTGCAGGTCGGCGACGTGCATGCCTGGACGGACGTATTCCTTGGCGATCTTGCGCAGCCGGGAACGGACAATCGAACCCATCTCGACACCGTGTTCACGGCGCCATGCGCTGGTTGCGGTGGCGGCGATCAAATCGTCGATATCGCCCTCGAAGATATCGGCTTCGAATTTGTCCAGCGAGCCGCGGACGGCGACCAGCAGCTGCAGCTGGTCTCCCCACTTGTCGTAGCTTTCTTCCAGCCTGATCTGCGAACGCTCGGCAATCTGCAGCATGTGGTCATGCAGGATTGGCAGGTCGCGACCCAGGCCGCTGGCCAGGTTCAGGGCCTTCTCGGTGGCTTCGGTGTTGCGCAGCGGAGCACCGTGCCAAGGGCTGGTGGTGTGCACCTTGGAGAAGGCGCCGAGCTGGGCGGCGCGCTTGAGCTGCGCGGCAACATGTCCGCGTTGGCCCATGGAATCGAGCACCGAACGTTTCAGGCGCACGGTGGTGGATGGCGCTGGTTCCAGTGCGGAGAGGCGTGCCAGCTCCTGCATCGCCTGGTACGGCGAGCAGCCCCAGCGGCTGCGGACCGAGTGCAGCGACTTCACATGCTCGTGCAACGCATGGCGGGATTCGCGCAGGCGCTTGAACATGGAGCCCAGCTGCGGCTCGGCGGCGCGTTCATTGCGCAGGATCGCCTTGGTGAGCATGGCGCGCAGCGCTTCGGGATCCTCATTCGGTTCCAGCAGCATGCTGCCGGCATCCAGCTGCTCGTTGAAGCGAGACACGAATTCCTCTGCAGCGGAGCGCTGTTCGGCAACAACCAGCACGCGCTTGCCCTGGGCTGCCAGCAGCGCGGCGGCATTCAATGCGGTCTGGGTGGCACCGGTGCCGGCGGCGGCATTGATGGCCACCGATTCGCCAGCGGCGATGTAGTCGAGCATCTTGGACTGGGATTCATCGGCGTCCAGCAGGAACAGCTCGTCTTCCGGATCGCGATCATCGGAAGACTTGGCGATGGTCGTGGTTCCGGTGTGGACCTTGCGGGCCGACGATTCCTCGGAGACTGCGCCCTGCTTCCGCGAGCGCGCGCTTTCCTTGAGGATGTTCTTCACGCGGCTCAGCCTCGAACCGGAGCCTTCATTGCCCTTGGCCTCGCCAGCCTGCGCGGCTGGCTGCCCGTCCTGCTTCTTTGCAGCAGGATCCTCGGTGGCGTCCTCGGGCTTCGATCCTTCGGCTTTCGAATCCTCGGGCTTCGCGGCGCCCGGCTTTGAAGCCACCAGGTTGGCCAGCGCCTCCGAGGTCTTGCTGCTTTGGCTGTTCCCTGCCTGCTTTACCACGGTGTCATAGCGGATCAGTGCCTCGATGACCGGGTGCGAGCCGTTGAGCTTGGCCGGGTCTGCCGGGTCCATCAGTTCGGAGAAGGTGGAGAGCAGCAGGCGGTGGCCCACGACTACGCCGGGGACCTCGGCCATCTGGTGGCGCAGGGCATCCATGCCCCGGACCGGATCAAAGCGGGCGATGGAATAGGCGGCGGCATCAACGGCGTCGACGTCGACCTTGGCGTTGTGGTCGGCCTCGAACTGTCGCACGAACGCCGGGGATACGGTAGCGCGCCCTACGAGCTGCAGGTCGTAGTCGTCGGCGTCCACATGCTTGGCCAGGGTGATGCGTCCGAGCATGATGGGAGCGGAAACCGGCTCGCTCTTGCCATCATGGACGGCACGCCAGTTGGCGACACCGGCGGCCAGGTAGCCGACATCGATGCCGCGTTCTTCCCACAGTTCACTGATCTTGGCCGACAGCGCACGGGCGGTGCGGCGCGCGGTGGCGTACTGGTCCGCATCATGCAGCAGGGTGGACAGGCGGGTTCTCCGCCCGGCAAGGAACTGGGCCAAGCCCGATGG
Source organism: Glutamicibacter nicotianae (assembly GCF_002797775.1). Lineage (NCBI taxonomy): Bacteria > Bacillati > Actinomycetota > Actinomycetes > Micrococcales > Micrococcaceae > Glutamicibacter > Glutamicibacter nicotianae. The sequence goes on from NZ_PGEY01000001.1 coordinate 1,761,638, forward strand.
ATTGGCATGGGTTATGTCGATGCTATTGGAGGTCGACGGAGCAAACCGCAGGGTCGTATCCGCCCCGGCACTCTGCCCCAGCGATTTAACCCAGGCAGCTACACGCTCGGCGGCAGCATTCTGTCCACTAGTCACGACAGTCATTCCCTTCACTGAACCGACCACATTCGGGCGCACCACAGGTGCAGATACGCCTCTTTCTAACGTAGTGCACCGACAGTGCAGAACCGGTGCGCGAAACACGTTTTAACCGCGGGATGCGCAAGCTCATGCTCGCGGTGTTCGCTTATGGGCCTCGCTCAGCAAACTGCGGATGTTGGATGCGCGATTTCATGAAGCCGTGGCGTGTGGCCCGCGCTCTCTTGCACGATCTGCGCCCATTGGCCATGATGCGCTTGCGGCCACCTTCCAACTACGATGTCTGCTTCGCGACGCTGCCTTGACCCTCAAGAGGGTTCCGCGCGCCAGAACGCAAAAAATTCCCCTGCCTGTTGCCGCAAGCGCGGCAGCAGGCAGGGGAATTCCAGGCTACGGGATTTACTCCCACTCGATGGTTCCCGGTGGCTTGGAGGTGACGTCCAGAACCACGCGGTTCACCCCATCGACCTCATTGGTGATGCGGTTGGAGATCTTCGAGAGCAGATCGTATGGCAGGTGCGACCAGTCGGCGGTCATGGCATCCTCGGAGGATACCGGACGCAGCACGATCGGGTGGCCGTAGGTGCGGTGATCGCCCTGAACGCCAACCGAGCGCACGTCGGCGAGCAGCACTACCGGCATCTGCCAGACCTCGTCGTCCAGGCCAGCAGCGGTCAGCTCGGCGCGGGCAATCGCGTCGGCCTTGCGCAGGATGGCCAGGCGCTCCTCGTTGACCGCACCGATGATGCGGATGCCCAGGCCCGGGCCGGGGAACGGCTGGCGGCCAACGATTTCCTCAGGCAGGCCCAGCTCGCGGCCCACGGCACGCACCTCATCCTTGAACAGGGTGCGCAGCGGCTCGACGAGTTCGAACTGCAGATCCTCTGGCAGGCCGCCCACGTTGTGGTGGCTCTTGATGTTGGAGGTGCCTTCGCCGCCGCCGGATTCGACGATGTCCGGGTACAGGGTGCCCTGGACCAGGAACTTCACCGGCTCGCCCTCGGAAGCGGCCTCGGCGATGATCGCAGCTTCGGCTGCTTCGAACGCGCGGATGAATTCGCGGCCGATGATCTTGCGCTTGGTCTCCGGGTCGGTGACACCGTCCAGCGCGGTCAGGAAGCGCTCGCGCTCGTCGGCAATGTACAGCTTCGCGCCGGTGGAAGCGACGAAGTCCTTCTCAACCTGCTCGGCTTCGCCTTCGCGCAGCAGGCCGTGGTTCACGAACACGCAGGTGAGCTGGTCGCCGATGGCGCGCTGCACCAGGGCAGCTGCCACAGCGGAGTCCACGCCGCCGGACAGGCCGCAGATGGCCTTGCCGGTGCCGACCTGGGCGCGGATGCGCTCGATCTGCTCGTCAGCGATGTTGTCCGCGGTCCAGTCGCCCTTCAGGCCGGCACCGTTGTACAGGAAGTTCTCCAGGACGTCCTGGCCGTACTCGCAGTGCTTCACCTCCGGGTGCCACTGCACGCCGTACAGGCGCTTGGCTTCGTTGGCGAACGCCGCCACGGGAGCACCAGCGGTGGTGGCCAGGACCTCGAAGCCTTCCGGCGCCTGGGAGACGGCGTCGCCGTGGCTCATCCAGACGGTAGGCGCCTGTGCGGCGCCTGCCAGGATGGAGCGGGCTTCGCCCTCGAAGGTGGTTGCGGTGCGGCCGTACTCGCGCAGGCCGGTCTCGGCCACGGTGCCGCCCAGGGCGTTAGCCATGGCCTGGAAGCCGTAGCAGATGCCCAGGACCGGGACGCCGGCCTCGAACAGGTCGGCCCCTACGGAAGGGGCGCCATCGGCATAGACGCTGGAAGGACCACCGGAAAGGATGATCGCAGCAGGGTTCTTGGCCAGGATGGCTTCGGTGGACAGGGTGTGCGGAACGATCTCCGAGTACACACGGGCCTCGCGTACGCGGCGAGCAATGAGCTGCGCGTATTGGGCCCCGTAGTCGACGACCAGAACCGGCTTATGTTCTGGATTGAGGGGAGCAGTAGTCACCGTTACAGTCTACGCGGTTCACTGCGCGCGAAACAGCCAAGGTGATGTCATCAGCGTCACCAAGTGCATTTTTGGCAAAAGCAAGGGCGGATCGGTTCATCTGCGATGAACCGATCCGCCCTTGGAATGCACTGCGCTGCAGTGTCAGTAGCGCTTGGCCGCCTTCGGATGGGCCGCCAGCTCGCGATCAACTTCAGCGTGCACCTTGGCTTCGGTCCAGAAGGACAGGAATGGAACCACGCCGCCGAGCGCAATCGTTATGAAGCGCATGAACGGCCAGCGCATCAGCGACCACAGGCGGAAGTCTGCAAACAGGTACACCACGTAGAGCCAGCCGTGCGCAATCAGGATGCCCAGCGAGAGGTTCAGTCCCCCGGCTACCTCGGCGCGGTTGTACATGCCGATGGCGTTGGCGGTGCCATCCACCAGGGTGCCGCCCACGAACAGTTCCAAGGACCAGAAGTACTTGAAGATCATTTCCAGCACGAGCAGCAGCAGCATCACGCCGGTGACGTAGGCGAAGACCTTGTAGAAGTTCGCGGCTGCGCGGATCTGCTTAGGTGTGCCGCCGAATTTCCGGGGCTTCGGTGCCGGGGTGGTGCTGGACATCGTTGGTGGTTCCTTCCGATTTCGGTAAGAAGTGCGGTGTGCGTGAAATGCTATTCGTTGCTGTTGTCAGCCTGGGTGGCATTGCCGCCCTTGTGATGTGCTTCGGCGGCGCGCTCAGCAATCTCGTCAAGGTCTCGCTGGTAGTCATCGCGCACCATGCGGTACCAGAGGAAGATGGCGAAGCCTGCGAAGAGGACCCATTCCAGGCCGTAGAAGACGTTCAGCCAGTTGATCTGGCCTCCTTGGGGCTGCGGGCCGACAAGGACGAGCTCCAGGCCCGCCTGCGTTGCGGCCTCGCCCTTGGCCGTGGTGATTTCGTGGGCCGAGACGAATCCTTCATAGAGGATCGAATCCCAGATGTTCGCCAGCTGCGCCGAGGCGACCGTAGGCAGCGTCGGGCTGCGCAGGTCCACGCGGAATTCCGGGCCTTCGCTTGGCAGCAGGCGGCCGGTGATTTCCAGTTCGCCCTCCGGTGCCGGTGCAGGCTTGGTTGCTTCAGGCTGCCAGCCGCGTACCACGGCGATGCCGGCGTCCTTGTCCGCGCCCTCGACCTTGAACTCGGTGACCACCCAGACACCGCGCTGTTCCCCATTGAGCCGCGGCGAAATCAGCTGATCGGTGCCCGGGACGAATTCGCCCTCCATGGTGATGATCTGGTCTGCCTTGATGCCCAGCAGTTCCTTGCCGACTTCCTGATGCTCGATCAGCGCAACCGGCTTCTCGGTCTTGTCGATCTTGACCGGCGGCTCGGTTTCAGAGGCGCCAAACTGCCATCCGGAGAGCAGGACGAATCCGGTGGCGATCGCTAGCGCGGCAAGCAGGGCGGCGATCCATTTGGGCTTCAGAGCGGTTTTAAGCACACTCTAACGGTACTTCTATTTGGCGTAGAACTCGAAATGCAAGGGCGTGAGATTAGCCCTGTTGCCTTATTTTCCGCTGGTGGAACCAACTTGCTTATCCATTCGTTGAGACCCAGCGTGCACATGGCACTGGCCCCGCCCTTCAGCAGAAGAACGGGGCCAGATCGAGATCCGCTAGAAGCGATCCGATTCGTAAGGGGAAAGCACGACATCGACGCGCTGGAATTCCTTCAGCGTCGAGTAGCCGGTGGTGGCCATCGAGCGGCGCAGCGCGCCAACCAGATTCGAGGTGCCGTTGGTCTCATGCGATGGGCCGTGCAGTACCTTCTCCAGCGAGCCGACGGTACCGACCTTGGCGCGGTCGCCGCGTGGGCTGGCCTCGTGAACAGCTTCCATGCCCCAGTGGTAACCAGCGCCTGGCGCTTCATCGGCGCGGGCCAGCGCGGTACCAAGCATCACTGCGTCGGCGCCCATGGCGATGGCCTTGACGATGTCGCCGGAGTTGCCCATGCCGCCGTCGGCGATGACATGGACGTAGCGTCCGCCGGACTCTTCGATGTAGTCGCGGCGGGCAGCTGCCACGTCGGCAATTGCTGTAGCCATCGGGGCATGGATGCCCAGGGTGCGGCGGGTGGTCGAGGATGCGCCGCCACCGAAGCCGACCAGCACGCCTGCTGCGCCGGTGCGCATCAGGTGCATGGCCGGGGTGTAGCCAGCTGCGCCGCCGACGATCACTGGGACGTCGAGTTCATAGATGAACTGCTTCAGGTTCAGCGGTTCGGTGGTCTTAGAGACGTGCTCGGCCGAGACGGTCGTGCCGCGGATGACAAAGATGTCAACGCCAGCGGCGACCACGGTTTTGTAGTGCTCCTGGGTGCGCTGCGGAGTCAGCGAGCCGGCAACGACAACACCCGAGTCGCGGATCTCGGAGATGCGCGAGGTGATCAGCTCTGGCTGGATTGGAGCCGCATACAGTTCCTGCAGCTTGGCGGTGATCTTGGGGTCGTTGCGGGTCGCCGCCTCGGACTCCAGGCCGGCGATTTCAGCCAGCACTGCTTCCGGATTCTCGTAGCGGGTCCACAGGCCCTCGAGGTTCAGCACGCCCAGTCCGCCGAGCTTGCCCAGTGCAATGGCGGTCGCCGGGGAGGTCACCGAATCCATTGGTGCGCCCAGGATAGGGGTGTCGAACTGGAAGGCGTCGATCTGCCAGGACACCGATACGTCCTTCGGATCACGGGTACGGCGATTCGGTACGATCGCTACGTCGTCCAGGGAATATGCCTTAGTTGCCCGCTTGCCGCGGCCGATCTCAATCTCGTTACTCACCTAACTAGGTTACCAAGATTCCGGGATAATCCCGCTTTTGGCAGTGCGCTGGCCATAGATGCTGCGGCGTCGACAGCTTCGAGGCATCCGGCGGCTGGATGCGCACCGGGACAACAATGCCCCGGCATTCGGTGAGCAATATCACCCGATGCCGGGGCGAATGTTGAGCCAGATTTACTTCGCCGTCTTGGCGGCCAACTGCTTTGCTGTTGCGGCCAAGGCGGTCGCGGCCTGCTCCTCGGCTTCGGCGATCCGCTCTATCGCGTCTGCCAGTAATGCGAAGTGCTCTGCGCGCTGTGAGAATTCGATCTCTGGATCGATCAGGTCAGCGAATTCGTCCCATTGCGCAGACAACTGCTGATACGCATCCACGTGCGCTGCCAACGCCGAGAGACCCGGAAGTTCGGCTGCTTCGGCAAGGAAGTCGGAGTATAGCCCGCGCAATGCGCCTTCACCGCTGAAGCGCGTATCAGAGAAGAACCCGGCCAGCTGGTCCAGGCCATTGGCCAGCGCTTGCTGGCTTGCGAAGATCTGGGACCAGCCGGTCTTGGACTCGGAATCGCGCAGTCGCGTGGCCAAGGTGCGCATTCCGGTAATGCCGAAATTCTTGGCGAAGTGCACCGGGACCCCGGACAGCTCGCTGGTGCCCAGCAACCGAGCGGTGGTTTCCTCGATAGCCTCCACAGCGTTGGCGGCCAGGGTTTCGGTCTTCGGCGAGCGCGAGGACGGGATCCACGCCTGCCAGTGCTTTTCCTTCTTGCGCATCGCACGGGCGACGGCCAACTCCTTGGGGCTGATCAGGTTCAGGGCACCGGATCCGTCATCAACCAGCAGGTCTTTCTTGTGCTCGCCAACCACGGCGAGGTCCAGGGTCTCGGCTTCATCCACCGTAGTGCCGTCGATCCATGGCAGCGCGCTGATTGCCACGCGAACCACGACGGCGCGGCCCGCGTCCAGGGCGGCGTCCATGTATTCGGCGGCGCGTTCAGCTGAGCCGGTGGTGCGTTCGGTGACCGTGGCACCGCAGCGGGCCAGCAGGTTCTGGGTGTACGGCTCCGGGTTGTGCCGGGTCACCAGGGTTACTGCGGTTTCTTCGCCGCCTTCGTGGGTGAAGGCCATGAAGCCAATGCCGCCAGCAAGACCGGCGAGCAGCGCCTGGCTCAGCGGTTGGCCGGTGTGCTTGTTGGTGACGCCAGCTTGAACCAGCACGCGGTGCCACAGCGCGGCATCGTATTGGATGACATCTTCTGGTGCCGGGTATTCAGGTAACTCGTCAGCCGGCGAAGCTGCCGGAGCTTCCTTGTCCTTCTTGGCTTGCGCCTTGGCCTTCTCGCGTGCTTCCTTGGCGTAGTCGCGTGCGGCCGCGGCGCGGGCTGCCCGCGGGCTTTCAGGCTTGCCGGCCAGGATGTTCTTGCGCGCGGTCGTGTAGCTCTCCCCCGTGCGCTCCATTCGCTGGCGAGTTTGCTTCTTCAGATTGGCTGGCTGACCCAAATTGATGTCCTTCGTTGACGTTCGCTCACTTGCGGGTGGTTCCCGCGCACCGAGAGGTATTGCCGAGCTTTCATTCTACGTGGGGTCGCTGGTACTGGATGCCTTGTGCACTGTGCTTCTGGACAAGTCAGTCCCACGCATGAGTCCACTAGATCGCGATGAGGCGTCTTTGTCTCTGTGTTCCCTTAGACTGACGTCTAGCATCACTCCCCTCGTCTTCAGAAAGATAACCGTGCGCAAATCGCTGACCTGTTTGCCTCTGCTTGCCATCGCAGCTCTGGCTTTGGCATCTTGCATTTATACCGGGTTTGAGCAGGTCCGGGCCTCCACAACTGCAGTCGAGCCTGCTCCTGGGCAACAGGAAACATCCGAACTGCCAGCACTTGCAGAACCGACGGCTTCGAAAGCACCCGAGGACTATTCGGACAAAGAGCTGCAGGACTGGGCCGATGAGAAGATGCAGCAATGGATGGACGAAATCAATGAGGGCTGGGAGGACGTTGTCATGGACATCCATGAGCCGGAGGATTTCCTGAAGTGGTACCCAACGGATCCACATGGGCATATGCTTCCCTTTGAAGCGCCCGAATGCGGTGAATTGCTGATTACCCTTGAACCCTATGAGTGGAAAGTCGATGCCCGGTCCGATTTGGCCTATGTAGGCAGCAACACGATGCTTCGGTTCGGAGAACAGGACAAGAACCTTCGCTCTGTCACAGTGGTTACACAAGATGGAGAATTCAAATACGTGGCAACTCGTGAAGATTGGCCTCCATTCGAAAGCTGAAGACGAACCCCATCGGCCACCAGACCTCTAGGAAACACGATCATCCCTAGCCTGATTCGTTTCTGAACGCATTGCCTGCGGCGTTGCGCCCGTGGGCACCTCGGCTCGTGCCCCGCTGCGAACCGTATTGCTCCTGGCATTGGGCAACCGACCTCGTAGCTGCCACTGGCACATTGGCATGTGGCCGTGAGAACTCCGGCGAAAGTTGCAACGAAAAACCCCACCAAGCAGAACTCGTTGCTTGGTGGGGTTTCCGTATCAGATGCGTTTAGCGCGAACGGTAGTTCGGAGCCTCAACGGTCATCATGATGTCGTGCGGGTGGGATTCCTTCAGGCCTGCAGCGGTGATGCGGACGAACTTGCCGCGTGCCTTCAGCTCCGGAACGGTGCGTCCGCCAACGTAGAACATGGTCTGGCGCAGGCCGCCAACCAGCTGATGGGTGACTGCGGACAGCGGGCCGCGGTAAGGCACCTGGCCTTCGATGCCTTCAGGAATCAGCTTCTCGTTCGATGGGGCATCCGCCTGGAAGTAGCGGTCCTTGGAGTACGAGGTGTTCTTGCCGCGGGTTTCCATGGCGCCCAGCGAACCCATGCCGCGGTAGGCCTTGAACTGCTTGCCGCCCATGAAGACCAGATCGCCGGGGGATTCTGCGGTGCCTGCCAGCAGGGAGCCGAGCATGACCGAGTCGGCGCCGGCAACCAGTGCCTTGCCGATGTCGCCCGAGTGCTGCAGACCGCCGTCGGCGATCACTGGCACGCCAGCTGGAATCGCGGCCTTGGCTGCTTCGTAGATCGCGGTTACCTGCGGGACGCCCACGCCGGCAACAATGCGGGTGGTGCAGATGGAGCCTGGCCCAACGCCGACCTTGATCGCGTCGGCACCAGCATCGATCAGCGCCTTGGCACCGTCGTAGGTTGCTGCCTGGCCGCCGATGACATCCACGTGCGCAGCGGCTGGGTCCTTCTTCAGACGGGCGATCATGTCGAGCACGCCCTGCGAGTGGCCATTGGCGGTGTCGACAACCAGTGCGTCAACGCCAGCGTCGATCAGGGTCATGGCGCGCTCGTAGCCTTCGCCGAAGAAGCCGACGGCTGCGGCTACGCGCAGGCGGCCGTCCTCGTCCTTGGTGGCCAGCGGGTACTGCTCTGCCTTGTCGAAGTCCTTGACGGTGATCAGGCCGGTCAGCTTGCCCTCGTCATCGATCAGCGGCAGCTTCTCGATGCGGTTCTTGGACAGCAGCTCGATAACGGTCTCGCGCGATACGCCTTCCTTGGCGGTGATCAGCGGCATGCCGGTCATGACTTCGTAGACCTTGGTGGTCATGTACTGCTCGCGTGGAACAAAACGGGTGTCGCGGTTGGTGATGATGCCCATCAACTTGCGGTTCTCGTCGACTACCGGCAGGCCGGAGACGCGGTACTGCGCGCACAGCTCATCCCAGTCGGCCAAGGTGGCGCCCGGGTGGACGGTGACCGGGTCGGTGATCATGCCCGATTCGCTGCGCTTGACCTGGTCAACCTGCTTAGCCTGGTCCTCGATGGACAGGTTGCGGTGGATCACGCCGATGCCGCCCTGGCGTGCCAGCGCAATGGCCATTGGAGCCTCGGTCACGGTGTCCATGGCGGCGGAGCTGATTGGCACCTGGATATTGATGCGCTTGGTGAAGCGAGTGGTGGTGTCCGCCTCCGAAGGAATCACATCCGTCGGGCCAGGCAACAGCAGAACGTCGTCGTAGGTGAGTCCTTCAAAAGCAAAGGGGTTGAACTCAGTCACGTGGAAACCTTTCGGGGCGACAGCGGAGGTTGGTTAAATGGTAGAGCTCTTTTGGCGTTCCAGTTATTCCTTCGTGGCGCACTGTGTTCAAGCTCATGCTTCACACCGTATCCATGGTGACTTATTCCCAGTTTGTTGCTTCCTTGAAGGAGGTGGCGAACTGGCGCTTGGCGCTGAGCACGAAGGTCTTGGACAGGTGCGAATCGTCCAGATACGTCAGGACATTTCCAATGACAGCTTTGCAGACCCCGTCGGGGCAGAGCAACCCCGTCATGTCGAGGGAAACAACCTGGTTCCCGTAATCCTTCGAATCCAGGAACTGCTCTACAGGGTTCACGCTATTCAAGGCGTAGCCGGCCGAGCCATCGCAGTTGTCCAATTCGCCCTTGTTGGAATCCACGCATTCGGGAATGGAGTAGGTGTAGCGCGGGGTATCGCGCATCGCGATGACGCGGCTTCCCGCATCCAGCAGCGGCTGGATCATCTCGGCGTAGTTGTCCACCAAGGTTTCCTGCTCTCCCGGGCTGCGCAGCATGGCATCCGGGGCAGCAACGGTTTTGCTGGCGGTGGTCAGCACCATTTGCGGCGCCAAATCCGCGACATAGTCCTGCGCGGCATCCTGGAAGTCGGAGCAGGTTTCATCCACGCGATCCGCATCGGAACCGTAGCGGCATCCTGGCTCGTAGACCAGGATCCAGCTTCCGCCGGCTTCCTCGATCATTGCCGATGCCGCCGCAGACCAGTGCTGCATGTGGGAATCGCCGAGCAGCACCAGGTCCGGTGCTCCCCCGTCAAAGTCGCCGCCCTGCTCGCAGAAGTGGATCCGCTTATCCTCGGGGGCGTTGGGCCCTTCGCAGGCGATGCCCGGGGTCTGCCACTCGCTATCCAGCTCGGTGGCCAGCGGCAAGGTCAAAGCAGCAGGCGATGGATCCCAGTCCTCGGTCGCGTTGGCACCGGGGTTGTCGGTATCGGTCTGCGCCGCAGCCAGGGCACGGCGGTGCTCGACATTGTTCTCCCATGCCAGTACAGGGAGGCTGGCTACGCCAATTCCCAATGCAACAACCGCGAACTGGGCGATCAGCTTGAAGCCGGCCTGCGGTATCAAGCGCGAGAAGCTTGGGCTGGCCTGCCAGGCGATGGCCGGCTTCTCAATGAACTTGGTGGTGCACCACGAGGCGCCGATGGATGCCGCGATGAGGATGGCACCAGCCAGGAAGGACGCCTTCTCATTGCCGGAGACCTCAAGGTAGAAGACCAGCATGGGCCAGTGCCACAGGTACATGCCGTAGGACAGGTCGCCCAGCTTGACCAGCGGGGGCAGGGAAAGCAGGCCGGATGGGTTGGCCCAGCTGCGCGGAGCCGGGGCGGCAATCACCAGCGCGGCGGCGACGGTGGGAACCAGCGCCATGAAGCCCGGGAATTGTCCCTGCACATCGAGCACGGCACCGCTGCCGATCACGGTGACCAGTCCTGCCCAGCCGCCAATGCGGCGGATCTTCTCCGGTAGGGTGGACAGCCATGGCAGGGCCAAAGCCAGCAGCGAGCCGAGCGCGAATTCCCACAGTCGCGCGCCAGTGTGGAAATACGCGACCTGCTGGTTGGTGGCTGTGATGTGGATGGAATATGCCAGCGAGCCTACGAAGATGGCACCGAAGGCGCTGCCGGCTACCAGCGCGAAGCTGCGGCGGGAGAAGAACTTCTTCCAGACCAGTGCGCTGCCGGCGAGCACCAGCGGCCAGATGATGAAGATCTGGCCCTGAACCGACAAGGACCAGAAATGCTGAAGCGGCGAGGCGGCAGCGGTGTTGAAGGCGTAGTAGTCCACCTGGTGGTTCGAGAGGTACCAGTTCTGCCAATAGAACAGGGAGGCATTGGACTGGTCAATCAGTTCCAGCCAACGGGTGCTTGGCAGGATGATCCACGCAGCGATGACCACGCCTATGATGACCACCGCGGCTTGCGGGATCAGGCGGGAAAATCGATGCAGCCAGCCGTCCAGCAGGGGCGGGCGCTGCCCGCGGGCAATGCGCCGGGCAGTGGAGGAAGTCAGGAAGAAAGCGGAGAGCATCAAGAAGATGTCCACACCGCCGGAGACCCGGGAGAACCAGATGTGATAGCACATCACCAGCAGGACTGCGAGGGCGCGAAGTCCCTGCAAATCAACTCGGAAACCGGCACGTTCCGTGGTTTTCCGAGGCTGATCCAAGGTATGGGTCACTGGCTGCGCTTTCGTCGGGAACAGGAAATGGTCCTCGGCGCTTTCTTCTCGAATCACGTCAGACAACCAACCATCTTATCAATCCGCACCACGCGTTCTTCCCCATCTAGCGCTTTCCACAACTGTTCTGCCTCGAATGCAGAAAGCTCCCATAGTGCTGACTTGTGATGGTTTAGTTGCGGCTCCTTGGAAAAATGTCACCGGAATTCCGGCGGTTCATGCTCAAAACCACGCATCTCGGGCTATGCCAACATGCAATGGCGCAATCTGCCTTGGGCCCGACGCGGCGCAATTGGGATGCCGAAAAGGCAGTTGCTACGGCTCAGGACAGGAAGATGCATGTACTCTGCCAGATGCATGGGGCTCCGCTCGAAGCTTGGCCAGGCGTACTACCTGGCCACAGCTTGGACCCGGCGTGCTTTTCCGGTTCCATGCTTTCCAACCTGTCTCGCTATCTGAAGGCAGCATGGAGAAAGCCGCCACCGGAACCAGCTTGAGGCTGGTCCCGGCGGCGGCTTTCGCGCACGGGCACTATGCCCATGCTTCACGCTTGGCCTTAGTGGCTGTGCGCTTCTTCGTCTGCTTCTTCGGCCTTCTCTGCCACCAGGGTCTCGGTGGTCAGCACCAAGGCCGCGATCGACGCTGCGTTGCGCAGTGCCGAACGGGTGACCTTGACCGGGTCGATGACGCCTGCGTGCAGCAGGTTCTCGTAGACACCGGTCTTGGCGTTGAAGCCTTCGTTGGCGCCGGACTCTGCGACCTTGGAGGCAACTACCGAACCGTCGAAGCCTGCGTTGGTAGCGATCCAGAACAGCGGCTGCAGCAGGGCGCGGCGGACAATCGCTACGCCTGCTGCTACGTCGCCTTCGGTGCCCGCGATGCGGGCATCGGTATCCAGCGAAGCCAGCGCGTCAACCAGGGCGGTACCGCCACCGGCAACGATGCCTTCTTCCAGCGCCGCACGGGTCGAGGACACTGCGTCCTCGATGCGGTGCTTGCGTTCCTTCAGCTCGACCTCGGTGGAAGCGCCCACCTTGATTACGCCGATGCCGCCGGACAGCTTGGCCAGTCGCTCGGAGAGCTTCTCGCGGTCCCACTCCGAATCGGTGCGGTTCAGCTCAGCCTTCAGCTGGGCTACGCGCTCTGCCACATCCTCGTCGGTGCCAGCGCCATCAACGATGGTGGTGGAATCCTTGGTGACGGTCACGCGGCGTGCCGAGCCGAGCACCTCGGTGCCGACCTGGTCCAGGGACAGGCCCAGTTCCGAGGAGACAACCTGGGCACCGGTGAGGATGGCCAGATCCTGCATCATGGCCTTGCGGCGGTCGCCGAAGCCTGGAGCCTTGACGGCTACCACGTTCAGCAGGCCACGCAGCTTGTTGACCACCAGGGTGGACAGGGCTTCGCCCTCGACGTCCTCGGCGATGATCAGCAGCGGCTTCTTCGCTTCCAGGACCTTTTCCAGCAGCGGCAGGAATTCTGCCACGGTGGAGATTTTGCCCGGGTTGATCAGGATCAGTGCGTCTTCCAGGACAACTTCCTGGCGCTCCTGGTCGGTGATGAACTGCGGCGAGAGGTAGCCCTTGTCGAACTGCATGCCTTCGGTCAGGACCAGCTCGGTGGCGGTAGTAGAGGACTCTTCGATGGTGATTACGCCATCGGTGCCCACGGTCTTGAAGGCCTTGGCCAGCAGTTCGCCGATTTCATCCGACTGCGCGGAGATCGCGGCAACGTTGGCAACCTTGTCCTCGACGGCCACGGCGTTTGCTGCCAGTGCGTCAGAGACGATCTCGACAGCCAGTTCAATGCCCTTGCGGACATCGCCTGGAGCGGCGCCAGCGGCGACGTTCTTCAGGCCTTCCTTGACCAGGGCCTGGGCGAGCACGGTGGCGGTGGTGGTGCCGTCGCCTGCTACGTCATTGGTCTTGGTGGCTACTTCCTTGGCCAGCTGCGCGCCAAGGTTCTCGTATGAATCTTCCAGATCGATCTCACGCGCAATGGTGACACCGTCGTTGGTGATGGTCGGGGCGCCCCAGGTCTTGGCAAGCACCACGTTGCGGCCGCGTGGGCCGAGGGTGACCTTCACCGTGTTTGCGAGCTTATCGATGCCCGCTTCGAGGGCGCGTCGTGCATCCTCGTTGAATGCTAGCTGCTTAGCCATGCATTTTCTCCTGAAACTTTAGAGAGGTTGGCGTTACTTTACGACGACTGCCAGTACGTCGCGAGCCGAGAGCACCAGGTACTCTTCGTTGCCGACCTTGACCTCGGTTCCGCCGTACTTCGAGTACAGGACTACGTCGCCTTCTGCGACGTCCAGAGGAATGCGGTTGCCGTTGTCGTCGATGCGGCCTGGGCCTACTGCAACTACGGTGCCTTCCTGCGGCTTTTCCTTAGCGGAGTCTGGGATGACCAGGCCCGAAGCGGTGGTGGTTACGGCTTCGACCTGCTTGATGACAATGCGGTCTTCGAGCGGCTTGATGGAGACAGACATGGTCTCTCCTTTTCGTGTATGAACCAATGGTTGTAGGGGTGCGCCCTATGGCATTGGACCAACCGTCGTCGCGGTGCCAGTTGGTGGTATCCAGTCAGGCGGTGTGCCACGCTGCAAGCTGCAGATGCAACTTCCAATGCGACACCCACACATGACTTTAGGACGAGTTTTAGCACTCGGTCAAGGTGAGTGCTAATCATTGCCCTAGTTCTTCATACCGGTTCGCGCAGAGCGCACAGCCGCGGACTCCTCGATGTCCTCCGGAGCATTCAGGTCCATCTCGGTGAGCTTGACCAGCTTGGACTTGGTCACCATGCGATGCACCAGCCACAGCACGAGGAACAGCGGCAAGCCGATATAGGCCGAAAGCACTTCCAGGGCATGGCCTGCGAGCACCGCTTGGTAGTTCTGCCCGATGATCACGGCGATGAGCATCAGGAATGCCACAATCGGCCCCAGCGGGAAGAGCGGGGCCACATAGGGCAGGTCCTTTGCGCTGTAGCCCTGGGCGAGGTAGCCGCGGCGGAACCGGTAATGGGAGACGGCGATGCCCACCCAGACGATGAACCCGCACAGGCCCGAGACGTTCAGCAGCCAGGTATAGGCCGCACCCTGGCCCACCAGCGCGGTGAGGAATCCGAACAGGCCGACCGCCGCGGTGGCCAGCAGCGCCATGATCGGCACGCCGCGCGAGTTGGTGCGCCCGAAGATTTTCGGCGCTTTGCCGTCATGGGCCATGGCATAGAGCATGCGGGTCGATGCATAGAGCCCTGAATTGCCGGCGGACAGGATGGCGGTGAGGATGACGGCATTCATGGCGGCCGCGGCAAAGGCGATGCCGGCCCGCTCAAAGACCAGGGTGAAGGGCGAGGAAGCCACGTCCGCTTCGCCGCTGGCCAGCAGGCTCGGGTCCGTGAAGGGAATCAGGCAGCCGATGATGAAGATTGCGCCAATGTAGAAGAGCATGATGCGCCAGAACACCCGGCGGATGGCCTTGGGCACTTCGCGTCGCGGATCCTTGGCCTCGCCGGCGGCGACACCCACCAGCTCGGTGCCTTGGAAGGAGAAACCGGCAATCATGAAGACCGAGACGATGGACAGCCAGCCGCCATGGAATACATCCTTGCCTTCGCGCCAGTTCGCCAGAGGATCGGCGTGCGATCCGAGGACGCCGAAAATCATCAGCACGCCAGCGGCCAGGAAGGCGATGACGGTGGCCACCTTGATCAGGGCGAGCCAGAACTCCCCCTCGCCAAAGGCCTTGGCAGACAGGGCGTTCAATGCGGTCAGCGCAACCAGGAAGACTCCGGCCCAGACCCAACCGGGAACATCGGGCAGCCAGAAGCTCATCACGATGCCGGCGGCGACCAGTTCCGCCGCGACGGTGATGGCCCAGTTGAACCAGTAGTTCCAGCCAATGGCGAATCCGAAGGACGGAGAGACGAAGCGGGTGGCGAAGGTCTGGAAGGATCCTGCCACCGGGATCTTCGCGGTCATCTCGCCTAGGGACTGCATGAGCAGGTAGACCATGAGTCCTACGGCTGCATAGGCCAGCAATGCGCCACCGGGTCCCGCCTGGGCAATCGTGCCGCCCGAGGCCACGAACAGCCCGGTGCCGATGGAACCGCCAATGGCGATCATCTGCAGGTGGCGGCTGCTCATGCCGCGCTTGAGCTGGTTCTGCGCCAGAGGCGCCGGATCCCCCGGCGTAACGGCCGCGGTCTTTTGGTCGATAGTCGACGTCGTTGTCGTTCGCTGCATAGGTTTCATCACAGGTGCCATACAACACCAGTCGCACGACGGAATGCGACGCGGATCACTTCACGTTTTGCGGAAGGCGTTTGCCCGCTTGCCGACAATACTGCTCCGCAGTCCAGATAACGGCTGCACGGTGACGGAGAACTGTAAAACAGCGAGAGCACTACTTGTTAGTCGGATGCACCAGATGGCAACAAGGATTACGCTTTCTAACCAATTTGATACTCATGAAAAAGCATCCCTTTCTCTAGCGAGGTTCGGATTTCAGATCCTCCGGCTTCAAGATGCTTCTTTCCCGGGTGCTCCCGGCCCGCGTACCAAGTCGTGGCAATGCCTTCTCGGTGATTCTGTGAATTCCGAATATGACGCGCTTTTGTCACATAGATCACGTTCTTTGCGGGCTGGACGCACCATGATGCCCGCACATGCCCGAGGCTCATCGACGATAGTCTTGGTTCATGGCCCAGGCTTCAAATGACTTCACGCTGATTGAACAATTCGCCGCTCTGCTTTCGGAAGATGGCTGGAAGCTGCTTTCCACCATCGATCCATCCATGGTGGCTTCAAAGGATGCCGCCTGGGCGCTGAACGAGAAGCTGCGCAAGGAGGGCCACGACCCCAAGGTGGTCCGCGCTGTCATGGCCCAGGCCGAGCTGCGATTCAGGGCTCGGGTGAAATTCGGCCCATTCGCCGATTCGCTGGTCCTGACCCCGGCCGGATTGGAGCAAGCGACCCGCCTCACCATTGCCGGGCTGCATGCACGCCGCTACACGAATGCCGGATCCACCCATGTGGCAGACCTCGGATGCGGCATCGGCACCGATTCGATTGCGCTTGCCAGCGCAGGACTGCAGGTCACCGCCGTTGAGCTGGATGAAACGACTGCGGCCGCCACAACCTTGAACCTGATGCCCTTTGACAACGCCAAAGTAATCCACGGCAGTGCCGAGGATACGGACCTGACCGGCATTGATGGTGTCTGGCTGGATCCTGCGCGGCGCACCGACGTGAAAGGGAGCACCCGTCGGCTCTTCGACCCCGAGGCGTTCTCCCCTCCGCTGTCTTTCGTGGAGAAACTGGTGGACTCGGGGCTGGATGTCGGAGTGAAGCTGGGCCCTGGCCTTCCTCATGAAGCGATCCCGGAGAATGCCGAGGCGGTCTGGATCTCGGACCATGGCTCGGTCATCGAGGCCTGCCTCTGGTTCGGCAAGCTGAAGCGCAAGGACATTGCCCGCGCAGCGCTAGTCATCGACAAGGACGGCGCTCACGAATTGTCCAGTGCTGATACCGCGGAGAACGACCAGCCAGCACCGGTAGGCGACTTGCAAGCGCACATCTACGAACCAGATGGCGCAGTGATCCGCTCCCACCTGATTTCGACGTTGCTGGAGCAGACTGGCGGTCATCTGCTCGATGAGCATATTGCCTACTTCACCCATGAACAGCAGATTTCCACGCCGTTTGCGCGCGGCTACAAAGTCCTGGCAGTCCACGACTACAACGTCAAGAAGCTGCGCAGCTGGGTGAAATCAAACGGCATCGGCACGCTGGATATCAAGAAGCGCGGAGTCGACGTCACTCCGGAAGAACTGCGGCGCATTCTGCTAGCGGGCACTCCCAAGTGCGCCAAGAACAAGGCCACGCTGATCCTGGCCCGTCTGGGAGACAAGCGCGTAGCATTCGAGGTCATCCCGCACTAATCTGGGGTGACGCAGGTCCCACCGGAACATTGCCCTGGCGGGAGCGGCGCAATACATACAATAATTATGGAGAATCACCGGGCAATCGGTGCGTACTCCATCCGTTTGGTTCGGCTCCGGAGCAGTCCGTCCGAGATGTCATCAATAGGAGCGCCGTGCAGAAAATCGAGTTCGCCCAGTCTTCCCAATCCACCATCGGTGTCGAGTGGGAAATTGCCTTGGTCAATCGCGAAAGTGCGGACTTGTGCTCGGTTGCCGAGAACATTCTCAACCAGCTTAAGGACGAGGCCGGCCTCGCCCATGATGAAGAGCATCCCACGGTGAAGCCGGAGCTGCTGATGAATACCGTCGAGGTAGTCACCGGCGTCCACACCACCGTGGCCGATGCGGCCGAGGAACTGCGAACCAATGTGCGCATGCTCAACGAGGTGGCGGGCAATCACGGGGTGGACTTGTACTCTGCAGGTTCGCATCCGTTTGCCGCACCGACCTTGCAGCCGGTGACGGACAAAGACCGCTACGCCAAGCTGATTGACCGTACCCAGTGGTGGGGACGGCAGATGGTGATCTACGGCGTGCACGTACATGTGGGACTCGATGACCGCGAGAAGGCTCTGCCCATCACCGACGGGCTGATCAACTACCAGCCGCATTTCCAGGCCCTCAGCGCTTCCAGCCCCTACTGGGGCGGGGAAGACACCGGCTACGCGTCGCAGCGTTCGCTGATGTTCCAGCAGCTGCCGGCGGCAGGGATTCCTTTCCACTTCGATTCGTGGTCCGAGTACGAAGCCCACGTGGCAGACATGCTGCACACCGGGGTCATTGACGATGTCTCGGAAATCCGTTGGGATGTGCGACCGGTGCCGCGTTTGGGCACCGTGGAAATGCGCATCTGCGATGGCGTCAGCTCGTTGGAGGACATTGCCGCGATCACCGCGCTGACCCAGTGCCTGGTGCACGACATGTCGCTGTCCATCGAAGCCGGCTACAAGATTCCGGTCATGCCGGCCTGGTTCCGTGTGGAGAACAAGTGGCGCGCCGCCCGCTACGGACTGGATGCCATCATCATCCTCAATGCGCAGGGCGATGAGATGCTGGTGACCGACCACCTGCGCTCAGAGGTCAAGCGACTGGCGCCGATCGCCGAGCAGCTGGGGTGCTCCGAAGAATTGCAGGGCATCATCCGCTTGATCGAGCGCGGTGCCGAATACCAGCTGCAGCGCAATACTTTTGCGGCTGCGGGCGGGGACTTTAAGGCCGTGGTGCAGGAAAACGTGAGCCGAATGAAGGCCGTCTAGCTTGGGCAGGACCGCAATGGTCGCAAATTACGGCATCCAGCTCATGCAGTAGTCGAGGTTCTTGATGACAGTTCTGGCGGCGGCTTCAGGGTCGCCTGCCTGGATTGCGTCCACCAATGATTCGTGGCCCTCGTGCAGGCAGCCATCGAATCCATCGGAAAGCCGCTGGACCATCTTGGTTCCGTGGAAGACATCCCCGAAGCTCTCATAGATCTCGCTCATCAGCGGAACTCCGGATGCCCGCGCCACTTCCAAATGGAACTTCCAATCGGCTTGCGCCCAGGCCGGATAGTCCCGGGCTTCCCACGCCTCGCTTCGCTGGCTCAGCAGCGTGCGCAGCTTTTCGATGACTTTCGCATCAGCAGCTTTCGCTGCGAGCCGGGCCGACTGGGTATCGAGGGCGAAGCGCACCTGGAGCACGTCCTGGTCTGAGTGGTCTCGGAACACGCGTTGAGCGGTGCCGCTGATCTCGCTGGTCGCACGCACATAGGTCCCATCACCGCGGCGAACCTCGAAGATGCCAGTACTGGCCAGCGCCTTGATGGCTTCGCGCACGGTCCCCCGGGAGACACCCATTTCAGCCATCAGCTCGGGCTCTGCCGGTATCCGTTCCCCGACCTTCCAGCGGCCTTGGGCTACGGCGGCCTGCAACTTCGCTCCGACCTCTTCGGACAACGGCGGACGCAACGGGGTCTTGCTCATGAGCGCTCCACTTCGGCATCGCTGTCGACTTCAATCAGCTGGTGCTCATCGGTTTCGGTACGCAAGCCGCCGAGCTTGAAGCAGAACAACAGCTGCATCACGGAGAAGCCAATGATGATCACCAGGCCAGCCGTCCACGACCCCAAAGCGCCTTGCATGAGTCCCAGTGTGAAAGGGCCGATGGCCGCAAGCAGGTAGCCGACAGATTGGGCCACGGTGGACAGTGCAGTGGTTTCCGCTGCGCTGCCGCCGCTGCGGCTGATCATGAGCATCACCAGCGGGAACACCCCGAAACCCAGGCCGATGAGGATCGAGCTGATCAGGGACAGCTCCACTGGCAACAGCAGCAACGCGATAAAGCCAAGGACAGAGCAACTGGTTGTCAGCAGGAAGGCACTGCGCAGCAAGGTCGGCTTCGACGCCATCCAGAGCATGATCATGACTGCCGGAATGCTGACGCCCTGCACGATGCCCAGCATCAATCCGGCATCAACTGGCTCCAACCCGCGCGAAATGAGAATGTGGGGCAGCCAGCTGACCACGGTGTAGACCAGCAGCGACTGGAGGGCGAAAACGGTGGTGAACAGCAAGCCCTTACGCGTGGCCAGCAACGGCCATGGGGAAACATGCGCGCCTTTTTCAACGGCAGGCTCCTTCCCGGAAATGGAAAGCGGCACCATGACCAGCAAAGCCATGCCTGCGGGAATAGCCCACAAGGCCAAGGCGGTTGTTGGTGAACCTGCCTGGACCGTTAGTGGAACGCTGACCGCCGAGGCCAGCGTCGCGCCGATGGACATGGTTGTCGTGTAAGCAGCAGTCATCGACGCAGCACAATTCCTGTGGTGCTCTCGGATGAACGATGGCATCGCCACATTGCAGATGGCCAAGCCGCACATGCCCACAACGGTGCCGGCCAGCAAAGCCCAGGTTGAATCGACAACACGCAGGGCGAGGCCTGCGGTGAGCAGCAGCAAGGACAGCGCTATGCCCAGTTCCAGGCCGGTCCAGCGGATCACCAGGCTCGTTGCCGCGCCAGCTACGGCAAAGCACAAAACCGGGATGGTGGGCAGCAACGAAGCGACGAATGTCCCGTACCCCATCATCTCCTGCAGGTCATGGAATAGCGGCGATGCCGAGGCAATGCCCATGCGCAGGTTCAGGCCCACGAGAATAACGGCTGCTACAGCGAGTGCACCAGCCAGCCATGGGGATTTGCGCGGAAGGTTGGCCCCTGGCGGAAGCACTGATTCAGAGGAGTTGTCGATCACGTTTAAACATTAGACGTTTGATGTTTAGCTTAGCGAATCATGTGACTCGTTCCACGTTCTGACCGGCACAAGCGCGAAAGACGCAAGTTCGCCCATTTTATTTACGCACAACAATGCCTGCGGACTACCAATGTTCACCAACCGGTCACTAGACATCCATACGCTCTAGGAGTTATCAGCCGGTCCACTTTGCAGCTGGCTACTAATTTCATGTGAAAGGCAGTTCTTTGAGCACTTCGTCTCCTGTCCCCCGTCGTGGAGTATTGATTGGCAGCACCGCTGCCGCGATTACCGGTCTGTTCGCCGCCAGCGGCACCGCAGCAGCTGCTGCTCCAGCCAAGAAGTCCACGGCATATGCCCCGAAGCTCAAGTTCGCTGCCGACGGCAAATTCAAGATCGTCCAGTTCAATGACACCCAGGATGGGCCACGCACCGACCGACGCACGCTTGAACTGATGAACAAGGTGCTCGATACCGAGAAGCCGGGCTTCGCACTCATCAACGGCGACGTCATCAACGGTTCGCCGAAAACCGTCACTGAGGTCAAGCAAGCTATCAACAACGTGGTGCAGCCAATGGAATCGCGGGGCATCCCCTGGGCTTTGACTTTTGGCAACCATGACGAGGATTCGATGCCCAACGGCACGAATATGTCCGATGCCAAGATCCTCGATTTCATTCGCGGGTACGAGTTCAATGTCAACGCGAAGAATGACAAGATCCAGGGCGAGTCGAACTCCCAGCTTTTGATCGCTTCGTCCAAGAACGCCAAGCCCGCCTTCGGCATTTGGCTGCTCGACTCGAATCGCTACGCGCCAGATGCCATTGGAGGCCAGGATTTCGAAGGGCTCATGTCCTACGACTGGATCCGTCCGGAGCAGATCGCGTGGTACCGCGACGCGTCCAAGGCCACCGAATTACGCTACGGCAAGGTCCAGTCATTGATGTTCTTCCACATCCCGCTGTGGGAGCACCACCACATGTGGTACGGAGCCCAGTTCACTTCGAATGATGCCGACCATGAGAAGGCCGTCAAGAAGCACTCCATCGAGGGAGTCAAGAACGAGGGCATCTACACCGCAGCGTTCAACTCGGGCATGTTCACTGCCCTGCAGGAACGCGGAGATGTGCGTGGCGTGTACTGCGGCCACGACCACATCAACACCTTCAAGGGCGACTACTACGGCATCGAGCTGGGCTACGCGCCAGGTACCGGATTCGGCACCTACGGATTAGGCGGTACCGAGAACCACGAGCTTCGTGGCGCCCGCGTCTTCGAACTCGACGAGAATAGGGACGGGGTCTATACCGGAACCCGCACCATCTTTGCCAAGGATCTGGGCATCGATATGGGCACCAAGGCCCAGCCGATCGACGAGCCGCTTCCTCTTCCATAGCAGTGAGGCCTGCTGGACGCTGAATAACCAGCGTGCAGCAGGCCATCTGAACCGAAAAGCACAGGCATAATGGCGTTCCGGTATTTGCCTAAGCCTCCCAGGGACTAGAGGACCAGTACGAGTATCCGGTTTTAAGAAATGCAGATCTGCGCTTACCGCAAGGTGATCTGCGTGACCGGCTGCGACGAGTCAGTAGCGAAATCCAGGCCCGACGGAGCCACACCATCAGCGACCAACTGTGCGCCGAGCGCCGCGACCATGCCGCCATTATCCGTGCAGAGGCTGAACGGCGGAACCACGAGTTCGATTCCCGCCGAGGTGCAACGCGCTGCCAGCAGTTCGCGCAAGCGGGTATTAGCTGCCACTCCCCCGCCCAAAAGCAAGGTCTTCAGGCCTTGTTCTTGCATGGCACGCACGGCCTTCGAGGTGATGACATCCACGACTGCTTCCTGGAAGGACGCAGCAATGTCGGCGACTGGGACTTCTTCGCCATTGGCCTCGAAGTGCTCTACGCAGCGGGCTACAGCAGTCTTGAGTCCCGAGAATGAGAAGTTGTTGCGGTGCTTGCCAGGATTCCCGGCGCTGCCGACGAACTTCGGCAAGGACAAGCCGCGAGGGAAGCGGAATGCCTTGCGGTCTCCATCTTTGGCCGCTTTGTCGATGGCTGGCCCGCCAGGATACCCCAGGCCCAGCAGACGAGCAGTCTTGTCATAGGCTTCGCCGGCCGCATCATCAATGGTCGAGCCCAGCAGTTGCACATCGTTGGTCAGCGAAGTGACTTTCAAGATTTCGGTATGCCCGCCCGAGACCAGCAAAGCTCCGAAGGTCGGTGGCAATACGGTTCCTTCGAGAACACCTACGCCTACATGGGCAACCAGGTGGTTGATGCCGTAGAGCGGTTTGCCGGTTGCCAGGGCCAAGGCTTTGGCCGCTGAAACGCCCACCATGAGCGCTCCAGCCAGGCCCGGACCACTGGTTACAGCGATGGCATCAATATCGTCAAGAGCCAGTTCGGCTGTGTCCAACGCGGACTGCAAGGTTGGCACGAATGCTTCCAAGTGCGCACGGGCCGCAATCTCGGGAATGACACCGCCAAAGCGCACGTGTTCATCCATGGAACTGGAGACAGCGTTGGCCAGAAGCTTGTTGCCGCGCACGATGCCTACGCCGGTTTCGTCGCAAGAGGACTCAATGCCTAGTACTACGGGTTCGTTGAATCTCATGCGTTGCGTTCTTCCTCTTGTCCGTGCTGTGCATCCAGCGGGAGTCTCATAATTAGTGCATCGACCCCGCCCTTGTAGTACCCCTTGCGGCGGTGGATAGTGGTGAATCCAAAGGATTCATACAGGCCAATGGCGGTGGGGTTGTCAAAGCGAACTTCGAGCATCACATCCAGTGCATTTTTCTCACCGGCCGTCTGGACAAGCAATGACAACAGCTTGCGGCCCAAGCCCCGGCCTTGGTAATCCGGGTGCAGGGCTATGGTCTGGACATCGGCTATCGGCAAGACCACGCAAAGCCCTGCATAGCCGACAACTCGACCAGCGTCTTCATAGACCCAGTAGGTGCGGGTATCGCGTTGCGCCAGCTCGGATTCGAAACCGGCAAGGGGCCATGCATCCTCGGGAAAAAGCTGCTGCTCAAGATCATGGACGGCTTGCAGATCATCTGGCTGCATGCGGCGCAGGAGAACCTCGTGCTGCTCGCTCACGCCTTGGCCTGCTTCATGAAGGCAGGAATCTGGGCATCGGATTCGCGCAGATACTGAGGCGAAGTATCTGAGAGGTCCTTGCCTCCAGCGAGGTCGCTCAATGCCCGGCGGGCCAGGAAGCCGGCGTCGGCAATCCATTCGAAGGACTCAGGCATTGGCTTGGCACCGGCTTCCTCAAGCTGCTCGGCGTAGATGCCGGCCCCGACACCGAAAACTGGCATCGCTGGAAGAGCTGACGCTGCTGAAACGTGCGGCCCTCCAACCATGGTTCCGGAATTGTCGTAGCGTGCCCAGTAGACTTCTTTGCGTCGTGCGTCCGAGGCGACAACGAATTCAGCAGGAACATCGCTGGACTCCAGCACCTGTTCGGCGAGCGCATGCAACGACATCACTCCGTGCACAGGCACTTGCCATACGAATCCGAAGGTACGCGCGGCCACCAAGCCAACGCGCAGGCCGGTGAAAGGACCCGGGCCAACGCCGACGATGATGCCCGCAAGGTCTTGGCCCTTCTGGCCGTGGGTGTCCAATAGCTCCTTGACGTATGCCGACAAGGTTTCGGTCTGGTCGTTTCCCTTGGAGGAAACACGCTTGTCGACAAGTAAACCGGTGGTTTCGTCAACTAGTGCCACCGATGCGTTGGCAGAGGTGTCGATTGCTAAGTAATTAGACATGTTTTTCTTCCGTGCGCTGTGCAGCAACCGCAGACAGCAATGAATCTTTCAGCTGGGCAAAGGCATCTTCGTCCCAGCGCGGGCCGATAGCTTTTAGGCTGAACAACCGCGGCTCATCCAGTTCCTCTTCAGCTTCTTCCCATGGATTGCCGACTGGTGCGGCCAGGGCTTCGCGATCCAGCTGGATTTCCAAGCGTGAATCGGTAAGGTGTTCGACCTTCCCCAAGCCCCATTCCACGACGGTAACTGAATCTGCCAGCGTGGATTCAAGATCCAGGGTGTCCACGTCATCATGGTCCTTGAGACGGTAGGCATCTACGTGGATCAGACCGGGTCCATCCCCAAGTGATGGGTGCTGGCGAGCCAGTACGAACGTCGGGGAGATGATTCCTTCACGGACGTTCAGTCCCACGCCCAGCGACTGGGTCAGCGTGGTCTTGCCAGCGCCAAGGGCACCGGTAAGGATGACGAGGTCGCCGGCTTTGAGCTGAGCACCCAAGGCTTCGCCCATTGCTTCGGTGACGGTGAGGTCATCGAGCTGGCGGGAGAACTCCGATACCGGGTTATTCACCGGCCTCACCCCAGCTGCCTTCAATGTAGTAGCGAGGTACACGTGGCGAGATGCGGGTTACCACTTCGTAGTTGATGGTGTTCGCTGCGTAAGCCCAGGTGTTGACCGACTGCCCGCCGTCACCGAAGATAATTGCTTCAGCTCCCAGGAATTCTTCTGGGTTGATATCTGATCCCAAATCGATGACGCACTGGTCCATGGCAATGCGACCACGTACTGGATAGGTGCGCCCATTGACAGTCACTGGAGCACCGGTTGCGATCCTTGGCAGTCCATCCGCATAACCCATGGGGATCAGGCCGAGGTAGGTTTCCCCTTCGGTCTTGTAATTCAGGCCATAGGAAACACCCTGCCCCGGGTGAACCTTCTTGACATTCGCAACCCGGGTCTTCACTGTCATGGCTGGGCGCAGCCCGAAACTCTCTGGCGATTCACCGTCAAACGGGCTAAGTCCATACAGGCCCAGACCCAGGCGCACCATTTCGTGATGTGAATCCGGTCGAGAAAGGATGCCAGGAGTGTTGGCGATATGACGCACTTCCAAATCGAAGCCAGCAGCTTCCACCAGTTCTATGGCCCTGTCGAAGACTTCCAGCTGCTCATCGGTTTCCGGGCGTTCAGGTTCATCTGCCACCGCCAGGTGGGAGAAGATGCCAACTACACGCAATAACCCTTCTTCCTGGAAATCGCTGGCGCGGTTCAGCAGATCCGGCAGGGCATCCATGGTGGAGCCATTGCGGCCAAGCCCGGTATCTACCTTGATATGGATCCGTGCCGGAGTCTGCACAGCACGAGCCGCGGCGGCAACGTATTCAAGTTCCCAGCCTGAAACACCGAGGTCAAGACCGGCGTCAATGGCGGCCTCGAACGGGGTGTTTTCGGTATGCAGCCAAGCCATCATGGGCGCATCGACTCCCGCGTCGCGCAGGGCGAGTGCTTCAGTGACATGGGCGCAACCTATCCACCGGGCTCCGCCTTCCAAGGCAGCCTTGGCTACCGGGATGGCACCGTGCCCGTACGCGTCAGCTTTGACGACGGCCATGACTGCAGCTGGGGCCACAACATCAGAAATCTGCTTGACGTTGTTGCGGATGGCCGACAGGTCAATGACTGCGCGGCGTTCAAAGCCGATCGCCTGTGCACTGCTGGTGCTGTTTGTCAGGTTGCTTTCTTCAAGCGCTTCAGAGTTCACCCATTCATCTTCGCACTTTTCTGAACCACTTGCCTTGTTCACCCATGCGCAGTTCGGCACATGATGCTGGTTAAAGCCGGAAGGAGCGGGTACGAACAACTTTGCTGTTCGAACCCGCTCCTTGAAGACGGATGTTTTATCGGGGGTTAGCGAAGAGTCTTCAGCTCATCGCGGATCTGGGCAAGCAGCTCCAGCTGTGGATCTACTTCTTCCTCAGGCTCTTCTGCACCTGCAGCACGGCGCGCTGCGATGCGCTCGTTCAGCTTGGTCATTGGCAGAACCAACGCGAAGTAAACGGCTGCGGCAATCAGCAGGAAGTTGACCAGCGCGGTCAGGAAGACGCCGAACTTGATCTCTACCCCGTTAATAGTGAGCAACAGGAAGTCGTCGAAGCTTGGTGAACCAACCAGGGCGGCAATCAACGGCATCAGCACATTGTCGACCAAGGCGGTAACTACGGCGCCGAAGGCAGCGCCGATAACAACGGCAACGGCCAAATCGACAACGTTGCCCTTCATAATAAAATCGCGGAAACCTTTTAGCATGGTTAGAGCATACACAGGAAAATCACAGCACGAATACGATTTTGTGGAGCGATTTCCAATAGTTCGGCAAATTCACAGAATTCGTTTGCTTAAAAATCAGCTGAAGAAGCCTAGATTTTCCGCAACAGCATTCGCCGCACCGAATGATCGGCTGATTTGCGCAGTACCAATTGCGCCCGTCCTCGCGTGGGCAAGACGTTCTCCTTGAGATTCGGTTCATTGATGCGCTTCCAAATGCCGTGCGCGGTTTCTCGCGCTTCCACATCGGTGAGCTGGGAATAGCGATGGAAGTAGCTCGCCGGGTCGGAGAAGGCTCCCGAGCGCAGGCGCATGAATCTTTTGATGTACCACTCTTCGATATCCGCCGTACGTGCATCGACATATACGGAGAAGTCGAAGAAATCGCTCAGCGCGAGTCCCACGGTTCCATCGGAACGAGTTCGCGCCGGCTGCAGCACGTTCAATCCCTCGACAATGAGCACCTGCGGCGAGCGGATTACATTGCGCTCCCCCGGGATGATGTCGTAGGTCAGGTGCGAATACACCGGGGCACTGACTTCTGGGGCACCAGACTTCACTGCCGAGACGAAGCGCAGCAATGCACGACGGTCATAGGATTCAGGGAAACCCTTGCGGTGCATGATGCCGCGGCGCTCAAGCTCCGCATTGGGGTACAGAAAACCGTCAGTGGTGATGAGCTGGACATCAGGAGTATGCGGCCAGCGGCGCAGCATTTCCTGCAATACACGAGCGGTCGTGGATTTTCCCACGGCAACGGATCCGGCGACGCCGATGACAAAAGGCGTCCG
This sequence comes from Glutamicibacter nicotianae, assembly GCF_002797775.1. Classification (NCBI taxonomy): domain Bacteria; kingdom Bacillati; phylum Actinomycetota; class Actinomycetes; order Micrococcales; family Micrococcaceae; genus Glutamicibacter; species Glutamicibacter nicotianae. The sequence continues at coordinate 1,788,943 of NZ_PGEY01000001.1, forward strand.
ATTGGTCTGCTCACCCAGGAAGGTAGTAGTCGCCTGATGCGTTGCACCGGCTCCCTCCACGTACAGCGACAGCAGGCGGCTCAGTGGCAGGTAGACGTCGCGGACCTCCTGGAGGTCCAGCTGATCGCCGAGGCCGCGAAGACGTTCGATGTCGGAGTAGTTCAGCGGCTGTTCCATCTTGTTGGACAGTCGCGCCCATGTCTCTCGTTCAAGTTCAACAAACGGCGAGATGGATGATTCTAGTGTTCCGTGTGGTTCCACGAGGGTAAATTCTGCCAAGAATATGCTCCACATCCCAATTAACAAAATCAACAAGGCAATTAGTTTCGGTCAAATACGGCGGCCTGGTGAGCTAAGACATAGGTAATTTTGAGTGCTGTGCCACGATTATTCCCATCGATGGGGATTGAACCGGTAGGATTTTTCCCATGTGCGGAATTGTTGGATATGCAGGAACCTCGAGCCAGATCGCCGAGCACGGCGCCCTCGACGTTCTAATTGAAGGTTTGCGTCGTTTGGAATACCGAGGCTACGACTCGGCTGGAGTCGCGGTAGTTGCCGACGGCGCCATTCATTCTCGGAAGAAGGCCGGCAAGCTGGTCAACCTTGAAAATGAAATTGCCGAGTCCCCTTTGCCTCAGTCGATGACCGGCATTGGGCATACCCGTTGGGCAACCCACGGTGGACCGAGCGATCAGAACGCTCACCCTCACCTGGCCGATGGTGGCAAGCTTGCCATGATCCACAACGGAATTATTGAAAACTTCGCCGGCATCAAGGCCGGTTTGGCAGCCGAGGGCGTTGAATTCCTCTCGGATACCGATACCGAGGTTGCCGCAGCGCTGTTGGGCAAGCTCTACAGCACCGAGGCGGAGGGCGATTTGACCCGCGCCGTGCAGCTTGCTGTTCAGCAGCTGGAAGGTGCTTTCACCCTCTTGGCCGTTCACCAGGACCACCCAGGCGTTGTCGTCGCGGCCCGCCGCAATTCCCCTCTCGTTCTGGGCCTGGGCGAAGGCGAGAACTTCCTGGGTTCGGACGTCTCCGGCTTCATCGACTTCACCCGTCGCGCCGTCGAGCTGGGCCAGGACCAGATCGTTACCATCACCCCGGATACCCACTCCATCACCGATTTCGAAGGCAACCCTGCCGAAGGCAAGGAATTCACCGTTGACTGGGACGCAGCCAGCGCTGAAAAGGGCGGCTTCCCATCCTTCATGGAGAAGGAAATCTTCGACCAGCCAGCAGCTGTTGCCGATACCCTGCTGGGCCGCTCGGACGCCGATGGCCGTCTGACCCTGGACGAACTGCGAATCGCTCCGGAAGAGCTGGCTGCCATCTCCAAGATCGTGGTTCTTGCTTGCGGCACTTCGGCCTACGCCGGCTCCGTTGCCAAGTACGCGATCGAGTCCTGGTGCCGTATCCCGGTCGAGGTCGAGCTCTCCCACGAGTTCCGCTACCGCGAGCCAATCGTTGACGACAAGACCCTGATCGTTTCGATCTCCCAGTCCGGCGAAACCATGGACACCCTGATGGCCGTGCGTTACGCCAAGGAGCAGGGCGCCAAGACCATGTCGATCTGCAACACCAACGGATCGACCATCCCACGCGAGTCGGATGCAGTGCTGTACACCCACGCGGGTCCAGAAATCGCTGTGGCTTCCACCAAGGCATTCCTGGCGCAGATCACCGCGACCTACCTGCTGGGCCTGTACCTGGCGCAGTTGCGCGGCAACCTGTTCCAGGGCCAGATCAAGGACATCCTTGCCGACCTGGGCAAGATCCCTTCCAAGATCCAGGACATCCTGGACCGTGCGGACGAGATCAAGGATCTGGCACGCAACATGTCGGAAGCCAACTCCGTGCTGTTCCTGGGCCGCCACGTCGGCTACCCGGTGGCAATGGAAGGCGCCTTGAAGCTCAAGGAAATCGCCTACATCCACGCCGAAGGCTTCGCCGCCGGCGAGCTGAAGCACGGTCCTATCGCGCTGATCGACGACGGCCAGCCGGTGTTCGTGGTAGTGCCTTCCCCTCGTGGTCGCGACTCGCTGCACTCCAAGGTTGTCTCCAATATCCAGGAAGTCCGCGCCCGTGGCGCCAAGACCTTGGTTATTGCCGAAGACGGCGATTCCGCCGTCAAGGACTTCTCCGAGTGGGTCTTCTACGTACCAGAAACCCCAACCCTGCTGATGCCGCTGCTGGCCACCGTGCCACTGCAGATCTTCGCTTGCGAGCTGGCATCCGCGAAGGGCTTCGATGTTGACCAGCCGCGTAACCTGGCCAAGTCTGTGACCGTGGAGTAATCCACCCAGCATGAATCATTGCGGGCATTCCCTTTCGGGAGTGCCCGCAATTTTTTTGCCTTGCAGGCACTGGATAAACTGATAGGCATGATTGCAGGTATTGGAGTGGACATCGTTGATGTGCCACGTTTCGGTCGTCAGCTCGAGAAGACTCCACGGTTGCGCGACCGGCTCTTCACCGAAGAAGAACGGGACCTGCCCCTGCGTTCTCTTGCAGCCCGTTTCGCAGCCAAGGAAGCAATCGCCAAAGCACTGGGCGCTCCTGCCGGGATGAACTGGCAGGACTGCACCATCCGCAAGGACGAAGCCGGTGATCCCCAGATTCACAACACCGGCTCAGTGGCCGCAGCCAGCGAGCTGCGCGGCATCAAATCCTGGCACCTGACCATGTCCCACGATGGCGACATGGCGATCGCAATGGTGGTTGCCGAACGTTGAGCACCAACGCCACGACGAAGGAATAACGACACGTATCTCATTAAATAGGGCATCGCACAGAAGCCTTGAGTATTGTTTGTCTTATGATTCCTGTCTACAGTGTTGCGCAAATTCGTGCGGTTGAAGCCCAGGAGAAATCCAAGCGAGGCGAGACCAGCTTAATGAAGCAAGCCGCCGCCCATTTGGCTTCAACGGCTGTCGCCATGCTGGCCGAAGGACACAGCACCGAACCGGCGTTCGTGGTCGCACTGATCGGCCCGGGCAACAACGGTGGCGATGGCTTGTATGCGCTGGCAGAGCTTCAGCAGCAGAAGATTTCCACGCTGGCTCTGCAATGCCACGAGCAGATTAACGCAGAGGCTGCTGCAGCGTACCAAGCCGCCGGCGGCACCATACTGGATCTGTCAGATGGCGACGGAGAACTGGCGAATGCCTCGCTCGTTATCGACGCCATCTATGGTCTTGGATATCGAGCCGGTTCCGACGTCCCATCGGTTCCGGCTGGCGTACGGGTTCTGGCTTGCGATGTTCCCTCAGGGTTGGACCCTGAAACCGGCGTTGCGCAGGACTCGGTTCTCCGAGCTGAACGCACGGTGACCTTCGGCGCCATGAAGGCCGGCCTGCTGTCCGTGGATGGACCGCTGGTTACCGGCGAGATCACCGTGGCTGATCTGGAATTCGACTTTTCTTCCGTCCAGCCCGGCACCCAGCTAGTGGACGAGCAGGCTGCCCGCGAGCTGCTGGACCAGCACCGCTCCTGGCGGGATGCCGGACGCCACAAATACCAGCGTGGAGTCCTTGGCCTCATCGCCGGTTCCGACCTGTATCCCGGAGCTGCCCAGCTGACTGCCAAGGCCGCCGTGGCTTGCGGAGTCGGGCTGCTCCGCACCCACGTACCCGATTCCATCCAGCCGCTTATGGCAGTCTCCGTGCCGGAGTCCGTGCCGTTGGATGATGAGCAGATCAAGGAAGCGCTGTCATTCTCGCGCCGCCAGATCCACGGCAAGAGCGCCAAGATCAAGGCTTGGGCTATTGGACCGGGCTTGGACGGACGCACTCCCCCGACTGGTGCCATCGCTGATGTCTTCGCCAGCCCCCAGCCTGCTGTCATCGACGCATCCGGCCTGGATGTGGTTCCTGCCGGGCCCAGCGAGCAGCCCCGCGTGCTGACGCCCCACGCCAAGGAATTGCGCATGTTGCTTGGCCGCGCGGGTGTGAAGATCACTCCTGATGAGCTTTCCCAGGACCCGATTCGCTGGACCCGTTGGGCCGCCCTGGCTTACAACGCCGTAGTCCTGCTCAAGGGCCCCACCAGCTACATTGTTGCGCCTAATGGCGACAGCCTGATGGTGAGCCACTCAGCACCGGAACTGGCCACTGCGGGCAGCGGAGATGTCTTGACCGGCATCCTCGGCTACATGCTCTCCGACAGCTCGCTGACGGGCACCGAAGGCCTGCGAACCGTGCCCAACCGCCGCATGATGGAGTTGACTGCGTGCGCTGCTTACATCCACGGCCATCTGGGCCGGGTGACCGCCGCGGACGGCACCGTGAATGCTTCTCGCCTGATCGATAATCTTCCCAAGGTCATGAAGCAGTTCGGCTTCTAGGTTTCGGATCCCTAGAGCCCGCCAGATACTTTGAGGATGCTGCCGGTGGTGTAGGCGGCTTCGCTGGACAGCAGCCAGGCCACCGCACCGGCCACCTCTTCCGGCATGCCTGCCCGGCGCATCGGGATCGTCTCGGCGACGAGCGCAGGCCGCTGCGGGTCCCTATGGAATTCTGTCCACAGTGTTCCGGGGCTCACCGCATTCACTCTGATGCCGTCCATGGCCAGTTCCTTGGACAGTCCCACTGTCAACGCTTCCACGCCTGCCTTGGCTGCAGCGTAGTGCACGTAGGTGAAGGGGCTGCCGGATTCTGCCGCCACCGAGGAGATGTTCACGATGGCTCCGCCGCCGTGTGCATGGAACAACGGCAGCGCATGCTTGATGCAAGCGATGGGGCCGAGCAAGTTGGTATTCAGATCCGCGCCAATATCCGCCAGCTGGTTGTCAGCCAATTTTCCGATTGCCGTTGCCGCTCCCGCGTTGTTCACCAGGCCTTCGAGGGCTCCGAAGTCCTTGACCCGGGCGAAGAATCCAGCGACTGATTCTTCGTTGGCGCAGTCAATCTGCAGCACGTGGCATGTAGCCCCGAGTTCACGGGCTTGAGTGGCCACCGCTTGGGCTGACGCTTCATCCTGCCGATAACCGAGTATCAGGTTGCGACTGGTGGCTAGGCGCAGCGCAATGGCAGCGCCTAATCCACGTCCGCCGCCAGTGACCACTGTGAATGCCATGCTCCTCGCTTCCCTAAGCAGAGGCGGCCGGCTTGGCCTGTACCGGAATCGAGGTGGTTGCCGGAGCCATGTTGCCCAGCTCGAAGTACTCTCCCGGGCCGGTGATGGTCCAGCCTTGCTTCCGCCATTCTGGGCGGTCGAGGACATTGCGACCGTCGATTAGCTGCTTGCTTGCCACCACGTCGGCAAGGTCGGACGGGTTCATTTCCCGGAACTCGTTCCATTCGGTCAGCACCAAGGTCAAATCTGCCTTCTGCGCGGCTTCCTTGCAGGAGTCCACATAATTCAAGCGCGGGAAGCGCCGGGCGGCGTTGGCGTTGCCTTCTGGGTCGTAGACCGAGACTTCAGCGCCTTCGTTGTACAGGCGTACGGCGATATCCAGGGCTGGAGAGTCGCGCACGTCGTCGCTGTCCGGCTTGAAGGTCACGCCGAGTACGCACACTTGCTTGCCTGCCAGCTCGTTGCCGAGCATGTGCGAGGCGAGCGAGACCACGCGGTCGCGGCGGCGCAGGTTGATCTGGTCGACTTCTGCCAAGAAGCCCATGGTCTGGCTCAACCCAAGCTCGCTGACCCGGGCTTGGAGCGCGCGGATGTCCTTCGGCAGGCATCCACCGCCAAACCCCACCCCGGCGTTCAGGAAGCGGCGTCCAATGCGCTTATCGTGCCCAATAGCGTCGGCGAGGACCTTGATGTCGCCACCCACGGTCTCCGTGACTTCGGCAAAAGCATTGATGAAGGAAATCTTGGTAGCCAGGAAGGCGTTGGCCGCGACCTTGACCAGTTCCGCTGTTTCCAGATCCGTGGCGATCTCCGGCGTGTCCAAGGCGAGGATCGGAGCATAGACTTTGCGCAGCAGTTCCAGGCCTCGCCCATCCTGCAATCCATAGACCAGCCGGTCGGGGCGCAGGGTGTCCTGGACAGCAAAACCCTCACGCAGGAATTCTGGATTCCAGGCCAGCGCTATGTCGCTTCCCTGCTTGGCAGATTGGGCAATCTTCTCGCTCAGCCGTCGTGCGGTGCCTACCGGGACGGTGGACTTGCCGACAATCAGCGCTTCGCCGGTGATGTGCTCCAGCAGGGAGTCCACGGAACCATCGACGTAGGACATGTCTGCGGACTGCGAATCAGCACGCTGCGGCGTTCCCACGGTGATGAAGTGGATATCCGCGCCGGCAGCGACTTCTGCGTAGCTGTCGGTGAACCGCAGGTGCCCGGAGGCCACGTGCTTGCGCAGCAGCTCGGGCAGGCCCGGCTCGTGGAAAGGCAGAACACCAGCGGCCAAGGCTTCGAGCTTGGCCGTGTCCACGTCCAGTCCAATGACTTCATAGCCCAGTTCAGCCATGCAGGCGGCATGGGTTGCACCGAGGTAGCCGGTGCCGATCACGCTGATGCGTAGAGTCACGAAAGTCCTTCTCTCCGAGAACGCGAACCCAGATCGGTTCCTACTAGTTAGCATGCCACACCCCCGCAACGTGTTCCGGCATGGAACGCGCTGCGGGGGTGTGAGTTTTCTTGATATTTACGTAGTGGTTGCTGGGCAGTTGCAGAGCCTAGAGGGACAGGTGCTCCTTGACCGACTCAGCCAGGGTTTCAGCTTCTGTCTGGGCCTGGTCGTGGGTAGCCGCCTCGACCATGACGCGGACTACAGGTTCGGTCCCCGATGGGCGCAAGAGCACTCGACCGGTGGTGCCCAAGCGGGCCTCGGCGGCGGCAACAGCGTCCTGCAGCGGATCGCAGTCCGGAACTCCGGCCTTGTCGACGCCGCGTACATTGATCAGGACCTGCGGCAGGACTGTCAGCACAGCAGCAAGTTCCTTCAAGGTCTTGCCGGTAGCCTTCACACGAGCCGCGATCATCAGGCCGGTCAGGACACCGTCGCCGGTGGTGGCGTGCTTGGAGAAGATCACGTGGCCGGACTGCTCGCCGCCCAGGGAGAAGTCGCCTTCACGCATGCCTTCGAGCACGTAGCGGTCACCCACGCCGGTCTGCTTGACGGTGATGCCTGCAGCTTCCATGGCCAGGGTCAGGCCGAGATTGCTCATCACGGTGGCAACGAGGGTGTTGTCCTTCAGCTCGCCGCGGTCCTTCATGTCCAGTGCCATGATGGCCATGATCTGGTCGCCGTCAACGATCGTGCCTTCATGGTCAACGGCCAGGCAGCGGTCGGCGTCGCCGTCGTGGGCGATGCCCAAGTCCGCTCCGTGCTCCAGCACAGCGGCCTGCAGCTTCTCCAGATGGGTGGAGCCGTAGCCGTCATTGATGTTGATGCCATCCGGATCTGCGCCGATGACGATGGTTTCGGCGCCGGCAGCCTTGAAGACCTCCGGGGAGCATCCCGAAGCAGCGCCGTGGGCGCAGTCCAGGACTACCTTCAAGCCCTCGAGCCGGTTAGGCAGTGCCTGCAGCAGGTGCATGATGTAGCGGTCTTCAGCGTCGGCGAAACGCGAGACACGTCCTACTTCGCCGCCTGTTGGGCGTGGCTTTGGCATCTTCAAGCAGGCTTCGATGGCGTCTTCCAACGCATCGTCCAGCTTCTTGCCGCCACGGGCCAAGAACTTAATACCGTTATCCGGAGCCGCGTTGTGCGAGGCGGAAATCATGACGCCGAAGTCAGCGTTCAAGTCCCCTACCAGGAATGCCGCCGCGGGAGTGGGCAGCGTGCCGGCATCCATCACGTCGACGCCGGAGGCAGCCAGGCCGGCCTCGATTGCGGCGGACAGGAAGTCACCGCTGATGCGCGGATCCTTGGCAACCACTGCGACTGGCTTGTAGCCGTCCTCTGGTTGGCTCAAGCCCAGCACCACGGATGCCGCCTGCGCCAGTTCCAGCGCGAGCTCGGGAGTTAACAGTTCGTTTGCTTTTCCTCGGACCCCATCGGTCCCAAATAACCTTGCCATCGCATTCAATCATATGCCCTCTGCATTGATTTAAATGGCTCAAAGCCTCGGAATAACAGTGATATGAGAAAAGTTTAATAGCATTTTGCGTTCCTCGGCGTTAAATGCCCAAGGGCCCTGGCATCCTTTGCAGGATGACAGGGCCCTTGGAAAGACCTTGAAGTAAGGTTTAGCGCTTCGAGAACTGCGAAGCCTTGCGTGCCTTCTTCAGACCAGCCTTCTTGCGCTCGATGACGCGTGCGTCGCGGGTCAGGTAACCGGCCTTCTTCAGGGTGGCGCGGTTCGCGTCGCGGTCGATCTCGTTCAGGGCGCGGGCGATGCCCAGGCGCAGTGCGCCAGCCTGACCGGAGATGCCGCCGCCGTTGATGCGTGCGATAACGTCGTATGCGCCTTCCAGACCCAGAACCTTGAATGGTTCGTTAACATCCTGCTGGTGCAGCTTGTTTGGGAAGAAGTTGTCCAGCTCGCGACCGTTTACGGTCCACTTGCCGGAGCCTGGTACCAGGCGAACGCGGGCGATAGCCTGCTTGCGACGGCCAACAGCAGCACCTGGCACGGTCAGTGGAGCGCGCTCGGTGTCAGCAACAACAGTCGAAGCTGCGGTCTCGGTAGTGTAGGTCGAAGGGGTCTCACCCTCGAATTCAGTGGTTTCTTCAGCGTTCTGAGCCACGATAATCTCCTATTAAGTATTTCTTCTCGGGGCCAGGACTACTGAGCGACCTGGGTGATTTCCAGTGCCTTCGGCGACTGAGCAGCGTGTGGGTGCTCTGCGCCGCGGTATACCTTCAGCTTCGACAGCTGGGCATCCGAAAGCTTGTTCTTAGGCAGCATGCCCTTGATAGCCTTCTCAACAGCCAGTACTGGGTTCTTTTCCAGCAGGTCTGCGTAGTTGATGCTCTTCAGGCCACCTGGGAAACCGGAGTGGCGGTAAGCGCGCTTGTTCAGCAGCTTCTTACCGGTCAGTGCAACCTTGTCTGCATTGATGATGATGACATGGTCGCCCATGTCCATGTGTGCAGCATAGGTTGGCTTGTGCTTGCCGCGCAGCAGGGTTGCGGCCTGGACGGCGAGACGGCCGAGCACTACGTCGGTGGCGTCAATGACATACCACTGACGAGTCTGGTCAGCCGGCTTTGGGGTGTACGTACGCACAGTAATTGCCTTACGTTGATTCGTTTCTGGTCAAACAGTCGCTTGGCTGAAGGCGGTGAGATCCCCCAGTGACAGGCACTGTCGTGTTGTTCTTGTGTTTAGACCAGTACGTCAGGTGAGGACTGATGATAACCGGCCGTCCATATGCTGTTCGCACACCCAGCAGACCAGCGACTATGCAACTAAGCCGTCACGCTTGGGCGTGTAGTGTCGAACGTGGACATACACAACTCATAAAAGTTTAGCGGATTAAAGTGTTTCCGGCCAAAAAAGGATGTATGCCGTGAGCAACAACACCCTTAAGATTCCGGGGCTCAACGCCAATCAGCCTTCCGAGCGGGCCGTATCTACTTCATCATCGGTGCGCAGCGCGCGGGTCCTAAGTGCCCGCTCTGCCAGCTCTCCCGCTTCCGGATAATAGACCTCTTCGAGAACCAGCGCCCGCGGGTGCGAAAGCTTGGTCTTCGAGTCACGGACCATCTGCTCCAGCCGCTGGGCCAAGAAGCCCGGCTGCTCACGCCCGTCCCCCACCATCATTGCGGCGCCAATCAGCGCACGGACCATATTGTGGCAGAAAGCATCGGCCTTCAGGTGCGCCAGCACCAGGCCGTCGGCACCGCGGGTGAAGGAGAATTCCTGCAAGGTGCGAATGGTCGTGGCGTGCGGACGAGGCTTGCAGTAGGACAAGAAGTCATGGCGGCCCAGCACGCTTTGCGCCTCGCGATTCATGGCCTCGACATCGAGCTCTTCGCGGTGCCATGCGGTCAGGTGTCGGGTCAGCGGATCCCAGCGCTGCTGGCCATCGGCGATCCGGTAGGAATAGCGGCGGGCCAGCGCCGAGAACCGGGCGTCGAAGCCTTCTGGAGCACGCTCGGCTTCATGGACCCACACGGCACCCTCTTGGCGGCCAAGAATGCCATTGATGCGGCGTACGAGCGCTGGGCCGGGAGCCAGGGGCGCCTTGCGCGGCAGGCCCGCGTATTCGTCATCGGTCAGGTCGAAATGCACCACCTGGTGGCGCGCATGCACGCCTGCGTCGGTGCGGCCGGCGACAACTACTCGCACACGGCGACGGACCAGCATTTCCAATGCTTCCTCAACCAGCTGCTGCACGCCTAGGACATTGGGCTGGCGTGCCCAACCGCTGTAGGCGGCGCCGTCGTATCCGAGGACCATGCGCATCCGGAGCCACGCTGGTGCGGCAGTGGCCCCCAATGCGTTGGTGCCCATGGGATCGATGCTCTCTGGCTGGATACTCATGCATTCAATTATGCGTAAGGACCTGCGCAACCGTCGAATCAATGGCCGCCTTCCGGCCGGTTATCCACAGGCACAAAAACGCGGGACTCCCGCGGAGGTAGCCTGTGTGCATCCAACGTCCTGCCGCTTAGGCGGCAAGGCCATCATCATCGTTCTAAGGACTTCCCATGCGAAGGACTACCGCAAGCATCATTGCAGCATCAACCGCCTTTGGGTTTTGCTTGAGTGGCTGCAGTTCCGGCCAGCTGAACACCGAGCAGTCATGCGACCTGCTTCATGAATTGGCTATCGATCAATCGATCGGGGACAAGTGGGGGCTGGCATATATGGGCGCTATTGAGCAAGACACGCAACCTGTCGTAGATGTCATGGAAGCCACCATCGGCATCTACCAAGAAGTTTCCGAGCAGACCAGCAATGGGAAACTGCGCACTGCATTGGACTCAGAAATCAGCAGGTTCCAAGACTTCGTCGACCTCATTGAGGGCCGCGCTTTCGATGATCCAACGTTCGGGGCAGACCTTGAAGCGGCCGCGGTCGATCTGACAGATCAATATTCGGACTATGTGGATCAGACCTGCCCAATTTCCTGTGAGGAATCCGGCACGGTCGAACCGTAAATACGTTTCGTCCGCAGACCCAAGCACGTCACACACCGCCTGCAGTAAATCCTGACTATAGAATAATCAAGTAGTCATCAATGGCTACCCTGCTAGACCAGCGGTTCATCATCTAAGGATCTCCATGCTGAAAAAGTTCGCGGCACCTGCCGCTGCGCTCGCGCTCGCTTCACTCATGCTCACTGGTTGCGGTGCTGGAAAAATGTCCACCGAGGACACCTGCTCCTTTATCAATGACCAGGTAGTCCAGCGCGATCTGCAAAAGAAGGCGGATGATTCCAGCGCAAAGCTCATGGTGGGCGAAACTTCGGCATACGTCGAGGTCATGCATGAGTTCAATGCCATTTTGGGTGAAGCCGCTGAAAATACCAAGGACAGCAAGCTTGCCACGTCCTTGAACGCAGCTGCCGGGCAGAACAAGGAAATGGCAGACTTGTTGGCTGAAGCAGACGGCACCAATATGATGGAGATTTCGCAAAAAGTCGCCGAGCTCGACACTGCCGAAGCCTCAGAGGCTACTGAATACCTGAATACGGCATGCCCGGACATGGATTCGTTCAGCTAGGAAATTCCACGTTGCGGATGCTCGAGACCCGCCATCTGACAGGCACGCGCTCCGGCATGCATCACTGAACAGGCTTAAACAAAAGATTCCCGTTGGTTCCTTGCGGATCCAACGGGACTCTTTTTGCCCTTGCAGGCGAGGGAGCTTCAGCTCGAAGAAGCTTAGGCCTCTTCGGTCTCAGCAGCCTTCTCGGCAGCCTGGGTGGCTTCCTTGACGACAGCCTGCTTCGGCGAAACTGGCTCCATCACGAGCTCGATAACAGCCATAGGAGCGTTGTCGCCCTTGCGGTTGCCGATCTTGGTGATGCGGGTGTAGCCACCCTCGCGGTTTGCCATTGCTGGTGCGATGTTCTCGAACAGTTCGTGAACGATCGACTTGTTGGTGCGCGAACGCGAAGCGATGACGGCCTGGACGCGGCGACGCGAAGCCAGGTCTCCGCGCTTTGCGAAGGTGATCAGGCGCTCTGCGTGTGGACGCAGACGCTTGGCACGGGTCAGGGTGGTGGTGATCTTCTTGTTCTCGAAGAGCTGTGCCGACATGTTAGCGAAAATCAATCGCTCATGTGCTGCACTGCCGCCGAGACGCGGACCCTTGGTAGGGGTAGGCATGGTAGTTCTCCTAGATGAATAACCCGTACTGGACGAATCTGTCGTCCAGTCGGATGAAGTAGTGTGTCGCTAGACGCGGGTCTTACAGACCTTCGTCGTATTCGTCGCCATCGTCGATGGCGCTACGAGCGGCCAGATCGAAGCCTGGAGGGGAATCCTTCAGGGCCAGACCCAGTTCAACCAGCTTGGCCTTGACTTCGTCAATGGACTTTGCACCGAAGTTGCGGATGTCCATCAAGTCGGCCTCGGAGCGGGTAACGAGTTCACCCACGGAGTGGATGCCCTCACGCTTCAAGCAGTTGTACGAACGAACGGTGAGTTCCAGATCCTCGATCGGCAGCGCCATGTCAGCAGCCATGGCTGCATCGGTTGGCGATGGACCGATTTCGATACCTTCAGCCTGAGTGTTCAGTTCGCGGAACAAACCGAACAGCTCAACCAGGGTGGTACCTGCGGATGCAACTGCATCGCGCGGGGTGATCGATTCCTTGGTCTCCACGTCAACGATCAGGCGATCGAAGTCGGTGCGCTGCTCAACACGGGTTGCTTCCACGCGGAAGGTCACCTTCAAAACTGGGGAGTAGATCGAATCAACTGGGATTCGGCCAATCTCGCCATCGATGTTCTTGTTCTGAGCGGCAGACACGTAGCCACGGCCGCGCTCAATGGTCAGTTCCATGTCGAACTTGCCATTGGCGTTGAGGGTGGCGATGTGCAGATCAGGGTTGTGGAACTCCACACCTGCTGGAGGGGTGATGTCCGCTGCAGTAACGATGCCCGGGCCCTGCTTGCGCAGGTAGGCAACGACTGGCTCGTCGTGCTCGGAAGATACCGACAGGTTCTTGATGTTCAAGACCAGTTCGGTGACGTCTTCCTTGACACCGGCTACGGTGGTGAACTCGTGCAGTACACCGTCAATTCGAATGCTGGTGACGGAAGCACCAGGAATCGAAGAGAGCAGGGTACGGCGGAGCGAGTTACCAAGGGTGTAGCCAAAGCCTGGCTCCAGTGGTTCGATAACGAACCGGGAGCGGTTTTCGGCAACTACTTCTTCGGTCAGGGTTGGGCGCTGCGTAATGAGCACTTACATTTCCTTTCAGCGAGCGTCCGCTATATGACGCCTCACGGGGGTGGAAACGACGGTAGCCTGAGGTGGCCGTTCGTCTTTTGCAGGCTAATAAGTCCAAGATAGTCACCGGAGCACCCACGAGTGAATGCTTCGGTGACTTCTTAGGCTAAGCCTAGCGAATCAATTAGACGCGGCGACGCTTCGATGGGCGGCAACCGTTGTGAGCGCTTGGGGAAACATCCTGGATGGATCCAACCTCAAGGCCAGCAGCCTGCAGCGAACGGATCGCGGTTTCGCGTCCCGAGCCTGGGCCCTTGACGAAAACGTCAACCTTGCGCATGCCGTGCTCCTGAGCGCGCTTTGCAGCGGACTCGGCAGCCATCTGGGCAGCGTATGGGGTCGACTTGCGCGAACCCTTCATGCCTACCTCGCCGGCCGAAGCCCACGAGATCACAGCGCCAGTCGGATCGGTGATCGATACGATGGTGTTGTTGAAGGTGCTCTTGATATGCGCCTGTCCCTGCGCAATATTCTTTTTGTCCTTGCGACGCGGCTTACGTACCGCTCCACGAGTCTTTGGGGGCATTTCTTCTCCTACGAAAAAAGTATTTGAACTAGATCGCTAAGATTTAGCGAGTCTTCTTCTTACCGGCGACGGTACGCTTCGGGCCCTTGCGGGTACGTGCGTTGGTCTTGGTGCGCTGACCGCGGACCGGCAGGCCCTTACGGTGACGAATACCTTCGTAGGATCCGATCTCTACCTTGCGGCGAATGTCGGCCTGAACCTCGCGGCGCAGGTCACCTTCTACCTTGTAGGTGCCTTCGACGAAGTCGCGCAGCTGCACGAGCTGGTCATCGGTGAGATCCTTGACGCGAGTGTCCGGGTTGATACCGGTCGCTGCGATGGTCTCTTCTGCACGGGTCTTGCCCACGCCGTAGATGTAAGTCAGCGCGATGATTACGCGCTTCTCGCGTGGAATATCCACGCCTGCTAAACGAGCCAAGTGGCTACCTTTCAACGAACGGAGGTCTGGAGCAGCATCTTCCGTGATTGCTCACGGCCCCGGCCTCCGAATCCGGGGGTGCACCAGAACTTCCGTCCTGGCTGATACTGCCTAATTGACTACGCGTGGGAATCCCGTAAGAACGGAATTAGCCCTGACGCTGCTTGTGGCGTGGGTTCTCGCAGATCACCATGACCACGCCGTTACGACGGATCACCTTGCACTTGTCGCAGATCGGCTTCACGCTAGGGTTAACCTTCAAGGCTTTGTCCTTTTGCGGTTGCAGTTAAATGTGGAGCAGTAAATAGCTTCGCCCAAGAACAATCATCCAGCGGTTGTTGCGCATGACTGCGCTTTGGCCTGCTGGGAATGTCTTGGGTTGTGCAGATTTACTTGTAGCGGTAGACGATGCGACCTCGGTTGAGGTCGTATGGGCTCATTTCAACCTGCACTCGGTCCTCTGGGAGGATTCGAATGTAGTGCTGACGCATCTTACCCGAGATAGTGGCGAGCACTACGTGTCCATTTGGCAGCTCCACGCGGAACATCGCGTTCGGCAGTGCCTCCGAGACGGTGCCCTCTACCTGGATGACGCCTTCCTTCTTGCCCATTTTCCCCGCTAACTTTTTTTGTTGGCAATTTCCACCAACAAGTAATTGGTTCCGGCTCTTGATCCCTGTACCGAAAACCTAAGGGTTTTAGGCGCAATTAAATCAAGAACCAACAAACAACGATACGGCATTAGTTCTCGCAGTGCCAATCGTTCACTGATATTAAAAATGTTAGATCCAGCACGCCACAACGCGGTGGCGTACTGGATCCCTTGGATTCTGGGTTGGCGTTAGCCCTGGATCGGCGATGGTGTCACGCCGAATGGAGCCAGGCCCGCCGCTCCCCCGTCGTGCGCGGTCAATACCCAGATGCCGCCCATGTGGAAGGCTATGGTGTGCTCCCACTGCGAGGCGTTGGACTTGTCGTTGGTGACTACCGTCCAGTCATCTTCCAGCACGGAGGTCTCGATGCCGCCGCGTACGAGCATTGGCTCAATGGCCAAGCACATACCTGGCTTGATCCGTGGGCCGCGGTGTCCGGAGTTGTAGTTCAGCACGTCCGGTGCCATGTGCATCTGCGAGCCGATGCCGTGGCCGCAGTAGTCTTCGAGGATGCCAAGCTCGTCGCCTGGCTGGCTGGTGACGTAGTCATCGATGGCCTGCCCGATCTGGCCGACGAAACGTGCGTTGGCTGCGGCAGCAATGCCGGCCCACATGGCCTGCTCGGTGATATCGCTCAGGCGCTGGTCGGCCGGGTCGATGTTTTCCCCGACCAGGACGGTGCGGGCCGAGTCGGCGTGCCAGCCCTCCACGACGGCGCCGCCATCGATCTTCAGCACGTCGCCGTCCTTCAGCTCGTAGTCGGACGGGAAGCCGTGGACTACCTCATGGTTGACCGACGCGCAGATGTTGGCTGGGAAACCGTGGTAGCCGAGAAAGTTGCTGGTTGCGTTGTGGCGTTCCAGCACCTTGCCGAAAACCTCGTTGATAGCTTCGGTCCGCACGCCCGGGCGGGCCATCGCGACAGCTTCGTCCAGTGCTTCAGCCAGAACCAACCCGGCCTTGCGCATTTTCAAGATCTCGGAGTTGGACTTGTACTCGATTTTCGGCTGTCCTAATGCCAATGTGATTCCCCTGCCTTAAAGTGTGATGTCCCGCCCTGTGCCGTTGCCGGCATCTGCAAGGTCCATCAATGCAAAAAGTGCGCAGGGACCGGGCTGCAACATCCATTGTTGCTGCACGGTCCCTGCGCGTTGTAACGCTTGTGCCTAGGCGTTGACGTTCAACGCCGCAAGAACACGTTCGGTGACTTCGTCGATAGCGCCCAGGCCGTCGACCTTGCGCACGATGCCGCGTTCCTCGTAGCGCTCTACAACGACGCGAGTTTCTTCGTTGTACAGGCTCAGGCGGTGGCGGATGACCTCTTCGGTGTCATCGGCGCGGCCTTCGATTTCGGCACGCTTCAGCAGGCGGGCAACCAGCTCGTCATCATCAGCGGTCAGCTGCAGCACTGCGTCCAGGGCGATGCCCTTGTTGGCCAGCATCGCATCCAGTGCATCGACCTGCGCACTGGTGCGCGGGTAGCCGTCCAGCAGGAAGCCGTTGGCTACGTCGTCCTGGTTCAGGCGGTCTTCAACCATGTTGTTGGTGACCGAATCAGGGACGAAGTCCCCGTTGTCAATGTACTTGCTGGCTTCGAGGCCCAGCGGGGTTCCGCCCTTGACGTTGGCACGGAAGATGTCACCGGTCGAGATGGCAACAATGTCCAAGCGCTCGGAGATCTTTACGGCCTGGGTGCCTTTGCCGGCACCGGGAGGTCCAATAATTAGCAGTCGACTCATCGCAGAAGCCCTTCATAGTTCCGTTGCTGCATTTGAGCATTGATTTGCTTGACGGTTTCCAAGCCCACACCAACCATAATCAGGATCGATGTACCGCCAAATGGGAAGCTTTGATCAGCGTTGAACAGCACGAAGGCAATCAGTGGAATCAACGCAACGAACGCTAGATACAGGGCGCCCGGGAAGGTAATACGGGAAATCACGTACTGCAGATACTGCGCGGTCGGACGACCTGCGCGAATGCCCGGGATGAATCCGCCGTACTTCTTCATGTTGTCTGCGACCTCTTCAGGGTTGAAGGTAATCGCTACGTAGAAGTAGGTGAAGCCGATGATCAGCAGGGTGTACACCAGCATGTACCACGGCGAGGACGTCGCCGAGTGCTCCTGCAGCCACATCGCCCACTCGGGCAGGGTGCCGTCGTCGTTCTGGTTGAACTGGACGATCATCTGCGGCAGCGCCAGGATGGAGCTGGCGAAGATCACTGGGATCACGTTCGCCATGTTCAGCTTCAGTGGAATATAGGTGGAGGTGCCGCCCACGGTACGGCGTCCCACAGTGCGCTTGGCGTACTGCACCGGGACACGGCGCTGGGACTGCTCAACGAAGACCACTAGGGCCACAATCAGCAGGCCCACCAGCAGTACGCCGATGAAGGTCATGATGCCCTGTGCCTGGAAGATCGCGCCCATCGAGGATGGGAAGCCCGAAGCGATAGAGATGAAGATCAAGATGGACATGCCGTTGCCGATGCCGCGTTCGGTGATCAGCTCGCCCATCCACATGATCAGGCCGGTGCCTGCCGTGAGGGTGATGATCATCAGCAAGATGACGATCAGCGAGTCATCCGGGATCAGCGGAAGGGTGCAGCTTGGGAACAGGCTGCCGGTGCGCGCCAGGGTGACCAAGGTGGTTCCCTGCAGCAGTGCCAGGGCGATGGTCAGGTAACGCGTGTACTGCGTCATCTTGGCCTGGCCGGCTTGGCCTTCCTTGTGCAGTGCCTCGAAGTGCGGGATCACCACACGCAGCAACTGGACGATAATTGCCGCAGTAATATACGGCATGATTCCCATTGCGAAAACCGATACCTGCAACAGGGCTCCGCCGCTGAACAGGTTCACGAATGAATAAAGTCCACCGGTGGTTTCACCCATTGCCAGACACTGCTGAACGTTGCTGTAATCAATGCCCGGTGCGGGAATGAATACGCCCACACGATAGATCGCAATGATCCCAAGCGTGAACAGCAACTTGTTGCGCAGATCAGGCGTCCGAAAAACTCGGGCTATGGCGCTGAACAAGCGTCCTCCTGAAGTAAGTGCTTGAGTCTGGGGAAGAGATTCTTCCCAGACCTAACGATTCTAGCGGTCAGTTAGGCAATCCTGCCAAATGCGCCACACGAAAAGCGCAGGAATGTTTGCAGAATTGGGACTAAACTGACTAATCAGCCAAGCAATTATTAGAAATCTTAGAATGTTTCGCCGAGAGTAAAAGAAAGTCCCGGTTCGCGTTGATTGCTCAACCCGAACCGGGACTATTCAAAGGCTTGACCCTGTATTAGAGGGTGTTTGCCGAGCCGCCAGCAGCAGCAATCTTCTCGGCTGCGGAAGTCGAGAAGGCGTCAACCTTCACGTCAACCTTGACCGTGATGTCGCCGGTGCCCAGGACCTTGACAGGCTGGTTCTTGCGAACGGCGCCCTTGGCAACCAGTGCCTCGACGGTGACTTCGCCGCCTTCTGGGAACAGCTCCGAGATCTTGTCCAGGTTTACAACCTGGAACTCGACGCGGAATGGGTTCTTGAAGCCGCGCAGCTTTGGCAGACGCATGTGCAGCGGAAGCTGACCACCTGCGAAGCCTGCCTTCACCTGGTAACGAGCCTTGGTACCCTTGGTACCGCGACCTGCGGTCTTGCCCTTCGAGCCCTCACCGCGACCCACGCGGGTCTTAGCGGTCTTGGCACCCTCAGCTGGGCGCAGGTGGTGAACCTTAAGTGCTTTTTCTTCAGCCATCTCTACTTCGCCTCCTCGACCTTCAGCAGGTGTGGGACCTTGTTGACCATGCCAACAGTCACAGGATCGGCGGTGCGGACAACGGTGTGACCGATGCGCTTCAGACCCAGCGAGCGAACAACGTCGCGCTGGCCCTGGTTACCACCAATGATGGACTTGACCTGGGTGATTGCCAGCTTGGCATCGCTTGGAACAATGTTCTTAGCCATTGATTAAGCACCTGCCTTCTGGGACTGGATGTGACGCAGCATTGCTGCTGGTGCAACCTCGTCCAGCGGAAGACCGCGGCGAGCAGCAACAGCCTGGGGCTCTTCCAGAGCCTTCAGTGCAGCAATGGTGCCCTGAACGATGTTGATCTGGTTCTGCGAACCCATCGACTTCGACAGGATGTCGTGGATGCCTGCGCACTCCAACACGGCGCGCACTGGACCGCCGGCGATAACACCGGTACCAGGAGCTGCTGGGCGGAGCAAGACGACGCCAGCGGCGGCCTCACCCTTGACCAGGTGTGGAATGGTAGTGCCAACGCGTGGAACGCGGAAGAAGGACTTCTTGGCCTCTTCAACGCCCTTGGCGATAGCAGCAGGAACTTCCTTGGCCTTACCGTAGCCAACGCCAACCAGACCGTTGCCGTCGCCAACGACCACAAGTGCGGTGAAGCTGAAGCGACGACCACCCTTGACGACCTTGGAGACGCGGTTGATAGCTACAACGCGCTCAAGGAACTTGTCCTTGTCTTCGTTGCGGTTATCCTTCTGGTCGCGACCACGACCGCGGCCTTCGCCACGTCCACGGCCTTCACCACGACCGCGGCCTTCGCCGCGACGGGATCCTGCGTTCTCGGTAGCGGGAGCCGATGCAGTCTCGACTGCTTCAGTAGCTTCAGACACCTGAGTTTCCTTCTTGTTAGTTGCTTCGCTCACAGTGCCAGCCCACCTTCACGTGCGCCTTCAGCAACAGCAGCCACGCGACCGTGGTACTTGTTGCCACCGCGGTCGAAGACAACTGCTTCGATGCCAGCAGCCTTGGCGCGCTCTGCAACGAGCTCGCCAACGCGCTTGGACTTTGCGGTCTTGTCAGCATCGCTTGCGCGAAGATCTGCTTCCATGGTCGATGCGCTGGCCAGGGTGATGCCCTGCGAGTCGTCTACGATCTGTACGAAGATGTGACGAGCCGAGCGGTTGACAACCAGGCGTGGACGAACGGAGGTACCAACGATGTGCTTGCGCAAACGCTGGTGACGACGACCGCGCTGAGCGGACTTGCTCTTGCCCTTGATTCCGATAGCCATGTTTACTTACCAGCCTTTCCGACCTTGCGGCGGATGATCTCGCCAGCGTAGCGAATGCCCTTGCCCTTGTAAGGCTCGGTCTTGCGCAGCTTGCGGATGTTAGCGGCAACCTCACCGACGTGCTGCTTGTCGATACCAGCAACGGTGATCTTGTTGTTGCCCTCGACCGAGAAGGTGATGCCGTCAACGGCAGCAACCTTCACTGGGTGCGAGTAGCCCAGAGCAAGCTCCAGGTCGGCACCCTTAGCCTGTACGCGGTAACCGGTACCGTGGATTTCGAGCTTCTTCTCGTAACCCTCGGTCACACCAACGATCATGTTGTTGATCAGGGTGCGGGTCAGACCGTGCAGCGAACGAGCCTCGCGGGAGTCGTTCGGGCGGCTGACGGTAACAGTGTTCTCGTCCTTGGCAACGGTGATAGGAGCCTTGACGGTGATCGAAAGTTCACCCTTGGGACCCTTGACGGCGACCAGCTGGCCGTCGACATTCAACTCAACGTTGGCAGGTACGGAAATCGGAAGACGTCCAATACGTGACATTGTATGTTTCCCCTTTCCCGTTACCAGACGTAGGCGAGGACTTCCCCACCCACGCCCTTCTTTGCAGCCTGACGGTCGGTAAGCAGACCGGAGGAGGTGGACAGGATAGCGATGCCAAGGCCACCGAGCACGTGAGGCAGGTTGGTGGACTTTGCGTAAACGCGAAGACCTGGCTTGGAGATACGGCGTACGCCAGCGATCGAACGCTCACGCGATGGGCCATACTTCAAAGTGATAGTCAGAGTCTTGCCGACTTCTGCTGCTACTTCCTCGAACGAGGCGATGTAGCCCTGTTCCTTGAGGATGTTTGCAATGCGCACTTTCAGCTTGCTCGACGGCATCGACACAGTGTCGTGGTAAGCCGAGTTGGCGTTGCGCAGACGAGTCAGCATATCTGCGACTGGATCTGTCATAGACATGTGGGCTTCAGCCCTTCCTCGTTACGGTTTCCTTGGCGGACCTGTAACGTAGTGAGATTAATTGTTGGTCTTGAATGGGAAGCCCAGAGCCTTGAGCAAGGCACGGCCTTCGTCATCAGTCTTGGCGGTGGTAACGACGGTGATGTCCATACCACGTACGCGGTCAACCTTGTCCACATCGATTTCATGGAACATCGACTGTTCGGTCAGACCGAAAGTGTAGTTGCCATTGCCATCGAACTGGCGGTCGCTCAGGCCGCGGAAGTCGCGGATACGAGGCAGTGCCAGGGTGATCAGGCGGTCGACGAATTCCCACATGCGATCGTTACGCAGGGTGGTGTGGGTACCGATTGGCATGCCTTCGCGCAGCTTGAACTGAGCGATCGACTTGCGGGCCTTGGTAACCACTGGCTTCTGACCGGTAATTGCGGTCAGGTCGCGCACGGCGCCTTCAATGAGCTTCGAGTCCTTGGCCGCTTCGCCAACACCCATGTTCACGACAACCTTGGTCAGGGACGGTACCTGCATTGGGTTGGCGTAGTTGAACTGCTCCTGCAGGGCAGGGCGGATGTCAGCTGCGTACTTAGCCTTCAGACGTGGCTGGATCTTGGTGGCTGCTTCAGTCATTACAGATCCTTTCCGGAAGCCTTGGCGTAACGGACGCGTACAGTCTTGGACACGCCGTTCTTTTCAACGGTTTCCTCGCGGAAGCCGACGCGGGTTGGCTTCTTGGTCTCTGGGTCAACCACTGCAACGTTGGAAACGTGCACTGGAGCCTCGACAACCTCGATGCCGCCGGTGGCCGAACCGGATTCGGTCTGACCTGCCTTGGTGTGCTTGGTGACGCGGTTGACGCCTTCGACCAGCACGCGGTTGGTCTCGGTGATGACCTTCAGGACCTTGCCCTGCAAGCCACGATCCTTGCCAGCGATGACCTGGACCAGGTCACCCTTCTTGATCTTTGCGCCCATGGTTACAGCACCTCCGGAGCCAGGGAAACGATCTTCATGAACTTCTTGTCACGAAGCTCGCGGCCCACTGGGCCGAAAATACGAGTGCCACGAGGATCGGCAGCGTCACCCTTGAGGATCACTGCAGCGTTCTCGTCGAACTTGATGTAGGAACCGTCTGCACGACGGATTTCCTTCTTGGTGCGAACGACGACTGCCTTGACGACGTCGCCCTTCTTCACGTTGCCGCCAGGAATTGCATCCTTGACGGTAGCGACAATGGTGTCGCCAATGCTTGCGTAGCGACGCTTCGAGCCGCCAAGAACACGAATGGCAAGGATCTCCTTGGCACCGGTGTTATCGGCAACCTTCAGTCGCGACTCCTGCTGAATCACTTCTTACTCCTGTCGTCTCGCTGGTTCTCATGAATGAGCCTTGCGGAACGGATATGGTCTCCACGATACGTATCGCTTACCCCCACTGGCGCGGGCGCACCGAATGCTGATCCCAATTGCCGGCAGGGCCGAGGCGTAAAATATCGAGGCTGGGCTTGCGCGGCCAAACGGATTTGGACCGCACTGCATTATGCCGAAGGTGGATAGTCCTCGAACATCATGCGCACAGATTCTTAAGTCTAGCCTAGAGTGGCGCGAATCCGAAATGGTGTGGTATGAGAAAGGCGAGCGTCGTTCGTCACACCGTTGGCACTCCAGATTCCCTGAATTCCGGGGTTTTGGTGCTGGCATCGGTTGCGGCAGCTCGCCGCTTGCAGCGGCTTCCGTCTGCCTTTCGAGTTCCCTCCGAGCGCTCTCGCGGACGAAAGTCGGGCAAATTGCCATAAGTGGGATTATTTTTCGGTTCAATCCAAGAACTCGAACGTTGCGCTTACCGCCAGGTGATCCGAACCGCCGACCGCATGGGAAGAAGACCCCGTAACAGTGAGTTCCTTCGCCAGTATATGGTCAATGCCGATCAGCGGCGGGAAGCTCCGGCCAGCTGGCCAGGTCGGGCTGGGCAAGAAGCCGTCAGCTTGCACGAATCCTTCCCCCAGGGCCCGGAATGCAGGATGCGAGCGAACGGAGTTGAAGTCGCCGGCAAGGATCACCGGATTGTTCTTCTGCTGTTCCGACCAGTCGATGACTGAAGCCAAACCCCGCTCCCACCTTTGCGCATCGCCGACTGGCGGATAGATATGGATGCCGGCCACGCTCACGAGGCCGCCAGGTGCCTGCACATCGACGACAGGCAAGGAATACCAACCCGTGGCTTCTGCATCCAGATCCCTGACGCGTTCCTGCAATGGATACTTTGAAAAGATCACGGTATCCCGTTCTCCCCCACTGGGCGCCTCGTGGCTCCGATAGCCGAGGTCGTCCAGGGCGCCGCGCCCTGCGAGCTGCCGGTGCAATGGTTCGCTGGTTTCCACCAGGACGAGAATCTGCGGTTCCGTCCTGCTGATCACTTCCGCGAGCTGTTCAGGGTCCGCTCCGGCTTTCAACGCATTGAACGATAAGACGACCAGCTCGGAGTTGTCGTTTCCCGACTGCCCCTCGACAGCGTTCAGTTGCACGTTGGGCACTGTCCCGCAAAGCAGGAGCACGAACAGGCATCCGCTGATCATCCACTTCTTGCGCAGCAGGCCCATAACGAGGCCCGCTGCCAGAAGGAGCAGGAGGTAAGGCTGGAAGGCCTGGAGCTTGGGAATCCATCCGCCGCCGAGGAAACCCAGATACGGAAGGGCTCCAATAGCCAGGGCGAGAACCAGAACCGCACCGGCAGACCACCGAAAGTACGGCATTCGTCGTCGAATCATCACGCCCCGAGCCTACGCGATCCGAATTGTGATTCCGGTCAGGACGCTTTCCCATCCGTTCGTTGCTGGTCGGTTCGCGTCCAGCTAAGCCTTTGTCCAATTCACGATTGCTGCGATGCCCACTGCGCTACACGCCGTGCGCTCTCTTCCGTCGACAGATCCTGAACCCTTGACATGATGGACCAGCGAACGCCAAAGGGATCGAGGATTGATGCAAAGCGGTCCCCCGAGACGAAGTTGCTCAGTGGCTCTCGAATCACGGCACCTGCGGCTTTGGCCCTGGCCACTACCGCATCTGCATTTTCGCAGTAGTATCCCAAGGAATAGCAGGCGTTCGGGGCGGCCGGTGGCCCGACCAATCCATAGGCAGGTGACGGTTCGCCAATCTGCAAGTGGCCATTGCCGAAATCTATCTCCGCGTGGACTACTGCCCCGCCCATTTCGGTCGAATCCAATACGGTGGCGCCAAAGACTTCTGCATAGAAGTCCAGGGCTGCCCTTGCGTTGGGTACTGCCAAGAATGGCGTCAAACTGGTGACCCCATGCGGCACGCCAGCAGTGGTATGCCTCCCTGTCACGCCGTGCGTGGCTTCTTCGAGATTTTCCATATCTTCAGCCTAGGAGTGTGTGGCACGCTGGATCTTGTAAATATGCGACAACTTGTACGGGTGGTAGGCCATGGAGGAAGCTGCAGCAGATCCGCGCGGCGTTTTGTATCCCGCCCGCCTACCGGCAATCGAGCGCTACTCGCCCGATCCGTGCCTCAGACAGTTGGTCTCGTGGTTTTGGCTAGTGGAATGGGATATTGCCCCGGGACGCACCTCAAGGCAGGAATTGCTGCCCGTTCCGCAAATGAATCTGGTCGTTCAGGCAGAGGGGGTAACGCTTTCCGGCCCGGCCAGCGGAGCATCGCACCGCGACTTGTCCGGCAGCGGATGGGCCGTTGCAGCCTTGCTCCGGCCCGCAGCTGCTCAGGCTCTGGGCGTGGAGCCTGTGCAGCTGCTGGACCAGGAAATCCAGTTCAACGCGCCTGAGCTGCTGGCCGCGATCACCGAGATCAAAACGCGGGGCTCCCACGAAAGCAACGGGGCCGCCTGTGCTGATGCCTTCAGCTCGTGGTTCAACGCCCATCTTCCACACGTGTCGCGCGAAGGCCTGCGTGCCAATGAATTGCTCGACGCCGTCGCCATGGAACGCGGGATCGTGAGGGTTTCCCAATTGGCCCAGCACCTGTCGCTCAGTTCGCGCAGCCTGCAACGGAAGTCGGAACGGTATTTGGGTCTGGGACCGCTGGCAGTGATTCGGCGCTATCGCTTGCAAGAAGCAGCCCGTAGGCTGCGCGATGACCCTGGGGCCTCCATCGCTGGCATTGCCGCGGAGCTGGGATATTCAGATCAAGCCCATCTCGCTGCCGATTTCCGGAAGGTGCTGGGTTATTCCCCTCGAACTTATCGGCAGGGCAGAATCTAGCCTGCCAACACCGCAGTCGCTATTAGCGGTCAAGTAGCCGTCAGCTGCGGTCAATTAGTGCACGTCCCGTTCTGTGGGTCGGTGCCAGATGCCATTCACGGCATTGAATACAGAAACGCCCCGGACTCTTCTTGCGAAAAGTCCGGGGCGTTTCGTCAATCACGAGATCCGTGAAATCGCGGGGAAGCTTACTTAGCCTTCTCTACGATCTCAACGAGACGCCAGCGCTTGTCAGCGGACAGCGGGCGGGTCTCAGCGATGACAACCAAGTCGCCGATGCCGGCTTCGTTGTTCTCGTCGTGAGCCTTTACGTTCTTGTTGCGACGCATAACCTTGCCGTAGAGGGCGTGCTTCACACGGTCCTCAACGTCTACGACGATGGTCTTCTGCATCTTGTCGGATACCACGTAACCACGGAGGGTCTTGCGGTCGTTACGCTCGGTAGCGTTATCCACACCGTTCTCCTTCTCGCTCATTACTTGGAATCCTTCTTGGTTTCTTCAACCGGAACAACGACATCCTCACGAATGCCCAGCTCGCGCTCGCGCAGCACAGTGTAGATGCGGGCGATGTCGCGCTTGATTGCCTTCAGGTTCCCGTGGGATTCCAGCTGGCCGGTAGCCGACTGGAAACGCAGGTTGAACAGTTCTGCCTTGGCCTTCTTCAATTCCTCGTTCAAACGAGCGGTATCGAAGCCGTCCAGGGACTCAATGCTAAGGTCCTTCGAACCGATAGACATCCCTATTCACCACCTTCACGACGCACGATGCGTGCCTTCATTGGCAGCTTGTGGATTGCAAGACGCAATGCCTCTTTAGCTACCTCTTCACTGACGCCACCGAGTTCAAACATGACTCGTCCTGGCTTGACGTTGGCGACCCACCACTCCGGCGAACCCTTACCGGAACCCATGCGGGTTTCGGCAGGCTTCTTGGTCAGCGGACGGTCTGGGTAGATGTTGATCCAGACCTTACCGCCACGCTTGATGTAACGGGTCATGGCGATACGAGCGGCTTCGATCTGACGGTTAGTCACGTAAGCCGGGGTCAACGCCTGGATACCGAACTCACCGAATGCTACGGTGGTGCCGCCCTTAGCAGCGCCCGAACGCTTCGGGTGGTGCTGCTTGCGGAACTTCACACGACGTGGGATAAGCATTTAAGCCTGTCCTCCTTCCGCAGCCGGAGCTGCAGCGCCCTTGCGATCGTTGCGACGACGGCGTTCGCCGCCACGTGGACGGTCGTTGCCGCCACGGCCGCCACGAGCTGGAGCAGCAGCCTGCTGTGCAGCCAGTTCCTTGGCGGTAACGTCACCCTTGTAGATCCAGACCTTCACGCCGATGCGGCCGAAGGTGGTCTTGGCTTCGAACTTGCCGAAGTCGATGTTCGCGCGCAGGGTGTGCAGCGGCACACGGCCTTCGCGGTAGAACTCCTTGCGGGACATTTCTGCGCCGCCAAGTCGACCGGAGCACTGAACGCGGATGCCCTTGGCACCAGCGCGCATTGCCGACTGCATTGCCTTCTTCATCGCACGGCGGAAAGCCACGCGGGAAGCAAGCTGCTCGGCAATGCCCTGGGCGACCAGCATGGCCTCCATGTCAGGGTTCTTGACCTCGAGGATGTTCAGCTGAACCTGCTTCTTGGTGAGCTTTTCCAGCTCGCCGCGAATGCGGTCAGCTTCTGCGCCGCGACGACCAATGACGATACCTGGACGTGCAGTGTGGATATCCACACGTACGCGGTCACGGGTACGCTCGATCTCGACGCGGGCGATGCCAGCGCGGTCCATGCCGTTAGACAGCAGGGCGCGGATCTGGACATCTTCCTTCACGTAGTCAGCGTAGCGCTGGCCTGGCTTGCTGGAATCAGCGAACCAGTGGGAAACGTGATCGGTGGTGATGCCGAGACGGAAACCGTTCGGGTTAATCTTCTGTCCCATTTAGTTCTCCCCACCCTTCTGCGTGGTTGAAACAACCACAGTCACGTGGCTGGTGCGCTTCTTGATCTGGAATGCGCGACCCTGTGCACGCGGCTGGAACCGCTTCATGGTCGGACCTTCGTCAACAAACGCTTCGCTGATAAACAGCTCGTCCTCATTGAATGCTTCACCTGCGCGGTCCGCGGCGGCACGGGCGTTAGCCACTGCCGATGCGACAACCTTGTATACCGGCTCCGAAGCTGCCTGTGGGGCAAACTTCAAGATGGCCAGTGCCTCGTTGGTCTGCAGACCACGAACAAGGTTGACGACGCGCCGGGCCTTCATAGGCGTTACGCGGATGTGACGCGCAATTGCCTTGGCTTCCATTGCTATCCTTCTCTCGTCTATCGAAGAAGTGCTAAGCGATACTAGTACCCTCGCGGGGCCTAGCGGCGCTTGCCCTTCTTGTCGTCCTTCACGTGGCCACGGAACGTACGGGTTGGGGCAAACTCTCCGAGCTTGTGTCCAACCATCGATTCGGTGACGAACACTGGGATGTGCTTGCGACCGTCGTGTACGGCGATGGTGTGTCCCAGCATGTCCGGGATGATCATCGAACGGCGGGACCACGTCTTGATGACGTTCTTGGTGCCCTTTTCGTTTTCAGCAACGACCTTCAGGAACAGGTGCTGATCGACGAAGGGGCCTTTCTTCAGGCTGCGTGGCATGTTTCCAGGCTCCTATCGCTTGTTCTTGCCGGTCTTGCGGCGACGCACAATGAGCTTGTCGCTTTCCTTGTTTGGACGACGGGTGCGTCCCTCACGCTTACCGTTAGGGTTGACCGGGTGACGACCACCGGAGGTCTTGCCTTCACCGCCACCATGTGGGTGGTCAACTGGGTTCATGACAACACCGCGAACGGTTGGGCGTACGCCCTTCCAGCGCATACGGCCGGCCTTGCCCCAGTTGATGTTGATCTGCTCAGCGTTGCCAACTTCGCCGATGGTTGCGCGGCAGCGCACATCAACGTTGCGGATTTCGCCCGAAGGCAAACGCAGCTGAGCGTAGCGGCCCTCGCGGGCTACCAGCTGGATCGATGCACCAGCGGAACGAGCCATCTTGGCGCCGCCGCCTGGGCGGAGCTCAACAGCGTGGATCACGGTACCAACCGGGATGTTACGCAGTGGCAGGTTGTTGCCTGGCTTGATGTCGGCGTTTGCGCCGGCCTCAATGGCATCGCCCTGCTTCAGGTTGTTCGGTGCGATGATGTAGCGCTTGGTGCCGTCCACGTAGTGGAGCAGCGCGATGCGTGCGGTACGGTTCGGGTCGTACTCGATGTGAGCGACCTTTGCCGGAACGCCGTCCTTGTCGTGACGACGGAAGTCGATCACGCGGTAGGCGCGCTTGTGTCCGCCACCCTTGTGACGGGTGGTGATCTTACCGGAGTTGTTACGGCCGCCTGACTTGGTCAGTGGACGAACCAACGACTTTTCCGGAGTCGATCGGGTGATTTCTGCGAAGTCGGCTACCGACGAGCCGCGAAGGCCCGGGGTAGTCGGCTTGTACTTACGAATTCCCATTATTTATATTCCTCGTTAAAGTGGTCTCCGCTTAGGAAAGCGGACCGCCGAAGATGTCAATCGAGCCGTCCTTCAAGGTGACGATGGCGCGCTTGGTGTTCTTGCGCGCACCCCACCCGAAGCGGGTGCGCTTGCGCTTGCCAGCTCGGTTGATGGTGTTAACGGAGTCAACCTTGACGTTGAAGATGGCTTCAACGGCGTACTTGATTTCCGACTTGTTGGAGCCTGGTGCCACCTCGAAGGTGTACTGACCTTCGTCGATCAGACCGTAGCTCTTTTCCGATACGACAGGTGCGATGACCACGTCGTGTGGAGCCTTTGAGAACGCGCTCACTTGGCTTCCTCCTTCTGGACCAGGGCATCGAAGGCAGCCTTGGTGAAGACTACGTCATCCGAAACCAGAACATCGTAGGTGTTCAGCTGGTCGACGTACAGAACGTGCACATTGACGAGGTTGCGAACCGAGAGGGCAGCAACATCGTTGGCGCGATCGATGACGACAAGCAGGTTCTTGCGCTCGGTGAGCGAACGCAAGGTAGCCAGAGCTTCCTTGGTCGAAGGCGTTTCGCCAGCAACCAGGTTCTCAATCACGTGGACGCGATCGAAGCGTGCGCGATCAGACAGGGCGCCGCGCAGTGCAGCAGCCTTCATCTTCTTCGGGGTACGCTGCGAGTAGTCACGTGGGGTTGGACCGTGGACAATGCCGCCGCCGGTCATGTGTGGAGCACGAATCGAACCCTGGCGGGCGCGGCCGGTACCCTTCTGCTTGAACGGCTTGCGACCTGCACCCGAAACCTCGGAGCGGTCCTTGGTCTTGTGGGTACCCTGGCGGGCAGCAGCAAGCTGTGCGACGACAACCTGGTGCAGCAGCGGGACGTTGGTCTGTACGTCGAAGATCTCTGCAGGCAGTTCGACGTTAAGTGCCTTAGTCATTTACTTATGCTCCCTTCACGGCGTTGCGTACGAGAACGACGCGGCCGCGGGCGCCTGGAACGGCACCCTTGATCAGCAGGAGGTTCTTCTCAACGTCGATAGCGTGAATGGTCAGGTTCTGAGTGGTAACACGCTCAGCACCCATGCGACCGGCCATCTTCTGTCCGCGGAATACGCGACCTGGGGTCGATGCGCCGCCGATGGAACCTGGCTTACGGTGGTTCTTGTGAGCACCGTGCGATGCGCCAACACCGGAGAAGTTGTGGCGCTTCATAACGCCGGCGAAGCCCTTACCCTTCGAGGTGCCTACGACGTCGACCTTCTGGCCGGCTTCGAAGACCTCCACGGAGAGCTCCTGGCCTGCGGTGTACTCGGCAGCGTCTGCGGTGCGCAGTTCTACCAGGTGGCGACGTGGGGTAACGCCAGCAGCCTCGAAGTGGCCAGCCATTGGCTTGGTGACCTTGCGAGGATCGATCTGGCCGTAGCCGATCTGAACTGCGGTGTAGCCATCGCGCTCTTCAGTGATGAGCTTGGTGACAACGTTGCTGTCAGCCTGCACGACGGTGACAGGGATCAGGTTGTTGTTCGAATCCCAAACCTGGGTCATGCCGAGCTTCGTGCCCAGCAGGCCCTTGAAATTACGGGTTGCGGTCATAGTTTTCTCGCCACCTCCCCTTAAAGCTTGATTTCGATGTTGACATCCGCTGGCAGGTCGAGACGCATCAGCGAATCAACAGCCTTCGGGGTCGGATCAACGATGTCGATCAGACGCTTGTGCGTGCGCATTTCGAAGTGCTCACGGCTGTCCTTGTACTTGTGTGGCGAACGGATAACGCAGTACACGTTCTTCTCCGTTGGCAGCGGCACTGGGCCGACTACGGTTGCGCCTGCGCGCGTGACCGTCTCAACGATCTTCCGGGCCGAAACGTCAATGACCTCGTGGTCATACGACTTCAGCCGGATGCGGATTTTCTGTCCCGCCATGGCGTCATGCCTCTTTCTGTTAGCACTATCTAAAGTTTCTGTGCCTATATACGGGTCCTTCCGGACCGGCACGCCTTGCTCTGCGGCTGAATCCGGATCAGATCCGGGTTCCTCACCCGCAGGAGGCTCCGACCCCCGCGCTCGGGCGTGTCGTGAAAATTTCAGTCACAAAACACCCACAAAGTTTTCACCTTATCGAGGGGCCTTATAATTTGAAGCAGTTGTATCGATCCCGAACCCCAGGCATTATCCTGCGTGAGAGTCGATCCCGGTCGTTCAAACCAGATCCGGTTACCCCATAAATGGGGACCGGGTTGCACTGAAGCAACTTATCTAGTCTGACAGGTCGGCCACGATCGCGCAAATCTTTTATGCCTATCCGTGCCCGTGATCTTGACCTCACGACGGCTCTGGCCCATCCTGTCCGGTCCGCTCCGGCCCCGCAGGCATCGGTGGATCTGCCAGGCTCCCCTGCTTCGTCGGCACGGATTCCTGCTTGTCAACCTTCACCAGCTTGAAGACCGCGGCGGCAATCAGCCCCAGGCCGATGACCACCAGCCAGAGGAACGCCAGGTCACGCAGGAACCACAAGACTGCCAGGGTGATGGCTGCCGCACCCCACCAGATGAACAGCCGCTCCCCCAGCTTCAGCCCCCACGCCACCAGTGCGCCGAAGAAGACCAGGCCGATCACCTGGGCTGCACCATTGGATTCGACCAGCGCCGTCAGCAAAGCCAGGCTGCCGGCAGCCGATGCAGCCAGCAGGTAGATCTTCTGCAATCGCGCATCGGCTCTGGCATTGCGCCACACCACCAGCACTACTGCAACAATGCAGGCATAGGCTGCCACGCTGCTGGCCCGCGGTGCGCCGGCGATCTGCGCATAGCTGCTGAGCGCCAGCAGGGCCCCGAGGAGAATGAAGCCGTCGACTCCGAAAGTCACCAGCGCCTGGGGAAGCTCGTAGAGCCGCACCAGCACCGCAACACCAAAGATGAGCAGCGCACCGCCGACCACCTGCCATGTTGCGCCAGCATCGAGGTGGCCGATCCCACCTGCCAGCAGCAACGCGAAGAGCATGCCAGCAAAATACAATCGCGAAGCAGCACCGGGCGGATCCGCATGAAGGCGGCCGAAGCGAGGATATCCCGGTGTTGGTTCCTTCATTCGCCCATGGAAGATGGCAAGCAGATACAGCACCATGCCCGTGCCCGCCAGCGCCCATGCGGCATCCATCAGTTCCATCATCAAGGCGCCACCAGCTTGCCGCACTTCGAAGACCGCACGCAGGATTGCCACAGCCAGCATGATGCTCGATCCGGCGGCATACCAGGCACTCGAACGCGTGTGCACCATGAGGATGAACGCGCAAGCCATTAACAAGTGCGCAGCAACTGCCCACCAAGAACCTGCCTGCCATGCGGCGGCCCATACCGCAGGAAGGAAGATAGCCAGCGCCACGGCCAGCGAATACTGCTTCTTGGCACGCAAACGCCATTCAAGGACGAGTGCGCCGAGGCCCACCGCCAGCAGCATGGCGCAAGCAGCTTGCGAACTCCACCAGATGGTGCGGACCCACCCGGTCGCATCGGGCATCGCCAGCGCCGGAATGCTGATCAGCAGGATCAGCGACAGAATCGGGGCCAGCAGATAGAGCTGCCGCTTCACTATCGCCAGACCGGTCTCAGCCTTGAATGCAGCCAGTCCGTGCAGCCCGAAGAACAAGCAGGCAAGGAGAACCGCTCCCCGATCCAAGCCGCCGGCGAACTGCCCGTAAGCCAACGTTGCCGCTGGAATGCCCGCCAGCAGGCCAACTGCCATCCACCGCAATTCACTACGCAGCGCATTGCCTCTGCGGATGCTGGCCAGCAACCGGACCAATTGCGGGATGGCCACCGAAACCAGCAGCAGGCAGAACCGGCCGTGGATATCGAATTCCATGCTGTAGGCAAGCCACCACACCATGGAGCTGAAGAGCACTTGGGCCAACGCGGCGTAGATGACCTTCCACCGCTGATTGATGCTACGGCGCAGGCACCAGATGAAATAACCCAAGGAAGCCGCCCCGATGAAAATTGCCAGCGGCCAGAAATGCCTGCCGAAGCTGAGCGCATAGAGCCCCAGCAGCAGTCCGGCTGCCCCCAGGCTGATCGACTGTCCCAGCTCGGGTCGCTGGACAGCAAGGTCTCGAAGCCGCCACCCCGAGGCAATGACCAGGCCCGCTGCAACCACCAAGCCGACGATGAACCAAGCCAGCGAGCTGAGCCCGAGGAACGCCATGGAACTTGCACCGTAGCCATCTTCGCCCCTGGTTGACAGGATTCTCAGGCCGAGCAGCAGTACCACGCCGAGCAGCGCCGAAGCACCCACACGCCCCAGCCGGTGCGCCTGCGCCAATCCTCGTTCCAGCAAGGATCGGCTTGCCAGATTCGCCACCCACAAGATGAACATCACCAGGAGCACCGCAATCAACGAGGCGTTGCCATTCGCAGATCCGTCGCCACCGGTCGCGAGCTCCTGGATGGCGGCACCGAGCACTCCTGCGCCAATCAGCGTCAGTACCCAGCGCACGTGTCCGGTGATTTCCCTAAGCAGGCTGCGATTGCGGCGATGCGCCAGCGAAAGGCCGAGCAGTGCCAGCACGAAGGCCGGCAGTGGACGCCAGCTGAAAATCTGCAGATCCACCAGCGTCACGAGCGGAAGAACCGCAATGGCTCCAATTTCCAGCTTGGCTCCGCGCAGCAGGCCCGTCACTGCCAACGCCATGAAGATGGGAACCGCGATGCAGCTGAGCATGAAGGCCTCGATGCCCTCTGCGGCAAAGTACGCGAAGGAGACCGAGGCAATCCCGGCGCTCCACAGCACCGCGCGTTCAATTTGCAAGTGCTTGAGTGCCAATCCCAATCTCTGCCGGTATCCGGTCGCCCAGCGCAGGGCTGCCACGGCCTGGAGCCCGAAGGCGTAGGCAAGCACCAGCCAGGTGCTCGTTGCGGTCATGCCGAGATAGTTGCAGCCAGAGACGAGCACGCCCATGAACGCGGCGCGGGCAGCATACGTGCGAAGCAAACGCAGGTTGGCGAGCAGCCTGACACTGAGCAGCAATTGGGCGGTGAGCAAGGCGAAGATCCAGAACAGATCCCGGCTGGTGAGCATCTCGGCAAGGATCGCCGCCAGGACGAAGACGAACGCAGGCAGCTGCTGCGCGGTGCCGAGCAGCGCTTGGAAGAAGATCGAGGCGCGGATCCTTTCGCTGCGTGAGGCGAGAAGCATCAGCACGATCGAGAGCACCAGCAGGATCAGCATGTAGTAGAGTACTCCGCGCTGCAACGTGGCCGCGCCCGCCATGGCGGTGCTGACCAGAATCAGCACGGCCACCCAGGCCAGGACACGGGACTTGAGCGCCAGCGTCGCATAGCCCACTGCTACCGTGCCGATGGCCGAGAATACCAGCCAGGTCGCTGGCCCGGAGATCTCCAGCGTGCCATGCGTGGCGATGGCGCACAACGGCAGCAAGGCCAAACCGGTGCCGGCAAAGGCGGCACCCGCTGGCCGCAAGGAAGGCTTCACTGCATAGGTGACCAGGCCGCCGCCATAGAACCCAGCCGAGAGCAGGAAGAGGGCAATGAGCTTGGAGAGCGGTGGCAGCGCGAAGCTCAAGAATAGCGCGCCGGCAGCAACGATCATCAGGGCCGCGACGTAGAGCGTGATATTGATATTGCGCAATTCGCGCTCGCGCTTGGTCAGGACCTTCATCGGCCTTGCCGGCGCCGTAGACCCTACCGCGGGGGCAAGCGTGCGGTAGGCGGAAGCTGCATTAGCAGGAACTTGCTGGAGGTACGGCTGGCTGCCGCGAACCGCTTCGGCCCCTGGTGCGACCGGCGCGGCGTCACCGGCGGCCGCTGGTTGCGGCTGCGCGGGCTGCGCATTATCCGGCGGTACCGGGCCCCCCGGGGCCCCCAGGGCTTCGTCGACGGCTGGCTCCGCGGGAGCCTTCCCACCGGATTGCCCCAAGTATCTGACGGCCTCGTCGTAGCCTCTCTGCCAGGCTTCGCCCAGCGCATCCAGCTGTTGCGGGCTGTGCGAAGCAGCTCGTTTTCCTTGGCGTCGGCCAAGGCCGTAGGCCAGCAGGATCAAGATGATAGATACGATGGCCCAGCCGATCATTGAAGCAACTCCCCCAGTTAATGAATTGGTGCGCACTCCAATTAGACCACCTTCTAGATATATTCACTAGCTGACGCTCGCAATTAACCAAAAAAATCCCCCAGCACATCAGTGCTGGGGGATTTTTTCAGTCCGCTAGGGAACTACACCGTCAAGTAATGACTACTTGGTGATGGAGGTAACCTTGCCCGAACCAACGGTGCGGCCGCCTTCGCGAATTGCGAAGCCGAGGCCCTCTTCCATAGCGATTGGCTGGATCAGCTCAACCGACATTTCGGTGTTGTCGCCTGGCATAACCATTTCGGTGCCCTCTGGGAGGGTGATAACGCCGGTAACGTCGGTGGTGCGGAAGTAGAACTGCGGACGGTAGTTCGAGTAGAACGGGTTGTGACGTCCGCCTTCGTCCTTCGACAGGATGTAGACGTTAGCTTCGAAGTTGGTGTGCGGGGTGATCGAGCCTGGGGCTACGACAACCTGGCCGCGCTCAACATCGTCGCGCTTCAGACCGCGAAGCAGCAGACCACAGTTCTCGCCTGCCCATGCTTCGTCGAGCTGCTTGTGGAACATCTCGATACCGGTAACGGTGGTCTTCTGGATTGGGCGGATACCGACAATCTCAACTTCCGAGTTGATTGCCAGGGTGCCACGCTCGGCGCGACCGGTAACAACGGTACCGCGGCCGGTGATGGTGAAGACATCTTCAATTGGCATCAGGAATGGCTTGTCGCGGTCGCGAACTGGATCCGGGATGAAGCTGTCAGCAGCGTCCATCAGTTCCTCAACTGCTGCAACCCACTTTGGATCGCCTTCCAGAGCCTTCAGGCCCGAAACGCGGATCACTGGAGCGTCGTCGCCATCGAAGCCCTGCGAGGACAGAAGTTCGCGAACTTCCATCTCCACGAGCTCGAGCAGCTCTTCGTCGTCAACCATGTCCGACTTGTTCAGTGCAACCATCAGGGTTGGAACACCAACCTGGCGGGCCAGCAGAACGTGCTCGCGGGTCTGAGCCATTGGGCCATCGGTGGCGGCAACAACGAGGATTGCGCCGTCCATCTGTGCAGCACCGGTGATCATGTTCTTGACATAGTCAGCGTGACCTGGAGCGTCTACGTGTGCGTAGTGGCGCTTCTCGGTCTGGTACTCGATGTGCGAGATGTTGATGGTAATACCGCGCTGGCGCTCTTCCGGTGCCGAGTCGATGTTAGCGAAGTCGCGCTGTTCGTTCAGGTCTGGGTACTTGTCAGCCAGAACCTTGGAGATAGCCGCGGTCAGAGTGGTCTTACCGTGGTCAACGTGACCGATGGTACCAATGTTGACGTGCGGCTTGTTGCGCTCGAACTTTGCCTTTGCCACAAGTTCCTCCTAGAAACATTTACAGAAGACATTCTTCGTCTGCGCGGTTCGCAAACGAACTAGAAATAGTCTACTGGGGGCTTGGATAATTTAGGAAATTCCGGTCCTCTGCGGGACCTGCATTGTGATGCAAATCCCTCGTTGGCCGTTTGCGGCACCGGCTCCGTTTCCCAACGGAACCGGCCCGCGATCGGCCACTTCCCCGCAATGGGGGTCACGGCCAGGTTTTATTCCGAGACGATTACTCGCCGCGGGACTTCTGGATGATCTCGTCGGCTACAGCCTTCGGAACCTCAGAGTAGCTGTCGAAGGTCATCGAGTAAACTGCGCGACCCTGGGTCTTGGAACGCAGGTCACCAATGTAACCGAACATCTCGGACAGCGGCACACCAGCGCGGATGACCTTGACGCCAGCAGCGTCGGACATCTCCTGGATGGAACCACGGCGGGAGTTCAAGTCACCGATAACGTCGCCCATGTACTCTTCTGGGGTACGGACTTCAACGCTCATCAGTGGTTCAAGCAGAACAGGGTTAGCGCGGCGTGCGCCTTCCTTGAATACCTGGGAACCAGCGATCTTGAAGGCCATTTCCGAGGAGTCGACATCGTGGTAAGCACCATCGATGAGGGTAGCCTTGACGCCAACCAGTGGGTAGCCTGCGAGGATACCGTACTGCATTGCGTCCTGGATACCTGCGTCGACCGAAGGAATGTACTCGCGAGGAACGCGACCACCGGTAACAGCGTTCTTGAACTCGTAGGTTACGCCGTCGACAACTTCCAGAGGCTCGAACGAGACCTGGACCTTTGCGAACTGGCCCGAACCACCGGTCTGCTTCTTGTGGGTGAAGTCGACCTTCTCCACAGCCTTCTTGATGGTTTCGCGGTATGCAACCTGCGGCTTGCCAACGTTGGCCTCAACGCGGAATTCGCGCTTCATGCGGTCAACGAGGATGTCCAGGTGAAGCTCGCCCATGCCGCCGATTTCGGTCTGGCCGGTGTCTTCGTTCAGGGACACGGTGAAGGTTGGGTCTTCTGCGGACAGCTTCTGGATAGCGGTCGACAGCTTTTCCTGGTCGCCCTTGGTCTTTGGTTCGATGGCCACGAAGATCACTGGATCCGGGAAGGTCATCGATTCGAGGACGATTGGGTTCTGCGGATCGCACAGGGTGTCACCGGTGGTGGTGTCCTTCAGGCCGATCACAGCGTAGATGTGACCTGCGTGGATCTCATCTACCGGCTGCTCCTTGTTGGAGTGCATCTGGAAGAGCTTGCCAACGCGCTCCTTCTTCTGCTTGGTGGAGTTCAGCAGCTGCGCGCCGGACTCTGCCTTGCCGGAGTAAACGCGGATGAAGTTCAACTGGCCGAAGAATGGGTGAGCGGCAATCTTGAATGCCAGTGCCGAGAATGGTGCATCCTCGGAAGGCTCGCGTGTGAGCTCGATTTCTTCGTTCTTAGGATCGTGACCGACCATTGCGCCCACGTCGAGCGGGGTTGGCAGGAAGTCGACAACAGCGTCGAGCATTGGCTGCACGCCGCGGTTCTTGAACGCCGAACCACAGAATACCGGGTAAGCTTCCGAGTTCACGGTCAGCTTGCGGATGCCAGCCTTCAGTTCCTCGAGGGAGATCTCTTCACCTTCGAGGTACTTCTCCATGAGCTCTTCAGATGCCTCAGCGACATCTTCAACCAGCTTGGCGCGGTACTCCTCGGCCTTTTCCTGCAGGTCTGCAGGGATTTCGCGGGTCTCGTAAGCGGCGCCCAGCGAAACGTCGCCCTTGGCGTCGCCTTCCCAAACGAAAGCCTTCATGGTCAGCAGGTCGACAACACCGATGAAGTCCGACTCGGAACCGATTGGCAGCTGCATGACCAGCGGCTTGGCACCCAAGCGGTTGATGATGGTGTCTACGGTGAAGTAGAAGTCAGCACCCAGCTTGTCCATCTTGTTGACGAAGCAGATACGTGGAACGTTGTACTTGTCAGCCTGGCGCCAAACGGTCTCGGACTGAGGCTCAACGCCTTCCTTGCCATCGAAGACGGCAACGGCGCCATCGAGCACGCGCAGCGAGCGCTCCACCTCAACGGTGAAGTCAACGTGGCCCGGGGTATCGATGATGTTGATCTGGTTCTTGTTCCAGAAGCAGGTCACGGCCGCGGAGGTAATGGTGATACCGCGTTCCTTTTCCTGCTCCATCCAGTCGGTGGTCGAAGCACCGTCGTGGGTTTCACCGAGCTTGTGGTTCACACCCGTGTAGAAAAGGATGCGCTCAGTAGTAGTGGTCTTACCGGCGTCAATGTGAGCCATGATGCCGATATTGCGGACCTTGTTAAGGTCAGTAAGCACGTCCTGTGCCACGTTGTCTCCCTATAAGGTGAGGCCGGAATCGCTGGGCATCGGTTGATGCCCAGCTTTTCCGAGCGGTTCTTACCAGCGGTAGTGGGCGAAGGCCTTGTTGGACTCAGCCATCTTGTGAGTGTCTTCGCGACGCTTCACAGCGGCACCCAGACCGTTCGATGCGTCCAGGATCTCGTTCATCAAACGTTCGATCATGGTCTTCTCGCGGCGAGCCTTCGAGTAGCCAACCAGCCAGCGCAGAGCCAGTGCGGTTGCACGGCCTGGCTTGACCTCAACTGGAACCTGGTAGGTAGCGCCACCGACACGGCGGGAACGAACCTCGAGGGCTGGACGGATGTTGTCCATGGCCTTCTTGAGGGTCGAAACAGCATCGGTGCCGGACTTTGCCGCGGCACCTTCGAGTGCACCATAAACAATGCGCTCTGCAGTGGACTTCTTGCCGTCTACGAGAACCTTGTTGATCAGCTGGGTGACCAATGGGGAATCGAAGACTGGATCAGAAACTAGTGGGCGCTTTGGCGCCGGACCCTTACGAGGCATTACTTACCATCCTTCTTTGCACCGTAGCGGGAACGAGCCTGCTTACGATCCTTCACACCCTGAGTATCCAGAGCACCACGAACAATCTTGTAGCGGACACCTGGAAGGTCCTTCACACGACCACCGCGAACGAGCACGATGGAGTGTTCCTGCAGGTTGTGTCCGACACCTGGAATGTAAGCGGTAACTTCGACGCCACCGGCAAGGCGCACACGTGCGACCTTACGCAGAGCCGAGTTCGGCTTCTTCGGGGTGGTGGTGTACACGCGGGTGCACACGCCACGGCGCATTGGGTTGCCCTTAAGGGCAGGGGCCTTGGTCTTGACGACCTTAGGCGAGCGGCCCTTGCGGACCAGCTGCTGAATAGTAGGCACTTTCGTGTCCTTCCATTGTCTAAGTTCTTCGGCAACACGACGAAAACGCCTAAGCCTAGAAAAGTTTTAGCGCTTCGCAATGTAGCTAGCTGCTTGCTTTACCGCGCACTCAGAATCAAAAGTCCCTAGGCGTGCGAAAGTGTGGCATTCGTTGCGCAACCTACCCGCAACCCGGACGGAGTCCATTTTGCCACACATAAAACAATTGATCTCAGTCTAGCATTAATCCACCGAGCCACCATGTACAGTAAGCTAACTCACCGCGAAGGCCCCTGTTCGACCGTCGCCCTGCGGCTGAGGCGCGCGAGGAACTCGAATCCAACCTATCCCCTGCCGGTGAACTTTCAACCGCTTCGAGGAAGGGTTCCGCTGAACACCCAAGCGGCGAACCAGAAGTATACTATGGTCGCAATATCGCCTAGATGATAATTCCACCTTGTCGATGACCGCGATCAGCCGCTTGACTCACCGATGTCCATCAGCCGTTGGGCGTTTGCCTGATAGGCCTTGACCACGGAACGATTGTGCAGTTCCAGAATCGCCTCATCATTGCGGCGCAAGCTGGTGGAATTGTAATTATGGCTTCCAGTGAAAACGAATGAAGCATTTCCGCGATTCTTTTCAGGTGAGGCAGCATCTCGCATTCCGGAAACTACGAAGTACTTCGAATGCACACGCCCGGTAGTCGAGGTGTCCTCTACTGTACGTCGTTCGATACCAGCGGCGTCCAATACACCTGCGACCTGCCCGTCGACTGGCCCCGTGGCTACGGTGACCTCGCATCCTTCAGCCTTGAGCCGTGCGAGCTCTTCCGCGATTGCGGCGCGCGTTCCGTCCCACTCGCTCATGATCACTGCCACCGAACTGTTCTTGTTTTTGCACTGGAGTTCCGAGAGTCGCTGCGCCACGGGGTCGGCGGTGGCCACCGGGAAGAATCGTGAAACCGCCACTCCTGCCGGTCCCCGCGAAGTCACAGTGCGATTATAGTCCGGAGTTTGCACCATGCGGGCCATATCCGAGTGGTAGGAGTGATAGGCCCGGTACAGCCCGTCATCGCCGGTCACAGTAAGCGCATTGTTCCAATAACTCACGTGGTTCACGTCCGTGACGTTAGCGGAGGACTGGACCACCACATTCCGCTTCCCGGACAACGAGGAGAACAGCGCGAATTTGTTGTGCATGCCCTTGGTTCCCTGGCAGGAGCTGGTATTCCCCTCCGGAGACTTGTTCGCACAGACAGACACCCACGATCCACGGCTAGTGTCAGTTCCCAGGGCGTTTATCAGTCGCGCGGATGGCGCCTTGGAAATCTGCCACCCGTCCATGACGACCTGGATATTCACTCCGCGTTCGTGAGCCGCCAGCAACTGGTCGACGTAGTCTTCGCCGCTGTGACCCGAAATCACGAACGCCGCAAGGGAAATGGTCGACCCTGCATCGGCCTGCTTGAAGTACGAGCACAGCCGTTCGGAAACGGCGCCGGCCCGGTTCAGCAACGGATCGGAGAAGACCGCGCCAGTTTCTACCTTCACCAACGGCGCCGACGCACAGGGAAGTTCCGGTTGCTTTCCCTGGTCGATCTGCCGTGCGGACTGCGCCGGAAGCGCGCCCAATAGCAGCCCCACCCCCAACGTCGCTGCCACGATGGCTTTCATTGCACTTACCATTTTCCACCCTTTGTCGTCTGCTATTTGTCGTTTGCTGATATGAGGCGAACTACTGGGACACCCCAGCCAGCTCACCAACTACTGCACCATTTCATATTTGGGTAAGCATTCGGTAACGTGCCGGTGAACAAGATCTTTTCGGGTTAAACGCCCAATGCCTGCCCGCACAGTGTGCGGGCAGGCATTGGTTCAGGCTACCTTACGGCGTCCCGGCTTCCGGCTTAGCGGAAGTCCGAGCCGTGGTCGTAGTCGTCCATCGAGATGGCACGGAATTCAGGCGACAGCCC
This sequence comes from Glutamicibacter nicotianae, assembly GCF_002797775.1. Lineage (NCBI taxonomy): Bacteria > Bacillati > Actinomycetota > Actinomycetes > Micrococcales > Micrococcaceae > Glutamicibacter > Glutamicibacter nicotianae. Next base: position 1,830,233 of record NZ_PGEY01000001.1, read on the forward strand.
GCCTTCCAGTGCATCGTCGTACAGGCCGGAGGAGAAGGCCGAGGTGCCGGTGAACAAAGTTGCCTTTGCTTCATCGGTTGGCTCGACGTTGACCTGGGTGTAGCGGTCCAGACCGGTACCGGCCGGGATCAACTTACCGATGATCACGTTCTCCTTCAGGCCGCGCAGCGGATCTTCCTTGCCTTCCATCGCGGCCTGGGTCAGGACGCGAGTGGTTTCCTGGAAGGAAGCAGCCGACAGCCACGAATCGGTGGCCAGCGAGGCCTTGGTAATGCCCATCATCTCGTCACGGCCGGCGGCAGGACGCTTGCCTTCCGAGACAGCCTTCCGGTTCGCAGCGGTGAAGCGCGAACGATCGGCCAGCTCGGCTGGAAGCAGGTCGGTGTCGCCTGACTCGATGACGGTGACGCGGCGCAGCATCTGGCGGACGATGACTTCCACGTGCTTATCGTGGATGCCTACACCCTGCGACTGGTACACATCCTGGACCTCGCGGACCAGGAACTTCTGTGCCTCACGCGGGCCGAGGACTCGAAGAACCTGCTTCGGGTCCAGGGTACCGCTGGTCAGCTGGGTACCGGCAGCAATGCTTTCGCCCTCTTCAACCAGCAGGCGGGCTCGACGCAGAACCGGGTAGGCCTGCTTCTCGTCGCCGTTGTCCGGGGTGACCACAACACGCAGCTGCTTCTCGTCGTCTTCGATCGACACGCGACCGGCGACCTCGGACATCGGAGCCACACCCTTAGGGGTACGGGCTTCGAACAATTCCTGGATACGAGGCAGACCCTGGGTGATATCGTCAGCCGATGCCACACCACCGGTGTGGAAGGTACGCATGGTCAGCTGGGTACCAGGCTCGCCGATGGACTGCGCGGCGATGATGCCCACAGCCTCGCCGATGTCCACGGTCTTGCCGCTGGCCAGCGAACGGCCGTAGCACAGCGCACACGTTCCAACAGCCGAGTCGCAGGTCAGCACGGAGCGGACGCGGATCTCGTCCACGCCTGCAGCGTACAGCTCGTCGATCAGCACGTCTCCGACATCCGAGCCGGCGGTAGCCAGCACGTTGCCTTCGGCGTCCTTCACGTCGGCAGCCAGCGTACGGGTGTACGCCGAGTTCTCCACGGTCTCGTGCTTGACACGGATGCCGGCGGAGTTGTCCGCGATGGCAACGGTCAGGCCGCGCTTGGTGCCGCAGTCCTCTTCGCGAACGATGACATCCTGCGAAACGTCGACCAGGCGACGGGTCAGGTAGCCCGAGTTCGCGGTCTTCAGCGCGGTATCCGCCAGGCCCTTGCGGGCGCCGTGGGTAGCGATGAAGTACTCCAGAACCGACAAGCCTTCGCGGTACGAGGACTTGATCGGGCGCGGGATGATCTCGCCCTTGGGGTTGGACACCAGACCACGGATACCCGCGATCTGACGCAGCTGCAGGTAGTTACCGCGAGCCTTGGAAGTCACCATTCGGTTAATGGTGTTCAGCTCTTCCATGCCGTTCTTCATCGCCTCGGCAACCTCGTCGGTAGCCTTGGTCCAGATGTCGATCAGGTCCTGGCGGCGTTCGGTATCGGCAATCAGGCCCTTGTCGTAGGAAGCCTGGACCTTGGCGGCCTTCTCCTCGTATGGAGCAAGAATTGCGGTCTTGTCCATGTTCGAGGTAATGTCCGAGATCGCCACGGTGACACCCGAACGGGTCGACCAGTAGAAACCGGCGTCCTTCAGGTTGTCCAGGGTGGCTGCTGCAACGATCTTCGGGTAGCGCTCTGCCAGATCGTTCACGATCTCCGAAAGCGCATCCTTGCCGGCCACGGTGGCAACCCATGGGTAGTCCGCAGGCAGGGTGTCGTTGAACAGCACCTGGCCGAGCGAGGTCTCCAGCAGTGCCGGGGTACCTGGCTCCCAACCCTCAGGGGCTGGCTGGTCTGCGGAAGGAACGAAGTTCTCCACGCGGACCTTGATCGGTGCGTTCAGGTGCAGCTCGCCCAGATCCTTGGCCATGATGGCCTCGGAAACGGTGGCGAATACTCGGCCGGCGCCCTTTTCGTTTGGACGCTTGGTGGTCAAGTGGTGCAAGCCGATGATCATATCCTGCGAAGGCTGTGCCACTGGGCGGCCATCGGAAGGCTTCAAGATGTTGTGCGAGGACAGCATCAAGATGCGTGCTTCAGCCTGGGCTTCTGGGCTCAGCGGCAGGTGCACTGCCATCTGGTCGCCGTCGAAGTCGGCGTTGAACGCGCCGCAGACCAATGGGTGCAGCTGCAGGGCCTTGCCTTCGATCAGCTGTGGTTCGAAGGCCTGGATGCCCAAGCGGTGCAGGGTCGGTGCACGGTTCAGCAGTACCGGGTGCTCGGTGATGATCTCTTCAAGGACATCCCACACCTGCGGACGGTAGCGCTCAACCATGCGCTTGGCCGACTTGATGTTCTGTGCGTGGTTGAGGTCAACCAGGCGCTTCATCACGAACGGCTTGAACAGCTCCAGCGCCATCTGCTTCGGCAGGCCGCACTGGTGCAGCTTCAGCTGCGGGCCGACCACGATGACCGAACGGCCCGAGTAGTCGACGCGCTTGCCCAGCAGGTTCTGGCGGAAGCGGCCCTGCTTGCCCTTGAGCATGTCGCTCAGGGACTTCAGCGGACGGTTTCCTGGACCGGTGACCGGACGGCCGCGGCGGCCGTTGTCGAACAGCGAGTCAACAGCTTCCTGCATCATGCGCTTTTCATTGTTCACGATGATCTCAGGCGCGCCGAGATCAAGCAGGCGCTTGAGGCGGTTGTTGCGGTTGATCACGCGGCGGTACAGGTCGTTCAGGTCCGAGGTGGCGAAACGGCCACCGTCGAGCTGGACCATTGGGCGCAGTTCTGGCGGGATCACCGGAACAGCGTCGAGGACCATGCCCTTGGGCGAGTTGCCGTTGGCCAGGAACGCGTTGACGACCTTCAGTCGCTTGAGGGCGCGGGCCTTCTTCTGGCCCTTGCCGTTCTCGATCACGGTCTTCAGCTCTTCAGCTTCGGCCGCCAGGTCGAAGTTCTCCAGGCGCTTCTGGATGGCTTCTGCACCCATGGAGCCCTCGAAGAACAGTCCGTACTTCTCACGCATGGTGCGGTACAGGCCTTCGTCGCCTTCCAGGTCGGCGACCTTCAGGTTCTTGAAGCGCTCCCAAACCGCACGCAGGCGCTCGGCCTCGGCCTTGGCGCGCTTGTCGATCTGCAGAACAGTCTTCTCGGCCAGGGTGCGTGCCTTGTTCAGCTCGGCGTTCTTGGCGCCTTCTGCTTCCATGCGCTCCAGCTCGGCTTCCAGGTCGGCTGCAACAGCCTTCTTGTCGGCTTCCGCGTTGTTCGCAAGGTTGCGCAGCTCCAGGTCGTGCTGGGCCTGCAGGTTCGGCATCTCGGCGTGACGACGTTCCTCGTTCACGCTGGTGATCATGTAGGCAGCGAAGTAGATGACCTTTTCGAGGTCCTTCGGAGCCAGATCAAGCAGGTAGCCCAAGCGCGATGGAACGCCCTTGAAGTACCAGATGTGGGTCACTGGGGCTGCAAGCTCGATGTGGCCCATGCGCTCACGGCGTACGTTCGCGCGGGTCACCTCGACGCCGCAACGCTCGCAGATGATGCCCTTGAAGCGCACGCGCTTGTACTTGCCGCAGTAGCATTCCCAGTCGCGGGAAGGGCCGAAGATCTTTTCGCAGAAAAGACCGTCCTTCTCCGGCTTCAGGGTGCGGTAGTTGATGGTTTCCGGCTTCTTGACCTCGCCGTAGCTCCAGCCACGGATTTCATCCGCGGTGGCAAGGTTGATTCGCATGAGGCCGAATGAGGAATCGCTGGACATATGGTCCTTTTCTCTCTTCTGTGGTGTCTGAAGTCGATACGAATGAGGTTGGAAATGTGCCGCCGCTGCCTGCAGGTCCTGCAGGCAGGGCGCCAGATTACACTTCCTCTACGGAGTTCGGCTCCGACCGTGAAAGGTCGATGCCCAGCTCTTCAGCGGCGCGGAACGATTCCTCGTCCGACTCACGCATTTCGATAGTGTTGCCGTCGGTACCGAGTACCTCGACGTTCAAGCACAGCGACTGCATTTCCTTGATGAGCACCTTGAACGATTCTGGAACACCAGGCTCTGGAACGTTCTCGCCCTTGACGATAGCTTCGTAGACCTTCACGCGGCCGTGGATGTCATCCGACTTGATGGTCAGGATTTCCTGCAGCGTGTAAGCGGCACCGTATGCTTCCAGTGCCCAAACTTCCATTTCACCGAAGCGCTGGCCACCGAACTGGGCCTTACCGCCCAGCGGCTGCTGGGTGATCATGGAGTATGGACCGGTGGAACGGGCGTGGATCTTGTCGTCCACCAGGTGGTGCAGCTTCAAGATGTACATGTAGCCCACGGATACCGGATCCGGCAGCGGGTCGCCGGAGCGTCCGTCGAACAGCTTCGCCTTGCCGGAGTTGCCAATCAGGCGCACGCCGTCACGGGTCTTGTTGGTCGAATCCAGGATGCCGCGGATCTCTTCTTCCGAAGCGCCATCGAAGACCGGGGTTGCCACGGTGGTGGAACCGGTTTCGCGAGGCAGGTTCGGCAGCGCGCTGACCCATTCAGGCTCGCCCTCGATCTTCCAGCCCTGCTTGGCAGCCCAGCCCAGGTGGATTTCCATGACCTGGCCGACGTTCATGCGGCCAGGAACACCCAGCGGGTTCAGGATGACATCCAGCGGGGTGCCGTCTTCGAGGAATGGCATGTCCTCCAGCGGCATGATGCGCGAGATGACGCCCTTGTTGCCGTGGCGGCCTGCAAGCTTGTCGCCAATGGAGATCTTGCGCTTCTGCGCAACGTAAACGCGGACCAGCTGGTTGACACCAGGCGACAGGTCGTCGTCGTTGTCGCGGTCGAAGATGCGCACGCCGATCACGGTGCCGGACTCGCCGTGCGGAACCTTCAGCGAGGTGTCGCGCACTTCGCGGGACTTCTCGCCGAAGATGGCACGCAGCAGGCGTTCTTCCGGGGTCAGCTCGGTCTCGCCCTTAGGGGTGACACGGCCAACCAGCACGTCGCCGGCCTCGACCTCTGCACCGATGTAGACGATGCCGCGGTCATCGAGCTGGGAGAGGATGTCTTCCGAGACATTCGGGATGTCGCGGGTGATTTCCTCGGCACCCAGCTTGGTATCGCGGGCGTCGACCTCGTGCTCTTCGATGTGGATCGAGGTGAGCACGTCGTCGAAGATCATGCGCTGGGAGAGGATGATCGCATCCTCGTAGTTGTAGCCTTCCCAGGACATGAATGCCACGAGCAGGTTCTTGCCCAGCGAGAGCTCGCCCGAGTCGGTCGACGGGCCGTCGGCGATGATCGACTGGTACTCCAGGCGGTCGCCTTCCGAAACGCGCACGCGCTGGTTGTAGGCGTTGCCCTGGTTGGAGCGGGCGAACTTCATGATCGGGTACATCGACTCGGTGCCGTCATCGTTCATGACGACAACCAGGTCAGCCGAAACCTCGGTGACCACGCCAGGCTTGGATGCGACCACGGAGTCGCCGGCGTCAACTGCGGCGAACTTCTCCATGCCGGTACCCACCAGCGGGCGCTCGGACTTCAGCAGCGGCACAGCCTGGCGCTGCATGTTGGCGCCCATCAGCGCGCGGTTGGCGTCGTCGTGCTCGAGGAATGGAATCAGCGCGGTAGCGACCGACACCATCTGGCGAGGCGAAACGTCCATGAAGGTCACTTCATCGGCGTCGACGATGACAGGCTCGCCGCCACCGCCCTTTTCGCGGACCAGCACGGTGTTTTCGACGAAGCGGCCGTTCTCATCCAGCGGCGCGTTGGCCTGCGCGATGTAGTGCTGCAGCTCGTCGTCCGCGGTCAGGTATTCGACCTCGTTGGACACCAGGCCGTTGGAGACCTTGCGGTACGGGGTCTCGATGAAGCCGAAGGCGTTGATGCGGCCGTAGGTAGCCAACGAACCGATCAGGCCGATGTTCGGGCCTTCGGGGGTTTCAATCGGGCACATGCGTCCGTAGTGCGAAGGGTGCACGTCTCGGACTTCCATGCCTGCGCGGTCGCGGGACAGGCCGCCTGGGCCCAGAGCCGACAGGCGGCGCTTGTGGGTCAGGCCGGCCAGCGGGTTGTTCTGGTCCATGAACTGCGAGAGCTGCGAAGTACCGAAGAACTCCTTGATCGCAGCCACGACAGGGCGGATGTTGATCAGGGTCTGCGGTGTGATCGCCTCGACGTCCTGCGTGGTCATGCGCTCGCGCACAACACGCTCCATGCGGGACAGGCCGGTGCGGACCTGGTTCTCGATCAGTTCGCCCACGGCGCGGATGCGGCGGTTGCCGAAGTGGTCGATGTCGTCGACGTTCACAGGAATATCGACGATCTCGCCCTTGCGGGTACCCTGGACAGTCTTCTCGCCTGCGTGCAGTGCAACGAGGTAGCGGATCATGGCCACCAGGTCGTCCAGCGACAGCACCGAAGCGTTCTCGGCGTTGACCGGAGTCTCCACGCCCAGCTTGCGGTTGAGCTTGTAGCGGCCGACCTTTGCCAGGTCGTAGCGCTTTGGCTCGAAGTACATGTTCTTCAGCAGTGCCTGGGCAGCCTCAACCGTAGGAGGCTCGCCTGGACGCAGCTTGCGGTAGATGTCCAGCAGGGCTTCGTTCTGATCCTTGATGCTGTCCTTTTCCAAGGTAGCGCGCATCGAATCGTACTGGCCGAACTCGGACAGGATCTGCTCTTCGCTCCAGCCCAGGGCCTTGAGCAAGACAGTGACCGACTGCTTGCGCTTGCGGTCAAGGCGTACGCCGATCTGGTCGCGCTTGTCGATTTCCAGCTCGAACCAAGCACCACGCGATGGGATGATGCGTGCCGAGAAGATCGTCTTGTCACTGGTCTTGTCCGGCGCGGACTCGAAGTATGCGCCTGGGGAACGAACCAGCTGGGAAACAACGACACGCTCGGTGCCGTTGATGATGAAGGTGCCCTTTTCGGTCATCAGCGGGAAATCGCCCATGAACACGGTCTGCTGCTTGATTTCGCCGGTTTCATTGTTCATGAATTCGGCCTTGACATACAGCGGTGCCGCGTAGGTGGCGTCGCGGTCCTTGCACTCAGCGATCGAGTACTTTGGATCAGCGAACTCCGGATCCGAGAAGCTCAAGGACATGGTGTCCTGGAAGTCCTCGATCGGGGAGATTTCCTCGAAGATTTCTGCCAGGCCCGAGGTGTTGGGCACGCTGAAGTCGCCAGCGGCTTCTGCCTTGGCCAGGCGCTCTACCCAGTTCTGGTTGCCGACGAGGCGGTCAAAGCTCTCCGTCTGCAATGCCAGCAGGTTAGGCACTTCAAGGGGTTCGTGAATCTTTGCAAAAGAAAGTCGGCCAGCGTATGCAGCATCGCGAGCCGAACTAGCGGTTTGGTTGTTAGGGTTGCTCGAGGCGACCAAGATGGATCCTTCCAAAGACCGTCAGGTTTCCGAACGCTTACCGTGCTAAGGTTCCTGCCATAGGACAGTTCCTCTTTTTTCGTCCGCACGAACCCACCGCTATATGAAGGCCGCGCGCGCAAACAGCAAGGCGCAAATTTCCACTCTACCGGAGGAAAATCCGGTTGTCGATACTCGGTGCAGAAATTCGTGCTATAGTTTTCGCCCCCACTTTCGCCCAGTCCCCCCATTTCGTCGCCTCGGCTCAGCTCCGTCACGAATCCTGGCGTGATCGTTCCACGAGAACCGCACGCATTTTCCCAACTGATGCGCGAGTTTGCGCCGGTTGCCCAGAAAAGCAGAGGCTCGGGATGCGTTGAAAGCATGATTCATATTCCGGACATCCGGCATCGCTATGCGTTTTGTCACATCCAAGTTCGAAGAGTTCCAAAACCATCAAGATCCGGGATTCCAGCGTCCCGGTAAGCTTCGCTGCGAACCTTACCTGGTCATCCGGAAACGTTGTACCGCTTTCTCCCGAGCAGGTAAGAAGCGTCCACGCCGTCGTGTGTCCGGTGGCTTCTTCCATGGCCACTAGCTATGATCGAGCAAACATCCACGGTTAGGAGACGAAGTGAATAAGCTGCAATCAGATGAAGCACTGACCCGAGTCACCCTCGACGCCTCGCGCAGGAACATCCCGATTGAGATTGTCCCTCGCGACAAGGTCCGTTCTCTGGAAGAGGCAGCGGACGCCATGGGTATCTCGACCTCGGCACTGCTCAAGACACTGGTGATCAAACGCGCGGATGGCACCTTCGTCTTCGCGCTCATTCCCGGTGGACGGAAACTTGATTGGGCGAAGCTTCGTGGCGTCATGGGAGTCAACAAGCTCTCGCTGCCATCCTCCGATATCGCTTGGGATGTCACGCACTACGAGAGCGGAACGATCACTCCTTTCGGCTCCCACACGGTACTGCCGGTATACGTCGATGCCAGCGTCTTCGAAGAGCCTGTTCCAGAACAGATCGGCTTGGGCAGCGGAGACCGCTCCCATGGGCTACTCGTTCGCGCCAAGGATTTGGTTAGCGGATTTGATGCCACGATTGCTGATATTTCGACTCCGGAATAACCAGCCCAGGCTTGGCAAATATTTTCTTGGTCGAAGCCTGCGCTGCAGTCAATCCCCTGATCGTTGCGTTGCGCAGCGGCAGCCCCAATGGCTGCTCGACGAAGCGTGCCACCAGGTAGGCGATGACCAGCATCAGCACCAGCACACCGGCTAGCAGGACGTACTTGTTCACGGCATCGTGCAGCTGGTCGATCAGCCACCAACCCCACAACTGGTGCACCAGGTACAACGGGTAGGTCAGGGAACCTGCCACTGCGAGCCACTTGCCCTGGACGTTCTTGAGCGGGGTCAGGGTACACGCTGCCAGCAGGGCCACGCACAGTACGGTCAGCAGCTGGAAATGCCAAGCGGGGATATCCAGGCCTGAGAGCAAGTCCGCGTCATTGCGCCCCTTGATGCCGGTAAAGAATGCTGCGATGGCCGTATTGGCAGCGACCATGAACCACCGCAGAAGGCTATGGCCGCTTTGATAGATCAAGAAGAGCACCATACCGGCCGCGAACAATGCCGCATACTGTCCTGCGATCCATTCCTGAAGCTTGTCCAAGCTGGTGAAATGCAGGTACAGGCCCAATGCTGGCCAAACAGCCGAAAGCACAAGGATGTGCTTGTTCTTCACGAAGCCCAAGGACAAGAGCACGGCGAGCAGCACGTAGAAACGCAACTCGACCCACAGTGTCCAGTAGACGCCGTCCATATCGGTGATGCCGAATCCAGCCTGCATCATGGTCAGGTTGGGAAGAATATCGCTGGCTGACCTGCCTTCGTTACCGGAGGGCCAGATGCGAAGGGAGAGTACTGCCGCTGCGATCACCGCGAGCCAGTACGCCGGGTAGAGCCTTCCGACGCGCGAACCGATGAAGCCAATGACGTTCTTCCCCTGGAGGGACATCAGGATCACGAAGCCCGATATCAGGAAGAACAGCTGGACGCCCAGCTGTCCATAGCGGGTGAATTCGGAAAGCACCGGCCAGAACTCGGCAGCTTGCGTTCCCCAATGATCGTGTCCCCATGCGGTGTAGTGGTAGAGCACGACAATCAGCGCAGCAGTGATTCTCAGGGCGTCTAGGAGCCCTAGGCGCGGTGCTGGCTTCTGGGTCTGGGTAGCGACGGTTTTTGGCACATTTTCACTGTAAACAATGAACTTGAATGAACCCTGTTAATAGAAACGTTATAAAACTATTGGTATCAATTTCCCAGCTTAACGGCCAAAGGCCCACAGACTTTCGTCTGTGGACCTTTGGCAATAAGTTGCGAGTGACCGCTGAACTTACTTAACGGTGACGGTTGCGCCGGCAGCTTCCAGAGCTTCCTTAGCCTTCTCGGCTGCGTCCTTGGCAACGCCTTCCAGCAGAGCCTTTGGAGCGCCGTCAACGAGCTCCTTAGCTTCCTTCAGACCCAGGGAGGTGATGCCGCGAACTTCCTTGATGACTGCGATCTTCTTGTCGCCAGCCGATTCGAGGATTACGTCGAATTCGGTCTTCTCTTCAGCAGCAGCTTCGCCGCCGCCAGCTGGACCAGCAACTGCAACAGCAGCAGCGGTTACGTCGAAGGTCTCTTCGAATTCCTTAACGAACTCGGACAGTTCGATGATGGTCATTTCCTTGAATGCGGAAAGCAGCTCTTCGTTGCTGAGCTTCGCCATGATGGGCGTCCTTTCGGTTTTTGGCCTTGAGGGCCGATGAATTTGGGTTTACGTTGCGAGAGAACTCGAAAGCTTAGGCTTCTGCCGGAGCTTCCTCGGCAGCTTCGCCACCGTTCTCTTCGAGCTTTGCACGCAGAGCTTCGACAGCGCGGGCAGCAGCGGAAGCTGGAGCCTGCAGCACTGCTGCAACGCGGGCGAGCTGAGTTTCGCGGGATTCCAGCGCAGCCAGAGCAGCGATGCCGCTCTGATCCAGTGCCTTGCCTTCGAACCAACCGGTCTTGATGACCAGCTTGTCGTTAGTCTTGGCGAATTCCGTGAGGCTCTTAGCGGCAGCAACTGCGTCGCCCTTGATGAAGGCGATTGCGGTTGGACCAGAAAGCTGCTCATCGAAAGCATCGATGCCAGCGTTCTTCGCTGCGATTGCGGTCAAGGTGTTCTTCACGACTGCGTACTTGGTCTCCTGACCAAGCGAGCGGCGCAGATCCTTGAGCTGTGCAACGGTAAGCCCACGGTATTCGGTCAAGACAGCCGCCGACGAATCGTTGAATTCCGCAGTGATTTCTTCAATCGCTGCAGTCTTGCTTGGGGTTGCCATAACACTCCTTCCGGGGATTTGTTCGGTACCGTTTCAAAACCGGCGAGGCCATAAAAATAGCCCCGCGCAGGAGCACAGGGCGTTTCAACTTATTCAAAGTCAAAAAATCTATGTAACCTGCGTTGGTCATCCTTGCGGATCCTTAGGAACAAATGGAAACCAGATGTTCAACCGACGGTCTTCGGTAGTTCCAGTTTATAGGAGCAGTCGACGCGACAGCAAATCAATGCCGGAAGCATCCCCATGATCCTGGTCACTGGGAAGATAAAAATTAGAATGGCGGGGCTCGTTTGCCCACGCTTGGGGAACGCTGGCAACAAGCCCCGCCGACATGAAAGTCTTGGGGAAACTTTCGTGCCTCGCCCGCGTAGGGCCTTGGGGGATCCATACGCGGACGACCGAATACTCGGTAGTCAAAGCTTATCACCGGCGGCCGCCCGGCATGAAACGCAGACATGCTTTCGTGCGCCGGCAGCGAAGGAAGTTATTGGCTTAAAAGTTGAGGGAGCATGCCGAATTTCGACATGCTCCCTCAAACTAGCTAGCTACTAGGCTTAGGCCTCAACGCGGGTTACGTTCGCGTCAACAGGAATACCTGGACCGAAGGTGGTAGCGATGGTTGCCTTAGAGATGTAGCGGCCCTTCGAAGCCGAAGGCTTCAGGCGCAGAACCTCGTCCAGGGCTGCTGCGTAGTTCTCGGTCAGCTGCTTTGCATCGAACGAAACCTTGCCAATGATGAAGTGCAGGTTCGAGTGCTTGTCGACGCGGAAGTCGATCTTGCCGCCCTTGATGTCGGTGACAGCCTTGGCCACGTCCATGGTCACGGTGCCGGTCTTAGGGTTTGGCATCAGGTTACGAGGACCCAGAACCTTACCCAAGCGGCCAACCTTGCCCATGAGGTCAGGGGTTGCAACTGCTGCGTCGAAGTCGGTCCAGCCGCCCTGGATCTTTTCGATCAGGTCGTCCGAGCCAACAAAGTCGGCGCCAGCTTCACGAGCTGCTTCTGCCTTGTCGCCGTTAGCGAAAACAACCACGCGGGCGGTCTTGCCGGTGCCGTGTGGAAGGTTCACGGTACCGCGAACCATCTGGTCAGCCTTGCGTGGGTCAACACCCAAGCGGAAAGCAACCTCAACGGTCGAGTTTGCCTTGTCGCCTGCGATCTCCTTGGCCAGGGCGATTGCCTCGGCTGGAGCGTAGAACTTGTCCGCGTCGATCTTAGCCGCGGCGGCTACGTATGCTTTGCTGCGCTTTGCCATCTGCGTTATCTCCTTATGCAGTCGTGGTCATATGGACCGCGCCCGGTCCTGCCACGGGCGAATCGATCAACGGATCGAAACGCCTTAGATTAAATTCTTTGTTGCTGTTCACGTGGTGAATAGCGGAAGGCGCAATTAGCCTTCTACGGTCACACCCATGGAGCGGGCGGTGCCGGCGATGATCTTGGCTGCAGCAGCCAGATCGTTGGCGTTCAGGTCAGCCATCTTGGAGTTGGCGATTTCCTCGACCTGTGCCTGGGTCAGGTTGGCGACCTTGTTGGTGTGCGGGACACCCGAGCCCTTGGCGATGCCAGCGGCCTTCTTGATCAGCTCAGCTGCAGGCGGAGTCTTGGTGATGAAAGTGAACGAACGGTCTTCGTATACGGTGATTTCAACTGGAATCACGTTACCGCGCTGCGACTCGGTCGCTGCGTTGTAAGCCTTGCAGAATTCCATGATGTTGACGCCGTGCTGACCAAGGGCTGGACCGATTGGAGGAGCTGGGTTAGCAGCACCTGCCTGGATCTGCAGCTTGATGAGTCCGGTGACCTTTTTCTTTGGGGCCATGTCGGGTCCTTCTACTCTTGCGTTTCCCGCAGCACAGGAGCGTGGTACGGGGATCTGGCTGTCGTGGCGCGACAGCCAACCGTGCTCTCACATCGATAAGCGACCGATATGGAGCACGAAGACTTAATACTACTGGATCTTGGTGACCTGGTTGAAGTTCAGGGTCACTGGGGTTTCGCGTTCGAAGATCGAAACCAGCACGACCAGCTGAGCAGCATCCAGCTTGATTTCCGAGATGGTTGCCGGCATCGTCTCGAACGGTCCGTCGTTCACGATGACCGATTCGCCAACTTCGAAATCAACCGTGACCTCAGTAATTGGAGCACGGCCTGGCTTCGAAGCCGACGGCTGCTCTACCGGATCAACGATGGTGTGCTCCAGCATGGAGAACACTTCATCAAGGTTCAATGGGTTTGGATCGTGGGCGTTGCCAACGAATCCGGTGACACCTGGAGTGTGGCGAACAACACCCCACGAAGCGTCGGTCAGTTCCATGCGAACCAGGACGTAGCCCGGAATGCGCACGCGACGAACGATCTTGCGCTGGGTGTTCTTGACCTCAACGACCTCTTCCATTGGAACCTGGATGTCAAAGATGTACTCATCCATGTCCTGGGTCTGGATACGGGTCTCGAGGTTGACCTTCACGCGGTTTTCATAGCCAGCGTAGGTGTGGATCACAAACCAGTCACCCGGAAGGCGACGGAGCTTAGCGCGGAATTCTTCCTTGAGCTTTGCTGCGTTGTCTTCAGCTTCGGCTTCGTTGTCGTCGCCTTCAGCTTCTTCAGCTGCGCCTTCGGAAACCTGAGCGTCTTCAGCGTCCTGTGCTGGTGCTTCGGTTGGGTCGATGCCAGCTTCAACAGCTGGCTCTACCTGATCGCCGGCGGCTTCAACGAACTCGTTATCGACCTCGTCATTAATCTGCGGTTCGAGTTCCTTGTCGGACACTGCAGCTCCTGCTTTCTTTGACTGAATGACACTAAATTGCCTCGGGGTAATCATACCGCCGAGGCAAAAAAATTACTGTTCTACCTTGTTGGTGAACAGGAGGATCGACCCCTGCCCGAAGACGAAGTCCAGGGCCGTCACGATCAGCATCACCACGACTACGAAACCGACAACAACCAGGAAGTAATTCACCAGTTCGCTGCGGGTCGGGGTGACGACCTTTTTAAGTTCTGCGATTACCTGACGGAAAAACAAGAAGATCCGGGCAAAGAAACCCAACTTCTGTCCACCCTTACCGGAGCTGAGAGCAGATTCGGTCATGTTCTTCCTCGTTTCAAAAATTTGGCCAGTTGAAACAATCACGGTGTGCCATAGTCTATTCGACTGCAACACACCGTGATGAGATAATTCGCTAAGCGATAAATCGCTATTGCGCAGGGCAGACAGGACTCGAACCTGCAACCTGCGGTTTTGGAGACCGCTGCGCTACCAATTGCGCCACTACCCTTCGGAGCTTTTTACCGCTCCCACCTAGAACATCTTAGCGGATAAAACTTCCTGCTTTGTCCGTTGCGATGTCTCGGCAACGAGAAATAACTTTACGCAACGAAATCGGAAATGTCGAACTGACAACCTCCGGTGTGGCGCAGAACGCATTCCCGGACCCCGATTTGCACCTTATTGTGTCATTTTCAAGATTGTGATGCTGAAGTGCAGGGTCGCAAACTAAACTGAGGTGTAACAGCTGTCCCCATAGATTTCAGGACGAATCCCCAATGTCTCGCATTTCTCGCCGCATCGGCGCAATTTCCGAATCCGCGACTCTCGCAGTAGATGCCAAGGCGAAGGCTCTTAAAGCAGCAGGTCGACCAGTCATCGGTTTCGGTGCCGGTGAACCTGACTTCCCAACCCCTGACTACATTGTCGAAGCAGCAGTCAAGGCAGCCCAGGATCCGAAGAACCACCGGTACTCCCCTGCTGCCGGTCTTCCCGAGCTGCGCGAAGCAATCGCCACTAAGACCATGCGCGATTCGGGTTACGCACTGAACGCCAACCAGGTTCTGGTCACCAACGGCGGCAAGCAGGCGGTGTACAACACGTTTGCCACGCTGCTTGATCCAGGCGACGAGGTCATCGTTCCAGCGCCCTTCTGGACCACCTATCCTGAAGCCATCCAGCTTGCCGGAGGCAAGGCTGTATCGATCTTCGCCGGTCCAGAGCAGGGCTACAAGGTGACCGTTGAACAGCTTGAGTCCGTGCTGACCGAACGTACCAAGGTGCTGCTGTTCGTTTCCCCATCGAACCCGACCGGTGCGGTGTACACCCCAGAGCAGGTCCGCGAGATCGGCCAGTGGGCCGCATCCAAGGGCCTGTGGGTCGTTACCGATGAAATCTACGAGCACTTGACCTACGGCGATGCCTCTTTCAGCTCCATCGCGACCTTGGTCCCGGAGCTCGAAGATCGAGTTGTCATTCTCAACGGCGTCGCAAAGACCTATGCCATGACCGGCTGGCGCGTGGGTTGGATGGCAGGTCCACTGGATGTCATCAAGGCCGCCACTAACCTGCAGTCCCACGCGACCTCGAATGTTTCCAACGTCTCGCAGCGCGCCGCCTTGGCAGCCGTTGCCGGGCCACTGGATGCAGTCAACGAAATGAAGGTCGCCTTCAACCGTCGCCGGCTGGCCATCGTCGAGTCGCTGAACGCAATTGACGGACTGCACTGCCCAACCCCGGAGGGCGCGTTCTACGCCTACTCGGACGTGCGCGGATTGCTGGGTCGCGAGATCCGCGGAGTTGTGAACAACACCAGTGCAGAACTGGCGGCCTTCATCCTGGAGCACGCAGAAGTTGCCGTCGTTCCAGGTGAAGCGTTCGGCCCGTCCGGATACATCCGCATGTCCTATGCGCTCGGTGATGCAGACCTTGAAGAAGGCGTCGCGCGGATGGCCAAGCTGCTGGGCGAAGCCAAGTAAGCGAGACTCACCACGCAAGAAGCCGGGGAATCCACCACGATCATGGATTTCCCGGCTTCATTGTTTTTCCGCAATGCTGTTCAGAGGATCTTGCGGTCAACGGCCCAACGGGTGAGCTCATGCCGGTTTGATAGCTGGAGTTTGCGCAGCACATTTGAGACATGGGATTCCACGGTCTTCACTGAGATGAACAGCTCCTTGGCAACTTCCTTATAGCTGTATCCGCGGGCGATCAGCCGCATGACCTGCAATTCGCGGTCGGACAGCAGATCGAGTTCTTCATCAATTTCCGCCACCGGCGCGCTGCTGCCAAAGGCGTCCAAGACGAACCCTGCCAAGCGTGGCGAGAACACGGCATCTCCCCCGGCCACGCGCCGCACCGCATCAGAAATCTCCGCCCCGGAAATGCTCTTGGTGACGTACCCGCGGGCACCGGAACGAATAACCGTCACGACGTCCTGCGCCGCGTCGGAAACGCTCAATGCCAGAAAGCGCGTTGATCCCAGCAGCCCGGTGCAGCCCTTGAGCACTTCGGCCCCGCCGCCGCCGCGGCCGCCGGGCAGATGCACGTCCAATAGCACCACATCCGGCTGCTGCGCGCTGATCACCTCAATGGCGTCTTCCACGGTGCCGGCTTCGCCGACAATCTCGATATCCTGGGCCAAATCGGCACGTAATCCGGAGCGGAAGATGGCATGGTCATCCACCAGCACTACTCGGTACAGCCCGGAGGCGTTTTCTGCGCTCATATTCCTATTCTTCCTCCATGTCCAATGGCATGCTCAGCTGCACTTCAGTTCCGGATGCGCCGCTGCGGATCTGTGCCGTGCCGCCTGCGCGTTCCATGCGGCCAATGATTGATTCCCTGATGCCGTGACGATCCGCCGGTATTCCTTCGATGTCAAAACCTGTGCCGCGGTCGCGCACATACACTTCTACTTGCGCGGCCGAGCATTCGATGAAAACTGAAATCTTGCCATCAGCATGCTTGGCCGCGTTCATCATGGCCTCGCGGCTAGCGGCCACCAGTGCCTGCTGTCCGGCAAAGCCCTGCGCATTGCCTACCGAAACGACTTCGACATCGCGCAAGAGCAACTGTTCAATGTGGCTTGCCTCGTGCTGAATCTCAACGATGACATCTTCGTCATCAAGGTCGTGGTTGCCATACAGCCATTGGCGCAGTTCACGTTCCTGGACGCGTGCCAGGGTCCTCACCGCAGCCGGGTCTTCACTGCGTTTTTGAATCACCGCCAAGGTTTGCAAAACCGAATCATGCAGGTGAGCGGCGAACTCGGCTCGTTGGGCCGCAGCCTGTCGAGAGCTTCGTTCAGCGATGAAATCCCGCCATAGCCGGGTGCCCCAAGGAAGCAAGACAACGGTCGCGCCGACGATAATCGCCAAAGCCGCCCACAGGCCGCCGAGCAGGTCCGCGGCACCGACAATGTTTCCCAGCAAGGCCAGCAGCCCGCCGATAACCAGGACCAGCCCAAAGGCCAAGCGCAGCAGCAACGGCAGTGCCAGACGTTTCCTGCCCTCGGTGATTCCCTCATCGAATTGGATCCAGGCCAGCACAATGCCAGCAATAATGGACAAGGAAGGCCAGATCAGATCCCAGCGGATATTCCAGCCGGTCCATTGCCCGAAGGCCAGGACGGCGAGCGCCAGCAAGCCCGCACCGATTAACGTGTCACGCCAGGTGGAGTTCCTTTCCCACCCTTCGCGTGGCCGGAAAATGCCTTGCTGCACTCGGTTCATCTCTTCAGCAAGGCTGCGAGACCTGGTGCCCCAGGAGCGGAGCTCGTCCGCGTGCGCTTCTTCTGCGCTCGGGACGAATACCCAGAGCCAGGCATAGAGCAGTATGCCGACGCCGCCTAAAACGGACAGTCCCAGAAACCCCAGCCGGACGTACTTCAGCGGCAGATTCAGATGCTCCGCGAGGCCGCCGCAGACACCAGCAACGAGCCGGTTTTCGCTGCGAACCATCAAACGTCGTTCAGGACTTTCCATGGTTCTAAGTCAAGCACGTTCTTGGCGATTCTTCGCGGTTGATCACCGGATCTAGGGGCACCCCTAGGGGAAGTTCAGGGAATCCCCTCATAGCGCTGGACCCCGGCAACGCGAGAACATTGAACTATGAATAACGAAGGGTCTCAACGTCGTCGCGGCATATACGAACAGCTGCGCAAATCACCGGTCACCCGCCAGGACTCGCAGTGGCTCGGTGGCGTCGCAACTGGCGTGGCCGATTATTTCAAGGTCGATGTGGTCCTGATCCGCGGCATCTTCGTGGTGCTCGGTGTCCTCGGCGGCTTGGGCATGGTGCTCTACGGTCTGGCTTGGGCATTGCTGCCTGATGCCGCTGGAAAGATGCATCTGGAAAGTGCAGTGAATCGCAACTGGACCAGCGGCATGACCGGCGCAGTCATCATCTTTGCGTTTGGCATCTTCCCGGCTCCCTGGTTCTTGGATTCGCTGGCACCGATCTTGTGGCCCGTGGCAATTGTCGCGGCCATCGCATTCATCATCTTCAGCAGGAAAAACACCCGATTTGCGCGGCCGGACGGGGCCCGAAAGACGGCGCCAACCGGTACCAGTCCTGCCGCCTCGCCCAAGCCTGCCAGCAAGACCACGGCGCTGGAGCATCCATGGCGTGGAGATGGCACCCAGAGTTTCAATGCAAGCGCGGCGAACCGGTTCGCGGCCGGTAATCGAGATGCGCCAACCAAGGAGCACCCCATGAGTTCAGATGATTCTGGCCCCACACGCCAGCACGAGAATAGCTACTCACCAGATCCTGCATACACCAAGGCCTACAACCCCAAGGTGAATCGCAAGACGGTCAGCCACCCGATTCCGGGATGGCTCGGAACGACCGTCTTCGGCCTCACCGTGCTGGTGATCGCTGTGGTCATGCTGTCCGATTACTTGGATATCGTTGCTTTGCCTGGTTCGGGCTGGACGGTGGCCTTGGCTTGCGGACTGCTGCTGGTTGGGCTCGTCATAGTCCTGGCCGCCCTTTCCGGGCGCACCAGTGGGGGCCTCTTGGGCTTGGCAATTCCTCTGCTGGTGTTGACGGTGATCTTCTCTGTAACGTCCTTCAGTGATTCAACCCGCGGGTTCGTTCGCTCGGCAACCGGAGACGACAGCCAGTACAGTGCAGCATTCAGCAGCTCCACGGTAGACCTGACCCATTTGGGCACGATTACCAAGCCCACTACGGTAGAGATCGACTCCGTATTTTCCAAGCTGGACCTGCTCCTGCCGGAGAATGTTCCGGTGAAGGTACAAACCGAAGGCGCGTTCCTATCCGGCATGGACTTGGAGCTGCCTCAGGATCTGCGGACCTTGCCCGGCGATGCACCAACGCTGACCGTTGAAGTCGACGGCGCTTTTTCCTCCTTCTCCACCAGCGTCGATACTCCCACCATCCTGAACCCCAGCAACAAGGATTTCTAAGGACTGAGCTTCATGAATTCTTCTTCCACTCCAGCTAGAAAATTCCCTACCGGAACCTTGGTCTTCGGGCTGATCATGATCGTTGTCGCCCTGGCATCGCTCAGCCGACTGGTTCTGCAATGGAGTTTCGACATGCCGTTGTTCTTCATCACCATCGTCGCGTTGGCTGGTGTTGCCATGATCTTCTCCGGTCTGGCCGCGGCCGGCAAGGCCCGGAAATCCGCAGCTGAACCACCTCTGCCCACGGACCCCAACCTCTAAGTTTCCACGCTTTTCCAACTATTAGGAGTTATCTGATGGACGCATTCTTCAACTCGCTTCGTTCCATGCCGCTTCGCCGCGGACCAGGCCGCTTGGCCGGCGGCGTCGCCGGAGGCATTGCCGACAAGTTCGGATGGGATGTCACCTTGGTGCGCATTGCGCTGCTGCTTTCGTTCCTGCTCCCGGTCATGGGCATTGCCGCATATATTCTGGCGTGGATCCTGATCCCGGCACAGGACAACACCATCATCTTGCAGAACTGGCTGCGCAAATTCTAGGTTCTGGTCCCGACCGGCCAACTCGGCGAACGAGGTTTGGCGCCATGATCCGGCTAGGGCGGGTCTCACGCACATCCGTGACGTGAGACTCGCCCTAGTGGCTTTAAGCACGTACAATGGCACGCAGAGTAGATGCTCAATGGCGCGCGGATATTGAATGACATCCGAATGGAAATCCTTATTGTCGCAGCTATATCGGGAGCCTGCTTGCTCCAGCTGCTGCACAAGGCTTTCCCTTTACTAAGCGAGGGCCAATGCGCATTGGAATCATGACCTCGGGCGGCGACTGCCCAGGTTTGAACGCTGTTATCCGCGGAGCGGTACTGAACGGCATCAAAAGCTACGATTACGAGTTCGTCGGTTTCCGCGACGGCTGGCGTGGCGTCAAGGAAGGCGACTACTTTGATCTTCCCCGAACCGCTGTGCGCGGCATCGCCAAGCAGGGCGGCACCATCTTAGGTACCTCGCGCACGAATGCGTTCGAGGGTGATCTCGGTGGCGCCGAGAACATTTCCAAAGTCCTCAAGTCCAATGGCATCGATTCGCTGATCGCCATCGGCGGCGAAGGCACGCTCGCCGGCGCCCAGCGCCTCTGCGAGGCGGGCCTGCCTATCGTTGGCGTCCCCAAGACCATTGACAATGACCTGGACGCCACGGACTACACCTTCGGTTTCGATACCGCCAACCAGATCGCCGTCGAAGCCATCGACCGCCTGCGCACCACCGGCGACTCGCACCACCGCTGCATGGTCGCTGAAGTGATGGGCCGGCACGTGGGCTGGATTGCCCTGCACGCGGGCATGGCATCCGGTGCGCACGCCGTACTCATCCCGGAGGTATCCACCACCATGGAGCAGATCTGCCAGTGGGTGAACGAAGCCCATGAACGCGGACGCGCCCCATTGGTAGTTGTCGCCGAAGGCTTCGTGCCCGAAGGCATGGAAGAGGCCTTCTCGGTACGCGGCCTCGACTCTTTCGGCCGTGCTCGCCTTGGCGGCATTGGCGAGATGCTCGCGCCAGTGATCGAGGAACGTACCGGCATTGAAACGCGTGCAACCGTGCTGGGGCATATTCAGCGTGGCGGCGTGCCTACGGCTTTCGACCGTGTCCTTGCCACCCGTTTGGGAATGGCAGCTGTGGATTCCATTCACGCCGAGGCATGGGGAACCATGGTGGCATTGCACGGCACCAAGGTGCTGCGCGTGCCTCTGCGGGCCGCCTTGAACAACCTCAAGCGCGTGCCCATGGAACGCTACGAAGAAGCGGCTGTGCTCTTCGGCTGATCCTGGAGACGCAACAAGGGCGTGGGGTGAAATGCCTTGGAAAGCATTTCACCCCACGCCCTTGTCGTAGGCTTCTAGCCTTGGGGCGGAGTCCTCAGGAACCCGGTAAAGCGCCCAGCGACCTGGCCGGCATCGGTAGCCACAATGACTTCCTGCGTCGCCGGATAGCTCGTTTCACCATCAATCACGGCCAATTCCGCTTCCGGATCGACGTTGCGCTTGACCACGGCCAAGGCGATGGGCCCGGCTTCATAATGCAAGGTCGGGGAAGTAATCCGGCCTACCGTGCGTTCCCCCAGCTTCACTTCGGCGCCGGCGGCAGGCAACGTGTGCATGGAACCGTCAAGGTCCAAGAACACCAGTCGGCGTGGCGGGTGGCCAATGTTGTGCACGCGGGCAATCGTTTCCTGGCCCTTGTAGCAGCCCTTGTTCAAATGCACCGAGGTACGCAGCCAGTCCAGCTCGTGGGGAATGGTCTTGTCGTCGATCTCAGCGCCGAAACGCGGTTCCCACGCGGCAATGCGCAAGGCTTCGACAGCCATCATGCCGGCTAGTTCTTCGTCACCTACGGCTTCGGCCAGATTCTCCAGCTCCACGATGTGCAAGAACCATGGACGTTCCTTGCCTGGGTGGTCTTCGCGGGAATAGGCCCACCCGCCCTCGGTAATGCCTGGCCATGGGTTCTCCCAGACCAGCGATCCAGCGGTGCCGATCTTGCGGGTAGCTGCCAGTACGCCATAGCTGGAGGAAAGGTCATTGACCTCAACGCGCAGCATGAAGCGCATCGAGTTCAAGAACTGCTCCAACGCTGCCCCGGCGCCCGGTTCAACAATCAGCAGCAATCGTTCTTCGGTGGCGAGCACCTTCATCTCGTGCTCAATGCGACCCTGGACCGAAAGCAGCAGCGCCTGGGTGCTGCCCCCTGGGTTCAGATGGGAAATTCGCTGGCTGCTGAGCGTATCGAGCCAGCTCTGCCGATCCTCGCCCCGGATCTCGACAACGTCGAAGTGGCTCAGATCGGCAACTGCCTGGCCCTCGGCGAGCTTGCGTGCTTCACGGGTCGGCGCCCCGTAGTGGGCTGCGACACCGGCATCAACACCGCCAGCTTCCACAGCCCCAGCGCGATCGAGCAGAACTGAACGGTATCCAGCGGCCATGATCAGTTCGCCGTCCCTTCGGCCGTGACACGCTTGAGCGCCGCGGAGGCGTGCGCCTGGAGGTCCATATTGCCCTTGGAGACATCCCAGCGCCAGAACAGCTCGCCATTGACCAGACCGTAGATGCGAGTGGACGATGCGTAAGCCTGGGCATTCTTGCTGCGCAGCAGGCTCTCGGTGGCAAGCTGAATACGCGGCCCATCAATCAGGCCGTAATACAGCTCTGAGATGCCATCAGGCCGGACGATATGCGCCTGGATCTTGAAGCCGTCCTCGGTGTGCAGCTTCTGCACATCGTCAGCCGAACGCAATACCGGGAAGATATCCCCCGGCACCATGCCAGGACCCGCATCGGCATCCTGCTGTTCGCGGTCCAGCGACCAGAATCCGGATTCAACCGCCAGGATGCGCAGCTTCGTGCCATCGGCTTCTGTCAGCCAGGCTTCGCTGCGGTATTCAAGGTAAGGGCCGCCAAGGTCGCGGAAGATGACTTGCTGCCAGAAGTACTCGTCCTCGGCTTCGCCTTCGCCAAGACGGCCGGCACCTTCCCAGGTGCCAATGAGCCAAGCGAAAGGTACAAGTTCCGGGGTGAGGTCCGTAGGTAGGTCAAAGGCCATGGACTACTCGCTCCTAATTTAGTTAGTGATGAAAAGAAAACAGCGCACACGTTGTTGTGTGCGCTGTTTCTACTTCTGGCCCTGGAAGAGGCGCTTCACTACCAGGCCCGCGAACCCGGCCATTCCGAGACCGGCGATCACTACAAGTGCCTGGAAGAAAATTTCGATTGCAAGGTAATTTTCATTCATGGCTTCATCTTAGCGTGCGAGCCCGGACAACTTCGACACGCGTGACGCAGCTTGCATCATATTTGAACCGCTCACCGTTAAATAAATGCCAGAACTTCCATCGCATACCAGCTGACAGCACCGCTCATCAGCAAGATGGCGCAGGCCAAGCCCAGGATTCCACTCAGATTGCGCACGCTGCGGCTGACCAAAGCCAAGGCGCGTAACGAACCAACCAGCAGTCCTGCCAGCAACCCGAGGATCGCGCCCTGGTACCAAAGCAAATCCATGGGCAACGCACTGGACGCCGCGCCCAATGCGGCAGCGACCACCGGCGCAAGAATCATCGTCATCCGGTTCGGAAGTCGGGTTACAGACACCGCGCCGGCCCCGAGCAGCGCGACCACGGTGATCACGGTCAACCCAAAGCCGTATGGCGCGTAAGCGCTGGCGGCCCAGGCAGAACCGAGCACGCCCAGGACAATGCCAGTGACACCGGAAACCACGCCGGCCAACCGGCCTTCGGCTTCTGCACCGCGCAATACTTGGCTGATAAATACCAGAAGCACGCCAACCGCGATGACTTCGACGCTATGTGACATCATCGACCCGCCCGGCAGAAACATGGCCAAGGCCGTGGCAGCCAACGAGCATAGCGCCAAGATGATGGTGATCGGCCATGGCGCATCGGAGCGAACCATGCGGGGCCACGTATAGGCGAAAATCAGCTGCAATACCGCGGTGAGCACACCCATCAGCCAGCTCATCGAATCCAGACTTGCGACAACGACAAGCAGTGCTGCTGCAACGAGCCCACTGAATAAAACCTTGATTCTCAAATTCCGATTCCTGACGGTAATGTGTCCGCACTTGCGTGTTCACATGCGTGCTTCAACTGATTCATTCCTTATACTGTGACACGTAAAAGTGATTTTTTCGCAACTATCTGGCAGGAGGCAGACCGATTGGCTCACCTACTGCTCCTAAGTAATCATGCCGAAAATGCCGCTGAAGTTCTTCCGGCACTTGAACTGTTGATGCACGAGATTTCATTCTTCCCTGCAACCACAGAGTCGCTGAGCCAACTCCCGGAATGCGATGCGCTCATTCTCGATGCCCGCACCGATCTGATTCCGGCTCGCTCTTTGGCACAGCTCTTGCACGCCAACTTGAATCTCCCCTTGCTGCTGGTTGTCAGCGAAGGCGCACTGGGCATTTTGAATTCGGACTGGCACGCGACGGATTTCCTGCTGCCTTCCGCGATTCCTGCCGAACTTGATGCACGCATCCGTCTGATGCTCTCAGGCGCATCGGCGCCTGCCCCGGCGCAGGTCGAGCCCGAAAGCTCTTCGGGCCTGCGCATCGACGAGTTGAGCTACACCGCCCGTATCGATAACCGCATGCTGGACCTGACATACAAAGAGTTCGAGCTGCTCAAGTACCTCGCGCAGTTTCCCGGTCGGGTCTTCACCCGCGAGCAGCTGCTGCATGAGGTGTGGGGCTACGACTACTACGGCGGCACCCGTACCGTTGACGTGCATGTGCGCCGTTTGCGCGCGAAACTCGGCACCGACCATGAGCAGCTCATTGGAACGGTGCGCAACGTCGGCTACCGCTTCCACACCGAATCATAACTTTCGGATAACTCCTACCCACTTCCCACATTTTGCGACTATCGTGAAATGCATGAGCGAACTGCCACAGAACACTGTTTCCATTCAGCACGTCCCCGGTGAGCTTGATGAACGGGTACTGTCCGACGTGCGTCAACTAGCACTCGATGCGCAGGAAGCCGATGGCAATCCGCCGTTGAGTGATCAGACCCTGGTGGCCTTGGCAGCCGATGAGTCAAACGGAAATCTAATTGCACTGCTCGCTGAAGCCGGTGAAGGTGCGGATTCCACGTTGGCCGGTGTGGCTGTCGCGGTTCGGGAATCCGAGGAGCACCCTTGGGTCCTGGAACTGGTGGTCCACCCTGAGCATCGTCGGGCCGGTATTGGCCGCGCCCTGTTGGGCAAGCTCGGCGAGCTGCTGGACCTCTCGCAAATCCAGGCGTGGGCGCACGGCGACCACGAGGCGGCCAAGAAGCTGGCCGCCGGCGTAGGACTGAACCGCGTACGCGAGCTGTTCCGGATGCGCCGCGAAGGCACCGATTATTTGGAAGAATCCCCGATTGACCGCCGCATCACGGTTCGCACGTTCCGCGTTGGCGAGGATGAGCCGCAGTGGCTGGAAGCCAACGCCAAGTCCTTCGCGCACCATCCCGAGCAGGGCTCGCTGACCCTCGACGACCTCGAAGCACGCATGTCCGAGGACTGGTTCGATCCAACCGGCTTCTTCCTCGCATTCGATGCGGAGGAGAATCTGCTCGCCTACC
The DNA here is from genome assembly GCF_002797775.1 of Glutamicibacter nicotianae. NCBI lineage: Bacteria > Bacillati > Actinomycetota > Actinomycetes > Micrococcales > Micrococcaceae > Glutamicibacter > Glutamicibacter nicotianae. The sequence goes on from NZ_PGEY01000001.1 coordinate 1,855,357, forward strand.
ACTGGACCAAGATCCATCCTGCCTCCGCTGACGCGGCACGTCCCACCGGCGAAGTCTATGTTGTCGGGGTGGTTCCCGAGGCGCAGGGACTGGGCTTGGGCCGTTCCTTGACCACCACCGGCGTCAACTACCTGCTTGAATTGGGCGTTGATGCGGTGATCCTGTACGTCGATGCCGATAATGAGGCAGCGGTGAAGCTCTACCGCTCGCTGGGCTTCACACTTTGGGATGCCGACATCATGTACGGTCCGCAGAAGATAGACTAGGGGTATCGGCAGTTCCGATTATTTCGGGACTGCCACGAGCGGTGTCTTTAGCGTCCACTTGCAGGAAAGAAGTGAGTTCAGCAGATGAATAGCTACCCCAAGGAAACTGGTACTCAACTACGCGATGTCCCTTCTTCGAAAGTCAACGAGGACCGCATAGAACCTGCCGATTCGCTGCCGGACTTGCATCCTGATGGCGGATTCAAAAATGAACGTTTCCTTGACCGCGAGCTCAGCTGGCTGCACTTCAACGCCCGTGTACTGGAACTGGCCGAAGACACCGATCTGCCATTGCTGGAACGTGTGAACTTCCTGTCCATCTTCGCCTCGAACCTCGATGAGTTCTTCATGGTTCGCGTTGCCGGGCTGAAGCGCCGCATCCACGCAGGACTGGCAGTGCCAGCGGCAAACGGCATGAACCCGGTAGACCAGCTGGAGCTGCTGCTCTCCTCGGCCCACGCACTGCAGACCCGCCACGCCAAGGTCTTCGCCGACTCGGTCTACCCGGATTTGACCGAGCAAGGGATCCGCATCACCACATGGGAAGACCTTTCGGCCTCCGAACGAGAACTGCTTTCCAAATGGTTCGTTTCCCAGGTGTTCCCGATACTCACCCCGCTGGCCGTTGACCCCGCCCACCCGTTCCCCTACATCTCCGGCCTCTCGCTGAACTTGGCTGTGGTAGTCCGCAACCCATTGACCGGCAAAGAACTCTTCGCCCGCTTGAAGGTGCCGGACACCATCGCCCGCCTGATCAGCATCGACGGCACCCGCGCTGCGCACTCGTCGCTGCGCACCGCCCGCTTCATCCCGCTCGAAGCACTCATCGCGGTACACCTGGAGCTGCTGTTCCCCGGCATGGAAATCGTTGAGCACCACTTCTTCCGCGTTACCCGCAACGAAGACCTGGAAGTTGAAGAAGACGATGCAGAAAACCTGCTGCAGGCGCTGGAGAAGGAATTGCTGCGCCGCCGCTTCGGTCCACCGGTTCGCTTGGAGGTCGCCGATGACATCAACCCCGAAATCATGGAACTGCTCACCCGCGAACTAGGTGTGGAAGAGGACGAGGTCTTCAAGCTTCCCACCCCATTGGACCTGCGCGGCCTCGGTGTCATCGCATCGCTGGATCGTTCCGAACTGCACTACACCAAGCATGTCGGCCATACTTCCAACTACCTGAACGAATCGGAAACTGCCAAGGCCGCCAATGTGTTCGCGGCCGTACGCCGCCGCGACATCCTGCTTCACCATCCCTATGATTCCTTCTCCACCAGCGTGCAGGCCTTCCTGGAACAGGCCGCAGCTGACCCGAAGGTCATGGCCATCAAGCAAACCCTGTACCGCACCAGCGGCGACTCGCCAATTGTCGATGCGCTGATCGACGCGGCAGAAGCCGGCAAGCAAGTCCTGGCCCTGGTGGAAATCAAGGCGCGCTTCGACGAGCAGGCCAACATCTCCTGGGCGCGCAAGCTGGAGCAGGCCGGAGTGCACGTGGTCTACGGCATCGTTGGCCTGAAAACCCACTCCAAGCTCTCCCTGGTGGTTCGCCGCGAAGGCGACAAGTTGCGCCGCTACTGCCATATCGGCACCGGAAACTACCACCCGCGCACCGCGCGCTACTACGAAGACTTCGGCTTGCTCACCTGCGACGACGAGGTTGGCGAGGATATCTCCAAGCTCTTCAACCAGCTCTCGGGCTACGCCCCGCGCTCGACATACAACCGCTTGCTGGTTGCTCCGCGTTCGGTACGCACCGGACTGCTGGCGCACATCGAGAAGGAAATCGTCAACGCCACCGCGGGCAAGCCGGCGAAGGTCGTCATCAAGGTCAACTCGATCGTGGATGAAGCCATCATCGATGCGCTGTACCGGGCCAGCCAGTCAGGCGTCAAGGTTGAAGTCATTGTTCGCGGCATCTGCGCCCTGCGCCCGGGTGTCCCCGGACTGAGCGAGAACATCGAAGTGCGTTCCATCCTTGGCCGTTTCCTTGAGCACAGCCGCGTGTTCATGTTTGAAAATGGCGGAGATCCACTGGTGTACATCGGCTCCGCCGACATGATGCACCGCAACCTGGACCGGCGCGTGGAAGCCCTGGTTTCGCTGCGCAACCCGGAAGACATCGACCGCATGATCACGCTGCTGGCCCGCTACATGGATGACAAGACCGCTTCCTGGCACTTGAACTCCGATGGAGAATGGATCCGCCATTACCAGGACGAGGATGGCAAGTCGCTCTCCGATGTCCAGTTCTGGCTAGTAGAAGAACATGCCCGCCGACGGAACAGTGGACGTAACAGCTAGTGAACGAATCAGAGCTGCGCGATACTCGCACCAGGGCTCGTGACATCATCCGATCCGCAGACGCCGAGGAAATCCGCCTTGGCGAATACGACATCGTGGCTGCCGGGGCGATCCCCTGGAGGCTGAAGGACGGCAAACTGCAAGTTCTCTTGATCCACCGTCCCAAGTACGACGACTGGTCCTGGCCCAAGGGAAAGCTGGACCAGGGCGAATCCATCGCAGAGTGCGCGTTGCGCGAGGTCCGCGAGGAAATCGGGTTGCGCATAACCTTGGGCATCCCGCTTTCGGCCACTGCCTACACAGTCGGGCAGAAAACCAAGGTCGTCTACTACTGGGCGGCCAAGACCGATCCGCAGACGGTGATCGAACCCGACGGCGCAGAATGCGACGAGACGCGCTGGGTCAGCCCCAAGAAAGCTGCCAGGATGCTGTCCGCGGCCACCGACAACCAGCCGCTGGACGACCTGGTGCGGGCCCATGACGCTGGCGTGCTCGATACGCACCCGGTGCTGATCGTCCGCCATGCCAAGGCCAAGCCGCGTGGCAAATGGACGCGCGCCGAGGGCGACCGCCCGCTGGCGGCGACCGGACGGCGCCAAGCGCAGGCTGTTTCGCGGATGCTCGAAGCGTGGAAGCCTATGCACGTGGCTTCTTCGCCGTGGATGCGTTGCGTACAGACGATTACGCCCTACGCAGCCTTGCACGCGTTGAACCTCAAGAGCATCAAGGCACTGACCGAACATGCTGCCACGCGCAAGCCTGAGCGAGCCCGCAAGGCCGTGCAGAAGCTGTTCGACAAGTACCGTTCCCAGGTCATTTGCACGCATCGACCGGTGCTGCCCTTCGTACTGGAGGTCCTCGCAAAGAACTCCACCGCTGAACTGGCCCAGGCGCTGCCGGATCAAGATCCCTATTTGGAACCAGGATCCTTGATCGTTGCACAGCAGGTCCAAGCCGGCAAACCGCGCATCGTCTCATTCGAGATCCACACGCCGTACCACGACTAGCCTCGGCGGCCGCTGCCCGTCCAATGCATGCCGTGCATAGGTGTTCTCTCATGGCTTGGCGCAACCCGTTGCATCTGGCTCCGATTAGGGATAAGACTGTAAATAGGACACAGGTCACAGCAGAGAATGAGGTAATTCCATGACTGCCAAGCAGCCGCACCAGCCAGTCGAGAAGATTGTGCACCATGGCCTGCGTCTGGATCACGACGCAAGCCGTGGCCGCTATTCTCTGTGGCACGGTTCCACTTTCGTCGGCTTCCTCGGCTACCACGAAGAAGACGGGATCGCCACGATTCAGCACACCATCGTCAATGAGGAATTCGGCCGCCGCGGATATGCTCGTGCCCTGGTGACCCTGGTTCTGGACAAGTTCCGCGACGAGGGCCTGAAGATCATTCCCGAGTGCAGCTACGTCCAGGACTACCTGCACCGCTACCCGGAATACAACGACATGGTGGTTTCCGCCAGCTAGCCTCGAATGCGAGCAGGGTCATCCTTGCGCCTTGTTCCGGCAGCATCCCGAGTGATCTAAACTGGAACGTGTGAATAAGCCAGCGCCGACCACCAGCACGACAGGTATGATGACGAGTTCAATCGCGACCCCCTATGAAGATCTGCTTCGAGACGTGCTGGAAAACGGCGCCTCCAAGGAAGACCGCACCGGAACCGGAACCCTGTCGGTATTCGGCCGCCAGATCCGCTTCGATCTGAAAGATTCTTTCCCGCTGATCACCACCAAACGGGTGCACTTCAAGTCTGTGGCTGCCGAGCTCCTGTGGTTCCTGCGCGGCGAGTCCAACGTGAAGTGGCTGCAGGACCAAGGCGTTCGCATCTGGAACGAATGGGCTGATGAGACCGGCGAACTCGGCCCGGTCTACGGCGTCCAATGGCGCAGCTGGCCAACTCCAGACGGCGGGCACATTGACCAGATCTCCCAGCTGGTCGACTCGTTGCGCAACAACCCTGACTCCCGCCGCCACATCGTCTCGGCGTGGAACGTCGCAGAAATCCACAACATGGCGCTGCCGCCATGCCACGTGTTCTTCCAGTTCTACGTCGCCGAAGGCAAGCTCTCGTGCCAGCTTTACCAGCGCAGTGCAGACATGTTCCTGGGCGTGCCTTTCAACATCGCCTCCTATGCCCTGCTCACCCGCATGCTAGCGCACCAGCTCGATCTGGAACCAGGCGAGTTCATCTGGACCGGCGGCGACGTGCACATCTACACCAACCACTTGGAACAGGTAAAGGAACAGCTCTCCCGCGATCCTTACCCATACCCGACGCTCAGCTTCAATTCCAAGCCAGAGTCGATCTTCCACTACACGCAGGAAGATTTCAGCGTCAACGACTACCAGCACCACCCGACCATCAAGGGAACCGTAGCCGTATGACCTCCAATCCGCGCCACGCGCACGAAGCGCAACCGCTAATTGGCGCCATTTGGGCCCAAGCCGAGAACGGCATCATTGGCGCTGGCGGTGCTATGCCATGGCATGTTCCCGAGGATCTGGCCCACTTCAAGCGCACCACCGCAGGCCATCCGGTAATCATGGGCCGCACCACATGGAACTCATTCCCGGCGAAGTTTCGCCCCCTGCCAGGCCGCACCAACATCGTGCTGACCACTCAGGCCGATGCCCATGGGCAACTCCGCGAGGATGGCGCAGTACCCGTCTCGAGCCTGGAAGAAGCCGTTGCCCTGGCACAGCGCAGCGAAGGCGGCGAAGAAGTCTGGATCATTGGCGGCGGCAAGGTCTACGCACAGGCACTGGCCCTGCTGGACCTCGCAGTGGTCACCAAGCTTGATGTCTCCCCCGAAGGAGACACCTCTGCACCCGCGCTCACCGCCGACTTCGTTCTGGGTGCTTGCGATCCATCCCAAGAATCGGAAGCTGCCCGTTGGCATACTTCCTCCACCGGTACCCGCTACCGCTTTGAAACCTGGCTTCGCCAAAAGGACTAGAACGACCATGAAAAAATACATCGGAGAGCTCAAGCAGCACCCCGAGGCACTCTTCATTCTCGGATACATGCTCTTCCCGCTGCTGGCATTGGTAGTGGCCGTACTCGGCTTCTTCATGGTTCTGGGCGGCCACAAGATTTTCGGACTGATCCTATTGCTGGTTCCCACGCAGATCTTCATCTTCTCGGCGATGTGGGCGATCAAGAACCGCAAGCTGCTGCTTGAGGAAAAGTAAAACTTTCGCTGTACCGAATCACACCTGAACCCTGCTGGGGCTTGGGTGTGATTCTGCTTTAACTCTTGTAACGAACCGGGCTCTGCCCGATCATCGCACCTACCATGGAGACATGACTTCATCTGTTGGTTTTGTAGGTTACCGAGGCATGGTTGGATCCGTGCTGATGCAGCGCATGCTCGACGAAGGCGATTTTGCCCAGATCGACCCGGTATTTTTCTCGACTTCCAATGCTGGCGGCAACGCCCCGGCATTCGCTGAGGGCGCCGGCCCGCTGCAGGACGCGTTCGACATTGACACGCTGTCGAAGTTGCCGATTATCGTCACCGCCCAGGGTGGCGACTACACAACCAAGGTTCACACCGAGCTGCGCAAGTCCGGCTGGGACGGTCTGTGGATCGATGCCGCGTCCTCGCTGCGCATGAACGATGATTCCGTCATCGTCCTGGACCCGGTCAACCGCTCGGTGATCGACGAATCCTTGGCCGCTGGCACCAAGGACTACATCGGCGGCAACTGCACCGTCTCGTGCATGCTCATGGGCTTGGGCGGGTTGTTCAAGAACAACCTGGTCGAGTGGGGCACCGCGATGACCTACCAGGCCGCTTCCGGCGGCGGAGCCCGCCACATGCGCGAACTGCTCACCCAGTTCGGCGACATCAACGCATCGGTGGGCAGCGAACTGGCTGACCCGGCAAGCGCCATCCTGGAAATCGACCGCAAGGTCCTGGAAACCCAGCGCGGAAACCTCGACGCTTCCCAGTTCGGCGTACCGCTGGGCGGCTCGCTGATCCCATGGATCGACGCGGATCTGGGCAACGGCCAGTCCCGCGAGGAATGGAAGGCAGGCGTTGAGACCAACAAGATCCTGCAGACTTCCGGCGACCAGCAGATCATCATGGACGGACTGTGCGTCCGCATTGGCGCCATGCGTTCGCACTCGCAGGCACTGACGCTGAAGCTGAAGGAAGACCTGCCGGTCTCCGAAATCGAGTCGCTGCTGGCAGCCGACAACGAGTGGGCCAAGGTCATCCCGAACGAGAAGGAAGCGACCGTGGATAAGCTGACTCCGGTCGCGGCTTCAGGCACCTTGGACATCCCGGTAGGCCGCATCCGCAAGCTGGAAATGGGCCCGGAATACATTTCGGCCTTCACCGTCGGCGACCAGCTGCTGTGGGGCGCAGCGGAGCCGCTGCGTCGCATGCTCGCTATCGCCCAGGGCCGCCTCTAGCCATCCCTGAAGCGCAAACGATGGCACACAGCCCGGAACAAGATTTCTGTTCCGGGCTGTGTGCCATTTTCCTGCAGGTGAGCGCTAGCGGGCCAACTCATCCCTGAGCAGCGAATAGATCAGCTGGTCATGCCACGCACCGGCACGCCACTGCGCTTGCCGGATGACACCCTCGCGGGTGAACCCCAGCTTCTCCAGGCACCTCTGCTCAGCCAGGTTTTCAGCAGCTGTCGTGGCCTGAATCCGATGCCGCGGGTAATGGGAGAACAAGTAATCGACAAGCAACTCCTGCGCTCGGGTGCCAAGGCCCTGGCCGCGGAACTCGGCAAAGATGCCGATGGCGATTTCCCAGCAGTCAGAGGTGTTGGCCCGGCCCCGCGACGTGACGGTGAACCAATCGGCTTTGCCGATGACCTGCTCTCCCAGGCAAACTGCCAGCGCACCGTCAGCGCTGCTGATCATCTGGTCTTGGGCCACGCGGTAGCGCAGCTTGCTGGTATCCCAGAAGCCGAACCATTGGGCTTCGCCGGCGCCCTGGACGGATTGGAAGTTCACCTCCAGCAGGTCGATATCTGCTGGACAGAGCTTGCGCAGGGATACTTCCGCCACGGCATTCCTCCCTTGCCCCGGCAACCACCAGGAAGCATTTCGCTTAGAGCCCTTCGCCAATCAGCAACGGCTCGTTGACCAGTTCGATCCCAAAACGTTCCTGCACGCCGGCACGTACTGAGCGGGCGATGGCCAGAATGTCCTGGGCAGTGGCTTCCCCGCGGTTGGTGATGGCCAGCGTGTGCTTGGTGGACAGCGAAGCGCGGCCATCGGCGAGCGCGAATCCGCCGGTCCCCTCCAAGCCGTAGCCCTTGGAGAAACCGGCCTGGTCGATAAGCCACGCAGCGGACAGCTTCACGAAGCCGGCCCGTTCCACCGGGTAGTTCGGGGCGTTCGGCGGAAGCTTGTCCAGGACGCTGGATTCAACGATGGGGTTGGTGAAGAAGGAACCGGTGGAATGCGAGTCGGCGTCCAAGATATCAAAGACCATGCCCTTGGAACGGCGCAATTCGAGCACTGTTTGACGCACTTGGAGCGCGTTGGCGCGGTCTCCGGCTTCAACCCCGAGCCGGCGGGCCAGCTCTGCGTAGCGGATCGGAGCCGATTCGTTCTCGCGGGCCAGCAGGAACGCCACCTCCAGGACCACATAGCGCGGGGACCCATTGGTGCTGGTGCGCTTGATGAGCGACTCCCGGTAGGCGAATTCAAGCTCGGCGTTATCCAGCTTGAGCACCTGGTCGCTCTCGCGGTCATAGGCGCGCACCCACGCCAAGGACTGGGACACGTCTGCACCGTAGGCTCCAACGTTCTGCACCGGGGTGGCACCGGTGCACCCTGGGATGCCCGAGAGCGCTTCCAGCCCGCTCAGGCCCTCAGCCAAGCTGTATTCAACTGTCGTGTCCCAGTTCTCGCCGGCGGCGGCACGCAGCAGCACCTTGCCATTCGGCTGCTCGTCCAGGTGCAATCCACGGGTGGCAATCTGCACGGCAACACCCGGGAAGCCCTCATCGGAGATCACCAGGTTGGACCCCCCGCCAATGAGCAGGACGTCCTGCCCTGCGGCATCCGCGGCGGCTACTGCGTGAGCCAGTTCAGCTTCGCTGGTTGCGGTCACCATTTGCCGGGCTGGCCCGCCGACGCGGGTCGTGGTCAGGTTCTTCAGCATTGCTTCAGTTTACTTTCCGTATGAGGAGGTAGGGGTGGGCTTCCTGCTCGGCCAGTTAGGCCTTGGGCTCGCCGCCGGCACGGCTTGCGGCGGCATTCGAGGACAGGCAGAAGGCCACAACCACCAGGATGGAGATGGAGCCCAAGGCCGGCAGCAGCCCGATGACTTCGGCCAGCAGACCCAGCAGTGGCGGGCCGCCGAGGAACGCGCCGTACCCGATGGTGGACACCACCGAGACGCGGGTCGCGGCATGCACCGGATCATCCGAGGCAGCGCTCATGGCCAACGGGAAGGTCAGGGCCACGCCCATGCCCCAGATGGCCAAGGCCACGAAGGCCAGGGGCAGATTGTTGCCGAAGGCGAAGAGCAGCACGCCAACCAGCGCGCTGATGGCGCTGGCACGGATCATGAAAACCCTGCCCATCCGCAGGATCAAATCGCCGGAGAGCAGGCGGGTCAGGGTCATGGCGGCCACGAAGACGCCGTAGCCGATGGCGCCCACGCCTTCCTTCGTCTGGTATCCGTCCACCAGCGCCATGGCCACCCAGTCTCCGGCAGCGCCTTCGGCCAGGGCCATGCCCAGCACCAGCACGCCCAGGAGCACCGTCTGCGGTTCGGTCCAGGCCTTCTTCAGCGAGGACCCGTTGCTGCTGGTGCGCGGGGTCCGGCTGAAGTCTTCGCCGTAGAATCGTGCGCTGAACAGGACCGTGGCGATGATGAGAAGGCCCATGAAGCCGTAGTGGTACTGCAGCGGGATCTGCAGGCGTGCGCCCAGCGCGCCGGCGCCGGCGCCGATTACCGTGCCAATGGAGAAGAAGCCGTGCAGGGCAGGCATGATGCTCTTGCCCAGGGCCCGTTCCATGGCCGCGCCTTGGACGTTGGAGGCGACATTCCAAGAGGCAGTGCCCAGTCCCTGGGCGAAGAGGAAGATGCCGCAGATGACGACGCTGCCGAAGATCCCGGCACCGACGCCGACGAGGATCAGCGAGCCGCCGGCCAGGGTCGCGGCGATGCGCATGACGCTGGTGGCGCCCAGCCGCAGGACCAGCTGCCCCGAGACCGACACGGACAGGAAGGACCCTGCGCTCAGGCACAGCAGCAGCAGGCCGACACTGGCGTGGTCCAGCGCCAGGGCGTCGCGCACCGCCGGCAAGCGCGAGACCAGGGCCGAGATCAGCAGGCCGCTGGCCAGGTAGGCGGCCATCAGCGCATTGCGCCACTGGGTTGCCGGCCGCTGCGCATCACCTGGAAGCTGCATGCCTAGAGCTGCACCACTGCTTGGCACTTGAGCAGCACCTTGGCTCCATCGGCCGAGACTGCCAAGTCGATGCGGGCGGTGCGGGCTTCGGCGTCCAAGGCGCCGACCTTGCCTTCCACCGAGATGGTGGTGCCTTCATGCTCCGATGGGTTGGAGCCTTCCGGGTCCTCGACGACGACCGGCTTGGTGAAGCGGGTCTGGTAGTCGATGATGGCGCCCGGGTTCCCTACCCACTGCGAGACCAGGTCGATGACCGAACCCATGGTGAACATGCCATGGGCGATCACCGAAGGCAGTTCCACCTCCTTGGCGAAGCGCTCATTCCAGTGGATCGGGTTGAAGTCGCCCGAAGCTCCGGCATAGCGAACCAGGTCCGCGCGGTTGACCTGCACCGTGTGCGATCCAATGACCTGTCCCTTTTCGAGGCTGTCGAATTCAATCATGCTTAGTCCTCAGCTCGTACCAGTAGCGATGAAACGGTGGTGGCGATTTTCTCGCCGGCCGCGGTGGTGATTTCGGCGCGGGTGGTGATCATCGCGCCGGCGCCCATCTCGCGGACCTGGTCCACGTAGAGCTCGACGAGCAGTTCATCACCCGCCACGATCGGTCGGTGGTGGGTGAATCGCTGGTCGGCATGCACCACGCGGGAGAAGTCGATGCCGCTGGCCGGGTCGGAGATCAGCTGCGCATCGGCCCGCTGTGCGATGATGATTGCGAAGGTCGGCGGGGCGACAACGTCGCTGTAGCCCAGCTTGCGGGCTGCCTGCACGTCGTAGTGCGCCCGGTTGGCGGCTTTGGTGGCGGCGGCGAATTCGCGGATCTTCTCGCGGCCTACCTGGTAGGACTCGCCGGCAGGGTAGATGCGCCCTACCAGGTCAGGGTTGATGCCCATGGGTTCTCCTGAACGTTGTTGGACGTGGCCGGGCGTGGATGCCGCCGGATACGAAATCCGGGCGCAGCTGCCCGGTCACACTGTGGAATTCTTGCGGGAGCCTAGTTCTGCCCGTCGGAGGGGCGCTTGTTGGTCCGTGGTGCGGCAAGGCCATTCTCGATGCGCCACTGGCGTGCGTCCTTGGCCCGGACAACCAGGCTGGCGATGTGGCAGAGCATGCCGATGACCATGATGCCGATCGCGGTGTAGACCGTGGGCAGGGACGGAATGTTGGCGCCGATGATGGCCAGGATGATGCCCACGCCCATGATGCCCATGGCGGCGAAGACGAGCTTCTTGTAGCGCGGCGAGGCGGATTCCCAAGGAGTATTGGTCATGGCTCAAGTCTAGTTCAGCCCGGGCCGGGAGCGCTCATTGCCGCCGGGGCATTTCCGCGTGACTCCCCCGACAGCGCTCCGGCCTCAGAACAAGGCGGATTGCTCTTCCTTGAAGTCACCGCGCTGCTCCACCACCGCGACCGCGCGGGTTTTCAGCTCGGAGGCATCCAGCACGCGCAGGGTGGTGCCATCGCCGCTGTCGGCGAGGATGCTCTGTCCCAGCACACCGCGGATGCGCAGGTTCACGGTGCTTCCGGGCAGGGCCGTGGTCCAGGCATGCAGCGCATGCGCATCCCAGGCGCCAATGACTGGGCGGGCGAAAGCCGGCTGCTCCCACAGCTCGTCACGCAATTGCACGCCGTAGGCCTCCAAGCCCCGCTGCGTGCCGAGGAAGTCCCGGGCCCTGCCTGCTGCGTCGGCGTTGATCTGATCAAGCTGGGCGTAGTCCAGTTCCCAGCTAGCCAAGCCCTTGACCTTGGACTTCTGCCTCACCTGCTGGCTCAGGCCCACATGCTCGGTGACCAGGTCTTCGAGCACCCGGATGGCCGCCCCGTCGTTGGCGCGGGCGACATAACGCGCAATGACCGCGCCCTGCTGCGCCAGCCGGGTCCACTTGCTACTGGTCGAGGTGGTGCCGACCTTGGTCGCGCCGTGGGCGAAGCTGGCTATATACAAGAAGTGCGGCTGTTCCAGGTACTTGCGAAGGCCTTCGGGGGCTTCGCCCGTCTTGTGGAAATGGTGCATGAACTTCGACTGGTCCAGCCGGCGGCAGCTCTCGCATTGGGTACCGGTGCGCAGGGCCTGGTTCTTGGGGCACGGCAGCGTATTGCGCGAGCCGTCGGCCTTCATCGTGATGTAGCCCAGGCAGAACTTCAGTTCTCCGATCTCCAGGGCCAGTGAACGCCCCGCTTCCAGGTACTCGGTACCCCAGGTTTCACCGCTGCGCAGCCGGAGCATCGGGGCGGGTTCATGTCCTGCGAAGCTAATGCCGTGGCATAGCTGCCGGGTAGCTGAAGCGAATTCCATCAGGACCTTTCTGAAGTTTCCCCTCCCAACGATAGTTCACCGCAGATGGCCAGGTCCGGCGGACAGGTTGGCCGATGCACAAAGTCCGAAAGTTAGCTGAACAAATTCCCGATTGGTTCTGGCCTAATTCTTAGGAGATGCCCGTAGGCTGAAACTGCACCGGAAACGTACCGCGGGCCGGGCCACAATCTGTTGAGGTGATCCAGGATTTCTGTCCCATTTGATGACGAGACGCGTGCAGTGGCAATCTCAGCTGCTGGAACTACCCCTTCCCCGGCTGAGTTGCAGGGATTGACGAAGGCCTTCCACCATGATTTCCAGCGCTTCATGATGGAATACCAGTTTGCGGTGGACGAAGTACTGACCAAGGTCTCGATCTTGCGCGAAGAGTTCTTGTACTTGCACAAATACAATCCAATCGAACATGTCAGTTCCCGGGTGAAAACTCCGGAGAGCATCATGCGCAAGGTTGCCCGCCGGAATGTCGCACCGTCTCTTACTGCCATACGCGAGAACCTCAGCGATATTGCGGGTGTGCGCATCACCTGCAGTTTCGTCAAGGACATCTATAAGGTTCTGAACACCTTGACCGCTCAAAATGACCTGAAGGTCATCCAGATCAAGGATTACATCAAGAACCCGGAGCCTAGCGGCTATAAAAGTGTTCATGCGATTGTGCAAATTCCGGTCTTCTTGTCCGACGGCCCTGTCGACGTTGTAGTGGAGTTGCAGATCCGCACCATCGCCCAGGACTTCTGGGCAAGCCTGAAACATAAGATTTTCTACAAGTACGAGGGCGAGGTTCCAGAGCATCTGGTACAGGAGCTCGCCGATGCGGCAGCTGTTGCAACGAAACTCGATATGCAAATGCAACGGTTGCATACCGAAGTACACGGCCATGATGCCAATGACCAAGCAGGCCACGAGGCGACTTTCGATACGAAGGTCTTCCAAGGACTGCTGTCGCTGGTACAGCAAGCCAGCACCAGAGGCCCCGAAAAGTGTAACGACAACTAAGCCTTAATGGCTTTAGCGCTCAAGGTCCGCTGAAGACCGTTTCAAACCCGGAAACCAAAAAAGATCCTCAGCCGAAGCTGAGGATCTTTGATTTGGTAGCGGCGCCGGGACTCGATCCCGGGACCTCACGATTATGAGTCGTGCGCTCTAACCAGCTGAGCTACGCCGCCACAAGTGAGAAACAATCCAGTAGAAGCCAAGAAAGCTTCTCACTCAGAGCCCCCTGCCGGAATCGATCCGGCGACCTCGTTCTTACCAAGAACGCGCTCTACCACTGAGCTAAGGGGGCAACGAGTAAATACTCTACACGCATTTCCCGGCAAAGAAAAATCGGCAAACCGATCTGGAAAGCGCCCGGAGATTTCCATAAAACTACTAGTCAAAACGGTTTTAGCCAGAGCTTGAAGGCAATCAGGGACGAAGGCTGGGACAAAAAGTGTTCTGGTGACGATGCTCACTGGGTTGCCCCTCGCGGTCAATCGCCGCTTCGCTCAGGCTTACAGGATAGGGTTCCGCGCCGAATTCCTTTGAGGCAGCCGGCAAATCTTCCAACACAAATACTCCAGAAGAGAACACTCCCCCTGCCCCCGCGAACTCCAGGGCCACGGGTCGTCCGGAAGGGTGCGCGACATCCGGCTGGGTGCGCGGCATCCGGTGGGTGAACTCTCCACCACGTGCAGCAACCGGAATTCAGTGGCATAAGCGCAAGCTATTGCGGGCGCAGAATCCCCCTAGGTTTACCGACCTCCATTTCCGCCTTGATTAGGAACATTGTGATGTCAGCAACAAATCCCCGGCAGATTTTGCAAACCTCGAAAACCTGTGTAAAGTATTTACCTGTTGCCCCCTTAGCTCAGTGGTAGAGCGCGTTCTTGGTAAGAACGAGGTCGCCGGATCGATTCCGGCAGGGGGCTCGAAATGAGAGAAGCAATCTGGTTCCAGATTGCTTCTCTTTTCGTTTATCTACCGCTCTCAGTGCCCCATCGCGCGGCCATCGCTTCAGCCTGCACCCGCGCTCCTTCGCCAGTTATCTGCCACGCCCTTTTTCCCAGATTCCGGATTCGCGCCGCAAGAGACTGATCGCTTCCAGAAACCATCGCCTGCCGCCGGGGCCAGTGCCCGCATCCTGACTTGATGTCACTGTTCTGACCACTGGATTTGCGTTTCCTCCTCCCAAGCGTGCTAAGTTGTTCGCGACCACACGGGTGCCCTGGCAAGGGCTGAGATCGGGCTATCGCCGTCCGCGACCGTCGAACCTGTCCGGGTAATGCCGGCGAAGGAAGTGAGTTTCCAAGTGGAACAATTTAAACAGCACCCTGCCCACACCCTTGCCTACCGCGAATCTGCGGGAATTTCTGTTCCCGTCACGCAGATCCATCTGGCAGACTCCCCCAATGGAAAGCCCAACGAGCCGCTGTCGGTGTATCGCACCAGCGGACCGGGAAGCGAACCGACCCAGGGCTTGCCACCCTTCCGCGAGCGATGGGTCCGGGAGCGCGGGGATGTGGAAACCTATGCCGGCCGCGAGCGCAATCTGCACGACGACGGGCGCTCAGCGGTCCGCCGCGGCACGGCCAGCGCGGAATGGGCTGGACGTTCGGCCCCTCCGCTGCGGGCCGTTGGAGGAGCCCGCGTGACGCAAATGCACTATGCGCGCGCCGGGGTCATCACCCCGGAAATGCGCTATGTGGCGCTGCGCGAGGAATGCGATGTCGAGCTGGTGCGCAGCGAGCTCGCCGCCGGACGAGCCATCATCCCGGCAAACATCAACCATCCGGAATCCGAACCGATGATCATCGGCAAGGCGTTCCTGGTCAAGATCAATGCGAATATCGGCAACTCGGCGGTGACCAGCTCCATCGCTGAAGAGGTCTCCAAGCTCCAGTGGGCCGCCAAATGGGGTGCCGACACGGTGATGGACCTGTCCACCGGAGAGGACATTCACACCACCCGCGAATGGATCATCCGCAACTCCCCCGTGCCCATCGGCACCGTGCCGATCTACCAGGCGCTGGAGAAAGTCAATGGCGAAGCCAACAAGCTGACCTGGGAGATTTTCCGCGACACCGTCATCGAGCAGTGCGAGCAGGGCGTGGATTACATGACCATCCATGCCGGTGTGCTGCTGCGCTACATCCCGCTGACCGCCAACCGGGTCACTGGCATGGTCTCGCGCGGCGGCTCCATCATGGCAGGATGGTGCCTGGCGCACCACCAGGAGAATTTCCTCTACACCCACTTCGATGAGCTGTGCGAGATCTTCGCTCAGTACGACGTGGCCTTCTCGCTGGGCGACGGGCTGCGCCCGGGCTCCATCGCGGATGCGAACGACGCAGCGCAATTCGCCGAGCTGGATACCCTGGCCGAGCTGACCAAGCGCGCCTGGCAGTACGATGTGCAGGTGATGGTCGAGGGCCCGGGGCATATCCCCTTCCATCTGGTGCGCGAGAATGTGGAGCGCCAGCAGGAATTGTGCGACGGGGCCCCGTTCTACACCCTGGGCCCGCTGGTTACCGATATCGCGCCGGGCTACGACCACATCACCAGCGCCATCGGCGCCACGGAGATTGCCCGCTACGGTACCGCGATGCTCTGCTATGTCACCCCCAAGGAGCATCTGGGGCTGCCCAACCGGGATGACGTGAAGACCGGGGTGATCACCTACAAGATCGCGGCGCACGCGGCAGATCTGGCCAAGGGGCATCCGGGTGCCACGGCACGGGATGATGCGCTGAGCAAGGCTCGCTTCGAATTCCGCTGGAATGACCAGTTCGCGTTGTCCCTCGATCCGGTCACCGCGCAGGAATTCCATGACGTGACGCTGCCGGCCGAGCCTGCGAAGACTGCCCACTTCTGTTCCATGTGCGGGCCGAAATTCTGCTCCATGCGCATTTCCCAGGATATCCGCGACGAATACGGCTCGGCCGAGGCACAGGCGGCATTGGCGGGGATGGCGCAGAAAAGCATTCAGTTCCTGGAAAGCGGGGGCACGGTCTATCTCGGGGACGAGATCCCCGTCGGGACCCCTGCCGAGTAATTAGCCCGGGCATGCGAAAACGCCCTTGGGGCAAGCTTTCGGCTTGCCCCAAGGGCGCTATCCAGTGCTATTCAGCTGTGCGCTGCAGGCTTAGTAGTCGCGACGTCCACCGCTGCGGTTCGAATCGCTGTAGCGGTCCTTGCCACCGCGTCCGCCGCCGAATCCGCCACGTCCGCCATTGCGTCCGCCACCGTAGCCGCCACGGCCGCCACGTCCACCACCGTAGCCGCCACGGCTGCCACGGAAACCACCGCGGTCGCCATCGTCGTCACGGCGCGGGCTGCGGCCATTGTCGAGCTGGAGATCGATGGCTTCGCCGCCGATGCGGGTCTTGGACAGTGCACGCCACTGGTCCTTGCTCAGCTCTGCTGGCAGCTCCACCAGGGTGTGGTCCGAACGGATGTCGATGCCGCCGATTTCCGAAGAATCGAAGCCGCCCTCGTTGGCCAGCGCGCCGACGATCGAGCCTGGCTGCACGCGGTTGCGGCGGCCAACTGCCAGACGGTACATGGCGTTGCCCTCGGCAGCGGTCTTGCGGGCACGTGGACCGCGCTCACCGCGTTCGCCACGCTCCGGGCGATCCATGCGGGCCTTCTTCGCAGGCGACATGACCGGTTCGGTCATCAGCAGCGGGCGTCCGCCCTGGGCCATCAAAGCCAGTGCAGCCGCGATTTCCAGGTGGTCCAGGTCCTCGTGCTCGGCAGCGAACTTCTCCACGATCTCGCGGAAAGTAGTCAGGTCCTGGCCGCTGATGGTCTTGTCGATGCGGTCGGTGAACTTCTGGATGCGGCGGTCGTTGACCGAATCCAGCGACGGCAGCTGCATCTGGGTCACCGGCTGGCGGGTCGCCTTCTCGATGGCACGCAGCAGGTACTTCTCGCGCGGGGTCATGAACAGGATCGCGTCGCCCTTGCGGCCGGCACGGCCGGTGCGGCCGATGCGGTGCACGTAGGACTCGGTGTCATGCGGGATGTCGAAGTTGATCACGTGCGAAATGCGCTCGACGTCCAGGCCGCGGGCCGCCACGTCGGTAGCCACCAGGATGTCGATCTTGCCCGAGCGCAGGTTCTCCACGGTGCGCTCGCGCTGCTGCTGCGGGATGTCGCCGTTGATGGCGGCAGCGGTGAAGCCGCGGGCCTTGAGCTTGTCGGCCAGGTCTTCGGTAGCCATCTTGGTGCGCACGAAGGTGATCACGCCGTCGAATTCCTCGGATTCGAGGATGCGGGTCATGGCGTCAAGCTTGTGCGCGCCCATGACCTGCAGGAAGCGCTGGGTGATGTTGGTGCCGGTGGACTGCTTGGACTTCACGGCGACTTCCTGCGGGTTGCGCAGGTATTCCGAAGCGATGCGGCGGATGGTGCGTGGCATGGTGGCCGAGAACAGGGCAACCTGCTTCTCTTCCGGGGTCGCTTCCAGGATCTTGTCGACCTCTTCGGCGAAGCCCATGCGCAGCATTTCGTCGGCCTCGTCCAGCACCACGTACTGCAGGTTCGACAGGTCCAGGGAACCCTTGTTGATGTGGTCGATCACACGGCCGGGGGTGCCCACGACGACCTGTGCGCCACGGCGCAGGCCGTTGAGCTGCGGGCCGTATGGGGAGCCGCCGTACACGGGCAGAACGGTGAAGTTCGGCAGGTACTTGGCGTAGGAGGTGAAGGCCTCGGCGACCTGGAGGGCCAGCTCGCGGGTTGGAGCCAGGACCAGGATCTGCGGGGTCTTGGCTGGACCGTTGGTATCAGCCAGTTCGGCCATGCGGGACAGGGCAGGCAGTGCGAAAGCAGCGGTCTTGCCGGTACCGGTCTGGGCCAGGCCGACCACGTCGCGGCCTTCGAGGAGCAGTGGAATGGTCGCTGCCTGGATTGGCGATGGCTTCTCGTAGCCAAGGTCGGCAAGCGATGCAAGCACGCGGGCATCCAGGCCAAGCTCGGAGAAGAGCACGGTTGGCTCTTCCGGGGTCTGGTTGTCGTTGGTGTTTACGGGCATGTCAGAAGACACGAAGAATTACCTCATTCGTTTGGGGATAGGCCTTGGCCGTCCCCAAAGAAACGACGTATAGGCTGCACAGTCAGATACAAGTCACGCTCATCAAGCGCTCCCCTATGACATAAAGACCCGCACACACTTTGCGGAAAATACAACACGAGAAGGCTCCAGCCTCAAAAATTGGGCTGGATGCGAGAGGGATACCCTGATGTTCGCGAACACTTAATGCTAGCTTGAACGGCACTGAGTTGTCAGTGCCGAAGCCGTGTGAGATCGGGCACCGCGCCAGGGCACGTAGGGTTAAGCACGTGAAGAAACCACTTTTTCCACGACGTCCCGATGAGCCCACCCCCGGCGGGTTGTTCGTCGCCCAGATGCTTTGGTTGCTGGCCGGAGTGCTTTTTCTCGGCTTCGGCGGCTTCCTGGCCTATGAGCAGAGCCGAGATTCCACACTGGATTTCGGCAGCATTGCGCTGATGGTCTTTTTCGCCGCAGCGGGCATCGCCTGCGGCGTGCTGGGATACCGGCTGTTCACCGGCGACCGGGCAGCGCGCGCCAAGCTGTCCTGGCTGGGGCTGATTGCCGCACTGCCGCTGCTGCTGCGGTTCGGACGCTATTCGCTGCTGGCCGCCATCATCATGTTCAGCGTGGTGCTGATGTGGTTGCCGGCAAGCAACAGGTACTTCAAGATCGTCGATCCCAAGCCGGCCAAGCGCCGCCGGTAGCCGGACCGGAACCCGGTTCAATGCACGAAGGACCTGGGTTCTGCTGCCCTTGGCGGGCAGCAGAACCCAGGTCCTTTGCGTTTACGGCTTACAGGTTGGAGAAGGCCTTCTCCAGATCTTCGATCAGATCTGCAGGGTCTTCGATGCCGACCGAGAGGCGCAGCAGGTTCACTGGCACTGCCAGTTCGGTGCCCTTCACCGAAGCGTGGGTCATCTCCGACGGATAGTTCATCAGCGACTCGATGCCGCCCAGGGATTCAGCCAGGGTGAACAGCTTGGTGCTCTCGGCAATCTTGCGGGCTGCCGATTCCCCGCCGTTGAACTGCACGGAGACCATGCCGCCGAAGCCGGACATCTGCTTCTTGGCAATCTCGTGGCCCGGGTGGTCTTCGAAGCCCGGGTAGAGCACGCGCTCGACCTCGCTGCGTTCACGCAGCCACTGGGCCACCTGCGCGGCGTTCTCCGAGTGGGTGCGCATGCGCACGCCCAGGGTCTTCAGGCCGCGGGTGGTCAAGAACGCATCCATGGGACCGGAAACGGCGCCCACGGCGAACTGGATGAAGCCGATCTTCTCGGCCAGCTCGGCGTCCTTGACGATCACGGCGCCGCCCACCACGTCGGAGTGGCCACCGATGTACTTGGTGGTCGAGTGGACCACGATGTCGGCCCCCAGGGTCAGCGGCTGCTGCAGGAACGGGCTGGCGAAGGTGTTGTCCACAACCAGCAGTGCGCCGGCAGCATGCGCAATCTCTGCGACCTTCGCGATGTCGGTGATCTTCATCATCGGGTTGGACGGGGTTTCCACCCACACCAGCTTCGCCTTGTTCTTCTCGATGGCAGCGGCCAGGGCAGCCTCGTCCCCCATGTCCACCGGGGTGTTGCCGATGACCCATGCACCCAGGACGCGGTCAATCAGGCGGAAGGTTCCGCCGTAGGCGTCGTTGCCCAGCACAATGTGGTCGCCCGGGCGCAGAACGGCGCGGATCAGCGAATCCTCGGCGGCCAGGCCAGAGCTGAAGGAAAATGCGTGATTGCCGAATTCTGCGCCGGCCAGCTGCGCCTGCAGGGCGTCGCGGGTCGGGTTGGTGCCGCGGCCGTACTCGTAGCCGTTGCGCAGGCCGCCAATGCCGTCCTGCGCGTAGGTCGAGGAGAAGTGCAGCGGCGGAACTACCGCGCCGGTAACCGGTTCGAATTCCTGGCCCGCGTGGACAAAGCGGGTGTTTGCTCCCTGATGGTTTTCAGTCATCGATATCAATCCTTTGTGGTGAAGTCTTTAGCGGGTGGTGTATGCCAGTAGGTCGGCTGCGGTGGCCGCGGCGATCACTTCGCCGCCCTTGGTCAGGAGCACGGCCGGGTGGCTCTTGAGCAGTTCTTGCGCATGCTCCGGGGTGTCTGCGGTGCCAATGAATGGCATTGCCAGGTCGCCCAGATCTGCCAGCGTGCTGGTTGGTTCTGCACCGGCCAGCAGCGCGTCGGTAATGTCGCTGGCCCCGATCACGCCTCGGATCTCGCCGATTCGCGCAGGCAGTGGTGCAGTGGCTACGACCAGCGCGTCATCGCCCTGCTCGCGCAGCGCCTTGGCCGCCTCGGCCAGGGTAGTGTCCAATGGCACTGTCGCGGTGCCTTGCTTGGCCAGCGCCTCGCCGATGAAGTCCAGCGCGGAGTATTCATCGGTGGTGAAACCCTGGTCCAGCATCCACTGGTCATTGAAGATCTTGGCCAGGTAGCCGCGGCCGCCATCCGGTGCGATCACGACAACCACGTCGTCTTCGCCCAGATCCTTGGCAGCGCGCAACGCGGCGACGACAGCCATGCCCGAGGAACCGCCCAGCAGCAGGCCCTCTTCCTTGGCCAGACGGCGGGTCATCTCAAATGCCTCGGCGTCGGTGACCGGCTCTACGGCATCCGGCACGGAGGGGTCGTAGTTTCCCGGCCACATGTCCTCGCCGACGCCTTCAACAAAGTAGGGGCGTCCGGTGCCGCCGGAGTAGACCGAGCCATCCGGGTCAGCGGCGATGATCTTCACCGGGCCGGCAGCGCGGTCAGCAGAGATCTGCTTGAGGTAGCGTCCGGTGCCGGTGATGGTGCCGCCGGTTCCTGCGCTGATGACCGCATGGGTCAGCTTGCCGTCGGTGTCATTCCAGATTTCCGGGCCGGTGGTCTCGAAGTGGCTGTCAGGCGCTCCCGGGTTGGAAAACTGGTCGGGCTTGTATGCGCCGTCGATTTCGGTGACCAGGCGGTCGGATACGCCGTAGTAGGACTCGGGCGAATCCGGAGCCACCGCGGTTGGGGTGACGACGACCTTTGCACCGTAGGCGCGCAGCACGTCGCGCTTTTCCTCGCCGACCTTATCGGGGGTGACGAAAATGGTGTTGTAGCCCTTGAGCTGGCCTACCATCGCCAGGCCGACGCCGGTGTTGCCGCTGGTCGGTTCCACGATGGTTCCACCGGGCTTGAGCTGGCCGGATTCCTCGGCGCGCTCGACCATCTTCAATGCGATGCGGTCCTTGATGGAACCGCCCGGATTCAGGTACTCGAGCTTCACCAGTACGGTGGCTTTGATCCCGTCGGTGACTCGGTTGAGCTTCACCAAAGGGGTATTGCCGATCAGGTCTAGAACTGTGGACGCATACTTCATGTCAAGAACTTTACCGGCGGATGTCATACATGTCGTTCCGAGGCGTAGCGAAACGTCACGCAGTGGACGCACGCTTTTCTCTGGTGATAGCGATGCTGGCCCAGGAATCCCGAGCACGAAGTTATAGGATGCGTTTCATGGAGAAGTCGTTGACCGCCAGCTACGATCCGCAGCGTCCGGTGGCCCTGCCCAAGACCTTGGGCATCTTGCGCCGCGGCCTGGGCGATCCGACGATCCGCCTGTCGCAGACCGAGGCGTGGCTGGCCTTTGCGACGCCGCTCGGGGATGCAACTTTGCATATCCATAAGCCCTCCCCGAGCTCGCCAGCCGCATTGCAGGCCTGGGGTCCTGGCGCCCTGTGGGCCATGGAATCGGCACCGAACTTGCTGGGTGCGAAAGATGACTGGACCGATTTCGACGCGGGAGTCAAAGAAGGCAAGTTCCCGGAGATCATCGCGCGCTCCCGCTTCGATCATCCGGATTTCATTCTGCCCAGCACCGGCAGGATCTTCGAGCACGTGGCCGGGGCGATCCTGGAACAGCGGGTCACCGGGATCGAAGCGAATTACGCGTGGCGCTGGCTGATCCGCCATCTGGGCCACCGGGCCCCGGGCCCGGCCCCCGAGGGCCTGATGATTTTCCCCCGTCCGCAGAAATTGGCAACGATGAAGCGGTGGGACTGGCAAGCAGCGCGTGTTGAGGGGCAGCGGGCCACCACGATGACGCGCGTGGTGCGGGTTGCCAGCAGCTTGCAATGGTGGGCGGATAAGCCGATAAACCAGCCAAAGCCCAAGGCAATGGCACCGGGAACCCTGGAAGCGGCGATGGCGTCGGTGCCGGGCATCGGACCATGGACCATTGCCGAGACGCTGCAGCGTTCCCATGGATCTGCTGATCACATTTCCGTCGGAGATTTCCATCTGGCAGATTTCGTTGGACAGGTGCTTGCCGGTTCAGGAATCAGCGATGCGCAGATGCTTGACCTACTGGCACCCTATGCCCCGCATCGGCAACGCGTGGTCCGCTTGCTGCAGCTTTCAGGGCAGAGAAAACAAAGCTTCGGGCCCCGATACGCACCGCTGGATCACCGGCGGCGGTAAGGGAGCCCGAAGTCTATGGGAATTCCTAGGAGTCTGCCTGCGCGGCTTCCTCTGCGATCTGCTTATGCACTTCGCTCATGTCAATGCCCTTGACGGCGGTAACAAGGTCTTCGAGCTGGGTCTGGTTCAGCGCACCAGCCTGCGAGAACACGAGGACATTCTCGCGGAACGCCATGATGGTCGGAATCGAGGTGACGTTCGCAGCGCGGGCCAAGCCTTGTTCCGCTTCGGTATCCACCTTGGCAAACACTACATCGGGGAACTTCTCGGAAGTCTGCTCGTACACCGGCGCAAAATTGCGGCATGGACCGCACCAGGCAGCCCAGAAGTCCACCAGGACGATGTCGTTCTCATCAATCAGCTGCGCGAATTCGTCTTCGCTCACATTTTTCGTTGCCATGGTTATACGGTAGCCGATCCTTATTTGAAATACGTAGAAAGGTGATCTTGGTTGAGCACGGGAATAAAACCAACCCGATGGCCGCGCAAGTTCTCCATATGCAAAAAACTCCCGGATCCTGGGATCCGGGAGTTATTTTGTGGCAGATACTGGATTCGAACCAGTGAAGGCGTTGCCAGCTGATTTACAGTCAGCCCCCTTTGGCCACTCGGGTAATCTGCCGAGTATGTTCGCTTCAAGAACATTTGCTCTTGTCGGAACGAGAAATAACTCTACAGGAGTTTTCCGGAGTTGTGAAATCGAGAGGGGCATTTTTGCTGTAAGCCTGATCACACCCCGAATTTGAAGGTTAAAACCGGTAGGCTATGAAGCGAATCAGACCCGTTTCAACTAGGAGTATTCACATGGCTAGTGATTCCACATTCGACGTCGTAAGCAAGGTTGATAGCCAGGAAGTCGCCAACGCGATGAACCAGGCCCAGAAGGAAATCGCCCAGCGGTACGACTTCAAGGGCGTTGGCGCTGAAATTGACTTCAGCGGCGAGAAGATCCTGATGAAGGCCAACTCGGAAGAGCGCGTCAACGCTGTACTGGATGTTTTCCAGTCCAAACTGGTCAAGCGCGGCATTTCGCTGAAGTCGTTGGATGCCGGTGACCCTTTCGCTTCGGGCAAGGAATACCGCATCGAAGCGAGCATCAAGGAGGGCATCGCCCAAGATGTCGCCAAAAAGATCAACAAGTTGATCCGCGATGAGGCACCTAAGGGCGTCAAGTCCACGATCCAGGGCGATGAGCTGCGCGTTTCGTCCAAGTCCCGCGATGATCTTCAGGCCACCATGGCTCTGCTGCGCGACTTCGAAGAAGCAGACCTGCAGTTCGTGAACTTCCGGTAGGGCTCATCTCAGCCTGCTAGACGTACTTCGCAAGAGCCGAGGGCTGTCACCCATCCGTGGTGGATGGGTAACTGCCCCCGGCTTTTTGCTGGATTACCGAAAACTCTCGTCCGACTGCTCAACGTGTCCGTTTGCCATCGCCTTTGCGTTTTTGCGCCTTGGCCTCGTCACGGGCCTTTTTCTTGTAGTACCTGTCGCGGGTCCTCTCCCTGGCACCACGCTTGATCTCCTCCACATCGTCGGCAAAATGCTCCTTCGTCATCGCCGTGAATTCATCGATCGTGGCCTGCTCTTCCTCAGGAGTCGGCCCAGGAATCCAACTTTTCATCCAGAGCAGCTCTGCCAAGTTGCAGATTGCCACTGCAGCCGTCACCACTGCACTGGCACTTATGGAACGGTGGAGAGCGTAAGAAGCAACAAAACTGATCACTATTGACGCCGTGAACGGCAGGAAAACGTAAGCAAACCCGCCTGGATTGGGCCTGCGATCGCGGAGCACGATGGGCCGCTCAATGACTGCGCCCGCAATCTCGGATAGGACAAACGCAAGAACTAGTGCGACCGCGATCCTGTCAAACGCCATGTCGACACCGATGAACAGCGTAATGATCCACGCGAGCAGGAGGGCAACCGCTCCCTTCACCACACCTGTCGTCAACCGGCCAGCAATCGCATCACCCAGCGAAGGAAAACGGATTTCGCCGTCGGTCATTTTTCTTTCTCCTCGAGGTCTGTTGATGAGAAGCATGCCGCGATCACGGTTCTGGGTTAACGCCTTTGAGGCTTCCCCCCAGGGCTTCAACTTCCCGCAGACGCGAGTCTCCGATCGCCCATGGAGCGCTGCTACAACAGGTCGATCCGCAGGAGCGGTCACCTGCTCCAGCGCATTCGGCTTAGTACCCGCGGCCGCCGGCCATTGCTTCAAGCCGCGCGATGCGATCTTCCATCGGAGGGTGGGTGGAGAACATGCGCTTCAGGCGCGAACCGAAGGGGTTGGCGATCATGAGGTGCGAGCTGTTGACCAGCTTCTGGTCATTCGACGCCAGCGGAGCGTGGGAGATCCCCGATTCCAATTTGCGAAGCGCGCTTGCCAGCGCCAGGGGATCATTGGTCAGCTTGGCACCATCTTCGTCGGCGTCGTATTCGCGGGTGCGGCTCACAGCCATCTGGATGATGGACGCAGCCAATGGTGCCAGCAGCGACAAGGCAATCAAAGCGATCGGGTTCACCCCGCGGTTGTCGTTGCTGTTGCCGCCTCCGAAGAACATCAGGAACTGCGCCACCGAAGTGATCACGCCGGCAATGGCCGCGGCCACCGATGAGGTGAGGATGTCCCTGTTGTAGACGTGCATCAGTTCATGGCCCAGCACACCACGCAATTCTCGTTCGTTAAGCAGCTGCAAGATGCCTTCGGTGCAGCACACCGCCGAGTTCTGCGGGTTGCGGCCGGTAGCAAAGGCATTCGGCGAAGTGGTTGGGGAAACATACAGACGCGGCATCGGCTGTTGCGCGTTCATCGAAAGCTCGCGCACGATGCGGTACATTTCCGGTTGTTCCGCTTCGCTGACCGGGTAGGCATGCATTGAGCGCAGGGCCAGTTTGTCGCTATTCCAATAGCTGTAGGCGGTACTTGCGAGGCCGATCAAGGCGAAGATCCATATGAACATCGAACGGCCGGTACCCGCGGAAATCAGCGAGCCGATGGCCAGCAGCAGGGCAAACATTCCACCCATCAAAAAGGCGGTCTTGAGTCCGTTGTTATGTCCATGCACGGCGATGCACTCCCTCAATGAAGCAAACCAAGTTGGTGTTCTCTAGTCTAGTCAACGACTGGAAATCCAAATATGTTCCGGTGAGAAGATCACATCGGCGCACCCGGTTGCAGGCATCCGCAGGGCAGGGGAATATACCGGGAGGCTGGACGTTGTAGTTTTAAGATGCGGTGCCACAGTTTATTTCCGGCTGGTCCGCTCCCCCGCCCTATTGCGATTCTGAAAGTGTGCGCCCTGCATGTCCTTAAGTACTGCCAAACCGATCCGTTCAGAACATAGTTATGGGTTGATCCAAGGCACCTCCGCATACCTGATTTGGGGCATGCTCCCGGCCTACTTCTTATTGCTGCCTGCCATCTCGGCATTCGAATTCGTTGCTGTCCGGGTTATCTTCTCGCTGGTTTTCTGCCTGCTTCTGCTGGCGTTCACCCGCCAGTTCAAGGGGTTCCTGGCCATGTTCAAGGATTCCACAGCCATGTGGCAGTTGGGACTGGCCAGTGTGCTGATCGCGGCCAACTGGACCCTCTATGCGCTGGCAGTCTTGACCGGGCATGTGCTGGAAGCATCGCTGGGCTACTTCATCAACCCGATTGTGGCGATCTTGCTGGGCGTCGTTGTTTTGAAGGAAAAATTGCGTCGCCTGCAGTGGATCGCAGTCGGCGTAGCCACTGTTGCCGTGATGGTCCTGACCGTCGGTCTGGGGCGGGTTCCATGGATTTCCCTCGGGCTGGCCTTCTCCTTTGGCTTCTATGGACTGGTGAAGAACAAGGTGGGCCAAAGCGGTACTGCTCTGGGGTCGTTGACCGTTGAAACCGTTTGGCTGGCTCCGCTGGCCTTCGGCTACCTGCTGTGGCTGGCTGTTGACGGTCAGTCGGCACTGTTCTCGGCTGACGTTCCAGGACTCTTGCTCCTGGCAGGCAGCGGAATTATCACCGCTGTTCCGCTGTTGCTCTTCGGGGGTGCGGCACGCCGTTTGCCTTTGAGCACGCTGGGCTCGCTGCAGTTCCTCGCCCCGCTTTTGCAGTTCATCTTGGGCTTATTGGTCTTCGGCGAGCACATGCCATTCGAACGCTGGGTTGGCTTCGCTCTGGTATGGGTTGCAGTCATCTTCGTGCTCGTGGACATGATGCGGATTCCACGCAGTGGATCCATGCCCGAACCAAAGAGGCTGGGCTGAGCGCCAAGTGGCATGAGCACTGATTAAGCGAAAGCCTCGAATCTCCGAAAAGGAGAGTCGAGGCTTTCGCCGTGCTCGGCCGGCTGCTTAGGCGACAGCCTTGCGGATGGCATCTTCCAGCACGTTAAAGGCATCTTCGAGCAGCTCGTCGCCAATGACCAGCGGCGGCAGCAGGCGCACCACGTTGCCGTAGGTGCCGCAGGTCAGGATCAGCACACCCTGGGCCAGGCATTCGTCGGCGATCGCCTTGGTCAGTGCGGCATCCGGCTCCTTGCCCCCGGCCTTGACGAATTCCATCGCGACCATGCCGCCACGGCCACGGATGTCGCCCAGTTCCTTGATGTCCTTCTGCAGCGCTCCGAAGCGGGTGAAGAACTTCTCTTCGATCTGCCGGGCGCGGCCCGCCAGGTCCTGCTCTTCCATGAACTTGATGGATTCCAGGGCTGCGGCCACTGCTACCGGGTTGCCGCCGTAGGTGCCGCCCAGTCCGCCGCCGTGCACCGAGTCCAGCAGTTCGGCGCGGCCGATGATGCCCGACAGCGGCATGCCACCGGCAATGCCCTTGGCCAGGGTGACGATATCAGGCTCGATGCCCTCGATATCCGACGCGAACCATGCGCCGGAGCGGGCAAAGCCTGCCTGGACTTCGTCGGCAATGAAGACGATGCCGTTTTCCTTGGCCCACTCGGCAATGCGCGGCAGGAAGCCTGTGGCTGGAACAATGAAGCCGCCCTCGCCCTGGATCGGTTCGATGATGATCGCCGCGATCTGGTCGCCACCGATCTGCTTCTCCATGGCCAGGATGGCGCGCTCGGCAGCTTCCTTGCCGGAGATGTTCGGGTTTTCCTCGCGGAACGGGTAGCTCATTGGCATGCGGTAGATCTCCGGTGCCAGCGGTCCGAAGCCGCGCTTGTATGGAGCTGCCTTGGCGGTCAGACCCATAGTGAGGTTGGTACGGCCATGGTAGGCGTGGTCGAAGGCGACCACTGCCTGGCGGCCGGTGGCAATACGGGCGACCTTGATGGCGTTCTCTACCGCTTCGGCACCGGAGTTGAAGAAGACCGCACGCTTCTCGAAGTTGCCCGGGGTGATGGCAGCGAGCTTCTCGGCCAGCTCGATGTAGTTCTCGTACGGGGCGACCATGAAGCAGGTGTGCGTGAAGCGGGCTGCCTGCTCGGCGACGGCCTTGGCTACCGCTTGATTCGAAGCGCCAACGGTGGTCACCGCGATGCCGGATCCCAGGTCGATCAGCTGGTTGCCGTCGACATCGACAATGATGCCGCCATCCACCTCTGCGGCGTATACCGGCAGGCTGGAAGCCACGCCTGCGGCAACTGCCTTGGCTCGACGGGCGGTCAGCTCCTGCGACTTCGGGCCGGGGAACGGACCGTTGATCTTGCGCTTCTGATCAATGCGGTAGGTAACGTCCATGTGCTTGTCCTTCCAGAACTTGTTGGTGAGCTCGCTTGCCCAGTTTTCTCTATAACTAGAGAGTATTCTCCTGGCCACCAGCGGACTACGCTGAATGGCACAAAGCATTCCGTGTCGCCTAGTGCATTTGCACAAGAAAGAGGCCTCTGCGTTCCAAGCCGTAGCTTGAAGCGCAGAGGCCTCTAATCCTGATGCTGCGTGCAGGTTCTAGTTTCCTGCCGAGCCAGCTGGCTCAATCACATCGTCGTCCTGCTTTTCAGGATGACGACTCAGGTTGATCAGCGAGACGGCCAGGCCGCCCCAGATGGTGAGCATGGAGATAATCATGAAGACAATCGCGATGGCACTCATGGCTAGTACTCCTTTCCAGCGACTTCAGGAACTTCCTCGGCCTCGACATTCGCACGATGCTGGTCGAACTCGGGGTCATCGATCTTCGAGTTCTTGCTCCATGGAATCAGCGAGAGCACGATCGCGCCAACGATCAGCGCACCGGCCATGCCCCAGCCGAAGATGCCGTTGAACCAGACAGGGTAACCGCTGTAGGACTCGGCCATCTTGCTTTGCAATTCGTTGATCAGCATGTAGCCCAAGGCTGCTGGTCCGATGCCGCCAACGAGGACCTTCCAACCGGTTCCCAGCTTGATGGAACTATGGCGGTTCAGGTGCTTGGCCAGCTTCGGCAGCATGCCCAGGCCGGCACCGAAGACGATCACGAGTACCAAGGCACAGGCCAGGATGCCGAACTGGTTGACGAAGGCATCCATGGTGTCCAGCAGGTACAGGCCAGTGGTGGTCGGGAACAGCACCAGCGAAATCACTGCAACCGGAATGCCCACGACCAGGGTCGCTGGGACGCGCTTCCAGCCCAGCTTGTCCTGGAATGCCGCCACGATCACCTCAAGAATGGAGATCAGCGAGGTCAGGCCTGCGAAGACCAGCGAGCCGAAGAACAGCACACCGATCAGCGAGCCCAGCGGCGCTTCGGACACGATGGTCGGGAAGGCAATGAAAGCCAAGCCGATGCCGGAGGTGGCAACCTCGTCCACGGAGCTGCCGGCGTTGTAGGCCATGAAGCCCAGAGCGGCGAAGACGCCGATGCCTGCCAGCAGTTCGAAGCTGGAGTTGGCGAAGGCGACAACGTAGCCCGAACCGGTCAGATCGCTCTTGCGCTTCATGTAGGACGAGTAGGTCACCATGATGCCGAAGGCCACGGACAGCGAGAAGAAGATGTGTCCGAAGGCTGCAGCCCACACCGCCGGGTTGGACAGTGCCGCGAAGTCCGGGGTGAAGAATGCATTCAGGCCGTCGATGGCGCCTGGCAGGAAGACCGACTGGACGACCAGGATCAAGAACATCACGATCAGCAGCGGCATGAAGACCGCGTTGGCTCGTGAAATGCCCTTGTTCACGCCGGCGACCATGATCACGATGGTGACCAGCCAAACGAAGAACATCGGGATGAAGATGTTGCCAACGAAGTCGAACCCGACATTGACGTTGTCCGAGACCTTGAGGAAGTCCCCCATGAAGAACCCGGCGGCGCCGTCTGCGTTCGTTTCCCATGTCTTGGTGATGGAGAACCAGCAGTACATGGCGGCCCAGGCAATGATGGCAGCGTAGTAGATGGCGATGATGAAGCAGATCAGTACCTGCCACCAACCCAGGACCTCAGCCTTGCGGTTAGCCCGGCGGTAAGCCAGCGGGGCGGAGCCGCGGTAGCGGTGGCCGATCGAGTAGTCGAGGAACAGCAGCGGGATGCCGGCGCAGAGAATTGCGACCAGGTACGGGATCAAGAATGCGCCGCCGCCGTTTTCGTAGGCGACATAGGGGAAACGCCAGATGTTTCCCAGACCAACGGCCGAACCAATCGCTGAGAGGATGAACAACTTTCGGGAGCTGAAAGTCTCACGCTTCTCTGTTGCGAGTGGAGCGCCCTGCGATGAAGATGGAGTGCTCATGTGTCTAAGCTACTGCAAAACTTTCACATTGTGGTCATTTCTAGAGCTTGCTTGTCCACATTTTGAGCATTTTGCTAAATCGGGAACTTTTCGATCTCCCACTAGAATGACTGTATGGCAATTAGTTTACGCGGTCTTCTGGAACATGACGAGCTCGATCTTCGGCCGCTAACTGAACACAGTCACCGCGATGGCATGGTCATCACCTGGGGTGCAGTGACCGAACTACTCGACCCTTCGCAGTTCTTGACCGGACGAGAAATTGTCTTGACCACTGGCGTTCGCCAGAAGACCAAAGCCGCGCAACGGCAGTTCGTCCATGTCCTTGCGGCCAATGATGCCGTAGCTTTGGGTTTTGGCACAGGACTGGAGCACGATTCGGTACCGCAGGCGACCGTTGACGCCGCCCGCGAAGTAGGACTTCCCGTCTTCGAGGTTCCCTATCAGATACCTTTTGCGGCGATCACCCGGCTGATTGCCGAAGCACTGAACTCCGATCATCTCAAGCGCGTTGAAAGCCTGCTGAAGTCCCACCAGAAGCTGGCCCAGACACTGCTCTCCTCGGATCTTGACAGCATGCTCGAGGAACTCGAACGCATGCTCGGCACCCAAGTGGCACTGACCCTGCACGGAGAAGTGATCAGCGGCGACTATGATCCGGCGCGTTCCTGGCATGAACGCCCGGTGGCCACCGGGCTGCGCGACAAGTGCACCTTGCATATTGCCGAGCCCTACGTCCACCAGCAAGTAGTCGACTACGCGCAGTCGCTGATCGGCCTGGAACTGGCGAACAAGTCCCGGCTGCGCGCTTCGCAGCGCCACGCCAACGGCCAAGTGCTCGAAGACCTCGCCGGCGGCGCCCTGGTCGGCGCCGATGCGGCTGGACGCCTTGGCGCTCTGGGCTTGAACACCCAGCGCGAGCACTCGGTCATCCTGGTCCAGGCTCCAAGCCAGATCGAGCGCTTGCAAACCCTGCCGCTGCCTTCCGATCTCTCCTCGCAGGTTTCGGCGATCATCGATGGCCGATTGGCAATCATCGTTGCGCATAGCAAGGTGCAGCTGTCCGTCAAGCACCTCGATGAGTATCTGCTCGCGGCCGGCATTCCGGCGCGCGTGGGCTACGGCGGACGCTACCCGAATACCACCGGCATCCGCTGGAGCTACTTCGAGGCCCTGGAGTCATTGCGCCACGGCGAACGGGTCAACGAGCCTACCAAGCTGTCGCTCACCTCGCTCCTGCTCGCCGCCCACGATGTTCCCCTGCAGGATTTGGCCATCGAAGTGCTGGGGCCGCTGCAGGAGTTCGATGCCTCCCACGATTCCGACCTGTTGCTGACGTTGAGCGAGTATCTCAACCGCGATGGCTCGGTGGGCGCGGTGGCAGAGTCCATGGGCCTGCACCGCAACACTGTGCGCTACCGGATCCAGCAGATTTCAGACCTTTCCGGCTACGACCCGAATGTGACCAGCGACCGAGTCCAGCTCTGGATCGCGTTGAGCGCCCTTGAGCTGGGCTAATCTCGATAGGATAAAGACATGGCAGACATGTTTCTAGAGAAGTTCTGTTCCCTGGTTCCCAAGTACTTGGAAGACCAGTGGAACGAGGCCGATGGCCTGAGCGCCGAAGAATTGCGCGAAGGGCTGGGGCAGTCCGAGGTGCCGATTCCCTTCGTCCTTGAAGAGTTCTATCGTGCGCTGGGCAATAATGAAGATTTCATGGAGGCCTACCACTACTTCTTCGATCCGGAAGAACTGGAAATCGAAGACGGCTACCTCTTGTTCCTGGAAGACGAGGAAGAGAAGTTCGTCTGGGGCTTCAAGGCGTCCCAGCTCGATGTTCCCGATCCAATCGTCTACCGCCGCAACAATGCCAAGGGCAAATGGACCAGCGAGGAAGGCACCTTCAGCGAATTCACCCTGGACATGTTCGCCTGGGTCTTCGAAGAGCTGGCCGCCGAATTGGAGGACTAGTGCTCCACCGTTCCCATGAACCAGCCAATTACGCGTGCCCTTTCTGCGAGCTGGTCAACGACCTGCCCTTCAGCCAGGACAACTTGTGCGCGCCCACAGATTTGATCTACCAGACCGAACTTGTGGCAGCGATCATGGCTTGTGATGGGTTCGGGAACTACGGCGGTCATGTGATGATCATTCCTACCGCGCATCTGGAGGCGCTCTATGACCTCGATGAGGCCACTGGTGCCGCCATCATGCGCGAGACCAAGCGCGTCGCCTTGGCGATGAAGCTGGCCTGGGATCCGGAAGGCACGAGTACCCGGCAGCATAATGAGCCGGCGGGCAATCAGCACGTGTGGCATTATCACCAGCATGTTTTCCCGCGCTACGCCGATGACGAGCTTTATCGGCAGCTGCGCCACCGGGTTTCAATCCAGGAGCGGGCGAGCAAAGCGGAACAGCTGCGCCAGGCGCTCTTCTCCCCCGAGCATCCGCAGCCGCTGACCCGCGAGGATATCGTCGGATAAGCAGGAGCATGCACCTGGGCAGAAGCAGGCCCCGAGCACAAGGAAACCCCGGAAGGCTTTCACAGTCTTCCGGGGTTTGCTTGTTCAATCCCGTCTAGGCTTCGCGGGTAACCACCGCATCGGCGAAGGAGATCAGCGCCTGCTTCACGGTACCTTCTGGCAGCGGAGCCAGGACGGCAATCGCATCATCGGCCCACTTGCGCGCGGCCTTCCAGGCCTCGTGGATTGCCGGATGGGCGGTCACGGCTTCTACAGCGGCCGCCAGGGCTTCATCGCTGGTCAGGTCCGCATCGACCAGTTCGACAGCCTGCTGTGCTTGGGTGTCGCCGTCCGCAGCCGCCTGGCGAAGCAGCAGAATCGGCAGGGTCGGCACGCCTTCGCGCAAATCAGTGCCCGGAGTCTTGCCCGAATCGGCTTCCTTGGACGCCAGGTCAATCACGTCATCGGCGACCTGGAAGGCAATGCCAACCTTCTCGCCGTACTCGCGCAGCACCTCGATGTAGTCAGGGGCACCACCGAAACGCGCGCCGAAAGCACCGGAGGTCGACAGCAGCGATGCGGTCTTGTCGCTGATCACCTGGATGTGGTGCTCGATGGCATCGTCGCCCTCGCGAGGGCCGATGGATTCATGCAGCTGTCCCAGGCACAGGCGTTCGAAGGTGCGTGATTGCCACATTACTGCTTCTGGGCCCAACTCGGAGCCGAACACCGAGGCACGGGCGAAGATCAGGTCGCCTGCGAGAATGGCAACGGAGTTTCCCCACACTTCATGTGCGGTCGGTGCGCCGCGGCGCATGGGAGCGGAGTCCATGACGTCATCGTGGTACAGGGTGGCCAGGTGGGTAAGTTCCACGACAGCCGCCGCCTTGATGACCTCATCGTTGACGCCCTCGCCGAGCAGGGAGGTCAGCAGCACCAGTAGCGGGCGTACGCGCTTGCCCCCGGCCTCGACAAGGTGGCGGCTGGATGCGTCGATCAAGGGGTCAGAGTTGGCCAGTGCATCGCGCAGCAGCTTCTCCACCTTTGCCATGCCCATGGAAATAGCCGGACCGAAGTCCGGATCCTCGGCCAGCAAAGCGAAGCCCGAGGGAAGATTGATGGCCGCAGCTAATGCAGCGGTTTCAGGATTCAGCTCAATCGAGTCGGACACGTCATGTCCGGCTGCGGTCCAGTTGCTCTTCGAATCAGTCACTGTTCTACGGCTTACTTATCTTTCATCGGGTTGGCCATCGCGGTGTGCGAAGGCAATTCTTGCCTGCAAGATGCACGCAAACATCTCTTCACTCTAGCCGATGCTTTCAACTGCACATTGCTGGCATGGCCGGAGCCGGGCCTACCGGTCTGGTACCAGCGACCTGAGAGGTCGATTTAGAGTTTACCGGGTTCCCCCTGCACTTCTCACCCGACCCGGCCGATCTCACAGGGGTGACCACGGACACCCGCAAGCCTTTTTCCCCGGCATTGCGCGGTAGGCTTAGCCTTATCATGTCTGCAGATTCGCCCGTTCTTAGCGCCAGCGCTCATCAGCCGTCGGCTCCTGTTCTCACCAGCATCACCTTCGAATACCTCGATGCCCCCGAAACACTGCTGGCCGACTCATTGCGTCACCGAAGCCTGGTATGGACCCGCAACGGCCACGGCTTGGTCGGCTTCGGCACTGCCGCCCGCCTGCACACGCACGGTGAAGAGCGCTTTGCGCGTGCACGCGCATGGTTCGCACAGGTCATCGAGCAGGCTCGGATCATCGACCCGATCTCCCGCCCGGGCAGCGGCCTGGTGTCTTTTGGCTCTTTCGCATTTTCCTTCACCAGCGTTTTCGAATCGCGCTTGGTCATCCCCCAGCTGGTTATCGGCCGCGATGAGGAGAAGTCTTGGATCACCGTTACCGGCAGCGCCGAGGAACTTAACGGACTGACCTACCAGCAGGCCCTGGCACGCGCCGAATCAGCGATGGCAGATGCATCCTTGCCGGCAGCCGAAACGGGCAGCATCGAGCTGACCAGCGGACAACTGACCGCCGGTTCCTACCTTGAAGCCGTGGACCATGCGCTGGGCCATTTCGAGGAACGCGGAATCTCCAAACTGGTGCTGGCCCGTGACGTGTTGGCGCATAGTTCCACCCCGATCAACTTGGCCCGCATCGTCGATGCGCTAACCGAGCAGTATGGCAATTGCTGGACCTATTCTGTTGACGGCTTGGTAGGCGCCACCCCGGAGATGCTGGTGCGCGTG
Organism: Glutamicibacter nicotianae; assembly: GCF_002797775.1. NCBI lineage: Bacteria > Bacillati > Actinomycetota > Actinomycetes > Micrococcales > Micrococcaceae > Glutamicibacter > Glutamicibacter nicotianae. The sequence goes on from NZ_PGEY01000001.1 coordinate 1,890,476, forward strand.
ACCGGCGGCTTGGCCGAGGCCCGCGTCTTGGCCGGAACCCTGGACCGCGCTGCCGCTGGTGCCGAGGATCCCGACTTCGCGCGCCGCAACCTCTTTGAGGATCCGAAGCAGCGCAATGAGCACCAGCTGGCCATCGATTCGCTCACCGCGTCCTTGAATCCCATTTCGCACGGAATGAATGCCCCGGAGGAACCATTCATTCTCCAGCTTCCCAATGTGTGGCATTTAGCCAGCGACGTCCGTGCCCAGTTGCGCGCAGATGCCGCCGGCACCCTGCCTACCGCACTGGATGTTGCCGAGATCTTCCATCCGACCGCAGCCGTATGCGGCACCCCGACCAAGAAGGCCGGCGTGCTCTTGCGCGAACTGGAAGGAATGGACCGCGGCCCGTACGCAGGTCCGGTCGGCTGGGTTGACAGCCGTGGAGATGGCGAATTCGGCATCGCCTTGCGCGGCGGAATCCTGGAAGACGAAAAGCTGATGCGCCTGTACGCCGGCTGCGGCATTGTCCCCGGCTCGGTGCCGGAAGATGAATTAGCCGAGTCGTGGGCCAAGATGCGTCCCATGCGCCAAGCCTTGGGCGCCGAGTAGGCCCAGTCAGCACAAGGGAAGGCGGTCGGGTAGCACCCGGTTGAGCATAAACAATCCTTACTCTCGGCGCGTTATGTGTGAGGTGAATCTCAGCCTAGTGCTGGCGTGGTTATGATTATGGCTACGCAATGATCCACTCGCATTACCCGAAAGTAGGTTCTGATCCTATGCGTAGTCTCAAGAAGAAGTTCGCCTCCGCAGTTGCTGTCACCTCCGTTGCACTGCTGGCGCTCACCGCCTGCGGTTCCGGCTCCGGTTCTGAAGGTGAAGCCGAAGCTGGTTCATTCCCGCTGAACGAAGGCAAGCTCACCATTTGCTCAGATATTCCTTACGAGCCATTCGAGTTCGTCAAGGATGGCAAGAACGTCGGATTCGACATGGACATCGCAGCTGAGATTGCCAAGGATGCAGAACTGGATCTGAACGTCATCGACGCCAGCTTCGACTCCATCGAATCCGGCCTGTTCAACACCCAGTGCGATATAGCGATCTCCTCCATCTCGATCACCGAAGAGCGTTCGGCCAAGATGGATTTCTCCACCCCGTACATGGATGACGACCTGGTGCTGATTTCGGCAGACGGTTCAGGCATCAAGGATCTTGAATCCGCCAAGGACAAGAAGGTCGGCGTCCAGCAGGCGACCACCGGTGAGAAGTACGCCAAGGAACAGGGCCTGACCAACATCGTAGGCTTCGAGGATGCCGGCTTGCAGACCCAGGCACTGCTGGCTGGCCAGGTCGACGCGCTGCTGGGCAACCAGTCGGTACTCGGCTACTCCATCAAGGACAAAGAAGGCTTCAGCGTTGTTGCCGACTTCAAGACCGGCGAGCAGCTGGGCGTTGCAGTTCCAAAGGACCAGCCAAAGACCTTGGAATTGGTCAACGGCACCCTCAAGCGCTTGACCGATGCAGGAACCATGGAAGAACTGACCGTGAAGTGGTTCGGCGAGAAGTAATTCTCGAGCATCATCTGATTTCAAGGCAAGCGGGGGCATCGGGCTGCGCCCACAGGTTGGCAGCCCTGCCTCCGCTTCCTGCATGAGAGGTAATCAAGCATGGCAATGACCACCCGTCAGCGCGCCCGCATGAGCAAGACCATCCAGATCGCCATCTTCATCATCGCGATCATCGCATTGGTCTTGGCAGTCGACTGGGACAAGGCAGTCTACGCCTTCTTCTCCTTCGACAAGCTGGGGCCAATGTTCCCAGGCATGATCCTGGTCGGCCTGAAGAACACCATCTTCTACACCATCATTTCCTTCGCCTTCGGCTTGGTCCTTGGCCTGCTTCTGGCACTGATGAAAATGGCGTCATTTGCGCCCTACCGCTGGTTCGCCACCGCATTCATTGAATTCTTCCGCGGCATCCCGGCAATCCTGGTGCTCTTGGCCTTCGGCTTCGGCTTGCCGCAGGCCTTTGGAACACAGTGGCCGCAGCCAGTCAACGTCATGTGCGCCCTGGGCTTGGTCTCGGCAGCATACATTGCAGAAACACTGCGTGCAGGCTTGCAGGCAGTGCCCAAGGGGCAGACCGAAGCCGCTCGTTCACTGGGCATGCCAGCATGGCGCGCCATGGTCACCATCGTGATCCCGCAGGCCTTCAAGATCGTCTTGCCGCCGATGACCAACGAAATCATCCTGCTGACCAAGGACACCTCCTTGGCCTTCATCCTCGGTGCTTCGATGTCCCAGTACGAAATGACCAAGTTCGGCCGCGACGGCATCTCGCAAATCGATGCCGGCATCACCCCGCTGGTTGTCGCCGGCCTGTTCTACTTGGTGATCACCATCCCGCTGAGCTTGGTGGCCCGCAAGTTCGAATCCCGCGCCGCAAAGACCAAGCGATAGAGAGGACCTGGAAATGTCGAGCGACACCAATAAGCTTTCAGTCCATGCTTCGGGCGTGGAAATCACCGGACTGCGCAAGGCCTACGGCAGCAACGAAGTGCTCAAGGGCATTGACCTGAATGTTGCTCCGGGCGAGGTGGTCTGCCTGATCGGTCCTTCCGGCTCGGGAAAGTCCACCCTGCTGCGCTGCGTGAACCTGCTGGAGCAGCCAAATGGCGGCACCATCATGGTCGGCGGCTTCAACGCCACCGATCCCGACGTGAACCTGGACAAGATGCGCCAGCAAGTGGGCATGGTCTTCCAGCAGTTCAACCTGTTCCCGCACCTGACGGTGCTGGAAAACTGCACCGTTTCGCCTATCAAGGTGCTCAAGCGCAAGAAGGCCGAGGCGGAGAAAATCGCCTTGGGCCACCTGGAACGCGTAGGGCTGGGCGACTTCGGCGACCGCTACCCCGATCAGCTTTCCGGCGGCCAGCAGCAGCGCGTAGCCATCGCACGCGCGCTGTCCATGGAACCGACCCTGATGCTTTTCGATGAGCCAACCAGTGCGTTGGACCCGGAAACCGTAGGCGAGGTGCTGTCCATCATGAAGAACCTGGCCCAGGCGGGCATGACCATGCTCGTGGTCACCCACGAGATGGCATTCGCCAAGGAAGTTGCGGACCGGGTGTTCTTCATGGACGGCGGGGTCGTGGTGGAAGAAGGCAAGGCAGCGGATGTCATCGGCAATCCGCAGCAGCCGCGTACGCAGGACTTCCTGCGCCGCGTGCTCGATCCGACGCACGTCGACATCTAAGCACCACAGCGCATCGGCAATCCCCTGCGTTGCCAGTGAAATGGACTGGCAGCGCAGGGGATTCCTTTTTGCCTCGCAGCGGCTTTCAGGGGGTTGGCCAGGACAGCTGCCCGATCGTCTGGTTCAGCTCAAGCGTCTCGGCGCGCAGGTTGCTGCGCGAGGCCGGCACTTCAATCAGCCGCAGGTTTGCCGTGCGCCGTGCGGCCAGGACGGCGCCAAGCTTTTCCTTGGTTTCTGCTTTGGCGTACTGCCAGCCATAGGCTTCGGCGAGCGCAGGCAGGCTCAGCCGCTGCGGGGTGGCAAAGAGCCGTTCCACCGCATTGGCGTAGCGGCCCGAAGCGTCTACTTCACCGTGCTCCAAGGTGGAGAAGATTGCTCCTCCCCCGTCGTTGTAGACCACGATGTCCACCACGGGCTGTTCTTCACCCGGAGCCCAGGACAGCGAGCTGGCGTCATGGGCGAAGGTGATGTCCCCCATCACCGCCAGTGTCGGACGCTTGCTGCCCTGGGCCAGGCCCAGGGCGGTGGCGATGGTTCCATCGATTCCGGCGAGGCCGCGATTGGCGTGCACGGTCATGGTCCGTACTGGTGCCGGGCGGGCCGCCAAGTCGAAATCGCGGACGATGTTCGAAGAGCCGAGCAGGAGCACTTCCGGTGCGTGCTCCCAGATGGCCTCGGCGACATCTGCCCCATTGGCCGCCGACTCCCGGCCCAGATCCTGGCGCACCGACAAGGCTTGGGTATCGAGCTGCTGCCACGCTTCGAGCCAGCCCGGTGCACCAGAGCCGGCGAATTCCTGCAGTTCGTTCCACGAGCTGACCGGGGTCTCGCGTCGCCGGCCCTGCTCATACCAGGCCACCGGCACCGGCTGCCAGATCGCTGATTCGATCGCCGGGTCGGCCAGCAGCTTGCCCACCGGGCGACTCAGGGTCGGGCGGCCGAAGAGCACCACGCGTTCAATGCGCTCAAGGCCCACGGTGATCAGCGGGCGGTAGTGGCCTATGGCATTGGCCGAGAAACGTGCGTTGGACGATGGCTCGGCGAACAATGGCAACCCCAGGTCCTGGGCGAATTGCTGCGCCTCCTCGCCAGACCCATGCCCGGCGACGACCACGCTCCGGCGTGGCTTGAGCTGCTGGACGGGCAGGGTCGACATATCCGGCTTGCGCGGTGCCGGCCATTGCCCGGGTTCAATCGCAGTCCAGCGTTGTTCCTCGATGCGCTCTTGGGGTGCTGGAGTCAGCGGATCCCGGAACTGCAGGTTCAATTGGACCGGTCCGGCCGGATCCTGCTCGTTGCCGGCCAAGGCAGCCAAGGCCTGTGCGAGTTCATGCTGCGGGTCAGCACCGGCAGGAACATTGGCCGCCAGGCGCACGTGCTCGCCAAAGAGGTTTTTCTGGCGGGTGCTCTGGCTTGCCCCAGTGCCGTGCAATTCATCGGGGCGATCAGCAGAAAGAACCAGCAGCGGTGTCGCCGTGTGGTTGGCTTCCATCACCGCCGGCAGCATCTGCCCGACGGCAGAGCCACTGGTGGCGGCCACTGCTGCCGGCCGCCCGGTGCCTTGGGCCAGGCCCAGGGCCATGAAGGCGGCAGAGCGTTCATCGATGCGCACGTGGATATCCAGGATCCCGGCAGCGGCGGCCTCGGCCGCGGCGTAGGCCAATGGGGCGCTGCGTGAACCGGGAGAAATCACCAGATCCCTGATTCCCGCGCGGATCACTGCGGAGAGTACGTGGCGAGCGGTGGTGATGGCGCGTTGCTCGTCAGGTTGCTGCATTCCCACGCGGCATGACTCCTTAGATTCCATAGCTGAAGGCAATTATCCAAGTCTATGCCTTGGGCTGCCGGAGAACCGATTTGGAATGCGCCAGGGCGCCGGCAGGATCCGCTGATGGATCCTGCCGGCGCCCTGAGGGCTCGGGCTGGCTGCGCCTACTTGTTGCGGCCCTTGCCCTTGCCCGGCTTCGAGTCTTCCTTGAAGACCTGGACTACCGATGGGCGTGGACCGTAGAACTGGCCCTTGCCTGCATCAGCGGCGTTCTTCACGAAATCCGGGAACAGCGAGGTAGGGCTGGCGAAGCTGCCGCCTTCGCCCGGGTGCTGCACGGCAACGAAGACCGAGTTGTCCTTGTCATGGATCAGCGGGCCGCAGGTCTCTGCGCCGGTTGGCACGGCCAGGAACTGCTCGACGCGGCCGCGGTCCTTGCCGGTCAGGGTGACCTTGTGCAGTGCATCGGAGTAGCCGATGGTGCCGGGGGCGCCGTCGGTGGAGATCCACAGGTTGCCCTTGGAGTCGAAGGCCAGGTTGTCCGGGCAGGAGATTGGCGAGACCTTGTCTGCTGGGTAGCCGGAGAAGTAGGTCGATCCGTTCACATTGGGGTCACCGGCCACCAGCAGGATGTTCCAGGTGAACTTCGCCGCGGTGGCGTCGTTTCCGGCCTCGGTGATTTCCAGTACGTGGCCGTCGCGGTTGCGGACGCGCGGGCTGACTTCGGTGGCGCCTTCCTTGCCTTCCTTGCCGCGGTCGGTGTTGTTGGTCAGCGCCACGTAGACCTTGCCGGAGACCGGGCTCGGCTCGACATCTTCCGGACGGTCCAGCTTGGTGGCCCCGACCTTGTCGGCTGCCTGGCGGGTGTAGACCAGCACCTCGTCGATGCTCATGCCATCAACCTTGGATTCGCCGTTCTTCACCAGCGGCAGCCAGGTGCCCATGCCGTCGAAGGCGCCATCGGACGGGACAGCGCCGCTGCCGTCGATTTCGCTTGCTGGCGAGTTGCCTTCGAACTTCGCAACGTACAGGTCGCCTTCGGAAAGCAAGCCCATGTTGTGCTTGCGATCGTGCTTGGAATAGGTGTTCTTCGAGACGAACTTGTACAGGTATTCGAAGCGCGAGTCGTCGCCGGAGTACGCAACGACCTTGCCGTTCTTGGCAATGCGCACGTTGGCGCCTTCGTGCTTGAAGCGGCCCAGGTTGGTGTGCTTGACCGGGGTGGAGGTTGGGTCCTGCGGATCGATTTCGACGACCCAGCCGAAGCGGTTGGCCTCGTTCTCGTAGCCGTCGTTGTGCAGGCCGAAGCGCGGGTCGATGTCTTCCCAGCCGCGGTCGGTCGCGCCGGTGCCGATGCCGTAGCGGGCTTCCTGAGCGGTGCCCTTGCCGCGGAAGTACTGGTCGAAGTTCTCTTCGCCGGAGAGCACGGTGCCCCACGGGGTGGTGCCGCCGGCGCAGTTGTTCAGGGTGCCAAGGACCTTGGTTCCGGTTGGGTCAGCACCGGTCTTGAGCAGGTCGCTGCCTGCCGCTGGGCCGTCGACCAGGAATTCGGTGCTGGCGGTGATGCGGCGGTTGCGCTCGCCACCCTGCACGTAGCTCCACTTCTTGTCGTTCTTCTTGCGCTTGACCTCGACGACCGAGAAGCCATGGGCGTTCATCGCGATCTTGCGGGCTTCGTCCTTGTTCGCTTGGAACCAGGCAGCGTCGAACATCATGTCTTCATTGGTGTATTCGTGGTTGGCCACCAGTACGCCGGTACGGCCCGAGTACTTGTCGACGATGATGTCCAGGTAGTCGCAGTTGTAGCCGAACTGCTCTGCCTGCTTGCGGGCCGACTGCTTGGAGGCGTCGAATGCCGGGGTGTTCTTGAAGAGCGGATCGCCCCAGCGGATGATGGCGTTCCAGTCATAGCCGTCAGGAACTGAAACAGTATCTACCGAACGCGACACCGGCTCAATGGCGTCGAACGAAAGGTGCCCGCCCTTGCTTGGCTTCATTGGCACCAGTGGCGCCGCGGTCGCGTCAGCAGCGCCGAAGAGCTGCGGGCCGATGACCAGTGCCGAGGCGCCGACGGCGCCCAGGCCCAGCATGCTGCGGCGGGACATCGACTTGTCGGCGATGTCCTTGAAGTAGCCATTGGACGAAGTGTTGCAATCCGGCTTGGTGCAGGCGTCAGCGCACTTGAAGTGGCAAGTAGCTGCAGAACGGCCGCCGCGGGTGTGGCCCAGCATTGGCAAAAGGGTACGGGTTGGATTCATGATCCGCTCACTTCCTCAGTATGTGGCTCATCGTCAGGGGAATGACTCGAACTGAGGTTTTCACTTGGAAGTGTTCTAAATGCAACGCAAAGGTGAACGGCAGGGAAACAGATTCCTGAGTAGTACTATTCCCTAGCCAATTCCGCATAGCAGGATTCCAGCCGCTGCCGCCACCAGCCTACGTGCGCCTCTTCTGGACGCAGGCTCTCCAGTTTCTGGTGATCCGGCTCAATGCGTCGCACCGGCAAATATCCGGCGGTAGCCAGCATCGGCTCGGCACAAACGTCTTCGGCGAATAAAGTGCCGGTAGACAGGCCGCAGGCATAGGGCAATGCTGGCAGTGCGCTGGCCAATGCCGCCGCTTGGGCCAGGCCTACCGAGGTATCCAGTGCGCTGGAGACGACGACATCCAGTTCCGCGTGCTTGGCAATGTCCAGCACAGCGCTGATGCCGCCCAGCGGCTGGGTCTTGATGACCATCAGATCCGCCGCGCCCAACCGCGAGACTTCCAGGGGGTCGGTGTGCTTGCGTACCGCTTCATCTGCGGCGATCTTCAACGGGTTTCCGGCGTTGCGCAGTTGCTCGCGGACTTCCGCCAGCCCGGTAATGCCAGGCACCGGTTGCTCTGCGTATTGCAGGTCGTACTCGCTCAGTGCTTTCAGTGCGGGAACCGCCTGGGTGATATCCCACCCCATATTGGCGTCCACGCGCAGCGCTGCCTGCGGGTAGAGCCGCCGGGTTTCAGCCACGCGGGCCAGGTCTTCGTCGAGGCCTTGGCCCTGTTCTGCCACCTTGATCTTGATGGTGTGCGGCGCGTCGTAGCGTTCAAGAACCGCCCCTACATCCTTCGCCGCGACCGCTGGCAGGGTGGCGTTGACCGGGATGCTGGTGCGCAGCGGTTCGGGGAACGGCTGGTAGGCGGCCTCGATTCCGGCGGCCAGCCATCGTGCGGCTTCCGCAGCTCCGTACTCGGTGAACGCAGAGAATTCGCCCCAGCCTTCCGGCCCTTCGATCAGCAGGGCCTCGCGCTGGATGACGCCACGGAATTTCACGCGCATCGGAAGGCGGACAACATGGGAATGCGCCAGCAATTCTTCAAGGGGCGGTAGTTCAAAGCTCATGGTCCAAGCCTAGCGAGCGTGGGCATGGTTACATGCCTGAACGGTGCCGTTCCGCCTGCCTGATATGACACCCTAGAGATATGCCACGCCATTCAGCCTCCACGCGCCCGCACCATATCAGGTGGTGGTGGGCCTTGCTGCTGCTGGTTGCGCTTTTCTGTCTTGAGTACATATTTTTCGTTCAGCAACGCAGTGGGCAATGGGCGGATCAGGCAGGATTCATCGCGTGGTCGCAATGGTGGCCCCGGACCGACTTGCTCAATCCGGTCCGCGAATTCCTAGATCTCTTGCCAGCAATTTGTGGCGCGATTGCTGCAGTATTCCTGCTGTATCGGGTGATTCGCGACCGCCATTTCCTTCGGGCCATCGTAGCGATCCTCGCGGCCGCAGCCGCAGCCGGCACCACGCAGCTTCTGAAGCACGAGGTCTTGACCCGCCCGGATTTCAATTTCGGCACTACAGGAAATTCCTTCCCCTCGGGGCATACCACCGCCGCCGCTGCCGCCATGGGACTGATGTATCTGGTGTCGCCACCGAAGCTGCGTCCAGTGGTGCAACCGATTGCCTGGTTATTCGCCACGGTGACGGGACTGGCCACCCTGATCTGCGGCTGGCACCGCCCAAGCGACATTGCCGCTGGTTTCGTGGTGGCAGGATTCTGGCTGGTTCTGGCTTCGGCAGTGCTCCAGCGCATCCAGCCGCTGAGCCACGAAGTTCCCAAGGGATCCTGGTCGAGGAATGTCGGGGCGGGCAGCTTGGTTCTCTGGGCTGCTGTCATCGGATTGTCCTTCGTCCTGCCGCACCCGCACATCCAGAAAATTCCGGAGTTCCTGCAATTGGCCTACGCTGCCTTGGGGATTATCCATGTCGTGGCCGCGTCGCTGGTATCCGGCTTAGTGCTGCGCTCGGTGGTTATCGGCCCCATGCGCACCTTGAAGAAATAGGGCACCGGCACAGGAATCAAGCAGGCTGCTGTTCCGCCTAGCCCATGCGGGCATTGAGAACGTTCGCAGCCTGCCTTGAGTCCGGAATGGTCACGGCGAATCGTTTCTTGTTCTTGAGGTCGAAAACGAGGCCTTCGTGTTCTTTCATCACGATGGCCGAACCGCCTGGAATGATCCGCCAGCCCCAGCCTCCCCACATCATGGGTTCGATCTTTTCACTGGTCACAGATTCAATGTCAGTGATCTTGATAGTTCGCATTGGGATCCCCAAGAGCGCGGAAGATACCCGGAAACGATCGCCGATGATGGATACGCGGATCCAGATCACGCCTAGCATCAGCACGCAGACTGCGGCTGACAGGGCCACGGGAAGGATGACGCTCGCCAAGCTGCCGTCGTGGCTTCCACCGGCTAGAAAGGGCAGCACTACAGCAACGATCAGTGTTGCGAACAGCACGAGGCATAGCATCCACATCCACCATGGTGCGGCCATAGTTTGCTTGAACTCCGCTTGCCTGGAATCTGGCTGTGGCTCGGCGAATGCCTCCACCGCGTCAGTCCGCTGTACGCTTTGGGCTGCATCGATTCGTTGCTGGCGGTCCTCGTTGGATTGCCGTGTGTACTGCTGGTAGATGCCGCTGGCCCACAGCGGCGCTATGCCCAGCAACGCGCAGGCAATAAGCAACACCATCATGCCGCCCAGCACTGCCGTTTCAGGTGTTTCGGCGAGCGCTGTCGATACCGCCGAGCTGACGAAAACGCCAGCTGCACTCCACGCGAGCAGGCCACCGGCAAAGAGCAGCATCATGAGCAAAGCCGGTTTGTTGCGCAGCTTCAAGGAGAACATCCCGGTGATGGCACCAACGACGGTCAGCCCGATGCAGACCGGGACAAAGACGGCGGTTCGGGTGAACCCGTCCGGGTAGGTAGAGCTCCAGTGCGTGGCGGTCATTTCCGGCAGGTCGCCAGCAAGCAGCGCATAGGTGGCACCCGAAAGAGCTGCTGGGAGAAGAAGCAGCAGGCAGGTCAGCGGCCGATTCCTGATTCCGGTCCCTGCGATTGCCATCCCAATCCCCTGCTCTCGCTGCTTTGTGCCGGTTGGCCCACTTTCCAAGCAAGCAGACGGGCACAACTTATTTCCAGCACAGAAATGATTATCGATCTGACTCTACCAACTGGTATTTGACATGGGAATAAATCGTCGAGCATTGACAGAATGCCAGCAAAAAGAATGATGCCCGCCGTTCCTCGCGAGGTTCGACGGGCACCATGGTCACTCGAAAGAGCGAGAACTGGGCACTGTGGACGCTAGAGCGACGCCAGCGCGGCCTTTGGATCTGTCATCGCGTCAGCGACATAGCGCATGAAGCCAGCCGCAGTTCCGCCATCGCAAACCCGGTGGTCGAAGCTCAGCGTCATCTCGCAGATGGAGCGGACCTTGATCTTGCCATTGACCACCCACGGCTTCTCGACGATGCGCCCAAGCCCCAGAATGGCAGCTTCCGGGTAGTTGATGATGGCTGCGGAGCCGTCAACATTGAACACGCCATAGTTGTTGATGGTGAAGGTGCTGCCGGACAGGTCGGCAACGCCCGCTTTACCCTCGCGCGCCACCGAAGCCAGCCGAGCGAACTCGGCCGACAGTTCCTTGGCATTCAGCTTGTGGGCATCGCGCACATTGGGCACAACCAGGCCGCGGTCGGTCTGGGCGGCGAAGCCAAGGTTCACGCCCTCGAAGAGGGTATGGCGCAATCCACCGTCAGCCTCAACGTCGATGCGGCTGTTCAGTTCCGGGAAACGCTGCAATCCGGCCACAGCGAAGCGGGCGACCAGCGCCATGACGCTCGGGGCCTGGCCGTCTGACTCCTTGATCTTCGAACGCAGCTTCAGCAGCTTGGTGACGTCGACATCCACCCACACGGTCGCTTCCGGGATCTCCCGGCGCGACGTGCTCATCGCGTTGGCGATGGTCTTGCGCACGCCCGAAAGCACCTGTGAGGAAGCTACAGGCAGGCCGGTCTTCGCATCAGCTTCCCCAGCTTGGGCCACCGGCACCGCAACCGAGGCCGAAGCTGAGGCTGCGGGAGTTGGCATCGGCGCTGCAGGTGTTGCCGGTTCAGGCTGCACCGCATCGGCTGATAAGGCGGCTTCCACGTCTGTGCGCAGAATCAGCCCTTCTGGACCGGTGCCCTTAACCGTGGTGATGTCCAATGCGTTGTCACGAGCCAGCTTGCGTACCAGCGGGTTGATCACGCGCACCGCTTCAGCTGGTGCCTGGACCGCGGCCGACGCGACCCCTGAGCGCGGCTTACGCCGGCGGCTGGTCTTGCGCTGGGCAGAGGAGGTGCCGTAGCCAATGAGCACATTTCCGCTGCCTTCATCGGATTCTGCATCATCCTCGGCAGGAACCTGGGTGCCGGCGCGCTCTTCCTCGCGGTAGGACTGGGCACGTTCGGATTCTTCGCCGGCAGGGACCGCAGCGTCTTCACCGCCGGTGTTCACCGAAATGAAAGGCTCGTCCACCAGCATCATCTGGCCGGCATCCCCATGCAAGGTGGAGACGACACCTTCGAATGGGCAAGGGATTTCCACCAGCGACTTCGCGGTTTCCACCTCCGCAATGGGCTGGTCGACCGCAACGACGTCACCGGCGGCAACCATCCAACGCACCAGCTCGGCTTCGGTCAGCCCTTCGCCAAGGTCTGGCAAGAGGAAAGTCTTGATACTCATTTACGCCTCCCACTGAAGCTGGTCAACTGCGTCGAGAATTCGTTCGGCGCTTGGCAGATGGAACTTCTCCAGCGTTGGTGCCGGATAAGGAATATCGAATCCGGTCACCCGGAGCACCGGAGCCGCCAACGAGTGGAAGCAGCGTTCCTGCACCCGGGCTACGATTTCGCTGGCTACCGAGGCAAAGCCCTGGGCTTCGGCGACCACGATGGCCCGACCGGTCTTGCGGACCGATGCGCAGACGGTCTCGTCATCGAATGGCACAATGCTGCGGATGTCCACTACTTCCAGGCTGATGCCTTCCTCGGCTGCCAGCTTGGCGGCTTCCATTGCGGTGGAAACGCTTGGACCATAGGTGATGAGCGTGGCATCGCTGCCCGGGCGGGCGATGCGTGCCTGCCCCTCGGTCGTGGCCCTCTTCTTTGCCTCGTACTGTTCGGCCAGTTGCGCAAGGTCAACCTGCTCCTTGGACCAGTACAGCTTCTTCGGCTCGAAGAAGACCACCGGATCATCCGAATCGATGGCTTCGCGCAGCATCAGGTAGGCGTCCTCGACGCACGAGGGGGTGAAGACCTTCAGGCCCGGGGTGTGCGCGTAGTAGGCTTCCGAGGAATCGCAGTGGTGCTCCACGCCGCCCACGCCGCCGGCGTAAGGAATGCGGATCACCATTGGCAGGTGCAGCTTGCCCTGGGTGCGGTTGCGCATCTTGGCAACATGCGAAGCGATCTGCTCGAATGCCGGGTAGGCGAACGCATCGAACTGCATCTCGATGACCGGTCGCATGCCGTTGATGGCCATGCCGACGGCCATGCCGACGATGCCGGATTCGGCCAGCGGGGTGTCGAAGCAGCGCTCGGAGCCGAAGCGTGCGGTCAGGCCATCGGTGATGCGGAAGACACCGCCGAGGGTTCCCACATCCTCTCCGAAGATCACTACCGAGTCATCGGCAACCAGCGCATCGGCCAAGGCGGTATTCAGCGCCTTGCCGAAGGTCACCGGTTGGTTCTCGTTGGCAGCCTTTGCTGCGGCTCGTGCGGTGGCAGCGCTGACGTTCGGGTTCACGCGCGAAGTAGTGGCAGTCATCCTAGGCTTCCTCACGGTCTAGTTCGTCGACAAGAATGGCTTGCTGTTCCGCAAGCTGCGGGCTCTTGGCCGAGTACACATGCTCGAACAGCTCGCGTGGATCGGTGTTGGCTTCCTGGTTCATGCCATCGCGCAGGGTCTTTGCAACGGCTTCGGCATCCGCAGTGATCTTGGCGACGGTCTCATCGGTCAACAGACCTGCATCATCCAGGTATGCCTTCATCCGGGTCACCGGATCCTTGGCGATCCATTCCTGGACTTCGGAGTCCTCGCGGTAGCGCTTGTCGTCATCGGCATTGGTGTGCGCCTGCATGCGGTAGGTGTGGGCCTCGATCAGCAGCGGGCCGTTGCCGTCGCGGGCCATGCGCACCGCGCGGGTCATGATGGCCATCAAGGCCATCAGGTCGTTGCCATCCACGCGCTCGCCGGCCATGCCGTAGCCGACAGCCTTGTGAGCCAAGGATGGGGCTGCGCTCTGCTGCGAGAGCGGAACCGAGATGGCGTACTTGTTGTTCTGCACGAAGAAGATCACCGGCAGGTTGAAGACCGCTGCGAAATTCAGCGCTTCGTGGAAGTCGCCCTCGCTCGTGGCGCCGTCGCCGCACATCGCCACGACAACGGTGTCTTCGCCGCGCAGCTTGGCAGCGTGTGCAACACCCACTGCGTGCAGCAGCTGGGTGGTGAGCGGAGTGGACATCGGTGCGCAGTTATAGGCCTTCGGGTCATAACCGCAGTGCCATTCGCCGCGGAAACTGGTCATGACTTCCATCGGTGCAACGCCTTTGGTCAGCACCGCTACGGTGTCGCGGTAGGTCGGGAAGAGCCAGTCGTTCTCGCCCAGGCACAATGCTGCCGCGATCTGGCAGGCTTCCTGTCCATGGCTGGAGGGATAGACCGCCATGCGGCCCTGGCGGACCAGCGCGGAGTTCTGGTCGTTGACGCGTCGGCCGGTGACCAGGGCAGCGTAGGCTTCGAGCAGCCGGGCCGGGCTCGGCAGCGGGTACTCGTGGCCCGGCTCAGTGCCTTGCTGATCCTCTGGGCGCAGGGTTCCGTCCGGGTTCAACAGGTTGATCATGTGGCGTGCTGGCAGCATGTAGTCTTCAGGGGTAATCCCGAATTTCTTGCTGACTTCAGAGATGCGATCCGCATGCGCTTCAGTGCTCATGTTCTCCCACCTTTCGTGGTTCTGGCTGGTCCATGAGCACAACTGCTTATGACTCACTTCACCTAAACATCATTTGCAATCAATTATGGGTATGAGTGGCATTCTGTATCCAGTCCGGCGGGGAATCGTGGAAAGTTGCGAATATTATCCGTATACTCGTAGACGAAAAGTGTCAATAGATTGTGTTTGGAATAGAGACGTCCGGCACGTCAACAAGGAGAATCAATGGTCGCGGAAGCGGAGCTAAAACTCGATGATGTCGATCATGCGATCCTCGCGGAGCTGACCAGCGACGGACGCCAGTCGGTCACCACCGTGGCGCAAAAGGTGCACGTATCGCGGGCCCACGCCTACTCGCGTATCGCAAAGCTCCAGGATTCCGGGGTGATTACCCGGTATACGGCGGTGATTGATCCGGTGAAGGCGGGACTCAAGGCCAGCGCCTACGTGACGTTGAAACTCCGCCAGCATTCCTGGCGCGAGTTACGTGACCATCTGGCATCGATTCCCGAGGTGCACCATGTGGGCTTGGTCGGCGGCAATTTCGACGTGATCCTGCTGGTGCGCGCCAAAGACAATCTGGACCTGCGCCGTGTGGTCTTTGAGCAATTGCAGTCATTGCCAACGGTTCTGGATACGCAGACCCTGCTGATTTTCGAAGACACCGACACCCGATAGCCGGCTCGTTTAACGCACGAGAAGAGCACCTGGATGCCATCAGGTGCTCTTCTCGTGTTTGCTGGGAAACTACTTCTTGCCAGTGAACACCGGCTTGCGCTTCTCCTGGAAAGACTTGAATCCTTCGGCGTAATCAGCGGTGTCGCACAAGGCTGCCTGCGCCCGGTTTTCGGTGCGCATCGAGTTCCACAGGCCTACCCGCTGGTCGCGGATTTCCGCAACCAGCTGCTTGGACGCGACGAAGGCCTGGGTGGCCCCCTGGGCCACCTTGGCGACGATCTCCTCGCCGCGCTCGGCCAATTCCTCCGCCGGGAAGGCGCGGGAGAACAGGCCCGAACGCACAGCTTCGGCACCGGAAATCAGCTCGGCGGTGTAGATCATGTCCAAGGTGCGGTGAGCCCCGAGCCGCTCGGTGAACAGCCAGTGTCCCCCGGAGTCCAAGGTCGCGCCCAAGTTGGCGAACGGCGAGCCGATCTTGGCGTTCTCCGCAACGTACACCACGTCGGTGGCCACAGCCAGGCCGAGGCCGACACCCAGGCAAGCGCCCTGCACGAGGGCGAAGGTGGGAGCCGGGAAGCTGGACATCTTCTCCAGCAGCGGCTGCACCTTACCGTCGAGGTAGCCGATGACGTCGTCATCTGCCGGGTTGACTCCTGAGATATCGCGTCCGGCGCAGAAACCGCGGCC
This sequence comes from Glutamicibacter nicotianae, assembly GCF_002797775.1. Taxonomy (NCBI): domain Bacteria; kingdom Bacillati; phylum Actinomycetota; class Actinomycetes; order Micrococcales; family Micrococcaceae; genus Glutamicibacter; species Glutamicibacter nicotianae. The sequence goes on from NZ_PGEY01000001.1 coordinate 1,906,144, forward strand.
TTCGCCGGAAAGCACCAGGGCGCGGACCTCTCCGGTGTCCACGGCCGCCGCGGCCTTGTCATAGGCCTCGGATAATTCGGCCAGTGCCACCTCGTCCAGGGAATTCATCTTCTGCGGCGCGTTGAGCACCACGCGTGCGATTGAATCGGCAATCGTCAGTTCGATCATGGATTCGTCCTGGCCTTTCTAGGCGTCGAAGTCGACGCTTAGCTTCTCGCTGGTCGGGTGCGACTGGCAGGTCAGCACGTAGCCAGCCTCGACTTCCTCGGGTTCCAGCGCGTAGTTCTCGGCCATGGTGACCGTGCCGCAGGTGACTTTGGCACGGCAGGTGCCGCACACGCCGCCGGCGCAGGCGAACGGAACGTCCGGGCGGACGCGCAGTGCGGCGTTCAGCACGGTTTCGTTGGCGCGCACCGGTGACATGACTTCGCCCTTAAGGCCATCGAGGTTGAAGCTGATCTCATAGCTTTCCTCGTTCTCGTCCACCTCGACCGGGCGGCCGATATGCCCTTGCGGCTTGGTCGGCTCACCGGTGGTGAACAGCTCGAAGCGGACCTTTTCCGCGGGAACGTCCAGGCTGGTTAGCTGGTCGCGGACCAGCTGGACGAGCTCGAAGGGGCCGCAGAGGAACCATTCGTCCACGTTCGGCGCCTGGACCACGCTGGTCAGCAACGTGGTGAGCTTCTCTGCGTCGATGCGGCCGGAGAGCAGCGGCGAGATGCGCTGCTCGCGGCTGAGCACGTGATGCAGCGCCAGACGCGATGGGTAGCGGTCCTTCAGGTCAGCCAGTTCCTCAAGGAACATGACGTCCATGGCTGCCTTGTTCGCGTAGATCAGGTCGAAGCGGGTGTGGTCATTGGCTTCCAGGATCGTGCGGGCGATGGCCAGCACCGGGGTGATGCCGGAGCCGGCGGCCACGGCCACGAAGCGGTCCTGGGCTTTGGTGTCGATGGTCGATGGATCGTTGATCTCCGTGAGCTTGTGCTTGGAAATGAAAGCACCAGCGGGGCTCATCACATCGATCTGGTCGCCCGCAGCCAGGGATTGGTTGGCCCAAGTGGAGAACAGGCCTCCGAGGTCGCGCTTGATCGCTACCTTGATCTCATCCCCGGTTGGAGCGGCGCAAATGGAGTAGGAACGGCGCAGCTCGACGAGTTCGCCCTCGGCGTTGGGAATTTCCTTGCGCAGCGCCACGTACTGGCCTGCAACGTAGTCGTATTCCTCGCTTAGTTCCGCGGGAATGGCGAAAGTGACTTCGATTGAGTCCTTGGTCAGCCTGCGCACGTTCGAGACAGTGAGCCGATGGAAGGACGCCCGGCGTCGGGTGGGTGTGGTTTGTTCGGTCATGAGAGCACCTTGAAGTAGTCGAAGGGTTCCAAGCAGTCTTTGCAGGTGTAGAGCGCCTTGCAGGAAGTCGAGGCGAACCGGGCCAGCTCACGCGTGTTCAGCGAGTGGCACCGCGGGCACTTCACGCTCATGCCGAGGGTGACGCGGCCTGCATGGCCCTTGCCGGTGGGTGGAGCGATCCCGTACTCTTCGAGCTTGCTCTTCCCCTCCTCGGTCATCCAATCGGTTGACCACGCTGGGGTCAGCACCAGCTTGACGTCAACCTTTTCATATCCGGCATCGCCGAAAACGGCGTACAGGTCTTCATTGATGGCATCCATCGCCGGGCAACCTGAATAGGTTGGGGTGATGACCACCTGCACGGTTCCGTCCTCGGCCATATTCACTTCACGAAGGATTCCCAGGTCTGCAATGGACAGCACCGGGATTTCCGGGTCGGTCACTTTGGACGCGATAGCGAACAGATCCTTGGCGTCAGCGATCGTTTTGCTCAAGACTGCTTCCCCCTTATTCGGGCAAAAGTTGCGTAATTACCAGCTGGCACCGGGGTGCTTGCGGGCGAGAACTTGCATCTCCGCCAACAGGTAGCCCAGGTGTTCGGAGTGCTCGCCACGGCGGCCGTAGGCCATGGCCTGACCGGTGGAAGGGATCTCCAAGCCGGCTGCGTCCAGTACCGCGGTGATTTCTTCCTCCCACGCGGAGCGCAGGGTGGAAGGCAGCACGGCAATGCCCTCAAGGTTCTGGTGAACTTCTTCATCGCGGAACATCTCGTCGACGTACGGCCACAGGATTTCCAGGGCGTGGCGCATCTTGGCGGCCGATTCCTCGGTGCCCTGGCCCAGGCGGATGGTCCACTGGATGGCGTGGTCGCGGTGGTAGTCGACTTCCTTGACTGCTTTGGCCGAGATGGCGGCCAGGGTTTCATCCTTGGATTCGGTCAGCTGCTTGTACAGCAGGTTCTGGAAGATCGAGACGATCAGCTGGCGGACGATGGTGACGCCGAAGTGGCCGTTGGGCTGCTCGACGATCCACAGCGAGGTGAATTCCTCTTCCTCGCGCCAGTAGGCCAGATCGTCCTCGGTCTTGTCCCACGCCAGCCCGGCGTAGGTAAGGAAGGAGCGGGCGTGGCCCAGGACGTCCAGTGCAATGTTGCCCAGGGCAACATCTTCTTCCAGCTCGGGAGCGCGGGAAATCCAGTGCGACATGCGCTGAGCCAGGATCAGGGCGTCATCGCCCAGGGTCAGTGCGTACTGCGCAACTTCTTCGCTCGGCTTGACGCCTCCCACAGCGATGTCTTCCGGTCGCAGGGCGTTGCCCGGGGTGACGCGGGTGGCCGAGGCCAGCGCATCGCCGAAGCTGTCGAGGGCTTCGTCGAGTTCTTCGTGCTTCACAGGTGCTTCACTCCCTCGCTGGCCTTGTAATAGGTCGCGTGGCGGTAGTCCTTGCCCTGCGGGGATTCGAAGAAGGCGTCCTTCTCATCAGGGTCGGAGCTGATGATGTCGGTGGACTTCACAACCCACAGGGACACGCCTTCGTTGCGACGGGTGTACAGATCGCGGGCGTTGCGCACGGCCATCTGGGCATCCGGTGCATGCAGGGATCCCGCGTGGACGTGCGAGAGTCCACGAGATGAACGGACAAATACTTCCCACAGGGGCCAATTGCTCTGTTGGCTCATGCTAGGCAACCTCACTTTGTGCTTGTTTTGCTGCGTATGCTGCGGCGGCTTCACGGACCCAGGCGCCCTCGCGGTGCGCTTCGCGTCGGCGTTCCATGCGCTGCGCGTTCACTGGGCCGTTGCCCTTGATCACTGCCATGAATTCGTCCCAGTTCAGATCCTTGTGGATCCACTGCTTCTTTTCTTCATCGAAGTGCAGTTCCGGGTCCGGCAGGGTCAGGCCGAGAACCTTGACCTGCTCGGCGATCATGCCGACGAAACGCTGGCGCAGTTCGTCGTTGGAGAAGCGCTTGATCTTCCAAGCCATGGACTGCTGGGAGTTCGGCGACTGCTCATCTGGCGGGCCGAACATCATCAGGGCTGGCTCGTAGAAGCGGTTGATGGCATCCTGGGCCATCTTCTTCTGCGCTTCGGTGCCGCGCGAGAGCGAGAGCAGGATCTCGAAGCCCTGGCGCTGGTGGAAGGATTCTTCCTTGCACACGCGGACCATGGCACGGCCGTAGGGGCCGTAGGAAGCACGGCACAGCGGAACCTGGTTGGCGATGGCCGCCCCATCGACCAGCCAGCCGATAGCACCCATGTCCGCCCATGTGCGTGCGGGGTAGTTGAAGATCGAGGAGTACTTGGCCTTGCCGGAGAGCAGCTGCTCGTTGTACTCGTCGCGGGTGGTGCCCAAGGTCTCGGCGGCCGAATAGAGGTAGAGGCCGTGACCGGCTTCGTCCTGCACCTTGGCCATCAGAATGGACTTGCGCTTCAGCGATGGAGCGCGGGTAATCCAGTTCGCTTCAGGCTGCATTCCGATGATTTCGGAGTGCGCGTGCTGCGAGATCTGGCGGCTGAGGGTCTTGCGGTACTTCTCAGGCATCCAGTCGCGTGGCTCGACGCGGGAGTCCTGATCGATCAAGGCGTCGAAACGCGCTTGGGACTGCTCTTCTTCGTAGCTCGGGACGGCACTAAGTCCCGGCTCCTGCGGTGTGGTCGGGGCCATGGGTTCACCTCATCGAAATCAAATTACATACTGACCGTTCGTTCAGTATGTCAGAGTGCGCTCGATCACGTCAACATGAACTCGCCTCCAGGCGCAACAAAACCCCGGGAAAGATTTCCCGGGGTTTGCGAAAGCTGGGGCTTAGGCGTTGACGAGCACCTTGTCCGCCTTCTTGCCCTTGAAGATCAGCGCATCAAGCGAGATCCGGCCAGGGCCCACCAGAAGCAGCGCCAGTGCTCCGGCAGCCAGTGCCAAGACGAGCTCGAAGCCGCCATTTTCCACGAAGACTCCACCTGCAGCGTGAACCATGAACAGCGCGACGATCATCTGCACCCCCAACAGGCCTGCGAACACGCGAGTCAGCAGGCCAAGGATAATCGCGGCACCACCAGCGATCTCCAAGGTTGCAGCCAGCGGGGCAAGCAGGTTGGCGGCAGGAACACCCATCTGCCCAAAGGCAGCGGCAGTCCCCTCGATGGTGAACTGGAAGTACTTCTGCCAGCCGTGGGCCAGGAAGAGGAAACCGAAAGCAAAGCGAAGCAGGGTGCGGGCAGCGGCCTGCAGGCCTGCGCTATTTCCCAGAGCGGACATTAGTGAACTCCTAAGGATTGAGATGCAGGGACGAGTCCCATTCATTTACTGCCCCAACCCTATTGGAAAATTAGTTGAAACTTCAATAATATGAAGGGATTTACTGCGTAAGCTTCGTCACGAAAAAACCGTGCTGCCCGCAACCAGATTCAACTAGTTGCGGACAGCACGGTTTCCGGCCGGCTGTGCGGCTGCTGCCTAGAGGACCTTGGACAAGAAGTCCTGGGTGCGCGCCTGCTGCGGATTGCCGAACAACTGTTCAGGCTCGCCCTGCTCGCAGACAACTCCGTCAGCCATGAAGACCACCCGGTCGGCTACTTCACGTGCGAAGCCCATCTCGTGCGTCACCAGGACCATGGTCATTCCTGTATCGGCGAGCTCCTTGATGACCTGCAGCACTTCGCCGACCATCTCGGGATCGAGAGCGCTGGTCGCCTCGTCGAAGAGCATGATGCCCGGAGCCATAGCCAGCGCGCGGGCGATCGCCACACGCTGCTTCTGGCCGCCGGAAAGCGAGGCCGGACGGGCGTTGGCCTTCTCGCGCAGGCCAACGCGTTCCAAGAGCTCCAGGGCACGCTCCCGCGCTTCGGCCTTGCCGATCTTCTTGAGCTCGACCGGCGCCAGCATGATGTTCTCTGCGACGCTCATATGAGGGAACAGGTTGAAGTGCTGGAACACCATGCCCACATGGCGGCGCACCTCGTTGATATCCACCTTCGGATCGGTGACATCGAAGCCGTCCACGACGACCTTGCCTGAGGTGATGTCCTCGAGCTTGTTCAGGCAACGCAGCAAGGTGGACTTGCCGGACCCCGACGGTCCGATCACGCACACCACTTCGCCTTCGCGCACATCCATGTCGATGCCCTTGAGCACATTGTTGGACCCGAAGGACTTGTGCAGGTCCTTGACCTGGATCTTCACGTTGTCGCTTTGCACGGTTGAGGTGCTCACTTGTTGAACCTCCGATCGGCATAATTTGCCAACTTGGTCAGCGCCATGATGGCGATGAAGTAGATGATGCCGACGATCAGCAGGGTTTCAGTGACACGGAAGTTCGCCGCGTAGATCTGCTGGCCCTGGTAGAGCAGCTCTGTGAAACCGATAGCCAGCAGCAGCGAGGAGTCCTTCAGGCTGATGATCAGCTGGTTGATCAGCGACGGGGTCATCATCTTGAAGGCCTGCGGGATCACGACCTTCTGCATCGACTTCCCGTAGCCCAGGCCCAGCGAACGGGACGCTTCGAGCTGGCCTGGATCCACCGACTGGATACCGCCGCGAACAATTTCGGCGACATAGGCGCCGGCGTTCAGGGACAGCGTCAGCACACCAGCAGTCCAGACGCTGATCTCCCAGCCGGTCAGCTGCGGAAGGCCGAAGTAGAACATGAATGCCCAGAGCAACAGCGGGGTGCCGCGGAAAATGTTCACGAAGGTCGTGGCGATGCCGCGCAGCACGATGTTCCCGGAGATCTTCATGAATCCGAAGATCAGGCCCAACGCCATCGCGATGGCGAAGGAAATCGCTGTCACCAGCAGGGTGTGCCACAAACCGGTCATCAACGCTGGCATGGACTTGACCAGCAGATCGAAGAAGTTGCTCGGTTGCGCCGCGGTCGGATCGGCAAGGTAGGAGTCCAGGATCTGCTGGTACTCTCCGCTGGCCTTCAGCTCGGCCAGCCCGTCATTGAAGGCCGCCAGTAGCGCGGTGTTCTCGCCCTTGTTCACAGCGAAGCCGTAGGAACCGCCAGGAACCTTGTCGGTGACGGTCTTCAGGCCATTGCCCTGGGCGATGCCGTAGGCCAGCACCGGGTAGTCATCGAAAACGGCAACGGCGGAGCCGGCCTTGACCGATTCGTACATGGTGGCCGACTGATCCAGGGACTTGACCTGGAAGCCGTATTCCTTGGCAATGGACTTGGCGTAGGTCTCGCCCTCGGCGCCGGTCTTGGCGACAACGGTCTTGCCCTTCAAGTCCTCATAGCTGGTGATCTCGTCATTGTTCGCAGCGACAGCCATCTGGACGCCGGACTCGAAGTAGGGCTCGGAGAAGTCGTAGATCTCCTTGCGCTCGTCGGTAATCGACATGCCGGCGATCACGCCGTCCACCTGGTTGGAGGAGAGGGCTGCCAACGCGGCATTGAAGCCCAAGGACCTGATTTCGACTTCAAATCCCTGGTCTTCGGCAATGGCGCGCAACAAATCCATGTCGATACCGGTCAGCTCGCCGTTCTGGCGGAACTCGAACGGCGCGAACGTCGTATCCGTGCCGATGACATAGGTTTGGCCCTCGACGCTTTCACTGCCTTGGGCCAGGGCCGACGGTGCGCCCACGACCAATGCCATCAAACCGATGGCAGCCGCGGCTATCCACCTGGCCAGGCGCCCGGCTGGGGCAGCTGTTCTTTTCTTTTCCACTGATGAATCGCTTTCTCGTGCTGAAGGGCGAATGGCCCAAGGTGCAGATGATACGTTCTGCCTGCAAGCCTAGGACGAATAAAGCCTAGCCGGTACCCCACGACTCGCCTGCACTTGCATCGTTACCGGTTTGAAACCGCGGTTCTGTCCGCGCTGAGCATAGCTACCCCCGCAAGCATCGGCGGTGGGATTGAATAGTGGTATGACTCCTGAATCATTGACCGCAAACGCTCCTCGTGCCGCGAAGCTGCCCACCACCCGCAGCTTCCACGGCGACGACTTCATCGACAACTACGAATGGCTGCGCGAGAAATCCAACCCGGAGGTCATCGCCCACCTGACCGCGGAGAACGAGTACACCGACACCATTACCGCTGGCCAGCAGCCGTTGCGCGATGCCTTGTTCAGCGAGATCAAGGGCCGCACCGTTGAAACCGACCTGTCGGTTCCGGTGCGCCGCCGCGGCTGGTGGTACTTCACCCGTTCGGCCGAAGGCAAGCCCTACACGATCCAGTGCCGTGTCAAAGCCTCGGACACCGGGGACCTGGTGGCCGACTGGACGCCCCCGGTCATCGACCCGGAAACCGCGCTTCCTGCCGAAGAGGTGCTGCTCGACGGCAACGCATTGGCCGAAGGGCAGCCGTTCTTCTCGCTCGGCGGCATGGCCCTGAATGGGGACGGCAACCTGCTCGCCTACTGCGTCGACAATGCCGGCGATGAACGGTTCACCCTGTTCATCAAGGACCTGGAAACCGGAAAGCTGCTGGAAGACACCATTGAAGGGGTGTTCTACGGGCTGGCCTTCTCCCCGGATTCTTCAACGATCTTCTATACGGTAGTTGACGAGACTTGGCGGCCGCACCAGATCCGCGCCCACCGGCTGGGCACCCTCCCAGCGGAAGACAAGATCATTTTCGAAGAGACTGATCCAGGCATGTGGCTCGGCTTCGATCTGAGCCCGGACCGCAAGACGCTGATGATCTCCAGCGGCAACTCCGAGTACGCCGAAACCAGCATGCTGGATCTGCTCGATCCCTCGGCGGCAGTAGTCCTGCTGGTGCCGCGCAGCTTGCGCCTGCTGCATGGAATCGATCTGATGCCGGGTGCCGGCCAGGCCTTGATCACCCACGACCATGAAGCACCGAACAATATGGTGTCGCTGGCTTCCGTGGACCAGCTGGGAGAGAACACCGACCCCGCCCAGTGGCGCACCGTGGTGGCCCATGAGGACACCGTCAAGATCGAAGGCACGGCAATTACCGGTTCGCACGTGGTGCTCTCGGTTCGCCGCGACACCTGCGAGCGCGTCCAGCTGCTTGCCTTGGACGGCTTGGGCACCGAAGCCCAGCAGCCGGCCATTGAACCGGACTTCGAGGATGAGCTGTTCACCGCCTCGGCGACCTTCGCCGAATTGGAGGCGCCGTTGGTCCGCATCGGCTATACCGCTGACTTCACCCCCCCACGCGTCTACGACCTGTGGCTGGAAGACCAGTCGCTGGTGCTGCGCAAGCAGACTCCGGTGAACAACTTCGACCCGGCCAAGTACCTGTCCACGCGCGAGTGGGCCACCGCGGCCGATGGCACCAGGATTCCGTTGACCATCATGCGCCGGGCCGACCTGGATACCTCGGTTCCCCAGCCGGTGCTGATCTACGGCTACGGCTCCTACGAGGCTTCCATGGATCCTGGTTTCGGCATCCCCCGCTTGAGCGTGCTGGATCGCGGCGTGGTCTTTGTCATCGCCCACGTGCGCGGCGGCGGAGAGCTCGGCCGTAACTGGTACCTGCAGGGCAAGAAGCTGCACAAGAAGAACACCTTCACCGACTTCATTGATTCCACCAAGTACCTGCTCGATTCCGGCTGGGCCGATCCGCAGCGCATCGCCGCTCTGGGCGGTTCGGCCGGCGGACTGCTGATGGGAGCCATCGCGAATATGGCCCCGCAACTGTACACGGCGATCATCGCCCAGGTGCCTTTCGTCGATGCGTTGACCTCCATCCTTGATCCCGAGCTGCCGCTGTCGGCCTTGGAATGGGAAGAATGGGGCAACCCGATCGAGAGCAAGGAGGTCTACGACTACATGAAGTCCTACAGCCCTTACGAAAATGTCACGGCACAGGACTACCCGAAGATCGCTGCGGTCACCTCGCTGAACGACACCCGTGTACTGTACGTAGAGCCAGCCAAATGGGTGGCCAAGCTGCGTGAAATCGGCACCGGGCAGGAACCGATTGTGCTGAAGACCGAGATGGATGGCGGGCACGGCGGCGCGTCGGGGCGCTACGAGTCCTGGAAGTCCCGTGCGTGGGACTATTCCTTCGCCTTGGATGCGCTGGGATGCACTGAAGAAATCTGACAACCGGAGGAACGGCGGCCATGCACCACATCAAGATCAGCGACCACCGCAACGACCCTGCGGTACGCCGCTTGCTGGTGCTGGCCGCCGAACCTGCCAGCGAGCAGGCGCTTGAAACGCTGCTCGATGAATGCGAAGGACTCGAGGTCCTTGCCAGCACGACTGCCTCAGGCGACGTCACGGCACTGGCCGCCTACCGGCACAGCGATAGCTACGCGATCTGCGTCGAATATCTTGCCGTCGATCCAGCACTGCAAGGACAGGGTCTGGGCTCCGCCCTGCTGGCTGGACCGCGCGACACCTATCAGAAGAACATCTGGGCCACCACCGATGATGATGCGGTGGGCTTCTACCGTGCGCTCGGTTGCCTCGTCTCGCCGTCGGCTGTCGACCCGCGCTGGCCGGAGGCCCAGCGGTACCTGTGCACCTTGCCCTGCTACCCGCTGCTGACCAGCCAGCCGGAAGAAGATCCGGGATACGAGGCTGTCGGCGGCGAACTGATGCGCGGACTGATCGCGATTGCCGAACCGACCGATCAGTGGGCCAAGGACTTCCACCGCCTGCGCGATCAGATCGCCGATGCACTGGGTTCCACCGCGCTGGCCATTGAGCACACCGGTTCCACGTCCGTTCCAGGCCTTCCAGCCAAGCCGATCATCGACATCATCTTGCTGGTCCCCGATGCGAACCAGGAAGCGTCCTACGTCCCAGCTCTGGATTCCACCGGCATCATTCTCTGGCACCGCGAACCCGGGTGGTACGGCCACCGCATGCTCAAGCCGGTTGCCGGTTCATTGCTTCCCGAAGCCAATATCCATGTCTTCAGCGCGGGAAGCCCCGAGTACCTGCGGCACCTGATTTTTCGCGAGCATCTGAAACACAACGAAACTGACCGTCTGGCATATGCCTCGGTCAAGCGGAACGCTGCCCGTGCGCTGGCTGCGAGCGATGGCGAAAATGGACTGGTCATGGACTACAACCGGATCAAGGAGCCGTTCATCCTCGACGTGCACCAGCGAATTTTCACCCGCTAGTTCTCCGGTTTGCCCTCGCTGAAACAGTACCGCCAAAACGCTCGCCTAACTTGACTTAGCTCACATAATGTTATTACCTAATGATCGTTCGGTAAATAATTCGGCGAAGGAAGATGATGAGCGAAACACAGGTAGAGAATTCGGTCCCGCACGCCATTCTTCACAATGACTACGCCACGCAGTGGATGGGAATCGAAGTAGTTGAGGTCTCCGACGGCCACGCGGTCATCACCATGACGCTCCGGCAGGAAATGCTCAACGGTTTCGGCATTGGCCACGGCGGGATGATCTTCGCTCTGGCCGACACTGCGTTCGCACTGAGCTGCAATCCGCAGGGCGGCTCGGATGAGACCATCACTGTAGCGTCCGGTGCCGACGTCAACTTCCTCAAGCCAGCCATTCCCGGACGAGTGCTGACTGCCACCGGCAACCGTGTCTCGCAGCAAGGCCGCAGCGGGATCTACGACATCAAGGTGACCCAGCCAGCGGGCGACGGCTCAATCGAAACCGTCGCAGAGTTCCGCGGACGTTCGCGCACCGTCCCGAAACCACAGAACCGCTAAGCACCCAGCCCACTCGACACGAAAGTTCCAGCATGTCCCAGAACACCGACCGCGACAGCCTTCCGAATCCGCTTGATCCAGAAGAAACCATGAGCCGTGAGCAGATCGAAGCGATCCAGCTGACCCGCTTGAAGGAAACTCTGCACCATGCCTACAACAACGTGCCGTACTACAAGGCGAAGTACGATGCCGCTGGCGTGCACCCCGATGATCTGAAGGAACTGAGCGACCTCGCCAAGTTCCCCTTCACCGACAAGGAAGATCTGCGCAAGAACTATCCATTCGGCATGTTTGCCGTTCCGCAGCATGAGGTCGCCCGCATCCATGCTTCCTCGGGCACCACTGGACAGCCCACCGTGGTTGGCTACACCAAGAAGGACCTGGAAGACTGGGCCAAGCTCGGTGCCCGCTGCCTGCGCATGGCCGGGGTCAAGCCGGGCTGGAAGGTCCACAACGCCTACGGCTATGGGCTGTTCACCGGCGGCTTGGGTGCGCACGCCGCAGCCGAGTACCTCGGCGCCACCGTCATCCCCATGTCCGGAGGCCAGACCGACAAGCAGATCACACTGATCCAGGACTTCGAGCCTGACGCGATCCTCTGCACCCCGACCTACCTGCTGACCATCGGCGATGCCATGCAGCGCAAGGGCCTCGATCCGCGATCCACCTCGCTGAAGGTGGCCGTGCTCGGCGCCGAGCCATGGACTGAAGAGATGCGCCACGAGCTGGAAGAGATGTTCAACATCACCGCCTGCGATATCTACGGCCTCTCCGAGGTCATGGGCCCTGGCGTGGCTGGCGAATCCGGAGAACGCAAGGATGGCAGCCACATCTGGGAAGACCATTTCCGCCCGGAAATCATTGATGCTTTCGACGAGACCAAGGTGCTGCCCGATGGCGAGCACGGCGAACTGGTCTTCACCTCGCTGACCAAGCAGGCCCTGCCGATCATCCGCTACCGGACCCATGACCTGACCCGACTGATGCCTGGCACCAGCCGCCCGGGACACCGCCGCATGGGCCGCATCACTGGGCGCAGCGATGACATGATCATCCTGCGCGGCGTGAACTTGTTCCCAAGCCAGATCGAGGAATTGATCCTGAAGGTGCCGACCCTGTCGCCGCACTTCCAGCTGATCCTGACCCGTCCGGATCGCATGGACCAGCTGGCAGTCAAGGTGGAGCGCCGCAGCGAGGCGACCATCGAAGATGCAACCAACGGTGCCAAGGAACTGGCCAAGCTCATCAAGATCCATGTCGGCTCGTCCTGCGCCATTGACGTTGTCGAGCCGGAATCGCTGGAACGCTCCATGGGCAAGCTCAAGCGCATCTACGACATGCGCTCCAACTAGTCCCGGCCGGGACATGGGATAATGAAGTAACCATGGGACTTACCGATACTGCCAACCGTCCGACCAAGCGTGGCCGCCCCGGATACGATCAAGAAGCCGTTTTGCGCATTGCTGTCGAGGCATTCAACGAATACGGCTACGACGCAACCTCCATGGGCAAGCTCGCCGACCGCCTGGGTATCAGCAAATCCGCGATTTACCACCATGTCCCGTCCAAAGAGGACCTGTTGCGGCTGGCCTTGGACGAAGCGCTGATTCCCTTGGAAGCAGTGATCGCCGAGGTCCGCACCCATGAGGGCACCGCAGATGAGCGCCTGGAATTCTTCCTGCGCGCGACGTTCCGGATCCTGCTGGACAAGCGTTCCTACGTGACCTTGCTGCTGCGACTGCGCGGCAACACCGAACTGGAGCGCCAAGCACTGCAGCGCCGCCGCGCCATGGACCGCCAGCTGGCGGAGCTGGTGGCCGCCGCGCAGTCGGATGGCAAGTTGCGTGCCGATTTGGAACCACGGGCAACTGCAAGGCTGCTTTTCGGCTTGATCAACTCGGTGGTGGATTGGTACCGCGCCGACGGGCCCATCAACGGAACCGAACTTGAAGAGCAAGCCGTTTCCCTGCTCTTCAATGGCTTGCATACCGTGAACGCCTAGTTGCACGGCAAGGCTACGCGTTGGCTCCCGCCTTCCAGGTGGGAGCCAATGTCGTTAACCGGGTGCGGAGGCACCTGGATGTGGCGCATCCAACCTGGCAATCTTGCCATCCTCACAGAATTCACAGCTAGCATCGAAGGGGTGCTTCCAGCACCGGACATTCTCGATCAACCAAGTGAAGAGCGCTGTGGATTCCATCTTAGAAACCCTTTTCATGGCTACCGCCGACAGCAGTAGTTCCTTTGTCCAGATCCTGCTTTCTGCCGCGAGCATGCTGCTTGTCTTCGTCTCTGCGGCCCTGCTGGCGCACCGCAATGACCTAGGCTGGTGGACCCTGATTCTGGGCGTCTTCGTTGGCCCGGTCATTACCTCGATGCAGTTCGATCTACTGGGACTAATCTACGCCGTTCCGCTGCTGCTGATCGCCATCTTCGGCCTGTGGCGCTTCTCCCGCTTCGAGCTCAAGGGCAAATTCACCCGCATGGTCACGAGCACCACCGTGACGCCATGGTCCGCGCTCGGCCTGCTCGTAGGCTTGATCCTGCTGGTTGCCCTGCGCTTCGGCCCGTTCCTGTTCAATGGCGGATTCATGAGCGCAACCCCGGAAATCTGGGTCCTGTACTTCGCCGATGCGGCCATCTTCGCGTCATTCGTCATGGTTGCCCGCGGCGTGCGCGCCGGCTGGCTGGTGCTGGCCTTGGCCGCCGTTGCCGATCTGGTTGTCTACTTCCTGATCTCCCCGATGCTGGGCATGATGGGCCTGTTCGTCTTCATCGCCCTGGCCGCCGCGTACGGCTACTTCCTGTGGCGCGGCCTTCCTGCCCAGGCTGCCGAGCCGGTGCAGGTCGAGCTGGACGAGGAAGAGCTGGCCTTGCAAAAAGCCAAACAGGCAACCATGGACAAGCTGAATGCCAAAACCGAAAAATAGCTGAACCTAGAATGATCCCGCCCCAGTGTGAACTGGGGCGGGATCATTTTTTTGTGGCTAATTGCGCCAGCTGTCGTTCAGGTTCAGGGAACCGTCCGCGTTCACGGTCGCGATGCGGTTGGCCCCTGATTCCCACGTGGCATTGCCGCTCTGGTCGTACTTGACGTACTTGTATTCGAACTGCGTTCCTGCCGGAAGGTCCACCGTTCCGCTCCAGCTCGGGTAGCTGGCAGCTGATAGCTGTGGCGCCTTGGCCGGATCCCAGCTGCCTAGTTCCGGCCGGTTGCCTACGATGCGGATGTTCTGCCCCCAGACGGTTTGGGCGGTGACCGCGACGCTGACATCAGCGGTGTCTTCGACCGGATCCGGCGTTCCTGATCCGCCATCGGATACGGCACCGATGTGCAGGGCCATGGCACCGTAGGCAGGCAGTGTCGCGGTGAACTTGCCGTCGGCGCCCACAGTGATGGTCTTCGAGCAATCACCTCCGGACACCACATCACAATAGGTGCCAGCGGCCAGCGAGCTGGTGTATTCGCGGGTGGTTGCCGCCGAGGTGTTGTTGATGGCTACGAATCCCTTATTGCCGCGGCCGTATGCGATCTGGTTGCCGCCATCGTCCCACCAATTGCTGACAGCCGCGTCGCCGACGGCGTTGTTGAAGCCCACCATTCCGGTGATTTCATCTTGCCGCTGTTCGCAGGTCCAGGCGGAGGAGTCGCAGCCAGCATTGGGTACCGATGCGTCACTGGCGCCCGGAGCGCCTGCATCCTTGTCGGTGAACGCGAATCCGGAATACACGGTGGGCGATCCGTAAGGCCAGGAGAGCATGAAAACATTGGCCAGCAGGTACTTGGCACCCCACTTGTAGTTCATGGATTCGCCGTTGCGTTCGGTGTCGTGGTTGGTGACAAAAACCCCGGCCCGGTCGCTGGTGAGCTTGCCGTCGCCGATGAAGCGCAAGTTGGCGATTTGCGCGTCGAAATCATGCTTGAGCTGCCGCGAATAGTCGAATTCGTGCGAGTCGCCACTGCCGAGGTATTCGCTCTCCTGGATCGGTTCACCCGACGCCCCGATCACCTCGTGGACCCAGTACACGCCGGGGTTCTTCATCTTGGATTTGATGCCTTCGAGGTCCGTTGCGGGGATGTGCTTCGAGGCATCGATGCGGAATCCGGATACCCCAAGCGAGACGAGGTCATCGAGATAGTCGGCGATGTTTTGCTGGACGTAGCTGCTGGAGGTTTTCAGATCCTGCAAGCCCACGAGGCGGCAGTGCTGCACTTGCCAGCGGTCGGCATAGTTGGTGATGTTGGTGCGGCAATCGTTGAAGTCCTGGGCCGAATACTCTGGGAAGTTGTCATCGGAGAAAGCCGAGCCTGCGGTTCCAGTACCGGTCTGCCCGGCTCCGGTCATGTGATTGACCACGGCGTCTGCGATCACTTTCACGCCTGCATCGTTGCAGCTTTTGACCATGGCGGAGAATTCCTCGCGGTTGCCCAGTTTCGAGTCCACCTTGTAGCTCACCGGCTGGTACGAGGTCCACCATGCAGTGCCGCGCAGGTGCTCAGCTGGAGGCGAGACCTGGACGTAGCCATATCCTGCTGGACCGATGCTGGACTCGCATTCCTGGGCTACCGAATTCCAGTTCCATTGGAACAGGTTGAGGATGACATCCTTGCCGTCGTTGGATGGGGTGGCGGCTTGGGCGGGTGCTGCGAACAACGGTGCGGCGAGCAGGGCGAGCGAGGCGCCTAGTGCTGCCACCGGCTTCACCGTCCTGGCTCCGTGCCGGCGTTGTGTTGATTTGGCACGTGATGGCAAAAGTCCCACAGAAAAACTCCTTTGTTGTGATGATCGGGCTGCGATAGCTCGACGCGACAGCGTCGGGATCGCTCAACCACACGTTCCCCATCAACGCGTGACCTGCGACACAACTGTAAGCGTTTTCTTATCTCTCTCCAATAAGTAAATTTCTGTAAATACATTAAACCCGCGAAAATGTCCGCGTAAATTGCCCTAAAACTTTTTTCACTCCGCGTCAAATCTTGTCAAAATTGGAAACGCTTTCATAGATATCCGGCAAAGCTGTCCTGGCTGCGAGCACGCAAAAGGGTGGATGCCGTGGTTGACGGCATCCACCCTTGCTGAAGTTGCGTTTTAGCCTTCGAAGTTGGCGTAGGTGAGGTTTTCTTTCTCCACCAAGGTCAAGACATCGTAGGTCGCGACAATCTCATCATTCTGGTTGTGCAAGATCGCATCCCATGCGACCTCGCCATATTCATCGGTGACTCGCGGCGTGATTTTCTTGGCCGTCAGGGTCACGCGGATTGAATCTCCGGCAGCCACCGGGGTGATGAAGCGCAGGGATTCCAATCCGTAGTTGGCCAGGACCGGTCCCGGAGCAGGCTCTACGAACAGCCCCGCGGCCCAGGAAACCAGCAGGTAGCCATGGGCCACGATGCCGGGGAAGAACGGATTGGCTTCCGCGGCGGCCTGGTCGGTGTGCGCGTAGAAGGTGTCACCGGTTTCGTTGGCGAATTCGGTGATCTTCTCCAAGCTGACTTCGCGCAGGTCCGAAGCGAAACCGTCACCAATCTTCAGCTCGGCCAGCGATTTGCGGAACGGGTGGACGTTATCCGGCTTGCCGCCGAACTTCGGGCTGCCTGCCAGCGACTGCTGGGCGCCGGTATGCCAGACTCCGCTGAGCGCAGTGATCATGTTGGGCGAGCCCTGGACCGCGGTGCGCTGCATGTGGTGCTTGACCGAGCGGATGCCGCCGAGTTCTTCGCCGCCGCCGGCGC
The DNA here is from genome assembly GCF_002797775.1 of Glutamicibacter nicotianae. NCBI lineage: Bacteria > Bacillati > Actinomycetota > Actinomycetes > Micrococcales > Micrococcaceae > Glutamicibacter > Glutamicibacter nicotianae. The sequence goes on from NZ_PGEY01000001.1 coordinate 1,922,852, forward strand.
GGCCTGGGCCGCCGTGGACCAGGTGCGGAACCGGGGATCCGTGGCCGGTGGTGGACCGGGCGGTTTCGCGGTTCAGGATGTGCACGCGCCCGTGGTGGGCGGCGATGCCTAGAGACAGGGCACGCATGGCTTCGGCGTCATTGGTGCACACGGTCGCGACCAGCGATCCGGCGCCCATGGCGGCGAGCTCCACTGCCTCCTCGACGCTGCCATAGCCGATGACTGAGCTGACCGGGCCGAACGCTTCGCGCGAGTGCACGATCGGGTTGCGCGCGTCGTTCCAGCGCAGCACCACAGGCGACATGAAGGCACCGGATTCCGCTACGGCATCGGTTTCCGGAGCCACTCGTACCGCCGGGGCATCCAGCCGGCCGTAGGCCAGCTCGCCGCCGGCAGCGATCATGTCCTCGACGGCCCCGCGCACGTCGGCCAGCTGCTCCAGCGAAGCCAAAGCGCCCATGGTGACGCCCTCAACACGCGGGTCGCCGATGACTACGCGTTCATCGATGCGCTTCCCGATGGCGGCGATGACCGCGTCAACCTGAGCGGCCGGCACGATGTTGCGGCGGATGGCGGTGCACTTCTGTCCGGCCTTCGACGTCATCTCATTGACGACAACCTTGACGAAAGCGTCGAATTCAGGGGTTCCTTCCACCGCGTCCGGGCCGAGGATGGCCGCATTCAGGGAATCGGTTTCTGCCGCGAAGCGGACACCCCCGTCGATGACGTTGCGGTGCGCCTTGAGCTTGCTGGCGGTGGATGCCGAGCCGGTGAATGCGAACATGTCCCGGTAGTCCAGGTGGTCCATGATGTCGCGGGCGGATCCGGAAAGCAGCTGCAGGGATCCTTCAGGAAGGATGCCCGAATCCAGCATCATGCGCACCGCCGCCTCGGTGAGGTAACCGGTGGGGGTCGCCGGCTTGACGATTGTTGGCACGCCGGCGATGAAGGCAGGAGCGAATTTCTCCAGCATGCCCCACACAGGGAAGTTGAATGCGTTGACCTGGACAACAACACCGGCCATCGCGGTGTAGATGTGGGTGCCGATGAACGAGCCGTCCTTGCTCAGGGGTTCGGTTGGCCCATCCAGGATCACGTTGGAGTTGGGCAGCTCGCGCCGGCCCTTGGAGGAGAAGGTGAACAGCACGCCGATGCCGCCGTCGATGTCCACCATCGAATCGATCTTGGTAGCACCGGTCTTGAAGGAGACCTCGTACAGGTCCTTGCGCCGCTCGTTCAGGTACAGCGCCAGTTCCTTGAGCTTGAGCGCGCGCTCATGCAGGGACAGCTTGGCAAGTTCCCGCTGGCCGGTCTCTCGGCCGTAGGCGACGGCGCCGGCGACATCAAGGGGTTCCTTGGTGACGGTGGCGAGCAGCTCGCCTGTGTTGGCGTCGAGGACTTCGGTACCTCCCTCGGCTGCTGGGGTCTGCCATTGGCCGGCAATGAAACTTGGTACTGCACCAATCTGGGCTGTCGTCATCGACGCAATTCCTTTCTGAACGGTCGGTCAGTAATAGTGTTAACCATATCAGCATTGGCGTGATCGACGACACCTGAATGACTGCGCAAGAGAACGAGGTGAAGCGCCAGCGCCGACAACCGGCCGAAGCTCGCTATCGGCTGGCCCAGACACCCAGCTCGTTGCCGGAGGGATCAGTGAAATGCAGCCGGCGACCGCCGGGGAACGGATAGGCCGGCTGGTCGAGCCATCCGCCAGCGGCCTCGATGGCGCGCGCCGTGGAATTTAGGTCGTCGGAATACAGCAGCACGAAGGGCCCGCCAACAGGCCGCGGCTTGTCGGACAGCAGCAGTCCCCCGGACTCTTCAGTGCTCGCTTCCGGCATGAGGATGCCAGCGTACTGGTCACCGTAGTCGATGAACTTCCAGCCGAAGGCGGCCGCGTAGAAATCCTTTGCCGCCTGCAGGTCGGTGACGGTCAGTTCAACATAGCTCAAGGCATGATGCCGCGGTATTCCATCCATTCCCCGAGCCTACAGCGCGGCTGCGGCGCTGTCATGGGATATTGAGTCGAGCCAGCGCCTGGACAGCGGACAGGCTGTCCTCGCTCAGGCCTTGGCCGCGCAGGTAGTCCTCCGCAGAGCCGAGCCAGTCCAGGAACTTCTCCAATTCGGCGGCGCGGCTGCTGATGATAGCCTCCAGCTCACTGGCAGACTGGTGGGACTCATGGGGGTGCTTGCGCGGCGAGACCCGATGCCATTCATTGATGCCGCGCACCGCCGCTTCGTCCTGCGCCAGGATTTCGTCGCGGAGCCCGGCCAAATCCAGCAGCAGCGTCGCCACTAGGCCCGAGCGATCCCTCCCGGCGGAGCAGTGGATCACCGCTCCGCTGCGGGTTGCCGCCAGATTCTCGAAGACCGCCACCAGCTGATCCCCGAATTCCTCGCAAACCAGCCGGTACATCCCGGTGTGGTTCATATACGGGACCGCGACCGCTTCGAAACGCTCGTTACCTGGGGATTCCAGCGGGAGATTGATCAGCTCGATACCCCGCATGCTCGGCTCGGCAACCACCGGGTCATGTTCGCGGCGCCTGATCTCGCTCGGGTTGCGCAGGTCGATGATCCGGTCAATGCCGTCATCCTGCAGCTGCCGCCACCCCTGGTCGGTCAGCCACTCGTGCCTGCCCATGCGGTAGAACGCCCCGCAGACATGCCGCGCATTGACGGCTCCGTTCCATTCCAGATCTCCGGCTTGCTTGCGGTAATTCAGGCTTTGGTTCATAGGCCCATTGCAACACATCGCTGGCATGTTGTAGAGTTTTAGTCATTGACAAACGTCAATCAGTCTAGCGAAGGAGGGGTAACGATGATTGCTTTCCGCCTGTACCCGTCACTCCCCACTACTTCCAAGGACTATTTCCAATGCATTACCCCGCTGGCCTCGCGGCCGCACATTCACCACTGATCGATGCCGGCTCCGCAGATGCCGATGAGCAACTGAAATTCAGCAAGCACAAGCCTGTCTGGAACGAATCCGATACCGGTGAACCGGATGACGGCCAACGGTACTCGACGTGGCCATTTATCGAAAAGGGGTTGCGCGGGCCGAAGCCGTATCCGCACTGGCTCATCGAAGACGCCGCCGCTATTGACACGGAGCTGGGAATCCTGAAAACCGGCAAGGAAGGCGATGTCTTCCTGCTGGAACGTGCCACCGAAGATCGCAGCAGCCTTCTGGCCGCAAAGCGCTACCGTTCACGTGAGCAAATGCAGTTCAGCCGTTCCCAGGCCTACAGCGATGGGCGCTCCGCACGGCGTTCGCGTGATAATCGCGCCATCCGCAACAACTCCACCTACGGCAAGCAGGTGGCAGCGCTGCAGTGGGCCAACGCCGAATGGACCTACCTGTTGCGCTGCTACGAGGCGGGAATTCCGGTCCCCTATCCGGTGCAAATCGACGGCACCGAAATCCTGATGGAGTTCATCGCCGATCCCGAGGACCAGCATGCGGCGGCTCCGAGGTTGCAGCAGCTCTCGCGCTTTGATCCGCGCCTGCCAGCGCTGTGGGACCAGCTCGTCGACGCGTTGGAGAGGTTTGCCGGACTCGGGGTCGCCCACGGCGACCTTTCGGCATACAACCTTCTCGTATCCGGCGAACGCCTGGTGGTGATCGATGTTCCGCAGTGCGTCGATCTCGCCGGCAACCCGAACGGTTTGGACTTCTTGCATCGCGATTGCGTGAATCTTTGCGAGTGGTTCGCTTCCAAGGGACTGCCCAATGACCCGGATGAGTTGTTTTCTTCGTTGCTGAGCCATCTGTTCTGAGCCGGCCCTTGCCGACCACGGGTTTGTACGCCCACTGGGCTCAGACGGGCAGCACCGCACGACGCCAGGTGGTGTTGTCGCCGATGGCAAAAAGCCGTACCAGGCCAGGAGTGCGGTGATATCCGGCCCGGCCAGCCGCCGAGCTCGTGAATCAGCGTGCTTGCGCTGAAGGCTCCCATGGCCAGGCAAATGAAGGCGTCGGCCTCTCTGTCCTTTCGCCGCGTGAGCTCGAAGTGGATTCCCATCTGGCGCTGGTCCCGTGCAATGCCTTGATTGGCGCGCATATGGGCTTAGCCGAAAGCACCGTCACGAGCTATCTGGCGCCGGCGGCGCGGAAGCTGGTCGCCACGAATCGCTTCGATGCGGTGCTGCGTGCGCGCCACAGCGGCTTGATCGCCTGAAACACCTGCCGGAACGCGAAAAGGGCTGCATGCGCAGCCCTTTTCATCGATGTCCTACCAGGTATAGAAGCCCTGCCCGGTCTTGCGGCCCAGCTTGCCCTCGGCCACCAAGTCCTTCAGGATCTGCGGCGGAGCGAAGCGCTCCCCCAGCGTCTCATGCAGGTACTCTGCAATGCCCAGCCGCACGTCCAGACCGACAATGTCGGTGGTCTTCAGCGGGCCAGTGGGGTGCTTGTATCCCAGGACCATCGCGTTATCGATGTCTTCGGCGCTGGCGACGCCTTCCTCGACCATGCGCATCGCTTCCAGCGCGATTGCCACGCCCAAGCGGGATGATGCGAAGCCCGGAGCGTCATTGACCACGACCGCGGTCTTGCCCAAGCCTTCAACCCAACCGCGCGATGCACCCACCAGCGCTTGGTCGGTCTGCTTGCCGATCACGACCTCGATCAGGGTGGAAGCCGGGACCGGGTTGAAGAAGTGCAGGCCCAGGAAGTTCTGCGGACGCTGCAATTCCTCGGCCAGTCCGCTGACCGACAGCGACGAGGTGTTAGATGCGAGCACGGCATCGCTGCCCAAGGCCTGCTCCACCGCTTGCAGCGAGGAGACCTTCAGATCCCAGATTTCAGGGACTGCTTCAATCACCAGCTGCGCGCTGGCGAATTGCCCGTAATCGGTACTGGTGGAGAAACGAGCCAGCAGCTCTTCGCGGCTTTCGCTCACCCCGCCGCGGGCAATCGACTTGTCCACTGATGCTGCCACGCGCTCATAGGCGGCCTGCGCCGACTCGCTGTCGCGTTCGACAACAGTCACCGAGCTGCCGCTGATCAGGAACGCGTGGGCGATGCCGGCGCCCATGCGCCCTCCGCCGAGCACGCCCATCTGCTGCGGCAGTGCGCCGGAGGTGAAGCTGGTCTGTGCACTCATGCTTACTTCTTCTTTCGATCTAGGAATGCTTGCATGCGGTCGAATTTTGCCTGGGACTCGAACAGCATGCCCTGGGCCAAGGTGTCGATGACCGGGTGGACTTCGCGGGGAGTATGGAAGACCGACTTGGTGATCCGAACCGCCAGCGGATCCTGGGCTCCGATGCGGTCCGCCAAGGCGTCGGCCGCCGCATCCAGCTCGGTACCCGGATGCAATTCGGTGACCAGGTTGGCGGCCAGGCACTGCTCGCCGGTGAGCACCTTGCCGGCCAGCAGGATTTCCTTGGCCAGCGGTTCGCCGACCAGCTCCTTCAGCCGCCAGGTGGCGCCGGCCGCGGCCATGATGCCCAGGTTCGTTTCAGGGTTGCCCATGCGCAGCTCGGGGGTGCCGATGCGGAAATCCGCGGCATAGGCCAGCTCGGCACCGCCGCCCAGTGCGAAGCCGTCGAGGGCTGCAATCACCGGCATCGGCAGCTTGGCGATCCTGTCAAAGATGCCCGAATTGATCCCGGCGAGCGCGTCATCGCGACGGCGTTCGCGCAGCTGGGCAATATCCGCGCCCGAAGCGAAGATGCCCTTGCGCCCCTTGGGGTTGGCTTCGCTCGGCGCTTCTGCGGGGGTGCCGGCGATGATCAGTATCTTGGGGTTCTTCTCCAGGTAGGCGCAAATGGCGTGCAGCTCGTCGACCATGGCCTGGTCGATTGCGTTGCGCACATCCGGCCGGTGCAGACGCACCCAGAGCCGGTCATCGGTTTCCGACAGCTTGAGGGTGGTGAATTCGCTGTTCAAATCGCTCATGCCTAGACGCCTTCCAGCAGGATGGCGGTGCCCTGGCCGACGCCCACGCACATGGTGGCGATGCCCAGCTTGCGCTGGTCGGAAGCCAGTTCGCGTTCCATGCGGCCCAGCAGGGTGATGACAATGCGCGAACCGCTGGAACCCAGCGGGTGGCCCAGCGAAATGGCGCCGCCGTCGCGGTTGACAATTGAGGCGTCTACGCCCAGCTCGCGCATGCTGGCCAGGGACTGGCTGGCGAAGGCTTCGTTGATTTCCATGGCGCCGATCTGCTCGATGCCCACGCCGGCGCGTTCGAGGACCTTGCGCGTCGCCGGAACCGGTCCCATGCCCATGATCTCCGGTTCCAGGCCCGCGGCCTGCCCGTCAACGATACGTGCCCGCGGGGTCAGGCCGTACTTCTTGATGGCGCGTTCGGAAACCACGAGGATCGCCGAAGCTCCGTCGTTCAGCGTCGAGGCGTTGCCGGCGGTGACCACGCTGCCGCCCTTGACTACTGGGCGCAGTCCGGACAGCACATCCATGGTGGTTCCAGGCCGTGGCCCTTCATCCGTATCCACGATGGTGTCACCCTTGCGGCCCTTGACGGTCACCGGAACGATTTCATCGCGGAAGCGCCCAGCTTCGATGGCGGCGATGGCCTTGGCGTGGGATTCGACGGCGAATTGGTCGCAGTCCTCGCGCGAGATGTTGTAGACCCGGGCGACTTCCTCGGCGGTTTCCGGCATGGAGAAGGTGGCCTTGCCATTGCGGGCGTACTCCCCGGAAAGGAATTGCGGGTTGGTGAAGCGCCAGCCGATGGAGGTGTCGAAGGTTGCCCCCGGCTTGGCGAAGGCCTTGGCCGGCTTTTCCATGACCCAGGGAGCCCGCGACATGGATTCGGTGCCGCCGGCGACGACGATGTCGGCGGCACCGGCCTTGATCATGTGGCTGGCCATGGTGATGGCGCTCATGCCGGAGGCGCAGAGGCGGTTGACCGTGATGCCCGGAACAGTGATGGGCAAGCCTGCCAGCAGCGCAGCCATGCGGGCCACGTTGCGGTTCTCCTCGCCGGCGCCGTTGGCGTTTCCGTAAATGACTTCATCGATGTCTGCCGGGTCGATGCCTGCGTCGTCGATGACGCGGCGGATCGTCAGCGCAGCCAGGTCGTCGGGGCGCACAGCGCTGAGCGTCCCTCCGTAGCGGCCTACCGGCGTGCGTGCTCCACCTACGAGAAATGCCTCGGTCATTTGTGCTCCTTATGCCGAAATGGTTAGTGACCCTCAACACCTAAACTTACCGACCATTCGTTCAATAATAAAGTCGCGGATCGCCGCTTTTTCACAATTGAACATTTTCAGGCCTGCTATTCCACGTGGCCAGCCCACAGGCCAACTACCGTTTTATCCGCGAACCCTCGGAACCAAATCCATGTCAGTGCTTGATTTTACAGAATGATTCGAATAGCCTCTGGTATTTAACCGACTCCGAGAAACCCTCGGATCGTGGACCGCGGCCAAGGCGATGAATTTCTATCTGGCCCTTGGGCGATCGGTCGACGGAAAGCTGAAAACAACGGAGCAGCAATGCAACCGGAACATAGCCAGCCAGACGACAACTCGAATTCTCATAATTTCACACCCAACCTGGACCACGACATCGGCCCGGACATGAACACGCAGGAAGGCCGGCAAGAAGTTCGCAAGGCCACTGCCGCCTCGGCCATGGGCAACATGACCGAATGGTTCGACTACGGTGTCTACGCCGTAGCCGTCACCTACATCACCGCCCACTTCTTCCCCACCGAGGGCGGCACCTTCATGGCCCTGGCCACCTTCGCCCTCTCCTTCCTGGTCCGCCCGATTGGCGGCCTGGTCTGGGGCCCGCTGGGCGACAAGCTGGGTCGCAAGAAGATCCTGGCCCTGACGATCATCATGATGTCGCTGGCCACCTTCCTCATCGGTGTCCTGCCCACCTATGAAGCCATTGGCATCGCAGCCCCGATCTTGCTGGTGCTGCTGCGCATGGTCCAGGGCTTTTCCACCGGTGGCGAATACGGCGGCGCGGCAACCTTCATGGCCGAATACGCGCCGGACCGCAAGCGCGGCTTCTTCGGCTCCTTCCTGGAATTCGGCACCCTGGGCGGCTTCGCCCTCGGTACCGCGGTAATGCTGGCCCTTCAGCTGATGCTCGGCGAAGAAGCCATGATGGCCTATGGCTGGCGCATCCCATTCTTCCTCGCCTTGCCCATGGGCCTGATCGGCCTGTACCTGCGTAGCAAGCTGGAGGACACCCCGGTCTTCCAGGAGATGGAAGAGGCCGGCGAAGCCCAGCAGGGCGGTTCCCTCAAGGAACTGGTCATGCAGTACTGGCGCCCGATGCTGACCATGACCGGACTGGTCATCGCGCTGAACGTGGTCAACTACACGCTGCTCAGCTACATGCCGACCTACTTGGAAACCCAGCTGGGGCTGAGCTCCAGCGCATCGCTGGCCACCATCCTGATCGGCGAGGTCGCCATGATGGCGGTTATCCCGTTCGCCGGCTCGCTCTCCGACAAGGTGGGACGCCGTCCGATGTGGTACGCCTCGGTGATCGGCCTGTTCGTGCTGGCGCTGCCGATGTTCTGGCTCATGGGCCAGTCCTTCGCCTGGGCCATTGTCGGCTTCGCTGTGCTGGGACTGTTGTACATCCCGCAGCTGGCGACCATCACCGCGACCTTCCCGGCGATGTTCCCCTCGCAGGTGCGCTTCGCGGGCTTCGCGATCACCTACAACATCGCCACCGCCATCTTCGGCGGTACCGCCGCGATGGTCAACGAAGCGGCAATCGATTCCACCGGCTTCCTGCTCTTCCCTGCGATCTACATGATGGCAGCTTGCGTCATCGGCGCGATCGCCATCAAGTTCATGCCGGAGACCGCCGGAGCCTCGCTGCGCGGGACAGAAATCCCCGATGCCCTGGACACCGGCATCTTGGCCACAGTGCAACAGGACGAAACCCGGACGTCCTGAGCCAGCACAGCACCAAGGGGGCGCATCTGCAGTGCAGATGCGCCCCCTTGGTGCTTGGTGCCGAAAGCCCGGCGGCTAGAAGTCGATGCTCGACCGGGCGTGCCTGCGGGCGAACCGCCAGCCGACCCACAGCAGCACCGCGAACAGCGGAATCGTCGCGATCGTGTACAGCCCTACCGGGAATACCTCGCCGTTCTCCCCGGTCAGCGTATCGAAGGAAATCAAGACGGTGATCACCAGCAGGGAAATCAGTCCGATCCAGCCGGTCATGGGCGAACCCGGCATGGGCAGCGAGGACACAGCGCCCTTTTTCTTGCGCAGCATCAGCTGGCATCCGAAAATCGAGGCCCAGGTGAACAGCACGCCGATGGATGCGGTGTTCAAGGCAAGGTCGAAGGCGAAAGAATCGCCAAGCCAGATGTTCAGGATGACGCCGGCAAGATAGACCACGCCCACGGTGATGATGCCGGTTGAAGGCACAAAGTGCTTGTTCATCCTGGAAAGCCACTGCGGGGCATGCCCGTTGCCGCTCATGGTGCGCAGGATGCGGCCGATGGAGTACAAGCCCGAATTGCAGGAGGACAGCGCGGCGGTAATCACCACCAGGTTCATGACGCTGCCCACCCAGCCCAGGCCCATCTTCTCGAAGACCGTGACAAACGGGCTGACCCCGGATTCATACTCGTTCCAGGGCAGCACCATGGCCAGCAGGGACACGCTGCCGACATAGAAGACCAGGATGCGGACGACCACGGCGCGGATTGCCGAAGGAACTTCCTTTTCCGGGTGCTCCATCTCACCGGCGGCAATGCCCACCAGTTCAATGGCGTTGTAGGCGAAGATCACCGAATTCAGGACCAGGATGCTGACGAAGAAGCCGCGCGGGAACATGCCGCCCTCGCCGTTCTCATCGCCGATGAACAGGTTGGCCACCGATGCGGTGTGCTCCCCGACCTGGGCGTTGGTCACCACCATGCAGGTGCCCACGGCCAGGAACAGCAGGATCGCGGCAACCTTGATGCAGGCCGCCCAGAACTCGAACTCCGCGAACGCCTTGGCGCTGAAGAGGTTGATGGCCACCAGCAGCAGCAGCGCGCAGAATGCGGACACGGTCACCGGGACATTCGGGAAGAAGTACTGGAAGTACAGGCCGATGGCGATCAATTCGGCGATGCCGGTCATGATCCAGTTCAGCACGTACATCCATCCGGAGACGAAGGCGCCCTTCGGACCGAAGAGCTCAGCGGCGTAGGAGACGAAGGAGCCTGAGGTCTGGCGGTACATGATCAATTCACCCAGGGCCCGCATCAGCAGGTAGGCCAGCGCACCGGCCACCAGATAGGACAGCACCAGTGCCGGCCCGGTCGAGGCCAGCCGCCCGCCGGACCCCATGAACAGCCCCACGCCGATGGCTCCGCCGATCGCTATCATCTGGATGTGGCGGCGGCTCAGGGATTTCTTGTAGCCCTCGGCGCTGATTTCCGGGGCTGCCGGGGGATGCTGGGCAGATGGCATAGATGAACTCCTGACCTACGGAAGCGTTGAATGGATCCGTGCAAAATCGTGAAATGAATCCGGTGACTCACTGGGTGGTCCAAGGCTTCGACGCGGGGATTCCGTGCGCAACCGCCAGTCGGGCCGTGAAGAGTCTACTCCCCCTTTCTTAGAGTTCGGGACGAAACCGACTAGCATTCATAGGGTGAGTAGCCTGAATAATTCCGCATTGCCCGAGAAGGTCTCCGATGTCTTCGATCCAACGCGCTGGCGCGTGGTCGAGGGATTCGACTTCACCGACATCACCTACCATCGCCAGGTTGAGCGAACCGCTGATGGCAGCATCGTGCGCGACCTTCCCACCGTGCGCATCGCCTTCGACCGCCCCGAGGTGCGCAACGCCTTTCGCCCGCACACCGTGGACGAGCTGTACCGCGCCATGGACCATGCCCGCATGACCAGCGATGTGGCCACCGTGCTGCTGACCGGCAACGGACCATCGGAGAAGGACGGCGGGCACGCTTTCTGCTCTGGCGGCGACCAGCGCATCCGCGGCCGCGACGGCTACCGCTATGCCGAGGGCGAGACCCGCGAGTCCATCGACCCGGCACGTGCCGGACGCCTGCACATCCTGGAGGTCCAGCGCCTGATGCGCACCATGCCAAAGGTTGTGGTGTGCGTTGTCAATGGCTGGGCTGCCGGCGGCGGGCACTCGCTGCACGTGGTCTCGGATTTGACCATCGCCTCGAAGCAGAACGGCAAGTTCAAGCAGACCGACGCCACCGTCGGCTCCTTCGATGCCGGGTACGGTTCGGCGCTGCTCGCCCGCCAGGTCGGGCAGAAGACAGCCCGCGAAATCTTCTTCCTCGCCCGCGAGTACTCGGCCGATGACATGGTCCGCATGGGCGCGGTCAACGAGTCGGTGGATCACGAACGCCTCGAAGAGGTGGCGTTGGAGTATGCAGCCGATATCGCGCGCCAGTCCCCGCAGGCCATCCGCATGCTGAAGTTCGCTTTCAACCTGGCCGACGATGGCCTGGCCGGACAGCAGGTCTTCGCAGGCGAGGCCACCCGCATGGCCTACATGACCGACGAAGCAGTGGAGGGGCGCGACGCGTTCCTGGGCAAGCGCGACCCGAATTGGTCCAACTACCCCTACTACTTCTAATCCAGCGCGGAGGAACGAGGACCGGATATGGACGCACAACTCGCTGAACTGCTCGCGGCCCTGGCCAAGGCGGCCAATGACGAGGGCCCGGCCGTTGAGGTGCTGCTCGATGAGCGCAGCCCCAGCGGATGGCGCATCGAGTACCTGGCCCCAACGGACCTGCCGGGTTTCGAGCAGCCCATGGCGGTAGTGCGGACCTCCGGTTCCACCGGCCGGGCCAAGCGCACGGTGCTCAGCGTTTCGGCGTTGGCATCCAGCGCGCAGGCCACGGCCGAGTTCCTCGGCTTCGAAGGCCAGTGGCTATTGGCCCTGCCGGTGCACTACGTGGCGGGCCTGAGCGTGCTGACCCGTTCCTTGTTCGCCGGCACCAAGCCAGTGGCCATGGACACCAGGGGGAGCTTCTCGGCCACGGCTTTCACCGAAGCGGCCAATCAAATGGTCGAGTCCCGCCGGATCACTTCGCTGGTGCCGACCCAGCTGGCCCGGCTGCTGGACAACCCGGCTCCGGAAACCCTGCAGGCGCTGAAGCGCTTCGATGCTATCCTCTTGGGCGGGGCACGAGCCAGCCGGGATCTGCTGACCCGCGCCCGGCATCACGGGCTGAAGATTTTCCAGACCTACGGCTCCTCGGAAACCTCCGGCGGCCTGGTCTACAACGGCACCGCGCTTCCCGGCGTGCAGCTGGCCGAGCATGAGGGACGCATCTGGGTTTCCGGACCGATGCTGGCCGACGGATACGCCAACGCCCCCGAAGCCACGGCCGAGCACTTCGTTGAACGAGATGGTGCGCGCTGGTATGTCACCGATGATCTGGGCACGGTTGACGGACAGCGCTTGAAGATCATCGGACGCGTCGATGACGTGATTAATTCCGGTGGCATCAAGCTTTCGGCATCGAAGATCGAACGGCTGCTGGAGGAATTCTTTACGCAGGCAATCGTGGTTCCGGTGCCCGATGCGCAATGGGGCCAAAGCGTGGGCCTGGCCTATTCGGGCCCGACCAGCACCGCCGATGCCTTTGACGCGGTGCGCCGGACCCTGGGCAAGGAGGCTGCGCCAAAGCACGTGCGCCACTACCCCCACGGCTTGCCGCAGCTGCCCAACGGCAAGTTCAACCGGCGGCTGCTCATCGAGGAACTGGGCATACGCGACTAGCCTCAATTCGCCTTGCACGGCTAATCGCGGGAAACTAGAGGGTACGAGTTTTCACTTGCCCTGAAAGGACAGGAAGTGGCCACACTTTCCCAATGGGTTTCCGGAGCGCGCTTGCGCACCTTGCCCATCGTCATTGCCCCGGTCGTCATCGGCACCGCGGCCGCGCTCGGTGAAACCGGAACCATTCACTGGATCCGTTTCATCTTGGCTCTGCTCGTGGGCCTGCTGCTCCAAGTGGGAGTGAACTACTCCAACGACTACTCGGATGGCATCCGCGGAACCGATGACGAACGCGTCGGCCCGCTGCGCCTGACCGGTTCCAAGCTCACGGAGCCGAAGAACGTGCGCAATGCCGCTTTCGGGTGCTTCGGGTTGGCCGCCGCCTTCGGCCTGATCCTGGTTATCCTTTCCTCAGCCTGGCCGCTGCTGCTGGTCGGCTTTGCCGCGATCTTTGCCGCCTGGGGCTACACCGGCGGCAAGAACCCCTATGGCTACCGAGGTCTGGGCGATATCTACGTCTTCATCTTCTTCGGCCTGGTTGCCACCCTTGGCACCACTTTCACCCAGATCAACCAGCTGACCATGGCTTCACTGTGGGGTGCCATCGGCACCGGGCTGATTGGCTGCGCCCTGCTGATGGCCAATAACGTGCGCGACATTCCTACCGACAGAGAGGTGGGGAAGATTACCTTGGCGGTACGCCTTGGCGAACACAACGCCCGCCTGAGCTATGTGCTGATGCTGGCGGCAGCCATCCTGCTGCCATTGCTGGCCACCGGCGACTTCCCGTGGATGTGGCTGATCCTGATCACCTTCATTCCTGCGGCGGCGCCATCGCTGCTGATGCTTCGCGAGCAGCGGCTTCCCAAACTGGTGTTGGTGCTCAAGCAGACCGGTATTGTGAATATGGTCTACGCGGTGCTCTTCGCCCTGGCGATCGCCATCAAGGTTCTAGCCTAGGCTCCAGCAGTGACTGCATAAGACGATGGGCTGGCCGGATCATGCGATCCGGCCAGCCCATCTCGTTAATTGCCGTGCCGGCCAGGGTGGTTGGCTGGGCCATGCAGTTCTCGATTGACCTGCGTAGCGGGAACTACTCGGCGTGAGGCGTCTGCTTGCGCTGCGATTCGTCGAATTCATCCTCGACAGCTTCGTCGTCCAGCTGCTTCTTGGTCTTGTTGGCCGAGGTCTTGTTGAAGGCATTGCGGATATCTTCGTTCGCCCGTAGACGAAGTTTGTTGAAGAAAAGGTAGGCCACTGCGAAGGCCACGATGAGGCCAATAATTCCGGAAACGAAGATTGGCCACCTCAGACCCCACCAGAGGCCCAAGAAAACGGCGAGGAATACGCCTAGGCGGATAACGGTATATTTCACGAACTGCATAGTCTCAAGTCTACCGATGAACCTGTGAACAGGATTATCACTAGAATGGAAGCATGGTCCGCATTTTAATTTTCGCCGCAGTGGTTTCGGTTGCTTTGACGATCTACACCCTGATCGAATGCGCTCGTGCAGAACGCAGCCGCATACGTTCATTGCCTAAGCCTGCGTGGTTCGCGGTCATCATCCTGCTACCGCTCGTCGGAGCCGGTTTGTGGTTCCTCCTGGGGCGCCCTGCAGCATCTCATGATGCCCCGGCGCAGAAGTCCATGGCTCCGGACGATGACGAGGATTTCCTGCGCCAGCTGGAGATCTGGCGCCGCCAGCAGCAGCGTGAAGCCGACCTGAAGGCGCGTGAGCAAGACCTCACCCAACGCGAGGAAGCGCAGAAGGCCGACGACGCGAAACCAGCCAAGCCGGAGGCCAAGGAGCCAAAGCCCAGCGCGGAGCACAAGAACAACCCAGAAGGCTCAGACAGCGCTTCGCCTGACTCCGAATAGCCCTCTCGACCTGCCGGGGTTCCCGGCAACCAGCCCAGCACGCCTAGCCAGCGCAGCTGGGCTTTATTTGTGCCCTGGAGCCCCGGGGCAACCGTGTGGCAGGACTATAGCCCCGGACCGCTTCTCCGGGCTCCGGACGGGCTCCATGGGCCACTTGCGGGCTACTTGCGCCTCGGCTGGACACGGCGCCCTGCACTGCGCGGTTAAAACGCTGCGAGCGGCCTCCCCTGAAAGGGAAACCGCTCGCAGTGCCGATTTCTTTTGGGTCTAGACTCCGGCGTAGGAGTGCAGGCCGTCGAAGAAGATGTTCACGATGGTGAAGTTGAAGACCACGCACAGGAAGCCGATGATGGACAACCAGGCCGAGCGTGGACCCGTCCAACCGCCGGTGGCGCGTGCGTGAAGGTAGCCTGCATAGACAACCCAGATCACGAAGGACCAGACTTCCTTTGGATCCCAACCCCAGTAACGGCCCCAGGCGGCTTCAGCCCAGATCGCTCCGGCGATCACGGTGAAGGTCCACATCACGAAGGCGATGGTGTTGATGCGGTAGGCGAAGTTCTCCAGTGCGCCGGCGCCCGGCACCACGCGCATGAAGGGCAACTTGTCCTTCTGGCCAGCGGCCAGGCGGTTCATGCGGGCATGCTGGATCAGCTGCAGCACGTTCATGGCGAAGCTGATGGCGAACAGCGCCGAAGCCAGCACCGCGATGGAAACGTGGATGACGATCCATGGCGACTGCAAAGCGGGAACGAGGTGGCCCACCGGCGTGGGGAACCCGATGGTGGCACCGCACAGCATCAAGGTCACCAGGCCGGAAATGAAGGATCCCATGAAGCGCAGGTCCTTGAAGATCAGCACCAGCAGGTACACCAGGGCCACCAGGAAAGCACCGGTCGACAGGAACTCGTACATGTTGCCCCACGGCACGCGGTGCGCTGCCATTGCCCGGGAAACCACTGCGCCGCCGTGCAGGACCGCTGCCAGCCACATCAGCACCACGGCAATGCGCGCCATCGGACGCTTGGATGACAGCTGGGTGTATTCCATCTTGTCGGTCACGATGTGCTCGCCGATGTTATCGGCACGCGCGGCGGCACCCCTGCGGGCACGGGCCTTGGTGCCCACCGCGGCACTGCCGGCGCTGACCAGCAGTTCCTCGTCGCGCTTGAGCGCCTGGGAATCCATTTCGCTGATGGACTTGTTGGTTTTTGCCAGGTCCAAGGCGAAAATGATGAAGACGACCCCATAGACCATGGCGGCCAGCAGCATGAACAGCTGGCTGTATTCACCCAGCGTTTCATTAATTGGCGCTAATGCCCCTGCGTTATCCATTTACGGCTCCTTGGTTCTGCTCCTGGCTTGCCAATGGCCAAGCCTTGTCAAAGATCTTTTGTAGTTCTGCGGCTTCGCGTTCCAGACGCGGATCTTCGCCACGTGCCAGCAATGCGTATTCGATACTACGCTTGCCGTCCTCATTCTTCAGCTTCACCCAAACGCGGCGACGCGGGGTGAACAGCGAGATCGACAAGCCGATCAACGCCAGGGCCGAAGAGATGCCGATCGGCAGCTTGCCCGGGTCGTGGTTCACGTCCAGTGCGACATAGCGCTTGAGGTCGTCAAAGGCGATCGAGCCCTTGCCGTCGGGCAGCTCGTAGGTCTGTCCGGCTTCGAGGATGATTCCGCCGGCATCCAGATCACGGCTGTTCAGCGGCTCCATCTTGTCGGTGTCCAGCACGAACACGTTCTGCGGGTTGCCGTTGTCCAGTCCGAGATCGCCGAAGTACGAGTTCAGGTGCAGCTGCGGGTTAATGGCGTTGGGGTCGCCGGAAATGCCGAAGCCGTTCTCGTCTACCAGCGCGGTGGGAAGCAGGAAGCCCTGGAAGCCCAGCTGCGAAGGTTCTGCGTCCGGCACCTTCAGCACGAACATCGAGGTGTAGACCGAGTCCTGCGGGATGGAGACCGCCGGGCCGGAGTAGGCGACGTTGCCGTTGCCGTCCTTGACGGTAATCACCGGCGCGTAGCCGTTGCCGACCAGGTAGACGTCGGCGCCCTTGATGCGCAGCGGGTGGTTGACCTTCAGTTCCTGCTTCGCAGGCTCGGCATCGGCTGATTCGCGCACCTGCACGTGGGCGGTGAAGTCCAGAGGCTGGCCGAAGTGGGATTCGGATTCGCGGTCAAAGACAATATCGAACTTGTCCAGGGTCACTGCGTAGCCAGGGAGGTTATCGGCATTGAAGTTCGTGCCGGGGGTGAAGGAGTCATAGGCGACCAGCGAGTTCACGAAGGTTTCCCCCTCGACCACCACACGCTGCCCGGTGTAGCCCAGGGAGCCGCCGATCGCAGCGGAAGCAAGGACGCCCACCAGCGAGATGTGGAAGAGCAGGTTGCCGATTTCGCGGGTGTACCCGCGCTCAGCGGCCACCGAGGCACCGGTGGCATCCTCGCGGCGCTCGACGCGGTAGCCGCGCTTCTTCAGGATCCTGAACGCATCATCGATGACCTGCTGGTCATCGGGCGTATCGGCTTCGCCTTCAAGAATTTCATGCGTGCTGTACTGGGGCAGGCGGTCCAGGCGCGCCGGGGTCCGCGGTGGCGGGGTGCGCAAGGCCTTGGCGTGCTTCTTCACACGCGGGAGGATGCAGCCGATCAGCGAGATGAACAGCAGGATGTAGATCGCGGAGAACCACACCGAGGAGTACACGTCGAACATCTGGAAGCGGTCCAGCCAGGGGCCAGCGGTGGTGTGCTGCTCCAGATACTGGGCGACAGATTCGGGGTTGGCATCGCGCTGCGGGAAAATCGAGCCCGGCACCGCAGCGACAGCGAGCAGCAGCAGCAGGAACAGTGCTGTCGGCATCGATGTCAGCTGGGTCCAGATCCAGCGCATGGAGCCCACGAATCCCAGGGCAGGCACGTCGCCGGTTCCCTTGGACTTCCGTTGTTTTTTCGCCATTAAATTGGCAACCTCACTTCATTGGCAAACCAGTTTTGCAGTTCTGCTACCCATGTTCCCCAGAGCCCTGTCACCATGACCAGGCCCAAGGCGATGAGCAGTCCCCCGCCCAAACGCATGATCAGTACTTGGTGCTTGCGGAAGAACGCCAGCGCCTGCATGCCGCGCTGCAGACCCATTGCGATCAGGATGAAGGGCAGGCCCAGCCCGAGGCAATAGAACACGGTCAGCAGGGTTCCGCGGCCCACGTTCGCGTCCACTCCGGTGGACATGATCAATACCGCGCTCAACGTCGGGCCGATGCACGGCGCCCATCCCAACCCGAAGGTCAAGCCCAGCACCGGGGCGCCCCACAAGCCGGCAGGCGGTTTCCTCTGGATCTTGCGGTCCCGCTGCATCCAGGAGAATCCGCCCATGAAGACGATGCCCATGAAGACCACGACCAACCCCAACGCCTGGGTGACCCAGGAGCCGTTGAACCTCAGCCATGCGGACGCCTGGCTGAAGAGCACGCCGGCGGCAATGAAGACCACAGAGAATCCCAGGACAAAGAGCAGCACGCCGGAGACGACCCGGCCGCGGCGGTGGTCCTTCAAATCTGCGCCGGTCAATCCGGTGACGTAGCCGAGATAGCCCGGCACCAGCGGAAGGACGCAAGGCGAGAGGAAGGAGACCAATCCGGCCAGCAGGGCCACTGGTGCGGCCAGGAGCAACGACCCGTCCAGGACGATGTCGGCAAAGGGATTAGAGGTCACTGCTCAGCTCACAACTCTTCGGTCAGAGCGGTGCTGATCAACGATTTGAGAGTACCCGGCTCCACCGCACCGATCACGCGGGCACGGACACGTCCCTTGCGGTCCAGCACCAGCGTGGATGGAACAGCCTGCAGCGGCACGTACTTGGTCATCGCCAGCTGGATCGCCCCGTCAGTGTCCTGCACGGACTCGTAGGGAATGTCGAAGGTGCGTTCAAAGGCCTTCGCGGCTTCGGCTTCGTCGCGTACGTTGATGCCTATGAATTCGACCTTCTCGCCGAACTCTTCGGCAATTTTCTTCAGATCCGGCGCTTCGATGCGGCACGGTGCACAGGCGGCATACCAGAAGTTCATGACGACCGGCTTGCCCTGCCACTGCGTGAAGTCGATGTCCGTGCCATGGTACGTGGTGGCCTTGATGGCCACCGGTTCGCTGCGCTTGGAGACTTCGTATTCTTCCACTGCACCGTCGCCGGCAATGTAGTTCTTGCCGTCGCCGCTGTTCGCTTGCGCGGTCAGCGCATCTTCCTTGCCGCTGCAGGCAGCCAGCGGCACCACGGCGGCGGCAACCATCAGCGATCGCAGCATGGTACGGCGGCTCAACGGGCGAGGATTAGGCACGGGATCAGTCATTTGCTTTAGGCTCCAGGGATATTCGCCGCGCCGGCAAGCAGCTCGGGGCACGGTTCGGTGTAACGCACGGAGACCAATTCGTCTCCCTCAAAATCAAAGCTGGTG
Source organism: Glutamicibacter nicotianae (assembly GCF_002797775.1). Taxonomy (NCBI): domain Bacteria; kingdom Bacillati; phylum Actinomycetota; class Actinomycetes; order Micrococcales; family Micrococcaceae; genus Glutamicibacter; species Glutamicibacter nicotianae. Next base: position 1,941,898 of record NZ_PGEY01000001.1, read on the forward strand.
ATGGATGCAAGGGTGCACTCGCGCTGGCGCGGATCATGCCACAGACGCTTCTTCTCGGCGGCCCGGCGCGTCACCCAGATCGGCAGCTGATGGCTGACGATGATGACCTCGGAGCCTTCGCCGTGTTCGGCGACCGCTGCCTTGCGATGCTCGTCCATGGCCAGGCGCATGCGGGCTACCTGCTCGACGTAGGCTTCACCCCATGAAGGCTTCAGCGGGTTGACCAGCAGCGGCCAATACTTCGGCTGGCGCAGGTGCTCTGCGACCTTGGACAGGCCCTCGAGCTTGTTGCCCGCTTCAATCACCCGTTCGTCGGTGTGGATCTGCAGGTCCAAGGCCTTGGAGGTCGGCGCGGCAGTCTGCTGGGCACGCAAGAGCGGAGAGGCTACCAACCGGACCACGTTGCCGCCTTCGGCCTGGCGCGTGGCAAAATATTCGCCTGCTCCATCGGCCATCTGGAATCCCAGTTCCGAGAGCCCGAAGCCGGGGATCCTGCCGTAGAGCATACGGTCAGGGTTGAAAACTTCCCCATGGCGCAACAAATGGACAGTCGATAATGGCATGATTCCAGTGTCTCAAATATTCGGTGCAAATTAGCCATATTGTGGCCACCGTCAACTATTCACAGGACACGCATTGGAATCCCATATGGAAAAACCATCCTTTCGGAGGGGTTGCTCACAATGACCTGCCACTACGCTTGGTAAATAAGATAGTTCGACCCAGAAGGATGCATGATGAGCGACTACGATCCTAACCAGCCGGGCCAGCCCTATAACCCGAACCCTTCGGGCCAGGGGTCATCGCAGAACCCTTACGGTGAAAACCCCTACGGCCAGCAGCCCTCGCCCTATGGCCAGAACCCGTACGGCCAGAATCCGAATCCCTACGGGCAGCCGCAGGCTCCGGGCTACGACCAGTATGGCCACCAGGGCGGCTACACTGGCGTGCAGCCGCCGACCGAGCGTCCGCGGACCTTGGCCATCGCCTTTGGCTTGATCTTGCTCGCCGGCATTTTCAGCGCCCTGGCCAGCTGGCTGATGGCCAACTCCAACATGATGGCGAACATGATTGGCCAGCAGTGGTCCTTGGTCCAAGAAGAGTTCGAGAAGCAGATGCAGAGCACTCCTGGCATGGAGCAGGATCCGCTGGTCGAGCAGATGATGGCCAGCCCTGAAGCGTTCATGTCCCAGGTCAATTCCATGATGTCGAGCTTCGTGATTGTCGGCATGGTCATCACCTTGGGCCTATACTTCCTGGTGGGCTTCTTCGTTGGCCGCGGCGTGGGCGCCATGCGCATTATCGCCACGATCCTCGGTGCGATTTCGCTGCTAAACCTCGTGACGACCGTTCCAATGATCAGCATGTTCGCCGACACCCAAGCCGGAATCATCAATGCCGTCTACGTTGTGGGCATCTTGCTGGGCGTTGCCGGCGTGGTCTTCTCCTGGCTGCGCCCGTCCTCGCAATACATTGCGCAGCGCCGCCAGGCCCGCCTCGCGGGCTTCCGCTAAACCCCTGGCCTTGCAGCTTCGCGAGGCCCCGCAAGAACAATCAAGGCGTAGCCGCGTCATCCCATCGGAGGATGATGCGGCTACGCCTTTCTGCGTGCCGGAGTTTCAGCCTTGAACGGCGAGGTAGGCAAGGATCTGCAATTCGGTGGACAGGTCGACGCGCCGCAGATTCATTCCCGCTGGTACGCGCAGCGGCTTCGGCGCGAAGGAGAGCACCGAGCGGACCGACAGCTCGGCCAGTTCGTAGACCAGATCCTGCGCGGCTTCTCCGGGAACAGCCAAGACGGCAATGTTGATTTCCTCGCGTTCCACAACAGCAGCCAAGTCCGCGATGGCTTCCACATGCAGTTCGCCAACTGCGCTGCCCACCAGTGCAGGATCGACATCCAGAATCGCCTTGACGTTGAAGCCGCGAGTCCTGAACCCTGCATAGCCGCTGAGCGCCCGGCCGAGGTTACCTGCGCCGAGAATGGCCACACGCCAGTCCTGGTTCAAGCCAAGTGTGCGGCTGATATGTTCTGCCAGCTCGCGGACCACATAGCCCACACCGCGGGTTCCGTAGGATCCCAACCAGGAAAGGTCCTTGCGCAAGATGGAGGGGTTAACGCCGGCTTCCTTGGCCAGCACACCGGAACTGGTGCGTTCCAGGCCTTGGGCTTCCAGGGCGTTCAGCGCGCGCAGGTATTGGGTCAGTCGAGCCAGCGTGGCCTCAGGCAGGACCCGGGCTTCAAGCTCTGACATCTTCGTTCTCCCGCACTTTTCGGTGCTCTGGACGAGCACAACGCATATTCATGAATTCCGCCGCGGCTAGCTGCGCAGCAGCCGTTCGAGACGCTGTGCGTCGATGTGCCAGAAGTCGCGGACTGCTCCGTCGATGAGCAGCACCGGCACTTCTTCGTGGTGCTTTGCCAGCAGATCAGGGTGCTGGTCGATATCGAGTTCGGAAAACTCCATATTCAGCTGTCCAGTCACCTCGGCCACGGTTGCGCGTGCGGCGTGGCACAGGTGGCAGCCTTCTCGAACCAATAGCTGGATCTGATGCAAAGTACTCACCTGCCTATAATCTCACGAGCCGTAACCACGCTTAAACTTGGCGATGAAATAAACTGGATCAAATGCCTTCCATCGATCCACACCCCAGCCCGAATTCCGCCCTGGCGCCGGAAACGGTCGCCGCTTTTTTCGATGTCGACAACACACTTGTGCGCGGCGCCTCGCTGTATCTGCTGGCCCGCAAGCTGCATGAGCGCCGTTTCTTCCAGTTCCGCGAAATCCTCTGGTTCGCGCTCAAGCAGCTGCGCTTCGCCGCCCGAGGCGAGCACCTCCGGGACATCCACCAGATCCGCGACCGTGCGTTGATGATGGTTCGCGGGATTCCGGTGTCAGAGATCAAGAAGATCGGCAACGAGATCTATGACGAATACATCGAACCCAAGCTGTGGACCGGGACGGTAGCCATTGCCCGCCAGCATCGGACGGTGGGGCGTGAGGTCTGGCTGGTCACTGCCACTCCCCTGGAAGTGGCGAATGTCATCTCAGATCGCCTGGAACTTACCGGCGCACTGGGCACCGTAGTGGCCAGCGAAGACGGTTTCTACACCGGAGCGCTGGCCAGTCCGATCCTGCATGCTGCGGAAAAGGCCCAGGCCGTGCGCTCCCTGGCGAAGGCTCGCGGAATCTCGCTATCGAAGTCCTGGGCGTACTCGGATTCCTACAATGATGTTCCCCTGCTTGAAGCCGTGGGCCATCCGGTGTGCATCAATCCCGATGCACGGCTGCGCGCCTACGCCAAGCGCCGCGGCTGGCAGGTCTATGACTTCCGCACCGGCCAGCGGGCCGCCAAACTGGGCCTGAAGGCCGCTGGCGTCCTTGGCGCGCTCTGGGCTGCCCGGCGTTCATTCGTGCGCCGTTCCGGCTCTTAGGCGGGCGTTGAGCGGTTTTGGATAAAGCAATCGCCACCGTTCAGCAGTATCACTGTGAAGCGGTGGCGATGATTGCCAAGCGGCAAACGCTCAGAAGCAGATTTACTTCTTGTTGCGACGCTGGTGGCGGGTCTTGCGAAGCAATTTGCGGTGCTTCTTCTTCGACATGCGCTTGCGGCGCTTCTTGATAACAGAGCCCATAGTGGTTCCTCACAAACTAAATAAATGCGTCAACCCCAAACGCCTGCTTGCGCGCGAGCACAAGGACAAGGTTGACCGGACGTTAAACGTTCCTTAACAGATTACCCGCTTTTCGGCCATGCTCTGACCATCGCGCGGACTATCGACCGTAGGAACCGGTACCGTGCTGCGGATCAATGGCCGCGGCATTCAGATATGATTCCACGGCGTTTTCCGGAACACGATAGGAGCGACCGAACTGAACAGCTGGCAGATCACCGGCGTGGATCAGCCGATAAACGGTCATTTTGGAAACACGCATCATGTCGGCGACTTCGGCCACAGTCATGAATCGGGCTCCGGCAAAATTCTGTTTATCCGTCATGCGGGATATTCTCCTGACGCTGATCTCTAATTCGTCGCGTTATTTTAGCGAAGATGAACTTACACGACTTTGGATCAACATCGGCGGTTCAGGTTCACGTTCGCTTTGTACTAGTCTAATCGCACTTTTGTAACTTTTGCATCACGAAACACACCGGTGACCATCTGAATCGCATATTTCGATGCCAGAATGAGACAATCCGCGTGGATTCACCGGGGTTCCGATGAATCCACGCGGATTGCAACAAACTGAATTACTAGATGACGCCTTGCGCTAGCATGGCGTCAGCAACCTTCACGAAGCCAGCGATGTTGGCACCGGCGACGTAGTTGCCTGGCATGCCGTACTCGTCTGCAGTGGCAGCACAGCTGTCGTGGATGCCGACCATGATCTCGGTCAGGCGGCGCTCGGTATGCTCGAAGGTCCATGCATCGCGGCTGGCGTTCTGCTGCATCTCCAGGGCCGAGGTGGCGACACCCCCAGCGTTGGCGGCCTTGCCTGGGCCGAAGAGCACTCCGGCATCCTGGAAGATCGACGTTGCCTCAGCGGTGGTAGGCATGTTGGCGCCTTCGGCGACGGCAATGGTGCCAGCGGCGACCATCTTCTTCGCAGCCTCGGCACCCAACTCGTTCTGGGTTGCGCATGGCAGGGCCACGGTGCCTTCGACGTCCCAGACGCTGCCGCCTGCGACGTACTTGACCTTCTTGCTGCCACGGCGTTCGGCGTACTCGGAGATGCGCCCGCGCTCGACTTCCTTGATCTGGCGCAGCAGATCCAGGTCGATGCCGCCTTCGTCGACGATGAAGCCGGCCGAGTCGGAGGCGGTGACGACCTTGGCTCCCAGTGCCTGCGCCTTCTCGATGGCGTGGATTGCCACGTTGCCCGAACCGGAAACGACCACGCGCTGGCCGTCGAAGGTCTGGCCGCGTGTCTTGAGCATTTCTTCGGTGAAGATCACTGCGCCGTAGCCGGTGGCTTCCGGGCGAACCAGGGAACCGCCCCAGCTCAAGCCCTTGCCGGTCAGCACGCCGGACTCGTAGCGGTTGGTGATGCGCTTGTACTGGCCGAAGAGGTAGCCGATTTCGCGGCCACCCACGCCGATGTCGCCTGCTGGCACGTCGGTGTATTCGCCAATGTGGCGGTAGAGCTCGGTCATGAAGGACTGGCAGAAGCGCATGACTTCGCCATCGGACTTGCCGCGGGGGTCGAAGTCCGAGCCGCCCTTGCCGCCGCCGATTGGCATGCCGGTCAGGGAGTTCTTGAAGATCTGCTCGAAGCCCAGGAACTTGACGATGCCAAGGTAGACCGATGGGTGGAAGCGCAGACCGCCCTTGTATGGGCCCAGTGCCGAGTTGAATTCAACGCGGAAGCCGCGGTTGATCTGCACGCGTCCCTCGTCGTCAACCCATGGCACGCGGAAGATGATCTGGCGTTCAGGTTCGCACAAACGCTGCAGGATTGCGGCTTCAGCGTATTCAGGGTGCTTGACCGATACGGCTTCAAGGCTCTCGAATACTTCTGTGACGGCCTGGTGGAATTCTGCTTCGCCGGGATTGCGGCGGAAGACTTCGTCGCGAATCGTCGCTAAGTGCTTGTCCAAGTTCTTCTCCTCATCACTTGGGGCAGGCACAGGCGCACGAGGGGCCTCATAGCCGGCGTCACTGCCCCGCACACGAGAATGCCATGCTGGGCATTCTGAACAAAATTTTCTTGTTATAAAACAGGATTGCGCGCGTAACTTAAAAGATTGACCATTTTGCCCGGTTGCAGCGTCGAAGACTGGACAACGCCTAGCGTCGGCGTCCGAACCGAGGAAGTTTCTCGAAGAATTCCTGCGCACGTCCCGTAACTTGTTCCAAGCCTTGGCCCACGCGGCGGCCGATCTGCTGGGCGGTCGGATTCGATGCCACAGCCAGCTGCCCCTCGGTTCCGGTTTCGGCCGTTGCCGGTTCCTGGTCCACCGCTGGTGCAGGAACCAATTCGGTGCACCAATGCACGAGGTCTTCGAGCGCAGCGGTGTCGATGCTGTAGATGCGCCGCTGCCCGGCAGCGGCCATGCTCACCAGCTCAGCTTCGCGCAATACCTTCAGGTGCTTGGAAACGGTCGGCTGGGAAATCTCCAGTTCCGTGACCAAGGTGCCCACGGCTTTCGGCTCGGACTTGAGCGCTTCTATGATCCTGCGTCGGGTCGGCTCAGCCAACGCCGAAAATACTTCATCAATTGCCACACTCATAACCCTAACGGCATATGAATGAATGGCAATCGATTTACTTGTCGAAAAAGCTGTGAAGTCTTGTTGCTGCGCCCAGTGGTCGCATCGACCCGATGCTAGTCAAACCAGGGATCAAGGCCAAAGAGCGGGAAGACTTCTTTGCGGGTAGCGATGATGGTCCGGTCCACCGGATCGGCCGGATCATAGCCAACTTCCCAATTGCGCCACCACAACTGGGCATCGTCGCCCATGAGATAAGGCATGGCACGCCCGTACTTCTCCAGGACATAGCGGCGGAAAGTCTCGGGGACATAGGTGCGCAACGGCACCGGCTTGCCGGCGACAATCGCGGTCAGATGGGTCCAGGTACGCGGAACGACGGCAGTGACGTTATAACCCCCGCCTCCGGTAGCCAGCCAACGACCTTCGCACAGTTCGTCCGCCAGCAGGGAAATATCCAAGGCGGCCTGGCGTTGGGCATCGACCGACAGCTTCAAATTGGTCATGTCGTCATCACGGTGCGCATCGCATCCATGCTGGGAGACAATGATTTCCGGCTTGAAGGCGCGCACCAGTTGGGGAACGATCGCATGGAAAGCACGCATCCACCCAGAGTCCCCGGTCATGGCCGGAAGAGCGACGTTGACTGCGCTGCCCTGGGCATCCTTGCCGCCGATTTCATTGGCAAATCCGGTTCCCGGGAAAAGCGACAACCCCGATTCGTGGATGGAAATTGTCAGCACACGTTCGTCATCCCAGAAGATCGATTCGGTGCCATCCCCATGATGCGCGTCGACATCGATGTAGACTACGCGCTTCGCGCCCTGTTCCAGCATGCGATGGATCGCGGCGGCAGCGTCGTTGTAGATGCAGAAACCGCTGGCTTTGCTCTTCGCTGCATGGTGCATGCCGCCGGCGAAATTCACCGCACGGACAACATCTTCATCCATGATGGCTTGGGCCGCCATCACCGAGCCTCCCACGATGCGTCCGGCTGCTTCATGCATCCCGGCGAATACCGGGTCGTCTTCAGTGCCCAAGCCGAATTCTTCGGCAACCAGTGCCGGATCGTTGCTGACCCGTCGTACCTGGTCGATATAGGTCTGGTCGTGAACCGTGCCGATAACCGCGTCCTCGGCAACTTCTGGCGCCTGGATCGAGACGTTCTGCGCATCGAAAACATCCAGCTCGTCGCTGAGCCGATAGGTCAGCTCTAGCCGCGAAGGGTGCATCGGATGCCAGTCGCTGAATTTGTACTTCAGATACTGTTCATCCCACATCACCATGGTGGACCGTGGGGCATGCTGCGGATCTAACACGATTTCAGGCTACCCGATAGTGATCCAACTCATGAATTTATGGCAGATTGCGAGGCTTGTCGGGTCTTCAGGCGGGCAACGCAAGCGTTTAGCGGTGGAAACGCGTAAATTACTAGGAGGACTTCAATTCCGCATGGCAAAGTACTGTTCCCAAGGAAACGGCGAGAAATAAATGAGCACAGCCAGTGCACCGGGCCCCAGTGCCCGGGCAGCTGAAATGCGTGAACGGCGACGCAAGAAATGGCTGGCGGTTCGCATCGCAGTCGCCGACTTCACCGTGCGCTCCCCCGCGCGCTTGACTCTTGGCGCTTTCCTCTTGGCTATCACGCTGTTCACCTCCCTGCTGGCCGCACCGTTTTCCTCGGCCACCGGAGAAGCCACCGCGCTGCATGACGCATTGTTCACGGCGGTGTCGGCGGTGTGCGTCACCGGCCTCACCACCGTCTCCACCGCGGTGCACTGGTCATTTGCCGGCCAGCTGATCATGCTGGTCGCGACGTTCATGGGAGGGTTGGGCATTTTGACCTTGGCCTCCATCATGTCCCTGGCGGTATCGCGCAAGCTGGGCGTGCGAGCCAAGCTGATGGCCCAGAACTCCATGAACAGTTCTGGAGCCTCTGCGCTGGGCGAGGTCAGCTCGCTGCTGCGCATCGTGATCCTCACGGCAATCAGCCTGCAGGCGGTGATCGCGCTGTTCTTGATCCCGCGCTTCTACATTCTGGGCGAAAGCGTGCTGTCCTCCATCTGGCACGGAATTTTCTATGCAGTCTCGGCTTTCAACAATGCAGGCTTCACCCCGCACTCCGATGGTTTGGTTCCCTATGAAACCGACCTGTGGATCCTGGGACCCTTGATGGCCGGCGTTTTCACCGGTTCCTTGGGGTTCCCGGTCATCATGGTGCTCCTGGCGCACAAGTTCAACATCAAGAAGTGGAACCTGCATACTAAGCTGACCATGCTCACCACCACGATCCTGCTCTTTGCCGGATCCTTCCTGTGGCTGGTATTCGAATGGGCCAATCCCAAGACCATTGGGGGTCTGTCCTTGAGCGACAAGATCATTCATGGATTCTTCGCCTCGACGATGACCCGTTCCGGTGGATTCAATCTGGTGGACCAGAACGACATCCACCAGGTGACCGTCCTGCTGACCGACGCATTGATGTTTGCCGGTGGCGGTTCAGCTTCCACCGCTGGCGGCATCAAGGTCACCACCATTGCCGTGATGTTCTTGGCCATTCTGGCAGAGGTCCGCGGCGATACGGACGCGAAGGCCTTCGGCCGGCAGATTCCTCAGGGCACCATGCGCGTGGCCATCTCAGTGGTCGCCATGGGCGCGTCGCTGGTGATGGTCGCTACCGGGGCACTGGTGACCATTGATGAATCAGTGGGCTTCTCGCGTGCCCTGTTCGAGTCGATTTCGGCCTTTGCTACCGTGGGGCTGAGCACCGGCGTATCGCAAGAACTGCCTCCGGCTGGCAAATATGTGCTCAGTGCGTTGATGTTTGCCGGACGCATCGGCAGCATTACACTCGCCAGCGCATTGACCATGCGCCACCGCAACACGTTGTTCAGACTTCCAGAAGAAAGGCCGCTCATTGGCTGACAAGAACATGGACCACAATGCCCCGGTGCTGGTGATCGGCTTGGGCCGCTTCGGTGCCTCTGTCGCCGAGACGCTGGTCAAGCAGGGCCGCGAAGTGCTGGCCATCGAGCGCAGCCCGGAGCTCGTCCAGCAGTGGGCCAGCACCCTGACCCACGTTGTCGCGGCCGACGCAACCAACATCGATGCGCTGCGCCAGCTCGGCGCCCAGGAATTCTCCTCTGCTGTCGTGGGCGTCGGCACTTCCATCGAATCCTCGGTGCTGATCACCGTCAACCTGGTGGATCTGGGCATCGAGCACCTGTGGGTCAAGGCCATCACTCCGTCCCATGGAAAGATCCTTACGCGCATCGGCGCCAACCATGTCATCTATCCGGAAGCCGATGCCGGGGTGCGTGCCGCGCACCTGGTCGGCGGTCGCATGCTCGACTTCATCGAATTCGATGACGGCTTCGCCATCGTGAAAATGTACCCGCCCAAGGAGACCCAGGGCTTCACCTTGGCCCAGTCCCAGGTCCGCTCCAAGTACGGGGTGACCATTGTCGGGGTGAAGTCCCCTGGTGAGGATTTCACTTACGCCATCCCCGATACCATGGTGACGCGTCGAGATGTCCTGATCGTCTCGGGGCACGTGGATCTGCTGGAGCGTTTCGCGGCACGCCCCTAGGGCCAAAGGATTCGAAAACGGCGGTGGCCGGCATCCAGTTGGTTGCCGGCCACCGCCGTTTCACGTGTTGGGGTCTAGCCGAGCTCGTCGCTCAATTGGGCCGCACGGGCCGCTGCCGCTTGGGTTCCGGCAGCAATGATCTTTGGAATGCCGTGCTCATCGAAGGTGGCGATGGCCTGCTCGGTGGTGCCTTTTGGACTGGTCACTGCCTTGCGCAGGGCCGCCGGATCCGCATCAGGGTCCGAGAGCATCTTGCCTGCGCCAGCCACGGTGGCACGGGACAGCGCAATGGACAGCTTCTCGTCCAAGCCCATGGCCACACCGGCGTTGGCCATGGCTTCAGCGAGGTAAAAGGCATAGGCAGGGCCGGAACCGGAAATTGCGGAGAGCGCGTTTTGCTGATCCTCGCCGATGACGTGCACATCGCCGGAGCCGGAGAGCAGGTCGGTGACCAGCTGGGTTTGCTCTTCGCTGACGCTTTCAGCCGGGCTGATGCCCACAACGCCTGCACCGACCATCAAAGGGGTGTTCGGCATGGAGCGAATCACCGGCTGGCCCTGCGGCAGATGTGCCTGCATGCTGCTCAGGGTGATTGCGGCGGCCACGGAAACAACGACCTTCTGTGCGTCCAGGGATCCGGAAATCTCTTCGCACAGGTCGGTGATGCCGACCGGCTTCACTCCCAGGAAAATGATGTCGGCACTGGCCGCGGCCTTTCGGTTGGATTCTGGGTCGTCCTCGCTGACCAGGACGTTGATGCCAAGCTCACGCAGTTCTGCAGCGCGCTTTCCGCTGCGGACGGTGGCGGTGATGAGCTTCGGATCATGGCCTGATCCGATGATGCCACGCAGGATGGCGCCGTTCATGGAGCCAGCACCGAGGAAGGACAGGGACAGATTCTTTGTTTCTTCACTCATATGGCTATTGTGTCATTGGCTTGGGGTCACTGCCGACTGTTAAGTGCTGGCGGGCAAATTCTAGGGTCTTTCCCAGCCATTCTTCCTTTTGTCCCGCATTGCGCGCTTTGCGGGTTGACACCTCGACGGCTATGGTTCCGTCCCAGTTGGCATCGCGCAGGTATTGCAGAGTTTCGGCCACCGGTTGGGTTCCCAGGCCTGGCACCAGGTGCTCGTCCTTGCCGTTGTCCAGGCCATCGCACAGGTGCACGTGCGCCAGTCGCTGGCCCAGATCCTCGACTGCTTGGCGTGAATCCATATTGGCGATGGCGGCATGGGAGAAGTCCCAGGTCACATTCTGGTAGTGCTGCGGGACGGGGTTCCAGTGCGGAAGATACATCTTGGCTTCTCGGCCCCGGGCACGCCACGGATACATGTTCTCCACGGCGATTTTCATCCCAGTGGTGTCGGTCAGCCGCTGCACGCCTTCGGCGAATTCCTCGGCGTAGGAACCTTGCCACCTGAATGGCGGGTGGGCGACAACCACGCTGGCGCCGACGGCTTGAGCCAGGATGACCGAGCGTTCAATCTTTGCCCAGGCAGAGCCCCACACCTGCTGGGTGAGCAGCAGTGTCGGAGCATGAATGGCCAGGATCGGCAGCTGGTACTTGTCCATCAAGGCTTTGAGCGCGGTGGCAGATTGGCTGGCCGCATTGCCGGTAATCAGCACTTCCAGCCCGTCGTATCCCACGTCTTTGGCCATAGCGAAGGCATCATGGACGGTCAGCGGATAAACTGACGCGCTGGAGAGGGTGACTGGCACCTTCATTGTGCTCTTCTGGTCTTCCATGCCTTGCCTCCTGTTACCGTGCCCACTTTGCAGGCACCGTTTAGCCAAGAAGGTTAGCTGCTGGGTTTGGCGAGAAACTTGTACTTCTCGTTGTCCAGCGCTACTTCCCCAACTCCCACGCTACTACTGAGCGGTGTCGCAGAGTCAAACATCACGTGATCAAATCGTCTCAGCATCAAGCCTTCACGGATAGCCCAAGGGCAAATTCGCACAGATTTCAGCTTCAGGGCACTCATCGCCTCGTGGGCTACGATCGCGCCAGCGAGCAATTGCGGGGCGCGGATCTCTGAAACGCCGGGCAATTCTGCACGTTCTGCCCAACTCATCGCCGTCAAGCGGTTGGTCCATAATTTCAGTGCATCCCGATGGAGCACACGCTTGACGTAAGGACCCTCCGTGCTCGGCGCGGCGCCGGTGATGCGCGCCAGGGAACGGAAAGTCTTGGAAGTCGCGGTGGCCAAGGTGGGCTTGCCGTACTGGCGCAGTTCAGTGGTCGGGTCGGCGAGGACATCGCGTACGTATGTACGCAGTTCCTTGACTTCCTTCATCGACGGCAGATCGTTGGGAAGCCATTCGCGGGTCAGCCTGCCGGCGCCCAGTGGCACGGAGAATGCGGTTTGGGGGAACTCGTCAACGCCCAGGGCCAGTTCCAGCGAGCCGCCGCCCATGTCCAGGTTCAAGATGGATTCAGATGACCAGCCGAACCAGCGGCGTACCGAGTAGAAGGTCATGCCGGCTTCTTCCTCGCCGGTCAGTTCCATCAAGCTCACGCCAGTCTCCGCCTCGACGCGTTCCAGCACGGCAGCGCCGTTGGAGGATTCGCGGATCGCGGAAGTGCAGAACGCCATGAAGTCCTCGACCTGATGGTTCTCTGCAAACTGCGCAGCTTCCTTGATGAAGGAGATCAGCTCGAGTTGGCCTTCCTCGGTGATGGCACCATACTCATTGAGGTAGCGCACCAGGGACAGGGGTCGCTTGTGCGAGGCATAGGGAACCGGGCGGGCACCCGGATATGCGTCGACGAGCAAGAGGTGAACGGTATTCGAACCGATATCCAATACACCGAGTCTCATGGTGCGCTCCTCGTTAGGCCTGGCAAGAAAGACTAGTCAGTCTTTTTTGCGGTGGTCTTCTTGGCCGTAGCCTTCTTCGCCGGGGCCTTCTTGGCCGGCGCCTTCTTTGCCGTGCGCTTCACCGGTCCGCGGGCACGCTTGTCCGCCAGCAGTTCAATAGCCTGCTCGCGGGTCAGCTCCTCCAGCGAGGTGCCGCGCGGCACGGTGATGTTCGTGACGCCGTCGGTGATGTACGGGCCGAAGCGGCCGTCCTTGACCACGATGTTCTTCTCGCTGGTCGGGTCGACGCCGAACTCGGCCAATGGCGGCACCGCGGCACGCCGGCCGCGCTGCTTCGGCTGCGCGTAGATCGCCAGCGCCTCGTCCAGCGTGATCGTGAAGATCTGCTCTTCGCTCTCGATGGAGCGCGAATCGCTGCCCTTCTTCAGGTACGGGCCGAAGCGGCCGTTCTGCACGGTGATCTCTTCGCCTTCGGCGTCAGCACCCAGCACACGAGGCAGGCTCATCAGCTTCAGGGCTTCTTCCAGGGTCACCGATTCCACGGTCATGGACTTGAACAGCGACGCGGTGCGCGGCTTGACCTTGGTTGGCTTCTTCGGCGGCTTGGGCTTGCCGTTCTTGTAGTACTCGACCGGCAGCGCCGCCAATTCCTCCGCGGTCGGTTCCGGAATGATCTCCGTGACGTAGGCGCCGTAGCGGCCATCCTTGGCCACGATCTTGCGACCGGTTTCCGGATCATTGCCCAGGTCCTTTTCCGAGACCTGCGAATTGGCGAAGAGCTCCTCGGCCTTTTCGGCAGTCAGCTCATCCGGCGCCAGGTCCTCAGGCACGTTGGCGCGCTGCGGCTCGGTCCCTTCCTCGGCACCTTCCGGGATGGCGCGTTCCAGATACGGGCCGAACTTGCCCACACGCAAGGTGATGTCGTCGGTGACCTTGATCGAATTGATCGCCCGGGCATCGATATCGCCCAGGTTGTCGACCACATGCTTCAGGCCCTCGGTCTCGGCATCAGCGCCCTTGCCGAAGTAGAACAGGTTCAGCCAGTCCGTGCGGGCACGCTGGCCGTTGGCGATCTCATCGAGATCATCTTCCAGCCGGGCGGTGAAATCGTAGTCCACGTACTTCGCGAAGTGCTCTTCGAGCAGGCGGATCACCGAGAACGCGATCCAGCTCGGCACCAGGGCGCCGCCACGCTTGGTGACGTAGCCGCGGTCCATGATGGTGGAGATGGTTGGCGCATAGGTCGACGGGCGGCCGATCTCGCGCTTTTCCAGCTCAGCCACGATCGACGCTTCGGTGTAACGAGCTGGAGGTGTGGTCTCGTGGCCCAGTGCGGTCAGCTCGTCGCCAGCCAGCTGCTGGCCCACGGCCAGCTGCGGCAGGCGGGCTTCAGAATTCTCTGCCGCGGCTTCCACAGCCTGCTCGTCCTTGCCTTCCTCGTAGGCGGAAAGGAAACCGCGGAAGGTGATGACGGTGCCGGATGCCGAGAACTCGGCCACCCGCTGATCGCTGGCGGTGCCCTGCAGCTTGATGGTGGCAGTGAAGCCCTTGGCATCGGCCATCTGCGAGGCGACGGTGCGCTTCCAGATCAGCTCGTAGAGCGCGTATTCGTCCTTGGACAGCGAGGAGCGCACGTCCTTCGGGCGGCGGAACATGTCCCCGGCCGGTCGGATGGCTTCGTGGGCTTCCTGCGCCGCATCGCTCTTCGCCTTGTAGACGCGCGGCTTGGCTGGAACGGAATCTGCTCCGTACAGCTCGGTGGCCTGCTTGCGCGCGGCAGTCACAGCCTCGCCCGAGAGAAAGACCGAGTCGGTACGCATATAGGTGATGTAGCCGTTTTCATACAGGCGCTGTGCGATCTGCATGGTGATCTTGGAACTCCAGCGCAGCTTGCGGGATGCTTCCTGCTGCAGCGTGGAGGTGGTGAACGGCGCTGCCGGACGACGGGTGTACGGCTTGTCCTCGACAGAGGTCACCTCGAAGTCGGTCTTCGACAGGTTGGCCACCAGCGACTGGGCCGATTCCTGGTCAAGGTGAGCCAGCTTGTTGCGGGTGGCCTTCAACTGGCCGCGGTCATCGAAATCGCGGCCGGAGGCGACACGGGCGCCGTCTACTGCCGACAGCTTTGCCGCAAAAGCTTCGCCGTCAGTGGTAGCGAAGTTGCCCTTCACGTCCCAGTATCCGGCGGGGATGAAGGCCATGCGTTCGCGTTCGCGCTCAACGACCAGACGGGTTGCCACGGACTGCACGCGGCCTGCGGACAGGCCTCGGGCCACCTTGCGCCAGAGCACCGGCGAAATTTCGTAACCGTAGAGGCGGTCCAGGACACGGCGGGTTTCCTGGGCGTCGACGAGGTCGGTATCAAGTTCGCGCATGTTCTCCAGTGCGCGGGCGATGCCTTCCTTGGTGATTTCGGTAAAGGCCAAGCGGCGTACCGGAACCTTTGGCTTCAGGACCTGCAACAGGTGCCACGCGATGGCTTCGCCCTCGCGGTCCGCATCGGTTGCGAGGTAGAGTTCGTCAGCTTCCTTGAGCTTCGCCTTCAGTTCGGAAACGCGCTTCTTCTTGTCCGGGTAGACCATGTAATACGGCTCGAAGTCGTTGTCCAGGTCGACAGCGAACTTGCCTACCGAGGTTTTCTTCAGCTCGGTTGGCAGTTCCGAGGGCTGCGGAAGGTCGCGGATATGGCCCACAGAGGCATCCACGTCAAAGCCTTCGCCCAAATACTTGGCGATCGACTTCACCTTGGCAGGAGACTCCACGATTACGAGTTTCTTACCAGTCTTTTCCTTGGCCTTGGGGGGCACAGCACTCCTTTAGACAACACGGACCTTCGGCACCCATTCCCGGGCGTTGCTCGATCCGCCATCGCAGCTTCGTTCTTCATGCCTACTCTATAAGCACATTTCTCGATGATCTTACACCGAAGGATCTGCGCTCCCTGAGCCGGGCATGCTTATGATGTCGCCTCCCCCATGCTCTGGTATTCGGGAAGCAATGAGATTAAGTAGAACATACGCCGCGAATCAATACTGCGTTCCTCGGCTGTTGCCTGTGCCTCGTATTCGTACACGAGATCCAGCATCCGGCGGTTGAACTCGCGTTGCTTGGCCTCCGAGAGGAAGACCAAACCGCTAGTCAGCATCGGCGGGCGGTCAGGCTCCGGAGCGATTCCGGCCTTCGCTTCTGCTTCGCGGCGTTGGACTTCGGCATTAAGCCGCGTGCGGAATGCGTTCAACTGCACGTTCAAGTACGCGGTCTTGGCATTGGCCGAGTCGATCTGCGTGTTCAGCTCAAGCCGTTCACCGGCCGCACGCCAACGGCGCTCGCGGGCGTCTCCCTCGCTGGCCGCACGAATCACGTATCCGTACTTCTCCAGCGCCCGAAGGTGATAGCTCATTGCGCTGGGGGTCAACGCGCACAGCGATGCAAGTTCCGTAGCGGTGCGAGTGGTCTGCGAAGCAAAGAGCTCATCCAAGACAATCAGTCGAGCATCATGCGCCAACGCTCGAATCGCTTGGGGGTCAGTGATCGAGACAACTTGTGGTATTTTCGCCGCATCCTGCGAGGCGGCTCCACCTTGTTCCTCAATTGTGTTCCGTGTCATAGGGAAAAACTTTAGCGCTTGTTTCACATTTTCTGAAGCAGGCCATGTCGCAAGAGTCTCTTCACTGCTTCATAAAGCACGTCGGAGAAGTCTTCCTGCCCCTCGCCTATCAGCGATTCCAGCGCGTTGACTAGTTGCGATACAGATAAATCGCCATCGCAGGCGGAAACAAATCCAGCCTGCGCAGTATCAAGCAATTCAGTTCGGCGCAGGCCAGCACCCTGGCGCAGCAAGATCACGCCCGGGTGCTCTGCTCCCGGACGCTGGTGGCGTTCCTCGGTGACGTCCTCAGGCACCAGCAGGTGCCAATCCTTGAACCCTTCGCCGGCCTCTGCCAGCTGGTCAGCCATCGCGATATCCCGCTCCAATGTCGGGGCGAGCGGCTGTTCCACCTGATGCGAGATCTGCTCGTAGCGTTGCAGGACAGGGCGGCCTGCAACCGGGCGGCGGAAGTACACCAAGCCGAAGCCGATGGCCCCCACGCCGCGGGACTCGAAGTCATCGAGGTACGCGTTGTAGGCGGAGACATACGAGCTGCTGTCTTCGGTCTGCGAAGAGTCGCGCAACCAGGTTTCGGCGTAGCCGCTTGGGGTCGTCTGCTCGCGCTCAATCACCCACACGTCCAGCTTGTCGCCGAACCACTGGCGCACCCGGGCATCCCATGTTTGGTTCGATTCATCGTCTAGAAGAGGAATCTCCCAGTTTGAAAGCATTTGCATGGAACCACCCGGCTCCAAGAATTCGGGAGCCTGCTCGATCAGGGTGCTCACCAAGGTGTCGCCAGCCATTCCCCCATCACGGTAGGTGAAACGGTCCTTGGCCCGTTCGTTGCTGCTTCGCGGAGTGATCACGAACGGCGGATTGCTTGCGATCAAGTTGAACGCGGATCCGGCCACCGGCTCGAACAGGCTTCCCTGGAGCAAGGTGACCCGGGAATCCAGATTCCCCGGATCCAGCGCCAAGGCCTCGTGGTTGAGCATCAAGTTGAACCGGGTAAATCCCAAGGCGCGGGCCGACAGATCGGTGGCGGTGACGTGTTCCGCATGCGAGAGCAGATGGAAGAGCTGGATACCGCAGCCGGTGCCCAAGTCCAGGGCGCGCTCGACCTTTTCGCGGATGGTGATCTGCGCCAGGGTCAGCGAAGCCTGGCCAATGCCGAGCACATGGTCCGTGCGCAGCACGCCGGGTCGTTGGTGTGCGCCCAAGTCGTGGGCCACCCACAATTCGCCATCGGCATCAGATGAATGCAGTGCCAATGCGATCTTGGCACGGTAACCGCTGGCCCAGGACTCGACCAGCCCCAGCTTGAGCAGGCCGTCGGTCTTCAGCGTCGGGAAGGCGGCATTGATAGCAGCCTCTTCCTGGGTCTGCCCCAATTGGAAGAGGCGAACTACGCAAGCCAGAGAGGTATCCTCCCCGCGCCGATCCAGATTGCGCAATGCCGGGTGCAGCTGGTCGCGCGCAAATGCCGCGGCAGCTTCCTCGCCCAGCAGCCCCTCGACATTTTCATAGTTGTACCCGACATCAGTCAGGTCTTTGGCCAGCGAGTCGATGAGCAGTTGATTATGGCTCTGCGGAGCGTCATCAATGGAAGAAAATTCAGCAGCATTCACATCGCCAAGTCTACCGAGTAACGCAACCGGCGTGAGCTAGGCTAGTCAACTTGGCCCGACCTATGATGTGGGCATGACCCAAGTAACCGTGACCTATCTGCAACAGCTCAATCCTGCAGAGGTCATTTCTTCGTCCAAATCCCTGCCCGAGGATGCCCGGATTGAACTGGCCCAGGAGATCACCCCGGAATTTTCGCGGTTCCTCTACCAAAGCGTCGGAAGCGAGTTGAACTGGGCTGATCGCCTGGATTCCACCCGCGAACAGTGGGAGGAAGTGCTCCGGCGTCCCGGCTCTGAAACGTGGGTGCTCTACCAACAGGGTGCGCCCAAGGGGTACGTGGAGCTCGTCACGGAAGTCGTGGAAGCCGGCAGCGAAGTCGAGATCTTCTACTTCGGGCTCTTTCCTGAAGCTACCGGTCGCGGCCTCGGCGGAGTGCTGCTCAGCGAAGCGCTGCGACAGGCTTGGACCCTGGGCTCACGCTGGACGCAGCTGCCTGCGGTCAGCCGGGTGTGGTTGCATACGTGCTCATTGGACGGCCCGGCGGCGCTGCCGAATTACCAAGCACGCGGGCTGAAGATTTACCGGACCGAGGTGGAAGAGACCGATGTCAAGGACGCCTCGACTGGCTTGTGGCCGGCGGCGGCAAGATAGGACTGCGGCCCGGACTTCGAAAGTCCGGGCCGCAGTTGGTCCATGCGGTGATCAGGCGTCCACGGTGCTGCACTCTGGGCAGCGGCGCAGTTCTTCATCCTTCGCGCAGTCCTCGCAGAACAGGCGCAGATTGCGGCAGGCAGGGTTCGAGCAGTTCTCGAACTTGTTCGTCGGGCCTTGGCAGCCCACGCATTCGCCGATGGTCACCGCGTCTTCGGTGAATTCGGTGTGCATGCGCTTGTCGAAGACGTACAGCGAACCTTCCCAGAGGCCTGCATCGCCGTACTTCTCTCCATAGCGGACGATGCCGCCCTGCATCTGGTACACCTCTTGGAAACCGCGCTTGACCATCAAGGCCGAGAGCACCTCGCAGCGGATGCCGCCGGTGCAGTAGGTGACCACCGGCTGGTCCTTCAGGTGGTCGTACTTGCCCGAATCCAGTTCTGCAACGAAATCACGGGTGGTCTCCACGTCAGGAACAATGGCGTCCTTGAACTTGCCGATCTGCGCTTCGAAGGCGTTGCGGCCATCGAAGAAGTGCACCTTCTGGCCGGCCTGCTTCTTGCTGTCAACCAGTTCGTGCAGCTCTTCGGGGCGCAGGTGGGTGCCGCCACCAACCACGCCATTCTCGTCGACTTCGAGTTCGCCAGGGGCGCCGAAGGTGACGATCTCGTCGCGAACCTTGACGGAGATACGCGGGAAGTCCTCAGCCGAGCCTTCAGACCACTTGATATCCATCTTCTTGAATGCGGGAAGTTCCCGGGTGGCCTTGACGTAGGCCTTGACTGCGGAGATCTCGCCACCCACGGTG
Organism: Glutamicibacter nicotianae; assembly: GCF_002797775.1. Taxonomy (NCBI): domain Bacteria; kingdom Bacillati; phylum Actinomycetota; class Actinomycetes; order Micrococcales; family Micrococcaceae; genus Glutamicibacter; species Glutamicibacter nicotianae. The sequence continues at coordinate 1,961,203 of NZ_PGEY01000001.1, forward strand.
CCGTTGATGCCGTCTTTGGAGATGATGATGCGTCCGCGCAGGCCCCAGCGCTCAAGCAGAGAGCGCTGCCAAAGGCGGATTGCCTCCGGATCTGGGAGCGGAGTAAATGCGTAATACAGAACTATGCGATGAATGGCCACCCTACAATGTTAGTAGCTTCGGGCCGCGAAACGCCGAGGAAAAGAGCAATGTCACATTGATCTTTCCCGGGAATATCGGGCTCTCGGCCAGTGCGATAGTTTCAAGTAGGCAACGATTAGTTCAATGTCAGCTAATTCCTAGGAAAGACAAGGTAGGGTCAAATTATGGCATCAAACGCAAGCGATGAACTGATTGGCACCTGGGTAGCAGGCTGGGCTGGGGCTCGTGGTTATGAAACTCGTAACGAAGGACGAGTCCACGCTGCGCTGCGCCACGACACCACAGAAGACTGGGAATACGTCATCTATGGCCCTTCCAAAGAGGAACTCGCCGCAGTCGCCGAGACCTTGGCGAAGCACCCAAACCGCCGCCTGACGGCATTCGACGACTCCGCCGAGAATCTGGTCGCAATGGCGACCGAAGTTGGCCTGCAGGTCACCGCCGACGACGAAGCGCTGATGGTCACTGAACTAGCCGTCCACGATGTCGAGGTCCCGCTGCCTGCAGACGGCTTCATTTTCCAGATCGAACGCGATGGCACGCATGCCTATGTGTCGCTGCATCCTGAAGACAACCAGGAAGTAGTTGCCGCCTCCGGCCACGTCTCGGCAGTCGACGGATATGCGATCTTCGACCGCATCATCACCGGCGCCGATTTCCGCCGCCAGGGCCTCGGCACCTTGATCATGCGTGCGCTGGCTTCGCTGGCCCAGGAACACGATGTTGATGAAGGCCTGCTGATCGCTTCCGTCGATGGCCAGCAGCTTTATGCTTCACTGGGCTGGACTTCGCTGGGCAAGGTTGTCATGTTCAAGGCCTAGCGCCTCCACAGTCGCTCTCATCGCCGTGCTTGACGTATCCGCGTCAAGCACGGCGATAGTCTTTAACTCCAGCAGTTCCCGGTCCGGAAGGCGTCCTCGTGAAGTCAGTGCGTTCTCTCTTAGATCCCTTCGACCGGACCAATGATCCAGACGCGGTGGTGCACCGCCGCACCAGGGCTGCCAAGGACGAGATCACCAGCCCTTGGCCCCAGTGGCTCAGCGCCGAGCTCATCGAGATCTTCCAGGGTCTGGGCATCCAGCAGCCATGGCTGCACCAAGCACAGGCGGCTAATCTCATCCACGATGGCCATCACACCATCGTTTCCACCGGCACCGCTTCGGGCAAGTCCATGGCCTATCTGATGCCGTGCCTGGAACAATTACTTCGGGCCAAGGACAGCGGGTTCAACGATGCCGATGCCGGAGCATCGGTGCTCTATATCTGCCCCACCAAAGCGCTGGCGGCCGACCAGCTATCCGCGGTGGAATCCTTGAAGGTTCCCGGTGTCCGAGCCGCTCCCTACGATGGGGATACCGATCAGGCAACGCGTGCCTGGGTACGCCAGCATGCCAACTTCGTTTTCACCAATCCCGATATGCTTCATCGCGGCATCCTGCCCAACCATCCGGCTTGGTCCCGGTTCTTCAAGCGCCTTCGCTACATCATCATTGATGAGGCGCATTCCTACCGCGGAGTCTTCGGCGCGCACGTCGCCAACCTGATGCGCCGATTGCGACGCGTTTGCGCCCATTACGGCAATTACCCGGTGTTCATCGGTGCGTCCGCTACGAGCTCAGACCCGGAAGAATCCTTCGGTCGCCTCATCGGAGCACCAGCGCAAGCGGTAACCAATGATTTCTCTGCCAGCGGCGAACTGGTGATGGCTTTGTGGGAACCTCCGATGAGCGAGCACAGAGGTGAAAACGGTGCGCCAATACGTCGCACCGCCGTTGCCGAAAGCGCCTCGATCCTCACCGACCTGATGGCCGACCATGTTCGAACCATTGTCTTCATCAAGTCTCGCCGGGGCGCTGAAACCATCGCAACGCTCACTCGCAAGCATCTGGAAAAATTTGCTCCAGAACTATCCGTCCGGATTGCGGCCTACCGCTCGGGCTACCTGCCCAATGAGCGCCGAGCGGTGGAGAAGCAATTGCGCAACGGCGAGCTGCTGGGCGTCACCTCGACCTCGGCGCTGGAATTGGGCATCGACATTGCTGGTCTGGACGCCGTTGTGGTGGCTGGCTGGCCGGGTACCCGCGCGTCGTTCTTCCAGCAAATCGGCCGTGCCGGACGTTCCGGCCAAGATGCGCTCGCGATCTTTGTCGCGGCCGAAGATCCGTTGGATACCTACCTGGCGCATCACCCCGAAGCCATCTTCGATTTGGGCGTTGAAGCAACGGTCTTTGATCCGCAAAACAAGTATGTGCTCAGCGGCCATCTCTGCGCGGCCGCGCAAGAATCTCCCCTGCGCCCTGAAGAGCTCGAACTTTTCGGTCCACAGACCGAGCAGCTTCTGGATTCGCTGGTGCAACGCGGATACTTGCGCCGACGCCCTGCCGGATGGTTTTGGACACATCCGCAGCATGCGGCGGCGATGTTCTCCATCCGCGCCGATGGCGGTGGACCAGTTGACATCATCGATGCGGAAACCGGCGCCTTGCTCGGCACCATGGATTCCCCGCAAACGCATTATCAGGCGCATCCAGGAGCCATCTATGTCCACCAGGGTGCGAGCTACCATGTGGAAGAACTTGACGAGCAGAACCACGTGGTGATCGTGACCCGGGTCAATCCCGACTACTACACCACAGCACGCGATCTCACCACGGTCGCCATCGAATCCGAGGAACGCGAGCGCAACCATCGGGACCTGACGATTCATTTCGGCGAAGTGACGGTGACCACCCAGGTCGTTTCCTTCCAGCGCAAGTCGGTGGCTTCCAACGAGGTGCTCTCAGAAGAGCCCCTGGAACTTGAAGCCAGGGATCTGAACACCAAGTCCGTTTGGTTCACGCTGACCGAGCAGCGGCTATTGCGAGCTGGCTTGGCGGTTGACCAATTCCCCGGAGCCTTGCATGCAGCCGAGCATGCCATGATCGGCTTGCTGCCCCTTGTTGCCACGAGCGACCGTTGGGATATTGGCGGAGTATCCACCGCGCTGCATATGGATACCGGGCATCCGACAATTTTCGTCTACGACGCCCAGCCCGGTGGTGCAGGGTTTGCCGAGCGCGGTTTCGAGCGCTTCACCGATTGGGTTAGGGCCACCCGAGATGCCATCCAGGCTTGCGAATGCCAGCACGGGTGCCCCAGCTGCGTGCAATCCCCCAAGTGCGGAAACCGCAATAATCCGTTGGACAAGGCTGGCGCCATCTTGCTGTTGACCGCCGTGCTCGATGACGTGGAACCAGCCCACCACCGCTGAACCCATGTGCCTGCTCAGGGCATCGGAGCATCCAGCGGTGGCGCTCCGGCCCGCGCCCGGGCTTCGGCCTGATACAGTTCCACGCCCATGGCACGGAATCCGACAGGAACATAGGTTGCTACACGCACCGACTCGCCACCGGGTTCCACCGTGCATGATGCCAACTGCGCACCGTTGGATTGCGCAAGCTGCGCAGCTACGGTGCAGGGTTCGCCGGGACGCAGCCCACGGGCCGTATCTGCGGCAGCCAGCGCCGACATGTCTGCAGCGCTGGCTGCCTGCATCGCAGCTCGTGTTGCTGCAACCCATGCCAGGACCGCTCCAGCGATAAGCAGCGCAACAACGACGAGCGCCGTCGCCATGACCGTCCCGCTGCCCTGTTCGTTTCGGAGGCGTTGCAGCTTGCTCATTCGACTGCCACGCTGGCTTGTCCGTGGACCTGCAGGCTGCCGGCAATTGGAAGCCGCACGGTTTTGCTAACGTGCACTTGCGAGTAGCCGTTGGATGTTGACAGCGAGAATCGGGCTTGGTTTCCTGCTAGCCGAACCCCGCTGGCGCGAGCGGTGGCATCATCCTCGCCGCGGGCCAATTCCCTGGCCATGGCCCCGGCCGCCTGCTGAACTTGAATCTGTTGGATCCCAACGACACCAAAGCACAGAGCCAAGGACAGCATGATCGCAACTGCTGGCAGCAGCACCGCAAATTCTGCAGTGCTGCTGCCGGATTCGTCACTGAATCTCATGGCCTACAGCGACAGTGCTTTAGTGATCAGGCCCATCAGCATGCCGCGTACGTCGCCGCTGGACAGGATGCTGATCAGCAGGCCGGCAAAGGCTACGGCAGCCAGGGTGACCATAGCGAATTCGGCTGTGGTGGAACCCTGCTCTTCTTGGAGCAGATCCCTGATTTCACGGAACCGTCGGTTCATTGTGTTTTCCTTTCTGGATACCTGTCCCCGGCGCCGATGCCGGGAACCTTGTGCTTCTACCTTCGGCGAGCGCAGACGGCGCAGAGATCGGTTACTTGCGAGCTGGGCATAACCTTGGACCGGGATTTACTGGTAGCTGGGGAACAACGCGATGATCAGTGGAACGACGCCCAAAGCGATGAAGGCCGGCAAGGCGCAAGCCCCCAGGGGAAGCACAAGGCGGGTACCGAATTGCGCGCCGAGGCGTGCAACTTTCTGCGTATGCTCACGGCGTTGCAGAATCGCAGTATTGCGCAGCAGGTTAGCTGCCGGAGCACCCGTCCTGTGAGCGAAGTGCAGGGCCTTTCGCAGCGGCGCGAGCCAGGCAGGCACGGCTTCCCAGGCCTTGTCCCACGCCATGTTCATTTCCAGGCAGCGCGCGACGCTGCGCAGCACCGCGCACTGTTCAATGCTGTTTCCGAGCAGATCCAGGATCTCGGTAATGGGCATTCCCGAATCCAGCAGGCTGGCGCTGAGATCCAGGACCAGCTCGATTGGCTTGTCGTTCTCCTGCCGTCTGTTCCAAAGCCATTGTGCTGCTTTGCCTTCGCCGTTTGTTCGCGCAGTGGACGGCCCCAGTGCCAAGGCGATGGCAAGAGCGCCAAAGAGCAGAATCAAGAGAATCATGACATTGCCTGGCTGGAAGTTGCATGCATGAGCCGCTGGCACCAGATCCGATTGGCGATCCACAGCAATGCCCCGATGAACACGCTGAGTTGCGCCGCCCATGATCGCGCTATCGTGCCCAGCACGTCAATGCCCAGAAGCAGGCCGAATCCAAACCCCACCAGCGGCAGCCAGGTCAGCAATTTGGTAGTTGCTTTCGGTCCAGCCATGGCCGCGTCAAACGCCTGCTGGGCTACCAGTGCGCTTTCGAGGTCTTCGGCAAGCCGTTCCAAGACGTCGGCAAGACTGGCGCCACTGCGTTCGGAGAGCTCCAGGCACCAGTGCAGCCGTTGCACCGCCGGTCCCTGTCCTTTTCCCTGTGCTGCATCCGGTCCGGGTGCGCTGTTGCTGAGCCGATGTGTTGCTTGGAGATCCTTGAGCGCACAGATGATGTCCCCGGTGTCATCTTCAGCTTCAAGCAACGCATCAACAGCTAGATGGAACCCCAGTCCGCTTCGGAGCAGCGCCGATAATTCACGGATGATGCGTGCGTCGGTGCTCAGCAGCTGCTCTCCTGCCTGGTGGCGTTCTGCCCCGCGGTTCCACCGTCTGCGCGATGAGCCCGGGGCCCTTTTGCTGGCCGGGTGCGCGGGAATCCAGAGCCATAAGGCCAACGCGCCCAAGATGAGGATCAGCATGGTTCAATGCTCCTTGTTGCTTTCGTTACCCAGCGCCGTGGCGACGGTGCGTGCGAGTGCTTGGCCGAACCTGTCCGCCAAGAAGCGTCGGCCATATTCGGCAAGCGGTTCGGCATCCTCCAGATCGATCAGGTGCCTCATCTGCATCTGGCCGTCGCTACCGGTCTCCAAGCTGCCCAGTGCCACCGGTCCACGTTGCCCATGGCTGCCCCTGTTCATGTGAATGACGAGATCCAGTGCGCTGGAGGCCTGCAACGCGGTTGCCTGCACACTCCATCCGGCGAGCGCACCCAACGCCGCCAAGCGTGCCGGAACCGACTGCGGGTTGTTGGCGTGCATGGTGCCCGCGGCTCCTTGATGCCCGGTGTTCATCGCCGCCAGGAAATCGCGTATCTCCGACCCGCGGCATTCGCCAACGACCAAGCGGTCGGGACGCATGCGCAGGGCCTGGACAACCAGATCCTTCAGTTCCACTTGGCCGGCGGATTCGACGTTGGCCGAACGGGTTTGCAAGGACACGACATGCGGGTGCGGCACCTGCAGCTCCTTCGAGTCCTCGACGATGACCAAACGGTGCTGCGGGTTGGTCTCGGCCAGCATGGCTTGCAGCAGGGTTGTTTTTCCGCTGCCTGTACCGCCGGTAATCAGGAAGTTCATCTGGCGCTGGACAATGGCTTGGAGCAGCGGCAGCCAAAAGCCCTTGGATCCTTCCAGAACCGCGCCCAGTTCAAGCTGGGCACTGCGCTTGACTCGAATCGAGATCAACGGACCGTCCGTGGCAATTGGCGGCAGCACGGCGTGGACCCGGTAGTTCTTCAAGCTCATGTCCATGAATGGGCTCGCTGAATCCAGCCGTCGTCCAGCGAGGGTCGCCAGATGCACGGCCAGCGTCCGCACCTGTTCCGGGGAGGAAAACCGGAATTCAGTGGGTTCCAGTCCGGCCGGAGAATCGGTCCAGACCCTCCCCTGACCGTCCACTAGGACATCGGTGACTTCGGGCCGCTGGGCGAAAGGCTCAAGGACAGACAATCCTGCCACTTCGTGCTGCAGCGATTCCAATGACTGGGCGGCGCCCTGCGATCCCAGGGCCACGCCCGAGTCGTGGACGGCTCCGGCCAAGGCAATCGCGTCGAGCTGCCCGCCGGTGAGCAGTGCCCGTTCACGCACTGATTCGAGAATCTTGGCATCGAGCACGGGCCCGCCCATTGCTGGGCTGGCATTGTGGCTGTGCCGTCCCGGGCTCATGGGTGCTGCTCCTTCACCTGCGGAATCAGGCACAGGTTAGACAGGTGCTGGCGCAGTGCCCGGGATTTGAAAATGTCGAAGAGCTGGCCGCGCTCCAGGGCCTTGCTGATCCGCGGAAGGACAGGGACGGCACCAAGTATCTCCGGAAAGCCTTGAGGGGTGCAGCGCAGTTTCTGCTCCCCGCACAGCACCACTTCCCCTGAAGCCGGCAAGGTCATGGAACTGGCGGTGGCGATATTCCGGTCGATGAACTGGTTCATCGCCAGCCGTTGCGGATGCGGTGCGCGGCCGGCATCCACCACCACGAGGTCGAACCCTTGCCGGGCCGCAGCCAGCAACCGAATCACCAGCTGGTCTTCCAGCTCCTGCGTTCGGTTGGCGCGGGACCAGGTCAGGATGGCTGTATCGCGCAGTTTCGGCAAAGTTTCGGCCAGTTGATGGGCCGCCAGCGCACCGCCGGATTGCTGTAATTCCTCCCAGCCGATTCCGATAGGCGGCTGCGCGCACACCAGCGGCCACGCTCCTTGGGAATGCGGATCCAAATCAATCATGGCGCTGCGCAGTCCGCTGAGTGTTCCAGCGTGCGCCAGCAGCAGGGAGAGGGTTGTCGTCCCCAACCCTCCGGCCGTGGAATTCAGCGCCAGCGTGTGCCCATGCCCTGCCCGCATGGCCCAAAGGCCGAGGTATTCGCCCAGCCATTGGCTGGCCGACGGCAGAACCGCCACCCGCGCCTTGGGAATCCTGCTGGCCAGAGACCAGATGAGGGCCTCGCTATCCTCCAAGCCGACCAGCACATCTACCGGCCGGCCCGGGTTTTCGGCCAGGGCTGCCATGTCGCTGCCCCACAGCACCGGCCCCGAACCATCGCCGGGCAACAACTGCGGGTCTGCGCATTGGTTGATTCGCACAGCCGCGCCGACCGCGATCACCGCGCATCGCTCGATAATCCGCGTGTCGTTGCTCACGATGGTGCAGATCGGTTCATCATCCGCAGTGCGTTCACCAGCCGCTGGCGCGCTGGTTCCCTTCTGCGGCAACTGCTCGAAATCCGATTCTGTCATTACAAATCGTTGTGCATTCTTCAGCGGCTTAGCCGATGGGGATTCTGATAGCCATTTCATGCATCGAGCGTGGCATCCATCCATTCATCTGCGTGCAGCCAGCCAACCGGCTGGGGATATCGTCCACTGGCACGGCACAATAGATCCATGAGTGCCATCGCCTTCCTTGCCGCCGACCCGGATGGCTATGCCCTCATCGACCTTCGCGACCAGCACACTGGCAACTCGCTGCAACCGGTTTCCTCGGTATCCCGCGAAGAGCTGGCTGGCTTTGTCGCCGAAACCGAAGCACGGCATTCGCCCCGCTGGGCCATGCTCCGCACCACCCCGTGGATGCAGCCGCTGGCGGCAGCCGGGGTTTTCCTGGCTAAGGCATACATTCTCTCCTTGGCGCAGCGCATCCTGCACCGCTCCCCGCTGAGCGCGAAGGCGCTCGATGATTTCAACCTTGAACAGCCACCCCAGGGCAGGGAATGGGCCAACCAGGATGCGCTCTTCTCCGCGCCTGTCACCGGCGAGTCGCTGCCTGAGCTGATCGCCATGTACCTGGCCCAACGCGACGCACTGCCGCAAGAACCCGATGTCCGCCGTCGGCTGGAATTATTGATCCATGCCGAATCGGTGGGCGCCGTGATTGCCTGCGAGATGGAAGCGGCCGGCTTGCCGTGGGATGAACCGGGGCACCGCGCCCTGCTGCGCGAGCAATTGGGCGAGCGCGTCTCCGACTACGGACGGCTTCCCAAGCTGGCTGCCAAGGCCCAGCAGCTGGCTGAGGCGTTGGGCAGTCCCGGGCTCAATCCCGATTCGCCGCAAGAACTGCTGCGCGCCCTGCACAAGGCCGGCTTCGCAGTGGGTTCGGTGCGGGCATGGGAACTTGAGCAGATCAAGCATCCGCTGATTACCGAGGTCCTCGAATACAAGAAGCTCTCACGCCTTGCCAGCACCCACGGCGATGCCTGGCTGGATCAATGGGTGGAAAATGGCAGGTTCCATCCGCACTACGTGCTGGGAACCGTCATTTCAGGACGCTGGGCGGCATCAGGCGGCGGTGCGCTCCAATTGCCGCATTCCATCCGGCAGGTCGTTCGCGCCCCGGCGGGGTCGACCTTTGTGGTGGCCGACGGCAGGCAGCTGGAACCGCGCATCCTGGCGGCAATTTCCCATGACCAGCAGCTGCAAAAGGCTGGCCAGCAAGACGACCTGTACCAGTGGCTGCTGGATGCCAAGCTTGTCGCCTCGCGCGATGAAGCCAAACTGGGCATGCTCTCGGTCATCTATGGCGGAGGTGGCGGTGCTTCGGGCAGCGTCGGCGCGGCGCTGACCCGCAGCTTTCCCACTGCCATGCGTTTTGTCGAACAGGCGGCGCAGGCTGGCGAACAGGGTGGAGGCGTGCGCAGTTTCCTTGGCCGCGGCTGCCCTCCCGCAGATGAGCAGTGGCTGCAGGCGCAGCGGGCCACCAGCGATGAGGCATCGCAGCGGGCCGCTGACTCCGCGGCGCGGGCCCGTGGCCGGTTCACCAGGAATTTTGTCGTGCAGGCTACCGCGGCCGAGTGGGCCTTGGTGTGGATGGGCCACGCGCGGCACCTGATCCATCAGGCTGGGTGGAGCCGCAGCTGCCGCCAGGTGTTCTTCGTCCATGACGAAATTGTCTTCGAATGCCCCACCGAATTGGCTGGGCAGCTGCAGGAGCTGATCCGCCACGCGGCGATGCTGGCCGGACGCTCGCTGTTCGGCCAGGCCTCGCCGCGTTTCCCGGTCAGTGTTGCGATTTCAGGGAATTACGCGGACGCGAAATAGCGGGCCTCAGGCCATGCGCAGTTCGCGCCGATTATCCCACGGACGGGTCCACCCCAGCTCGTTGAACAGACGGTCCAGAACGATCGCGGTGAAGCCCCAGATGATCCGGTCTTCGAAATCGAAGGCCGGGGACTTGAATTTCCGCGTGCCGCGATGCACAACGCCAGTCAAGCGGTTCTTCGGATCCAGCAGGTGCGCCACCGGGGCGCGGAATACCCCAGCGCTTTCTTCCGGGTCCGCCGGATACACCTCGGATTCGGTATGCCACCACCCGAGCACCGGGGTGACCAGGAAGTTCGACACCGGCAGCTCTGTTTCCCCCAAGGTACCCAGCACTTCGATGCCGGCGGTATCCACGCCGGTTTCTTCCCATGCCTCGCGCAGAGCGGCGCTGGCAACGCTCGGATCCTCCTGGTCGATGCCGCCGCCGGGGAAAGCGATCTGCCCGGCATGCTTGCGCAGGGTCGCTGCCCGCTCCACGAACAACAGGTCCAGGTCGTCCGTCTGGGACTGCGGTTCCAGCGCCGCCTCGCCGGCCGCGCCGAACAGGATCAGCACCGCGGCCCGGCGCGCGGCACCGAGCTCCATCTCGTTCATCACCCATTCGTTGGGCAGCCGCTGCGTCGCCCCGACCTGCGCCGTATGGCGGGCGATGACTTGTTCCAATTCCAAGCGTGCGCTCATGCGTCCAATCCGTATCCTTCAGCCCTCAGCTCGCGGCGAGTTGCTCCGGCGATCATTTTCGCCAGCAGCTCTTCCCGTCCTGGTGCAAGCTCATACTTGAGCAACGCTTTCGCCTTGGCCGGTATTTCCTCGCCGATGCCGAAGGACGGGCACAGCTTGGCGATGACGCAGGCTCCGCAGGCGGGCTTGCGGGCGTGGCAGACGCGCCGGCCATGGAATACCACCCGGTGGCTGAGCATCGTCCAGTCGCGTTTCTCGAATAATTCCCCCACCGCGTGTTCGACCTTCACCGGGTCGGTTTCAGCGGTCCAGCCCAGGCGGTTGGCCAGCCGCCCGAAATGGGTGTCCACGGTGATTCCGGGAACGCCAAAGGCATTGCCCAACACGACGTTGGCGGTTTTGCGTCCCACTCCGGGAAGCTTCACCAGCTCGTCGAGCTTGGCTGGCACGTCGCCGTCGAAGCGTTCCACCAGCGCAGCGGATAGCCCGAGCAGGGAATCGGCCTTGGCGCGGAAGAAGCCGGTGGGGCGGATCAGCTGCTCAAGCTCGGCACGCTCGGCTTGGCTCATTGCGAGGGCGTTGGGGAACCGGGCGAAGAGCGCTGGGGTTATGGCATTGACCCGCACATCGGTGGTCTGCGCCGAGAGCACGGTCGCTACCAGCAGTTCGAAGGGAGTCTCGAAGTCCAGCTCGGGCACCGCGTAGGGGTAGGCCTGCGCCAGTTCCCGGTTGATCTTGCGAGCCCGGCGCTTCAGCCCCAGCTCGGTTTCATTCTCAAGTTTCTTCGCCACGCTTTAGATCGTGTCATGAGCGCGCAGGGTTTTCACCCCGGGACACCGCCCCGGCATGCTGTTCATCGCGTTCAATCCACCGCTTGGCGCACAAATTACCCGATTTCCGCTATCACAGTGACACAAAGCACACCTTCATCCTCCGAGGCTGTAACTTTGATCACAGAGAAACGTTTGTGACTACGTGGAAGGACGCGAACACAGTGAGTGATTCGAAAACCCTGGACAACCTGTCGACCGAGACCCGCTCCTTTGCCCCAAGCAAGGACTTCAGCGATCAAGCCATCGCCACCCAGGCCCGCTACGACGCAGCCAAGGAAGACCGCTTGGGCTACTGGGCGGACCAGGCCCGCCAGGTACTGGACTGGGACACCGATTTCACCGAAACCCTCGACTGGTCTGAAGCGCCGGTTGCCAAGTGGTTTGTCGGCGGCAAGCTCAACGCTGCCTATAACGCACTGGACCGCCATGTGGAGAACGGCCGGGGCGACCGCGTGGCCATCTACTTCGAAGGCGAGCCGGGCGATACCCGCAGCTACACCTACGCACAGCTGGCCGAGGAGGTCAAGAAGGCCGCCAACGCCTTCGAGTCCCTGGGCGTGGCCAAGGGCGACCGCGTCGCCGTCTACCTGCCGATGATCCCCGAAGCGGTGATCACCATGCTGGCCTGCGCCCGCATCGGCGCCATCCACTCGGTGGTCTTCGGCGGCTTCTCCGCCGACGCGCTGCGCAGCCGCATCGATGACGCCGACGCCAAGCTCGTGGTCACCGCCGATGGCACCTGGCGCCGCGGCAAGCCGAGCCCGCTGAAGCCTGCAGTGGATGCCGCCCTGGAAGCACCGGGGCACACCGTGGAAAACGTGCTGGTGGTCAAGCGCAACGGCGAACCTACCGAATTCGGCGCGCTGGACAAGTGGTGGGATGACGTGGTCGGCAACGCCGCCACTGAGCACACCGCGGTGGCCCACGACTCCGAGCACCCGCTGTTCGTGCTCTACACCTCCGGCACCACCGGCAAGCCCAAGGGCATCGTGCATACCACCGGCGGCTTCCTCACGCAGACCGCGGTCACCCACCGCGACACCTTCGATTTGCACCCGGAAACCGATGTCTTCTGGTGCACCGCAGACATCGGCTGGGTCACCGGCCACTCCTACGTCACCTACGCGCCGCTGGTCAACGGCGCCACCCAGGTGATCTACGAAGGCACCCCGGACACCCCGCACCAGGGCCGCTGGTGGGAGATCGTGGAGAAGTACGGCGTCACCATCCTGTACACCGCGCCGACCGCCATCCGCACCTTCATGAAGTGGGGCCGGGAGATCCCGGACGGCTACGACCTCTCCTCGCTGCGCGTGCTCGGTTCGGTGGGCGAACCGATCAACCCGGAAGCCTGGATGTGGTACCGCGATGTCATCGGCTCCAACAATGGCAAGAACGGCGAGAAGAAGGAGCACCCGGCTCCGATCGTGGACACCTGGTGGCAGACCGAAACCGGTGCGCACATGATCGCGCCGCTGCCGGGTGTCACCGCCACCAAGCCGGGTTCTGCCCAGGTGGCTGTACCGGGCATCGCCATCGACGTGGTGGACGAAGCCGGCGAATCCGTAGCCGACGGCGAAGGCGGCTTCCTGGTCATCCGCGAACCATGGCCGGCCATGCTGCGCGGCATCTGGGGCGACATGGAACGCTACAAGGACACCTACTGGTCCCGCTTCGAGAACATGTACTTCGCCGGCGACGGCGCGAAGAAGGATGACGACGGCGACATCTGGCTGCTGGGCCGCGTGGATGACGTGATGAACGTGTCCGGCCACCGCCTGTCCACCACCGAGATCGAGTCTTCGCTGGTCGCCCACCCGTACGTGGCCGAAGCCGCGGTGGTCGGGGCGAAGGACGAGACCACCGGCGAGGCAGTGGTCGCGTTCGTGATCCTGCAGACCGAGCCTGCCGAGGGCGAGGATGTCGTGGCGACCCTGCGCAACCACGTGGGCAAGGACATCGGCCCGATCGCCAAGCCGAAGCATGTGCTGGTGGTGCCCGAGCTGCCCAAGACACGCTCGGGCAAGATCATGCGCCGCCTGCTCAAGGATGTGGCCGAAGGCCGCGAGGTCGGCGACGCCACCACGCTCTCGGATTCGACGGTCATGAGCCAGATCGCGCAGTCCATGGGCAAGTAGCCGCTGCACGCACTGCCGCAAGAGCCGCCGTTCATCTGCACCGCTGGTGCGGAAGAACGGCGGCTTCTTGTATTACGGACCCGGCGCAACGACGCTGGATTATGCCTGCCGTGTAATAGATTTGGGTTCATGACTGAGAACGCATCGAACACCATCTTGCTGCTCAACGGCCCCAATCTGAACCTGCTGGGCACCCGGGAACCGGAAATCTATGGCCACGACACGCTGGCCGATGTCGAGCAGCTGGCCCGTGACACCGCGGCCGCCTACGGCCTAGAGGTGCGCGCGGTGCAGTCCAACCACGAGGGCGTGCTCATCGACGCGATCCACGAGGCCCGCACGACCGCGGCAGGCATCATCATGAACCCCGGTGCGTTCACCCATACTTCGGTAGCGCTGGCCGATGCGATCAGCGGCGTGCGGCTGCCCGCCATCGAGGTGCACATCTCCAATGTGCACAAGCGCGAGGCCTTCCGCCACCATTCCTATATCTCGCCGGTAGCCAGCTCGATCATCATCGGTGCGGGAGTGCACGGCTACAAGCTGGCCGTGCAGCAGCTCGCGCATTTGCTCGGCAAGTAGCCGCAGGCATCAGCCGGAAACGCAGTCGCCGGTCTTGATGCTGGTGCGCCGCTGGCTGCCGAGTTCCAAGGCTTGCTCGATCTCTTCGAGACTCAGGGCGAAGCCAACCTCGTCATCGCTGCGGGATTTGGCGAAGATCAGACCCACCACGTCGCCGGATTCATCCAGCAGCGGTCCGCCGGAATTGCCCTGCGCCACTTCCGCGGTGAGCTGGTAGACCGAAATCCGCGACGGGTCTTCGCCATAGATGTTGGCGATGGAGACGAAGGCGCGCGAGGCGATCAGCGCTCCGCGGATCTGCTGCGGTCCGCCCGACGGGTGGCCGACGAATGTTGCCGAGTCGCCACGCATCAGGTCATCGGTGGCCAGGTCGATGGGCTCAGCCTGCAGTCCCTCGACATAAAGCAGCGCGATGTCCGCCTGCGGATCGAAATAAACTACCTTTCCGCGGTGAACTTCGTCACCGCCGACCTCCACGGTTGCAGCACTCAATCCTGCCACCACGTGTGCATTCGTCATGACCAATTCGTGGTCGACAACGAAGCCCGAACCGGTCAGGTTAACGCCGCACTGCACGGCGGTGCCGGAGATCTTGGCCGCCGATTGCGCGGCTGCCAGCTGCAGGTCGTTGGCGGCCCATTCGGTGTCCACTGGCGCCTGCACCGGAGGGGCGAAAGGCTCCAGGAACGCGGGCAGGGTTTCAGCGATCACCTTGGAGCGTGCGGTAGATATGGCCGCATCGACAAACTCGGGTGTCAGGCCGCGAATCGTGTCGATCATCTTGGACTTGCTGATCTCCAGCGAAAGCCTCGGGATACCCATGCTTGCCGTGGAAAAGGCCAAGCCACCAATGATTGTTGCGGTGATGAACACCGACAGCACGCCACCGGCGATGCGGTCTGCGGCACGCAGGAAATCGACATTCATCCAGTGCCTGATCCGGGTCGCGATCACCCGTCCCAGCGCTTGGCCGAGGATGATCAGCACCGCGGCGGTGGCGATCATCAGACCGACACGCCACCACGGATTCGTGGCAAAGGTGGAGACCAGGGGGATCGCGAAGAATGCGGCGACGCCACCGACGAGCAAGCCGAGCATGTCGCCAACTGTCAGCAGGAAACCTCGGCGAACTCCAACGATGAAGAACATCAGCAACACAGCGCAGATGACTACATCGAGCCAGCTGAAAATTCCCAGCACCCAGACCCCAGTTCATTCATAAAGTTCGTATAGACCCAAGGTACCCTTAGAAGCTGATGGATTTCTGCGAGCAGATTCGCGAGTTTTAGTCGAATGTGCGTGATTTTCAACATTTTCTTGGTTAAACCACGTGTGGAAACTGTCACATTGTTACCGAATACGGCACAATGAAGTAAGCGCCTACTACTGTTGACAGGAGATTTAATGGATATCGAGGTACTGCGTCGCGCGCCACTGTTTGCGTCGCTTGGTGATGAAGTTTTCGCCGCGCTAACCGAAGAATTGACCGAGGTTGATCTGTCCCGCGGTGCATCGGTGTTCCGTGAAGGCGATCAGGGTGACCGTCTGTACTTCATCGTTTCTGGCAAGATCAAGCTCGGCCGCACCTCTTCGGATGGTCGCGAGAACCTGATTGCTGTTCTTGGCCCGGGCGAACTGTTTGGCGAAATGGCCTTGTTCGATCCACACCCACGCAACGCTACCGCCACCGCCGTGTCGGAGACCCGCCTGGCTGGCCTGAGCCACGAGAACATGCGCAAGGCTATCCTGAACTCCCCTGAGGTCTCGATCCAGCTGCTGCAGGCTCTGGCTGCACGTCTGCGTCGCACCAATGAGTCCCTGGCCGATCTGGTCTTCTCTGACGTTCCTGGCCGCGTTGCCAAGGCGCTGCTGGACCTGGCTGACCGTTTCGGCCGCCCGGCTACCGACGGCATCCTGGTTGCCCACGAACTGACTCAGGAAGAGCTGGCTCAGCTGGTTGGTGCTTCCCGCGAAACCGTGAACAAGGCTCTGGCCGAGTTCGTCCAGCGCGGCTGGCTGCGCCTGGAAGCACGCGCCGTCGTGATCCTGGACATCCAGCGCCTGCGCCAGCGTTCGCGCTAAAGCACGACAAAGCATTTCAGGCCGAAAATCCTCAGAGGATTTTCGGCCTGTTGTGTTTTAAGCAGTGTGCTCAGTGCCCGGCAGTGGTCTGCCACGGCCGGGAGGACTCGGCGCTGATGGATCCCAGGACTTCCAGGTAGTAGATTCCATCGCGCACCAGCAGATCCGGATGCTTGAGGTTCAGCGATCGCGCCCGCGAGAGGTAGGCGATCACTCCGTTGGCTTCCGCCATGGCTTCCAGAATCATTTCCACCGCCGGGTAGCTGATCTCCGAGAGCGTGAGGTTCACCGTGTTGGGTTGGCCAATGCTGTCCCCCAGCTCGCTGGTGCCGCGCTTTGCCAAAATGTCTCCGGCAGCAGACCAACGTCCCCATTTTCCTTTTCCACGAAGCAATGAGGCTTCCTGGCGGTTCGGCACGGTGGCGGTGAAGTACCAGGTGTCGAAGCGGCGCAGGGCAAAGTTCGGATTGAGCCAGTGCGATACAGGACGCAGAAGGTCGGTACGCAAACCGAGTCCGCGGCGGCGCAGGAATTCGTCAAAGGCAAGATCTTGTCCGGCGATGGCTTCGCGGGCGGTCATCCAGTCTTCGGCATCGGTCATTTCAACGACGGATTGCTCGTCGGTTCCGGCCAGCAGGATCCCGGTCTCTTCGAAGAGCTCGCGAATGGCGCAAACCAGATAGGCCTGGACCAGCTGCTGATCCAGCAAATCCATGCGCTTGGACCACTGGGACAGGCTCGGGCCGAACCATTGGTAGGTGGCACGGTCGCTCGTCTCATGGCTGCCGCCCGGGAAGGCTACGTTGCCCAGAGGAGAGCCCCCGGGGCGATAAGTCAGGTAGGTTTCCACACCGTGGGAGGAATCCCTCACAAGGCACACTGAGGACGCTCGCCGCGGGGTACGCGGGGTGCGCGAACCGAAGGAGAACCAGTTTTCGGCGGTGGCAATCTGATGCGGCGGCAGGTCGAAGAGCCGTCGAACCATGCCGCTGCGCGGTCCCGACGGGAAAGCCCGTCGGGACCGCGCAGCGGGAAACTGGCCTGAATTACTCAAATTCGGCGACGACCTCAACCTCGACAGGTGCATCCAGCGGCAGTACGGCTACGCCGACGGCCGAACGTGCATGCAGGCCTGCATCGCCGAGGACTTCGCCGAAGAATTCGGAGGCTCCGTTGATGACTCCTGGCTGTCCGGTGAAGTCCGGTGCCGACGACACGAAACCGACAACCTTCACGATGCGCTTAATGCGATCTAGATCACCAATTTCCGCCTTGATGGCTGCCAGCGCGTTGAGCGCGGCGGTCTGTGCCTGGGCCTTTGCTTCCTCGGCTGAAACTTCGGCGCCAACCTTTCCAACCGCTGTGAGTTCACCCTTAATCAGCGGAAGCTGACCGGAGGTGTAAACGTAGTTGCCGGAAGTAACGGCAGGCAGGTACGCCGCAACCGGTTTTGCCACGGCTGGCAACGCATGGCCAAGCTCGGCCAGGCGAGCCTCGACACGCGAGGAAGTAGCTTCTTGCATGGGATTTCTCCTTCAGTAGATGTTGATGCCCGTTAGGCTTTCGGACGCTTCATGTAGGCCACTGGAGATGAGCCATTGGGGCCAGGAACGACGGTTACCAGCTCCCAGCCGTCATCACCCCACTGGTCCAAAATCTGCTTCGTAGCGTGAATCAAAAGCGGCAAAGTGGCGTATTCCCATTTAGTCATACTCGATACGTTAGCGCGTCCTTGTAAACTAGTGGGTATGGCAGCCAAGAAGTCCCCCTTTTTTGATACAGCTACCACTCTGGGAAAAGTCGTTGCATTCTTCGGAATCAGTGCCCTGTGTGGTGTGCTCGCAGCAGGCATGCTCGTGCCCATTGCAGCTATCGCTAAAACCGGTTTGACCACTGGTAACAACATCGTGAGCGCGCTCCCGAGCTCGTTCGAGAAGCTCCCTATCCCGGAGCCTTCCACGATCCTTGACGCGGATGGCAAGACGATTGCGACCTTCTACCAGCAAAATCGCCAGCCTGTGAAGCTAGATGACATCTCGCCGAACATGCGCAAGGCGATCATCTCGGTTGAAGACGAGCGTTTCTACGAGCACAAGGGCATCGACCCCAAGGGCATCGCCCGTGCAGTTGTAGGCAACCTCACCTCCTCGAGCCGCTCTGGCGCTTCCACCTTGACCCAGCAGTATGTCAACAACCTGCTGGTGAACAACCAGGTGCTCACTGGTTCGAAAGAATCCACCGTCTCCGGACAGAAGGATTATGCGGACAAGATCCGCGAACTGAAGTACGCGGTGGCTATCGAAAAGGAAATGTCCAAGGACGAGATCCTGGAGGGCTACCTGAACCTGGTCCTCTTCTCGGGTCGCGAGTATGGCGTGCAGGCTGCCGCTCAGCGCTTCTACTCGGTCGACGCCAAGGACTTGAACTTGCAGCAGTCGGCCATGCTAGCCGGCATGGTCCAGCTGCCAAACGTCTACAACCCGATCAACAACCCTGAGCGTTCCATCGATCGCCGCAACAAGGTGCTGGGCAACATGTACCGCACCGGCGCGATCACCAAGAAGGAATACGACCAGGCAGTCAAGTCGGATCTTGAACTGGATCCGAGCATCTCGCCTTCCGGCTGCACCGCGGCCAAGGAAAATGCCTACTTCTGCGACTACGTCACCAACCTGATCTTGACCGATGAATCTTACGGCAAGACCAAGGAAGATCGCGAAAACCTGCTGTACCGCGGGGGCCTGACCGTCAAGACCACCCTGAACAGCAAGCTGAACAAGAAGGCCGCCAAGGACGCTGCGAAGGCCATTGACCCAGATGCCAAGTCCAACACCGACATCTACTCCTCCATCGTTTCGGTCGAGCCGGGCACCGGCAAGATCCTGACCATGGCGCAGAACACCACCTACGGTCCGGAAATCAAGAACTCGGGCAAGAACACCTACTACAACTTCGCAGTACCACGTGCGCTCGGCGGTGCTGGTGGCTTCCAGGGCGGTTCGACCATGAAGCCGTACACCACGCTGGGTTGGCTTGCTGAAGGCAACCGCATGTACGAGAAGATCAATGCCAAGAAGCAGCACTTCACTGCCGGCAACAAGTGGAAGGCCTCCTGCCTGCCCGGCGGCACCACCTACACCGCTGACTGGACCCCGAAGAACGCTTCCCCCGGCTTCTACCGCTCGATGACCGTGGATACCGGCCTGTACTGGTCGATTAACACCGCGACCGTCCAGGAAGCGTACAAGACCGACCTGTGCACCATCGCCGACTACACCAAGAAATTGGGGCTGCTCGATCATGGTGCCAAGGGCGGACCAGCTCCAATCAGCCCAGCAAACCCGTCGTTCATCCTGGGCGCTGCAGAAATCACCCCGTTGTCCCAGGCTGCAGCCTTTGCGGCGTTCGCCAACAAGGGCGAGTACTGCGAACCACGCGCCATCACCGGTGTATCCGACAAGGACGGCAACGAATACAAGGTCAAGAAGGAGACCTGCTCCCAGCAGGTCGACCCGACCTACATCGCCGACCTGAACGGCACGCTGCAGAAGATCGCCACCAAGCGCGTGTCCAAGGGGCGGGTCGACGGTCCGATCGCCGGCAAGACCGGTACCAACGACTACGCCACCTCGACCTGGTTCGTCGGCTACACCACCGGCATTTCCACCGCTGCTTGGGTAGGCCGCCTGGAAGGCAAGGCCGCAACCGAAAAGAACGAGATGCACGGTGCGATGATCAACGACGAAAAGGCGCCATGGATGGTCGACTCCTCGACCTACGCCGCCCCGCTCTGGGTCGACTTCATGGAAGAGGCTGTGCACGAATACGAGCGCAACAGCTTCGGTTCGGCCCGCCGCCAGCCGCCTCCACCAAAGCCGAAGGAAGAAGAGGATTCCAAGTCCGACTCGGATGAGAAGGACAATGACAAGGAAGATTCGACGGATGATTCCAAGCCGAAGGAAGAATCCTCCTCGAAGCCTGACGCCCGCGACATTGGCCGGGGAAACGACAACGGCAATGGGAATGGCAACGGAAACGGCAAAAAGTCCGACGACTAGCTAGTGAGCTGCGAAGGCCGCGTTCAACTTTGGTTGAACGCGGCCTTCCGGTTTAGATTGGCATAGGAGAACTTCAGCTGAAGTGGCCTCAGGGCTTGAAAGGACGATGGCATAGAAGTCATGGTTGAACAGAATAATTTCGTTTCGGCATTGCGCCACGCCAGTGGCACGGTGGCCCTCGCCGCCAGCGGCGCCCTGGCCATCGGCGGCGCATTGGTTGGCTATGGCATGCTGGAGGCCCAGAAGTTCGGGCTGCGCCATGAGACGCTCAAGGTCCTGCCGCGCGGATACGGCGACATCAAGGTCCTGCACCTGTCGGACATCCACATGGTTCCGGGGCAGGAAGCCAAAACCCAGTGGCTGCGCAGCCTGGCAGATCTGGAGCCCGACTTCGTCATCAACACCGGCGACAACCTCAGCCACCGCAAGGGCGTACCGGCCCTGATCAAGGCGCTGGAACCGCTAATGGCTTTCCCCGGCGCGTTCGTTCCCGGCTCGAACTGCTATTACGCTCCGAAGCTGAAGAACCCGTTCAAGTACTTGGCTCCCTCAACCGTAACCCCCAGTCCAGCCTCCCGCGACAAGCTGCCGTTCGAAGAGATGCACCGTGCCTTCGGCAGCGCCGGCTGGATCAATATGTCCAACCGCGCGCATTCCACCGTGCTCAACGGCCTGCGCCTGGACCTTTCAGGTGTCGATGATCCGCACCTCGATCTCGACCACTTCGCGGGCTGGCCGCGCGGGTCCTCCTCCAGCATCCAGGCGCCCCACGTGCGGATCGCGCTCACCCACGCGCCCTACCAGCGGGTCCTGGACCAATTCACCGAGGCGCAGGCCGATGTCATTTTCGCCGGCCACACCCATGGCGGCCAGGTTTGCATCCCCGGGTACGGCGCATTGGTCTCCAACTGCGACCTGCCGACTTGGCGTGCCCGCGGCTTGACCGATTGGGACTACAACGGCAACACCGTTCCGTTGAATGTTTCCGCCGGCATCGGCACCTCGCGCTTCGCCCCGATCCGCTTTGCCTGCCCGCCGGAGGCCGTGCTGGTCACCCTGGCGGCCCGCGGCTAAAGCAGGAAATTCTTCCAGATCATCCCCGGTCTAGCACCTTGCTGGTGCTCGGCCGGGGATTATTCGCATCCATTGTGAAGCACTTCTTTCCCAAAGCGGCGCATTGATTGAATTATCCCAACTACTGCCGGTAGTCTGTAGCTCTGTCGAACTTCTGGATGAATGCGGGGTACCGTGGCTCAGGCTCAACCGAATGGATCCAATGATCCGGTCCCGCTCACTGCAACGCTGAAGCGTCTCGCTCCCTTCGTCAAGCCGATCTTCCCTCGGCTCTTTTGCGGTTTCCTTTGCGCGCTCGGAGCAGGCATTGTCGCCCTGGCCATCCCACAGGTCCTCGCCTGGCTGGTGAACGTCGTGCTGCAGCGTGATGGAGCGGCCTCGGAAGTGTGGATTTCCGTCGGCATCATCGCCGCGCTGGGCTTCGTCGAAGCGCTGCTGATCTTCCTGCGCCGCCAATTCGTGCTGAATCCCGCAGCAGGCCTTGAAGCGCAGATGCGCATCCGCTTCTACAAGCACCTGCAACGTCTGCCTGTGGCATTTCACGAACGCTGGGGCTCGGGACAGCTGCTCTCCCGGTCCATGTCGGACCTGTCCCTCTTGCGCCGCTGGCTCGCCTTCGGCGCGATGATGCTGGTAGTTGAAACCGTCACCGTCGTCACCGGCCTGGTGCTGATGTTCACCCATTCGTGGATCCTGGGATTGCTCTACCTGCTGGGTTCCATCCCGATTGCCATCAAGGCCTACCGCTTCCGCAACGACTACCGGGCCGCCAGCCGGCGCAGCCAGGACCAGGCCGGCGACCTGGCCACCGCCGTGGAAGAATCCGTGCACGGCATCCGGGTCATCAAGGCTTTTGGCCGCGGGCCGCACGTCTACGAGGGCTTCAACGCCCAGGCCAAGTCCCTGCAGGAAACCGAAATCACCAAGGCCAAGACGCTGGCCAGCTTCCTGCTCACCGTCGTTGCCGTCCCCGAAACCATTCTGGGCATCGGCTTGGTCATCGGCCTTGCCCAGGTCGCCAACGGCACGTTGAGCGTCGGCTCGCTGGTGGCCTATTTCGCGATCGCCGCGGTCATCGCCGGCCCCGTCGAAGGCATGGGCATGCTGCTGGGCATGACGCTGAGCACCAAAACTGCCCTGGACCGGCATTTCGAAGTGATGGATTCAATCAACGACATCGCCTCCCCCGCACAGCCGCAGATCCCGGCAGAACGCGATGGCAGCGTGAAGCTGGAGCATGTGCGCTTCGCCTACCCTGATACCGCCGGCACCCACCGGCCGATCCTGGCCGACATCAATCTGGAAATCCGCCCCGGGGAAACCATGGCCCTGGTGGGCATCACCGGTTCGGGCAAGTCCACCTTGCTGAACCTGGTGCCGCGCCTGCACGAAGCCACCGCCGGCAAGGTGCTGGTCCATGGCCAGGACGTCAAGGACTGGGACCTTGAGCAGCTGCGAGCGGAAATCGCCGTGGCTTTCGAGGACACCACCTTGTTCTCCACCAGCATTCGGGGCAATGTGCTGCTCGGCGCACCGGAACACCTCGATGAGCGGCAGCGCGAAGCGCTGCTTGCAGAAGCATTGGACGTCGCCCAGGCGCAGTTCGCCTATGCCCTGCCCGACGGGGTGGACACCCTGATCGGCGAGGAGGGCCTTTCGCTCTCCGGCGGGCAACGCCAGCGCATCGCCCTGGCCCGTGCCATCGCCGCACGCCCGAGCGTCCTGGTCCTCGACGACCCGCTGTCGGCTCTGGATGTGCGCACCGAGGAACTGGTCACCGAGCGGCTGCGCGAAGTGCTGGCCGGGACCACCACGCTGATCGTGGCGCACCGGCCCTCGACCGTGATGCTCGCCGACCGGGTCGCATTGCTGCGCGATGGCCGCATCGATGCGGTGGGCAGCCACACCCATCTGCTGAGCACCAATGAGCATTACCGTTTCGTCATCGCCAGCCTGGACGACGAAGAGCAGCCAGCCACCTCGGAGGTTTCCCGATGAGCAAGCCCCTGGGCGTTGCCAATGAAGACGCCATCAAGCTCTCTGCGGCCGAACGCAAGGTCGTGCGCCAGCGCTCTTTCCGGCTGCTGGCCGCCCTGGCCATGCCGCAGAAGAAGCTTTTCATCCTCACCGTGGTGCTGGTGCTGGTATCCAATGCGGCGCGCGTGCTGCTACCGGTGCTGATCGCCTTCGCCATCGACTGGACCTTGCCTCAGGTGCGCGAAGGCAACTGGGGCGCGTTGGGTCTGACCGGTGCAGGCTACATCCTCGGTGCGGTCCTCAGCGGCGTGCTGCTCTCCTGGTACATCACCAGCGCGGCACGGATCTCCCAGGCGATGCTCTTGGATCTTCGCCAGCAGGTCTTCCGCCATACCCAGCGCTTGAGCCTCGAATTCCACGAGAACTACACTTCCGGGCGGATCATTTCCCGGCAGACCTCTGATCTGGAAACGCTGCGCGAACTGCTGGACCAGGGCGTTTCGGAACTGGCCTCCTCCTGCGTGTTCGTGGTTTTCACCCTGGCCTCGATTTTCTTCCTCGACTGGCGCAGCGGCCTGGTGGTCTGTGTGGCAGCCATCCCGGTCACGCTCCTGTTCTTCTGGTACCAGCGCCGCTCCGAGGTCCTGTACCGCGAATCCCGCGTGGTGTCGGCCAGGGTCATCTCCACCTTTGTGGAAACGATGACCGGCATCCGCGCGGTCAAGGCGTTCCGCCGCGAGGCAGCCAACGACGAGAACTACTCGGATCTCGCCGAGCAGTACCGGGTGAACTCGGTACGTTCCTTCAACCTCTTCGGCGTGCTGCAGCCCGGCCTGGTGCTGATCGGCAACCTGACGGTGGCCTCGCTGCTGGCCTACGGCGGGTTCCGCATCATCGACGGCACCATGCAGGTCGGCGCGATGGTGGCCATCCTGCTCGCATCCAAGCGCCTGTTCCAGCCAGTCGAGCAGATCGCGATGTTCTACTCCTCGCTGCAGTCGGCCACCGCCGCACTGGAGAAGGTTTCGGGATTGCTGGAGGAGGAACCGAGCGTGCGCGAGCCTGCTGCCCCGCGCAGCATCGGAAAGGTGGCCGGCGAGCTGGTCTTCAAGGACGCGGTTTTCGGCTACGGCGACGGCCCGGTGATCATGGAGGAATTCGACCTGCGGATCCCCGCCGGGCAAACAGTGGCAGTGGTGGGCCAGACCGGTGCCGGCAAGTCCACGCTGGCAAAGCTCATTGCCCGCTTCTACGACCTTCGTTCGGGCACCCTGGAACTGGATTCGGTGCCGATCAACGAACTGTCCAACAAGGAATTGCGCCAGCACGTCGTCATGGTCACCCAGGAGGCCTTCCTCTTCTCCGGCTCGGTCGCCGAGAATATCGCGCTGGGCCGTCCGGGTGCCTCGCTGGATCAGATCCAGGATGCGGCCCGCGCGGTCGGAGCCCACGAGTTCATCATGGACCTGCCCGAAGGCTATGACACCGACGTGAACAAGCGTGGCGGACGCGTCTCGGCCGGCCAGCGCCAGCTGATCTCCTTCGCCCGCGCCTTCCTGGCCGATCCTGCGGTGCTGATCCTGGATGAGGCCACGAGCTCCTTGGATATCCCTTCGGAACGGGCAGTGCAGCGCGGACTGCAAACCCTGCTGGGCAACCGCACCGCGCTGATCATCGCGCACCGCCTGTCCACCGTGCAGATCGCTGACCGGGTGCTGGTGGTCCACGACGGCAAGATCGCCGAGGACGGCACCCCGGCCCAGCTGATTGCCGATGACGGGCGCTTCGCGGCCCTGCACAAGGCGTGGAAGGACTCGCTGGTGTAGCCTGGCGGGCGCCTACTGCCTTCCCGCGTCAACCTCCCGGACATGGACGAGCACGAGGTCCCTGATCAGGTTGTCGGGCAACGGCGCGGCCGGAGTGAATCGGATTGCATGGACGGTCTTGCTGAAGCCCTCCAACCGGTCTTCCAGCTCCTCAATGGCCCAGCAGGATGGGTAGAAGCTCAGGTGCTTCTCCGACGCGGTGTAGTCGACCAAGGCACGCTGCTTGTACTTCAGCATGGGCATCGAATAGCTCATGGTTTCTTCCGCTTCCGGAACCAGTTCCTTCACCAGGGCCCGAATCCTTTCGAGTTCCGCCCGGAAATCCGGTTCCAGCGCACCGAGATATTCTTCCACCCTTGCCGCTTTGCCAGCCATGCCTTGAGTCTAGCCACCCGTTTCCAACCGCCGCCAGATGGCTCGGCTTAAGCCCAGGACCCCGCACTGCCTTAATCGGCGGTACGGGGTCCTGTCGCTGGGCATCCGGGCTAGGCGTTGAAGGCCTGTCCGGTCAGCCGTTCATAGGCCTCGATGTAGCGGGCACGGGTCTTCTCGATGATCTCCGCTGGCAGCAGCGGCGGCTCTTCGCCCGAGTTCTTGTCCCAGCCCGATGCGGCCGAGGTCAGCCAATCGCGGACGAACTGCTTGTCGAAGCTGGCCTGCGCCTGGCCCGGTTGGTAGGTTTCGGCATCCCAGAAACGCGAGGAATCCGGGGTCAGCACCTCATCGCCCAGGGTGATCTCGCCAGTGGCCGGATCGGCACCGAATTCCACCTTGGTATCGGCCAGGATGATGCCGCGTGCGCGGGCGATCTTCTCTGCCTGCTCGTACAGGGCCACGGTCTTCTCGCGCAGCGCTTCGGCGACCTCGGTGCCCACGCGGTCCACGGTCTGGGCGAAGGAGATGTTCTCGTCATGCTCCCCCACTTCGGCCTTCGCCGACGGGGTGAACAGCGCCGGCTCCAGGCGCGAACCATCCACCAGGCCCTCTGGCAGGGGCAGCTCGCACACGGTCTGCGAGACCTTGTATTCGGCCAGGCCGGAACCGGTCAGGTATCCGCGGGCGATGCACTCGATCGGGTACATCCCAAGTTTCTTGCACACCATGGCGCGGCCGGCCACGGCGGCCGGCACGTCGGTGGAGATCACGTGGTTGGCGAAGCCGCCCAGCTGCTCGAACCACCAGAGGCTGAGCTGGGTGAGCACCTTGCCCTTGTCCGGGATCTCGCTGGCCAGCACGAAGTCGTAGGCGCTGATGCGGTCGGAAGCCACCACGAGGACCCGGTCGGTCTCTTCGAAGCTGGCTCCTGCAGGCACGTACAGGTCGCGTACCTTGCCCGAGTAGAAATGGTCCCAACCTTCGAGGTCGAGCACTTCGGTCTGGAATCCTGCCATGAGTTCTGTTGTCCTCTACTTGCTGTCGTTGGCGATGACGATCTCGCCGCGTTCGGCCTTCAGCGCAATGTCGGTGCGCGACTGGGCGCCATCCCAGCTGATCTCGGCTACCCCGGCATAGGCCGCGGCGCGGGCCGCGGCCAAGCCATCGCCCAGGCCCACCACTGCCAGCACGCGGCCGCCTGAAACGATGATGTTCCCGTCCGCGTCGGCAGAAGTTCCTGCATGCATCACGTGCACGCCGTCGATCGCGTTGGCTGCGTCCAGGCCGGAGATCACTGCCCCCTTGACCGGGGTGTCCGGGTAGTTCTCCGCGGCGATGACCACATCGACCGCGGTCTGCGCGGACCAGGTCAGCTGCTCGGCATCATCCAGCCGGCCCGTGGCGGCAGCCAGCAGCACCCCGCCCAGCGGCGTCTTCAGGCGTGCCAGCACAGCCTGGGTTTCCGGGTCGCCGAAGCGCGCGTTGAACTCGATCACGCGGATGCCGCGCTTGGTGATGGCCAGGCCGCAGTACAGCACGCCGGTGAACGGGGTGCCGCGCTTTTCCATTTCGCGCAGGGTCGGGTAGGCGACCCGGTCCATGACCTCGTCGACGAAGTTCTCCGGCAGCCATTCCAGCGGCGAGTAGGCACCCATGCCGCCGGTGTTCGGGCCTTCGTCATTGTCGAAGATGCGCTTGAAGTCCTGCGCCGGGGACAACGGCACGGCATGCTTGCCATCGCAGATGACAAACAGGGATACTTCAGGGCCGTCGAGGAATTCCTCGATGACCACGGTGCCGCCGGCCGCGAAGCAGGCATCTGCGTGCTCCAGTGCTTCCTCGCGATCGCTGGTGACCACCACGCCCTTGCCAGCGGCCAGGCCGTCGTCCTTGACCACGTACGGTGCACCGAAGTCATCCAGCGCATTGGCCGCTTCCTCGCGGGTGGCGGCCACATGGGCCATCGCAGTGGGAACCTCGGCGGCAGCCATGACGTTCTTGGCGAAAGCCTTGGAGGCTTCGAGCTGCGCGGCGGCTTGGGTCGGGCCGAAGACCGGGATCTGCGCGGCGATCAGGGCATCGGCGACGCCTGCGGCCAGTGGCGCTTCGGGTCCGACGACCACCAGGTCGCTGTCCAGTTCCTGGGCTAGCGCGACGACTGCTGCAGGGTCCTGCGCGTCGATTGCGTGGGTGGTGACGTCCTGTGCGATACCGGCGTTGCCGGGGGCGCAATGAACTTCGTTGACGTAGGGGTCTGCACTCAGTGCACGGACAATTGCATGTTCACGGCCGCCTGGGCCAATAACCAGTACCTTCACGCGGTCGAGTTTACCGGAGAATCCATGGGCCAACCGCGTCTATGACGCACGCAAGGCCAGCGCCCGGCTCTGCACTCGAACGGCATCCGGGTCCCCGCACGCCGGCCGATTTCGCTTCCGGTACTGCACCGGAGCACCTTCGAAGCTGTCAGCTGGCGTTCGGCGAGTTGGACTAGAGTTGGCATGGCTGGATTTACGGTTTTCCCGGATCCGCGGCAGGGATCCCGCACAGAGGAATGTGACGTTTCTCTGTCATTGAGAGAAAGTGGAATCGACCCATGGCGATCAAACGGCGCGTTGACGAAACCGCTGGCCGAGCGGCCTTGCGCGAATGGTCCTCAACCGCGCGGGGACAAGGAAAAACAGCCCGGCCGGTGCTGGCCACGGCAGTGCGGTTTTCGCTGGAGGAGCTGGCTTCCCGCGCCGAGGGCAATTCGGTCGAGGTGCGCGTTCCGCCCTTCGGTGTGACCCAGTGCATAGCCGGGCCTCGGCATACCCGCGGAACTCCCCCGAATGTGGTCGAAATGCCTGCTGAACTCTGGCTTTCCTTGGCTACTGGCCGCATAAGTTGGGCCGAAGCCCTGCAAACTGGGCAATTGCACGCTTCGGGACTTAGGGCAGACTTGTCAGCACACCTACCACTTATTGAGTACCCTTAAAGGCATGGAGCAACACCCCGCTACACCGTCGCCTGCCGATCAGGGCGTTGAAGTGCAAATTCACTCATCGCCTAAGTTCTGGCCATTCATTCTGACCTTCGCGGTCTTCGGCGCGCTAGTCGGCCTCATCATCGGACTGCTTGGCGAACCGTCGCAGGAATACACCCGTGCCTCGGCCTCCGGATTCTTTGCAATCTTCGGCGCAGGCTTTGGCGTAGGCATCGGCGCACTGGCATATGTGATTGTTGACCGCGTGACCTCACGCAAAACCACCAAGCATCTGGCAGTTCCTCTGGCCGAGGACACTGACTCCAGCGGACAACAAGGCTAGGCAGCTTTTCTCCTGAATTAGAAGAGCAGGCGGCCGCGCACCTGGCCGCCACCCACCACATTCTTGGTCGGTGTCGACCAACCGGAACATGAGAGAATAACCAACATGGCGCGTGGCGATGGATTCTTAAATCACGACCTGCTTCCAAGCGACAAGGGCCCGCAGGATGAATGCGGCGTTTTCGGCGTTTGGGCTCCTGGCGAAGAGGTCGCAAAACTCACCTATTACGGCCTGTATGCCCTGCAGCACCGCGGACAGGAATCCGCCGGCATCGCCACGAGCGATGGCGCGCGCATCAATGTCTACAAGGACATGGGCCTGGTCTCCCAGGTATTCGACGAGAATACGCTGAACTCCATGACCGGCCAGCTGGCCATTGGCCACTGCCGCTATTCGACCACCGGTGCCAGCCACTGGGCCAATGCGCAGCCGACCCTGGGCCCGACCCAGACCGGCACCGTCGCGCTGGCCCACAACGGCAATTTGACCAACTCCGCCGACCTGGCCGACATGGTCTCCGCCAAGCAGCGGGCCGAAGGCGGCAAGGTCCGTGGCGAACTCGCCCAGGGCAACACCACCGACACCGCGCTGGTCACCGCCTTGCTGGCCGGCTCCGAAGGCCAGTCGCTGGAAGAAACCGCGCTGGAGCTGCTGCCGAAAATCGAAGGCGCTTTCTGCTTCGTCTTCATGAACGAGGACACCCTGTACGCGGCCCGTGACCCGCACGGCGTTCGCCCGCTGGTCCTGGGCCGCTTGGATCGCGGCTGGGTAGTTGCCTCCGAGCAGCCTGCACTGGCTACCGTCGGCGCCTCGTTCATCCGCGAAATCGAGCCAGGCGAAATGATCGCCATCGATGAGAACGGCGTGCGCTCCACCCGCTTCGCCGAGTCCACCCCCAAGGGCTGCGTCTTCGAGTATGTCTACCTGGCCCGCCCGGATGCCGCCATCGCCGGCCGCTCGATCTACGAATCCCGCGTGGAAATGGGCCGCCAGCTGGCCCGCGAGAACAGCGCGGAAGCGGACATCGTGATCCCGGTGCCGGAGTCCGGAACCCCGGCCGCCATCGGCTACGCCGAAGAATCCGGCATCCCGTTCACCCACGGCTTCGTGAAGAACGCCTACGTGGGCCGCACGTTCATCCAGCCCTCGCAGACCCTGCGCCAGCTGGGCATCAAGCTCAAGCTCAACGCCCTGGAATCGGTGCTGCGCGGCAAGCGGGTGGTCGTGGTCGACGACTCGATCGTGCGCGGCAACACCCAGCGTGCCGTGGTGCGCATGCTGCGCGAGGCCGGCGCCGCCGAGGTGCATGTGAAGATCTCCTCGCCTCCGGTGAAGTGGCCTTGCTTCTACGGCATCGACTTCGCGTCGCGTGCCGAGCTGATCGCCAACGGCGCGGCCGTGGACGAGATCGCCACCTCCATCGGCGCCGACTCGTTGGCCTACATTTCCGAAGACGGCATGATCGAAGCAACCCGCCAGCCGCGCGAACGGTTGTGCACCGCCTGCTTCACCGGCGACTACCCGATCGCCCTGCCGAATGAGGAGCGCCGCGGCAAGAACCTGCTGGAGCGCAGCAACCAGGCCGGCTGCGAGCCGGGCCCTGATGCCGAGTTCGAAATCAACAGCTAATCCCCTTCACGATCCCCAACCATCCCGTTGCAAAGGGCGCTGGAAAACGGCGCCCCGAACAGAAAAGGAACCGACTGCCATGAGCGGCAATGATCAGCAGCCAACTTCCATCACCTATGCCGGTGCCGGCGTTGACGTTGAGGCCGGTGACCGTGCCGTTGAGTTGATGAAGGGCGCGATCAAGGCAACCCACACCTCCGGTGTCGTGGGCGGGGTCGGCGGCTTCGCCGGGCTCTTCGACGTATCGTTCCTCACCGGCTACAAGAAGCCGTACTTGGCGACCTCCACCGACGGCGTGGGCACCAAGGTGGCCATCGCCCAGAAGCTGGACATTCACGACACCATCGGCCAGGACCTGGTCGGCATGGTGGTTGATGACATCGTCGTGGTGGGTGCCAAGCCGCTGTTCATGACCGACTACATCGCCACCGGCAAGGTGGTCCCGGAGCGCATCGCGGACATCGTGCGCGGCATCGCCGAGGGCTGCAAGCTGGCCGGCACCGCGCTGGTCGGCGGCGAGACCGCCGAGCACCCGGGCCTGCTGGCCGAGGACGAGTACGACGTGGCGGGTGCCGCCACCGGTGTCATCGAGGCCGACCAGCTGCTCGGCCCGGAGCGCGTGCAGGCCGGCGACGTGGTCATCGGCATGGCCTCCTCCGGCATCCACTCCAACGGCTACTCGCTGGTGCGCCGCGTCATCGCCCACGCCAAGTGGGAGCTGGACCGCGAGGTCGCCGAATTCGGCCGCACCCTGGGCGAGGAACTGCTGGTTCCGACCCGCATTTACACCACCGCCTGCCTTGATCTGGTCGGCGCGCTGAACGACGGCGAGAACTTCGGCGTGCACGGCTTCAGCCACGTCACCGGCGGCGGCCTGGCGGCCAACCTGGCCCGCGTGCTGCCCCGCGGCCTGATGGCCCGCGTGGACCGCTCCACCTGGGCGCTGCCAGCGGTCTTCTCCACCATCGCGCAGCTGGGCAACGTGCCGCAGCCTGATCTGGAGCGCACCCTGAACTTGGGCGTGGGCATGGTTGCTGTCGTTGATCCTGCCGTCGCTGATCGTGCAGTCGAGCTGCTGAACGCTGCGGGCATGGGCGCGTGGGTCATGGGCGGAGTCGAGAACATCGATCCGTCGGCTGCCGATGCCGGACTGGACTTCGTCCAGGGCGCCAAGGGCGTGGACGGCGGCGCAGTGCTGCTGACCGGCAACTACGCCAAGTAGGCCAGCGAAAGCTCCTATAAACCCGATGCGCCGCACTGATTCCAGTGCGGCGCATCGGGTTTTAACCACGATGGCCTTGCGGAGCGAAATATTCTCCCGCTAGTCCAATTGCTTCAGCGCGTCTTCCAACGGCACCCGCCAGCGCCAGGTGGCCTTCTGCTCGCCGCGGACGTGGCCATTGGTTATCAGCGCCACCGGCAGATCCCGCTTGACGAAGTTCAACAGGATCTTGTAGCCGCTCATGACCGCAAGCGAGGAGCCCATCACCAGCAACGCCGTGGATTCCGCTTCCAGTGCCGCGATACGCTCCTTGCGGTCGGCTGGAACGCTCTCGCCGAAGTACACCACGTCAGGTTTCAGCGCGAGCGATCCGCAGCGCAAGCAGGCCACCATGTTGAACCGGTCCACCAGGTACTGGGGCAGCTCCACATCGCCGTCGGGGTTCACCGCGCCGGGATCGATCTCCACGGCCTCCAGGTATCCCTCATTGGCTGCCTGGAGGCGCAGATCGAAGTCAATGCGATGCTCACTGTTCCCGCAGTCCAGGCAGCGGACAATCGACAGATCGCCATGCACC
This sequence comes from Glutamicibacter nicotianae, assembly GCF_002797775.1. NCBI lineage: Bacteria > Bacillati > Actinomycetota > Actinomycetes > Micrococcales > Micrococcaceae > Glutamicibacter > Glutamicibacter nicotianae. Next base: position 1,993,333 of record NZ_PGEY01000001.1, read on the forward strand.
GGAATCACGCGCTTGGATCCTGCCTGCTGGTGCAGCCCGTCCACGTTCTGGGTGATGATGCCACTGATTTTCCCCTGTTCTTCCCACTGCACCAAGCGCCGGTGAATGCGGTTGGGTTCGGCTTTGTCCATATGCCGCCAGCCGACGTAGCCGCGGGCCCAGTAGCGCTGCCTGGCTTCTGGACGGAAGCGGAATTCCTGATAGGTCATTGGCCGGTGGCGTTGCAATGAGCCATTGGGGCCGCGGTAATCCGGGATTCCCGAATCCGTGGATACGCCGGCGCCAGTCACCACGAGCACATTCCCGGCATCCAGCATCCGCTGGACTCCGTCCCGGGCCTCGTTTTCCGGCGAGGGCGCCGCTTGCTGCTCCACAATGCGCTGCATGGAGCGGATCGCCGAATGATGCGCCATCTTGATCGACAGTTCTTCTGGAGTGCTCACGTTCCACCTTAGTATTGCTGGGCACGACAAAGGCCGCAGCGACTAAAAGCTAATTTAGCTTAGTCGCTGCGGCTTGTCGCAAAATGTACTGAAGAGCTGTACCACTCAATGCTCAAGGTGTGGCACTCTGAGCCAAGGACTCCCGGCATCAGAAGACGAGGCTACTCGTCTTCGTCATCTCCCGAGTACTTCTTAGTCAGCTCGTCGTATTCCGAGTATTCGTCGTCATACGATGAATCATTACGCTCAGAATTCTGAGCATGATGATCGGACCGAACGCCCAACTCGCGTTCAAGTGCCGAAAGGTCAGTGGATGGCGAGTAGTACTTGATATCTCGCGCCTGACGCTGTGCTTTAGCCTTTTGACGGCCGCGCCCCATGGCGTGACCCCCTCTTTTCAGTAGAGTCGGGAGGTGGTCCACCTGTGAAAGGTGAAGGCCCCCGAATATGTGATCAGTTCTTTCGTAATTAAAGGTTAACACGATTCACCGGCGAGCGCTGAATGCAACACCCAACGAAACAGCTAGACTGTGGATTAGTCCAACGACTATGTATTGAGCCGGCGAGCGATCGCCCGACCCAACCACGAAGGAGCTCAACAGGTGGTGGAAAACAATCTGCCCGAGCCGCAGGCGGCTTTGCCGCCATTGCAGCCAGAACCGGAGAAGCCGAAGCGGCAGAGTGCCCAATGGGCCCTGATGATTGTCGCCGTTCTGGCGCTGGCCGCTGCAGTGGTTTTCGTGGTGTTGAGGCTCGTGGATCCGCCCGCTTCGCCAACTGCGAACAATGTGGAACGCAATGAGAATCCAGGCCTCGACGGCATCATTGCCACCGGGATGCCGCCTACGCAGCTGGAGCAAGGCGATTGCCTGCGGGGATTCACGTCGCCACTGGATCCGCAGACCGTCGTGACCTGTGGTTCCTCCCACAACGCGCAAGTAATCGGCATCTTCCAGGTCAACGGCGAGGAGTACCCCGGTGCCAACATGCTGCTCACCCAGTCCGAAGACCTGTGCAAGTCGGTCTCGCTGGACCCGCGTGCAGGGTTGGACTCCACCTGGACCTATCATTTCTCCCGCCCATCGGAGAGCACCTGGGCCCAGGGCGACCGCACCGTTTCCTGCTTCCTGAGTCTTTCGGAGGGCAGCGTCCGCAGCTCGTTGCTGCCCGAGGGCGCCGACGATGAAGATGCCGGTAGCTCCGAAGAGAAGAAGTCCGAGGACGAAAAGCCGGCCGACGAAAAGTCCAACGGCCAGCAGACCACCGACAGCTAGGCAGCTTGAGTACAGCAACGGCGAGGACGTGAACGGATTTCCATCTGTTCATGCCCTCGCCGTTGCCAGTTGCTAGGACTTCTTGGCTACCTTGAGCTTGTCGCCGACCTCATCCAGGGTGACAGCCACGGTGTCGCCATCCTGCACCGCCCCAGCCAAGATCTCCTTGGCCAGCCGGTCGCCGATCTCGCGCTGCACCAAGCGGCGCAGCGGACGGGCGCCGTATGCCGGATCATAACCGGTCAAGGCCAGCCACTCGCTGGCGGCCTGGTCCACCTCCAGGCTCAGGCGGCGATCGGCCAGGCGTTGCGCGAGCAAGTCGATCTGCAGCTTGACGATGCTGCCCAGCTCCTCGATGCTCAATGGATCGAAGAGGATGACCTCATCCAGGCGGTTCAAGAATTCCGGCTTGAACGAAGCGTTGACCACGTTCATCACCGCTGACTTCTTGGCCTCGTCTTCCAAGCTTGGATCCACCAGGAACTGGGAACCCAGATTGGAGGTGAGGATCAGGATGGTGTTCCTGAAGTCCACCGTTCGCCCTTGGCCATCGGTCAGCCGGCCGTCATCGAGTACCTGCAGCAGGATGTCGAAGACTTCGGGGTGCGCCTTCTCCACTTCGTCCAGCAGGATCACCGAGTACGGGCGGCGGCGTACAGCTTCGGTGAGCTGCCCTCCCTCTTCGTATCCCACGTAGCCCGGAGGGGCACCGACCAGGCGGGACACCGCGTGCTTCTCCGAGTATTCGGACATGTCGATGCGCACCATCGCGCGCGGGTCATCGAAGAGGAAGTCCGCCAGCGACTTGGCCAGCTCGGTTTTGCCGACACCGGTTGGACCGAGGAACAGGAAGGAACCGGTGGGCCGGTTCGGGTCGGCAATGCCGGCACGGGTACGGCGCACGGCGTCGGAGACCGCGGCGACCGCCTGCTTCTGGCCCATCAGGCGCTGCCCGATGATCTCTTCCATCTCCAGCAGCTTCTGGCTTTCGCCCTGCAGCATGCGACCAGCCGGGATGCCAGTCCAGGCCGAAATGACTTCCGCAATGTCATCCGCGGTGACTTCCTCGGCGACCATGGTGTGCGTCTCGGCCTTGTCGGCTTCGGCGGCGGCCGCCGCATCCAGCTCCTGCTGCAGCGTCGGAATCTCCCCGTAGAGCAGGCGCGATGCCTTCTCCAGGTCACCCTCGCGCTGGGCCTTGTCGGCCTGGCTGCGCAGTTCATCGAGCATGACCTTCAGATCGCCGACGCGATTCAGGCCAGCCTTCTCCGCTTCCCACTGGGAATTCAGCGCATCCAGCTTTTCCTTCTTGTCAGCCATGTCCTTGCGCAGGGAATCCAGGCGTTCCACCGAAGCCGGATCCGTCTCATCGGACAGAGCCAGTTCTTCCATGGTCAATCGGTCCACCTCGCGGCGCAGCTCGTCGATCTCCTCCGGCGCCGAATCGATCTCCATGCGCAACCGGCTGGCGGCCTCATCGACCAGGTCGATGGCCTTGTCCGGCAGCTGGCGTCCGGAGATGTAGCGGTTGGACAGCGTGGAAGCAGCCACCAGTGCGGAGTCGGCAATGGAGACCTTGTGGTGCGCCTCGTAGCGCTCCTTCAACCCACGCAGGATGGCGATGGTGTCGTCCACGCTCGGCTCGCCCACGTATACCTGGGCGAAGCGGCGTTCCAGGGCCGGGTCCTTCTCGATGTTCTCGCGGTACTCGTCCAGCGTGGTGGCACCGATCAGGCGCAGCTCGCCACGGGCTAGCATCGGCTTGAGCATATTGCCTGCGTCCATCGCACCCTCGGAGGCGCCAGCACCGACCACGGTGTGGATCTCGTCAATGAAGGTGACAATCTGGCCATCCGAAGCCTTGATCTCTTCCAACACCGCCTTCAGCCGCTCTTCGAATTCGCCGCGGTACTTGGCACCGGCGACCATGGCACCCAGATCCAAGGAGATCAAGGTCTTGCCGCGCAGCGACTCCGGGACGTCGCCAGCGATCATGCGCTGGGCCAGGCCCTCGACCACAGCGGTCTTGCCCACGCCGGGTTCACCGATCAGCACTGGATTGTTCTTGGTGCGGCGGGAGAGCACCTGCACCACGCGGCGGATCTCGCGGTCGCGGCCGATGACGGGATCCAGCTTGCCCGAGCGCGCCAGGGCGGTCATGTCGGTGCCGAACTTCTCCAGGGACTGGAAGGTTGCCTCAGGATCCGGGTTATCGACCTTGCGGTCGCCGCGGATGGTCGGCAAGGTGCCCACCAGCAGTTCGCGGGTGGCGCCGAATTCGCGCAGGGCTTCACCCGCCTTGGTCTGGTCTGATGCCAGGGCGATGAGCAGGTGCTCGGTGGAGACGTAGGTGTCCCCCATTTCCGCGGCGGCCGCCTGGGCGTTGCTCACGACCTGCAGCAGCTGCCGGGAGTACTGAGCTTGGGCAACCGAAGTACCGGAGCTGGAGGGCAACGCGTTGATGACAGCGCTCGCCTTGACGGAAAGCGCGTCGACATCCAACCCCGCAGTCTTCAGCAAGGCCACTGCGACGGACTCTCGCTGGTCCAACAATGCCTTCAGCAGGTGCGCAGGTTCAATCTGCGGATTGCCTGCGGTTGAAGCGTTCATCCCGGAAGCTGAGAGAGCTTCTTGGCTCTTAGTGGTGAGTTTCGTGTCCACGCGCATCCTTTCTCTATTGGAGTGAACCCATAAACTTGAGTGCACTTAACTCAACTCTACTCCTAGTCCTAGTATTCCAGCTAGAGCAAGATTCTCGAGATATTTTTTCTTCCCTTTGCCTCGGCGGCAAAACCCCTTGTGGAGCGCGATTTGCAGTCTTAGGATGAGGCATGGCCAACCCGGATTCCCAAGATATTTTTTCCCTGCCCCACGATGAGATGGTCCAGGTTTTCATCGATCAGCACCGGCAGATGCTGCTTTCCAGCCTCGACGGGCTGGACGAAGACGAAGCGCGGTTGAAGCTGGTTGAATCCAAGACCACGTTGCTCGGGCTGGTGAAACATGCGATCTTCGTCGAACGTGTCTGGTTTGGCGAAGCAGCCACCGGCAAGAGCCGGGCCGAACTGGGCATTGCGTCGTCGCCCAGCAAGTCCTTCGACTTGTCCGCGTCCGACACCATCGAATCCATTCGGCGTGACTATGCCCAGGCCATCGAACTGTCACGTGAAGTAGTCAAGGGCAAGACCGGGGATCAAGTTTTCTCCGGCAATCGGCGCGGGTCGTTGCCGCTGCGCTGGATCCAGCTGCACATGCTGCGCGAATTGGCGCAGCATTGCGGGCACGCCGATATCCTGCGTGAGCAAATCCTGTCCGCACGGAATTAGCCGGCCACGCATCATCGGCAGGTACCGCGCATGCTGTTGCCAGCGCTCCGAGTCCTGCGAGGATTTCCAAGGCGTCCCGAGACCTGGGCCGAAGAATTCACTCGAGCACTTTGCCCACCGCATCCTTCGAATTGCATATGACGCCTACCTAACTGGGCAAAGACGAAGTACATTACAGAACAACATGACATCCGTAAACCAGAATTCTTCCAGGAGCACCGCTTCGGGTTAGGATTAAAGGACGTAAGGGAGTATTCACAATCGTTGAATCCGTCAATACGCGGGACTTCATGGTCCTGCCGGGTTTTACGGCCAACCACAGTGTCGGTGAAGAGACTTACTCGGACGCGTCCGCGCGCAACTTACGAAAGCAGGAATCCCTATGGGAGCTTCCCCTTTGATTTGGGGCATCACGATTGTCGTGATTCTCGCCCTACTGGCCTTCGATTATTTCTTCCACATCCGCAAGGCCCACGTTCCATCCCTGCGTGAAGCAGCGATCTGGTCCAGCATCTATGTCGGCTTGGCCCTCATATTCGGTGTGCTGGTGCTCATCTTCGGCGGCATCGACATGGGCGCCGAATACTTCGCCGGCTACATCACCGAAAAGGCCCTGTCCGTCGACAACCTGTTCGTCTTCCTGATCATCATCGCCAGTTTCAGGGTCCCCCGCGAAGACCAGCAGAAAGTACTGCTCTTCGGCATCGTCTTCTCGCTGATCGCCCGCACCGCGTTCATCTTTGTCGGCGCGGCGCTGATCAACCAGTTCGCCTGGGTCTTCTACCTGTTCGGCCTGATCCTGCTGCTCACCGCAGGCAACCTGCTGAAGAAGGACGACGAATCCGACGAGGCTAACAACTTCATCATCCGTTTGGCCAAGAAGCTATTCCACACCACCGACAAGTACGACGGCGACAAGCTGTTCACCATGATCGACGGCAAGAAGGTCCTGACCCCGATGCTGCTGGTCATGGTGGCCATCGGCGGAACCGACATCCTCTTCGCCCTGGATTCCATCCCAGCGATCTTCGGACTCACCCAGAACGTCTACATCGTGTTCACCGCTACCGCGTTCTCGCTCATGGGCCTGCGCCAGCTCTACTTCCTGCTTGATGGATTGCTGGACCGCTTGATCTACCTGTCCTATGGCTTGGCAGCGATCTTGGCGTTCATCGGCGTGAAGCTGATCCTGCACGCGCTGCACGAGAACAACCTGCCATTCATCAACGACGGCGAGCACGTGATGGTCATCGAAATCAGCACCGGGCTGTCGCTGAGCGTGATCATCGGCGTCCTCGTGCTGACCATTCTCGCTTCGCTGTTCAGCAAGGCTGGCAAGGCACAAACCGCCATTGGCAACCTGCGCCGCCATGCGAGCAGCTACAACGACCTGAGCTACACCTCGGATCCAAACGAACGCGAACGCATCTACCGTGCCCTGGTGGAAGAAGAAGCGTATGTGAAGACCATGGAGAAGAAATACCGCGACAAGGCCAAGGACGTGGACAAGATCCGCGTCGAGGTCGCCGAGGCGCACCGCCAGCACGATGAGTACCTGAAGAGCTGATCCGATTCAGGCTTAGAGCAATGGCTGCCAACTCATTGGAGTTGGCAGCCATTGCCGTCTTGGTGCTGCCTAGCGGCGAACGTTGCCGATGTAATTGTCCGAAGGCACGATGACCTTGCCCAAGGGCATCAGGGACACCGGGATCATCTTCAGGTTGGCGATGCCCAGCGGGATGCCGATAATCGATACGAACATCGGGATCGCGGTCACCACGTGCCCGATGGCAATCCAGATGCCGGCAAAAATGATCCAGATGATGTTGCCCAGGGTGGAGAACGCGCCGACCGGTCCGTTGTCGACTACGGTGCGGCCGAAGGGCCACAGCGCATAGCCGGCAATGCGGAACGAGGCGATGCCGAAGGGAATGGTCACGATCAGCACGCAGCAGATGATGCCTGCCAGCACGTAACCCAGGGCCAGCCACAGGCCGCCGAACAGCAGCCAGATAATGTTGAGAATACCGCGCACTAAATCAGTCATGGCTACATTCTCCTTCTTTTGCCTCTCATGCTCCATCGGGGATCACCCCGAATTCCCCCTAGGGGTGTCCAATCCCCCACCGTTCGGCACGCATCGATGCAGGTTGCTCGGCTAGGATTAATCATCATGAGCGAATCGAGCGAGCAGCAGCGTCCACCCCATGGCTCTGCCCCCAGGAACCCAGACCTTTTCCGTGCCGAGCCGGTGTCCTTCGTGCGTCGCGGCAACCGCCTGCAGGGCCGCCGGGCCAGCGCCTGGGAGCGCAATGCCGAGCAGTATGTCATCGAGCCGCCCCGCAAGATTGCCGACACCTCGGTTGCTGACGACTTCCAGCTCGATCCCGCGGAGGCCTTCGGCCGCACGGCACCGCTGATCGTGGAGATCGGCACCGGCCTGGGCGAATGCATCGCCAACGCCGCCAAGGACGATCCCGAGCGCAACTACCTCGCCGTTGAGGTCTACCGTCCAGGCCTGGCCCAGTTGATGCTGAAGGTCGAATCCTTCGGCATCACCAACGTCCGCGCCGTGCAGGCCAATGCCCCTGAGGTGCTGGACGTCATGCTTGATGAGAACAGCGCGGACGAGATCTGGATCTTCTTCTCCGATCCGTGGCACAAGCCGAGGCACCACAAGCGCCGCCTGATCAAGGCCTCATTCCTGGACAAGGTCTCCCGCGTACTCAAGCCAGAGGGCACCCTGCGCTTGGCCACCGACTGGTCGAACTATGCGGAGCAGATGCGCGAGGTCCTCGAAGCCCACCCTGATTTCGAGAACCAGCATCCCGGAAACCTCTCCGGCGAGGAGAGCAACTTAACCAAGGTGCGCCGCGATGGCATGGAAGGCTTCGACCCCGAGCCTGACTTCATTGACGTCCAGGGCGGCTGGGCACCGCGTTTCGAGCGACGCATCCTCACCAGCTTCGAGGGCAAGGCGCTGAAGGCTGGACGCCTGGTGTTCGATTTGGCGTACACGCGCATCGGCTAGCGGCCGAAAAGCATCAAGGAGGCCATGGAATCCCTAGGATGGATTCCATGGCCTCCTTTTCTGCTCAGAACCAGTTCTGCTCCCAAGACCCGAGCATGGAATATGCCGGGGTGAGGCTGGAACAACTGTCATTGGACCATGCCCCGGAGCTGATCCAGCTCGCCGCCAACGGCCGGCTGGATGAAGCATGGTTTGCCACCACCCCATCGGCCGAGTCCATGCAGGCGGATATCGAGCGCCGTCTGGCGTTGCAGGAAACTGGAGCGATGGCTCCGTTCGCCATCATCGACCTGTCCACCGGCCAAGCGGTGGGGGCTACGAGCTACCTGAATATCGACGCGGCCAACCATCGCGTGGAAATCGGCTCGACATTCTTTGCCGTGCCCGCCCAAGGCACCGGGATCAATCCGGCGGCCAAGTTCATGCTGCTGCGCCGCGCTTTCGAGGAGTTGGATTGCTATTCAGTGGCTTTCTGCACGCACTGGCACAACACTGTGTCACGCGCAGCAATTGCACGGCTTGGCGCCAAACAGGATGGCGTGCTGCGCAATCACAAATATGATCCGAAGACCGGCACGCTTCGAGACACCGTAGTCTTCTCGATCCTCCCGCACGAGTGGCCTGCCGTGCGCACCCAGTTGGAAGCGCGCCTGGCGAGGCACGGACGGATCTAGCGGCCGATGGCGCGGCGTACCGGGAAGAGCGACACGGTCGGTTCACGTCGTTCCGGACGCATGCCCCGGGACAGCGAAACGATGTCGCCTCCAGCGGTGCCCGCGGCGAAGATGCGCGATTGGCCCTGGCGAACGGCGGACAGTTCTTGGCGAAGCCCATTGACTTCGGTTTGCAGATACGCGACTTGATCTTGCAGATCCAGGATGCGCTTGATGCCTTCCAGCGAGACGCCTTCCTTGCTCAATGACTGCACCTGGCGCAGCAGCGAGACGTCGCGTTGCGAGTAGCGGCGCTGCTTTCCGCTTTGCCGGCTGGGCGAAACCAAGCCGATGCGGTCGTATTGGCGCAGCGTCTGCGGATGCATGTCTGCAAGCTGGGCGGCGACGGAAATGACGAAGACAGGTCGCAGGTACTCCCCGTTCACGTTGCTTTTAACACCTTTCTGCAAGGACCTACGATACTGGCCCTTTTGCCTTTGAGTCTATCTTCCCCGCCCTGCCAGTTCGATGCCAGGACAGGGAAAACAGGCTATTGGGTTCAGAGCTTGGCGTGGGCTGCCAAGTCCGCTCGTGGATCCTCGCCCTCCGTGGCTGCAGCGAAGTCCTCCACGGCCTTCTTGGCGGCGTCCGAGAGGTTCTGCGGGATCGCGACGTCCAGGACGATCAGCAGATCGCCGGTGGCCTTGGACGTCTTCACCCCGCGGCCCTTCAAGCGCAAGGTGCGTCCGGAGTTGGATCCGGCAGGCACCTTCACCGCAACGGATTCCCCGTCCAGGGTCGGTACGTGGATCTTTGCTCCAAGCACCGCTTCATCGAAGGTCACCGGCACGTGGATGCGGATGTTGTTCTCTTCACGCTTGAAGAACGGGTGCTCGCTGACCTTGACCTTGACCAGCAGGTCGCCGTTGCCGGCAGCTCCTGGCTGGCCCTTGCCACGCACGCGCACCGACTGCCCGTCCTTGATTCCCGCCGGGATGCGCACGTCGATGACCTCGCCGTTCTGTTCGCGCAGGCCAATGGTGGTTCCCTTGATCGATCCGGAGAAGGAGATCGTGGTGCTGGCCGTGCGGTCGGCACCCTTGCGCGGCGGTGCGCTTTGGCCGAAGCCGCCGCCAAAACCGCCGCCGCCTCCGAACAGGTCGGAGAAGTCCGGCTGTCCGCCACGACCGCGAGCGCCGCCTCCGCCACCTCCGAAGAGGTTGGAGAAGATGTCCTCGAAGCCGGCCTGCCCGCCTGGGCCACCCGGTCCGCCGCCCGCAGAGAACCGCGCTCCGCCGCCCATGGCGCGGATCGCATCGTACTGCTCGCGTTCTTCCTTATCCGAAAGCACCGAGTTGGCTTCGGAGATGTCCTTGAATTTCTTTTCAGCGGCCGCGTCCCCCTGGTTGGTATCCGGGTGGTACTTGCGTGCAAGCTTGCGGTACGCCTTCTTGATGTCCGCCTCGCTGGCGTCCTTGGAGACGCCCAGAATGGCGTAGAAGTCTTTTTCGATCCAGTCCTGACTTGCCATCAGGGCCCCATCCTTTCAGTGCCAATTCGACACTGCCCACTGACGAGGACTCGGCAGTGGGCAGTATCGATTGTGCTATTCGTGGCTATTCGCCGGTGGCTACCAGCACCTGGGCTGCGCGCAGGATGATGGTTCCCTTGCGGTAACCGGTGCGCAGCACCTGTCCCACGTGGTCGGCTGGAATCTCCGGAACAGCCTGGCGAAGCAGGGCTTCGTGGATGTTCGGGTCGAATTCCACACCGGCCTCGTTGATGCGTTCCAGGCCATGCTGAGCCAGAATGCCATCCAGCTTGTTGGCGATCGACGCGAACGGGCCGTCGGCGAGGTCGCCGTGGGCTCGTGCCGCATCGATGTCGTCAAGCACCGGAAGCAGAGTGTTGAGCACGGACTGGACGGCGTTTTCACGCGCCACTGCCCGGTCACGTTCCACACGCTTGCGGTAGTTGACGTATTCAGCCTGCAGGCGCAGCAGGTCGTTGCGCAGTTCGGTTTCCACCACACCGGCATCTTCCGGCTGCTCCGCTTCGGCTTCAGCGCCAGCAGCAGCTTCGTTCAGGATCGCCTCGGCCTGACCCAGGGCGTCAGCAGTTGGCTGCTGGTCAGCGGCCTCGGGCTGGTTCTCCGGCTCCTGGCCGGAGTTCTCGTTCTGGTCCTTTGCCTCGGACATATTCCTAAACTCCCTACTTCTTGTCGGCTTCGTCTTCGTCGATGACCTCGGCGTCGACGATGTCTTCATCAGCGTTAGGTGCCTGCTCGCCTTCGCCAGTAGCAGCTCCCTCAGCCTGGGCGTTGGCGTAGATTGCCTCGCCCAGCTTGGTCTGCGAAGCCTGCAGCTTCTCGAACGCGTCCTTGACCTCGTCGTCGTTGTCCTGCTTCTCAAGAGCAGCCTTCAGTGCGTCAACGTCGGCCTGAACCTCGGTCTTGACCTCTTCTGGCAACTTGTCTTCGTTGTCCTTGATCAGCTTGTCCACCGAGTAGGCTGCCTGCTCGGCAGCATTGCGGGTCTCAGCAGCTTCGCGGCGTGCCTTGTCCTCTTCGGCGTGTGCTTCAGCTTCCTGAACCATGCGCTCGATGTCTTCCTTGGACAGCGAGGAGCCACCAGTGATGGTCATCGACTGCTCGGTGCCGGTGCCCTTGTCCTTAGCGGATACGTGCACGATACCGTTGGCGTCGATGTCGAAGGTGACCTCGACCTGTGGGATGCCGCGAGGAGCCGGTGCGATACCGGTCAGCTCGAAGGTACCCAGAGCCTTGTTGTCACGGGTGAACTCGCGCTCGCCCTGGAAGACCTGGATGGAAACCGAAGGCTGGTTGTCTTCAGCGGTGGTGAAGGTTTCCGAACGCTTGGTCGGGATGGCGGTGTTGCGCTCGATCAGCTTGGTCATCACGCCGCCCTTGGTCTCGATGCCCAGGGACAGTGGGGTGACATCGATGAGCAGAACGTCCTTGCGCTCGCCCTTCAGCACGCCGGCTTGCAGGGCTGCGCCCACGGCGACAACCTCGTCAGGGTTCACGCCCTTGTTGGCTTCCTTGCCGGCCAGGTCCTTGACCAGTTCGGCAACGGCTGGCATACGGGTGGAACCGCCAACCAGGATCACGTGGGCGATGTCCGAAACCTTGATGCCTGCTTCTGCGATGACGTCATTGAATGGCTTGCGGGTGCGCTCCAGCAGGTCCTTGGTCAGGTCCTGGAACTTGGCACGCGAGAGGTGCTCGTCCAGGTGCACTGGGCCCTCTGGGGTGACCGAGAGGTACTGCAGCGAGATGTTGGTGCTGGTAGCCGAGGACAGTTCCTTCTTGGCCTGCTCAGCAGCTTCCTTGAGGCGCTGCAGGGCGATCTTGTCCTTGGACAGGTCTGCACCCTTGGCCTTGGCCTGGGCCAGCAGCCAGTCGACAACGCGCTGGTCCCAGTCGTCGCCGCCCAGGCGGTTGTCACCTGCGGTTGCGCGGACCTGGATGGTGGAGAAGCCGTCGTCGTCCTTGCCGACTTCCAGCAGGGACACGTCGAAGGTGCCGCCACCGAGGTCGAAGACCAGGATGAGCTCGTCCTCGTTGCCCTTTTCCAGGCCGTAGGCCAGTGCGGCAGCGGTTGGCTCGTTGACGATGCGCAGGACGTTCAGGCCGGCAATCTCGCCGGCTTCCTTGGTGGCCTGGCGCTCTGCGTCGTTGAAGTATGCAGGAACGGTGATCACAGCGTCGGTGACCTTTTCGCCCAAGTACGACTCAGCGTCGTTCTTCAGCTTCATCAGGGTACGAGCCGAGATTTCCTGTGCGGTGTACTTCTTGTCATCGATGTCGATGGACCAGTCGGTACCCATGTGGCGCTTGACCGATGCGATGGTGCGGTCAATGTTGTTTACTGCCTGGCGCTTGGCGATATCGCCAACCAGGACTTCGCCGCTCTTCGAGAAAGCGACGATGGACGGGGTAGTGCGGTTGCCCTCCGCATTGGCGATAACGGTTGGCTCACCACCTTCGAGCACGGAAACGACGGAGTTGGTGGTTCCGAGGTCGATACCAACGGCACGCGACATAATGGCTCTCCTTTGCCTTGATTGAAAGATCTAACGCCGAGGCTTTTGCCTCATTGAGCGTTCTGCACTCAAGTTTACTCAGGCGGTTTCGACTGTCAAATTAACTTGAGCGAAGGTGACTCAACTTTGCGTTCTGTTCATATCAACGGCAGTAGTGGGAGAATAATTCCCGTTTAGAAAAATTTTTCATCCGCCGATTTCCGAAACCGCCAGCGGGCAGGAAGAACGGCAGTCAGGAGCCACCCCATGGAAGCGAAGCGCAAGTTCAAGGATCTGCCAGCTGGCGGGAAGATCGCGGTCATCGTCACAGTTATTGCCCAGCTGACCTTGATGGTTGCCGCCCTGCGGGACCTTTACAAGCGGCCGGCCGAGCAAGTCAAGGGGCCAAAGCCGGCCTGGGCCGCAGCCAGCTTGATCAGTTTCTTTGGCCCCATCGCCTATTTCGCTTTCGGCCGCCGCAAGTAGTTACCGGCGTTCCCCGAAACGCAAAAGACAAGCCGTCCTCGACAATTCGAGGACGGCTTGTTCGCTGTCAGCGTGCTCTGATCAGCGCATCAGGTTGATGCCTTGGGCAGCCAGGACACCGAAGAGAGTGCCCCATAGGATGATCGAAATGATCTGCCAGAAGATGACCTTCTGCTTGTTCGCGCCGAAGGACACCAGCGCCGCGGAGGTGATCTGCGAAGGCAGAATCGTCTGGCCGAGCAGGCTCACCCCTGCAATGCCGTACTTGTCGAAAGCCCGGCGCAGCTTCTCGTATTTGCGCTCCTTCTTCTCCGATTCGGCACCCTTGCGCACCTTGCTGCGCACCGCGTGCGCGCTGTTGACGAACAGCAGCATGGAAATCACGTTGCCGATCACGGCGGTGGCGATGGCAGCTACTACCGGAACTCCGATCACCACGCCAATGAGCGAGCCGAAATAGGACTCGATGAAGGGAACAGCAGCGACCAGGGCCACGGCGACGAACTGCAGCGGCTCCGGGAAGGATGCGGCGAAATTCTGCAGGGATTCAATCATGGCTGGTTACTCCTGGAATGGTGGAAGTTGCTCGCTGTCTTGTTGCTTCAATTCTATGTTTTGCCTAGTCGATACGGGATCAGCCAGCAGGGGTAAACTTTTGACGGGTTTTGCCACGGCTTAAACGAAATACTCCCCCGCATCCAGAAAGGTAGATGCGAGGGAGTACTCCTCAAGGATTAGTGCCAGCGGCTAGTTGCCGCGGCCTGCCGGGCTGGTTGCCCGACGCGGACCGCGCGAACGGCCGCCGGTGGCGCCGCCTGCATTGCGTCCGCCGGTGCGAGGCGAACGCGCCGACGGGCTCGATGGACGCTCCGCATTGGCAACACGGGCCGGGCGCTCGGTGTTCGCACCGCGAGCGCCGCGCGCCGGACGCTCGCCCTGGCTAGCGCCGTCGCGATCCGCACGGCGGCGTTCGCCTCCGCGGCCTTGGGCTTCGGCAGCCGGCTTGGCACCACGGGCTGGACGCTGGCCGCGTCCACCACGTCCGCCACGGCCGGAACCTTCACCGGCAGGCTTGCTCTTGGCCGGATTGCGCTTCTGCTGAACCGGAGCGACATAGGCAACCGGTTCGGCAACTTCGCCGACAACCTTCATGACTGCTGGGGAATCCACGGCGACCTTCTCGAAAGGCACCTTGATCCCTGCCTGCTTCATCAAGCTGGCAACGTCGCCCTGCTGGTCCGGGGTGCAGATGGTCACCACGGTGCCATCCGAGCCGGCGCGGGCGGTACGGCCCGAACGGTGCAGGTAGGCCTTGTGCTCTGCCGGTGGATCGATGTGGACTACCAGTTCCACGCCATCAACGTGCACGCCGCGTGCTGCCACGTCGGTAGCTACCAGCACCTTGGCGGTGCCTTCAGCGAACGCTGCCAGGTTGCGGTCACGGGCGTTCTGCGAGAGATTGCCGTGCAGGTCCACCGCTGGCACGCCAGCCTTGGACAGGGTGACTGCCATCTTCTTGGCGTGGTGCTTGGTGCGCATGAACATGATGCGGCGGCCAGTGCCCTGGGCCAAGACGCGAATCAGTTCCTTCTTGTCGTCGTTGGGGATCACGAAGACGTGGTGCTCCATGGTGTTCACCGCGGCCTTGGGTGCATCCACCGAATGGATCGTTGGGTTGCTCAGGTAGCGCTTGACGACCTTGTCCACGCCGTTGTCCAAGGTGGCGGAGAACAGCATGTGCTGGATGCCGGTTGGCATGCGGTCCATGATGCGGCGCACGACGGGCAAGAAGCCCATGTCCGCCATGTGGTCAGCTTCATCGAGCACGGAGATTTCCAGCTGGGAAAGGTCCACGATCTTCTGCTTGATCAGGTCATCGAGGCGGCCCGGGCAGGCGATGACAATGTCAACGCCCTCGTTCATGGCCTTTTCCTGGCGGCTCTGCGCGACGCCACCGTAGATCACGGTGGTGCGCAAACCTGCGGCCTTGGCCAGCGGTTCGACGGTCTTGGCGATCTGGGTTGCCAGTTCGCGGGTTGGCGCCATGATCAGCGCACGCGGGAAACGGGCCTTGCGGCGCTGCGGGCGTTCGGCCAGGCGGGCTACCAGGGGCAGCGAGAAGGCCAGGGTCTTGCCCGATCCGGTCTGGCCGCGGCCGAGGACGTCGCCGCCGGCCAGGGTCGAAGGCAGGGTCGCTTCCTGGATCGGGAAGGCGGATTCGATTCCGCTGTCGGCAAGGACCTTCGCCAGGTATTCGGGCACGCCAAGGGCGCTAAAAGTTACGGACATAGCCATGCTTTCTCTCTGATTCGCACGCCTGTTTCAGGCGCTGGGGTTCGCCGAGCCAGGAGGAAGTCCGCATCATGCCAGGCCGAGAAAGGCCGGCCGCAAAAGTGGACCGGAAGAGGTTCTCCGGCCGATCCACACAGAGGGGAAATCTAAACTGTCGACGCATGCGCCACCGAATTTTCCAGTGACGCACAAGGATCCATACTACAGGCCAAAAGCGGGGCCAGTCTGTGAGCGGCCCCGCTTTGCCGCCTCTCCCCGGGAGATATTCGCCACTAGGATCCCGGGACGTGCCTTTCTGCTGGCTGCTCCAGCTCGAATTCGCGCTTCGCCAATTTCGAGGGCCACCAGACCTTTGGTCCAATTTCCTCAACCAAGGCCGGCACCAGCAGGCTTCGCACAACGAAGGTATCGAGCAGCACGCCGAAGGCGACGATGAAGCCCAGCTGGCCCAGGAACATGATGGGCACCACTCCCAATGCGGCGAAGGTCGCGGCAAGCACCACGCCGGCGGAGGTAATCACGCCGCCGGTGACCTTCAATCCCACGCGCATGCCTTCTCGGGTTCCGCGCTTCAGGGATTCCTCGCGCACACGGGTCATCAAGAAGATGTTGTAGTCCACGCCCAGCGCCACGAGGAAGACGAAGCCGAACAGCGGCACGGACGGATCTGCGCCTACGTACCCGAAGACGTTGTTGAAGACCAGCGCGCTGACGCCCATGGCGGTGCCGTAGGAAAGCACGGTGGTCAGGATCAGCAGCACCGGCGCCAGAATGGAGCGCAGCAGCAGCATCAGGATCAGCAAGATGGCCAGGAGCGTGATCGGAATGATCTTGAACAGATCCGCGATCGCGGTCTCGTTGGTATCCAGCTGCGTCGCAGTGGTGCCGCCGACCAGGGCGTTGGCATCGAGCGCATGCATATGCTCGCGCAGCTCGACTACGGTCTGCTTGGCGGCATCCGAGTCCGCCGCATCGGACAGGGTCACCGATATCAGGTTGCGGCCTTCGACGCTGTAGGGCTCGGCGCCTCGGGCGGCCATCGCCGGTCCCCCGTCTTCGGCCTGCAGGTAGGCCGAATCGACGCCGGTGACATCGAGGGCCTTTTCCAGGGCAGTCTGTGCTTCAGCTTCATCGATGATCACCGTGGCCGGGGAGCCCGATCCGCCAGGGAAGTGCTCGCCCAGGGCGATCTGGCCATCTCGCGCTTCGGAACCGCCCACCACCAGCTCGCTCTGCGGCACGCCATGGGCCTTGAGCTGGGTCATGCCCAGCGCTCCGACGGCCAGCACCAGCGCGGTGATGATCCAGATCGGGCGCGGATGATTGGCGACAAAACGCGCAATGCTGCCCCACAGGCCTTCTTTCTGCTGGCCGTGGGCATCCGCGGCCGCCGGCTTGGGCGGGAACGGCCAGTAGGCGGCCCGGCCCAGCAGGCCAAGCACCGCCGGCAGGAATGTCAATGCGGCGATGATCGAGAAGATGATGCCCGAGGCGCCGATGGGGCCCAGCGCCTTGTTCGAGTTCAGATCCGAGAACAGCAGGCACAGCAGGCCCACCGTCACGGTACCGCCGGAAGCTACAATCGGTTCCACGGAACCCTTCCACGCGGATGCCACGGCCTGCCACTTGTCCTCGCCTGCAACGAGGGCTTCCTTGTGCCGTGCCACGAAGAGCAGGGAGTAGTCCGTCGCCGCGCCGATGACCAGGATCGACAAGATGCCCTGGGCCTGCCCATCGAGACGGATCCATCCTTCGGATGCCATGAAGTACACCGCGACGATTGCCGCGCAGAGCGCCACCACCGAGGTCAGCAGCACCGTGAACGGAAGCAGGAGCGATCGGTAGACCAGCAGCAGGATCACCAGCACGGCGGCCAGCGCCACGCCCAGCAGCACTCCGTCAATGCCCCCGAAGGCTTCGACCAGGTCGGCACTGAAGCCGGCCGGGCCGGTGACATAGGCGCTGGCGCCCTCGGGCTTCTCGGCGGCCAGGAGCGAACGCAGTTCGTCGACTCCCTCGTTGGCCTTCACCTCGCCGGAGACCGGAACAATGAATTCAGCGGCCTTGCCGTCCTCGGAGAGGAAGGGGCCGGTGATCTGGCCGTCAAGATGCGTGAAGCCGTTGAGCGCTTCGCCCACCAGCGCGGCGCTTTCCCGGCTGACCCCGGCATCGCTGGTGAGCAGCACGACCGCTGGAATTGCCTCGGTGGAGCGGAATTTGTTCTGCCATTCCAGGGCCTCGGTTGCCTCTGCGGTAGCCGGGAGGAATGCGGTCTGGTCATTGGTCTGGACCTCTGAAAGCTTGCCGAAGGTCGGGCCGCCAATTCCGGCGACACCCAGCCACAGGACGATCAGCAGGGCATAGATTCCCGCCCTGATGCCGACGTTCTTCTTGTTCATTCGCTTCTTGCCCGGTGCCTGGCCGGTTTTCGCTAGATGCGCCACTGATCCGTCCTCACTCGTATTTGCTGCCGGTGGATCGACCAGCGATCCCGAACGCAATACTACAAGATGTATTTCCATTATCGAAATAGTTACTAGGCTATTGAATTTTTCAGACTAGGATTGCGCTTATGAGCGCCAGAGAACAGCACCGCTTGGTCATGCTCCTGCAGGAATTCGGCCAGGCCTCAGACCGGTACGTTGAGTCCACTGGAGCACTGTACGGAACCCATCGCACGGATATGAATGCGCTGTCGATCATCATGAAGCACGAGCAACGCGGCCAGCTGCCTTCTCCCCGCGACCTGAGCCGCGAACTGCAGCTGAGCTCCCCAGCTACCACCGCCATGCTCGACCGCCTTGAAAAACTGGGCATGATCGAGCGCCAGCGCTCGGATGCGGACCGCCGTGTCATCCGCATTGCCATGACCGCCAAAGCACGAGGCAAGGGCAGGGAAATGTTCATGCCGCTGGGCATCAAAATGCGCGAAGTGATCAGCCACTACGACGAACAGCAGCTGCAGGTCATAGCCCGTTTCATGGCCGAAGCGGTTGCCGGGGTGGACAGTGCTCGCGAAGAAGCCGTAACAGCGCGCAACGAATCAGCCCGCAGCATCCCGGCAACCTAGCATTAAGCAGTGACCCTTTCCCTCTGGCTTTCCCTTCTCAGCGCCTGCATCGTCATCAGCTTCACCCCCGGTGCCGGTGCGATCAATACCATGAGCAATTCCTTGAGGCAGGGCTGGGGCGCTTCCATCTGGGGCGTGCTCGGGCAGCAGATCGCCCTGCTGATCCATGTGGTCATCGTCGCAGCCGGAGTCGGGCTGCTCGTGGCCAGCTCGCCGTTGCTCTTCGCCATCATCCGCTACGCCGGAGCTGCCTATCTGGTGTACCTGGGCATCCGGATGCTGCTGTCCAAACCCGAGGTCGCCTCCGACGGATCCAGCAGCGGGCACAAGCTGACCCCTTGGGCTATGCTCAACCGCGGCATCCTGGTCAACCTGCTCAACCCCAAGGCCATAGTTTTCTTCCTGGCTTTCACCCCGCAGTTCATCCGCGCCGACCAGCCGCTCCTGGCCCAATACGCCATCTTCATCGGCACGGTCATCGTGGTGGACATCCTGGTGATGTTCTTCTTCTTTGCCGGCACCGCCCGTACCTTCCAGCGCTTCACCGCCACCTACCGGGGTGCCAAGCTGCTGAACATCCTCTTCGGCATCCTATTCATCCTGGTCGCCGCGCTGCTGTTGCTGATCCACTAATTTTTTCTCCCCCAAAGCCGTCTTGAACCCCTAGTCGTAACCCATTCATGACCCTGCGCACCGAATCGTTGCCGTTTTGTTGCCGGGAAACGTGCGCGTAGCTATCGATCGAATCGCCTTGTGCCCATAGACTGATGCCATGTTCCGGATAATGATCGTGTGCACGGGAAATATCTGCCGTTCCCCCATGGCCGAGTACATGCTCAAGAATGCGCTCAAGGACGCCGAGGTCTCGCAGGTGGAGGTCATTTCGCGAGCCATCACCGATGGCGAAGTCGGCAAGCGCATCGATGAGCGGGCCGCCAGTACGCTGCGCAGCCATGGGCTTGATGCTGCTGAGCACATTGCCGCCCAGATCGACTCGGACGAAATTGCCAAGATGGATCTTGTCCTGGCAATGGACACCGACCACTTCGAGGATCTCGTTCCCGAGTTGGCCGAGATCGATCCGAGCGAACGCCCGCAGCTGCGGATGTTCCGTTCCTTCGATCCGGGAACCGCGAACTCCCCGCACGACCAGCAGGGCATTTACGACCCTTGGTACGGTGACGCGGGAGATTTCCGCGAGACCTGGAAACTCATTTCTGCTTCCCTGCCTGCCCTTGTAGATTACGTGCGGAGTAATATCACCTCTCGTGGAAACCGCTAGACCAACACTTATTGCCATTGACGGGCGTTCCGGATCCGGCAAAAGCACCTTTGCAACAGACCTAGCGGAATACTTGGAAGCCACCGCCTCCGTAGCTATTTTGCGCCTTGAAGACCTCTACCACGGTTGGGATGGACTGCACAGTTCCTTCGAGCTGTATGAACGGATCCTGCCGCAGCTGGCAGCAGGGCTCACCGCTGCATACCCCACCTGGGATTGGGAATCGAGTACCCTCGGCCAATCCAGCAACTTCTCGCCTGCCGAGATCGTTGTCGTTGAAGGCGTCGGCGCGCTCCATGGCGCAGCCCGGAAGTACCTCGACCTCGGAATCTGGCTTGAGGCCCCGGAAAACTGCCGCCGCGACCGGGCCCTGGCCCGCGACGGCGAGACCTACCGCCCGTACTGGGACATGTGGGCCGAGCAGGAAGATCGGTACCTGAAGGCCCATAACCCGCACCACGCGGCCGACCTGGTGATGGACGCCGCCAGCGACCTCGATCCCATGCAAATCTGGGCACTGGCCTGCCCATACCTGCCCGCCGGAATACGCCAGCGGTGCGCAGGCCCCAACACGGCTCCCAGCGTCCTGGAATTCCGCCAGAGCTACGAGGCGCCAGGTGATGCGGCCTCGCTTTTCGAGCAACTGGCCGCTGCCCTTCCGCATGCCGCGTTATTGGAATCGACAAGCCACAAGCTCAGCGACCCATTGGAACGCAATCGCTATTCGGTGCTTGCTCTCTCCACTGCTCAGCAGCCGCCGTTGCTGAGCGCTACCAGCCACGGCACGAGCATCCGACTGCCCGGCGCTGAAGTACGGCTGGGCAAAGATTTCTTCCGCGCCCTGGCTGGCTGCTGGCCTGGCTCGCCAATCGATGCGAAAACCGGCTATCCGTTGCCCGCATGGGTGGGGTATCTCGGGTATGAGCTGAAACGCGAGGTCGGCGCCGCAGATCTGCAGGCTTTGGTTGAACCCGGACGGGTACGCCCGGATGCCCAGTTCTTCGCGCCGGACACCGTGGTGGTCATCGACCATCACCAACAGCAGATGCATCTGCACAGCATTGCCGAGCCCGCAGCGGCAGTGAGCATCCTATTGGGCAACCCGCCAGAACTGCGCAGCGGGCGGGAATTGCCCATCCCGGAATTCAGCTGCGCGGATACTGCAACCGGCTACAAGCACAAGATCCGCAAAGCTCAACGGGAGATCTATGAAGGCAACACCTACGAAGTGTGCCTGACCACCGAGTTGACCGCCCATGCCGAACAGTTCGATCCATTCGAAGCCTATTGCCGCATGCGCCGCTCCAGCCCGGCACCCTTTGCCCACTACCTGCGCTTCGCCAATCTGCAGATCGCCAGCATGTCGCCGGAACGCTTCCTCGCGCTGTCCAAGGACGGGCAGCTGCGGGCCGAGCCGATCAAGGGCACCCGTCCGCGCGGCGAGAATGAAGAATCGGATCTCGCTTTGAAGCATGATTTGGCTACGCATCCCAAGGACCGGGCCGAGAACATCATGATCGTCGACCTGCTGCGCAACGACCTGTCGCACCATGCGGTTCCCGGTTCGGTGAAGGTAGCCCGGCTGTGCGCGGTGGAATCCTATGCGACGGTGCACCAGATGGTCTCGACCATCGACGCCACGCTGTCCTCCCCGCACTTGGCCGCCGAGGCCCTGCGTGAAGCGTTCCCTCCCGGTTCCATGACCGGTGCACCGAAGCTGTCCACAATGAATATCCTGGATGAGCTGGAAAACCATCGTGCCCGCGGACTGTACTCAGGGGCGGTGGGCTATTTGGGTGCTGATGGCGCTGCCGACTTCTCAGTGGTGATCCGCACCCTGGTCTGCGACCAGCTGGCTGACCAGTCATGGCGCTTGAGCTTGGGCTTAGGCGGAGCGATTACCGCAGATTCGGTACCCGCCGACGAATGGGACGAGGTCATCACCAAATCCCGTGGTGTGCTCCAGGCGCTGGGGGCCAGCTTCCCGGACGAATCCTAAGCGCTACGCGTCACTGCAAGGTGGCCGTCAGGCGTGCGACGTTGTCGATCCAACGTTGCATGCGCGGCCGGCGGCGCCACTGCGACAGGGTGATCTCCGAAGAAATATCCCGATAGTGCTTCTGCACCTGGTTGACCGCATCGACCATTTCCCGGCCCAGCAGCATCACGGATATTTCCATGTTCAGGCTGAACGAACGCATGTCCATATTCGAGGATCCCACCACCGCCACCTCGTTATCCACGGTGAAGCACTTGGTATGCAGCACCATGGGAGCCGGGTACCGGTGGATGCGCACGCCGGCTTCCAGCAGCTGCTGGTAATACGACTGCTGTGCATGGTGCACCAGGAACTGGTCGCCTTCTTCGCAAACATACAACTCGACTTCCACCCCGCGCTGTGCGGCAGTGGTGATGGCGTAGAGCAGCGAATCGTCGGGAACGAAGTAGGGACTGGTGATCTCCAGGCGTTCGGAGGCCGAATAGATCAGCGTATTGAACAGCCTCAGATTATTCTCGGTCCCGTAGCCTGGGCCGCTGGGCAGCAGCTGCGCCAGGGTGGAGCCAGGGCGTTCCTCGTAGGCCAGCGGGTGGCGGGCCTCGGCCATGTCCATCAGCACTTCCTGGTCGTCGTCCTCCTGCCACCAGTCGGTAGCGAAGGTGACGTCCAGGCTGCGCACCAGCGGGCCTTCGACGCGCAACATCATTTCAACCCATTCGCGGCCAACCTTGTGGGCGGACTCGCGCTTGTAGCCAGGTTCGATCAGGTTCTGGCTTCCGGTGAAAGCCACCTCGCCGTCAACCACCAGGATCTTGCGGTGGTTGCGCAGATCCGGGCGTCGCCAGCGCCGGCCAATCAAGTCGATGGGCAGCATCGGGTGCCAGTTGATATTGGACTTCTTCAGGCGCTTCTTGAAATCCTTGTAGCCCTTGACGCGCAAGGTCCCCAAGTGGTCGAAAAGCAATCGGACGTGCACGCCGCGATCCGCTGCCGCTTCCAGCGCATCGAGTACCGGCCCAACATAGTCCGGGTCATCGCCCATGATGTAGAACTGGATGTGCACATAACGGGTGGCCTTTTCGATTTCCAGTCGCATTGCGTCAAGCGAGGCACGGTAATCGGAAAGGACCTCAACTTGGTTTCCGCCTTCCAGCGGCATGGCACCAAGGTTGCGATTGAGCATGACCGCCGATTCGACCCATTCCTCTTGGGAATGGAATTCTTCGGGCAGCTGCATGTGGCTCGTGGCCTCCATGATTTCATCATGGGCCCGCCGCTGCTTTTCCAACCGGCTGCGCGACAGCCGTGGATTGGCGAATAGCCAATAGGCGACAAGTCCTACCACGGGCAGGAAGAAGATGGCCAAGAGCCATGCCATTGCGGTGGTGGGGCGCCGGTTGCCCGGAACGATGCCGATCATGAAGTAGCGGACCGCAAGCTCAATCGCGACCAGCACGCTCCAGAGAACACCGCCGATCTGCAAGAAGACTTCATTGCTCGGCCACACGTAGGCACCCCCTTTGGCTATACACTCGAAGTTGGCATTTCGGCCTCTGATCTGCGATATACAGGCCAAAATCCTTCGATTAGCTTATCGAACAATCTCCTGCTTGTCTGAATCTCCGCCCGCAGAAATCACGCAGAAGACGCTGGGGTTCGATAATCTGTCTTTATGAGCTCACTTGTATTCTTGGATCCTGCCTATCCGGCCGGACGTCTTGCCGATATCACCGCACCGCAGCTTCTGGTCACTGCACAGGGAGTCACGCGAGGTGATGGCATCTTCGAATCGATGCTCTACACCAACCAGGCCGTCCGCAAATTCGAAGCGCATCTGGCACGGTTGGCAATCTCTGCTGAAGTCGCAGACCTGGCCATCCCCGATTCGCGCAGCTGGTATGCCGCGGTCGACACCGCGGTGGCCGACTTCGACGCCACCGGTGGCGCCGAAGAAGCAGTGGTGAAGCTGGTCGCTGCACGCGGCGAGCACGACAGCGATCCCGCCATTTGCTGGGTCACCGTCACCCCGGCACCGGCGCTGGGCAAGGAACAGCGCGAAACCGGCGTGGATGTCCTGCTGCTGGACCGCGGCTACGACTCGAAATTGGCCGAACGCGCACCATGGCTGATGATGGGCGCCAAGACCCTCTCCTACTCGATCAACATGGCCGCCCTGCGCTACGCGCACAAGCACGGCGCCCATGACGTCATCTTCACTTCGGCTGACGGCATCATCCTCGAAGCTCCGACCTCAACCGTGCTGGTTGCCCAGCGCGATGGCGAGACCAAGCGGCTGCTCACCCCGATGCTGGAAACCGGCATTCTGCCAGGCACCACGCAAAGCGCGATCTTCGATGCGGCGGCGCAGGACGGCTGGGAGCTGGGCTATGGCCCGCTTCGCCCTGAAGACCTGTACCAGGCCGACGGCGTGTGGCTGGTGTCATCGATCCGCCTGCTCACCCCGGTGCGCACCATCGATGCCAAGCCGTTGCGGCTGGACGCCGAGCTCCATGAGGAGCTCAGCGCCCTGAGCGACGCAATCCGCTAGGACCACACCAGGTTGTAGGTCCCTGCCAGCACGGCCGCAGCCATGGCGGTCGTGCCAAGCAGGATTCCGGTTGCCAGCACCATGCCATCACGCCAGGTGAAGGTGGCCGTGCGAATCCAGGTGCGCTTGGCCGTGCCGAACCCCTTGGCCTCCATCGTGGTTGCCAGCCGTCCGGCACGGCGTATCGCCTGCACCAGCAACGCCAGCACCTGGCCGAGGGTTGCCCTGATGCGCTGGCCCACGGTGCCGAAGTTTCCGACACCGCGAGCACGCCGGGCCAGGGTGAGCGTGGTGAATTCTTCCACCATCAGCCCAAGCAATCGCATGCCTGCCAGCGCCCCGAGCACAAACCGGTGCGGGACCTTCAGCTGCTGGGACAGCGCCCCGCCCAAATCGCTGGGGTTCGTGGTGGCCAGCAGCAAGATGCACGGGATGGCCAGTGCGAAGGCGCGCAGTCCGGTGGCGATGCCGCCGGCTACCGATCCCTCGGTGATGCTGAAGGCGCCGAATTGCGCGTACACCATGCCGCTGTCCTGGCCCACCAGGGCAATGCCCCAGGCCGCGAAGATCCCGGCAAGCAGCAACGGCCACGCACGCTTGAGGAATTTCAGCAGGCTCAGCCCGGCCAGCGGGAAGAACACCAGGGTCGCCAGGATAATCACCAGTGCCGAGACCCAATCCAAGGTGGTGATCAGCGGCAGCGTTGCCGCGGCCACCGCACCCAGCTTGGCCAGCGGATTGATCTTCGCCAGCCAGCTGTGCCCTACCGGCGCATCGAGCACCGGCCCTTGGCGCGGGGCATCAGCATCCGGGGTGCCGGAAGCGAGCACCAGCTGGTTGGCCTGGAGCACCGAGGCAAAATGCTCATCGTGGGTGACTGCAATGATCGCAGTGCCCTGCTGCAGCTCTTCGACCAGCAACCCGGCCAGCTCCCGCCAGGTGTTCGAATCCTGCCCGAACGTCGGCTCGTCGAGGATCAGCACCTCTGGCGAGGCTGCCAAAACGGTGGCCACGGACAGCCGGCGTTTCTCTCCGCCGGAGAGCGTGAACGGATTCGCCTCAGCCAAATGCGCCAACCCCAAGCGTTCAAGCAACGCATCGACGCGCGCCTGGACCTGGGCCGGGTCGTACTTCGGCGCGTTGGCGCTGCTCGCCTGCGCACGGCTGGGTGCGAAAGCCAGCTCTTCGCGGACGCTCTGCGTCACGAACTGGTGTTCGGGCTCCTGGAAGACCGAGCCGATCCGCCCGATCAGTGCACCGGCTTTCCAAGCAAACGGGGAATTGCCCAGGCCGTCGGCCAGTTGCGCGGTGGCCGTCAGCTCACCGCTGGCCGGGGCCAGCAGTCCGCCCAGGGCCAGGGCCAGCGTCGATTTGCCGGCGCCGTTCTCGCCGAGAATCACCGTCGCGGTGCCGGCCTGCACTGCCATATCCACCGCCTGGGTATGCGGCGCGGTAGCCGTGCGGGCGCAGACCAGCTGCCGCGCTTCCAGCAGCATGGCTCCGGCAAGGTTCTCGGCCGGTGCCACCTGCGGAACATATCCGGGAACCCATAGCCCGGCGGCAGCCAGCTCCTGGCGCACGGGTTCTTCGGTGTACAGCTGACGCGGATCCAGGTCGTGCGCGACTCCCCCGCCCGGTTCCAGCACGATAACCCGGTCCATATGCTCTGCCCAGGCTTCGATCCGATGCTCGACCACAACCAGCGTGGCACCGGATAGCTTCGCGGCGTTCAGCACCGCATCGCGCAACGGCCCGATGCTCTGCGGGTCCACGTTGGCGGTCGGTTCATCGAGCAGCATGAGGCCGGGTTCCATGGCCAGGATGCCAGCCAGGGCCAAGCGCTGCTTCTGCCCGCCGGAAAGCTGCTGGGTGCGGTGGTCGAAGGACAGCGCGCCCAATCCGACCGCGTCCAGCACTTCGGGGATCCGCTGGCGGATCACGCCCGGATCCATCCCGAGGTTCTCCGCTCCGAAGGCCACATCATCGGCGACCCTGCTTTGCACGACCTGGGTCTCCGGGTCCTGCTGCATCAAGCCCACCGGGTGGCTCCGGCTGAACGCATCGTTGCCATCAATCTGCAGCTGGCCGGCAAGCTGCTGATCCTCATCGGCTGCCAGCAGCCCGGCCATTGCATGCAGCAACGTCGACTTGCCGGCACCGGATGGACCGAGCAGCAGCACCTTTTCACCGGCGTGGATCTGCAGATCCAGCCCCGAGATGGCAGGTTCCTGCCGCTCCGAATGCTGCCAGCCGAAACCAGTTGCGGTGATTGACGCTCCGCGCTGGGTCAGCGAGGCGGCATCGGAATTGGCAACTGAACTCATTTTGCGGTTTCCAGGTGTGCACGCCGGCTCGCCAGTGCGCTCAGGGCACCGGTCTTCGCCAGTCCGCGCGTGGCCAGCCAGGACAGCAGCCCGGCGATGACCAGACCGGAAACACCGGTGGCGATCACGTGGAAGATCTTCATCCCGGCGGTGTACTCGACGTAGTAGGCCAGGATGTATGCCTCGGTAATGCCGGCGAACAGGCCGGAGAACAGGCCTGCCAGAAGTGCCACGCCCAGGTTCCACTTGCGGTAGCGGAATGCCGCGAAGACCAGCTCCGCGCCCAGGCCCTGGACCAGGCCGGAGATCAGGACGGTCAACCCATAGTGCGAGCCGAGCAGCGCTTCAACCACGGCGGCCAGCAGCTCGCAGTAGAGCGCGGCGCCAGGCTTGCGGATAATCAATGCGCCGAGCACCGCGGGGAACAGCCACATGCCGGTGAGCAGCGCGGTGGCTGGAGGGAAAGCCGCGAAGGCCAGCGAAAACAGGCCGTAGCCGGCACTCCATGCCCAGAAAATGACTCCTGAAGCCACGGCGATCACCGATGCCACGACGATATCGACGACACGCCAGCCGGTACGATGCTTCGAAATTGTTTCGTTCATTGTTGGTCCTCCTGTGGAAAGGAGGGGGGATGCACGGAATGAGGGCATGCTGCGCCTATCCGCATCCGAGATGCTCGACTTCCTTCGCCGGTACTAGCCGGGGCAGGTTCGAGGGTCTGCGATCCATCGCACTCTCAGCGTCCTGCGACTTCGTAGAAGTCTGACGCTCCCCTGTCGGAATAATTACTGCTCCCCCACCATACCGCAGGTATGCTGGGCAGAGGAACGATGTGTCACGAGCTTGATCGCGAGGAAAAAATGGATAAAGTGCAGAAACTTGTCACTACCGGCATCACCGTTGGCGCGGGCATGCTCGGTGGCAAGCTGGTTGATTTCATTTGGTTGAAGGCAACTGGCAGCAAAGCGCCACGCAAGGGCACCGAGGAAGCGGCTGAAGCGTCCTTCCGCCGCGCATTGGGCTTCGCGATCGTCTCGGCCCTGGTGGCAGCGATCATGCAGACCGTGGCCGACCGCAGCGCCAACAAGGTTGTTGCCAAGTTCACCAAATAGGCTTCGGTGGCAAGCCGAGAGCGGGAGCAGTTCAGCTGAACTGTTCCCGCTCTTTTCGCATTACTTGTCCTCTGGCGCTTCGGCCTTGGACATCGGTGTTGCTCCGGTGGGCGGTGCGCCATTGACCCTGTTGACCACAAGGCTGAGCTCATCGGAGAACAGGGTTTCCTTGGCCGCGTGCTTGGTGCGGTAGCCGGAACGGCCGATCATGTGGGCGGAAACCGGCGCTGTCAGCAGCTGCATGCCCCAAGCCAACGCGAGGACCGGGATGACCGCCCAGCTGCGCAGGTAGATGGCCAACCCGGCGAAGATCAACAGGAAGCCGAGCACCTGCGGCTTGGTGGCCGCGTGCATGCGGGTGAGCATGTCCGGGAAGGTGAGCAAGCCGATGCCTGCGATCAAGGACATCAGGCAGCCGAGGATCAGCAGGATGGCGACGAGGATATCGAGGAAGAGTTCCATTAGGCATTCCTCTGATCCGAGACGAAGCGTGAGACGGTCACCGAGCCGATGAAGCCGAGCATGCACGCGGCAACCACGAACAGCAGGTAGTCGGTGTGCTTGTGCAGCACCATCTCCAGGCACAGGGCGGCGGAGATGATCAGCAGCATCACGTCCAGGGCAAGCACCCGGTCAAGGATTGATGGCCCCTTGGCAACCCGGATCAGGCAGGCGATGGCACCCAGCCCGAGCATGATGCCGCAGATCCAGATGACGATATCCAGCATGTCTACCCCTTCCTCGCAGCGAAGTCCGGTCCGCATTCGCTCTTGATCGCCTCGTACTCGTCACGGCTGCCGATGGCCATGATCAGCCGGCGTTCGATGTCCCGGATAGCTGCTCGTGCCGTCTCCACATCCTCCGGCGACTGGATGTCGATGTAGTGCAGGTACAGGGTCGACGAGCTGCGGTCCACGTCGATCACGAAGGATCCCGGGATCAGCGTGAGCACGTGGCCCACGGTCATCACGATCAGGTCCGAGCCGGTGCGCAGCGGGACGGCGATGATCGCGCTGCGGGTGTTCTTCCCGCGGGCCACTGCCAGCCAGGCCACGTGGACGCTGGCGGCGACAACCTGACCGAGGAACCAGATGAACAGCTTCACGCAGTACCAAAGGTTGATCCGGCCCGAAAGGACCACCGGCGGCAGCGGGAACAGGTTCACGATCACCAGCGCAATGACCGCCCCGAAGATCATGTTCGCCAGCGAGAAGTCCTGCCAGAGGGCGCCCCAGACGAAGAGCAGCAGCAGCAGGAGCGGCCACTCCTGCTTGAGTGTCGCACGGTGGCGCACGCCGGAGGTATCCAGCGCATCATCGATGCGCTGGTCGCGCGGTTCAAAGTTCTTGTTCGGCATCATCCCTCCAATCAGAATGGCAAGATCGAGCTGATATATGGTTCGCGGGCGATCAGCTCAGCGGCCACCCGCTCGCAGAATTCGAAGATCGGCCCGGCAAAGACGGCCAGGGCGATGCCCGCCAGCACCAGCGAACCGGTGGCATAGCGCATGCCCCAGGGCAAGGAGTCGGCTTCCAGCTGCTTGGCCAGCTTCAAGCCCAGGCGCGGGTTCTGCGCACCGCCGGCCAGCGTCTCGTCGGCGACCTGCGTCGCTTCGGCCACCAGCTCCTGGTTGGGCACCTCGGCATCGGCGGCACGGCGCCAGAACACGCGGGCCCACACGCGGATGATCGCCAGCAGGGTCAGCAGGCTGGTCAGCAGCCCGGCACCGATCACTACCCAGGTCAGCGGGTCGGCGTCCTGCGCGGCAGCATGCAGCAGCCCGAACTTGCCCAGGAACCCGGAGAATGGCGGGATGCCGCCCAGGTTGATGGCCGGGATGAAGAAGAGCAGGGAGAGCGCCGGGGACAGCTTGGCCAGCGAACCGAGCCGGGTGACATTAGAGCTGCCGGCACGGCGTTCGATCAGGCCCGCCACCATGAACAGCGAGGTCTGCACGATGATGTGGTGGCCGACATAGTAGATGGTCGCGGCGATGGCCAGCGGCCCGCCCACTGCCACGCCGAAGATCAGATAGCCGATGTGGCTGGTCAGCGTGAAGGAGAGCATGCGTTTGAAGTCCGTCTGCGCCAGCGCACCGAGGATGCCGATGACCATGGTCAGCGCGGACACCACCAGCAGGCCGGCGTTGACCGAGCCGCCCGGGAAGAGCAGGGTTTCGGTGCGGACGATCGCGTAGACGCCCACCTTGGTTAGCAGCCCGGCGAACACAGCGGTGACCGGTGCCGGCGCGGTCGGGTAGGAGTCCGGAAGCCACAGCGACAGCGGGAAGACCGCGGCCTTGATGCCGAAGGCGATCAGCAGCAGCACATGCAGGATCAGCTGCGGGCCCTGGCCCAATTCAGGCAGCTTCACCGCGAGGTCTGCCATGTTCACCGTGCCGGTGGCCGCGTAGATCATCGCGATGGCCATCAGGAAGATCACCGAGGAGACCACCGATACCACCACATAGGTGGTGCCGGCGCGGATGCGTTCAGCGGTGCCGCCCAGAGTCAGCAGCACATAGCTGGCGGTGAGCAGGATTTCGAATCCGACATACAGGTTGAAGAGGTCGGCTGCCAGGAAGGCGTTGGACACGCCGGCGAGCAGGATCAGGTAGGCCGGATGGAAAACCGACACCGGTCCGGGCTCATCGCCATCGGCCAGGCCCTGGCTGGTGGCGAAGAGCAGCACGGCGAGCGAAACAACCGTGGAGACCAGCAGCATGAACGAGCTGAACCCGTCGACCATCAGCGCGATGCCGAAAGGCGAGTCCCAGCCGCCAATGTGGATGGCGTAGCTTTCCCCGCCCCACACGGCGGCGAGCATCCCGGCTTCGAGCACCAGGGTCAGGGTGAGGATGCCGATAGTGATCAGGCGCTGCATGCGGACCTGGCGGCGGGCCAGGAATGCGGCACCGGCGCCGAAGATCGGCAGCACCACAGCCAACGGGGCTAGATCCAGGAAATTCACTCTTCCCCCTCGCGCACTGGGCGGCCTTCTTCATCGACGAATTCGGTCGTGTCCTCAGCCACCGGCGAGTCCTCTTCCTCGTCGTAGGCGGTCTTCTGGGACACCTTGATATCTTCGGTGTCATCGGTGAGCTCATCTGCGCTGGTCAAGGTCCAGGACCGGTAGATCATCGCGAGCAGGAACGCGGTCACTGCGAAGGTGATCACGATCGCTGTGAGGATCAGCGCCTGCGGCAGCGGATCGGAATACTCGTCCGCGGGCACCTCGGGGTTGAACAGCGGTGCCGCTCCCTTGCGGCCGCCACTGGTGAGGAGCAGCAGGTTGATGCCGTTGCCCAGCAGCATGATGCCCAGCAGCACACGGGTCAGGGTGCGTTCGAGCACCAGGTAGAAGCCGGCGGCCAGCAGCACGCCGGTGACGACGAGGAAGGTGATATTCACGCTCATCGGCCAACTCCTGTCCGTGATGCCTGGATTTCATCGTGGCGGTCCACCGGGCTGCGGCCCTCGGACAGCGAATCGATTTCGCTGCCCAGGGAACGCAGCACATCCTGCACGAGGCCAAGGACCACCAGATACACTCCAATATCGAAAATCGTTGAGGAAACGAACTTGTGCTCGCCGAAGAACCAGAATTCCAGGGCATAAGTGGTGAAGATGCCATCGCCCAGCAGCAACGGCACGATGCCGGCCAAGCCGGCCAGCGCAATGCCACCGCCAATCAGCATGCCCGGAGCGATGCGCATTGACTCGGACAGTTCCACGCGGCCTCCGGCCAGGTAGCGGATGGTCAGCGCCAAGCCCGCAATCAGCCCGCCCGCAAAGCCACCGCCCGGGGTGTTGTGACCGGTCAGCAGCGTGTACACCGACATGATCAGCACGGTGTGGAACATCAGCCGGGTGACAACTTCGAAAATGATCGAGCGGCGTTCAGCGACCAGCGTGTTGCCGGCCATCAGCCAGTCCTGGTTGGAGCTGGAAGCGAAACGCCGGGCGATGCGCAGCTCGGTTTCCTTCGAGTCCTTGGTGCCGATGGCTTCGGAGCCGGCGTCGATGCTGCCCGGGGCCACATGGTGGGCGCGTACCCGGTTGCCGAAGCTGCGTCCGGCGAAGATCAGCGACGCCACACCGGTGGCTGCCGCCGCCAGCACGGTAATTTCACCGAAGGTATCCCACACGCGCATATCCACCAGGGCCACGTTGACGATGTTCTTGCCGAATCCGTCGTAGTAGGCCAGGTCCGGCCAAGCCAGGGAAATGCGTGCCTCGGTGCGCGCGGCCATCATCGCGATGGCGATGTAGACGACCATCAAGGCCAGGGAGATCGCCAAGATCGCCCGGCCCCACTTGATCTTGGTCAGCCCGACCCACAACCGCTTGGGCAAGGCGCGCAGGGCGAGCACGAAGGAGACCAGCACGATGGTCTCCACCAGCAGCTGGGTCAGTGCCAGGTCGGGGGCACCTTGCAGGGCGAAGATCGCGACCATGCCATAGCCGGTTACCGAAACCATCAGCACCGCCATGAAGCGCTTCGGCGCGGTAATGGCAACCACCGCACCGGCGATGATCACCGCACCGATCAGCAGCTGTGCCGGGTGGTCGGCGATGATCCAGTTCGACGGCCACGGGGTGTAGACGGTCAGCGCGATGGCCAGCGGAATCACCAGCACCACGACCAGAATGACGCCCAGGTAGAAGGACAGCGAACCGCGCTGGGTGCGACCGGTGATCCAAATGGCCGCCTTGTCCAGCCCGTTCACCGACATGCGGTAGATCTCCTCGGCCGAGGTGATCATCCGGCGCAGCGGGGCGCCGGTGTCGGTGCGGTGGCGCAGCCAGAAGAAGCACAGGCCCAGGCCCACGGAAATGGCACTCAGCCCGATGGCCGCGTTGAAGCCGGCGAAGGGCAGCAGGTGCATCTTGCCAGGGCCGCCCTGCGCGGCCGACCAGTGGATGGCCAACGGCTCCACCAGCTGCGGGTAGAGGCCGAGGAACAGCGTCGCCGCCGAAAGAACCAGCAAGGGGGCCAGGAAGATCAGCGTCGGGGCCTTGCACTGCAGCGCAGGCAGCTTCTTTTTCTTCACGCCAAACGCTCCGAAGAAGAAGCGCAGCGAATAGGCCATGGTCAGCGCCGCGCCGAGCAGGATGCCGATGAGTGCCGCGAGCGACCACCCGGTATCCAGGTGCAGGGTCGCCTCGTAGACAGCCTCCTTGGCGACAAAGCCGAACAGCAGCGGAACGCCGGCCATGGAGGCCGCGGCAATGCCGGTGGTCGTGGCCAGGATCGGCATGGCCCGGCCCAAACCGGTGAGCTTGCGGATATCGCGCGTACCGGTGTTGTGGTCGATGATACCCACGCTCAAGAACAGCGTCGCCTTGAACAGGCCGTGCGCCAGCGTCATGGCCAGCGCCGCGAAGGCGGCTTCGGGCGTGCCGAAGCCGAAGACCGCGATGATGAAGCCCAGCTGCGAGACCGTGCCGAAGGCCAGGATCAGCTTGAGGTCGTATTGCTTGAGCGCCCGGTAGCCTCCGATGAGCATGGTCAGAATGCCGATGCCCACGGTCATGGGTGCCCACAGCGCGGTCTCGGCAAAGCCGGGGGCCAGGCGGGCGATCAGGTAGACACCGGCCTTGACCATGGCCGCCGCGTGCAGGTACGCGGACACCGGAGTCGGGGCCGCCATGGCACCGGGCAGCCAGAAGTGGAAGGGCACCAGGGCCGACTTGGAGATCGCACCGACGATGATCAGCGCCACCGCAACATCGGTGAAGGTCCCCAGCGCCACCAGCGCATCGGCCGACGCCATGATTTCCGACAGCTGGTAGCTGCCGGCCGCCGCGCCGAGCATCAGGATGCCGGCGAGCATCACCAGACCGCCGAGGGTCGTGATGATCAGGGCGTTCATGGCCGAACGGCGCGCGGTGATCAGGGCCTGGCTGAAACCGATCAGCAAGTAGGAAAGGACACTGGTGATTTCCCAGAAAATGAACATGATGATGATGTCATCTGCCGTCACCAGGCCGGTCATGGCCCCGGCGAAAGCTACCATCTTCGCCGCGAAGCCGCCGATCTGAGGATCATCATTCTTGAAGTAGCGGGCGCAATAGAACAGCACCAGCGCGCCCACGCCCAGGATCAGCAGCAGGATTGTCGCGGCCAAGGAATCCATGCGGAAATTCAGGGCGATGTTCAGCCCGGGAATCCATTCCATCTGAACTGATGGCGGCGCATTCGGCGCACCATTGGCCAGTGAATTGTCAGCGGAAAGCACCGCAGGCATGCGGGTCAGCAACCAAATGAATCCCACTGCAGGAACGACCGCCACAACGTAGAAACCGTTACGCTTCAGGGCCCTGAATATCAGTGGACATAAAAGAGCGGTCACAAACAGCGCAGTGAGAATTATTAGCACGCATTTCCTCTGTCGGCTGGTGGTGGGCAGAGTATCCAGAACGCCGCAAAAAGCGTCTGCATCTGCAATTTTATCAGCCAGCAGCTGCCTGCCATTGCAGGAATGTGTCGGTTATGGAATATTCCCCGCGTTTTCCGCAACCAGCTGATTTTCTGAATCGCTCGATATTTTCTAAAAAGTCGTTCCTATTCATTCGCTGATTACCAGTTGCCGGTACGATGCGAGCATGGGAATCAATCAGGTCGAACCGTCAGCGATTCGTGAAAAGTGGCTTAATAGGTACACATGGGCCTGGGCCAGCTGGGACTGGGGCCAAGCGGCGATCAACGCGGTAATGATTACCTTCGTCTT
Organism: Glutamicibacter nicotianae; assembly: GCF_002797775.1. NCBI lineage: Bacteria > Bacillati > Actinomycetota > Actinomycetes > Micrococcales > Micrococcaceae > Glutamicibacter > Glutamicibacter nicotianae. The sequence goes on from NZ_PGEY01000001.1 coordinate 2,027,953, forward strand.
CACCGTCTATCTGACCAGCGAGCTTTTTGGCGATACCGATCATGCTTCATTGGTGCTCTCGCAGGCACTGGCCGTCGGCGGTTTGGCCATCGCCCTGCTGGTGCCAGTCACCGGGCTCCGGGCCGATGTTGCCGGACGACGCAAGCTGTGGATCGTGGTCAACACGCTGATTCTCGTGGTGATCTGCGCGGCCTGCTTCTTCGTCTACCCCGACCCTTCCTACCTCTGGTTCGGCGCTATCCTTATCGCGGGCATGTCTGTCGTCGGCGAATTCGCCGGCGTGAACTACAACGCGGTGCTGAACCAGATTTCCACCAAGGCAACGGTCGGCAAGGTCTCCGGCTTCGGCTGGGGCATGGGCTATGTCGGCGGCATCCTCGCCCTCGCCTTGGTGCTCTTCCTGTTCGTGCAGCCCATTGTGGAATGGCCGGGTGCCAATACCGATGAATCCCTGAACCTGCGCTGGGTGGCAATACTCTCGGCCGCATGGTGCCTGCTCTTCGCGCTGCCGCTGTTCTTCGTGATCCCTGAAGCACCGCCGAGCACGTCGAAGAAGATCCCGTTGGTTCAGACCTACAAGGTGCTGTTCAACAACATCAAGGAACTGTGGCGCAACGACCGCAACCTGCTGTTCTTCTTGTGTTCGTCGGCCGTCTTCCGCGACGGGCTGGCAGCGATCTTCACCTTCGGCGGGGTCATTGCCGCCGGCACCTTCGGTTTCGAATTGACCGAAGTGATCATCTTCGCCATCGTCGGCAACGTGGTTGCCGCCCTGGGTGCAGTGCTTGGCGGCCGGATCGATGACTGGGCGGGACCGAAGGCTGTCATTGTCGGTTCGCTCATCGGCCTGCTGGTGGCCGGCGCTGGCGTCTTCTTCTCGCCCAAAGCCACAGGTTTCTGGATCTTCGGCCTGCTGCTGTGCCTGTTCGTCGGGCCGGCACAGGCAGCTTCACGTTCCTACCTCTCGCGCTTGATTCCCGAAGGGCGCGAAGGGGAACTCTTCGGCTTGTATGCGACGACCGGCCGCGCCGTGTCCTTCTTGGCACCTGCGCTGTTCGCCGGGGCCATCGCCATCGCCACCCCGCTGGTGGCATCCGGTGAAGCTCAGCGCTACGGCATCCTGGGCATCCTGGTGGTCTTGGCTCTCGGCCTGCTGCTGCTCCTGCCGATCCGCGCGCCGAAGAAGGCCGCCTGAGCCAACCCGAGTGCAAACGGCGCTGGCTCCCAACAATCGTTGGGAGCCAGCGCCGTTTGCGAGATGACCAGGCGTGCTGCCGTTAGTTCTCGATGCTCGTCCGGTGAAAGTTCAGGTGGCTGCGCGAAGCCGTTGGGCCGCGCTGGCCCTGGTAGCGGTTGCCGTAAGGGCCGGAACCATAAGGGTGCTCGGTGTCCGAGGTCAGCTTGAAGAAGCACAGCTGGCCTATCTTCGAACCGGGCCACAGCTTAATAGGGAGGGTTGCCATGTTGGACAGTTCCAAGGTCACGTGTCCGGAGAAGCCCGGATCGATGAAGCCTGCGGTGGAATGGGTAAGCAGACCGAGCCGTCCCAGCGAGCTCTTGCCCTCCAGGCGGGCTGCCACGCCGTGGCCCAAGGTCACCACTTCATAGGTTGAGCCGAGCACGAATTCGCCCGGGTGCAGGATGAATGGCTCATCGGGGTCGACCTCGACCAGGCGGGTGAGCTCATCTTGCTCCACCGAAGGGTCGATGTGCGCATACTTGTGGTTGTCGAAAAGCCGGAAGAACCGGTCAAGTCGAACATCCACGGATGCGGGCTGGACCATCGCCGGTTCAAAGGGCTCCAGCCCAATCTCACCGGACGCTATTTCTCGACGAATATCACCATCTGAATACAACACGGATATAAATTTATCCTGACTTTCCCCGGCAGCCGAACTATTGGGCCAAATATGTACGGCGAGTCGATTCCCGCAGGCGCCTCCTGTTCACCCGCCGGTGGCGGATTTCTCACCAAATACCCAGTGTTTCCAGCTATCGTTAAGTTGGGTTTTCCCATCATCGCTCCGCAACACAAGGGTTTATTCAACATGCGTCTAGCCTCCGCGCTGACTGGCACCGTACTCGCCTCGGCACTGCTGCTCTCCGGCACCGCCGCACTCGCTGCGCCGGCTGAGGATCTGCCTGCGGTGGAGAGCTCGCAGCTGACGAAGGCATCGAGCCCCCTGGCCCTGATCAACCCCAGCACGAAGCTTTCGCCAGAAGACTACGTTCCAGGCAAGCTGGTGAGTGTTGCCGGCAGCTCGATGACCCTGCGTCCAGAAGCCGCCAAGGCGGTCGAAGCCCTCATTGCCGACGCACGCGCCGCCGGCCACTCGATCAAGCTGCTCAGCGCCTACCGTTCCTACGAGCGCCAGGCGGTGCTGTTCAACCAGTACCAAGCCAAATACGGCACTGCCTATGCCGAACGCATTTCTGCACGCCCCGGGACCAGCGAGCACCAGCTCGGTTTGGCCGCAGACCTGGGCTACACCAACAGCCGTGCCGAATTGAAGGCAGAGTTCGGCCAGACTCCGGCCGGTTTGTGGATCGCCGAACATGCGGTGGAGTACGGCCTGGTCATCCGCTATCCACAGGGCAAGGAAGAGATCACCGGCTACAAGTACGAGCCATGGCATGTGCGCTACATCGGAACCGAGCATGCCGAAGCGATGCTGGCTTCCGGCGCAGAAACCTTCGAAGAGTACCACCAGATGCTCGCCGACTCGCTTGAGAGCGCCAAGCAGAGCGAAGCTGAGGTTGCCATCGAGAAGGAACCGGCAAAGGCCAAGCAAGAAAAGCCGAAGGAAGAATCCCAGAAGGCTGGCGAAGATGTTGTCGTGGACGAGGACTTGCTGGTCCTGCGTTTCCTTCCGCCGTACCGCGACTGGGGCTTCGGCTTCACCCAGTAGCCACCCCGGGGCAGGATTCACTGCCAAGCCCGGACCTGGTTCCTCGTTCCCGGCGACGGGGACAAAGCGGCCCGAACAGGAAAAGGAGCCGCCAACTTTCAGCTGGCGGCTCCTACTAGCTTGAAGTCCTACTTCGCACGCACTGGGATGCCGGTGAAGGTCGGCTTCAGCGTCTCGGCAAAGAAGTCCTCGCCCTTGTCATCGACGACGATGAAGGCAGGGAAGTCCTCGACCTCGATCTTCCAGATTGCTTCCATGCCCAGCTCCTCGTATTCGAGCACCTCGACCTTCTTGATGCAATCCTGGGCCAGGCGCGCGGCCGGGCCGCCGATGGAGCCCAGGTAGAAGCCGCCGTGCGTGTTGCAGGCATCGGTGACCTGCTTGGAGCGGTTGCCCTTGGCCAGCATGACCATCGAGCCGCCGGCAGCTTGGAACTGGTCGACATAGGAGTCCATGCGGCCTGCGGTGGTCGGGCCGAAGGAACCCGAGGGCATGCCCTCCGGGGTCTTGGCCGGGCCGGCGTAGTACACCGGGTGGTCCTTGAGGTACTGCGGCATGTCCTCGCCGGCGTCCAGGCGCTCCTTGATCTTGGCGTGGGCGATGTCGCGGGCGACCACCAGCGGGCCGGTCAGCGACAGCCGGGTCTTGACCGGGTATTTGGTCAGCTCGGCCAGGATCTCATCCATCGGCTTGTTCAAATCGATCTTCACCACGGAAGAACCGCCGGTGCCGGTGACGCCATCGGTCTCGTGGTCGTGGGCCGCGATGGCCGGGTGGGATTCGTCCGGCATGAAGCGGGCCGGATCGGTTTCCAGCTGCTCGACAAACAGGCCTTCCTCGGTGATCTTGGCCAGCATCTGGCGGTCGGCCGAGCAGGATACGGCGATGGCCACCGGCATCGAGGCGCCGTGGCGCGGCAGGCGCACCACGCGCACGTCGTGGCAGAAGTACTTGCCGCCGAACTGGGCGCCGATGCCGAAGTGGCGGGTCAGTTCCAGGACTTTTTCTTCCAGTTCGGTGTCGCGGAAGCCGCGGCCGGTCATCGCGCCCTCGGTGGGCAGCGAGTCCAGGTACTTGGCCGAACCGTACTTCGCGGTCTTCAATGCCATCTCGGCACTGGTGCCGCCGATGACGATGGACAGGTGATATGGAGGGCACGCGGCGGTGCCCAGCGAGCGCAACTTCTCGTCGAGGAACTTCAGCATCGAGTTCTCGTTGAGGATCGCCTTGGTCTCCTGGTACAGGAAGGACTTGTTGGCCGATCCGCCGCCCTTGGCCATGAACAGGAACTTGTAGCTGGTGTCAGCGCCGTCCTTGGTGTTCGCGTACAGGTCGATCTGCGCCGGGAGGTTGTTGCCGGTGGCCTTCTCTTCCCAGGTGGTGATCGGAGCCAGCTGCGAGTAGCGCAGGTTCAGCCGGGTGTAGGCGTTGTAGATGCCGCGCGAGAGCGAAATCTCGTCCTGCTCTTCGGTGAGCACGCGTTGGCCGCGCTTGCCCATCACGATCGCGGTACCGGTGTCCTGGCACATCGGCAGGATGCCGCCGGCGGCGATGTTCGCGTTCTTCAGCAGGTCCAGCGCCACGAACTTGTCGTTCGGGCTGGCTTCCTCATCGTCGAGGATGTTGCGCAGCTGCTGCAGGTGGGCCGGGCGCAGGTAGTGCGAGATATCGTGCAGCGCCGTTTCTGCCAGCTGCTCCAAGGCTTCCGGCGCGACCTTCAGGAAGTTCTTCCCGTCCGGACCGGCGACTACCTCGACGCCTTCGGAGGAAATCTTGCGGTATTTGGTGGTGTCTTCGCCAATGGGCAGAAGATCCTCATAACGGAATTCAGGCATGCTCAGTCCTTGATTCAATCGTGGGTGCTCATCTGCCATTTTAGGCCTTTACCCCGAATTAACCGCATTCGCCGTTTGCACCTGAAGGTTTATCGCGACATGCTGTAATACATGAGCAACGAGAACGCCTCCGAAGCGCACGAGAACCAAAAGCCTGCCCAGGGCCCAGATGCGATCATCGAAACCCCGATGGACAAGCAGCGGGCTCAGCCCAAAACGCACTTCGAGATGATGCTGCAGGCCGGGCTTAACAAACCCGAGCTCTCCGGTTCGGTCATCGGCGCGTTCATGAGTGCAGAGGTGTACTTCCTCTCCCGCGAAGAGGTCACCGGCGAGAACAAGAACGCCCAGCCGATGATGCTCACCAACCCTTCGGGCGAAGCGGTGGTAGCGGTCTTCACCACCCTGGAGCGGATCCCTTCCTCGTACATCGACATGGCACCCTACGGCGTGAAGGTCCAAGGCGCCACCGTGGTGCGCGCATTGGAGAACACCGGCTTCGTGGTGAACCCCGGCGACGAGCTCAGCTTCGAAGTCCCCGCTGATGGGGTGGCGATTTTGCGTGAACAGCTGCTCAACGAGAAGCGTCCGGAATAGCGTTTCGTAACTTTTGCCACGATTTCCCGTGCCGTTTGCCGGTGCGCAAGATTCGTGGGATATGCTTTTGATGCCCGGGCCGTCAATAGGCCGCTCGGAGCACTGCGGGCGTAGCTCAATGGTAGAGCGCTAGCTTCCCAAGCTCGATACGCGGGTTCGATTCCCGTCGCCCGCTCAAGCGAATGCCGGGGCACCAATGGTGCTCCGGCGTTTCTGTCCCTGCAGCCAGCGAAGGAGCACGATGACCGGAGTCCTCGAAGGCTTCTCCATCATCTGGGTCGTCATTCTCGTCGGCTATCTGGTGGGCCGCACCGGGGTCCTCGGCGACCAGGGCCGCCACGTGCTCAGCCGGGTCACCTTCTTCGTGGCCAGCCCGGCCCTGCTGTTCACCACCCTGGCCGAGTCCGATCCGGTCTCCGTGCTCGGGCCGCTGCTCTGGGTGGCTGCCCTGTCCGCGGCCTTGACTGCGGCGATCTACTACCTGGCGACGGTGCGGACGCTGAAGCGCCCGGCATCGGAGAGCATCATCGCCGCGATGTCCGCCTCCACGGTGAACTCCGCGAACCTGGGGCTGCCCATCGCGTTGTACGTGCTCGGCGACATGTCCTATGCGGCCCCGATCATCCTCTTCCAGCTGGCCCTCTACCAGCCGGTCAATCTGGCAATGCTGGATGCCACCACCTCTCGACACCGCACCACCCCGATCGCCTTGCTGCTGGCTACCGCGAAGAACCCGATGATCATCGGCTCGCTGCTCGGCCTGCTGGTGGCGCTGACCGGCATCGAGCTGCCTTCGATGGTGCTTGAACCCGTCGATCTGATTGCCGGCGCCTCGATTCCCGCCATGCTCATGGCTTTCGGCATCTCGCTGGTGGGCTCCAAGCCGCTGGAAAAGAAAACCGGCCGCCGCGCCGACGTGCTGATCGCCACGGCTGCCAAGCTGCTCCTGCACCCGTTCCTGGCCTGGGTACTTGCCTATTGGGTCTTCAATTTGCGTGGAGAGCTGCTAGTGGCCTCGGTCATCATGGCCGGCCTGCCGACCGCACAGAACATTTTCGTAACGGCCATGCGCTACGACCACGGGGTGGTCGTAGCGAAGGACACCGTGCTGGTCACCACCATCTGCGCGATCCCGCTGATGATGCTGCTGGCGATCATCCTCGGAATCTGAGGTAACGTCGCGCGGCAGGAATAAGCGATCATCACTAGAGTGTTCTATGGACTACTGGTTCTATCCGCTCCCCTAGTGAGGTCATCATGAAGCGCACTGCACCCCTGCTGGCTGCCGCCACAATCATCGCCCTGTCATTGAGCGCCTGCGGGTCCTCCGGCTCGCCGGCCTCCCCCAGCGCCTCGGGTGGCGCCACGGCCGAAACCGGAGACACCTTGAAGAAGGTCAAGGATTCCGGCGTGCTGACCGTAGGTACCGAGGGCACCTACCGCCCCTTCTCCTACCATGAGGGCAGCGAGCTGACCGGCTACGACGTCGAGGTGATCGAAGCCGTCGGCGAGAAGATGGGCGTCGAGGTCAAGTTCCAGGAGACCCAGTGGGACGCGATCTTCGCCGGCCTGGATGCCGGCCGTTTCGATGTGATCGCCAATCAGGTCTCGATCAACCCTGAACGCGAAGAGAAGTACCTGTTCACCCAGCCCTACACCGTCTCCACCGGCGTGGTGGTGACCAAGAGCGACAATACCGACATCACGTCCTTCGACACGCTCAAGGGCAAGACCACCGCGCAGTCGCTGACCAGCAACTTCTACGAGACCGCCAAGGATGCCGGTGCGAATGTCGAACCGGTTGAAGGCTGGGCCCAGTCGATCACCCTGCTCAAGCAGGGCCGTGTCGATGCCACCGTGAACGACAAGCTGACATTCCTTGATGCGCAGAAGACCAACCCGGATGACAGCATCAAGATCGCTGCCGAGTCCGAGGAGAAGAGCGAATCCGCGGTCGCCCTGCGCAAGGATTCCACCGAATTGGCCAAGGCGATCGACACCGCCCTGGACGAGCTGCGCGCCGACGGGGAACTGGCGAAAATCTCCGAGAAGTACTTCGGCGAAGACGTCAGCAAGTAGCAAGCACTATCAGTAGACTGGCTCCACACGTGGAAACGCGTGGAGCCAGTTTCATTTGCGCAAAGGTAGCCCATGGATCCGAAATGGCAGTTATTCCTCGACTCGCTCGGGCCGTTGGCCCTAGGTGCGATCACCGCAACCATTCCGCTGGCCCTGATCAGCATGGCCCTGGGCCTGGTCATCGCCCTGCTGATGGCGCTGATGCGGATCAGCAAGAACCGGGTGGTGTCCTCGATTGCCCGGATCTACATCTCCATCATCCGCGGCACGCCGCTGCTGGTGCAGCTGTTCGTCATCTTCTACGGCATGCCCTCGGTGGGCCTGGTCATCGACCCGTGGCCCAGCGCCATCATCGCCTTCAGCCTGAATATCGGCGGCTACGCCGCTGAGATCATCCGTGCGGCGATCCTCTCGGTCCCCCAAGGCCAATGGGAAGCCGGCTACACCCTGGGCATGTCGCGCACACGCACCCTGTACCGGCTGATCCTGCCGCAGGCCACCCGGGTGGCCGTGCCGCCGCTGTCGAACTCCTTCATCTCACTGGTCAAGGACACCTCGCTGGCCTCCACCATCCTGGTCACCGAAATGTTCCGCAAGGCCCAGGAAATCACGGCTTCCACCTATGAGTTCCTGCTGCTCTACTGCGAAGCCGCGGCCATCTACTGGGTGATCTGCCTGGTGCTTTCGGCCCTGCAAAACTCTGTTGAAGGAAGGCTTGAAAAGTATGTCGCCAAGTAATTCCCCGCTGCTGGCAGTCTCCGGCCTGCACAAGGCCTTCGGGGCGAACCAGGTGCTCAAGGGCATCGACTTCACCGTGCATTCCGGCGAGGTGCTGGCGCTGATCGGCCCGTCCGGCTCGGGGAAGACCACCGCCCTGCGTTGCCTGAACGGCCTGGAAATCGCCGATGCCGGTTCCGTCGGATTCGCCGGCGGCCCGGAGGTGTCCTTCAGCCCCGGGATGAAGCCCAAGTCCGCGCAGATCCTGCGCAATCGTTCGGCGATGGTGTTCCAGGGACACCACCTGTTTCCGCATCTGACGGTCCTGCAGAACGTGAGCATCGGCCCGATCGAGGTGCAGAATCGCCCCAAGGACCAGGTGCTGGCCGAAGCGAAGAAGCTGCTGGCCCGCGTCGGCCTGGAAGCCAAGGCCGATGCCTACCCGAATTCGCTGTCCGGCGGACAGCAGCAGCGCGTGGGCATCGTGCGCGCGCTGATGCAGCAGCCGGACCTGCTGCTCTTCGACGAGCCCACCAGCGCGCTGGACCCCGAGCTGGTCGGCGAAGTGCTCACCGTCATCAAGGAATTGGCCCAGGAGGGCTGGTCCATGGTGCTGGTGACCCACGAGCTGGCCTTCGCCCGGGATGTGGCTGACACCGTGGTGTTCATGGACGGCGGGGTAGTCGTGGAAACCGGCCCGGCCGCCCAGGTGCTCAGCACGCCTGCCAACCCGCGCACGCGAAGTTTCGTCCAGCGTCTTTTGCACCCGTTCTAAAAGCAATAGAGTGATGCCATGCCCCAGGAAACGAATACTTTGCTGAACAGCCTCGTTGAAGGCTATGCCTTCGAATCCGCGTGCCTGGAGCTCGGGGCTGCGCTGATCGACGGCAAGGCCGAGCCGGCCGCCCAGGTCCGCCTGCCGCTGAAGATGCTCAACCGCCACGGCCTGATTGCCGGCGCCACGGGCACCGGCAAGACCGTCACACTGCAGACCATGGCAGAACAGCTCTCGGTGGCCGGCGTTCCGGTATTCCTGGCCGACGTCAAGGGCGATCTGACCGGCCTGGCGCAGCCTGCCGAGCCGTCGGACAAGCTCACAGCCCGTCTGGCCGAATTGGGCCACGAGTTCACTGCGCGCACCAATCCGGTCGAAATCCTCAGCCTGGTAGGCAAGGGCGAGGGCGTCCCGGTGCGCGCCAGCGTGGACGCTTTCGGACCGATCCTGCTGGCCCGCGTCCTGGAACTGAACGAGACCCAGGAAGAATGCCTGCAGCTGATCTTCCACTACGCCGATTCCAACAAGCTTCCGCTCGATGACCTGAGCGATCTGAAGGCGGTCATCAGCTTCCTGCTCAGCGACGGCGGTGCCAAGGCACTGGAAGCCCTGGGCGGGGTGTCTTCGTCCACTGCGTCGGTGATCCTGCGGGGCATCACCATCATGCAGACCCAGGGCCTGGACCAGTTCTTCGGCCAGCCCGAGTTCGATACCGCGGACTTCCTGCAGGTGCGCGACGGCGCAGGCGTCATCAACATCCTGGAACTGCCCTCGGTCAGCTCCCAGCCCATACTGTTCTCCACCTTCCTCATGTGGCTGCTGGCCGACATGTTCGAGGACCTGCCAGAAGCCGGAGACCTGGACAAGCCCAAGCTGGTGTTCTTCCTCGACGAGGCCCACCTGCTCTTCAAGGATGCGACCAAGGCCTTCACCGACGCGATCATCAGCACCGTGCGGTTGATCCGTTCCAAGGGCGTGGGCCTGTTCTTCATCACCCAGTCCCCCACCGACCTGCCCGACGAGGTGCTCGGCCAGCTGGGCAATCGCATCCAGCATGCGGTGCGTGTCTTCACTGCCAAGGACCAGAGCGCGCTCAAGCAGATCATCAAGACCTTCCCCTCCGGCGAGCTGGACCTGCAGGAGGCGTTGACCCAGGCCGGGGTCGGCGAAGCGGTGGTGACCGTGCTGGGCGAAAAGGGCGCTCCGACCCCGGTCGCATGGACCAAGATGTCCTCGCCGGGCTCGAATATCGGCCCCGCCTCCTCCGAGCGGTTAGAGCAGGTCCGCGGCAGCTCGGCACTGGCGGCGCAATATTCGGCCGCGATGGATCGTGATTCTGCCCGCGAAATGCTCGACGCCAAAGCCCAGGCAGCGCAGCCGGCCGCGGCTCCGGTTCCCGAGGCGGCGCCGGAACCGTCTCGGGAAAGTACACCACGCCAGGGCCGGGAGCGGCAGGAAGCGAACCCGATGATGGACATGGCCATGGATGCCGCGAAGGTGATTGGCCGCGAGCTGATCCGCGGTTTCTTCGGCAACCGCAAGCGCCGTCGCCGGTGATATTACCCGCTCATTCCAGCACGCCGTTTACTATCTGGGCCCGGAAACCAGATAGCCTAGCTACTGATGAACACTCGTAATTCCATGCAGATCTCCGCTGCCCGCCTGGCGCTTCGCTGGGCCATGGCCGCAGCGGCAGTCATCGTCCTGGTCATTGCCGGGTCGATTGCCGCCAACCGCACGCTCTTCTCCCCGCAGCACCAGGTGAAGGCGCTGCAGCAGCATTTGGCCAAGGGCGAAGGCGCCGAGGCCTTGGGCCTGATGCAGGCCCAGGTCCCGGAGGGCGACGCGGTGGCCCTGGACGGGGACGTGCTCAAGCGCACCCAGGCCGGGATTACGGAGTTCACGACGGACAAGGCCCAGCCGGTCGACGGCGATGAGCAGCTGCGCACCGTCACCGCTCACTACAAGGCCCACGGTGTGGAGAAGGAATCCACCTACACGCTGCGCCATGCCGGCAAATCCTGGCTGCTGTTCGACAAGTGGGCCTTCGAGCCGAGCACCCTGCCCAGCGTGAAGATCAAGGCCAACACCGTCAACGAAGTCACGGTCAACGAGCAGAAGATCCCGCTGTCCGCCGGCGTGAGCACCCTGCCGGTGTTCTACCCTGCGATCCTCGACGCGAGCTTCAGCACCAAGAACTTCGCGGCCGACACCCGCGGCATGGTGGTCACCGCGCCTGCCGAGGAACCGGTGGAGATCGCGTTGAAGACGGAGCCGACCAAGGAATTCATCGCAGCCATCAACACCAAGGTGAAGAAGTACCTCAACGACTGCGCCGAACAGCAGGTGCTGATGCCGTCCGGCTGCCCGTTCGCCTACAACACCTCTGCGCGCGTGGACCCGGCAACCATCGACTGGTCCATTTCGAAGTACCCGACCATTGAAGTGAACTACTACAACGGCGCCTGGGTGCTCTCCCCGCTGAAGACCACCGCCACCTTGACGTTGACCGAGCAGGATCTGCGCACCGGTGCCAAGGCCAAGAAGACCGTCAAGGAGGACTACTCCTTCACTGCCCAGCTGACAACCAGCACCACCGAAGTGTCGGTGGTCCCGGTGGCCGGCGGCGAACAGGTGGCCGGCTAGCGCCCGAGCAGTTCGCGGAACTGGCTGCGCAGCGGCACCGCGTTGGTCTTGAACTTCTGCCAGACCAGCAGCGCCGCCAGGCTGGCGGCCAGCGACAGCCCGGACCCGATGGTCACGGCGATCTGGATCCCGAACAGTTCGGCGAACCAGCCGATCAGCGGCGAGCCAATGGGCGTTCCACCCATCACCACCATCAGGTACAGTGCCAGCACGCGCGCCCGGTACTGCGGCGGCACCGAGGTCTGCAACATGGTGTTGCAGCTGTTCAGGAAGGTCAGCGACCCCAGTCCCACCGGGATCAGCACCAGGGCGAACGCGATGTAGTTGGGCATCCATGCGCTGGCGACCCCGGCGATGCCGAAGAACACGCCGCCGCCGATCAAGTAGCGCCAACGCGGAGCCGAACGCCGTGCCGCCAGCAGCGCGCCGCCGAAGGTGCCCACGGCCATGATGGAGCCCAGGATTCCGTACTCCCCTGCGCCCACCCCGTAGACCTCGGTAGCCATCAGCGCGTTGGTCATCTGGAAGTTCAGCCCGAAGGTGCCGATCACCCCGGCCAGGAAGAAGATCAGCAGCAGGTCCTTGCGGTTCTTCACGTAGGCGATGCCTTCGCGCACCTGCCCCTTGGCCCGCTCTACCGGCTTGGAGGGGTTCAGCGCGTCCTTGCGCATGAACACCAGCGAGGAGATCACCGCAAGGAAGGAGGCGCCGTTGAGCAGGAAGGCAGGCCCGGTGCCGACCAGGGCGATGACCGCACCGGCTACGCCCGGACCGGCCAGCCGGGCCAGGTTGAAGTTGGCGCTGTTCAACGCCACCGCGTTGGCCAGGTGGGTGCCCGGAACCACTTCGGAGACGAACGCCTGGCGTGCCGGCGCGTCGAAGGAGGCGCCGATGCCCAGCATTGTGGCCAGCACGTAGACGTGCCAGAGCTGCGCGGTGCCGGTGACCACCAGCAGGCCGAGGATCAGGGCGCAGGCTCCCATGAAGCTCTGGGTGAGGATCAGCAGCCGGCGCTTGTTGAAGCGGTCGGCGATCAGACCGGCATAGGGGCCCAGCAGCAGCACCGGCAGGAATTGCAGGCCGGTGGTGATGCCGGTGGCCACCGCATCGTGGTCCGTGAGCTCGGTGAGCACCAGCCAGTCCTGGGCCACGCGCTGCATCCAGGTTCCGATATTGGAGACCAGCGCGCCGATCACCCACAACCGGTAATTTGGTATTTCCAGTGCACGGAACATTTTCGACGCCATACTTATCGCCGGATCCCTCCGGCTCCTCCCGCCCTCCAGTCTAGCTACTTGGGCAGGAAAATGCTGAGGTTTCCTCAGATTATCGTTGTGATGCCGTCTTTCGCCGGGCATGGAAAAGGCGCACCCTCGGGTGCGCCTTTTTCTAGTTCACGCCGCGCAAATCCAGCAGCAGCTCGTTCTCGCCGTCCGCATCAAGCACGACCGGGATGCCCCAGTCCTGCTGGTACAGGTGGCAGGCCGCGTGATCGGGAATCTCGCCGCCCGGCTCTCCGTCGCAGGCCGCGGCGCGGGCGGAAATGTGCAGCACGCCGTCGGCCACCTCCGGGTTCAGCTCCAGGGTGCGGGTCAGGCCCACCGAGGTGCCGGCCCCGTCGAGGATCAGCTCCTCCGGGCTGGCCGAGATCTTCAGCTGGGTCGGATCGCCCCAGCGGTCATCGAGCTTCTGCCCCTTCGGCGCTGCGAAGCGCACGAGGATCTCGTGCTTTCCTGCCTGCACGCGGGTCTTCGGGCGCTGGGTCTGGCTGGCGCCTTCGTCCACCACCAGGGCCTCGGCAGGAATCGGGATGCGCACCAGCTGGTGGGTGTTGGTCTCCACGACCAGCAGCACCGGTTCGCCGTCCACCGAGCTGTCAACCAGCACGTCGGCCGGTTCCTTCAGCCCCTTGGCCAGGGTGGAGACTGTCTTGGTGGCCGGATCGAAGCGGCGCACCGCGCCGTTGTACGAGTCGGCGATCGCAATCGAGTGGTCAGGCAGCACCGCAACGCCCAGCGGGTGCTGCAGGCGCGCCGCCTCGGCGTCGCCGTCGCGGAAGCCGAAGTCGAACAGCCCGGTACCCACCGCGGTGTGCACCGACTGGGCCTGGCCGTCTTCGACCTCGATCCAGCGCAGGGCGCTGGTTTCCGAGTCGGCGATCCACACGTTCTCCCCGTCCAGGGCCAAGCCCGAAGACTGGGCGAACCAGGCCTGGTCCGGTGCCCCGTCGGCCAGCCCTTCCAGGCCGGTGCCGGCGAAGACCGACACCGCACTAGTGCGCGGGTCGAAGGCGAAGATCTGGTGGGTGCCGGCCATTGCGATGATGATCTTGCCCGAAGGGTGGTAGAGCACATCCCATGGGGAGGACAGCGAGATGTTCAGCGCGTCGGTGCCCAGCTCGGTTAGCTGGACTTCCTGGCGGGCGTTCTCCGAGTCCAGCAGGCGCTGCACGCCGTTGCCGGCCAGGGTGCCCACCTGCCCGGTGGCCAGGTTGACCGAACGCAGGCGGTGGTTGACGGTGTCGGCAACGACTACGTCGTAGCCGAGTTCCGCGGCCAGCTCGGCCGGCAGTGCGGCCAGGCCCTGCAGCTCGTTGAACTGGGCGGTGTCCGCGTCGCCGTCGGCGTAGCCCTTCACCCCGGCGCCGATGGTGCGCACCACGGTGGACAGGTCCCCGGCCAGCTCGACGAGCCGGTGGTGGCCCGAGTCGCCCACCAGGAAGTTGCCGTTGGCCAGGGCGATGGCCTTGCCCGGGAAGCGCAGGTCGCCTTCGCGGGCCTCGGGAGCCACGTACGGCCCGTTGCCGCGGTGCAGCGTGCCCTTGGCTTCGTGCTCAGCCACCAGTTCCTCGATCAGCGAGCCCAGGCCCTGGGCATGGCCCTCGCCGGAAAGGTGGGCGACGATGTAGCCTTCGGGATCCAGCACCACCAGGGTTGGCCAGGCACGCGCCCCATAGGCCTGCCAGGTGACCAGCTCCGGGTCATCGAGCACCGGGTGGTGGATCTCATAGCGTTCCACGGCTGCGGCCAGCGCGTCCGGATCGGCTTCGTGCTCGAACTTCGGCGAATGCACGCCGACGGTGACCAGCACGTCGGAGTACTTCGCCTCCAGCGGGCGCAGCTCGTCGAGCACGTGCAGGCAGTTGATGCAGCAGAAGGTCCAGAAGTCCAGGATCACGATCTTGCCGCGCAGGGCGTCCAGATCCAGCTGCTTGCCGCCGGTATTCAGCCAGTTCCGGCCCAGCAGCTCGCTGGCGCGCACCTTGTAATTGGCGCGGACGGATTCGGAAGTGCTCATGGTCATCCTTTCGCTGTCGCCGCGGCTGCGGCAATTCGAAGCTCAATTATCTGCCACCGCCGCCCGAACGGGCGAACGGTGTTAAGCAACATTGAGAAAAGTGTGAAGTTCTTGCTGGTGCAACCACCGGCCCGCGCCGGGTATTCCCGCTAGGGCAGCTGCGCTAGCACGGTGTCCAAGATGCTGGTGGCCACCTTGTTGAAGGTGGCATCCTGCAGCGAGGTCGCGGACATGAAGGAAACCATCACCGCGTACTGATCGGTGCTCTTGATCAGCACCAGCGAATCCTGCGCATACTGCCCGTCGCGGCTGTAGTACAGGGCCGAATCGGCTTCCGGCACGCCGGGATCCGAGAACTTCAGGGTCTCGCGGTAATCCAGGCCGTTGAGCTTCACGGTTTTGCATTCGTCCAGGATTGTGGCCACGTTCTTGTTGTGCGCCGCGACCTTGGCCGCCTGGTCGCCGAGCTTGGCGACCTCCACCGAACCGGTGATCGACTGGTTCTCGTTGGTGAAGTCGGTGCGCGCCGCCTCGGTGCCCAGCTGCACCGGCGACCAGTTCAAATCCTCGATCGGGGCCGAGCACTGGGCCGGCAGCACCACGATGTCCTTGAGCGTGTCGGTGGGCGGCGTGGCCAGGGATTCGAGGTCCTTGCCCTGGATCTTCGCGCTGGCCGGGAAGCCGAGCTCGGCGGCCATCACTGCCCCGGCGGTGGTGGCCACCTGCGCGGTGGTCATTTCCGCAGGCTCTTCAGCTTTCTCGGAGGCGCTGGGCGTCGCGGTGCCCTGCACGGCGATCTTGTGGGTCTCGTCCTGCGGCATCTCCTGCTCCGCGGAGCAGGCGGTGGCCGCGAGCAGCGCGCAGGCCAGCAGGGAGGAGGCGAGGATCTTCTTGGTGCTAGGCACGGGGGTCCCTTCGGTCGGCCTGCTTGTAGCGGGCGAACATTTCGTTGTAGGCAGCCAGCTCTGCATCGTTGTCGCGCTCGGCCTGGCGGTCGTAGCGCTTGGTGTCCTTCTTGTCTTGGCGCAGCCAGGAGATGACCACGAAAATCGCCAGCACCAGCGTCGGCACCTCGCCGATCGCCCACATCGCCCCGGCGCCCACCACCTGGTCTTCCAGCGCGGTGCCGCCCCAGGTCCGGCCCATGTTCCCGAAGTAGTCGGGGGCCAGCAGGGTTTCGGTGCTCATCAGCGCGACGCCGAAGAAAGCGTGGAAGGCGACGGTGGCCAGCAGCACCACCAGGCGCATCGGATACGGGTAGCGCTTGGGAACCGGGTCGGCATCCACCAGCGACAGGGCGAACAGGTAGCCGGTGAGCAGGAAGTGCAGGTTCATCAGCTCGTGGCCGGCGTGGTAGCGCATGGCCGGTTCGAGCAGCGGGGTGAAGTAGAAGACCACGATCGAGCCGGCGAAGTTCACGGCCGCGAAGATCGGGTGCGTGATCACCCTCGAGTAGCGCGAGTGCACCAGGTAGAGGATCCATTCGCGCGGGCCGCGCGTGCCATCGGCGCGCGAAGGCAGCACCTGCAGCAGCAGCGTGACCGGGGTGCCCAGGACCAGGAAGATCGGCACGATCATGGTCAGCGACATGTGGTCGACCATATGCGTGGAGAACTGGATCTTGCCGTACACCGCCACCGCGCCGCTGGTCACGTAGAACAGCGCGAACAGGCCGACGATCCAGCTGGCAAGGCGCAGCACGCTGGGCTTGTCCCCGCGGCGGGCGAGCTTGATGAACGCCCACAGGTACACGGCCAGGCCGAACAGGCACACAGCCACCCAGATCCAGTCCATCCGCCAGGTGGTGAACCAGGCGGCCGTGTCCGGAGCCGGTGGCAGGTCATAGCCGGTGAGCAGTCGCGCCGGGGTCGCTTCGGCCGGCGGGGCGTCGGAAGTCGGCGGAGCGGTGCGCGCCAGCACGGTGGCCACCGACATCACTGCGGCCATCAGGACGACTTCCGCGGCCACGACCTGCCAGGCCGCGCGCAGCGCAGTGAATTTGCCTTCCAGCAGCTTCGGAATCACCATTCGCCGGTGCCACAGGCCCAGCATGCCCAGTGCCAGGGTGATCAGCAGCTTCACGACCACCAGGGTTCCATACGGGGTCAGCCACTGGTCCCAGTCGGTGATGCGGATGACCGCGGAAGCCAGACCGGAGCCGATCATCAGGAATACCGCGAAGGTGGCCAGCGCAGAATAGCGCTTGAGCACTACCCCGGCCAGCACCTGCCCGCGGGCCCGGCCCGGCGCTTCGCCTCCCAGCGTCGGAGCGAGCAGGGCCAGCACCATGATGCCGCCGAACCAGAGGACCACGGCGAGCAGGTGCAGGCCGATGGAGTTCACCGCGGCGAAGTGGTCGTCTCCCCCGGCCGCGTGGCCGATGAACGCCAGCGGCAGGATGCCGAACAGCGAGAAGAGGGCGCTGAGCCCCACCGTGGTCTTGGAGCGCACTGCCAGCGCCAGCGAGCTGGTGATGGCGGCGATCACCACCATCCAGGCCCAGGCCCGTCCGGTGGTGATCGACAGGATGTAGTCCAGGATCGCTGCCGAGTACTGCGGGTCCAGGCTCATCGGGATGCCTGCCAGGTCCCAGAAGGTCAGCAGCATGACGGTGGC
Organism: Glutamicibacter nicotianae; assembly: GCF_002797775.1. Classification (NCBI taxonomy): domain Bacteria; kingdom Bacillati; phylum Actinomycetota; class Actinomycetes; order Micrococcales; family Micrococcaceae; genus Glutamicibacter; species Glutamicibacter nicotianae. Next base: position 2,045,424 of record NZ_PGEY01000001.1, read on the forward strand.
CGCGGACAGGGTCCACACCACCGCCGCCACGGCGGCGATATTCATCGTGCGGGTGAATGCCGGATGGGCGTCCCCTTCGGTATCGCGGGTCACCTTGGCGGCCCGCGGGATGATCGCCGCGGCGAACACCAGTGCTGCGATGCTCAGCGCCATCGAGGCGTGGTGGATGGCCCGGGCGATGGGCAGCGACCAGCGCACGAACGCCCCGGGATCGGCCAATTCCGCCGGCCGGGCGATCCCGGTGAACAACACCGCCGCCAGGAAGGCCACCGTCGCAGCGAGGATTCCGGGCAGGATGAAGCGGGCAACTGAAACCGTACGCTGTGTATCCATAACCTTCTCATCATCTCATTCTTCGCCCGGCCGGTCACCGTGCGGCCGGGCGGGTTGGGCGCATCTCACATTTGAAGCTGCTCCCCCAGATAGCCGCCTTCAGCCACCCCGGGCAGGATCGCATACAGCCCTGATCCCACCGGCTTCAGCCAGGTGTTCAGCGCATCCGCGGCCGCCAGCCGGTGCTGCACCGGGATGAAGCTGGTTGCCGGGTCGCGCTGGTAGCTGGCGAACAGCAGGCCCGAAGCCTGCCCGGCGAAGTTGTAGCCCCGCCGGTGCATGACTTCATCGGCGCTGCCCGGCCTGGCCAGCGCCACGTGGGCGTTGGCCGCGATCGCCGGCAGCCCGAGCCCATTGACCGCTGCGAGGTCCACCGGGTCATCGACGCTGCCCCCGGACAACGGCGAGCCGTCGGCCTGCCGCCGGCCCAGCGCATGGTCGCGTCCTGCGGTGTCCACCTCGTCCCAGCCATCCAGGTCCATTTCGAACCTGCGCAGCGCCAGCGTGGTTCCGTTCTCGATCCAGCCCGGCTGGCCGAACACCGCTTCCGCGCGCACCTCCCCCTCGGGGTTGTTGACGCCGTCCAGCTGGCCGAACAGGTTGCGGAACCCGTGCACGCCAGGGCTTGCGAACCCGGTTTGGGCGAAGCGCCGGGAGGCCAGGCCGCGCAGGTTCTTGGATACCGCCCGCACTGCATGCTGCAGCACCGTGGGATCCTGCGCGCAGAACTGGATCAGCAGATCGCACTGCCCGTACTGCTGTTCGAGCTGGTCGCCGGCGAAATGCGGCAACGTGCCGATCTGCCCGTGCCCGGCCACATCGAGCAGGCTCTGGCCCAGCCCCACGGTGAGCGTCAGCTCGCATCCGGGCTGCGCCATTTCCGGTTCGGTGTCGGCCAGCACTCCGCGGCCGCTGGCCAGCCTGGCCGCATCTTCGGTGATCATCTGCAGCATCGCGCGCAGCTGGTCCTTCTTCGACCCTTCGCGCCAGTGCAGATCCCATCCGGCGAACACCGCGTGGGCCTGCTGGCGATCGAGGATTCCCGACTGGTACTTGCCGTAGAACGGGCGGTAGCCAGGCTCAGCGGCGCTGGCCGCTGGCACGCTGAGCTTGCCGGTGCCGAACCCGGTGAGCATCCCGCCCAGCGCGGCGGCCGCGGTGGTGCCCAGCAGCGCCCGGCGATCGACACTAATGCCCGGCATGCTCGTCGTAGCTTTCCTTGGCTCCGTCGAAGTTGCGGATCGGGAAATCGACCTCGGTGCTCGACCCGTCGGCGAACTCCAGCGTCAGCCTCGCCGTTTGGGCGGCCACGAGCGGCTGTTGCAGGTCCATGAACATCAAGTGGTTTCCGCCCGGTGCCAGCACCGCGTCCTTCCCGGGTTCGATCACCAGGTCCCCTTCGAGCTGCGCCATCGTCATCCCGGTGCCGGTGCCGCGCATTTCGTGGATCTGGATCTCGTCGCCCTGCGCGTTGCTGACCTGGTGCAGTGCAATCGGGGTGCCCGACGAGTTGTGCAGGGTGCCGAAGGCCGCGCTCATGCCTGATTCGGCGGCCTTTGCCCAGGTCTCGCTCGTAGTCAGCGCTTCAGCCTGCCGGACGGTTTGCTGCTCGCTGCCCGGTGCGGGTGAGCCGGCGCCCTGCGCGCAGCCGGCGAGCAGCAGTGTGAGGCCCAAGGCCAGTGCAGAAGTCTTTTGGAATTTCATGTTCTCAAGCTTTCAAAATCGGTGTGCAGGCGCGCCAAAGGCTGCGGTGGCCTCTGGCGCACCGGAAGAGTGGGGGTTACTTGGACTGGCGCATGAACTTGGCTAGCACGCCCAGCGCACCGCCGAGGATGACCACGCCGATGATCACCCAGATGACCGGGCTCACCGAGCTGCCCAGTTCCTGGACCGGGTTCTGGCCTCGTTCCTCGTCAGCGGAGCCGGCAGTCTCGCTTGGAGCGGCTGGCGCGCTGGAGCTGACCAGGGTCGGTTCGGCCTGCGGCGCGTCGATGCTGAAACCGATCTTGTTCTCGATCGGGTGCCCGTCAGAGGACACCACGCGGTAGGCCAGCTGGTACTCTCCGTTGGCCAGTTCCTGGGCCGGGGTGATGGTGACCTTGGTGCCCTTGGTCTGCGCTTCGGCGTCGATCTTTTCCCCATCAAGGGTCAGCGAGACCACCGTGGAGTCCACGCCGGATAAGCTCTGGAGCACACCGGAGAATTCCAGGGTGATGTCTTCCGGGGCCTGCTTGACGGTTGCCCCGTCCTTCGGGGTGGAGCCGATCAGCTGGTCGTGGGCGTTCGCGGCACTAATCGAGCCGGCAAAGGCCAGCAGGGAGAACGCCAATACGGCGATCACGCGCGAGATCTTCTTGGTTGCTACGGTCATGGTTTTCCTTCCAAGCCCCTGTCGGGGCGCTTCGATTCTTTTCTCAGGCGGCAAGAATGAAGCAGGGAGGACCGCGGCGCTCCGGCAACCTTCCCAGTTGCGCCAGCTTGAGTTGGAAGCGCAAGGGGAAGTAGGCGCGGAGCGGCCGGGCAGCAGGAGCCTGCACGCGAATGCGCGCGAGGATCCGCCGGGCCGTTGACAGTGTGAGGCAGCTGCCCAAGACCTTGAGCAGGCGTTCACCGCCGTTGAGCACCACAACGCTGGCGATCGCGGCCAGCACGTGGGCGTAGAGCATCGATTCGGTATGCACGTTGGCGTACTGCGCGGTGATGTTCTGCGCCAGCTCCAGATTTCGTCCCGCATGATGGACGTGCTCCATGCCGGAAACATCGCCGCTCGGGTGGCTCATCACCGACAGGCTCAAGTGGTAGAGCCCTTGGCTGAGCAGCACGACCAGGCTGGTTGCCCACAGGGAGAATTTACGGCCAACCAGCACAACACTGATCGCCGCGGAAACGCAGGTAATCAGCAGCATGGCCACGACCGACAGCGCAGTGGGCGCGCTGTGGGCGTGGGCGGCAAAAGCTGTCCAGGTGCACACGCTTGCCGCTAACCAGCCGCGCAGTACGCGGGTAGCGGGTTTCTGTGACACGGTGGGCAGCCATTCTTAGTGGAAATCTTCAATCATGGCTGATTCTACGCGAAGTAGAAGTATGCCTCAAATGGTGCCAGATAACGCAAAAGGCCCGTCCCTGCCTCCTGGATTTCCCGGAGCGGGTCGGGCCTCGCGCAAAGCTCGACAGGAAGCTTACTTCTTGGCTACAGCAGCCTTCAGCTTCGAACCAGCGGTCAGCTTGACCGAGTGGCCAGCAGGAATCTGGATTGCTTCACCGGTCTGCGGGTTGCGGCCGGTACGAGCTGCACGATCGGTGCGCTCTACAGCCAACCAACCTGGGATCGACACCTTCTCACCCTTGGAAATCTGGTCGACGAAAACCTCGAAGACTGCATCCAGAACACCGTTGACGGCAACCTGGGAGTTTTCGGTCTTCGCTGCAACAGCAGCAACAAGTTCGCTACGGTTCATAGCCAATGTATGGTCCTCCTGGACTAGTGATCCAAGACCCTCTTCCGGGCCCGGACGCCGCGCGGTCGCACGGACTTATCAGTGAGAACATATCAAACGTTTTGCCCTGAAACACTGGAAAACGGGCGGAAAACCGGGATTTTTTCAACTAATTGCAGTTTTCTTGGTTCAACGGCACCATTTTCGAGCTGAATAAAAGCTATTGCAACGCTGCTTAACGCGGCAAGGCCCGCCAAACCGAGGACGGTTGGCGGGCCTTGCGCAAAGCTCGACAGGAAGCTTACTTCTTGGCTACAGCAGCCTTCAGCTTCGAACCAGCGGTCAGCTTGACCGAGTGGCCAGCAGGAATCTGGATTGCTTCACCGGTCTGCGGGTTGCGGCCGGTACGAGCTGCACGATCGGTGCGCTCTACAGCCAACCAACCTGGGATCGACACCTTCTCACCCTTGGAAATCTGGTCGACGAAAACCTCGAAGACTGCATCCAGAACACCGTTGACGGCAACCTGGGAGTTTTCGGTCTTCGCTGCAACAGCAGCAACAAGTTCGCTACGGTTCATAGCCAATGTATGGTCCTCCTGGACTAGTGATCCAAGACCCTCTTCCGGGCCCGGACGCCGCGCGGTCGCACGGACTTATCAAGAGTTGAACTTACCAGCTGGCGGCGACAAAAAGTGCATCATCATGCGGATTCTGCTGAATTTTTAGCCAAATCAAAGGTGTGAAAGTTCACCCGGGACCTACAGCGCGAACGGATCGAGTCCCTCATTTGCCTTCACGAACAGCTCCCAGGCTTTGCCTTGCAGCTCTTTGCCGCGGGTCGCTTTCGCCGGGCTGGCCAGTACCGTTGGGCCCTTCGTCAGGAATTTCGGCCCCAGGTAGCAGCCACGTGGCGCGGCATCCAATTCAGGTGCCAAGGCCGCTTCGACCAAGGCCACCGCTCCTTCGTGTTTGCCCTGCGCGAAACCAGCCTGCAATTGGCCGATCAGCCGCTTGGCGTAGTCCGGCTCACTAATGCTGGGCACCTGCGGGGACAGCCCGGAGAGCGCATATCCCGGATGGATCGCCAGCGCACGAGCCGGCAGTTCCAGCTGGCGCAGCCGGTGGTCCAGGGCCAGGGTGAACGCCTGCACTGCCGCCTTGGACTGCACATAGGCGCGGTAGGGATGGTAATCGCGGGCCAAGGCCAGATTCTGCGGATCGGTGGCCAGCATACGTGTGGACATCGACCCCAGGCCGATGAACCGCATCGGCTGGCTGAAGCGGTCGGCGAGTTCGCCGGCCAATCGTGCGTGTCCGATGAAGTTGGTGCTCATAGTGAGCTCGTAACCGAGCAGGCCCCCTTGGCGTTCCCGCGGCGCCCGGATAATCCCGGCGTTGGCGATCAGCGCGTCCAGTGGCCGATTGCGCAGCTCTGCCGCCAGCCCCATGGCAGATTCAATGCGTGAGGAGTCGTACTGCATGAATTCGACACGGGCCTCCGGCACGCGCCGCCGGATCTGCCCCATCGCATGTTCTGCGCGGCTCTGGTTGCGGCAGGCAAGGATGACCTGCGCACCGGCCTGCGCCAAGCCGAGGCTGGCGAAGAAGCCGAGGCCGCTATTCGCGCCGGTCACTACGACGGTCTTGCCGTGACCCAGTGTCGCCCACCGCTTCCGGTTCGCGTAGATGTCGGCTGCGGGTTGCGGGTAGGGGGTCGCTGGCTTCATGGTTACACGCTACTACAGGGCGGGCCCTCGAATGCCGGTGGGACATGGCAATTGAGCCAAACCCGCAGACACCTCGCAGCAGCACGTGGTGCCCATGATCTTCGGCGATCCACGCGGATCCGCGGGGATTGATTTTATTCGCCCAGCTCCTGCGTGGATTGCTCTGGAAAGCCTGCACGCGCATTGCCGGGTTCCAGCCCGCGGTGGGATCATTGGAAGATGGAGCATAACGAGGATGCCGCGCTGAATGCGGCCCGGTACAAGATGAAGCAGGACAGCGAGCCGCTGCCCGTGGATGAGTATGCGCAGGCCACCGGGATGGCTCCCGTTGAGAAGCAGAAGACTCCCCTGCAGCTGCATGCCGAGGACGAAGCCTGGGAGGTGGCCAACTCGGTGCTCGATGAGGCCTTCGCCCGCGGCGACTTCGACAATCTGGCTCTCGCCGGACAGAAGATCGACCACATCACCAGCAACGATGATCCCGACTGGTGGCTGAAGTCGATGATGCGCCGCGAGCAGCTCACCGGTCTAGGACCACCTGCGCTGACCTTGCGGGTTGAAGATGAGCAGATGGAGCAAACTCTGGACCGCTTGCCCACCGAGCGTGCCGTGCGGGAGCATATCGAGGATTTCAACGCCCGCATCATTGAGGCACGGCGCCAGCTGCTGGGCGGACCCCCGGTGATCACCGCGTTGCGCGATTCCACTGCCGAGGTGCTTGGCTGGCAACAGCGCCGCGCGGAGAAACCGTCGCCAGTGGAAGAGAGTGCACCGCCAAAACGCCGGTGGTGGAGGCGTTAAATGGCGAAGCCGCCCTCCCGAAACGGGAAGGCGGCTTGCTAAGTCAAAAGACTTGCAGGTCTTACCAGGAAGACTTGGTGATGCCCGGAAGCTCACCACGGTGTGCCATGTCGCGGAAGCGGACACGGGAGATGCCGAACTTCTGGAAGGTACCGCGTGGGCGGCCGTCGATGGCGTCGCGGTTTCGGACGCGCACTGGGGAAGCGTTGCGTGGAAGCTTCTGCAGGCCTACGCGTGCAGCTTCACGAGCTTCGTCGGTTGCGTTTGGATCAACCAGGGTCTTCTTCAGTTCGAGGCGCTTTGCAGCGTAACGCTCGACAATGACCTTGCGCTGTTCGTTCTTTGCGATCTTGGACTTCTTGGCCATGTCTTAGCGCTCCTCTCGGAATTCTACGTGCTTGCGGACTACCGGGTCGTACTTCTTCATGACCATGCGGTCAGGGTTGTTACGACGGTTCTTACGGGTTACGTAAGTGAAACCGGTTCCAGCGGTGGACTTCAGCTTGATGATCGGACGTACGTCCTTATCCTTCTTTGCCATGTTTAGAGCTTCACACCCTTCGCAATCAGGTCAGCAATAACAGCGTCGATACCGCGAGCATCGATTACCTTGATGCCCTTGACCGACAGGGTCAGGGTCACCTTACGGCGCAGCGAAGGCACGTAGTAGGTCTTCTTCTGGATGTTCGGATCGAAACGACGCTTGTTGCGACGGTGCGAGTGGGAGATGCTATGTCCGAAGGCCGGAGTAGTACCGGTTACCTGGCAAACAGCTGCCATGATCACTCCTCAGTTAGTTAGTAGTAAAATTCGGCGGTACTCGCGCACAGTGCCCATACCTAAATATCGACACGGCTTGATGCGTTATGAGTCCCGCCAACCAGTGAAACACCGTTAATACTGCACACTAGGAAGGTAACCAGGCTGGGTGAGAACCAACCGAAGAGCCTTAAAGTATGTAAGTCGGTGAACTTCGCAACCGGTCGAGCAATTTCCCCGTACTCAGTTGGCCACGATATTCGGTATTACGGGCAACGCGCAGTTGTTCTGCCGTTATACGGCATAGCAACACACGCGATTAACGCCTGATTAGCTTATCGAGAATTTCTCAGTGTTCCAAATCGGAAGTCTCCGCGTTCAGGATCCAATTATCTGCATCAAGCGACGTCGTGATCTTGCGTGTAATCCGCGTAAGATCCTTAACATCCTTGTCATCGAGGGTATCGAAGAGCAGCCCGCGCACCGAAGCAACATGATGAGGTGCCATTTGCTGCACAGCTTCCCACCCTTCCTGCGTTAATGAGGCGATTTTCACACGGGCATCTTCTGGGGACTGCTCGCGGATCACCCAGCCGCGCTTCTCCAGCTTCTTCACCACATGCGACAGCCGCGACAGCGAGGCGCTGGTATGCGAGGCCAGTGTCGTCATCGTCAGCTGGTGGTCCTTGGCCTCGGAGAGCATAGCGAGCATGTGATAGTCGAAGAGCGTGATACCTTCCAGTCCGTGCAGGTCGGAGTCCAGGGCAGCCGGCAGCAAAGTCATGACCGCATGCAGTCCAAGCCAGGCGTCGCGTTCAGGCTGGGAGAGCCAAACTGGCTTATCACTCATGAAGTTTCCAATCGTTTCGAGAACCGCCATTATCAGGTCGGGAGAGCATCAAACAGTAGAGCACATATTGTAAAGCTAAGTATTTACTATATGTCAGATGCCCATAATTCAGTTCTTTGCCGATATTTCCATCCGCTAGCCATCCTAATGCGCTCTCCTCGCGGGCGCTTGCCGCCACCACGGTTCCTGCACCGAATCGGAAGATCTGCCACCTGCCGAACACATGTCCCGGATCCGGGCCAGGGCACGTCCCGATGGAATTGGCGAACCAGCACGCAGGGCACGCCAAAGTCCCGCGCTTCTGGAGCGCGGGACTGGGAGCGGAGCGCGGGACAGCTAGGAATTTTCCAGCTGCTTCTTCTTGCGGTAGCTGATCACCTGCCCGATGACCACCACGAGCAGGGCGAGGATGAACATTGCCGAGCCAATGACATTCGCCTGGGCCGGGATGCCGCGGGTCGCTGCCACATAGATGAACTTCGGGAAAGTCTGGAAGGTGCCGGAGTTGAAGTTCGTGATGATGAAATCGTCGAAGCTCATCGCGAAGGACAATAGCGCGGCAGCCACGATGCCCGGCAGCAGCAGCGGGAACGTGACCTTCCAGAAGGCTGTGCGCGGCGAGGCATAAAGATCGGCGGCAGCTTCCTCCAATCGCGGATCCAGCGAGGAAACCCGCGCCCTGACCGTGACTATCACGAAGGACATGCAGAACACGATGTGGGCGATCACGATGGTGGTGTAGCCCAGTTCCCAACCGAGGTTCAGGAACTGCGCCAGCAGCGACGCGCCGAGCACCACTTCCGGCGTCGCCAGCGGCAGGATGATCAGCACGTCGGTGAGCTTGCGGAAACGGAACTTGTAGCGGACCAGGCCGATGGCGATCAGCGTGCCCAGGGCGGTGGCGACGATGGTGGCCACCGTGCCGACCTGCAACGAGTGAACCAGCGACTCGCACACTGCCGGAGCGCCGCAGGGGTTCTGCCAATTCGACAGGGTGAAGCCGCGCCATTCCAGGTTGGTGCGGCCTGCATCGTTGAAGGAGAACACGAAGATGTAGGCGATCGGGACCAAGAGGTAGATGAAGGCCAGCCCGCCGACGGCGGGAATGAACCAGCGTCCGATTTTCTGCTTCATGCTACATCAGCTCCTCGGTGCCGAAGCGGCGGATATAGATCGTGACCAGGATCAGGATCGAGACCATCAGCACGAAGCTCAGGGCCGAGGCGCCCGGGTAATCAATGACCTTGAAGAACCTGGAGTCGATGACCTGGCCGATCATCGTCGTATTGCGGTTATTGCCCAGCAGGGCCGCGTTGACGTAGTCGCCGGCGGCCGGGATGAACGTCAGCAGGGTGCCGGCGAAGACGCCAGGGGCGCTCATTGGCAGGGTCACCTTGAAGAACGAGGTCATCGGGCTGGCGTACAGGTCCCCCGAGGCTTCGAGCAGCCGGGTGTCCAGCCTGCCCAGGTTCGCGTAGATCGGCAGCACCATGAAGGGCAGGAAGTTATAGGTCAGGCCGGCAACCACCGCGATCGGCGTGGCGGTCAGGTGCCCGTCGGCCGGCAGGATCGCGAGGAACTTCAGTGTCTGCGCGATGAACCCCTCGTCGGCCAGGATCTGCTTCCAGGCCTGGGTGCGCAGGATGAAGCTGGAGAAGAACGGGGCGATCAGCAGCACCAGCAAGATGCCCTGCAGCAGCGATTTCTCGCGCAGGCGGACCGCCACCAGGTAGGCCATCGGGAAGCCGATGAGCAGGGCCAGCACGGTGGCGATCAGCGCGAAGCCGAAGGAGCGCAGCAGCTCGGGCCAGTAGGCGGCGAGTACCGTGGCGTAGTTGCCGATTTCGAAGCCCGGCACGAACTCGCCGATTTCCGCGCCTTCGGGCTTCACATACAGGCTCATCGCCAGCAGCACGAGAACCGGAAGCGCGAAGAACAGGGCGAGCACCAGCATGCCAGGCGCGATCAGGTAGACGCCGGTGCGCCCCTTGCGCCGTTCCGCCCGGATCTCCTCGCGGCTGCGCAGGTCGGCGATCCCCTTCCTAGTCATCAGCGTCATGTCTGGTCCACCCCCGCGTCCTCATGCTCGGCGCCGGCCAGGCCGAAGGAGTGCTGCGCCTCCCAGGACAGGTGCACGGTGTCGCCCTCGGCGGCCGGCTGCTGGCCGCGGTTCTGCGCGAAGGTCCCGATGGTGCCGATCCCGTCCACCTCGACCAGGTATTCGGTGGTGGTGCCGGTGAAGGACACGTCGATCACGGTGCCTGTCAGGCGGTTCTCCCCCGCAAACCCCTCGCGCGAGATCGAGATCTTCTCCGGGCGCACGCCGACGACCACTTCGCCCGAAGCCTGCACCGCGCGGTCAGCCGGCAGCAGGATTCTCTGCCCATTGACCAGGACGCTGAGCATCCCTGCCTCCTGGCCCGTGACCGTGCCGCGCATCAGGTTGGACTTGCCCAGGAAGTTCGCGACGAACGCGGTCTTGGGCAGTTCGTACAATTCGCGCGGCGGACCCATCTGCTCGATCCGCCCGCCATTCATCACCGCGACCACGTCGGCCATGGTCATGGCCTCTTCCTGGTCGTGGGTGACGTGGATGAAGGTCAGGCCCACCTCGGTCTGGATGTTCTTCAGCTCCAGCTGCATCTGCCGGCGCAGCTTCATGTCCAGCGCACCGAGCGGCTCATCGAGCAGCAGCACCTGCGGGCGGTTGACCAGCGCGCGGGCCAGGGCCACACGCTGCTGCTGGCCGCCGGAGAGCTGGATCGGCTTGCGGTTTGCAAGATGCCCCAGCTCCACCAGCTCCAGACCGGCCTTCGCCTTGTCCATAGCCTGCTTGTCCTTCTTGCGCTTGAGCCCGAAGGCCACGTTCTCCAGCACGCTCATGTGCGGGAACAGCGCATAGGACTGGAACACGGTATTCACCGGACGCTGGTGGCTGGCCAACCCGGTCACGTCCTGCCCGCCGATCGAAATGCTGCCCTCGCTGGGAGCTTCCAGGCCGGCGATCATGCGCAGGGTGGTCGACTTGCCGCAGCCCGACGGACCGAGCAGGGCGAAGAAGGTGCCCGATGGAACCACCAGGTCGAGCTCCTTGACCGCCACGAAGCTGGAAAAGCGCTTGGTGATGCCCGACAGGTGCAGGTCCGCACCGGTGGCAGTGGTTTCAGTACGCGGTGCCAAGATTGTCATGCCCCTATCACTTCCTGGAACTGGTTCTGGTCAACGGTTGGCGCCGAACGGCGAGGCGCCTGGACTGCGCCTCTGCGCGTGCAGATGTCGGCTCGTTGTCTCATGGAATTCCCCGCTTCTAGGCGCCGATGGCACTCTGGAATTCAGAGTTCAACGTGGTCTCTTCATCCGCCTCCAGCGAGCGGAAGACGTGCGCCTTGGCCAGATCGGCGTCGGACGGGAAGATTAGCGGGTTGCTGACCAGTTCCGGGTCGATCTTCTCCATTTCTTCCTTGGCGCCGACCACCGGGCAGATGTAGTTCACGTAGGCTGCGACCTCCGCGGCCACGGCCGGGTCATAGTAGAAGTCCATGAGCTTCTCGGCGTTGGCCTTGCGCGGCGACGCGACCGGAACCATCAGGTTGTCGCTCCACAGGGTGCCGCCTGCTTCGGGGAGCACGAACTCCCACTGGTCGTCGTTCTCGAAGTTCATCTGCACGATGTCCCCGGACCAGACAATGCCGGCGATCGCATCGCCGGAAACGAAGTCCTCCTTGTAGGAGTTGCCCTTGACCTGGCGGATCTGGCCGTTGTCGATGTTCTCGCGCAGCACGTCGGTCGCGGCGCCGAATTCGCTTTCGCCCCACTGGCCGGCGATGTCCACGCCGTTCTGCATCATCAGCAGGCCGATGGTGTCGCGCATTTCGTCGAGCACGGTGACACGGCCCTTGAGCTTCGGATCCCAGAGGTCCTCGACGGACTTCAGGCCCTTCGGGAACGCCTTCTTGTTCCAGGCGATGCCGGCATATCCGGACTGCCAGGTCAGCGAGTGCTTGCGTCCCGGGTCGAAGTCGACTTCCTTCAGGCTCGGCAGCAGGTTGGCGGAGTTGGGGATGTTCGCCAGGTCCAGTTCCTGGACGTAGCCCTGGCGGATGATGCGCCCGGCCATCCAGTCGGTCAGCGTGACGATGTCCTGGCCGATGTCCTGCCCGGCCTTGAGCTGGCCCTGCACCTTGCCGTAGTAGGTGTCGTTGCCGTCGATGTCCTCGCGGTAGTTCACCGCGATGCCGGTCTTCTTGGTGAAGGCACCGAGGGTCGGATAGGTCTTCTTCTCATCGTCGTAATCCAGGTACAGGGTCCAGTTGGCCCAGTTGACCGTCGGATCGGTTTCAGAAATGTCCTTGATCGACGGGGCTGCTTGCGTGCTGCTGCCACCGGTGCCGCAGGCCGCGAGCAGCCCGGTCAGGCCCAGGGCGCCGGCGGCGGAAAGCACCGAGCGGCGGGAGTAGCTGCGCTGGCTCATGGCCTGGACGAGTGCGCGGATCTGCGGGTCTTGCGGAAGTCGGCGTTGCGAGTGCGACATGGCTGGAGTCCTAACGACGAATGTGATCGGCCACACATGAGAGTGTTGACGTTCATCCTGCCAGCAATACGCAGGTGCAACAAGACCTGAACGCAAGTTTCCTTGTAAAAATTGCGTTACTAAAACTGAAATCTTTCGAAAATACCCCTTTCGCAACTGATTCAGTGAAGGTAGGGTCTGTGGAAAGTCCCTTAGACCTAGGAGGTCGATATGACGCTGCCCTCGCATACCGCGCAGGCCATTGATGAAATTTCCAAGGAGATCATCGAGCAGCTGCAGGAGGATGGCCGGCGCTCCTATGCCGCCATCGGCAAGGCAGTCGGCCTGAGCGAAGCGGCTGTACGCCAGCGCGTGCAGAAGCTGGTCGAGAGCCGCGTCGTGCAAATCGTCGCAGTCACCAATCCGCTGGAATTGGGCTTCACCCGCCAGGCCATGATCGGCATCGTCGCCGCCAATGACATCAGCGGCACCGCCGACCGGATCGCCGAATTGCCGGAGGTCGACTACTGCGTGGTCACTGCCGGCAGCTCGGACATCCTCGCCGAGGTCATCTGCTCGAACGATGAAGACCTGCTGCGCGTGATCGGAACGATCCGCGGGCTCGAAGGCGTGGTCAGCACCAATACGTACACCTACCTTTCACTCAAAAAACAGGAATACAACTGGGGAACACGATGAACACACCACGTGGTACCGATCGCCAGCAGGCCGCTCGCGATCACCTATGGATGCATATGGCCCGGCACTCCGGAATTTCCAACGGTGCGCCGGTACCGATCATCTCGCACGGCGAGGGGCACAAGATCTACGACGATGCCGGTCGCGAATACTTCGACGGCCTGGCAGGGCTGTTCGTGGTCAACGCCGGGCACGGCCGCGCCGAACTGGCCGAGGCCATGGCCAAGCAGGCCGAGAAGCTGGCCTTCATGCCATTGTGGTCCTACGCCCATGAGCCGGCGATCGACCTGGCCGAACGCCTGGCCAGCTATGCGCCGGGCGATCTGAACCGCGTCTTCTTCACCACCGGCGGCGGCGAAGCTGTCGAATCCGCCTTCAAGCTGGCCAAGCAGCATTTCAAGATGAAGGGCAAGCCGGGCAAGACCAAGGTCATTTCCCGCGCCCTGGCCTACCACGGCACCCCGCAAGGCGCGTTGGCCATCACCTCGCTGCCGGATATGAAGACCCCGTTCGAACCGCTGGTGCCCGGCACCTTCCGCGTGCCGAACACGAACTTCTACCGCGCCCCGGAGATGTTCGCCGACAACGAGAAGGACTTCGGGCTGTGGGCCGCAGAGCGTATTCGCGAAGCCATCGAGTTCGAAGGCCCCGACACCGTGGCAGCGGTGTTCCTGGAACCGGTGCAGAACTCCGGTGGCTGCTTCCCGCCGCCTCCTGGATACTTCGACCGGGTGCGCGAAATCTGCGACGAGCACGACGTGCTGCTGGTCTCCGATGAGACCATCTGCGCCTTCGGTCGCATCGGCTCCATGTTCGCCTGCAATGACTTCGGCTACGTCCCGGACATCATCACCTCGGCCAAGGCGCTGACCAGCGGCTATGCCCCGCTGGGCGTAATGGTCGTTTCCGACAAGCTGTTCGAGCCGTTCACCAAGGGCGACACCACGTTCTACCACGGCTACACCTTCGGCGGGCATCCGGTGGCCGCAGCGGTGGCGATGGCGAATCTGGACATCTTCGAACGCGAGGGCCTGAACGAGAACGTCAAGAACAATGCCGACGCGTTCAAGTCCACGCTCTCCAAGCTCACCGACCTGGATATCGTCGGCGATGTGCGCGGTGCCGGGTACTTCTACGGAATCGAGCTGGTCAAGGACAAGGCGACCAAGGAAACCTTCAACGATGCCGAGTCCGAACGCCTGCTACGCGGGTACCTGACCTCGGCACTATGGGAGGCCGGACTGTACTGCCGCGCCGACGACCGCGGCGACCCGGTCATCCAACTGGCTCCGCCGATCACCATCGGGCAGCCGGAGTTCGACCAGATCGAATCCATCCTGCGCACCGTGCTGCAGGAAGCGGCCAGCAGGATCTAGGTGCGACAAGGCCCGCAGGTATCGCCTGCGGGCCTTTTGCACTAGTCAGAGCGTGTTACTTCACGAAGCTACGCCCAATTGGTACTTTGTGGCACAGGCCACTAGTCTGAGGTCATTAGACGATTAAGATCGCCTTTTGGAAGATTGCAGGAACCTCATGACTTTGGAACCGACCAGAATCAGGCTGGCACGCGAACGTGCGGCGCTGAGCCGGTCCGCCTTGGCCGCCTCGCTGGGCATTTGCGAGCGCGAACTAGCTCGTGCTCCCGAGGATCTTTCCCTTGCGCTGGCCGATGCGCTGGACTGCGCGCCGCAGTACTTCCGGCTTCCCGCCACCCGGGGCATCGACACCGAACGGATCTTCTTCCGCTCCCCTCGCCGCACTAGCACCGCGCAGAAGGTGGCAGCCGCCGCCCTGGGCCGCAACGGCGTGGAGCTCTACCACCTGATCACGCGGAACTTCCGGCTCCCGCAAACCGAGATCCCCGAGCTGTGCGGCTTCACCCCGGAAGATGCGGCAGCGCAGCTGCGCACCGAATGGGATCTGGGCTGCGGCGCGCTGCCCGATCTGCTGCACCTGCTCGAATCCCACGGGGTGCGGGTGCTGAGCCTGCCTGCCTCGCTGGACGCGGTCAAGACCTTCAGCTTCTGGGAAGACGGACAGGCCTTCATCTTCCTGGCCGCCGGCAGCCGCAATGCGCAACGCCTGGACATGGCCCACGAGCTGGGGCATCTGCTGATGCACTCCTCGCTGGGCGAGAACCGCGAGCAGATGGCCACCGCCGAGCGCGAGGCCGATGAATTCGCCGCACGCCTGCTGCTGCCCTCCTTGTCCCTGCAGGTCAGGGTTTCGGACTCGCTGCAGATCCCGCAGCTGCTGGTTCTCGAAGAGCACTTCGGGGCACCTGCCACGGCGATCCTGGCCCACGCCCGGGCCTGCGGCCTGCTGGGCGACGGCACCTACCGCTGGCTGTCCCAGGAGCTGGCTCTGGAACCGGCCGCAGGGCACCAGCAACTCGTCTCCCGGGTGTTCTCGCTGGTCTTCCCCTCGCTGCAGCTCGATCATCGGGCCAGCACCGCACGGATCGCCCGCGAATTGGGGCAGACCGCAGCGCAGATCCATGAGCTCACCTTCGGGCAGGCCTACGTGGTGCTCGACGGCGGGAACCTGCATCAAGCCGGCGAGGGAATCCGCGGCCACCTGCGCGCGCTCTAGCAACCCCGCGGATTCGGGGCTACGCTGGTGCCACCAGGCGATGGCGCCGCGGCCGATCGCCGAGCCAAAAGGGGATCGCCATGCAAGCCAACGCCGACACGTCCCGGCAAATCGCCGAGGAATCCCGCGAGCAGTTCAACCGCCCCAGCTTCGCCAAGGGCCTGTACATGGGGGCCGTGGACTTCTCGCTGATCGAACCGCTGCCGGGAGCCGTGCACCCGGAACGCGGCCAGGCCTTCCTGCCGCAGCTCGAAGCGGTGCTCGATTCCATCGACCCGGAACTCATCGAAGCCGAGGCACGCATCCCCGTTGAGTACACTGCCCAGCTGCGCCGCATCGGCGCCTTCGGCATGAAGATCCCGATTGAATACGGCGGGCTGGGGCTGAGCCTGCTGGACTACGGCCGGGCACTCATGCGGGTCGGCGTGGTGTGCCCCGCGCTCGGCGCGCTGCTTTCGGCCCATCAGTCCATTGGCGTCCCCGAACCGGTGAAGTCCTTCGGCACCGAGGAGCAAAAACGCGAATACCTGCCGCGCTGCGCGGCCGGAGCAATCAGCGCCTTCCTGCTCACCGAGAATGATGTCGGTTCGGACCCTGCCCGGTTGGGCACCACGGCCCGGCTCAGCGACGACGGCACCCACTATCTCCTGGACGGCGCAAAGCTGTGGACCACCAACGGGGTGGTCGCCGAGCTGCTGGTGGTGATGGCCGCGGTGCAGCCGCACGAGGCCGCGGGTGAAGAGCCGGCGGGCCGCGGAGGAATCACCGCCTTCATCGTCGAGGCTGATACCGAGGGCATCGTCGTGGAGAACCGCAACCAGTTCATGGGCCTGCGCGGCATCGAGAACGGGGTGACACGCTTCCGCGAGGTGCGCGTCCCGGTGGCCAACCGGCTGGGCAAGGAAGGCTCGGGACTGAAGATCGCGCTGAGCACCTTGAATACCGGGCGCCTGTCCATTCCGGCGATGTGCGCCGGGGCCGGCAAATGGTCCACGAAGATTGCCCGCGAATGGTCCGCGGCGCGAGTGCAGTGGGGCAGGCCGGTCGGCAAGCACCAGGCCGTCGCCGGCAAGCTCGCCTACATTGCTGCCAGCAGCTATGCGCTGGAAGCGGTTTTCGAGGTTTCGGCCCGGCTGGCCGATGCCGGCACGAAGGATATCCGCATCGAAGCGGCCCTGGCCAAGCTCTGGGCTTCGGAGGTCGCGTGCACGATCGCCGATGAGCTGTTGCAGATCCGTGGCGGCCGCGGCTTCGAGACCGCCCGGTCCCAAGCGGCGCGCGGCGAGCGGGCGGTGCCGGTGGAGCAGCTGTTGCGCGATCTGCGGATCAACCGCATCTTCGAGGGCTCCACCGAAATCATGCACCTGCTGATTGCCCGCGAGGCGGTGGATACCCACCTGCAGGCCGCGGGAGACCTGGCTCGTGCCGGGGCGAGCATGGAGGAAAAGGCTCGGGCCGCGGCATCCGCGTCGGGATTCTATGCCCGCTGGCTGCCCAAGCTCGCCGTGGGCGCAGGCTCGGTGCCGACGTCCTATTCCAGGCATGGCCCCTTGGCGAAGCATCTGCGCTATGTGGAACGGACCTCGCGCCGGCTCGCTCGGCAGACGTTCGCCGGCATGGCACGCTGGCAGGCAGGCATGGAAAAGCAGCAGGTTTTCCTCGGCCATATCGTGGATATCGGCGCGGAGCTGTTCGCCATGTCCGCCGTGATTGCCAAGACCACCGCGCTGCCGCAGTCTCCTGCTGCACAGCGCGACTCGGCGCAGCGCCTTGCCCTGGCCTTCTGCGAGCAAGCTGCGCAACGCTGCGAGATGCACTTCGAGAAGCTCTGGAACAACACGACGCATTCCGACGGGCAGCTCGCCGCCGACCTGCTGGACGGCAAGTTCCAGTGGCTGGCAGAAGGGGTCCGCGATGCCTCTGAAGGCACCGGTGTCTGGATCGCCCAGTGGTCCGATGAGGTTGGCGAGGATGTGCGCTGGCCGTATGGGAAGGGGTCTTAAGGCTCGGCGATTTCTACGTCCAGCAACCCCGCACGCCACCGCGCAGTGGTCTCCTCCGCCAACGCCTCAGCCTCCAACGCCTCGGCCGGCGTCATGAAATACGTATTGACGCGCAATTTCTGCTCCGGATCCAACTCCGGCGGCAACAGCACCATCGGCCGGCTGTCAGGGATCTTCACCGCATGGAACAACCCGCAATGCCTGGCCGTATGGTGGATCAGGCAATTCAACACCGCAGACTTGATATCAGTGCGCCCGCCCTTCTCCCACGGATCCAAATGATCCGCTTCGCATCTTTGTGCAGGCATGCTGCACCCAGGATACGAACACCCCCGATAGGCTGCCTGCAAAGCACGCACTTGCGCCTTGGAAAACAACCGCTGGGTCCGCCCCAGATCCAAGGGCAGGCTCTTGCCGTTGAGCACCACCGGCAAAATCCCCGCAGTGCACAATGCTGTCCTGGCCTCGCCCGGGGAGAGCAGGATCCCCGAGGAAGTCACCGCGAAATCCTCCATTTTCTGTTGCAGCTTCTCCCAATCAAGAATGATGCTCACCTGCGAGCTGGCAAGCCCAGCCTGCTTGTCCGGCGGGCTGCCATTCGGTTTCCGTTCGCTCATCAGCAAAGCCATGAAGCCAACGAGCCGCCGCCGCTCGGGTTTCAGATCTTCCCATTCACCGTTGGCCGGGTTCTCTTCAGCGGAATCATCTTCTGGCTGATGATCACCATCTTCGGAGTGGTGATCCTCTGCTTCTGGGTGGAGCCCTTCATCCGGCGGGAGGTCCTCCTCATCCGGCGGGTCATCCTCGATGTCCTCGTCACCGGGTCTGTCTTTCGCCCAGTCGGGCTTGCTGCCCTCATCATCCCAGCCATTGGTTTCCTCACCGGTGAACTAGGCATCCACGTCTTTCAAGCCCTGCCGGTTGCCGGCAACCGTGGAAGGATTATCCAGATTCGCGAAATACGCCTCGATGTATGCGGATTGCGAGGGAAGAACACGGAAGAGGTATTCCACCAGGCCTTTGCGCATCCCGCGCTTGAAGATCCCGATCCCGTCCAGCAGGGCCTTGAGCGGGCGTTTGCCGGCCTTGACCTGCGCGACCAGGTCGTTGATGTGCTTGCGCGCCGACTTCGGCTCCGACCGCAGGAAGGCCGCGGACTCAGCCTGCAGCTGCTGCTTCTTCGCTTCGGCCGCTTTCCCTTCGCCCAGGTCCTTGCGCACCGAATGCAGCTTCATGGCCGCCGAGGCGACCAGCCGCGGATCGATGCCCGGGTCCTCGGACTGCACGGCGAGCTCGGGCAGCCATGGTTCGGTTGGTTGTCCTGCTTCGTCTACGCCGCCGAGCAGGCAGTCGGCCTGCACCAGCCGGGCGGCCGCGGTGCTGCGCGGGATGTCCAGCCAGCCGGTCATCAGCCCTTTGGCATCCTTGAAATGCGTGCGCCCGGTGGTGGTGCGCCCCTTCGCCTCTTCAATTTGCTCGATGGTGGGGTCGGGCCCGAGGTCAGTGATGGCCTGGAAGGATTCCTGGTCGAGCTTGTGGGCGCCGGTGCTGCGCAGGGCGGCGGCCGCGTGGACCTGGGTGCGGGTGAGTTCTTGGGCCAAGTCTTCGGTGAGCAGCGCGAGATAGGCGGCTTGGCCTGCGGTGAGTCCCGCGTGTGCCAGGCGCCGGGTCGCTGAAGCGGCCAACGCTTTGGCGTCGGCCAGGTCCTTCAGTGCTTGCGCGATGTCTGTGCTCATGGAAACCAGCTTGCGCCCGAAACGCCATGCCGCTGGTACGCCGGGGCGGAATGTGGAAAACCTCAGCCGTGCATGCGGTACCAGAGCAGCGCGACCTGCAGCGAGGCCCGGGATTCGGCGGAGTCCAGCTGCACCCCCAGCTTTGCTTCGAGCTTGGCCAACCGGGAATACAGGGTCGGCCGCGAAAGGTAGCCGGCCTTGGCCAGTGCGGTCTTGTTCCCGCCGTGGGCCAGGTAGAGATCGAGCAGGTCGAGTCCCTGGTGATCGACCGGGTTGAGCAGGCCGGCGAGCTCGGCTTGCGCGAAGGAACGCATCCGCGGGTCGCCGCCCATGGCCGAAAGCACCCCGCGCAGGCGCAGGTCGGCGAAGCGGTAATAGGGCTGGGCGCGGGTTGGCAAGTGCGGGACGATCTGCGCGACGTGCGCGGCTTCCTCCAGCCCGGCGATGCTGGTGGCCAGCGTGCCTTCGGGGCCCACGCCGATGGCCACCGGGGCGGTGAGCTGCTCGGCCAGCCGCCGGGTGAAGCCCTGCAGGGTGGAGTCCACCAGTTCGCGGGCGCGCAGCGGCAGGATCAGCCCCAGATACCCGGGCTTGAGCGAGCCGGCCAGGATGCCCAGGTGCTGGGCGTCGGCGAGCTGGTCGAGCACTTCGAGCAAGGCGCGGTCGGCCAGCTGGGTTTCGGTGGGCGTGCCGGATCCGGCCAGCGAGATGACCACCGGGACGTAGTAGGGGGCGGCGGCCAGGCCCAGGGCCTGGGTGCGGATGGCGATGTCCTTGTCGCTGTAGCTGTGCCCCGACTGCAGTTCGTGCAGCGTGGAGGTTCGGGCCTGGTAGAGCAGTTCGCGCTGGTCGCGGCCGGAAAGCCGGGCGATGGTCAGCGCCTGGCCAGCACGTTCCAGGACCAGGGCGGCGCGGTCGTCGTCATCCAGCACGGCCGGGACGATCAGCCGGCCCCACCGGCTGCGCACCGCCCCGACCGGGGTCTGCAGCCAGTTCTCGGCGCCGGTGGCGCGCCCGGTGTGCTCCAGGTAGCCGACGAAACGGGAGCGGGTGATCCAGTCTTCCAGTTGCGCGCCGGACTCGGCGAGCACATGGTGGCGGACATCTTCGAGCACCACGGGGGCCGAGAGCAGCTGCGCGGTGCGGGCCACGATCTGCGCTTCGTCGGCCTCGGTCAGCGAGAGCCCGGTGTAGATTTCGTGCACCGTGCGGGAGAACTGGACGGCTTCGAGCTGCTCGGCCACGAGCTTCTGGTGGATGACCTCGGTGATCGACACGAAGCGGGTGGTGGTGCGCAGGGCGATGACCGGCAGGCCCAGGTCGGCGACATCCAGCTCGACGCCCGACAAGTCCTCGATGATCACCCCGACCGCTCCGGCCTCGCGCAGCGCGGTGATGAAGGCGCGCACATCGTTCACGTTGCGCAGGGTGGTGAGGATCAGCTCGCGGCCCAGCAACAGGTCGATGTTCTCGGTGGATTCGGTGACGTGCACCCAGCGCAGCTGCGCGTCCATCCCGGCGGCGCAGAGCACCTGGGGGTCGGCGGCCTGCACCACCGGCAGGTGCAGCACGTCGTTCACCGTCAGCATTTTTTACACTCCGTCATCGATAGTACTTAAATCATGACACAGTGATGGTGTTGCCCCTCACATCCATGACCCATGATGAATGCAGGCACCCAACTTCGAAAGGCCGATACGATGACCGCAACGCTGACCGATACCTTGCAGCACTGGATCAACAACACCAGCTACTCCGCCGATGACCGCACCGGCAAGGTCTACAACCCCGCCACCGGCGAGGTCTCCCGCCACGTGGCGCTGGCCTCCAAGGCCACCACCGAGCACGCGATTGCCGCCGCCGCGGACGCCTTCCCGGGCTGGCGCGACACCTCGCTGGCCCGCCGCACCGCGATCATGTTCAACTTCCGCCAGCTGCTGGCCGAGCGCAAGGGCGAGCTGGCGGCGATCATCACCGCCGAGCACGGCAAGGTGCTCGATGACGCGCTGGGCGAGGTGGCCCGCGGCCTGGAGGTCGTCGAGCTGTGCTGCAACGCCCCCTACCTGCTCAAGGGCGAGTTCTCGCAGAACGCCTCCACCGGCATCGACGTGCAGTCCCTGCGCCAGCCGGTCGGCGTCTCGGCCATCATCTCCCCCTTCAACTTCCCGGCCATGGTGCCGCTGTGGTTCTTCCCGGTGGCCATCGCCGCGGGCAACACCGTGGTGCTCAAGCCATCGGAGAAGGACCCGTCGGCCGCCAACTGGCTGGCCGAGCTGTTCACCGAGGCCGGTCTGCCCGAGGGCGTGCTGAACGTGGTGCACGGCGACAAGGAAGCGGTGGACACGCTGCTGACCGATCCCCGGGTGAACTCGGTGTCCTTCGTGGGCTCCACCCCGATCGCGCAGTACGTCTACTCCACCGGAACCGCCCACAACAAGCGGGTGCAGGCCTTCGGCGGCGCGAAGAACCACATGCTGGTGCTGCCGGATGCCGACCTGGACCTGGCCGCCGACATGGCGGTCAACGCGGGCTTCGGCGCGGCCGGCGAGCGCTGCATGGCGATCTCCGTGGTCGTCGCGCTCGACACCATCGCCGATGAGCTGGTAGCCAAGATCGCCGAACGCGCCAAGACGCTGCGCGTGGGCGATGGCACCCGCGGCTGCGACATGGGCCCGCTGATCACCGGCGAGCACAAGGCGAAGGTGGCCGGCTACATCGATGCAGGCGTCGCTGCCGGCGCCGAGCTGGTGCTCGATGGCCGCACCGGCACGGTGGACGCCGATGGCGAGGGCTTCTTCCTGCACCCGACGATGTTCGACAAGGTCGGCACGGACATGTCCATCTACACCGAGGAGATCTTCGGCCCCGTGCTTTCGGTGGTCCGCGTGGACAGCTTCAACGAGGGCATCGAGCTGATCAACTCCTCGCCGTACGGCAACGGCACCGCGATCTTCACCAATGACGGCGGCGCGGCCCGCCGCTTCGAGGACGAAATCCAGGTGGGCATGGTCGGGGTCAACGTGCCGATCCCGGTTCCGGTGGGCTACCACTCCTTCGGCGGCTGGAAGGCCTCGCTGTTCGGCGACCAGCACGCCTACGGCCCGGAGGGCTTCAAGTTCTTCACCCGCAACAAGGTGATCACCAAGCGCTGGCTCGACCCGAGCCACGGCGGCATCAACCTCGGCTTCCCGCAGAACGACTAGGACCCATGACTACCGAAATCAGCGACATCACCAGCGACCAGATCGCTGCAGGCCAGCGCGCCTACGAGCTGGACCGCGAGCACGTCTTCCACTCCTGGCAGGCCCAGGGCCCGTTCACCCCGATGGCGATCCTCAAGACCGAGGGCTCGTACGTGTGGGACGGGGAGGGCAACAAGCTCATCGACCTCTCCAGCCAGCTGGTGAACACGAACATCGGCCACCAGCACCCGAAGGTCATCGCCGCGATCCAGGAGCAGGCGGGCAGGATCGCCACGATCGCCCCGCAGCATGTGAACGACGCGCGCTCCGAGGCGGCCAGGCTGATCGCCCAGCACACCCCGGGGCAGCTGGACAAGATCTTCTTCACCAACGGCGGGGCGGATGCGGTGGAGCATGCGGTGCGCATGGCGCGGCTGCACACCGGCAGGCACAAGGTGCTCTCCGCGTACCGCTCATACCACGGCGGCACCCACCTGGCGGTGAACATCACCGGCGACCCGCGGCGCTTCGCCTCGGATCATGGCGCGGACGGCATCGTGCACTTCTTCCCGGCCTACCCGTACCGCTCCTACTTCGGGTCGGCAACGGAGGCCGAGGAGACCGAGCGCGCGCTGAAGCACCTGGAAGACACGATCATCCTGGAGGGCCCGTCGAACATCGCCGCGCTGATCCTGGAGTCCATCCCGGGCACCGCAGGCATCTACCTGCCGCCGGCCGGCTACATGGCCGGGGTGCGCGAGCTGACCCGCAAGTACGGCATCGTGCACATCGCCGACGAGGTGATGGCCGGCTTCGGCCGCTCGGGCGAATGGTTCGCGGTCAACCACTGGGACATCGTCCCGGATCTGCTCACCTTCGCCAAGGGCGTGAACTCCGGCTATGTGCCGCTGGGCGGGGTGGCGATCAGCCCGGAAATCTTCGAGACCTTCCGCGAGCGGGCCTACCCGGGCGGGCTGACCTACTCGGGCCACCCGCTGGCCTGCGCGGCGGCCGTGGCCACCATCACCGCGATGGAGGACGAGGGCATGGTGGAAAACGCCAAGCGCCTGGGAGAAGAGATCATCGGGCCGCGCCTGGCGCAGTTCGCCGCCGAGCATCCTTCCGTGGGCGAAGTGCGCGGAACCGGCGTGTTCTGGGCGATCGAACTGGTGAAGAACCGGGAGACCCGCGAGCCGCTGGCCGCCTACGGAGGCAGCAGCCCGGAGATGAACCAGGTGGTTGCCGCTGCGAAGGCCGCAGGGCTGCTGCCCTTCGCGAACTTCAACCGGCTGCACGTGGTGCCTGCGATGAACATCGAGGACTCGGTGCTCATCGAGGCGCTGGATCGCCTCGAGCAGGCCCTGGACGTCGCCGACACGTTCGTTCAATAGCACCTGACTGGCAGGACAGCACAGCTGTCCTGCCAGTTGCGCATTAACAAGGAGATCGAGATGACCACCCTCGCAACGAGTGCCGTGCTTGACGCCCATCCCCGGGCCTCGATCGATGAGCAGGATCGCAGGCAGGCCAGCGTGGACCGCTCGGGCTATGTGCCCGAAACCTATGCCGACGGGGTGATCTTCGCGCAGGACATCGACGATGTGGTGCTCGCGATGAAGCTCGCCCATGAGCATGGGGCCATAATCGTGCCGCGCGGGGCAGGTACTGGGCTGGCGGCAGGTTCCAGCGCGCAGGCTGGGCAGATCGTGCTCGATCTGTCCCGGATGGACAAGATCCTTCAGATTGATCCGGTGGAAGCCACCGCAGTGGTTCAGCCCGGGGTGATCAATGCGGCGGTGAACCATGCGGCCGGCGAGCATGGGCTGTTCTATGCCCCGGATCCGGCCAGCACGGCGATCTGCTCCATCGGCGGGAATATCGCCACCAACGCCGGGGGCATGTGGTGCGCCAAGTACGGGGTGACCCGCGAGTCGGTGCTCAGCTTGCTGGTGGTGCTGCCCGACGGGCAGCTGCTGCGCACCGGGCGGCGGACCATCAAGGGCGTGGCCGGCTACGACATGAATGCGCTGATGATCGGTTCGGAAGGCACGCTGGGCATCGTGGTCGAGGCGCTGCTGCGGCTGCGCCCCAAGCCCAAGCATACTTCCACCCTGGTCGCCTATTTCCCCGATGAAAATGCCGCGGCAAAGGCCGCCTCGGCGGTGATCGCCGAACGGCTGACTCCCTCGGTGCTGGAGCTGATGTGCGGCAAGACCTTGAAGGCGGTGGATGCGGCGCTGGGAACGGATCACCAGTCGCGCGGCGGCGCCTTGTTGCTCGCGCAGACCGATGGCTACGGCGCGCACCTGGAAATGCAGGCGCTGCAGGAGGCGATTGCCCCGCTGGCCGGGCATATCGAGATTGCCCGCGATGGGGCACAAGCCCAGGCGCTCATCGAAGCGAGGCGCCAGGCCATCCCGAGCATGGAGCTGCTGGGCACCGCCTCGATCTGCGATATCGGCGTGCCGCGGCACCGTTTGGCCGAGGCGTTCGCCGGCCTGCAGCGCATCGAGGACGAGCGCGGAGTTTCGATCTTCACCATTGCCCATGCCGCCGACGGCAACCTGCATCCGATCATCGTGGTGCCCGAAGGACAGTCGATCACCAGTGGCGCGCCGAAAGCCGCGCTGGGCGACATGTTCCACCTTGCCCAGTTGCTGGGCGGCACGCTGACTGGAGAGCACGGCATCGGCCTGCTCAAGCAGGATTGGCTGGCCGAGGAGCTGGGCGAGACCTCGCTGGCATTGCAACGGCAGCTGCGCGCGGTGTTCGATCCGCAGGGCATCTTGAACCCGGGGAAGGCGATTTAGTTCTAGAAGTCCGGTGCTGACATGGGTAGGGTAAGTACATGGATGAGTATCTACCCGTAGTCTTCGGCCTTCCGCTCATGTCCGTGGCGTTGTCCGTGGTCCTCCTGCTGATCGCGGTGCCCCTGGCAATCCACGCACTGATCCGCCGGAGGGCGTTCGCCGGCCTGCGTGACGGGGAGCAGACCTATGCCCGGCGCTCGTCCATTCGCACCGAATTCATTTCAGCCGGACTTGCAGCAGTCGCGACAGCCGTCTTCCTGGTCTTGGGGATCACCGGCTACAGCACCGCGATGAGCAATCTCGAAGCGAACATCCACAAGGAATACTCGCCGACCAAGCTGGATATCAAGTATTGGAACGGGTCGTGGGCCACGGCGGACATCACCCTCCCCGATGGCACCAGCTACGAGGACGCCCAGATCTCCATGCAGGCCGAATACCGCCCGCTCGTCGAGCCCAGGATGACGAAGGATTAGCTGGCAGAGAACTGCGAACCAGGATCTGACTTCAGTGTGAAATACTGGCCACAGCATTTATTCACGCCAATATCCTGTGGAGGGAAAAGACCATGATCGGAAGTGGCGCGCCAGCAGGCGATCCGTTCCAGCCGCATCTTGAATGGGGCCTGAAGGCTTCGTTCGTGAGCTACATTTCTTCCCTCGCCGACGGACGCATCGAGGCCGCCAACGGGGTGTGGCAGGCAGGCAACGCGTTGGCGTTCCCTGTCTCCCCCGCTACCGAGGTTCCGGAGAATGAAATCTGGTTCAACGGCCGTGTTTCCTTCTCCGGGCACGGAGGCATGATGAAGCTGGATCTCATTGAGCCGCGCATCGTGAACCACGATGACCGCATCACCCTCACCATTGACGAGGCCGGCGAGCGCGTAGCCATTGCCGAGCTTACCGAAACCAGCGTTTCGAACGCTTTTGGCTTGGTCAAGACCCGTTTCTCGGCGGTGCTCACCGAGGCTGGCTCGAAGCTGTTCAACGGCCAATATCCTGCCGGACAGCAGATGGAAGAAGTTGAGGTTGTGCTGCGCGGTTAGCAGCTGACCAGCAGTGAAGGCCCGGCGCGCAAGTGCCGGGCCTTCACTGTGTTGGGTTGCCGCGCCAGCCAAGTGGCTGGTCACCCCCTGATTCAGGATTCGCGCGAGAACTCCGACGCGCGCATAACTTGTTCTTCGGTCAGCGGGTGCCCGGTGTACTTCTCGAACTGCGCCGCGGCTTGCAGCGCGATGACCTCGGCTCCGGTGATGACCTGCTTGCCAGCGTCTCGTGCGTTACGTATCAGCGGCGTTTCGCTGGGGAAGGCGACCACGTCGAAGATGCTTTGTGCCGAAGCAATATGCTCAGCGGTGAACGACAGCGTTTCGGCATTCTCCCCATCCATGCCCAATGGAGTGACGTTAACCAGGATCTGGTGGCCTGGAACTGGATCTGCCGAGGCGTGGCGGTAGCCGTACTTGTCGGCCAGTGCTTTGCCTGCGTGCGCATTGCGTGCCAGCACCGTCACGTCGCTGAATCCGGCCTCGCGGAAAGCGGCAACCACTGCCTTGGCCATGCCGCCGGAACCGCGCACCAGAACGCTGCTTCGCGCATTCAATCCATGGCGGTCAATCAGGGCGGCGATCGCTTCGAAGTCGGTATTCGATGCCACGAGCCGGCCATCGTGATTCACAATCGTGTTGACCGAATCGATGGCAGCTGCAGAAGGCTCGATTTCGTCTACCAGTTCCATGACTTCTTCCTTGAACGGCATCGAGACCGAGCAGCCGCGAATGCCCAGGGCACGTACCCCGGCGATTGCTCCTGGCAGGTCCTCGGTGGAGAAGGCCTTGTAGATGAAGTTCAGCCCCAACTCGTCATACAGGTAGTTGTGGAAACGCGTCCCGATATTCGATGGTCGCCCGGAGAGCGAAATGCAGAGGGACATGTCTTTGTTCAAAATGGGCACGCGGGGATCTCCAGTGGTGGTGGCCGGTTCACCTCCAATATACGTGCACTGACTGGTGCATCCCGCAAAGCCGCAACGGCAATCAGGGGCACGCTTGGGTTGCTCTTTCGCTCTGCCAGTGCATCGGCTAAGCTCAGTGCGCATGAGCCAGGATCTTGACCAGGGACCTTTTTTCCACGGCACCAAGGCAGCATTGCGCCCCGGGGATCTGCTATCTCCCGGTTTCCCCTCGAACTATCGGCCCGAAGTCATCATGAACCACATCTACTTCACCGCATTAGCCGATGGCGCAGGATTGGCAGCCGAAATCGCTGCATTGGACGGCACTGCGCATGTGTATGAGGTGGAGCCGACCGGGCCATTTGAAAATGACCCGAATGTCACGGATAAGAATTTCCGGGCAATCCCACCCGGTCCTACCGCAGTGCGCATCCGGTCCGTGTCATCCGTGAGGTCCATGGCTGGACGCGCTTGTCGCCCGAAGCGTTGCAGGACTGGCGTGAGCGCATCGCACGGCTCACGAATGATCCAACAGCCGAGATCATCAATTAGCCAGTGCATGGGCGGTGCCCGATGCCTGATCGGCACCGGGCGCCGCCCATGGACGTTGGATCGGCTGGCCTATATCAGCCCTTGATGATCTGCGGCTGGGCCAGCGACTTCAAGCCGTCCAGGCCGAATTCCAGGCCATAGCCGGACTGCTTGGCGCCGCCAAACGGAATACGCGGATCAATGGTGCCGTGGGAGTTGATCCATACGGTACCCGCCTGGATCTGCGCGGCAACTTCCAGTGCCTGCTCGCGGTTGCTGCTCCACACCGAGGCGCCGAGGCCTACTTCCAGGGCGTTGGCATGCTTGATCGCTTCGGCGGTGTCCTTGACCTTGATGATCGGCAGGGCCGGGCCGAACTGCTCCTCGACCACGAGGCGGTTAGACGGGTCGATGTCGGCAATCAGCGTGGTCGGGTAGAAGTAGCCGGCGGCGTTCTCGTCCGGGTTGGCGCCGAGCAGCACCTTCGCCCCGGAATCCACGGCGTCCTTGACCAGGGAAGCAACGATGTCGTACTGGGCCTTGTTCTGCAGCGGGCCGAGGACGTTGTTCTCATCGAGGCCCACACCCATCGGCATCTTCGCGGCCACATTGGCCAGCGCGTCGCAAACCGCATCGTAGATCGATTCCGGCACGTACAGGCGCTTGAGCGCAGCGCAGGTCTGGCCGGTGTTGATGAAGGCACCCCAGAACAGGTCTTCGGCAATGGCCTGCGGGTCGGCGTCTTCCAGCACGATACCGGCGTCGTTGCCGCCCAGTTCCATGGTCAGGCGCTTCACGGTATCGGCCGAGGAGCGGATGATGGCCTTGCCGGTAGGAGTGGAACCGGTGAACATGATCTTGGCGATGTCCGGATGCCCCGAGAGCTTCTCGCCAACCTCGCGTCCGCCGGCGACAATGTTCAGCACGTCGGCCGGCAGCACTTCGTTGAGCACATGGACCAGCGCGAGGACCGAGAGCGGGGTGTATTCACTGGGCTTCATCACCACGGTGTTGCCCATGCGCAGGCTCGGGGCCAGCTGCCAGATGGAGATCATCATTGGCCAGTTCCACGGGCCGATGGCGCCGACGACGCCCAGTGCGCGGTAGTGCTTGGCGGCGTAGGTTTCGCCGTCGTCCACGACGACTTCCGGCTCGACCTCATAGGCGGTGGCGGCGCGCAGCCAGGCGGCCGCTCCGCCGACCTCGAAGCGGGCGTTCGGGCCGTTCAGCGGCTTGCCCTGCTCGCGGGAGAGCAGTTCGGCCAGTGCCTCGGCATTGGCTTCGATATTGTCGGCCGCGGCGTTCAGCAGGCGCTTGCGCTCCTCATGGCCCAGGGCATCCCATGCCGGTTGGGCGGCCTTTGCCGCGGCGACCGCGGCGTCGAGGTCCGCGGCGCTTTGCTCGGCGACACGGCCAACCAGTTCACCGGTTGCCGGGTCCAGGATTTCTGTGCCACCGGTTGCCGGCTGGATCGCGTCCAGCAGTTCTTGGGCGTTTGCGTAAGCCATCTTTGAGCTCCTTGGTTCTAGTTGGTTAGCTGACGGGAAGTTCATCGGCCATGGGCGCACGCCGTGTCGACGAGCGGACGACCAGTGCCAGTACCCAGGCGATGACGCCGGGCAGGATCACGATGCCTTGCAGGACATAACCGAGCATTCCCGGTTCTTCCATGCCAAGCAAGATGTCGAAGTTGATGACGATTTGCGCGAAGACGTAGGCCAGCGCAATGCCGGAGACGAGCGGGGCGATCACCCGGGTGGCCAGGGATTCAGAGGATTGCTTGCGCTTGAAGTATCCGATGACGGCAAAGGAGGTCAGCGCCATCAGCAGCACCAGGCCATAGGCCGCCGAGTTGGTCATCCAGGTGAACATCGTGAACACGACGTACATCGGGTCCTTGCCTTGCGAGATCACCGCGAAGATGGCGATGACAACCAGGCCGAGGGTTGACTGCGCCAGCGAGCCGGCCACCGGCGCGTGGGTGGTGCGCGAGGTGACGGCAAGGAACTTCGGCAGGGCCCCGCCGCGGCCCATGGCGTAGAAGTAGCGGGCAATGACGTTGTGGAAGGCCAGCAGCGCGGCGAACAAACTGGTGATGAACAGGATGTTGGCCAAATCGACGAACCATGCTGGGGCGTTGGCGCCGAAGAAGGCGAAGATCAGGTCAGGGCCGAGTTCCGCCGAAGCGCCGATGACGTTCGAGGCGCCTTCGCCGACTGCTACGGCGAAGGCCGAGAACGCGTAGAAGCAGGCGATGATGACGACCGCGATCATCGTGGCACGCCGGGCAGTGCGGACAGGATCCTTCACCTCTTCGTTGTAGATGGTTCCGGATTCGAAGCCCATGAATGCGGCGATGGTGAAGGCCATGACCGCGCCCATTCCCGGCGCCACAGCGTCGGCCACGTTGAAGGATGCGGCCGGCTGCGGCGCCTCGGGTCCGAAGGCGAAAGCCATGATGTTGTAGATGATGACGACGAGGAATTCAGCGGCGACGACGATGCCCAGCACCTTGACCGAGAAGTCGACCCGGTTCATGCCGAGGAAGCCGACCACTGCCCAGGCCACCAGCGCCATGACCCACCACGGGATGGCGGTGCCGAAGGAGGCGTTGGCGAAGGATGCGGCGGCGAACCCGAACATTCCGTAGATTCCGATCTGCATGAGGTTGTAGCTGACCAGCGCGACCATCGCCGCGCCGACGCCCGCTGCGCCGCCCAGGCCTTGGGCAATGTAGGCGTAGAACGCTCCGGCATTCGGTATGTAGCGGCTCATCGCGGTGTAGCCGATGCTGAAGACCAGCAGTATGGCACCGATGATGAGGAAGGACAGCGGCACCGATTCCATGCCGGTCACCGCGTAGTTGGTCGTCACGCCGCCAGCCACGGCGGTGAGCGGTGCGCTGGCGGCAATGATCATCACGACCAGAGCCGGCACCGTGAGCGTGCGTTGTTCGAGTCCCATTCGATCCCCCATTATCCGAGTTCTTGGATATCAGCATCCCGGAGTCCTCGAACTTTTCGTTGGCATTGAGCGCAGGACCATTGGCACCGCGTGCACTTCCGCTGCGTCTCAGGCGGCGTCGCGGTATTTGCCCGGGGTTGAACCGAATTCTTTGGAGAACATGCGGCTGAAGCCCGCGGCATCGGCAATTCCCACCCGGGATCCGATGGCCTGCACTGGCAGGTCGGCCATGAGCGGGTCGCGCAGCAGGCGCGCTGCTTCGCGCATTCTGAGATGGCGGATCAGCGCGGCGACGCTGAGCGGCTGGTGCTCGAACAGCGCATGCAGGCTGCGTACGGACATGAAGTGGGCGGCCGCGATGCGGGCCGGTCCCAAATCGGCGTCGTCCAGGTGCGCGTTGATGTAGCCGGTGACCAATTCGCGTTGGCGCAACTTGGCGTCCCCATGGCATTCGGCGCCGAGCGCGCCGCCCAGTGCGGTGGCCAGCAGATCCACGGTGTTGCGGGCCAGCTGGTAGCCGCCGAATTCATCCCACTGGGAAAGGTTGGATCCGAGGTGGCGCAGCAGCGGTGCGACGGTCCCCGACAACGGGTGCGATTCCTTGAGCGCAACCGCGGTCAGCTGGCCGACCTGCTGCTGCGACAAGCGGAAAAGATCATGCGGAACCAAGGTGACCAGCACCGATGCAGGTTTCTCGAAGGCCAGAGTGTACGGGCGCTGGGTATCGTAGATCGCCAGGTCCCCGGGTGCCAGCAAGGTTTCGCGGCCGTCTTGGATCAGCAGCCCATAGCCATCGAGCTGGTAGGAGACCTTGTAGAAATCCCCGTCGCCGCTGGCGCTCAGGTCCTCGGTTCGCTTCACCGCGTGGGGTTTGGCATGGATGCGCATCAAGCCGATCTCTCCGAGCATGTTGGCACCCAGCGTAGCGGTGAAATGTCCGCTGGAAATCTGCTCGCTGCGCAGCTTCACGAAGGCGTCGGAAATGAGCCGCGACCACGCGGTGAACGAATCGACGTGCTGAAGTTGATACATGCCTGCCTCCCCATCGAAGCCCAAGTAACTGTGTCGGGCATCACGAATGAGAGTACGCCGAGCGCGCCGAAAAGTCACTTTTTTCGTCGTGCGGAGAATATCCAGCTACTCCGCTGCGCGCAGGCTGCGCAAGGCCTCCAGGCGGTACTGCAGCTGCGCTTCGAGCGCGTCGGGGGTATTGACTGCCTCGTCGAGCACGCTGCTGGTTTGCGCGCCCATCAGGAAATTGATCATCGAGTCGCGCGCCACGGGAGCCGTGGGGTGGTCGGGGCCGAGGAGCTGCTCAAGCCATTGGTCAACCAGCGTGCGCCAGCGGTCCATGGTTCCCGCATTGACCGCCGCCAGCGCCCGATCCCCGAGGGCCAGATGCCAGAAGTGCACCGCGATGCGCGCTTCATTTCGCCGCAGCTCATCGAGCGGAAGCACTTCCCGGGCAAATGCCTCGATGGCCGCGATTCCCGTTTGCCCCTGGCACTTGCGGGCAATGCGCTTGTCGGTCGCCTCGGCGACATAGCGGAAAGTCGCTGCCAGCAGCGCATCGCGGGTTGGGAAGTAGGGCTTGAAGGCGCCGTTGGAGTATCCGGCGGCAGCAGCCAGGTCGCGCAGGTTGAGTTTCTCGATCCCCTCCCGGGCAATGAATCTCCATGTGACCTCGACGATCTCCCGGCGACGCTGATCATGGTCCACGATTTTCGGCATGCCTCAAGATTAGCGATAAATCATTTATTTCCACCAAAGGCTTGCGCCTTTGCGAGTCCGCCCGTATTCTCTACAACCAGAGAATAATAAATGCTGCAGATCACATTTCAGCACTAAAGGAGCCGGTCTCATGCCAACCACCACCGCCACGGATTTCACCCTGCTCAGCGAAGCAGAGGTTGCCGCCGCCAAGGACTTGCTGGTCAGCAACCAGCTGTTCACCGAGAACACCCGCATCGCCTACATGGGCCTGGAAGACCCGCGCGCCGACCGCCCCGGCCGCTTTGTCCGCGTGATGCTCATGGACAAGCTGGCCGACTCCCCCAAGGATGTCGTCCTGGACCTGGGCGCCCAGGGCGTGCACTCAAGCGTCGATCTGGATCCGGCCAAGGTGGGGCAGATGCCGGTGCTGCTGGAGGAATTCGAAAAGGTCGAGTCCATCCTGATTGACGACCCGCAGTGGGCGGCCGCTTTGGCCAAGCGCGGGCTGAAGCCGGAACAGGTGCGCGTGGCCCCGCTGTCCGCAGGTGTGTACGACGACGAGTACCCGCAGGAATCAGGACGCCGCATCCTGCGCGGGCTGGCCTTCCGCCAGGACTTCGCCGAAGACTCCGCGTGGGCCCACCCGGTTGACGGACTGGTGGTCTACATCGACACCATCGCCGGGAAAATCGACCAGCTGCTGGATCTGGGCATCGTTCCGGTGCCCGAGACCCACGGCAACTACACCGACCCGGAACTCACCGGCCCGGTTCGCACCACCCAGAAGCCTATCGAGATCACCCAGCCCGAAGGCCCAAGTTTCACGGTGAGCGCCGGCAACCATGTCGAGTGGGAGAAATGGTCGCTGGACATCGGCTTCGACATGCGCGAGGGCCTGGTGCTCTACAACATCGCCTTCAACGACAAGGGCGTGGAACGCCGGATCCTGGACCGCGCCTCCATCGCGGAAATGGTCGTGCCCTACGGGGATCCGTCCCCGGTACGCAGCTGGCAGAACTACTTCGACACCGGCGAATACCTCATCGGGCGCCTGGCCAACTCGCTGGAGCTCGGCTGCGACTGCCTGGGCGAAATCCACTACATCTCCCCGGTGGTCACCGATGCCGACGGCAATGCGCAGAAGATCGCCAACGGCATCTGCATGCATGAGGAGGACGCCTCGATCCTCTCCAAGCATGCCGATGACTGGTCCGGGGTGAAGTACACCCGGCGCAACCGCCGCCTGGTGATCAGCTTCTTCACCACCGTGGGCAACTACGACTACGGCTTCTACTGGTACCTCTACCTGGATGGCACCATCGAATTCGAGGCCAAGGCCACCGGCATCGTGTTCACCTCGGCCATGGGCGACGAGCGCTTCTCATCCGAGATGGCTCCGGGGCTGACCGCGCCGTTCCACCAGCACATCTTCGGCGCCCGCCTGGACTTCGCGCTGGATGGCGGTCCGAGCCGCGTCATCGAGGAAGAAGCCGTCCGCCTGCCGATCAGCAAGGAGAATCCGCGCGGCAACGCCTTTACCCGCAGCCACACTGTGCTGGCCACCGAGAAGCAGGCGGTGCGCGACAACAACCCGACGGCCGGGCGCACCTGGGTGGTCACCAACCCCGAGAAGACGAACTACCTGGGCAAACCGGTAGGCTACAAGCTCATGTCCCAGGGACTCCCGACCCTGTTAGCCGCCGAGGGATCCTCCATCCACCGCCGCGCCGAGTTCGCTTCCAAGGCGCTGTGGGTGACCAAGCGCGAGGATGGCCAGCGCTACCCCACCGGCGACTTCGTGAACCAGAACCCTGGCGTTGACGGCATCGGTTCCTGGATCGAGGACGACAAGAACATCGATGGCGAGCAAATCAGCCTGTGGCACACCTTCGCGCTGACCCACTTCCCGCGCACCGAGGACTGGCCAATGATGCCCGTGGACAAGGTCGGATTCACCATCCGCCCCGAAGGATTCTTCGACCGCTCCCCTGTGCTTGACGTTCCAGCCCCGGTCCAGCACGGCTGCTGTGCCACTACGGAATCCGACGGCTGCTGTGGCAGCGGCGACTAGTCTCACTGCCAGGGTTTCCGCCGGGCACTGCGCGCTCGGCATCGGCTCGCTGTGCCTGGCGGCGGCCCACCTGCTGGTGCTGGCAGTGCTGCCGCACACGCTGTGGTGGACCCTGGCCTTGCTGGCAATGGCGGTCTGGTGCGTCAAATGCTCCTGGTGCGTGCTGCGCGGCGGCTGTCCCATGAGCCTGCTGGTGATGAGCGCGCTGATGGGCGCTTCGCACGTGGCGATGGTAATCGGGATGCCCTGGTTCGCCGGCCATCACGGAGCCCATGCGGGGCATGGCACGCACCATGCGCCGGTGATGCTGGGCATCGCGGCTGCCGAATTCGTCGTGATGTTCGGCGCCGCTTGGCTCAGCCGCCTCACCGCAGGCAGCGTCCCACGCCGTGCCGATCAACCGGATAGCTCAGAACCCGCGGCTCTTCCCGCCTAACCAGACCCGGTCTTGGATGCAGCGCTCCGCTGTTCTCAAGGCCGGGTTTCTGCCTGCTCCCGGATCTTGACAACCCCGAGATGCACCGGCTTAGATGAGTAATGAATCACATTCAATTTGTGTTCAACTTTTCCGAGAAGAGGGATAGCCTTGACCGCCGACAGGCACTCATCTGGCATCCTCGGTGCCCAGCAGACCGCAAAGCCGCAGGGACCATTGGTCGTTCCCCTGCATCGATAGCGTCCACCGAACCAGCTATCTTCGAGGAAAGTACCAATGGCCACCACCAATGAACTGACGTTTGACAGGCATGAAGCCGAAGTCTCCCCCGCCTTGGTCGCCCGGGCACTGGCAGATGCCAAGCGCACCAGCTACTGGCTGGACAACGTCCAGCGCCCCGCGCCCCACCCGGCACTGCACGGGTCAATCACCACCGACCTGCTGGTTATTGGCGGCGGCTACACCGGATTATGGACCGCGCTTCAAGCCAAGGAACGGGATCCTGCCCGCAAAGTGGTGCTGATCGAGGGCCAGCGCTTGGGCTGGGCCGCGTCGGGGCGCAATGGCGGATTCTGCGAAGCATCGCTGGTCCACGGCGAAGCAAATGGCGCAAACCACCTGCCGGAAGAAATCGAGCTGCTCGCCGAGCTCGGGGCGCAGAACCTCGACGAGTTCGAAGCGACGGTGCAGCGCTACGCCATGGACGTGGACTTCATCCGCCACGGCTCGATCAACGTGGCCACCGAGCAGCATCAGATCGCGTGGGTGGCCGGGGAAGCTGAAGCCCCGGGCGTCGATTACCTGGATGCCGATGCGGTCAAGCAGCTGATCAACTCCCCGGATTTCCTGGCCGGCGCCCGCGACAACCATTCCACCGCGCTGATCCACCCGGCCAAGCTCGTCTGGGAACTGGCCCGCGTGTGCCGCGAAATGGGTGTTGAATTCTACGAGCACACCCACGCCTTGGAGATGGAGAATACCGGCACGCAGGTCCAGGTGCTCACCGCCGACGGCCAAATCACCGCCCAGCGCGTAGCCCTGGCCACCAACGTCTTCCCCTCGCTGCTCAAGCGCCACCGCGCACGCATCATCCCGGTCTACGATTACGCGCTGATGACCGAACCACTCACAGCCCAGCAGCGCGCAGCCATCGGCTGGGAGGACATGGTGGGCCTGGCAGATCTGAACAACCGCTTCCACTATGCCCGCCCCACCATCGATGCCGAGGGGAACTTCCGCATTCTCTACGGCGGCTACGACGCGGTCTACCATTTCGGCGGCAAGGTCCGCTCCAGCTACGACACCAACCAGCGGACCTTCGAAAAGCTGGCCGCGCATTTCTTCGGCAGCTTCCCGGACCTGATGGATGTGAAGTTCTCCCACGCATGGGGTGGCGCCATCGATACCTGCTCGCGATTCTTCTCGTTCTTCGATCTGGCCTATGGCGGCAAGGTCGCATACTGCGCAGGCTTCACCGGCCTCGGTGTGGGCGCCACGCGGTTCGGGGCCAAGGTCATGCTGGATCTGCTCTCGGGGAAGAAAACGGGGCTGACCGAATTGGAACTGGTGCGCACCAAGCCGATCCCTTTCCCTCCCGAGCCTGCCGCGTGGGTGGGCGTGAAACTCATGACCAGCCAGCTGGCCAAAGCCGACCGCAATCACGGCGAGCGCTCGGCCTTCTTGAAGCTTATGGACAAGATCGGAATGGGGTTCGATTCCTGATGCCGTCCAAAGATCTTCGAGCCAGTATCGTCCAGGCCGGCGACGTGGAGCTGAGCCACGAACCGATCGGCGAAGACCAGCGGGCTGACGGTCAGGCACCCGCGACCACAGGCTATGCGTTACTGGGCACCCTCGGGAATGCGGAAGTCGGCATCTGGGAGATGTCTGCCGGAGCCATGCGGGATATCGAATCCGACGAATATTTCGCTGTGCTTTCCGGCCGCGCCACCGTGCAGATCCTGGAAGCCGGCGGCTTCGGCGCCCAGGAACTCCGGCTGGTTCCGGGCAGCATTGCCAGGCTTCATGCTGGCATGAGAACACAGCGGACTGTCACCGAAACCCTGCGCAAGTTCTATTTCACCCTCTGAGCATCCCTAGGAGAATCCACATGGCCTACTACGAGAGTTCCCTCGGACACCAGTTCATCAACGGCCAGCAGGTCCGGGGGCTCGGCCCGGTGCTGGAACGCGTGAACCCTGCCACCGGGAAGAAGCTGCTGGACGTCGATACCGCAAGCCTCGAACAGGTTGACCAGGCGGTGCACGCGGCCGCCGAGGCCTTCACAACCTGGTCCAAGCTCACCCCGGGCGAGCGTGCCGACCACCTGCTGGCCTTCGCCCGCGAACTTGAGAAGCATGCTGATGAGATCGCCGCCGTGGAGACCGCGCAGACCGGCAAGAGCATCCGCATGTCCACCCAGTTCGATGTGCCGGGTTCCATCGACAACGTGAACTTCTTTGCTGGCGCCGCACGCAACCTGCAGGGCTTGGCCACCGGGGACTACGCCGGGAACACCACCTCGATGATTCGCCGCGAAGCCATCGGCGTGATCGGCTCGATCAGCCCCTGGAACTACCCGTTGCAGATGGCTGCATGGAAGATCCTGCCCGCGATCGCCGCCGGCAACACGATTGTGCTCAAGCCCAGCGAGCTGACCCCGGGCACCTCGGTCCTCTTTGCCCGGGCCGCCAAGGATGCAGGGCTCCCGGACGGGGTGATCAATATTGTGGTTGGCGACGGGCCCAGCGTCGGCGCGCCATTGGTGCGCCACCAGCTGGTGAAGATGACCTCGTTCACCGGCTCCACCGCGGTGGGCCTGAAAATCATGTCCATGGCCGCCGAGAGCGGTACCCGGGTGCATCTGGAACTCGGCGGCAAGGCCCCGCTGGTGGTCTTCGATGATGCGGATATCGAAGCCGCCGCGCACGGTGCGGTAGCCGGCTCGACGATCAATTCAGGCCAGGATTGCACTGCGGCCACCCGCGCCTACGTGCATTCCTCGGTCTTCGAGCGGTTCACCAGCCGTGTGGCCGAGCTGATGGACGCCATGGTGGTGGGAGATCCCACCGACCCCGATACCGACATGGGCTCAATGATCAGCCAGGAGCACCTGCAGAAGGTCTCCTCGATGGTCCAGCGGGCCAAGGATCAAGGAGCTCAGGTGCTGGCGGGCGGCCATCAGCTTGAGGGCGATGGCTTCTTCTACCGTCCCACCTTGGTGGTTGGAGCTGCCCAGAATTCGGAGATCGTGCAGCAGGAAGTGTTCGGACCGGTTCTGGTGGCCCTGCCATTCAGCACTGACGATGAGGCCATCGAACTGGCCAACGATACCCCGTATGGGCTGGCGGCGAGCGCATGGACCAAGAACGTGGACCGTGCGATGCGTGCCAGCGCGGAGATCCAGGCCGGTTGCGTGTGGATCAATGAGCATATTCTGATCGTTTCAGACATGCCGCATGGAGGCTACAAGGCTTCCGGCATGGGCAAGGACATGAGCCAGTATTCTTTCGATGAGTACACCAACGTCAAGCACGTGATGATCTCCCACGATTCTCGTGCCCACCGTGAATGGCAGGATACGGTCTTCAAGCACCGCTAGGCGCGAAATACTAGAGACTGGAAAGCAGCTGGTTCAGCTTCTTGGTTGCCACCCCTGGTTCGGTGGTGGCAAAGAAGTACTGGGCCAGCTGTTTTTGCGCCCCGGCCACGGGCGAGGCGGCCAGGTCAGCTACCCGCTGGGCCAGGCCGTTCGCGTTGCCCAGCCGCTGGTTCAATGGCAGCCCAGCATGGAGCTTGCTTTCGGGATCCCCCGACAGCAGCAGCGGGATGTTCAGCGCTACCGCGTCATAGGCCATCGCCGAGGTGTCGCAGATGGCCACGTCCGCCCACACCAATGACTGCGCCGCATCGCCGATCGGGTCCAGCGTGGCGGCATAATTGCTCTTCAGGCCCAGAACTGCCTTCTTCGCTTCAGCGGAGACATCTCCGGTCTTCGGATGAGGTCGGAAACGCACGTCGAAGCGCTCATCGTTGCTCAACTGGGCGAGAATCCGCTCCCCCAGGGTCGCCACCGAGGAGTAGGCCATGGTCTGGGAATCGCCTTCCCACGTCGGCGCGTAGAGCACCCGGATCTTCTCGGATGGCTCGGACCATTCCAGGTTGTCCAGCTGCGGGCGTCCGATCTGCACCAGATGCGTTGGGTCGAAACGGGCAATGCTTTCAGTGATGCGCTCGACCGCAGCGGCACCGGCCACGCAGGCGAAGTCGTAGGCCTTGAGCTGGTTGGAGACCATCGACGTCTTTTCACTTTCACCGTGGTTCAGGTGAATGTGCGCTGGCCCATTGAAACGCAGCATCGTGAAGTTCCGCTGGGCGTTATTCACGTAGTTGATGGATTTGGCATCCCACTCGCGCAGCTTGTTCTCGATCTGTTCCATGGAACGCGAGAACATGATCGGCAGAGTCGTCGCTTCCAGCGCATGGCGTGCGCTCAGGGCATCCATGAGCACCACTCCGATGCTCAGGCCCTGGGCAGCCAACCGCTCAAAGGTCCCCAGCCAGACTCCGAGCTGGTAGAACTGGCCGGGGCCTTCGGCGAAGAACAGCACATGGTCGGCTTGTTCGATTCCCCGGTCCAAGTGGGCGATTTCTGCTCGGACAGACCGCTCCGCGAGGAGGGAGCGTGCTTTACCTGTCGCTTGAGTTATCTGGGAAGAGAACAATGCCATGCATTTAGTCTACGTAGGTTTAGCCGTTGATCGCGGAAGCCAAGTCGGAAATGTTGGATTCCATCCATTCAAGGTAGCTGGAGTCATCCTGGATGGTTTCTGCAAAGTCAACCACGGGGATCTGCCCCTGCTCTGCGCTCTTCTTCAGCGCCTTGGTTTCACTGCCTTCAGTCTGCACGTTATAGGCCAGCATGTCGGCGTCGCCTGCGGAAAGCAGGTCTTCGGCCTTCTTCATGGTTATCGCTGCAATGCCTTCGCCCTCTTCAATGGCTTCGCTCAGCCCTTCCGGGGTGGCATCCTCCATGCCTGCAGCATGCAGCAGGTGGAATGGTACCGGCTCGGTCATCACGAAGCTCTTGCCATCCAGCTTCGCGGTTTCGAGCTGTTGCTCCAGCTTGTCGATTCCTTCGTTGAAGGAAGCCGCATTCTGCTGGTACTGCTCGGCGTTGGCGCTATCGGCCTTTCCGAAGGATTCAGCCAGCGCATCAGCCAGGTCGCCCATGGATTCCAGGTCATACCAGATGTGCTCGTTGTAGGCCGCGTGGTCGTGGCCTTCATGCGAATCCTCTTCGGCGTGCTGCGCATGCTCTTCAGCGCTTTCGCCCTCATGCGAATCCTCTTCGGCGTGCTGCGCATGCTCTTCAGCGCTCTCGCCCTCATGCCCGGCTGCTTCCGATTCCTCAGCTACCGGCGAGGAATCCACTGCGTGCACGAGCGTGATCTCGCCAGCCTTGCCTTCTGGAATCGAGGAAACCAAGGAGTCCATGAACTGGTCATATCCTCCGCCATTGGCCAGCACCAGCGTGGCATTGGAGATCGCCAGCTTATCTCGGGCTGTTGGCTCGTAGGAATGCGGATCCTGTGCGGCCGAAGTGATGATCTCGCTGACCTCCACGCTCTCCCCGCCAATGGCACGGGCGATCTGTCCGTAGACGTTCGTCGTGGCCACTACGCTGATCGCAGCAGAATCCGCTTCCGTTGATTCGCTGGCCGTGCTACTACCGCATCCGGCGAGGATCAGTCCAGCAGCAGGCAGGGCTACAGCTGCTGCGAGCAGCGAGCGGTGGTTCTTCATGGGTGTCTCCATCTAAATCGGATCGCTATTGAGAACTATTCTACATTACATATGAGAATGGTTCGCACCTAGGCGACGGAACCCACGCGTTGCAAGGAGCGTTTGCCGTGGGCTCCGCCGGTGCCGGTCGCCTTCACGACCATGACCGCAATTGCGGTCGTTACCGGAATTGCCAGGACCAATCCAATGGAGCCGATCAGAATGCGGATGACCTCTTCGGCCATGGCGCCGGAGCCCAGGGTGACCCCGAAACTCTGGTTGCTCAATGCGGCAATAGCCAAGACTGGCAGGGCCGCACCAGCATAGGCGAAAGCAATGGTGTAAACGGTCGAAGCGATATGGTCGCGGCCGATGCGCATTCCGCGGAAGAACAATTCCCTGGCCGAGGACTTCGGCGTGCTCTCTGCCAGTTCCCACACGGTGGCCGATTGGGTGATCGTCACGTCATTGAGCACACCCATGCCGCCGACCAGGACACCGCAGATCAGCAAGCCAGGCAAGGATATTTGCGGGGCCACCGTCGACAAGGTGATTGCCGATTCATCATTGGCCCCGGTCAACGCGGCCGCATCGGTCAGCCAGAGCACCATCCCTGCAGTCACCGCAAGACCGAAGAGCGTTCCCAGCAGCGCTGTGGATGTCTTCGCGTTCAGTCCATGGGCGAAATACAGCGCGACGAACATGATGGCGGTAGAGCCTGTGAGTCCCACCAAGACCGGATTGCCGCCTTCAAGCAAGGCCGGAACCATGAAGACGATCATGAAGGCGATGCCGCCGATCAGGCCGATCATGGCCCGGGTGCCGCGCCAACCGGCGACGAGCACCACCACCACGCCATAGGCGATGGCCAGCAGTGCCATGGGCAACGTGCGCACGAAGTCAACGAACACGTACGGGCTTCCGCTGGTGGTGTCGACCGTGGAAAGATCTAGGTAGCGGATGCTGTCGCCCGCGCGCGCATCCCGTGATTGCAGCATTTCCGGCGGGATCTCCAACTGGATTTCAGCGCCACCGGATTCAGGCATCACATAGGTGACCTGGCATTCGAGCACCTTGCCGCCTACTTCTTCCAATCCTTGGGACGAAGGGCAATCCTGGATGGCGCTGCGCGTAACTGTGCCAACTTCCATCGTCGCTCCACCGGTAGTATCCATGGCTCCGTTGAGGGCGAACTTGTCGTAGTTGCCTTGCGGCCACAACAGGATGACCATGACCATGGCCAACGCACCTATGGGCGCAAGCAGAGCCCAAAGGATGATCGAGGCACGCCGCCGGCGCTTGGGATCCTGCAAAATCGGTTCGTCATGGTGATGATGGCCCACGTGGCGCTGCTCCAAATCAATAAAGGCGAATCGTCCTTACCAAGTCTAAGAGCTTGCCCCTGGGAGTTTCATATGGACGCAGTCCGCGTCTTCCCGCGCTGTTCGTGGACGCTCAAAAGGATGACGCGATAAATCCTCCGCAAGGTTCATGCTTTCCAGCATCGCGAAACGGGAGAATTGAGCCATGAGCTTGCCAATGAATTTTCCACCCGCGCCGCAAGGCGCCGAAGGTGAAATGAGCTATCAGTTCCATCGCCTGATGAGACGCAGTGCGAACTATCGCTGGTGGCGTCCGCTGGCGTTCTCCGGCGTCGGCATTGGCTTCTACCTCGCAGCTTTGCTCATTGCAATGCTGGCGATGTTCGCCGCACTGCTCTTGAACCCGATGACGTGGGCTGCCGATAATCCTGAAGAGGCCCCCGACCAATTCCTCATGGATCCAATGCTGAATATGGCTTCGGCGACGGACTTCTCGATGACCATGGCCTCATTGATCATCATGATCCCTGCGGTCTTTTTCGCTTATTTGCTTATCGGACCTAAGCCTGTCGGCCAGTTGATTTCGGTCACCGGCAAATTGCGCTGGCGATGGTTCGGCCTGG
Source organism: Glutamicibacter nicotianae (assembly GCF_002797775.1). Classification (NCBI taxonomy): domain Bacteria; kingdom Bacillati; phylum Actinomycetota; class Actinomycetes; order Micrococcales; family Micrococcaceae; genus Glutamicibacter; species Glutamicibacter nicotianae. The sequence continues at coordinate 2,088,262 of NZ_PGEY01000001.1, forward strand.
CGTTGGCTGCCAGCGCCGTTTTGTTCGCCTTGTATTTCGGGGTGAATTTCGGGCTGGGCGCAGTGGGAATTGGCGCGTCCGAGCCGGTGCCTGCCAGCAGCCTGCCCACGGATCCGCTGTTCTATGCGCTGCTGGTTATCCTCTTGACACCGTTCCAGTGCGCAGCCGAAGAGCTCGTCTTCCGCGGTGCGTTCATGCAGGTCATCGGCAGCTGGCTGAAGCATCCCTTGTTCGCCATTCTGCTACCGGTGCCGCTGTTCACCATCGGCCACCTCTACGATATCTGGGGGCTTCTCGATGTGGCAGCCTTCGCTATCGCGGCAGGCTATCTGACGTGGCGCACCGGCGGCCTGGAAGCGGCGATGGCCATGCACATCATCAACAACACGTTCTTGTTCCTGCTCGGCGCAGTCGGCCTTGTCGATCTGAACGCCACGGAATCCAACCCGGTTTCATTAGTCTTCTCGGTGTGCTTCATGGCCCTGTTGACCTTCATGCTGGTGAAGCTTGCCGATAGGCAGGGCATCGCTCGTACGGCGGGCCCAATCCCGGTTGCAGACCGCCGGCCGTTGCTGCAACCTTGGCAAATGAACCAGCCGCCGCTTCGCCCTAACCAGCCATACTGGGCTCCTCCGGCATATCAGCCAGAGCAGCAGCCACACGCCGGCAATCCGCCGATGGATTCCCCACCAGCGCCGCGGGCACCCGACCCGTCGGACCGCTAGGATTCACGCGGCTCAAGCGCAAAAACGATCCGCACAGGAGCTCCTGTGCGGATCGTTTCGTTTACTGCAATTTCATTTAGTGCGCTTCTTCAGGACTTGGCCCAGCGCAGCAAGGCCGCGATTCCTGCTCCGTCAGGGATCATCGATTCCGGTACGTATCGGATGCTGGCGTCCGTCAGCGCAGTCGCGCGCAAGAGCACTTCCGGCGCTGGCCACTCGCCGACCACCAACTCTGCATGGTCATCCCCATCTTGATGGGCAATCCACGGTTCTGCGCTCAAGGCGCGCAGGGTATGCTCGCTTTGATATTGGCCAACCAGCACCATTTCAGCTTGCGCCGATTGGAGTGCAGTGACGACTTCATTCAATCCGACAGCCAGTTGCGCTCGGCCGTTGCCGGACTGGGCGGCAACCTTCGACTCCAATTCAGCCAGATCCTTGGCTTTGACCTCCTCCACCAGCTTGGTGATCTGGGCATCGACCTGCTTGGCGTCCGCGCCTCCGGTACGCGTATGCGAGTCGATGACTTCTACGTATTCCTTCAGTGCCACCGGAAGTGCCCCGAGCACTATTTCACGAGCCTTGATATCGCCGGAAAGAATGACCAGACGAACGTAGTTCTCGGCGGACATCTCACTGATCAGGCCGGCGACCTCATCAGCATTTCGACGTACCATCTCATCGGCGGCTGCCTGGGCCTTCGGCTGGTCATATTCGCCGGGCACCTTGCGCGCATGGTGGATTTCCTCGGGCAATCCGACTATGCCACGGCTGCCGAGGCGTTCAGGGGACGCCGTGTTATAGAGGTGCACTTCACCTCCGTCCTTGCTGACTTCGGCTACGAGGTAGGAGAACGAACCGCCACGCGCGCGAGCCAGCGCTGTGAAGTTCGGGAATGGACCCACATCCACCGATGGAGTTTGGACCTTGAGTCCTGGGATGATTTCGTTGAGCACGACTTCGCCGTCATGAACGGCGACGAATCTTGCTACGGGTGCTCGCAAGCCCTCGGCTGGTTCCAGTGCGCCGATCAGTGCTTGGACATCGTCCGGCTGTGCCTGCTGGCTCTTGAGCAGCTTGGCTACGTCGTCCGGAAGCCGATCTGCGGCTTCTTGGGCCGCAGTGGTTCCCAACGATGCGTCCACGAGGGCGGTGCTCCACGAGCCGTTTCTCCGATAAAGCGAAGCGTCGATTCCGTTAGAATCCGCGCGTAGTGCCATGCTGACTCCCTTCCGCACGCGAGCCTTGGCCGCGGTGCGACTAGATCCGTGGCACTAACCTAACATCACTATTCAGTGGCTGGAAGAGGTAACCAGAAACTATGTCGTTGTTTGGATGAAATCAGCATGACAGCAAGTATCTACCAGCGGCCGCGCCAATATTGGGCAGGGAATGCCAGCGGCGCTCCGAGTTCTTTCGCCGCACGGTTGGCCCACTGCGGGTCGCCCAGAGCGGCGCGTCCGATGCTCACGCCGTCGGCTTGCCCGGTCACAACGATGTGCTCAGCTTGCACCGGCTCGGTGATCACGCCCACCGCGGTGACGAAGGCATCCTGCGGCAGTGAGTCTTTCACTGCTTGGGCCAACGGCACCTGGTATCCGGGACCAGAGGGACCCTTGAACTTGCCGATGCCGGCGCTGGACAGGTCGAAATGGCGAACACCGTAGCCGTAGAGCTCCTTGGCGATTCGAATCGTGTCAGCGATACCCCATCCGTCGTCTACCCAGTCTTCCCCCGAGAAGCGGATGCCCAAGACCTTGTTTTCCGGCCACACGGCTGCCACCGCCTTGATGATTTCACGCAGGTACCGCGTGCGGTTCTCGAAGCTGCCGCCGTATTCATCCGTGCGCTTGTTGGACAGCGGCGAGAGGAACTGGTGCACCAGGTAGCCGTGGGCCGCATGGATCTGGATCAGGTCGAATCCTGCCTCGTCTGCGCGCTTGGCCGCGTCAGCCCAATCCTGAACCGAGTCCTGGATCTGTTCCACAGTCATCTCGGTAGCCGGCTTCAGTCCATAGAGCTCGCTTGGAGTGGAAGTGAAGGTTTCCCAGCCGCCTTCTTCATCGCTGATGCTGCCAATTTTTCCGGCCTCTTCGAACTCCTTGAGCCAACCATAGGTCGAGGCTTTCGCGCCGGCATGCGCCAGCTGCACGCCAGCGGCTGCACCATGTGAGCGGATGTACTTTGTAATCGGCTTCCAGGCCTCAGTCTGCTCGTCATTCCACAAACCGGTGTCGCGGTCCGAGATCCTGCCTTCAGCTGCCACCGCTGTTGCTTCGGCGATGACCAGCGAGTATCCGCCATGCGCCATGGAGCCCAGATGAGCCAGGTGCCAGGTCGTTGGAACGCCGTCGTGTTTTTCCACGGAGTATTGGCACATCGGCGGGAGGACCACGCGGTTGCGCAGCTTCAGGCCTTCGCCGCTGCGGGTTGGAACGGTAATTTCAGTAAATAGCTTGCTTTGAGGCATACCAGTTACGACGCTGGCGTGCGCGAATTTATTCCGCGCACCCCCAGTGCCAGGTCAAACTAGCCGAGAATCAGTACCGCCACAGAGAGGTAGACAATCAGCCCAGCGGCATCCACGAACGTTGAAATAAAGGGATTGGAGAATACCGCAGGGTCGACCTTGAAGAATTTTCCGATGATCGGCATCACCCCGCCAACAGCGGCCGCAATGCTGCATAGCGCCACGAGGCTGGTGCCAATCACCAATCCGATGCTGGGTTCGAAAATGAGCCCGGCCAAGAACAGGGCGACAAGGCCAAGGCTCAATCCCAAGATCGCCCCGATACGCACCTCACGCATCAGCACCCGCCAAAAGTCGCGGCCCCGCACCTCCCCCATCGCCAGCGCACGCGTAACGGTAGTCGCCGCCTGGTTGCCGGTATTCCCGCCAATGCCCACAATCAGCGGGATGAACAAGCTGAGCACCACCATCGATTCAAGCGTCTGCTCGAAACTGGCGAGGACCTTGACGGTCAAAGTGGCACCAATCGCAAGGACCAGCAACCAGATGATCCGCGCCTTCACCAGTTGGCGCAGCGGCGTACCCAGGTACGGGCGGACGAGCGGTTCCGGCTCGGGATCGTTCGCAGTGCGTCGCTCCTCGGCATCCTCCAGGATCCCGAGCGCCATGGGCAAGGTCAGCACGCCCAGCAGGCGGTCTTCCCGATCAAGTACCGGGAGCACCCCTGCCTTCCGCCCCACGGCCAATCGTGCTGCGCTTTCCTCCGGCTCGCAGGCTTGGACGCTGGGGCCAGGGGTGCACAATTCTGCGACCGTCATCGTGCCCGGTTCGACGAGCAGCTCGCTGAGCGTGATGGTGCCAAGCAGCCTGCGTTCATCATCGATCACCAAGATGTGCTGCGCGTCCTTGCAATGCGCGAAACGCTTGCTGATGCGTGCCAGGGATTCTGCCACGGTTAGCTGCGGATGGGTGGCGATGAAGTCCGGGGACATCGCCCTGCCGGCGCTTGCTTCGGGATAGCCCAGCAGGGCTCCGATGTCTTGGCGTTTGGCCTTCGATGCACCTGCCAGCAGTTTCGTTGCCACGATGGCTGGCAACTCATCGAGCAGTGCTGCCCGTTGTGCGGCGGAGAGCTGGGAGAAGGCATCGACCACTGCTTCTGACTGCAGCGCCCGAATCAGTTCGGCTTGCACCTCAGCGTCGAGGTCCTTGAAGAGAAGCAGGGCGGCCTGCTTGTCGAGCAGGCGGTAGGCCAAGGCTGCTTCGGTGGCATCCAGCGCTTCAAGGTGCTCGATAGCCTCAGCGGTATGCAGCTCCCCCAGCAGCCGTGCTGCTTGCTGGAATTCGCCGTGGTTGAGGTGGGAGCACAAGGAGCGCGAAATAGTAGATAAGTCTACCTTTTCTGGAGAAATCATGATGTGGGTCCAAATGGTTCATTTGGCGCAGGAATACAAGCCTGCCAGCAAATTCTCACCGCTGGAGCACCCCGTGAAGACAGGGAGATAAATCAGTCAGTATTTGCGTGCAGGTTTCTGCGCCCGTGACATGTGCAGGTGTCACGAACTCATGGGACTCCCATGGCAGGATGCAGCCCTATTCGGCAGCTTCGGCTATGAGCGCCCAGGTGAGTTCGTGGGCATAGATCGACTTGAACTGTCGTCCACGACGCTCACCTCCTCGAAATCGGTTTGCGCTCACGCGCATCGGGCCTTGACCAAGTTCTATCAGCAATGGCTGGGAAATGCCCGCTTTGGGGATCGATATCACGTTTAAATGGTCCAGGAGGCCTGCGGTGCAGGCCTCCTGGACTTGGTTCTCGCGGTGCTATGAAATCAGCATTCCACCACGTTCACGGCCAAGCCGCCCATGGCAGTTTCCTTGTACTTGTCGCTCATGTCCTTGCCGGTTTCGCGCATGGTGATGATGACTTCGTCCAAGGTGACGTGGTGTTCGCCGTCGCCCATCAGTGCCATCTTCGCCGCATTCACTGCCTTCGAAGCAGCAATGGCGTTGCGTTCGATGCATGGGATCTGGACCAAGCCGCCGATTGGATCGCAGGTCAGTCCCAGGTTGTGTTCCATTGCGATTTCCGCGGCGTTCTCCACTTGGGCTGGGGTGCCGCCAAGGATTTCGGCCAGGCCACCGGCGGCCATCGAGGAGGCCGAACCGACTTCGCCCTGGCAGCCGACTTCCGCTCCGGAAATCGATGCCTGTTCCTTGTACAGCACGCCGACGGCGCCTGCAGTGAGCAGGAAGCGTACGACTGCGTCGTGCTTTTCATCCTCGTTCCAGTACTTCGCGCCTGGCGCGTAGTGGGTGGCGTAGAACAGCACTGCCGGGATGATGCCGGCGGCGCCGTTGGTGGGGGCGGTGACAACCCGTCCGCCGGAGGCGTTCTCCTCATTGACTGCCAGCGCGACGAGGTTGATCCATTCCTGCCAGTAGACCGGATCGCGGTCCTTATCTTCCTTGCGCAGGCGTTCATGCCATTCCGGGGCGCGACGGCGGACTTTCAGGCCGCCGGGCAGCACGCCGGTGCGTTCCAGCGCGGAGTCCTTGCAGCCTTCCATCACTTCGTAGATGTGGATGAGTCCTGATCGGATTTCCTCGCGGGTGCGATAGGTTTCCTCGTTGGCCATCATGATCTCGGCAATGGACAAGCCGGTTTCCTTCACATGCTCCAGCAGTGCGGCTGCTGTCGTGAACGGGTAGGGCTGCTTGTTCAGCTTCTCCTCGAGGTTCTTCTCGATGCGGTCTTCGGCGCCTTCGCGCACGATGAAGCCGCCACCGACGGAGAAGAAGGTCTCGTTGACGATTTCATTGCCTTCGGCATCCAGGGCAATGAACTTTACCCCGTTGGTGTGGCGCGGCAGCACGGTCAGCGGGTGCTGGATCATGTCCTCGACCTTGTAGTCCAGGTCCTTGCGCTGGCCCAGCTGTTCGGCCAAGCGCAGCACGCCGGTGGCTTCCATGTCTGCCAGGCGCTCATCGACCTGTGCTGGCAGCACCGTTTCAGGTTCGAAGCCTTCGAGCCCGAGCATGATGGCGGTGAAGGTACCGTGGCCGCGGCCGGTAGCGGCCAGGGATCCATAGACGTCCACACGGATATTTTCCAGTGCGTCCAGTTGGCCTTCTCGGATTACTTGGGCAATGAATGCGTGCGCTGCACGCATTGGTCCCACGGTATGGCTGGAAGATGGTCCGATGCCAACCGAGAAAAGATCGAATACGCTAACCGCCATGCGGGTCACATCCTTAGAACTTGGGTAATCCGAGAGCTTGGGCTCCGGATCTATGAAGTGTGGTTCCAAACTCCCCCCGGGCCGCCGCAGGTATCGCCGCGGCTGGTGGAACTTTGGATGGTGAGAGACTGCGGGCCCGGAAAGCGCCTAATTCCACCTTCCGGGCCCGCATCTTCACTAGCTTGCTGCTACTCGGAAACCTTTGGCAGGTCCGGGTACAGTGGGTGGGCTTCAGCCAACGCCAGAACACGTTCCTTCAGCTCTGGCAGTGCAGCCGTATTGCCGTCGGCACCAGCGATCAAGGTCTGCGCAATAATCTCCGCAACCTCAGCAAACGCAGCCTCGGAGAAACCACGCGTCGCCAACGCCGGAGTACCAATACGCAAGCCCGAAGTCACCATCGGCGGACGCGGATCAAACGGAACCGAATTACGATTCACCGTGATCTCCACCTGCGCCAGCAAATCCTCAGCCTGCTGGCCATCCAACTCGCTGTCACGCAGATCCACCAGCACCAGATGCACATCGGTGCCACCAGTCAGCACGCTGATGCCCTTGGCAACAACGTCTTCCCGGGTCAAACGCTCAGCCAAGATCTTCGACCCAGCCAAGGTACGTTCCTGGCGCTCCTTGAACTCCGGCGACCCAGCAATCTTGAACGCCACAGCCTTGCCCGCAATCACATGCTCCAACGGACCACCCTGCTGGCCAGGGAACACCGCAGAATTCAGCTTCTTCGCGATCTCCGCATCATTCGACAGAATGATGCCGCCACGCGGACCAGCCAACGTCTTGTGCGTCGTGGAGGTCACCACGTGGGCATGCGGCACCGGCGACGGGTGCAACCCGGCGGCCACCAGGCCAGCGAAGTGCGCCATATCCACGAACAGGTACGCGCCAACCTTGTCGGCAATCTCGCGGAAACGCTTGAAATCCAGCTGGCGAGGGTACGCCGACCAGCCGGCAACAATCATCTTCGGCTGGTGCTCAACGGCAAGGCGCTCCACCTCATCCATGTCCACCTGGTACGTTTCCTCATCCACGCCGTAAGGCACGATGTTGAACAAGCGGCCCGAGAAGTTCAGCTTCATGCCGTGGGTCAAATGCCCACCGTGGTTCAGGTTCAGCCCGAGGACGGTATCGCCCGGACGCACCAGCGCGTGGTACACCGAGGCATTAGCCTGCGCACCGGAATGCGGCTGCACGTTCGCGAACTTCGCCCCGAACAACTCCTTGAGGCGCTCAATCGCCAACGTCTCGATGACGTCGACTTCCTCGCAGCCGCCGTAGTAGCGGCGGCCCGGATAGCCCTCGGCGTACTTGTTGGTCAGCACCGAACCCTGCGCCTGCATAATGGCCTGCGCGGTGTGGTTCTCCGAGGCGATCATTTCCAGGCCGCGCTGCTGGCGAGCCAGCTCAGCGTCAATACGCTGCGCCACCTCCGGGTCCAGCGATGCCAGCGACTGGGTCAGCGAGCTCGAGGCAACGGTTTCAAAGGTTTGGTTGCTCATTACTCGACGTTTCCACCGTTCGCGCTTGCGTAATCTGCTGCCGAGAGCAGCGGTCCTTCTTCGGTGACCTCAACGGTGAACAGCCAGCCGGCACCGTATGGATCCTCGTTCAGGATCGCCGGGTTGTCCACGGCTTCCTGGTTGACCTCAACGATGGTGCCGGTCACTGGCGAGTACAGGTCGGAGACCGACTTGGTGGACTCGACCTCGCCGCAGGTCTCGCCTGCGGTCACGGTGTCGCCAACCTCTGGCAGGTCGACGTAGACCACGTCGCCCAGGGCGTCAGCGGCAACCTGGGTGATGCCGATCTTTGCTGGGGACGATGCATCGATCCACTCGTGCTCAGCCGAGTAGCGCAATGACGAAAGAACTTTACTCACGGTATTTCCTCTCCCAAGGGAATTAGCGGGCGCTTAGCTTAGCCCTACTGATGTTTAACGTTACTTGGCTCGGGTGTAGAACGGCAGTTCGACTACGACAAATGGCAAAGTCTTACCGCGCAGATCGACCTCCAGCTCGGTTCCGGTTGCGCTGAATTCGGCATCCATGTAGCCCAGCGCCACCGGGTAGCCCAGCGTTGGCGATGGCTGGCCGGAGGTGATTTCGCCAATGACGGTGCCGTCCTTGACGATGGAGTAGCCTCCGCGGCCGGCGCGCTTGCCCAGGCCCTTGAGGCCCACGAGCTTGCGTGGCGGGGTGGTGCCGCGCAGCGCTTCAAGTGCCTCGCGGCCCACGAAGTTCTCTTCCTTTTTAAAGGAAACCACCGGGCCGAAGCCCGCATCGAACGGGGTGCGTTCCAGGGACAGCTCGTTGCCGTACAGCGGCATGCCGGCTTCCAGGCGCAGGGAGTCGCGGGCGGCCAGGCCGCAAGGAACCAGCTCGTGGTCCTTGCCTGCCTCAACGGTCTTCTCCCAGAGGGCTGCCGCATCCTCGTTCTCGATGATCAGCTCGAAGCCGTCCTCGCCGGTGTAGCCGGTGCGGGCCAGCAGCACGTCGATGCCGCCGAGCACCAGCTTCACAGCCGCGTAATACTTCAGCTCTGCGACGGCCTGGGCGGTTGCCTCGTCGGCGGCCAGCTTGCTCACGATCGCCTCGGCGTTCGGGCCCTGGACCGCGATCAGCGACTGGCGGCCCGATGCGTCATCTACGACAACGTCGAAATCAGCGGCGCGGGCTGCCAGCTCGGCGGCGACCACCGGGGCATTGCCGGCGTTCGGCACGACGAGGAACTTCTCCTCTTCCAGGCGGTAGACGATCAGGTCGTCGATGATCTTGCCCTCGGCGTTCAGGATCAGCGAGTACTTCGCCTTGCCGACCTTCATGATGCTCAGGTTGCCTGCCAGCGCGGTGTTCAGCGCGACGCCGGCTTCCGGTCCGGTGAGGTAGACCTCGCCCATGTGGGACAGGTCGAACAGGCCGGCGGTGGAGCGCACGGCCTTGTGCTCTGCCAGTTCCGAGCCGTACTTCAGCGGCATGTCCCAGCCGCCGAAGTCGGTGAAGTTCGCGCCCAAAGCTTCATGCTGGGCGTGCAGTGCGGTGCGCTTGAGTGCTTGGGTAGTCTCAGTCATCTCTAACTCTTCCTTAGTCTTCGAAGGCTTCAGGAGCCGGGCAGGAGCAGATCAGGTTGCGGTCGCCGCCGGCGCCGTCGATGCGGCCCACGGTTGGGAAGTACTTGTCGAACTTCAGGCTGGCTACCGGGAAGGCTGCCTGCTCCACCGAGTACTTGCGGTCCCAGTTGCTGTTGACCACTGCCGAGACCGTGTGCGGAGCGTTGCGCAGCGGGGATTCCTCGATGCTGTACGCACCGGAGAGCACCTCGTCCATTTCCTGGCGGATGGTGATCATGGCTTCGATGAAGCGCTCGATCTCGGCCAGGTCCTCGGACTCGGTCGGCTCCACCATCAGGGTGCCGGCGACCGGGAAGGACAGGGTTGGCGCGTGGAAGCCGAAGTCGATCAGGCGCTTGGCCACGTCCTCGGCGGTGACCCCGGTCTTGGCGGTCAGTTCGCGCAGGTCCAGGATGCATTCGTGGGCGACCAGGTCCTGGTTGCCGGTGAACAGGATCGGGAAGTGCTCGCCCAGGCGCTTAGCGATGTAGTTCGCGTTCAGGATCGCGTGCTTGGTGGCTTCGGTCAGTCCGTCGCCGCCCATCATCGCGATGTAGGCCCAGGAGATCGGCAGCACGCCGGCCGAGCCGAAGGCGGTTGCCACGACCGGCACGCCGTCGCGCTCGGAGTAGGTGCCGGAGGCGTCGCCTGGCAGGAACGGCAGCAGGTGCTCGCCCACGCCGATCGGGCCAACGCCCGGACCGCCGCCGCCGTGCGGGATGCAGAAGGTCTTGTGCAGGTTCAGGTGCGACACGTCGCCGCCGAACTTGCCCGGCTGGGCCAGGCCCACCATGGCGTTCATGTTCGCGCCATCGATGTACACCTGGCCGCCGGCGGCGTGGACCTTGTCGCAGACCTCGCGCACGTCGGCGTCGTAGACACCGTGGGTGGATGGGTAGGTGATCATGATGGCGGCAAGGACGTCCTTGTTGGCCTCGATCTTGGCATCCAGGTCATTGGCGTCGATGGTGCCATCGGCCGCGGTCTTCACGACGACCACGCGCATGCCTGCCAGCACCGCCGAAGCGGCATTGGTGCCGTGCGCCGATGCAGGGATCAGGCACAGGTCGCGCTGGCTTTCGCCGCGCGAACGGTGGTAGTCCGAGATGGCCAGCAGGCCGGCGTACTCGCCCTGCGAGCCGGCGTTCGGCTGGATGGAGACGCCTGCGTAGCCGGTGATGGCGGTCAGGCGGCCTTCCAGGTCGGTGATCAGCTCGCGCCAGCCGGCGGTCTGCGCGGCAGGTGCGTAGGGGTGGATAGATGCGAATTCAGGCCAGGTGATGGATTCCATCTCGGCGGCCGAATTCAGCTTCATGGTGCACGAGCCCAGCGGGATCATGGTGCGGTCCAGTGCCAGGTCGCGATCCGAGAGGCGGCGCAGGTAGCGCATCATCTGGGTCTCGGAGGAGATCGAGTTGAAGATCGGGTGGGTCATGAAGTCGCTGGTGCGCACCATCGACTCGGGCAGCTCGAAGCCTTCCGGAGCCGAGAGTTCCGCACCGAAGACCTCAAGCAGGGTCTTGACCACGGCGGAGGTGGTGGTTTCGTCGGTGGAGATGCCCACCTGGGTTTTGCCCACCTTGCGCAGGTTGATGCCTGCTTCGACGGCCTTGGCGATGATGGCATCGGCGTTCTCGACGTTCACCACAACGGTGTCGAAGAAGGTATCCGAGGCCAGGGTGAAGCCGCCTGCGACCAGCGAGCTGGCGATCACGCGGGCGTGGTTGTTGGCACGGGTTGCGATCTGCTTCAGGCCGGCAGGACCGTGGTAGACGGCGTACATCGATGCGCAGATGGCCAGCAGGGCCTGCGCGGTGCAGATGTTGGAAGTGGCCTTCTCGCGGCGGATGTGCTGCTCGCGGGTCTGCAGCGCCAGGCGGTACGCGGGAACGCCAGCGTCATCGGCCGAGACGCCCACCAGGCGGCCTGGCATCGAGCGGGTCAGGCCATCGGCAACAGCCATGTAGGCTGCGTGCGGTCCGCCGAAGAACAGCGGCACGCCGAAGCGCTGGGTGTTGCCCACGGCGATGTCGGCGCCCTGCTCGCCCGGAGGGGTGATCATGGTCAGCGACAGCAGGTCCGCGATCACGGTCACCATGGCGCCGGCTTCCTTGGCGGCGGCGATGATCGACGCGTGATCGGCGATCGAGCCGTCATTGCCCGGCTGCTGCAGCACGATGCCGGAGATGTCGCCCTCGGGCAGGCCTGCGGACAGGTCGGCGACCTCGATCTCGAAGCCCAGCGCGTCGGCGCGGCCCTGCACGACCTTCAGGGTCTGCGGGAAGATGTTGGAGTCCAGGACGGTCTTGCCCTTGGCCTTCTTCTTGTTGGCGCGGCGCATCATCAGCACGGCTTCGGCTGCGGCCGAGGATTCGTCCAGCAGCGAAGCGTTGGCGATCGGCAGGCCGGTCAGGTCCATGACCATGGTCTGGAAGTTCAGCAGGGCTTCGAGGCGGCCCTGGGAGATTTCCGGCTGGTACGGGGTGTAGGCGGTGTACCAGGCAGGGTTTTCCACGATGTTGCGGCGGATTACGGCTGGGGTGATGGTGTCGTAGAAGCCCTGGCCGATCATCTGGGTCTTCATGACGTTCTTCGAGGCAAGCGCACGCAGGCGGGCCAAGGCTTCGGTTTCGCTCAGCGCATCAGGGATATCCAGTGCGGAGTCCTGGCGGATATCTGCCGGAACGGCGGTGTCGATCAGTGCTTCCAGGCTGTCGTAGCCCAGGCTCTGAAGCATGGTGGCAACGTCGGAAGGACGCGGGCCGATATGGCGGGAGACGAATTCGGTATTCGCTGGTGCCGAAGTCTGCGTGATGGTCATGGTGCGGGTATCTCCATGGGATCTGTCTTGGCGCATGCCAAAGGAAGGTCTTTTTACCTCCCCATCCCTGTTGCATAACCTGAGAGTTTTACGCATCCAGCAAACCAGGCCGGGTACTTGCACCTTCGGTGAACCGGAACGGGCCGGTTTCTTTCCAGAGTTGCCTCATGATGGCGGTACGGGTGCCTGAGAGTTTCCTGGGGAGGAATTGCTCCTACGGCGCCCGTCCATGGTGTGAACGGGACTCTCCCGCCATCCGTCTATGGCGTGTGCTGCCGGCCGGAGACCTGCAGCACACCACCATGTTACCCGCCTCGCCCCCAACGTCAAACAGGAACGGTGGCAGGAAAAGTCATAAACGCGTTCAGTTTGCGCCTGCAGTTAAACGGATGTAATCGGGATACTTCGCTGATAAGGAATCTCCCGATGAGGTGCCGGTGAGCCGTCGCTTGATCCACGGAGCCAAATGCTCCCTGGCCCAGCCCAATTCCTGCTTCAGTTTCTCGCCGCGCGAGTTCACCGCCAGATCCGGCAGCGACGGCTGCTGGATCTTCGCAGACCAGTTCTCCTTGGTGATCTGCCCGGTGCCGAGCACGTCCAGGACCTTGGAGGCCATCAGCGTGTGGCCCAGCTCGTTCATGTGCAGCCGGTCCGGCGCCCAGTAGCGCAGGTCAGAGAATTCGCGCCATCGCCAGTAGTCGGCGATCAGCGCACCGTATTCGTCCGCGATTTCGCGGACCTTCTCGTTGTAGATGGCAGTGCGCGGACGGGTCTTGGAGAACAGCGGCGAGTCCACGGTGTCGAAACCGGTGAACAGCAGCACCGTGCTTCCGGCTTCGGAAAAGCGGCGCACCATGCCGGCATAGCCGCGCATCAGCGCATCCAGGTCGGCCTTGGGCCGCAGGATGTCGTTGCCGCCGGCGTAGATGGAGACCAGATCCGGGGCCAACGCAAGGGCCTGGTCCAGCTGCTGGTTGATCACCTGGCCGATCTTCTTGCCGCGCACGGCCAGATTGGCGTATTCCCATTCTCCTTCGGCGCAGAGCACCTCGGCCACCCGGTCCGCCCAGCCGCGCACCTGGTTAGGGCGGACCGGATCCGCGTCGCCAACGCCTTCGGTGAACGAGTCACCCAGTGCCACAAACTTCTTCACTTCGCTCCTGCTTCGTTCCTTGCCCGGTGGGGCGGCTATGCGTTGTTGCCGGCAGCCTGGGCCGCCATGTTCTTCTGCATGATCAGCTGGCGCGCCAGCTGGCTGAGCTTCACCCCGGTGGAGGTCTCCTTGAGACCTTCATTGCGCGAGGGGATGAATCCGAAGCCCAGCTGGTGGGCCGGATCGGCGAAGGCCAGCGAGGAGTTCGCACCGTCATGGCCGTAGGCGAAAATCGAGCCGTAATTGTTGCGCGCGGTGGCCTTCATAAATCCCAGGGCGAAGGCCTGCAGCAGTCCATTGGTCCGGTCATGGCCGTAGACCAGTTCGGTGGATACCTGGGACCAGGTGTCGGCGGAAAGGAATCCGCGCGTGGTTCCCAGTGCCGGAACTGCACCGAAGGATGCGGCATAGATGGCGGCCAGGCCCTGGGCGTTGGCCACCGCTCCCATGGATGCCGGGCCCAGTTCGCGCACCTGCGGCGCATTGGCCAGTTCGTGCCAGTTGTAGACCGGGCCAGTTTCAAGCGCGAACCCGGAGGCCGAATTCACCGCCAGTCCGGCCGGGGAAAACGGGTCGAAGAATTCGGTGGCAGCTTCGGCAGCTGGCAGCACATCGCGGTAGCGCGATTCCAGCGCTGGGTCCTGGCCGATGTAGGCCTCGGCGCCCAGCGGCTTGCGGATGCGCTCCTCGAAGACCTCCTTGAGCTCCTTGCCGGTGACCCGGCGGACCAGTTCTTCCATGAGCACGCCCATGGTGATCGCGTGGTAGCCGACGATATTCTGCCCCAGCGGCCAGACACTGGGCATGGAAGCCAGCACCTTGGCGTACTCGGCGGAGTCCAGGAGGATCTTGCTGGGCACGCCCCCGGGAACGCCCAGCACGCCGGCCTGGTGGCTGAGCACCTCGCCGACGGTGAGCCTGGATTTCCCGTTCTCGCCGAATTCAGGCCAGTAGGTGGCCATGGGCGCATTCGGATCAATCAGGCCATCTTGCACGAGCAGTGCCACGACCAGCGCGCCCAGGCCCTTGGTACAGGAGAAAACACAGGTCAACGCGTCGCCCGAGAGGTGCTCTCCGACGGTGTGGCTGAGCACCAGTTCTCCGCGGTGGTATACGGCCAGCTGCGCCGAGTAGCCTTCTTCCTCAGCGGCACGCGCTTCCAAAGCCTGGGCCAGGGGCGCGAAATCTTCAGTGATCACCGATTGCATCTAAATCCTTAAAGTGCTTGTTCCTCAACAACCAACCCTAACCGCAGTGCTCCCATTTCCCGAAGGTTCCACATGCTGTCCACCACCCAGCATATAGGTAGGTCAGCTCACACCTTTGAAGCGATTAAGCCACTCGCCGACGTAATAATGCCGTTCGTCCCGCGATTCTGCGAGCCAGCTCAGAGCCCGGTTTGCCCACTTCATGCCCTGACCCTAAAGTTGTAACGTTTGCCTACAAATTTGAAGGAGATGATCTAGATCGCATGACTGTGAACAGTGACACGGCCGTTACCGACGGCAAAGAAACAGAACTCCACCGGGTGATTGGCCCGAAGCTGCTGCTATTCCTCATCATGGGCGATATCATCGGCGCCGGCATTTTCGCCATTACCGGCAAGGTTGCCGGCCAGGTGGGTGGAGCCGCGTGGCTGCCGTTCCTGATCGCCTTCGCGATCGCGACCCTCACCGCCTTCAGCTACCTCGAACTGGTCACCAAGTACCCGCACGCAGCAGGTGCCGCCCTGTACATCCACAAGGCGTTCGGCATCCACTTCGTGACCTTCCTGGTGGCCTTCACCGTTGCCTGCTCCGGCATTACCAGCGCCGCCACCTCGGCCACCCTGGTCGGGCGGAACCTGCTGATTGGCATCGGCCAGTTCGTCGAGGGCGTGCCCAACACGCCTGAAGCGGGCATGTGGGCGGCTATTGCGGTGATCGTCATCCTCGCGATCATCAACTTCCGCGGCGTCGGCGAGAGCGTGAAGTTCAACCTCTTCCTGACCGTCGTGTCGCTGGCCATCATGGCCGCGATCATCGGCATCGGCTTCGCCGTGATCGCTTCGGGCCACGGAGACATCTCCCGCCTGGTGGTCTTCGAGACCCCGACCGACCGCAGCGTCTTCGCCGCCGTGACCATGGGCACCGCCATTGCATTCTTCGCCATGGTGGGCTTCGAGGACTCGGTGAACCTGGTGGAGGAAACCAAGAACCCGAAGAAGGTCTTCCCGAAGATCATGCTCATCGGCCTGGGCATCTGCGCCGTGATCTACATGCTGGTGGCCGTCACCGTCATCATGGTGATCCCCACCGGTGACCTGCTGAATCCGAAGAACCCGGATGCCGGCATCCTGCTGGATGTGGTGCGCATTGGCCTGCCGAATCTGCCGGTGGACGCGATCTTCCCGTTCCTGACCGTCTTCGCGGTGGTCAACACGGCGCTGATGAACATGCTGATGGCCAGCCGCCTGCTCTACGGCATGGCCCGCCAGGGCGTGCTTCCGCAGTTCCTGGGCAAGGTGCACTCGACCCGGCGCTCCCCATGGGTTGCGATCCTGTTCAGCACCGCGCTGGCCATCGCACTGGTTGCCTACGTGAACCTGGATACCGGCAGCAGCATCGTCGGCTCGCTGGGCGGCACCACCGCACTGCTGCTGCTGTGCGTATTCGCCGTCGTGAACGTCGCCCTGCTGGTGCTGCGCCGCGACAAGCCGGAGCCCGGCGCGTTCCGCGCGCCAACGACCATCCCGATCCTCGGCGTGGTCTTCTGCCTGTTCCTTGCCGGTCCTTGGGCTCGCTCCCGCGAGGACTGGGTACAGTACGAGATTGCCGGCCTGCTGCTGGTGATCGGCATCGTGCTGTGGGCAGTCACCTGGCTGATCAACCGGATCAATTACAAGAAGGGCGTCATTGAAACCCGCCCGGGCCAGTACTGATCCCTAGTTCTTAATGCAGCGATGCCCGCCGATTGATTCGGCGGGCATTGCTGCATTAAGCGCGTTTTCTACGCCGCCTGCTCGATGGTTTCCTGGCGGAAACGAAGCTTCAGGCCGCGTTCGGTGCGTTGCCACCACGACGAGACCACTAGCACCGGGGAATCCGCGGGCTTCATGCGGTAGGCGAGCAGCACCATCTGCGCATCCACTTCGCGCGCCGCAAGCACCTGCACCGCACCGGTGCTTGGCAGTGCTGCCCCGGATTCCAGCATGGATCGGACCGTGGCCACGTCCAGCAGGCCCCCATGCCGGGTCACTTCCTGATAGCCGGGGTGCAGGAAGTCGTTCAGCTCGGCGAAGCTGGCGCGGATCTGCGGGTCGAGAAAACCCTGCTCCAGCTCATAGGCGGCGGCCGCGATGTCCATGCCGGGTTCTGGCGTGGCAGCGGTTTCTTCCGCCGGTGCTGGTGCCGCCTCCGTCTCAGCCGGAGAGCCGGACGAGGCTGATCCACCGGCAGTGTAGCCGGGTCCAGCCTCTACTGCCGTGCCCTGCTGGTGCGCGGTGGCAGCCGCGCGGGCGTGTCCGTCTGCTGCCTCGTTCAGCTCATGGCCGGCATGTCCCTTGACCCATTCAAAAGTGTATTTGCGCCCGGAAATGGCCTGATCCAGTTCCTTGAGGATGTCCTGGTTCAGTACCGGTTTGCCGTCGGCCTTCTTCCAGCCCTTTTTCTTCCACCCTGGCATCCATTTGCTGATGCAGTTGATCGCGTACTGCGAGTCGCACAGGATCTTCAGTTCTTCGTCTGGCAGGTGCTCGGTAGCCCGGAAGAGCTCGAGCACCGCCTGGAGCTCGCCCATGTTGTTGGTTCCGTGGTCCCAACCGCCAGCGGCCCAGTTGTCCTGGTCCACGTACCAGGCCCAACCTGCTGGTCCGGGATTCCCTAGGGCTGATCCATCCGCCGCTGCAATGATTGTCATGGTTTAATCCTGCCACGTTCACCGCACCGCGGAGTTCCAGGCATAGGGCCATGTCGCCAGCGAATTCCTGCAGAGCGGAACTCAGCATCCCAGCGGATCCATGCCTAGGATTGGGTTGTGAAGAAAATTATGCCTGTACTGGCCACCCTAGCCTTGGCGCTCACCGCTTGCGGCGGCCCGTCGATCGATGAGCTGCGCGAGCAGGATCCGCAGGGCCATACCGCGTGCGTGCACTTTGGCGGGGGCATGGTTGACCCCGAGGGCATGGGCGCGACGAACATGGCGAAAGCCGCTGAGCACGGGGCGAAGGCCACGACCGGAGAAATCAGCGCTGCCGTGGCCACCGATGATGCCGGCACGCCGAAGATCACCGACTTGGCAGCATTCCAGGAGGCGTGCGAAGCCCAGGGCTTCGACTTCGAATAAAGCGCAGCGGCCCGGGATCCGCTCCATGGGATGGATCTGGTCCTGGGCCGCGAGGCTGGTTCTTCCGGAGCCTAGGCAGGGTACAGCGGGTTGTGTCCTGCCTGGACGCGTTCCTCGGCACGGACTTCGCCCGGTGCCGTGCCGTTCAGGAACGGGCCGTGCTCTGCCAGTTCTTCCCGGTCCGGGGCTTCGAGCCAGTTCGCCAGATCCGGTCCCTTCGGAATGATCCCGGTCGGGTTGATGTCTTCGTGGACCACATAGTAGTGGGCCTTGATCTGCTCGAAGTCGATGGTGTCGCCAAAGCCTGGGGTTTGGAACAGATCCCGGGCGTACCCCCAGAGGTTGGGCATGTCGATGAGCTTGTTGCGATTGGCCTTGAAGTGGCCGTGGTAGACCGGGTCGAATCGCGCCAGGGTGGTGAACAACCGTACGTCGGCCTCGGTGATGTAATCGCCCATGAGGAAGCGGCGGGTGGATAGCCGTTCTTCGAGGTAGTCCAACGTGGTGAATAGCCTGTCGTAGGCGTCGTCGTAGGACTTCTGGTCCCCCGCGAACCCGGCACGGTAGACGCCGTTATTCACCTCGGTGAAAATCCGCTTGATCAGCGGCAGCATCTCATCGAGCTGGTCATGGGCAATGAGATCAGGTGCGCCTTCACGATGAAATTCCTTCCACTGCGTGGACATGTCCCAGGTGATTTGCGGGTAGTCGTTGGTGACAACCGCGCCGGTGGGGATATCGACAATGGCCGGAACGGTGATCCCGCGTGGATAATCGGCAAAGCGCTTGAAGTAGTTTTCCTGGACCCGCTCGGTGCCCAGCACCGGATCCTTGCCCTCCGGGTCCAGGTCGAAGGTCCAGCTGCGCGCATCGTGGGTGGGACCGGGCAGTCCGATGGACAGCGCGTCTTCCAGGCCCAGCAGGCGGCGGACTATCAGGGTCCGGTTGGCCCATGGGCACGCGCGGGCGGCCACCAGATGGTAGCGGCCGGCCTCCACCGGCCAGAGCTGGGCGCCTTCGGACAGCCCTGCGTCGGGATGCCCAATCTTGCTGTGGCTGTCCTTGTGCCCATAGTGCTCGGCGCTGGCATCAGCGACGATGCGGTCCTGGATGTAGTTGGTGTCCCGGGTGAATTCTCCGCCGGTGACGTAGGAGCCCTTGGTCGAGTATTCGTCGCTCATCGCATTCCCTCCAAAGAATTTTGCGGTCCCGTGCATAAACCATTCATGTCGAGACTATGGCAGTTGGACAGGTTTGGAAATGGCAGGGTGCCGATTGCCAGCACCCCGCCATATTCGAACTCCCTTAAGCGTTGACCGAGGCGCTGTCGCGCACGGTCGCCATGGCCTTGCTCCAGGCCAGAAGCTGCTCGAACATCGGCTGCACGCTGCCAGCGGACTGCTCGGTCGGTGCGAAGGTGGAGAAGTTCTCGAAGTCGGTGAACAGCGAGAACATGCCGGTCTTCTGCACATGGGCGATCTGCAGTTCGGAGAGGATTCCACGCAGGTGCTCCACCGCGCGCGAACCCATGGCGGAGCCGTAGCCGACCATGCCTGCGGCCTTGTTGTTCAGCTCGGCATTCAGGTAGCTCAGCGCGTTGGCCAAGGCAGGCTGGACAGAGTGGTTGTACTCGCCAACAATGAAAATGTAGCCGTCGAATTCACTCATCTTGGCGGCGAAGGCCTTGGTGTGGTCGTTCTGGTAGTTCTGGTAGGCGGCCGGGAAGGGCTCATCGAGAATCGGCAGGTTGAAATCCACGATGTCCACCAGCTCATAGTCGGCACCGCCGAATTCCTCGGCCTTGGCCAGCACCCATTGCGCGACAGACTGGTTGACGCGGCCTGGACGGGTGGAACCGGTAACGATAGCGATCTTCGACAATTCAATCTCCTTGGAGCTCTGCGGCCAACCACTTTAGTTGACACGTCATCATCTCTTGCCAAATCCCACTATACAGGAGATGATTGATGCGTCAACAATATTTCGGCATCCCGTTGGGCAGAACATGGTTAGGAAAGAGAATGAAGAGCGAAGAGACCCGCTGGCTCACCGATAGCGAGCAGGACCTCTGGCGTACCCTGCGCGAATTCCTCTGGCAGTTCCCCAGCGCCATGGACCGCCAGATGCTCCGCGATTCGAATATGCAGTCCGGCGAATACTCAGTGCTGGCCGTGCTCTCGGAAACGGCCGAGCCGAGCCTGCGCCCGGCCGACGTGGCCACCGCATTACGCTGGGATCGCTCCCGCCTCTCCCACCTGCTGCGGCGCATGGAAGCCAAGGGCCTGATCAGCCGCTGCTCGGATGAAACCGACCGCCGCGGGCACCAGATCACGCTGACCGCCCAAGGGCGCCAAACCATCGAAGAGGCCGCGCCAAGCCACGTGAGCTTCGTGCGTGAAACCATCTTCGACTCGCTGGAGCCGTCCGAGCGCACCGCCTTCGAATCGGCGCTGCCCAAGATCCTGGCCTCCCTGGAGCAGCAGGGCCTGAAACCGGACGGGTGCTAACTGGTCCTCTGGGCTAGTTCGCTCTTGGCTACCAGCTGGGCGAACTGGCCCCCGCGCTGGACCAGTTCATCAAAGGTACCGGATTCGGCAATCCGTCCATCCTCCAGCACCACGATGCGGTCCGCCCGCATCACCGTGCTCAACCGGTGCGCGATAAGCAAGGTGGTGCGCCCCATCGCCAGCTCATCCAGCGCCCGCTGCACCAGTGCCTCGGTGACCGTATCCAGCGCACTGGTGGCTTCATCGAGCACCAGCACCTTCGGCTTGCGCAGCATGGTGCGGGCAATGGCCAGTCGCTGCTGCTCGCCACCGGAGAAGCGGTGCCCGCGCTGCCCCACCTGGGTTTCCAGGCCGTGCGGCAGGCTGCGGATCAGTGGCGCAATCTGCGCGGCGTCCAGTGCATCCCAGAGCTCTTCTTCCGTTGACTCCGGCGCCGCCCACAAGAGGTTCTCGCGAATCGAGGCATGCAGCAGGTAGCTTTCCTGAGCCACCACGGAGACCGCCTGCGCGATCCCCTCGGGTTCGAAGTCCTTCAGGTCAATGCCGTCGAGCAGCACCTGGCCCTCGGTGGGATCAAGCAACCGGGGCAGCAAGGATCCCAGGGTGGATTTGCCCGAGCCGGTAGCGCCAACCACCGCGGTCATGGTCCCGGCTTCCAGCTCCAGATTCAGCTGATCCAGGGTGGCGCGATCAGCTTCGGGGTAGCGGAAACTGACATTGCGCAACTGCACTTCGCCGCGCAGCTTCGCGGGTTCAACCGCCCGCGGATGCTCGGCTACCGGCAGCGCCTGGTCGGTATCGAGATATTCGAAGACGCGGCTGAACAGGGCCATGGCAGAGATCCACTGGACCGAAATCTGCATCAGGCCCATGACCGGGCGGAAGATCCCGGCCTGCAACCCGGTGAAGGCCACCAGGGTGCCGATGCTCATGCCCTGCCCGGTCACGGGCAGACCTGCCACGATGTAGAGCACCGCGGGGATGGCAGCGAAGATGATGCTCATCGTGGCCATGCGCCATCGCCCGGCCAAGGCGCTTTTCATTTCCAGGTCGATGAGCTTGCGGCTGGAGTCTCCGAAAGCTTGGGCATCGGCGGTGCCGGTGCCCATGATCTTGGAGAGCCGGACCCCGGAGATGCTCAGGCGTTCTTCGATCAGCGAGGTCAAGTTAGACATCTCGCGCTGGCGCTTTCCTGTCACGGCGCGGCGCAGCTTCGCGGTTTGCTTGGCCAACAGCACTGCTGGCGGCAGGACGACCAGGGAGATCAGGCTCAGCTTCCACGAAATCGCCACCATCGCGCAGGCGGTGGCAACGACCGTAGTCAGGTTCGAGGCAATGCTCGTGGCCGAATTGGTGATCACCGATTGCATCTGCCCCACGTCGTTGACCAGGCGGGACTGCACGTCCCCGGAGCGGGAGTTGGTGAAGAAACCCAGGGATTGCTTCTGCAGGTGCGTGAACAGCCCGGTCCGCAGTCCATGCATGACACGTTGGCCCATCAGGGTTGCCCGCCAGGTCTGGAGGACTTCCAGGATCGCGGTGGCCAAGGCGATCAGCACCAGTCCCCCGGCGCCCCAGAGCAGCAATCGGACGTTGCTGTGGGGAATGGCGTCGTCAATGAGTTCCCGGATGATGAACGGCTGGGCCAAGCCGATGATCGAGGATGCCACGATCAGCAGCATGACGGCAATCACCGATCCCAGATGAGGACGGAAGAGCCCGGCGATGCGTGCGAGCGACACCGGATGCTCGGAGAGCCACTGCTTGTCCTTTGCGGCATCCGCGGACCGGCCCCGTCCGCCACCGCCTGGATGCGGACCTGGCATTCCCATAGCGCTCATAAGCCCTCTCCTTGTCCTGGATTTCCCAAGTCCAGAATAACAGAGGGAACCTCACTATGTGGTTGCATCTTGAAAATGTCCGCAGAAACACACTATTCTTGAAAACATGCAGAACGACGAGTCCAAGCCTGACTTGGCAGATCTTTTCCTCCACGCTTCGCGCATGCTTCGCGGCAGGTGGAGGGACAGCTTGATTCCCCTGGGAATCACCCCGCACCAATCACGGGTGCTGACCCTGTTGGCCCGCGCCGAAGACGCAGGGCTGCGCAACTCGCAGCTTGCAGAACGATTGCATATTGCCGCCCGCTCGACCACTGAGGTGGTCGACCAGCTGGAGGCCAAGAAATTGGTCGTGCGCACCCCGGATCCAGCGGACCGCCGGGCCACGCTGATCGCGCTCAGCGCCACGGGCCGCGCCCAGCTCGGGGAGCTTGCCGAGCTGCGCCGTTCCAGCATGGATGGCTACTTCGACAAACTCGGCGACGAGGATCGCGCCGAGCTCACCCGGCTTCTGGCAATCCTCGACCGCGAAAACCCGCGGCCTGCACGCGGCGCGTGCCAGAACCCGGCCAAAGAAAAATAGCGGACCGCTGCCAGAACGAACCAGGGCCCCGGCACAGTGTGCCGGGGCCCTGGTTCTGGTTGACGCTGCCGCCTAGTTCTCGGTCTTTCCGCGGCGCCAGTATCCCATGAAGGCCACCTGCTTGCGGTCCACACCGGCATCGCGCACCAGATAACGGCGCATTTCCTTGACCGTGCCGGCCTCGCCGGCAATCCATGCGTAGAACGGCGCGGTGTTCGCTTGGCCGGTCTCCCACAGGATGTCGGCATCCACATCGATATCTTCCGGCTCGGCATTGGTATGCACCACTCCGGCGGCCGGAATAGCGACCACCTGGCGCAAGGCGGCCTGCAGCAATTCTCCATGCTCGTGGCTGCCGCGGGTCAGCCACTGCACCGAGACGCCCGAGCGGGTGGAAGCACCGAGGATGTCGGTGGTCTCCGGAACCTCGATCAGCGCATGGCCGGTGACGTTCGACGGCAGCGCTTCGAGGATCGCGCAGATCGCCGGGGCGGCGGTTTCGTCGCCGGCCAGCACCACGCGGGTTGCCTCGCCGCGGCGGAACTCGATGCCGCCGTAGGTGGAGTCATTCAGGGTCTTGTTCGGGCCCAGCAGCAAGAGCTGGTCGCCGACCTTGGCCCGGTCGCCGAATTCCGTCGCTGGTCCGCCCTGCAGCTGGCCGTCCACGATATGCCCGTGCATCACGAAGTCGATGTCCAGCTCCGCGGTGGCCCCGATATTGTCCCGGTGCCCTGCTTCTCGGAAGGCCCGCACCGTATAGGTGCGCATGTAGCCGCGGGTGTCCGGATCGATCGACAGCCAGCGCTTGTACCAGCCCTGCTGCTCGGCCGGGCTGGTCAGAGCCTCCGGGCGCATAGAGGCGATCTCATCGGTCAGCGCGGTTCCGCCGGCCGGCGGCAGCAGCAGCTTGATGCGCATATCCAAAGGGTGGCTGTTGGTGCCGAAGTATTCCAGGTCCTCGCCGCTGACGGTGAGCCGGCGAAAGGACGGGGCCAGCTGCTGGCTCTTGACGACCGTGGTGTCGAAGGCCAGGGTCGGCACATGCTCATGGGCCGGGCGCATGGCCTGCGGATCGAGCTGGGCCGCGGCTTCGGCGGCTTCCTTCACGCTGGCGGCCTGCTTCGCCGCGGTGTCCCGCGCCGACGCTTCGCTGCGGTAGATGCCCTTGGTGGCCAGGACCTGTTCGGTGCGCAGCACGCGGTGCCGGCCAATGGGCAGCACCAGCGGGGTGCCGCCCACCGGGTCCGGGATCACGCGGCTTGGCATGCCGAAGACATCCTTGACAGTCTTTTCGGTGACCACGTCGTTGGGGTGGCCGGCGGCGTAGATCTTGCCGTGGCGCAGGGCCACCAGGTAGTCGGCGTAGCGGGCAGCCAGGTTCAGATCGTGCAGCACGATCACCACGGTGATCCCGCGGCTGCGGTTCAGCTCGCTGACCACATCCAGGACTTCGAGCTGGTGCGCCACGTCCAGGAAGGTGGTCGGCTCATCGAGCAGCAGCAGGTCGGTCTCCTGGGCCAGGGCCATGGCGATCCAGACGCGCTGGCGCTGCCCGCCGGAGAGCTCGTCCACCGAGCGGTCGGCCAGCTCGGTGGTGCCGGTCAGTTCCATGGCGCGGTTCACCGCCGCCTCATCCTCCGCGGAGAAGCGCTTGAACAGGCCCTGGTGCGGGTAGCGGCCGCGGCTGATCAGCTCGCGGGCGGTAATGCCGTCCGGGGCCGTCGGCGACTGCGGCAGCAGGCCCAGGGTCTTGGCGACCTCCTTGGCCGGCTTCGAGTGGATATCCGCGCCGTCCAGGAGCACCTGCCCCCCGGCCGGCTTCAGCAGCCTGGAGAGGGCGCGCAACAGGGTGGACTTGCCGCAGCCGTTGGCTCCGACGACGATGCTCACCTGCCCGGTAGGGATATCCAGCGACAGCTCGTCGACGATGGTGACCTTGTCATAGGCCAAGGTCAGATCGCTAGCCTGCAAAGTGGCCATGGGTTATGCCCCGCTTCCAGTTGAGTTGGCGCGCACCAGAATCCAAATCAGGAAGGGTGCACCGAATGCGCCGGTGATAACGCCCACCGGCAGCGACAGGTCCGCGAACAAGTTCGCGGCAAAGAAATTGGCGATGGTCACCAGCGTGGCTCCGGTCAGGCCGGCCAGCAGGATGTTGATCGGTCCGCGGGTCAGCGCGGCGGTAATCGGGCCGGCCAGGAAGGCGACGAACGCCATCGGCCCGGTGACGGCGATCGGCAGGGCACCCATGGCCACGGCCACGAAGACCAGCAGGGCACGGGCCCAGCCGACATGCAGGCCCAGGGCCGCCGCGGCGTCTTCGCCCAGCTCCAGCATCTTCAGCTGGCGCAGCACCAGCGGCAGCAGCAAGATGCCGATGGCGCCGAGGGAGACCAGCAGCAGCAGCGCGTTCTCCCAGTTGCTGCTGGCCAGTGAACCGGTCAACCAGTGCATGACATCGCTGGCGGTGTTCACCTGCGCCTGGGTGAGCAGGTACTGGATCAGCGCCTGCAGCATTGCGCCGATGGCCAAGCCGGCCAGGATCAGCCGGGACCCGGTGCGCTTGCCCGCGGCCGAGAGCCAATAGATCAGCGCGGCGACCAGCAGCCCGCCGGCCAGCGAGAAGGCGTTGAGCTTCCAGTCGGTGTAGCCGAGGATGATCATGGCGAAGACGGCGGCCGCCGAGGCACCGTAGCCCACGCCGATCACGTCGGGGCTGGCCAGCGGGTTGCCCAGCCAGCGCTGGAACAGCGCACCGGAAATGCCCAGGCCAGCACCGGCGAGCACGCCCACGGCGATGCGCGGCAGGCGGTCGGACATGATAATGAAGCTGGTGCCTGGCACCTTCTCGCCGCCCAGCACCTGGAACACCTCGGCCGCCGGAAGGCGATCCCGTCCCCAGAACAGGTAGGCGGCGATGGCGAGCACCAGCGCCACGACCATCCACAGGGCGGTGCGGCGCACGCGGGAGCGGCGCCGGGCCGCCAGCGTCGTGCCGGACTGGGCGGCAGCCGGCGGCTTCGCCGGCAAGTCCGCGTCCCCGGTACTGGTCGGCTGGGCCATGGTGGTTGCTTCCATTTCGCTCGTGCTCACAGGCTCACCGACTTCATGCCGCTGCGCATCATGATGATGAAGATCGGTCCGCCGAGCATAGCGCACATGACGCCTACCTGGATCTCGCTGGGCGGGGCGATGATCCGTCCCACCGTATCAGCGACCAGCAGCAGGATCGGACCGGCGATCAGGCACGCCGGCATCAGCCAGCGGTAGTCGGAACCGACCAGCAGGCGCACCGCATGCGGGATCATCAGGCCGACGAAGGCGATGGGCCCGGCCACAGCGGTAGCTGTGCCGGCGAGAATGACCACGCCGATGGAGCCGATGAGCCGGGCGCGGTTCAGGTTGAAACCCAGGGCGATCGCGGTGTCATCGCCCATGGACACGGCATTGGAGGCCCTGGCGGTTGACAGCACGATCAGCGCTCCGGCGGCCACCACGGGAATGGCGCCGAGGAAGATGTCGATGCCGCTGCTGGACAGGGTGCCCACCTGCCACATGCGGAAGCGGTCCACGGTGGCATCGGAAATCATCAGGATCGCGTTGGTGATCGCCCCGACGCCCACCGCCATGGCGGCACCGCCGAGGGCCAGCTTGATCGGGGTGGCGCCGTCGCGGCCCACGTTCGCCACGAGGTAGACCAGCGCCATCACCCCGGCGGAGCCGATGAAGGCGGCAACCATGATTCCGCCCAGCGAGCTGACGCCGAGGAAGGCGATCGCCAGCACCACTGCCATGGAGGATCCGGCGTTCAGTCCGAGGATGCCGGTATCGGCCAGCGGGTTGCGGGTCAGCCCCTGCAGGCCTGCGCCGGCCAATCCCAGGGCGGCGCCCACCACGATGGCCCCGACGGTGCGGGCGAAGCGCGAGGCGACCACGCCCTGGTCGCCGTTGGTCGGGTCGAAATTCCAGATGGCATCGATGACGGTGCCGATCGAGACGCTGCGCGCACCGAGCAGCAGCGAGGCGAACAACGCCAGGGCGAGCAGCGCGATCAGCAGCAGCACGGCGCCGAGCTTCCGGGTGGTTTTTGCCGATGCGGCCCCCGGTGACTGGCGCGTCACGCTTTCAGTCGCGGTCATTGGTTCCTACACTCTTTGCTATGGCTCATCTTCCCTTGCCCACTATTATCGCCCCCGGGATCGGCGTGCTGTGCGCGCCGAATCCTTCTGAAATGACTTTGGACGGGACCAACTCGTATCTGCTGTTCGACCCGGCTGCGGGCGAACTTGCGCCGGGAACACCGGTGGTGCTGATCGATCCGGGCCCCGAGCTCGAAGAGCATCTGCAGGCCTTGGCGGTGTTCGACATCCAGCTGGTGCTCATTACCCATCGGCATGCCGATCACACCGGAGGCATCGATGCGCTGCGCCGGATGGCCGCGGCGCCGGTGCGAGCCAAGCTCCCCGAGTACTGCCGGGATGCGCCGGTTCTCGCCGATGGCGAGGTGATCCATGCGGCCGGGGCCAGCATCCAGGTGCTCTCCACCCCGGGACACACCTCGGACTCGGTGTGCTTCATCCGCCAGGGCGAACGCGCCCACCTGTTCACCGGGGATACGGTGCTGGGCCGCGGCACCACCATCCTGGAGCATCCCGATGGCACGCTGGCCGATTACCTGGACTCCCTGCAGCGGCTGCTGGAGCTGCCCGACATGGCATTGCATCCGGCTCACGGCGAACAGCATGAGTCCTCGCATCCGCTGCTGCAGATGTACATCGAGCACCGCCAGTCCCGGCTGGACCAGGTGCGTGCGGCGCTGCGGAAACTCGGCAAGGCCGGGGCCGACACGCAGCCAGCAGAATTGCTGGAGCATGTCTACCCCGACCTCGATGCGCGCCTGGTGGGCGCGGCTACCCATTCCCTGGAAGCGCAATTGCACTATCTGTCAGTGAATCCCTAGCCCGAGGCTACTTCGCGGCAGCCGCGTTTTCGGCAGCCTTCACGATGCCTGGAACCACGTTCTCCAGTGCCCATTCGATGGACAGCGGCGATGCCGCGGAGATGGCCAGGGTTGCCTCGTCGGTGCCTGGCAGTGCCACTGCATCGTTCTTCGCGGCAGGGATCTGGCCGTACAGCGGCTGGCCCTTGATGATGTCGTCCATGGTGTTGCCCGCAACTGCCGAGGCGAAGACGATGTCCGAATCCCACTCGTTGACCTTTTCAGGGGAAACGGTGAAGAAGAAGGTGTCCTTGGCGGCGTTCTCCTGCACGTACTCGGCCTGGGTCATGCCCAGCGCGCTCAGGAAGCGCGGGCGGGTGTCGCCCTCGGAGTAGACGTAGGCTGTGTCCGGAGCGGACAGGTCGGCGGCGATGAAGGTGGTGTCCTTCAGCACTGGGTTGTCTTCGCCGACCTTGGCCAGCTTGCCTTCGATCTCTTCGATCAGGGCGTCGGCTTCTTCTTCCTTGCCCAGCATCTGGCCGGCAGCTTCGGTAACCTGCTCCCAGCTGGTCAGGTAGTTCGGCTCGATGGGGCCAACGACCGGGGCGATTTCCTGCAGCTTCTCGTACTGCTCCTTCTTCAGGCCCGAGTACGGGGCGAAGATGACATCCGGCTTGCTGGCGGCGATGCCGGTGTAGTCGATGTCGTCGCCCACCTTGTACTGCACGGGAGCGTTCTCGGAGCCGATGGCGGCGCCCTGCTCTTGAAGCGCGGCGTCCTTCCACGCGGTGGAGTTGTTCTCGTTCATGCCGTAGGTGTCGGTGTCCATGCCTACCGGCACGGTATCCAGTGCCAGCAGGGTGTCGGCGTTGACCCACGAGATGGTCGCAATGCGTTCTGGGACTTCTTCGATGGTGGTCTCGCCATAGATGTTCTCGATGGTGACCGGGGTGAAGTCTTCTGCAGCCTTGGCAGAGGTGTCAGCCGATGGATCCGCCGAGTTGCTCGACGCGCCGCAGGCGGTCAGGCCGAGGACGAGGATGACGGATGATGCGGCGAAAATTCCGGCGCGACGTGAATTTTTCATGGGTCGGTAATTCCAGACTATGCGAGGTACTGTAAGCGTATCGGTCAGCAAGGTTAGGCAAGCCTATCCGGGCCGTATGCCACAATACGCGTTTTTATCGGCATTACGCAACACGAAACGTCTCTAATCACCGGCCCGGAAGTGACCCTAACCAAATCGGGCCATTATCTCGGTGTGCTGACTAGAGAATTTATTCTCTAGTTGCTAGCAGCTTCTGCGGATCGGCAACCGAAATTGCCGTTCGCACCAGCAGCAATCCGAGCACGACGCAGGAGATGACGGTGACGACTGTCAGCGGCTGGAGCAGGACGGCGGCCCCGGCCAGGGGGAGCACGAGGATTGTGGAGGCGATGGCGAAACCGATCGAGGCAGTCAGCGCCGGGATCATGATCGACTTGGTGCGCGCGGCGTTCATCGTCGTGTAGGGCATGCCCAAGCGGTTCAGCCCGCGATACAGCGGGGCACGGTCCAAGGTGCTGGCGCTTTGCGAAATAGCTGCCGAGGCGGCCACGCAGATGAAGCTGATGGCAAGGGTCACCAGCACGCCGGTGACGATATCTGCCGGCACATGCTCCATCCAGGTGCCCTGGCCGAATTCATTGCCGGGCGATGCCATCAGGGCGGCACCGCTGCCGCCCACCACCGCGACGAAGGAAGCCATGGCCACCCCGGAGACCTGGCGCCAGGACTCGGCAGGGCTTTCCAGGATCATGCGGGCGGCCAGCAGCTGCTGCGGAGTGCTGGCCTTGCGCAGCTTGCCCTTGCCCACCTTGGCCACCAGGTACGGGCCGAGAAGGTTCATCACCAGCAAGCCCAGGCCGAATCCGCCCGCTATCACTGCGATGATCGCGGCGATGGACTGCATGAACTGGCCCATGTTCGAGAACAGCGCGTACAGCAGCAGGATGCCGCCGATACAGATCACCGCGCGCAGCCAGCTGGGGGTGGGCACCGTGCTGCGGGTTGCCACTGCCAGCGGGGTGATAACCAGCTTGCGCAGGCCGGCAGCTGCACTGCCCGCCGAGAGGAGCACGATAGCGGCTACCGCTACCGCCAGCACCCACAGCGGCAAGTAGATGGCTGAGCCGATCGGCGCACCTTGGAACGGAATCACGGAAGCCAACGGGGCTGCCAGGAAGTACAGCGCGATACCGGCGAGCGCACCGGCCAGTGCCGTGCCTGCTGCCTGGAGCACTGCCACGAGGCTGATCTGCGCACCGGTGGCGCCGAGCAAGCGCAAGGATGACAGGGCCCGGTCATTGGAGCGTGCGGAAAGCCGGGCCGCGGCCGAGCCGAGCACCAGCAGCGGGACCACCAGCAGCACCACGGCGAAGATGGCCAAGGGCAGATAGGTTCCCTGAGCTTCGAGCTCTAAACTGGTGAAGGAGTAGGCGCCGCCGAGCACGATCAGCAGGATCGCGCTGACCATGGCGTAGGCGCTGGCAGTCAGGATCTGCGGTGCCAGCCGGGATTTCTCCGGCCGGCCGAGCATCCATGAAAGGTGCAGGATATTCACTGCTGGGCACCGTCCTTCGCGGCATGCGCCGGGTGCAGGCTGTCGCCGGTCAGCTG
Source organism: Glutamicibacter nicotianae (assembly GCF_002797775.1). Taxonomy (NCBI): domain Bacteria; kingdom Bacillati; phylum Actinomycetota; class Actinomycetes; order Micrococcales; family Micrococcaceae; genus Glutamicibacter; species Glutamicibacter nicotianae. The sequence goes on from NZ_PGEY01000001.1 coordinate 2,118,643, forward strand.
GCCGTCCTGCAGCTGCACAATGCGGTCGCAGCGTGCGGCTACGTTGGGATCGTGGGTCACCATCACCAATGATTTGCCTGCGCCGACGGTGCAGCGCAGCAAGGTATCGAGCACCTCGAATCCCGTGGTCGAGTCCAGGGCGCCGGTGGGTTCATCGGCGAAGACCACCATGGCCCCGGTGACCTGTGCGCGGGCTATGGCAACGCGTTGCTGCTGCCCGCCGGAGAGCTGGCCGATGCGGCGTTGCTCCATCCCCGCCAGGCCCAGTTCGGCCAACGCTGATCCGGCGCTGGCAATGGCGGCATTGCGTGGCACCCCGTTGATCATCAGGGCCATGGCCACGTTCTCCTCGGCGGTCAGCTCGGGAATCAGCAGTCCGGATTGGAAGACGAAGCCGAAGGATTCGCGGCGCAGCTTGGTGCGCGCCTTGTCCTTGAGCCCTTGGATATCCACCGGTGCCCGGCCCGGGCGGTTCAGCATGATGCTGCCGGCGTCTGGAAGTTCGATACCGGCCAGTGCGTGCAGCAGCGTGGATTTGCCGGACCCCGAGGGACCCATGATGGCCAGCGATTGGCCCAGTGCAATCTGCAGGTCGATGCCGTTCAATGCGGTGGTGGAGCCGAAGCTGCGGTAGAGTCGGCGAGCGTCGAGGACGGGTGGATGGCCAAGGGAATTTTCAAGCATGACCCAATGTTTTCAATCGTGTGCCCTTACGCGCATCGGCGCAGGGGGCCAAGTCGCCTCCGGCCGGGCTCATCCCCCGGTAGGAGCTGCCGGCGCATTGTTCACAACTACAGCAGGAGCAGTCAGCGGCAAATGAAGCTGGAATTGTATACGCAGCCATTTTGCGCGCCATGCGTCCGCACTCGGCAAACCGTGGCCCGAGTGCAGGAATTGCTGCCCGCGTTGGAGGTCGAAGAGATCAACGTCGTGGAGCAGGTGGCCCGTGGCGAGGAATTGGAAATCACCAGCACCCCGGTCATCCGGCTATTGCAGGACGGCACAGAGAAATTCCGTGCCAGTGAGACGCCGACTATCAATCAGCTGTTGACCGCTATCGCCGGATCCAGCGACTAGTCTCACGCCGGCGGCGAGGCCAAGGTGCACGATTCTTGCCCCTTCATGGGGAAGAATAGATCAAGTGATTACTGTGCCCGGCGTCCACCATGAATGCTTCGAACGTGTTTTAGCTGACTCTTCCAACCGCATCGAGTGGCTGCGGGCACGAGCGCAGGGCATCACGGCAACGGACGTGGCCAAGCTGTCCACCGAGAAGTCCATCAAGAATGCCGCGTGGGACAAGCTGTACGGCAATGGCTTCTCCGGCAATCCCTACACCGACCATGGACGCAAGCGCGAACCGGTCATTGCCGCCTGGGTCCAAGAGAATTTCAATATTTTTCCTTCCACCCAGCTCTTCCACTCGCAGCAATCGAAGCTGCATCTGGCAACTCCCGATGGCCTTGGCTTTGACGCTTCGGGGGTTCCGGTATTGGCTGAAATCAAGACCACCAATAAGCCGTTCAAGAAAATCCCGAAGAACTATCTGCGCCAGATCCTGTGGCAGCAGCACGTGATCGGTGCCGAACGCACGCTGTTCGTCTGGGAAGAGCACGACAATTTCGTGCCGGTGCGCGCGGTTCCCGAATACCTCTGGGTGGAACGGGACGATGATTTGATCAGCGATCTGATTGGCAAGGCCGAGTCGCTGATCGACGCATTGCGCGAGGCGACGGCCCGCCAGGAGCGCTACAACGACTACGGGCCGGCGGCGTTGCGGCTCTGATTTCACCGGGAAACGGAAATAGCCACTGAAACCAGTTCGAAGGACTGGAATCAGTGGCTATCTCTATGCCATCAGACCGGGTTGCTCGGGATCATCCGGGGATCTGGCAGGCTGTCAGGGTAGTTTTCCACCAGCTCGGCCAGCAGCTTCTCCCGCAGCATGTTGCGCAGGTTCCACAGGTCCCCGGCGTTGCGCGCAGATAAATAAATGGTCACTGTCTGCAAGCCATTTTGGGCATCCGTCACGAGTAGCTCATTATCCCGGCCGTCCCACCAGTCGGAGGACTCAAGCAGTTCGGTGCTGCGCTGGCGCAAGTAGGCAATCGGCGCATTGAGCTTCAGCTGCAGTGCGACATTTCCGGAAATCTCGGTGCTGCGCCGCGACCAGTTCTCGAACGGCGTGGTGGTGAAGTAGGTCGATGGCAGGATCATCCGGCGCCCATCGATCAGATGCACGACGACATAGGAGAGGGTGATTTCCTCGACGGTGCCGCGCTCCCCTTCGACCACCACCGTGTCATCCACACGAATGGAGTCGGTAAACGCGACCTGCAAGCCGGCGAAGACGTTGGCCAAGGTTGATTGCACGGCCAAGCCGACGACCACCGATGCCAGACCGGCCGACGCCAACAGGCCGGCGCCCAGCGCCCTGACCTGTTCGATTGTCAGCAGCACCGCGGCGACGGCAAGGATGCACAACACCGCGATCAGCACGCGGCGCATCAGGCCAACCTGCGTCTGGACCTTGGCAAGCCTGCGTCCTGGGCCGAATCTCGACTCGAAGCGTGCCATCATGCCCGCTTCAATCACGCGCACCAGCTTGATGATGAACCAGGTGAGGAAGAAAACCAGAACGATCAGGATGGCGAACTGCCAGGGGTTGTACCAGGGACGATCGCTATAGAAAACCGCGAAGGCCGACTTCGCGATGATCGATGTGACCATGCCGAAGAACGGGAATCTGGTGGCTTTCACATCGGCTTCATCCACGCCGATCCGGCGCAGCACGCGGCGTGCCACGCCGCTGAAAACGAATGCCAAGATTGCGGCTACGAGCGCACCGATCAGCAGCACAACCCAGAATTGCAACGATTCGGGGAGGAAGCTTGATGCTGTAATGACTTCCTCGACGGTTTCGTCTAGAGGTTCAACGGGGGTAGGAGACATGCTTTAAGCATGTCATATGGCGCTAAATAAATGCTGTGCGGAACCTTCGTCCCACCATATGGTTCGGGAGGTTTCCAGCACCATTGCAGAACCGTCTCAGAGTGGTTCCAATTCCTTTTTGCCCTTGTGCTTCACATGGGCCAGGGCTTTAGTAGATTCACTGGCAGTATGCTCTGCCAGCAGGCGCAAACCAAGAAAGACGGTGATCCCTATGCGCCACGAAAAAATTGGAATCGCGCTGGGCGCGGTGGCGGCGGCCTTGCTCGTCGTGACGCCGGCTTCCGCGGCGGCTCCGGCGCCGGCCGCGCAGGCATCCACTTCCTGTCCAACGGTCTATTGGGGTTCTTTGGCCAAAACCGGTTCCTTGTCCACGCATTCCACGATTCAGGATCTGCGTACCGGACGCCATTTGTGCTTTGACCGGCTGGTCATTGATCTGGCAGGACCGGCTGCCAGCTACTCGGCAAGGTATGTCAGCGAACTGACTGGAATCGGTTCCGGACTGCCGGTGGCCACCACGGGTGGTGCCAACTTGGAAATCCTGGTGCAGGCACCAACAGCTCCGGGGTTCAATCCCGGAGCGAAGGTGAAGAATCTGGGCTATACGACGTTCCGCCAGTTGGTCTGGCTGGGCAGCTTTGAAGGCCAGACCAAGGTGGGGATCTCCACCAGGGCCCGGCTTCCGATGCGCGTGTTCACCCTGGCTGGACCTGGCGACGGTTCACGCTTGGTCATCGATGTTGCGCACCATTGGTAAGGAAGGTCCGCTTGCATGATGCGTTCGCAACTTTTTGCGTGACCTAACACGTAACACCGGGTCAACCTGCTGGTTAATGTGCCACCATGCTAAGTATGTCGCGCACATTCTCTTATCAGCAGGTTGACGTCTTTGCACCCACTGCTTTCAACGGCAATGGCCTGGGAGTCGTGTTCAATGCTGACAGCCTGAGCGATGACCAGATGCAGCACTTTGCGCAGTGGATGAATCTTGCTGAAACCGTATTCTTCGTCGAACCGAGCGACGAGGAAGCCGACTATGCCATCCGCATTTTCACCCCGAGCACCGAGCTTCCCTTTGCCGGCCATCCGACCCTTGGCGCTGCCCATGCCTGGTTGGAATCCGGTGGGGAAGCCGGCCCGTCCGGCCATCTGATCCAGCAGTGCGGCGCCGGCTTGATCCCGGTGCGCGTGGAGCGCGAGAGCAGCGACCGGCACTCGCGGCGATTGGCTTTCCTCGCTCCCCCGCTCACCCGCTCCGGTCCTTTGGAGCCGGATGTCCTGCAATGGGCGATTGCCGGTCTGGGCATTCGCGAGGAAGACGTGGTGGACCACCAGTGGCTGGTCAACGGCCCGCATCCTGCCGGCCTGGTGCTGCGTGACGCCGATATCGTGCTGGGTATCGAACCGGACTACGTGGCGCTCCAGGGGTTGGAAGTCGGAGTCATCGGCCCCTACACGGCCTCCAGCGTCTCGCAGAGCGTGTGGCAACCGCGCGGATCGGTCATCCCGCGGGTTTCCGGGACGCGTGAAGAACTGCGTCCCTTGGACTTTTCTGATTTCGAGCGTTCCGAGGAGCGTTTCCGCAATGTAGTGCTCCAGCCTCCCGCCGACTATGAAGTCCGTGCCTTCATCCCCGGCGAGGCCGTTCCTGAAGACCCAGCCACTGGTTCGCTGAACGCGGCGTTCGGCACCTGGCTGACGCAATCCGGGTATGCGCCGCAACGCTATACGGTACGCCAGGGAACCCGCCTGGGCCGTGAAGCAATCTTGCATATCGAAGCGACCGAACGCGGTGTTTGGGTCAGCGGTGATGTCGCCACCCGCATCTCCGGTGATGTGAGCTTCGACTGATTAACCTTCATAGGTTCGCTATCGGTTCCGCATCCGGCGAATAGGGAATAGCCTTGAGCGGTGCCTGATACTGCGAATCCCGAATCACACTTCGACAGAAAAGCCGCGTGGCGAGCCCTCTGGGCATTGGTCATCGGCTTCTTCATGATCCTGCTGGACACCACCATCGTGTCCACCGCGATGCCTGCCATCATGAAGTCGCTGGATGCCGACATCTCCAGCATCCTGTGGGTCAACAGCGCCTACCTGCTCACCTTCGCCGTGCCGCTGCTGGTCACCGGAAGGCTCGGCGACCGCTTTGGCCCGCGCAACATCTACCTCATCGGCATGGTGGTCTTCTCGCTGGCCTCGCTGTGGTGCGGCCTGTCCGATTCCCTCGGTTCCCTGGTGGCAGCACGCGCCGTCCAGGGCCTGGGCGCTTCGATGATTTCCCCGCAGGCCATGACGCTGATTACCCGGCTCTTCCCGTATCAGCACCGCGGCGCGGCCATGGGATTGTGGGGTGCGGTGGCGGGCATCGCCTCGCTGATTGGACCGATTGCCGGCGGCTTGCTGGTGGACTCCATTGGCTGGGAGTGGATCTTCTTCATCAACCTGCCCATCTCGGTTCTCAGCCTGGCCATGGTCTTCAAGTTCGTTCCCGCGCTTGAAGCCCATTCGCATTCCTTCGACTGGTTCGGCGTCTTCCTCTCGGCGCTGGCCATGTTCTGCTTGGTCTTCGGCATCCAGGAAGGCGACGCCACCAACTGGGAACCATTTATTGGCCCGCTGAATTCGTGGCATCTGATCATCATCGGCATTGTGCTGATGGGTGCCTTCGTCCGGTGGCAGTCGAAGACCAAATCCGAGCCGCTGGTTCCACTGCGCTTGTTCACGGTGCGCAATTTCTCGCTGGCCAACGTCGCGATCACGTTCATGGGCCTGACGATCGCGACTATCGCCCTGCCTATGGTGTTCTTCCTGCAGAACGTGCGCGGTCTGAGTCCGACCGCATCCGCGTTGATGATTTCCCCGATGGCCCTGGTGGCGATCTTCATCGCTCCGCAGCTGGGCAAGAAGGTCAATCAGCTCAGTCCGCGGATCCTGGCTGTGCCCGGGTTCTTCCTGTTTGGCGGTGCCACGGTGGCCTATGCCTTCCTGATGCACGCCGATATCCCGCTGTGGGCCCTGCTGATCCCTTCGGCGGTCCAAGGCGTCGGTTCAGCCATGATCTGGCCGTCCCTGTCGCTGGCGGCCACCAAGGACTTGACCGCGCGTGATGCCGGTGCCGGTTCGGGAATCTACAACACCACCCGGCAAATCGGTTCGGTCCTTGGGTCGGCGCTGATCGCGGTGATGATGGATGCCCGTGTTTCGGCGCAGATCGCGCAGGCGGGCTCCAAGGATCCTGCGGTGATCATGGAAGCCATGTCTGTCGGCTTGGGGCAGGCGTTGATGCTGCCAGGCTTCATCGCCGTGGCCGCCGTGCTGGTTGTTGCGTTCCTCAGCGACGGCCAGAAGGCCCGGCGCTAGGCAACGCGTCAAAGGCAAACGCCTGATCCATGACGTGAACGTCGGTGGATCAGGCGTTTGCCTTATGGCCCTTAGACCTTGTCTTCAGGATCTTCTTCGTTGTCGCCGTGCTTGAACTCGTCGACCTTCTCGCCGATTTTCTCCTGGGCATCAGCTGCGAAGCTCTTGATGTTCTCGCTGGCGTCTCCGGCGAATTCCTTCGCGTTTTCGACTGCCTCGCCCAGCTTCTTCTTTGCATCATCTAAGAAACCCATTGGTTCTCCTCTTAGCTTGTGGTTCAAATATGGCCGCTGAAAACCGCAGTCTTCAAGATCAACTTAAGGCCAGCTGAGCGCTTTGCTCAAGCGTTTATTTCGCTTTCTTGATCTTCTTGGCTGCCTTGCGGCCAAAGATCAGGGCCACCGCAATACCTGCCAGCCAGACATCCTTGGCCAGGGCGGTGCCGTCTGCGGTCGGACGGATGCCATCGGATTCCGTCATGCCCGGGGTGCGCAGGTAGGAAGCCAGCAGCACGCCGGAGAAGGCACCCAGGCCCAAGCCCGCAAGACGCGATGGAATCAGCGGAAGCAGCAGGGCGCTGCCCAGCGAGATCTCGCTGATGGAGACAGCCTTGCCGAAAACTGCTGGTTCCAGCTCGGCCAGCTGCGGCACGCCGTTGGCTGCCATCTGCTGCAGGCCTGCCGCGCTCGCTTCATCGATGCGCAACTTGTTGATGCCGCTGTTGAGAATGAACGCGCCACTGACCAAACGTAGCGCGGCGTTTGCAATCGAGATTCCCATGGGCCCTCACTTCTCTTTCTTTTAGTCCAGAAATGGCGATCTTCTATAGAACGCCCTGATGTTCAGCGTAGTCATGGGCGCAGTAGTTCACAATCATTTGGGCGGCGCGCAAAGCTGAACCCAAGAATCTCCCAGCTTGAATCATGCTAAATTCGTGAATCATGATCGCTTCTTCCGCAGTTCCCCCAGCAGCCCTAGATCTGCTCATTACGCAGGGCTTCGATGCCACCAGCGTCGATGAGCTGGCAGCTGCCGCCGGTATTTCCCGTTCCACCTTCTTCCGCCGTTTCGGTTCGAAAGAGAACATGGTCTTTGCCGACCAGGAAATGATCATTGCGCACGTCGAGACCACGCTGGCAGCCTCGTCGGTTGATGCGATCACTACGCTCATCGATGCCGCGCATGTAGTTTTCGACCAGTACACGGTCAATCCCGAAGGAGCCGCGCTGCGCCACAAGCTGCTCTCCTCGGTGCCATCGTTGCGCGAGCGCGAGCTGGTTTCCACCCACCGATACGAACGCGCTTTCTATGGATTCTTGAAGCGCCGCGACTTGGCGAAGACCGCATCGGAGAAGTCGCTGTGCCTAGGCGTCAGCGCCGGTCTGGTGGCCATCCATAATGACCATCTGCGCAGCTGGCTGAAGGATGCGCACAGCACTGACCGCACCAAGCTGGCCAACGACGTACGCCAGTTCCTCAACCGCTTCGCAGATCTGCTCGACCCGGACCAGAAGGCAACCCCTGCCAAGCCCGCGTCCCCCAGCGTGGTGGTCTCGGTGCTGGACGCCGCCGCCGAGGAGAAGGATATTCTCCAAGCGGTCTCCCGCGCACTTAAAGAGCACGGAAAGTAATCTGTCCCCCACACCTTGAAACCTAGTTTCTTGACATGGCACTGCGTTCCACTAGTCTAGTGAGTGAAACTTTTTCACCCTAGCTATTAGGAGCACCCGAAATGTCCCAGCTGGAGACCGAATTCGAATTTCCCGCAGGCGTTGTTGAACCCGAATACGACCTGTGGTCGGAGGACGTCAACACCGACCCGACCGGAGTCTTTGCCGAAGTCGGCGAAGCGGACAATGCTTGGCGCGCCAAGGCCCGCAAGTTCATCCTCGAAGAGGTCAAGCACGACATCCACGAGTACTGGGACAAGGCCGACTACCCGCTGCACTTGATCAAGAAGCTTGGCGACGCAGATCTCCTGCGCGATGGCCTGAATCCCGAGGGCTACGCGGAAATGAGTCCGCTGGCTGCCGGTCTGGTCAACATGGAAATGGCCCGTGGCGATGGCTCCGTCTCCACCATTGTCGGCGTCCAGGGCGGCCTGGCCCTTCGCTCGGTGCTGTACTGCGGCAACGAAGAGCAGATCCAGAAGTACGCCATCCCCATGCTGCGCGGCGAGCTCCCAGGCTCCTTCGCGTTGACCGAGCCCACCCACGGTTCCGACTCGGTGTCGCTGGAAACCCGCGCAACCAAGGTCGAGGGCGGCTACCGACTGAGCGGCGAGAAGAAATGGATCGGCAACGGCTCGATCGGCGGCGTGAGCATCGTCTGGGCTCGTGATGACGAGGGCAAGGTCCGCGGCTTCATCGTCCACCAGGATGCCGAGGGCTACAAGGCCACCACCATCGAGAACAAGCTGTCCCTTCGCGCCATCTGGCAGGCGCATATCCGCATGGACAACGTCTTCGTTCCAGATGAGGATGTGATGCCGGAAGCCAAGAGCTTCAAGGACACCTCCCGTGTCCTCTTCGCCACCCGCCTGGGCGTCGCCTGGTCTGCCGCAGGCCACGCGACCGCATGCTACGAGTCGGCAGTGAACTACGCCAAGCAGCGCGTGCAGTTCGGCCGCCCGCTGGCTGCCAGCCAGATCGTCCAGGAACGGCTGGCGCGCATGCAGTCCGAGCTGGCCACCATCCAGGTTCTGGTGATGCAGGCGGCCAAGCGCGAAACCTCCGGTGAGCTGACCGGGCCGCAGGCTTCGCTGGCCAAGTACACCGCCACCCGCACCGCACGCTCCATCGCGGCGAATGCCCGCGACCTGCTCGGCGGCAACGGCATCCTGACCAGCAACCGCGTGGCCCGCCACTTCGCCGATGTGGAAGCGATCCACACCTATGAAGGCACCGAAACCGTGCAGGCTTTGATCATGGGCCGCGACATCACCGGCCTCTCCGCCTTCGCTTAGTACCAGGACGCAGGAAAGCACGCCGGGACCTGGCTCAATCTGAGCCGCGGTCCGGGCGTGCTTTTTCTATTGCTCGCCCAAGCGCTTCTTCGTCTTTGCGGTGGCCACGTGATCCCACGGATTCTCCGGCCAGGGATGCTTCGGGTAGCGCCCGCGCATTTCAGCACGCACCTGGGCATAGGGTCCATTGAAGAAACTCACCAAGTCATCGGTCACCGCCAGTGGCCTGCCACCCGGCGACAGCAGATGGAATTGCACCGGCATCTTGCCATTGACCAGGCGGGGCGAGTCCTCCAGCCCGAAGCATTCCTGCAGTTTCACCGCGACAACCGCAGGACCAGATTCACCGACCTCGGGGTAGGCCACAGAAATTCTCGATCCCGAAGGAACCTGGAGCCGCTCGGGCACCAGGGAATCGAAATCATGGGCATGCTCCCAGGGCAGCAATGTCCGCAATGCCGAATACAGGTCGACCTTGGCTGCATTCGTGCCGGAAGCAATCTTCCGCAGTACCGGCTGCAGCCAATGATCTGCAGCGTCAACCAGGCTCTGGTCGTCAACCCGGACAAAAGGTTCCCCGAGCAAACGGCGGGCCACTGCCATGCGCCGACGCAAGGCATCGAATTTCTCGTGGGTACCGAAGAAGCGCATGCCCTGCGTGGCAAGGGCGCTGGCCACAGCCTGCATCCCCAGTTCCTCGGTGGCCTTGATCGGATGGGCTACAAGCTCGATCTCGCCGAAACTTTCGATCCGGCGGGCGGTGATCCTGCCGTCGGACATTTCTGCCACCTCACGCATCTGGTGCATCTGCGGCAGCAGGTCTATGGCCGTCTCCAAGTCAATGCCGATAGCCCGCCGGATCATGGCCTTGGATCCGGTGCGGGACACCTCGGCGACCGCGAGAAATTCTTCATGCATCAGCGCGCTGCCCCGAGGCAGCGTGGCGCGGGTTCCCGAGGCCAGGAGGTACTCGTCCGGCCCGGTCTTGCGGGCAATCCATTGCGGGTACGCCAACGCGCACACCCCTGCCAATGCCGTGGCTGCCGATCCAGCCTGCCTTCCGGTGCTCGGCCCCGCAGCTCCCACGAGCTTTTCCAGGCGCTGCGCTTCATGCTTCCAGGCGCGGTGCGCCGGATGCGAATTCCGGGCCACCGCGACCAGCAGCTCGTTCAGGTCCGCGCTGGCGATGCGCTCGGAGCTGGCCAGCAAGGCAACAGCATCCGCGGCAGCCCGGGCACCGAAGATCCGGCTTCCCTCCAGCAGCGCGCGGGAGGCACGCGGGTCCGCTGGAATCTTCATCATCTGCTCGCCCAGCGAGGTGATCTGGCCTGCCTCATCCACCGCGTCCAGGCTGCGCAGGACCTGTTCGTCGCTGGCCATGGCGCCAGTCGGCGGAGCCTCCCACATGGCAAGCCCCTCGCCACGCGGGGTCCCCCACGCCGCCAGCGACAAGCCCGCGGCCACCAGATCTCCGGTTCGGATTTCCGGCGTGGAGTGCGCTGGTGCGGCGGCGAAGGATTTCGGATCCAGGGTGCGCACCACCTTGCCCGGCCCAAGGCGTCCTGCACGGCCCGCCCGCTGGGTGGCTGCGGAACGGCTGGCCACCACGGTCATCAACCCGGAGAAGCCGCGCGAGCTGTCTCGGCGCGGCTCGCGGGCGTAGCCGGCATCGATGACCAGGTGCACCCGCGGCACCGTGACCGATGATTCGGCAATGGAGGTGGAGACGATGATCCGCGGGTCGCTGCCCGGTTCCGGTTCGCCCAGGATCCGGTCCTGTTCCTTGGAAGAAATCTGCGAGTGCAAGGCAAAGACCGGCACGCCTGCGGCTGCGATCTGCGAGCAGACGCGTTCGACTTCCCGAACGCCGGGCACGAAGACCAGCGTGTCCACCGGGGTGCCGCTGGCCGCATTGGCTTCCGCCGCATGGCGTACCGCGACGGACGCTACATGGCGCAAGTAGTCGTCGTTCAGCCCGCGTTCGGCATTCCTGATCCCCGCGAAACTGTCGAAGGCTTCTTCCACCTCGAACTGGGCGGTCTGCGCGCTGAGCACCGGTGCTGCCGTATCGCGCACCATCAGCTCCGAAAGCTCGCTGGCATGCAAGGTAGCACTCATCACGATCAGCGAGAAGTCATCGCGCAATTCACTGACCTGGTTGACCATGGCCAGCAGCAAATCGGTATCAATAGACCGCTCATGGACCTCATCAATGATCACCGCACTGACACCGTCAAGATCCGGATCCGCCAGCAGCCGACGCAGCATGAGGCCGGCTGTCACGAATTCCACGCGGGTCTGCGCCGACGCTTTGCGTTCCCCTCGCACGGCGAAGCCGACGCGCTGCCCTACCGCCGATCCATCCAGCTGGGCGAGGCGGCGGGCTGCCGCGCGGGCGGCGACACGGCGCGGCTGGGTCACGATGACCTTGCCGCCCAACCCGGCCTGATGCAGCGCGTTGGCTACCGTGGGCGGAACGATGGTCGTCTTGCCGGATCCCGGCGGAGCCTGGATCACCAGCGGCTGCGCGGGATTGGCCGCCACGGATGCGAAGAGCTCTTCCCTGCTGGGCCCGAAGGCCAGGCCGGAAGAGATCCGGTTCAGGTCGAAGGGGGCAAAACTCATGCCTGGCGACCTGACCAGAAGGACTTGATGGCGCTCACTACCGGTTCAATCGGGTACAGGGTGCTGCCGTGGGTCCGGCCTGGCAAGGCCACCATGCGCGCATTGGGCAAGGTGCGGACCATGATCTTGTTCTGGTCGAAGCGCGGCTGGTCCCTGGTGCCGATCAGCAGCAGGGTCGGGATCCTGATCTTCGCCAGCTCGGACACCTCGATGTTCTGCAGGGTCTCGGCAGCTTCGTAGTAGGCGGCCAGCGCTAGCGGGTCATTGGACTTGAAGGCCAGGCGGGTTGCTGGGTCCAGGCGCCCATTCTTTTCCTGCCCGGTGACGAAACCTTCGATATCGCCGTTGCGGAGGACATCAAGGTAACCAGGAAAGAAGAGCTTCCCGATTTCGCCGGGGGTGATTTCATAGGTGCCGCCGAGCATGATCAGCGAAATCACCTGCTCGGGACGGTGCATGGCCATGTGCAGGCCGGTACGTGCGCCGAAGGAGTAGCCGACGATATGGATGCGTTTGATGCCCAGATGATCCATGACGGCGTGGATGTCGCTGACCACCTTGTCCATGGTGTAATCGGCTACGTCGTGGGACTTGGCTGATTTCCCATGTCCGCGCAGGTCCATGCGGATGGTGCGGTGGTTCTCGCCGAGCGCCTTGGTGTAGCCGAGCCCTCTCCAGATGGAGCGGGACAGGGCGGAGCCGTGGAGGAACAGAATCGGTTCCCCGGCGGCCCCGTCATCGTCAAAGAAGATTTCGGAACCGTCTGCGGGATTATTGATCATCGGCATGCCTCCGATTAAATCCTGTAGCGGCGGTGAAGTCGAAATCAGAGTTCCGTCCCGCCCTCGACAACCGCGTCGAATAGGTGAACACTGAAGACACAGTGTCAGGCCACCCGCTGGGGGTGGCCCACGGAAGTTGGGAGGAAGAGCATGCCTGAACAATCAGCTGCTGGGCAGCCCGATGGCGTTGAAGAGGAAAAGCTGCGACTTGCCGAAGAGGAAAAGAAGCACCATGACGAGCACGATGAAGCGCTCGTCGAAGAGTGGGAAGACGAATCATTCCCCGCTTCGGATCCGCCCTCGAATTACTAGCAACAACTTTTCCTGAGAGACCGCACACGTAGTGTTCAGCTTTTTACAAGAATCAGCTCCTAGTGTGGTTAATACCTTCTCAAGGTGCGAGTGATCTAGATGAACCGATCCGCACAGGCGTTACCTCCTTGGCCTGGCGGGTCGGTTCATCATTTAATGCGATCCGCTAATCCTTTACGCACACAGCGGATTCACCTGGGCTCTATTTGTTTAGTTCAGGCTCTGGCCTATTGTGGAAATTGACTTCACATCGATTTCCGCACGCCAGCGCTTGGCCTGGCAGAAAGGTGCCTCGTGGAATACGAACGCCTCCCGTCCATCCCTGAACTGCACCGCCCCTACACCGCTGCCGCAGACCGCTATGAGCATTTCGGCTACCGCCGCGTGGGCGAATCCGGCCTGCGCTTGCCGCCGCTGTCATTGGGACTGTGGTGGAACTTCGGCGACAACCGCCCCTTCGACACCCAGCGCGAGATCCTGCGCCATGCCTTCGACCACGGCATCAACCACTTCGACCTGGCCAACAACTACGGCCCTCCGGCAGGCTCAGCCGAAGAGAACTTCGGCCGCATGATGCTCAAGGACTTCAAGCCGTACCGCAACGAGCTGGTCATTTCGTCCAAGGCCGGCTACGACATGTGGCCAGGCCCGTACGGCACCTTCGGTTCGCGCAAATACCTGCTGGCCTCCTGCGAGGCTTCGCTGAAGAAGATGAATCTGGACTACGTGGACATCTTCTATTCGCACCGTTTCGATCCGAAGACTCCCCTGCACGAAACCATCGGCGCGTTGGATGCCCTGGTTCGCCAAGGCAAGGCCACCTATGTGGGCATCTCCTCGTACTCGGCAGAACGCACTGCTGAAGCCGCCGCCATCGCCAAGGACCTGGGGACCCCTCTGGTCATCCACCAGCCGTCGTACAACATCCTGAACCCTTGGGTGGAGCACGGCCTGCTGCAGACCTTGGAAAAGGAACGCATGGGCACCATTGCCTTCACCCCGCTGGCCCAAGGCCTGCTCACCGACAAGTACCTGGAAACCACCGATGTGGTGCGCCAGGGCGGACGCCGTTCGCTCGAAGCCCAGCTGACCGATGAGAACCTCGCCAAGATCCGCAACCTGAACGAGGTCGCCAAGAAGCGCGGGCAGTCGCTGGCACAGATGGCCTTGGCTTGGCTGCTGCGCGAAGGTGCGGCAACCTCGGTGCTGATTGGCGCTTCGTCCACCAAGCAGCTGGACGAGAACCTTGGTGCGCTGGAGAACCTCGACTTCTCCGAGGCTGAATTGACCCAGATTGCCACGATTGCCCAAGGCGATGCAGGAATCGATTGGTGGCGAACTTCCGCTATCAGCTAGCGATCCACTGATCACAGCGTAATTATCTGTGCTCTCAAGCCGTGGTTTCCAAGACATGACTTGGAAGCCACGGCTTTTTCGCTCGCTTCTGTCTGCATCTTTTTCGCAAGCGAAATTCCTGCTGTTCCTTGGTGGCTGAAACTTGTTTCTGCGGATAAGCTCGGAGTAGACGCAATATGAAGTGAATTACATTCATTTATTGCGTGGAGTCCGCTAACGTTAGAGCCACGCGGCTTACGCTGGCCACTTTTGTGCAAACGACAGGAGCATTGATGAGCGCCCCAACCTACAAGGTCTTGAACCCGGCTACCGGTGAAGTTGTCGAGGAGTTCGACGCAGCAACCGACGAGCAAGTCGAGCAGGCATTGGCTGCAGCGCAGACCGCCTACGAATCATGGCAGGACGTCGACATCAACGAACGCGCCAAGATTGTCTCCAAGGTCGGAGCGCTCTTCGCCGAGCGCGCTGCCGAGCTCGGCAAGATCATGACCACCGAGATGGGCAAGCCACTGTCCGAGGCCGTGGGTGAGGCAGAATTCTGCCAGGAGATCTTCGAGTACTTCGCCACCGAGGGCCCTGCATTGGCTGCGGACCAGGAGATCAAGTCCTTCTCCGGCGGCAAGGCCATCGTGCAGAAGCGCCCGGTGGGCCCATTGCTGGGCATCATGCCGTGGAACTTCCCGCTGTACCAAGTGGCCCGCTTCGCGGCGCCTAACCTGATGCTGGGCAACACCATCATCTTGAAGCATGCAGAGTCCTGCCCGCGCTCGGCTCTGGCCATCCAGGAAATCATGGATGAGGCCGGCGTGCCTGCAGGCGTTTACAACAACCTGTTCGCCACCCACGATCAGATCTCGACCATCATCGCTGATCCCCGCATCCAGGGCGTTTCGCTGACCGGTTCGGAACGCGCGGGCGCTATCATCGGCGAGCAGGCAGGCCGGAACCTGAAGAAGGCAGTGCTGGAGCTGGGCGGATCGGATCCATTCGTCGTGCTCGACTCCGACGACGTCGCCGGCATTGCCGAGACTGCGTGGGGCTTCCGCATCGACAATACCGGACAGGCTTGCAACTCGAACAAGCGCATGATCGTCATGGAGGACATCTTCGATGATTTCGTTGCCGAGCTGACCCAGCGTGCGTCGGGCTTGAAGGCCGGCGACCCGATGAAGGAAGAGGAAGGCACGTTCGCCCCGATGTCCTCGCGCAAGGCCGCCGAGGATCTGCACGCACAGGTGCAGGATGCGGTCTCCAAGGGCGCGACCCTGCATGCCGGCGGCGTGCTGCACGACGGCCCTTCCGCGTACTACTCCCCTGCGGTGCTGAGCGGCGTCACCAAGGACATGCGTGCCTACTACGAGGAGCTGTTCGGCCCGGTAGCCGTGGTCTACAAGGTATCCAGCGACGAGGAAGCCACCGAGCTGGCTAACGACACCATCTACGGCCTGGGCGGTTCGGTGCACTCCACCGACGTCGAGCGCGCCTCCAAGGTGGCGCAGAAGCTGCAGTCCGGCATGACCAACGTGAACGCAGCCAGCGCTGAGGGTGCAGAAATGCCATTCGGCGGCGTGAAGCGTTCAGGCTTCGGCCGCGAACTTGGCCCGCTGGGCATGGACGAGTTCGTGAACAAGCGCCTGTTCTACGTAGGCGAATAATCCGCCAAGCGCAGCGAGGGGCTGTTTCCTGATTATTCAGGAGACAGCCCCTCGGTTTTACCGGGTACTAGACGCTGACTTTTTCGTGCAGCTCTTCATTCCGTTTATCGCCCACAACCGTCTTCATTTCTGGAGCGGCCACATCGGCAGGCGCATCCTTGGCTGCCTTCTTGAACCAATTCGCTAAGCGGCTCCAGGTGACGTCACGGATGAAGATGGCATCTACGCCAACCATTGCCAAAGAGAACCACGGAAGGCCCATCAAGATGGCAATACCAATATGGAACGAAACCATCGCGAACAGCACAGGTATTCGTGTCCACCGGAATAGCAGTGCCCCTGGGAAGCTGACTTGCAGAATGATGGATCCAATACTCGCAATGGCCACAGACCATCCCATAGTGGTTATCAGTTCGCTGATTTCGGGCCACGGTCCAAAGCGCATGGTGTGCAGCGGACCATAGACAGCCGTTCCTTCCTGCCACGGTTCACCGGTGGACTTGAACAAGGCACCCGAAACATAAATCATGAATACCTGGCAGGCCAAGGCGATAATGGCCAGGTTATGCCAAAGAGCGGTCAACGGGGCAGGCAATACATGGGCACCATTCCACAGCTTTTGGAACACGTTGCCGCTGAAGTCGGCATTTCGTCCACGACGGCGTGCATCAAGCGACCATCGAGCCGAATGATCAGTGAACATCATCAGGAACATGGCAATGCGCATCGCGTTGTCCCCCTGGTCGCTGCCAAAGAACGGGGTTTCAATGAACCCGATCCATAGCCACAAGAATATTGGAAGCAAGATACGTGCGCGGTAGCCAATTATGAGCGTTACGGCCAATACCATCATCATTAGGAAGAAGATGGTCACCGAGGTATCGTTCTTCGCGATCGAGAAGAAGAAGTCAAAAAAGCCGCTTTTGCCGAATGAGCTGATTGGTTCTTCAAGTTGCCCGGACCAAGCGGCACCGCTTCCATAGGTGTAGAGACGGGTGTTGAAATTAGTCAGCAGCAAGCCTAATGCAGCTAACCCGAACAGGATACGAGCCACAGCGATGCCGTAGAGAGCGCGTTTCTGGTCATACAGCCAGCCCTCTACGGTAGCAACTACGTTCTTGCAAACATTGAGGAAGTACGGTGGACCCTCACGCCAGAATGCGGACCATATGCGAGCAATCGCGGTCAAAACCTTCGAAGCTATATTCATTTACCTGCATTCACCCCTTCCAACGAGTTGAAGACCTTGGCAAAGTTTTCTTGGCTTTGACCATCCATTACCGTCATTCCACGCCAACCTGATTCGATGGTGACAGGCTTTGGCCGTTTCGCATTTTCATCATTCCTCTGCGAAAAAGGAATGACTCCTTGGCGACCCGCCCTGAACTGGATTCTAGTTATCTCTTCATCGCCCCAGACCGCCTTTGCAACTTGAGTGGCGTAGGCACTTGCCTGCTTTTCTGCGACCAGGAAATCAGCCGTTCTATTTTTCGAATTGCTCGAGTTCTTCGTAATTTGGCTATTGAGGCGGTTAGTCATGCGTTGAGTCCAGTCATCACCTTTGAAGTAACTGAGCTCGACTGATTCTTGCTGATTGTCGTTTAGTTTTCGCCATGAATTCTGGTAAACGCTTGAGAGCCGGTCTCCCGCTAGCGCGGCCCTCGGCGGGAAAAGATTGTGATGGATCATGTTCATTTCGCGCTTCACAGGATCAATCCATGCCGTGGTGCGTTCTTCGCCTGCATCATCCACGATGCTGGCACGAACTTCGAAGGAATAGTCGCCATCGACCGGTTTCGGAGCAAATACCGACCAGCTTTGTCCAAACATGGGCATCATGTAGTTGCGCAACGCATTGTCTGGAACTATTTTACGAATCTCATTTGCGGGAGCCACCCAGAGGAACGTCGCAAAAATATGCCAAGCAGTGAGCAAGACACAGACGAATCCAACTAGCCGAAGCCATAACGGATATTTCCTACTCTTGGCGGTGCCAGAAGATACCGTCATTTCCCATTCCTGTCCGTTCGGGAATCCGATTTTCGCTCGTAGAATGGATCGTCATTCTACGAGCAGCCAATCTTCAATTTTATTTCTTATTTAGGGTTTTGCACCCAACATATTAAGCACAGAATAGACGATAAGCCGGGCTGACCCATGCGGTCAGCCCGGCTTGCCGAATTTATTACAAGATCAAGCTACTAGGCACGCTTGCGACGAGCAATCATGATGCCCGCACCAGCCAGCGCCAGCAGTACTGCTGCACCGCCTGCCAGGAGAACACCCGATGCGCCGGTATCAGCCAGCTTGTCATCGTTCTTGCCATCGTTCTGACCGTTGGAGCTGGAGTCTTCGTCAGATCCATTCGATGCAGAATCGCCCGCGGATGCTGCGTCAGCTTCAGCGTTAGCGGTCGCGTCAGCGTCAGCGTCAGCATCAGCAGTCGCATCGGCAGTAGCGTCAGCCTCTGCGTCGGCAGTAGCGTCAGCGGTCGCGTCAGCCTCTGCGTCGGCAGTAGCGTCAGCGGTCGCGTCAGCCTCTGCGTCGGCAGTAGCGTCAGCCTCTGCGTCGGCAGTAGCGTCAGCGGTCGAATCAGCAGTTGCATCGGCAGTAGCATCAGCGGTCGAATCAGCAGTTGCATCGGCAGTAGCATCAGCGGTCGAATCAGCAGTTGCATCGGCAGTAGCATCAGCGGTCGAATCAGCAGTTGCATCGGCAGTAGCATCAGCGGTCGAATCAGCAGTTGCATCGGCAGTAGCATCAGCGGTCGAATCAGCAGTTGCATCGGCAGTAGCATCAGCGGTCGAATCAGCAGTTGCATCGGCAGTAGCATCAGCGGTCGAATCAGCAGTTGCATCGGCAGTAGCATCAGCGGTCGAATCAGCAGTTGCATCGGCAGTAGCATCAGCGGTCGAATCAGCAGTTGCATCGGCAGTAGCATCAGCGGTCGAATCAGCAGTTGCATCGGCAGTAGCATCAGCGGTCGAATCAGCAGTTGCATCGGCAGTAGCATCAGCGGTCGAATCAGCAGTTGCATCGGCAGTAGCATCAGCGGTCGAATCAGCAGTTGCATCGGCAGTAGCATCAGCGGTCGAATCAGCAGTTGCATCGGCAGTAGCATCAGCGGTCGAATCAGCAGTTGCATCGGCAGTAGCATCAGCGGTCGAATCAGCAGTTGCATCGGCAGTAGCATCAGCGGTCGAATCAGCAGTTGCATCGGCAGTAGCATCAGCGGTCGAATCAGCAGTTGCATCGGCAGTAGCATCAGCGGTCGAATCAGCAGTTGCATCGGCAGTAGCATCAGCGGTCGAATCAGCAGTTGCATCGGCAGTAGCATCAGCGGTCGAATCAGCAGTTGCATCGGCAGTAGCATCAGCGGTCGAATCAGCAGTTGCATCGGCAGTAGCATCAGCGGTCGAATCAGCAGTTGCATCGGCAGTAGCATCAGCGGTCGAATCAGCAGTTGCATCGGCAGTAGCATCAGCGGTCGAATCAGCAGTAGCATCAGCGGTCGAATCAGCAGTAGCATCAGCGGTCGAATCAGCAGTAGCGTCAGCGGTCGAATCAGCAGTTGAGTCTACGCCCGTTTCAGCAGGATCAACCGTAATGGTTACTTGATCTTCGGAGGATCCGTCCGTTGCGGTGATGGTGTGTTGCCCCTCAGGGACGGCTGGGAACGTAGTGGTCCAGTTACCGTTTTCGTCAGTCGTAACGGTGACAGTGCTTCCACCATCGAGGCTAACTTCGATATCGGTGTTGGGTTCGCCGGTACCAATTACTACGACATCGTCACCATCAGTGAAGGAGTCGGTCGGTACGGGGCTGGTGATAACGACATCAGCGTACTCAGCAGCAGCACGAACTGCCGAGGTACCCAGATCAACGCCAACTGCAAGCGCCGCAGCATCAGGCAAAACGTCAATTGCCAAAGCCGTAACGTAGTTCAGCTCACCCTCGGGAGCTGGGGCGACAGTCTGCGCAGCGGCAGAAGTTGCTGCAAGGTTGTTTACTTCCGAGCTTGCAATCGTGCCCTGCTCGTTGATGGTGATTTCCAGAACACCTTCAAGCAGTGGCTCGATCGCTCCGTCAATCAATGGCGCGACCACGTTGGCAACCGCTCCATTCAAGGCTGCAGGAAGACCATCAACCACAGCGGTGACTTCCGTCAGAGTCGAATCCAAAATGGCGAATACCGAATCGGTAACGGCATTGAGAACTGCGGTCAGATCTAGAGTCCCAGCGAGGAGTGACAGATTGTTGTCTACGATGAACGCGTCGCTATTGCCATTGAGCAGGTCAGCAAGCGAACCGCTGATATTGATGCCACCGTCTACGACATCCCCTAGCAGTGCAACGTTAGCGTTTACGTCCGCCGTCAGGGTGAATGTCGCAGCTGCGAGAGCATCATTAACGGCAGTGGTCAGGTTGGTGACGACTTCGTCAAGCAGTCCGGTCAGCTCAGTGCTGATCTGCTGCGCGATTGCGTCATCCAGCAACTTGGTGTTGGCTGGCTGGTCGTTCAGTCCGCCTTCGACCACCTTGGAAAGGTCAATATTGACAGTCCCGGCACCTAAGTTCACCGAAACCAAACCCGATTCCGAGACCAATTCTTCGGACAACACTCCGTTTGCGATTCCAACGACGTCATCCAGTCCATTGATGGTCAGCTGGGAATTGGACAGGCCAACCTGAGCAACGAGTACATTGAGGTTGATGCCGTTGAGGGCAGCAACGAGATCGGATACCGTCCCGCCTTCGCCAACCAGGCCATCCAATGCGGTACCGAGTGCGGTCGTGGTAGAAGTTAGGGTCCCGTTGAGCTCGGTGAGCAGTGGGCTATGCAGGTCTACAGTCGC
This sequence comes from Glutamicibacter nicotianae, assembly GCF_002797775.1. Classification (NCBI taxonomy): domain Bacteria; kingdom Bacillati; phylum Actinomycetota; class Actinomycetes; order Micrococcales; family Micrococcaceae; genus Glutamicibacter; species Glutamicibacter nicotianae. Next base: position 2,139,509 of record NZ_PGEY01000001.1, read on the forward strand.
CGAAGCAATCTGGTACTCGTGCGTTGGATCCGCACCATCGGTGCGCTCAGTCGTGGAGCCTAGTGCACCCAGCTGCAGTTGAGCCTCGTCGAGAACTGCTTCGGTCAAGCCGTCGGCGCCGATCTGGCTGAACAGCTTGGTTAGATCGACGGTTGCTAGTTCGCCTGTATTCTGGTCAACAGCCAATGCACCGTCGGCACCCAGCACGCCTGCCGAAGCCTTGGCATGGGTTGGGGTATCAGCGATCGCGTAGGAGGACAGTGCGCCGGCCTGACCGAGGTCAAGGAGGCCGGTTCCATCTTCGCTGATTACTGGAAGGTTGATGGTCGGAAGCGTCAGATCCAGCGCTCCGTTAAGCGCCGCAACGTTCAATGGGTTTGCCTGGGCTTCAGGCGAGCTCGGGTTGGCCGAGAATGAGTAGCCGGCGTCAGCTACTTCTAGCCCGAGTCCGTCGACATTGATGACCTGGCCGAATGCTTCTGAATGATCCTCAGGAGCTGCATATGCTGCGGTTACGGTCGGAGCCACGAACAGGCTCGCGACGACTGCGCCAGCGAGCACCGGACGGGCCGCCTTGAGCTTCGCGCCCTTAGCTGGTGGCAAATTATCTGCTTGCACCACTATCCTCCAAAAGTTGGTTGTGATCTAGGGAACTCCAAAGAGCTCCGTATTTGACCCTATGTTGGATGAACCTCGGCTCACAGGTTTCTTTCAGCCATTTCTTTGCATACTCAGGTCAAACTTCTTAGCCAGACGGCCAAAATCAATGACCAGCAGGTAATACTGACTAGTAATTTAAGTTCATGCCATTAGAGTAAATAATCTACTTTCGGATTCTGACCTGAAAATTTACCTGAACAGGAAAGTAACAATGTGACAATAGCCTTGTAATGCTACCTGTCAAGCTAACGAATTAGGCCAGTTGACCATAGACTGTGAAACACCTGCTAGCTCGCCGCACACGTGGATGTGTTGAAAAGGCTTGGCAAGGATAACTGTGGGTTTTAAGCACTGAGGATTCTTGTATGTCGCATATCCGTATTCATCTGGCTGATAGTGACCATTTCTCACGGGCCGGGATTGCTGGCGTCTTAGCCGAGGCCAGCGACATGGTGATCGAGCATGTTTCGGATTGCATGTCAGCGGCTGTTGAAGCGGCGAGCGAGTTGAAGCCAGATGTTGTCATTATGGAATCATCGCTGAACGGGACTGACCTGCTCAGCTCGATCCGGGAAATCGCCGAACAGACACCAACTACCAAGATTGTCGTGCTCGCTACCCGATACCGTCGCGACGAGATCACACAGGCCTACGATGCAGGCAGTTCGGCGCTGCTTTCGAAAAGTTCCATCAGTTCGGAATTGCCCAGTGCCTTGCGGATGCTAATCGCCGGGTACCAGCTGTTTGCCCAACCCGAAGATGGCTGGGAGCCGACAACGAGTATTGTCCGCCGAGCAACGCAGCAAACTGCCGTACGCAAACTCAGTGAACGTGATCGCAGCCTTACACGCTTGGTCGCGGCTGGCCTTACGAATTCGCAGATCGCACGCATCGCGCACATCTCCGAAGGATCCGTTAAACTCCACTTGGCACGCATCATGGAGGAACTGGACGTGACCAATAGGGTGCAGCTTGCGGTCATTGCTACGGAATGCGGTCTAGTTACTTCAGCAGAACTGCAAATCGTCTAGCGAAAGGGCACGGCCGTTAGTACACCGTGCGTAGTTGGCTGGCGGGGATCCACATTTCTTCGCCGTCACGGTCGATCCGCCGCCACGCGCCCTGTCGGGCCACAATGACAACCGCAGTATCTGCAGGCAGGATTCGCGCCAACGAATAGTGATCGCCAGGACCGCGACGCGCGTTCAAGCCAATGGTGGTCAGCGCACGCTGGTTGGGAACGGCAATCAATCCGCCTTTGGCTGGACGCGATGGAATCTCCTGCAAGTACATGCTGGGAACCCAGCCGAGCAATTTGCCGCACTGCACTTGGGACCATAGTCCCTGCTGAAGCATCGACCGGACCTTGGAACCCTGGTCAATGACCTTGAGTACTGGATAACCTGTGCCGCTGCCCTTGCGCAGATTCAAAGTAGCTGTCGTCACATGGGTGGCTTCGATCAATGAATAACGTGAAAGAACCGGCTCGGCCAGTTCGTCGTCGTCTTCTGCAACTGCCGGCTCGTCGAATACCGCTGGAATCGGTTCAAGATAGATATTCGGCAGCCAGCCATACGTATGGTGCACAAGAACGTGCGCCCACGAGCCTTTGACCTCGATCAGCACCAGCTCGGTGCCTTGCTCCAGATGGCTTTGCACTACATAGTGGCGGCCGGCGCCCTTGCGCAGCTTGAGCGAGGCAGTCGTCCGGTGGGTATTGGCAACGGACGACGTCCGCGCCGACTGATGTGGAAAGACCACCTGGTTCACGACCACCTCAACTGAAAAACTTAGGGAAGCAACCACCGGTTGCTTCCCTAAGTTTATTCCATATTTAGAAGATGCGTGCTTCGCAGCCTCTTAGGATGCGGAAGAGCGCGAACCGAGTTCTGCGTCCAGTCGCAGCAGGCCGCTACCGTCGTTGCCGATCATCTTGACGCGGTCCAGGATTTCACTAACGGTGGCTTCCTCTTCCACCTGCTCGTCGATGAACCAGTGCAGCAGCGGCATGGAGTCGATGTCTCCCTCGGTCTGTGCCAAGCGGTACAGCTCGCGGATTGCTTCGGAGACCTTCTGCTCGTGCGCCAACGAGGCAGCGAACGCGTCGGCAACACTGTTCACGTTGACGGTCGGTGCAGGCTGCTCGCCAATCTTCGGGTGGGCCGAACGGTCGGTCATGTGGGTCATGAACTTTTCCGCGTGCACGATTTCCTCGCCAGCCTGGGCGCGGAACCAGCCAGCAATGCCTGGGAGGCTCAAAACGTCCATTTCAACTGCCAGCTGACGGTAAACCGTGGCTGCGGTTAGTTCGAGAGTTACCTGGGTGCTGAAGGCTTCTGCCAGTTTTCCTGTAAGTTCCATGCCTCCAGAATAACCCTGCACAAGGGCCTTGTCACCGAAGTTTGGACTCACTTAGTCCAACCTGAATTAGGGAATCATCCCAAGTTGGGATCAAGTTAACATAGCCGATACTAACCTAGGTTAGGTCAACCGAACCGCTCGCAATCTACTTGCCCAACCCTGCCCGACGCAGTGCCTCAGCCATCGCGGTGTTGCCCGGCGCAGCAGGTTTGCCCTGGGCGGAACGGGCATTGCGATTCTGCCCATTCCGATTCTGGCTTGGTCGTGCCGAACCGCCAGCCCCCGGTCCCTTCCGCTCGCGCGGTCCAGAGTTCTTGCCCGCTTCTCCGGCAACGGGCAGTTCATCATCCAGCCGCAGAGTCAGCGAGATGCGCTTGCGCACAACGTCTACGTCCAGCACCTTGACCTTGACAATCTGGCCGGAGCTGACCACCTCGCGAGGATCCGAAATGAACTTGTTGCTCATTGCCGACACGTGAATCAGGCCGTCCTGATGGACACCGAGATCCACGAACGCACCGAAAGCCGCGACGTTGGAGACTGTGCCTTCCATGATCATCCCCGGCTTGACGTCCTTGATGGTCTCCACGCCTTCCTTCAGCGTAGCCGTCACGAACTCACCGCGCGGGTCACGGGCAGGCCGCCGCAGCTCGGCGATCACGTCGCGAATGGTTGGCTCGCCAAACTGCTCAGTGGCGAAGTCCTGCGGGTTCAGCTCCTCAAGCCGGCGGCCCTGGGCCTCGGCGCTGGCCTGCAGGGTCTTGGCCAACGCGTAGGCTTCAGGATGCACCGAGGACGCGTCGAGCTTCTCCTTGCCTCCGGTGATGCGCAGGAATCCCGCGCACTGCTCGAAAGCCTTAGCTCCCAGACGCGGTACCTTCAGCAAATCCTTGCGGGTGGCGAACGGTCCGTTGGCGTTGCGGTGATCCACGATGTTGCGGCTGAGCAGCGGTCCCACGCCGGCCACACGGGCCAGCAGCGACGGAGATGCTGTATTCACATCGACGCCCACGGCATTCACGCAGTCCTCGACCACCGCATCCAGCGCGCGGTCCAGCTTCGAGGCAGTGACATCATGCTGGTATTGGCCCACGCCAATGGACTTCGGATCGATCTTCACCAGCTCGGCCAGCGGGTCCTGCAAGCGGCGGGCAATCGATACCGCGCCACGCAGCGACACATCCATATCCGGCAGTTCCTGGCTGGCCAGTTCCGAGGCCGAGTACACCGAAGCGCCAGCTTCCGAAACGATGACCTTGCTGATGCCCTCGCCGCCCAACGCCTTGATGACTTCAGCCGCCAGTCGGTCCGTTTCACGCCCGGCCGTGCCATTGCCCACCGCAATCAGCGTCGTGCCGTGCTTCTTTGCCAGATTAGCCAGCACTGCGATGGATTCATTCCACTTATTGGCTGGTGCGTGCGGATAGATCGTCGCGGTTTCCACCGACTTGCCGGTCAGGTCCACCACGGCAACCTTCACACCGGTGCGCAGGCCTGGGTCCAAGCCCAGCACGGCCTTGTTGCCAGCCGGCGCAGCCAGCAAGACGTCGCGCAGGTTCGCCGCGAAGATCTTCACCGATTCATCTTCGGCGGCTTCGAACAATCGCGAACGCAGGTCGGATTCGAAACGGGTCAGCAGGCGGGCCTTCCACGCCAACCGCACGGTCTGCGCAATCCATTTGGCGGCAGGTGCATCGCTGGGAACGTTCAGCCCCAGGGACGCGGCAATGGAGTTCTCATAATTGCCGCGGGCGTCGGCCAAAGCCTGTTCATCCCGTGGGTCAGCTTCGGCAAGCTGCAGATTCAGCACCCCTTCACGTTCGCCGCGCAAAAGGGCAAGGACCCGGTGCGAGGGCAAGCGATCAAGATCTGCCACGTAGTCCAGGTAATCGGAGTACTTTCCCTGTCCTTCTGCGGTCGCACCGGCGGCGACGCTGGCACCGATTTTTCCCGTCTTCCACAGGCGTTCGCGCAATTCCCCAGCGAGAACAACGTCTTGGGATACCCGCTCGGTCACGATGGAACGCGCGCCGGACAGCACATCGGCATCGGTGGCAAAACCTGCCTCCGGGTTCAGGTAGCCGGCAGCTGCCTGCACTGGATCCGTCGATGGGTCCGAGAGCAGCAGATCAGCCAGGGGTTCCAGTCCGGCTTCGCGGGCAATCTGCGCTTTGGTGCGGCGCTTTGACTTGAATGGCAGGTAAAGGTCTTCGAGCTCCGCCTTGGTGCTGGCCGCACGAATGGCCTGGGCCAGCTGGTCTGTCAGCTTTCCGGCTTCGGCAATGGCTTCAAGGACAGCCGCTCGGCGGTCCTCCAGCTCGCGCAGGTACCGCAGACGTTCTTCGAGCAAACGCAGCTGGCTATCGCTGAGCATGCCTGTGACTTCCTTGCGGTAGCGGGCAATAAAGGGAACCGTTGATCCGGAGTCCAAGAGCTCGATCGCTGCCTTAATCTGCCATGGTGCCACAGCGGATTCGCTGGAAAGTTCCCTGGCCAGTTGGGCAATGATGTGCTGCCCGGTCGCGCTGTCTTTTGCGGTGTTCTTCTGCTCGCTAGTCACCGATCCATTGTGCATCATGGCATCCGATCTTCTGATGATCGACTCGGTTGGCATTCAGCAGAAACTCAATCTCCGTAGCTATGATTTGTTGTTATGGGGATTGTGAAAGTTCGAAAGTCAGCGGCGCTCATTGCTATTTCAAGCATGGCGCTTTTGAGCAGCGGATGCGCATTTGTCGAGGACACTGCGGCCGATGCAGCCAACCACCTGACTGATGCAGCGTCCAAGGAAATCGTGCGCCAGGCCTGCGCTCCCGTCCAGGACGGCACGATCGACGCAAGCGAACTTCGCGTCCTCTCATCCATAGTGAAATCAGTTCAAGGCGGCGGCCTGCCACAGGAATTGGTTGATGTGCTCCAAGAGCTGGCGAACTCCGGAGACCAGGCACCTGAAGCCCTGCAGCAGCGCCTGGTCGAGATTTGCGACGAAGCGACAATTTCCAACTAGTCGCCGTTGGCCGCACCAAGTATCGGCTGATCTAGACTTTTCTCATGGTCGAAATTCCAACAAGCGGCAAAGTACGTCTCGATGCATGGCTGTGGGCGGTGCGCATCTACAAGACACGTTCGGCTGCGACCACCGCCTGCCGCGCCGGGCACGTCCGCTTGAACGGCGACCCGGTAAAGGCTTCTCAAGCTGTGGTTTCCGGTGATCGCATCCGTGTGCGCAAAGACGGTTTCGACCGCGATCTGGAAGTCAGCGGGCTGATCTCGAAGCGTGTTGGCGCGCCCGTTGCCGCCAAGTGCTACATCGACCACACCCCGCCCCGCGAGCGCCTGATCATTCCCCAGGTACCGATCCGCGAGCGTGGCGCCGGCCGGCCCACCAAGAAAGACCGCCGCGAAATGGACCGCTTGCGGGATTCCTGGCAGGCCCCAGCGCCAGATGCTGATCTGTTCTAGGACAGCTCTATCGCCGGAACGTCGGTGGTGAATCCGAAGATCTGCGCGTAGAAAGCCAGGGAGCTTTCCAACGCCTTGATGATGTTCTCCGACTTCCTGAAACCGTGCTGTTCCCCTTCAAAGAGGATGTAGGCATGGTCGATGCCGCGTTCGGCGAGCGCGTCAGCCACCACCTGCGACTGCGCCGGCGGCACCACCTTGTCTTCATCGCCCTGCAGCAGCAGTACCGGGCAGGAAATCTTGGACACGTGGTTGATTGGCGCGCGCTTTTCATACAGTTCAGCGACTTCCGGGTACGGTCCCACCAGCGAGAACATGTACTGCGATTCGAAGTCGTGGGTGTCCTGCACCAGGCCCACCAGATCCGAGACTCCGTAGCGGCTGATGCCTGCGGTGAAGGCATCCGCGAAGGTCAGTGCGCACAGCACGGTCCACCCGCCAGCGCTGCCGCCTTCGATGCCGATGCGTGCGGGGTCGGCGATACCCTGCGCCACCAGCGCATTGACCACGGCGACAGTATCGGCCACATCGACCACGCCCCAGGCACCGCGCAGGCGGTTGCGGTATTCACGGCCGTAGCCGGTGGAGCCGCCATAGTTCACGTCAACGACGCCGATTCCGCGCGAGGTGTAGTAGGCCACCGTGGCGCTGAGCGTCGGCGAAGCCTGGCTGGTCGGCCCGCCGTGCACGAAGGTGACGAATGGCGGCAATTCGCCCTCCATTCCTGCATAGCCTTCCTGGGATGGCCGGTAGAGCAAGGCATGGACGGATTGTCCCGCGAGGTTCTTGCACTCGAATTCCTCGACGTCTGGAAGCATCGCTGGGTCCGGCAGCTGGGCGATCGCACGGGTCACCGCGTGATGCTCCAAGGTGTCGAGGTTGATCAAGGTAATCTCTTCGCCCTGGGTCATCGATGACGTGCCGGCGAGCAGCCAGCCCTCACGCACAGCGAAGGGGCGGATGCGGGTAAACGGCAGGTCGAAGTCCTCCAGTCCACCGGTATCCGCGTGCAGACGTGCCAGTCTGGTGGTGCCGGTGCCGTAGGAGCAGAGCATGGTGCGGGCGCTTTCTGCCAGGTACCACCCGGTACCTACCTGCCAGAGCGGGCCAGCGAATTCTGCGGGACGGTCAACCAGCCGGGTGATGCGCGCCGAGCTGTCCTGGTAGAGGTAAGGGTTCCACCAGCCGCTGGCATCGGAGATGAAGGCCAACTGGTCATCATCAAGCCACTCTGGCTGCATGACCGAGATATCTGCTCCACCAGCAATGACAGTGTCCTTGAGTTCGCCTTCGCCAGCGAAATCGGCCAGGTGCAGTTCGGTGGAGTCCCACGGCATATTCGGGTGTTCCCAGCTGATCCAGGACAACCGCGTTCCAGCTGGATTCATCCGAGGCGCTGCGACAAATCGTGCCGGGGCGCTGAGCAGGCGGATCTTGTCCAGGTCCTCGGCGGCGCTGCCGTCCAGCGGGATTTGCACGATATGGCGTACCGGTTCTGCTCGCAGGTCTTCCATGATGGCCAGGATGGAATCTTCCGGGCCTTCGGTGAATTCTGCGAATCTCAGCTGCGGATCTGCGCCGTTGCCGCTGGCCGGAGTCAGTGCCGTCGGGTTGTGCGTGCCTGCGGCTTGGGAGTACACCCGCTGGTCAGAGAAGTTCACGAAGACAATGGCCGGCGTGCTGCCTTCAATGAGCATCCAGCTGGCGCCGCCGTATTCGTGGACTCGGGAGCGCACGTTGTACGGGGCCTGGATGAGTTCTGCGCCGGGCGTGCCGTCGGTGCCGTATTCCATAAGGGTGATGCGCCCGCCCTCGGCGGGACGGCCTTCTTGGACAATCAGCTTGTCCCCGTAGAAGCAGGCACCGCCCAGTGGCTTGGTTCCTGCTGCAACGTCATGCGCGGAAATCGATGATGGCCAGGATCCAAAGGGCAAGTGCGTAGGCATATTCTTGATCCTAGCGATCTTTGCGATTCATCACGACCCTCGACAAGCATCAATTCGGTGCGCTTGGATTGATCCATGACGAGATATGCAGTTTTCCTGCGTGGTGTGAACGTCGGCGGGGTCAAAGTCCTGATGAAAGACCTGGTCCATCTGCTAGAAGATGCTGGTTTCACCGACGTGAAAACACTATTGGCCAGTGGCAATGCCGTGCTCAGCGCACGCACCGATGACCCGCTGGCCGTCAAGGAAAAATGCGATGCGGTCCTGGCCGAGCACTACCAGCGACCGATTCCCACGATTGTCTGCACCGTCAAGGAGGTCCAGCGGCTGTCCCAGCCTTTCCCGCTGCCCCTGCCTGAACCGGCCAGCGAGCACCACGGGTATTTCACGCTCTGCGAATCAGCTGCGGATGCCCAGGCGTTGGGCGCTGCCATCCAGGACCTGGCTGAGCCCGCAACCCATCTGGTCCAGGACCGTGCCGTGGCATGGATTGTCCGCAAGGGGCAGAGCACCACGAATCCCATCGGGAAGCTCATGGACGCCCAGGCGAAGCACCGGCTGGTGACGACCCGGAACCACAACACCCTTGGCAAGGTCGCAAAGATTCTTGGCTGAGATCTCCGGTGAGCAATAATTGAGCCTTGTCCCCCTGATTGACCTGCAAAAGGCTCCGGAATGTACATCCTGATCGAACTCATTGGCATCTTCTTCTTCGCCGTCGCGGGTTCCTTGATGGCTGCGCGCCGCGGCTTCGACCTGCTCGGCTCGGCCTTCCTGGGCGGAGTCTGCGGCTTGGGCGGCGGAGTGGTGCGGGATTTGATTCTCAATCAATCACCAGCGACGTTCGAGCACCCGGTCTACTTTGTGCCTCCGGTGCTCGCTGCCCTTTGCGTTTATGCATTTACCCCCGCGGTGCAGAAGCTGCACCGGCTGGTCCAGCTGTTCGATGCGGCAGGGCTGGGCTTGTTTTGCATTACGGGGACGCTCAAGGCCCTGGAAAACGACTTCAATCCGGTCACCGCGGTCCTGCTCGGTGTCATCACCAGCGTGGGCGGCGGCTTGATGCGCGATGTCATCTCCAATGTGACCCCGGATTTGTTCAACCCGCGCGACATCTATGCGCTGGCCGCAATGGTGGGTGCGGCGCTTACCGCCGTGGCATGGCATCTGGGTGTGATGAACGTTCCCGTCGGTGCGGGCATTGCCGCCTTGGCGTTTGCTATCCGCGTCGCGTCCATCCGCTTCAGCTGGTCGGTGCCGTTGGCCGCGGGCCATTGGCATCGATCCCATCCCGCGACTGGGAGCAACGATGGCCCCCAGCGCCACTACTAGTCGATGCGCTCGAGCTTGCCCAGCTCTTCGGTGCCTGGCGAATCGTCTTCGATGGTGCGCGGAGGGTTGATGATGATCGCACCGATCAGCATCACCACGACGCAGCCGCCCAGCATGGAGAATGCGGCTCCCCACGAATCGGTGGCCTTCTGCACCACGCCGAAGAACATCGGAACCACCGCAGCGCCTGCATAGCCCAGGCCCTGGGCGAAACCGGAGAGCACCCCCGAGCCGTAGGTGGTGCGCGAGCGCAGATTCATCATCAGCAAGGCGACGGCAAAGGTGCCCTGCCCGAGCCCGGCCAGGCAGATCCACAGCGCCGTGTTCTGCGTTGGCGACAGGTAGATGCCCAGGTGCCCGGAGATCCAGCAGGCGGTGAAGACTAGCACTGCAATGATCGGGTGCTTCAGGCGGGGCACCCAGAGCGGGACCAGGAGGCTGACCGGCAGGCCGAGGATCGCGAAGAGCGCGAGCATGTTGCCGGCAGCCAGTTCCTCCAGGCCGCGGTCCTGCAGGTACGGCGGAAGCCAGGTGAAGTAGACGTAGGTCTGTGCCGAGTTTCCGGCCAGGAAAATCGCCAGGCCCCATGCCACCTTGGACTTCCAGGGGTTGATCTTGGCGATCGGCTGCGGAAGCCCGGTGGGGTGCACCGGATTATCCGGGCGTTGCGTCCCGCGGTCGGCGAAAAGCTGCACCAGCCAGGGCACCAGGACGATGCCCGACAGGGCGGCCCAGGAGCCGATGGAGACCTTCCAGTCGCTGAGGTTGGCCAGCGGGACAGAGAACTGCGGGGCCATCCAGGTGCCGACGGCCAGCATCGTGACATAGCCGCTGGTGACCATGCCGATGCGGTCCGGGAAGTACTTCTTGACCAATGGCGGCAGCACCACGTTGCCCATGCCGTAGCCGGCCAAGGTGATGATCGACAGGGCGAGGAAGGAGTAGACCTCGGGCATGAAGACCCGGGCGACCTGGCCGATGACTGCCAATGCCAGCGAGATCATCAGGGTTTTTTCCAGACCGAACGCCTTGATCAGCCGCGGGGTGAGCAACCCGAAGACCGCGAACGCAATGGGTGCGAGCATGGCCAGCAGGCCGGTGGTGAACTCCGTGAATTCGATGTCCGACTCAATGCGGGAGAGCAGTGGGGATACGGAGACCACTGCGGCGCGGAGCGAGAGCGCCAGCAGCAGGATGCCAAGCAGCGCTCCAACTCGTCCTCTGATTGGAGAAGCAACGCTCTGGTTCTTCATTGTTTTCTACCTGCTCGCTATTCGTTGAGGTTTCCCAACTTTTTTATTTTCGAAACCAACTCTAGTAAGCGATCGAGCTCACCATCAAAATTGCGCTCGTACCAAGTCCCGGGCAGGGCCAGGTTTGCGTAGAGCCCCTCGCCGGCAAGCATCACCAGATGCGCGATGTCCTTGCTGCCGACTTCATCCAGAATGCACCGGTACCACCGCTCATTGGTGCTCTCGATTTTCTCCGTCGCCGCCTTGACCCCGGCCTGGGCCAGGCGCTGCAGGGCCACCAGATGCCGGTCCAGTTCGGTATCGACTTCCGCGCTGGTGCGCACGTAATAAACCGACGCGCCCTCCGCCGCGGTGCGCATCGACTCTGCATCCCGGGCAACATGCTCCTCCGCGGCTTCGATGACTGCGTCGGCCAAGGCTTCCTTGGAGGCGAAGTGGTACAGCAGCCCTCCCTTGGAGACTCCAGCGCGTGCGGCCGTGGCGTCCAGCGTGGCAGCCCGCTCCCCTTCTTCGCACAATAGTGCGATGTAGGCGTCAAGCACTTTGCCGCGGGCAGCGGGTGGGCGAGCCATAGTTCTCCTTTTCCAGGGCATAGTTCGTGATCGATCTGACTTTACCAACAATTGTAACTATACCGTCTAGACGGTACAGTTATTAATTGCGGCAGAGAACCGCGCATTCCACTTCCTACCCAAGGGCGAACGTCATGACCTCGAATATCTCCGAACGCGCACTCATGCTCAGCAAGCCGCGCCGTTGGGCGGCGCTGGTTGTCCTGCTGTTCCCCGTCCTGCTGATTTCCGTCGACAACACCGTGCTTTCCTTCGCGGTGCCGGCAATCACCGAAGCGCTGTCCCCAACCGGAAACCAGCTGCTGTGGATCATCGACATCTACCCGCTGATCCTGGCCGGATTGCTGGTGCCGATGGGTTCGCTGGGCGACCGCATCGGCCGGCGCAAGCTGCTGCTGATCGGCGCTACCGGCTTCGCGCTGGTCTCGGCACTGGCCGCCTTCGCCACGGACGCCACACAGCTGGTCGCAGCCCGCGCCCTGCTGGGCATCTTCGGCGCCATGCTGATGCCGGCCACACTGTCGCTGATCCGAAACATCTTCCCGGATGATGTTGAACGCCGCACCGCCATTGCGGTCTGGGCGGCTGCATTCTCCGGCGGCGCAGTGCTGGGCCCAATTGTCGGCGGCGTGCTGCTGGAGCACTTCTGGTGGGGCTCGGTATTCCTGATGGCCGTGCCAATGCTGCTTCCCCTGCTGATCGGCGGCATGATCCTTGTTCCCGAATCCAAGGACCCGAACCCTGGCCGTGTGGATCCATTCTCGATCCTGCTGGTCGTCTTCACCCTGCTGCCTTTCGTTTACGCGATCAAGATCGCGGTCAGCGCGCCGTGGTACTTCTCAGCAGCGGCCATCGTCCTCGCCATTGTGTGCGGCGTTGCTTTCGTGCGCCGCCAGCTCAAGTTCCAGCAGCCGATGCTCGATGTCCGCCTATTCAGCAACGCGCTGTTCTCGGGCGCGCTGATGGTCAACCTGATCGGCATCTTCTCGCTGGTGGGCTTCATCTACTTCGTCTCCCAGCATCTGCAGCTCATTGCAGGGTTCTCCCCGCTCCAGGCCGGGCTCTGGATGACACCCGGCCTGGTGCTGACCATGGGCTTCGGATTGCTCTCGGTGGCACTGTCCCGCCGTTTCGGCACGCCGAATGTCATGGCCATTGGCCTGATCCTCTCCGCGGTCGCCTACCTCATGGTGATCATGGCAGGAGAAGGCTCCAACACCTTCTTGCTGCTGGCCGCATTCGCTGTCCTGGGCACGGGCATCGGCATGACCGAGACCTTGTCCAATGACATGGTGCTCGCCGCGGTTCCAGCCTCCAAGGCCGGCGCGGCCTCGGCCATCTCGGAAACCGCCTACGAGGTGGGATCGGTGCTGGGTGTCGCGGTACTGGGAACCATCTTGAATACCGTCTACACCTCTCGGCTGCTGGCTCCAGGCTCGCTCACCGACACCCAGGCGCAGCTGGCAGGTGAGACATTGGGTGGTGCACATCAGGTGGCCGCTTCGCTGCAGCCTGCCGACGCGCAAGCCCTGCTGGACGCCGCCGCGCTGGCCTTCGACCACGGCGTGGTGCTCACCTCAGGCATTGCCGCCGTCTTGTCGCTGATCGCGGCCGCAGTGGTGTTCCGCGTTATCAAACCGGCATTTCGATGAACTCGGCGAACCAGTTACCCAAATTTTTGATTAATTGGTTCAAAGTTGTTCATTTGTCGCCAGCAAACACGTAGGCTAGGCAATGTAGTTCCAAAGTAATTCGCGAAGTACCCGTTAGAAGTTTGTGAATGTCTTACCACCTCGGTTGACGCGAGCCCCTTCTAGACGTGAAGTGAATGACTTGGCTGCTTCGCATCATTCGTTATCCTTCCCGGATGCCGAACGGTGCGTAGATTACAACCAAGCTCGCCAGCTGAACGGCGAGAAACGTCTGAAAGGACCAAATAAGAATATGGCAACCGGAATCGTCAAGTGGTTCAACGCTGAAAAGGGCTTCGGCTTCATCGCTCCAGACAGCGGCGATCCAGACGTCTTCGCACATTTCTCCGCAATCCAGACCCAGGGCTTCCGCACCCTGGACGAGGGCCAGAAGGTGGAGTTCGAAGTCGTTGAGGGTCCAAAGGGTCTGCAGGCTGCAGACATTCGCGCTCTCTAAAGCAGGGCTTTGGCACTTACGCCAGACTTAGCCCAGGAAACGGCTATCCGCACAGCGGGTAGCCGTTTCCTGCGTCTGCGGCAGTAATTGCAGGAATACTTCCTAGCCGTCGGCGGTTGTACCGGATGTGAAGCTTTCTATTCTGGATCTGGCACCGGTTGCACCCGGGTCAACGATTTCCGATTCTTTCAAGTCCTCCGTCCGCCTGGCGCAAACCGCAGAAGGCCATGGGTATGAACGCGTCTGGTACGCGGAACATCACAATATGCCCACCATCGCTTCCAGCGCGACCTCGCTGCTGATCAGCCACATTGCCCACCACACCGAAACCATCCGGCTGGGCTCGGGTGGCATCATGCTGCCAAACCACTCCCCGCTGGTGATCGCCGAGCAGTTCGGCACGCTGGCCGAAATCTACGGCGACCGCATCGACTTGGGCTTGGGCCGCGCCCCGGGCACCGACATGACCACCTTGCGCGCCTTGCGCCGTGATCCTTCGGCTGCAGATTCCTTCCCGCATGACGTGCTGGAACTGCAGGCTTACCTGGCTGGCGATTCCCGGGTTCCCACCGTGGCGGCAACCCCGGGTGCAGGGACCAACGTCCCGCTGTACATTTTGGGTTCTTCGCTCTTCGGCGCAAAGCTCGCTGCCCAGCTCGGTCTGCCATATTCCTTCGCTTCGCATTTCGCACCTGCGGCGCTGCATGAGGCAATCCGCATCTACCGCGAGGAATTCACCCCATCAGAGCAGCTAGCTGAACCGTATGTCATTGCCGGCGTAGGCGTCCTGGCTGCGGAAACTGCCGAGCGCGCGCATGAACTGCTGGAAGTTGCCCAGCGCCATCGGGTCGCCAGCTTCATCGGCCGCTCGGCGAAGAAGGAGTTCACCGACGCGGAGATCGATATGCTCATGGATACTCCGCAGGCGCAGCAGATCCTGGACATGATGCGCTACACGGCAGTGGGCACCGGGGAGCAGGTAGCTGAGTACTTGCGCCACTTCGCTTCGGCAGCGCAGGCGGATGAGCTTATCACCATCCATTACCCCACCGAGGAGCAGGCCCGGCTGGATTCGGTGATGATTACCGCCGAGGCCTGCCAGCTGGCTATTGCCCAGTAATTCCGATCGAGCGCTTTGCTGCCATCACCAGCAGCGCAATCAGGGCGAGGGTCAAGCAGAGCTCGACGCCAATATGGGCATAGTGCCATAGTGATCCGCCATCGGAGTTTCCAGCAAGTACCGCATCGGTACGCGCGGAAAGTCCAGGGCGGATCGCTGCGGTTTTAAGCAGCAGCATCAGTCCGACCAGTCCTACGCCCCAACTCCATGCCTTGCCGGCACCATGCTTGAGCGAACCGGCCAGCAGGGCGATGAAGAACAGGATCTCGACCATGTTCATGGCGAAAAAGACCCGGCGGCCAATGCCCAAACCCAAGGGAATGGTAATCCCGGGTGCGGTGAATTTAAGTGGCGCCTCGATGAATGAGATGCCGATAATCAGCCCGAGCCACAGTGCAGGAATGTAGATTCGTGCGGCCACAGCCCACTTGGCGCCCGTGGAGGGGGTCTGCAGAGAGCTAGTCATGCTTCCACAGTACGCCGGATCCTAGCGTGCTCGGCGCAGTCCCATCCATGCCCATAGCGTGAGCGCAGCGGCCACCGCGGAGCAGAAGAGGGAGAAGACCAAGATGCTTTGCTGCTGCCCGAAGGCTCCCACGGCCCAGCCCAGCGCGATGACCGGAACAGCGCTGCCCAGGTAGGTCACCAGGTAGATGGTGGACACCGTCTGGGCGTGCTGCTGGTCGCTGACCGCATCAACAGCGGAGGCGAATGCGGTGCGGAAAGCAATGCCCTGGCCCAGGCCAAGGAGCACCAAGGCAGCGATCGCCCAGGCCAGCTGGCGATGCTCGGCGGCCACCGCCAACCCTGCGGTGGAGGTTGCCATCAGCCCCAGTCCAATCGGCAGGAGCCTCTTCCCGCCACGCACCACCAGCTGCGACAGGGCGGAGATGCCCAAGGGCAGGCCGGCGATCAGGCCAATGGCCAACAGCGACTCCAAGCCAAAGGCACCGGCAAAATAGCCCGGGGCCAACGACAACACGAACCCGAAGATGGCAAAGCTCAAGAAGCCGACCAGGGCAGCGAGCCAGAATTGCTCCCGCGCCGAGCTGGGGATGCCCAAGCCGCGTGGGGCCAGTGCTTTGCTCCGCTGACCTCGTTCGGCCAGTGCGATTGCGGGACGTGCCTGCAGGGTGCTCAAGGGAATCAAGACCAGCAGCAGCAAGAATGCCTGCACCACGAACACTGTGTGGCGTCCACCGGGCAGATCCGCTAGCGCGCCGCCGAGAACCGGACCGAAGGCGACACCTCCAGAAGATGCCAGCAACGTGAAGCGCGAGGCCCACTCTGGCCGGGATGGAAGCAGCTCGCGAAGCGCTGCTGCGCTGGCGCCGGTAGCCAAGGCGACCCCGGTGCCCTGCAGACCACGGCCAAGGCACAGTTCCAGCAGATTGCTGGCCGAAGCGAACACGAGCGTACCGGCGATCGAGACGACGACTGCTACCACCAGAGCTGCACGGCGGCCGATATGATCCGACCAGTGCCCCACCGTGGAAAGGAAGACCATCAGCGAACAGACATAGCTTGCGAAGGCCACTGTGGTTCCCATGGCGCCCAGGTGCAATTCGGCCTGCAGCGCCGGGTATAACGGTGTGGCCAGGTTGGCCCCGACCAGCAGCAGGAAGCTGACTGCCACGGTGATCACCAGCCGGGCGGTGAGCCCCGGGTTCCAGGAGATGACGCGATGGTTCATGGGCTGCATGCGCAGCTCGCTGATGACCGACAAATTCACTCCCAGAATCAAAGTAGCCACTACCAATTGGGCAAGAAAGGTGCCCTGAAGAGTTTTTACCGGTGAGGCCACTCGCTGCCCCACCGGTGAGTTGAGCGTTCTGCTTGCGTTTGTCTACTGCAACAGACCGTTCAATCATTAATATCCGCTCACCAGAAGCAACCAGGGATATTTCTTGCTAGAATTTGAGCAGTTTGTTCAAAAATTTGGCCCCGTAGTTGACCCGGAGTGAGCATATAGTGCGATTAGATGATGTAGACCTGAAAGTGCTGCTCGCGCTGATCAAGGATCCCCGCATCCAGATCTCTGAACTCGCAGATGAGGTCGGTGTTGCGCGCAACACAGCGCAGTCGCGCTTGCGCCGGTTGCAGCGTGCCGAAATCCTGCGCGATGGCGGCCGCGATATCGATTTGAGCAAGCTCGGCTATGACGTCTTGGCCTTCGTGACCCTGGAAGTGAACCACCGCGACCTGGATTCGGTAATCACCGCACTGCGCCAGATCCCCAACGTGCTCGAAATCCATGAGACCTCCGGACGCGGCGATGTCTGGGTGCGGCTCATCGCCACCGACACCCACCAGCTGCAATCGGCGTTGCGCCAGATCCTGCGCATCAAGGGGGTCACCCGTTCGGAAACAACCTTCGCGCTCCATACGCATTTGGCCTACCGTGCCGCTCCCCTGCTGGAGCATTATGCGGAACATGACCACTAGGAAGTCATTCACTTTCCACTGCAGAAAACAAGTCTTTCGTTTCGAGTATTCGGGTCCTACTCTGGGAATACGAGAAGTCACGAGGTAAATCCCCGGCTTCCGGCGGATCCCTCGTATTCGACGAAGGAGTACGCAATGAGCAAGGATTTCGACACCACAGAATTTGCGCCGGAATACGGCAACGATATCTACGAACCGGATGACGGACGGGATTCCCAGGCTTACGAGGGCTCCAGCGACATGCCCGAGACGATGCGCAATCTCGACCCGCTGGCACAACGCCACTACCTCTATGACGATGATCTGGAAACCGAGGATGATCTGGACAACGAATTCGCCTCAGAAGATGACGAGGACGGGGAAAGTTCGGAACTCGTTGATCTTGAGGATGAACTCTAGTCCGCGGGCTAAGCAATTCTTGGGCTAAAGGCCATAGACTTTAGAAGTGATTAATCCAGTTCATCTGCGCACATTGCTCGAAGTGGTGGCGCATCGTTCCTTTGCCACGGCCGCAACCCGCTTGGGCTACACGGCCAGCGCTGTCTCCCAGCAGATGACAGCATTGGAGCGGAGCACCGGAACCACGCTGTTCCTGCGCGGCGCACGCTCCATTACCCCGACGCCCGGCGCGCTGCGCATGGTGCGCCACGCCAAACGAGTCCTGACCGACCTCGACGCGCTCATGGCGGACGTCGCCACGATCTCCACCGAAGCTACCGACCTTGAGGAAATCAAGCTTGGCATCTTCCCGTCGCTGGCCACCTACGCACTGCCGCAAATTCTCAAGGCCCCGGATTGGTCCTCCCTGGGCATCAACCTGCGCCTGTGGATCGGCGAACCCCAGCAGACTGTCGCGGGCCTTGGTACCGGCGGCGACCTCGACCTCGCACTGATCTTCCAGGTGGGACCCGGAGGGCTGTCCTGGCCGGCATCCCTTGAACGCACCTGGCTGGGCGATGACCAGTTCCGCGTGGTCATCCCGGCATCCTGGCCCATCGCCGAAGACTCACAGCTGACCGTGGACCAATTGGCCGAATGGCCATGGATCTTCCACCACCCGGGCACCTCGGACGCCACCCTGATTTCCCGCTTGTTCTCGTCCTACAACATCCACCCGCAGGTGGCCGCCTACTGCGATGACTTCAATGCGTCGCTGAGCCTGGTGTCCTCGGGTCTGGGAGCCGCATTGGTCCCCGATCTGGCCATGGCCAACGCTCCGGAAGGCATCCGCATTGTGGATGCACCAGAGATCCGCCTGGCCCGCTCCATCTTCGCGCTGAAGCCGGAGAATTCGAAGAAGCCGAAGGCAGCGCTGGTCTTGGACCGGCTTGCCCAGGTCCTCTCCCGCTAATTCATTGCGCCGCGGCCCCAGCGATGGCCGCCTGAGTCCCAAGAAAGAGGAATTCCCCGGTGGAGAACCCAAGCCCTGCAATTTCCAGTGACAGCGTGGTCATCGCGGCCGTGCATGGCCCCATCGGCCACATCCAGCTGAACCGCGCCAGCAAGCTCAACGCACTGACCCTTCAGATGCTCACCGAGCTGAGCCGGGTGCTGCGCGCCTGGGCCGCGGACCCGGCGATTTCCCTGGTACTGCTCACTGGCCGCGGCGAACGCGCCTTCTGTGCCGGCGGCGACATTGCCGATTTCCATGCAGCGGTAACCACCGGACGGCACCAGGATTTTGCCGATCTGCTCTCCACCGAATTCGAGCTCGACTATCTGATCTCCGCCTACCCCAAGCCGCTGATCAGCTTGGCCCACGGCATCACCATGGGCGGAGGCATCGGGTTGGCCTCGCACGCACCGGTGCGTCTGGTGACCCCGAACGCCGCCATGGGAATGCCCGAAGCGAAGATCGGCTACACCCCTGATGTGGGCGGCAGCCACCTGCTGGCCAACGCACCGGGACACTTCGGCGAGTACTACGCCATGAGCGCGCAGTCCTTCACCGGAGCAGATGCAGTGCTGCTCGGTTTCGCCGACGTCGTGGTCACCGAGGAATTCGCCGCGAACATCCTCGATGAGCTCGAGGAGTTCGCCGGGCTGAATGCAGGCGAGATCGCGGCGGCCATCGAGGTCATGCACGGAGCCCCGGAGTCCTTCGCTCTGGAGATGGATCGCGGCTGGATCGACCATGCTTTCAGCGCCGGCTCCCCGCAGGAAGTCATCGAGCGCCTGGGGCAGATGGTCCATCCCGCGGCGCAGCGCGCGGCGCAGCTGCTGGCGGCGAACTGCCCCACCAGCATGGCCAGCGCGTTCTACAACGTGCGTGCCGCCCGTGTTGAGCAGGACCTGCGTTCGGCATTGGACCGCGAGCTGCGCTCGGCCCGCTACCTGATGCACCGCCCGGATCTTGCCGAGGGCATCCGCGCCCAGGTCATTGACAAGGACCGCAATCCCGCATGGATTCCTGCTTCGCTGGACGACGTCGACCACGCAGCCTTGCGGTCCCTGGCTGCTGGTTCCGAAGGCTAGCTATCGGCCCCGGGCTTGCCCTCGGGCCGGGTGACATCTGCATGCACCGGGCGCACCTTTGCTGATTCCCTCGGCTCGATGCGCGGCGCGCTCACCGCATCTTCTGGTTCGTGGACCGTCGACGGGGTGATGTCCACGCTCCTGGGTGCCGCATAGTCCAGCGGCGCATGCTCGCCGAAGTGGTCCGCATCCGCCTCATCCCAATCCTCCTTCCAGGAACTTGGAATGTCCTCAAGCAGCTCGCCGGGACGCAGCCACTGGAACAGCGAAGCGTAGGAGCGGGTGGACTGCAGGTTCACCCGGCGGCGCAGCATCCTGGTGTTCAGCTGCTCCGGGCTGGTCAGCCCCATCGATGCTATGATCTGTGCGCATTCGGTGACGGTCAGGCGATGGTAGTTATAGACGCGGTGCCCCTTGTCCTCCACATCCAGTGCGCGCATCAGTCGCTTGTTCTGCGTAGCGACGCCAACCGGGCAGTGGTTGGTGTGGCATTGCTGGGCTTGGATGCAGCCGGTGGCCATCATCATGGAGCGTGCCGAGAAGGTGAAGTCCGCCCCCTGGATCAGCCGCTTGATGATGTCCGAGCCGTTGGCGACCTTGCCCGCGGCGGCGAGGCGGATCTCATCGCGCAACCCGGCACCCACCAAGGTGTTGTGCACCAGCATCAAGCCTTCGGTCAGCGGCGCGCCAACATGGTCTTCGTATTCCAGCGGGGCGGCACCGGTGCCGCCCTCGGCACCGTCAATGGTGATGAAATCCACCAGGATTCCGGTTTCCAGCATGCCCTTGCACAAGGCCATGACATCGGTGCGGGAACCGACGCAGAACTTGATCCCCACCGGCTTGCCGCCACTCAGTTCCCGGAGCTTCCCCACGAAATGCATCAATTCACGCGGGGTGGAGAATTCTGCGTGGCTGGCGGGCGAAATGCAGTCCACGCCCATCGGGACATCGCGGGCCGCGGAGATCTCCTCGGTGACCTTGGCAGCTGGCAGCACGCCCCCGAGCCCGGGCTTGGCGCCCTGGGAGAGCTTAATGGTGATGCCCTTGACGTTCTCGTGGTTCGCCTTGGCCGCAAAGGTTTCAGGGTTGAAACGGCCTTCCGGGGTGCGGCAACCGAAGTAGCCCGAACCGATTTCCCAGAACAGGTCGGCACCGTATTCCAGGTGGTACTTGGTCAGCCCGCCCTCGCCGGTTTCGTGGACGAACTCGCCCATCGCCGCTCCCTTGTTCATCGCCAGCACGGCGTTGGCGGACAGCGAACCGAAGCTCATCGAGGAGATGTTCATCAGCGAGATCTCATAGGGCTTCGAGCACTGGCTGGAGCCCACCCGGACGCGGTGCTGCGAGGTTGCCGGAGCCACCGGGGCCGCTGAGTGCAGCAGGTATTCGTGGCCGACTTCATTGACGTTCAGCTCCGTGCCGAAGGCCTTGTGGCTATCTGCGCCCTTGGCCCGTGCATAGATCAGCGAGCGGGTATCGCGGCTGAAGGGACGTCCATCGGTATTGCGCTCGATGAAATACTGCTGGATCTCGGGGCGGATGAACTCGAAAAGGTAGCGGGCGTGCCCGACGATCGGGAAGTTGCGCAGGATCGCGTGCTTCTTCTGCGACAGGTCCCTGATGCCCAGCAGCACCAGCAAGCCGGTCAGCACGAGCAGGATCCACCAGACCCATTCTCCGGAGGTGCCGGCAAGGATCGCGGTCACCACGAAGCCAGTGAATAGGACTGCCAGGAACAGGAGAACCACTATTCGCATCATATTGCGAGCCTAGTACGTCCCTGCCAGCTTGTCAGTCCCCTCAAGCCAGCGGCCCACGAATCAACTTGGCAGGATCCTGTCTGCTTCGCGCACCGACATGCGGGAGAACAAGGATTGCTCGTCGGCCAGCAGCTCCTGCGCCGCACCGCGTTCGCGCACCTGGCCATCGTGGAGCACCAGTACGCTGCGCGTCCGCTTCAGGATCGAGAGCCGGTGGCTGATCATCAGCACTGCCATCCCTTCGGCGCGCCTGCGCTCCACGGCATCCAGGACCAGCTGCTCGCTGCTGGCATCCAGCGCGCTGGTGGATTCATCGAGGATCAGCACCGCAGGCTGGCGCAGCAGCGCCCTGGCCAGGGCCACCCGCTGCCGCTGGCCGCCGGAAAGCCGTGCAAAGCGGTCCCCCAGCCGGGTCTGCAAACCGTCCTTCTGCTTGCGCAGCCATGGCCCCATTCCCAGCTCTTCAAGGACCGCTTCCATCGCCGCGTCGCTGATCCCCTCGGCACCGAGCAGCAGGTTCTCTCGCAGCGTGCCGCGGATCATCACCGCCTCTTGGGAGACCA
Organism: Glutamicibacter nicotianae; assembly: GCF_002797775.1. Classification (NCBI taxonomy): domain Bacteria; kingdom Bacillati; phylum Actinomycetota; class Actinomycetes; order Micrococcales; family Micrococcaceae; genus Glutamicibacter; species Glutamicibacter nicotianae. Next base: position 2,161,609 of record NZ_PGEY01000001.1, read on the forward strand.
GGATGATCCGCTGGCGCAATTGCGCCAAGCTCGCGTCTTCCAGCTGCACGCCAGCAAAGCTCGCCATGCCTTCCGCTTCCACCGACCGCACCAGGGCGGCGGCGATCGAGGACTTGCCGGAGCCGCTCTCGCCCACCAGGGCGATCAAGGATCCCGGTTCGAGGTCGAAGTCCACGCCCCGAACTGCGCGATAGCCTTCGAATTCAACACAGAGATCCGAAACGCGCAAGGTGCCGGTGGCAGGCAGGGGCACCGGGTTGGCTGTTTCATGCACCGGATGGCTGGCTGCCGCGGTGGCATGCAGCCGGCGAGCGCTGGCCAGCGAGTCCTGCAGGCCCAGGATGAAGCCGTCCACGGCGCGCACCGCTTCATAGGACGGGACCAGGGCGCAGCACAGCAGGAGCAGCGTGCCGAATTCTCCGGCGGATCCCAGCAGGACAAAGAGCGTGAGCAAGCTGCCCCAGATCACCAGCTGGGTCAGCGTGGCCCGTACCGCGGTCCAGCTACCGGTCGAGCGGGCGGCCTGTCTGGTCTGCTGCAGGCTGCCGCGCAGGCTCTCCATGACCGGTTTGCCGGCGTTGAAGCCGTGGATCACGTCGATGCCGGCCAGCGTGTCGGTCAGCAGCTGATTCTGGACGCCGCGGGCGGCGGCAGTGCTCCGGGCGCTGGAGCGCAGGGAGCCGACGCCGATGGCCGGGATGAGCACGCCAATGAGCACATATCCGACGAGCAGCACCAGGGCCGGTTCGCTGCCGACGAGCGACCAGGTGCCCCAGGTTGCCAGGGCGCTGACTACTACGGCCGCTACGGCCGGGGGCAGGGTGTGCGCGAAGAACACCTCGACCTTGTCGATGTCGCTGGTGGCCTTGGCGAGCATCCCGCCGGAATTCTTGGTGCTGGCGGTGAACGGCGCTTGGCGTTCGAAGGCCTCGTACATGCGGTTGCGCAATCGTGCCAGCGACAGGAACGCCACCCGGTGGCCAACATACTGTTCCAGGTAGCGCAGTGCTCCCTTGGCCAGTCCCAGGACAATGACCGCGGCTGCCAGCATGCCCCAGCCGGTGCAGGCTGGCAGCAACCCGGTGTCCAGCTGCAGGGCCTTGGCCAGGCCGAGGCCGGCGATGACGTAGATTCCCAGGGACGCCAGCCGGGTGGCGCAGGCGAGCACGCAGGCCAGCAGCAGCGGCGGGAGCAGATCCCTGGTGCTGCCCAGCAGCCAGGCGACGGTCTTGAGCGTGGAGGTTTTCTGCGTATGCATTAGTTCCCCTCCCCCATTTCGGTCCGACCGCCGGAGTGCAGGGCTTTGGCGCGGTGGCGGAATCCGTCCATTGCCTCTTTGAGATAGCCATCGGTGGCCAGCAGTTCTTCGCGGCTTCCGGCCTGGATGAGCTGTCCCTGGTCCATGACCAGCACATAGTCGTAGTCGGCGAGCAGACCCAGACGGTGGGTGACGGTAATGACCGTGGTGCTGCGGTCCAAGCCGCGCAGAGTTCCGAGCACTTCCGCTTCGCTCTGCACATCCAGGGCGCTGGTCGGTTCATCGAGCAGCAGTATCGGTCGCTGCGCAAGCAAGGCCCGGGCAAGCGCCAGGCGTTGGGCTTGGCCGCCGGAGAGGCGTGACCCGCCCTCGCCCAGGCGTTGGTCCAATCCATCGGGTTGCCCCTCGAACCACGGTCCCAACCCGACCCGGTGCAGCGTGTGGAGCAGTTCGCCGTCGCTGGCGCCTGGCGCACCGAGCAGGAGGTTCTCGCGCAGGCTCATGCCAAAGAGCGTTGCCTGCTGTTCCACCACGGCGGTGCTGGCTTTCAGGGTTGCCGGGCCCATGGCCTGGCGGGCATCGCGGATGGTGCCGTCCGACGCTTCGAGCTGGCCCTGGAGCACGCGCAGCAGGGTCGTCTTGCCGCTGCCCGATGGCCCGATGATGGCGGTCCGCGAGCCTGCCGGGAAATGCCAGGAAATGCCGGATAGCGCCTGCTGTCCGCTGTCGTAGCCGGCGCTGACGCCGTCCAGGATCAGATCGCGGTGGCGCAGGTCCACGTCCAGCGGGTTGGCCATGGAGCGGTGCATCGGGATGCCGGCGACCTCTGCCAGCTTCTTCTCGGCGGCTTTCCCTGTCATCCCGATGTAGAAGAAGCTGCCCACGTAGTTCACCGGCGCGAGCATCAAGAAGCTCAGGATCATCAGGGACAGCGCTGCGCCCGGGGAGATCGCCCCGGAGCCGGCGCGCCACCAGGCCAGCAGGCAGGCGGTGGCGAGCAGCAGCACGGCAAAGCTTGAATCGATGACCAGCAGGATCAGCTGGTTGCGGGCCAGCAGCTTCATCACCTGCTGTCGTACCCGTTCGGTGGCCTTTTCGATGCGGGCGCCCATCCAGCGGCTGCCGCCTTTGAGCTTGAGCATGCCCAGGGAACGCAGCGCATCAAGGAAGGTCGCCGAGAGGATGCCCTGGGCTCGTCGGTATTCTCCGTTCGAGGCGCCGAAGCGCCGCTGGAAGCCCAGCACGATGACCGGAACCAGTGCGGTGGGAACCAGCATCAGCAGTGCGCTGAGCGGGTCAATGGCAAAGGCGATGAAGCACAGGATCAACACCGGGGTGGCCACCGCGGAGACGGCCGGGCCGATGAAGCTTGAACGGTACTTCACCGACCGTTCCACCGAATCCATGGCAACATGGACCAGTTCCCCCTCGCCTGCGGCACGCACTGCCAGCGGGCCGATGGACAGATAGTGCTTGAGCAGCTTCATGCGGTGGTGCTCGGTGAGGTCTTGGCTGTTGCGCGAGATCACCACGGGAATCAAGAAGGTGGCGACGGCCATGGCCAGCAGCTCGCCGACGGCGCTGAAATACCATTGGGTGCCCAGCCGGCGATCGGACAAGAGCTCATCCAGGCCCTGGCCCACGACGATCACCAGGCCGGCGGTTCCGGCCGCGGCAATCAGGCTCAGTGCCACCACGATGGCTGTTGACGCCGAAAAAATTCCAAAGACCCTACGCACCCTCCTATCCTAGGCCAGAGCCACCCGGCAGCCGCCCGCCGCGGAATGAGCCGTCAGGGTGCGGGCCGTGAAGCGTCATACATTGCCCGTGGCCTGCGAAGTGCGAGAAACTGGAGTGCATGAGCACTCCGGAGCTGAAACAACGTCCGCATTCTGTCACCCTGCGGTTCCTTGCCGCGCCGACCGACGTCGATGTCACCGGGATCGTGGCTGCGGGCACCGTTCTCGAATGGGTCGACAAGGCCGCCTACGCCGCGGCGGTGGGGTGGTCCTCCAGCTATTGCGTCACCGCCTATGTCGGCAACATCCACTTCGAGGACCCGATCCACTCCGGCGATCTGGTGGAGGTCAGCGCTTCGGTGGTGTACACCGGCACCAGCTCGATGCATATCCATACCGAGGTGTCCTTCAGCGATCCGCGCGAATTGCGGCCGGTGAAATCCAGCAGCTGCCTGGTGATCTTCGTAGCGGTGGACGAGGAGGGCAAGCCGACACCGGTTCCAACGTTCACCCCGGGCACGGCCAAGGAAATCGCCATGCGCGAGAATGCGCTGGCACGCATCGAGATCCGCGAGCAGATTGTCGCGTCCATGAATGGCCAGGTCTACACCGATGAAGGCACCGCCGAGCGGGTTGTCCTGCGCTTTTTGGCGGCGCCGACCGATGTGAACTGGGGCGGCAAGGTGCACGGCGGCATCGTGATGAAGTGGATCGATGATGCCGCGGAGCTGTGCGCGGCCCGCTACTGCCAGCAGGAAACCGTTGCGGTGTTCTCCGGCGGGGTGCGCTTCTACCGGCCGCTGCTGATCGGCCACCTGGTGGAGGTCGAAGCCCGCCTGGTCTACACCGGGAACAAGGGCATGCACATTGCCGTGCACGTGCGTTCGGGCGATCCGAAGACCACTAACATGCAGCTGACAACCTACTGCCTGACCGTGATGGTCACGCGGGATGAAACCGGGACTGCTGTTCCGGTCAAGCCGTGGGTCCCGGTCTCCGAGGAGGACCGGCGGCTCTGGAATCACGCCCGCGACCTGCTGGCCATCCGCGCGAACGCGCCCGGCGGCTACACCCCAGTGCATCTGGCCGAGGAGAACGCCAAGTGAGCGCAGATAAGCCATTCGTCAAGGTTTGCGGCCTCTCCACAGCCCAGGACGTGGACGTCGCCGTGGCCCACGGCGCCGATGCCATCGGGTTCGTGCTGACCGAAAGCGTCCGCGAAATTCCGGTCCAGCGCGCTGCCGAACTGGTCAAGGCGGTTCCCGCAGGCATTGCCACCGTGGCAGTCTTCCGCGGCGAGGACATCGGCACGGTGCTGGAGCGGGCCGGACAGGCCGGCGTGGGCTGGGTGCAGCTGCATGGGCAGCGCACGGCCGCGGATGTGGCAGCCGCTCACGAGGCGGGGTTCAAGGTCATCCGCGCGGTGCGACGCAATGACTCCGAAGAGCAGTTCGCCGATTGGGGCGAGGAGCTGCTGCTCATCGACGCCTCGGTTCCAGGCAGCGGCGAAAGCTGGGACTATGCGGCGGTGAAGGACCTGGCCGCGGGACGCCGCTGGCTGGTGGCCGGCGGGCTGTCCGCGCAGAATGTGGCTGAAGCCTTGGACGCCTCCGGCGCTTTCGGCGCCGATGTCTCTTCCGGCGTGGAGTCAGCGCGCGGGGTCAAGGATCCCAAGCTGATCGCCAGTTTCATCGAAGCAGCCAAGTCCTAGCCAAGCTCCCCGCGACAGCTGATTCAGCGGATCCAGTTATGCGGGGCGGGCTTGCGGGTGCTGGGCAGCGCACCGTCCTCGCGCCATTGGTGCAGCCATTGAGGCAGCACCAGGTCTTCCGGCATTTCCAAGCCGACAGCCGCCAGGATTTCCTCATTGGGAACTGCGCCCTTTTTCGAGGTCATGCGGGTGGCAATGTAGGCGCGGGCGTAGATCTCGCCCTTCACCACGATGCGCTGCTCGAAGTAGATGCACTTGTCGTCCATGCCGATCAGCCGGGTTTCCTGCGAGAACTTGGTTCCCAGGCGGACCGACTTGCGGAAGGTGACGGTCTCGGTCTGTACGACCGGAACCCACTTGTTCTTGGACATGATGTCCCAGACGCCTGAGCGGAACATCAGATCGAAACGTCCGAGGTCGAAGATGGAAAAGTACATGCCGTTGTTGATGTGGCCGGCAAAGTCGATATCGGTCAGCGTGGCGCGCATGTCCACTGAGCTGGTGTCGAACATGATCAGCTTGGAAGCCTTCTTGCTTTTCAGGTAGACCATGAGAATTCGGAAAATCATGTGCATACCATCACATTACTCGTTAGTAACCTTTATTCCTAGATCATGTCCTTCCCAGCTCAGCATCGAGACTAAGCCTCCAGGCTCATGCCCGGAACAGCGCAAAACGGTAAAATCGGTTCCAATGCCTGGCCAACGCAACAAACAAGGAACATCATGCGCCGACTGCCCGAGCTAGTTCACCGTCGGCTCCCCACGCTGCCTCCGGTGGAATGGGAACGCCCCGCTCCCGATCGGAAGGGACTGCGCCGAGATGTGATCGTTGCCGCGGGCTTCCTGCTGCTGGCGCTGGCCATGCACGAACTCATGCAGTCCCTGACCGAACGGGAGGACGCGCCAGATCGCCTGCTCTCCTACCTGGTGCTGGCGTCCTTGATCGTGCCGCTGATGTTCCGCCGGCGCTGGCCGATTTCGATGATGCTCATCGGCTCGGCTGCCTTCTTCGGCGCAGGTAACGAGAACACCTACCGGGTCGGCATGGAACTCTGCGCGCAGCTGGCCTATTTCATTGGCATCTACACGGCGGTTACCTGGTCGAAGAACCGCCGGGGCCTGTGGACGGCAATGAGCGTGGTGCTGTTGTTCATGGCCACCTGGCTGATCATTTCCTTTTTCTCCTCGGACCTGTTCAAGGCGACCGGCACCTCCATGGTCGAAGAACCGGCAGGCGTCCTGCCCACAACCACGGCCTTCGTCCTCTACAACCTGCTGATGAACCTGATGTTCTTCGGAGGTGCGATCTTCCTTGGCATGGTCAGCTGGACCAATGCCTATGCCAGCCAGATCGTCGAAATCCAGGCGCAGCGCATTGCCGAGCAGTCACAGCAGCTGGCAGACCGCGCGGTCAACCAGGAACGGCTGCGCATTGCCCGCGAATTGCACGATGTCATCGCCCACCACATCGCCTCGGTGGGCGTCCAGGCTTCGGCCGCCCGCATGGTGCATGACCGGGATCCCCAGCAGTCAATCGAGCTGATGCGCGGCATCGAATCCTCGGCGCGCAGCGCAGTTAGCGAAACACGGGCCCTGCTGGGCGTATTGCGCGAACATGACGACCCGGACGATGTGCCGGGCTCGGCCGAGGGCGCACGGAACCCCGAACCGTCCATGGCGCAGCTCGACGAGCTGATCGCCACGAATGAGCGGCAGGGACTTAGCATCCAGCTCTCGTGCGATGAGCACCAGCCCGGTTTCATTTCTTCCCTGCCAGCCGGCCTGTCGCTCGCGCTCTACCGCATCAGCGGCGAGGCTCTGGCCAATGTCCGTACGCATTCCACTGCCCGCACCGCCACCCTGTCGCTGCGTTCGGGAACCGATGCGGAGGGCGCATGGGTAGAAGTCGAAGTCACCGACAGCGGCCGTCCCCGGCCTGATTCAGCCGGTGGCGGCTACGGCCTGCGCGGCATCCGCGAACGCGCCAAGCTGCATCACGGGCTGGTGGAAATCGGCCCGCGCATTCCGCACGGCTGGCGCACCCGAGCCCGGTTGCGGGTGGTGTCCGACGCGGCAACTACACTGTCATCATGAGCAAAATTACCGTGGTGATCTGCGACGATCAGTCCCTGATCCTGTCGTCGCTGAAATTGATCTTGCAAACCGACCCGCAGATCCAGGTCATCGGCACGGCAGAGAACGGCCAAGCGGGCCTGGACCTGGTCCGCGAGCTGAATCCCACGGTGGCGCTGATGGATATCCAGATGCCGCAGATGGACGGCATCGAAGCCACCAAGCTCATCGCCAGCACCACGCAGACCAAGGTCATCGTGCTGACCACCTTCAACCGCGACGACTACCTCTTTGACGCCATAGATGCCGGCGCCAGCGGTTTCCTGCTGAAGAATGCCGAACCTGAAATGCTGGTCACCGCTGTGCACCAGGTCGCCGCCGGCCATGGCCTGCTCTCTCCCGAAGTCACGCTGAAGCTCATCCAGCGTGGCACCAGGGCTGGCGCTGGCGCGGATTCGGCAGAGCCATCTGCCGAGGCGCAGCAGCTTGGAACGCTCACCGAACGCGAACGCCAGGTCCTGTCCGAGCTGGCCCAGGGCAAGAACAACCAGGAAATCGCCGCGGTGCTCTCGCTGTCTGAAGCCACGGTGAAGACCCACCTGTCCAACCTGTTGGCAAAACTGCACCTGCGCGACCGGGTGCAGGGTGTCCTCTTCGCCCACCGCGCCGGACTCATCCAATAGTTTCATTCCCCAGAGGGAGCGCAAATGCTCCGTCTTTTCCTAAGCTGATGACCAGGAACAATATCTGGCAGAGGAAAGCATGCTTGAGCTATATCATGTGTCGCGGTCATTCGCGCAGAATCCGGTCTTGAACGACATCAGCTTCACCGTACCGGGCGGGGCGCTGACCGGATTCGTCGGCGCCAACGGTGCCGGCAAGACCACCACCATGCGCATCATCATGGGATTGCTCAGCGCCGATTCGGGTTCCGTGACGCTCAATGGCCAGCCGCTGACCGGGGCTACGCGCCCCAACTTCGGCTACATGCCCGAAGAGCGCGGCCTGTATCCCAAGCAGCCCGTCATCGACCAGCTGGTCTACCTCGGACAGCTGCATGGCCTCTCCCGCTCCGGTGCGCGCAAACGCGCCATGGAACTGCTGGCCCGCTTCGGACTCGATGACCGAGCCAAGTCGAAGCTCGAATCGCTGTCCCTGGGCAACCAGCAACGCGTGCAGGTCACCGCGGCACTGCTGCACGAACCCGATGTGCTAATCCTCGACGAACCCTTCAGCGGCCTCGACCCCATCGCCGTTGATGCGATGAGTTCGATCTTGCGCGACTATGCGGCGCGCGGCGTTCCGGTGCTCTTCTCGTCGCATCAGCTGGATCTGCTCGATGTGCTAGTGGATCATCTGGTGATCATCCAGGACGGCAGGATCCTGGCTGATTCCTCGGCTGATGAGCTCCGTGCAACCCAGGCTTCCCGCCACCGGCTCTCCCTGGGTTCCGACACCGGGTGGCTGCGCAGCGAACCTGGCGTCACCGTCATCGACATTTCGGGCCACGAGGCTTTGGTGAATTTCGATTCCGAATCAGATGCCCAACGCGTGCTGGCCACCGCCATGAGCCGCGGCCCGGTGGCAGAGTTCGCGGTCCACCGCCCTTCGCTGGCCGACATCTACCGGGAGATCATCAAGTGAACGCTTCCACAGCCCCATGGCTCATCGTTGCCCTGCGCGAAGTCGAAACGAAGCTGCGCGACAAGGCCTTCATCATCAGCACAATCGTGACCTTGCTGTTCATCGTCGGCTCGGTGGGCATTACCGGCGTCCTGGGCAATCGCACCTCGCATTTCACCGTGGCAGCCACCGACGATACGAGTTACCAGGTGCTGGAGCAGGTGATCAAGGATCGCCCCGACGATGTGGAATTGAGCATTTCACGGCTTACTCCAGAGAATGCCAAGCAGCAGCTCTCCGCCGAGCAGCTGAGCGCCATCTTGTCCGCTTCGGATGACGCACAGGAATTCACGTTGACCGGTTTCAACGAGGTTGACCAGGAGCTCAGCTCCCTGGTCCGCGAGGCGATGAAATCGGTGATGACCGATCAACTACTCGCCGAGGCCGGACTGGAATCATCCAGCCTGCCCGATAATGACGACTTGGTCACCGACCAGCTTCACGGCGACTCCGGACGGGCGGCGATGGCCAGTGTCATGGGACTGGTCTTCTCCTTCCTCTTCTACATGGCGGCGTTCCTCTTCGGCATGCCCATAGCCAATTCGGTGATTGAGGAAAAGCAGAACCGCGTGGTCGAGATCCTGGCCAGCACCATCCGCCTGCGCCAGCTGCTGGCAGGAAAAATCATCGGCAATGTCATTCTGGCGATGCTCCAGCTGCTGGCCTTCCTCAGCATCGGCTTGCTGGCCGCCTACATTTCCCCGATCCAGATCCCGTTCCTCGGAATCGTCACCCAGGTGGCCGGATGGTTCGTGGTGTTCTTCTTCGGCGGCTTCCTGCTCCTGGCCGGGATCTGGGCGGCCCTGGGGTCCTTGGCTACCCGCACCGAGGATCTGCAGCAGTCCAGCGGGCCGGTGGTAGGGCTGTTGATGGCGGTGCTGTTCATCGGGTTGTATGCCAAGGGCAGCTTCCTGGTGGTCGCTTCCTATATTCCCATCGTCTCCTCGGCGGCGATGCCCATCCGCCTGCTCTCCGGCGAGGTAGCGATCTGGGAACCGGTGCTTTCCCTGGCCATCCTGCTTGCCGCCTGCTGGCTCGTCTTGCTGTTCGCGGAGCGGATCTACCGCCGGGCGGTAATGCACACCGGTGGCGCGCTGACCATGCGCAAGGCACTGAAGCTCGAGGTCTGAGCCGGTGAAGCGGGACCAAGACGTTGCACAGCCAGCGTCACTAGACTTGAACAAGTGAGCGAAGAAAAACCACTGTTGCATCTGCCGGCCCGCCTGATCATTGTCTGGCTGGTGCTGATCGTTGGCATTACCGGATCCACGCTGCTGTCCACCGCCGACTATGTCACCGGTGGCAGCCTGTTCTCGCTGATTGCCCTCTGGGTGATCAGGCTCGTGGCGATCGGCAGCTTCTGGCTGCTCGAAGCACGCAAAGACACGAAGATCTTCGCGATGCTGCTGGTCCTGCTGTCGCTGGTCCTGGACATCCTGCTGAAGCTGCCAGTGCTGGACACCGTGGAGTACGGCGACTGGTTCCTGGTCTCCGCGCTGGATCTGACCGGCATGTACACCGGCTACTTCACCGTGTGGGGCATCGTGCTCCCGGTGCTGTCGCTGGCCGGCTGGTTCATCCTGCGTCCGCGCCAGCTCGCCGGCTGGATCGTCGGCCTGCTCTCCGCGGTGGGCCTGGGCTTCGTTGCCTTGTCGGTAGCTGGTTCAGCCAGCGGATCCGTCTTCGCCTTCACCCTGGCGACCTTGGCGCGCTACCTTGTTCCTGCGCTGCTCGCCGCCGCGGCCGATTTCCTGGCCGCCAAGCTCAAGGAACGCAAGAAGTAGATAGTTCTCAAGAAAAAGGCTGTGGCCAGCATCCATACACCTGGATGCTGGCCACAGCCATATGTGCTTACTCGCTAGATCAACTCATCGCTGAGGTGATTAGGGGTGCCGAAGCGGTGCGCGGTAATGGATACCGCCTGCTCATGCAGGAACGGAAGCATTTCCACACGCCCGGCAGCGGTAACCGGAGAAGCATAGACGGCCACGTCCGGCTTGCCGTTGGTCGCCTCGGCAACCGCCTTCACCGAGCCGCCGATCAGGCGGATGCGGGCAGCGGAATCCGGGCCGGTCTTCGCAGCCAGCTTCGCCGCGCGGGCGGCGAAGGCCGCGGCATCCTCGCGCACCACGGTGACCGAGTTCTCGGCCAGCAGGTTGCGCACGCCTAGCGGCAGCGGCACATCAGCGGAGAAGAGCACGCGGGACCCTGCGGTGACGCCGGCGGCGATAACGCGCAGCGCCTCGGCCAGGCCGTGGCCGCTGGTGGCTTCCTCGAAGCGCACGGTCACATCGACCGGACGGTAGCGCAGGATGTTGCGTTCTGCGAGCAGGCCCGAGCGGTCCTTGGCCTGGTTGAACTCGTTGTTCCACCACAGCTTGTCGCTGGCCAGCGCGGAGCGCAGCCATTGCGCCTGCTCCGAGTCCAGTTCGGCGGTGTTCAGCAGGCGTTCGTCGAAGGCCGAGAGCGCCGCGCCCTGCTTGGCAGGGGCATCAGTCCACGAGCCCATGCCGACAAGGTAGTTCGGGCCGCCGGCCTTGGTGCCTGCGCCGATGGCCGACTTCTTCCAGCCGCCAAATGGCTGGCGCTGCACGATGGCGCCGGTGATGCCGCGGTTGGCGTAGATGTTGCCCGCCTGGATGTTCTCCAGCCAGTAGCCCATCTCCGCCGAATCCAGCGAGTGCAGGCCCGAGGTCAGTCCGTAGTCCACCTCGTTGACAATCTCTACCGCTTCTTCCAGCGTATCGGCGGTCATCACGCCGAGGATCGGACCGAAGTATTCGGTCTTGTGGTATTCGCTGCCACGGGCCACGCCGTAGCGCACGCCCGGCGAGTAGAGCTTGCCCGAATCATCGAGCTGCTTCGGCTCGATGGCCCAGCGCTCCCCGGCGCCCAGGGTGGTCAAACCGCGCTTGAGCTTCTCGCCCGGCTCGCCGATCAGCGGGCCCATCTGCGATTCCGGGTTCCACGGGTAGCCGACCTTCAGCGACTTCACCGCGTCGATCAGCTGGTTGTTGAAGCGGCGGGATTCTGCAACCGAGCCCACGAGCACCACCAGCGAGGCGGCCGAGCACTTCTGTCCGGCGTGGCCGAAGGCCGAGGCCACGACATCGCGGGCGGCCAGGTCCAGGTCCGCGTTCGGGGTGACGATGATTGCGTTCTTACCGGAGGTTTCGGCCAGCAGCGGCAGGTCCTTGCGGAAGGAGCGGAACAGCTCGGCGGTCTCGTAGCCGCCGGTGAGGATCAGGCGGTCAACGCGCTCATCGGCAACCAGCTGCTGGCCCAGCGAGCGGTCGCCCACGAAGACCAGCTGCAGCACGTCCTTGGGCACCCCGGCATCCCACAGGCACTGCACCATGACGGCGCCCACACGGGCGGCCTGGGTGGCAGGCTTGATGATCACCGCGGATCCGGCGGCCAGCGCCGAGAGCGTGGAGCCGGCAGGGATCGCCATCGGGAAGTTCCATGGCGGGGTCACCACGGTCAGCTTCGAGGGGACGAACTTCGCGCCGTCCACGGCATCCAGTTCGCGGCCCAGTTCGGCATAGTAGTGCGCGAAGTCGATGGCTTCGGAGACTTCCACATCGCCCTGGTCGATGGTCTTGCCGCATTCGGAGCCCAGCACCTCCAGCAAGGTGGCGCGGCGCTCCTCGAAGAGCAGGCCGGCGCGGTGCAGGATCTGAGCACGCTCGTCCGAGCCCAGCTGCTGCCAGCCGGCGGCGGCATCCACGCCCATGGCGATGGCTTCGTCGAGCTCGCCGGCACTGTTCAGCGTATTGCCCTTCACCAGGTCCTTGCCCAGCGGCGAGTCCTGCATCTTGGACAGGATCTCGCGTCCCCAGGCACGGTTCTGCGCCAGATCCGGGTCGGTATCAGGGGTGTTGAAGAATTTGGTGGTGCCGTCGGCGAAACCTGCCACGCGGGCGCCCAGCTCAGGGTCCTGGACCTGGCGGTTCTGCACGCGGTTCGGGGCGGGAACCACATTGGCCATGGTTTCCAGCGACGCGAGGAAGCGGTTCTTCTCGCGTTCGAACAATTCCTCGTTCTTGGCCAGCTCGAAGACTGCCGACATGAAGTTTTCCTGGCTGGCGCCTTCTTCGAGGCGGCGGATCAGGTAGGCGATGGCCACGTCGAATTCCTGCGGGTGCACCACCGGGGTGTAGAGCAGCAGCGAGCCGACTTCCTTGCGCACCGCTTCGGCCTGGCCGGTGGCCATGCCCAGCAGCATTTCGAACTCGATGCCGTCGGTGACGTTGCGCGACTTGGCCAGCAGCCAGGCCAGGGCGACATCGAAGAGGTTGTGCCCGGCAATGCCGATGCGGATGTTCTCCACATGTTCCGGGCGCAGGGCGTATTCCAGCACCGACTTGTAGTTGGTATCGGAGTCCTGCTTGGTGTGCCAGGTGGCCAGCGGCCAGCCGTGGATGTCCGCTTCCATGGTTTCCATGGGCAGGTTGGCGCCCTTGACCACGCGGACCTTGATTGGCGCGCCGCCGTCGGCCACGCGGGCCGCGGAGAATTCCTGCAGCTGGATCATCGCGCCCAGGGCATCGGGCAGATAGGCCTGCAGCACGAGACCGGCTGGCAGCTCCTTGAACTCCGGCTTGGACAGGATCTTGGTGAAGACCGCGATGGTCAGCTCCAGGTCCTTGTACTCTTCCATGTCCAGGTTGATGAACTTCTTCTTCGGGCTGCTGGCAGCCAGCTGGTACAGCGGCTGCAGCTTTTGAACGATGTGCTCCACTGCTTCGTCGAAGGCCCAGTGGTTGTGCGGGGCGACGGTGGAGGAAACCTTGATCGATACGTAGTCCACGTCATCGCGTTCAAGCAGCTTGGTGGTGCCGTCCAGCCGGCGGGCGGCTTCGCCTTCGCCGAGGATGGCCTCGCCGAGCAGGTTGACGTTCAGGTGCACGCCTTCGCGCTTGATCTTGGAGATCGCGCCGCCGAGCTTGGCGTCGGAGGCGTCGATGATCAGGTGGCCCACCATTTCGCGCAGGACCCTGCGGGCGATGGGGACAACTACCTGCGGCATAACCGGGGCCAGGGCGCCGCCGACGGCGACTGCTTTGCGCATGTACCAGGGCAGGAAGCCTGGAACCATGGGGGCCAGCTGCTTGAGGTTGGCCGCCGCGACCTTCAGGTCTTCGGGGCGGATCACGCCATCGACGAAGCCCACGGTGAAGTCCAGGCCCATGGGATCCTTGAGCACGCCGGCCAGGCGGGCGGCGGCGGCATCCACCGGGTAGTCGGAAGCTTCGGTGAGCCAGCGGCGCACCAGCTTGATGACGTCGTCAGCAAGTTCGGCCGGCGAGGTGAGCGGGTTGCCGTCGGCATCTAGTGCGACTGGCTTTGCCTGCTGGGTATGGGTGAAAGACACTGGTGGTCCCTTCGATGCAATTCGTACTTGTGGTTCGGCACCGAACGCTGATGTCGTTGTGCCTTTTTCTTGGCGTTTCACCGTGGCCGGCGGAGCGCAAGGAAAAGCTGTGTGCAAGATCGAGTATGAACCCTTATTGTCTTAAGCAAAAGTGAACAAAGCCGAAGATGATCGTTCGGTTTTGCCAAAGTATCTGGGCTCCGTGAGTCCGCATTAACTGAATGGCGGTAAAACCGTGCTTGAACTGAGAAGATTGCGCCTGCTTCGCGAGCTGCATATCCGCGGAACCATTGCCGAGGTGGCCGATGCGCTGAGCTACTCGCCCTCCTCGGTGTCGCAGCAGCTGAGTCAGCTGGAAGCGGAAACTGGGGTGGAACTCCTGCGGCGCACCGGGCGCACGCTCAAACTCACCCCGCAGGCGCAGATCCTGGTGGCCCACACCGAGGAACTGCTCGACTCGATGGAGCGCGCCGAAGCGGATTTGTCCGCGGCCATGTCCACCGTTTCAGGCACCGTCCGACTAGCAGTTTTCCAGACCGCAATGCTGCGCCTCATGCCGCCGGCGCTGCGCGAACTGCGCACCAAGCACCCCAACCTGCGAGTGGAAATGAGCCAGCAGGAACCAGCCGATGCGCTGAATGAAACCAGCAGCCGCAACTTCGACCTGGTGGTCGCCGAGCAGTACGCGGGGCACTCGGCGCCGCACTACGGCAACCTCGATCGGCGTGTTCTGACTCACGATCCGATCCGCCTGGCCTTGCCTGCGCGAGGCGGAGCCGGGAACGCCGAATTCGACCGGGTGCACCACCTGGAGCACGCCAATTCCCTGCCCTGGGTGGTCGAGCCCGACGGGGCCGCCAGCCGGCACTGGGCCCTGCAGGCTTGCCGGCTTGCAGGGTTCGAGCCGGACCTGCGCTACGAAACCGCTGATTTGCAGGCTCACGTGCAGCTTGTCGCTTCGGGCAACGCCGTGGCGATGCTCCCGGAACTGGTGCTGCGCGACCAGCGCCACGCCCTGCGCACGGTGGATCTTCCCGGCGCTCCCGAGCGCACCATCTTCACCGCCATGCGGCATTCCTCCGCCCAGTCCCCGGCCATCCGCGCGGTGCGGAAATCGCTGCATGCGCAGCCCGGAATGAGTGATGCAAGCAACTCGGCGATTTTGGCTACACCTGCAGACTTCGATACGGTCGACTAGATAACAGATAGATCACAGACCGAATGGCACCCGGCGACAAACCCGGGAAATAGTGCCATAGTGGTGACTCGCACCACAGAAATCCGCGCCTTTGGCGGCTGGGAATAGCCGCGGGCACAAACGGTAATGAGGAAAAATGTCCGACCAGACTTTCCAGATGATTGCGATCGCAATTTACATGGCCGCGATGCTTGGCATCGGCTACATTGCATATCGCCGCACCAACAACATTGACGACTACATGCTGGCCGACCGCGGCCTGAAGCCCTGGGTTGCCGCCCTGTCCGCCGGCGCCTCCGACATGTCAGGCTGGCTGCTCATGGGCCTGCCCGGCGCCATCTACCTCGGCGGCCTGCACGAGTCGTGGATCGGCATCGGCCTGCTCATCGGCGCCTGGCTGAACTGGAAGTTCGTCGCCCCGCGCCTGCGCTCCTACACCGCAATCGCGCAGAACGCCATCACCATCCCGAGCTTCTTCGAAAAGCGCCTGAAGGACAAGGCGCACCTGCTGCGCATCGGCTCCTCGTTGATCATCCTGGTGTTCTTCACCTTCTATGTCTCCTCGGGCATGGTGGCCGCAGGCAAGTTCTTCCAGGCATCCTTCGGCTGGCAGTACCTTGCGGGCATGCTCTTCGTCGCAGTCATCACCCTGCTCTACACCCTGTTCGGCGGCTTCCTCGGAGCTTCGCTGACCGATATGGTCCAGGGCGTGCTGATGTTCGCGGCGCTGATTGCCGTGCCAATCGTGGCAGTGATCCGGATGGGCGATATCGAAACCCTGGGCTCGCGCATCACCGCAGTGAATCCGGAAGCCTTCAACCTGTTCTCCTCCTTCAATGACAACGGTGCGATCCTTGCCACCGTGGCCATCTTCTCCACCGCCGCCTGGGGCCTGGGCTATTTCGGCCAGCCGCACATCATCGTGCGCTTCATGGCGCTGCGCACCCCGGCCGAGGCCAAGACCGCACGACGCATCGGCATCGGCTGGATGTTCCTGACCACCCTGGGCGCCGTGGCCACCGCGTTCATCGGCGTCGCCTACTTCGCCAAGGATCCGCTGGACAAGGCCAGCAGCGAGACCGTCTTCCTGCTGCTCAGCCAGATCTTCTTCCACCCGCTGATCGCCGGCCTGGTGCTGGCCGCGGTGCTGGCCGCGATCATGTCCACCATGTCCTCGCAGCTGATCGTCTGCTCCTCGGCACTGGTGGAGGACCTGTACAACATCACCGGCCGCAAGGCTTCGCCCAAGGCCCTGGTCATGCTGGGCCGCTCCGGCGTGCTGCTGGTGGCCGTAATCGCGGCCCTGCTGGCGCTGGACCCTGGCTCGTCCATTCTCAAGCTGGTCTCCTTCGCGTGGGCGGGCTTCGGCGCCGCCTTCGGCCCGGTCGTCCTGCTGGCCCTGTACTGGCGCAAGCTGACCGCCGTAGGCGGTTTCGCCGGCATGGTCACTGGCGCCGTCGTGGTGTTCATCTGGGGCAACGTCAAGCCGCTGTCCGCGGCCATGTACGAGATCGTCCCGGGCTTCCTCGCCGCACTGGTTGTCGCATGGCTGGTTTCCCGGGCAACCTACCGCCCGAACCCGACCATCGATGCCGAGTTCACCGAAATGGAACAGGAAGTCGGTTCGAAGGTCACCGCCTAGCCGGCATCCCGGTGCAAAGCTCCCCTGGTCTTCTGGGCCAGGGGAGCTTTCCCGTTGCAGGGCCCGGTGTAACAGTTCGGCCTGCCTTTCAGCTCCTGCCAGCCGAAGCGCACAGGGCACAGTAGCCTAGAGCTATGCCCGAGCAACCGAGCTGGAAGGAACGATTCCAAGATGAGCACCACGAGCAAGTTCACGCACTGGCAGCGCACCGAGTCGCAATTCCTGGCCGCTGACCCGCAAGCCGTCTACTCGATCGTGGGCAACCTGTCGCAGACCGGGCAGTGGATGAAGAGCTTCGACGGCTTCATTGTGCACGATGACCAGCGCGGGGTGGGCACCAAGGTCGACCTGCTGCCGCCGGGCAAGCTCTTCGGCCCATTGCACCGCAGCACCGCCCCGTCGGGTTCCATCACCCGGCGCAACCAGGACACCTTGATGGTGGAGTTCACCCAGCCGCAGCCCGCCGGCGAGATGGTCTTGCGCTGGCAGGTCGAGCCGTTTGAGCACGGCTGCGTGCTGCGCTTCACCGTTGAGCTCAACGGCCCAGGCACCACCGCCTTCAAATTCACCGTGGCCAACGCGTTGTGCAAGGACTTCGCCATCGCCGCGGCCCGCCTCTACCGGATCATCGCCCCGAGCGCGCACCGCAAGCGCGATGCCCAGGTGGTCATCTCCGGCGGACGCGGATTCCTCGGCCGCAACCTGGTCGCGGACCTGGTCTGCCGCGGACTCTCGGTTTCGGTGCTGACGCGCAACCCCGAGGATGGTTTCCCTGCCGAGCAGTACAGCTGGGACGGAGTCCACCAGGGTGCCTGGGCCAATGTGCTGGCCAGCAAGCATCCGGTGCACCTGGTCAACCTGGCCGGCGAGCGCGTCGACAAGCGCAACACCCCGGAAAACCTGGCGGCGCTCACCGGTTCGCGCGTGGCCTCCACCCAGACCTTGGCCGAAGCCGCTGCGGCGGCACCGAAGCTTGCCACCTGGATCCAGGCCAGCACCACCGCGATCTTCGGCGATGCCGGCGAAGAGGAGCTGACCGAATCCAGCCCGGTTCCCACCGACCAGCGCGCCCTGCCGGAAATGACCGGGGTCGCCTCCGCCTGGGAACAAGCCTTCACCGAAGCCGAGGTCAATGCCGAGCAGCGCTACCTGCTGCGCACCTCGCTGGTGATGCACCCCGACGCTCCCCTGCTCGGCCCGCTGAACCTGCTGGTGAACACCGGTCTGGGCGGTCCGATGGGAGATGGCAAGCAGTGGTTCAGCTGGATCGGGCTGGAAGACTGGTTGCGCCTGATCCGCTGCCTGCTCGGCTTCGAGGAACCGCCCATCCCTGCCGGCCTGGTGCACGCCGCCTGCCCGAAACCGCTGCGCAATACCGAGGTTATGGCCGCCCTGCGTTCCATCGCCGGGCTGCCTGGCCTGCCCACCGGCTCGCTGCTGCCAAAAATCGGCGCGGCGGTCATGGGCTCCAACGCCCGGGTCGCGTTGACCGGGCGCAAGGTCACCAGCGAAGTGCTGGAGCAGGCCGGATTCGAATTCCAGCAGCTGGATTTCGCGGCCACGGTGTCCAGCTAGCCGCCGCGCGTTGCCGCAATAAGGAGTAATCTTCACCTCGCGTTGATCCCGCACCCGCCGTTGCATGCCAAGTCACAGGCTGCAACGGCGGGAGCGGGCGCAATGTTCACCACGCGTTAAGCAGAACGTGTGCCGGTGCTTACGAAGAGCGCTGAGCATGAAACTGTCACGCATTGCGCCGTGCCATTGCCCTACTTCGGACAGTTTCAAAGGACATCTCCACATCATGGCCAACATTCTTGAAGCCCACCCCCCGGCTTCTCGCCACCGCATGCCCAAACCCAGCGACCTCGACAAGCTGCGTCACAAGGCACGCACCGTCACCGATCAGCTCAGCGCCAACGTCGCGGTCGACGCGGCCTACAACGAGTCCGAACCGGCAAATCTCCCGGCCAAGGTCCTGCGCATGGACCGCAAACTGAAGAACATTAGCGAAGTCCGCCATTTCTTCCGCACCAACACCACCCCGATCTTCTTCCTCGGCGCAACCCCGGTCAATCTGCTGGGCCTTGACCGCTGGGTCCGCAAATTCAGCTACATCACCTACTACGACGGCTGGGACGGCCACCACCCGCGGGTCTTCACCCCCGCCGAGAAGCCCTATGTCGATTTCCAGAGCGCCGAAGAGATCAATAACTGGCTGCTGGAGAACTCCGAGGTCCGCGAATACATCGATTCCCAGTGCACCCCTGGCGGTCCGAGCCCGAAGATCGCGATGGTCTTCTTCGACGAGGAAACCGAAGCGATCTGCGAGGAACTGGGCTACGACCTGATCCTGCCTTCGGCCGCCCTGCGCACCGAACTGGATTCCAAGATCATCACCACCAAGCTGGGCAATGCGGCCGGCGCGCCATCGGTGCCCAATGTGCTGGGCACCGCTGATAGCTACGAGGAGCTCATGGAACTGGCTGAGGAAGCCGGCCTGGGCGATGACCTGGTGGTGCAGACCCCCTACGGCGATTCGGGCAAGACCACCTTCTTCATCGATTCCAGGGCGCAGTTCAAGCAGCATTCCAAGAACATCATCGGCGAGCAGCTGAAGATCATGAAGCGCATCAACAACCAGCCCGTGGCCGTTGAAGCGGTGCTGACCGAATGCGGCACCGTGGTCGGCCCGATCCTGACCGAGCTGGCCGGGTACAAGGAGCTGACCCCGTACAAGGGCGGCTGGTGCGGCAACGAGATGCACCCGGATGTGGTCACCGACTCCCAGCGCTCGCGCGCCATCGACCTGGTGCGCAAGGTCGGCAACGGACTGAAGGACACCGGCTACCGCGGCTTTTTCGAAGTGGACGTGCTGGTGGACACCGACACCGACGAGGTGTACCTCGGCGAGCTGAACCCGCGCATCTCCGGAGCCAGCGCCATCACCAACGTCACCGCCGGAGCCTACGCCGATGTGCCGTTGTTCCTCTTCCACCTGCTCGAATACCTCGATGTGGAATTCGAACTGGATGTCGACGAGATCAATGCCCGCTGGGAAGAAATGAGCGGGGCCGATGTGTGGAGCCACATGATCATCAAGGAAACCGATGACATCCTGCAGTACATCACCCACGCGCCGCGCACCGGGAACTACTACCTCGACTCGCGGGGCAAGCTGCAGTTCTCCCGTTCTGCCCTGGACTGGCACCAGCTGCAGACCCACAAGGAAGCATTCTTCCTGCGCATCTACGGCGTGGAGGATTACCGATGGAAGGGAGCCGATCTTGGGGTCCTGGTCACCAAGGCCAAGCTGCAGTACGAAGGCAAGAAGAAAACCAAGCTCAGCATCGATGCCAAGCACTTCATCTCCTGCATCCGATCCCAATACAAGGGAATTGACGTTCCGCCAGCAGAGCATGGCAACTGAAGCGACTGATGCCGCCGGGCACATGGCGGCCAATCTGGCAGGTCCTCCCAGCAAGGCGCTGAACATCGCCACCTGGCAGTACCCGCAGAACATCAAGCGCTCTTTCCAGAACATCGCCCGGATCCATCCCACCGTGAAGGTTTCGCGCGGAGACGGCCCGATTGTCAGGCTGCACTTGGCCGAGGAGAAGCTGGGCAAGCTGGAAGTTGCCAAAGCGAGCATTACCGACCCTGCACTGACCGTGCGCGGTGTAATGCACGCGACGAATACCGATGCCGTGCTGGTCATGCACAATGGACGGATCCTCTGGGAGAAGTACTACAACACCATGACCTCGCTGACCGATCATCTGCTGATGTCGGTCAGCAAGACCCTGGTGGGCTCCCTGGCCGGTGCGCTGGTGGATGCCGGAAAGCTCGATACCGAGCAGACGGTGACCACCTACGTGCCGGCCTTGGAGCGCAGCGGCTATGCCGGCGCCCGCGTGCGTGACCTGCTGGATATGCGTTCGGGGATCAAGTTTTCCGAGGAGTACCTGGATCCGCAGGCCGAGGTGCGCCAGCTGGAGGAAGCCATCGGCTGGGCGCCGGAGCGTGGCGGCATCGGCCCGATCGGGATGTACGAGTTCCTGCTGACCCTGCAGGCCAAGGGACCGCACGGCTCGGTGTTCGAATACCGTTCCTGCGAAACCGATGCCCTGGGCTGGGTGCTGGAAGCGGCCGGTGGCGCCCCGATGCAGGAACTGCTTTCGGACTATGTCTGGTCCAAGCTCGGGGCCCAGCAAGATCTGGTGATGGGTGTTGACCAGTTCGGCACCGGCATGTTCGATGGCGGATTCAACGCCTGCCTGCGCGATTTGGCGCGATTCGGCCATCTCTATGTCAATGGCGGGCGGGCGCTGACCGGCAAGCAGGTGCTCTCCGAGGCATGGATTGCCGATACCTTCATCGATGATCTCGCGCTGGTCCAGGCATTCGCCCAATCGCCGGGCGACAACATGATGCCCGGCGGGCACTACCGGAACCAGATCTGGTTCCCGAACCCTGCCACCGGGGCCGCGGTGGCCCTGGGCATCCATGGCCAGATGATCTACATGGATCCGGCGACCAAGCTGGTCGCGGTCAAGCTCTCCAGCTGGCCGCTGCCGCAGGATGCTTCCAAGCTGTTCCCGACCATTCGCGCATTCGAGGCGATCTCGGCGCATCTGGCGGAACGGAAAATATAGCCTCCAGGCCACTGTCCAAGGCCCTGGTTTGCGCATCGTGCGCGAACCAGGGCCTAGGACGTTGTGCCGGCGGCCATCCTGCGCTCCAGCTCCTGCACAACTGATGCGCGAATCCGCCCGGCAAAACCGGGCGGATTCGCACTGTGTTCAGCTCAAGCCGCTCTGCACGCTCAGGACTGCTGCGCCGCGACCTGTTCCAGGGCTTCGCAGGTGAACACCTGGTAGCCCAAGTCCTGGTGGTACCCGTGGATCTCGCGGGTATCTAGCCGGTCCATGTAGTCCAAGATGCCCAAGGTGATCTCCTGCCCCGGAACCAGCACCGGGAAGCCCGGCGGGTACGGGGTGACGAACACGGCCGAGACCACGCGGTCCCCCGCCAGCAGCTGGGTACGGATCTGCGCCGAGGACAGGAAATGCGTCGCCGGATCCTGGTAAGTCAGGTAGTAGGCCGAGCGCATGTCGCCGCTTCCGCCGCCTCCGGAGAATTCAGGAGCGAAGGCGCTGAAGTCCGGCAGTGGAATCTCTTCGGTCGCAGACTTCTTCCCCAGCGCCAGCACGCGGCCATCCAGCCGGCGCTTGCGATCCAGTTCCTCGGCGATCTTCACCAGCACCTCGATCAGGTGCGCCACTGCGGAACGCGTGGTGCCGATATTGGTCATCAGCAGCACCGAGGTGCGGCTGGTCTTGTTGACCTGGATCGAGTGCCCATCCATCAGGTACTCGTGCTTGAAGGTGTCCCCGTCCACGCCGGTGCGGCTGATGTCCAGGGTCAAGCGCGAGGGATCCACCACGAACTCGTCTGCCGCCCAGGCTTCGTCCCAAGCCGCCAGGCCGTCGCGCACCGGGTTCTGCGTCGCGGACTGACGGTACTTCTGCGGAATCAGATCCGTCGAGTGCAGGATCTTGAAATACTTGCCCAGCAGCTCGTTGCGCGCCATGGCCCGCGAAATCGACTGCGCCAAATCGACCTGTCGCTGCACCAGCTCATAGCCTTCCAGCTCTGCCTGCCGGCGGCCGATATCCAGCGAGGCGAGGATCTGGTAGTTCGGCGAGGTGGAGGTGTGGGTCATGTAGGCCTCGCGGAAGGCGTTGAGGTTGCGCACCGCGAAATCCTGGTCATAGATGTGGATCATCGAGCCCTGGCGCAAGGAGGTCAGGGTCTTGTGCGTGGACTGGGTGGAATACACGCGCAGGCGGACCTGCTCCGGATCCGGAATCAACCGGGTGTCCAGCCAGGCCTGGTCATTCTCCGGGTGCGCAATGCTCCCCGGTTCCGGCAGCGAAGCCTGCTGCGCGGCGTAGCGCTCGCGGTATTCGGCGCTGTCCAGTTCTGCTTCCAGCACCCCAGCCACGGTCATCGCGGTGCGCCGTCGGTACACCGGGTGGAACCCGGCGAAGGCGAACCAGGCCTCGTCCCAGAGGAATACCAAATCGGGTTTGATCGCCAGGCATTCTTCCATCACCCGGCGCGGGTCATAGATGATCCCGTCGAAGGTGCAGTTGGTCAGCGTCAGCATCTTGACCTTGTACAGCAGGCCCTCGCGGCGCAACTGCAGCAGCCGTCCCTTGATCTCTTCCAGCGGCACCGCCCCGTACATGGAGTGCTCGTTGAGCGGGTAGGCCTCCAGGTAACTCACGTTCGCTCCGGCCAGCACCAGGGAATAGTGGTGCGACTTGTGGCAGTTGCGGTCCACCAGCACGATGTCCCCCGGTGCGAGGATCGACTGGTGCACGATCTTGTTGGCCGTCGAGGTGCCGTTGGTGACGAAGTAGGTTCGGTGGCTGCCGAAAGCGCGGGCCGCCAGCTCGTGGGCCTTCTTGATGGAGCTTTGCGGGTCCAACAGGGAATCGAGCCCGCCGGAAGTGGCCGAGGTCTCGGCCAGCAGCAGGTTCTTGCCGTAGAAGTCCACCAGGTCACGGGCCCATGGGGAGTTCTGCACCGATCCCGCACGGGAAATCGGCATGGCGTGGAAGACCCCGCCGGGCCGCTTGGCGTACTTTTGCAGGGCGTTGAAGAACGGGGTCTGGTAGCGTTCGAGCACTTCCGAGACAATCGACAGGTGCAGGTCCATCCGGTCGTTGCGTGAGAAGATCCTTCGGAAGCGCCCGGTGATTTCGTGGGCGATGGATTCCAACGCAACTCCCGCGATCAGGTACACCGGAACTTCGGGCCGCAACTGGTCAAGGATGTTTTCCAAATCCAGCAGGCCGCGGATCTGCTTGGTGGATTGGAAGTAGCCCTCCATCCGCCGGGCAATGAAATTCTTGAGCGTCGAGGAGAGCCGGCGGCGCGTGCAGACATCAAAGCGGGCAGTCAGCACGACCGTCTGGATGCCGGGATTGATCAGGATCGCGGCCAAGGCGTCTTCCACGCTGGGCACCACCACGAAGTTGTAGTGGAAAGGATCGGTGTGCTGGCGCTGTTCGGCGATTTCGTCCTTGAAACGCTCAATTTCTTCCGCAGGCCCATTGTCCACCAGCAGGATTTCCACCATCGGGACCTGCGCCTTGCCGTGGCCCGGCGCGACATTGCCCAGCTGGGCCGGATCCGTTTCCGCCCCTTCGTGGCCGTCCATGTCCACGTATTGGGTCTGGTTCCTGAAGGCCTGGTTCGCTTGGTAGACCAGCTTCATGGCATCTTCATACTGCCCGCCGGACATGAGCCGGGAAACCTCGTTGAAGTATTCGATGCCGGGATTCGCCCAGTACGGTTCGATGGCTGCCAGCAGCCCCATCAACCGGCCGGCTTCCACCTCATGTTCTGTGCGGCGTTCTTCCTTTTGGTATTCAGAAGAAATTTCGCTGAGTACATAACCCAAGTGCTCCCACGCATCCTTGCGCTTGCGCCACGCGCTTTCGGGCGTCGCCGTTCCTTGGTTCGTCCCGTAGGTCAACCTCTTGCTCACGGTTGCCGGTCTTCCTTTCGCCCCTGCAGAGTTAACTGGTTGTTAACCGCGCGAGCACAGCTGCCGCGCTCGGTATCGTGAGACTATGCCACTTCCGGAACCGTTTCGGCGATATTACGCATTATTTTCGTCATTCGATGAAGTGTTCACCCAGCGTTTACCGCAGGTGGAATGAACCGGAACCAAGAGCCAGAAACCGGTGAATTATCGCTGAATTCTTTTGCCTTGCCGACCGCTCAGGATTCCGCGGGCTGCCCGCCGCGCTTGCGCGCCCCAAGCACCATCGAGGTGCGCAGCTGGACCATTTCACCCCAGTTGGTCTTGGCGATGAATTCATAGAGATCCCGCTGGGTCGGCACGGTGACATCGACCAGCAGCTGGGCATCACCGGCCACCGCTGCAACGTATCTGACCTGTGGCAATCCAGCGAGCAGGGTTCCCAGCGCATCCACATCGGCCGGGGAGACCTGGACCCAGAGCAGCGCTTCGACCTTGAACCCCATCAGTGCCGGGTCAACCAGCGCGCGGATGCTGATGTGCTCGCCGCGCAGTAGCCAGTCAAGCCGGCGGGAAACCGAGGTTTCGCTCATGCGCACCTGCCGGGAAATGGTCTCGATGCTGGCCCGTCCGTCCTTGCGCAGCACGTCGACGATGAGGTGATCGCTTTCGCCTAGCTCCCCGATAGGGTTCCATGCAGTTAATTCGCCTCCGACGCTGGGAGACAACGCCGTTTCCTGACCCTGGCTCAGTTCCCCGCCGCGCCAGGCGCGAATGGTCTTGAAGTATTTCAGGATCGGGTAGATCTGGATATTGCTCAGGCCCGGGGTCGCTGGTAGCTGCAGCGTGAGGATGTCTTGCAGTCCGCCGTCATAGTGCAGTTCGCTCACGACGTCGCTTTCACCGGTGACCATGTAGGTGAAGCTGGTGTCGGATCGCGCCGAGAGCGCCTGGCTTGCGACCGGGATCGTTCCCGGCGCGCAGCTCAGCGAGGCGATGACAGCGCCGGCGCGATGGGATATGGCCGCGATCTTCACCTTGCCCTGCTCAAGCATTGCTGAACCATAGCGGGCAACAGTGCGTTCCGGTTCGCCAATCACCCGGGCGATCTTGCGCCACGTCGCACGACCGTCCACCTGTAGCGCGACGACAATTCGGCGTTCCAGGTCACTGAGCTCGGTCAAATCCGACATCGTTCCTACTTTCAGGCCACAACCGCCATCTATCGCCAGTGCTACTGCGAATTATACGGAAAAACTCCCGAATGTTTCGTCGAAATCCCCGTGATTTACGAGGCCCAGAGTGCCAATTTGGAGGAATTGGCCAGATTTATGGCCAATCAGCCCACATCTTGCCAGAAGCATTCTGATCCCGGATCGTTGAACCCGAAAGAGATCCACCTCACATTGATTTTCAGACCCTAGGAGCGCAAATGAATCCGCAACTCGTCATGGCGGCAGGTGATCCTGGTTCAACCGATATCTGGGCTGTCGCCAACTCCCCCGTTCTCTGGATCTGCGCTCTGGGCGTCTTCGCGGTCATCTTCGTCCAGTGCATCCTGTACTCGCGTGCAGCGAAGAAGGCCGCCCCGCACGTGGACATGCCAATCAATGAGGTCAAGGAATCCTTCCGCGCTGGCGCGGTAGCCTCCATCGGGCCTTCGCTGGCCGTGGTCCTCGTGGCTATTGCCCTGCTGGCCCTGTTCGGCACTCCGGCGGTCCTGGTCCGCATCGGCCTGATCGGCTCCGCCGCCGCCGAGACCGGTTCAGCGAGCATTGCGGCCAGCACCATGGGCGCCCAGCTGGGCGGCGACAGCTACACGCAGCAGGTCTTCGGCGTCGCATTCATGGCGATGAGCCTGTCCGGCGCAATGTGGATGATCTGCACGCTGATCATGACACCGCTGCTGAAGAAGGGCGGCTCCACGCTGGCCAAGCGCAACCCGGCAGTGATGGCGCTGATCCCCACCGCCGCCCTGCTCGGCGCCTTCTCCGCCCTGACCATCGCCGAGCTGCCCAAGTCCAATGTGCACCTGATCCTGGTCGGCATCTCCGCTGCGGCCATGGGCTTGTGCCTCTACCTGGCCAAGGTGCTGGAGCTCAAGTGGCTGAAGGAATGGGCCCTGGGCATCTCGATCGTCATCTCCATCGTCGCCGCCTACTTCCTGCACACCGCCTAAGGACCGATCATGACTACGACATCCCAATTGTCCAGCGCCGACGCTTCGATGGCGCGCTTCGAGAAGCAGACTTCCCGCTACGGGTCCATCACGATGCTCATCGGCTTGGTCCTGTCCCTGATCGGCCCGATCTACATCGCTTTCTTCAGCGGGCTGGAGATCACCAGCACAATGATCTGGGTGGCCTTCCTGACCGTAGCCGGCACCTTCGGGGTGCTCTGGTTCGTCGAGCCGCTGACCTATTTCCCCATCCTGGGTTCGGCCGCCATGTACCAGGCCTTCATGATCGGCAACATCTCCAACAAGCTGCTGCCCGCGGCTATCGTGGCGCAATCGACCATTGGCGCCAGGCCCGGAACCAAGCGCGGCGACCTGGCCGCGGTGATGGCCATCTGCGGTGCCGCCACCGTCCACCTGACCAGCTTGCTGCTGTTCGTCGGCCTGCTGGGCACCTGGCTGGTCTCCATGATCCCCGCCGAGGTCATTGATGTGGCCCGCCTGTACATCCTGCCGTCGCTGATGGGCGCGGTGCTCGTGCAATGCATCGTGGCCATGAAGTCCCTGCGCCCGACGGTCATCGCGATCGTGCTGGCCTTGGTGATGAACTTCGTCGTTGTCCCGATGGCTCCGGCCATCGGCATGTTCGCCACCGCCATCGTGGTCATCGCCTCCATTGTCTTCTCCTGGGTCCTGCGCGACCGCAAGAAAATCCACACTTCAGAAAGCTAGAGGATCATCGCATGCTGAACACCTACGGACTCACCGACGCCGAAACCCAGGCCTTGCACGAGGACTACCTGCACCTGCACCGCAACCCGGAGCTATCCATGCAGGAGCACAACACCGCTGCGTTCGTCGAATCCAAGCTCAGCGAACTGGGCATCGAGCACTTCCGTTGCGGCGGCACCGGCGTGGTGGGCATCCTGCGCAACGGCGAGGGCCCGGTGGTGGCTTTCCGTGCCGACAGCGACGGCTTGCCGATCGCCGAGGACACCAAGGTCGACTACGCCTCCACCGCCACGGGCTTTTTGGCAGATGGAACCGAGGTCCCGGTCATGCACGGCTGCGGACACGACACCCATGTGGCCAGCGCTCTGGGCGCGGCCCGGGTGCTGGTGCGCAGCACCGATGTGTGGGCCGGCACCGTGGTGTTCATCTTCCAGCCCGGCGAGGAAACCAGCGCGGGAGCCGCCGCAATGCTCGCCGATGGACTGTGGGATCGGGCACCGCGGCCAACCGTGGTCCTCGGCCAGCACGTATTCCCCTTTGCCACCGGCACCATCCATATCACCCCGGAATCGGCGATGGCCATGGCCAACTCGCTGGAGGTCACCCTCTACGGCAAGCAGGCCCACGGTTCCCAGCCGCAGGATTCCATCGACCCGATTGTGCTGGGCGCCAGTATCATCACCCGGCTGCAGACCATCACCTCGCGCGAGCTGCATCCGCTGGATTCGGCCGTGGTCACCTGCGGCTCCTTCCACGCGGGCCTGAAGGAAAATATCATCCCCGACACCGCGGTATTCACGCTGAACATCCGCACGCTCACCGAGCCGGTGCGCGAGAAGGTCCTGGAAGCAGTCACCCGGATCATCAATGCCGAGGCGGATGCCTCAGGGGCACCTCGGCCGAAGATCGAGCAGCTCTACACCTTCCCGCGGCTGTACAACGACCCGGAGCACACCGGCAATGTCGTCGGCGCGCTGCGCGAGGAGTTCGGCGAGGAACAGGTCCGCCTGGTGCCGCCGCTGATGGGATCCGAGGACTTCGGTTCGCTGGGCGATGCCATCGGCGTGCCGTATGTGTTCTGGATGTTCGGCGGCGCCGACCCGCAGGACCCGGCACCAGCAGGCAACCACTCCCCGTTCTTCCTGCCTGAGTACCGTCGAGCGTTGGATTCCGGCGTGCGCGCAGCCTTGGCCGGAATTCGCCATTATCTCGGCGCCTAACTAGCCAACAAGAGCACGTAGGGCCTGGGTGAAGGAAAATTTCCTTCACCCAGGCCCTGAGCTGTTTCAGCTCCCCGGCGTGTCAGAGCTGGGCGCGCCCGTCGAGGTAGGCGCCGAGCACCTGCAGCACGCCGTGCTCAAGGTTGGACGGCGCAGTGAAATTCGCGGCTTCGGCCACCACGGGATGCGCATTGGCCATCGCGAAGGAGTAGGTGGCGGCCTTGATCATTTCCAGGTCGTTGGGGTAGTCGCCGAAAACTGCTGTTTCATCGGCGCTGATTCCCAGCTTCTCCTGCAGCGCATTCAGGGCCAAGCCCTTGTGCACGCCATGGTTCATCGCATCGACCCAGTGGCTCCCCGAGATCACCACCTGCAGCGGAACTTCCAGCGCCGTCGCCATCTCCTGCACGGCACCGGTGCCGACGTTGACGGCCATCTTGATGATCTCGTCGTCGACCTGGGCCAGGTCTTCAACCACCTGCACTGCACGGTAATACGGTGCAATCGCGGCGGCGAACGCTTCATCGGCGCGCTCCACATAGGCGGTGCGGCGTCCGCACAGCACCAATCCGGCATCGAGCGCAGATTGCGCGCGGACGGCCTGGATGACCGCGTCAACCGAGGACTTACCGATGATGTTGGAGTAGATCTCGTTCTCGCCATGCATCACGACGGTGCCGTTCTCGGCAATGATCGCGATCTCGCCCAAGGGGGCGAACTGCTCGCGCAGGGTGGCGAACTGGCGCCCGGAAGCCGGCACGAACTTGATGCCGCGTTCCTGGAGCCGGTCGATGAGCGCCCAGGATGCCTCCGGGATTTGGCCCTCGCCGTCCAGGAAGGTGCCGTCCATGTCAACGGCGACGAGCTTGATCTGGGCGTTCGGGTCAATCGTATGCATAGGTTCCTAGTTGCCGGGATTCAGCGCGCGATGCGCGGCGCCCAATACCCCGGCGGCGTTGCTGAAGCGGGCGGGCACGATCTTGGCACGCAGTTCCAGCTGCGGCAGGAATTTCTCGTGGTCTTCGGAGATCGCTCCGCCGATAATGATCAGATCCGGGCTGCAGAGGAATTCCACGTGGGACAGGTAGCGCTGCAGGCGGGCGATGTACTGTTCCCAGCTGAGGTTTTCCTCGTGCATGACTCGCGCGGCGGCCTTGCTCTCGGCATTGAAGCCGTCGATTTCGAGGTGGCCGAATTCGACGTTAGGGAAGAGCACTCCGTCGCGGAAGAAGGCCGAGCCAATGCCGGTGCCCAGGGTCAGCAGCAAGGTGCTGCCCTTGACAGGCTTGCCATTCTCGGCTCCCGCACCCGCGTAGACCTCGGCGACGCCGGCGGCATCCGCGTCATTGAGCACAAAGACGTCGCGGCCCAGGAGCGCACTGAACGAGGCGGTGACATCCAAGCCGATCCAGGCCTTGTCGATATTGGCCGCCGAGTGCACGACGCCGTCGATGACGATGCCGGGCACGGTGACACCGGCGGGGATCCCGGCCAGCTCATCGCCGGTGAGCTCCTGCAGGTCGGCAATGATTCCTGTCATCACCTGGGCGACGGCCTCCGGATGCGCGCCTTCTGGGGTGGCGGCCTTGCTGAAGGTGCTCTCAACGAGCTTGCCGTCGGTTCCAACCAATCCGTACTTGATGGACGAGCCGCCCAGATCAAGGCCGATGGCAGCGAACTGCGACGTGGATGCCGATGCGTCAGATGGTGCCATCAGTGGTCTCCCCGGTGATGCAAATAGAATTTTAAGGACTCTTTACAATATATAGCTTGGATCACTTTGGTCAACGTGCCCGGTAGTTTTCCCACAAGTTGCCCAAGGCGAGTTCCCGGGCACCAGCCAGTGCCCCGCGTGCCGCGGCTTCGGTTCCCAATGCGGAAAGCTGCACATGGACCGGCTTGGGCAGCAACCCATTCAGCTCGCTCTCCAGTGCCGCGCACAATCCAGGGGTCAGGCCCGGACCGATGGCCACCACCCGCTGCGGATCGACGAAGCCAATCAAGTTCGCCAGGACCTGGCCGAACGGCGCAAGGAATGCCGGCCAGTTCCGTTCGTCGGCCAGCTTCTCCCAGAGCACGCGGGTCTGGAACATCCCCGCCTCGGCGAGCGCTTCGCGCAGGTTTGTCCCGCCCACCACCTGGGTCTCCAGCTCGCCAGCGGTGCCGTGCTTGCCGCGGTGCAGCGCACCGTCGATGACCAGTCCTGCGCCCAGGCCAGATCCGATATAGATCATCATCAAGGAGTCTGCTTGCTCGCCCGCTTCGGCCAGGGCCATCCAGTTCACGTCGTTATCCAGCAGCACCGGAACACCGTCAGCGAATTGGCCTGCAAGGTCAGCTCCGGAGGAAGGGAAAATCGGGGTAGCCAGCACGCGCAGCTCGCCATCGCGCTCCACCGGGGCCGATTGGCTCACGGCCGCGGCCAGCAGCGGGGAGCCGAGCTCGGCGGCCACGCGCGAAATCTCCCGGGCACCCATTTGCGCTACTTCCGCTGCAGTGGTTTGCGCGGTGAGCGGGTAGAGGCGGTCCACCAGGGTTTGCCCGGCCAGGTCGGTGGCGCGGACCTGCAGGAATTCAGCCTGCAGGCACAGGGCCAGCAGGTGGCCGAAGCTGCTGTCCAGCGCATAGTGCTCCGGTACGCGTCCGCGCTTGGGCTCGTTTTCCCGCTCGATGGCCAACGCCAACCCGTTCTCCTGCAGGCGCGAAATCGCCTGCGATGCGGTGGGCTTGGAGATGCCCAGATCCGCGGCGATCCGGGTCCGTGTCGCCGGGGCCTTGCAGAGGTAGTCGAAGACCCGGATGTCGGTCAGGGTTGCCAGGGCACGGGGCCCCGCAGTGGAATCAGTCACCCACCAATCCTACTGGGCTTCCGCCCCGATTCCGGGCAGCAGAACTTGGCGTACCGAGCGCCCGTCAGCCAGATCGTCGAGGGCTTCGTTGATCTGCGCCAGCGGTCTGGTCTCCACCAGCTTCTCTACCGGGAGCCTGCCTGAGCGCCAAAGCTGCTCGTAGTAGCCGATATCCTGCTTTGGCAGCGCAGAGCCCATATAGCTGCCGATAATCGTGCGGGCGCCGGCGGTCAGGGCCAATGGCTCGATGCTGCTCATCGCGCCCCGGGCCGGCAGCCCCACGGTCACCAGGGTTCCGCCCACGCCTGTGGCCTGCAATGCGGTTTCGAAGGCCCGCGGATGACCGGCGGCCTCAACCACGATCTGCGCACTGCGCTGCCCCAGCTCCTGCGGCGTGCAGGCTTCATCGGCACCCAAGGCCAGCGCGGTCGCCAGCTTCTGATCATTGGCATCAATGGCCAAGATCCTGCCGGTAGTCCGCTGCCCGGCGGCCACCAGCAAGGCGGCCATGCCCACTCCGCCCAGTCCAATGATGGCCACATCCTCGGCGCCTGTTGCCTTGGCGGCATTGCGCAGCGCGCCGCCGCCGGTGAGCACCGCGCACCCCAGCACCGCGGCCACCTCGGCCGGCACATCCGCGCCCACCGGTACCAGGCTGCGCGCATCCATCACCGCATAATCGGCAAAGGCCGAGACGCCCAGGTGGTGGTGGACCGGCTTGCCATCGAGCATCAGCCGGCGAGCGCCAGTCAGCAGGGTTCCAGCGGTGTTGGACGCGGTGCCGGCGCTGCACGGCAGCTTGCCTCCGGTGGCGCAGGCTGCGCAGTTCTCGCAGCGTGGCAGGAAGACCGAGATCACCTGCTGGCCGATGTCCAGCTGAACCCCTTCGCCAACCTGCTCGACGATGCCGGCCGATTCATGCCCGAGCACCATCGGCACCGGACGCGGCCGGTTCCCGTCGATGACCGACAAGTCCGAATGGCAGAGTCCGGCCGCGGTGATGCGCACCAGCACTTCCCCGGGGCCGGGGTCGCCCAGCTTCAGCTGGCGGATGGCCAGCGGCCGATGCTTGGCATAGGGGCGCTGGTTCTGCGTGTGCCCCAGCACCGCTGCCTGGATCTGGCGCATGCTCAGCCGGCAGCTGGCTGGTTGGCGTTGGCCGGTTCCGGGCTCCACCCGCGCACGGCGCCATCAGGCAGCAGGTTCTTCACGATCAGCGAGCAGTCCTTGTCCCCCAGCCCCTGCTCGATCAGTTCGTCGAAGTGCTCGCGGGCCAGGGTTGCTGCCGGCAGCCGCACGCCGGTGCTTTCTCCGGCATCCAAGGCCAGCCCGACATCCTTGCGTGCCAGATCGGTGCGGAAGGTCGCTTCGAAGTTGTTGTTTGCCGCAGCGGTATCGATGATGCCGGGCACCGGGTACCAAGTCTGCTGCGCCCAGGACCGGCCCGAGGAGACCGAGGCGATCTGCCAGAAGACCTCGGGATCCAGGCCCAATGCCTCGGCCAGCTGGGAACCTTCGGCGCTGGCCATCAGGTCGATGAACAGCATCATGTTGTTGCAGATCTTGGCTGCAATGCCCATCCCCGGACCGCCTGCGACGATGGTCTTGCCGCTCATCGGGGCGATGAATCCGCTGGCCCGGTCCATCAGTTCCGGCTCACCGCCGAGCATGAAGGCCAGGGTCCCCGCCGCTGCGCCGGAGATGCCGCCGGACACCGGGGCATCGACGAAGTGCAAGCCGCGCTGGGCGGAGCCTGCGTGGATATAGCGCGAGGTTTCGATGTCCACCGTGGAGGAATCCAGCAGGAGCATGTCCTTGGTGGCGTTGGCCCAGATGCCTGCCTCGCCCTCGTAGACCGAGTGCACGTGCGCGCCCTTGGGCAGCATGGTGAATACCGCGTCGGCATGCTCCATGGCCCCGGCTATCGAGCCGGAGATCTGCACCCCGCCTTCCGCCGCGGCGGCGCAGGCACCCTCGTCCAGGTCGTAGCCGCGTACCTGGTGCCCTGCGGCCACCAGATTCGCGGTCATCGGTCCACCCATGTTTCCCAGGCCAATCCATGCGTACGTGCTCATCTGCACACCCCTCATCCTTGAGTTTTGTCCTTGTCAGGCCAGCGTAGGATGCCTGTCGGGCCGTACTCAATGCTCCGCGGCCCGGCAATTGCGCAAGCCCGGTGTGCGCTAGCGCACACCGTCCATGGCAGACTGGGGATCATGGACCGTCCGATCGATTACCGCCATCTCGAATCCCTCATTGCCCTGCTGACTGTTGCACGCTTGGGCCGCTACACCGCCGCCGCGAATGTCCTCGGGGTGAACCACTCGACGATTTCCCGTCGCATCGACGCACTGCAAAAAGCGATGGGCGGCCACCTGCTCACGCGCACCCCCAACGGCTGGGA
Source organism: Glutamicibacter nicotianae (assembly GCF_002797775.1). Lineage (NCBI taxonomy): Bacteria > Bacillati > Actinomycetota > Actinomycetes > Micrococcales > Micrococcaceae > Glutamicibacter > Glutamicibacter nicotianae. Next base: position 2,195,228 of record NZ_PGEY01000001.1, read on the forward strand.
ACTGACTGATCTGGGACGCCGGGCCATGGCCAGCGCTGAAACCATCGAGCAGGCAGTGGAAGCCATCGGCGCCGAGAAGGACACCGGAGCGCTGGCAGGCCATGTGCGCGTCGCGGCCCCCGATGCGTTCAGTGCGCACCTCGCGGCGCCGGCACTGGCCAAGCTCCAGGTGAAGCATCCGCAACTGGTCTTCGAGATTGTTTCGGAAACCACCCGTGCACGGCAGACCCGAACCGGCATGGACTTGGAGATTGTCATCGGCGAACCCCATGTCCGCAAGGCGGCCTCGATAAAGCTCCTGGATTACGAGTTGCGGCTCTACGCCACTGCCGAATATCTGGAAAGCCACGGCACGCCGAGAACCATCGAGGATCTGGCAGGGCATAGCTTGAACTACTACATCGACACCGCCCTGACGGTAGACAAGCTCGATGATGCCACCGGAGCCTTGCCGCTGATGCACCGCGCGATTTCCTCCACCAGCATCGCGGTGCAATATGCGGCCACCATGAACCATGCAGGCATCGGATTGCTCCCCACCTTCCTCTCGGAGCACTACCCGAATATGATTCCAGTGCTACATGAGCAGTTCACCTACCAATCCGAATATTGGCTGGTGGGACGCGAAGAAGCCTTGCGCAGCCGTGCGGTCCAGGAAACGGTGCGCGCACTGCACGATGCGGCCGCCGCCGGCGACTGGTTCATTCCGCCGTTCCCCGTGCCGAGCACGTCCAAAAGCTAGGGTGTTCGAACTGGTTCCCAATCCATGATGGCCGGGCACATCTGTGCCGTTGAGTGCGCGCTGTCCAAACGGAGCACCGGGCGGGCCTCGTTCTTCAACCATGACTCGTGGTGGGCGCGGCTGCGTCCGCTGAAGTCCGGGTCATCATAGCCAGCCGCCCACAGCATGAATTGCTCCACGGCCCCTGAGTGCGGAGCCTGCCCGGACTGGCGTAGCTGCTCCCGTTCAGCAAGCCGCCGCAGGCGCACGCCCGGATCCAGCGTCAAGAACACGAAGGCATCGCAGTGGGCCAGGACATCATTCCCCCACCCCTGCATGGATCCCGAAAGCACCCACGCGCTGCGTGGCACGAAGATCTCGTGCATGAGCTTGGAGCGTTCAGCTGGCGCTCGCTGCTGGGAGTAGGGCGGGTCGGTGGGGATCCAGAAATAGTCGTCGCTATCGGCATGCGGGACCGACCAGGCATTCGCCACGGCACGGGCAAGTATCGTCGTACCACTGCCGCTGGCACCGAAGATATTCAGCCTGCACTGCTTCATCTGGAGCTCCCCTGCCTGGCTGCTTTCTCATTGTTCTCCCGATGGCTCCGATGCCACCAGCAGCATGTGGCTACCAGAATTGCAGATCGAACCAGTCCCGGCAAACAATCTCTCTGCCCGTTGGATGCGGGCACGCCAAAGGCCAGTCCCTGCAACGGAACTGGCCTCCGGCTTGATGTTCGATCCTCCGACTTACTACTGCATCTTCATTTCGGCGCTCGAAGCGGCCTCGCCGTTCAACGCCAAGCGGTCAGCCTCGTCGATCTCGCCGAGATCTAGCCCCTTGGTTTCCTTCATGAAGTACACCGCCACCATGGTGACTGCTGCGGCGAAGACAATGTACCCGGCGACCGGTACCCAGGATCCGTAGACCTTCAGCAGGAAGGTTGCGATAATCGGTGCCATCGAACCGGCAACAATTGAGGTGACCTGGTAGCCCAGCGAGACACCCGAGTAGCGCATGCGGGTCGGGAACATTTCCGCCATGATGGCCGGCTGCCCAGCATACATCAGGCCATGCACGAACAGTCCCAGCATGATGGTGGCCAGGATGACCGCATCGTTTCCAGTGTTGAACAGCGGGAAGGCTGCCACGCCCCACACTGCCATGAGCACCACGCCGGTGGCATAGACCGGTCGACGTCCGCGGCTGTCGGTGAAGCGTCCAACAATTGGCACCAGGATGGCGTGGAAGACGTGTGCCACAAGCATCAGGCCCAGAATTGTGGAGGTGTCCATCTTCAGCTGGGTGGCCATGTAGGTGATGGAGAAGGTGACCACCATGTAGTACATGATGTTCTCGCCGAAGCGCAGCCCCATGGCGGTGAACACCCCGCGCGGGTAGCGCTTGAATACTTCGCCCACGCCATAGCCGGCGGCCGCGTTCTGTTCCAGCTCCGCCTTGGCTTCCTTGAAAATCGGGGCATCGGAAACACGGGTGCGGATGTAATAGCCCACTACCACGATGACCACCGAAAGCCAGAAGCCGATGCGCCAACCCCATGCCAGGAAGGCAGCCTCGCTGAGCGTTGCCGAGAGCACCAGCAGCACCACCGTGGCCAGCAGGTTGCCCACCGGCACTGCGGCCTGCGGCCAGGATGACCAGAAGCCGCGTTCCTTGTTCGGCGAATGCTCGGCCACCAGCAGCACCGCGCCGCCCCATTCCCCGCCAACGGCGAAGCCCTGGGCGAAGCGCAGCACGATCAGCAGGATCGGTGCGGCGTAGCCGATCGAATCGAAGGTGGGCAGGCAGCCCATCAGGAAGGTGGTTGCGCCGACCAGCACGATCGCCACCTGCAGCAGGTGCTTGCGTCCGAACTTGTCGCCGAAGTGGCCGAAGACGATGCCGCCGATCGGGCGGGCAATGAAGCCGACCGCGTAGGTCAGGAAGGCCTTGATGATGTTGTCCAGGTCGTTGCCGGTATCCGGGAAGAAGATCTTGTTGAAGACCAAGGTGGCCGCAGTCGCGTAGAGGAAGAATTCATACCATTCGACGACGGTGCCAGCCATGGAGGCTGCTACGACCCGGCGCAATCCCTTGCGCTCGGCCTTCGATGACGTTTCGCTTGCCACTGTGCGTTCCTTCCGCCTTCGCCAGTACCCCCTGCGGGACCAGCTTCATCAGCGAGTATGGCCTAGATCACATGGCGAAAGATAGGCGGAAAGAGGCATAGTTGGAGGCAGTTTCTGCACATTCAGCGTGCATTTTTGCACATGGCGTGGCCACTCGCGGAAGGGTTGACGATGACAGCTTGGGAAAACGCAGGGCACCAGGTCGCGTTGCGCGGCGTGCGCATGGACGTGCACACCCGTTGCGCCCACTACCACTCGCTGATCGATGTGATTGCGCTCAAGCACCACTGCTGCGGCATCTACTATCCCTGCCACCTATGCCATGGCGAACTCGCCGGCCACGAAGCAATGCCGTGGCCGGCGGACAAATTTGATGAGCCTGCGGTGCTCTGCGGGGTCTGCAGCACGCAGCTGAGCCCCGCCCGGTATCTGGAAGCCGATTCCTGCCCCCACTGCCAGGCGCTATTCAATCCCGGCTGCAAGGCGCATCGGCACCTGTACTTCGAGGTGGAATCAGGAGCCTAGTCCCACGGCAGGTCGTTCTCCTCTGCAGGCTGTTGCGGAACCACCAGCACCGGCCGATGCTGCTTGTGGGCCAGCGCCACGGCAATCGACCCGTCGAGCAGCTGGGCCATCTTGCTGCGGATCCCCGGTCGGCGGGTGCCGATGACGATCATCTGCGCATCCAGCTGTTCCGCCACCGCTGCCAGCACCTTAGCCGGTTCACCGGCCACGGTATAGCTCTCGAACTCCACGCCGGCCACCGCCGAAGCGATTTCCCAGGCGAGCTCCTCGGAGACCGGGTCAGCCGAGGCCAGCAGGTCGCCTTCGGACAGCTTGTCGGTAATCAGTCGTCCGTAATCTGCATGGATGCACACCAATCGTGCATCCAGCCCGCGAGCCAGCGAGGCGGCCGCTGCCAATACCGCCGGCGACATGCCTGTTTCCACGCCCACGACCATGGTGCTCATCAGCTATTCCTGCTTTCCTAGTCGGTCCATTCCTTGCTGAAAATCCTAGAGGTCGCCAAGCTCAATGCCCGTATCCGCCAGGCGTTCGGCTGGAATCTCGCGGCCCACCAGTTCGCGCAGCTGATCGTTGACATCCCAGATGTTCACGTTGGCTGCCGCCGTGATCCGTCGGCCGTCCTGCCAGAACAGCAAAAATTCCCCGCTCTCCACAGAGCCGCGGACTACCGAAGTGTCATCCGGCGAATTGTGCCCCACGTATTCCATCCCCAGATCGAACTGGTCGGTAAAGAAATACGGGAGCCAGTCGTAGGATTCTTCCTCGCCCATCAGCGTCGCGGCCGCGAGCTTACCCTGGCGGATGGCATTGTCCCAGTGCTCCACGCGCAGCTGCCGGCGCAGCCTGGTATTGAAAGCCTGGGCGATATCCCCCACCGCGAAGATCTTGGAGTTGCTGGTGCGCAGCGACGCATCAACGATGACTCCCGAATCCACGTCCAGCCCGGCAGTCTCGGCCAGTTGCAGGTTGGGGCGGGCACCGATGGCCAGCAGCACCACGTCGGCACGCGAAGACCCGGCATCGGAGAGCACCTGCAGGTGCCCGTCAACCTGCTCGATGCCCTGGGCCCGCGCGGTGCGCACATCCACGCCATGGCGTTGGTGCAGTTCCAGCAGGTAGTGCCCGAAGCGTTCGCCGAAGACCTTGGCCAGCGGCACCTCGGAGGGAGAATAAACGGTGACGCGCGCACCGCGCTGGCGTGCGGTGGCAGCGACTTCCATGCCGATCCAGCCCGAACCGATGACCGCCACCTGCGCGCCCTCGGTCAGTTCTGCGCGCAGCGACTTCGCATCTGCCAGGGTGCGCAGCACGTGCACGCCTGGCAGGTCATAGCCGGGCATCGGATTCTCGCCGCCCAAACTGGCCCGCGAACCGGTCGCCAAAACCAGCTGGTCGTAGTTCACCGCCCTGCCATCGGCCAGCAGCACCTGCTGCTTGGCAGTTTCAACGCTGATCGCCGGGACGCCCAGCCGCAGGGAGACATCATGCTGCTCATGCCACGGGGCATCGTGGACGGTGAAGGACTCTGGCTCGTCCTTGCCCTGCAGGAATCCCTTGGACAGCGGCGGGCGCTCATAGGGAAGCTCGTTCTCCTCGCTGATCAGCGTCAGCGCCCCGGCGTAGCCGCGTTCACGCAATTCGCTGGCAACCGTAGCGGCGGCCAGGCCGCCACCGGCAATGACGATCGATTCCATGCTCTACCCAACTCCTCGACGGCGATATACCTCGATCGTGGCACGCCGGCAACGCGCTGGCAAGAGCCGGGACCGACTTCGCCGAACGCTTCCTCCCACAGCGCAAGAACCAGGGGTTACTAGGCGAATTCTGGCAATTCCAGCCGATGGGGGCGCAATTGTCGCTGGCTGGCGGTATGGTGCCAAGTACCTCGGAGAACCAGCTAAGGAGCCAGCCATGTACACCGCCCGCCACCGGAGCACCGAAGCCGCTGAAGTCCCCGGCCGCTATGTGCTCGTCTTCGACCAGCCAGCAACCGGAACCCCGGGCATCGCCCAGGCCCAGCGCTACACCGAACTGCCCCAGCTGCTCAGCGAGCAGGGCTATTCCACCAGCGAATACTTCCCGATGCTGGGCATCGCCGTGGTCTCCAGCGGCACCGACCAGCTGGAGGACTTCCGCCAGCGCTGCGCAGGGCACCACCTGCCTGCCGCGGTGGTGCCGGAGCTGGTCTACCGGATCCTGCCAGAGGCCTCCGCAGCCCCGGGCCAGTCCTCGTTTGCGGACACCGCGGACTACACGTGGGGACTGCAGGCCGTGGGCGCCTCGCTCTCGAACTACACGGGCAAGGGTATCAACGTGGCAGTGCTGGATACCGGATTCGACAGCGCGCACCCTGATTTCGCCGGCCGCACCGTGAGCGCCAGGTCATTTGTCGAAGGCGAGGACGCCAGCGACGGCCATGGGCATGGAACGCACTGCATCGGCACCGCCTGCGGTCCGCGCGATCCGCAGCAGGGTCCGGGCTACGGGGTCGCTTCGGAAGCGAATATCTTTGCCGGAAAGGTGCTGGGCACCGATGGTTCGGGCTCCGACTCCACGATCCTGGCCGGAATCAACTGGGCGCTGGAGAACAAGTGCGAGGTCATCTCGATGTCCCTGGGCGCCGATGTGAAAACCGTGCACCCACCCTATGTCACCGCGGGACGGCGCGCCCTGGAGCTGGGCTCGCTGATCGTGGCTGCCGCCGGCAACAATGCGCAGCGCTCCGCCGGGAATCCGGGGTTCGTCGGTGCGCCGGCCAACAGCCCCTACATCATGGCGGTGGCTGCAGTGGATTCGGCCCTGGCCATTGCCGACTTCTCGGCGCAGGCGCTGGATACGGAGGGCGGGAACGTGGATATCGCCGGCCCCGGCGTGGACATCTATTCCGCGTGGCCGGGCGAACAGCGCTACAACACCATCAGCGGCACCTCGATGGCCACCCCGCATGTGGCCGGCGTGGCAGCGCTTCTGGCCGAATCCACCGGGCTGCGTGCCCAGGAGCTGTGGGACAAGCTGCTGTCCACCTCCCGCGATATCCCGTTGCCGGCCGAGGATGCCGGTGCCGGGCTGGCCCAGGCCCCCGCCGGAGCGGAAGGCCAATAGGATGTGCGGCGACACAGTGCATATTTATGTGATCACCGTGGCGGCCACGGTGGCCCCCGAGTCCATCGTTGATGAGCTGGCGGCCCACGGGCTGCGGGTCAAGCAGGTGCTCGCTGCCCTGGGCCAGATTATCGGCGAGGGCAGCGAGCAGGTGGCCGCAGCGCTGCGCCAGCTCGACGCGGTCGAATCGGTGGATGCAGAGCAGCACTACCGGGCAATCGGCGAGGAGCGCTAGCTAGCTAACGCAGGATCACCGTGCGGTTGCCGTAGAGGAAGACCCGGCCCTCGCAGTGCCAGCGCACCGCATTGGACAGCGCCTTGCATTCGGTGTCGCGGCCGGCGGCGACCAGGTCCTGCGGGCCAAAGGTATGGTCCACTTCCACGACCTGCTGGGCGATGATCGGGCCCTCATCCAGCTCGGAGTTCACGTAGTGGGCGGTGGCGCCCACGGTCTTCACGCCGCGCTCCCAAGCCTGGTGGTACGGCTTGGCGCCCTTGAAGGAGGGCAGGAACGAGTGGTGGATGTTGATCGTCTTGCCGGTCAGCTCGCGTGAGAGCTCGTCGGAGAGCACCTGCATGTAGCGGGCCAGGACCACCAGCTCCGCTTCGTGCTTGCTGATCAGCGAGAGCAGCTCGGCCTCGGCCTGCGGCTTGGTCTCCTTGGAGATCGGCACATGGTAGTACGGGATGCCGTGCCACTCGACCAGCGACCGGCTGTCCGGGTGGTTGGAGACCACCGCGACGATCTCGATCGGCAATTCGCCGGTGCGGGCACGGAAGAGCAGGTCGTTGAGGCAGTGGTCGAACTTCGAGACCATGATCAGCACCTTGGTCTTCTCACCGCGTTCGCGCAGCTGCCAGTCCATCTCGAACTGCTGGGCCACCTCAGCGAATTCTGCACGCATCTGCTCCAGCAGGTCGGCTTGCCCCTCTCCGGCGAAGTCCACGCGCAGGTAGAGCCGGCCGGCGGCCATGTCGTCGAATTGCTTGAGCTCGACGATGGTGCGTTCGTGCTTCAGCAGGAATCCGGTGACCGCGTTGACGATCCCCATTCCCTCGGGGCATTGCAGGGTCAGCACGTGGCGGATTTGCTCGCTCATGATTGCTTCAGGTCCTTTCGGCTAGCGGGTTAGACAGCACTGTGCCAGAGCCGGTGTCCGAACGCCACGAACCGGCCGGATTGTTGATTTGCATGCTTGTGCTTTGGTCTTTGCGGGTATAGGCCAGTCCGGCCCCGCCCCGGCGTCGGGACGGGGCCGGATCAGCCGGTGCGGCTACGGAACCGGTGGTGCGGCGAACTCCGCCATGGCGTCGATCAGCCAGTGCACGGTGTGCTCGGTGAACGATGCGCGCGGGAAAATCCGCCAGCTGGTTTCGCCGGTGCGCCACAGCAGCACCGGAATGTTCGCCAGCGAGGTGGTGATCGCCTGGTTCACGCCGAAGGCTCGCGGGTGCAGGTCCGCCGGGCAGCTCTTGCGCAGCACCAGCGGCGCATCCGGGCCTTCCAGTTCCAGCACCGAGCGGTTGGCCGAGAGGTCGACCACCTGCCCGGGCTCATCGCCCAGGGCGGCGGCAAGCGCACCTGCCAGTTCGGCGTTCTCCGGGCTGGTAGCCAGGAACTCGTCCGGGCCCAGCCAGAGCACCGCAGTGCCCGATACGTCGCCAGCCACCTGGCCCACCGTGGCGGGCAAGCCCACGCCGGTGGCCGCGGACAGCGCCGCGTGGGCGGCTCCGCCCGGTGCGCTGCGCAGCGAGATCTGGGTGGTGAACGCGATTTCGCGCAGGGACACGCGGCCGGCGACGCTGGCCGCCTCCATCTGGGCTGCCAGGTGCTGCGCCGGCGAGCGGCGCACGTCGGTGTCAATCAGGGTGTCGTTAGCCATCACGGCGGCTTCCTTCCGGGTCGAAGAGAACGAGTTCGGAGACCTGGACGTCGACCAGCTGGCCGCCGACCGGGGTCTTGAGCACTTCGCCGATGCGGTTGCGCCCATTCTTGATCAGCGCCAGGCCGAAGGTGCGCCCCAGGGCCGGCGAGTTGTACGAGCTGGTGACCCAGCCTTCCATCGGGGTGATGCCATCGGTGGCCAGCGCGTCGGCGGCCACCAGCGCCGCGCCTTCGGGCAGGCGCAGCGAAGAGTCCACCGGCAGCACCGAAACCAGGTGCTTGCGGTCCTCGCGCACGTTGTCGGCGCGGCTGTAGGAGCGCTTGCCGACGAAGTCCTTGAGCTTGGAGACCACCCATTCCATGCCTGCATCCTGAGGGGTCACCGTGCCGTCGGTATCCTGGCCGACGATGATGAATCCCTTCTCGGCGCGCAGCACGTGCATGGTTTCGGTGCCGTACGGGGTGATGTTGAATTCCTCGCCGGCGGCGTACACATCTTCCCAGACGCGCAGCCCATGCCAGGCAGGGATCGCGATCTCGAAGGCCAGTTCGCCGGAGAAGGAGATGCGGCTGATCCGCGCCTCGATCCCGGAGTCCAGCACCACGTCCTTGAAGGCCATGAACTTGAAGCCCTCGTTGGACACGTCCACCGAGCTGGCCAGCTTCGCGATGACCTCGCGGGACTTCGGCCCGACAACCGCGACGGTGGCCAGCTGCTCGGTCACCGAGGTGCAGGTGACGTCCAGTTCAGGCCATTCGGTCTGCAGCCATTCTTCCAGCCAGTCCAGCACGTCGGCGGCGCCGCCGGTGGTGGTATGCATCAGGAAGCGGTCCTCGGCAAGGCGCAGGGTCACGCCGTCGTCGAAGATCATGCCGTCGGCCTTGCACATCACGCCGTAGCGTCCCATGCCGACCTTCAGCTTGGTGTAGCCGTTGGTGTAGATGCGGTTGAGGAACTCGGCGGCGTCCTTGCCGCGGATCTCGATCTTGCCCAGCGTGGTGGCATCGAGCATGCCCACCGAAGCGCGCACCGCGGCGGATTCGCGGTAGACCGCCTCGTCCATGCTCTCGCCCGGCTGCGGGTAATACCACGGACGCTTCCACTGCCCGACGTCCTCGAACTCGGCGCCGTGCTCCACATGCCAGGAGTGCATCGGGGTGATGCGTGCCGGATCCAACAGCTGCCCGCGGGTGCGTCCGGCCAGCGCTGCGAAGGCCACCGGGGTGTACGGTGCGCGGAAGGTGGTAGTGCCGATCTGTGCCGGGTTCTCGATGCCCAGCACCGCGGCGATCACGCCGATTGCCGCGACGCCCGAGGTCTTGCCCTGGTCGTTGGCGGTGGAGATCGAGGTGTACCGCTTGATGTGCTCCACCGACTGCATGCCGGCGCCGGTGGCGCGCAGCACGTCGGCCACGGACTGGTCGCGCTGCAGGTCCACGAAGTGGGTCTTGTAGTTAGAGGCGTCGTCGCCGTTCAGCGAGGGCACCAGCCAGACCGGACGGGTTTCCCCGGCCGGGACGGCTACCGCCTGCGGTACCTGTGCGATGCGCTCGAAGCCTGCTGCGCTGGCTGCCGCGGCGCCGGTGGCGGCCCCGGTGCTGAGCGCACTCGCGGTGTCGAAGCGGCCGGTGACAGCGCCGGCCAGGTGCTGGTTGGCCACTGCGGCGGCCGGGACGAAGGCGTGGATCGCAGTGTCCCAGTCCAGCTTGCCCTGGCGCTGGGAGTGCAGGTGCACCACCGGGTTGAAGCCGCCGCCCACGGCCAGCACGTCGGCCTCGAAGCGCTGCGGCGCACCGAGGTTGCGCTGCTCGTCCAGCTCGGCGACGATCACCGCCGACAGCTCGCCGGAGGCATCCGCTTCGGTGTCCACCACGACGGAGCCGGTCAGCACGGTGACCCCGGCGGCCACTGCTTCCGCGGCGGCCGCAGAGACGGTGGTGCGTGCGTCGATGACTGCAACCACCCCGCCGGTGGCTGCCAGGTCGGAGACCAGCGGGTAGACCGAGTCGTTGGTGGTGGCCACCACGATCTGCTGACCGGCGCGCACGCCGTAGCGGTTCAGGTAGCTGCGCACCGCGCCGGCGAGCATGATGCCCGGGCGGTCGTTGTTCTCGAACACGATCGGGCGCTCGTGGGCGCCGGTGGCCAGCACGACCTGCTGGGCGCGGATGTGCCAGATGCGTTCGCGGGAAACGCCGTCGCCGGCCGGCCCGTCCAGGTGCACGGTGCGGCGCTGCGCGGCGATCAGGTAGTTGGCATCGTAGGAGCCGAAGACGGTGGTGCGCTGCAGGTGGGTGGTCTCCTCGGCGGCTGCCAATTCGGCGGCGACCGTGTCGATCCACGCCGCGGCGTCCACGCCGTCGATCTGCTCGCCGGCCGCATCGCGCAGGGTTCCACCGGCTTCGGCACGCTCGTCGAGCAGCATTACCCGGGCGCCGGAGCGCGAGGCCTCGCGGGCCGCGGCCAGGCCTGCAGGCCCGGCGCCGACCACCAGCACGTCGGTATGCACGTGGACGTGGTCGTAGTAGGCGGGGTCCTCGTTCGGATCCAGCACGCCCAGGCCCGAAAGCAGGGTGGCTTCCAGCGAATCGGTGACCGGGACGGTGGTGGCAGGCAGCATCGATTCGGTGATGTCCTGGCTGTGCCGGGCACCAACGGTCACCAGCGCATTGGGTTCCTCGACCCCGGCGGCGAAGATGCCGCGCGGACGGTCCAGGTACAGCGAGGTGCCGCATGAACGCATCCCGTTGGCCAGCATTGCGCTGGCCACGGTGTCGCCGCGGAAGGCGGAAAGCTGCTGCCCGTTCACTCTCAGGGCCAGTGCTTCCTCGCGATTAATGCGGGCGCCGGCGCTGTGCGCGGCGGCAAGGCGCTGGGACTTGCTCATCGGGTGCCTCCTTCGGTGGCCTGGATTTCTGGACGGGCTTCCCCGGCCCGGTAAACGGCTTTGAATTCATAGGTGACGGTGTCGCGCAGGGCGTTGAACCACTTGCGGCATCCGCCGGCGTGGACCCAGCGTTCGGCGAAGATGCCCTTCTTGTTCTGCCGGTAGAACAGGTAGCGCGACCATTCCTTGTCGCTCAGCGCGTTCGGATCCGCCGGATAGGCCACATGGGCTTCTCCCCCGTACTTGAATTCGTTCTCGTTGCGTGGCCCGCAGTTCGGGCAATCAATCTGCATCATGGCGGTTGCTCCTAGTGTGCGACGGCTGCTGCGCCGTGCTCGTCGATGAGGTGGCCGGTTTCGAAACGCTCCAGGCTGAACGGCTTGTTCAGCTCATGCGGCTCGTCGTGGGCGATGGTGTGCGCCATGGTGAAGCCGGCGCCCGGGGTACCCTTGAAGCCGCCGGTGCCCCAGCCGCAGTTCACGTACAGGTTCTGGATCGGGGTCTTGGAGATGATCGGCGAGGCGTCCATGGTGGTGTCCACGATGCCGCCCCAAGTGCGCAGCACATGCGCCCGGGCGAAGATCGGGAACAGCTCCACCGCGGCGGCCATCTGCTCTTCGATCACGTGGAACGCGCCGCGCTGGCCGTAGCCGTTGTAGCTGTCGATGCCCGCGCCCATGACCAATTCGCCCTTGTGCGCCTGGGAGACGTAGACGTGAATGTGGTTGGACATGACCACCGTCGGGTGCACCGGCTCGAACAGCTCGGAGACCAGGGCCTGCAACGGGTGGGACTGGATCGGCAGCTCGAAGCCGGCCATCTCGGCCAGCACCGAGGAGTGCCCGGCGCCGGCGAGGGCGACCTTGCCGGCGTTGATGGTCCCGCGCGTGGTCTTCACGCCGGTGACCTTCTCGCCATCCTTGATGAAGCCGGTGACTTCGCAGTTCTGGATGATGTCAACGCCCATTTCGTTGGCCTTGCGGGCGAAGGCCCAGGCCACGTGGTCGTGCTTGGCGATGCCGGCGCGCGGCTGCCAGGTCGCGCCCATGACCGGGTAACGGATGTTGTCGCTCACGTTGATGATCGGGCAGGCTTCCTTGACCTGCGATGGGTCCAGCCATTCGGCATCCACGCCGTTGAGCTTGTTGGCTTCCACACGGCGCACCGACTCGCGCACATCCCCTAGGGTGTGGGCCAGGTTCATCACTCCGCGCTGGGAGAACAGGAAGTCATATTCCAGGTCCTCGGGCAGCTGTTCCCACAGCTTCAGCGACTTCTCGTAGATGCCTGCCGACTCGTCCCACAGGTAGTTGGAGCGGATGATGGTGGTGTTGCGGGCCATGTTCCCGCCGGCCAGCCAGCCCTTTTCCAGCACCGCCACATTGGTGATGCCGTGGTTCTTGGCCAGGAAGTAGGCGGTGGCCAAGCCATGGCCGCCGCCGCCGACGATGACGACGTCATAGGACTTCTTCGGTTCCGGGTTATTCCAGAGGAATTCCGGGTGTTCTGGGAGCAAATCAGCCATGATTATTCCGCTACTTTCTTGAGATTCGGGTAGAGTGGGTGGGCTTCAGCCAAGGCCAGCACACGTTCCTTCAGCTCTGGCAGTGCAGCCGTATTGCCGTCGGCACCAGCGATCAAGGTCTGCGCAATAATCTCCGCAACCTCAGCAAACGCAGCCTCGGAGAAACCACGCGTCGCCAACGCCGGAGTACCAATACGCAAGCCCGAAGTCACCATCGGCGGACGCGGATCAAACGGAACCGAATTACGATTCACCGTGATCTCCACCTGCGCCAGCAAATCCTCAGCCTGCTGGCCATCCAACTCGCTGTCACGCAGATCCACCAGCACCAGATGCACATCGGTGCCACCAGTCAGCACGCTGATGCCCTTGGCAACAACGTCTTCCCGGGTCAAACGCTCAGCCAAGATCTTCGACCCAGCCAAGGTACGTTCCTGGCGCTCCTTGAACTCCGGCGACCCAGCAATCTTGAACGCCACAGCCTTGCCCGCAATCACATGCTCCAACGGACCACCCTGCTGGCCAGGGAACACCGCAGAATTCAGCTTCTTCGCGATCTCCGCATCATTCGACAGAATGATGCCGCCACGCGGACCAGCCAAGGTCTTGTGCGTCGTGGAGGTCACCACGTGGGCATGCGGCACCGGCGACGGGTGCAACCCGGCGGCCACCAGGCCAGCGAAGTGCGCCATATCCACGAACAGGTACGCGCCAACCTTGTCGGCAATCTCGCGGAAACGCTTGAAATCCAGCTGGCGAGGGTACGCCGACCAGCCGGCAACAATCATCTTCGGCTGGTGCTCAACGGCAAGGCGCTCCACCTCATCCATGTCCACCTGGTACGTTTCCTCATCCACGCCGTAAGGCACGATGTTGAACAAGCGGCCCGAGAAGTTCAGCTTCATGCCGTGGGTCAAATGCCCACCGTGGTTCAGGTTCAGCCCGAGGACGGTATCGCCCGGACGCACCAGCGCGTGGTACACCGAGGCATTAGCCTGCGCACCGGAATGCGGCTGCACGTTCGCGAACTTCGCCCCGAACAACTCCTTGAGGCGCTCAATCGCCAACGTCTCGATGACGTCGACTTCCTCGCAGCCGCCGTAGTAGCGGCGGCCCGGATAGCCCTCGGCGTACTTGTTGGTCAGCACCGAACCCTGCGCCTGCATAATGGCCTGCGCGGTGTGGTTCTCCGAGGCGATCATTTCCAGGCCGCGCTGCTGGCGAGCCAGCTCAGCGTCAATACGCTGCGCCACCTCCGGGTCGAGATGCGCGAGGTCTGCGGTCAGGGAATCTGCCGCGAGTGTTGAAGCTTGTGCCATTGCCCATTCCTAAATGTATGAATTGCCGACAACTGATATATCAATCTGCGATTCACTGTATGATGGAACTCACACCCCGGTCAATGGGTAACCGAAAATATTTCAGTACGCAATAATCAGGCCGAACAGAGCAGAGAAATCGGAGTCAGGATGACAATCACCACGCAGCTCCCCCTGGGCGCCGAATCGATGGCTGAGCGCGCCTACCAGGTCTTGCGCGACCGGCTCATCATGATGGACATCGCCCCCGGCGACCCGATCAACGAAGCCCAGCTGGTCGCCGAGCTCGGCATCGGACGCACTCCCCTGCGCGAAGCGCTCAAGCGCCTGGAGGTCGACCACCTGGTGCAGTCCTACCCGCGCCGCGGCACCTTCGCTAGCCGCGTGGATATCACCGAACTGGCTGATATCACCGAAGTCCGGCAGGCCCTCGAGCCTTTGGCCGCGGCCAAAGCCGCCGTGCTCCAGGGAGGCAGCGCACGAGCTGGCATCCAGACTACCTTGGCGGCGGTCCAGCAGCTCTCGGGCGAGAACCTGAGACGCACGCTCATGGAGAACGACCTCGAAGTGCACCGGTTGATTTACCAGGCAGCCGGCAACCACCATCTGGAGCAGACGCTGATCCGCCTGGATAATCTGGCCACTCGCATCTGGTGCATGGCACTGGATCGCCTGCCCAGCATCGATGAGCACATCGACGAGCACGTAGCATTGCTCCAGGCGATTCTCGATGGCCACGCGCAACGCGCGCAGGAGCTGGCGCTGGAGCATATCGTGCATTTCGAGAAGTCGGTGCGATCCGTTCTCTAGCCCGGGTATTCCAAGACGAAGCCAGACATCAACTGACTCAAAGGAAAAAGATGACCTGAACTGGAAAACAGGAGTTGCTGAAGCTCTAAATCACCAGATCGAAGGATCACCTCCTCCGTGAACCCTTCTACCAAACTTTTCCCTGCCTTTCCGACCCAGCTCACCGGCCAATCCCTGGTCTCCCACGCAGGACTGACAGTGCTGACCAGTTTCTCTGGACGCATTGGATGCCCGCAGGCTCTGCGAGGACCGGTTCATCCAGTTCGTGCCAGCCACCGCAACCCACCTTCCAGGAAAAATCCTTTGCGCAAGGCGGCATGGTGAGCTGGCCGATTGAATGGGTGGCTCCTGTTCTCTTGTTCCTCAGGTTTTGAAAGGACTCTGCTTGCTCCGGGTGCGTGGAGACCGGCACTCCGCGCAGGTGGCTTCGGCGCTCTTCGGCGTGGACAGGGCCAGGAACGGTCACCGGGAATCCTTGGTAGTGGATTTCGGTAGCCGTTGGATGGCTGATGAAAAATTTGGGCTAGGTCGTCACCCGCGGCGCACGTCCGTGCCGCGGCCGCCCCACGGCCAGCCGGCAGGCCAAATGCACCTGCAGCAGCCGCCCGCCTTCACGCGGATCGCCGCCGAGCAGCGCGAAGATCCTTGCCAGGCGCTTATGCAGCGTCTGGCGCTCCAGATAGAGCTGATGGGCGGCATGCGTTGTATTGCATCCGGCATCGAGCCACGCCAGCAGCGTGGCCAGCAGCACGCTGCCGCGCTGGTCCTCGTGCTGCAGCAGGTTCCCCACCTGCTCCGCAATGAAATGCTCCAGATCCTCCTGGTGCCCGAACTTCGCAGCCAGGCGTTCCAGCGCATAGTCCGATGCATCGCGCACCCTGCCCTGGTCCGGGGTGAATTCGGGAAATGATTCCAAGACCAGCGCCTCAGCCAGGGACCAATGCGCGCGCCAGATCCCTTCGGCCACCGGGCCAGCGCAGCATTCAACCGACAGTCCCGCCAGGCAACGGCGCAGGCTGGCGATCGCTTCCCGCCGGGCCCCGCGCGGATCGCCTGGGGCGAGCACCAGCAGCGCATAGAGCCGCCCGCTTTCCAGGTAGGTGCGGATCGAGGGCAGCGCCTGGTGCAGCTGGCGCTCGATGCTGCCGCGGATCCTGGCCATGTCATAGCTCTGGAACACCAGCAGCATCACCGGCTCGTCGCTGCCGATCTGCGCCTGCCGCGCCAAGTCAGCCACGAAGTGCCCGCCGGCGCCGTTGACGATGGCCTGCAGCAGCGACGTGTTGGCCACCTGCACCGCGCTCGGCCGGTAGTGCTGGGCATAGGCTAGGCCGACGATGCTGCCCAGCCGTTCGGCCACCAGCTCCAGCCGCTCGGCGGACACCGACTCGGAGCCGGCGAGCACCAGCCGGGCCGCGGTATCGCTGCCGACAAACAGGTCCGTGGCTACCTCCATCGCTTCGGCCTGCGCCGCGCCGGCCCCGGCCGCCGGACTGGATTCGGCAATCATCCGGCCGCCCAAATCCTCCAGCACCGCGCGCGATCCCAGCGCCTTCTCGATCATTTCCAGCAGCTGCCGCAAGTTGGGTCCGGCCGAGGCCATGTGCTTGGCCAGCAGCTGGGAGATCTCGTCGGCCTGCTGCAGGGCCGAGGCCTGTTCGGAGACGATGCGGCGGTTGATCTTCTCGGCCAGCTCCACGAAGGGCACGGTGGCCTCCAGCCGGTAGAGCGGCAGCCCGAGCTGCTGGGCATGCTCGATGAACCGCTGCGGGATCCTGGTTTCCGGAACCAGCGGCTCGAGCACCAGCGCCGCCACGCCGCGCTCGGACAGCGAATCCAGATAGGCCAGCTGCGCCTCGGGCTTCAGGTGGAAAACGGCTTCCCCGGTCGTGAGCAGCAGCTCGTTGCCGTGCAGCAGGCTGGCAATCTGCACCACCTCGTTGGGATGCACCCACCGCACCTGGGCGGACTGGACGGACCGTGCACCGGCCAGCAGCTTCGGCTTGGCGCTGCGAAACAAATGGTCATCCACGACAGCGGACAGCGGGACCATCATCGGAGCTCCTTTGGCGATGGGCAGGTTGACTAGACGGATTTCACGTAGGCGACAGTTCGTCGCCCGAATTCGGTAAATGCACGACAGATTGAATGTATCGCCAATCACACTCGATCTCTAGGCTTTGAATGACCCCACTTCGAACCACCTAGAACTGCCGCACGCTCGCAGCAGCCTGAAAAGAGGCGATATGGACTCGCAACATCCGCAAGGTTCCGAACAAGCCACCCACGAGGTCGAGGACTCCCTCCAGCCGATCCCGGAATCGGTGCGCACCACCAAGCTCTCGGGCCAATTCTGGATCTGGGCCGGCGCCAACGTGGCACCGATCAACTGGATCCTCGGAGCCCTGGGCATCCAGCTCGGGCTGGGCTTCGCCGATACCGTCACCGTGCTGGTTGTCGGCAACGTCATCGGCATGCTGGGCTTCGGCTGCTTCGTGTTGCTCGGCCAGAAGACCGGCGCGACCGGCATGCTGCTGGCCCGCGGCGCCTTCGGCCGGCGCGGCGCCTACCTGCCGGCGGCCATTCAAGCGGTCATCGCCATCGGCTGGTCCGCCATCAACACCTGGGTCATCCTCGACCTGGTGCTGGCACTCTTCGGCAAGATCGGCTGGGTCGATCCGGCGCAGGAAAACATGCTCATCCGCATCGCCGTCGCTGCGGTGATCATGACCCTGCAGGTGATCATCTGCTACCGCGGCTACCGCGCCATCTCGCGCTTCGAACGCCTGACCATGCCGCCGACCGTGATCGTGCTGATTGCCATGTCGATCATCGCCTGGACCCAGCTGGACATCGACTGGGGCTATGCCGGACCTGAAGGCGCCGTGCTGACCGGGATGCCGCGCATTGCCGCCATGAGCTCGATCATGACCGCCATCGGCATTGGCTGGGGCATCGGCTGGTTCACCTACGCTCCGGACTACTCGCGCTTCGTTTCCAAGAGCATCAAGCCGCACAAGCTGTACATCGTCTCGGTGCTCGGCCAGTTCCTGCCGGTGGTCTGGCTCGGCGTGCTCGGCGCCTCGCTGGCAACCAAGCACGGCACCGCCGATCCGGGAGAACTGGTGGTCGAGAGCTTCGGCGCCCTGTCCATCCCGGTGATCCTGCTGGTCATCCACGGGCCGATCGCCACGAACATCATCAATATGTATACCTTCGGCGTGGCCGTGCAGGCCCTGGACATCCAGGTCTCGCGCAAGAAGATCTCCATCCTGGTCGGCGTGCTGGCCATGGGTGCGGTGATCGCCTTCCTCTACGCCCATGATTTCGCCGAACTGCTGCACAACTTCATCGCCTCCATTGCGGCCTGGGTCGCCACCTGGGGCGGCATCATGGCGGTGCACTACTTCATCTTCGAGCGCAAGCACAAGGACTTCTCCTACCTGTTCCTCGATCCGAAGTCCTCACGCCTGAAGTCGGTCAACTGGTCGGCGTTCGTCGCCTTCGCCGCCGGCATCGTGATGACCTTGATGTGCATGTACGGCTCGGTTCCCGCGCTGCAGGGCCCGATCGCCAGCGCCGTGGCAGGCATCGACTTCTCCTGGCTGGGCGGTACGCTCACCAGCGCCGCGGTCTACTTCGCCCTGGGCTACCCGCGCTTCCGCGCCCGGATCAACGCCGGGGTCCCGCTGGGGCTCAAGATGGACCTGTCCGAGGGTGAATTCATCAAGGAGTTCGGCAGCGCCGAGGACTTGCGCAAGGAGCAGCGCGTGGCCGGCGAGCAGCTCCCGGCCAGCAGGCCGGCTGCCCGTCCCGAACCAGATGCCGCGCCGGAAAAGCCCCGGTCGGCAGCTAACCTGCTGGAATAGAATAATCGCCTGG
The DNA here is from genome assembly GCF_002797775.1 of Glutamicibacter nicotianae. NCBI lineage: Bacteria > Bacillati > Actinomycetota > Actinomycetes > Micrococcales > Micrococcaceae > Glutamicibacter > Glutamicibacter nicotianae. Next base: position 2,214,020 of record NZ_PGEY01000001.1, read on the forward strand.
CGCCGCTTCCGGAATCCCGGAAGCGGCGCCAGGCACGTTGAAAGAAAGGACGACCCGATGACCCAGGAAATGATTGACAAGGCCGGCTACGAGGCGGCCCTGCAGGCTGCGCGCGCCGGCGCTGCCGAAGGCGGCGTGCCGATCGGCTCCAGCCTGGCCGGAGCGGAAGGAGTCATCGCGGCCGGGCACAATCGGCGGGTGCAGCAGGGCGACCCGACCGCGCATGCCGAGATCGACGCCCTGCGCGCGGCCGGGCGGCGCAGCAGCTACCGCGACCTGACGCTGTACACCACGCTGGCTCCTTGCGCCCTGTGCTCCGGGGCCATAGTTCTGTTCAAGATCCCGCGGGTAGTGCTTGGCGAGGACCGCACCTTCGGCGGGGAGATCGCCTGGCTGCGCGAGCGCGGCGTGCAGGTCGAGGTCCTGCAGGACGAGCGCGCCCAGGCGCTGATGGAGCGCTTCATCTCCGAGCACCCCGAGATCTGGAACGAGGACATTGCCGAGGAGCCGGCTGGCAGCTGAGCGCTTGCCGCGGCCCGCGAAAGGAATTCAGCAGTTATTGGCAATTAACACTCTTGACTGTGACATGCACCACTGGAATGATTCAGTGCAACAGTGTTGCACGCATCGCAACTGATTGATCCAGAATCTCGCATGGCGATAATTCTTTCGCCCCAACTGCTGTCACTGCCTAGGAGGCAACGATGCCCTCTGTGTTCATCGAAGAACTCGACGCCGAATCTTACGCCACAATGGTGGCCCGCGAAGGCTCGACCATCATCATCCCGACCGGAGCCACCGAGCAGCACGGCCCGCACATGCCACTAGGCGTGGACGCCATGCTGTCCAGGGCCATCGCCGGCATCGTGGCCGAGAAGATCGGAGCCTTGGTAGCTCCGGTCTTCTCCTACGGATACAAGTCGCAGCCGCGTTCCGGCGGCGGCAACCACCGGGTCGGCACGACGAGTCTGGGCGCCGCGGCCCTGACTGGCATGGTCGACGACGTGGTCACGTCCTTAATCGCCCAGGGCTTCACGAACGTAGTCGTGCTCAACGGCCATTTCGAGAACTACCAGTTCATCTACGAGGGCCTTGACAACGCCGTCGCCCGCGCCCGCGCCACGGGGTCCGAATCCCGTGCCGTACTGCTGTCCTATTGGGACTTCGTCGACGAGGCAACGTTGGAAAAGGTATTCCCTGACGGCTTCCTGGGATGGGATATCGAGCACGGAGGGGTGCTTGAGACCTCGCTGATGCTCCTGTTGCATCCGCAGAAAGTGGACATGACCCGCGTGGTGGACCACCCGCCGGCCAAATTGACACCGTACGACATCTTCCCCGAGGATCCCGCGCGCACTCCGCCTACCGGCTGCCTCTCCAGCGCCGCCGGCGCCAGCGCCGAAAAGGGCCAACTGCTGCTGGATGCGGTCACGGCTGCCGTAGCCGATTCGCTCCAGGGCGAGCTGCTCCTGGGATCCATTCAGGTGGAGGTCGAGTAGCATGTCCCTCAACGAAACCGAACGGAAGAACGCCCGGAAGGGCGAGGGCTCAAGCCAGGCGCCCGTCGAAGTGCCCCGTTTCATGGGACGCGTGATCCCGCCCTTGGATCGCCTGCTCATCCGGATTATCCCGCCCGCATTGATCGTCGCGGTGCTGCTCTGGGTACTGCTTTCCCCCGAGCAGGCATCGGCGGTCATCTCCGAGATGCGCACCTTTGTCACCGGGAAATTCACTTGGCTGTTCATCCTGTACTCGGTCTTCACCGTGGTGATGTGCCTCTGGCTGTCGATGAGCAAGGTCGGCAGAATCCGCCTGGGCGGGCCCAAGGCCAAGCCCGAGCACAGCAAGTTCGCCTGGTACTCCATGCTCTTCGCATGCGGCCAGGGCATCGGCCTGATCTTCTGGTCCGTCGCAGAACCGATCATGCTGCGCGACGAGAACCCTGTCATCCCGTCCACCACGCCTGCCGGCGCAGCCGAAGGCGGGATCGTGTGGACCTACTTCCACTGGGGACTGACCGCCTGGGCCATGTACTGCGTGGTGGCGGTCTGCCTGGCCTATTCGCACCACAACCTGGGCAAGACGCTGACCTTCCGCGAAGCCACCGTGGACCTCCTGCCCCGCTGGTCGCGACGCGGTGCGGGCGTGGTCATCGAGCTGCTGGCCATCATCGCCACCGTGCTAGGCCTGGCGACCTCGTTCGGATTCGCCGCCTTGCAGTTCACTTCCGGGCTTTCCTCGTTCACCGGCCTGTCGCCCAGTCCTGCACTGTGGCTGGTCGTCATCGCGATCTTCGCCGGCATCACCTGCATCTCCGCCATCGTGGGCATCAGCAAGGGCATGGCGCGCATTTCCAGCCTGAACTCCATTCTGAGCATTGTGCTGGTCGGTGCGGTGCTGGTCTTCGGCCCGACGCTGTATATCGTCTCGATGCTCTCGCAGACCTTTGGCAGCTTCATGGCCAATTTCGTGAATATGAGCCTCTGGACCGATGCCAGCATCACCTCCAGCCCCCTGGCCAGCTGGCAGGACAGCTGGAATGGATGGTGGACGGTATTCATCTGGTGCTGGGTCATCGCCTTTTCGCCGTTCGTGGCAGGGTTCATCGCGAGGATTTCGCGCGGCCGCACCATCCGCGAATTCGTCATCGGCGTGACCATCATCCCCACGCTCATCGTGATGATCTGGGTCGGAGTCATCGGGGCGAGCGCGATCTACTATGACGATGCGAGCAACCGGAGCATCAGCGATGCCGTGTCCGCGGACACCTCGGCCGGCCTGTTCGCGATGCTCGAGCACCTTCCGCTGGTCGGCACGATCCTGCTGGTGGTCTCCACCATCCTGGTCGCGACCTACTATGTCACCTCGCTGGATTCCGGGATCTATGCGCTCAGCGAGTTCGTCTCGGCGCCAAACAAGTCCGGACCGGTCTTCCGCGTGGTGCTGGTGCTGAGCATCGCCACCGTCGCCACAGTGCTGCTCACCCTGGGCGGCACGGCGGTGGTCGATACGGTCCAGACGGGCACCATCATCGGAGCCTTCCCGTTCTCCTTCGTGATCATCTTGATGATCATCAACCTGATTCGGCGATTGATCAAGCGCGACAAAGCAATCAAGCAGCTGGAGAAGGACATCAACAATCCCGACCCGAACCTTGTTTTCGTCGCTGACCCCGACGGCGATGGTGCGATCCTCAAGGAGGTCCCAGGACAGGAACGGCACACCTAGGCAGTGGATCCGGCATCGGAACGAAGGCCGCGGAACTCGTCATATTGAGTTCCGCGGCCTTCGCATTTTCCGGTCACTTCCGGGATCCATACAGATCATTCCAGATTTACCGCTCTGCAGAAAAAGTTTTCACAATCGCCCTTGACAGTGACGCGGGGCACACATAATCTAAATGCAACGACGTTGCAGTGAGCGCAACACGTACTTCTTCTCCGGCGATTCCCATGAATCCTCGCAATCCATCTGATTGGGCCGGCCTCCCTTGACAGTTGATTTCCCACAAGGAGCCAAAACCATGACTACCGCCAATATCGCCACCAATGTTTCCGAACTGGCCCGATTGAAGACCCTGCACAACGGCGCCAAGGAGCAGCTGACCTTCTCGGATGCCGAGTTCGAGCGCCGTCTGGCCGGCCTGCGCCAGATCATGGCCGCGAAGTCGCTGGACGCGGTCATCCTGACCAGCTACCACGGCATCAAGTACTACTCGGACTTCCTGTACACCACCTTCGGCCGCAACTACGCGCTGGTGGTCACCGCCAGCAACTCCACCACCGTCACCGCGAACATCGATGCCGGCATGCCATGGCGCACCAGCTACGGCGACAACATTGTGTACACCGACTGGAAGCGCGACAACTTCTTCTACGGCCTGCAGGAAGCACTTAAGCGCGACGGCGTGAAGGCAACCCGGATCGGCGTGGAAGACGACTTCCTGCCGGGCCGCACCCGCCAGCAGATCGCCGACACCTTCGACGGCGCAACCCTGGTGGATGTCTCGCAGGACGCCATGCGCCAGCGCATGATCAAGTCCGCCGAGGAAATCGAGGTCATCAAGCACGGTGCACGCATCGGCGACCAGGGCGGCGAAGCCATCAAGGCAGCAATCCGCGAAGGCATCAGCGAATACGAGGTCGCACTGATCGGCACCGAGGCCATGGTGCACGAGATCGCCAAGACCTTCCCGCACCGCGAAGTGCGCGACACCTGGGTCTGGTTCCAGTCCGGCATCAACACCGACGGCGCCCACAACTGGGCCACCACCCGCAAGCTTCAGCGCGGCGACATCCTGTCGCTGAACTGCTTCCCGATGACTTCCGGCTACTACACCGCACTGGAGCGCACCCTGTTCCTGGGCGAGCCGGATGCCCGCAGCCTGGAACTGTGGAACATCAACGTCGAGGTGCACAAGCGCGGCCTGGAGCTGATCAAGCCAGGTGCCGTCTGCAAGGACATCGCCGCCGAGCTGAACGAGATCTACATCGCCCACGGCCTGCTGCCGAACCGCACCTTCGGCTACGGCCACTCCTTCGGCGTGCTCTCGCACTACTACGGACGCGAAGCCGGTCTGGAGCTGCGCGAGGACATTGAGACTGTCCTGGAGCCAGGCATGGTCGTCTCGATGGAACCGATGATCACCGTCATGGACGGCGAGCCAGGTGCCGGCGGCTACCGCGAGCACGACATCCTGGTGATCAACGATGACAACACCGTTGAGAACATCACCAAGTTCGGCTTCGGTCCGGAGAACAACATCATCGACGCCTAAAGGCGAGCGATAACCGTGGGGCGGGGCCCGAACCCCGCCCCACGGTTGCCTTAACCAACTGATGCGCGGCATGCACGGGGGCTGCGCCAAGAACCGAGGACCACCTACCTGGTCCATAGGAACACTTCATCATTCCAGCGGCAATGAAGCCAGGACTGGCTCAGGCCGCTGCCCTCCAGAGGCGGTTTCACTCCATGAACCAATCCAGCAATTCCCCAATGCAAGCCCCGGCCGACGCAACGGCGCTGCCGGCCAACAGCGCGGCCCAGTCCCGCACCATTGATTCGAAGACGCGCCGCAAGGTGATCGCTGCCAGCTTCATTGGCAACTTCGTGGAATGGTTCGATTACGCGGCCTACGGCTATCTGGCTGTCACCATCGCCGCTGTATTCTTCCCCAGCGACGATCCGCAGGCAGGTCTGCTGATGACCTTCGGAGTCTTCGCCATTTCTTTCCTGGTCCGCCCCGTGGGCGGGTTCATCTGGGGTCATCTGGGCGACAAGATCGGTCGGCGCGAGGCGCTGTCGTGGTCGATTCTGCTGATGACCGGCGCCACCTTCTGTATCGCGCTGCTGCCTGGCTACGCGTCCATCGGCTTCGGAGCACCGCTGCTGCTCCTGGCCTTGCGGCTTGTCCAAGGCTTCTCCGCCGCCGGCGAGTATGCCGGAGCCTCGGCCTTCCTGGTCGAGTATGCGCCCGCCAACCGGCGCGGCCTGTATGCCGCAGTCGTTCCGGCGAGCACCGCCACCGGCCTGCTCTTCGGTTCGCTGATGGCCGCCGGGCTAACCGGGTTGCTGTCGAGCGGGGACCTGGAGTCCTGGGGCTGGCGCATCCCGTTCCTGCTGGCGGCTCCCCTGGGCCTGATCGGCCGCTATATCCGCACCAAGCTGGAAGACTCGCCGGCCTTCGTTGAAGCATCCGAGTCCAGTGCACCCGAGAGCTCCCCCGTCGGGTCTTTGCTGAAGAACCATTGGCGCCAGCTGGTCCAGGCTGCCGGTGCGGTCCTGCTGAACGCCGTCGGGTTCTACGTCATCCTGTCCTACATGCCGACCTATCTGTCCGAAGAGCTCGGACTGGACGCCACCCGTTCCTACCTGGCCACAACCGTCGCGTTGCTGACCTACGTCGGTTTCATCTTCCTCACCGGCATGCTTTCGGATCGCTTCGGACGCAGGCGCGTGCTAATCAGCGCATCAATCCTGTTCGTCCTCTTCACGGTGCCCGCCTTCATGGCCTTGGAATCGGGAAACTTCCTGGTCATCGTGCTGGTGCAGATTCTGCTCGGTGCCATGCTCACGCTGAACGATGGAACCCTTCCGAGCTACCTTGCCGAAATGTTCCCCACCAAGGTCCGCTATTCAGGCTTCGCCGTTTCGTTCAATCTCTCGAATGCGCTCTTCGGCGGAACCGCGCCATTCGTGGCCACCTTGCTGATTGCCACCAGCGGCAACAACCTGGCTCCGGGCTGGTATCTGATGGGCGCCGCCGTGGTTTCGCTGGTCGCTGTGGCTTGCTCGGTGGAAACCAGCCGCAAGCCGCTGGCTTGAGCCGTAGGATAGTAGCAACTCAGGAGGGAAAATGACTGAAACCCGCAACGAAACCAGGGGAGCCTCGGTGATCGTCAACGTGCTCGATGTGCTTCGATGCTTCACCGTCCAGAATCCGGTCGTCGGCGTCACCGAAATCGCTGAGCAGGTCGGCCTCCACAAATCCAGCGTCTCGCGGATTCTTGCCACGCTCGAGCAAGAGCGCGTGGTAGACCGGGACGAGGAAACCCGCAAGTACCGTTTGGGCGTCGGCCTGATTGCCATCGCCGGCCCATTGCTGGCCAACCTGGACGTGCGGCAGGTGGCCTACCCGCTGCTGGAAGCCCTGCGCGAAGCTACCGGCGAGACCGCAGTGCTGAACATCTGGGACGGCAGCGAGTCGATTTCCGTGGAACAGCTGCCCTCCACCCATCTGGTCAAGCACACCTCGGTCATGGGGTCCCGCTACCGTTCGGGACTGAGCGCCACCGTTCAGGTATTCCTCGCCCACGAGGACCCGGAACGCCGCGCGGAGCTGATCACCAGCGGCGAGATCGATCTGGCCGGCACCTCCCCGGCCGAATACGAGGCACGCCTGGATCTGGTGCGCGAACGCGGCTATGCGGTCAACTACGGCGAGACCTCCGCGGAAGAAGTCGGAGTGGCCGCAGGAATTCTCGATCACCGCGGAGAGCTTGTCGCCTGCGCCATGACCGCCGCCCCGTACTACCGCATCGGCACCGACGAACTGGCGCAGCTGTGCTCCAGCACCCGAATCACGGCACGGCGCATCAGCACCAGGCTCGGATACCAGTCGGAAGGATAGCCATGGACCCGTTCGAAGCACGTGATACCTACGCCTTCGACTACCGGATGCACGAAGGCTCGGCCATGAAAGTCAGCCACCATTTCGCCGGGCACACCGGGATGCCGGTGGCCATCCAGACCTGGCTGATTGAACCAGGCGGCTTCGAGGGCTTCCACCGCCACGAGGGACAGGCGGCGTTGCAGGAGTTCTACCAGGTGCTCGACGGCCAGGCGACGATGCGGGTCGGCGAGCGCGAATACGAGCTGGGCCCGGGCGACAGCATCTTGGCCAATGCCGGGGTGGACCACGACCTGCGCAATACCGGCACGGATGCCCTGCGGGTCCTGGTCGTTTGGGGTCCTCCGGGCGATGCCAACTTCTCGGCCTTCGGTTCGCACCAGCTGGCGCAGCAGCTCCGGGCCGGCGGCGTGGCTTAACTGGGAGTTTGCCCAAGGTTCTTTTGCCGGGTGCGTGCCCGGTGCTGAAGGGGTTCCATGAGTTACAACATCGGCTAATTCGTTGGTTCGCTCGCCTCGAACTCCATCAACCGCGTCGTGTCCAAGGCGTTGATTGCCTTGGCACCCGAAAACCTCAGCTTCACGGAAATCCAGATCAGCAACCTGCCCTTGTACAGTGCTGACTACGATGCCGACTACCCGGAAGCAGGGACCGCATTGAAGAAGGCCATCGAAGCCTCGGACGGGCTGCTGTTCATCAGCCCGGAGTTCAACCGGTCGATTCCCGGTGCGCTGAAGAATGCCATCGACTGGGGTTCCCGGCCCTGGGGCACCAATTCCTTCGCCCGCAAACCCACCGGCCTGCTCGGCGCCTCACCCGGAGCCATCGGCACCGCGGTCATGCAGTCCAGCATGCGCAGCGTGCTCAGCTTCCTGGATGCCCCGCAGCTGAACTCCCCCAAGGTCTATCTGCAGTACCGTCCCGAGGACTTCGGCGAGGACGGGAGCATCAGCAACCCTGACACGGAGAAGTTCCTGGCCCACTACATGGGCCAGTATGCGGCGTTCGTAGAGCGCGTGCTCGACTCAACCGCCGCGGGCCACATCGGCGACGAAGGAATGTAGACGCCGCAAACAGCAGCTACGCCCGCGAGTACTCGGCCAGGCAAACACCAGAGGCAAAGGACTGCATGCTTTCCAGCTTCCAGCTCTCCGGGGCATATCCGGTGTCCCCGAAGAGCCTGACTCCCGCACCGAACATCACCGGCTGGATTTTCAACGCCAGCCGGTCGATGTCTGTGCGCAGCCTGGCCGCCAGTTGTCCACCGCCGCACAGCCAGATGCCCTTCCCTGGCTGGGCCTTGAGATCGCGGATGACCTCCCGCGGATCCGCGTTGGTGAACTGCACCGCTTCGCTCCCCTCGGGTGACGATTGCTCTCGCGTGAACACAATCTGTTTCAGATGCGCATAGGGGTTGGGCAGTGCCGGCAAGCCGACGGCGTAGGTATTCCAACCCATCAGCACCGTGTCGAAGGGGCACCCGTCGATGGTCAGTCCGGCTGCCTCCGCCAGTTGGGTCGGCGCCGTGCCGCGATAGCGCTCCCAGATGGGCGCTGCGTGCTCGCCCTCCACTGCGAAAGCATCGAATTCGCCGTTCGGACCGGCAATATATCCGTCCAGGCTCATTGCAACGAAGTAGGTCAGTTCCCGCATTCTTCTCCCTTGGCTCATGGCCGGAGGCCAGGTGAATTCTGGGCTAACCCTACAGCACTGGCGAGCGCGAGCTGGGGAGAATGCAAAAAACCGGAAAGCATCTTTTGGATGCTTCCCGGTTTTTCATTTGGTGGAGGTAAGGGGATTCGAACCCCTGACCTTCTGCATGCCATGCAGACGCGCTACCAACTGCGCCATACCCCCAAATGAGGCGGTTTCAGCAGCTTGAACAACTCCTGAACCGAGATAAAACTCTACCGGAGCTTTATCGAAAACACCAAATCGGGAACTCGAGACGCTGATCACATTCGGCTATTCACACGATGGCCTCGCAATGGAAGAATGTGGGCGGGACCTACCGGCCCCGCCACTTCCTTCGAAAGGCGCAATCCCATGAGCATCGGACTGACCCCATACCTGCGTTTCGCCGGAGACGCCAAAGAAGCGATGGAGTTCTACCACCAGGTACTAGGTGGCGAGCTTTCCATGATGACCTTCCAGGAAGGCATGAATGACAGCAATCCGGCCGTTGCCGACCTGATCATGCACTCTTCGCTATTCGTCGAGCGCGGCCTGCACCTCATGGCCTCGGACACGCCACCTGAAATGGACGTCCGAGGCAATGGCGTGATGGCGCTTAGCAGCGACGGTACTTCAGGAGCCGACGCGGAAACCCTCACCAAGTGGTGGGAAGGGTTGGCCGAGGGCGGCCAGATCAATATGCCATTGGAGCAGGCTCCGTGGGGCGACTCCTTCGGCGAGCTGCGCGACAAGTTCGGCGTGATCTGGATGTTCAACATCACCGCGGTAGCGAGCTAGCCAAAGCAGCTAGTGGGTGCGTGCCTGCTCGCGGGCTTCCAAGGCTTCGCGGCCCACGAGCAGGCCCACCTTCTTGGCGCGGATCTGGGTGATCCACGCAATCAGCAAGCCCAATGCAGCGAGGCCGGCGCCGACCACCGACGGGGCGCGGAAGCCATAGCCGGCAGCGATCACGGCGGCACCCAGCGCGGCGCCCAGCGCGTTGGCGACGTTCAGCGCCGAGTGGTTCAGCGAGGCGGCCAGCGACTGCGCATGCGGGGCCGAATCCATCAGCAGGGTCTGCAAGGCAGGGATCAGCAGGGAACCCACCGCGCCCATCACGAAGACCATGATCATCGTCGGCACCACCCAGCTGGTCACGGCAGCGAAAATCAGCATGGTCGCGATCATGAAGACCGATGACAGCTTGATCGCGCCGAAGATCGACCAGTCGGCCAGCCTGCCACCGGCCAGCGAGCCGACAACCATGCCCACGCCATAGAGCGCCAAGGCCAGCGGTACCAGCTCGATCGGCAGGCCGGCCTCTTCGGTCAGCGTCGGCGAAATGTACGAGTACACCGCGAAGAAGCCACCGAACCCGACGATTCCGGTGAGCATCGCCAACCAGACCTGGGCGCTGCGCAAGGCGGTCAGCTCGCGCCGGATACTTGCCCCGGCATCGGTCTTGCGCCATGGCACGAACACGCTGATCAGCACGGCGGTCAACACGCCAATCACGGTGACGACCAGGAACATCGAACGCCAGCCGTATTCCTGGCCCAGGCGGGTCACCAGCGGGACACCGGCAACATTGGCCACCGAGAGCCCGAGCATCACCCAGGCGATGGCGCGTCCGCGCATTGTGGCAGGAACCAGGCTGCCGGCGAGCACACCAGCCAACCCGAAGTAGGCCCCGTGCGGCAGGCCCGCGAGGAAACGGGTCGCCAGCATGGTGTTGTAGTCAGGGGCGAAGAACGAGGAGAGATTGGCGAGCGTGAAGAAGAGCATCAGCAGCTGCACCGCACGCTTGCGCGGGATCTTGGCGGCCAGCGCGGTGAGCACCGGGGCGCCCACCACCACGCCAATTGCGTAGGCGCTGATCATCAGGCCCATATGCGCATAGCTCACCTCAAGATCGGCAGCGCCTTCTTGGAGCAGGCCCATCATGGCGAACTCCGTAACGCCGATGCCGACCCCGCCCATGGCCAAGGCGAGGATTGCCAGCAGCAGTTTTCCGCCAGATAAGTAGGCAGTCATTCAAGTTCTCAATTCGTGGCAGGGTCTTGGGACGCGGCTCCCTCGGCGCTCTTACCCATCGTAGTGACTGCATCGGGCGAGACCGGCAATCCCCAAGCCGAAAATTACGATTCCCACAGTATTTTGTGCCACTCTATTAAGTCCTATGGCTCATTCATCGCATCAACGCCTGTCTGCCTCGCGAATTATCGCGAGGTTCTTCTTTGCCCTGCTCTGCCTCGCGCTGGCCGGGCTGATGGTGTTCCACCAGCAGATCCCCGATGTCATGGGCCTTGGATTGATCGTCGACAATCTGGCCCCGTGGATGGGACTGGGTATTCCAGTGCTCCTGCTGATGGCCTTGGTTGTGCGCGGGCGCATCAGCTTCATCGCGCTGCTCGTGCCCATGGTCGTCTGGGCGGTCCTCTTCGGACCGGCGTTCCTGCCCTCGGATCAGCGCGTCCCGGAAGCTTCGCTGCAGGTCGGCACGCAAAACGTCCACGAGTCCGCCGGTGTGCAAGCCGCCCGCGAGCTGGCCGCGCACGGAGCGCAGGTCATCACCCTGCAGGAAATCGGCGAGGGCCAAGAACCTGAGATCACCGCCGAGCTGGCCGAAACCCACCCCTACCGCTACATGGTCAGCACCGTCGGGGTGTGGAGCGCCTATCCGCTGAAAAACCCGGAACCCCTGGACCTGGGCCTGGGCTGGGACCGCGCGTTGCGGGTTGACGTGGCCAGCGGCAGCGGGGATGTGCGGTTATATGCGGTGCATGCGGCGTCGGCCAGGCCCACAGGGCACCACGAGCGGGACATGATGCTCAGTTCGCTGGCCGGCTACTTGGCCGAAGACGATTCTTCAAAGATCGTAGCGGCCGGCGATTTCAACGCCACCAGTTCCGACCGCCACTTCGCACCGGTCGCCAACCAGCTGGAGGAAGCCCACTACAGCGACTGGGGACTGGCCCTGACCTGGCCGCGGACGCTGTTCCCGATGCTCGGCATAGACCATGTGATGCTGCGCGGAGTCGAATCAGCCAGCTTGGAGCGGCTGGAGATCGCCGATTCCGACCACTACGCGCTAGCGGCCACCATCGATCTGGGAAACTAGACCGCACCCAGCCCGGTCTGGCGCAGCGTGATGTTGATCCGCCCGCCGCCAAGGCCGAGGCCTGCCGGCGCGGTCCCGGCGTGGATCTTCGTCACCCCGTGATAGGCGAAGCGTGACGGTCCGTCGAAGACAAACAGGTCTCCCGAGGCCAGCCGGATCTCTTGCCACGGCCGGTTGCGGTTCTCGGTATTGCCCAGGCGGAACGTGGCCGAATCGCCAATGGACAATGAAACCACCGGTGCGTTGATCCGCTCTTCGGCGTCCTGGTGCATGCCCATCACCGCGTTCGCATCGTAGTAGTTCACGATGGCGGCATCAGGCTGGTATTCCTGCGCGCGCTGCGGATCCCCGGTAGACTCGGCTACCGCCTGCTTGCCCAGGCGGACCAGCCACTCTTCCATGGGCGCCACGGTTTGGCCACCCAGGTCGCCAGCGGTCCTTGAATAGCTGCCCGGACTCCAATGCCAGCCCAGGCACAGGCTTTGCACGCTCATCGGATGCCCGTTGATGCGTGTACGGTGCGGCGGAACCGGCCCGCTGCCCCACTCGAAGAAACGCCGCACGATCCACTGCTGCGCAGCTGCGTCCAGCCATCCCGGCAAGTGCCAGGCGCCTGGGCGCACCGCTCCCCCGGTGCGGGGCAATGCACTGTCATCGAAAAGCGACTCCATGCTTCCAGCGTGCCCGTTGCGGGCAGGGCTCGGCAAGTCTCCTGCGTATTCGCTCACTGAACTTTGCAGGATAAGCCGGCACGGTGCCTTGCAACAATATTGACGATAGTGACTTTGTGTTTCGTCTTGCCCCCGCAAAGATTTCGAAAAGGTTAACCTTTATTCGATTTATTGCGCTTGAAACAATTGCGATACCTCTGGGAAAACCTGGGCACCTAAGCTGAGTGCATCCACTAGTTCAAGGAGAACCCCATGTCACCCCGAGAAACTCAAGCAGAATCAAGGACACCATGATTGGCATCGACCTCGAACTGCGCGGATGCACGGTACTGATCGCCGGAAGTAGATCCGGGAGCAAGAATACTGCGAAACGCTTCGAAGCAGAGGGCGCCACGGTGCTCGCCGCCGAGGAGCCCTTCGAGGCAATACAGCTGCTGGAACAGGCAAGCCTGCTGGTGATCTGCGATGCCGACCCGCTGCGCTTCACCTCCCTGGTGCAAGCAGCGTGCATCCCAGTGATCCGCCTGCGCCCAACACCCGAATCCGGAGCCATCACGCTGCTCGGCGGCGGGCCCGGAGCACTGGATCTGCTGACCCTGCGCGGAGTCCGGGCACTCGCCGAAGCCCACATCGTCTTCGCCGACCGGCTCGGCCCCGCAGCGCACCTGCCAGCGCTCGCGCCCCAGGCTGACATCGTCGACGTAGGCAAGCGCCCCGGGCACCACAAGCTCACCCAGCGGGACATCGAAGCCCAGATGATCGACGCCGCCCGCGGCGGAGCACGAGTAGTGAGGCTCAAGGGCGGAGATCCCTTCGTCTTCGGCCGCGGCTTCGAGGAAGTCGCCGCCGCGACCGCAGCCGGCATCCCGGTCAGCGTCATCCCCGGGCTGAGCTCCTGCATCACCGTTCCGGCAGCGGCCGGCATCCCGGTGACCGCTCGCGGCGTGAATACCATGTTCACGGTTGTCTCGGCCCACGACCCGCTCAGCGATGCGCAGCTGGAGCACCTGTCCAAGCTGGGCGGCAGCATCGTGATCCTCATGGGCATGGGCACCGTCGAGCAGACCGCCGCTGGCTTGCGCCGGGTCGGCATGGACCCGCGCATGCCCTGCGCCATCATCGAATCCGGCACCACCGACATCCAGCGCACCAGCTGCACCCGGCTGGCCGAACTGGCCGACACCGCCCGCGGCCATGCAAACCCTGCGGTCATCGTCATCGGCGAGGTCGCCGGGCTGCCGGCCAGCCTGCTGGCACAGCAATTGGAGGTGGCCTGATGGGCACCCCCAAGCCCCTGGCCGGCTTCCGGCTGGCAGTGACCAGCGACCGGCGTTCGGCCGAACTCATCGAGGCCTTCGAGCGCCGCGGCGCAGAAGTCACCCATACCCCGCTGCTGCAGCTGGCACCGCTGGACGATGAGCAGCAGCTGATCGCGCAAACCCGCAAGCTGATCGAGCTGCGTCCGCAGGCAGTGGTCATCACCACCGCCTACGGCTTGCGCCGCTGGGTCGAAACCTCCGAAGCCGCCGGCGTCGGCGACGAGTTGCTGGCCGTGCTCGGCCAGGCGCAGCTCTACGTCCGCGGCGCCAAGGCCCACGGCGCCGTCAAGGCACTGGGCCTGGAACCGGCGGCCGTCGCCGCGGACGGGCGCAGCGCCTCCATGCTCCAGCTGCTTGAAGGCAAGATCGACGGGGCCACCGTCGCCTTGCAGCTGCATGCCGATTCCGATCACGGCCTGCCGCAAAGCCTGCGCGAGCTCGGCGCTCGCCGGGTGCTGGCGGTGGAGCCCTACCGCTGGCAGGACACCAGCAGCGACAGCGGGATCTCCGCCCTGGTCGAAGGGCTGTGCACTGCCCGCTTCGACGCGGTGACCTTCACCAGCGCGCCGAGCGTGCACGCGCTCTTCGCTGCCGCCAAGGCCCGCAACCGCCTGCCCGCGCTGCTGCGCTCCCTGGCCGATCGCGTCGTAGCGGCCACCGTTGGACCGGTGACCGCAGCCCCGCTGATCGATGCTGGCATCAGCCCGCTCGTGCCCGAGCGCTATCGCATGGGTGCCATGATCGGGCAGCTCGTGGAGCATCTGGATTCGCTGGGCACCTTGCAGGTGCAGACAATCCACGGCCAGGTGCAGCTGCGCGGTCGCACCCTGACGGTCCAGGACGAGGACTGCGAGCTGACTCCCGGGCAAGCCGAGTTGGTGCGGGCGTTGATCGAGGCTGGCGGCAGCGTGCTCTCCCGCGAGGAGCTGGGTGCGGCCCTGCCCGAAGCCAGTTCCAAGCATGCCCTGGACATGACCTTGAGCCGCCTGCGCAAGGCGCTGCCGCAGCCGGAAATCATCGCCACGGTCATCAAACGCGGGTACCGGCTGAATGTTTGATCGCCCGAATGGGCTTTTTCCCGTCGGGTTACGTAGGATCGGAGTCATGGTTACTATTCAGGTTGCCGGTGAAGCTCTGGTCGACATTGTCGATGGCGTGGCGCATCCCGGCGGTTCTCCGATGAATGTTGCTGTTGGACTGGGCCGGCTGGGCCACGACGTCCTGCTCCAAACGGACATTGGCGATGACGAGCATGGCCGGCTGATCGCCGAGCATGTGGCGGCCTCTGGCGTTCAGCTCGCAGCCGGATCGCACACCGATGCGCAGACTTCCAGCGCTACCGTGGTGCTCGACGAGTCCGGAGACGCCAACTACGAGTTCCAGCTCAACTGCTCCTTGCAGAGCATGGCATCAACCCAGGCCGCATTGTTCCACTCAGGTTCCGTGGCAGCGTTCCAGGGCCCCAGCGCCGCCCGGATCCATGAGGCGTTCGAGGCGTCGCCTGCAGGCCAGATCCTGAGCTTCGATCCGAATCTGCGAGCGGAACTGGTTGAGGACCGGGCGGAATCGGTCATGCAGATCGAGAAGCTGGCCGGGCTGGCGGATATCGTCAAGCTCAGCGACGAGGACGCCCTCTGGCTCTACCCGGGCTGGGATGCCGACCGCATCCTGGCACACTTCCTGGATCGCGGGGCATCCCTGGCGGTCATCACCTTCGGTGCCCGCGGCGCGGAGGCCCGGACCAAGCACACCGAAGTCATGGTCCCCTCGATCTCGGTGCGCACCGAAGATACGGTTGGCGCGGGCGATGCGTTCATGGCCGGGCTGCTGCACGCCATCTTGGACAGCTCGCTGGCCCAGTCGCTGCGCGATGGCACGGAATTGGACAGCGCGGAGCTGGAGAAGGCCATGCAGATCGCTTCGGTGTGCGCGGGAATCACCGTTTCGCGTGCCGGCGCCAACCCGCCAACGCTAGACGAGCTCAACCAGTTCCTCAGCACCACGACGCGCTAGCACCTTCCGGTTCTGGCAAATCACCGCTGGGATCTGCACCTGAAAAAGGCGCTGATCCCAGCGGCTTTTTATTTCATTCGTTGTGGATGAAGGTGTTTCGCTGGCGCATTCTCCCAGAGCGACTTGAATGCAGGGCGAAAACTGCAGTTCAGGTTGCTAGAGTTCCCTAGCAGAGCATTGTGCCCAATTCACCGAGGAGGCCCCATGGGGAGCAAGGTTCCAGCCGCCGACAACACCTTGCGGATCCTCAGGCTGCTGGCCAGCCGGAAGACCCCTACCCCGGCGGCGATGATCGCCACACTGCTGGAGCTTCCCCGCTCCAGCGTCTACCAGCTGCTGAACGTAATGCTGGAACACGGATTCATCAGCCACTATCCAGAGGACAAGTCCTACGGTTTGGGGGTCTCCGCGTTCGAGCTGTCCAGCGCCTACACCCGCCAGGAGCCGCTGGCCCGGCTGGGTGCTCCGCTGATTGCCCAGCTGGTCGACAAGGTCGGCGAAAGCGCGCACCTGGCAGTGCTGCACGGTTCGGATGTGCTCTACATCGTCGAGGAACGCGCCAAGGGCCGCCCATCGCTGGTCACCGATGTGGGTGTCCGCCTGCCGTCGCATCTGACCGCCTCAGGCAGGGCCATTCTCGCAGCGCTGCCCAAATCGCAGGTGCGTGCGCTCTACCCCAGCGCCGCCAGCTTCTCTGAGCGCGTGGCCGAATCATCGATCTCCAGTTACGCGCAATTGCGCCGCGAACTGGAGCAGAGCACGCAGCGCGGCTACGCAGTGGAGCGCGGGGATGTCACCCCGGATTTCCACTCGCTGGCGGTGGAAATCCGGGACTCCAATGATTGGCCGGTGGCTGCTGTGGCCGTCACTTTCCTGGCTGACCGGGTTCCCGAAGAGCAGCGGGAGGTTCTGCTGGCTCAGATCCGCGCCACCGCGGCGGCGATCACCTCGCGGGTGCAGGGCAAGCGTCCTGCCTAGCGCAGGAAATCGAACGAAGCGCGCTGGCGCGGATCTGAGCTAGCTAGCAGCTGGACGCACCCGTAAATTCCCATGAATCTGAAATACCGGACAGCTCTGCTGATTCTCCGGTGTCCAACCCATGGCTCATGGCCAATGATGGAAACAGTTAGCTACGTTACATCGTAAGGAATTGCCATGAGCCACGAACCACGTGTCGTCCGCGCCCCGCGCGGCACCGAACTGACCGCCAAATCCTGGGCCACCGAGGCCCCACTGCGCATGCTGATGAACAACTTGGATCCGGAAGTCGCCGAACGACCCGAGGATCTCGTGGTCTACGGCGGAACCGGCAAGGCGGCCCGTTCCTGGGAAGCATTCGACGCCATTGTCGAGACGCTCAAGGACCTGGAAGAGAACGAAACGCTGCTGGTGCAGTCCGGGAAGCCCGTGGGCGTCTTCAAGACCAACAAGTGGGCGCCGCGGGTGCTGATTGCCAACTCCAACCTCGTGGGCGACTGGGCCGACTGGGAGCACTTCCGCAAGCTCGAAGCAGAAGGCCTGATGATGTATGGACAGATGACCGCCGGCTCCTGGATCTACATTGGCACCCAGGGCATCTTGCAGGGCACCTACGAGACCTTCGCCGCGATCGCCAAGAAGCGCTTCAACGGCACGCTGGCCGGCACCTTGACCCTGACCGGCGGTTGCGGCGGAATGGGCGGCGCCCAGCCGCTTGCGGTAACCCTCAATGGCGGTGCCGTGCTGATTGTCGACGTCGATGAAACCCGCCTGCGCCGCCGTGCATCCAAGCGCTACCTCGACGAGGTCGAGCTGGATCTGGACAAGGCGCTGGAGAAGGTGCTGGCGGCCAAGTCCGAAGGACGTCCGCTGTCCGTTGGCTACGTCGGCAACGCCGCGGAAGTTTTCCCGGCACTGCTCAAGCGCCACGAAGCCGGTGAATTCGCCTTCGACATCGTCACCGACCAGACCAGCGCCCACGATCCGCTGAGCTACCTGCCGGTGGAATTCACCATGGAGCAGTGGCACGCCGAGGCCGAAGCGGATCCGGTGGGCTTCACCAAGAAGTCGCAGGCCGCGATGGCCGCGCATGTCGAGGCCATGGTCGGGTTCCAGGAGGCAGGCGCCGAGGTCTTCGACTACGGCAACTCGATCCGCGACGAGGCTCGCAAGGGCGGCTTCACCCGCGCCTTCGATTTCCCGGGTTTCGTCCCGGCCTACATCCGCCCGCTGTTCTGCGAGGGGCTGGGCCCATTCCGCTGGGTGGCGCTGTCCGGAGATCCGGAAGACATCAAGGTCACCGACCAGGCGCTGAAGGAATTGTTCCCGGAGAACGAGCACCTGCACCGCTGGCTCGATGCCGCCGAGAAGCATGTTGAATTCGAAGGCCTGCCGGCACGAATCTGCTGGCTGGGCTACGGCGAGCGCCACAAGGCGGGCTTGCTGTTCAATCAGCTGGTGGCCGAAGGCAAGGTGTCCGCACCGATCGTGATCGGACGCGACCACCTGGATTCGGGTTCGGTAGCATCGCCATACCGCGAAACCGAGGCCATGAAGGACGGCAGCGATGCCGTGGCAGACTGGCCGCTGCTGAACGCGCTGACCGCCACCAGCTCCGGTGCCTCGTGGGTATCGATTCATCATGGCGGCGGCGTCGGCATGGGCCGTTCCATCCACGCCGGCCAGGTTTCCTTGGCTGATGGCAGCGAACTGGCTGCCGCGAAGCTCGAAGCGCTGCTCACCAATGATCCGGGCATGGGCGTCATCCGCCACGTGGATGCCGGATACGAACGTGCCGCCGAGGTCGCCGCCGAGCGCGGAGTGCGCATTCCGATGGCAGCGCAGGAGAAGTAGCACCCTTTTAAATCAGCTTGAGGCGCCACCGAGGTGGCGCCTCAAGCTATTGCCATCTAATTGCTGGTCATCACTTCCGGCACTATGGCTTGCGGGTTTCTGCACTGATGAACCATGCCTGCTGTTCCAGATCCGCAATGTACTGGTGCAGGATATCGGCCGTAGTTGGATCCGCCTCGTCTACCGGATCATGTACCTCGCGCATGACGCCCACGGTTGTCTGCAACGCCTTGACAACCATGTCCACTGCATTAGTCGTCAGGATTTCGGTGTTCACCGGTTGTTCCAACTTGGTGTACTTTGTGACCGTTGCCGCCAGTCCATCGGGAGTGGCATGCAATGCGCGCATCCGCTCGGCGATCTCGTCCGAACCGCGACGTGCGATATCAACGATTTCGTCAAGGTTCTGATGCAGGTCGCGGAAGTTGGGACCGACAACATTCCAGTGGATCTGCTTGCCTACCAACTGCAGATCCAGCAGCTGGACCAGCACGGTCTGCAAGGAATCGCGCAGCACCTCCGGGGCCACGAAGCCATTCTCTGCGTTCTCGCGATCAGTTTTCTGTGCTGGAGTCTTCTTCGAATTAGCCAATGCTTCTCCTTACGTTGTCATGGACGCTTGGGGCAAGACCTTTCTCGGTGTCCCGCTTTTGACACTATCGACTTGGCACCCCGATTCCGAACGAGTGGAACTTTCTTTCGGGCAACGTCCAGCTTTCTCTTCTCTCGTGCCGAGAATCTCCTGCAATCCCAGCGCGAGCCATGCTGCCTGCCATTCGGATTCACGGAATTGGCTGGAGCCAGCTCCAGTCGCAGCACAACTTGGTGGATGTTGACCTGTCTCTGCAAGTTGCATGGGGATTGCATTAACTGCAGGTTGCCAGCTGCTCAGAGCTTCCCGGAAAGCTTGAGCAGGCACCTTCAGGCACCTAGCCCTAGGCACGTCAGGAATCACCGATCCACGGAGGACGACATGTCTGAACAGGATGCAAACGAGCAATTCGGGTACTTCGACAACAACGGATCTGAAGGCTACGAGAGCCAGTCCAATTCAGATTTCGATTCAGGAAGCAATGGCGGATTTGAAAGACAGCCGTCAGAACAGCAGTCCTTTGGAGGCGGAAACGAATCCGGCCAGAAATCATACGGCGGCGAAAGCCAAGGAGAATCCTACGGTCACGATGAAGAGTCCGGCCAAGAATCATTCGGAAAGGACGAGGGCCAGCCTTACGGCAGCGACCCGGGGCAGGAATCCCTGGGCGATAGCCAGTCTGGCCAGGCGTACGGCAACAATGAAAGCCAGTTTGGTTCCCAAGAACAGGAAGAGGGGTTCTAGGGAGCTTGCAGCTTGGCAGACACTCCTGCCACGCGGAATTGTGGCCCATTCTCCAGTTGGGCACTTGTAATCGCTTCACTGCTTGCACCGGGCAAGTGGTGAAGCGATTATTCTTTTTGCGACGCAGAATCGCCAGCAGATCTTCTCGGGTTTGGTCTCGGACCTGCCAATAACCATTAGAGAATATTCGTTCGTTCCTCTGCCACTCCCGTTGGTTATTAATTGCTGTTCGACGCAGAATGGATATAGGCACCGTGTATCCGAATGTGCTGGCCGGTTCGACTGACAGGATGTAAATGTTCTCGAAAATTGCCAATCGCTTCGCTGGCCCGCTGGCGGTTGGATTCCTTGCCGTAGCGCTGTCAGGTTGCGTGAGCATTGAATCCTCCAGCGAAGAGACCAAGGCTCCGGAGAATGCTGGTCCCATCGAAGGTACCGTCACCCCGAGCGCCAAGGCCTCGGAAGGCGCGGCTACCGGCACGCCTAATGTTCCGAAATCACCTGCGGACAGCACGTTCCAGTCCGTCTATGATTTCCTCGATGCGCAAGCGACCGAAGTCAGATGCACGGGCAGCATGGATATCGCCGACATGGGCCAAATGCTCAAGCTCGTCGGTGATTGCGAAAACGTGACCGTCTCTGGAGACGGAAACATGATCGTCGCTCCGCACATCACGAACCTCGTGCTAAGCGGCAACGGAAATATCGCAGCGGTCAAGAACATCAAGCAGGTGGCTTTTAGCGGCATCGGCAATTCGGCTGCATCCCTCAACGAGAACGCCAAGTTCACTGACAACGGTTCGTCGAACAAGTTCGGCGAGGACGCCTTCGAAGGCATCACCTTCTAGAACCCGGAATTTTCAACGGACCGCAATTGGCATGCCAATTGCGGTCCGTTCCCTTCTGCCTCCGTGGCGCTGTCTGGCATTTCGGACAGATGACCCGATTATCGATGCCGTGCCATCCCGTTCTGCCGAACAATGGGAATTAGAGACCTCATTGCAGCGCAGAGAACGGATTGAACATCATGACTGCTTCCCCACTCGTCACCCTGGACCTTACTGGAGCAACCGCCGATGACGTGATTGCGGTAGCCCGGCACAACGCGCAGATCCGCATCGCGCCACAGGTCCTCGAAGAACTGGCCACGGTTCGCGCCCACATCGATGCCCTCGCCTCGGCCGACACCCCGGTCTATGGCATTTCCACCGGTTTCGGCGCCTTGGCTACCCGCCATATCGCGCCCGAGGACCGCGCGAAGCTGCAGCGTTCGCTGATCCGCTCGCACGCAGCCGGCATGGGAGAACCGGTGGAGCGAGAAGTGGTGCGTGCGCTGATGTTCCTGCGCGCCAAGACCCTGGCATCCGGCCGCACCGGCGTACGCCCGGTCGTGCTGGAGACCATGGTTGGACTGCTCAACGCCGGCATCACACCGGTAGTGCGTGAATACGGTTCGCTGGGCTGCTCGGGCGACCTTGCCCCGCTCTCCCACTGTGCCCTGGTGCTGATGGGCGAAGGCGAAGCCACCGACCGCGAGGGCGTGCAGCGCCCCGTGCCGGAACTCCTCGCAGAGGCAGGACTGGAACCTGTGGAACTGGCGGAGAAGGAAGGCCTGGCGCTGGTCAACGGCACGGACGGCATGCTCGGCCAGCTGCTGATGGCGTTGGCGGATCTCGAAGAGCTCGCAGACATTGCCGATGCCACCGCCGCCATGAGCGTCGAAGCCCAGATGGGCACCGACCAGGTCTTCCGCGCCGAACTGCACGAGCCGCTGCGCCCGCACCCGGGACAGGGCCGCAGCGCGGCGAACATGTACAACTTCCTTTCCGGTTCCCCCATTGTCGCCTCGCACCGCGAAGGCGATGGCCGGGTGCAGGATGCCTACTCGCTGCGCTGTTCCCCGCAGGTGACCGGCGCAGTGCGCGACACCATCGCCCACGCACGCCTGGTCGCAACCCGCGAACTGGCGGCGGCCATCGACAACCCAGTCGTGCTGCCTTCGGGCGAGGTCACTTCCAACGGCAACTTCCATGGCGCTCCGGTCGCCTATGTCCTGGACTTCCTGGCCATCGCGGTTGCCGATCTGGGCTCCATCGCCGAACGCCGCACCGACCGCATGCTCGACCCTGCCCGGTCCCGCGACCTGCCGGCTTTCCTGGCTGATGACCCGGGCGTGGACTCGGGCATGATGATCGCCCAGTACACCCAGGCGGGATTGGTTGCCGAGAATAAGCGCTTGGCCGTACCGGCGAGCGTGGATTCCATCCCGTCATCGGCAATGCAGGAGGACCATGTTTCCCTGGGCTGGCATGCGGCCCGCAAATTGCGCACCGCGGTGGGCAACCTGCGCCGCATCCTCGCCATTGAAATGCTGATTGCCGGCCGTGCGCTGGATCTGCGCAAGCCTTTGCAGCCGGGGCCGGCCACCGGTGCCGTGCTGGAGCTGCTGCGCACCAAGGTCGCAGGTCCAGGCGAAGACCGTTTCCTCTCTGCCGAGCTGGAAGCGGCCTGCGAATTGCTGGCTACCGGCGAAGTGCATCGCCTGCTGGAAACCCATCTGGCGAAGTAGCTGTTCGAGGACAACTGTGTGGGGTGCCGGACATTGCTGGGGCTTCTGCGGGCAAGGGGCGTAAACTTGGATACCGGGAAACCACTTACCTCGCGTGAAAGAATCATCTAATGCAACGCACCATGTTCAAGTCCAAGATCCACCGGGCGACTGTCACCCAGGCTGACCTGCACTACGTAGGCTCGGTCACCGTTGACTCCGAGCTGCTCGAAGCCTCGGATATCCTGCCCGGTGAACTGGTCAGCATCGTCGACATCACCAACGGCGCACGTCTGGAAACCTACACCATTGCCGGCGAGCCTGGTAGCGGGGTTATCGGCATCAACGGCGCGGCCGCGCATCTGGTGCACCCAGGGGATCTGGTCATCCTGATCAGCTACGCGCAGATGGAAGATGCCGAGGCGCGCAGCTACGTGCCCAGCGTGGTGCATGTGGATGCCGATAACCGGATCATCCACCTAGGTGATGACCCTGCCGAAGCAGTGGCCGACGGGGTGCAGACCCCGCCGCACGCACTGCTGAACAGCAAGTAATCCAGCTTCACAAGGCCAGCCGGCGCGCAAGATATTGCGCAGTCCGGCTGGCCTTGTTGTGCGCCACCTGCGTCGGGCTCCCCTCGGCAACAATGCGCCCGCCGCCATCTCCGCCGGCAGGTCCCATGTCAATCACCCAGTCGCTGGCGGCCACCACATCCATCTGGTGCTCCACCACGATAACGGTGTTGCCTTGGTCGACGAGCTGTTGCAGCTGCGATACCAGCAGCTGCACGTCGGCAGGGTGCAAACCGGTGGTCGGTTCATCGAGCAGGTAGAGCGTGTGCCCACGGCGCTGCCGCTGCAGCTCAGTGGCCAGCTTGATGCGCTGGGCCTCGCCACCTGACATTTCGGTAGCTGGCTGGCCTAGCTGCAGGTAGCCGAGGCCGACTTCGCGCAGGGTAGCCAGCGCCCGCGCCGCCGCAGGAATCCCGGAGAGGAATTCCTCGGCTTCGCTCACATCCAGCTCAAGGATCTGGGCAATGTTCTTGCCCTGGTATTCGATTTCAAGGGTCTGCTCGTTGTATCGGGCTCCGTGGCATTCTGGGCATGGCCCATAGGTCCCGGGCAGGAAGAGCAATTCGATTTCCAGATAGCCTTCGCCTTGGCAGTTTTCGCAGCGTCCGCCGGCGACATTGAAGGAGAACCGGCCAGCACTGTAGCCGCGTTCCCTGGACAGCGGCAGTTCGGAAAACGCCTTGCGGACCGCATCGAACAGGCCCGTGTAGGTGGCGACATTGGATCTCGGGGTGCGTCCGATGGGTTTCTGGTCCATCAGCACCACCCGGCTGAGCTGCTGTGCCCCGGTCACCTCGGCGATCACCGCGCGTTCCGTTGCCACCTCAAGCTCTTCCGCTTCGGCCACTTGGCCGCCCGCAGCCTGGGCCAGGGCCCCGCAGACCAGGCTGGACTTTCCGGAGCCGGACACACCGGTGACCGAACAGAAGACTCCCAGCGGGAACGCCGCATCCACTCCCGCAAGGTTGTGCAGTTCCACTCCGCGAAGGCGCACCCATCCACCGGGTTCACGCTGCTCGCGCCGCGGCGCCGGCCCCGGATCCAGGAAACGCCGGGTCACGGATGCTTCGATTTCGGACAGGCCGGCGACTTCTCCGCTGTAGAGCACCTGCCCGCCGTTGCTGCCCGCACCCGGCCCGACGTCGACAATCCACTGCGCGCGGCTGACCACATCCATGTTGTGCTCCACCACGAACACCGAGTTGCCTTCGGCCTTGAGCGCATCGAGCACCTCGATCAGTGGCTGCACATCGGCCGGGTGCAGCCCTGCAGATGGCTCATCGAGCACGTAGATGACACCGAACAAGCCTGCGCGCAGCTGGGTGGCAATACGCAAGCGCTGCATCTCCCCCGGCGACAGCGTCGGCGTGCCACGGTCCAGGCTCAGGTAGCCCAGCCCGAGCTCCACCAGCACTTCGATCCTGCCCAGCAGGTCGGCGCTGATGGTGCTCACTACTTCGGCCTGCGCTTCAGTCCCGGCCTCGGCTGCGAAGGGGCGCAAGAGCCCGGCCAGCGAACTGAGCGGCTTGCGGTTGAATGACGCAATATCCAGGCCGCCAAAGGTGACCTGCAGGGCGTCGGGGCGGAAGCCCGTCCCCGAGCATTCCGGGCAATCCTGCGAATGCATGAAGGCCAGCGCCTTGGTGCGCAAGTTTTCGCTTTTAGAGGTTGCGACCGTGTGCCGGACATAGCGTTCGGCGCTCCAGAACCGTCCCTTGTAGGGTTTGGCCACGCGGTCGCGTTCCGGGGTCACTTCCACTACGGGCTGTTCCTCGGTGAACAGCAGCCACTGCCGTGCCTCAGCGGGCAGCTGCTGGAACGGGACGTCGATGTCGTAGCCAAGGTGCGTGGTGATGTCCCGCAAGTTCTTGCCTTGCCAGGCCCCCGGCCAGGCGGCAATGGCCCCGTCCCTGATGCTCAGTGAGGGATCTGGAACCAGAGAGGCCTCGCTGACCGAATGCACCGTCCCCGCACCGTGGCAGTGCGTGCAGGCACCCGCTGCGGTGTTGGTGGAAAAGGCGTCCGAATCCAGGCGTGCTGCCCCGTTGGGGTAGTCGCCGGCGCGCGAGAACAGCATGCGCACCGAGTTGGACAGCGTGGTCAGGGTTCCGACCGTGGACCGCGAACTGGCGGAGCCACGCCGTTGCTGCAGGGCCACGGCCGGTGGAAGTCCGGAGATGAATTCCACCTTGGGCGTGTGCCCCTGGGCGATGAGCCTTCGGGCGTAGGGCGCCACGGACTCCAGGAACCGGCGCTGGGATTCGGCGAAGATCGTGCCGAAGGCCAGGGAGGATTTCCCGGAACCGGAAACCCCGGTGAAGGCGACAATGGCATCGCGCGGGATACGCACCTCGACATTGTCCAGGTTGTTCTCATTGGCGCCCCGCACATGGATGAATCCGTCGTGCTCGGCAGGGGCCCGGGAGGATGCAAAGCTGTTCATCTTCCCCACACTATGCGCCCGTGCACGCTCGGCTCAATTCGCCGGCCGCTGGCTCACCCTTCGGCCTGGCAGGCCGCATCCGGGCAGCCTTGCCAGGTTTTCGAGAATAACCCAACGATGTCGATGCTGTGGTCCAGCGGGTAGTACGCATCGACTTTGCCATGGATGCGCGTTGCCGCCTGCTCGACTGCCAAGTGGAAGAACCGGCAGACTTCCGAGTAGTGCCACACCTGGGCAATCAGGTCGACCAGCTGCTCGTGCGTCAGCGGCCTGCTTGGTTCGTATCCGGCTTCACCGAAGGCCCGGTACACGATGCTTTCCGTGAGTTTATGGCCTTTGCCGCAATCGCACCAGGCCAAGCCGCGGCTGGGCATCGACCACACGTTGAAACTGCTTCCAGCGGAGCTCTCGATTTCCATCTTGTCCTCCAATGTTCAAGTCTGGCTGGGCTCCCCAATGTACTGGCCGCGGCCTACAATTTGGCTCGGTGGATTTATAGCCTCTTGCCCGCAACGGCTTTGCTTGGCATAGTCATTTTGGGTCGGCAGGTTTAGCCAGCCGACGGATTGAGGCCAAGGAGAACAGTTATGACCGGGCGTTCCCACCCCGATACCAGCGATGGCGCACCGCACCGGCAATGGAATGAGCTGCTGCAGGAGATGCGCGTAATGCAAACCGGTGTGCAGATCCTTGCAGCTTTCCTCGTGGTGCTGCCGTTCCAGGCACGATTCGAGATGCTCAGCCGCACCGACGAAATCGTCTACATCATCCTGCTGGTCGCTGCCACCTTGCTGATTCTGCTGCTGATCACGCCCGTGGCAGTGCACCGCTATTTCTTCGGCCAGCGGCTGAAGCAACAGACGGTCAACCTGGGACATGTCATCGTCAAGATCGTGGGCATTGGCGTGGGACTGCTGGTCTCGGGCTGCGTCTGGTTTGTGCTGCAAGTTCTTTTCGGCTGGCAGATCGGGGCGTGGGTCGGCGGGCCGCTGATCCTGGTGGCCTTGTTCCTGCTCTTGGCGCTACCACGGATCCTGATCCCGGACCATGCACAGGACAAGTCAGGGACGTGAGTTTCCGCCGGCACGGGCCATTTTCTCGACCCGTCGCAAGACCAGGCGCATCGGGGCATGCCTGATGAACCGCGGCAGAATCCGCGTGGCCACCCTGGCAACAGCGATCACCCGGGCGTTGCGCTTCGCGGCCGTACCGGTGAGGCGATAGCCGAAGTCCTCGCGCACCGAGGCCGGCAGCTGCGCGATGGTCACATCCCGCATCAGCGGCATGCCCATCCGGATCCACCACGGAGCGTTGCGGGCTTCGAAAAGCTCGCGGGCCAGCGCCCGGGTCTGCTCGGTGACGTGCAGCGTGGCGAGGTTCTGCGCAAAGTATTCATCGAATCGGCTCAGGTTCCTGGGCCAGTAATCTCCCGGCATCTGCAAGGCATCGCCGAGCCGTGCGTACTGCGAGTAGAGCTCTTCCTGCTCATTCTTGCTTTCTTCCAGGATCTGGCCGGCAATGGTCCGTGCCGAATCATAGAGCGTGGCCGCTACCCACAATTGCAGCTTGGGATCCAGCGCTGAATAGGCGGGCATGCCGTTCGAGCGCGTTCCGCGCACGGGCCGATGCGCCGCGTTGACGTAATCGATGATGGTTCGCTGCTGTGCTGCCGTGCCGTTGCTCAGCGCATAGATGTACCCGAGGGTATGGACCAGGCGGCTCAGCGGGTTGGCCGCGAAGCCCGAGTGCTCGGCAATAGCCCGTCCGATCTGCGGGTGGGCCAACTGGAGCAGAATGGCGCGGCCGGCTCCGAGCAGCAGCCCGGCTTCCGGCGCGATCCGGGAAAACAGCTCGCCATTTTCTCCGGACTGGTTCCTGTGCTCCATAATCCCATTCTAGGCAGCCGCTGGGACGCGAAAGCCGGCGCCCGCACTTGCGGCGGGCACCGGCTCACGGCTGGCTGGTCAGAAAGCTACACCGCAGTGCAGGATCACGTTGGCGTACGGGGTCGCCTCGCCGGTGCGCACGATGACCTTGGCCTGGGGCAGCTGTGCCTTGAGCTCTTCATGGGAGATGAACTGGGGATCCAGGCCCTTGGTGCGGCACAGTTCCTGCACGGGGCCATTCTCTGCTTCAGATGCCAAGGTGCTGTTCTCGATCACCAGGTTGCGGGACAGGACGTCGAGCACCTGCTCGAAGCTGAGCACCCCCTGGACCAGGGCCAGGTCGATGACCTGCGGGCCGTGCGGAAGCGGCAGTCCGCAGTCAGCGATCACCACGGTGTCAGTGTGCCCGCAGGTGGCCAAGGCGGCCAGCAGCGGAGCGTTGAGAATTTCGGATTTCAGCACAGAGGCTTCCTTAAGGTCTTGCTCGAATAAGGGGGCTTAGAGGTTCTGCAGGGAACGCGGGTAGGAAGCCTGGGCTCCGTGGGCCTGCACCGTCAGGGCCGCGAACTTGCCGGCGAATTCCGCTGCCTGCGCCAAGTCGTCCCCATTGGCCAGGCGGGCGGCCAGCGCACCGGTGAACGCGTCGCCGGCACCGGTGGTGTCCACGGCTTTGACCTTTACCGCGGGCAGCGCGCGAACCTGCGCTCCGCCGTTTTCCAAGGGGGCGCGGTCGGCGACCAGGCAGCCGTTGGCGCCGAGGGTGATCACCACGCTGTCGATGCCTTCGTCCACCAGCATCCCGGCGAGGCGCTCATAATGGTTTTCGAACTTCATCTTCCGGTTCGGGTTCAGCTGCTGCAGCACGGCCTCTGCCTCATGCTCGTTGACCACCAGCGGGTTGGCCTTGAGCAGGTACTCGCGGTCCAATTCGATCACCGGCGCCAGGTTGAGCACGATGCGGTCGGTGGCGGCATCCATGGCTGCCTTGATGCCCGAGGCAGGGATTTCCCCCTGCAGCACCAGGATGCCCTCGATGCTCCCGGCGGCCTGCACTGCCTCACCGCTGACCGTCGAGTTGGCTCCGGAGACCACGGCGATGGAGTTCTCCGCAGCGGAGTCCACCTGGATGATGGCGACGCCGGTCGGCTCGCTGGCGCGGGTGACGCGATCCAGCTTCACGCCGGCTTCCTCAAGCTGTCCCAGCGCGATTTCGGCGTGCGAGTCGTTGCCGACCGCGCCGATGAATTCGGTGGTGGCGCCGGCCAGGGCCGCGGCCAGCGCCTGGTTGGCACCCTTGCCGCCGGGCGAGAGCTGGTAGGAATCTGCCAGCACGGTTTCTCCCGGTCCGGGCAGGCGGGCCATCAACGCGGTGATGTCCACGTTGCTTGAGCCCACAATAGTGACCTGGATGTGCTGCTGCATGGTTATTCCCCTGGTTCTCGTTGCCCGGCGGCCGATGGGTGCCGGTGTCCTGCTTGATTCCTGCTATGAAAGCAGGTTACTCGCCTGCGTACTCGGCGATGTTCTTCTCGTCGACGGTGTCAACGGCAACCTGCACGTTGGCTTCGACTTCCTCGCCCTTGATGGCCTTGGCCAGGATCTGCACCGACTGCTTGCCCAGCTCGGCAGGGTTCTGCGCGATGGTGGCAACCAGGGTGCCGTCCTCGACGGCCTTGAAGCCATCTTCGGTGCCGTCGAAGCCGACCACCTTGACGTCCTTGCCGGCCTTGTCGCCCAGCGCCTGGATGGCGCCCAAAGCCATTTCGTCGTTCATCGCCAGGATGCCGGTGGCATCCGGGTTGGCCTGCATCAGGTTGGTGACCACGTCCAATGCCTCGGCACGGTCGAAGTTGGCGGTCTGCGAGGAGACGACCTCGATGTCCTTGTACTCGGCCAGGCCCTTGTCGAACCCTTCGCCGCGCTCGTTGGTTGCCGAAGCGCCGGGAACGCCTTCGAGCACGATGATCTTGCCCTTGCCGTCCAGCGACTCGGCCAGCGCCTTGGCTGCCTGCTCGCCGCCGGCCACGTTGTCCGACGCCACGAAGGAAGCGATCTTGGTGTCGCCTACGGCGCGGTCCACGGCAACGATTGGCAGGCCGGCCTCGACAACCGGGGCCAGACCGGCTTCGGCGGTTTCGGTGTCCACGGCGTTGATGATCAGGCCGGCGGAACCGTTGGTTGCGGCGGTGGCCAGCTGGTTGGCCTGGGTTGCGGAGTCGTTCTGCGCGTCGACCACCGACAGGTCGATGCCCTGGGCTTCGGCCTCGGCTTCGGCGCCATCGCGCAGGTCGACGAAGAACGGGTTGTTCAGGGTGGACACTGCCAAGGTGGCCGAGCCGGCTTCGGCTTCGGCGCCGCGGTTGCAGGCGGCGGTGCCCAGCACCAGGGCCAGGCCGACGGTGACGGCTGCGGTCTTGCGCACGATGTTCTTCATGGGGGTTCTCCTTTGAACTGCTGTTGGATTATTGGGTTCGGGGTGGAAAATCTAGTGCTTGACGTTCTTGCGGCGCAGCACGTCGAAGCCGACGGCGATCGCGATCACGGCGCCGATGACTACCTGCTGCCAGAACGCGGAGACCGAGAGCAGGTTCAGGCCGTTGCGGATCACTGCCAGCACCAGCGCACCGATCAGCGTGCCGGAGATGCGGCCGACGCCGCCGGAGAGCGAGGCGCCGCCAATCACCACTGCGGCGATGGCATCCAGCTCGTAGCCGGAGGCCAGGGTCGGCTGGGCCGAGTCCAGGCGTCCAGCCAGGATCATGCCCGACAGCGCGGCGAACACGCCGGAAATCACGAATACGGTGACCAGCACGCGCTTGACCGGGATGCCGGAGAGCCGCGCGGCTTCGGTGTTGCCGCCGACTGCGAAGGCGTTCTTGCCGATGACAGTGCGGTTGAGCACGAAGGCTGCCAGCAGGCCGGAGACCACGAGGATCACGATCGGCATCGGGATCGGGCCGAGGTCATCGCCCAACCAGGATACCGAGGAGCTGGTGGAGATCGGACGGCCGTCGGAGATCACCAGGGTCAGCCCGCGCACCACGGTGAGCATCGCCAGCGAGGCGATGAAGGTGGGCAGCTTGCCGTAGGCGCTCATCGCGCCGGTGACCCAGCCGCACAGCGCGCCCACGGCCAGGCCGATCGGGATGGACAGCCCGTCGGGCAGCCCGGCGGTGGTGATCGCGTAGGAGGAGCCCATCGCCGAGAGCGCGGCCACAGAGCCGACGGACAGGTCGATGCCGGCAGCGACGATCACGAAGGTCATGCCGAAGGCCATCACCGCGATGGTGGAGACCTGGATGCCGATGTTCAGCAGGTTCGGCCCGGTCAAGAAGCGCGGGGTGGCGATGAACAGGGCCAGGCACAGGATGACCAGGCCCACCAAGGCTCCGTTATTGGCAAGGAATGCCTTGAAGTCGAACCCCTTCTTCGGGGCTGTAGCTACGCTGCTCATTACTTGGTTCCCATTTCTTCTTCGCGGTGCACATTGCTGACGGCCAGGGACATGATGGCGTCCTGGGTGGCTTCTTCGGTAGCCAGTTCCCCGGCGATGCGTCCCTGGCTCATGACCAGGACGCGGTCGGACATGCCCAGCACTTCGGGCAGTTCGCTGGAGGCCATCAAGACGCAGCCTCCGGAGGCGGTGATCTCATTGATCAGTTCATAGATTTCGACCTTCGCGCCCACGTCCACGCCGCGGGTCGGCTCGTCGAGCAGCAGCACCTTGGCTCCTGCGGTGAACCAGCGGCCGAAGACCGCCTTCTGCTGGTTGCCGCCCGAGAGCGAGCGGATGGGCGCATCGATGCTGCCCATGCGGATGCGCAGGCGTTCGGCGACCTGCTGCGCGCGGGCTTTCTGGCCCTTGCGGTCGACCAGGCCGCTCTTGGCGGTGGAAGCCATCGTGGCGTAGCCGATGTTCTCGGCCACCGAGGCATCCAGCACCAGGCCCTGGGTCTTGCGGTCCTCAGGCACATGGCCGATGCCGGCGCGGGTGGCTGCCGCGACGTCGAAGCTGGCCAGCTTCTTGCCGTTCACCGCCACGCTGCCGCTGGAGTACTTGTCCGCTCCGGCGATCGCGCGGATCAGCTCGGTGCGCCCGGCACCCATCAGGCCGGCCAGGGCCACTACTTCGCCGGGGCGGACCTCCAGCGAGATGTCCTTGAGCATGCCGTCGGACAGGTTCTTCACGCTCAGCAGCGGCTGCTCTCCCGGCTCGGTGGCCACGCGCGGGAACTGGGCGTCGATGTCGCGGCCGACCATGAGCCTGACCAGTTCGTTCTCCTCCGTGTCGGCCGGGACGGTGGCGATGAACTTGCCATCGCGCAAAACGTTCACGAAGTCGCCGATTTCGGCGATCTCATCGAGGTGGTGGCTGATGAACACCATGCCGACTCCCTGCGCCTTCAACGTGTTGACCACCGAGAACAGGTGCGCAATTTCAGATTTGGTCAAGGCCGCGGTGGGCTCGTCGAGGATCAGCACGCGGGCGTCCAGGCTCAGGGCCTTGGCGATTTCCACCAGCTGCTGCTGGGCCAGGCCCAGCTCGCCCACCGGCGTATCCACATCCAGCTTCAGCCCAAGCTTGTCCATCGCGTCGCGGGCGATCTGGCGCATGTCGCGGCGGTTGATGATGCCGAACTTGCGCGGCACGCGGCCCAGGGTGATGTTCTCGGCAATGGTCATCGACGGCACCAGGTTCAGTTCCTGGTGGATGGTAGCGATGCCCAGGGCTTCGGAGGCCTTGGTGTTGGGGATCTTCACGGCCTTGCCGTCCATCAGGATCCGGCCGGCATCCGGCTCGTGCACGCCGGCGATCATCTTGATCAGCGTGGATTTGCCTGCGCCGTTCTCGCCGAGCAGCACGGAGACCTTGCCCGCGTGCACCTCGACGGTGACCTCGTCGATCACCTGTACCGGGCCGAAGGACTTGCAGACCTTGTCCAGGACCAGCAGAGCGTCATTACCCATTCTCGTTCCTTCCATCCTCACCTATGCGCCGGTGGCTGCTTGCGTTGGGGCCAGCGACTCACGCGCGGTGAATCGGCTGATGAATTCTTGCGGCTCCGGGCTCTTGCCGGCCATCACTTCCTGCAGCGCAGTGACCGCGGCGCGGCCCATGCTGGTCAGGTCGTGGCTGATCGTGGCAATCGGCGGATCGTGCATGAGCATCGCATCCACCTCATCGAAGGAGATCACCGAGAGCTGCTTTCCGATCCGGATGCCGGCTTCGCGCCACACGGTCAGCGCGCCAATGGCCATCGGCGCATCAGCGATAACCACCGCGGTGGGCTGCAGTTCATGCTCCAGCAGCCAGCGGGCGCCGTCCGCACCGGAAGCGGCACGGAAGTCGCCGGCAAAATGCAGGGCGGGATTGATGCTCAGGCCGTTGGCCGCCATCGCCGAATCGAAGGCACTGTGGCGTTCGCGGGCGGTGGAGGCGTGGTCCGGGCCGCCGAGGAAGGCGATGCTGGTGTGGCCCAGGAGCTTGAGCTGCGCGATGGCTTCTTCCAGGGCGCCGGTGCTGGAGGCGGTGATCGAGGGGATGCGCTGCTCTGGAAGGGTCCGGTCCACGAAGACCAGCGGGGTTCCCGAGGCGATGATGCGCTGCATCATCGGGCTGGGCCGGTCGGCGTCTTCGTCGAGGCCCTGGGGCACGACAATCAGCCCGTCGACGCGGCGCGAGAGCATCGCTGCGAGAAATTGGTCCTGCTGCTCGGTGTCTTCGTTGGCGTTGCCGATGAAGGTCATCATTCCCGCGGCGTGCGCCTGCTGCTCGACAGCATGGGCAAGATCGGAGAAGTAGGGGTTGCGCACATCGGAGATCAGCAGCGCGATGGTGTCGGTTTTGGTGGAGCGCAGGGAGCGGGCCTGGGCGTTGGGAACGAATCCCAGTTCCTTGGCGACGGCTGCCACCTTTTCCCGGGAAGCGGCCGAAGTGGCGGGGTGGCCTGAGAGAACGCGCGAGGCAGTAGCGGAGGAAACTCCGGCTGCAAGCGCCACATCTTTGATGGTGACAGCGTTCATGGCGATAAGCCCCTTTGCTTATTGTGTAATCGATTCCATGGAATCGATTACACAGTTTTCCGCACAAAGAAAATTAAGTCAATACACTGCGCTTGCCTATCAATAATCCCTACCCAGCGACTATATTTTTTCGGGCTGGTGACTAGTTGCTTTAAGTTGCCTCGGGAGTTCAAGGCCAAACGTCCCATAACCAAAGTCACGTCGAGTCAGCAGGCGCAGCGGTCGCTAAGATGGTTCTTGTGTCGGTCAACCAGCTTTCAGATAGCGCGCAGAATTACCTCAAGATCATTTTCGGCCTCACCGAGTGGTCCAGTGATCCGGTCACCGCGAGCATCATTGCCAGCAAATCGGGAATGAAGCTCTCCACGGTGTCCGGCGCCTTGAGCAAATTGCGCCAGCAGGGCCTGCTCGACCATGCGCCCTATGGAGCCGTGACGCTCACCAAGCTGGGACGCGAGTATGCGCTGACCATGGTCCGCCGCCACCGCCTGATCGAAACATTCCTGGTGCAAATGCTTGGCTACCGCTGGGACCAGGTGCACGACGAGGCCGAGAGCCTGGAACATGCCGTATCCGACTTCATGATCGAACGCATCGACAGCCTGCTGGAGCATCCCACCCGCGATCCGCATGGCGACCCCATCCCGACCGCCGAAGGCCGCATTTCCATTCCCCAGGCTTTCAACTTGGGCGAAGCCGTCGATGACGCCCGGGTGGAGGTCGAGCGCATTGCCGATGATGATTCGCAGCTGCTGCAGCATTTCTCCGATCACCGGATCGTTGTCGGCGCGCAGCTGCAGGTAACGCCCGGCGAGCAGTTCTCCGAGACGGTGAATGTCCAGGTCTGCGCGACTGGGGAAACCTTGCGCTTGGGATCGCGTGCGGCCGCCGCGGTGTGGGTCTCGCGTTCCTCCGAATAGCCTTTCCGCTCCACGCCCTCGGCTCATTGAACTGGCGGCATCGTCACCTTTCAACGCCAACAGATAATTCGTCCGTTTCATGGATTACAGTGTTGACTAGCCCGGGATACTACAATGTACAAGTTTTACATGGGGGTGCATTGCGGCATCCTTGGCCATCCATCACTTCGCGTTTCATTTGAAAGACTCCGCCTTGCCTAAAAAACTTTTCGCTGCGCTCTGCGCTGCAATATTGGTGCTTGCTGGATGCAGCGCACCGGCAGATCCTTCTGCACTTCAGATCAATCAGCTCGCACAGGCCGACAACCTGTTGGCAACAGACCAGCCGTTGCAGGTGGAACGGGTTGCCACCAGCAGCAAGAAGGTCAAGCCCGGGGCGAAGCTCAATGGTCCCAAAGCCACCGCAATGCTGGCGACCTTGCCAGTGAAGGGCAAGGCAGCAGCCACCGGATACAACCGGAACAAGAAATTCGGCAATGGCTGGAAGGACTTCGACAAGGACAAGTGCGACGAGCGCCAGGACACCTTGTCCCGGGACATGTCCAAGGTGAAGTTCAAGGGCCGCAAGAAGTGCACCGTAGCTTCGGGCACGTTGCATGACAGCTACACCGGCAAGAAGATCAATTGGAAGGTCAAGTCAGGCAGCGTCGACATCGACCATGTGGTTTCCCTGAAGAACGCGTGGATTTCCGGCGGCCAGAAACTGTCGCAGGCCCAGCGCCAGGCCCTGGCCAATGACCCGCTGAACTTGATGGCGTCCAGCGCCTCAGCCAATCGCCAGAAGGGCGACAAGAACACCGCCGAGTGGCTCCCGAAGAACAAGTCCTTCCGGTGCCAGTACGTGGCAACCCAGATCAGCGTCAAGAAGAAGTACGCGCTGTCGGTGACCAAGGCGGAAAAGAATGCGATGGCCAAGGTGCTGAAGACGTGCCGCAACCAGAAGGCCGCAAAGGTCACCCCGATCAAGCCAGCCGGTTCCAAGCCCAAGGCTTCGCCGAAGAAGGACGTGAAGAAGGCGCCTTCGGTGGTCAAGGGCACCGTGCATCCGGGCGCCTACTGCAAGAAGGCGGATCAGGGTAAGCGCGGCAAGTCCAAGGCCGGCAAGTACTACACCTGCAAAACCGATGCCATCGGCAAGCTGCGCTGGCGAGTCTAGCGACCGATTTCAGGTTCTCGTCTAGTCTGCTGATCCACCAGCCAGTGCGGCCCCACGGGCGGATCCTTTCCCGCCCGTGGGGCCTTCTGCAGTTCGCCTACACTCGGGCGGCCAGCGCTTTGCGCCGCCCCTTGCGGGCCAGGCGGGTGGCGATGAGTCCCTGCTTCGGGCTGAAAAGATAGGCGATTGCGAAGATCATTGCCTGGGCCAGCACCACCATTCCACCGGTTGATGCATCGAGGTAATAGCTCACGTAGACGCCCAGGATTCCGGCGCAGGTTGCCAGGACCGGTGCGATCACCAGCATCTTCCCGAAGCGGTCGGTCAGCAGGTAGGCTGTGGCGCCGGGAATGATCAGCATGGCGACGACCAGGATGACGCCGACAGCCTGCAGCGCCACCACTGAGGTCATGGCCAACAGCCCCAAGAGCACGGCACCGATCAGCCGCGGGCTCATTCCCAAGGCATGCGCGTGCGTCTGGTCGAAGGCATAGAGCGTGAAGTCCTTGCGCTTGAGCACCAGGATGGCGAAGGTGATTGCGCCAAGCAGCACTACCTGCCACAGGTCGCTGGCCGAGACACCCAGCAAATTGCCGAAGATGATGTGGTTCAGATCCACATGGCTCGGGGTGACCGAGATCAGCACCAGCCCGATGGAGAAGAGCGTGGTGAAGACGATGCCGATGGTCGCATCTTCCTTCAGCTTCGTCGTGTCGCGCACTCCCCCGATCAATGCCACCGCGAGGAATCCGAAGACCAGGGCGCCCAGGGCAAAGGGAGCGCCGGCGATGTAGGCCAGCACTACCCCGGGCAAGACGGCATGCGAGACCGCGTCGCCCATCAGCGACCAGCCGATGAGCACCAGCCAGCAGGACAGCACCGCGCACAGGGCAGCGGCGATGATGGTCACCAGCAGGGCGCGCACCATGAAGGTGTAGCCCAAGGGCTCGGCCAGCAATTCAATGAGGTTCATTTCCCGCCTCGTTTCATGGGATCCAGGCCAAAGGCCAGGGCCAGGTTCTCCGCTTGCAGCACCACGTCCGGATCTCCGTGCATCAGGACCTTGCGCATCAGCAGCACCGCTTCATCGGCCAGTTCCGGCAGCGCATGCAGGTCATGGGTGGAGATCAGCACGCTGCCGCCGTCATCGGCTACCTCTCGCAAGAGCTTGGTGATGGTCGCTTCGCTGCGCTTGTCCACGCCGGCAAAAGGCTCATCGAGCAGCATGATGCTGGCGCCCTGGGCGATGCATCGGGCCACGAATGCGCGTTTCTTCTGGCCTCCGGAGAGCTGGCCGATCTGCCGATCGGCGAAGTTGGCCAGCTCCACCCGTTCGAGGGCCTCGTCCACGGCGGCGTGGTCCTTCTTCTTGGCTCGCCGGGTCCATCCCATCTGCCCGTAGCGTCCGGTCATCACGACCTCGCGCACCGAGATCGGGAAGCTCCAATCCACGGCCTCGCTCTGCGGCACATAGGCCAACTGGCCGCTTTTCCGTGCCTGCAGCGGGTCGGTGCCGTTGATGCGCACGCTGCCGGTGTCTGGCTTGATCTGCCCCATGATGGTCTTGAACAGTGTCGACTTGCCCGAGCCGTTCATCCCGACCAGTCCGCAGACCCGTCCGCGGCCCAGCTGCAATGAGGCGTGGTCCAGGGCCAGCACAGGGCCGTAGTGGACGGTCGCGCCCGTTACGTCGATGGCCAGGGCGGTGCTTTGCTTCGCATTCATGGTGTTTCGCCTTTCAAAGCACGGGCAATGGTTCTGGTGTCATGCGTGATCAGGTCCAGGTAGCTGGGCACCGGACCGCCAGGTTCGGAGAGCGAGTCAACATAGAGAGTTCCGCCGTAGACGGCATCGGTGGATTCCACGACTCGTTGCATGGCCGCATCGGAGACCGTGGATTCGCAGAAGACCGCGGGAACATCGTTGTCCCTGACATAGTCGATGGCCGCGGCGACCTTGCGCGGCGTGGCCTGTGATTCCGCGTTGACCGCCCACAGGTACTTTTCGGCCATGTTGGCATCGCGCGCCAGGTAGCTGAAGGCTCCCTCGCAGGTCACCAGCACACGCTGGCGTTGGGGGATTTCCTCCAGCGCCGCCTCGAGCTCGTCATGCACATCTTGAAGCTTGGCCTGGTAGGCCCTGGCGTTCTCCCGATAGCTGGACGCATTGGCCGGATCCAGTTCGCTGAAGGCCTCAGCGATGCGCTCTACATAGATCTTGACGTTCAGCGGGCTCATCCAGGCATGCGGGTTGGGCTTTCCGGCCCCTTCTTCCTGGACGATATCGATCGGCTCAATCCCCCGGCTGGCGGTTACGTGCGGGGCGTCATTGTCTTCGACGAATTGCTGGAACCAGGCTTCGAGGTTCAAGCCGTTATCGAGGATGAGGTCTGCATGGGAGGCGCGGCGCAAGTCATCCGGTGTCGGCTCGTATCCGTGGATCTCTGCGCCAAGTCGGGTAATTGATTCAACGCGCAAATGCTCGCCCGCGACGTTCTGGGCGATGTCCTGCAAGACCGTGAAGGTTGTCAGCACCACCGGTCGGTCGTCCGGCCTGGCTGCGGGCTCAGTGCTGGGCTTGGACGCGCAACCAGCGAGGGCGAGCAGGCAGGCCAGGACGGCGGCCAGCAGCCCCACACGTTGCCCCGCGCCTGATCGACGTTTCGCCGTTTGCACCATTGCACACCATTCCGATTCTCGCACTGGCGATTAGTTCGCCCCCCTCGATCATAATGTTTGATGGGTCGAACATTGCAAATTCGCGTCGGCAGATTTCGCTGTGGGTGCTGTCTCAGACCCCCAGCAGGGTATTGACAAGACGGGCGGCAGTGCGTGCGGTACGCCCGTCAATATCCAATCCCGGGTTCAGCTCCACCACGTCAATCAATGCCAATTTGCCGCTGCCCGCCAGCGTTGCGCAAAGCCCGTGGATCACTTCCAGGGGCACCCCGAAACCGGCAGGGGCACTGACCCCCGGAGCCACCGACGCAGGCAGCACATCGAGATCGATGGTCAGATACAGCTTGTCGATGCCCGCCAGGAAGTCCTCGACGAATCCCAGGACGGCAGGTAATTGACCTGCCGTGCACTGCTCGTCAAGCAGGTAGCGCACGCCCAAGCTGCGAGCCCGTTCGAAGAGCACCGGTGTGTTGTTCGGCTTGCTGATTCCCACTACCGCGTAGTTGAAATCGCGCCCTTCGGCCTGCAGATCCCGGGCGATGTCCAAGAACGGCGTGCCGCTGGTCCGGCGCGGTGCGCTGCGCAAATCGAAATGCGCGTCCAGGTTCAATATGCCCAGCCGGGTTTCCGGCTCGTCCCTGAAGTGCTTGAACAGACCGGTGAATGAACCATAGGCCGTTTCGTGGCCGCCGCCGAGCACCACTGGCAGCATTTCTCCAGCGAGCAATGCGCTCACCGACTGCGCCAGTCGCTCCTGCCCCGATTCGAGCTCGTCGCCAAGCACCTCGATATCGCCAGCATCCACCAGCGGGCGCGGCTCGTGAATGGCCAGCGAGCCCAGGGCGGCGCGCAGCGCCTGCGGCCCCTGGGCGGCACCAACCCGGCCCTCGTTGCGCAGCACGCCCGCATCAGATGCGAAACCGAGCAACGCAGCAGGCCGCCGCCCATTGGGGGTGCCAGCAGGCTGGCGGTTCACCTGCTGGTGCCATCTCAAATGCTGCTCGCCGGTGCCGTCATTGCGTCCAATCCAGATAGCAGGTGCCCGGTCAACCGCCAGCTGCGGCTCGAATTTCTCCATGCTTCCAGCTGACCAGATGCACCCCGAGCGCGCCATGCCTTATGCGGTTCTCCGTCTGAAACACCGGACAGAAGACGTTTATCGGGCACTCAGCGCGCGGTAGTCCAGCGGCCCCTTCGTGGCCGCATTGCCGTAGACCTCAACATGGATGTGATCCATGTGCCGGGTGGTGTCATTCCAGTTGCCGGTGAACTGGTTTCCGTACTTCCCGGAATCGGAATACGGGGTCCAGCCAGTGGTGGGAAGCCAGATCCGGTCCTGCCAGATCAGGTAATAGATCCCCAGCTGGATGCGGTTATCCAGCAGGAACTGAGCCAATTTATCGCCTTGGGCGACGCGCGCCCGGTTCTTGTAATCGCGGATCATCAGGTCCACGGCCTTTCCGGAGCTGTGCCCGGACGAACCGCTTCGAATGGTGTGGATGGCGCTGACGGTATCGCCGGTTCTCCCCTTCAGCGCGGCAATGACCCGTTGCGCATCAGGCTGCAAGACGCCCGGCTGGCTCTTGGAGAGGTAGGTTTCTCTGACCCAACCGCGTCCTTGAGGCGCGGAAACTTCGGCCCAGCCGGCATCGCTGCGCATGAAGGTGATCTTCTGCCCGGCTGGCAGCACGGCTTTGCTCCGGTGGCTGACTCCCGAGCCGGCCCGCAGATTGACGTTGGCCGTGGTCCAGCGGTATTCGGTGGTCGGGGCCGGTGCCGGTCGCGGCGCCTGGGGCTTGCTGGTAGCCAGATAGCCCTTGCTGATCCATCCGGTGCCCTTCGTTGTGGATACGCGTGCCCAACCGTTGGCCGTACCCAGGATGCTGACCTGCTGCCCCTTGGAGATAACCGCCAGCGATTTATAGCCGGTGGAGTACCCGGAGCGAAGGTGCACATTGGCAGTTGTCCAGCGCTTGGCAGCCTTCAGCGGCGTGTAGGCCTTGGCCACCAATGCGCTGGATGGAACCCACCCAGTCGTCTTGGAGGTTTTCACCCTAGCCCAGCCGTTCGATGTTCCGTGCAGGGTGAGCGTGGATCCGGCGGATACCGTTCCCAAGGACCTGGACGTTCCCGAAGCGCTGGCGCGCACGGCGGTGCTGGACAGAATCCAGCGTG
Organism: Glutamicibacter nicotianae; assembly: GCF_002797775.1. NCBI lineage: Bacteria > Bacillati > Actinomycetota > Actinomycetes > Micrococcales > Micrococcaceae > Glutamicibacter > Glutamicibacter nicotianae. The sequence continues at coordinate 2,254,517 of NZ_PGEY01000001.1, forward strand.
GTGCTGGGTGGGCAGGCTTATAGGCGGTGCTGGACAGGATGGCGGTTGGCACCCAGCCGATGCCACGGGTGGACTTGATCTGGGACCAGGAACCTCTGGTTGTGTACAAGCCGACTTTTTCGCCCGGCGCGAGGCGTCCGAGGGAAGCCGAGGAGCTGTGATTCGATCGGCGCAGGACGCTGCTGCTGAGCAGCCAACGGTTCCCTATCGTCTTTTGGGTTGCTACAGGCTGGGTAGACAGTTGCTTGGCAGGGAGCCATCCGCGTTTCCCGGCGGTAACTACATAGCTCCACGAGCCTGAGGTGCGCAGCCACTCGACTTTGGCTCCCGCCGGAACACTTGCCACGCGTGCGGCTTTGGCCGAGGTGGACTTCCGCAGGACCTGGGCGCTTTTCGAATACCGGTGCACGGGTGCCGGCAGTGAGCTGGACAGCTGGCTTGTTGGCACGAAACCGGTGACGTTGCCGATCTTGATCCGGCTCCAGGAGCCAGTTGCGCCCAGACGCTGCACCTTGGCTTTGCGCATGGCTCCGGCCAGGGCCGGAGAGACGGACGTTGCCTTCTTGCGGACCGGCTGGAAGGAAAGCAGATAGCGGGTGGCTGAGCTCTTGGGCTTGGCCGGCGCTGCGGGCGAGGTCAGGTACTTGGCCGAGACCCAGCCGGACTTCTTCTTGTAGGTTGCTTGCACCCAGCCGGAAGAACCCCCGGAGACGAGAACCTTGGCGCCCTTGGGAATGACCAGCAGCGACGCGGAGTGGACCGATGGCGATTTGCGCAGATTCAAGTTGGCGGTGGTCTGCTTGGCGACTGCCGCAGGAGCCGCAGCAAGCTGGGCGACACCGGCTGGAGCCTGCATTGATGCGCTGGCGCCAGGTGCGGTGCCCAAGGCCAGGAGCAGGGCCAGCAGCAGGCCCAGGACGCGATTCGTATATTTCAATGTGGGTGCTTTCGAGCAAGGGCAAACTGCCGATTCCTGCGGTCAACAGAAGTGCAAGGCATTCCGCTGCGGGCGGCGATTTTGCGATCGCCAAGAAAATAATGACACAGCAATGGCGATTTCGCCCTGCCGTGATCTGAAGAAGCTAGCTCGCCTTGGACATGACGAAAGCCGTGACGGATCCCGGCTCGATTTCGGTTCGTCCGGCGTCCTGGATGACCGGCCCGGCAGCCTGCCGAGACAATTGCTCGAAGTCCTTGCGCGGCAAGTGCCTGATGCCTACCGGTGCATGGGATTGCAGCCACGCTTCGACAGATTCGGCAGGGGCCTCGGCGAGCCATGCGAACAGCGCGTGCGCTGCCTGCGCGGCTGCCTTGCCTGTGGACATGTCCAAGGACTTGTTCAGCACGATGTTGATCTTCGCGTCCAGGACTTCATCGGCTTTGGGCAGCTGCGTGCCGGAGACCTGGAGCTTGGCGATCAGCTTCGGCAAGTCGGCGGCCGGCAATGGGGGCAGGCCGACAGCTTGCGCCTTGCCCACTTCGCTGACCATTTGCGCGGGGAACATCTCCAGCACCTTGGCGAACATCTTGGGATTGGCCCGGCGCACCGACTTGGCGAATGCCTGTGAAGCCCACTGCTGCCAATCCGGGTTCTGCGGATCTTGCAGGTAGGCAATCACGGCTGCGCGGGCCACCGCCGAGAGGCCCTCATCCTCGCTCGACGGATCCTCCTTGTCGATTCGCAGGATGATGGGCTGTACCAGTTCCCCGGGGTCGCGATCGCGCAGTTCAGTCATGGTTTTATTCTAGATGCCCGGCACGCGCGGATAATGCGTTAACCTCCGGCGAGCGCCGGCTGAAGCAACAGCCGGCTACGGAATCGCGATGACGACCTTGCCCGATAGGCCGCCGTCAATCATGGCTTGGAACCCCAGATGGATTTCGTCGAGCGTGTGTACGCGATCGATCACAGGACGCAGCTGATGCCTTTCGACAAAGTCCACCATGGCAGCCGTCTCCTCACGGGTCGACCCCGTGGATCCGATTACTCGAAGCTGGTGGTAGAAGATGCGCCCAAGATCAGCCTCTGGGCTGGTACCGCTGGTGGCACCTGCTATGACTATGGCTCCGCCCGGTTTCAGGCAGCGCAGCGAGTGCGCCCAGGTAGCTTCTCCAACCGTTTCGATCACCAAATCAACTCGTTCCGGCAATCGGTCACCGGTGCTAAACGCCTCGGCAGCGCCCAGTTCAAGCGCCAGTGCCCGGTTCTCTGCGGAACGGCTCGTAGCGTAGACAGTTGCGCCAGCTGCGTTGGCCAGGGTGATGGCTGCACTCGCAACTCCCCCGCCGGCTCCTTGTACCAGCACCTTCTGCCCTGCGCGCAGCTGGCCCTGGGTAAATAGCATCCGATAGGCCGTAGACCATGCCACGGGCAGGCAGGCGGCCTCTTCAAAGCTCAACGATGCAGGCTTGTCGAGTACACAACGCTCGGGAACGACGATGTACTGGGCGAATCCGCCGTCATGCTGTTCAGAGAGCAGTGCACGGTTAGGGTCCAGAGTTTCATCGCCTTCTCCAGCATTCGCATCGGCAATGACCGGGTGGATGATGACTTCACGTCCGTCTTCGGTTACCCCGGCTACGTCGCATCCTAAGATAATGGGGATATTCTTCGGGTCATGTCCGACACCGCGCAGGGTCCACACATCATGCATGTTTACTGATGAAGCCTTGACGCGCACCTTCACCCATCCCGGTTTCGCAACTGGATCCGGTACCTGTTGGAGAACGAGTCCAGCCAACGGGTTGCTGGCGTCCTGCGAAACGGCTACGGCTGCGCGCATGAAATACACTCCTGGGAATTCTCTAGGGCGAGCTATGAGTTCACGTAAGCTCTGTTCACCCCAGTCTTCGAGAGCTGGCTGGTGTTGTCCATTGACTGTGCCGTAGGACGGAATGGCCTGTTGGTGACCAGTTCTTCCAGTCGTAGGGTCAGGCATGGAATTCATTGTCATCAGAATTGATCAGGAGCATCCATGCCAGAGCAAACCGCAGCAATCTGGTTTTCAACCCCATCGGTCGAAACATTGAATCTCAAGGCTGAAGCCACGCTGAATCAGAACTTGGGAATCGAAGTCACCGGCTTCACCGACACCGCCCTGCAGGGCAAGATGCCCGTGGATGAGCGCACGGTGCAACCTGCGGGCGTGCTCCATGGCGGCGCATCGGTGGCATTCGCCGAGACTCTGGCTTCGTGGGCCGGGTACCTAGTCGTAGACAGTTCGCGTTTCCATGTGGTCGGCCAGGAGATCAACGCCAACCATTTGCGACCGGGAATAGCCGGGCAATTTGTGTACGGCGAAGCAACCCCAATCCAGTTGGGCCGCCGGTCCCACGTCTGGCAGATTCATATCCGCAACGAGTCCGGCAAGCTCGTATGCATTTCACGTTGCACCTTGGCCGTCATCGATCTTCCGGGCCAATACGCCACCAAAGAGGAACGTGCCTAATCCAGCGGCTTGAACTGGGCGACTTGCGGAATGGTAGTGGTGACGTGCAGTACTGCTTCATGAGACAGTGCACGGTAGCCATGCTTTATATCTCCAGGGAAGCGGAAGCTGTCGCCTGGCGATAGCTCAACCCTGTCGAATTCGCCGGTGATGCAGACTTGTCCAGAAATAACGTAAACCTGATGCAAGGTGCCCCGAGAATGGGGGCGGAATTCTGCTTCTTCTCGGACCTGCACCCGGATGATGCTGGTCTCGGCGAATCCTGTTCCATAGATTCGATCCAGGTCGCGCACCGAGCCTACCGGATGTTCGTGAAACGTCCCTTCACTGGCTCGTTGCAGCTGGATGTTGCTGCCGTAGGTACTGAGCAACGCCGGCATGCTAATTCCCAAGCCTTCGCAAATGGTCTCCAAGGTCCCGATGGTCGGGTTGCCTTCGCCGGATTCGATACGAGACAGCGTCTGCTTTGAGGTACCAGTCCGGCGGGAGAGCTCTCCCAGGGAAAGCCCGCGCTCACGACGGAAGCGGCGAATATTATTGGCGATGGTTCCATTGTGATCCATGTCAGCATTGTCTCTTATAAGTGACGCTTTGTCATGAATCTTTGACATTGCCGCTCCCGGTCTCCACCATTAATTGGTATCCATTAATCTTTGGCGGACAGGTTCCGACCCAAGGAGTCTTCTTCGATCGGAGCCATGAGATGCCACCTTCAGCCTCACCAAGGGACAACCGCACCGCGGTCGACAAGGCCATGGCGTTGCTGCGTGCATTCGGAGAAGAAGCAACCACCGGAGTGGGTGTCAGCGAGCTCGCCCGGCGTGCCGAACTTTCCAAGTCCACGGCCTTCCGGCTGCTGGCATCTTTGCAGTCCAACGGCGCCGTAGACCGTGCGGGAAATGCCTACCGTCTGGGCAAGATGATCCAGAATCTGGGCACTACGCAAGAATCGGATCTCCACGCACGACTGCGCGATGCCTTGACCCCCTACATGGTGAACTTGTACGAGACGACCCGGCAAACCGTGCACCTGGCAGTGCTTCAGGGAACCGATGTCGTATATCTGAACAAGCTCTATGGACAATTAGCTGTTCGCAGCCCCTCGCGCATCGGCGGACGTTTGCCTTCATACTGCACCGCGGTGGGCAAGGTGCTCTTGGCCTATAATCCTGATGCCGCCGAAGTCGTATTGTCCAAGGAAATGTATGCCTGGACCGAACACACCATCTCCGAGTCCTACCGGCTGTCGGCAGAGCTCAAGGCGATCCGCAAGAACAACGTGGGATTTGATCGCGAAGAAATCCTTATTGGACTGAATTGCGTCGCCGCACCAATATTCGACGGTACCGGCCACGCGGTTGCGGCGCTGTCGATTTCCGGTCCTGCTGGTCGTTTCCGCCCGGAAAGCCAGACCTCGATCTTGCGCCGTGTCTCGTACGAGGCCTCGCGTGCTGCTGCGGCCGTTACCGCTGCTGCGCAGCGGACCTAGCCTACTGCGCTGATGCTGATAAGGCCGTTGTCCCATGCATTGGGGCAACGGCCTTATCAGCATCCTGATGGGACTTAGCGTGTAGGCACTTCGTCGATGCGACGAGATTCTTCCAAAACCCATGAGGGTTCGGCAGTCATGAGGCTTACTGCCCGATCATGCAGATCCACGTCAACAACGTAGCGGTAGCCAGCGCTTTCTGCGCGGCCAATTTGTTCTACATCGGCTTCAGGAGTGGCAATCACCAACCGCCGGCAGGCTTTGTCCCGGCGCATGATCTCCTCGGACACCAGTTGAACGCTGCCAGCTACCGCGTCGGGTGACGGGTAGAGAACTCGGTCATGCGCCGAGACCGGGTAGGCATCTTTCAGTTCGCTCTTCAGTGATAGCACCACATCGCAACGTCCCCTGGCCTGATCGGATTCGAATATTTCAAAGCCCAGGTCGAAGCCCTCAGCAGCAGGCACCTCGGCGAATCGCCATGTTTCCGGCAATGGGTCAGGCCATTTGATCAGGTCCACTTCATTTTCTTCGTGACTCACTTATTGCTCACCTCATCGATGCAATGGAACGGATCGTGACTTTATCGAGCTTGCCGGCGCCATTACGCGGTACTGCTTCCAGCACCACGATCTCCTTGGGAAGCTTGTAGCGAGCCACATGTGCCGTAGCATATTCGCGGATCTCTTCAACGGTCGGGTTCTCTCCAGGCTTGCAGCTGATCACTGCAATCACTTTCTCGCCCCATTGCTCATCCGGCCGCCCGACAATTGCCACATCGGTCAGCCCCGGGAACCCAGCCAGTGCGCGCTCTACCTCGGCCGGATAGATGTTCTCACCGCCGGAAATAATCATGTCCTTCAAGCGGTCGACAACGAACAGATAGCCATCTTCATCACGGTATCCGATATCGCCGGAACGGAACCAACCATCGCAGAAAGCGGCCTCGGTTGCATCTTCGTTTTCCCAGTAGCCCCCGGTGATGTTCGGTCCTTTGGCCCACATTTCACCTGTCTCGCCAGGAGTTTCCACGTCCTGCAGGGTTGCCGGATCCACGATGCGCACCTCGGTGTACGGCATCGGAATGCCGCAAGAACCTGGTTTAAGGTGGGTGAATTCTGCTGGCAGGTATGTCGCGAACGGAGCAGTCTCGGTCAGCCCCCAGGCCTGCTGAACATTGACCCCCTTGGTCTTGTACTGTTCCAGCAGCACCGGTGGAACCGGTGCGCCCGCGCAGATCAGCGCGCGCAAGCTGGAGATATCGTGCTTCTCGAACTCGTCGGTCTGCTGCATGGCACCAAGCATTGCGGGCACCAAGAAGCTTTGATTGATCTTGTATTCTTCAATGTCACGCAAGGTTTGGCGAGGATCAAAGGTGCGGCGGATAATGGTGCGGCCGCCGCGCACGATGCTGCGAATGGTCAAGGCGTTCAGCCCGCCGATGTGGAACAAGGGGGCAACCGCCAGGTTGCTGTCGCCGCGGCGGGTGTCGACCAGCGAATCAACGTTTACCGAGTTCCACCAGATATTGCCGTGGGATAGCTGCACGCCCTTGGGCACCCCGGTAGTCCCGGAGGTGAACATCAGGATCCCCAGATCGGATTCGTGGCGTTCTACCGGATCGGCCAGCTCGACATTGCTGCCGTCAGCGAGGAATGCGCTGAGCATTTGGAAGTACTCTGGCACCTCGCGCTGGATGGGTGCCAGCTGGTCATTATCGACCATGATCAGCGCGGTGCTTTCACGCAGCACATCCAGGCTCGGGATCATTTCAATGACCTCCTGATGCCCGTTCTCGACGATGAGCACCTTAGGGCGCGACCGCTTCACGAGATCTTCGACTTCCAACGGTGCCAAGCGGAAGTTCAAAGGCTCGTAGACGGCACCAACCCACCACGCCGCAAGAGTGATAATCAAGAAGTTCGCACTGTTCAGTCCCAGATAAGCAACCCGGTCATTTTCCTTTACGCCGTTGGCTACCAGTGCCTTTGCATACGTGCGGACGTCTTCGACCAGATCCGCGTAGGTCCAGGCTCGATCTCCGTAGACCAGTGCTTCGTGGTCCGGGAAGAATTTCTCCTGCCGCACTACCCCGCTGGCTGCATTGATGTTGATGTCTTTCACAGCTTGTCTCCTCCTGCTGCGCGGTCACCGAAACCACGGACGCCAATGCCCCCATCGGCTTGGATGATCTGTCCAGTAATATTGCTTGAATTCTTCTTGGACGCCAGCAATACGTAGGAGCCAGTGAAATCAACTGGATCGGTCGAGGCGTCATGCAGCGGAATCAACGGATTATTGCCGGTGAGAGGCGACTTGGCGAAGGAATCGCTGATCGACCGTTCTGCAAGTCCAATGGATTCCGGGCCCCGTAAGTCGGTATCCATGCCACCGACAGCTACGCCATTGACCCGCACCTTTGGTGCGAGCTCATAGGCCAGCTGATTCACCAGTCCACGAGCAGCAAACTTGCTGGCCGTGTAGACCGGCCCGCCACCTGCGGTGTAGAAGGAGGCATTGGATAGCGTCATGACGATGGAACCGCCGCTGGCCACCAGATGGCGCCAGGCGGCTTCAGCGGTCAGCAGATAGCCCTTGACATTGATGGAGAACAGCTCGTCGAAGGAATCCGAGAGCTGTTGTCCGTCCAAGCGGGTCACCGAGCGGTTGTAATCCCAGATGCCGGCGTTCGGGACCAGGACGCTCAATTTGCCGAAGTGCTCAACAGTCTGTCCCACGGCTGCGTGCAGGGCGCCGGAATCCCGCACATCAGCCGAGATCGCCAGCATGTTTTCCGGGGCCACAGATTCGGCCACGACTTTTTCGAGCTTCTCCTGGTTTCGACCGAGGATAGCGACCTTGGCGCCTTCGGCAAGGAAACGATCCGCTACTGCGCGTCCAATGCCAGACCCGCCTCCGGTAATCAATGCGACGTCACCCGATAGCCAACCGGCTGCGTTCTCTTTAGTGCTCACGAGTTGTACTCCTGGAGATTTTGCAGAAGCGCGGACGGCTGTTTCCAGGTGGGCCGCACCTCCGAGGCTAGGGTTTAGAAGAAGGTACTCAGGTTCTTCGCCTGCAGAACGTTCTGGTCGAAGAGCAGCTCGCGGCGTGCCACGCCGAAGCTTCCATCTTCACGCAATCGAATGATGTCGGTGCGGCCGCCGCAGTAGATGTCGGTTTCGGTCTGCAGGCGGTTGCGGTACACCAAGAACGCGCAACGCACCGACAATTCGTTCTCGCTGACCCAAAGCGCGGTGACATTGGAAATCAGGTGGCGGGTGCGCGATGGAGGATCCTCGGCCCAGGCCATGCCGGAGTCGTAGCGTCGGATGCGCCATGCCAGCGATTCCTTGGTTTCGTCGAAATAGGCGGCTTCGCCTTCGCGTCCGATAGCCAGCGCGGCTTGGCGGCGCAGTCTGTTGGTGCGCAATGGGGCGAAGTAGAACAAGTCTTCTTCGAAGATTTCCAACCAGTCGGCAAAACGGCCGTCATCCAGCAGTTCTGCTTCACGGAAGTAGAACTGGGAGATGCGATAGTGCAGTTCCGAGTCAACCAGCTCGCCAGCACGCTCGAATTCTGGGCTCTGGCTGCCTGCAATTGCATTTTCAGTCATGGTTTTCCCTCAAATTCCTTCCAGCAAGTCCTAGCGGGCCAGCTTCTTCAGATCAATGGATGGATCGGCCAGCTGCTCTGCGTTCACTGGCTTCTGCTTGTCGATGATCCGCCGGGCAGCGCGCACCATCAGGCCGCCGTCAATAGCCGCGCAACCGGCGAGCAAGCCCTGATCATCGATGCGGAATGCGGCAACTGGTATGCCGTCAAGTTCACGGGTCACCAGGGTGCCATCGCCGAGCATGGACCCCACGCCTTCAACGTGCACACCGTGGCGGTCCGACCAGAACCAGGACGCACCATGCGATGGCAGGTCTTGCCCCAGCAGGGCGGCGGCAACGGTGGCACCGGTGTTCATGGCGTGTTCCCAGTGCTCTGCGCGGCGCAGCAAGGTGCCATCTGGCAAGCGGGTACGCGCGGTATCTCCGATGGCATAGACATTCGGGTGGCTGGTGCGCTGGGATTCGTCCACCAGGATGCCGTTGTCGGTGTCCAGGCCGCTGGCCGAAGCCAGTGCGGTGTCTGCAACGATGCCGATGCCCACCAGCACCACGTCGGCTTCAACTTTGCCACTGTCCTGGAGCTCGATGGTGTGCACGCCAGCTTCATTGACGGTGATTTCGGTCGGGACGCCGGTGACGACTTCTACCCCGTTTTCTCCGTGCATCCGATGCAATCGGGTAGCCAGCACCTCGCCCACAGCTGGGACCAGCGGTGGGTCCACCGGATCAATCAGGGTCACATCTGCGCCAAGTTGCAGCGCCGAAGAAGCAACCTCCGCGCCGATCAGCCCGGCCCCGACGATCGCCAAGCGTACGCCTTCGCCCAGGACCGAACGCAGGTGGTCTGCATCCTCCATGGTGCGCAGTTCCAGTACCGTGGGCAGCTGTCCACCAGGAATTGGCAGTCGGCGGGCGGTGCCTCCGGTTGCCAAGACAACCTTGTCCGCGTTCAGCTTCTGGCCGTCGGAAAGCACCACCGAAGGCGCATCGACATCCAGTTCGACAACCTTTGCGGTGATGACTTCGACGTTGTTCTCAGTGAACCACTCAGCGGCACTGAGCAGGATCTGCGTTGCATCGCGCTTGGCCAGCAAGTAGTCCTTGCTCAACGGCGGGCGGTCATAAGGCAGCCCCTCCGGGTCTACGATTACCAGCTTTCCGGTGAAGCCCTTTTCGCGCAGCTGGCGGGCAGCGGTGAATCCCGCCATGCCTCCGCCTGCAATGATCACTGATTCCAGTGCCATGATCTTCCTGTTCGTTAGTCGTTCTTCGCGTGCCTATTTAGGCGATTGCGTCCACGTTCGGGTGCAGCAGCAATTCCTCGCCATTGACCTCGACCTTGTGGGTTCGGGCTGCGATGGTTGCAGGCATGCACAGTGCGGTACCCGCCTTGAGGCAGAACTTCGCCGAGTGCACCGGGCATTCGACCTCGGTGCCTTCGATCCAGCCGTCAGCCAACGATGCATCCTCGTGGGTGCAGGTGTCGTCCAGCGCGTAGAAGTTTCCATCCTCGGCGTGGAAAATCGCGATATCGTTTCCGGTGCCGTTCTCGTCGCCCGGAATGACCTTGGCTTCGCCTTCTTCGATGTCGTCAACGGTGCCGATGCTCAACGGAGTGCTCATGGTTATTTGTTCCTTTCGTGCCATGCCGGGGTGTTCATGATCTTGGCCCAGTGCTTGTAGAAAGCGCGGCCTGCCGCATCTGAATACAGTTCGCTGGTCTTGCCGGGGTAGACGCCGTCCTCGCGTTCCGAACCGATGCCCATTTGGAAGTTGAGCGGGACGCGGTTGGTGACGAAGCCACCTGAGATGGCCTGGATTTCGGACCAGTTCTCCCCGTCATCGGCTTCGAAGATGCCCGAGGGGCCGAAGGTGCGCAGGTTGTACAGGCGCTGGGCGTCTTTCACATCGTCCGGCATCGATTTGTCGACGAGAACCCAGGCCCAGACCTCGATCTTGTTCGGGCCCTTCGGGTGCCAAACGCGGATCGAGCCATTGACCGGCAGGTAGGAGAAATTCGGGAAGACCGTGGCATGCCCTGTGGTCATCGGTCCCTCGACAGCTGCATCGCCAAGGCGTTCGCGCAGCATCTCGTAGTCGTAGTACTCATGCACCGGACGCGCATCGAAGCGGGACTTCGGGTGGGTCGGGAAGCCGGCTCCGTGGCCGTTTTCGCTGACGAACTGGCGGCCCGGGGTCGCGGCGATCTCCGGCTTCGGTCCCTTGCCGGTTGGCGAAAGGACCATTAGAGCTGACGCGTGGGACATGTTCACGTGGTACCAGTCGGTGGCGAACTGTTCGGCGGCAAGTTTCCAGTTGCCGTCCAGTTCCCACTTCATGACACCGCCCATGACCTCGGTGCCTTCGGGGTCGCGGTCCAGCATGGCGTCCATGTAGTAGCGCATGTCGCCCAAGGCTTCTTCGAGGGGCTCGGCTTCATGATCCCAGTTGCCGAAGATCAGGCCCTTGTATTCCTGGACGTTGGGAACCTCGATGAGGCTCCACTTGTTCTTGTCGAAGTCTTCCGGGTAGGCCTTCTCGTTCGGCACGGTCTTCAATGCACCTGCCAGGTCGAAAGACCAGCCGTGGTAGGAGCAGGTGAACATCTTGGTGGCGCCGGCATCGGCACGGCACAAACGCACGCCACGGTGCCGGCAGGAGTTCAGGTAGGCACGGATCTTCTTGGTCTTGTCCATCGTGACGATGATGGGGTCTTCACCCATGAAGGTAGTGAAGAAGTCGCCTGGTTTCTTGAATTGGCTGGTGTGAGCCAAGAAGAGCCAGCTGCGAGCGAAGATGCGCCGCTGTTCCTGGGCGTAGATCGCCGGTTCGTTGTAGATGGCACGGTCAATCAGACCGCCATTAGAGTCGACAAAGGTGCTGACATCCATGTTGCGATTCAGCTCTTCGGGGCGATTCATGCGGCCGATGGAAGCGTTGGCTTCCGGCTGAGTCGAACAGCTATCAGCGGATGGACAATTATCAGCGGTGCTCATCTGCATACCGTCCTTGCTCTGGTGTGGTGCCGCCTAAGCTCCGGCGACCTTGCTCGTGATCCATTGACACATGCAGGCAACGGATAAAGCCACCCGGTGTTCCAAACCATAAGAACGCCCTCGCTGTCAAGGGGTCCTGTGGCAAGGGTCACCACCCACTGGGCATCCGCGTCGAAAGGCCGGAAATTCGCGGAGATCAACCGGGCAGGCCCGCAACGTTGGCACGTTGCAAAGCAGCCGGCCGTGCGTTCTCACATATTTCCCGCCCCGGCCGCAATCCGTTCCACACCGATTGTTGAAATGCTGTCGCATCTTTCTTCTGCGGCACCACTGGACATCACGGGCACCGCATGGGCTTCGCCGAAATCTGCAATTGCAATTAAGGAAGCAATCAAGGAATTGGTTTCATCTATTGCTCAGGCTCAATCATGGCAACGGGATCTCTTGACCGTGCCGGTGTGCGGAACACCGTTTCGCAAGTTCGACGTAATTCACCTCACACTGTTCAGAGCGCAACAGCTCATGGGACGGCGCACCCATCCGCTCTCCTTCACCCTTCAAGACACTCGGAGCTCGCAATGGATCAATCATCTGTGTCGGCCGACAAGCCGAAAACAACCAAGGAATCACGACGGGCGCTGATTTCCAGCTTCCTCGGTTCCACCGTGGAGTACTACGACTTCCTGCTTTACGGTTCGGCCGCAGGTTTGGTATTCCCGTACCTGTTCTTCTCGGACAAGATGGACCCCACCCTCGGAATGGTGCTGTCGTTCGTGATCTTGCTGGCAGGCTACGTCACCCGACCGATCGGCGGCGTGCTCTTCGGCCACTTCGGTGACCGTTTCGGACGAAAGAACATGCTCTTCATTACGCTGATGATGATGGGTCTGGTTTCGATTGGCATCGGCCTGATGCCGACTTACGACACCATTGGCGTCGCAGCTCCGCTGCTGCTGGTTCTGCTGCGCATCGTCCAGGGTCTTGCTGTTGGCGGGGAATGGGCCGGCGCTACGCTCATGGCCGCCGAACACGTGCAGGAAAAGAACCGCGGACTGGCAGCTTCGATCGCGGTAACCGGCGGTCCAACCGGTTCGGTTCTGGCGACCTTGATCCTCGGCCTGTTCGCAGGTTTGCCGCAGGAGCAATTCCTGTCTTGGGGCTGGCGGATTCCGTTCCTGCTCTCGGCCGCGCTGGTTGTCATCGGCTTGTACATGCGTTACCGCGTGAGTGAATCCCCCGATTTCGTGGAAGCCCAGAAGTCCGGCCAGATCCATACCGGTGTTCCAATTGTCCGCGTGCTGACCAAGTACCCGATGTCCTCGCTGTACGGAATCCTCGCCGCTGCTGGTCCGCTGTTCATGCAGTCGCTGCTGGCCATCTTCATGGTTCCCTACGTTGTCGAGTCCGGTGCTGTTGACCGCCAAGAGGCACTGATGATGCTGACTGCGTCCTCATTCGTCCATATCTTCGCGATTCCGTTCTTTGCCGGCCTTTCGGACCGCTTCGGCCGACGCCCGGTGATGTTGGTTGGCGCTGGCATCTCCATCGCCTTGGTCTTCCCAATGTTCGCGTTGTTCAACTCCGGCAGCTTCTGGCTCATCGCGCTGGCATTCATGGTCGGCAACCCGATTATCCAGGCATCGATGTACGGTCCGATCGGCGCTTTCCTTGCCGAGAAGTTCGAGACCCAAGACCGCTACACCGGCGTATCGCTGACCTTCCAGCTCGGCTCGCTGGTTGGTGCAGGAACCGCTCCGCTCATGGCTACCTGGTTGATGAACCTGGGCAATGGCGGCGGAACCAGCAACATCGCCTGGTACTTCATCTTGCTGATCGTCCTCGCTGCACTCTCGGTGTACCTGTCCAAGGAAACCCGTAACCGCGCCGAACGCACCGCGTTGCGCGCCGAGGAAAGCATCGACGACAAAGTTCTCGGTCAGTAATTCAAGCAAATCGCGAATGGGACGGACCCGAATGCCCGGATCCGTCCCACCGGCGTGTTTGGCCCGTCCCATGCGGCCAAGACAACAAAGCCCGGTGAAACCTGAATTTTCCAACGACTGCCTGCACAATACAGTTGTGCGGGAACCCATCCCTAGCCCAAAATCCTTAGGAGCAACCATGGCAATTCCGAATAACGTAGAAGAACTCACCGCACTCGTGGACAGCTTTCTCTCACGTTTGGGATTCGATGACATTGTCACCACCCTTGGCCTCGTACCGCATGCCGCCGATGGCCAGAGCATCAGCCTTCGCATGCCGTTGAAGGATTCCCTCGCCCAGGCCAACGGCATGTTCTCGGCCGCCGCACAGTTCGGCGCGGCCGACATTGCCGGGACTTTCTTGGCCATGGCAGCCTACGCAGACAAAGGCCAGTTTCCGCTGGCCGTGCAGTCGAACCAGAACTACATGAGCAATTCCAAAGCGGAATTCGCCGTTGCAACCGCGCGCATCCTGCGTGGCGGCGGCTCCGTAGCAGTCACCGAAGTGTCAGTGGCCGATAGCGAAGGCAAAGAGCTCATGCACTCGACATTTACCTACGCCATCAAGGAACGTAAGGTCGGCAAGTAACTTGCGTCGTTCCATCTGATGGAACGATGAGGAGCATTGCTGACGCAATGTTCCTATCGTTGAAGTCAGGATTCCCGCCGCGGGCATTCGCACCTGCTCCCCGGCACCCATGAACCAGATCTAAGGAGCGTCCCTTGACCGAGACCGCAATTCCGCAGTACACCACCGATAAGTTCTTTGGCTTGGAAGACAAGTGGCTGCAAACCGCTGAAGGCGAGTTGACCCACTACCACGAAATGGGCGAAGGCACCCCGATCCTGTTCCTCCACGGTTCAGGCACCGGCGTCACCGCAGCAGCCAACTGGTGGCTGAATCTGCCGCAGCTGTCCGAATCCGGCCGTTGCATCGCGATCGATTCGGTGGGCTATGGCCAGACCATCGCTCCGGAAGGCATCCAGTACGGCATCAAGGAATGGGTCCGCCACGCAGTACGCACCCTGGATGCGCTGGGCATCGAAAAGACCTGGATCGTTGGCAACTCGCTTGGTGGCTGGCTGGCCTTCCAGTTCGCCATCGACTTCCCTGAGCGCCTGCTGGGCGTAGTTTCCATGGGCACCGGTGGCGCCAAGCTCACCGGAGCATTGAAGGGCCACTCCAACCCGGTGCTCACCGAAGAAGGCATCCGCAAGACCTTGGAAATGTTCGTTGTGGACAAGTCGCTTGTCACCGATGAATTGGTTTCGCTGCGCTACCAGTCGGCACTGAACGATACCGCCTCGGAGCGCCTGGCGGACGTCGTTGCGGCACGCGACCGCGACCGCACCGAACTGCCGTTGGACTTCGATGTCCTGGCCAAGCTGGACATCCCGGTACTGCTGATCCACGGCGTCCAGGACGTCGTGATCCCGGTTTCGCGCACCTGGGAACTGCTCAACCTGATCCCGAATGCCGATGCCCACATCTTCAGCCAGTGCGGGCACTGGTCGCAGGTGGAGCGCGCCGAGGAATTCAACCAGGTCATTTCTTCCTACCTGGCACGCCACGCCTAAACGGCGAAGCTTCACGGTGGCGGTGTTTGCCGAAGTCAACCCGCTTCAGCAAACACCGCCACTGCTGATTAACGAAGAAATCGCAGCAGTCTGGAGGAGCAGGACAGACCGCGTCGAACGGTATCCGCCCGGTGTTCCGACTGGTGGAACACGAACTAGATACTGCGGCTCAATGCGAGTGGAATAGAAGCTAGATAAACAAGCACCACGCATTGGTCTGCTTCTATCCCAAGGAGAACTTCATGCCACAGGCATTGCTCTGCATGTCCCACAGCCCGCTGTTGGAACACACCAATCCACCAGCTGAGGTCAAAGCCGCAGTTGAAGAGGCCTTCGAAAAGGCTCGCGCCTTCGTCAAGGATTTCGATCCAGATCTGATCATCAACTTCGGTCCGGACCACTACAACGGCTTCTTCTACGACCTGATGCCGCCATTCTGCATCGGCTACGAAGCACTGGGCACCGGCGATTACGACTCGTGGGAAGGACCTATCAACGTTCCAACCAGCATCTCCCAGGACCTGGCAGAATACATCATCTCCCAGGACATCGACACCGCCATCAGCCGCAAGATGGAAGTTGACCACGGCGCGGTGCAGCCCATGGAAATCATGTACGGCAATCTGTCGGACAAGCCGATGATCCCGATCTTCGTGAACTCCGTGGCCCGCCCCTTCGTCAAGGTGTCCCGCGTACGCAAGTTCGGCCAGGCGGTCGGCGAGTTCTTCAAGAACTCCGACAAAAAGGTCCTGTTCATTGGTTCCGGCGGGCTCTCCCACGACCCACCTGTACCACAGATCGCCACCGCGACTGAAGAGCAGCGTGCCTTCCTCACCAATGGCCGCAAGCCAACCCCGGAAGCCCGTGCAGCACGCCAGCAGCGCACCATCGATACGGCCATTGCCTTCGCCAAGGGCGAGGCCGACATCATGGATCTGAATCCCGAGTGGGACCAGGCGTTCCTGGAAATCTGCAAGTCCGGTGATGTCACCGGCTTCGATGCATTGAACGCCGACGAGATGGATGCGGCAGCAGGCCACTCCTCGCACGAGGTTCGCACCTGGGTTGCCGCCTACTCGGCACTCAAGGCCTGTGGTGACTACGAAGTCACCTACGAGTTCTACAAGCCAATCAAGGAATACATTGCCGGTTTCGGCGTAACGACAGCGGTGATCAAGTAATGACTCAAGCTCCACAGGCAGGCGCAGCGGACTGGGCAAGCAACCACTCCTCCGAAGCCCCACGCAGCGAACTCATCAAGCGTCTGGCCAGCGAACTGCTGGACGCCACCGAAACCAAGGTCCCGGTACCGCCGTTGCGTGATCGCGTATTGGAAATGACCCTGGAAGATGCCTACCAGGTCCAGGATGCGCAGCTGCAGCACCATCTAGCCAAAGGCCGCGTGCTGGCCGGCCGCAAGGTCGGGCTCACCTCGCTGGCCATGCAGCAGCAGCTGGGCGTCGACTCGCCGGACTTCGGCTACTTCTTCGCCGACATGGTGCACCACGAAGATGCGTCGATTCCAGCGGACAGCTTCATTTCGCCCAAGGTAGAGCCAGAATTCGGTTTCGTGCTCAAGGAAACCCTGTCCGGCCCGGGCATCACCCGAGAACAGGCAGCCGCAGCAATCGGCGAGATCTACGCAGCCATCGAGATCATCGACTCCCGCGTCGCCGACTGGAACATCAAGCTGGTGGACACCGTGGCTGACAACGCATCCTGCGGCGCCATTGCCGTCGGCACCACCCCCTTGGATGTAGCCATCGAAGATCTGGCTGACGTGGAATGCTCGCTGCTCATCGACGGCAAGTCCGTTGCCAGCGGCAAGGGCGAAGCGGTCATGGGCGACCCGGTAGCCCCCTTGGCTTGGCTCGCAAATGTCCTCGGCGAACAGGGCGTAGCGCTGGAAGCCGGCCAGCTGATTCTGCCAGGCTCCTTCACCGGTGCCGTCCCGGTCGAGCAGAACACCAGTGCCACCGCTGACTTCGGTGCGCTCGGCTCGCTGACCATCAACTTCTCCTAGCAGCGCACGCCGTTGCGCCACGAACCCATTTTTGCCCAGTAGCTAAGGAAGCTCTCCCATGGCCAAGAAAACTGCCGCCATCGTCGGTTCCGGAAATATCGGTTCCGACCTCATGTTCAAGATCATGCGCCGCTCGACCAACGTCGAGGTCAAGTACATGATCGGTGTCGATCCAGCCTCTGACGGACTGGCTCGCGCCGCCCGCCTGGGCATCACCACCTCCGCCGAGGGCGTGGACTGGCTGCTGGCCCAGGACGAGCTGCCCGACTTCGTCTTCGAGTGCACCTCGGCCAAGGCCCACGAGGCCAACGCGCCGAAGTACAAGGCCGCCGGCATCCACGCCATCGACCTGACCCCTGCTGCGGTCGGCCCGTACCTGGCACCGGTGGTGAACCTGGATTCGCTGACCGACACCATGAACGTCAACATGATCACCTGCGCCGGACAGGCCACCACCCCGATCGTTGCCGCAGTGTCCTCCATCGTCCCGGTGGAATACGCGGAAATCGTTGCGTCCATCGCATCCAAGTCCGCCGGTCCGGGCACCCGTGCCAACGTGGACGAGTTCACCGAAACCACCGCCAAGGCCCTTGAAGTGGTTGGCGGCGCGAAACGCGGCAAGGCAATCATCATCATCAACCCGGTGGAGCCGCCAATGATGATGCGCAACACCATCTACTGCATGATTCCGGCTGAAGCAGCAGCACCCGGCGAAACCCGCGACGCGATCCACGCAGCCATCGACAAGGCCGCCGAGCAGATTCGCGACTACGTCCCGGGCTACCAGCTGCGCTTGGAACCGCAGTTCGATGAAGCACGCGAGGACTGGGGCGGCTTTGGCCGCGTCGGCATCTGGGTCCAGGTAGCTGGCGCCGCCGATTACCTGCCTGAATACGCAGGCAACCTGGACATCATCACCGCTGCAGCCACCCGCACCGCGGACCTGCTCTCAGAGAAGATCGACGCCGCGCGTTCCGCCGCGTCGGTGAACTAGGAATTAGGGGACGCAATCATGACTGCACCTATGGATACGGCTTTCGACATCCGCCTGACCGACACCACCCTGCGCGATGGCTCGCACGCCATGAGCCACAAGTTCACCGACGAGCACGTCCGCTCGGTGGTCCGTGCGCTGGACGACTCCCGTGTCGAGGTCATCGAAGTGACCCATGGCGACGGCCTGGGCGGCTCTTCGTTCAACTACGGTTTCTCGCTGACCCCGGAATTGGATCTGATCAAGGCCGCGGTGGACGAAGCCAAGCAGGCGAAGATCGCCGTGCTGATGCTGCCAGGGCTTGGCACCATCCACGACCTGAACCAGGCCCATGAAGTTGGCGCTTCGGTAGCCCGCATTGCTACCCACTGCACCGAGGCAGACGTTTCGATCCAGCACTTCCAGCACGCACGCAAGCTGGGCATGGAGACCGTCGGCTTCCTGATGCTCAGCCACCGCATCACTCCCGAGGAACTGGCCAAGCAGGCACGCATCATGGCTGATGCAGGCTGCCAGTGCGTCTATGTGGTGGACTCGGCCGGCGCGCTGATCCTGGATGATGTCTCCGACCGCGTTTCCGCACTGGTTGCCGAACTGGGCAACGACGCGCAGGTAGGCTTCCACGGCCACCAGAACATGAGCTTCGGCGTGGCCAACTCGGTGTACGCAGTGCGTGCCGGGGCCAAGCAGATCGATGGCACCTTGATGGCCCTGGGCGCTGGTGCGGGCAACTCCCCCACCGAAGTCCTGGCCGCCGCCTTCGACCGTCTTGAGATCAAGACCGGCGTGGACATCCAGGGCGTCATGGCCGCTGCTGAAGACATCGTCAAGCCATTCATCACCCGCATGCCGGTCATGGACCGCGCGTCGATCATGCAGGGCTACGCAGGCGTGTACTCCTCATTCCTGATCCACGCGGAGCGCGCGGCAGATCGCTATGGCGTTCCTGCGTACCGCATCCTCGAAGAGGTCGGCAAGGCCGGATACGTTGGCGGCCAGGAAGACATGATTGTCGACGTGGCAGTGCAGCTGGCTGCCCAGAAGTAGGACGCTCCAACCGCATCGGAAGCCGCGAAGTCTCGACTTCGCGGCTTCCGTTTGCGTTGGCGATGCTATGCGCTGAGGAAGGTCACCGTAATGCGTGCCGGGATCTTCGCGTACACCGCATGCAGCACGTTCGCTTCAACGAAGATGCTGCCGCCAACAGCCAGCAGATGTTTGCGGCCTTCCACGGTGAACTCAACTTCACCTTCAATGACTGAAACGATAATCGGGGTGCGCGCTACGTGCTCTTTCAGCTCGACATCCGCGTCAAAAGCAATTTCGGTGATCTGCGCTTTTTCTCCGGAGAAAATTCGCTTGGCCGAATACTTTCCTGGCTTGGTCGGATTGCGTCCAGCATTTCCCGCAGCTGAGGATGAGATCAGCTCGGATTGTCCGCCGGCAGTATTTTCAGTCAAGGCTATTCCCGCTTTCTGACGCAAATAAATCCATCTCGAATTACCTACCAGCATGCTCCATTTGCCCTTCGGCAGCCAATAGGCTTCTGAATCCTTCCCCCCTGTGTTGCGGGCAGCTGCACTTTGCGGCACCGCGGATTTCTTGACGCAGTAGCCCCCAAACAAGGAGCACAGCGTGCCCGATCTATGCCATGATCAAAACGTGAATAATGACGCTACTTCACCATCTCGCACCGCAGGCTCGCAAACCTTGGCTCGCGGTCTGGCAATTCTCCGCTTGGTCACGGAAGCTGCCGATGGCTTGTCGCCTGCCGAGGTAGCTGCCGCAGCTGATGTGCATCGCACCGTGGCCTACCGGATCCTCAACACGTTGTGCGATGCGCAGATGCTGCACCGCGGATCAGATGGCCGCTACCGCGGCGCGGCCGGATTGCTTCCACTGGCTGCGGCTGGCCATCAGCATCTTCGCACCACGGGTTTGCCGTTGCTGCGCGAAGCTGCCGATGAATTGGGCATCACCGTTTCGCTCTTGGTGCGCGAGGCGAACATCGCGGTGGCGCTCGCTGTGGTTTCTCCGCGCCATGGCACCTATCATGTGGCCTTTTCCGAGGGATCGCATCACCCCATTACCCAGGGAGCCGCGGGTCTGGCGTTGCAGGCCGCCGAGCCCGAACGGGCCACCGATTCCGAGCAGATTCGTGCTGTACGCGAACTCGGCTACGCGCAGACCTTCGGACAGGTCGAAGAGAACATGCACGGCTTGGCTGTTCCACTGGTGCTCGGTGCTGGGCAGCCTTTTGCCTGCTTGAACGCGATTACCGTACGCGAGCAGCAGGCCGCCGATTCGGCGAAGACCTTGCAGCGCATCGCAGCCGAACTGACCCGGCTGGTCCATATCTGATCTGCTTTTCGCCAGCAAACGTTCTGCCATGCGGAACGCCCGGTTGACCCGCATCACAGACAATGGTGTTATGGAACTCAAAAGCGGTGCACATACTGTTCAGAAGTGTGCGTTATTGACACAAAAGTGAGTTTTCAATGGCTGATTCCACACCCGCCACCAGCGAAGTCCTGGTTGTGGGCGCCGGCCCAACCGGCCTCATGCTCGCCAATATCCTTGGCGGCTATGGCCATTCGGTGACCGTGCTCGAAGCACGCGACACCCTGATCGACTATCCACGAGGCGTGGGCCTGGATGACGAGTCGCTGCGCACCATCCAAAGCATCGGCCTGGTGGAACAGGTGCGCCCGCACACCACCCCGCAGCACATCATGCGCCTGGTCAATGGCCGCGGCAAGAGCATCATCATCAACAACCCGCAGACCGACGAATTCGGCTGGGAACGCAAGCACGGCTTCATCCAGCCGGAAGTAGACCGCGAGCTATTCAACGGCCTGAGCCGTTTCGACAACGTCAACGTGCACTTCGGCCACGAGGTCTTGGACGTTGAAGAGACGGCAGATAGCGTCACCGCCATCGCCCGAAGCACCGACGCATCCGGCAACGCCGTGGAGACCCGCTTCGAAGCGCAGTACCTCGTTGGCTGCGAAGGCGGCAAGTCGCCAACCCGCAAGCGCTTGGGCGTGAGCTTCGAAGGCGAATCGCCATCCACTCGCTGGCTCGTGGTCGACGTGAACAATGACCCGCTGGGTACCCCGAACGTCTTCCTGGGCGCAGACCCGGAGCGTCCGTACGTTTCCATCGGCTTGCCGCACGCTGTGCGCCGCTGGGAGTTCATGCTCCACGACGACGAGACCGAAGAGCAGGCCACGGATCCTGAATTCGTGAACCAGATGCTGGCCGCCCATGTGCCGGATCCAAGCACACTGAACTACATCCGCCGCCGCGTCTTCACCCACCACGCACGCGTGGCGGGTTCCTTCCGCAAGGGCCGGCAGATCATCGCCGGCGACGCCGCGCACCTGATGCCGGTCTGGATGGGGCAGGGCTGGAACTCGGGCATGCGCGATGCCACCAACCTCGGCTGGAAGCTCGCCACCATTCTCTCGGGCCAGGCCTCGGACAAGCTGCTTGATACTTTCACCGAGGAGCGCCGCGACCATGCCAAGGCGATGGTGGACCTGTCGCTGACTATGGGCAAGGTCATCAAGATCACCAACCCGCTGGTAGTCATCGCCCGCGATACCGCATCCAGCGTGCTCAATCTCTTCCCATCGGTCAAGAGCTACTTCGCCGATATGCGCTTCAAGCCGATGCCGCGCTACGTCAAGGGCGTGCTGGCCGACCCGAGCACCAAGGCTTCGGGCACTGCCAACGGCAAGCTGACCAGCAAGCTGATTCCGTTCACCACCGCGAACACCACCGTTTCGCCAGTCGGCGTCCAATTCATCCAGCCGAAGGTCCGCACCGATGAGCTGGGCACCGTGCTGCTCGACGAGGCTGTCGGCAAGTGGTGGACCCTGCTGGTCTGGGGCAACGATCCAGTGGATGTCCTGCCTGCGCGCACCCTTGCCAAGCTCGAGGAGCTGGGAGCACGCCTGGTCGCTGTTGTTCCGGAAACCCAATATGCATGGGCCAAGCGCGATATGCATGAGGACACCTTGGTGCTCTCGGATACTACCGGCCGCTTGAAGAAGTGGTTCGATGACCGCCCCACCCCAATGCTGCTGATCCGCCCGGACCGCTTCGTCGCCGGAGCCTGCCTGAACCAGGACGGCCCCCAAACCATTGATGCCGTCTTGGCAGCCCTGGACTTCCAAGGCGCTCCGCGCACCGCCGCGGTTGTCTCGCCTGCAACGGCCAACTAGTGCAACGGCAGTGCGGCTTGGGCAACCCCGTGGATTGCCCAAGCCGCACTGCCGATTACAGAGGCATTTCCTAGCGCCGCCGAACTTTGCGCACGATCAGCAGCACGACGCTGGTCAGCATGGCAGTGGCCAAACTGACCAGAAGAGGAGTCTGCCACGGAACATCCAGAACGCTCCCGGTGAATTCTTTCCAAAAGGAGCCAATAGAATCCCAGCCTGTTGCCTTCGATTCGATAACTCGAGCGGTGCTTTCCACAACGGCCGGCATGACCCATTGGATCGCCAGCGCGAAGACCCACATCAGCAGGTTCATGATTCTCAAGAATCCGACGAAGCCCAAAATGAGGCCGAGGAGCAGCGGCCCGGCATACCAGAGGTAGACATAGTAGGACTGGGCACCGGCAACGAGCGAAGCGATGATCTGCAGCCAATAGCTCACACCCACCGTTAGCGTCGCATAAAACAGCACCGCTACGGGCAGCCGCAATTTAGTAGCCAGGAAGTACCAGGCTTGGCTGATCAGCAGCAGGCCCCCGAATACCCAAAGATGCCGGATGGATGCTGAGGACGGTTCCCCGCCCAAGAGCCCGGGCTCCACTGCGAGAAGGCCTTGGAATCCGAGACCCAAAAGCCCCAGGATCATGCCCACGGCTGTCACGACAGTGAAAGCTGTACGCCCATACCCAATGCGTCGGGCAAACCAGCTGCCCCAGAGGGTTATGACGGAGAAAACTACCAACAGCCCTTGGGCGTCGTCGCTGGCATGCGGGAGAATCGACCGGTCTTCTTCCCCAATCCACATCCACGGCAACACCACGATCGCAGTGATCAGCAATCCAGCGACCAATTGCATCCACCAGTTGTGCCAGATGCGTCTCATCGAACCCACTCTTACTCCTCAGTGTTCCTACGCGCTCATTGTTCCAGAGCCAGCGCGGAGCATCGCGAATGCCGGCAGGCGTTTCCCCCAAGTTGCTCCAGACAGCAGACTCCCGCACCGGGAACTGTGCCGGGAACGCCAGATGGCCCGTGCGCATTCCACCCAACTGGAATGCCCACGAGCCATCTGGACTACTGCTTTCACCGTGCCTTGGCGTGGGTGGCCACTGCTCCTGGATTGCGTAAATGCAGGTGGTTTACGTCATCAGGCGGTCTTCGTTGAATTCGGCGGTAACCCGTTCAACTTTCTCTACTTTCAGTGAACAACACATAGATCACCGTGTGCAATAGGCAAGCATGCAACTAGTCAATATGATCAACTGGACAAGAAATATATCGCGATTATTCGTCAATTTGCCATGAGAGCTGAATCACAAAAAATCAGTTTGAACCTGCCAGCAAAGCACTTGACCTTGACGTAGCGTCAACCAGTAGCGTGGTAGCCATGAACGATTCAACTGGCCGTAGGAAACAAGTCCGCCACTCGATCGCACAGGTATCGAAATCCGCTGGAGTC
Organism: Glutamicibacter nicotianae; assembly: GCF_002797775.1. Lineage (NCBI taxonomy): Bacteria > Bacillati > Actinomycetota > Actinomycetes > Micrococcales > Micrococcaceae > Glutamicibacter > Glutamicibacter nicotianae. Next base: position 2,278,330 of record NZ_PGEY01000001.1, read on the forward strand.
AGCAGCCGCACTTTGCGGCACTACGACCAGATCGGCTTGCTGGAGCCTGATCACGTGGCCGCCAACGGGTATCGCTTCTATACCGACAGGCAGCTGGTCCGGCTCCAGCGGATTCTCTTGCTGAAGCAGTTGGGCATGAAGCTGGAAACCATCGCTGAAATCCTGGACGAGCAACGCACTGAATTAGCCGCGCTGCGCACCCACAAGAAACAGCTCCACAGGCAACGTGAGGCGCTGGACCGGCAAATCGCGGCCCTGGATCACAGCATTTCAACACTAATTACAGGAGGAACAATGGAACCGGAAAAGAGCTTTGACGGCTTCAACGAGCAGTACAAGCACGAGGTATCCGCACGCTGGGGCGCCGACGCCTACGAAGCATCTAATCGCTGGTGGCGCTCCAAATCAGGAGACGAGCAAAGCGCATTCATGGAAGAGGTCAAAATCATAAACCAGGCCTGGATCGAGGCGGGCAAGAATTCCGTCCCAGCAGACAGCGTCGAAGCCCAGGAACTAGCCGCTCGCCATGTGCGCTGGCTTCAGAGCACCAAGGGCACCCCGCTGGATTCCGGCGATCCGACACAGCTCAAGGCATATATCTGCAATCTCGGCGAGATGTATGTGGCTGATCCGCGGTTTGCAAAGAACTACGGCGGATATGCCGAACTCGTTCGCGATGCGTTGCAGATTTTTGCCGAACGCACTATCCAGCTCGACTAGCCCGTGGCTGTTCCCGATGCGCTCGCGAACAGCCGCGGCCAGCGCTGTCAGCTATGGGTTTCGTTCGCAATATCCTCGCGGGCCTGCGCGTACCGCTCCTGGATATAGTTCTCCAAGGCGACGCGTTCCACGCGCCACATGCCGCGCCCGCCTATTTGGATGGCCGGCAGCTCGCCGCTTTTCACGAGAGCCCGAACCTGCGGCAGCTTCACATTCAGTTCCTCTGCCACGTCTTCCAACCGCAAAAACCTCATATCAACAGGTTACTGTGATTAGCGTCCATTTGATCCCAGACTGCTGAATTTGTGGATAAAGGATGGCATTCCGCCCGCCCATTCGCCCTAGTGGCCGCAGTAGCCGAGTCGAGCGCAACAATATCAGCCAATCCGCGCAACACATTTGGGATCCACTGGTCATTTTGACTAAAATCTAGGTTGGCACCTATGCACGCGCAACACAACCTGTCTCAGGAGACCACCACATGAATTCGGATACGTATCAGCTCGATGAAACCGACCGGCGTATCCTTCTGGCACTCGATGCGGATCCGCGTGTGCCCATCATGATGCTGGCCCAGCAGCTGGGCCTTGCCCGCGGCACTGTGCAGACGCGTTTGGAACGCCTGGCCCATTCAGGTGCCTTGCGCCCGAACACCTCGCGAATCCTCCCAGCGGCCATGGGCCGAGGCGTCAGCGCTTTCGTGAGCGCCGAGTTGAACCAGGCCAGCTTGAATGAGGCCATCGCCGCGCTGCGCCAGATCCCTGAAGTTCTCGAGTGCGTCGCTCCTGCCGGCGATACCGACCTCTTGATTCGCGTGGCCGCGACCGACCCGGATGACCTCTACCGTGTTAGCGAAGAGATCCGCTTGTGCCCGGGCATAACCCGCACTTCGACCTCGATGATCCTGCGCGATGTCATCCCGTTCCGCACCACCGAGCTGCTCAAGAAGCTGAGCAAGGACTGAATCCAAGCGAGTAACGGGCAGAATCGCCAATCCCGTTGCCGGCACCGAAAGGTCGCCGGCAACGGCGTTTGTTTTTATGAGCTGGATGGCACTTCCTGGAGCTTGGCAGCGGGCAAGTATTTCGCCGAGCGGAGCACCTGCAGCATTGACAGCACGCAGAGCACAGCAAGCATCGAGATGAATAACGCCGGGTGCGCGACTGTCCGCCAGAGTGCAAAGAATGTCGGGAAAGTGAAACCGATGAAACAGCACATGTAGAACCTGCCGGTGAGCTTGCCAACGTCCGCGCTGCCGGCAAGATCTAGGACCTGGCTCAGCCCGGCAACCAGCAAGATGCCATTGGCAGAACCGGCCACGGCGAAGGCAATGATTCCCAGGATTTCTGAACCGCTGAGCGACACGGCGATCATCAACAGCAGCGCCGCCAGCGAGGTAGCCAGCCCAGCCATGATCAGCCTGATCTTGCCCAGGTCGTTGAATCTCTTGACGAATGGCTGGATCACTGTGCCCATGCCCATGGTGACCGCGACAGCCAAGGTGGTGTAGAACAGGCTGGACTCGCCCGCACCACTGCTCAGCGCGGGGACTACGGCAAAGCCTGTCGCTGCCATGCCGAAGACCCATGGGGCTGCGGGCAGGACAACACGGTGGAACCGTTGGAGGTTTGCCGGGGTTGTCGCTTCACCCCGCGAACTGCGCCCTGCTGGTTCAAGCGCAGGAGCTTCACGGGTTGTGAACATCAGCAGCAGCCAGGCAAAAGCGGTGGCGGCATGAACGATATACGCCAGTTCCGGGCTGCCGCTGGCTCCGACGATGGCCCCTGAAATGACCGGGCCAAGGGCGAATCCAAGCGATGTGCACAGCGCGGCGCGCGTTGCACCGGCGGCGCCGGGACTGAGCAATTTCACCCAGCTGGTGATGGCGACCATGGCCAAGCCCATGCCGAAGCCGGTGAAGATGCGGCCCGCATAGAGGCCGGACTCGTGAAGCGATCCGACCATGAGCCCGAAGGATCCCAGAATCGAGCAGGCCAGGGCGAGCAGCGAGAAAGGCTTGCGTCCGTATCTGTCGGCCCAGGGGCCGCCGAATGCCAAGGCAGGGATCATGCCTGCCAGGTAGCTGCCCATGACCAGCATCGCCTCGAACTCGCTGAGTTCGCGGAATTGCTGATACCAGCTGATCAGCGAAACGTACTGGTTGGCGCACCATCCGGTAAGCACCAGGCACACGCCGGGAAGCCACCACGGAGTCGTCTTACGGGCAGCATCGAGAACAGTAATTTCTACCGCTCCAGCTCGTGGAACAGTTCACGCACGCGGTCGGCGATCTCATCGCGGATCATGTTCATCCGTTCCGCACCGGTGATGCCGTCTTCGCTGGGTTCATAGGTGACCCAGCGTTCGGTCTTAATCGACGGATCGAACTGCGGATTCGCGTCGGTTCCAAGGATCACCACGCGGTCGACTTGCTCGACAACGCGCGGATCAATGGCCTTGGGCGTGCCCTGGGACATGTCGGCGCCGGCCTGCGAGAGCGATTCAACCGCTTCCTGGTTGATGCCCGAACCTGGGTTGGTTCCAGCCGAGTAGCTGGTCACCTTCCCCTCAGAAATGTAGTCCATCAATGCGGCGGCCATTTGCGATTTGCCGGCATTGCGGGAGCAGATGAAAAGTACCGAGTTAGCCATGAACCTATTGAACCATTGACCCGCAGGTTGGTGGCCTTTCAACGGAAAGGTTGCGAAATGTCCCGTGCCGCGCCCCATTACGCAAGATCGTCGTCCTGCCGCTATGGCTAAAAGCTGTGGATGTGGCTACGGTTATGACTACTCAGCCCACGGCAACAGGAGGAAAAGATGCTCGCAGCGCATAAGAAGATCATTGTCACCGGCGTAGTCGTGATGCTGATTGGTGTTCTCCTCAGCAGCTTCATTCCGGCCTTGATGTCGTGGGGCCTGAATTCCGGCTATGGCGGAACCCTATTGGCCAGCGTCCCGCTGAGTTTCATTAACGCATTGATCAGTAACGCGCTCACCCCGTTTGGCGCCGTGCTGGCAGCCATCGGAGTAGCCATGCACATGGCCGGGGCCAAATCCAACGTCTAGTCCCGTTGCTGGCCTGAGCTCGCGGAACCTAGAACTGCGGTAGTTTGCTGCCCTCAAGCAGCAACCCCAATGACCGGCCCATGATCTGCTCATGGGCGGGCCATTGGGTTTTCGGCTCTTGTGCTACTTCAGCAGCTTGCGGGTCCTGATGGTTTCACCCCTGAAGAATGCGGGGTTGCGCAGGCGCATCCACAGCATGATGGCCACGCCGAGCAGCAGCACGCCAACCCCGAGGATGAACACCATACCTACTCCCCCGATTTCGGAGCCCGAGCCGTACTCCGGATTCATGGATTCAATGGCAGTGGCAAAGAACATCACCAGCAGCACTATGCCGCCGATCAGCGGCGCCAAGAACTTACAGAAGAAATTCCGGGCATTATCGAACAGCTCACCGCGGAAGTACCAGACGCAGGCCAACGCGGTCAGCCCGTAGTAGAAGCAGATCATCAGGCCCAGTGCGGTGATGGTATCCCATAGCGCGTTCTCCGAAAGCAGCCGGGTGATCACATAGAAGCCGGCAGCTGCCGCGGCGGCAGCGAAGGTCGCTACCGACGGGGACATGAAGCGCGCGGAGATCTTCGCGAAATTGGAGGGCAGCGCCTTGTAGTAGCCCATGGCCAGCAAGGTGCGCGCCGGCGAGACCATGGTGGACTGCAGCGAGGCAGCCGAGGAAGACAAGATGGCCAGGGACATCAGCATGGCCAGCGGGCCCATGACCGGACCGGAAAGCACAGCGAAAATCGATTCCTGGTTCTCCGGGTTGCCTGCGCCCAAACCGGTGGTGCCTACGCCGGCCCAGTAGATCACCCCGAGCGACACGGCCAGGTATAGCGCGATGATCACCAGCACTGTCCAGGTGGCACCGCGTCCGGGAACCTTCTTCGGATCGGTGGTTTCCTCGTTCATGGTCAGCGTGACATCCCAGCCCCAGAAGACGAAGATGGACAGCGAGATGCCCGCGGCGAAGGCCGAGAAGGTATCGATGCCGGCGGGGTTGAACATCTGCCAGGTAATCGGCGTCGGATCATTGGGCTGGCTGGAGGTCAGCGCCATGATGGCAAAGAGCAGCAGCACCGCGACCTGGAACCCGACCAGCACGTACTGGAAGACCTTGGTGGCGTTCATGCCCCGATAGGAAATCCAGGCGGCCACCGCAATGAACACCAGCGTGGTGGGAATGTTGATCCACAAGTTCGTGGTCAGCTCGGCAATCCAATCCTGCCCGGTGAGCTGGGCAAGGAGGATGTAGAAGAAGTCCACGGCCACGGCCGCCAGATTGGAGAGCACAATCACCGTCGCGGCGATCAGGCCCCAGCCGCCCATCCAGCCGATCATCGGCCCGAAGGCACGTGTCGCCCAGGTGAAGGAGGTGCCCGAATCCGGCATGGCGCTGTTCAGCTCGCGGTAGCCCAGTGCCACCAGCAGCATCGGCAGGAACCCGGCCAGCAGGATCGCCGGCAGGCTAGTGCCGACTTCGGCCACGGTGGCGCCGAGCCCCGCGGTGAGGGTGTAGGCCGGGGCGATGCAGGAGATGCCGATAACGACAAGTCCCAGAACGCCCACGGTGCCCTTGGGCAGTCCTTTTTCGTGCAGTCCGCTCTCGGAGCGTGCAGGCGGCGATGCCTGCCTCAGGTCTTGCGACATGGTGGTTACCTTCAAACTTTCAGCGGGGTGTGCGTGCGTCGGCTACAAGTACCGAGCCACCTTCCGTCAGGGGTCAGTGAGGCGCCGTCCGGGCAGTTTCGCGGCAGGCGTCCGGGGAATATAAGGGGTGGTGCAGGATTTTTGCGGTGTTTCCTAGCGGGCCGCATCAAGGGTCGGGATGACGCCCATGGGCACGTTGAGCTGGCCGAGTATCCGCTGGGCCTTGGGCCCGATGAATAGACGCCGCGGAGCGGCCAGCCGGGCGGAACCGAGCAGCGCCAGGTCCCCGTCCTGCCAGGACAGCTGGGCCGTGGCTTCATCCAGTCCCTGCCCGGAGACCACCTCGATGGCCGCATCCAGGCCCAGGGACTCGGTCAGTTCCTCCAGATAGCTGCGGGTCTTGGCCAGGTGGTCGCCCAGCTCTTGCTCGGAGTTGGCCAGCTCCGCCTGGGAGATGAGCGTGGCCACGCGCAGCGGCAAAGCGCAGGCGGCAGCGATCCGCGCCGAGAGGCCGATGACCTCGCGTGCGCCGGGCCGGTCCCCGACGAAGGCGGTCAGCCGGGTGATCTTCCCGTTGGCTGCGCGCAGCGTGGCCAACGACGCCGGCGAGGACATGAATACTGCCATCGGCGATGAATGCAGCAGCGCGTTGGCAATCGCCCCGGGGCTGAAGAAGCCGGCGCGGTGGCGCTTGCGCCCGCCCAGCACAATCCCGTGCGCCCCGAATTCCTCGCCCAGGGCGATGAGCCCCTCGGCCACCGAGGGCACCGAGCGGGCTACCGCCGAGGCGGCGATGCCCTCCGGCACCAGGGCCAGGGCTTCGGCCGCCCAGCGGTCCACCTGGGCGGAGAGGATGGTGGAGAATCCATGATCCCCGCCGGGGTAGACCGCATTGAACGGGGTGGAGGCTGGCAGCACGATGGCGATCTTCAAGGATGCATCGCGGGTGCCAGCCACCAGGGCGCTGGCCAGTTCGATGGCTTCGGCACCGCGCTGGTCAGCGGTGTAGCCTACAAGCAATTTCATGGCTTAGGCGTTCGCCTCTTCCTTGGCAGCGGTCAGCGTGGCCACCCCGTCATAGCTCTGGTCGTAATCGGTGCCGTCCAGTGCGGCAATGATGCGTGCGGCCGAGCGCCGGCCCATGCGCACCGCGCCGTCCACGTGCTGGAACCCTTCGCCGGCCAGGTCGGAGGAGGAGAAGTAGATCGGTCCGACATTCTCGTTCTGCGCCGGGCCGAAGCGGTGCAGGCCGCCCAAATCGTAGCTGGTGGCGTAGGCTCCGCGGGTCCATTCCTCGGCGGCGAAGTCCGAGAGGTAGAAGACCTTGGGATCCAGGGCCTTCTCCCCCAGGTAGCCGGCCATGGACTTGAGGATCGCCGCGCGGCGCTGCTGCTCGTCCAGTTCCCACATGGCATCGGCCTTCAGATCCGAGATGAAGCCGACCAAAGTGCCGGTTTCCTCGCCGATGTAGGTGTTGTCGTAGATTTCCTGGACCAGGTTGGCCGGACCGAAGCAGGTGCCGGAGAGCCCCTCTTCGCGCCAGAACGGGGTGCCGTAGACGGCGTGCACCTTGATCACCAGGCCCATGGACTGGTGCTGGTGGGTGACCTGCTGCTTGCGCGGCAGCGCCGGAACGTAGGAGATGCGCGAGTACAGGTTCGGCGGCACCGCCAGCACGGCCTTCTTGGCCGAGACGGTTACGCTGCTTCCGTGGGCCACCACGCCGCCGTCGAACCATTCGAGCTTGAGCACCGGGTTGGCCAGGAAGACGATGTCCTCGCCCAGCTTTTCGGCCAGGGTCTTGGAGACGCCCTGCATGGTGCCCACGATGCGCCGGTCCAGGATGAAGTCCTCGTCGACCAGGTTGTCGAAGGAGCCGGCCGAGGACGCCATGAGCACCGCCTGCAGCGCGGAGAAGGTGTGCGCCGGCTTGGTGAGCATGCCCCCGGCGATGAACAGTCCCACGTTGTTGCAGGCCAGTTCGTCGGCGGAGTGCTGGCGCAGGAAGTGATGGAAGGAGATCTTGTCCAGTTCTTCGGCCTGCGGGTGCTCCCATGGCCTGTCCGGATCCATGCCAGCGGCCAGTTCGTTCATCAGCGCTACCAGCTTGTCCATTTCGGCTACGGTGCTGGCGGCTACCGGGAAGTCCTCCCCTTCGTAGGCGATCCGTTCGCCGTCCTCGGTGAGGTAGACGCTCTTGCCGGCCTTGTAGCGTTCGAAGGTCTCGATGCCCAGCTCGTTGATCAGCGAGTAGAGTCCGGTCTGGTCGGGGCTGATCCACTGGCCGCCGATTTCGATGGTCGCCCCGTCCATCTGCTCGGTCCAGGTGCGGCCGCCCACGCGGTCGCGGGCTTCGAGCACGGCGACGGACTTGCCTGCCTTGCTCAGCTCATAGGCGGCCGTCAGCCCCGAGGGTCCCGCACCGATGACGACGACGTCGCGTTCGAGATGTTTCATGATCGCTCCCTTGCACAATTAAATGAATATAGTTCATTTACCTGTCATATAGCATAGGGTACGAACATCCAGTTGTGAAGCACCCCACGTCAGGAAGAGGTCCGCATGAGCGAAACGGAAGCGAGACGAGCCGGCCGCCCACGCAAGGCGGTGCTGAACCGGGAGCGCATCACCGAGCATGCGCTGGAACTGGTTTCCGGGGACGGCTACGAGTCATTGACCATGCAGCGGCTGGCAAAGTCCCTCGGCGTCTCGCCCTCGGCGCTCTACAACCACGTCGATTCGAAGCACGACCTGCTGCAGTGGATCCAGGAATGGGTCATGGCCGATATCGACACGTCGGTCTTCGATGAGGCGGGCATCAAGGAAGCGCTGCTGAAGTGGGCTACGAGCTACCGCAACGTCTTCGCCCGGCACATTCCGTTGATCCCGGTCATTGCGGTCCTGCCGGTCACCGATTCACCGCGCACCCTGGGCATGTACGAGCGCGTGGCCGAAGCACTGGCGGACTTCGGCATGGCGGAGAACGAGATTGTGCCGACGATTGTCGCACTGGAGTCGTTCATTTTTGGCTCGGCCATGGACACCGCCGCGCCCCATGACATTTTCGATACCAGCAACCACCAGGATCTGACTCCGCATTTCACCCGGGCCGTGGCGGCGCAACGCCGCTCGAAGCTCGATACCAGCGATGATTCGTTCCAGCGCGGGCTCGCGGCTCTGGTATCCGGCCTGCTGGCCAACGGAAGCTGACCATGGATAATGAGCCGAAGCCGCGGATCACCGGCAAGCAGTGGGCTTCCATTGCACTGGTGGCTATTGCGCTGGTCTTCATCCTGCAGAACCTGACCTATGTGCGCGTGGAATTCTTCCTCTTCCATACCGCCGCACCGTTGTGGCTGATCCTGCTTATCACTTTGGCGGCAGGCTACGCCATCGGGCGGTTCTCCAAGCGACGGAACTAGTCGTCGAGGATGGCCCACTCCCCTACTTGCTCGTTGTCGGAGTCGTAGACGTCCTCCTGGGCGCCGGCAACGATCGGATACATCGTGATGTTCGTCGACCAGTCCCGCAGAATCTTCTGCAGCTCTTCCAACGGTTTGAGCTGCATGTCCTCGGTATCGAAGTTGACTTCCAAAACAAAACGCATGGCCTGCTCCCATCCTTGTCGGTTGCCGCCATCCTATGCCCGCAAGGCCAGAAATACGAGACTTGCCGCAAGTCCCAAGGCAGAACCGATGCCAATCGGGGACGCACGAAAAAGGGGACCCCGAGTTGCCCCGGGATCCCGTCTTCTGAAGATGCTTTGGAAAGCTACTGTACAGCGCTCATGTAGCTCAGCGACTGGAGCGCTTCGTTGCCGCCGACCTTGTACAACACCAGGACCAGTCCGCCGAACACGACGCCCATCAGGGCAGAAAAGCCCAGGGAGATCTTGACCAGCGAACGGACCTCGCCGCGGCTGATCTCGGCTTCATCGTTCAGGTAGCGAGCTGCGCCTTCGGTGAAGCTGGCTGCCGGGGTCAATGCGGGAACCGGAGCGGTGAGCAGATTCGAGGCAGTGTCGATTGCCCCGCTGCGCAAATAGGCAACAGTCATGCGGTTCTTGCGATCCTGGCGAAGCTTGACGATGTTGGCGCCGTGGCGTGCCAAGAGGATGTCTTCACCGAGTGGGATCGAGGCCATTGCTGCTGCTCCTAAAGAATTATCATTTTGCGCATTTCCAGTCATATCCATCATTTCCGACCATTTATCTATTGAGAAGTGGTTTGTTCAGAAGCCCACACGACCTTGTGATGCAATCCGCATGATTCTGGGGCTAGATCGACTTTTCTGGTGACGGGGAGCATAGTTTCCAATAATTGTTCCGGGTTAGTTATTGGCTGGTATTTCGCAGGTCACAGGGAATTGCGAATGATGCCATTTCATGGATTATTCGTCGTCGATAAATGCGCAGACCAGCGCGTGAAATGGTTGGCGGCACGGCAGAGCCCCAGTCCAAAAGTGGACTGGGGCTCAGCACGATCAGCGCAAAGGGCCAAACCCTATGCGGTCTTCAGATCCTTGCCGTCCTGCTTGCGCTGGCGCTTCGCTGCGCGGATCTGCAATGCCAGGTCGTGGTTCGACAGGTCTTCCGGCGAGGCAACGCCGCGCTTGCGGGCCTTGGCAACCAGCGCCTGGCGGATTTCCGCCTGATGAGTGCGCTTGTACCGGATGACCAGCACAGCAGTTGCAACGGCCAGAACAATCAACGTCACCACTGCGGTGATCAGAGTTGCGTCAAAATTCATGGACTTCTCAACCTCCCCATTCATTCAGTCGCAGCTGCGGCAGGTTCCACTGCCGTGCTGGAGAACCGGTCCCCAGCGGCCAACGGGCCGCAGCCATGCTAAGAGAAGAACATCAAGTTTAGCATGTTTCTTCGAGCAATGCCGTGAGGCAGACCGCTCCTGCGAACACCGAACGGTCGAGAAACGGCAAGAATGCGGGTCAGAACTCTCCGCTGCCGTGTCCGTGTTCGAACACCAGCGAGGTTTGCGTCGTCGCGACTGCGGGATTCGCAGAAAGGTTGTCGAGCACGAACTGGCGCACGTCCGAGGAGTTGCGCACCGCGACGTGCAGGACGAAGTCGTCGGCACCACCGAGGAAGAACAGTTGCCGCACCCCGGGCTTGCTTCGCATGTCATTGGCGAAGTTCGACATCAGGTGACGGGCTCCGGGCCGGATCTTCACGAAGATCAGCGCTTCCAATTCGCGGCCCAGCACCGCCGGGTCCACTTCAATGGTGAAGCGCGAGATGACTCCCGAATCACGCAAGGCGTTCAAGCGCGCCAGGCAGGTCGACGGCGCGATGCCCAGCTCTTCGGCCAGGGAGTTGTTGGTCCGCCGCGAGTTCTTCGCCAGCAGCGCCAGCAACTTGCGGTCAATGCCGTCAAGCTGCGTCGCACGGCTTTCCCGTCCTGGTTCATTCAGTGGCATTCGGCCGCACCTGCTCCTCGTTATTGCGGATCGCTGGATTCATCATACGACCTCGGATGGCGCCCCTTGGCGCTTTTCCCCACCAGTTCCCGGCGACGCGCAGCTTCCTGGCCGGCGGGCTGCACGATGCCGCAAGCTGGTTGGCCCAGGATTTACGGAACGCTCTTGATCTGGCGTACCAGCACGGCGCCGAGGAGGCTGATCACCACCGAGCACAGGAACAGGGTCCGGTAGCCGCCAAACCAGGTCACCGTCAGCCAGGCGATCAGCGGCGCGACCACCTGAGGCAGGGAGTTGGCAATGTTGATCATGCCCAGGTCCTTGCCGCGAGAATCGGCATTCGGCAAAACCTGGGTCAGCAGCGCGAAGTCCACCGCCAGATACGCGCCGAAGCCGATGCCCAGGAGCACTGCGGCGATGATGGCGGTGGTGAACGAGGTAGCGAAGGTGAGTACGCCTGCCGCGGCGGCCACGATCACCGAGGAGAGGATGACGTATTTCTTGCGCTTGCCATCCTTGTCCGACAGCTTGCCGGAAATCACCGAGGAGAAGATGACGCAGAAGGCGTAGATCGCCGTCAGCACCAGCACTCCCTGGGCCGGCTCCGGATGCTTGATGGCGTCCTGCAGGAAGAACAGCAGGTAGACCAGGCAGAGCTGGCAGCCCAGATACAGCAGGAAGCGGGTCAGCCAGGCCCAGCCGAAATCGCTGTGCTTGACCGGGTTGATCCAGAAGCTGCGCAGGAATTCCAGCGGCTTCAGCGGCTCCAGCGCGCCCTTGGGCAGCGCGACGTCTTGGCGCATCAGCACGAAAGGGATGGAGCAAATCGCCACGGCGGTTGCGACAATCGCGTAGCCGAAGACCAGATTGCTGGCAGCGACCATGCCGATCACTGCACCGATCAGCGAACCGCAGGTTTGTCCTAGGGCCACCAGCCCGCCAACCATGCCGCGCTGTTCCACCGGCACCTTGTCCGGGATGGCCGCGAAGATCGCTGCCAATGCTGCATTGCCGGCCGCTTGCATCAGCGCCCAGCCGATGACCAGCGTGCTGACGGTGTGCGCTGTCGACATCAGCAGCAGGGCCAGTGCAGCGCAGATTGTTCCGAAGAACACCCACGGAATGCGCCGCCCGAATTTCGAGGTGCTGCGGTCGCTCAGGGCGCCGAACAGCGGGTTGGCTACCAACGAGACGGCCGCGCCGACACCGGTGACCAGCGAAAGAATCGCATTCTTCTGGCTGGCGTCCAGCTGTTCGGCGTGCAAGCCGAGCAGCACCTGGATCGGTGCGAAGAAGCCGACATTGATGCCGATGTGGACAATGACCACCGCGGCGATCCAGCCGGGGCCAACTCGTTTGATGGGCGTCCGCAGGGCCGCGGGAACGTCCATCGGTTCGGCTGCACTCATAAGTTTCCTACCGGCCTAACTCGCGCGGACCCACGGTTGGGTCCTTGAATTGTTCAATGCTTGGGGTGGCTGACTTGGCGATCAGCCGTTTCACTGCCTTGGCCATCAGGCCTCCATCGATCATCGAGGCTGACACCAATGAGCCATTGGCATCGAGACCGAAGACCATCTGGATCTTGCCTCGCCGGTTCAGGCGGGTCACGGTGCTGGCGGCCTGGCTGAAGTCGCCGACCGTTTCCACGTGCATTTCGTGGCGGTCGCTCCAGAACCACGATACCGATCGCTGCACAGCGGCAGTGCCCATGATCGTCGCCGCCGCCTGGGCTGCATCTTCCATCGCGGCTTCCCAATGCACGGTGCGCGGCTGGTTTTCTTCCCGGGCGGCGTCGCCGATGGCCAGCACCTGCGGGCAGCTGAGCGACCGCTGCTGCGCATCCACCAGGATCCCGTCATCCACCTCCAGGCCCAGCTGCTCGGCGAGCGCGGTTTCAGGTTCGACTCCGATGGCCGCCACGATCAGCTCTGCCTCATGGCGCTGGCCGTTGACCAGGGCATGGTTCGGACCGAGCTCCGTGACCGCACCGGTCACGGTGGTGATGCCGTGGTTGGCATGGTCTGCGTGCAGCTGTTCGGCAAGCTCCTGGCCCAGCACATGGGCCAGCGGCGCGTTGGAGTTGGAAACCAGGGTGACCTGCGCGCCGAGCATCTTGGCGGTGGAAGCGAATTCGGCCCCGACCAGTCCCGCTCCGATGACCAGCACTCTCTGGCCGAACATCCCGGATTCCAGGACCTCGGAGATCCAGGCCGCGTCGGCCGCGCTGTGCAGGCTGCGCGCGTGGTGCCCGCCGGGGATCTCCAATGCCTTGGGCCGGGTGCCGGTCGCCAGCACCACCCAGTCATCGGCCGCCTGGGGCAGCTGCAGGCGCTCCACCTCTTCCTGGATCAGCCCGACATTATTGTCCTGGTACCAGGACAGCGGTGCAAACGGTTCAAACTGCAGGGATTTGCTCAGCGGAGGGCGGTCATAGGGCAGGCCTTGGGCATCGCTGATCTTGATGGATCCGGGGTAGTTCTGCTGCACCAGATGCCGGGCCAGGGTGTATCCGGCGACCCCGCCTCCGATAATGTGCACGGAAGGCATCTAGACTTCAAGCTCCAAGAAGCCATCCACAACGTTCACCGTGTAGGTCCGGGCATCTACGGTAGCTGGCATGCACAGCACCTTGCCGGTCTTCAAGTCGAAGCTCGATGAGTGCAATGGGCACTCCACCGTGCAGTCTTCGATCCAGCCATCGGATAGCGACGCGACTTCGTGCGTGCATTCATCCTGCAGGGCATAGAAGTTGCCGTCGTCGGCGTGGAAGATCGCGATGTCTTCGCTTGCGCCGCTGTCTTTGGCTTCAACCAGCAGCGATTCGCCTTCTGGGACAAGATCTACGGGACCAACTCGGAAACTCACGATGACTCCTTAATAATCACTAGGTTCTGAGCTAATCTTGTCACTTATTGTTTGCCAGCACCTATTTGATGGCCCGTGTTCACCGCTGTCCGCGACTTACGGCTGCGCACGAAAGCGCGATACGAGCTGATGCAATGGGTGGTCCTCCGGCAAGAGCGCCAGACCTTGGGCCCCATCCAGCCCATTGCCCGTCGAGTCCTGGACGCTTGCAGTCGGGATGAGCAGCTGCAGCTGCTGCTCGAAGCTGTTCCTGACGTATTTCCCGGCGAGTGCTCCCCCTATGGCCGCCACCGGGAGCGGACCGGCGTCCTGTTCCAGTCCCGCGCGGCGCACTGCCGCCGCGGCGGAGCAAGCCAATTCCTCTCCAGCCCGCGCGCAGATTTCGGCGGCTACGTCATCGGTGGCCGCCAGCTGGGCGACGTTCTGGGCGAAGGCGGCTACTGTTGCCACCCTGTTGGGCATGGCCTGCAGGTCGATATAAGCCTCGGTCAGGTCGGGCCAGAGCCGCGCGAGTTCGTCGGTCAGCGCAGTGGCTGGCCCTCTGCCGTCGAAGCCCCGCATGGCGGCGCTCATTGCCTGCTGGCCTATCCAATAGCCGCTGCCGGCATCTCCCATGATGTAGCCCCAGCCATCGACTCGCGCTACCGAGCCTGGGCCCACTGCCAGTGAGACAACGCCGGTTCCGGCGGCAACAACCACGCCTTGGCGGTCGCCCATTGCTCCGAGATAGCTGGTCACCGAATCATGCGCCAGCGCAATATCAGTGATCTCTGGGGATCCGATGAGTTCAAAGAGCTGCCGTGCGTCGTGTTCGGCTTTCACCAGGCCGGTGGTGCCGACACCAATCATCGTGATTACTCCGGGGGTCTCGGCCAGCGCGTGGCGGATAGCTCGTGCCAGTTGCGGCGGGACCGGCTCGTTGGTTTGCACGCCGGGAAAGCGCAGCTCGTTGATCTCGCCGCGGTGTTCGAAGCGGATCTTGATACCAGTCTGCCCGCCGTCTACTGCTAACACGCCTTGGACCATCGATTCCCTCTCCCTTAGCCATCAGCTTCAGCCTACGTCGTCTGCAACCACCGTAGCTCCGCGACAAATCATTTTGCTCGCATGATGCGGCCTTCACGCAAGGCGTCTGGATTCCGCGCCACATCGGCTGTACGTTCCACTAGTCCATGATCGCCTGCCGGCAACAGCTGGAGGGCACCCGTTCCATACCGCGCCTGCCTAAAGACACATTATTCAATGAATTAGGCTTTTAGTCACACCCACTTACGCATCATCGGATGATTCTCGAACCGAGGAAATCCATCTGGAACCGCCTTTGAATGCCATGAATAAATTATTCCGAATCAGATATCGCATCACATGTATGTCTTAGTCAGATCGGATCTGAAAATTTTTCCCACTCCGCTGGCCAAATAACATCCGTTCATTGTGCAGATCCGCGTTTTCGTCCGGATCAAGCCCTAAAAATATGTGAAACACCTTTTTAGTACATGCGTGAATATAAAAGATTTATTCGAGAAGTACTTCCTTTAGGAGTTGGAGAGCAGTTACGCTCCTACCGGCACACACCACATCGATTGATCACCGACTTTTGTGCGCCCAAAAACCCCAATAAGGAGAACATCAATGGCACGTTTTTCCACCCCTCTTCGGAGGACCTTGGCCGTCTCGGCGGCCGTAGTGATCGGCATGAGCGGCTTCGGCATCGGCGCCTTGCCGGCCACCGCCTCCCCCGTTCCGATTCCCGCTGAAAAGTCCCTCCCCAAAGCCAGCGCAGACAACAAGGTCAAGATCGGTTCGGTTGAATCAGGCGAAGCCTACGACAAGTTCATCGTCACCTACAAGGCATCAGCCAAGGAAGCGGGCAAGTCCTCCCGCGCCAAGGCCTGGGGCAAAGCAGCCAAGGCAGCCGGCGTGTCCGTCAAGGAAATGCGCGCCATGGCCACCGGCAGCTTCGTGGTGAAGGCCGACAAGAAACTCAAGGGCGATAGTGCTAAGGAGTTCATGGCCGATATCGCGCAGTCCGGCCTCGTGGAATCGGTGGAACCAGATGCCATCATGAAGATCTCCATGACTCCCAACGACACCCGCTACGGCGAGCAGTGGCACTACAGCGGCACCAACGGCATGCGCTTGCCGTCGGCGTGGGACGTCGCCACCGGCGAAGGCAGCATCGTCGCTGTCCTGGATACCGGCATTACCTCGCATTCCGACCTGAATGCCAACGTCATTTCCGGCTACGACTTCGTCTCCAGCTCCGAGTCGGCCCGCGACGGCAACGGCCGGGACGCCAACCCGCAGGATGAGGGCGACTGGTACGCCGCCGGTGAATGCGGCGGCAGCTACTCGGGCAGCTCCTCTTGGCACGGCACCCACGTGGCCGGCACCGTAGCCGCGGTCACCAACAACTCCAGCGGCGTGGCTGGTGTTGCTCCGGATGCCAAGATCCAGCCGGTGCGCGTCCTGGCCAAGTGCGGCGGCAGCCTCTCCGACATCGCCGATGCCATCATCTGGGCCTCTGGCGGTTCGGTCCCAGGCGTTCCGAATAACCCGACTCCGGCTGACACCATCAACATGTCGCTTGGCGGTGGCGGCGCGTGCGGCTCCACCTACCAGGCAGCCATCAACTCGGCGGTGTCCCGTGGTACGTCGGTGGTTGTTGCCGCCGGCAACGAAAGCCAGAACGCTTCGAATTCCCGCCCGGCCAACTGCGAGAACGTCATTACCGTAGCGGCAAGCAACCCATCGGGCGCTCCGTCGTACTACACGAACTACGGCTCGGCCATTGATGTCACCGCGCCAGGCGGCGACACCCGCTACGCTGGCCAGGGCGTGCTGTCCACGATCAACACCGGCACCACCACCCCGTCCAGCCAGGGCTACACCTTCAACCAGGGCACGTCCATGGCCACCCCGCACGTAGCGGGCATGGTCGCGCTGATGAAGTCGGTCGACCCGTCGATGTCCCCGGCCGCAGTGGAAACCGCATTGAAGCAAGGCACCCGCGCGATGCCAGGCGGTTGCAGCATCGGTTGCGGTGCCGGTCTGGTGGATGCTACCAAGATCATGAGCGCCATGGAAGGCACCGGCCCCACGCCAACCCCGGATCCGGAGCCAAGCGGCAACCTGCTGAAGAACGCGGGCTTCGAGAATGGTTCGGAATACTGGACTGCTAACCGCGCCGACACCTTCGAGACAGGCCCGGCTGCCCGTTCCGGCAACGGCCTGGCTGGCCTCAATGGCTGGGGCAACTCCAACACCTACACCCTGGACCAGAAGGTCACCATCCCGGCAGATGCCTCCGCTGCGCAGCTGGAGTTCTACCTGCATGTGCTGACCAACGAAACTACTGCCTACAGCCAGTATGACAAACTGACCGTACAGGTCCTGGACGGCTACGGAACCTACAACATGGGGACCTGGTCCAACCTGGACGCCAGCTCGAACTACGAACTGCAGACCGTTGACCTGGGCAACTTCCGCGGCAAGACCGTCACCCTGCGCTTCAAGGGCGTGGAAGACAGCTGGCAGGCCACCTTGTTCCGCATCGATGATGCAGCGGTAGCCACCAGCTAGTTATTCAAACCAACTAGATCCCTATTAACACAGCAAACGCGGCACCCATCGGTGCCGCGTTTGCCGCGTTAAGCAAGACTGTTCAGCTCAAGGTCCAGGAGCGCTTGGACAGCCCATACCAGAAACCGTCAATAGCGGTCTTGGCATCGATGCCGCCCGAGGCGTAGGCAGCTCCCAGCGCAACGTACAGCGGAGCCCAGTGTTCCGAGCGCGGATGTGCTTCGCGCGCTGCCGGAGCCTTGTGCAGGAAGTCCAGGATGGAATCCACGTCGCCGCGGGCCATGGCCTCTTCGGCCCAGTGGTCGAACTCGCTGGAGGCCGTTGGCGGGGCTACGTCCGGCCCACCGGCCGGGTTGAACCAGCGCAGGTTATGGGTGGTGAATCCGGAGCCGACGATCAGGGTTCCCCTATCCCGCAAGGGGGCCAAGGACTTGCCCAAATCGAAAAGCCCCGAGGGATCCAGAGTCGGCATGGACATCTGAACCACCGGCACGTCGGCATCCGGGAACATTTCCTTCAGCGGCACGTAGGCGCCGTGGTCCAGGCCTCGGGACTCATCGCGCTCCACGTGGTGCCCGTAGGCGGAGGTCAGTCGCTTGACTTGATTGGCCAGTTCCGGTGCCATGGGCGCGTCGTAGCGGACGTCGTAGTACTTCTGGTCAAAGCCCCAGAAGTCGTAGACCAATTCGTTCTTCTGCCGGGTCGCGCTCAGCGTCACCGGGGCATTTTCCCAGTGCGCGGAGATCATCAGAATATCTTTGGGCTTCTCGAAGGTGCCGGACCAATCGGCCAGTTCACTGGTCCAGCGCTGGTCATCGGCCAGCGGCGGAGCACCGTGGCTGAGGAAGAGGACGGGAGGGGTATCGGATCGCTGAGTCATAATTCAAACCTACCAATCATTAGTTGAAGCGTCAACCTTTTGGAATCGTTTGCCGTTGCTGCCTCCAACCTACTGCGCACTGGGGCCATCGTCCATGGACCGTATGCCCGCATTCAGCTTCGCTGAATGCCGAGCGAGCCACTGCAATAAGCGCTTTGCTGGCAGAAGCCACCCGCTCCGGCAGAGATCGGCAGGGGCGTAGTCCGCACCGATCCTATTTCAAGGCAGCGTACACAGCCAGATGGCCGTCCCGTCAACTCAGCGTAGGCCGTTCGAACGACACCTTCACCCGCCGGGCGCAGGAGATCTGTGCGAATATCGATGGCTACGCGAACTGCCTGCCCGTGCGAAACACTGATTAGAATAGGAGATATGCAAGAAGAAGAATTGATGCAGACGGTCGAAGAAGAATTCACCGCCATCTTATTGCGTGCCCGCCAGATGCTGATCCGCCGTGCCAAGATCATCCACCCGGATCTGCAGGACCCAGGGTACCGCTTGCTTGCAGTGGTCATCCGTGACGAGGCCCAGCAGCAGGGATCGCTCGCAGAGAAGCTGCGCTTGGACAAGGCAACCATATCGCGCCTCGTGCAGCACCTTGAATCCTTGGACCTTGTCACCCGTACCCAGGATCCTTCCGATGGCCGGGCCCAGCTGGTTTCGGCAACAGATATAGCCAAGGAAAAATGGCGTTCGAGTGGCAACACGCTGCGTCAGGAACTGCGCCGCCAGCTCAAGGAATGGGAAGCATCCGAACTGAAGAACTTCGGAGAACTCCTGCATCGTCTCAACCACAGCTTTGACGAGATTCTCTAATACTCCCCATGCAGCTGAAGCCTTGGAAACCAGATGGTTTCCAAGGCTTCGGCTTTTTGCGCATCAATCCATCAGTGCCAAGAAATCATCGGCAGAAAGCGCCGCGCTCTGAGATCCCTCGGCGGTGTCTCCCAAGACATCGTTGAACAGCTGCGTCTTCTTGGCCTGCAGCGCGAGCACCTTGGATTCGATGGTGTCCTTGGCTACCAAACGGTACACATAGACGGGCCGGGTTTGACCGATGCGATGGGCACGGTCAATCGCTTGGGCTTCGGCCTGGGGGTTCCACCACGGGTCAAGCAGGATGCAATAGTCCGCTGAGGTGAGGTTGATGCCGAATCCTCCGGACTTCAGCGAGATGAAGAAGACCGGGAATTTGCCTTCGCTGAAACCGTCAATCAGTTCCTTGCGCCGCGGTCCACTGGTGGAGCCGTCAAGGTAACCGTGCTCAATGCCCAGTTCCTCGGCGACGTCGCGTGCCTTGGACAGGAAGCTGGTGAATTGGCTGAAGACCAGGATCTTGTGTCCCTCGGAAACCGCATCCCCCATGAGCTCGCGCAGCATTTCCAGCTTCGCGCTGGGCGCATTGCCTTCGCCCACCAGCGAGGGATCCAAAGCCAGCTGGCGCAGCAAGGTGAGCGACTGGAGAATCTGGAAGCGATTCGAATCGACGTCGTCAACCAGGCCCAGCACTTCTTGCCGCACGCGCTGGAAGCGGCGGTCATAGGCTTTCCGGTGCCCTGGCTCCAGCTCGACTTCCAGGACCTGTTCGGTCTTTGCCGGCATCTCGGGAACCACCTTCTCCTTGGTGCGGCGCAGCACGAATGGTCGCAGACGGTTCTTCAAGCGTTCCATCCGCTCTTGGTCCCCGTCGGCGATTGGCTTCTGGTAGTTGTCCTTGAAGGACTTCGCACCGCCCAGCAGGCCAGGTGCGGCCAACGAGACCAACGCCCACAGTTCCATGAGGTTGTTCTCCATGGGCGTGCCCGTGACCACGAATTTGCACGGCACCGGCAGCTGCCGGGCCTGCTTGTAGCCCTTGGACGCGTGGTTCTTCAGCTGCTGGGCCTCGTCCATGATCATCACGTTGAATCCGGCGGCCTCGAAATCCTCATAGGCCAAGCGGAAGATCGTATAGCTGGTCACCACCAGCTGCGCATCACCGATCTGCGCAGCCAAATCCTGGCCGCTTTTCTTTGCGGTTGAGGTGATGCCGGTGACGCTCATCTGCGGGGCAAAACGCTGAGCCTCATTGATCCAGTTGCCCACCACCGAGGTAGGGGCAAGCACCAGGAACCTCTGGCTGGGATCTTCAATGCGCGCCTGTTCCAGGCAGGCCAGCAGCTGGACGGTTTTGCCCAGACCCATGTCGTCGGCGAGGACTCCGCCCAGGCCGTGGGTGCGCAAGAAGTCCAGCCAGGACAGGCCGTGGCTCTGGTAGGGGCGCAACTGCGCATTGAAGGTATCCGAGAGCTCAACAGGCTTCATCTCCTCGCCGCTTTGCAATGCCTTCATGGTCTGCAGCCACTGGTTGTGCTGGGCTTCGATAATTCCCAGATCCACCAGTTCCTGCCACCAGTCGATGCTCAACTTGTGGATGCGAATCGTATCGCCCTGCACCGTGCCCAGCTCCTCGGCTTCGGCGATCAGCTGGCGCAGCTGGGCAAAATCCGCACCATCAATCGGGATCACCGTCAGGTCATCGAGGATGAGATACTCATCTTGCTTGGTCAGGGCTTCGAGCAGCAGCGCGAACGGCACTTTGATCTCGCCGAGGAGCACTTCCACGGACAGGTCGAACCAGTCACCCGTGCTTTCACCCGCTTCGACGCTGACCGTCGCCGGGGCATCGCTGATCCGGTACTTCGGCAGCCGATTCTGCTCCTCGATGATGACATCGGGATGCTCTTCCAGCAGCGGCAGTGCGTGGACCAGGAAGTCGATGGACTCAGAGGTGCTGAATTTCTTCGGAGGGAAAATTCCTGATGAGGTCAGTTGCCCCAGCAAACCCAGCTCGCCGAGCTTGTCCTGCACCGAAGCGGCAATTTCCTTTTCCACGGCATGCTGGCGAGGCCCCTTAGATGAGTACTCCCAGGAATAGCGCACGGTCAGCGGGGCTAGGATGCTTTCCAAGGACAGCTTGAGGCTGGGGCGCGCGGGAACCGGGATGCGGTAGCTGCCATCTTCGCTCTTCAGCGGCGCCATCACGCGCAATCGGTCCAGATGCTGGGTCTCGAAAAGATCGATGGCTCCATCCGGAATGATGTGCGCACCGGAGTCGATGAACGCCGCCAGTTCCTTCGAGACAGGTTCAGCGAACTGCGCCAATCCGAGTTCCTTGGCCTTCGGCAAGGGGCTGGAGGCGTAGGCCAGCAGGGTCGGTGGCGTACCGATCGGCAAGAGGTGGTGGTGCTCTTCGCGCGGCCCGCGCAGCTTGCCTTCCATGCGCAGGCCCTGTTCAGTGCGGCGCACATCCACGTGGGCCATGGCTGGTATCTCGCTGAATTCCACCGGGAGCTTGGCAGCGGAACCGCCGTTGACGATCTGCACTCCGGCGTCACGCAGGGCTTCGAAGGCATCCAGCAGGTCCTGGCCAGGCAGATCCATCAGCGAGATCCAGTCCTTGGGATCCCACGAATGCCGGTAGGTGCTCTGTTCCACGTGTTCACGCAGCCGGTCCAGTTCAACGACCGCTCGGCGCTGCTTCTTGGAGAAGCGCTCATCGAAGGCGACATTGCGCCAGCTGACTCCGGTCTGGACCCAAGGGCTCTTGGTGCCCTGGCGGGCCGGCCGCGCCTGCAAGGTCAGCGCGTCCGCGCCTCCGTAACGGGGTTCGCTGACCACTTTCAGGATCAATCCCAGCGGTTCCTCGTCAACCAGTTGCTCATCTGGAATTGCTGGAAGCAGACGGTCCAGGGTTCGTTCCCACTGCGGCTTGCTGTTGCGTTTCCATGCGAAAGGGTCCACCCCGGAGTCGGAGACGAAGAAGCCCTGGTCTTCTTCGGTGGTGACTTCAATGAGCAAGGCGGCGACATCCTCGCAGGATTGAACGCCCGGATGCTTGCTGCAGAAGCTGGTGAAGCTGATATTGCCGCGGTTGATTTGCAGCTCGGCCATCACCGATTCGCGCAGCACCAATGCGGAAATGCGGGAAAATCCCGGCTTCATGTCGCGGTGGGCGATCTCCACTTTTCCGGAATCGCAGAGGAACTGGCCCAGGTTGTATTCAGATTCGGTCACCAAGGTCTGGGCCGCAGAAAGTGTCAGCTGGAATTCCATACTCGCCGTTCATTGTTCGTGCAATGGGTGCCCGAGAGCTCGATTCCATCTTAGCGAGCAGCCAGACAAGTTGCCCGATGACGAAAAGTTACCCCTGCCCTTTACGCGCTGGCACCTCAGCCGATAGAAAAGAACCACAGAATCACGAGTTCCGCTCTTTGAGCCCTGGCTGAGTGGACGGCAACCCTCCTGCGTCATTGTGCGGGGTGCCCCAGGTGAAGATTCGACGCATCTTGAACGCCAAGGTGCGTAAGCGATGGCGCCCCTTGCGCCAGAAAGGGGATTAATTCCTCATGTCTAATGCAGCATCTACCCTGACCGTATCCGAAGACCGCGCACAGCGCCTGCAGGAAGCAGGCAAGGGCTGGGGCGAACGCATCTCGGCGGCCCCGCAAAGCGCCAAATTGACCTTTACCGTCGAGGGCGAGGGGTTCGATTCGGTAGCCAGCAACATTGTCTCCGGGAAGCACACTTTCCAGGTCGACGAACCAGCTGCCCTGGGTGGCAATGATGTCGCGGCAAGCCCGGTGGAATATGCGCTCGGCGCGCTGATCTCCTGCCAGGTTGTGGTCTACCGCTTGTACGCGCAAAACCTCGGCATCCAGGTGGACGAGGTGAAGATCCAGGCCAACGGCCACCTCGATGTCCGTGGCCTCTTCGGCATTGACAAGTCCATCCGCCCGGGCTTCTCGTCGGTGGAACTGGACATCCAGATCACCGGCCCCGAATCGGCCGAACGCTATGAAGAACTGCGCCAGGCAGTGGATGCCCACTGCCCGGTACTGGATCTGTTCGCCAACCCGGTACCGGTGACCACTGCGGTGAGCATCGCCAGCTAGCAGATGCGGCAATGGCGCCCCGGGGCCGGATCGGAAAAATTCCGAACCGTTATCCGGGGCGCCATGCGCGTGCTGAATTCTTGCTTATCCCTACCGCGTCTGCGAGTAGAACCAGTTGATGTGCTCTTCGAGCAGCTGCGCTGCGCGCTCGCGCTGGTTCGTCGCGAATGCGTGGTGGATAGCCTTGTGCTGGCGGCGCAGCACGCGCACCACCGGTTGCCAGGCCTCGTCGCTGGGCACCGAGTCCGAGACATAGTCGCTGATCGAATTGCGCAGCGATTCCATCATGGATTCAACCACCGAATTGCCGGCCATGGAAGCCAGGAGCACATGGAACTCGGCGTCAATGCGGTGGAAAGCTTCGCGCGAAAGCTGCGGATCGTCCATGCGCATGATCAGCACCGCGGTGCGGTCGATCACCTGCTGGGCGTAGACCGGGTCGCGGGGATTCATTTGCGCGGCCCAGGTTTCCAGCAGAATGCGCGACTCGACGATCTCGCGGACGTTGATGCCCTTGGCCGCCAAGTGCAGCCGCAAGGCCTGCGAAATGCCGGCCGAAGGGTTGGAGATGATCACCGCTCCGGAGTTGGGCCCGGAGCCGGTAGACGTCTTGATAATGCCCATCACATCAAGGATGCGGATGGCATCGCGGACCGAAGCCCGCGAAATCCCATGCCGCTCCGCGAGCGCACGCTCGCCGGGAAGCTGGTCGCCTACGGATAGCTTCTCTGTGCGCAGATCTTCTTCAATTGCCTGGAGAACGATCTGGTACGCACGCGGAGCTGGGTTCATTGACATCGGATCTATTTTAGCCCGTCAGGACTATGGCAGCATCCAGGAGAGCACCGGGGTGGACTGCAGGTAAACCAGGCAGCACAGCACCAGCAGCATGCCTACGGACCAACCGGCGACCTTCTTCAGGATCACCGATTCCTGGCCTTCCATCTTCACCGAGGTGGCGGCGATGGCCAGGTTCTGCGGGGAGATCAGCTTGCCGACCACGCCGCCGGAGGTGTTGGCGGCAACCAGCAGGTTCGGGTCGATGCCGGCATTGACGCCAGCGGTCTGCTGCAGCTTGGCGAACAGCGCGTTGGCCGAGGTGTCCGAGCCGGTCACTGCGGTGCCGATCCAGCCCAGGATTGGCGAGAGGAAGGCGAAGAACGCGCCGGTTCCCGCCAGCCAGGTGCCGATGGTGATGGTCTGGCCGGACAGGTTCATCACGTAGGCCAGGCCGAGGACCGACAGGATGGTCAGTGCCGCGAAGCGCATGTTGTAGATGGTCTTGCCGATTTCGGCAGCACCCTCGGCGAAGGTCATCTTGTATTCGCCATTGCCGTCGTTCAACGAGTAGACCAGGGCCACGATCAGGCCGGTGATCAGCAGCAGGGTGCCCGGGGAAGACAGCCACTGGAAGTTGTAGACGGTGGAGGTGACCGCTTCGCCTTCGGCGTTCAGGATCTTGCCATCCAGGCCCGGCCAGCCGAACTTGATGTCGGTGCTTGCCAGCCATGCAGGAATGTCGACGCCCAGCTTCCACAGCTTGGCCACGCCGAAGATGACGATGACCAGCAGGTATGGGAACAGAGCCATCCAGGTGTTGCCTGCGTGCAGCTTGGTGTTCGATTCGTGCGGAAGCGCAGCGGCTTCAGCGGTCAGTACGCGCTGGCGTGCTTCGTCGGCGCCCTTCGGGGTCCAGAAGCGAAGCAGGATTACTGCAGCGGCCAGGCCGATCAGCGAGGCGACGATATCGGTCAGCTCGTAAGAGAAGTAGGTGGAGCACAGCCACTGCGCGACACCGAAGGAAATGCCGATGGTCAGCGTTGCCGGCAGGGTCTGGCGCATGCCGCGCCAGCCATCGAGGATCAGCACCAGGATCGATGGGACAAACAGTGCCAGCAGCGGGGACTGGTGGCCAACGATGGCGCCGATGTCGGCAGCCGGGATGCCGGTCAGCGCGCCGGCGGTGGTAATCGGAATGGCCACGGCGCCGAAGGCTACCGGGGCGGTGTTGGCGATCAGCACGGCGCAGGCAGCGCGCAGCGGGGACAGACCCAGTGCCAGCAGCATGGTGGCGGTAATCGCCACCGGTGCGCCGAAGCCGGCCAGCGCTTCGAGCAGGCCGCCGAAGCAGAAAGCGATCAGCACGGCCTGGATGCGCACGTCGCCGCCGCCGATGACGTCGAATACGCGGCGCAGGTCCTCGAAACGTCCGGACTTGACGGTGACCTGGTAGAGGAAGATCGCCATGACAACGATCCAGACGATTGGGAAGGCGCCGAACACCATGCCCATCAGCCCGGAGTTCAGTGCCAATCCAACCGGCATGTTCCAGCCGAAAATCGCGACGATGATGGCAACGGCGAGCGAGCCGAGGCCGGCCCAGTGGGCCTTGACCTTGATCACCGCGAGGAGCACGAAGAAAGCGAGAAGCGGGATCAGTGCGACGAGTGCTGAGACAGCAATGCTCCCGGCAATTGGATCCGTGGTGGGTGTAAACACGGTGTGGGCGTCCTTACTCTAGATGGTCTGACCATATGTGGTCCGACCACCAAGAGTACAAGGTGAGAGCCATCACAACAAGTCTTGACTATCAAGAAGTGTGTGGAATAGTATGGTCTGACCACACTTTGAAAGAGTCATTTATTATGCGAATTGCTCTCTTTGCCACGTGCATTGTGGATGCTATGTATCCGGAAACCGCCAAGTCGACCGTGAAAATCCTGGAACGCTTGGGCCATGAAGTCATTTTCCCGAAGGCGCAAGCCTGCTGTGGGCAAATGCATATGAATTCCGGCTATATGCCTGAAGCGCTGCCCGTTGTCGAAAACCACATCAACGCCTTCGACACCGAAGACTATGACGTCGCGGTCGCCCCCTCGGGTTCCTGCGTCGCTTCGGTCAAGCACCAGCACCCCTATCTGGCCGAGCGCTTGGGCAAGCCCGAGCTGAAGGACCGCGCAGTTGCCATCGGCAAGCGCACCTATGAGCTGAGCCAGTTGCTGGTGGATGTCCTGGGAATCACCAACGCGGCAGAGCAGCTGGGCAGCTACTTCCCGCAGACCATCACCTACCACCCTTCCTGCCACGGCATGCGTTCGCTGAAGCTCGGCGACCGCCAGCTGGATCTGCTCAAGACCGTTGGCGGCATCACCGTCAACGAGCTTCCGGAAGCCGACCAGTGCTGCGGCTTCGGCGGCACCTTCGCGATCAAGAACTCCGATGTTTCCTCGGCGATGCTCGAAGACAAGATGAAGAACATCTGTTCCACCGGCGCTTCGGCCTGCGCAGGCGGCGACGCCTCCTGCCTGATGCACATCGGCGGCGGCCTTTCGCGCACCGGAGCCAAGCCAAAGACCCTGCACCTGGCCGATATCCTGGCCAGCACCATGGAAGAGACGGTGTCACTGTGACCCAGGTATTCCTCGGCATGCCTGCCGGCGGGCAGGGCAACCTGTTCGAGACCGAGCCATTCCCCAAGGCGGCGCACCGCGAACTGGGCAACACCCAGATGCGCAAGAACTTGCGCCACGCCACCCACACCATTCGCGACAAGCGGCTGAACGTCGTCGGCGAGCTCCCTGATTGGGAAGAGCTGCGCGACGCCGGCAGCGCCATCAAGAACTTGACGATGGCCAACCTCGAAGAGCGGCTGGAGGAGTTCGAGAAGAACTTCACCGCCCGTGGCGGCATCGTCCACTGGGCCCGCGACGCGGCCGAAGCCAACAAGATCGTCACCGAGCTGGTCAAGGCCACCGGCTCGAAAGAGGTCGTCAAGGTCAAGTCCATGGCCACCCAGGAAATCGGCCTGAACGAGCACCTGGAAACCGAGGGCATCGAAGCCTTCGAGACCGACCTCGCCGAATTGATCGTCCAGCTGGGACACGACAAGCCGAGCCACATCCTGGTGCCGGCCATCCACAAGAACCGCACCGAGGTGCGCGACATCTTCCTGAGCCAAATGCCGGTGGTGGATCCGAACCTCACCGATGAGCCGGCCAAGCTTGCCGAGGCCGCGCGCAAACATCTGCGCAAGAAGTTCCTCGCCGCCAAGGTCGCCATATCCGGCGCGAACTTCGCGCTGGCCGACACCGGAACCCTGGGCGTCGTGGAATCCGAGGGCAACGGCCGAATGTGCCTGACCCTGCCGGAAACCCTGATCACCGTCATGGGCATCGAGAAAGTCCTCCCCCACTGGGAAGACATCGAGGTCTTCATGCAGCTGCTGCCGCGCTCCTCCACCGGCGAGCGCATGAACCCCTACACCTCGCTGTGGACCGGTGTGAGCGAAGACGACGGCCCGCAGAACGTGCACATCGTGCTGCTGGACAACGGCCGCACCCGGGCCCTGGCCGACCGTTTCGGCCGCACCGCACTGAACTGCATCCGCTGCTCGGCCTGCATGAATGTGTGCCCGGTCTACGAGCGCACCGGCGGCCACGCCTACGGCTCCACCTACCCGGGCCCGATCGGCGCGATCCTCTCCCCGCTGCTGACCGGCATCGAGGTCGAGGAAAACGGCTCCCTGCCGTACGCGTCCTCGCTGTGCGGCGCCTGCTACGACGCCTGCCCGGTGAAGATCAACATCCCTGAAATCCTCGTGCACCTGCGCGGCGACGATGTGGATGCCAACCGCGACAAGCACAAGATCCCTACCCAAATGGATCTGCTGATGAAGGGCGGCTCCTGGGCACTGGGCAAGGGCAAGAACATTGGCCTGCTCGAGAAAGCCCTGCCGCTGGGCCGGCTGGTGTCCGGCAAGGACAAGAAGATCAAGAAGCTTCCGGGCATCGCCGCAGGCTGGACCGCCAGCCGCGACATTCCAGCCCCGCCAAGCAAGTCCTTCCGCGACTGGTGGAGCGACGAAAAGGAGTCCAAGTGAGCGCAAAAGACGAAATCCTCGGGCGGATCCGCTCGGCGCTAGCCGATGCGCCCGTCGCGCCCGAAGTTCCACGCGAATACCGCAAGACCTCGGACATGGGAGAAGCCGAGCTCATCGAGCTGCTGGTCGACCGCCTGGTGGATTACAAGGCCGGAGTGGACGTCATCGACGCCGCGCAGATCCCGGAATTCGTGGCCGCCAAGCTGGCCGGCGCCTCCAGCGTCGTCTACCCGCACGGACTGGACACCAGTTGGCTCTCCGCGCTGGGCGAGAGCGTTGAGCAGCGCGTGGATGCCCCGGGCGCACGCCTGGGCATCGCCGAGCTGGATGAAACCAGCGCAGTGGTCACTTCCTCGGCAGTGTCGGTTGCCGAGTCGGGCACCATCATCCTTGACGGCGAGCCGAACCAGGGACGCCGCGCGATCTCGCTGGTGCCAGATCACCATGTGTGCATCGTGCCGGTTTCCTCGATCGTGCGCCTGCTTCCGGAAGCCATGCCTCGGCTGACGATCACCCGTCCGCAGACCTGGATCTCCGGTCCGTCGGCCACCAGTGATATCGAGCTGGAACGCGTCGAAGGCGTACACGGCCCGCGTACGCTGGACGTCCTGATGGTCCGCGGCCTCTAAGGCCAGCTCACCAAGCTATCGCGGCCGGTTCCCCTCCTAAACCTCCAGGGAACCGGCCGCGAGTTTTTAATGCCTTCCAGCTGCCATTGCCGGTTACTGCCCGGCAATGAAATCTTCCAAGCCGGCTTCAATGCGCTCACGCGCCGCGAAGACCGCCGAGGGCAGCCCAGCCTCGAACATCTGGCGGAAGCGCACCGGCGGGATCGAAACGCTCAGTCACGCGACCACCTCGCCGGCCCCGTCCCGGATGGCCACGCCCAATGCGTTGGCGCCGACTTCGGTCTCTTCCAAGTTCACGGCAAAGCCCCGCCGGTTGGCCGTAATAAGCTCCTGCTCGAAACCGGCAAACCAGGACTGCGGGAAGTCGGTGCCGTTGATCTTCGATTCGAAAAGATACAGGTCCTTGACCGCTGGGAGACCCAGCTGGGCGAGCATGGCCTTCCCAGCCGAGGCGGAATGCGCCGGCATCACCTCGCCTTGCCGGTCCCCCACGCGCACGGCGCGCGAGCCTTGTACGGTGGCCAGGAAGCGCACTTGCGTGCCCGCGCGGACCATCAGGTTCACGGTCTCGTCCTGCTAATCGCTCAGTGCCTGCAGGTGCGGATGCACGCGGCGACGCAGCTCTGCCGTCCACCTCATTCCCGCCGGAGCCACGCCCAAGGCCGGGCCGGGAATGTATCGATGAGCGGCATCCTGGTCGGCAAAACCGCGGTACACCAGCATGGCCAGCAGCCGGTGGGCCGTGGAGCGCGAGATGCCCAATTCCAGCGCCGCATCACTCAGGCGCAGGGTGCCGAAATCGCGCAGCAACTCAAGCAGGGCCAAGGCATTATCCACCGAGGCAATGGGATAGGACGGCCGCTTCCGGCGGTATCTCTTGAACTGCATGCTCCGAGCTTACGCGCTGCATGCGGCCCGCTCCGAAGTGCGCAGCATGGCCCAGAATTCTGCTCTGCAGAACAACATGGCCTGAGATCGCGGAAAAGCAATAGCCTCAAGGCAATCCTTTTACCTTTCCACAGCGGCATCACGACGCTGTCAACCTGCAAAGGCCGAACATGCAGTACTACCTCAATGGCTTCCGCACCGGAAGCCCCGATATCCAGCCAGCGCAGCGCGAGCACGACCCGGAGGTACTCCCCACTCAAGTTGATGTGCTCATCGCCGGAACCGGTCCGGCCGGGGCCATCTTGACTGCGCAGCTCGCCGAGTTCGGCGACCTGCACACCCTGGTCATCGAGAAGAATGGCGAACCGCTGCTGATGGGCCACGCCGATGGCGTCGCCTGCCGCACGGTGGAAATGTTCAACGCCTTCGGCCTGGCAGACCGCCTGCTGCGCGAAGGCTACAGCGTGAACGAGACCGTCTTCTGGGGCCCTGATGCCAAAGACCGTTCGCAGATCACGCGCAATAGCCGGGTCAAGGACGTTGCCGAGGGCCTGAGCGAATACCCGCACCTGATCGTGAACCAGGCCCGCCTCCAGGATTTCCTCTTCGACAAGGCCTCCAAGAGCCCAAGCTGTACAGCTCCCTACTATGGAGTAGAGCTGATCTCCGTGGAAAACACCAATGACGGGGACTATCCTGTGGCGGCCACCGTCCGGCGCAACGGCGAAGAGCAGCAGATCCAGGCCAAGTACGTGGTGGGCACCGATGGTGCCCGGTCCGCTGTGCGCCGGTCCCTGGGCATCAAGCTCGAAGGCGATGCCCGCAACCATGCGTGGGGCGTCATGGATATTCTGGCCACCACCGACTTCCCGGACATCCGCTTCAAGGCAGCCATCCAGTCCGCCGATGGCGGCAACATCCTGTTGATCCCACGCGAGGGCGGATACATGGTCCGCATGTACGTGGACATGGGAGACCTGGACCCAGAAGACCGCGAGGCGCGCAGCCGCTTCACCTCGGACCAGCTGATTGCCACCGCGCAGCGGATCATCCACCCCTACTCGCTGGACGTGAAGGAGATCGCATGGTGGTCAGTCTATGAAGTCGGCCAGCGCGTGGCCGCCCGTTTCGATGACCTGGATGCCAATGCGGCCCCGGATACGTCACCGCGCATTTTCATCGCCGGGGATGCCTGCCACACCCACTCGGCCACGGCCGGCCAGGGCATGAATGTTTCCATGCAGGACACTTTCAATCTCGGCTGGAAACTGGCCGCCGTGCTGCAAGGCCGCGCCCACAGCTCGCTGCTGCGCACCTACTCCGAAGAACGCCAGGCCATCGCCCAGGAACTGATCGATTTCGACACCCACTGGTCCAAGACCATGTCCACCGCGCCCAAGGATCCCGGCAAGCCCGAAGCAGGCGGGCTGGATCCAGACCAGATCCAGGAGCAATTCCAGCGCGGCGGCCAGTTCACCGCCGGCTTCGGCACCCGCTACACGCCCTCGCTGCTCACTGGCGGCACCGAGCACCAGCATCTGGCTGCCGGCTTCCCCGTCGGCGAGCGCTTCCACTCTTCGGATGTCACGCGCATTGCCGATGCGCAGCGCATCGGCTTGGGCCACACCGCCCAAGCAGATGGACGGTGGCGCCTGTACGCCTTCGCGGACCGCGATGCCAAAGGTGCCTCGCCGAACTACGATGCCCTGATCCAGTTCCTGGCGCAGGACCCGAACTCGCCGCTGCGGCGGTTCACGCCTGCCGGCGCAGATGTCGACGCTGTGTTCGACCTGCGCAGCGTGCACCAGGGTTCGCACACCGAGACCACCGTTGCGGATCTGCCGGCGCTGCTGGTTCCGGCCAAGGGCAAGTACGGCCTGCGCGACTATGAAAAGGCCTTTGCCTCGCAGCTGGTTGACGGCGGGAGGAAATCTACGAGGTTCGCGGCATCGACCGTGCCACCGGGGCACTGGTGGTCGTTCGCCCGGACCAGTACGTCTCCATGGTGCTGCCCTTGGACGGCACCTCGGCTCTGACGGAGTTCTTCGCCCGATTCATGGCCGGAACCGTGGTGACTGCCTGACGTGCGGCTCGTCTTGTGCCCTGCACCACTGTCATGAATGGCAGTTGTGCAGGGCGCGTTCTGCTTACATGGGTAGGTAAGCAGAAGAAATAGATGCGAAAGGCCGGAATGCGGCAAGATCAGGACCTCCAGTCTGGGGCACATGGCGTTCCCGATTCTGCTTTGCGCTTCATAGGCTTCCTCTCCTTCTTCGACCGCTATGGCACCCCGCCGATGCTGGTCGCTTTGTCGGTCGGCACCTCGCTCAGCTTCGCGCAAGCGGTCCAACTGGTAGCGTCCTATGCCTTGTTCTATGCCATTGGCCAGCCGATCTGGGGCATGCTCAGTGACCGCTTCGGGCGCTTGGCGGTGTTGCGTGCTGCGCTCATCGGAGCCGCGCTGGCCGCAATCGCAAGCATCCTGTTCACCAACTACCTGCCGCTGCTCATTGCCCGCTCCATCTCCGGGCTCATGTTCGGAGCGCTGTACCCGACCCTTTTGACGCTGTTGGGCGATACCCGCACCGGTGTAGAACGCGCGCGGGGCCTTTCCGATCTGCAGGTCTATTCCTCGCTGGGCACGACCTTGGCGACGTTGGCTTCGGGAGCATTGGCGTCCTATGCCAATTGGCGGCTGGTGTTCTTCTTGCCTGCACTCGGTTGCATTGCTGCCCTGTATTCCCTGCGGAAGTCCGCGGAGCCGGAGCGTTCCCGGTCCGGGTTCAATTTCCATGCCGCGTTGCGTCCAATGAATTTGGCCCTCTACAGCATCGTCTTCCTCGAAGGCGGCCTGCTGATGGGCTTGCTGACCTATATCGTCCCGGCCTTGCAGGAATCAGGTGTCTCCATCGGCCTGGCCGGAGCGCTGGGCTGCGCTTTCGCTGTGGGAGTCATCTTGGGCGCGCGCTTGATGCGCCGATTGGTGGCACGTTTCAGCCGAACGTGGCTTATCGGCGCTGGCGGACTGGTGCTTTGCGCGGCGTTCCTCCCCTCAGCATTCGCACCATACCCTGCCTCGTACACCGTCACGGCATTCCTGCTGGGCGCCACGAATGCCATCATGCACTCGTCCATGCAGGGCTGGGCAACCGATATCTCGCCAGACGCGAGGGCCACCACCGTTTCGCTCTTCGTCTTTGCCCTGTTTGCCGGAGCTTCTGCGGCGACCTACCTCACCGCGGATCTGGCGCAGCATGGCGGCTACGGCCAGATCTTCGGCTTCGGGTTGGCATTCAGCCTGCTGCTCGTGGCGTTGGCGACCGGCACCCATGCGCTCTGGCGCCGAAAGCATCCTGCAAGCTAGGCATCCTGGCAGGTTCGAGCCTTCATTTCGTTGCGGAAAGTTCCTATTGCTCAGGCGCTTTGGCCATCTGCATGAGAGAATCTTGAACTAGGCGCATGAGCTTCACGAACGGAAAGCAGGTTGTCATGACCAGTCCAAGCGAAGAACCGAGAAACCCTTATTCTTCGGGACAGCAGGGGCAGAACCAGCAGTACCAGCAGCCTGGCTACTACGAGCTCAATGGGGTGCCTCAGCAGCCGTACTACAACCAGCAGGCTCACGGCCAGCCGGGCCCATATCCCCCGGGCAACTTCGGCTATCCGCCTGCAGCCCATTTCGAAGGCGCCCAGTTGGCGCAGACTTCGATGATTCTTGGCATCTTGTCCCTTTTCGTTGCAGGCGTGATTCTTGGGCCGATTGCTATTTCCAAAGCCAACAAAGCCGAGAGGGGATTCAACACGGCAGCCACGGTCGGCAAGGTGACCGGCTGGATCGGCACCATTTTCGGCATCCTTTGGGTTGCGTATTTCGCTTTCATGTTCCTCGGCTTGCTCGCCTTTTCCATGGAACCTTCATTCAGCGAGTTCTAGGCACCTCGCAATTACGCTCTTAACGGCAAAGCCCCGGCTCACTTTCGTGAGCCGGGGCTTTCCGGTATCGGCCCTTACGCCGTCATCCCCATGACGGCTTTCGGGAAACTATTACTCTGCGGTTGCCAGTACGAACGAAGCGTCGATTTCGATCTTGACCTTGTCGCTGACCAGAACGCCACCGGCTTCCAGTGCTGCGTTCCAGGTGATGCCGAATTCCTTGCGGGAAATGGTGGTCGATGCGAAGAAGCCAACGCGGGTTGCACCGAAGGCGTCAACAGCTTCGCCGCCGAGCTCAGCTTCGAATTCAACTTCCTTGCTCACGCCGCGGATGGTCAGGTCGCCAACGAGAACAAACTCTCCGGCGTCGCCCTTGACTGCGGTGGACTTGAAGGTCATGGTTGGGAACTGCTCAGCGTTGAAGAAGTCCTCGCCCTTCAGGTGAGCGTCGCGGTTGGCATCCTTGGTGTTGACCGATGCGATCTGGACGGTTGCCTCAACCGAAGAGTCGGCCAGGGTCTCGCCGGTGGTCAGGGTTGCATCGAACTCGGTGAAGCTGCCGCGCACCTTGGAGATGCCTGCGTGGCGAACCGAGAAGCCGATCTCGGAGTGCGATGCGTCGAGGTTCCAGGTTCCGGTGGTCAGTGCAGTTGCAGTCATGTCTACATCCTTTCGTCGGGCCGCCAAGTAGTTGACGCCTCAATTTGTTTTGCTGATACCAGTATGACACTAATGAAGTTGAAGCGTCAACCACTTTTCGCAAGAAAAGTTCAAACCGGATCGTCGCAAGGTTCATTTTTCGAATCTGACTAGGAAAGTTTCCGATGAAATTATTTTTCAATCACCCCTTTACTCCTGCACGTTCATGGCTAGACTGAGGCCATGAACGCAAATAACCCAGACCCCAATCATGTCCAAGAGGAAGCCGAGCTATCTGCAGAGCTAGAGGAAATTTGGCAGGACGAATCCATAACTACCGCTGCCAGCACCGAAATCGCCGATGAAGTCGACGGCGAGCTCGGCACTCGGGATAACAACACCCGGGATAACAAATAGACGACCAGCCAAAGGATCATGGTCGTCAATATGTAATTTCGAAGGTTTCCAGAAATCAGGTATGGAGGCGCATTCATCTGGTTACGTATGTGTCTTGCACTTGGATCGATTATGCCTCGAAGGAACATATACATATATCGTGTAAGTTACGGAAGCAGTACACGTACGACAAATTGAAGTAATCCACTAGGAACGCATGACGCCACTAAGCCGTACCCAGAAAGCCAAACTTCCTGCAATTGCTCTCGCGGCTGTCTCTTCAGTAATTTTCTGGTCGCTGAAACCAATCTTCATCTCAATAATTGGTGACCGAGGAGATTATGCAGAGGTCTACGTTGTTTCCGGAGCAATTGCAGTCGTGAGCAGCATCGTTGCATCATTAATTTTCTGGAAGAAAACTAAAAGCTTGTTGAAAGGCAAAAGCAGCCTACTACGAGCCATCGGATGGTCCTCGCTCTCGGGCTTATTCCTATCAACCTGGTACTACGGTTACTACCGAGCCTTGTATAGCGCTTCAATGACTGACGCAACCGTTATCGCCTTCACATGGCCGTTAATTGCCACCATCGCCATTCGTGTGTTCACACCGAAGACTGCAGAAAAGCTCAAACCCACCCAATGGTTGCTAATTTTGGCATCATTCATTGGAGCAGCCGCCATTGGCATCTCCAATATCGGGGTCGAATCTTCAAGTGGCTCGTCTGGCGAAATCATCTGGGCATTCGTAGCGGCGCTTGGCAGCGGACTTTATCTGCCTTTCGCTTTTAAGGCTACGGCAGAAATCGAAAAATGCATTGATTCCAAGCCCTTCGCCACTTTTTATGCCATTTCAATCGCGAACGCAATATCTTTGTCTGTCGTTTTGGCGCTACTCGGAGCCACTAACCAGACGTTGCGTTTCTACGCCTTTGATTCTCAGGTGATCTTTGTCTGCGCGCTGATTGGCCTGGGCACATACTTGGTTGCCGAAGTAACTTGGACTTGGGCTTTCCAAGAGTACAAATCACTCACTCTCTCTTCTCTGCCGTACTTCTCACCGGCAGCATCAGTCATTCTGCTCCACTTGCTTTTCGACGAACCAGTTCGCCCGATCGCAATGATTGGCCTCGTGCTTATCCTCTTCTCAAATTTAACGTTGCATGCCAACCAGAAGACGACAAATGCACTCGGCTTAACATTGATCGCTACGGTCTATGTGGCCTTGGCTTCGCAAATTCTCCCCCTTGAGTCCGGCGGAGCTATTCCCGAACTAACTGCTGCCCTCACCGGCCTCTTCGCGATTTTGGCGGGCTTTATACTTTCCCGCGCCTCGGCCCGGCGCACGGAAGAAATTGATGCTCGGACCGTACTGGTACGACGGCTGATCGCGCTCGATTCCAATCCCGATAAATCTCTTGCGGACCAACTTCTTTGCCAATTGCTCGAGTATGAGTTTAGTGAAAGCGCGCAGGACAAACGCCGTCAGCTGTCGAAACTTTATGTTCTGATTTCTTCCGCCGAGTCTAGTTCGCCCCAAAAGGTGGAAGAAGCACGCGATGCCCTAGCTACATGGATGGCGATCCACGACGACAGGCTCTCCATAGGAGAATCCGTAGCACTTTGGATGACCGGATTGGGCAGTGTCATCTTCGTACTCCTCTTGCGTGATGCTTCACCATTTGGAACTGCTGGCTCGGTCGTATTTGCAGCTGGCGCATTCCTTCTTATTTTTACTATTCGAGACTACGATCGAAACAACCTCCACGGGTTCCGCAACCAGTTACGCAGACTGCAACAGGGTTTCCAAGAGATAGGTCAAAAATCATACGTGCCTGCGGAAGTTGTCGAGTCCGGGCTAGTCACCTCTAAAACCTTCGAAGATTCAGAAGCGAGATACGGACGATCCGAGCTTACTCACTCAACAGAACCGAAATTCCAGAAACGAAAAATCTTTGACACCGTCTATTTGGGAACGGCCGTACTTGTCATTCTCATTATTTTGCTTCTTCCAATATCAACTCTCGGCATTGCGAATGGATCGCATGTGGAGTCCCCACGTCCCGGCACCGAAGTTGCCCCATCTGGAAATTCCCAAGTCAGCAAAGAGACAATCATTATCGCGGATACCGGGTGGCCAGCGGCTCATGTTTCGTCTGCAGTCATCAGTTCAGTGTTATCCGCCAACGATATCTCGAATGTCGTTGAACCCTTTGACCAAACGACTGCCGCGCAGGAATTCTTAGCTGACGAACCGTTACCTTTAGTTCACCCTGATCTATGGTTGCAAAATCAGTCGTTCCAGTTCCAAGAGGCCGTTCAGAACAACGATGTCAAACTTTCTGATGCCAAATATAACGCGACCCAAGGAATCTACATCCTCGATTCAGCGGAAACGAAAGCTCGTGTTGAGGGCTTAGAATCTTTACGCAACCCTGAAATCGCCAGGTTATTCGATTCGGATCACGATGGACTAGGCGAAATGTGGATCGGGGCTCGTGGATGGTCCACGGCTACTGCACTGGAACAGTGGATTGGCGATAATAAACTCAACACTATTGAGCCAGAGTCATATTCCGAATCAATATTCAAGGCAAAACTTGAACACTTCGCCCAACATGACAAGCCCATTATTTTCTACGGTTACGTCCCGGATTATATCCATAAGAAATTTGAGCTTCGGCTCGTTAATTCTTTGGATCAGCTCACTTCCCAACCAGCAGTAGACGTTCACGTGGCTCGCACTCCGACCGTATCTAGGATCTCTCCGAAGGCGGAAGAAATTCTGAAACACGTTTCCTTCACGGTCGATGACATAAACGAATTCATCAGGCTTGAACATGCCGGTGTCAGTCCGAACGAGATCGCATCGTATTGGATCAAGGAACACCCTGGGACAGTCGCACAATGGACAGACCATCGTCAAACGACGGGTGCCGCCGGAAAATGATCCACGCTAAATAGTATGAAGTGCTAGGCAAATGTAGTGAGATAGATTCATGAAACTTGCCACGCTCCGCCTCGCCAGCGAACCAGGCCATACCACCGCGGCAGTCATTGAAGATGGCCGTGCCTACTATTTGGACAACCTCGATTCGGTGCAGCGTTTCCTGCGGCTTGCCGAAGCCGATCAGCAGGAAGTCATTGCCCGGGCCTTGGTGGGTGATTCCATTGCCGAGGGCGAAGCCGACTACGCTCCGCTGATTCCCAAGCCGGAGAAAATCTACTGCATCGGTTTGAACTATAAGACCCACGCGGCCGAGGTCGGCGAAGAGCTGCCGAAGTATCCGACGGTTTTCGCGAAGTTCGCCTCCACCCTCTGCGGTGCCAATGACTCGATTGAAATTCCCGTTGAAGACCATCGAGTGGACTACGAAGCAGAGCTGGCCATTATTATCGGCAAGCCCGGCCGTCGCATCAGCCAAGAAGATGCGCCAGCGCATATTGCTGGCTATGCGGTGTCCAGCGACGTGTCGATGCGCGGCTATCAGGGCCGTACCCAGGAATGGCTGCAGGGCAAAATCTGGGACCACTCCACTCCCCTGGGTCCTTGGCTCGTGACCCCTGATGAGCTGAATCCTTCGGCGCGCATCAGCAGCAAGGTCAATGGCGCGGTGGTGCAGAACGAGCAGATCGATGACCTGATTTTCTCGGCGGATGAGTTGGTTTCCTACCTTTCGACGTTCAATGAATTGCGGCCGGGCGACGTCATCCTCACTGGCACGCCCTCCGGTGTCGCCTTGGGTCGCCGGGACGAGAATGGGCGCCACCCGTGGCTCAAGCACGGCGACGCGTTGGAGACCTCGATTGAGGGCCTGGGTACCTCGACGGTAGTTTTCCACGCGCCGCAGCACTGATATTCCCGCTGCTTCTCGGGGCCTGTCCGCATCTGCGGGCAGGCCACTGGTCGTTAAGCACCGCTTTTCTTTTTGTTATTGGGTCTCATTCTCATATAAGCTGTGATGCGTGAACCTCATTGTCCTCTCCGCACTTGACACCTCCAGCCGCGACA
Source organism: Glutamicibacter nicotianae (assembly GCF_002797775.1). NCBI lineage: Bacteria > Bacillati > Actinomycetota > Actinomycetes > Micrococcales > Micrococcaceae > Glutamicibacter > Glutamicibacter nicotianae. The sequence continues at coordinate 2,316,838 of NZ_PGEY01000001.1, forward strand.
CCGGCTTGGAGCACCTGCGACGCCACCACCCCGATGCCATCTTCCTGCGCTATGACTTCGTCGACGGCAATCGGCTGGTGCGCCATGTCTTTGGATCGGCGACCGCCGAACGCGCTGAAGCAGTGCTTGAGCATCCCTGCATTGGCTGTGCCACAAAATTCGAGATCCTGCCGACCATCAGGCGCCTGGCACACCAGGATTCCGAAACCACCATGGTCTTGGGGCTGCCTTCCACCTGGCATAGCGCCTCGGTGCTCCAGATGCTCGAAACACAACTCGAACCACTGGATCTGCAGATCAGCAGCATCGCGCTGGCCTTGGATCCAGCCGAATTGGAAAACCAGATGTGGGATCGGCATACCCTCTGGGAATCGGGATTCAACGCCATGGAGCTCGATGCGCGGACTGCCGGAGAGTTCTTCTTCACCGAACTGATGCAGGCAGATACGCTCATTCCGGTTGAAGGCCTGGAAGCCCAGCTGCTGGAGGATGCTGCAGGTCCGCGGCGTGCTGGCGGCATCCGCTACGAAGCCGGTCTCGGCCTGGCACGGCAGATGGCGCCGCATGCGCAAATCTGCGTGCACGAAGGGGAACTCGGATCCTTCCACCCCGCCGCGGCACGCCAGCGCACCAGCGCCGGGCATCTGCCGCGAACACCCCTTGATGCCAGCAGTGAGCCGATCCGCCTGCACGCGGAACGTCCGCTCCACCCCGAGCGCTTCCGCCAAGCCCTGCCGTCCTTGGCTGAGTCCTGCACCTGCATCCGCGGCGTCCTCTGGGTAGCCAGCGCGCTGAGCGAGCGCGTTGCCATCGGCGGAGCCGGTCCGCGCATCTGGATGGAGAACACCGGGGCCTGGCATTCGCATATCGCCGTTTCAGAATTGCTGCTCTACGGATCCGAGCATGAAGCTTCGCAGATTGAAACGGTTTTCGAGCAGTGCCAGGTCACCGAGGAAGAGCTCAAGGGGCTGTTCAACTCCGCAAATCACGAGGGAGGTGAATGGCATGAAAGTTAGGAATTCCATCCGTGCACTGAAGAAGGCACCGGGATCGCAAGTGGTCAGACGACGCGGCCGCGTCTTCGTGATCAACAAGAAGAATCCGCGCTTGAAAGCGCGGCAGGGCTGAAGCCCCGCAGCTTGCCGGCATCCACCGCCGTGGATGCCGGCGGAGCCTTTTCGGCCCAAACAGCTGATCCATTGGTGAAAATAAGTTAATGAACTGGACATGACCCGAACCAGCGCGCTTTGTGACACACCTCTCCCGAGTGCCATATGATGGCACTCACATAAGGGAATCGGCTTCTCGCCTGAGACTCTTCATCATCAGTCACTCGCACATAAGGATATTGAATCCATGGACGCTTTGGGCACTCTCTTCGGGGATATCTCTTCCGTCATTTGGGGACCGTTTGTCCTCATCCCGCTGCTTCTGGGCACCGGCCTGTACCTGACCATCCGCTTGGGCGGCCTGCAGTTCTTCAAGCTCGCCGCCGCACTGCGCCTTGGCCTGCTCAAGCGCAAGGACGCTGATGCCGAGGGCGACATCTCGCAGTTCCAGGCACTGACCACCGCGCTGGCCGCTACCGTCGGTACCGGCAACATTGTCGGCGTGGCCACGGCCATCGGCATCGGCGGCCCGGGCGCTCTGTTCTGGATGTGGGTCACCGGCCTGCTCGGCATGGCCTCGAAGTACACCGAGGCCTACCTCGGCGTGCGCTACCGCGGCACTGACGCCGCCGGCGAAAAGTCCGGCGGTCCGCAGTACTACCTCGAACGCGGCATCAAGGGACCCTTCGGCAAGTTCCTGGCATTGTTCTTCGCCATCGCCGCCACCCTGGCCTGCTTCGGCATCGGCAACATGACCCAGGGCAACTCCATCGCCCTGAACCTGGAGAACTCCTTCAGCGTGGCCCCATGGGTCACCGGCGTGGTCCTGACCGTGCTGTCCATCGCGGTGCTGGTTGGCGGCATCAAGTCCATCGGCCGTGTGACCGCTGGCTTCGTTCCGGTGATGATCGTCTTCTACGTGGCCGCAGCGATCTACATCCTGGTCGCCAACGTCGGTGGCATCCCTGCAGCTTTCGCTACCATCTTCACCGATGCCTTCACCGGCACCTCCGCTGTGGGCGGCTTCACCGGCTCCGCCATCATCATCGCCATCCAGTACGGTGTTGCCCGCGGCATCTTCTCCAACGAGTCCGGCATGGGCTCGGCCGCCATCGCCGCCGCGTCGGCGCAGACCACCCACCCGGTTCGCCAGGGCCTGGTCTCCATGACCCAGACCTTCATCGACACCATTATCGTGGTCACCTGCACCGGCCTGGTCATCATCACCACCGGCACCTGGAACCTGATCGACGAGGCCACCGGCGAGCAGATCTCCGCCGCGCTGATGACCGGACAGGCCTTCACCCACGGCCTGCCAGGCGAGTGGGGCCACTGGATCGTGACCATCGGCCTGGTCATGTTCGCCTTCTCCACCATCCTGGGCTGGAGCTACTACGGCGAGCGCAACATCGAGCGCCTATTCGGCCGCAAGCTGGTCATGCCGTTCCGCGTCGTGTTCTCGCTGGTCGTCTACGTAGGCTGCACCACCGAGCTGACCGCAGTGTGGAACTTCTCGGACATGATGAACGGCCTGATGGCCCTGCCGAACCTGATCGGCCTGCTGCTCCTGTCGGGCATGGTGGCACGCGAAACCCGCTGGTACCTCAAGCATGACCCGAAGCTGGAAGCGAGCAAGGCGCAGATTGAGGACTTCATGATCGATCGTCCCGGCTGGGCCGAGTGGAAGGCCGGCGACGTAGTCGGCTCCTCGCGCAACCGCGGTGCCCACGAGGCATAGGCGCAGCTAGCGAAAAGGACCCGTCCGGCGTCTGGATTCAACCAGATGCCGGACGGGTCCTTTGCTGTTGGAAGAAGGTTAGTACCTTAGGCGTTCCACAAGCCGTAGGAGTCGGCCAGGTCGGCAATCTTCTGGGCACGAGCCAAGCGAGGCAGGTACGAGCCGTCGCCCACCGATGCGCCCGCGGCATGCGCTTCGAGCAGTTCCATGGCCCAGGACAGTTCGTCTTCGCTTGGTGCCAGTGCGGCGTTGATGCCATCAACGTGGTCAACGGACAGGGACAGCTTGCCGGTCATGCCCATGGAAGCGGTAACGCGGGTTTCCTCGGTCACCTTGGCCGCGTCGGCACCTGCTGGCGGTGGCCCGTCGATTGGGCCGGGCAGCTTGCCGACACGCGAAGCGATGACGAGGCGGCCGCGTGCGTAGGCCAGGGCCATCGGCTCATCGGAGATGCCGGTGTCCTTGCGGAAGTCGTTGATGCCGAATGCCAGGCGGAAGGTGCCCGGAGAAGAAGCGATCTTCGTTGCATTCTCGATGCCCAAGGCGGTTTCGATCAAGGCCAGTACCGGTGTGCCCGCGCGCAGGCGCATCGCGCTGTAGGTCACCTGTTCAGGCTGCTCGGTCATGGCCAGCATGATTCCGCGCAGGCCGGGGGCGCCGGACAATGCAGCAAGGTCATCGGCCCAGAAATCGGTGTCAATGCCGTTGACGCGCACCCAGGCAGTCATGCCATTGGACAGGGCGCGTACCACGTTGTCGCGAGCCTGGATCTTCTGATCATCAGGAACGGCAGCTTCCATATCGAAAATCACCGAGTCCGCTTCACATGCTAGTGAAGGGGCGAAAGTTTCCTCCTTGGCAGCATTGACCAAGAGCCAGGAACGGGACAATTTTGCAGGAAGAGCCGCAGCTCGACGATTTCGGAATGCCATAAGTCCTACACTACTCACTTGCCACGCATAGCTTCCACTGGCCATGTACAGTATTTGCTTCAAGTGAACCGGTTGCCTTGAAATACAACGCAAAAGCAACCGGGTTTCGTGGTGCTCCTGTGCGCCAGCTTGGCTGTTCTGGAGCGAAAAGTGCGCCTGGATTTCGTGGTGATCCTGATGTTCCCCTTTTACTGGATCTGCCGTTTCCGATATCCGACGGCAACGTGCACAAAGCTGGAAATGATCACCGATAATTCTGAATCAGCTAATCAAGCCCATCACGCTAATTCTATTCGCCGGAACCGGAGAAATTCCTTCATGGATATTCGATTGGTTTTCTTCCTTGCCCATTCCTGCCAGCTTTGCGACTGGCCACTTCGATTAATCGCTCCCAAGGGCCAGGCCTGCTCCCCCAGCTATTGTGCGAAGCAGCTTGCAGCATCCTTTGAGCCCGGTGCATATAACGAATTTCACAACTGTTAAGCCTGCTCGCACTCTGCGTTGACGGCCAAATATAGTCGGTCAATGCATCTGCGATAACCTCGTTCTGCGGTCTAGTCCTTCCTCCCAGCGGGCCGTCACCTTCGATAAACCGAAGGGATCTGCTCATGAAAGGTGCAGCCGTGGCGAACGATTCCACGCAACTGAAAACCGATTCCTCCGGAACGAAACTTGAGCGCGGCCTGTCCAGCAGGCATATCCAGCTCATGGCGATCTCCGGAGCAGTTGGCACCGGCTTGTTCATGGGCTCCGGCAAGACCATCTCGGCAGCCGGACCGTCGGTCATATTCGTGTACATGATCATCGGCTTCATGCTCTTCTTCGTCATGCGCGCCTTGGGCGAGATCCTGCTCAGCAACTTGAACTACAAGACTTTCGCAGATTTTGCCGGAGACCTGCTGGGGCCTTGGGCCGCCTTCTTCACCGGCTGGACCTACTGGTTCTGCTGGGTTGTCACCGGGATTGCCGACGTGGTCGCCATCGCCCAGTACGTCGCCTACTGGTGGTCCGAGATCCCGTTGTGGCTTCCTGCGCTCTGCTGCATCCTGCTATTGGCCGGATTGAATCTGCCAACTGTCAAGGCCTTCGGCGAGACCGAGTTCTGGTTCTCGTTGGTGAAAATCGTCGCCATTCTGGCCTTGATTGTCTGCGGACTGGCCATGATCGCCACCGGTTTCAGCTCATCAGAGGGAGACACCGCGTCCTTCGTCCACCTCTGGGCGCACGGCGGCATGTTCCCCACCGGTTTCATGGGCTTTGTCGCTGGCTTCCAGATCGCTGTTTTCGCGTTCGTTGGCATTGAATTGGTTGGCACTGCAGCGGCCGAGACCAAGGACCCTGAGAAGAATCTGCCCAAGGCGATCAATTCCATTCCGCTGCGCGTGATCCTGTTCTACGTCGGTGCGTTGACCGTCCTGATGGCCGTCACGCCCTGGTACAAGTTCTCCGCTGATGAATCGCCATTCGTCGGCATGTTCTCGATGGCCGGCTTGGCTGCGGCTGCGGGCCTGGTTAATTTCGTTGTCCTGACGGCGGCGGCTTCCAGCGCCAATTCCGGAATCTACTCCACCTCCCGCATGCTGTACGCCCTGTCCCAAGATGGAGATGCTCCGAAGAAGTTCAGCAAGCTGTCGACCACGCAGGTACCGCGCAATGCGTTGCTGTTCTCCTGCATGTTCCTGCTTGCCGCCGTGGTCCTGCTGTACGCGGGCGACTCGGTGGCCCAGGCGTTCACGTTGGTCACCACGGTGTCTGCGTTGTGCTTCATGTTCGTATGGTCAATGATCCTGATCAGCTATTTGGCCTTCCGCAAGCGTCGCCCGCACCTGCATGATGCCTCGAAGTTCAAAGTTCCCGGCGGGATGGGAGCCCCATACATGGTGCTCGCCTTCTTCGTCTTCATCCTGTGGGCATTGACCACGCAGGCTGATACGCGCGCCGCGTTGCTGGCTACTCCGCTGTGGTTCCTCGTCGTTGGACTGTCCTACCTCAAGATGCGCAAGTCCGATAGCCACCAGGCGCTGCGTGCAGCGCATCAGGCAAAAGTTCTCGCTGAAAACGAGGCAGCGGCGATTTACCGGGAAAGCTAGATGCTCCGCAAGAATTTCCTACGACGAATTGCGCTCCAGTACTGAGGCTCGAAACCCTCGGGCATCTGCCGGTACCGTCCAGCATGCGCCGCATGAGGGCCGGACGGACCATCCAATTCAGGCCTTCTGTGCAATTCAAGCATTAGCTAGTCCGACCCAGCACAACAAAAAGCTCATCTCGCGCCCAGATATGCACCTCGCGGACTCTTGCTCCAGATCAAGCGACGCGGCGTAGATCCGCGGACAGCGTCTGCGGCTGGATATTGACGAAGTCCAACGGCATCATGCACTGGAGCCTCGAAACTGGGGCCTTACCAATAATCAGACGCGAGATGGGAAGCTCAGGCAATGCGGCCGAAGACTCCTTGAAGGTGAGCTTGCTGAACAAAGACGTACTGTGCTGGCCTTCCGCAAAGACCTGCCCGTGATCAACGACTTGCTCTGCAACATGGGAGAGCAAGGCGAAAACATCATCCCCGTCTCCCCCAACACTGGTGATTTCGGGATGCCCAATCGTGGTCAAGCCCAGCGTGTACCCAATAGCCTGCTGGTGCTTGGCTGAACCGCAGAGCACGATGGCATAGCCTTTCTCCTCTGTTTCATAGGCAGCGACGAGGCTGAGCAGGACCGTGTCGGGCAATGAGCTGCGCACAGTGAGGCGGAAGTCTGTAGGTTCTAGCATGGTGTCACTCCTGGAATGATTCGGTTCCATCCAGTTTTGCGCTCATTCTTCGTCCGCAACAGAAGCTTTCGCGATTGTGGATAACTTCGCCCAACGCATCCAGGGGTGCCGGGCACGAAAAAACTGCCTGCAACGGCAGGTTGCAGGCAGCTTTTCGCGTGAAATATCTACTGGTTCTTTTCGGCTTCCGCAGCCACAGCCGCAGCCACGGCAGGCATTACGCGATCGTCGGTTGCCGAAGGAATGATGTAGCCCGGAGCGAGGTCATCGCCGACCAGGTTGGCAATGGCGTGGGCCGCCGCGACCTTCATGCCTTCGGTGATCTTCTTGGCGCCTGAGTCGAGGGCTCCGCGGAAGATGCCTGGGAAGGCCAGCACGTTGTTGATCTGGTTCGGGAAGTCGCTGCGTCCGGTGGCTACGACCGCTGCATACTTCGCGGCGACATCCGGCATGATCTCCGGGGTCGGGTTGGACAGCGCGAAGATGATGGCGTCCTTGTTCATCTTCGCCACCGCAGATTCGGCAAATTTCGAGGAGGAAAGGCCGACAACTACGTCGGCGCCGTCCAAAGCCTCGGCCAAGCCGCCCATGACGTCTTCGCGATTGGTGCGCGCCGCCAGGTCGGCCTTGACCGGGTTCAGGTCGTCGCGTTCGCGGTGGATGGTGCCGCGCGAGTCGAGCACGATGACATCATCCACGCCGGCCGAAAGCAGCAAGTTGGTGACGGCGACACCGGCCGAACCGGCGCCCGAGATAACGACCTTCAGCGAGCTGATGTCACGGTTGGTCTGGCGGGCAGCACCGATCAGCGCTGCCAGCACCACGACGGCGGTGCCGTGCTGGTCATCGTGCATGACTGGGATATCCAGTGCCTCGATCAGCCGCTTCTCGATCTCGAAGCAGCGCGGAGCGGAGATGTCTTCCAAGTTCACTGCTCCGAAGCTCGGACGCATGCGGATAACGGTCTCGACGATTTCGTCCACATCGGTGGTGTCCAGCACCAGCGGAATCGAATCAAGCCCGCCGAACTCCTTGAACAGCGCGCTCTTGCCTTCCATGACCGGAAGCGAGGCAGCGGCACCGATGTCACCCAGGCCCAGCACCGCGGTGCCGTCGGATACCACAGCAACCAGGCGGGAGGCCCAGGTGTGGGTGGCGTGCTTGGCTGGATCATCGGCAATGGCTTGGGACACCTTGGCTACACCCGGGGTGTAGGCGATGGACAGGTCGCGCTTGGTATTCAGCGGCATCTGCGAGGAGACGGATAGCTTGCCGCCGAGGTGGGCGTCGAAAATCTCTGCGTCGGTGATGGTGGACAGGTCTTTGGTGGATTCAACAGACATTGAATAGCTCTTCTTTCAAGAAAGTTCTGATTGACGAAACGCAGTACCCACGAAATTGGTGGCAGAGCGTAGGAACGCGCATGACCATTCATCCGACCGCAACGGAGCGTGACCCACAGGCAATTAAGGAGGGTGTCAGGCTTCCATGTACACAATTCCCAATCGGGCTACGCCGGGTGAGGCTGCAGGATCCGTCATGGTGTGCCGGAAGATGGCTGGTCAGTACTTTCTTTAGACCTACGTTTTCCACCATATGGGAACCGTTTGACGCAATTCAACCCCCTTTCGTCGTATGCGCGTCACAATTCAAGCGCCGCACGTTGCCGAGACCCAGCGTCATGAGGTGCGGTTCAGGAGCATCTCGGGCAAAATTGGGGCCATGGCATCACCGACTTCAGCACTAGGCAGGGTCCGCACTTTCGAAGCGTTGGATGAGAAGACCACGGTGCGATTGCGCCGTGCGTTGGACGAGTCGAATGACACGACAGTATTCGTCAACGGCACTGCCCTGCAGCTGCCCAAGGAAGCCCATCAGGCGCTGATCGAGGTGCTGTCGCGCTTCGCCGATGGCGAGTCGGTCAGCATCGGCACGCCCGAGTTGCTGCTCAATACTTCCCAGGCGGCCCAGATGGCAGGCATCTCCAACAGCTACCTGCGCAAGCTGGCCGATTCCGGGATCATCCCGGTGGAATACCGCGGCACGCATCGCCGCATCCGCCCGAGCGCCATCCAGGCATGGCTGGATTCGCGAGGCGAAACCGGAAAATGAGCAAGCCGGCCGGTTCATCCGCCAGCGCTCCGCAGGAAGTCGCCTGGTGGGATCGCCTGCTGATCCGCCTTCCCGGGTATTCGCTGTTCGCCTGGATGGGCGCCTACGGCATGCACCAGTCCGGCGACATCACCCTTGGCACCGCGGCGCTGCTCTTTTTCACGCTCGCCCTTCCCCTGCTAGCCGGGTGGCAAATCTTCCAGGTCCTGCGCAGCCGCCGGCGCACCCAGGCGTGGCGCGACGCCCAGCGGATCTCACAAGGCAGGTTGGGCGTTCCCGACCTGCCCGAAATCCGCGCGAGCCTCGACCGGCTCACCAGGACCCGTGCGCTTCGCCCGGAACCGAAGAAGCCGCGTTTTGGCAGCTTGGCCATCTTCCTCATCGTTCTCGGGGTGGCAGGGTTGGCCATCGCCGCAGGAATTCTGCTGGCCAAGCTCGGTGTTGCGGGCCTGTCGGCCTTCGCCATGGTCGGCATGCTGCTGGCCGCCATCAGGCCGTTGCAGCTCATGGGGGTGCAGAACCGGGCGCACCGCGCGGTGGTTTCCATTCCCGAAAAGCTCACGGAGATCCGCGAGCTGGTGATGCGCGAACGCCACGCACCCAGCGGGCAGCGCGCCACGCAAGCCGCCGATAGCGCACTGGATGCGTCATTGCTGATCATCGATGCTGCCATCGCCCTGTCCCGGTCCGGATATTTCCGTGCTTCTGCGGACTGCGTCGAGCTGCTGGCCCATTTGACCAGGCAGTGCTGGCTGGCGGGGAGCAAGCCCCGGAGTCTTGCGGAGAAACTCCACAATCGCGTGAACGCCGCGCTGGCCCAGCTGGCCATCGAGGAGCGCCATGCCGCGCGCTGAGGCGCGCAATCGCGTGACTGGATGTGCAGGTCTTGCCAAGCCCTGAATTTCCTGCTGGAATACCAAAGTATTCTATTTGAAAACAATTCTTGCGCCGCACCCAGCGCAGGAATCACGCTCCCCGCCAGCGGGAGCCCCGGCCGAGGAGAACCATGACCACCGCATCACAATCGCTGACTACTTTGCACGAAAGCTTGCTTTCCGAGCGTGCGGCGGGAATCAAGCAGTCTGCGGTGCGCGACGTGTTCGAGCTCTCGCTGGACCCATCGCTGGTATCCCTGGCTGGGGGCAACCCCTTCCTGCAGCTGCTCCCGCTGGAAAAGATCGGCGAACTCGCCAAGCGCATCATCGTCGAACAGGGCCCCGAAGCACTGCAGTACGGCTCCGGACTGGGCACACCTGAACTGCGTGCGCAGATTATCGATGTCATGGCGGCCGAGGGCATCACGAACGTGGGCATCGAGGATGTCGTGGTCACCAACGGCTCCCAGTCAGCGCAGGACATGGCCTGCAAGGTGTTCTGCAATCCCGGAGACACAGTGCTCTGCGAAGACCCGACCTACGTTGGCGCACTGAACACCCTCGAGGCCTACCAGGTGATTGCCCGCCCCGTTGGCACGGACGAGAACGGCCTGATTCCTGACGCTTTGCGCGAGCGCATCGCCGAATTGCGCGCGGCCGGCGAGCGCATCAAGTTCCTCTACACCATCCCGAACTTCAATAACCCCTCCGGCATCACGCTGGCTGCCGAACGCCGTCAGGAAATAGTTGAGATTTGCCGCGAAGCGGGCATCCTGATCCTGGAAGACAATCCGTACGGGATGCTGCGCTACGAGGGCACCCCGGCGCCTTCGCTGCGCAGCCTGGATCCGGAGAACGTGATCTACATGGGTTCTTTTTCCAAGATCTTCGCACCGGGACTGCGCATCGGCTGGGCCGCGGTGCCTACCCACCTGTTCCGCCGCTTCTATCTCGCCGGCGAAGCGGTAGCCCTCTGCCCGCCGACCTTGAACCAGATGATCATCAGTGCCTACCTCAATGAGCATGACTGGAAGGGGCAGATCACCAAGTACAACAACCTGTACCGTTCGCGCCGCGATGCAATGCTCGCCGCCTTGGCCAAGTACCTGCCTGCTGGGGTCACCCACACCCACCCGGAGGGCGGCTTCTTCATCTGGCTGACCCTGCCCGAAGGCATCGACACTTACGCTCTGCTGCAGCAGGGCGTGAAGGCCGGGGTCATCTTCATTCCGGGGGCTGCTTTCAGCCCGAGCGGCCAGGCCGACAACAAGTTGCGCCTGGCGTTCTGCTCGGTCGACGAAAAGACCATCGAGGAGGGCGTCCGGCGCCTGTCAGGCCTGTTGGCCGCCGCGATCAACGCTCTGGACAGCTGACATTTGGAATGGGCTCAGGCCAGCCGGCCGCCGAAGTCGTCTGCGATCGCCGTGGCGGCTTCGCGCAGCTTGGACAGCAGGATCTGCTTGATGGCCTCGGGGTTGTTGCGCCCGGCCTGGACCGAGATGTTCAGCGCCCCTAGCAGCTGGTTCTTGCGGTAGACCGGCACGGCCAGGCTGCGCAGCCCCTCGTCGAGTTCCTGGTTGACCAGGGACCAGCCCTGATCGCGCACCGTGTCCAGTTCCCTGCGCAACGCATCCAGGTCCGCCACCGTATGCTCGGTGTACCGCTTGAGTTGCACGCGCTCCAGGAAGGATTCCTGCTCGGCCTCGGCCAGCTGCGCGATCAGCACGCGTCCCATCGAGGTCGCCCAGGCCGGCAGCCGGTTGCCGATGGACACGTTCATCAAATGCAGGCGCGGCGCGGCGACGCGTTCCACATAGAGGATGTCCTGGCCTTCGAGCACGCACAGGGACGAGGTCTCCTCCAGTTCGTGCGCCAGCGATTGCAGGTGGGCGGTGCCCACCACGGAGCTGGGCAGCAAGGTCGAAAGGGTCTCCAGCTAGGGGCAAGACCCAGCCACAGGCCCCAGCCGAAACCGGGCAGCTGCAGTTGCAGCTGCCCGGTTTCCTGCTTCAGGCGGAGTGGGACTCGTGATCCGCGGCGATCTGCAGCAGCGTCTGCTCGGTGCGGCCCAGCACCTGCACCGCCGGCCAGATGGCGTGCAGCTCGCGCAGCAGGGCGGGGCCGTCAAAGGCGATCTCCACCAGGGTTACGTCCGCCAGCTGGCTTTCCACCGCCAGTTGGCTGAGCACCGCCGGCCCCATGCCGCCGGCCGCGCACTGGCAAATGGTCGCATTGCTGTTGAATTCGGCCACCGGCTTGGGCCGCTGGGCATGGGCGACATAGTCCAGGAACGCGCGGGTGCCCGAGCCTTCTTCGCGCTCGATCAGCGCCGTGCTCTGCAGCTCGTGCAAAGTCAGCGGCTGATCGCGCTTCGTCCATTCATGCCCGGGTGCCACCACAATCAGCATCTCGTCGCGGAACACCGGCTCGCTCTTGAGTCCCAACGGTATATGCGGGGTTTCCACGAAACCGAGGCCGACCTCACCTTGCTGCACGGCACGGATGACATCCTGCGAATTCATGATCCGCATGCGCGGCGTGATCTGCGGCAGCACCTGGTGCAGCCGGCCGATCCACTGCGGCGCCAAGTACTCGGCCACCGTCATGCTCGCCCCGAATTGCAGCTCGGATCCCCCTGCATCAGCCAGCGACCTGGCACCGGCAGCCAAGGCTTCCAAGCTGGCCAACGCTTCCCGGGCCCATTGCACGGTGAGCACGCCCTCGGCGGTCAGCGTGGAGCCGGTGGTCTTACGGGTGACCAGGGAATATCCCAAGCGGCGTTCCAGGGCTTTCAAGGCGCGCGAGGCATTGGGCTGCGCCATCCCGGCCTCCCGGGCCCCGGCACTCAGGCTGCCGTGGTCGGCAATGCCCACCAGCAGTTCCAGAGAGGAGATCTGCAGCCAGTGGGACAGGCTTTTCGATGAGGACGAATCGCTTTCCATATCACGATCATATGCCTGCGGCGGCTCGATAGGACGGACTGGCCGCCTGCCGATGGCGTCGCCGTCACCTCGCGCTCCATCCGCCGTCCATGGCGTAGGACGCTCCGGTGACCATGCCCGCCGCATCAGCGCACAGCCAAGCCACCAGGGACGCCACCTCTTCGGGTTCCACCATCCGCTTGATCGCCGCCTCGGTCAGCATGATTTTCTGCACCACCTCGGATTCTTCGATGCCGTGGACCTTGGCCTGATCGGCAATCTGCTTCTGGACCAGCGGCGTGCGCACATACCCGGGGTTGATGGAGTTGCTGGTGATCCCGAAGTCCGCTCCTTCCAGCGCCGTGGCCTTCGACAGCCCTTCCAGCCCGTGCTTGGCCGCCACGTAGGCGCTCTTGAAAGCGCTGGCCCGCAGGCCGTGGATGGATGAAATATTGATGATGCGCCCGAAGCCGCGCTCGCGCATGCCTGGCAATGCCGCACGGATCAGCAGGAAGGGAGATTCCAGCATGAGCCGGTGGATCAGCCTCCAGGCTTCGGGATCAAATTCATGGATCGGGGCCACCCTCTGCACGCCGGCATTGTTGACCAGGATGTCGATATCCAGGCTGAGCTCTTCCAAGGATTTGGTATCCGAGAGATCCACGGCCCACGCCTTCCCGCCAAGTGCCCTCGCCGCTTGCCCGGCCGCCTGCTCGTCCACATCGGCAATGGTCACATCCGCACCGGCGCGGGCCAATGCCGTCGCGCTGGCCAAGCCGATGCCCGACGCGCCACCGGTAACCAAGGCCCGGCGCCCGGCCAGCCCTTCAGGACCCTGCCTGTTCTCTTCAGCCATGTGGCCCATCCTCTGCTTAGCTCCACTGGATCGTCCCGGTGCGCTGGCCGCAATTGCGTGCACCGCCCTTCGTTTCAACGTAAGCTCCGACAAGGACACCAGTCAACGGCATTGGCTGTGCAGATTCCGCGGGCAAATGTGCAGGCTTGCACAGTGATTACCGTTGGATCTGCGTTGGCTGTGCGCCAGAAGCTAAGCTGGCATTCAAAGGCTATTTCGCAATCCACGAGCCAAGGACACGGTAAGCAATGACGACTTCCCCGATACCTCCGACCCCCGCTGAGGTCCCCATCCGCAAGGCAGCCAGCGTTCTGCTGCTGCGCGAGGCAGCCGCCGGATTCGAAGTATTCGTCCAGCACCGCGTGAACACGATGGACTTCGCGGCAGGCATGGTGGTCTATCCCGGCGGGCGCGTTGATGCACAAGATGGCCAAGCGGTGAGCGAAGGCAAACTCGATGGCGCGCCCCTAGCGGAGCACGCCCAGCAGTGGAAGCACACCTCTGTTCATGCCGAAGGTCCCGAGCAGGCCCAGTATCTGGCCGGTGAAATTCTGGCGGCGGCGCGCCGCGAGGTCTTCGAGGAGACGGGTCTGCTGCTGGATCCTGGCCAGCTGCACCCGTGGGCGAACTGGGTGACCCCAGCTGGTTTCCCCCGGCGTTTCGACACCTACTTCTTCGTCGCGGCATTGCGCGCGGACCAAGACCCGCGCCACCAGACCACTGAAGCAGTGGTCTCCAAGTGGGTGAACCCGGTGGCGCTGTTCGCATCGCTGGAACGCGGCGAGGTTAAAATGATGCGCCCCACCCAGCGCACCTTGCTGGATGCGATGGAGCTGGGCAGCATCGAGCAGATCCTTTCCAGCAAGCCGGTGATTTCCTCGGTCCATCCGAATCCCGAGGATTCGCAGTCGGGCAACCCGGTGCGGGAGTCAGAGCGGCAGCCCGGAAGATAGCCGCCTTGGCTCAGGACTCCAGCAGCGAGCGCCCGACGATCAACGACATGATCTCGTTGGTGCCCTCCAGGATCTGGTGCACGCGCAGGTCCCGGGCGATCTTCTCCATTCCGTAGTCGGCGAGGTAGCCGTAGCCGCCGTGCAGCTGGATCGCATTATTGGCCGCGTTGAAGCCGGCATCCGTGGCCATCTTCTTGGCCATCGCGCACAGCCGCACCCGATCCGGGCTCTTCGCATCCAAGGCGGCCGCGGCACGGCGCAGCAGCGAGCGGGCTGCCTCAAGCTCCATATCCATCTCGGCCAACTTGAACACTAGGGCCTCCTGCCGGGTCAGTGGCCCGCCGAAGGCCTGGCGTTCCTTGAGGTACAACGCAGATTTCTCCAGCGCGCTCTGCCCGCCGCCCAGCGAGCAGGCCCCGATGTTCAGCCGTCCGCCGTTAAGCGCCTGCATGGCCATGGAGAAACCCTGCCCTTCAGCACCCAGCAGGTTGCCCGCGGGAATGCGCACGCCTTCCATGATCACCTGGCGGGTGGGCTGCGCCTTCCAGCCCATCTTCTTCTCGTTCGGCCCGAAGCTCAGGCCCTCGGCGTCCCCTGGAACCAGGAAGGCGCTGATCCCGCGCGAACCGGTATCGGCGGTACGGGCCATGACGATGTAGAGCGCCGAGCTGCCGGCGCCGGAAATGAACTGCTTGACCCCGCTGAGCACATACTCGTCGCCGTCCCGGCGGGCCCGGGTTGACAGGGCCGCCGCGTCGGAGCCGACGCCCGGCTCGGTCAGGCAGTAGGAGCCGAGGTCTTCCATCGTGGTCATCGATGGCAGCCAGGCGGCACGCTGCTCATCGTTGCCGAACGTGTCAACCATCCACACGACCATATTGTGGATGGAAATGTAGGCGGCCAAGGTCGGATCGGCCTTGGCCAGTTCCTCGAAGACGAGCACTGCATCGCTGCGGGTCAGGCCCGATCCGCCGTGGTCTTCTGAAACGTAGATTCCACCCATGCCCAGCTGGCCGGCCTCGGCCAGCACATCCACCGGGAAGTGCTGCTCCTGGTCCCACTTCAGCGCATTGGGAGCAATCCTGGTCTCAGCGAAATCATGAACCATCTCGATCAATGACTTCTGGTCATCGCTTACTTCAAACAACACCGGCTCCTTTGCCTGCACCTTGCGTCTTTGACCTCAGTCTATGTGACGCAAGATACACTTGGGGTGAATCAGTTGAATTCCGAAGCATCCATTTCGAAAAGTTGGGCTCACCCGCATGCAGATTCGCACAAGCACCGCCGAGGATTGGCCTGGGATCTTCGGTTTCTATCAAAAGATCATGGATGAAGGGCAAACCTACGCCTTCCCGAAGGGCCAGTCCCTTGAGGAAGCCCGTCCGTGGTGGATGGAGCCGCCACCAGGTCAAACCGTGGTCGCCGTGGATAACGGCAGGATCATCGGTTCCGCGAAGATGGGCCCGAATAAGCCCGGAGCCGGATCCCACATAGCCACCGCGTCATTCCTGCTCGACCGGGAAGCCCGCAGCCGCGGCGTGGGCAGATCGCTGGGCCGCTACGTGATCGAGTGGGCCCGGCAGGAAAACTACCACGGCATCCAGTTCAATGCGGTTGTCGAAACCAACGAGGCTGCAGTGCACCTGTGGCAATCGCTGGGCTTCGCAATCCTGGACACGGTCCCGGGCGCTTTCAGGCATCCCACCAAGGGGCTGGTCGGCCTGCACTTCATGTTCCTGCCGCTGGAATCCGCCACGTCACCCGAGCATTAGCCGCGCGCGTCAAACCGTTCGCGGGCGGCGAGCACCTTAGGCACATGCTCCTCTGACCACAGGCGCAGGAATTCCATGGGTTCCAGGATCCCCTGGCCCAAATCGGTTAGCTCATAGTCCACCCGCACCGGCACCTGGGCGAACACGGTGCGCTGCACCAGCCCATCGCGCTCCAGATTGCGCAGGGTATTGGTGAGCACCTTGGGCGTGACAGCTCCGATGCGTTCGCGTAACGCAGAGAAACGTTGCGGTCCGCCCGCCAGCGCCAGAAGCACTAGCGGTGTCCATTTATCGCCTAGACGCTGCATAATTTCACGTGACGGGCATTCCTGCATGAACACGTCGAAAGGTTCATGGCTATCCATGAGGAAACCTAGTTTCGTTGTAGTAGTCGGTATCTAAAGGATACCATTGTGTCGAAGCCAATTCCCTCAAAGAAAGAGAACACCATGAAGATTGCAGTATACGGAGCGACCGGCATGGTCGGCTCGGAAGTTGTTGCCGAAGCCATCTCCCGCGGCCACGAGGTCACCTCGGTCACCCGTTCGGGCAAGGAGGTCGAAGGCACCACCGCCGTGGCCGCCGAGCTGGGCGACGGCGCGGCCTACCGCGATCTGGGCAAGGGCAACGACGTGATCGTCATCGCCGTGCCGCCATCGCGCACCGGCGGCGACCACCAGGAATACCTGGACGCCTTCGAGCAGATCACCGAAACCCTGGTTCCAGCCCGCCTGGTGGTGGTCGGCGGCGCCGGCGCTACCGAGGTCGAGGGCGTGCGCCTGGTTGACACTCCGGGATTCCCCGAGGAATACAAGGCCGAAGCCACTACCTGCGCCGAGGTCTACGACATGTTCACCTCGGTTTCCGGCATCACCTGGACCGTCGTGACCCCGGCCCCGGTCATCATGCCAGCACGCCGCACCGGCAGCTACACCCTGGGCACCGATTCGCCGGCTGGCGACTTCGTTTCCTCCCAGGACTTCGCCGTGGCGATCCTCGATGAGATCGAATCCCCGGTCCATGAGAACCGCCGCATGACCGTGGCCAGCGAAAAGTAGTCCGCTTCACGGATTGCCGTTGGCAAGCATTCGCCAGATCGGAGCGAGACGCTCCGATCTGACGAATGCGTTCCGGATGACTAGAGTTGGTTTGGTCATCACCACTAGTTCATCGAGGTAAGCACTTCCCCATGCAACGAAACTCGCGCGCATCCCGGATCCTCGGCTGCGCTATCGCGCTCCCGCTCATTGGCTCCTTGCTGGCCAGCTGCTCGGCAGGGGCCGGACCCGATTCCACCGCAGAGAATGCGAAGCCGGTAGCCGGCGGCACCCTGGTCTACGCTTCGGGCGATGCCGAGCCGTCGTGCCTGGACCCGCATGTGGGCGGCAACTACCCGCAGGCCTTGGTTGCCAGCCAGTACCTCGAATCCCTGTTCACCAAGGATGCGGACGGGAAGATCATCCCGTGGCTTGCCGAAAGCACCGAGGTATCCGAAGACGGCCTGACCCGCACCATCACCCTGCGCGACGGCATCAGCTTCACCGACGGCACCAAGCTCACCGCCGAAGCCATCAAGGCCAATATCGAGCACCTGAAGGATCCGAATACCGCTTCCTCCACCGGCTACCTGGCCGTGGGCAAGGTCGTGGACATCGAGATCACTGACGAGCTCACCGCCAAGCTGACCCTCTCCGCCCCGGATAACGCGCTGCTCGAATCGCTGTCCATGCCGTGGACCGCCATCGAATCCCC
This sequence comes from Glutamicibacter nicotianae, assembly GCF_002797775.1. NCBI lineage: Bacteria > Bacillati > Actinomycetota > Actinomycetes > Micrococcales > Micrococcaceae > Glutamicibacter > Glutamicibacter nicotianae. Next base: position 2,334,633 of record NZ_PGEY01000001.1, read on the forward strand.
CAAGGCGCTGGAACGCGACCAGGCCACCAACTGCGCCTCCCCGGTAGGCACCGGCCCGTTCAAGGTCGAATCCTGGGAGCACCAGAAGGCAGTGAACCTGGTCCGCAACGACGACTACGTGCTGCCGGTGGGCGACACGGCGCGTGCCGATGACAAGGCCTATCTGGATGGCATCACCTGGCGCTTCATCCCGGAGGCCGCCACCCGCTACGCCGCATTGCAGTCCGGCGAGGTCGATGTCATCGACAACGCGCAGCCGGACACCATTGCCACCGCGACGAACGACAACTCGCTGGGCCATCTGGATGCACCGCGCCCGGGCGCTTCCAACCGCATCGAGCTGAACAGCTCCAAGGCGCCATTCGATGACCAGCGCGTGCGCGAAGCGTTCATCCGTGCCGTGGATGCCAACTCCGGCATCAGCTCGCTGTACTTCGGCACCGCGCAGCGCAGCTACTCGCTGCTTTCTTCCGTGGAGCCGCTGGGCTACTCCGACGAGTCGCTGTTCGGCACCGATGCGGCCAAGGCCAATGAGCTGCTCGATGAAGCTGGCTGGACCGAACGCGACGCCGAAGGCTACCGCGTGAAGGACGGCAAGCGCCTGTCCCTGGACTTCCCGGTCTCCACCAACCAGTCGGTTCCCGCCGAGCAGTCGCTGTTCGAGCAGTTCCAGGCTCAGGCCAAGGCCGTGGGCTTCGAGGTGAAGATCCAGCTGCTGGACCTGTCCAGCTGGTACGGCGCCCTGGCCAAGCACGAATACGACCTGGTCTCCGCTCCGTACACCAAGGTCGGCCCGTCGGTGCTGCGCATCCTCTACCACTCCAATTCGACCGTGCCTGCGCCATCGGGCTACTTTGCCAACAACGCGCAGGTGAAGAACGAGAAGCTGGATGGGATCCTGGCCGAGGCCGAGCAGACCAATGACGAGGCGCTACGCGCTTCGCTGTACGAGCAGGCGCAGAAGCTGGTGCTCGAGGGCTACTACGTGCTGCCGCTCTACGACCAGCAGAACCACTTCCTCTACGGCAAGAACGTGCACGGAGTCGGCGCCACCACCGCCGTGTCCTCGCCGATCTACTACGACACCTTCATCACCGAGTAGCAACCGGTGGGCACGATTGCTTGGGCCGGGCGCAAGATCGGCGGCGCGCTGGTGGTGCTGTGGCTGGTCGCCACCGCCATCTTCATCGCCATCCGGCTGATCCCCGGCGACCCGGCCGAAGCAATCATGGGCGGCCCCGGCTCCCAGGCCTCGGCCGAAGCGCTGGCCGCTGCCCGCGCCGAGTATGGACTGGACCGGCCGCTCATCGCCCAGTACCTGATGTACCTGGGCAAGCTGGCCACCTGCGATTTCGGAACCTCCTATTCGCTCAAGCAGCCGGTGATCGGCATCATGGGCGAGGTCCTGCCCAACACCCTCTGGCTGGCGCTGCTCGCCCTGGCCGCCGCGTGGGTGCTGTCCCTGTGCTTCGCCGCCCTGGCCATGCGCGCCAACCGGGTGGGCGCCTGGGTGGGGAATATCGTGGAAATCATTGCCGCCGCGGTGCCGCACTTCTGGCTTGGCGCGGTGCTGATCATGCTCTTCTCCTCGATGCTCGGCTGGCTGCCGGCGGTGGACAACGGCACGACCCAGGGCCTGGTCCTTCCGGTGCTGACCCTGGCCTTGCCGCTGGCCGGATTCCTCACCCAGCTGATGCGCGATTCGCTTTCCGACGCCATGTCAAGCCAGTTCGCGCTGGCCGCCCGGGCGCGCGGCGAGAGCCGGCTGGCAGTCTTCTGGCGCCATGGCCTGCGCCATGCCGCCTTGCCAGCACTGGGCCTGACCGGGTGGGCCTTTTCCTCGCTGCTCTCCGGGGCAGTGGTGGTCGAGGCGATCTTCGCCCGCCCGGGCCTTGGCCGCTCACTGCTCTCTGCGGTGCTGGCCCGCGACATTCCCATGGTTACCGGCATCGCCTTGTTCTCCGCACTGGTTTACATCGTGGTCATGGCCATCACCGAAGGCCTTGAACGCGCCATCGACCCGGCAGGAGCGAGCTCATGAGCCGCACCGCGAAGATCCTCAGCATCGCCTTCATCGCCCTGTGGGCGCTGATCGCGCTGGCTCCCTCGGTGCTGGCCCCGGGCGACCCGTTGGCCGTCAACCCGGCCGAGGCGTTCCAGGCGCCCGGCACCACGCACTTCTTCGGCACCGATGAATCCGGCCGTGACATCTATACCCGCGTCATCCATGGCGCCCGCGACTCGCTGGCCATCGGGTTGGCCGCTACAGCGCTGGGCATGGGTCTGGCCATAGTCTTGGGCACCGTCGCGGCGCTGTCCCCGCGCTGGCTCGATGAGATCATCCTGCGGGTGCTCGAAGCGCTGTATGCGATTCCTTCCCTGCTGATGGCGCTGCTGATCATCGCCTTCACCGGTCCCGGAGTCGGACCGGCCATCGTCGCGGTAGGCCTGTCCACCGCACCGGGCTATGCCCGGCTGGTGCGCAGCCAGATCCGCACGTTGAAGAACTCGGAAATGCTGGAGGCGGCCACCGTGCTGGGCCGCGGCACCTGGCTGCGCGTGCGCAACCACCTGGTCCCCAACGCCCTGAAGCCCCTGCTGGCACTGGTGACCCTCGGGATTGGCCAGGCGGTTATCTGGGCCGCCGCGCTGTCGTTCCTGGGCTTGGGCACCCCGCCACCAGCACCTGAATGGGGTGCCATGCTCTCGGCCGGACGCACATACCTGCACCTTGCCTGGTGGATGAGCCTGTTCCCCGGTCTGGCAATTGTTTTCGTGGCCGCCGGCGCCACCCTGATCGGCCGTGCGCTGGGCGGAAAGGCCAGGACCGCATGAACCGGCAAGCATTGATCACCGCCAGGAACCTGTCGGTCAGCTTCGGTTCCACCGTGGCGGTGAAGAACGTTTCCTTCACCGTCCAGGCTGGACGCTGCCTGGCCCTGGTGGGCGAATCCGGCTCCGGCAAATCCGTGACCGCACACAGCCTGCTGGGACTCTCCGGCGGCAACGCGACCGCGGACGAGCTGGCAGTCTGCGGGCAGGATGCCCTGTCGCTGTCCGAGCGCAGCTGGCAGCAGATCCGTGGCGATTCCGTCTCGATGATCCTGCAGGATGCGCTGATGGCGCTGGATCCGCTGCGTCCGGTGGGACGGGAAATCGGCGACGCGCTCAAGGCCCACGGCAAGCTGCCCCGGGCCGAGCGGCAGCAGCGGGTCATCCAGGTGCTTGAGTCCGTGCGCATGCCCGAACCCGAACGCCGCGCCAGGCAGCGTTCCACCGAGCTTTCCGGCGGCATGCGCCAGCGCGCGCTGATTGCCCAGGCCCTGGCCGGCAACCCGCAGGTGGTCATCGCCGATGAGGCCACCACCGCGCTGGACTCGGCGCTGACCGCCTTGGTTCTCGCGCAGCTGCGCGAGCTGAAGGAGCAGGGCCGCGGCGTGCTGATGATCAGCCACGACCTCGCCCAGGTCGCCCACCTGGCCGATGACATCGCGGTGATGCGCCAAGGCGAGATTGTCGAGGCAGGAGTCACCGCACAGATCCTGGGCAACCCGCAGCATGAGTACACCCGGCAGCTGCTGCGCGCCGTGCCCTCGGGCGTGCCGCGCTTCGCGCCCTTGTCGGCATCCAGCAGGCCTTTGGCCGCACCGATGCAGAAAGATCCCGCGCCGGCTTCCAGCGCGCTGTCGGCCAACGGGCTGTCGAAGAGCTTCGGCAAGCATGCGGCCGTCGAGTCGGCCAGCTTCGAGGTACCTCGCGGCAAGACCCTGGGCATCGTTGGCGAATCCGGATCGGGCAAGACTACCACTGCCCGCATGGTCCTGGGCTTGCAGCCACCGGATGCCGGCACCGTCGAGCTGCTCGGCGAACGCTTCGCCCCGGCCCATGAGCCGCAGCGCCGGAAGCTGCGCGAGCAGATGGGCGCGATCTATCAGAACCCGCTGGGATCCTTCGACCCGCGCTATTCCGTGGGCCAGCTGCTGGCCGATGCGCTGAGCCGGGGCAAGTCCAAGCGCGCTGCCGAATACCGCGTTCCGGTGACGGAGCTACTGGAACAGGTTGAGTTGTCCCCTGGTTTGCTGGACCGCAATCCGCGCGTGCTCTCCGGCGGGCAGCGCCAGCGCCTGGCCATTGCCCGCGCGCTGGCACCGAAGCCATCGGTGCTGGTCCTCGACGAGCCGGTCTCCGCCTTGGATGCTTCCATCCAGGCCACCGTGCTGGATCTGCTGGATAGGATCCAGGTCGAGACCGGGACCAGCTACCTGTTCATCAGCCACGATTTATCGGTCATCGAGCATATGAGCGATAACGTCGCGGTAATGCATCAAGGCAAGATCATCGAGCAGGGTACGACAGCCCAGGTCTTCGCAGCTCCGCAGCAGGAGTACACGAAGCTGCTGCTCTCCGCCATGCCGCGGTTGCGCTGAGGGCCTCTAACCGCGTCCCAGTATTGCTTGGGTCATTCGTGTTACTGGAGCTACTCACACACCAACACCATCAGTGCGAGTATGTGTTGTGTGCTTGTTCTGCTGCGAATCGAAACATCTCTGGAACTGGATAATGTGTTTCACACATTAGACTCCCGTGCTAAGTGTGCAGGCATCCATACTTGGCTTGACGGCCCTTGGGCCGTTCAAGGAATTTCCAGAATCTTGCCGTTGCGCGGCAGCTGGCCGTCGAAAAGCATCGGCACCGCCTCGGCTGCGTGCACGGGCAGCCTGTCGATAGCCTGCACATGAACATGCGGTTCGGTGCTGTTGCCGGAGTTGCCGCATGCGGCAATGAGATCCCCAAGCGCGACGTGGTCTCCGACGCCAACTTCGAGGCTTCCCTGCTTCAGGTGGCATAGCGCAACTACCGCTGCACCGGTTTGGATCATCGCGTGGTTCCCGGCGAGCGCCTGCCACCCCTGGGCAAGCCGCTGGCGTTGGGTCAGCGCATAGCCAACTGATGCCAGCCCGCGTCGGGCGCGATGGTCGGGCATCGAGGCGTCCGCCGCGATCACGGTCCCGGCGCATGGCGCCAGAATGGGCGCCCCGAAACCGAAAAAGCTCGTCGGCTCCTCCGTACCTAACCAGGTCCTGGCGGTCACTGGCGCGGATCTTCCCTGCTCATCGACCTGGACGAAGTCGATGGCGTAGGAGGAGGCCAACAGGGTTGTTCCGTGGCTGGGCACCCGGTCCACCGGGCTGTTCTGGACCAGCCAGAGCCCGGTGAAGGGATAGTGCAGGTGCACCGCATTGCCGCCGCTCATAAAACCCCTGTAAGCCAAAACCCATGTTGCCTTCTTGTACAAGATCTACCATAGGGTCACGATTTCCGTGCCCCCTCCGACTTGCACAACCGCCAGGCCGATCTCATCGCCACAGCACAGCGTGAGCCTGTCGTGATCACCTCCCGCGGGGCTGGTCGACGCGCAGTCGTCGTGTCTCCGGACTTCTGCGATCGTGCGCTCCAGGCGTTGGAAGATCAAGCCGGCATTCGTGCCGCGGCGGCCGCGCGCCAAGAGACTGAACGCATTTCCCATGAGGATCTGGCCGCCGAGTTCGGCCACTGATTCGTGGCGTATCGCATCGGAACCGGTGACTACCGAGTCGGTCATGACGTCGTGGACGATGAACTGGTTGTGTTGATCCTCAGGCGCGGGCACCGTCGAAAGGTCAATCGATGAGCGGCGATGGTTCCGCGTGGATCACTGATCCTAAGTTTGGTCCCAGCGCGCGATCATGGCAGGGCAAGAGTCCAGCGCACCGTGGATAGTGCGACTACGGCCAGACGATCTCAATCCGTCGGACCGTCCATCCCCGCCGGAGACCTAGTAGCTACTGGCGAACGCTTCAGCGTCCGCGCCCTTCCACCGGCATGGAAAGATGCTCGTCCCGCGTTCGTCGGCAACGCACACAGACGTCGAGAAGCTCAATACGTCTACGGTGGCATTCACGTCGGCACGAACAGCCTGTGCACCTTGCGATCCCCAGTCGAAGCGCACAGACTACTGGCGCTGGCCGAACAAGTGCGCCTGGCCAGACAAATTCAGGCCACCCGCAACGGCGTGATCGCGTCGACCTTGTCGCGCAGCGCACGACGCTCGAGCCTCAGCTCGTAGTTCGACTGCAGGTTCATCCAGAACTCCTCGGACGTCCCGAAATACTTCGCCATTCGCAGCGCAGTGTCGGCAGTGATCCCTCGCATGCCGTGCTTAATCTCGTCGATGCGCCGCGGCGGCACACCGATCGACACGGCGAGCTTGTTCTGAGTAATGCCGAAGCCCACGATGAAGTCCTCCATGAGGACCTCACCCGGGTGGATCGGCTCGATCCGTTCGGCCTCAGCGGTAGTCGACGCGTTCGGCATTCTCGGCGCCTCTTTCTGTCCAGGTGAAACAGATTCGCTATTGATCATTAACGCGGATGCTGTACTGTCCCGCACGGTCGCCTTCAAGCGACTCCAAACGGTTGCCAGGTGGCACGCGCGGGGGTCAGTCAGGCCACCTGGACGCGATAATCGCCCAGAACATACTCGATCGACAGACCGCCACCGACCGCTTCGAGGTAATTGCGGATCGTTCCAACCTTCGCATTATCAAGGTCGCCGTGCTCGATCTTGGAGACCTGGCGCTGCCCCACGCCGATGCGCTCAGCGAGCCGCGCCTGCGTTAGGCCAGCGGCTTCGCGAAGCTCACGGAGTCGGTATGCACGCGTTTCGGCGAGCATCCGCTCCTTATGTGCGTCGACACGCTCACGGTCCACGGGATGCTCGGCTACAAAGTCCTTCAGCGACAGTGCCATTTCGGTCACTCCCCTCTCAGTTTGCGCAGGTGGTCGTCGAAAATGTCGTCGGCCAGTGGAATGTTCTCCTTGTACCAGCGTGTCCAGTTGCCAGTCTTGTCGCCAGCGATCAACATGATCGCTGACCGCTCCGGATCGAAGGCGAACATGACGCGCAATTCAGATCGTCCAGCCGAGCCCGGCCGGAGCTCCTTCATATTGCGGTGTCTTGACGACGACACCGTATCGACGATTGGCCACCCCGAGCTGAGGGCCATGTTCTTCGAGAAGCTCGATCGCAGCTACCACCTGCGCACCCGAATCATCGTCCAGCGAAGCGAGCCATCCGGCGATCAGCTCGATGTCCACGTTCCACATAAAGCAACTTTAGACCATCCATGGTCTAAGATCCACAGGTGCAACAGCTCCCCTGGGGGCTAACCGGCACACGGCTGTCACCGGCAAACATTGAATGGCAATCTCGCGGCACCTGGTCCCGGCACAACTAGCCGTTCAGGGCACAACCGACCCATCTCAAGTACGTTCAACTTCCCGGTGGCTCAAACCATCACTGGCAGCATACGACTTGCGCTGACGAGGGCAGTGGAAGACTCAGCTTCTGTGCATATGAGGTAGATTCTGAGGGTCGTGAGCACTCAGAGTGCGGCCGAATCCGATTCCGAACCGAGGAGCACCTGCGGTGCTTGCTCAAGGATGCTGGCTTCATTGTCGACACCGTTTTCGGCGGGTTCAATAAAGACCCGCCGGGCAAGGTGTCGGAGCGTTCATCTTCAGCACTCATCACTTCTGAGCCTCGCGTGGAACCTATTGCTGGTCAGCCGGTGATGTCCTGCAATAGCGCTCGTCATGCGTTGAAGCGAAATTCAACCGCACTCCCGACACTCATGGCTACCCGTTGGCCCTGAGTCCCTAGACCAGGCCCGACATCTGGTCCTTGACCTGCTTGCGCAGGATCTTGCCCAGCAGCGAGCGCGGCATCTCGTCGATCTGCACGATGCGCTTGGGCACCTTGTAGGCGGCCAGCAGCTCGCGGCAGTGCGCGCGCAGCGCATCCTCGTTCAGGACGGAGCCTTCTTCGAGCTGCACCGCGGCAACCACCATTTCGCCGCCACGGGCCAATGGCTTGCCGAAGACTGCCGCATCGGCAACATCGGCATGCTGGCGCAGCGCGATCTCCACTTCGGTCGGAGACACGTTGAAGCCGCCGGTGATGATCAGTTCCTTGGCGCGGTCCACCACCTGGGCGAAGCCGTCCTCGTCCACGGTGACCACATCGCCCGAACGCAGCCAGCCGTCCTCGGTCTTGGCCTTGGCAGTTTCCTCCGGGTTGTTCCAGTAGCCCTGGAACACCTGCGGGCCCTTGACCAGCAATTCGCCCGGTTCGCCCTGGGCGACTTCCTTGGACGGGTCTTCCACATCGACGACCTTCATCAGCGTCGAGGGGAAGGGCACGCCGATGGTGCCGGTGCGCCGGCTCGGGTGGAAGGGATTGCCCAGTGCCACCGGGGAGGACTCGGTCATGCCGTAGCCTTCCACCAGCAGGCCGCCGGACATCGACTCCCACAGCTCCACTACGTGGTCCGGCAGGTTCATTGCCCCGGAGATGCAGTACTTGGCGCTCTTCAACGACATCCCGCGTTCCTTGGCGGCCAGTGCGGTGCGTTCGTAGATGGGTGGCACCGCGCAGTACACGGTGGCCGGGGATTTCTTCCACGCGTCCAGGATCATCTCCGGGTCGAATTTCGGGAAGAGCACCAGCAGGCCCTGCTTCTTCACGCCGAAGGTCAGGTACAGGGTCATGCCGAAGGCATGGAACATCGGCAGGATCGCGTAGAGGATTTCCTCGCGCTCCTTGGCCCCGAGCATCCAGGCCTCGCCCTGCAGGGCGTTGGAGTACAGGTTGAAGTGGGTGAGCATGGCGCCCTTGGGGTGCCCGGTGGTGCCCGAGGTGTACTGGATGACCGCCAGGTCGTTGACATCCGGATGCGGGTGGCTTTCATCCAGTGCCGACCCGGAGAGCAGCTCCTTCCAAGCCACGGTGCCCGAGGTGCGGGCCGTGAGCGATGCCTTGGTCTCGCGCAGCTTCTTCACCGGCAGGTTCAGCGCCAGGCGCTTGACCGCAGGGAAAGCTTCGAGCAAGTTGACCGAGACGATCGAGTCGAGCTGCACGTCCTTCGGGAATTCCTGGAGGTTGGCCACGACCTTGTCCCAGGCAATCACGATGCGCGCCTGGTGGTCTTCGAACTGGTGGCGCAGTTCGCGCGAGGTGTACAGCGGGTTGTGCTCCACCACGACGGCGCCAAGGCGCAGGATCGCGTAGAAAGCGACCACATGCTGCGGGCAGTTGGGCAGGATCAATGCGACGCGGTCCCCGGCACGCACGCCGAGCCTGCGCAAGCCTTCGGCGGCCTTTGACACCTGGTCCCCCAGATCGGCGTAGCTGGTGCGGCGTCCGAAGAATTCGGTGGCCGGGCTGTCACCGGCTTCGCGAACCGAGCGCTCGAACATGCAGCTGAGCGGTTCGGTTGGCAGCTCGATTTCGGCGGGGACTCCTGGCTGGTAATTCGCCACCCATGCGGGCGCAGCACTATTTTCCATATCTCCAATCATGCCTTGTTGCGGCCACTGGCGCGATTCCAGGGCGGTTCAGGCGCAATCAACCCGCTGCAGGCCCCCGGTCCACCCGCCGGTGATGCGCGTCCGGCGCGGGAGGGCTGGGATTTTCCTGCGAACGCCCGGTTCCGTGAAAGGATCGGCGGTAGTGTGTCCGTGATTCCACGGCTACTAAACCAACAGGAGGCTGCCATGGCGGCACGGCGAACCTCGCGGCTTCCCATCACGCGCCGACGCGCAGGAACCGGCTTCTTCTATCTGGAAGGCTCGCGCTCCGTTAGGGACCCGCGCCTGCTGGAGCGGATCAGGAAGTTGTCGATTCCGCCGGCTTGGCAACAGGTCCAGATCGCGGCCAGTTCGCGGGCCAAGGTCCAAGCTCGCGGAATAGATGCGGCAGGACGCACCCAGATGATTTATCACCCGGAATTCCGTGATCGCCAGGATGCCGCCAAATTCGACCGGTTGCCAGCGTTCGGCCGTGCGCTGCCGAATCTCCGCCGTCAGCTGATGCGGGATTTGCGCCGGGGAAGCAGCGACAAGAACAAGGTCACTGCGGCCGTGATAATGCTGCTGGATCTTCACCTGCTGCGCATCGGCACGCATGCATACTCGCAGTCCAACGAATCCTTCGGGGCTGCTTCGTTGCGATCCAAGCATCTGGCGGTCCAAGGGCATTGCGCCACCCTCGATTTTCCTGGCAAGAGCGGCCAGGAGCAGCATGTGAAAATCAGGAGCCGGCGACTGGTAAAAGTGCTGGCTGAATTGCGCGATCAACCGGGCTATGAGATTTTCCGCTATCTGGACGAAGATGGGAAGTCACGCTTGCTTCAGCCATCACAGATCAACCAGTACCTCGCCGAGCATTTGGATGGCGAATTCACGGCCAAGGACTTCAGAACCTGGGGCGGCAGCTTGGCAGCGTTCGAGGCATTGCTTGAGGCTCCCGCCTCAGCGATGGCGGCCGAAGATGCAACGAATCTGCGTAAGCTGGCCGTCGAGCAAGCCGCCAGAAAATTGGGCAATACTCCCGAAATCGCCGCCGGATCCTATATCGACCCGCGGGTGCTGGCATTGGCGGAAGATCCTGGGAAATTGTCGTCGCTGCGCCGTTCCAAAAGCCAGCTCAAGACCAAGAACCATTTGGATCCTGCGTCGCGTTGCATGCTGCGTTTTCTTGAAAGGACCGGGTAGACGACGGCTCGGAATCAGCTCGTGCAGCTGCCTGGCATCAGATTGCGGAAACTAGAAGTTCAGCCCGCGGGCCGCCACATCCCATTCTTCGCTGGTGCCGTCCTCATGCACGGCCAGCACGGTATCAACCAGGTTCACTGCGACGCAGACGTGGTTGGGGATGACCTGCAGCTGCTGGCCATGGGCAGGCAACGGCTGGTCTTCGGGCCACAGCACGGTGGCATGGTGCTCGGATAGCGCGCTGATCCGGGCTTCCGGGCATTCGGCGATGCGCCCGTAGCCGGTAGCCCAAGCCGGGCGGTCTGCGCCGAGCATCTTGCTGCCGGCGTCCAGCACAATCCGCCGGGGAATCTGCGCATCGCCTTCATGCCGGCTGATCACGGTGGATGCGACAGAAAGCGAAATGTCCTCCCAGCGCACGCGCCCCAGCTCGAACTGCTGCGCATCGCCAAAGACATAGACCCCGGGACGCACCTCGGTCAGCACCGAGTTGTCGCTGAGTTCCGCCGTCGGTGTGGAACCGCCGCTGATCCGCTTGATCTTATGCCCTGCCTCGCGCAGCAGGAAAGCCGCCTCGGCCAAGGCCTTGTGCTCATCGTTCAAGGCCGCGTCAATGCCATCCGGCGAGTAGCTGTGGCCGGGGAAGGTGAAAATCCCGTGCACGCGCATTCCCAAAGCACGGGCGGCCTCGGCAATCTCGACTGCTCCTTGCGGGCTGGTGCCGCTTCGGTGATGGCCGCTGTCGATCTCGATGATGAGCTTGACCTTGGAGGCCTTCTCCCCCAGCATCTTGGCCATCTGCTGGACGGCTTCGACCGAGTCGGTGCCGATGCTCAGCTTGGCCCGCCGCATCAGCTCCATGATCCGCTCTGCCTGGGATTCGTTGACCCACAGCGGGTAGGCGATGAAGATCTTGGCGACCCCGTGCAACGCGAAGGCGAGGGCTTCGCCCACGGTGGCCACGGTGAGTCCGGCGGCACCGGCATTCATTTGGCGTTCGGCGATCTCATGCATCTTATGGGTCTTGGCATGCGGGCGCAGTTTCAGCCCTTGGCTTGCCACCCGATGGGCCACCCTGTCGATGTTCTGCTGGAGCTTCGCTACGTCAACGATGATCTGCGGGGTGTTGATGCCGGCCGGGATAATGCCCAAATTTTCTGTCCTTCTTGCACGTGTACTGCGTCGCAGGGAACCTGTGGAATTGCATTCCCGCCGATCTGAAAGACTACCGCAGGAAGCTTTATATATGGGAAGGAAGAACTAGCGCGGCAGCGTGCCTGGCCGGCTGGACAGCTTGGTGGACAGCTCATGGGCGTGGTGCAGCAAGAGGTTGCCCAGTTCCTGGCGGCGGCCTTCTTCAAAGCGGGTGTGGATTCCGGTCAGGCTCAGCGCCCAGGCGGGCTGCCCGGAGTTGTCGAAAACTGCAGCGCCCATGCCCCAGCTGCCCTCGACGATCAGTCCAGGGTTGACCGAATAGCCCAGCTGGCGGGTTTCGGCGACCTTCTTGCGCAGCTCGTCGCGCGAATGCGCCGGCCCGTATTCCGGCTCCAGGTCGGCGTTGCGCAGGTAGCGTTCGATCCCCTGCTCGGGCAGGAACGCAAGAATGGCGATGCCGGCCGAGGCGACACCGAGCGGGAAGCGCCGGCCTTCATACAGGACGAAGGAGCGGATCGGGAAGGCCCCGTCCTGGCGCAGCAGGCACACGGTTTCGTCCCCGCGGCGGGCCGAGAGGAACGCGCTTTCTCCGGTGGCCTCGGCGAGCGCTGCCACGTGTTCGCGGGCCAGTTCGCTGATGTCGTAGCGTTCGGCCGCCACCGCGCCCATGAGGTAGAGCTCGGGGCCCAGCAGCCAGCGGCCGGTGCGGTTATCGTGGTCGCAGAATCCTTCGGTGGCCAGCGCACTGAGCAGCCGGTGCACGGTGGGGCGGGCCAACGCGGTGCTCCGGGCGGCCTGCGTCGTGGTGATGCCCTCGGGCATGGAGGTGCTCACGGCGCGCAGCACGGCGGCCAGCCGTCCGACGACCTGGGTTCCAGCCGGGGAATTACTCATGACCACATTATGGACGATGGGGGTTCGGGCCTGGTAAATTTCGGCTTCATACTTTGCCGCCGCACCCCTGTTGCAGTGGGGCCGATCGGCGGATAATCTGGCACATGGAAAAGACATGGCAGATCGTCATCGACTGCGCTGAGCCGCAAGCGATGGTCCTGTTCTGGACCGAGGCGCTGCGCTACGTTCCCGAGCCCGCTCCTGATGGGCATCCGACCTGGCGCGCCTACTGGCGGTCGATGGGTGTGCCCGAGGATGAATTGCCGCCCGGCGCCGGCGACGCTCCGGAGTCGCTGGTCGATCCGCACGGTGGTGGTCCCCGGATTTGGTTCCAGCAGGTGCCGGAAGCCAAGCACGTCAAGAACCGCCTGCATCTGGATTTGCTGGTCAGCGGCGGCCGCGGTGTCCACTTCGAGCAGCGCCGGCAGATCATCACCGACGAGGCAGAGCGCCTAGTCGGTTTGGGGGCAAAGGTCCAGACCGTTCACGACATGCCCCAGATGGGCCATTTCGCCATTTGCATGCTCGATATCGAAGACAACGAGTTCGACATCGTCTAGATCCCGTCATACGCGTCCATGATATGGACAGGGTGCCCACTTCTCCTCACCATCCGACCAATTCACCGGCATATCTCCGGGCCTATTGCATGCTCACCTGCGACTACGTACGTTAGGGACTAAGCAGATCCGAGCTCCACATAGTGGACACATGGAGGAATCGATGACAACGAAGTTTCAGGATGACGCAGCCGCTGCTTTGGCTGCCGTCGTCAAGGATGGCATGACCATTGCAGTAGGCGGATTCGGCCTATCCGGCATCCCGAACCGGCTGATCACCGCGTTGCGGGACTCGAAGGCAACCAACCTGACGATCGTTTCAAACAACATGGGCGTGGATGGCAAGGGGCTGGGCGTCCTGTTGGAAAACAAGCAGGTTTCCAAGGTCCTGGCCTCCTACGTCGGGGAGAACAAGCTGTTCGCCCAGCAGTTCCTTGATGGAGATCTGGAAGTTGAATTCTGCCCGCAAGGCACCTTGGCCGAGCGCCTGCGTGCTGGCGGTGTCGGCATCCCCGCGTTCTTCACGCCAACCGGCGTGGGAACGCCGATTGCCGAAGGCAAGGAAGTCATGGAATTCAATGGCAAGCCGGCGATCCTGGAACGCGGCATCTTCGCCGACATCGCCCTGGTCAAGGCGCACCAGGCGGATGCGGAAGGCAACCTGCGCTATCGGATGACCTCGAAGAACTTCAACCCGCTGGCCGCCATGTCCGGCCGGCACACCTTCGCCGAGGCCGAAGAAATCCTCGATGACTACCTGGATCCGTCATTGGTGGAAACCCCGGGAATTTTCGTGCAGACCCTGGTCCAGGCCGATGAGGTCAAGGACATTGAACAGCGCACCGTGCGCAGCCGAGAGGAGGCCTGAACATGTGGACTCGAGATGAAATGGCGGCCATCGCCGCCAGCGAGCTGACAGATGGCCAGTACGTGAACCTGGGCATTGGCATCCCCACCATGGTGGCCAATAACCTGCCGGACGGCGTATCGGTCAAGCTGCAGAGCGAGAACGGCCTGCTGGGCATGGGCCCCTTCCCCTATGAAGGCGAAGAAGACGCTGATTTGATCAATGCCGGAAAGCAGACCGTGACGATCCTGCCCGGCGGCAGCTTCTTCGATTCGGCGACCTCCTTCGGCATGATCCGCGGCGGCCACGTCCAGACCGCGATCCTCGGAGCCCTGCAGGTGGCCGCCAACGGCGATCTGGCCAACTGGACCATCCCGGGCAAGCTGGTCAAGGGCATGGGCGGCGCCATGGATCTGGTCGCCGGCACCCCGCGCGTGATTGTCTTGACCGATCACGTGGCCAAGGACGGAACATCGAAGATCGTGGAGAAATGCGACCTGCCGCTGACCGGAGTCGGCGTGGTCAACCGCATCATCACCGATCGAGCAGTGTTTGATATAGAGGACTCGAGCTTGACCCTGCGTGCAGTAGCCCCGGGGGAAAGCGTGGAAAGCATCAAGGAAATCACGGCAGCGGAATTTGCCGTGGATATTGTGGAGGATCTGAAAGCATGACAGCAAAGATCGTGGGCTACGCCCGCACCCCGTTCGTGAAGTTCAATGGCGTCTTCGCCGCGGTTCCCGCCACCGAGCTGGGCGCGCACGCCGCCAAGTCGGCACTGGAAGGCGCCGGAGTAGCACCCTGTGAGGTGCAGCAGGTCGTCGTCGGCCAAGTGCTGCAGGGCGGCGCTGGCCAGAATCCGGCCCGCCAGTCCGCTGTGGGCGCCGGTGTTCCACTGGATGTTCCGGCCATTGCGGTGAATGCGGTGTGCCTTTCGGGTGCCGAAGCAGTGGTGGCAGGTGCCCGCTTGATCAACAGCGGCGAAGCTGATGTCGTCCTGGCCATCGGCCAGGAATCGATGTCGCTGGCTCCGCACGTGCAGCGCGCCCGTGCCGGCGCCAAGTACGGTGCCATCGAAATGATCGACACCCTGGAATACGACGGCCTGACGGATGCCGCCGAGAAGCGTTCGATGGGTGCTTCCACCGAGGAGCACAACGCCAAGCTGTCGATGACCCGCGAGGCCCAGGATACGGTTTCGGCCGCTTCCCACCAGCGCGCTGCCGCTTCCCGCGATTTCGCAGCCGGCGAGATTGCGCCTTTCACCATTTCCAACCGTCGTGGCGACACCACCATCAGCGAAGATGACGGCGTCCGCGCAGACACCACAGTGGAGTCCCTGGGCAAGCTGCGCCCTGCCTTCGCCAAGGAAGGCACCATCACCGCAGGCAACTCCTCGCAGATCACCGATGGCGCCGCGGCAGTGGTGCTGGCCAGCGACGCGGCCATTGAGCGACTGGGCCTGAAGCCGCTGGCGGAAATCGTCTCCCATGCTTTTGTTGCCGGTCCGGACCGTACCCTGCACGAGCAGCCATCCAACGCAATCAGTGCAGCCCTGCAGAAGGCAGGTGCCGAAGCGAAGGACCTGAAGGCGGTGGAAATCAACGAGGCCTTCGCTGCCGTGTCGGTGCAGTCCACTAAGGCGCTCGGCCTGGATGCCTCCATCGTGAACCCGCATGGCGGTGCCATCGCCCTGGGCCACCCGATCGGTGCTTCCGGTGCACGAATCGTAGGCACCCTGGCCCGTCAGCTGAACGAGCTGCCTGCCGGTTCGTTGGGCGCCATCGGCATCTGCGGTGGCGGCGGCCAAGGCACAGCATTGGTCCTGCGCTCGCTGTAGCCACCTGTCAACAAGCCGGTGCGGCCAGGTCCTGCTGGGATCCGGCCGCACCGGCTTTTTCGTTGTCCCAGTGGATCAAGATCAAGAATTCGCTAATTGACCACCTAATGTTTCTTAACTGGACTTTGTTCTTCCATTTACTTGTTATCTAATTGGAAGGTCAAATTCCAATTGTTCGACTTCAAGTTTCCAAGAACACACGGATTTGACGCCATCATCGCATCACGTGAGGAATCACCTTGGAAAATACGCAATTGCCAGAGGGTTCAAAGACACCGCCGGCACCTTCGGATCCACCGCAAGCGCCGGTGGCACCGGCAAACCCGTTCGCGAACGCCGGACAGAACCCGCAGTTCAAGAAATTCACCAATGCAGTTCTGAAACTGAAATCACGTGCCAGCTTGCAGCTGCTCGGGCTCCAAGCCGGCGCCATCGCGGCCATTGGCATCGTCCTGGCCCTTTGCTACCTGATCCCGCTGGCCTCGCTGGCAGACGAAAGCGGCTTGGGATCGTCTGATTTCAACATGGCATCCCAGCTGAATTCCTTCAAGGCCTTCATCATGATCTTCGGTGCGGTCCTGGGCGGCGGGCTGAAGGTCTCGGGTTCCGGTGGCGGATTCGGCATGTATGGCGAGTTGAGTCTCGCATTCGCATTCGTTTCCGTTACGTCCATCGTGGCGATTTGCGCCGCGAACTATCTGATTGTCCGCAAGCTCCGCCGAGGTGCACGCAACCGCGGATGGAAGAGTGCGGCCTTGGTTTCCGGACTGCACGCACTCGTCTTGGCTCTGCTTTTCCTGCTCATTTCGCTCTTTGGAAAGCTCAGCATCGAAGGCGGAGAATTCTTCTCCGCGGCGATTTCCCCGCGGTACGCCGGCGTTTTCTTCACTATTGCCTTGACCGTTTTCTTCTCGCAGTTCCTTGCTACCGCACCCCAGCGCACCAGCGCCGGTTTCCCCCTGCTTGCCGGTATCCGCGAGGCCGTGTCCTTGGCCGTTGCAACTCTGGCAGCCTTCGCCGTGGTGGGCATCGTTGTCGCTGTCATCCAGCGCCCGGATGATATGCCATGGAGCATGGGTCTGCTCCTGATCCCGCTCCTGGGATCCATCGGTTCCTACGCAGCAGCCCTGGGCTTCCTCGGGGCGCTGGCTCCAAACGTCTCCGGCATGGCCAGCTTCCTGGGCCAATACACCCCTGACTCCATGCCTGAATCAGCTCTGCGCATCTGGGATATCGCCGATGGCAAGGGGGCTTGGCTGCTGGTCCTGAGCGTTGTCCTGGTTCTGGCGCTTGCTATCCGCATTGGCGTGCACCGTGGACGACTGGCCAATGGCTTCAATCTGCAGCGCGCTTGGCAGCTGCCGGTGGCGGCCCTGGTGCTGTGGATGGTTCTTGCGTGGCTGACCAACATCTCCCTGGGTGGCGACATCACCGCCGATGAGATGGGCCAGATGAATGGCAGCGTTTCGTTCGGCATCACTTGGTACTCGGTGGTCTTCTTGGCGCTCGGGGCCGCAATCGTCTCGTTGCTTGCAGAAGTATTGCCCTTGCAGGTCTACCGCTTCGCGCCGTCCCTGCTGGGAGTGATCGCCGGCAAGGAAGCCGCTGCACGATGGATTTCCGGCCAGGCACCTGCCACCGCAGCTACGGCTTCAGCTGCTACTCCAGCTGACGCAGCCCCTGCCAGCGCCTCCCCGGTTGCCGTTGCTGCCGCTGGAGCCAGTGCGTCCGCAGCGGCTGCCGGACAGCCGGCGACTGCCGAACCGGCTCCGGCACTCACCCCTGCTTCCAAGGAGTCCAAGAAGAAGGCGAAAGCCGTTGGCTTCTCGGTGCTGGCGTTGGCAGTTATTGCTGGTCTCGGCTTCGGTGCCATCGCCTATCTGAACGGGCAGCGCAAGCCGGAAGCTGAAGTCGAAGCCTACCTCGCGTTGCTGGCCGACGGGCAGGCTGGCAAGGCCAGCGAGATGGTTGATCCGGGCATCGACAACGCCTCGCGCGTCCTGCTCAGCGACGACGTCCTGAGCAGCGCCAAGCAGCGGCTGGAACTCATTGACGTCATCGAGGAATCCAAGGAGAAGGACTCAGCGCGCGTGCGCGCTGTCTACTCGATCAACGGCGAACGACACGAACGTACCTTTACCGTCGATGCGGGCGACAAGGAGTTTGGTCTGCTCAACACCTGGGTGCTCAATGAAGCGCTGATTGTTCCGGTAGAAATCGCTTCCGACAGGAGCGCCGAAGTCAACGTCGGCAAGGCCACCGTCACGTTGGCTGAAACCGAGGGCTACTACGGCGATGGCGGTTCGTTCGCCGGCAGTTTCTACGCCTACCCGGGCATATATGAGGTCTCGGCGCCGGGCAACGAATACCTGAAGAGCGAGCCGCAGGAGTTGCGCGTCGATCATCCTGATTCCCAGCCGGTACAGGCCACACTGGTCACGACCACCACGGGCAAGCTCGACGAGCTGATTCTCGCTGAGGTCAAGAAGTTCGCCACAGCCTGTGTGACCGTGCCAACCAATCTCAATGATGGTTGCCCGAGCACTCTGCAGTCCAAGGACCTTGCATCGTTCTCCGTGGTCTCGCACGCCGACAGCGTGGATATCGACGAGTCGGGCAGATTCAATACCTCAGAGACCGTTTTCAAGTACAAGTTCAATGACACCGAGTACAGCGACTACGACGAAGAAGAGCTCAGCCGAAGCTTCGACGGCAACGTTCAATGGGACGGCGAGAAGCCCAAGGTCACCGTAGAAGGCGAATCCTGGTGGTAAACCGCTAGTTCACAGCTCCTGCTCGTCAGAACACAGCAGTAACTGCCAAGTGAAGTGCCGGCCATGATTCATGGCCGGCACTTCGCTGTTTGCCCATCCTGCATTAGTGCCAGAGCGGCTCACGCGATACGTGATTGATCAGCAGCTGCGGATCCAGTTCGACATAGGTTCCATTGGCCATCCGCGGGTTGCTTTCTGCGGTAAGCGCGGCAATCACCGAGCAGATCAAGGCGCTGTGGCTGACGACCAGCACCTTCTGTCCCGGATGCCGATGGCAGATCTTGAACAACGCGTTCACTGCACGGCCCACCAGGTGCTCTTCGGTTTCGCCGGTGCCCACCAGCAGCTGGCGCTGCTCATCGGCACCACCGGCAACCAGGGTGCCCTCCAAATTGCCGAAGTCCTGCTCCATCAGTTCCGGGTTCTCGTGCAGGGCGCGGATGCCCATGCTGTTGGCAATGATCTGCGCGGTTTGGCGGGCACGGAACAGAGGAGAGGAATACACCGCATCCCACGGCCCCTGAGGTGCCAGCTCGGCGGCGAGCTGCTCGGCTTGGCGGATGCCAGTGTCGTTCATCGGCAGGTCGCTGCGTCCATGCAGCCGTCCTGCTTTGTTCCATTCGGTCTGACCGTGGCGGATCATTACTAGTTTCTTTGCACTCATCGTCTTCTTCTTTCTGGCTTGCACCGCAGCGACACGCGCCCGGTGCTCAGTTCTGTTCTCCGAGTCAGTTGCTGGTCTGTGAACTCTTGACTGGCGCGGGCAGCGCCGGGCATTCGTTCAGCGCAGAGCACTGATCGCTGGACGCAGCGAACGCGTCCACTGTTTTTGCCCCGACATTGATGACGTTGAATGCCGCCGCGGGCTCGGCAACGATCTGGGTCGGGGCGAATGGATTCATGTTGTAGGACACTGCAGGAGCCATGAACACCGGGGTGTTCACCAGCTGGCTGGTGGACGCCTGGTGGTAGTGGCCGCAAAGGATCGCACGAATATCGCTACCGGCGGTAATGGCCGCCAGCTCCATGGGGTCCTGCAGTCCACGTCCGGCACGGGCCTCATTGGTGGCCTCCACCGGAGGATGGTGCAACAGCAGCAGGGATCCGCGCGGTGCTGGCGCCGCCAGGAGCATGGAAAGCCAATCGAGCTGCTCGCGTTCAAGGTTCCCCTGGGCCAGCTGGAATCCCCCGCTGTCCAGGCCGATGATTCGAAGCCCGTGGACTTCGTGCACCGTGTCGGCTGGACGGGGACCGGTGGACAGGCGCCTGGTGTTGAAGGATTCCCCCACCGTTCCCAACGGGTCATGGTTGCCCGGCACGCTGATGACCGGGCAATCCAGTACACGCTGCGTCCGGTTGAACAGCTCGGCGGCCCGCTCATGGACGGGCGAACCGCGGTCGGCGATATCGCCGGTCACCACGATGGCATCCGGCTCCAGGCATGCGGCCGCTTCCAGCGCCTGCTCGGTGCGCTGCCACGAATCAATGGTTCCGTGAAGCAGTTGCCCGTCGGGGTGCAGATGCGTGTCGCTCAATTGGATGATCGTCAGAGGCTCCATCTTCTTCCCTCCCATGCGGCTGCTGCATTTCAACCCATTGAACGCCAGGGGTCTGGCTAGCAGGTGAACAGGGCGCCGACGCCATATGAAGACCTGGAGAATCAAGGTTCCTCGAATACCGGACAAATGGGCTATCCAAGACAGGGAAAACCCCGTATTACATGCTTTCTAGCGCATATGAACAGCGAGTAGCATTCAAAACGACTAATCTTGAAGAGAGAAGATTTGAATCCACCGAGGAGCTATATCCATGACCGGCAGCAAAGTCGTCGCCTTTGGCCACTTCCAGCCAGAGCGCATCGTCCCGAATACCGAGCTGGAGAAGCTGGTCGAAACCAGCGACGAATGGATTACTCGCCGCGTCGGCATCGAGGAACGCCGCTGGGGCACCGGCGTTGAGACCGTAGACTCCATGGCCATCAAGGCCGCAGAAATGGCTTTCGGCAATTCGGCTGAGATCAAGGCAGCAGATATCGATCTGGTTGTTGTCGCGACCTGCACCGCCACCGACCGCTCGCCGAATATGGCGGCCCGCGTTGCCAACGCACTGGATATGGAGCAGGGCCCTGCCACCATGGATGTCAATGTGGCCTGCTCTGGCTTCGCCCATGCAGTGGGCATCGCCCAGGGCGCGATCGCGGCAGGCACCGCCACCAACGCACTGGTCATCGGCTCCGAAATGCTCACCGATTACACCGACTTCACCGACCGCACCACCTGTGTGCTCACCGCCGATGGCGCTGGCGCCTTCGTGATCACCGCTTCGGAAGACAATGGGATCTCGCCAGTGGTTTGGGGATCGGTTCCTTCGCTGTCCGATGCCGTGCGCATTGAAACCGAGAACAACATGAAGTTCGCGCAGAACGGCCAGAGCGTCTACCGCTGGACCGTCACCCAGCTGCCGAAGATCGCTTCGAAGATCATCGACCGCGCAGGCATGAAGCCAGAAGAACTGGATGCCATCGTTCTGCACCAGGCCAACCTTCGGATCATCGAGCCGTTGGCAGAGAAGATTGGCGCTCCGAACGCACGCGTGGCCACCGACGTGGTCTACTCCGGCAACACGTCGGCCGCATCGGTTCCGCTGGCGCTGTCGAAGATGATGGCCTCGGATGAGCCGCTGCCATCTGGATCCAAGGCGCTGCTGTTCGCCTTCGGCGGCGGCTTGGCCTACGCAGGCCAGATCATCACTATCCCATAAGTATTTTTCACCACCAGTGGGCGCCCCGGCAGCAATGCCCGGGCGCCCACTAGTGCGTTAACGGCCCCTAAGGTTTCACTCCAAATTTGCTCTCGAGATCCCCTTGTTTAAATGCGTTAGTGATTGCTAACGTATATTTCATGCTTGATCTACTGGAAGTCGCCTCCGAGCCAACGCGCAGGCGCTTGGTTCAGTTGCTGGGTTCTGGAGAGCGCACGGTGACGGAACTGGCTGCGAACTTCGCAGTCAGTCGTTCCGCCATCTCACAACACCTGTTGCTATTGATTGACGTAGGGCTGCTGCAAGCGCGCAAAGATGGACGCAGCCGCTACTACTCGCTGGACCCAACAGGCATCACGAAGCTCAAGGTCCTCCTTGACTCGTTTTGGAATACCGAACTTGATCTACTCGTCGCCGAAGCCACCGAATTGGCAACGCGCGACGCGCCACCGAAGCCGCCGCACCATCCATCAGGAGAAAAGCCATGAGCTTTGAACGAACAGTCATCCTTCCCGTTGACGCCGACACCGCCTTTGAGCTTGTCACCGACCCCGAACGCCTGCGCCGCTGGCAAACTGTCGCCTGCCGCATGGATTTGAGGGTCGGTGGCAGCTACCGCTTCACCATGGGCCCCGGCCACCATGCCGCAGGCACCGTCACCGAAATCGAGCCGGGCAAGCGCCTGGTGCTCACCTGGGGCTGGGAAGGCTCCGACGCGGTGCCTCCCGGTGATTCCACCCTCTACATCACCATGGAACCGCATGCGGAAGGCACCGCGCTCACCCTGCGCCACGAAGGCCTGGACGCCGGGCAGTCCTCCGGTCACGCCGAGGGCTGGAACCACTTCCTGGACCGCCTGGTGCGCTTCGCCCAAACCGGCCATGCCGTCCCCGATGAATGGAACGCCACGCCGGAACCCGCAGATGCCATCACCGCGGCCGAGGCATCCCTGGCCGCGCTGCAGCTGGTGCTGCACCACCTTCAGGAAAAGGACCTGCAGCGCCCAACGCCCTGCACCGAGTTCAACGTCAGCCAGCTCGTGGACCATTTGGCCGGCAACCTCGCACTGGCTTGCAAGGCGCTGGGCTCAGAACAGGCAGATGACCCGTCGCTGGAAGCGGAGCCGCGCATTGCCCAGCTCGCGCAGGCGGCCTTGGAGTCCTTCTCCGCACGTGGGCTGGAGGGCACGCTCGATCTGGGCTTCGCAGTGGTTCCGGCCAGCGTCCTGTCCGGCATCCTGAACCTCGAATTCATGGTCCACGGCTGGGATTTCGCCCAGGCCACGAACCAGGAGTTCGACGTGGATCCGGGCCTGGCCGAGTACGTCCTGGAGCTGGCGCGGGCCACGGTTGGCGAACAGCAGCGCGCGTCCGGCTCATTCGGCCCAGAGACTGCCATCGCCGAATCCGCCGGCAGCCTCGAACGGCTGATCGCCTTCACCGGCCGCGTGCCGGCCGGCGCCTGAGCGGCACCGATGGTTGATGTCTCCACCAGCATCGTGATTGACCGGCCACTTTCGGTGGTGGCCGGCTACACGATGGATCCGCTCAACGCTCCGGCATGGTACCGGAACATCAGCACCGGGTGCCGGCTCGATGAGGGCAGCTTCGGCATCGGAGCGCGGGCAGCCTTCGAAGCCCGCTTCCTGGGCCGGGCCCTGTCCTACACCTACGAGGTCAGGGAATATGTGCCCGACCGGCTGCTGGTCATGGCCACCGCGCAAGGTCCGTTTCCAATGCGCACCAGCTACCGTTTCGAGGCGGTGGATGGCTCTAGCACCCGGGTGCACCTGCGCAATGACGGGCAGCCCGCGGGATTCAGCAAGCTGCTGGCGCCGCTGATGGCTCCGATGATGCGCCGAGCGAACACCGCCGATCTGCGGATGCTCAAGCGCGTCCTGGAGGCAGGATAACGCTCAGCCGGATGCGGGAACGCAGGTGTTCGCCTCCTGCGTCCCCACACCAGGCCACCGCACTGACTAGAGTGTTCGCGATCACGAATGGAGCGACTTGACGTAGGGTGCATCACACTGCCACACTGGCAGGCGTGAACCTGTCAGACAGCTGGACACCCGGACAGCAGCCGATCGAACGACGATCCGCTGCCGAAGGCGTCTTCCATGCACTCCGCTTAGCCATTGAAGCCCGGGAAATCGCCATCGGCGCGAAACTCGGATCCGAAGCAGCCCTCGCGGCCGACTACGGCGTGAGCCGTTCGGTCATCCGCGAAGCCCTGCGCTCCTGCGCAGCCCTGGGACTGACCCGCACCGAAACCGGGCGCGGCACCTTCGTGGTCTCCCACCGGCCCACCCGCGAGCTGAAGCTGGGCAGCTTCTCCTCCGATGACCTGCACGAGGCCCGCCCGCATATCGAGATCCCGGCCGCCAGCTTCGCCGCCGCCCGGCGCACCGCCGAGGATCTGGAGCGGATCAGCGGGCTGATCGAGGCCATGGAGCAGGAAGATGACCCGGCCGCCTGGGTGGAGCTGGATGCCGCCTTCCACGCGGCAATCGCGCAAGCCAGCGGCAATTCGGTGTTCACCAAGGTTGTCGCCGATATCCGCGAGGCCATGGCCCGCCAGTCCGAAACCGTGAACCTGGTCGCCGGACGCCGCACGCCCTCGAACGCGGAACACCAGGAAATCTACCAAGCCATCGCCGCGCAGGACCCCGAAGCCGCCACCGATGCCATGGCCAAGCACCTCAACGCGGTGCAGCACGCCGTATCCACCATAGTCAGGAGCAAGAAGTGACCCCCGCCGATCCCCGGACCCTGCGCGCATCGCTGGCCAATCAGGCACTGCCCCAGCACGAACCGCTGGTCATCGCCACCCGCGGTGACGCCGTCGAGTCCATCCACTACGGCTCGGCAGTGCTGCTGGATGCTTCCGGCTCCATCGCCGCCAGCCGCGGCGATGCCCAGGCCGTGTTCTACCCGCGCTCGGCGCTGAAGCCGCTGTTCGCCGTGGGAATGCTGCGCGCCGGGCTGCAGCTCGATGACCAGCAGCTGGCCCTGGCCTCGGCCAGCCACTCCGGAGCAGAACGCCACCAGCAGGTTGCCGCCTCGACGCTGGCAGCGGCCGGGCTGGACGAGCACGCGCTGCGCAACTCCACCGACCTGCCCTACGGCGCCGCCGAGCGCCAGCGCCACCTGGCCGCCGGCGGCAAGGCCACCCAGCTGGCGCAGAACTGCTCGGGCAAGCACGCGGCACTGGCCGCCCTATGCCAGCTCAAGGGCTGGGACACCGCAGACTACCTGAATGACCAGCGCCTGCTGGATTTGCTGCAGGACACCGTGGAGGAGCTTTCCGGCGAAAGCATCAGCGGAGTGAGCACCGACGGCTGCGGCACCCCGGTCTACCGGATGAGCCTGGCCGGACTGGCCCGTGCCTTCGGCAAGCTGGCCAGCGCCGCCGAGGGCACCGCCGAGCATCGTGTGGCCGCGGCCATGTCCGGCTGCCCGGAACTGGTGGCAGGCGAGGGCCGCGATGTCACCGAGCTGATGCGCGTGCTGCCCGGCGCCGTGGCCAAGGACGGCTTCGAAGGCATCCAGGCCGTGGGCCTGCCCGATGGCAGCGCGCTGGCCGTGAAGATCGCCGATGGCTCGGACCGCGCCCGGATGCCGATCACCGCCAAGCTGCTCGCCGAGCACCTTGGCTCCGAAGCGGCTCTGGCCCTTGAGCCGCTGGCCACCAGCCCGGCCCTCGGCGGCGGTGCGCCCGTAGGCCTGCTGGCCGCACTGTGAAGTTTCCCGTTCCCACCCATTCAATGAACACTGGAGAAGAATCCACCATGCCTGAAACCTTGCTCAGCGGCCAGACCCGCACCGAGCATGACCTGATCGGCGACCGCGAGATCCCGGCGGAAGCCTATTGGGGCGTGCACACCCTGCGCGCCAAGGAGAACTTCGACATCACCGGCACCGCGCTGTCCGGCAACCCGCACCTGATCCGCGCATTGGCGCGCGTGAAGCAGGCTGCCGCCCGGGCCAACCACGAGCTCGGCCTGCTCGACGCCCAGCGCGCCGCGGCCATCGACCAAGCCTGCGAGCGCATCGCCGCCGGCGAGCTGCATGACCAGTTCATCATCGACCCGATCCAGGGCGGGGCTGGCACCAGCACCAACATGAACGCCAATGAGGTCATCGCCAACCTGTCGCTGGAGATCCTCGGCCATGCAAAGGGCGAGTACCAGCACCTGCACCCGAACGACCATGTGAACCTGTCGCAGTCCACCAACGACGCCTACCCGACCGCAGTGAACATCGCCACTCACTTCGCCACCCAGCCGTTGCTGGCGGCCATCGAGGTGCTGCAGGATTCCTGCAATGCCAAGGCCGCAGAATTCCGCACCGTGGTGAAGATGGGCCGCACCCAGCTGCAGGATGCCGTGCCGATGACCGTAGGCCAGGAGTTCCGCGGCTGGGCCGTGACCCTGGGCGAGGACCGGGCACGGCTGGAGGAATCGCTGTCGCTGGTCACCGAGATCAACCTCGGCGCCACAGCCATCGGCACCGGGCTGAACGCCCCGGCCGGCTACGCCGAGGCCGCCTGCCGCCACCTGCGCGAGCTGACCGGCCTGCCGCTGACTACCAGCCCGGATTTGATCGAAGCCACCAGCGATGTGGGCGCCTTCGTGCACCTTTCCGGCGTGCTCAAGCGAGTGGCGCTGAAGATCTCCAAGATCTGCAACGACCTGCGCTTGCTTTCCTCCGGACCCCGCGCTGGCCTGAACGACCTGCAGCTGCCGGCCGTGCAGTCCGGCTCCTCGATCATGCCCGGCAAGGTCAACCCGGTGATCCCGGAAGTGGTCAGCCAGATCGCCTATCAGGTGGTGGGCCACGATTTGACCGTGACCATGGCTGCCGAGGGCGGGCAGCTGCAGCTGAACGCCTTCGAGCCGGTCATCGCCCACTCGATCGGGCTCTCGCTCAAGCACCTGGCCAACGGCTGCCTGACGCTGGCACGCAAGTGCATCGACGGGATCACCGTGGACGAGCAGTCGCTGCGCCGCGAAGTGGAGAACTCCATCGGCCTGGTCACCGCGTTGAACCCGCGCCTGGGCTATGCGGCGTCCACCTCGGTGGCGCTCGAAGCGCTGCACACCGGACGCGGCGTGGCCGAACTGGTGCTCGAACGCGGCCTGCTTTCGGCCGAAGACCTCAATGAGCTGCTCTCCCCCGAGCGGCTTGCCAACCTCACCGACTAGATCCAAGGAATCCTATGGATAATTCCACCCCGCACGCCACCGCGGCGCACGTCCCCGATGCCGCGCTGACTGCCGGCGATAACGATTACCACAAGGGCCTGTCCTCCCGGCAGATGCAGATGATCGCCATTGGCGGAGCGATTGGCACCGGCTTGTTCATGGGCGCCGGAGGGCGCCTCGAGGCTGCCGGCCCGGGCATCGTGATCAGCTACGCGGTCTGCGGCTTCTTCGCCTTCCTGATCCTGCGGGCGCTGGGCGAACTGGTCATGCACCGTCCGTCGACCGGCTCCTTCGTCTCCTACGCCCGCGAGTTCTACGGCGAGAAAGCGGCCTTCGCCACCGGCTGGCTGTACTGGCTGAACTGGGTGATGACGGCCATCGTGGACATCACCGCGGTCGCCCTGTACATGGGCTTCTTCGGCAAATACGTGGGGTGGATCAGCTCGGTGCCGCAGTGGCTCTGGGCGCTGGCCGCGCTGGCCGTGGTGCTCACCATGAACCTGATCTCCGTCAAGGCCTTCGGCGAAATGGAATTCTGGTTCGCGCTGATCAAGGTCGTGGCCCTGGTGGCCTTCCTGGTTGTTGGCTGCTACTTCGTCATCTTCGGTACCCCGCTGGACGGGCATGAGGTCGGCTTCTCGCTGCTGGCCGATAATGGGGGGCTGCTGCCCAACGGCCTGCTGCCGGTGCTGGTGCTGATGCAGGGCGTGGTCTTCTCCTACGCATCCATCGAGCTGATCGGCACCGCCGCAGGCGAAACGGCCAACCCGGAAAAGGTCATGCCGAAGGCGATCAATACCGTGATCATCCGCATCGCCGTGTTCTACGTCGGCTCGCTGGTGCTGCTCTCGCTGCTGCTGCCCTATTCGGCCTACAGCGCCGGGGAATCGCCGTTCGTGACCTTCTTCGGATCCATCGGCGTGCAGGGCATGGATGTGGTGATGAACCTGGTGGTGCTCACCGCGGCGCTGTCCTCGCTGAACGCCGGGCTCTACTCCACCGGGCGCATCATGCGCTCCATGTCGTTGAACGGGTCGGCACCGAAATTCGCCGGACGGATGAACAAGGCAGGGGTGCCCTACGGCGGCATCGTGATCACCGCCGTGGTGGCAGTGCTCGGCGTGGTGCTCAACGCCGTGGTCCCGGCCAAGGCCTTCGAGATCGTGCTGAACTTCGCTGCCATCGGCATCATTGCCTCCTGGGCGATGATCGTGCTGTGCCAGATCGCCCTGATGAAGTCGGCCAAGCGCGGGGAGCAGGATCGACCGAGCTTCCGGATGCCATTCGCCCCGGTTTCCGGCTGGGTCACCCTTGGCTTCCTTGCCCTGGTGCTGGTGATGATGGCCTTCGACAATCCGGTGGGCACCTGGACCATTGCCTCGCTGGTGATCATCATCCCGCTGATCATCGGCGGCTGGTACCTGTGCCGCGGACGGATCAACGAGATCGCCGAGGCACGGCTGCGCAACGAGCAGCCGGCCAACCAGGGATAGCAGGATCACCGAACCGGTCCGGATGCAGCATCGCGCTGCTTCCGGGCCGGTTTTCTGCGTTCCGAGCCTGTCTAGCCGGTGATCCTGGCCTTGAGCAGCACCTGCGCCAGGTGCATTCCGCGGGCCTCTGTGCCCTCGGCGATCTGCGTGCGGCAGGAGAATCCGTCGGCGAGCACCACATCGTCCTGCGCACGATTGCGGATGGCCGGGAAGAGCTCGCGTTCGCCCAGCGAGCGGGATAGTTCCGCATGTCCGGGTTCGAATCCCCAGTTGCCGGCCAAGCCGCAGCAGCCCGTTTCGATTTCGCGCTCGTCAATGCCGATGCTGCGCAGCACGGCCGAGGACGAGCCATGGTCGCCCTGCGAACGCTCATGGCAGTGGACCTGCGACACCGCGCCGACATTCAGCTGTTCGAAGGGCCAGCCGGCGCTGGGCTTGCCATCGGCCGGAACGTGCTTGGCGATCAGATCCGGGAACGGCACGACGGCTGCCGACAGCGCAGCCGCGCGCGGGTCCTCGGGAACCAGCTCGGTGATTTCGTGGCCGAGCATCACCGTGCAGGACGGTTCCAGGCCGATCACCGGGTAGCCTGCCTTGACCAGGGGTTCCATGACGTCCAAGGTGTGCTTGATGACCTTGCGCGCGGTATCCAGCTGGCCGGTTGAGTGCCAGGTCAAACCGCAGCAGACGAATCCTTCGGGAATGATTACCCGGTAGCCGAGGGTTTCGAGCACTTCGACTGCCGCCTGGCCCGGCCCGGTATCCAGGTGGTTATTGAAGGAATCTGGCCAGAGCACCACGGTGCCCTGCGGTGATTCGGCTTCTGTTTCCTTCCGCTTGGCCGCCCAGCGCTGCAGCGATTCGCCCGAGAACGTGATCATCTTGCGTGTCGGTTCAATGCCGCCAACCTTCTTGACAAGCCGTTGCACCGCGTCGATGCGCAGCACCGTGTTGGCCAAGGATGCCGCACCTGGCACCTTGTGCATCCAGTGGGTGAGCTTGGGTAGCCAGCCCATGGTGTAGTGCGCCATCGGGCGGATGCGACCCTCGTAGAACTTGTGCAGGAACTCCGACTTGTAGGTCGCCATATCCACATTGACCGGGCATTCGGATGCGCAGGCCTTGCAGGACAGACAGAGGTCCAGGGCGTCCTTCACCTCTTCGGACTTGTAGGCATCGGGCAAGGTGGTGCCGCGGAACATCTCGGAAAGCACCCGGGCACGGCCGCGCGTGGAGTTGACCTCGTCATGGGTGCCCTGGAAGGACGGGCACATGGCCCCCTCGTCCGAACGGCACAGGCCTACGCCCACGCAGCGGTTGACGGCGTTGACCAAGGAACCCTTGTCGCGCGAGAGCGCATGAACCGGCGTCAGCTCGAAGCTGCGCTGCCCGGGTCCGGGACGCAGCGACTCATCGATGCGTTCCGGATTGACCAATACCCCGGGGTTGAACAGGCCCTCGGGGTCAAAGGCCGCCTTGAAGCTGGCGAATGCCTTCATCATCTTCGAGCTGTACATGCGGGTGAGCAATTCCGAGCGCGCCCGGCCGTCCCCGTGTTCGCCGGACAGGGAGCCGCCATGCTTGGCCACGGTGTCGGCGGCCTGTTCCATGAACTGGCGGAAGATCGCCACGCCTTCATTGGTGCCCAAGTCGAAGGAGATGCGCACGTGGACGCAACCCTCGCCGAAGTGCCCGAAGGGGATGCCGCGCAGTCCATGGGCGTCCATGAGCGCGTACAGATCGCGCAGGTATCCGGCAAGATTCTCCGGCGGTACGGCTGAATCTTCCCAGGACGGCCAGGCCTCGCCGCCATCTGGCAGGCGGGTGACAATACCGGCGGAGGCTTCGCGGATCTTCCACAGCGTGCGGGCCTCGGCATGGTCCGTCACGACCACGGCATCGATCGCGGCCCCGGCCGCTGCATCATACGCTGACTGCACCAGCTCATCGGCGATGCTTCGTGCTTGTTCGATGGTTTGCCCGGCTGTCTCGCAGAAGAGCCAGCCGCCGGCCTTGGCGACGCCACCGCGGTTGGCGGCACCCATGCCAGGCAGATTGGATCCGGCACTCTGCTGACCGGGGCGGCTGCGCAGCGCATCGAGCAGATCTCCGCCCATGCCTTCCGCAGTGGCAAGACCGGGACGGCGCAGGGATGCTGCCGCGGCCGCGGCATCGAAAACAGTTTCAAAAGCCAGGACTGCCAGCGCAGTATGCTTCGGCTTCTCGACAAGGCGCACCACCAGCTCGGTGATCACCCCGAGGGTGCCTTCGGACCCAGCCAGCGCCTTGGCGACATTGAACCCGTTTTCCGGGAGCAGATAGTGCATGCCGTAGCCCGAGACCTGGCGCGCGAAGCGGCCCAGTTCTGTGCGCAGTTCCTTGAGGTTCGCATCGCGCAGCGCCTTGAGCTTTCCGTCAAGCTCCTCGCTGTTGGTTCCGTCGGCATTGACCTCGACCACGGATCCGTCGCCGAGCATGATCTTCATGGACACAACGTTGTCCGCGGCGGTGCCCCACGCCAGCGAGTGCGATCCGCAGGCGTTGTTGGCCACCATGCCGCCTACGGTGCAGCGGCTATGGGTCGACGGATCCGGACCGTAGGTCAGCCCGTATTGCGCAGCAGCATCACGCAGCTGGTCGCAGATGACTCCAGGCTGGATGCGCGCGGTCTTCGCCTCGGGATCGATGTCGAGGATCTTATTGAAATAGCGGGAGGTGTCCAGCACCAGACCTTCGCCGATGGCATTCCCTGCAACCGAGGTACCTCCACCTCGCGACGTGATCGAAAGGCCTTCGGCCTTGGCATACTCGATGCCCAAGGCGATGTCGGCCTCACTGCGCACTTCAAGTACAGCCTGCGGCACCCGGCGGAAAATCGAGGCATCGGAAATATATGCAGCCCGAGTCGTCAGATCGGTCCGTAGCCGTTCCCGCATCTCAATTGCCTCAGGGGTCAGGGTCTGGATGCTCGACTGAGCTGACATGGTGAGCGCCTCTCGTTGATTCGTCCCACTAGAGTAACATGTTACATACTGTTTAGTTTCTTGATTACGTGAAAACTCGGCAGGAGATTTCAATGAGAGAATCAGTTCATGACCTCCGATCTCCAAGTCCCCGCCCAACATGGGCGCACATTGACCGAACAAGTGATGGACTACGTCCGTTCAGCTGTCATTTCTGGGGAATTGAAGACCGACACCCTCTACAGCGTCTACCAGCTGGCTGATCGCCTGAAGATATCCCGCTCACCGGTGCGCGATGGCTTGTTGCGCCTGGAGGAAGCCGGCTTGGTTGAATTTGCTCGTAATCGCGGCTTCCGCATCATTCCGACCCAGCCAAAGGATGTCGCAGAAATTTTCTCGCTCAGGCTGGCGCTGGAGGTTCCCGCCGCATTCAGGGCCGCGCAGGCCTGCACCCCGCAGATCGCGGCGCGGCTCAATGATATCGTTGCTGGCTTGGCCCGATGCGCCGAAGCGGATCTGACCGAAGAGTTCTTCGATCTGGACCAGCAGCTGCACGACTTCATCCTTGAGGTCGCGCAGTCGAACCGCGGGCGCAACATCGTGAACCGCCTTCGTGTCGCAACGCGGCTGCTTGGTGTTTCCACCGCAGGCAAGCAGCGCACCCTGGGTGACATCATGGCCGAGCATGAACCGATCATCACCGCCATCTCCAGCGGCAATGCCCCGGCGGCTGCGCTTGCCATGCGCCAGCACCTGGTCGCGACAGGAAAGCTACTGCTTGTACAAGCAGTTCAGGGCCAAGGCTTGGACCTTGACCCTGAAAACTTGTGGACTGAACTGACAGCTGGCTACTAGTCCTGCTCGTCTTCCTTGTATTCCTTTGAATACTGCAGCACGAAGGCGCACAGTGCGCACGCGGTCGCAAAACTGAAGGTCCACGGATACAGGATCTGCTTGGCTCCGCTGACCAGATCACCATTCAGTGACAGCACACCGGCCAGCTGGGTACCGACGATTGCAGTGCCGCCGATCATGAACAGCGCCAAGAAGACCAGGAATAGTATTTTCATGAGTCGCATGTTTTTCTCCTACGAAATCGGAATCGGCAGCCAGCCCATGCCGACAAGCCAGGCAATGACGATCATTGGCAGCACGAAATAGCCCAGCAATGGCAT
The DNA here is from genome assembly GCF_002797775.1 of Glutamicibacter nicotianae. Lineage (NCBI taxonomy): Bacteria > Bacillati > Actinomycetota > Actinomycetes > Micrococcales > Micrococcaceae > Glutamicibacter > Glutamicibacter nicotianae. The sequence continues at coordinate 2,366,892 of NZ_PGEY01000001.1, forward strand.
GAACATCTTGGTTGGATTGGTTTCGGCAAAGCCGGCAGCCAGATAGATCGGCGCACCGACCGGTGGAGAAGAACCCTCTGTCGAGGTGCACAACAGGACCGTCACCACGGCGATGACTGGATCGATACCCACGCTGGTCAACGCCATCACTGCCGGTGCACCCACGGCCGCGGCGGTTGCAGTCGAGGACAGCGGGGTGGCTACGACAACGGCCATGACACAGACGATTGCGACAATCGCCGCCTTTGGCATATCCAGCGAACCCAGGAAATCCGAAAGCTGCGGACCGACGCCCAGCGCTTCCATGATGTTCGAAGCGCTCAGCGCAGCGAACAGCGAAACACCAACAGTGGCGAACTGCGGCAGCTCGCGATTCAGGATCACCTTGAACTTCGAATCCGGCGCGAAGATCCGCTTTCGACCCTCGATCAATGCGATTGCCGAGATGAGAATCGGAACCCAAACAATGATGGAGATCGAGCCCATCGAATTCTTGCCCACCAACTCCGGGCGGGACAGGAATTCAAACAGCGGGCCGAAGGTCAGTGCAACAGGGATCGCGATGCCAAGGAAAATCAGTAGCGAGCGCCATCCTTCGCGCAGCGCTTGCCCTAACGTCGCCATGCCCTCCCGATTCGCTACGGGAATGCCGTCGGCACGAGCCCAAGTGAACACCAGGATCATGCGGTAGAGCACGCAATAAGCACCGCCAATGGCCAGTGCAACATATACGTCGCCAGCAGAAATGCCAGCGGCGGCCGGCATAGCCAAGAGGATGAACATGGTGCTGTTCGGCGGGAGCGCGACGCCCAAGCCGGAGTTTCCCGCTACCAGCGTTGCGGCGCGATTGGACGACCAGCCGTTTTCCTTCATCCACGGAATGGTTACCGAGCCGACCGTCGCCGTGTTGCCTGCGGTAGATCCTGCCACCAGCCCGATTGCGGCCGAGCCCAGCGTCGATACGTAGGCCGATCCACCGCGAACGCGCCCGAACATCGAATTCAGGATATGGATCAGGCGCTCGATCAGGCCTGTCGCCGAGACGATCACTCCCATGAACACAAAGGCCATGCCCGCGAAGGTCACGTCTGATTGGAAGCCGTCAACTACGGCTGCGCTCAACAGGTTCAGCGCATCAGCACCGCCGACCAGGGAACAAGCTATCAGCGCTAGTACAAGCGCCTCTGAGATACGCCGTTTCAGTACGACGTTAACTATGACTGTCACGGCGATGAATACGCCAAGTGCCAGCACGCCCATGTGTGCACCTTTCACGTTATAACTTTGTGTGCCTACACACAGTAGCATGTTACAGGCCACACAAAGTGACAGAGGAGTCTTTTTGGGATTTATTTACACCGCTCGAACGGCACAGCCAAGCCTGCTTGTCGTGGCCAAGAGGCTTCCAGTGCACCCTGCAGCTTCGCTGCTCAGCGGCAATTTCCCCTACCCGTTTCCTCGGCCTTCAGCATATGCACCACTTCCGCGCCCTTGCGCGGAATGCAGTTTTTTGAGGCGTGAAGAAAGGCAACAGAAGCCAGGGCGATTGCCTGATTTCTGTTGCTTTTCCTATGTTCCGGCTTGGCTAGCCGACGGCAGGTTCCACGCTGAGCAAGATGTCGCGCACCAACGCGTATTGCCCGGTGCCCAGGAACTGCTGCGCTTGCTGCTTGGTCGGGTCGTCAGGAACACCATGGTCTTCCAGATAATCCTCTTCAACCCACATCATCGGCGACTGCTCGCCGACCTTGAAGAAGTTCAGGTCCGGATTCTCATCGCGCTTGGCGAGCTCTTCGTCATCGATCAGGGCAATGTCGAATCCTGAATCCTTCTCGCCGTCTTTCTGGTCCGTCGATTCCCAGAACTCGGCGATCAGGCTGGTGGGATGGAATCCGGTGTCCGCTCCGGGATTTTCAAGTTCCTTGCGATCCAGCAGCTCCCGTTCATACAGCGCCATGTCTCCATCCGGAGAGGTTGCCGTGGTGGGGATCAGGGTCAGCACGTGCTTGCCTTGCGCGTCCTTGATCTCCCATTCATCCCATTCGGTGCACTCGCCGTCGCAGTCGTCCCCGGTGGCAGTCCACTGCTCAGGGGTAAAGAAGCGGATGCCGTGCACTTCATGCACCTGGCTCAGCTCTGGCGCCGCCGAGCTTGGCGCATCCGGGCTTGCGGTGCTTTGCGTTGGGCTGGATTCGGGACTGGAAGCGGTCGGCGCGCTGGCACTTGCCGATGGCGACGTTCCGCTTGGTCCTGCGCTCTGGCTTTCGGCCGGTTCCGACTCGGCTCCCTGACAGGCAGCCAGCATCAGCGCTGCCGCGCACATCATCGGGAGCGCCCCAAGACGGGTTCTGGCACGGTTCATCTTTTCCAACTCCTTGATCGATTATCCGGTCATGCAGCTGACATCGCGAGCTCCCCCATGGAACCCATCCTCCACGGGCTTGCAGGTTTTTCCAATAGCTGTGCCATAACTCCTTGGTTGCAAGTTGCACCGGCCTTTCGTTCCGATGCCGCGTAATTTTCGATATTCGGTAGTGCCCGGCTGCGAACAGTGGCAAGATATGTGAAGTGGAACACTCTAAGCATTCATTTCATAATTTAGATTCTTTTATCGGCCTGGGCCGGCTCAGCGGCCTGGCGCTCTCCCCCGACGGCACGAAGCTCGTCACCACCCTCAGCACCCTGTCCGAGGATGAGACGAAATACGAAAGCGCCCTCTGGTCGCTGGACCCCAAAGGCCAGGAACCGGCACGCCGGCTGACTTTCGGCGAGCACGGCGAATCGCAGCCGCAGTTCACCGCCAACGGCGACCTGCTCTTCGTGGCCAAGCGCTCATCCAAGGAAGACGCCAAGGCCGAAGGCTGGATCCTTCCGATGGCCGGAGGCGAAGCCCGTTCGGTGATCGCCCACCCGGCAGGGGTGCAGTCCTTGCGGATCTGCAAGCAGTCACCGCAGACCATCGTGCTGCGCACCTCGGCCTTCAGCCGTGCCAAGGACCTGGAGGCCGAAGCGGCGCTGCGCACCGGACGCAAGGACAAGAAGGTCTCGGCAATCCTGCACACCGGCTACCCGGTTCGCTTCTGGGACGAAGACCTGGGCCCGTCCACCCCGCACTTCTATACCGGCTCCCTGCCGGACCCCCAGGACACCAGTGGCACCCAGCTCACCGATCTCACCCCGGGCATCGGCGCGAATCTGGAGGATACCTACTACGATGTCGCTGCCAACGGGGCCTTCCTGGTCACCGAATGGCAAGTTCCCGAAGGCCGGGCCTCCTCGGCCCCGGGATTGATGCGCATCGATCTGCACACCGGCGCCCACGAAATGCTGCTCGCCCCCGACGACACGTACGAATACACGCTGGGCAAGATCAGCCCGGACTCCACCCAGCTGGCCTATGCACGTTGGGAGCGTTCCACCGCCGAAACCGCCCCGGTCTTCGAGCTGTGGCTGATGGACCTGGCCGACGGCGCCACCCATCGAATCGCCGCCGGCTGGGACCGCTGGGTCAGCGACCTGCAGTGGGTTCCCAATGGACGCTCGCTGCTGCTGGTCGCGGACGACAACGGCCATGCCCCGGTCTTCCACCTGAGCTTGTACAACGACAAGATCACCCGGCTCACCGAAGACGGAGCGTTCACCGACGTGGTCATCAGCAGCGACTCGCGCACCGCCTACGCGTTGCGCTCCAGCTACCTGCACCCGGCCGAACCGGTAGCCATCGACCTGGCGCACACCGGCGACCTGGAGCCGGGCGAATTCGCCGCCTTGACCGAGCTGCGCTCCCCGGTTGCCCGCCCGGCCTTGCCGGGCACGCTCACCGAGGTGACGACCACGGCCGAAGATGGATCGAGCGTCCGTGCCTGGCTGGCCCTGCCGGAATCAGCTTCTGCCACTAACAAGGCGCCGCTGCTGCTGTGGATCCACGGCGGACCGCTGGGCTCCTGGAACGCCTGGAGCTGGCGCTGGAGCCCATGGCTGCTGGTAGCCCAGGGCTATGCGGTGCTGCTGCCGGATCCCGCCCTGTCCACCGGCTACGGCCAGGCGTTCATCCAGCGCGGCTGGGGCCGCTGGGGCCAGGAACCGTACACGGATCTGCTGGCCATCACCGATGCCGCCGAGGCGCGCGCTGACATCGATGAAACCCGCACCGCCGCGATGGGCGGCTCCTTCGGCGGCTACATGGCCAACTGGGTGGCAGGGCACACCGACCGCTTCAAGGCAATCGTCACGCACGCCAGCCTGTGGGCACTGGAAGGCTTCGGCAAGACCACCGACGCAGCGTTCTACTGGACCCGCGAGATGAGCCCGGAAATGCGCGAGCTGAACTCGCCGCATCATTCGGTGGGCAGCATCGTCACCCCGATGCTGGTCATCCACGGCGACAAGGACTACCGGGTGCCCATCGGCGAGGGCCTGCGCCTGTGGTACGAGCTGCTGGCCGATTCGGGGCTGCCGCAAAAGGAAGACGGCAGCACCGAGCACCAGTTCCTCTACTTCCCGGATGAGAACCACTGGATCCTCACCCCGCAGCACGCCAAGATCTGGTACCAGGTCGTCACCGAGTTCCTCTCCCAGAAGGTGCTGGGCAACGAGGCGCAGGAACTGCCCGAGCTGCTGGGCTGAGTCCGAGCAGGATCCGGCTGCCGGGGCGGAAGCACTACCGTCCCGGCAGCTGGACTTCCGCCGGCGCATCCCCGCCGGCACCGCGGCTGGCCAGCACCAGCGCCTTGGCCCGCCGCGCCACATCGGCATCGCGTTCGCCCAGCAACGCCACCAGCTGGGCCAGATGCGCCGCACGCTGGGCATAGCCGGCCTGCAAGCGCTGTCCCAAGGTCATCGAGGACAATTCCTCGGCCTCGCGCCACGCCATCATCAGGGCGCGCTCGAACAAGCGCTGGCCTGCCTCGTCGGCAATCCCCGCCTCGCTTGCACCGAGCACTGCCACCGCATTGATCTGCGAATCCTCCAGGCCCATGGCCAGCTGCTCCAGCTGCCGGCGTGATTGCTGCACCGACCGCGAACCGCGGGAGAACCGGGTCAGCTGCGTGCTGGCCCCCAGGAGGTACTGGATCACCTGGAGAACGTTGATTACCGTGAAGAACAGCATGAACACGAGCATCCAGTACAGCAAGGTGGTGTTGTAGTCCGGCTGCTCATAGCCGGCCCGCTTGAGCACCACGGCGAAGTCCTCGGCCGCACCGGCCGCTTCCATCGCCGGATAGTTCGACTCGTAGATGCTTCCGTGCTCCCACCCGCCGGTCGTTCCCCACGAGGCGGTACCACTAATGACCGCACCGGAAATCAGCCCGGGCATGATGCCCTTGCCTTCATCCGTGATCAGCAGCGGAATGATCGTCAAGTCCTCGGGAAGCTCCCCGTTGGCAGGATCAGCGCGATCAGAATATTCGTCCTTGGTCCGCAAGATCGCCGAGCGCACGCTCTCGGGTGTCGATTCGCGGAAGTCATAGCCTTCGACCTCGTTGAGATCCAGGTAGGCCTCCGCATCGCGCACCGCGACCAGAATCCGCTGTGTGGTCTCGAAGTCTTCCTCCATGTACCGGCGGATCTCTGACTCGTCAACCAGCTGGCCCTGGTCATCGATTTCAAGTTCCATTCCCCGGCCTGACCCTTCATAGGTGCGTTCGGGTTCGTTGGCTATCGAGGAGACAATGAGCCCCGAGGCGATCAGGCTGCCCACCAGCAGGGCCGCAAGCAGTCCAAACTTCCACGCCCGGCGCAGCTTCGGCGGTTCATCACCAGCTGCCTTGCGGGTGCTGGCGAAGCGGGCCAGCATGCGCTGCCAGCCAGCAGGTTCGCCCGATGCCCCTCCGGCAGCCTGGTCGGTCTGCAGCGTGTCGCCGAGCACCCCGCGGGCCAGCGCATTCGCCGTGGCGATCTGCTGCAAAGCGCTCTGCTTGGTGACCGGCGGCAGCCCCAGGCTGGCGCGCAGCTCATTGTGCTGGGCACCAATCGGCGGCACCTCCTGCTTCTGGCCCCGCGGATAACGGCGCAACCGGGTCGAGATCTTCGCGGCAAGCTTGGCCAGCTGCTTTTCGGCGTCGGCCCAGCGCTCTACGGCCGTGCGCTGGCCGGTATCGCCATGGGCGGCGTTGAGCAGTTCGCCCAAGGCGCCGCGGAAATCCTCCAGGTCCTTGCCGGCAACCATGGTGCCGGGGGCCGTTTCCAGCCGGATCAGCAGCGCCGTGGCGGCATCGTTGATCGGGGCGCTGAGCTTGTCGAACGTGGATCCGGTGCCAGCCAGGTGGGCATGCACCGAGCCGGCGCCCATCAGGGAATCTGCCAGTTCGGTCAGCGTGCGCGCATCGGCTTCGAAAGCGGCCAGCTGCTGACCGGTCTTCTTATCCAGGCAGGCGGCGCGGTCGAAGATCAGGCGCACCAGAGGGTCCTCGCGCCGGGCGGCATCAAGGGAGAGCGCTTCGAGCTGCCGCCAGGCCTTGGTGAAGCCGGCCGGGCGGTGCCCCGGATCAGCTGCCTGGTAGGTGGCTTCCAACGCTTCGAGATCCAGGACCACGCGGGCCAGCTTGCGCTGGGCCGCGGCCAGCCGCCGGTGCCGGGAAGCCCACCGGGAACGGAAGCGCAGGGCGCTGGCTAGCAGCGCCGCGGTGAGCATGGCGCTGGCGCCCACCACGGCGAACCAGAAGATCGCCGAGTTGCTGGGCGAATCATCCAGCAGCACGGCGGCGGTATGCGCGGCGGCCACCGCAGCCTTGGGGCCATGGCCTACCGAGATGTTCTTGATGAAGGCATTCTCGATATCGAAGCGCAGGTCGTCATGCGCGTCGTCGGAGGCGACCAGATTCCGGTCCACACCCACCCCGGAGAAGCGCTGCTCGGCCTCGCTTTGCCCGGAATCCCGGTTGTCCATCTTGGTCGAAACGATGATCTGGTTTTCGGGCACTTCCCCGCGCAGCAGTTCATCGCCCGTTAGCCAGCGGTCGGCAATGACCAGTTCCAGCGGGGCCGTGGCCCGCACCGGGTGCCGGGCCAGCTCGGCGTCCACCGTCTGCTGGGTGATGTTGAAGCCGTTCTCCCCCTGGACCACTACCGTGACCTCATAGGGTGCAGGGACGTTGGCTGCCTGCACCGCAAGCACGGCGCGCACGCCCAGGGCCGTGGTCACCAAAGCCATGAAAATGGCAGCGATCGCGGTCCAGTGGAAGGGGCGGCGCAAGCGCCGTCCGGTGGAATCATGCATCAAACGGGCAGGCATCAGCGGGCCTCGCTTCCCGGCAGGAAATTCCTGAGCAGCGCAATGGGATCATTTTCCAGCGCAGCGTCAGCCGGTTGCCTGCCTGCCATCCGCTCACCCAGCCCCTGCGGAACCTTGAGCCGCGCCTGCCCGGCTTGCGCCAGCGCATCGAGCAGCACGCTATCGAGCTCGTCGCGCAACTCCCAAAGCCGGTTCAGAATGCCCGGAGCTTCCTCGGCTCCGGTGTTCCGCCGGCCCACCCGGGTTCGCAGCAGCTGCAGCTCATCGGTATGGGTGATGATCACGGTGCGAGCGGCCTGGGCGCAGCCAAGCTGCCCTGCACCGGGAAGATCGAGGAACAGCGCCAGGTCTTCCAGCCGCTCACGGTGGTATTCGAAAATCGATGCCCAGGATTCGTGAGAATCCCGTGGCCGTCCTGCGAAGTCGTGGGCCAGCTGGACCGCGCCGCGCAGCAGCGAGAGTTCGCGTTCGCGGTGGCGCAGATCTGCCAGTTGCTTTTCGGAGACCTGTCCCTGAAAGGCGATCCCCGGATCCAGGTCCTGTGCGTGCTGGGTACCATGCTGGGTGCCGGCACGCTGCTTTTCCAGTTCCGCCATCGCCTCGGCCAAGCGGCCCTGTTCCGGCAGGCCCAAGTCGGGCACCGGTTTGCGGCCGAGGTAGCGGTTGGCTTGCTGGATCCGCGATTCGAGCAGTTCGGCCTGCTTGAGGCGTTCGGCAGCCGCCGCCTTCTTGGCCTTGCGGCGCTTGGCGCGCCACGCCCAGGCGAGCATGAAGACGATTGCCACAGCGAGCACGCCCACGGCGATCACCTTGGACAGCGTCCGGTCCGGCGGCGCCTGCAGCTGCTGGGTCGTGGCCAGCGCGACCTCGGTGATGCCTGCGGTGTAGTCCCCCGCCCTAAATGCCTCGTCCCCGGCTGCCAGGATCTTCTGGCTGGACCCGGGGTCCGTTTCGCTGATATCGCGGCCCGGATCCACGAAGACCTCGACCTCATCGGCTGGGTCCTCTGGCAGCATCACGCCGACGGCAATCCACCCTTTGCCGACGTAGCCCAGGGTCTTTCCGTTCTCCAGCCAGTCATCGCTGAGCGCGTCGCTGTCCCCGAACATCAGCATCCCGCGCACCAGCTGCGCGGCTCCCTTGAGGTTGTTCGGCTCCTGGTCCACCCCGAGCAGGATCTTCGCATCCTGCTCGCCTACGGCCTGCCGGACCTGGTCCATGATTCTTTCCGAATCCACGTCGTCGAGTGCCGCGTCGGTCACCGCAAGGTAGAAGTTGCCTTCCTGGGATGTTACCGACGGGATGAGGACCGTGCCCTCGTCTTCGGCGCCATCGCTGGGTGTCGCCGAGGGGTACACCGGTGCCGGCGCTTCGGATTCCGTGGCCGCGGCAGACGCGTGAACTGGGATGGTGGCGCTGCCGAGGCCGAGCACGACGGCGGCTGCCAGCAGGCACGCGCACTGGATCCTACCCAGTGCCAACGGACCGAAGCTGCGGGGTCGATTCATGGAAACTACTGTATCAACAAGGATTTGAACAACTCCGCTCCACGTGGAACAGTCTTCCGCTACCGGTCCAGAATGCTCCACTGCGCACTGGCGTGTGAAAGCTTGTCCGGGTTGGACACCAGCAAGATGGTTTGAATGTGTCCTGCGGCCACCTCGATCGCCACCACGTCCTGCCGGCCTGCCAGCTTGAAGAGCAGTGCAGGCGCCTGATTCACTTCTCCCGAAAAGACGCTTCGCCCTGGATTTTTCCGCTCAACGCCAACCAGGAAGCGGGCAATGCGCTGCGCGCCGAACACCGGGTTCAACGCGGCCCGGGCCTTGCCTCCGCCGTCGGAGTAGAGCACCGCATCCTTGGACAGCAGCCTGACCAGTTCCTCGGCATCGCCGTGGCGTATGGCTGCCACGACCTTCGACAGCAATGACGATACTTCGCTTGCTTCCCTGCTGGGTGCTTCGGCGTGCCCCAGTTTCTTGCCGGCCCGGCTCAGCAGCTGCCTGACAGCAGCCGGCGAGGTCTCCAGCACCTCGGCAATCTCCGCCGCCTTGTAGCCCAGGGCATGGTGCAACACGTAGGCGGCCCGGGCCTGGGGCGAGAGCTCTTCGAGAAGGAAGAGCACGCCGAGGCGCAGCATCGATCCGCTCAGGGCCTCATCTTCGGGAAGCGCCAGCTGCCCTACCGGTTCGGGCAGCCATTCCCCGACATATTCGGTCCGCTGACGCTGAGCCGAGCGCAGGACGCCAATCGCCCGGCGCGTGGCAAGCGTGGTGAGGAACGCCGGCCAGTTGCGCACCTGTTCGGCGGCTTCCGGGGTGAGCTTGAGCAGCTGCTCGGCCACTTCGCTAACCACGTCTTCGGCCTGCGCCCACACGCCGAGCATGTTGTAGGCCAGGACGGTCAGCCGGCTCTTCTCTGCGTCCCACTGCGCCAGCGCGGCAGATTCCGTTGGTTGCTCCACGCGCCCGATTCTACCTGCGCGTTCCGGCACTAGTCGCGTACTGGCGGTTCGAGCTGGGTCGGGACGGCAATGCGGTTCCAGACGTTGATGGTGGCGATTGCCAGGATCAAGTTGCCGATTTCTTCCTCGCTGAATTCGTCAGCGGCCGCGTCCCAGACTTCGTCGCTGACCCCGGTGGCAGGATCCAGCCGGGTCACCGCATCGGTCAGCCTCAGGGCTGCGCGCTCGGCGTCGGTGAACAGCGGGGAATCGTTATAGGCAGCGACGGCAAAGAGCTTCGCGGTGGACATGCCCATCTCCATGGCGTCGTGGGAGTGCATATCGGTGCAGAAGGAGCAGCCATTGAGGATCGAAGCGCGCAGCTTCACCAGCTCGTAGAGCTCCTTGGGCACCGACTGGCTGGCGTAGGCTTCCAGTCCCAGTACGGCGGCGTACCCCTTCTTGTGCGTTTTGCTCAGATTCATGCGCATGGCGTGTCTCCTGTCATTCGATTTCCAGACAGGTTCCTGCCCTTCAAAAGTACGTCGAAACCGGAGCTTAAACTGTGACACCCCGGAGAGAACTTTTTTCAGAAGTTCTCTCCGGGGTGCTGTTATCCGCAGCTCAGTCCAGCAGCATGGCTGGTTCCTGCAGGATCGATGCCACATCGGCCATGAAGCGGGCCGAGAGGTCGCCGTCAACCACGCGGTGGTCGAAGGATCCGCCTAGGGTGGTGATCCAGCGCGGGACCACTTCGCCGTCGACAACCCACGGCTTCTGGCGGATCGTGCCGAAGGCGACGATGGCCACCTCGCCAGGGTTGATGATCGGCGTACCGGTGTCGATGCCCAGCGCACCGATATTGGTGATGCTCAGCGAACCGTCGCGCATGTCCTCCGGGCGGGTCTTGCCGGCACGCGCGGTCGTGGCCAGCTCGTTCAGGGCGATGGCCAGTTCCTTCATGTTCAGGTTCTGTGCGTCCTTGATATTCGGCACCAGCAGGCCGCGCGGGGTGGCAGCGGCGATGCCCAGGTTCATGAAGCGCTTCTGGTGGATCTCTGCGCCGTTCTCGGTCTCCACCCAGCTGGCGTTCACCGAAGGGTTGCGGGCGGCAGCCCAGATCACGGCCCGGGCCAGCACCAGCAGAGGAGAGACCTTGATGCCTTCGAAGTCGCGGGACTTCTTCAGCCGTGCTACGTATTCCATGGTGCGGCTGGCATCCACGTCCACGAAGATCGAGACATGCGGTGCGGTGAACGCGGAGTCCACCATGGCCTTCGCGGTGGCTTTGCGCACGCCACGCACCGGAGTGCGTTCGACGCGGGCGTCGGCCAGCTGGCCGTGGGCCCAGTAGGTTGGTGCCGCCGCGTGCTCGGCTTCGCGCTGGGCCTGGTAGCTGTTGACATCTTCGCGGGTAATTTCGCCCTGGGTGCCGGTGCCCACCACATCGTTGATGTCGATTCCCAGCTCCTTGGCCAGCCGGCGTACCGGCGGCTTGGCCAGCACGCGGTCCACGAAGTTCGCCATTGCCGGCTTGCGGCGATCCACTTCGCGAGTCACGGCGGTACCCAGGGACTGCGCGCGGCGCGAGATGGTCTCGGCCAAAGCGGAGCCGGAGGCACGGACCGCTGCGGTGCGGGCACCGGCTGCCGAAGGTGCGGGGCGGCTGGTGCGCTTGCGGCGCACGGAGGAATCAGCGGTCGGGCCCGAACCGACCAGAGGGCCGGGTTCCTCGCTGGCCTGCGGCGCTGCGGTGGCCAGCGCCTCGGCTGGTTCCGGGGTGCCGGTCGGGGCCGGCTTGCCGCCTTCCTCGTCGATGGTGATCAGCGGGTTGTCCACCAGCACGGTGTCGCCTTCATCCGCGTGCAATGCGGTGACCACCCCCGCGAAGGGGCAGGGCAGCTCGACCAGCGACTTGGCGGTTTCGATCTCGACGAAGATCTGGTTGACCTCAACGGTGTCCCCTACTTTGACCTTCCAGGAAGCGATATCCGCTTCGGTCAACCCTTCGCCCACATCGGGGAGATTAAAGACTGTCATTTCTACTCCTTGGATTCCGCTCAGTAAGCGAAGGACCGGTCGAGGGCTTCAAGCAACTTGTCGATATCCGGCAGGTACTGGGATTCCACCTTGGAAATCGGGTACGGCATGTGGAATCCGCCCACGCGCAGCACCGGGGCTTCCAGCGAGAGGAAGGCGCGCTCGGTGATGCGGGCGGCGATTTCGCCACCCAGGCCGCCGAAGGTCGGCGCTTCGTGGGTGACAATCAGCCGCCCGGTCTTCTGCACCGATTCGGTGATGGTGTCGAAGTCGATCGGCGAGAGCGAACGCAGGTCGATGACCTCGATGGAGCGTCCGTCTTCCAACGCGGCATCCGCGGCGGCCAGGGCGATCGGCACCAGCGGGCCGTAGGCCACGATGGTCGCGTCGGTGCCCGGACGGACCACCTGCGCCTTGAACGCATCCAGGGCCGGGGTCCCGGTGTCCACTTCTCCCTTGAGCCAGTAGCGGCGCTTGGGCTCGAAGAAGATCACCGGATCTTGGCAGCTGGCTGCCTGCTGGATCATCCAGTAGGCGTCATGCGCGTTGGACGGAGTGATGATGCGAAGGCCAGCGGTGTGGGCGAACAGCGCTTCCGGGGATTCGGAGTGGTGCTCGATGGAGCCGATGCCGCCGCCGTACGGGATGCGGATGACCACCGGAGTGGTCAGCCGGCCTTCGGAGCGGGCGTGCATCTTGGCCAGCTGGGTGGTGATCTGGCTGAAGGCAGGGAAGACGAAGCCGTCGAACTGGATTTCCACCAGCGGGCTGAAGCCGCGCAGGGCCATGCCCACGGCGGTGCCGACGATGCCTGCCTCGCCCAGCGGCGAGTCGATGACGCGGTGCTCGCCGTACTTGTCGATCAGCCCGTCGGTAATCCGGTATACGCCGCCGAGGCGTCCGATGTCCTCGCCCATCAGCAAGGACTTGTCGTTGGTTTCAAGCACCTTGTCCAGGCCGCTGGTAATGGCCTTGGCCAGGGTCATCGTGGTGGTCATTTAGTGCTCTCCCTCAGCCGCATCGGCGAATCCTGCTTCGTATTCCAGATGCCAGGCCAGTTCTTCCTGGATCAGCGGATGCGCTTCGGCGTAGACCTGCTCGAACGATTTGGCCAGCGGCGGGACTGGGAAGGCCATGGCGTCCTCGCGGACCTTGGCAGCCATTGCGTCGGCGTCGGCGGACAGCTGCTCGAAGAAGGTGTCATCAACCAGGTTGTTATCGCGCAGGTAGGTTTCCAGGCGAATCAGCGGATCCTTCGGAGCCCACTGGGCTTCTTCTTCGCTCATGCGGTATTTGGTCGGATCATCGGCGGTCGTGTGCGCTCCGAGACGGTAGGTGACGGCTTCGATGAGGACCGGGCCCTTGCCGCTGCGTGCGTGTTCCAGCGCCCAGCGGGTGACGGCCAAGACTGCCAGCACGTCGTTGCCGTCGACGCGGACTCCGGGCATGCCGTAGCCAGCGGCTCGGTTGACCAGAGGCACCTTGGACTGGACCTCGAAAGGCACGGAGATCGCCCACTGGTTGTTCTGGCAGAAGTAGACCACCGGTGCATTGAAGGAGCTGGCGAAGACCATGGATTCGTGGGTTTCGCCCTCGGTGGAGGAGCCATCGCCGAAGTAGGCGACAACAGCATTGCCTTCCTTGGCACGGCGGGCTTCATCCCATCCGCGCTGCTCCATGTTCAACGCCATGCCGTAGCCGGCGGCATGCGGCATCTGCGCGGCCAGCACCATGGTGTACATGTGGAAGTTGTTTTCCCGGGGATCCCAGCCGCCGCCGGAGATGCCGCGGAACAAGCGCAGCATTTCCGAGAAGGAGACGTCACGGGTCAGCGCTACGCCGTGCTCGCGGTAGGTGGGGAAGATGTAGTCGCTTCGGCGGGTGGCGCGGCCGGAACCGATCTGCGCGGCTTCCTGCCCGCGCAGCGGGACCCAGAGGCACAACTGCCCCTGGCGCTGCAAAGCTGTGGCCTCTTGGTCGAATCGACGCGTCAATGCCATGTCGCGGTAGAAACCGCGAAGCATGTCATCATCAACGTCGCCCAGATACGCATCGTACGTTTCATGGGACTGACGCTGGCCGTCCGGAGTCAGGATCTGAATCAGATCCGGCTCCGTCGCCTCGGTCGCAGCTCGCGTCATTTATCATCCTTCGGTCATAAATATGCCCCACACGGAATACATTCCGCATGGGACATATACGGCTTGTCCAGTTCCTAAGCCTATAGGCTTTGACCGCTAAAACGCGAGAAATCAGCGCCCGTTACCCCTATGCCAGGTCGAGTGATTCCTTGCACAGCTCAATAAAGCGATCGTTTGCCTCAACTTCGCCGATGGAGACCCGCACTCCCTCGTTCGAGAAGCCGCGCACAGACAACGCCACGGCGTTGGCCCGCTCGACAAACTGGCCGGTCTTTTCTCCCAGCGGCAGCCAGACGAAGTTCGCCTGGGTGGAAGGAATCTTCCAGCCCATCTCGGCCAAGGCCGCCGCCACTCGTTCGCGTTCGGCCACCAGCCCCTCGACACGCTCAAGCACCAGGTCGATATTAGCCAGCGAAGCGACCGCGGCATCCTCGGCCACGCTGGAGACGGCAAACGGGGTGGCGACCACGCGGATGTTCTCGGTGATCTGCGGATGGGCCACCGAGTAGCCGACCCGGAGATTCGCCAGGCCGTGGGCCTTCGAGAAGGTGCGCAGCAGAACGACATTTTCGTTCTCGTTGTAGGTGTGAATGCCATCCACCGATTTCTCATCACGGACGAACTCGATGTAGGCCTCATCCAGGACCACCAGCACGTTCTTCGGAACGCGTGCCAGGAAATCATCGACCTCGGCCTGGGTGAGTACCGGTCCGGTCGGGTTATTCGGGGTGCACAGCAAGATCACTGAGGTGTTCTCGTTCACCGCGGCGATCATGGATTCCAGATCGTGGCGCCCATCTTCCAGCAGTGGAATCTCCACCGGCAGCGCACCGGCGGTCTGCACGAGAATCGGGTAGGCCTCGAAGGAACGCCACGCATAGATGACTTCATCCTGGATGCCGTCCTCGTTCTGGCCCGCGAAGGTATTCAGGATTTGCACCAGCGCGCCGAGTGAACCGGCGCCGGTCACGATATCTTCAGCCGGCACGTCCAAATAATCGGCGAGGGCCATGCGAAGCTTGGTCGATAGCGGGTCTGGGTAGCGATTCAGGCTGTCCTGCTCGACGACTGCCTGATGCACAGCGTCCAACGGGCCAAAGGGAATCTCGTTCGATGACAGCTTGTAAGCTTGGACGCCTTCAACTGGAGCAGGCGGCTTGCCCGCAGCGTATTTTGGCAAACGTGCAACTACAGAGCGTGGCTGCACCTGATCTTGGGTCACCGGGTTCTCAGTCATACCTCAAAGCCTAGTCCTCACTATGGGTTTAGCGATATCCGAGGTTCATCCGAATCCCAGATTTCTGTGCCAAAGTTAAGCCATGAGCTTTCTGATTCGAGTCATCGTCAATGCGCTTGCCCTCGCCGCCGCCGTTTGGGTGGTGCCCGGTCTCAAGATCGTCGCGGCAGGCGAAGGCACCATGAGCACGGTCATCGCCTATCTGGTCGTTGCAGTCATCTTCGGCTTGGTCAACGCCTTGGTCCGTCCAATCGTCAAGCTTTTCTCCTTGCCGATCACCTGCCTCACCCTGGGCCTGTTCACAATCGTGATCAATGCCCTGATGCTCTTGCTGACGTCATGGCTGACGACCTTCACGCCCATCGAACTGGTCATCGAGCAGTTCTGGTGGGATGCCATCGCCGGCACGATCATCATCTCCATTGTCTCGGCGGTCCTCGGACTATTCGTCAAGAGCGATAGCGACTAAGCGGACTACCGCTCTCGGCTGAAAGAAGACGGCAACCGGCAGGTGCCGTCTTCTTTGGCTAGTTCCCAATTGGCCGGCCCGGTCATCTCCCCGTTTCCGCTGCCTTTTACTGTGGCGTCGGAAGATACTGGCATTGGATAGCGCGCTGCAGCTTTGGGCATCTTAATGGGGCGGCGCCACATGATTGAGCCGACGCTTCTCCTCTTCCGTGATGGGCCGAGGTTCTTTCGGCTTCCGCTCCAGCTTGAACATGCGGATTTTCACCAGTGGTTCGGGGAGGTAGTACTTCTCCAGATGCTCCCTGATTTCCAGCTTCGGATTCTCATCGAGTTCCAGAAGGTGGTCACCGTAATTCTTGAGGTTATGCGGAGCGCCAAAGATGCCATCGTCGGGCAAGATGTCCTCCATGTGCTCCCGCGGGCCCGGGAAGGTGGTCGTGTAATGCTCCCCCTTGCCGGGGTTGGGCCCGCCATCGGTACCCGGCACCATATCCTTCTGGTCTTCAACCGACAGGCTGCGTACGTCTTCTGGCAGGTCAATCGTGCCGATGGGCGATCCAAGGGTCAGGACTTTATTCAGCTTGTACTTGTGCTTCAAGAACTTGTTCTTCGACAGCTGGGCCACATGAATGCCCCCTTGCGAATACCCCGAAAGGATGAGCTCATCGCCCTCTTTCGCTCCGCTGATCTCCAGTGCCTCATCAAGCGGTTTCGCGAAGTTCTCGGATTCCACCCCGAACCCGTCGGCGATGCCTTCCGGGCCAAAAGGCGAAGGAACTTCCGAGTCATTCTGTGTACCCGGGAAGATCGCAATGTACGTATCCTCGTCAGCCTTCACGATCATGATCTTCCCGTTATTCTCCGTCCCTTCGCCTTCCAGCATTTGGTGCAACTGGAAATAGCTTTGCATCTTTCCATCGACTTCAACCGTTTGCGTTGGATCCTGCCCAGTGAGCTGTATTTCGGTATTGCGATCTGCTCCCAGCCGCCGGATAAAGCCCGACAGATCCTTGGCTGCACCTTCGATCTGCTCGGTCAGCGTCAGGTTCGATCCAAAGGGCCAGCGCGGCAGGTACGAGAACATCAAGCGCAGGAATATTTCCATGCTTTCCAGAGGCGGACGCCAGCCGTTGTCGCGGGTCTCGGAAATGAAGTCTCCCACCAGCACGGCTCCCGTGCTGGCTAGCACCATACGTTCAGCAGCGGACTCGGCAACTTCATAGTTCCGCATGGCTTCGGAGACTTTTGCGGTCAGATCGAACGCTGTAATTTGCACCTCTCTGGACTGCTGATAGGCGTCCCTGATCAAGTCGCCCAACAGCCCGACGTTATACCCCCTGGCACCGATGCCTGACACCATGCACTGCAGATCCAGGTCGCGCTGGCAGCTATCAGCTGCCTGCGCGGCTTTGAGCAGTACCTCGGATATGCCATCGATATCGTTGGCAACCCGCTGGCAGATCTCCCCTGCCTCGGCGTAATCCAACGAGCTGTAATTGACTTCATATCCCATGGCTACGAGGCCATTCGCTGGTTCATGATTTGTGCTTCGAGGTTCTGGATCTCCCGCATGGCTACCCCTACGTACTCCTCCGCGTCGCCCAGCTCGCTGTTGAGCATTTCCAGCCGGCGGCTCAACTCGTCGACATTCTCCAAAAACGCCTTGCCTGCCTTGGAATTCCAAGTCAATGAATGGATTGACCCCAACTGCGCGATGGCGAATTGAGTGGTTTTCCGTGCGTCATCGAGTTGGCTCGCCACCGTCAGCAGCGTCGCTTGAAACATCATTTTCCTGCTCCGCATCCTTAAGAATTTGTCCACCATCATGGACAGCCGCGATTCGGTGCCAGCAGGATTTGGGCCCAGTTGTGGAAACAAGAACGGTGTAAAAGATGTGATGTAGCGCCGGGGATGGAAGAATATGAGCATGGCTGAGATTGCGCGCACTTCCCTTGCTAATGAACCACTGGCTTTGACTGCCCTCGACGGACGCTACCGCAGCGCCGTGGCACCACTGGTCGACTACCTTTCCGAAGCGGCTTTGAACCGCGACCGCGTTCACGTCGAAGTTGAATGGCTGATCCATTTGACCGACAACTCCGTTCTTCCAGGCACCTCCCCGCTTACTGCGGACCAGAAGGCGGCACTGCGCAAGATCGTCACCGATTTCAATGCTGACTCGGTGAAGGAACTGGCAGAGATCGAAGCTGTCACCGTTCACGACGTTAAGGCAGTGGAGTACTACATCGCCAACCGCCTGGAAGCAATTGGCATCGGCAACCTCAAGCCGCTGGTGCATTTCGGCTGCACCTCCGAGGACATCAACAACCTGTCCTACGCGCTGGGCGTCCAGGGCGGCGTGCAGCAGGTATGGCTTCCAGCAGCCCGCGACCTGGTGGCCCAGCTGTCCAAGATGGCCGAGGATTCCCGCGACGTGCCGATGCTCTCGCGCACCCACGGCCAGCCAGCCACCCCGACTACCCTGGGCAAGGAACTGGCAGTGCTGGCATGGCGCCTGACCCGCCAGCTGGACCGTGTCGAGAAGACCGAGTACCTGGGCAAGATCAATGGTGCCACCGGCACCTATGCGGCCCACTATGCTTCGGTTCCAACTGCCGACTGGCAGAAGGTTGCCAAGGACTTCGTCGAGCACCTGGGCCTGACCTGGAACCCGCTGACCACCCAGATCGAATCCCACGACTGGCAGGCAGAGGTCTACGCAGACATCGCCCGATTCAACAGCATCCTGCACAACCTGTGCACCGATGTCTGGAGCTACATCTCCATCGGCTACTTCGCGCAGATCCCAGTGGCAGGTGCCACCGGCTCCTCGACCATGCCGCACAAGGTCAACCCCATCCGCTTCGAGAATGCAGAAGCGAACCTGGAGATCTCCAACGGCCTGCTGAACACCCTGGGTTCCACCCTGGTCACCAGCCGCTGGCAGCGCGACCTCACCGACTCCTCCTCGCAGCGCAACATCGGCACCGCCATCGGGCACTCGGTGCTGGCGATCTCCAACGTCGCCAAGGGCCTTGACCGCCTGGATGTTGCCGAGGCCGTGCTGGCCGAGGATCTGGACCACAACTGGGAGGTCCTCGCCGAGGCCATCCAGATGGTCATGCGCGCCGAGGCCATCGCCGGTGTCGAGGGCATGGACAACCCGTACGAGCGCCTGAAGGACCTGACCCGCGGCCACCGCGTGGATGCAGCCCGCCTGAAGGAATTCGTTGGCGAGCTGGGCCTGTCGGCCGATGCTGAAGCCCGCCTGCAGTCCCTGACCCCGGGCACCTACAATGGCATCGCTTCGCAGCTGGTGGACCACCTGAAGAAGTAGCCGTACGGCACAAGCCGGGCCCGGTACGTCGAGTTCGACGTACCGGGCCCGGCTTTCCAGTTAAGGAACAGCCACCGGGCTACGGCGTTAGCGCAGCTGGCTGACGAATCCGGTGCGCGCATGCAACGAGGACAGCACGTGGTCGCGGACGGCCTGTTCGATGCGGGCTGCGGGCGCGCCGTCGCGGATCAGCCGCAGCAGTTCGCGGTGCTCATCCACAGCGGCCTGCGCCCGCTCCGCATCCACCGCACGCTCCGCCGCATGCAATGCGGAGAACTTGCGCCATTCTGCCTCGACCAGCTCTCGCAGCCGCGCGTTCGGGCACCCGGCATGCAGCACCGCGTGGAACTTGGTGTTCAGCCGGGTGTATTCGGCCGGGTCGAAGTCCCCCAACAGACCTGCGAGCTGCTCATTGATCTGTTCCGCCCGATCAAGCGCGGCGCCACCCACTGCCAGCGCGGCCAGCGCTGTAGCCGACCCGTCGAGCACCGCCAACGCCTCCATGCCCTCGCGGTAGGCGAGCTCGTCGATTTCGGCGACCCGCGCGCCGACGTTGCGCTCAATCTGCAGCAGGCCCTCGGCGGCCAGCCGGTGGATTGCCTCGCGCACCGGCACGGCGCTGATCTCAAGCTGTGCGGCAATAGGCCCGGCCAGCACCCGCTGGCGCGGTGCCAGCGTGCCTCCCAGCACCTGTTCGCGCAAATAGTCGTAGGCCAGATCGGCCTTGCTCCGGCCGCGCTTGCTTTCCGCTTGCGCTTGGCTTGCCGTCATGGTTCCTGCTTTCACTCGCGGGTTGACCCTCAGATTTTATAATATAAAGTGTGTAACGGGAATCACCCAGCGGCTCCCCTGCCGGACCGCGCATGCAAAGGAGCACCCATGACCCAGCACGCAGCACCGACCCTGCCGCTCGATGAACTGGCCGCCGTCTTCGGTCCCCGGCTGAGCACCGCAGCGGATGAATTGGACCGCGTGGCCCGCGACCAGTCGCGCTACCAGCCCGAGGGGCGCCCGGCAGCGGCCGTCTTCCCCGAATCCACCGACGAAGTCTCGCAGGCGCTGGCCTGGGCGCACCGCCACGGCGTGACGGTCTCGGTGCGCGGGGCTGGGACCGGGCTCTCCGGCGGTGCGGCTGGCTACCCGGGCGGGCTGGTCATCAGCCTGGTACGGCTGAACCGGATCGTTGACATCGACGCGGTGAACCGCCTGGCCGTGGTGCAGGCCGGGGTCATCAACTCGGACCTCGACGAGGCGGCTCGGGGACACGGCCTGTTCTTCCCGCCAGATCCTGCCAGTGCGCGGATCTCCACCGTGGGCGGCAACATCGCCACCAATGCCGGAGGGCTGCGCTGCCTGAACCACGGGGTCACCCGCGACTCGGTCGCGGCACTGACCGTGGTGCTGGCAGATGGCCGTGTCGTGCACACCGGGGCACGCACCCGGAAGAACGTTGTCGGCCTGGACCTGACCAGCCTGTTCGTCGGATCGGAGGGCACCCTCGGGGTCATCACCGAGGCCACGGTACGGCTCAAGCCGGTGCCCGAGGGCACCGCGCAGACCTTCCGCGCTGGCTTCCGCACCGTCGAGGACGCCGGACGTGCGGTGAGCGCCATCGTCAACGGCGAGTACCTTCCGGAGGTGCTCGAACTGCTCGACGCGCACAGCGTCCAGGTCATCGAGGCCTTCCACCCTTCCGGGCTGCCGGTGGACGGGCAGGCGCTGCTGATCGGCCAGTTCACCGGCCGCCATGCGCTGCAGGCCGCGCAGTCGGTCGCCGCACTATGCCGCAGCTTCGGCGCAGCGGACGTGCTGATCGGCGAGGGCGACTCGCTGTTGGAAGCGCGGCGGTTGGCCAATCCGGCGCTCAGCGCCCACGGGCTGCGGGTCTCCTGCGATGTGGGGGTTCCGGTGGGCGAGCTGGCCGCGGTGTTCCGCGGGATCGACGAGATTGCCCAGCGCACCGGGCGGATGATCTCCGTGGTGGCGCACGCCGGGGACGGCAACCTGCACCCGACGGTGGACGCGGAGGACACCCCCGAAGGGCATGCGGCCGCCGAAAAGGTCATCGATGAGATCACCCGGCTTGCCCTCTCGCTGGGCGGCACCATCACCGGGGAGCACGGCATCGGCAAGGTCAAGCAGCACGAGCTGTCCTGGCAGCTGGACGAGCCGACCCGTGCGGCGCAGCTGGCGGTCAAGGCCGCACTGGACCCGGCCGGAATCCTCACCCCGGGACGCGCGCTGTAACGGGCAGGCGCGCTTAGCGCCGGAGGTCCGGTCGAAGAGCGGCCAGTCGCCATGCGCGACAAGGCGGGATTGGATGCCAGCCAGATAATGCGCACAAGGTGGGGATCAGTCCCTACGTCTAGATGAATAAGTCCTAATGCGCCTGACCTAAAGCAAACCCCCCTGAACAGAACAAAAATTCTGGTCAGGGGCTTTTAAAGCTTGGTGGAGAGTGTTAAGAATTATGGTGTGAACAAAAACCTAAACACTCTCCTGACAACACTCTACGTGTTCATCACAGACCATGTCATCCCGACCATGCCTACCAAGCAGCGGCGTGGCCGCTGCTAACTGCTTACCGACGCGGAACTGCTCTGCCTGGCCGAGGCACAGCACCTGCTGCACGGGGACTGCTCCGAAACCAGGTGGATCCGCTACGCCCGCACCCACCTGAAAGACATCTTCCCCCACATTCCCCAGCAATCCGGATACAACAAGCGCATCCGTGCCGCCGCCCCGCTGATCTCCCACACCCTCACTGTTCTCGCCAAGGACATTCCCACCTGGAGCGATGTGCTGCGGCTGCTGGATTCAACCCCGGTACCCTGCGGCCAGTCGCGCGAAACGGCCAAACGCTCGGACCTGGCCGGGCAGGCAGGCTACGGGTACTGTGCCTCGCATTCCAGGTTTTTCTGGGGATTCCGGCTCTACCTGGTCTGCACGCCGGAGGGCGTGCCGGTCGTCTGGGGACTGGCCAACCCGAAGATCGGCGAACGCGAAGCGATCACCGCAATGCTCGATGCCAGCAGCGACCTGGTCGCCGACGGGCAAGTGATCTTGGCAGACAGGGGATTTGCCGGCAGGGAATTCGAAGCGTTCATCACCCATGGCCTCAGGGCGCATCTGGTGCGCCCGGACCGGAAGGACGAAAAGCCCCCGCTTCGGGGACTTCGGCGGGATCCGCCAGTGGGTCGAGTCGGTTTTCGACACCCTCAGAGGCCAGCTCGGTCTGGAACGCCACGGGGCACGGACCCTGGAAGGGGTGATGGCCAGGGTCGCATCCAAGCTGCTAGCCATGGCGGCCGGGATCTGGCATAGCTGGAAGGTCAATGCCCCGCGCAAGCGATCCTTGGTTGCGTATGATCATTGAGAACGCGGGGCCATCAATAGGAATTAATCATCTAGTCGCCAAGACCAGGGAGCTTCCGGCTAATAGTCATCCCCGTCGATTGACAATGGAACAAATCTGGCGGAACTGGCTTCACCTCCGCCTGCTGGCTTACCGCCGGCAAGCATGCCGCTCATGTGATTCATGTTCCACAGTGCGTGGTCTTGTCTCCGGCTTCCTTCCCACCCCGCCTTTCAGCGACGCAGTTGCTCCAAATAGGAGTTGAACCTTCTCTTCCAGTGGACATTAGCCCCGGAAGCAAATACCCATACTGGGCGTACACGAATAGAGGCGCCGCCACCCCGCATGAATTCCCGGGGAGGCGGCGCCTCTTGCACGTCATTTGGCGTAGCCGCTTGAATCAGAATTGAGTAGGTTTAGCCTCGAATGCGAGAGGGATGCCACGTTTCTCGAATTGGTCCATTATCTTTTCATAAAGGGCGCGGTACTCTACGGCAGGATAGTGGCGTAGGGACACCTGAACATAGGGCTTTCCTTCCTTGAATTTTCCTCGCGGGCCTTCCAAGGGTTCGTGTAAATAAATCTCCAATGTCCGATTGAGGTCCGCTCGATCCCATAGGACTTGCACCTTCGCATTGTTGACGTGCTCGACGCCCGTGACCGAGGCAACCGAAGCCCAAGCGATCTTGTGCCCGCCACGAACAGTTAGGCCACTGGCCTTGACCTTGAGGTCGATGGCTTCGGCCGCTTTTCTTCCGGCACCCTTCAAAGCGCTGAGAAGCGCGACGGCAGCGAAGATCAGCAGGATGGAGCCCACTACGGTGGGGACACCCTGAAGGACGATTTGAGCAAGATAGCTTGAGGTTTCCGGCAAGTCGTTGGCGATCAGGTAGATGCCCATCAATAAGAGGATCGCTCCAATCATCAATAGGCCGAATCCCTTGTCGATCCGCGGATAGAAATACAACGAGGACGCCACAAACTCATTGTGCTCGGGCAATCTGGATCTAGAAGTCTTCAAACGGTACCTAATTCGCTTTCATGGTCAACGTTGCCGAAAGACACCGCATCGAAAAGATCGATCATCGGGTCCATCATGAAATTCAAAGTCGAGAGGTCGGAGTCGAACGCCTCAAGCAGGAAGAGCAGTCCATGTCCCCGCGCTACGGTTCTGACATGCCCGATGGCCGGCAACACTGCTGATCCGTTTCCTTCCTGCTGCCCATCCAGCGCGATGACAGACGCCAATTGGATGATCTGTCCAAGTGACTCCGAGTGGTACTCGCTCATCTGGACCGGTGCCGCCGATTCGTAGTCCGGCTTGGCCAGTTCCTCCAAGCTCAGCGCGGGGTCGTCATCCAGGACTATCAAATGGGCAGTGCCCAATGCGTGTCCATCTTCGGGCGAATACCAGAGTGTATGCTCGGCTTCTGCTATCTGGTTGTTCGCCACTTCCATAGCCAGCTGCTCATAGACCTTCCGCAGCTCAAGATCGTCCGGGATGGCTGATTCCGCAAGGTCCTGCGCCCATTGCTCTGCCGTATCCCAACCATCTTCAGGAAATGAGCGAGGTACCGGAATCCAAAATTCCAGATCCGGTTCAATCTCGTATGTTGTCACTGAATTGGCACCCACTTGAAAGTTCCCAGTATCGACAAGCCCAACGACCTCAATCCTTCGGAGAATGCCTCACCATTCTCCGACTCAACGTGCGCGTAGGAATAAAGCAGCCACAATCCGGCTTTTGGATCCGGATCGATGGTTCCATCTGGCAACGGACGAGGAACAACCATGTTCAAGCCATTGTTCTTGAGCTCTGGGGACTCGGCGGCTTGCTCCGCAGAAGACCAGAGATACCAGTCTGCTCCGTCGGCGTCTTCGATTTCGATCTGGTTGCCGCCTGCGGCCTTTCGCGCAACATCCAGCAGAGTGCCGGAGGATCCCACCTTGAGTGGGGTCATGATCACGGAAACCGGCATTCCCCCCTCGGCAAGCTTCTCTACCGGCATTGCGAAGCCAAGTGATCCGCGGCGCCTCAAGTACTCGAACGTCTGGTGCATTTGCCGCCGAAGCATCAATACCAGGTCTGCGCGTCCAAGTGCCTTGGGCTCAGCAGTCACCAGTTTCGTCAAGGCCTGCTCATGCTCAACACTGGTGTTGAATTCGCGCCAACCTGCCGGATACAGCAAGCTGTATCCGATACCTCGGGGACGCGCCTTCGACGCTGGTGGTGTTGCGCTCATCGTTTCTCCCGCAAATTCAATGTGTGGCTCGGATGTTCACTTTACGGATTGCTCCGCGCCGAAGCTACTTCTCGCGCGTCAAGTCCCAGAGGCTAGGAGGCGCGGTCACTATGACGTTGCCCCGGTCTTCCCAGTTCCCGTGCTTCGCAATCTTTTCCGCCCAGGCCCTGGCCTGAGGACCCATGCCCTCAGGGTTCTTCAGTATGTACGCAGCCATCTCGCGATGCTTTGTTGCGCTTCCCTCCGAGATGTACTTCACGTATGTCTTCCAGTCGCCTTTGAACTCCTTGTTAAAGCCATCCAAATACTTTTTGGTCTTGCCGGAGACGCTCTGCTGGTACTTTTGCTCGATCTTGCGGTTGTTGCGCCGGATCTTGGCTTTGGTCTGGCGGTTTCCACGGATCGTAGTTTTCGGTGGGCGCTTGGTGCCCGACTTGATGGAAGACCTGACAATGCCGCGCCCCGTGCTGGAACGGGTTTTGCTGAAGGCCTTGATGATGTTCCGAGGTCCCGCTTTTGACCCTGCCTTGATCCCCGACGGGAATGCCTTGCTTAAGCCGGAGAAGGCTTTTCCAGCAAAACGGCCGAACGGGATAATTCCGACAACCGCTATCAGCAAGCTGGTCCAGTCGCCATCACCTTGGACCATCTTGATGACCTCGATTGCCACCACGGCAACGGCTGCGATCACCGCAATGGCTGATGCGATCGGTCCCCATACCGGCGAAGTGATGAATAAGGCCGCAATGCCCACGCCCAGGGCAATCCAACCTAGAACCGAACCCAGGGTGGAGAGGAACTTGTCATCGTTGTCCGCGGCTTTGAAGGCATCTTCGATTTCGCCGACTGCCTCATCGTAGGCGTCTTCCCAATAGGAAACGCGACCGTCGAATTTGCCCCACAGCTCACGCAGTTCTTCTTCGGCTTCTTCGCGCGCAGCGGTTGCTTCTGTCAGGTTGCTTTTGGCTTCCGCTTTTTCCTCGTCGGTCCCTTCGCTGAAGCCGAGGAATCCGTCGGCATCATCTACCGCGCCTTCGGCGGTGTCTTCTTGGCTTTTCTTGGTTTGCACGCTCTGGTGCGCATCCTCGATGTCCGTGATCAGCGCGTTCAAGGTCGTGTACGAATCCACTCCGCCTTCAGCGGTGCACATTTGGAACGCGCCTTGGACCCGGTCCAAAGCATACGAATATTTCTTCAGGGCCTGGCCCGTGCCGTCGTATCGGATGGCCGCCTTGCGCAACTCGGGGAATACTTCTCCAGCGTTCTCGCGTAGCTTGGCGATAGCTTCAGACTTCAGATCCGACGTCCCATTGCTGATGTCTTCCAGCCTGGCCGCAGAGCGTTCCATCTCCTCGCCCGAGGTGATCAAGTCCTTGGCGCTCCGGAGCAGGTCATCAGGATTTCCGTCTATGAGCTGCAGGGGTGTACCCTTCGGCGATTCCAAGGTCATATCGTCAACTCTCTCCGTTTACTTAGCTTCTTTGGGGGCATCGGAAGCGCGCGAATTCAAGAAGGCCTTCTTCGTTTCCAGATCCCACTCTTCAAATCCGTCCTTGATGTCTTTCAAGCCGGTATGCACTCCTTCAAGATTCTTGAGGAGGTCATCGCGGGTATCGTTCCAGTTGTCTTCGAAGTCCTTGACCCGGTCTTTCAGGTCGCCCTTGCCCATCGGGTCTCCCACCGAGCCGGCCATGCCCTTGGTGAAGTCAGACGCATTCTCGAAATCCTTAATGCTGTTGCCTAGCTCCGTCACGATTTCTTCCAGGCGCGCCAAATAGATCTCATCGGCCATAGTGCAAACGACTCCTCAGGTATCCAGCGACGACGCTGAAGGACAATTCGGTATTCAAGGATCAGGCGGTGCAAGAAAAATGTGGCCGCCCGCAATTTCCCAAGGCGGCCACATTACCCCGTAAGAAAATGGGCCTACTTGCCGGCCATGGAACGGTCGGTGTCCTGGATCTGCTCCATCATGTCGCGCAGCGCGATGGCCATGTCATTGATGCCGTCGAAAGCCTTCTTCAACCCATCGTTCAGATCCTTGTAGCCTTCGCCGAACTGACCCGAAGCGTGCTCGGTGGTGAAGTCTTCGCCCAGCAGCTTGTCCACGCCGGACTGCAGCTGCTCCAGTACGCCATCCAGGTCTTCACGCCCGGTGTCAAGCTTCGATGCCATGGCTTCCATCTCGCCATAATTGGCCTTGAAATCAGTCATAACAATGCTCCTCAACTTGTCGACTGGCCCTCTTGCCGGGCCACTTTAGTTCGTTCACAGTCTAGACTAATGTGGCAGATGGTCTCCGTTCAATGGGGAGAACTCCCCGTGGCAGGCCGGCATTGAATTGAAGTAGAAAGGTCCCATGGACGTCGTCGCAGCTGCAGCCCTCGCCAAATCCTCCACCCTCGGAATGCGGCCGGCCGGAGCACGCCTGCGCATCTGGTCGTACCTCATCGACTACGCCATCTCGCTGGCCGCATTGCTGCCCGCCGGCATCGGCTACGTGATTTTTCGGGTGACCGGGCAGTACTCCACCGTTCCGCTGGTCCTGTCTGCGGTCAGCGCCCTGCTGCTGCTGGTCTACCTGATTGTCTTGCTCACGATGAACAGCCGCAAAGGCTCTTCGCCCGGCAAGTCCGCGATGCGCCTGCGCGCCACCGGGCTGGGTCGCTTTGCCGCGCCGGGTTTCCCCCGCGCCATGGCCGCGTCTTTTGCCTTCCTGCTCAGCCATCTCCTCCCGTTCATCGGCCCGGCGCTGATGCTGCTCTCCTGCCTCTTCGACCGGGAACACCACCGCAGCTGGCTGGACAAGATCGCCCAGACCTACGTGGTCGATGTGCGCAATGGATTGGACCCCACCAACCCGCGGGCGCTGGCCCGTGCCGAATACCTGCTCTCCCGCCCGGACCGGGATATTTCCGAGCATCTGCCGTCGCTGGGCACGTCCGTCGAGGACGCCGACCCGGATGAGGCCGCCGTGCCCTCGCGTCGTCGGTCCACCGCGGGCATCATCGGGGCGCAGAACAGCGACTGGCATTCGCCAGCGGAACCGGGACCGGGAACCGTCCGCCGCGCAGCCTTCGCCTTTGACGACGGGTCCTATCTTCCTGTGCCCGAATCCGGGCTGATCGGGCGTGCGCCCCAGGCCACGGAAGAGTCCGGCAACGAGCTGCTGGTCGCGCTGAAGGACCCGGAAAGGCTGCTGTCCAAGACGCATTTGGCCTTCGGCTGCGACGGGGCGAATGCCTGGATCATGGATCTGGGTTCCAGCAACGGCACGCAGGTCACCGCCTCCTCCCGCGCCCCGCGCAATGCACCACCCAATGTCCGCCTGCATCTGAATGACGGGGATGTCGTCCAGGTGGGCAGCCGCACCTTCCGCATTACCTTCCAGGAGACCGCGAAGTGAAAATCAAGGCCACGCTCAGGCGCCCGGACACCAGCACCATCGATGTGGTCTTGACCTGCGATGCCACCGCCACCGTGGGAGACGCCGCCCGGGCGCTGGCCGGGGAGCAGGTTCCCGAGTATCCCACGCTGCTGGCTGCCGCTGCCGGCACCGCACCGGTGCAACTGGATCCGCACACCCCGCTGGCCGAGGCGGAACTGGGTTCGGGCTTCACCATCGAGGTCGTGCCGACGACCGATGCCTTCGTCTCGGGAGGTTCGGCGGCCGCGGTGCTGCGCGTGGCCAACGGCCCGGATGCGGGCATGGCCTACGCGCTGCCCGCCGGCACCTCCTATGTGGGGCGTTCGGAGAAGGCCACCGTGGTGCTCAATGACCGCATGGTCTCCACCCGGCATGCGCGCATCGAGGTGGGAAGCAAGATCGAGCTGGTGGACCTGAACTCCGCCAACGGCATCCTGGTCGATGGCGGGCTGGCCCAGCGCGTCTCGGTGATCCCGGGCCAGCTGATCACCCTGGGCGCCACGGATGTCTACTTCGAGCTGCTGCCCGGGACCGCGACCGGCCATACCCCGGTCTATGAGAAGGGCGGTTCGATCCTCTTCAACCGCTCGCCGCGGGTGGAGATCCGCTACCCGGGCGAGGAACTGCCGCGCCCGGCGATTCCTCAGGAAGCCAGCCCCAAGCTCTTCCCCTGGCCGATGATCTTCGCGCCGCTGATCATGGGACTGACGATTTTCTCGCTCACCCAGCGCGCGCTGTCGCTGATCGTGGTGCTGATCTCGCCGCTGATGATGCTGGGCAACCTGATCGGCCAGCGCACCCAGAACAACAACAAGCTGCGCCTGGAAATCGAGACCTTCGAACGGCAATTCGAAGCGCTGGAAGATGCCCTGCTGGCCGGGGAGGAAAGCGAACGCGCGCACCGGCGCAACGAGGCACCGGCCACCGCGACCGTCTTCGAGCAGGCCGAATCCCTGGGCCCGCTGCTGTGGACCCGGCGCCCGGAGCACTGGAACTTCCTCTCGCTGCGCCTGGGTTCGGGAACCGCGCGCAGCCGCACCACGGTCGCCGAGCTGGCCGATCGGACCGGGTTGCAGGAATACGTGGAACGGGTCGAGGAGCTCACCGCGCAATACCGGATGATCGAGGATGTGCCGATCATCGAGCTGCTGCCCTCGGCCGGCGCCATCGGCATTGCCGGGCCCCGGCTGCAGTCCGCCGATGCCCTGCGCGCGCTGGCGGTGCAGCTGTTCGGCCTGCATGCGCCCAACGACCTGTGCACCGCCGCGATCATCGACCCGGCCTGGACCGAAGACCTTGAATGGTTCAAGTGGCTGCCGCACACCACCGGTCCGCGCTCCCCGCTGGCCCAGGTGGCGCTGGCCGATACGCAGACCTCCGGCACGGTGCTGCTCAACGCCCTGGAAGAGCTCATCGCCCGGCGCAACGACCCGTCCTCCTACCGGCTGGGCCCGCTGGCCACCCGGCACACCTCCATGGAGCTGGGCAGGGAAGCCGGCGAGCAGGGAACCGGCGTGCCCACAGCCAAGGACCTTTCGCTGGTGCTGTTCGTGACCAATGATGCCCCGGTGGACCGCGCCC
This sequence comes from Glutamicibacter nicotianae, assembly GCF_002797775.1. Classification (NCBI taxonomy): domain Bacteria; kingdom Bacillati; phylum Actinomycetota; class Actinomycetes; order Micrococcales; family Micrococcaceae; genus Glutamicibacter; species Glutamicibacter nicotianae. Next base: position 2,396,398 of record NZ_PGEY01000001.1, read on the forward strand.
GGCTCTCGCAGATCATCGAGCGCGGGCCGGCCGTGGGCATCTACACGATCTTCGTGGCCCCCACCGTGCAGTCGCTGCCCGCGGCCTGCCGCACCTTCGTGGACGTCTCCCGGGGTCTGGATGATGCCCGCGTGGGCTGGGTGCGTGCCGGCGAGGAAGCCAGCAAGGTGTCGGTGGAGGGGGTCTCGCGCGAGCACGCCGAGCATTTCGCCCGCCGGCTGGCCCCGATCGTGGACTCCAGCTCGCTGGTCCCGGATTCCTCGGACATCCCGGATTCGGTGTCGCTGCTGCGCATCCTGGGCCCGGAACTGGCCGAATCCCCGGATGCGGTGCTGGAGCGCTGGAAGCAGAACAACTCGGTGATCGACCGCGCCGCCACCGGCGCCCGGCCACGGCTCAAGCGCGCCGGAACCCTGCGCGCCTACATCGGCCAGGGCACCCCGGATGCGATGAGCCTGGATCTGCGCACCCAGGGCCCGCACGCCCTGGTGGGCGGCACCACCGGCTCGGGCAAGTCCGAATTCCTGCAGGCCTGGGTGCTGGCAATGGCCGCCGAATACAGCCCCGACCGGGTGACCTTCCTGTTCGTGGACTACAAGGGCGGCTCGGCCTTCGCCGACTGCGTGGAGCTGCCGCACTGCGTCGGGCTGGTCACCGACCTCTCCCCGCATCTGGTTCGCCGCGCGCTGACCAGCCTGCGCGCCGAGCTGCACCACCGCGAGAAGCTCTTCCACCGCAAGAAGGCCAAGGACCTGCTGGAACTGGAAAAGCGCCAGGACCCGGAAACCCCGCCGGCCCTGGTGCTGGTGGTCGACGAGTTCGCCGCCCTGGCCGGAGAGGTTCCGGAATTCGTGGACGGCGTGGTGGACATCGCCCAGCGCGGCCGCTCCCTGGGCATCCACCTGATCTTGGCCACCCAGCGCCCTGCCGGGGTGATCAAGGACAATTTGCGCGCCAACACCAACCTGCGCGTGGCGTTGCGCATGGCCGATGCCGCGGACTCCAATGACGTGGTGGAGGACCCCATCGCCGCTGGCTTCGACCCGTCGCTGCCCGGGCGCGGCATCGCCAAGACCGGCCCGGGACGGCTGGTGCCCTTCCAGTCCGGCTATGCCGGCGGCTGGACCACCGACGAGCCCGAAGCCGCCGAAGTGCGCGTGGAGGACCTGCGCTTCGGCGGGGCGCGCGTCTGGGAGCAGCCCGAATCCGGCTCGCCGGACATCGAGGAGAACAGCGGCCCGAACGACCAGAAGCGCCTGGTCTCCAGCTTCATCGCCGCCTCGAACGGCGCCGGGATCCCGGCCCCGCGCCGGCCATGGCTCGATGACCTCTCGGCCACCGTGGATTTGCGCGAGCTCGCCCCGGATTCGGACAGCCGGATCCCGCTGGCGCTGGCCGACATCCCCGAGCACCAGGCCCAGGAAACCGCCTGGTTCGAACCCGACACCGACGGCCACCTGCTGGTCTACGGCACCTCCGGCGCGGGCAAGTCCGCGGCGCTTCGCAGCATCGCGATCGCTGCGGGAGCCAACCCGGCGGCCGGCACCGCGGCGGTGTACGCGCTGGACTTCGGGACCAGCTCGCTGCGTTCGCTTGAACCGCTGCCGCATCTGGGCGCGGTGATCGGAGGCGATGATGTGGAACGCATCCAGCGCGTCTTCCGCATCCTGGCCGAGCACCTCGATGAGCGTTCGGCCCGCTATGCGGCCGCGAACGCCGCCTCGCTGAGCGAGTACCGCCAGGTGACCGGCAACCTGTCCGAGCCGCGCATCTTCCTGCTGATCGACGGCTTCGGCCAGTTCCGCAACGACTGGGAGCTGGGCCACGGCCGCGGCGAGTTCTACCAGGTGTTCATGCGCATCGTCGGCGAGGGCCGCCCGCTGGGCATCCACGTCATCGCCACCGCCGACCGCTTCGGCGCGGTGCCCACCGCGCTCAGCGCGAACATCACCCAGCGCGTGGTGCTGCGCATGGCCGACGAGCAGGCCTACAACGTGCTGGGCGTGGCCAAGGACGTGCTCAATGAGCGCAGCGTGCCCGGCCGCGCCATCATCAAGGGCCACGAGGCGCAGATCGCGGTGCTCGGCGGCACCGCCAATGTGGCCGAGCAGACGGCGCTGACCACCAGCTGGGCCCAGGAGCTCGCGGCAACCGGTGCCCCGCAGGCGGCCGGGGTCGAAACCCTCCCCCAGGAATTCGCGGCGGCGGCGCTGCCCGACACGGTCAACGGGCTGCCGGCCATCGGCCTGTCCGATACCACCCTCGGCCCATGCGGTTTCGAGCCCATCGGCACCTTCGTCATCGCCGGGCCGCCGCAGAGCGGGAAGACCAACGCGATGCGCGCCATGGTCACCGCGCTGGAACGCGCCAACCCGGCCACCCAGTTCTTCCACCTCGGCGGCCGGCGCGCCGAGCTGCGCGGCTGGCGGCAGTGGAATGGCACCGCTTCGGGCCCGGCCGAGACCCGGCAGTTCGCCAAGGACATGCTGGATCTGGTCTCCGACGACTCCATGCCGGGCAAGATGGTGTTTGTCGTGGAGAACTTCACCGAGTTCGCCGATTCGGATGCGGAGCGTCCGATGAAGGAACTGCTCAAGGCCATCAACCGCTCGGATCATTTCCTGATTGCCGATGGGGATATCAACTCGTTCTCCTCCAGCTTCGGGCTGCTCGGCGAGCTGAAGTCCAACCGCCACGGCATCGCGCTCAAGCCCGACGCCTACGACGGGGACTCGCTGTTCAAGGTGCCGTTCCCGCGGGTCAAGCGCCACGAATTCCCCCCGGGCCGCGGTTTCATGGTGCAAAACGGACAACGCACCCTGGTGCACCTTCCGCTTGTGGAGCAGTAGGCCGTGGAGCAGTAGGCGCGAAAAAGCCGGCAGCAACGTGCAGTTGCTGCCGGCTTCGCTGTGCTGGGGCTAGAACTCGAAGTCGCCGAAGTCTCCGCCAGCGCCGCCGAGGAAGTCGCCGAACATGCCCTCGGCCTGGCCGCCGAGCTGTTCCCCGGCACCGGCCACGGTTTCGCCCAGGCCATCGGCCATGGAACCGAATTCTTCGCCAATGCCGGCAAAGCCGTCAAGCAGCGGCCCGGCAATGGCGGTGCCGATGAACGCGCCTGCCACGCCGCCGAGCAGGCCAACGCCCAGGCCGCCGGCCGCCCCGGCAGCCATGCCCAGACCGCGGCCCTTGCCGCCGGAGCCCAGGAGCTTGTCCATGAATCCGGGACGCGAGATTTCCGCTCGGGTTGCCGAGCGGGCCAGGTCCCGCGGATCCTGGGTCCTCGGGCGTTCTGCCGGCGGCAGCTGCTCGTTCAGCTCGTGGTGCAGCAGTTCTCGCTGCTGCGGGGTCAGCCGGGCGAAGGCTTCGGCATGAGCGCGTTCCATATCCTGCGGCGGGGCGGTGCGCAGCATGTAGCGGTACTTCTCGATCGCCGCCTGGTCTTCGCGCGAAGGGCCTGAAGCCTGCGGATTGCTGTAGCCGCGGTTGCCGTAGTCCTGGCGCTGCTGCTGGTAAGGCTGATGGTAGCCGGAAGTGTTCTGCTGGTAACCGCGCTGGTCGCTGCTGGAGCTGCGCTGGCTGAGCTGTTCCCGGACATACTGGCCAGCCATTTGCTTGCCCTTGCGCAGCAGCTTGTCGAACATGGACATGAAATCGGGCTCCTCGGCATTGCGGGCGCGGTGCACTGGGGCACCGCTCTCACATCATTAAACTCCCCAGCAGTGCTCCTTGTTCCCCGCATTAGACTATTCTCATCTTCGCTTCGCTCCGCGCAGGCTCTGGGTTCTGCGCGGGTTCTGCGTCGGGCACCGGCTGCTTCGCGGCATCCGTGATGCGCGCCAGCAGCTCGGCAGCCACGGACACGGCAATCACCGCCGGCTGCTTGCCGCGCACCTGCTCGATCCCGATGGGGCACTGGATCGCGGCGATCTGCCGATCGCTGAAGCCGCTGGCGCCCAGATTCTTCTGGAAACGCGCCCACTTGGCGCTGGACCCGATCAGCCCGATCGACCCCAAGCCCGGGTGGCGCAGGGCGGCATCGCACAGGTGGAAATCCTCGGCGTGATCATGGGTCATGATCAGCACGTGGGCACCGCCGGGCAGGGCGCTGAGCACCTGCTCCCCGAGCACCGCTACCGCCGGTTGGATCTGCGCCACGCTGGGTTCAAGCACGGGAAGTTCCTCCAGGAATTCCGGGCGCGAATCCACCAGATGCAATTCCAGGTCATGGCGGGAGAGGATGCGGGCCAATTCCATGCCCACATTGCCCACCCCGAAGATCGCCACCGTGGCAACAACCGGCAGCGGCTCCAGCAGCACCGTGACTTCGCCGCCGCAGCATTGGCGGCCGAACTTGGCTGGAGCCTTGTCGCTGAGCTTCATGCTGATGCTCTGCGGCTGGCCCGCGCCCACGGCGATCATCTGGCGGGCCCGTTCCATCACCGCCATCTCCAGGTTGCCCCCGCCAATGGTCCCGAAGATTTCCTGGCTGGAGATCACCATCTTTGCGCCCGGCTCGCGCGGGGCATGCCCGCGCACCGCGGTGACGGTTGCCAGCACGCCCGGCCGCCGCTCATTGCGCAACGCGGTGACCGCTTCAATCCACGAGAGCATGGCTACTGCCCCTCCCACACCGATTCGATCGCCCAGAACACCGCTTCCGGTGTTGCCGGGGACGCCAGCTGCACGGAGCGGCCGGCGGGCCCAAATGCGGCCACTGCCTGCCGGATCGCCTCGCGCACCGAGAAGGCGAGCATCAGCGGAGGCTCCCCCACAGCCTTGGAACCGTAGACCGCGCCTTCCTCATGCGCTTTCTGTAGCAGGCTGACGTTGAAGATCTCGGGCATCTCGGAGAAGCTCGGGATCTTGTACGTGCTCGCGGCCTGGGTGGCGACCCGTCCCCGGCCCGGCCCATCGGAGGTGTCCCAGCGCAGGTCCTCCAAGGTCAGCCAGCCGGTGCCCTGCACGAATCCGCCTTCGATCTGCCCCAGATCCACCAGCGGCGACAGGGAGTCCCCGACGTCATGGACGATATCCACGCGGCGCAGCACGTAGGAGCCGTCAAAGCGGCTGACTTCCACCTCGCTGGCCGCCACCCCGTAGGCGAAGTACGTGAACGGGCTGCCGGTCATCCGCGACAGGTCCCAATGCAGCCCCTCGGTGCGGTAGAAACCGGAAGCTGAGAGCTGGATCCGTTGGAAGTACGCGGTCTTGACCACGTCCGTCCATTCCAGGGTTTCGCCCTTGCCCAGCGCGGTGACCCGGCCGCCGCCGAAGCGGACGTCCTGGGCTGGAACCCCGAGCATGCCGGCGGCCACCTGCGCCAGCCGGTCCCGGATCTGCTCGCAGGCATCCTTGACCGCCCCGCCGTTCAGGTCGCTGCCCGAGCTGGCCGCGGTGGCCGAGGTGTTGGGCACCTTGTCGGTGCGCGTTGGCGCGTTGCGCACCATGGACAGCGGCACGCCCAGCGCGGTGGCGGCCACCTGCAGCATCTTGGTGTGCAGGCCCTGGCCCATCTCGGTACCGCCGTGGTTGACCAGTACCGAACCGTCCTTGTACACCAGAACGAGGGCCCCGCCCTGGTTGAAGGCGGTGAGGTTGAAGGAGATTCCGAATTTCACCGGGGTCAAGGCCAATCCCCTTTTGGCGTGCTCATGGGTGGCGTTGAACTGCGCAATTTGTTGTTCGCGTGCGGCGATGCCTGCCGAGTCGAGCACTTGGTTCCAGGCGGCTTCCAGCCGCTCGGGATGCCTCACCGGCTGGTAATACGGGGTGTCCTGCCCTTCTGTGTAGAAGTTGCGCCGGCGCAGTTCCCTGGCATCCAATCCCAGCTGCGGGGCCACCCGGCCGAGGATGTCTTCCATGACCAGCATTCCCTGCGGACCGCCGAAGCCGCGGAACGCTGTTTGCGAGGTCTTATGGCATTTGGCGATGCGTCCGGAAACCTTGATGTTCGGGATCCAATAGGAATTGTCGATATGGCACATGGCGCGGGTCAGCACCGGTTCGGACAGATCCAGGCTCCACCCGCCGTCAGCTGTCAGTTGGGCCTGCAGGGCGAGGATCCTGCCCTGCTCGTCGAAGCCTATTTTCCAGGTGGCATGGAAACCGTGGCGCTTGCCGGTCATGGTCATGTCCAGGGTGCGGTCCAGCCGCACCCGCACCGGACGTCCGGTGAGCACCGCACCCAGGGCCGCCAGCGCTGCATAGCCGTGGGGCTGCATTTCCTTGCCGCCGAATCCGCCACCCATGCGCAGCACCTGCACAGTCACCTCATGGGCGCTGATGCCCAGCACATGCGAGACAATGTCCTGGGTTTCGGTGGGATGCTGGGTGGAGCAATGGATCATGATCTGTCCGCTCTCATCCACCATGGCCAGCGAGTTCTGCGTTTCCAGGTAGAAGTGCTCCTGTCCGGAGAATTCGAATTCTCCGTCGAAGACATGGGCCGACTGCGCGAAGCCTGCCTCCGGGTCCCCCTTGGCGATCTCGGGCTGGATGCCGTGGAAGCTGCCGGCCGCGATGGCCTCCTTGATGGTGATCAGAGAATCCAGCTGCTCATAGTCGACGTTCACCGCCTTGGCTCCGGCCTTCGCCGCTTCCAGGTCTTCGCCCAAGACCCATGCTACGGGTTGTCCGAAGAACATCACCTCGTCCACCGGCAGCAGCGGCTCGTCATGCTTGGCGCCCTGGTCATTGACTCCGGGAATATCTGCCGCGGTAATCACCCGGACGACTCCGGGCATTTGAAGCGCCGCACTGGCATCCAGGCCCAGGATTTTCGCGTGGGCGGAGGTGGACTGCACCGGGTAGGCATGCAGCACCCCGGCCAGGCGCTGCGCTAGGTCATCGGTATACAGTGCGGTACCGGTGACGTGCGCGGCGGCGGATTCGTGGCGGTGGCGCTGGCCGACCACTGCGTTATCGGGGCGTTGGGATAGTTGGCTCATGAGTTCTGCTCCTGCCCTGCACCCGAGCGCGTCAGCTGCTCGGCGTAGAACCGTTCCAGCGAGGAGGCCAGCATCGCCTTGCGGTAGCTGGCGCTGGCCCGGTGGTCATCCATCGGGGTTCCTTCTTGGCCCATGATGCTTGCGGCGGCCCGGATGGTGTCCAGGTTCCATTCCTTTCCTTCCAGCATCTCTTCGGTAGCCTTGGCACGCAGCGGGGTTGCTGCCACGCCGCCCAACCCGATCCGCGCCTTGGAGATCACGCCGTCTTCCACCGTGACCGCGTGGCCGACGGCCACCGATGAGATGTCGTCGAAGCGACGCTTGGAGATCTTCTGGAAACTGGTCAGTTCGGCCAGCGGCAGCGGTATGCGGATCGCGGTGATCATCTCCCCCGGCTCCCGCACGGTCTGCCGATAGCCGGTGAAGTACTCGGCGAGCGCCACTACCCGGTTGCCCCTGATGCTGGAGAGCACCAGTTGCGCTTCCAGGGCCAGCAGCGCCGGCGGGGTGTCGCCAATGGGCGAGCCGGTGCCCAGGTTTCCGCCCAGGGTGGCGCTATTGCGGATCAACCGGGAGGCGAACTGCCCGAAGAGCTTTCCCAGCAGCGGGACCCGTCCGGCGAGGTTCCGTTCCAGCTCGCTGAGCGTGCAGCCTGCACCGAGTTCCAGGTACTGCTCATTGAACTGGATCTGGCGCAGCTCGGGCAGCCGGTCGATGGCCAGCACCGACCGGGCGCGGGCGCCCTTGATGTTGACTTCCACGCCCCAGTCGGTGGCCCCGGCCACCAGCACGGTCTGCGGTTCGGCGGCCAGGATCTGCAGTGCCTGGTCCAGGTCGGTGGCCCGGCGGAAGCGGCCGAGTTCCCCGGTAGGGGTGTCGGCGCGCAGGATGTCGGTGGCTACCGGGTGCGGGGCGCTGCGCTGTGTCCGGGCGGCCAGCGGGTCATCTTCCTCGGGCGCGCCCAGCGCATAAGCGGCGTCGCGGATCGGGCGGTATCCGGTGCAGCGGCAGAGATTGCCCGACAGTGCGTGCAGATCGAATCCATTGGGTCCGCACTCGTGCTCGCCGCCGTCCTCCGCGCTGACTGCGGGGCTGGCGGTGCGCTCGGGGCGGTAGTATTCGGCGGCCATGGAGCAGATGAATCCGGGGGTGCAATATCCGCACTGGGATCCTCCGCGATTGGCCATCTCTGCCTGCACCGGATGCAGGTCCGCGACGCTGCCCAGCCCCTCGGCGGTGATCACTTCCTGGCCGTCAAGGGACGCGGCCGGCAGCAGGCAGGCGTTGACCGCGGTCCACCTGCTGCCCTCCCCGTCGCTGCGGGCCACCAGGATGGAGCACGCGCCGCATTCGCCTTCGGCGCAGCCTTCCTTGCATCCGATCAGCTGCTGTCCGCGCAGGAAATCCAGCGCGTTGGCATGGGGCGGTCCGTCGAATTCCCGGACCGTCCCGTTGACGGTAACCAGGCACTTTGTCTCTTGCGTTGCCTCGGCGCTCATGCCGCTGACACCTCCTGCGCCCGGGTATCGCCGGACGCACCATGTATGAATTGGATGATGGTCGGGATCTGGCTCCCTGCCGGGGATTCAAGGCTCGGCAAGGTGCCGCCGCATGCTGCGGCGCGATCAGTCTCCGTGCGCGATCTGGCCCTCGGACCAGGCGAGGCATCCGCCCATGATTGCCCTCCAGAATTCGGATTTTCTACATGCATCCAACCCGTCGAAGTGAGCCAGCCCACCTCGATGGATCCTTACTATAGCCCGTATCGGCTCAGGCCAGTAGGGCTGTGATGGGCCCTCGGGCGAGGTATTCCAGGTAGCCCAGCGCCGATGCCGGTGGCAACTGAACTGGCCATCGGCTTCGTATTCGATGTGAGTAACGCCGGCATGGCGCTGGAGAACCGCTTGGAGTTGATCTCGCGGATCTGCTCGGGCCACAGCCGGGTTTCCAACACGTTACAGCCGCCTATCGACTCCCTGATCCCTCAGGTGAAATTAAGTTCCCCTCGGCGCAACAACATGAGCACCTCGGTGAAATACCGATTTGAAAAGCTCAGAAGCATCAAACGCTAGAGAAGGGATCGGGTAGCGTGAGCGCACAGCTAGAAGCATCTGGCACATCGCAGGCACTGGACATCCAGCCGGGACGCTGGGTCAGCAATTGGACCCCGGAGGATCCTGCCTTCTGGAAGCACACAGGATCAGCGGTAGCCAGCCAAAACCTCAAGTGGTCCATCTTCGCCGAGTTCCTCGGTTTCAGCGTATGGCAGCTTTTCGCCATCATCGTGGTCTATCTCCCGGCCGCCGGATTCAGCTACAGCACCACCGAACTGTTCTGGCTGATCTCCATCCCAAGCCTCGTAGGAGCGACCCTGCGCATCCCCTACACGTTCATGGTCGCCCGGTTCGGCGGACGCAATTGGACAGTGATTTCCGCATTGCTCCTGCTGATTCCTGCCGGCGGCATCACGCTCGCGCTGACCGATGCGTCCACGCCGTTCTGGGTCATGCTCAGCCTCGCAGCGCTGACGGGCTTCGGCGGCGGCAACTTTGCCTCCTCGATGGCAAATATCACCTACTTCTACCCGGCCGCCCGCAAGGGCTGGGCGCTGGGGCTGAACGCTGCCGGCGGCAACCTCGGCGCGGCCGTCGCCCAGCTGCTCGTGCCGGTCATTGTCACGGTGTTCGCCGCCGGAGCGCTGCAGCTCCCGCTGGCGGGGTTGCTCTGGATCCCGCTGATTCTGCTCTCCGCGTGGGGCGCCTGGAAGTACATGCACAATCTGTCATCGGCACGCTCGGATATCCGCGGCGCGGTGGCCTGCCTGAAGGAAAAGCACCTGTGGGTCATCTCGGCACTGTATGTGGGGACCTTCGGCTCCTTCATTGGATTCTCGGCAGTCTTCCCCAAGCTGATCGTTGACACCTTCCCCGAATACGCTGCCTTACCGCTGGGAACAGCCACCATCACCTTGGCCTTCCTCGGCCCGCTGGTCGCCTCGCTGGCTCGCCCATATGGCGGAAAGATCGCCGACAAGCTCGGCGGCGCACGCATCACCGTGGCCACCTTTGCGGCCATGGCCTTGATTACCGCCGCTCTGGTGATCAGCCTGCCCCGGGCGAACTTCTGGGTCTTCCTCGCCTTGTTCTTGCTGCTCTTCACCGCAAGCGGCATCGGCAATGGCTCGACCTATCGCATGATCCCGGCAGTCTTTGCCCTGAGCGGCCAGGGACAGCAGGCCGGACAAGTGGATTCTTCCCGCAAGGCTGCTGCCGCACTCGGATTGATCTCGGCCATCGGCGCCTACGGCGGCTTCCTGATTCCGCAAGCCTTGGGCCTGTCCGTTTCCACGACGGGAGCCTACACCACGGCATTCATCATCTTCATCGCCGCCTACCTGCTGCTCATGGCCACCGCATGGTTCACCTATGCGCGGCCCGGCACCCGCTTCGCGAAGCACGGAGTCTAGGATGACCGCCACCCATTGCCCCTACTGCGCACTGCAGTGCGGCATCACCCTCGAACGCAGCACGCAGGCCGAAGCCCCTGAGCCGGTGAGCTTGAAGGGCCGCGACTTCGAAACCAACGGCGGGGCGCTGTGCCGGAAAGGGTACAGCGCCGCGACGCTGCTGGATCATCCCGAACGCCTGCAAGCACCTATGCTCCGCCAAGCCGATGGCAGCCTTGCACCGATCGGCTGGGAGCAGGCATTAGATCTGGTGGCAGACAAGGTCCGGGCCATCCGGGAAGAATCCGGAGCCGATGCTCTGGCGGTTTTCGGTTCCGGGTCGCTGACCAACGAGAAGGCCTACCAGCTGGGCAAGTTCGCGCGGCTGGCCCTGGGCACCTCGCGCATCGACTATAACGGCCGGTTCTGCATGTCCTCGGCTGCCGCGGGCACCAACCGCGCCTTCGGCTTGGACCGCGGTTTGCCGTTCCCGCTGGCGGATCTGGATGAAGCCGGGATGATCCTGATGCTCGGTTCCAACGTGGCCGACACTATGCCGCCTTTTGTCCGGCATCTGGCCGGGGCGCGCGAGAATGGCGGGCTTGTGGTGGTTGATCCGCGTCGTTCGGCAACGGCCAAGCTCTGCGCAGATAACGCCGGCTGGCACCTGCAGCCCACCCCGGCCACCGACCTGCCGCTGTTGCTGGGCTTAGCCCACGTGCTGGTGGCGGAGTCCCTGGTCGACACCGGTTATCTGGCCGCCCGCACCAATGGTTTCGACGCGGTGAAAGCCTCGTTGGCCGGCTGGTGGCCGGAACGCACCGCCCGGGTCACTGGTGTTCCGGCCGAGCAGATCCGGCGCACCGCCCGGGCCCTGGCGCAGGCGTCCAGCGAAGCGAAGACCGGCGGCAAGCCGGTCTACATCCTCACCGGCCGGGGCATTGAACAGCATGCCAACGGCACCGACACGGTCACCGCCGCAATCAACCTCGCACTGCTGCTCGGCCTGCCCGGAACTATGGCCGGCGGCTACGGCACCATCACCGGACAGGGCAATGGGCAGGGCGGCCGCGAGCACGGGCAGAAGTGCGACCAGCTTCCCGGCTACCGCAAGATCACCGACCTGGAACATCGCGCGCAGGTGGCCCGCGTCTGGGGCGTTGACCCGGAAATCATCCCGGGTCTCGGGCTTCCCGCCGTCGAGCTGCTCGAAGCGCTGGGCACCCCAACCGGTCCGCGCATGATGATGATCCACGGGGCCAACCCGGTGATCTCCGCACCCGATGCCTCGAACGTGAGCAGGTCACTGGCCAGCCTGGATTTCCTGGTGGTCTGCGACTTCTTCCTATCGGAAACCGCGGCGCAGGCGGACCTGGTGCTGCCGGTGCTGCAATGGGCCGAAGAGGAAGGCAGCATGACCAACTTGGAGGGCCGGATCCTGCGCCGCCGCGCCGCCTTGGAGGCACCGAGAAATGCGCGCAGCGAACTGTGGATCCTCTCCCAGCTTGCCCAGCGGCTGGACGCTCCCGGCCGCTTCTCCCCCGATCCGCGGGAAGTCTTCGAAGAGCTCAAACGGGCTTCGGCCGGCGGCTTGGCTGACTACTCGGGGGTGCATTGGGATGATCTCGATGCCGGTGCCGCCGTCTATTGGCCCTGTCCTGCAGGTACCGAGGTGACGGCCGAACCCGGCATCCGCAACGGCACCCCGCGCTTGTTCCTTGACGGCTTTGCCCACGCAGATCGGCGTGCGGTGCTGGTTCCGGTGGCGTTCCAGCCGGCACCGAAGAAGAACAGCTCTGCCGTCTCCTTGGTGACCGGCCGGCTGCTGGAGCACTACCAGTCCGGAGCGCAGACCCGCCGTGTTCCCGAGCTGGCCAACGCCGCACCAGAACCAATGCTTGAAATCCATCCGGCAACCGCCTTGGCGCACCGGATTGTCCAGGGACAGAAGGTCGTGATCAGCAATGAACGCGGTGAGGTGACCGCCCGAGCGCTGCTGACCGCTGATGCCCGGCTGGACACGGTCTTCCTGCCCTTCCACTACCCGGGGGCGGGGACCGCGAACCTGCTGACCGAGGCGAAACTCGACCCGCACAGCAGGATGCCTGAATTCAAGCACGCCCATGTTTCGCTGAACACTGTGGAAGAGGAACAATGACCGAGCATCGCCCGCAACGCATCGTCATCATCGGCTTCGGCCCCGTCGCCGCATCCCTCGTCGAGGGGCTGCTACCCGCGGCGGCTTCCGGCCAGTGCGCCATCACCGTCATCAGCGCCGAAGATCATCTGGCCTACAACCGCGTGCTGCTCGCTGAGCTAGCCGTGGGAGCCGCCGAGCTCGAGCATCTGGGCATGGTGGATCCGCAACGGGTGGCAGATGCCGGAGTCGAGGTGCGCTTGGGTGTGCGGGCTACCGGCATCGACCGTTCGCGGCGCCGGGTCCACCTGCAGGACGCTGGCCATATTTCCTATGACCGTCTGGTCTTCGCAACCGGTGCCCGGGCTGTAGTCCCGACGCTCAACGGCCTGAACTTCGATCCGCATGCGGAAACTTCCCTGCCTGCCGGGGTCTTTGCCCTCCGCACCGTGGATGATGCTCATCAGCTGCGGGAATCGCTCGGTGCCGGCCGGCGCATTGCAGTTCTGGGCGGCGGCGTGTTGGGCATCGAAGCCGCCTTGGCCATTGCCACTACGGGGGCGCAACCGGTGCTGGTGCACCATGGTCCTGCACCTTTGGGACGGGTTGTGGATGCCGACGGCGGAGCGCTGCTGACTAAGAATCTGCGCGCCGCCGGTGTCGAGGTGATCTCCGGAGTGAAGGCCACTGGCATTCAAAAGGATGAGCAAGAATTCGCCGGGCTGATGACCTCCACCCACGGACTGGTCCAAGCTGACGCCCTGCTCATTTCCACCGGTGTTCGGGCGAGAACCGAGCTGGCCACCGGCTGCGGTTTGACCGTAGGCCGTGGCATCAAGACCGACGAATTCCTCTGCGCCGACACCGAGCAACGAATTTTTGCCTTGGGTGACTGCGCCGAAGTAGCCGGGCAGCCGCCGGTTGGCTTGCTGGCCCCGGGATGGGCCCAGGCCGCATGGCTGTCCCAGTACTTTTCGCAGCTGTTTGGTTCGGGACCTGCCGAACCGCTTCCTGCCCCGGACTTCTCCGCGTCCGATGTGCTGATGCTCAAGGGCCAAGGCATCGAGGTAACCGCGGCCGGCGATATCAGCGCCGGGTATTGGGACGACTCAGACCTGCAGGCAACCGTTTACGCGGATCCTGCGCGCGGACGCTATCTCAAAATCGTCACCCGCAAGGATGCCGTCACCGGGTTCCTGGCCATGGGCTTGCCACAAGCCAGCGCCGAACTTGCGCTGGCTTATGAGCGCGGTACCGCGCTTCCTGAAGATCGTTCGACCCTACTGCGGCTGGATGATCCGGCAACTGAACAAATCTCTGCGATCCCCAGCGATGAAGACCAGCTCTGCCGTTGCTCGGGTGCCACCTACGGCCAGGTGTCCCATGCGGTGGACGCCGGATGCACCACCGTCGCGCAGGTGGGTGAAAGCTGCCGCGCGGGTACCGGATGCGGAGGGTGCAAAGCGAAAATCGAGGAACTGCTGGCCAACGCTCCCGCCGTGGCATAACGACCCTGAGGGCTGTCGGCTCCTGGTACGTTGCAGAGCTGATCAGCGAAGCGCCCGGTACGCCAGATGCACTTCGCTAGCGAAAGCCGAAGTCTGAATGCGTTCCAGCTCGATATGCTGCCCCAAACCTTCGAACAGGGATATGCCACCGCCAAGCAATACCGGGGCGATATCCAGGTGCAGCTCGTCGACCAATCCCAGGGCAAGGCACTGCCGCGATATTTTCCCGTCCAATAAGCTGAAAAAACCGTCTTTGGCATCCTGCTTGGCTGGTTCCACTGCGCCTGCAATGTCATCAACAACGAAGGTGTAGGTGATGCCGTCACGTACCACCGGCTCAGTGGCTGTATGAGTCATCAGGTATACCGGGACCTGAAGTATCCCTCCATAAGGGATTTCGCCCTCCTCGATCGTTGGCCTCCGATTCACACCGTCGACAATGGCTCCGATCGTCTCCATGACCAAGGCAACGACCCCATCATCTTCGGGGGCGGAGGGACGGCCAAACATCCGGTCCACCCCGCCATCAGCATCAGCGAGATACCCATCGAAGGTGATGGTCGCGTGGATAATCACAGTTGCTATTGCTTCGATCCTTTTCACCAGGGAAAGGCTGTCATCGATAAACGGCCGGGAATCCAGCGAGCCGACCGCGTTGCTACGTGCCACCTAGGGCAGCCGCTGGTGCGCTGGCTAGACCCCCGTTGCGGAGCATCGCTCAGCTGTGGCTGCCTACGTCCGTGGCCCCACCCTGCTGGCATCTTTGCTCCTAACCGGATGCTGCACGCTGCCAAATGACGCAGGGACGAAAGCCTCTGGCTTTCGTCCCTGCGATTAGTTGATGATGCGGGTTGTCTTGGTCTTCCGCCCCGTTGCTGGACAGTACGCTGGCTGGAGCTAATTGGTTGCAAGCGATTCCGTCTCGTCGAGGATTTCGAACCAGCCTTGCCAGGCCGAATGTTCCACGTTCAGGCTGCACTCAGATTTGATGCTCATTTGATCTGCTCCATCCATAGCTGTCCTTCGATTTCCATGAGCCGCTGCACCGGCAGCGGCAGCGAATCGGCGTTCAGGCATTCCCCGGTATCCAGTCGGTACACTTCCTTGTGCAGCGGGCAGGCTACCGTGGCCACTGAAGCACCATCGACGACTGTGTCACCCAGAATTCCACGGGCCATGACCTTCGCGCCGCTGGTCGGGCAATGATGCGAGGTGGCGTAGAAGGCGTCTTCTTCGGTGCGGAACAGGGCCAGCTGCGTGGTCTCGTGCCAGAGCGCTTCTCCCCACCCGCGCTCCAGCTCTGCGCTGCGGCACAGCAGCTCCAAGCTCAACGTAGCTTCACTTGTGCCTTCTTCGATTTGCGTGCTCATGATTCCCAGTCCTTCGTGGTTGGTTTTCGCTGACAAATCGAGCTTAGAAGCCGCATGTTTCGCCCGATGCCCAACGCGATTGCTGGTCGGTAAAGCATCGCTAACAGCAATTTCGATCGACGTGAATCGAAAATCCTGCCGGAATTCCGCCGGATTTTGATGTTGCCTTCCCTTGGAGAAAACGAATTCCTTGCCGAATGATTCGTTCATGTTTCAGCGCCTTCACTAGGGAACTGACTCGTGGTGGAGAGAATTGCGCCGGCCGAAACACAAGGGTAATTGCCGCGCAAAACGCGCTTTCTACAGTGGTCTCATCAGCCTGAAACTCACCGTTTCCCAGCGAAAGTCGAAATAGATCATGGGTACAACACACACTGCACGCAACATCCTGGTCATCGGCGGCGGCCCCGCGGCCCACCGCTTCACCGAAGCCTTGGCCAGCCGCGCACCGCAAGATCTGCACATCACGGTACTGACCGAGGAAACCCACCTACCCTATGACCGTGTGGCCCTCTCCCAAGCGTTGACCAACCCCGGGGTGGATCTCACCCTCGGCGATCCGAAGCTCTGGGAAGCTGAGCATGTCACCTTGGAAACCAAGGCCAAGGCCGTGGCTATCGACAGCACACAGCGCACGGTCGCCACCGCCGATGGACGCAGCTTCGCATATGACGAGTTGGTGCTCGCCACCGGATCCAACGCTGCCACCTTGCCCATCGCCGGCAACGAGCACACGTTCGTCTATCGCACGCTGGAAGATGTCTGGTCCATCGCCGAGAAGGTCAAAGAGCTTTCAACCACGCTCGGCCGCGCCCCGGTGGTGGCCACCATCGGCGGCGGGCTGCTTGGATTGGAAGCCGCCGCAGGTGCCCAGGCGCTGGGCGCCGAAGCTGTCGTCATTGACGGCGGCAAGTGGCTGATGGGCACCCAGCTGGATGAAGGTGCTGGCCAAGCCATGGGCCGGCTCATTGAGCAGACCGGTTTCACCGTCCACAACGGGGTCTTCCCGCAGGAGATCCTGACCAGCCAGGACTCCGGCAGCCGAGTAGTTACCGGGGTGCTGATGGCAGATGAACGCGTGATCGAGGCCGACATGGTCATCGTGTCGATCGGCGTGCGTCCCCGCGACGAGCTGATCCGCAACCACAACGCGGCCCTGGACGAGTCCAGCAGCCAGGCACCCCGTTTCGGCATGGGTCCGCGCGGCGGCGTGGTCATCAATTCGCATTGCGCCACGGATATCGAGCACATCTGGGCCATCGGCGAGGTCGCGAACTATGACGGGTTCTGCATAGGCCTGGTCGCGCCGGCCAACGCCATGGCGGAAATCGTGGCAGAGCAGTTGGCCGGCGGCGAGGCCGAATTCGCGGGCTTCGATACGGCCACCAAGCTCAAGCTCTCCGGGGTGGACGTTGCCAGCTTCGGCGACGGCTTCGCCCGTACCGAGGGGGCGCTGGAAGTGGTCTACGCGGATGCCCCGCGCGGCCTGTACCAGAAGCTCGTGGTGTCCTCCGACGCCAAGACCCTGCTCGGTGGCATCTTCGTGGGAGATGCCACCCCGTACCAGTCCTTGCGTCCGCTGCTCGGCCGGGAGTTGCCCGGCGAGCCAGGCGCTTACCTCAGCGCACTGGGCGGCGAGGCGCCGGAGGGCGAACTGCCCGATGATGCGGTGCTGTGCTCCTGCAATTCGGTCACTGCTGGAACCATCCGCGATGCAGTTTCCGGTTGCGGCTGCTTCGAGGGCGAGGCTCCGGTGACCACTGTTTCCGGGTTGAAGGGGTGCACCCGTGCCGGCACCCAGTGCGGGTCCTGCGTTCCCATGCTCAAGAAGCTCATGGAAGCGCAGATGCTCAAGGACGGCGCTGAAGTATCCACCGCCCTGTGCGAGCATATTTCCTTCTCCCGCCCGGAACTCTACGAAGCCATCCGTGTGGCCGGGCTGTGGACCTTCGGCGAGGTGATGGAGCGTTTCGGCACCGGCAAGGGTTGCGATATCTGCAAGCCGGTCATCGCCAACATCCTCTCCTCGCAGACCAGCGTGCACCCGATGGATGCAGGACTAGCCGGGGCCCAGGACACCAACGACCGCGTGCTGGCCAATATGCAGAAGGACGGCACCTACTCGGTGGTTCCGCGCATCCCGGGCGGGGAGATCACCCCGGAAAAGCTGGGCGTGATTGCCGCGGTGGCGCAGAAATACGGTTTGTACACGAAGCTCACCGGCGGCCTGCGCATCGACATGTTCGGTGCCCGGCTGGAGCAGCTGCCCGAGATCTGGCGTGAGCTGGTGGACGCCGGCTTCGAATCGGGTCAGGCTTACGGCAAGTCGCTGCGCAATGTGAAGACCTGCGTCGGTTCATCCTGGTGCCGTTACGGCATGCTCGACTCCACCGCGCTGGGCATCGAGATGGAGCTGCGCTACCGCGGCCTGCGCGCACCGCACAAGCTGAAGATGGGCGTATCCGGTTGCGCCCGCGAGTGCGCCGAGGCCCGCGCCAAGGATATCGGCGTGATTGCCACCACCGATGGCTGGAACCTGTATGTGGGCGGCAATGGCGGCGCCAACCCGGCGCACGCCCAGCTGCTCGCCGGAGGCCTGGATGAGCAAACGCTGTTCAAGTACATCGACCGCTACCTGATGTACTACATCCGCACCGCGGACAAGCTGCAGCGCACCGCGCATTGGCTCCAGGACCTGGACGGCGGGCTGGAGCGCGCCAAGCAGGTGGTGATCGAGGATTCGCTGGGCCTGGCCGAAGAGCTGGAAGCGGCCATGGAAACCCACGTGGCCAATTACGAGGATGAGTGGGCTGCCACCTTGGCCGACCCGGTCAAGCTCAAGCGCTTCCGTTCCTTCGTGAACACCGCCGCACCGGATACCGAGCTGGAATACGTTTCCGAGCGGGGGCAGCAGCGCCCCGCCGAGCCGGTGGCACTAGGCACCAGCATCCCGGTCGGGGCGCCGCGAAACTGGGAGCTGTCTCCCACCCGCGCTGCTACCAGCGCGGGTGGATCTGCTCGCGCAGCTTGGCGTCGTAGAGAGCGCGGACCGAGGCGTTGAAACCCTCGGAGATCTGCAGCGAACCGGCCGCCGCGTTGGCGCGGGCCTGCTGCGCGTTGCGGGCGCCGGGGATGATGGTGCTCACCCCGTCCTGGGCTGCCAGCCAGGCCAAAGCCACCTGCGCGCTGCTTGCCTCGGGCGCCTCGGCGGCCGCCAACTTCGCGAACTCGCTAGCGGCTTCGAGCCCGGTGGCGTAGTCCACGCCGGAGAAGGTCTCGCCGACGTCGAAGGAGGAGCCGTCGCGGTTGAAGTTGCGGTGGTCATCCTTGGCGAACTCGGTCTGCAGCGTGTAGCGGTTGGTCAGCAGTCCGCTGGCCAGCGGCACGCGGGCGATGATGCCCACCCCTGCCTCGCGCGCTGCCGGCAGCACGGTGTCCAGCGGCTTGTGCCGGAAAGCGTTGATGATGATCTGCACGGTAGCGACGTTCGGACGGGCAATCGCCGTCAGCGCCTCGTCCACGGTTTCCACCGAAACGCCGTAGTTGGCCATGCGCCCCTCGTCCACCATGGTGTCCAGAGCATCATAGATCGCATCGGTTGAGTACACCGGGGTCGGCGGGCAGTGCAGCTGGACCAGATCCAGGGTGTCCACGCCCAAGTTCTTGCGGGAACGGTCGTTCCATGCGCGGAAGGCGTCCAGGTTGTAGTTCTCAGGCAGCTGCTCCACACGGCGGCCCATCTTGGTGGCTACGGTGACGCCCGCATCCGGATTGGCCTTCAGCCAGGTGCCGATCAGCTGCTCGCTGCGGCCATCACCGTAGACATCGGCGGTGTCGAAGAAGTCCACCCCGGCTTCGTAGGCGGCATCGAGCACGGCCAGCGCGTCGGCTTCATCCACCGAGCCCCAGTCGGCACCAAGCTGCCAAGTGCCCAGGCCAATGGCCGATACGTTGCGGTGGGTACGTCCAAGTTCTCGTTGTTGCATGTCTACGATTCTAGTTCCCGCAACCTGTTTTCCTGGGGATGGCAAAATCTCCTTCGCCGCGTTGCCGTGTCCAAAACGGTTCTCAATTATCTAAACGATAGAATATTGAGTACCATCACGTCATCGAGGAGATCATGTTCCCCACCATCATTACCGTCCTTTGCGCCATCGCAGGATTGCTTGTCTTGCTTGCCGGAAAGGCCATGAAACCGGAAAACAAGAACCGTGCCGCCACCCGCCTCACCGGAATCACCGTTTTCATCGTGTCACTGATCGTGCTGGCCATCATGTCCACCACCATCGTGCAGCCACGCACCGTCGGCGTGAAGGTCGCACTGGGCAAGCCGACCTCCGTGGTCAGCAACGGCTTCCATCTGAAGTGGCCATGGGAAAAGGTGGAGAAGCTGGATGGGTCGGTGCAGAACGATGTCTACTCAGCCGACAGTGCCATCCCGGTCCGGCTGGGCAACAACGGCCGCGCCGATGTGGATGCGTCCATCCAGTGGCAGCTGAAGACCGATGATGCCATGGATGTTTTCCTGGATTACCGCACCTTCGAGGGCATCCAGTCCAATCTGGTCGACCGCAACTTCCGTGCCGCGCTGAACGAGGTCATGGCCACCTATGATCCACTGGAATACGGCGAACCCGCCAGCGGCGGCCAGGACCTGGAAGGACTGGCGAAGTCGGTGCAGGAAAAGATGCAGGCCAAGGTCAAGACCCAGATCGAGATCCGCTCGGTCACCTTGCCGATCATCAATTTCGATGAGCCGACGCAGAACCGCATCAACGAGCTGCAGGCGGAAACCGCCAAGACCCGCGTGGCCCAGCAACGCAAGCAGACCAGCGAGGCCGAAGCCGAAGCCAACAAGATCCTGGAACGCTCGCTGACCCCGGAGACCTTGACATCCAAATGCCTGGATATCGTGGCCGAGTCCGGCCAAAGCCCCATCGGCTGCTTCCCCAATTCCGGCGTCCAGCCGATCACCATGACCGGTGACAAGCAGAAGGACTCCAGCCAGTAAAGCCACTCACGTCCAAAACGCCTCAGTTCATTGAACTGGGGCGTTTGGCTTTTGGTGATGGGCGCTGCCGCTAGCCTTGCGGCATCGGCCGGTCGCCGGCGTGGCCCGGCTGCTCCGAGATGACCTGGATTTCCAGGCCTTTCGAGTCGTACAGCTTACCGTCGATCAGGCGGTCGCCGTCTTCGAGGCCGGCCAGCTGGTACTTGTAGACGGTGCGCAGCGAGGTTTCCTGCTTTCCCCCGTTCAGCTCATTGAAGATGATGTTCAGCAGCACGGCCATGATGGTGGCCGAGGAGATGCTGGACTGGAAGATGGTGCCGACCCAGGCAGGGAATTCGGCGTAGAAATCAGGCTTGACCATCGGGATGCAGCCGAAGGCCAGCGAGGTCGCGATGATCAGCATGTTCATGTTGTCGTCTTTGGCCTTGGCCAGGGTGCGGATGCCTGCCGCTGCCACCGAGCCGAACAGCACCACACCGGCACCGCCCAGCACCGGGGAAGGGATCGAGGCCACCACGCGGCCAAGCACCGGCAGCAGGCCGAGGACCACCAGGATGCCGCCGCCGGCGGCCACCACGAAGCGGCTCTTCACACCGGTAATCGCCACCAGGCCCACATTCTGCGCGAAGGCCGACTGGGTGAAGGTGTTGAACATCGGGGCGACGGTGGAGGAGAGCATGTCGGCACGCAGGCCGTTGGCGATACGCCGCGAATCCACCTTGGAACCGGTCACCTCGGCCACCGCCAGCATGTCCGCGGTGGTTTCGGTGTAGGTCACCAGGATGACGATCATCATCGAGATGATGGCACCGATTTCGAAGACCGGTGCGCCGAAGGCGAAGGGCGTGGGAACCGCGAAGATGTCGCCGGTGAGCACCTGGGAGAAATCAGCCATGCCCAGGAACACTGCCACCAGTGTGCCCAGCGCGATGGACAGCAGGATCGACAGGCGCGAAAGCGCCGGGACGCCGGACTTGGACAAGGCCAGCAGGATCAGCAGGGTGATAGCGGCCAGGGCGATATTCTTCAGCGAGCCGTAGGAGTCCCCGGCACTCGCACCGCCCATGGCCCAGTCGGCGGTGACCGGGAAGAGCGAGACGCCGATAATCGTGATCACCACGCCGGTGACCACCGGCGGGAAGAAGCGCAGCAGCTTGGCGAAGAACGGGGCGATGATGATGCCGATGGCGCCCGAGGCAAGCACCGCGCCGAATACTGCCGGCATGCCTCCCCCGCCGTTGAGGATGGCGATCATGGTAGCCACGCCGGAGAAGGACGTGCCCTGGACCAGGGGCAGCTGGGCGCCGAAGAACGGGACGCCGAGGGTTTGCAGGATGGTGGCCAAGCCGCCGATGAACAGGCAGCTGGCAACGAGCACGCCCATTTCGGCCGTGTCCATGCCCGCGGCTCCGCCCATCACCAGTGGCGGGGCGATGATGCCGCCGTACATGGTCAGTACATGCTGGAAACCGTAGGCCACGGTTTTCGCAGCGGGCAGGCGTTCGTCTTCGGGTCTGATGCTCTCAGCGGCATTGCTGCGGGCAGCACTCATGGGGGATTTCCTCTTCGGTGGACTGCGGATTGGCGCACCTTGGACAGGGCGCCGAACACTTTATATTGTGTCGCAATAAGAAATCCAAGCGCTTATGGCAAGCGCTTGATGTGATGCAGCTTGCATTGCTAGTGGGCCGCGCGGCGTTGCCGCTGCTGCTGATGCTGGCAGTCCATCTTGAACTCACTGTCCCGCTTATTCCTTCGGAACATCCCGTCGCAGGATCACCAGATGGATCCGAAACGACCATCAATTACGAGCGTGGCTGGACGCAGGATTTCCAGCCGGACATCCAAATGCCCGTCCATGACTCGGCACTGCTCTGAGCCGCACGAAGAATTGGCGGCAGCGCCTGAATTGAATGAAGCCACGGCCGGGATGGATTCCCCGACCGTGGCTTCGCCACTTTGAAACTAGCTGTCCAGCGTGCGTCCTGGCTGCTGGGTGTGCTCGACGAAGCGCACCATCATCGCCTTGAAGCCCGGCGTATTGGACTCGCGGGCCACCAAATCTCGGTGCACCAGCGCGTTGGCTTCCGGGTAGTAGGCGGCCACGCATCCCTTGGCCGTCGGGTAGGACACCAAGCGGAAGCGGTTGGCGCGGCGCTCGGTCCCGCGGAAGACCGAGATGACATCGACCAGGTCGCGGTCCTGGAAGCCGGTCACCGCCAGATCCTCCGGGTTGATCAGGATGACCCGGCGCCCGTCCTTGATGCCGCGGTAGCGGTCGTCCAGCCCGTAGAACGTGGTGTTGTACTGGTCGTGGCTGCGCATGGTCTGCAGGATCAGGTGGCCCTCGGGCGCTTCCAGGGCTTCGAATTCCGAAACAGTGAAGCGGCCCTTGCCAATGTCGGTGGCGAAGGAGCGGGTGTCGCGCGGCGGGTTGGGCAGCACGAAGCCGTTCTTGTCGCGCACCCGGCGGTTGAAGTCCTCGAAGCCGGGCAGCACCCGTTCGATGTGGTCGCGGATCACGTCGTAATCCTCGGCCATGGCCCGCCAGTTCACCGGGTGGTTATCCCCCAGGATGGCCTGGGCCATGCGCGCGACGATCACCGGTTCGGCCAGCAGGTGGTCGGAGACCGGGGTGAGCCGGCCCCGGGTGGACTTGATCACCGACATGGAGTCCTCCACGGAAAGGAACTGCGCGCCTGAAGGGTGCTTGTCGTCCTTGTCGGTGCGTCCCAGGGTCGGCAGGATCAGCGAGGTCTTGCCGTGCACCACATGCGAGCGGTTGGGCTTGGTGGAAATGTGCACGGTCAGCTTGGCGCGCTGCATTCCGGCTTCCAGGGCTTCGGTATCCGAGTTGGCCAGGGCGAAGTTGCCGCCCATGGACACGAACACATCCACCTCGTCCTTTTCGAAGGCGTGCAGCGCTTCGGTGGAATCGTAGCCGTGGGCGCGCGGGGATTCGATGCCGAATTCGGCGTCCAAGGCGGCGAGCAGCTGCTCGGTGGGTTTTTCCCAGATGCCCATGGTGCGGTCGCCCTGCACATTCGAGTGGCCGCGCACCGGGCAGGCGCCGGCGCCGGGCTTGCCGAAGTTGCCCTGGAGCAGCAGCAGGTTGATAATTTCCTTCAGCGTCGGCACCGAGTGCGGCTGCTGGGTCAACCCCAGCGCCCAGCAGATGATGGTGGCCTTGGACTTGGCCAGCAGCATTGCGATCTCGGTGATCTGGGTGCGCGTCAGGCCGGTGGCCGTTTCCGTGGCATCCCAGTCCAGCGTGGCGCGCGCGTCCTTGTAGGCTTCGAAGCCGTCGGTGGCCGCGGCGATGAACGCGTGGTCCACTACGGTGCCCGGGTGCTTCTTCTCTTCTTCCAGCAGCAGGTGGCCGAAGGCCTGGAACAGGGCCAGGTCGCCGCCGACCTTGATCTGCAGGAAGTCGCTGGAAATCGGGTCCGCCTTGCCCAGCATGCCGCCCACGGTCTGCGGGTCCTTGAAGCCGAAGAAGCCGGCTTCCGGCAGCGGGTTCACTGCGACCACGCGGGCGCCGCGCTTGCGCGCGTCGGCCAGCGCGGAGAGCATGCGCGGGTGGTTGGTGCCGGGGTTCTGCCCCACCACGAAGATCAGATCCGTATGCTCGAAGTCTTCCAGCGACACGGTGCCCTTGCCGATGCCGATGGTCGGGTTCAGCGCCGTTCCGGAGGACTCGTGGCACATGTTCGAGCAGTCGGGCAGGTTGTTGGTGCCCAGGCTGCGGGCCAGCAGCTGGTACATGAACGCGGTCTCGTTCGCGGTGCGCCCAGAAGTGTAGAACACGCACTTGTCCGGGGTGGTCGCATTGACGTGCGCGCCAATGGTCGAGAAGGCCTCGGTCCAGCTGATCGGCGAGTAGTGGGTGTCCCCTTCGCGGATGATCATCGGGGTGGTGATCCGTCCCTGCGAGCCCAGCCAGTATTCGGTCTTATCGCGCAAGTCCTCGATGGAGTGCTGCGCGAACCATTCCGGGGTGACGGTGCGGGCGCTGGCTTCCTCGGCGATGGCCTTGGCGCCGTTCTCGCAGAATTCGGCGGGCTTGCGCTTGCCGGTGATGGATTCGGGCCAGGCGCAGCCCGGGCAGTCGAAACCGTCGTGCTGGTTGACGCGCAGCATCGAGCGAAGGGTACGCGACGGGCCGGCTTCGGCGAAACCGCGCTCCATGGACACCATCACGGCTTTGAGGCCGGCGGCGGCGTGCTTTGGTTCGCTGACCTTCAGCTCATCTTCATTGATGTCTTTCTTGGGTGCCGAGCGATGCATGAGACCCTCCTGGTTGGTGGTGCGCGCGGAACTGATATCCAGCTCACATATTACAAGGCTACGCTGTGATCACCCGGTGCGCATGTGTATAAATGTTCACGCTGCATCCGCGGGAGAACGCAGCGAGCGTAAGGCCTGATTCCTCGGCCAGATCCGCGGCTAGCGACGAGGGCGCGCTGACCGCCGCGAGCACCGGAATTCCGGCCATCGCGGCCTTCTGCACCAGCTCGAAGGAGGCGCGTCCGGAAACCTGCAGTACGGCGTCACCCAACGGCAGCAACCCCTCGCGCAGGGCAGCCCCGATGACCTTGTCCACCGCATTATGACGCCCTACGTCTTCGCGCAGGATCAACAGCTCCCCGGAAGCGGAGAACAACCCGGCCGCGTGTACTCCCCCGGTGGCGGAGAACAGCTGCTGCGATTCGCGCAGGGTGTCGGGCAGGCCTAGCAGGGTTTCCAGCTCCACCTGCCCGGCGTCCGGAGCCGGCGCGAAGGCGGCTTTCTTGCGCACCTCGTCGATGGAATTGGTCCCGCAGATCCCGCAGGCGGAACTGGTGACCACATTGCGGGCGGCCAGCAGATCGGGATGCTTTGCTCCCGGACCCAGCTGCACCTCGATGACGTTGTAGGTCTGGTTGCCCGCTTCGTCGGTGCCGGCGCAATAGCGCAGGGAGGCCAAGTGCTCGGGGGCGGAAATGATGCCCTCGCCCACCAGGAAGCCGGTGACCATGTCGAAGTCGTCGCCCGGCGTGCGCATGGAGGTGGTGTAGGAGGTGTGGCCGAAGCGAATCTCCAGCGGCTCCTCGCCGGCCAGCTTCTCCTCGCGCACGCGCGAGCCCTCCAGCGTTGCCCTGACGATGCGGCGGCGCGCGATCTTGCGGCCCATGTGCTTCTCCTGCCTGCTGTCCTTTCCCCTGAGTGTGGCATCGTTGGCCGGAGGAGGCAAAGCGGAGGAGCAGCGGCCGTAAACTATGCAGAGGGATACCGACCGCGACCGCTTCCTCAGGCTCTACGATCAGCAGCTGCGCACCGATCCCGAAACGCTAGGTGCGCAGTCCATTACCTGGTTCGGCCCGCTGCGCCTGGCCACCTACGCCAATGGGCGCGGTTTCATCACCTATCCGCATTTCAACGGAAAAGAACCGCAAACCTTGGCCCAGCTGACTGGAGCAGCACTGGAGCATTTCGCGGCGCAGCCGCGGATCACCGAGGTGGAATTCAAGCCCCGCCGACACGACCATGCACCCGGCTTGCCCGAGCGCTTGCAAGCATTGGGATTCAATGCCGAGGAGGGCGAATCAATCATGATCGGACCGCTGCAGGCATTGCTCAGTATCGACCCCGGTCCGGCTGGGCTGGAACTGCGGCGTGTGAGCGCTGCAGAAGAAATTGAGGAAATGTGCCGCATGGTCGACCAGGCCTTCGGCGAACCCTAGGACCCAGCCACCGCCCAAGCCCTGATTTCACGCATGGGACGCAAGGACGGCATGGAGCTGTGGGTCGCCTGGCTCGAGGGGCGAATGGCGGGTGCGGGCCGTCTGGAGCCGGTGGCCGGCACCGAATTCGCAGGCCTCTGGGGAGGCGGCGTGCTGCCTGAATACCGCGGACGAGGTGTCTACCGGGCCCTGGTTGATGCCCGGTCACGCAGCGCGATCGCCATGGGCTGCAAGTACGTGCACAGCGACAGCACAGAGTATTCCCGTCCGATTCTCGAGCGCCAGGGCCTGGTGAAGGTTTCCACCACGACCCCTTACTTTTGGAAGCGCGCGGCAACCGGAAGCTAGCCGCTTCCAGCTAGCCTTTCGGCGGGCAGATGACCGCGAATTCGGCTCCGGTGACATCGCCGAGCACTGCCATGCGGCCGAAGTAGGAGTCATGCGGTTCATGGATAACCGTGCCGCCGAGCCGCTCGGCGAGCGCCACGGTTTCATCGGTGTCCGCCACCGCGAAGTAGGCGCGCCAGCCGGACTTCGAGTCCGGGTAGCTGGAGATGTCGAAGATGCCCGCCACCGCTTCTGGCCCTTGGCCATAGGTGTGGTAGCGGAACTCGTCCGTGTCCGAGACCTGGGACAAGTTCCAGCTCAGGGCTTCACGGTAGAAGCGGGCCACCGGCTCGAAGTGCTTGGTGTGCAGCTCATTCCAGACGCGCGTACCGGGTACTCGGCTGGGGACAGCGTCCGCTGGCGCGAAGGCTTGGAAGAGTCCCACGCCGGTGCCGGCTGGATCCCCGATGATGGCCATGGTTCCCTGTCCGGGAACCTCGATGGGCTTGAGATAGACCTTGCCGCCGTGCAGCTTGGTGGCGTAGGCGGCAGCGTGCACATCGGTGACATTCAGGTAGGTGGTCCAGCAGTCCGGAACCTCGGAGTCCGGGTCATTGGCAATGAAGTCGGTGACCATCGACCCGTTGAGATAGACCTCGGCATATCCTTCGTCCGTGCCTGGCGCGTTCCGGCGCATTTCCCATCCGAATAGCTGCGCATAGAACTGTGCGGAGCCTTCCATGTCGCTGGTGAGCAGATCGACCCAGCAGGGTTCGGCTCGTGGATCCCTTGGTGCCGGCATCGCTTCCCCATTCCACAATTCATCCAGCTCGCTTGGGCTGAGTCTATGTCCTTTCCATTCAGATCAGCAACGGAAAATTTGCTGCCACCCAAGATATTACGGAACTGGATGCCTTGCGATGAACCGCAGTTTCACTATGCTTTAATGTGACACAGCACACAGGCATTGTTGGTTCACCCGAGGAGTTCACCATGAGCGTTCCCGCATCCAATCTCACTGTTTCAGTGGCAGCAATCCTCGCAGAAGGGGCCACCCGCTACGGCGAACTGAACGCCATCACCGTCGATGGCCACAGCACAACTTATAGGCAGCTATGGGATGAGACGCGGAACTATGCCGGGGCGTTGCAGGCCCATGGCATCACGGCGGGTGATCGGGTGGCTCTGCTCATCCCCAATGTCGCGGACTTCGCCCGCGCCTACTATGCGGTCCTGGCCCTGGGCGCCGTGGTGGTGCCGGTGCACGCACTGCTCAAGGCCCGCGAAATCTCCTACATCCTGGAGGACTCCGAGGCCAAGCTGATGATCTGTGCCGCGCCGCTGCTCGCCGAGGGTGCTGCCGGAGCCACCGCTTCAGGCGTCCCGGTGCTCAGCGTGCTGGCGCCGGAAGACTCGGGCACCGACCGGCTCGAAGACCTGGCCCGGGCGGCTACGCCGATTGCCACCTACCTGCCGCGGCGCCCGGAGGACCTGGCCACGATCCTGTATACCTCGGGCACCACCGGCAAGCCCAAGGGTGCGCTGGGCACGCACCTTGCCTTGATTGAGCAGACCCACACCACGCTGCTGAACACCATGGATTTGCGCCGCGGCGACAGGCTCTTCGGGGGGCTGCCGCTCTTCCACACCTTCGGCCAGACCTGCGTGCTCAATACCGGGCTGCGGGTGGGTGCCGAGTTGATGCTGCTGCCCAAGTTCACCGCCGAAGGCGCCCTGGAGCTGCTGCTGGACGCGGGCATCGATGTCTTCTTCGGGGTGCCGACCATGTATGTGGCCCTGCTCGAAGCGGGCAAGCACCGCACGGAGACGCCCCAGAAGCTGCGCTACGCCATTTCCGGCGGAGCGTCGCTTCCGGTATCCATCCTGACCGCCTTCGAGCAGCGCTTCGGCGCGCGGATCCACGAAGGCTACGGGCTGACCGAGACCTCTCCGGTGGCCTGCTTCAACCATGTGGGCGTCGAACCGCGGCCCGGCACCGTCGGCACCCCGGTCTGGGGAGTGGATGTGGAAATCGCGGACCCGGCCAGCCCGGAGAAGATCCAGCTGCTGCCGCGCGGCGAGCTGGGCGAACTGGTGGTCCGCGGGCATAACCTGTTCTCCGGCTACCTGAACCGGCCCGAGGCCACAGACGAAGCGGTGGTCGATGGCTGGTTCCGCACCGGGGACCTGGGCACGAAGGACGAGGATGGCTACCTGCGCATCCTGGACCGTACCAAGGACATGATCCTGCGCAACGGCTACAACGTGTACCCGCGCGAAATCGAGGAGGTCCTGGTGTCCCACCCGGAGATTTCCAACGCCGCCGTGTACGGGGTGCCGCATGAAACCCACGGGCAGGAGATCGCCGCTTCGGTGACCCTGGAGGCTGGCTCCACACTGGGCGCGCAGGATCTGGTGGCGTGGGCCAGCGAGCAGATGGCCGCGTACAAGTACCCGCGGCTGATCGAGATCGTCACCGAGTTCCCGCTGGGTCCCAGCGGAAAAATTCTCAAGCGCGAACTGGTCGCCCAGTTCACCGCCGAGCAACGCTAGCGGACCCTACTTGGGCAGCGCGCTGTAGTCCGGTGTGCGGCGTGCCAGGAACGCGGATCTGCCTTCGGCCAGGTCCGCGTTCTCCCCGTTCTCTTCCCATAGCGTTTCCCACCAGCTGTCGGCGGCTTCCCCAGCGCTCACCAGATTGATGGCTTCCTTGGTGCGGGCAATGGAATACGGCGAGTTCGCCGCCAGCTGGCCCAGCAAGGCGTCCAGCTGCTCTTCGAGCTGCCCATGGGAAACCACCTTGGTGAACATGCCCCAGCGTTCGGCTTCGGGAATGGACACCTCCGCTCCGGAGAGCAGCAGGTACTTGGCCCGGTGCTCCCCCACGGCACGCACCAGCCGCTCGATGCCCGGGCGCGGGAACACCAAGCCGATTCTTGCCGGGGTAATCGCGATGCGCACATTGTCCGAGGCCAGCTGGATGTCGCAGGCCGAAGCCAGCTGCCAGGCACCGCCGAAGCAATTGCCTTCCACCACCGCAATGGTGGGCTTCGGACAGCCCACGATGATCTTGTCGAGCAGATCGAAGTGGTTGATCAGCTCCCCGTCCTCATCCCGGTCGAAGAGCACCTGGTCCATTTCATCGATGGCAATCCCGGCGCAAAAGTTCCCTCCGGCGCCGCGCACCACAATGGAAGCGACCTCGTCATTGGTCGCCAGACCGGCAAAGGCACCCACCAGCTGCAGGCACATGTCCTTGGTGAGCGCATTGAACTGGCCCGGATTCTCCAGCCGCACCACGGCGGTGGACCCGGCAATCCCTACGCCGACCCGTGCATTATTGTCCTTGCCCATCAGGATCCTCCCCGATTCATCATGCGTCCTAGGCAATCTATCGCGAATCGGCCAGCCTGCGGAACCTCTCCACGCTCCGCTTGCCTCCGGGCCGATGGAAACGTGTGCGAAACTGGGCGTGTGGATGCACAGATTATTTACACCATCATCGCCGGGCTGCTGCTCGTCGTCTCGGCGTTGGGCACTATTTTCCCGGTGCTGCCTGGGTCCTTGCTGACCATCGGCACGCTCCTGGCCTGGGGCTGGCTGCTGGGATCCGGCGCCTCCTGGTGGGCGGCCGGACTGGGCATGGCGATCGCCCTGCTGGGCTGGTCGGCCTCAGCAATCCTGACCGGCAAGAAGCTCAAGGAACATCAGATCCCCAAGGGATCCATTCTCTTCGCGGTAGTCGGTGCCATCGCCGGCGCGTTCATCATCCCGGTCGTCGGCATGTTCATCGGTTTCGCGGTGGGCCTGTTCTCCGGTGAAAGCGTGCGCCGCCGCGAGGTCTCCGGGGCGTTCGGCTCATCCTGGGCTGCGCTGAAGGCCATGGGCTTGGGCATCGTGGTGGAATTCGGCTGCGTGCTGCTGGCGTCTTCCATCTGGGTCATCGGCATGATCATGCACTTCGTGATGCGCTAGATCCAGCCCATCTCCCTGGCGTAACGCGCTGCCTCGATGCGGTTGGCCGTGCTGGTCTTGCCGATCGCATTGGACAGGTGGTTGCGCACGGTGCCCACCGACAGGTGCACCGTCGAGGCGATCTGCGAGACCGGCGCACCGGACGCGGCCAAGGCCAGGATCTCGCGTTCGCGCCCGGTCAGCGGGTTGCTGCGGCTCTCCACGCTGAGCATCGCACGCTGCGGATCCACCACCTTGTCCCCGCCATAGACCCTGCGGATGGCGGCAATCAGCTCCGCTGGCGGAGAATCCTTGACCAGGAAACCATGCGCTCCGGCTTCGAAGGCCTGGCGGAAATACCCGGGACGGTCAAAGGTGGTCAGGATCAGCACCTTCACCTCGGGGTGGCTGCCCTTCAGTTCTGCCGCGGTGCTCAGCCCGTTGTGCCGTGGCATCTGCACATCCAGCAATGCGATATCGGCCCGGTGCGCATCCAGCGCGGCGGCAACTTCGTCTCCGTCGGCGCATTGCGCAACGACCTCGATGTCCTCTTCGAGATTCAGCAAGGCTGCCATCGCGCCGCGCACCAGATGCTGGTCATCGGCAATGAGTATCCGGATCATCGGGCGTTCCCCTCTGCCGCGAAGGCTACCTGCACACTGGTTCCGCCCAGCCGCGAGGCCCCCACCGTGCAGCTGGCGCCGAACTGCTTGGCGCGTTCCTGCATTCCGCGGATCCCGTGGCCGGGCGTGCTGGCCTGCAGCCCGTCGCCGTCATCTTCGATGCTGACGTGTTCGGGTTCCAGCTGCAGCACGATCCTGCTGGCGTGCGCATGGCGCAGCACATTGGTGACCGCTTCGCGCAGGATCCATGCCACATGCGACCGCAGCTGCATCGGGACCTGCTCGGCGGTTCCGGCCACCGTGAATTCGAGGTTGTTGTCGTTGCAGGCCTGCCGCAGCTCAGCCAATTCCGCGACCAGGTCCTGGCGGCTAAGCCCCTGCACCGTGGTGCGAACGGAGACCAGCGCATCGACGGCCAAGGCGCTGAGCTGTTCCAGTTCGCCGCGGGCCTGGGCGTACTGCTCCTGGTCCAGCAGGCGCAGGGCCAGCTGCGCCTTCAGGTTCAATGCGGTGAGCGAATGGCCGATCCCATCATGCACGTCCCGGGCAACGCGTTCCTGTTCGGCGACCAGCAGGTAGTCGCTGCGCATCTTTTCGGCTTCGGTCGAGCGCCGGATGGCCGCCACGGTGATCGCATACACCACCATCAGCACGAGGTTCAGGCCGATCAGGAAGATCGCGTCCATGAACTGGCCGTAGATGATTGGCAACGCGAAGCTGAGCACCAGCACCGCCGAGTAGGCCGCGATGGCCCACCTCCTGCCCAGCAGGAAGATCGCGAAGGAGGTGATGAAGGGGAAAAGCCCCATGGTGGTCAACCCGACGACCGGGATGCCCAGCACAATAATCGCGCAGAGCACCAGGAAGTTCACGTGCGCCCGGCGAGCACTGGTTCCGCCCTGCCCGATCTTCGAGGAGAATTTCGAATAGGACTGCAAATACACGGCGGCGAAGAGGGCAATCAGCGCCAAGCCGATGATCCGGGTGGGCAGCGAATAGTCCTCGACGAGCAGGTCCAGCACAGGGAAGACCAGGAAGATCACCCAGACCCCGGCCACCAGCCAGCCTCGGCGATCCCAGAATTTCTGGTCTTCGTCGAGGCCGCAGAGCGGGTCGTCCACCGGCGCGGAGCCAGGCTGGCGTAGGCTCACTGGCGCGCCTTGGCCTTGCGGGTGGCGAAGACCGCGAAGAGAACGAAGATCAGTGCCCATGCCACCAGGTTAGCGGTTGGGATCCACAACGCATCCGGTGCCATATCGACCCCGGCAGGCATGTCCTTGAGCAATGGGTGGCGGGCCAGCGCGACGTAGCCATACATCGGGGTGAAGCGGGCCGCGTCGAGCATGCCTCCTTGCAGAGGCATGAACACGTTGCCGAAGAAGGCGAAGAACACCATCAGTCCCGAGGCCAGGCCCAGGGCCGATTCGGATTTGAACGCCATGCCCACCCCGATCCCGTAGCAGGCGAAGATCATGGCACCGAGCAGGATGATCAGGTAGCTCGCGGCCCAGATCCAGCCTTCTTGCGCTTCGGCTCCGGTAGCGGCGCCGAGGGCGAAGACGAGCGCTGCCGAGGCGCCGGCAACGGTGGCCGCGACGATCATCTTGCTGCTGACGAACATGCTCGGCGGCATTTTTGTCAGCGAAATTTGCCGGCCCCACACCTGCATGGTCTCGGTGGCCACGGTGCCAGCGATGGCCACGGTGCTGACTGCCGCTCCGTAGGCCGCCATGGAAATCATCAGATAGAACTTCACATTACCGGCTCCCAGCTCGAACTCGGTGTAGCTGGGGATGCTGCCGAACAGGATGTACATTGCCGCGGGCAGCAGCAGGGCAAAGATCAGGTTGTATCCATCGCGGAAGTGCCGCGCGAATTCCACGCGGATGTAGGTGCTCATCATGATGGGTCCTTGGTCAGTTGGATGAAAGCGTCCTCGAGGCTCGGCGAGGAAATTTCCAGGTCGTAGCCCTGGTACTCGGTCAGCAGGGCGGATGCGAAGCTGTCGGAGTCGGAGCTGCGGAAGGCGAAGCGCAAGCCATTGCGTTCAGCCACCTGCACCGAATCGCTGGAGGCGGCGGCCCGTTCGGCATGCTCGGCCGAGGGGAAGGAAGCGCTGACGGTGCGTCCGGAGATGAGCTTGCGCAGATCCTCGGTGGCGCCGTCGGCGACGATGAGCCCGTGCTTCATCAGCACGGTGCGTTCTGCGAAGTTCTGCGCTTCTTCCAAATAGTGCGTGGCGAAGATGACGGTGCGTCCTTCGGTGGCTTCGACGCGCATTGCGGCCCAGAAATCCCGGCGGGCCATCACGTCCATCCCTGCAGTAGGCTCATCGAGGATCAGCACATCCGGATCCGGCAGCAACGCCAACGCGAACTTGATGCGCTGCTGCTCGCCACCCGAGCATTTGCCCACGCGCCGCTTGGCGATCTTGTCCAGTCCGGTGCGTTCCATGACCTCACCAATGCGATCTGCCTGCTCATGCATGTGGGCGATGACCGACACCGTTTCCTTGACGGTCATGTCGCGCAGCAGCCCGCCGGTTTGCAGCACTGCCGAGACCCTGCCAGCCAGGACCGCCTGGCGCGGGTCCAAGCCGAGGATCTGGGCCGATCCCTCGGTGGGCTGGGTCAGGCCGAGGATCATGTCCACGGTTGTTGTCTTGCCGGCTCCGTTGGGCCCCAAGAAGGCCACGATCTGACCGGTCTGGATCCGCAGGTCGATGCCCTTGACGGCTTCGACCTTGCTGCGCGGCGTTGAGAAGGTTTTCTTCAAGCCGCTGAGCGAAACTGCATTGGTCTTTGTCAGCGTTTCCATGACTCCCAGTTTTCTCCGTTTGCCAGGCGGGCAGAAGAGCAGAAAGTCATGGGTTGCCCATGACCGTTGTCATGGACCGAAACCAGTTTCCCGACGCAACTATGCTGATCAATGCTTGGAAACCTGCTGTGAGCTTGGCAACTCGCCGCTGCGCGATGCGCCTTCGCCTCGTGATGCAGGCCCTGGGAAATACCATGATCCACCGGGTCAACGAACAAATTGGAGATTTCCGCGCTTGTGGTCGGGTTATCCCCCATCAGACGTCACGGATTCCTCTCTGGGAAACTCACAGCGTATTCCCGTAGGATTTTTGCTGTGCTAGACCATTCTTCGTTTCTTTCGCTTGTGACCGATTATGCGGCCCCGACCTTGGGCGCGGCATTCCTGCCCGACTGGCTGAACCCGGCCGTCTTCCTGAACAACCCTGCGCTTGGCCCATGGGTCCTGCTGCTGGTGTGCGCCATTGTCTTCGCTGAGACCGGCTTGCTGGTGGGATTCTTCCTGCCCGGCGATTCGATGCTCTTCACTGTTGGCATGCTCATCGCCACCGGCACCATCCACATCCCGCTGTGGCTCTTCTGCGCAGCGATCTTCGTCTGCGCTTTCGCCGGCGACCAGACCGGTTACATCATCGGCAAGAAAACTGGTCCTGCCATCTTCAAGAAGCCGGATTCCCGCTTCTTCTCGCAGCAGAACGTTGAACGCGCCCACGAATTCTTCGAGAAGTTCGGCGGCCGCGCGGTGATCCTTGCACGCTTCGTGCCAATCGTCCGCACCTTCGTCCCGGTGATCGCTGGCGTTGCGAAGATGAACCACAAGACCTTCGTCTTCTACAACCTGATCGGCGCTGCCCTGTGGGGCATCGGCGTCACCCTGCTGGGCTACTGGCTGGGACAGTTCACGTGGATCGAAGAGAACATCGACCTGATCTTCATTCTGATCGTCCTCATCTCGGTCATCCCCATCGGTGTCGAACTGCTCAAGGCCCGCAAGCCGAAGAGCAAGACCATCGAAGACTGATTTTCAAGCACTTCTCCGGCGGAATTGTCCGCCACCCCACTGTACGCCGCGGCGCATCAACCAATGTTCACAAGGTTGGGTTGTGCCGCGGCGTACTCCTTTGCAGACAAGATCCACCTCGTCTTCCAAGGCGTTGCTTGCCTCGCGCGTGATCGGGCGGATGGCATTGGCCAGCACTTCGCAATCGCAGTAACCGCCCAGCAGCTGCATCTTCCGTTCCACCGCGGTAGCCCGCGGGGCACTCTCGTCGCGATAGGCCAGCAGGAAGAGATGGGTCCCGTCGCATCCTTGGGCTCTCAGGGCCCGATAGAGGAAGCAGGCAAGGCATTCATGGTCGACGGGTTCGAGTACCGCGGGCATGGGTGGCTCCTTAAAGCAGTTGAAGGCAGTAGTGTTTCGCTACTGCCTTCAACTGTCTGTGGTTCAAGCACCGCGCACCGCGCCAAGCTCACCAGCTGTGGATATCTAGCTGCCTGCCAGGCTCTGGCGGAGGAATGCCGCTACGCGTTCCACAGCTTCTGCCACACGCTCGTATCCAGCTGCAAAAGACAGGCGGATGAACAGGTGACCCTCGAACGGATCGAAGTCGCCTCCCGGGGTCAGCGCCACGTGCGCGTGTTCCAAAACCGCTTGGCAGTACTGCCCCGCAGATCCGAAAAGTTCCAGCACTTCGGGTGCCAAACGGCCATAGAGGTAGAAGGCCCCATCGGCGGGCGCCGCCTCGCTAATCCCCAGGCTGCCCAGGTGCTCCAGCACGTGGGCCCGGGTGCGGGCAAACTCTGCCACGCGCTCATTGGCTTCATCCAGGCTCTGCTTCTCGAAGGCTGCCACGACCGCACGCTGCGCCGGCGCCGGAGCGCACAGCGCAAGGTTCGAGGCCAGCGCGTCAACGGTGGCCACCAGATCATCGGGCACGGTCATCCAGCCCAGGCGCCAGCCGGTCATCCCCCAGTATTTGGAGAAGGAGGAGACCACGATGGAAGTGCGGGAGAACTCCCACGAGGTGTGCCCCTTTCGCTCTGGGACGAACTCGATGCCGTGATAGATTTCGTCGCTGATCAGCCGCACGCCGTTGGCTTCGCACCAGCTGGCTAGGTCCGAAAGCTCTTGTGCGCTGAACATGGTACCGGTGGGATTGTTCGGCGAGGCGATCACCAGCCCGTCCAGGCGTCCATACTGCTTCTTGGCCGCGTCAAGCAGCTGCACGGTGGGCTGGTAGCGCTGTGCCGCACCGGTGGGCAGGTCCACCACTTCCAGTCCCAGGGCCCCGAGGATATTGGCGTAGGCCGGGTAGCCTGGACGGGCCAGCGCCACCACATCTCCGGCATCGAAGGCTGCCAGGAACGAGAGTTGGAACGCTCCGGAGGACCCGGTGGTCATCACGAAGTTCCTGGCCGGAATCTGCACCCCATAGGTATCGAGGTAGTGCTTGGACAGGGCCTGTCGGGTTTCGAGCAGGCCCGCGGTCGAGGTGTACCCGAAGTCGGCGTGCCCGGCATGCAGCTTTGCGGCCAGGTCATTCACGGCTGCTGGCGCACCGCCGCCAGGCTCGCCCACGCACAACGAGATCACGTCATGACCAGAGGCCCGCATCGTAGCGACCTGGTCAACAATTTGCATCACTTCAAAGGGAGCTACTTTGGAACGCTGGGAAGCTTGCACTGTTTGTCCTTCTTTCCGCAGGCATCGAAGAACCGCAGCATCCTCGCCGCGGCCTTCTGCGCTATCTGCTTCAAGGCTATCGGCTCCAGCGTGGCATTGCGCCCACCGGAAGCCGGTGAGCAGGCTCACTGCCCCGGTTCACCCTCCGTTTGCCTCCCGTCCATCTTGGGGCATCCGCCCCGAGCATCCTCGAAGTATCCGCCTATTGCAGGCGACACCTCGCACAGGAGAACGAACCATGAACAAGCCACTGTCGGCAGCCCTGGCCGCCGCAGTATTGCTCCCCCTGGCCCTGGCGCCAACCGCCGGAGCGGCAGCCTCGCCTGCAACCGCGGCTTCCGCTCTTCCCGCGGCAGTTGCCAAGGACCCCGCACCCGGGTTCCGCGTATTGCCATACCTGCAAGCTCCTTCTTCAACCCCGATGACCATCAACTGGATCAGCGAAACCGATGAGCCGGGCACCATCAGCATGAGCGGACCGGGCCTGGGCAAGTCTGCCAAGCAGAGCAGCGAGCCGGCATACCTGGATCTCATGGAATACACCCAGGCCGAGCTCGATGAGCAGATCGCGGGCTTGGAGCAGGGCTCGTGGCTGAAGTCGAATTCGAACTACAAGCACTCGGTGACCTTCGAGGATCTCAAGCCGGGAAAGACCTGCAATTACACGGTGACCCAGTCCGGCGAAACGCACAGCGCCGCCTTCAAGACGGCGCCCAAGGGCGAGGCCTGGAAGAACGTGCGCATCATCGCGTTCTCCGATTCCGAGACCGAGCCGCGCGGACGCACCGAGCACCGCGAATGGGAACTCTCCCCGGTCAACGGCTACACCGCGGATTCGCTGAAACGACCGGGCACGGACTCCCTATGGGACCAGCAGTTCGGCATGACCACCCGCTACGGCGAGCCGACCCTGCGCTACCCGCTGGACCAGTCCACCGCCTTCAATGAGAACCTCAAGCACATCCAGGCCGCCGATCCGGACCTGGTCATGATGGCCGGCGACCTCACCCAGGGTTCGGGCTACCAGCCGACCTGGGATGAGTTCTTCGGCCATGTGGCCGGAGAGCATTCGGACCTGGCCTCCAATGTCCCGCTGCTTCCGGCGCTGGGCAACTGGGAAACCTATGCCGCGCTGAACGGCGGCTACGGCACGGATGCCGACCGCACCCCGGCGGTCATCTCGCGCAACCGCTTCCTGGATTACTTCTCGCTGCCGCGCGATCCGCAGCACCCCGAGTACAAGGGCTCCTACTACCGGGTGGATCACGGGCCGGTCACCGTGCTGACCTTGGATTCCACCAACGGCCGCCCGGACGAGAACACCCGGACCGGCCAGCTGACCGGGGAGAAGTTCTCGGGCGATGATACGAATATGGACGCGGCGAAGCTGTCCACCGATACCCAAGGCGAGTTCACCTTCGAGTCCCACGTCCAGGGCTTCAAGGAGCTGTTCCCCGGATCCACCGATAAGGACGTGGACCTGCCCAATATGGATGCCGCCTCGGCGCAGTGGGAATGGGCCGAGAAGCAGCTGGCCGATGCCCGCGCCAAGGGCCAGATCGTGCTGGTCCAGTTCCACCACGCGGCCTACTCCAACGGCGTGCACGGCACCCCGCCCAACCATGAGCACCCGGATAACCAGTCGGGCACCGCAATGCGCGCCTACACCCCGATGTTCGAGGAGCACGGCGTGGCAGCGGTGATCTCCGGCCACGATGAGATGTTCGAGCGCTCCTGGGTGGATGAGGACGGCGACGGACGCGGCTTCCACTCCTATGACGTCGGCGTGGCAGCCGATGGCCTGCGCGGCGAGAAGCTGGTGAAGAATGCCGAAGGCGAGTACGAGCCGTTGCGCTTCAACTCGCATTCGCAGTGGTCGGCCCCCGCCGATGAGCCGGAAACCTGGGCCGAGGATGCCAACGGTGTTCCGCAGCTGGTCTCCGGCGGCTTGCACCATGGGCACCTGCAGATCGATGTGGCCAATACCGCGCAGGGCGCCGAGCTGACCTTGACCCCGGTGCAGATCTTCCCGCAGCTGGATTCGCAGTACCAGCTGGAAAAGACCGAGTGGAGGGCCTACGACGATGTCGTGCGCTTCGCGGTCGGCAAGGACGGGGCGCCGCTGGCGAAGTAGCGCTGGCGGAGCAGGCGACTTGTCGCCATGGCTGCAGGTAGTGGACTATTGGAGAGAGCAAAGGCCACTGAGCGCAGCAGCGCAGGGAGCAGGACGAGACATGAGTGAACAGCGCGTTTTCAAGGCAGTAGTCGCCAAGGAAGCCGGCTGGTGGAACATCTGGGTTCCCGAATTGGATCATGTGACTTCCACCCGCAAGTCCCGCAAGATCTCCCTCTACACCCGCTCCTTGATCGCAGCGGTGCTGGGCATCGAGGAATCCTCGTTCCGCGTCGAGCGCGAAATGGTTTCCGCTGGAGAATTCGAGCGCCGCTTCACCGAAGCCGTGCGCGCAACCAGCCCGCAGGAAAAGCTGTAGGCAGAACGCCCGGCGCGCATCCGCGGCAAAGGCCGCCGTATCCCCAAGCGGGATACGGCGGCCTTTGGCTATTTGCCCGTGGTGTCCAGTTCGCGTTCCTTGACCGGGTGGCGCGAAAGGATGGAAATCCGGTTGAAGGCGTTCATGGCGATGGCGATCCACTGGATCGCGGCCACCTGCTCATCGCTCAGCACCAGCCGGGCCGAGGCCACCGCAGCTATGCGCTCATCGGGTATCGGCAAGTCAGTGGTTGCTTCGGCGATGGCCAATGCTGCGCATTCTTCTTCGGTGAACAATCCCCCGCATTCATCCCAGGTGCGCAGCAGGGTGATCCGCTGCAGGCTTTCGCCGGCCTCCAGCGCCTTGCGCGCATGCAGGTCCAGGCAGTAGGCGCAGCCATTGATCTGCGATACGCGCAGGTTGACCAGCTCGGCGGTGCGGTCGCTGATCCCGGCGGCGCGGTAGGACTTGGTGACGTCTTTGGAGAATCGGCCAATCGAGTTCCAAAGCTCAGGATTGGTCTTGTCGAGGAACATCGGGTCTGAAACGGCCATAGTTGAACCATACATCGACGTGCAGCCCTCCTGCTTGAAGGCATCCGGTTAAAGAACCGTGGAGACCAGCGAAAGCTGGTCTCCACGAAGTTTGCTATTTGTCGCCGTCAGCTGCGAGCTGGCCGCAGGCGCCGTCGATTTCCTTGCCGCGGGTATCGCGCAGCGTGGTCGGCACGCCCAGCTCGTCCAGGCGGCGCACGAACTTGGACGTGATGTCAGGTTCGCTGCGGGTCCAGATGGAGCCCGGCACCGGGTTCAGCGGGATCGGGTTCACGTGCACCCAGCCGCGGCCGCGGGCGTTGAGCTTCTTGGCCAGCATTTCCGCGCGCCACTCGTGGTCGTTCATGTCCTTGATCAGCGCGTACTCGATCGAGACGCGGCGCCCGGTCTTCACGTAGTAGTCGTAGGCGGCATCCAGCGCCTCGTCGACCTTCCAGCGCGAGTTCACCGGGATCAGTTCGTCGCGCAGCTCGTCATCCGGGGCGTGCAGCGACAGGGCGAAGGTGACCTGGACGTTCTCGTCGGCCAGCTTGCGGATCGCCGGAACCAGGCCGACGGTGGAAACGGTAATGCCGCGTGCCGCCATGCCCAGGCCTTCCGGGGCCTCGGCAACCATGCGGTGCACGGCGTTCATCACGCGCTTGTAGTTGGCCAGTGGTTCGCCCATGCCCATGAACACGATGTTGCCCACGCGCTCATCCGGGTGCTGGCGTCCGCCCAGTCCGCCCTCGGCGATCACTCGGTTGGCCTGGACGATCTGGTCAAGGATTTCAGCAGTGGACATGTTGCGGGTCAAACCCGCCTGGCCGGTGGCGCAGAACGGGCAGTTCATGCCGCAGCCGCACTGCGAGGAAATGCACAGGGTGATGCGGCCCGGGTAGCGCATCAAGACCGACTCGACCAGCGAGCCGTCGAACAGGCGCCAGAGGAACTTGATGGTCTTGCCGTCATCGGTTTCCAGTCGCTTGACCTCGGTGAGCAGCTTCGGGAACATCGCCTCGGCGAGTTCCTCGCGGCCGTTCTTCGGCAGGTCGCTCATCTTCTCCGGGTCGGTGGTGTAGTGCTGGAAGTAGTGCACGGAGAGCTGCTTGGCGCGGAAGCCCGGCAGTCCCAGTTCCTTCAGCTTGGTCTGGCGTTCGGCCAGGGACAGGTCGGCAAGGTGCGTTGGCGGCTGGGAGACGCGGCGCTTGGTGGAGAACTGCAGCTCCGGACGGCCATCGGCACCCATCTCCTGCTTCCAGCCTTCGGCGGTCGGCACGACCTGGGCACGGCCTTCGGCTTCGGCTCGGGACTTGGAGATGCGCAGCTGCTGGGCGCGCTGGGCCGCGGCCTGCTCGTTGCGCAGCGCCTTGCGTTCTTCAGCGGAAAGTGGGGTGGAATCGATGGAAGTCATTGCTACCTATTGTTTCATGTATCCGCGAGAGTTTGGCGGTGAGTTTGGGCACGCGCAAGCAGTGCCGCACCGCCAAACCACCGGCGGCGAGGCACTGCTGCATACGGGCATTCAGTACTTGAAGGATTCCTTCAAGTGGCCAATGTTGCCCACGGCCCCGGCCAGGTCCATGTCCCCTAGCTGCCCGGTGGTGGCAGCGGCCGGGCGGTCCTTGCTCCTGTGGCGGAAACCTTCCTGGTGCTCGCGGGTGATCACCGCGTCACCGGTGCCAGCCATGACCGCCTCCAGCTGGTAGGTCTCGCCCCAGATCGGCTCGCCGTTTTCGTCTTCGCCCTGGTATGCCCTGACTGATCCGCTGACCGAGCCGTTCTTCAGCTGCTTGTCGATATGCACTTCAAGCGCGTCACCGTACATTCCCACGATGTCCAGCGTCTCGCATCCGCTGTCCGGATCCCACGACGGCAGTTCGCCTGCCGGGCAGTCGAAGTTCACCACAGCTGCATCACCCGAACCAGTGGTGCGTGCGAAGAAGCTGATCAGGTGTGCGTTGCCGGCAAAACCGTCAAGCTCGCCGACATGGGCCACCTCGCCCGAGAGCCAGATGCTGTCGGTCTTTTCCGGGGGCGCCGCCGAAGCGGGGACAAGTGCAGTGAGCGCCAGAAGGGCGGTACTTGCGCCGCATAGCACGGCACTGGTCGTTATCCTCATGATGGGTCCTTTCCGCTGCGCATGCCTCGCTGCATGCGCAAGTGCACCCGACCAGTGTGCAGTCACCCAGCCCGTTAATTCAACAGATGGACATAAAAGTTATCTGAGCTCAATGCATGCTCACAGGCAACAAATCCGGCCAGGCCGTCACGCTTCTGCCACGACCTGCGCTGTCCGCGTCGCCGGGTACCGCACTGATAGATGCAATCACGCAACCAGCAACCGAAGCTTTGCCATTTCGTCATGCAACGGGAATAGTCCTCTGCCCGGGCGAAGTCATCGTGAAACTGCGCGCCACTTTCTCTTTCAACCAGCCGTTGGCAGCCAATGCTGAAATCGCCGTATCCCGCAGCGGGACGGACCAGCTCGGCAGGGCCCGCCCCAGCAGCATGTTGACCTGCGCACGCCGGGCAGCACTGCGGGCGGCCGCGAGCCGCAGATCATCCAGTGAACCAGCTGGTGCACCGGCAGCAATGAGGTCGGCTATTGCCTGCGCATCAGCCAGCCCCAAGCTCAGCCCCTGCCCGCCGATGGGGCTGATCTGATGGGCCGCGTCCCCGAGCAGCACCACCCGCCCGTGGACCATCGAGGACACCATCCGGGTAGCAGTGCCGAAATAGCTCGTCATGGTGCAGGCCCCGGGATCAAGCAGGTATCCGGTGCGGCTCAAGATCATCTCGGCCAAGGCTTCCGGTGAATCATCGGCCAGCTTCTGTTCGACGCGCACCACCCAACGCCGCCGTGCACTGGGCAACGGAAAGGATTCGACAATCCCCTGCTGGTGCAGGAACAGCGCCGCAGCATGCGCCAGTCCAGTGGTATCGGGAAAGTCACCCATCAGATACCTGTCACGATGGTTTGCTCCTGCAAAGTCCATCCCGAGATCCGTGCGGACTGCGGAGCGGACCCCGTCGGCACCGGCCAACCATCGGGCCCGGTAAGCGGTGCCGCCGGATAGGAACTCCACGGATTGCTCGGACTGCCCCAGTACCTTCTCGAAAGCGCATCCGGGCATCAGCGACCCCGGTGCCAACCGCTCCAGCCGCTCGCGCAGTAAATGCTCGGTGGACTGTTGCGGCAAGGACAGCACATAGGGGTATGGTCCGCCAATCTTGGCGAAATCCATCGCGGCGATGCTCCTCCCGCGCGAGATCCCCAGCCCGCCGCGGATCTGCACGCCGTGGCGCTGCGCGGCCTCCCCCACTCCGAGCTGATCCAGGACCTGCAGTGCCGGAGGGTGCAGGCCAAAGGCCCGCGAGTGGGCTGCCGGCGCACTGCGCTGCTCGAAGACCCGGACGCTGCGCCCATTTTGGGCGAGCAGGATGGCCAAGGCCAAGCCCACCGGTCCGGCACCGATGATCGCGACGTCATCCACGGCGTCCAGCGTCCCAGCACAGCAGGTTGCGGTACGGGCGCTGCGTGCGCACTTCCCACCCGGTCCGGAGCAGTTGCTCCAGTTCTTCGGGCACATAGCTGCGCCCGATGGAGGTCAGGCCGTCGCGGCGGATCAGCGAGCTGCCGGCCAAGGGCAGGGTCGCCAGGCCGAAGAGTCCCAGCGCCATCGGCGAGCGCCGGATATCGCTGTGCACCCCGAGACCGGTGCACAACTGCTCGGTGTCTTCCTGCAGCTGCTGCAGCTCATCCGGTGACAGATGGTGCAGCAGGTGGTTGGAGAGCACCAGGTCGTACTGCTCGCCGGCGGCGGCCAGCCGGGTGCTGGTGGTCTCGCGGAATTCCAGTGCCCCTGCAGGCAGCTTGCTGCGGTGCAGCGCTTGCCGGGCGTATCCGATGGCCCGCGGATCCGGGTCGATGCCATGCACTGCAACCTCGAACCCGTCGGCGAGCGCCCACCGGGCCAGATTCGCCGCGATATCCCCGCCGCCGCAGCCCACGTCCAGTATTATGGCCCGTGCCCGGTGCACTAGCAACGGACGGATGCATTCCAGGTAGTTGCTCCGCCAGCCCGCCACGACCCGGTTCACCAGCGGGAACTGGGCGTAGGTGCGGCGCAGCAGCACCGGGTCGCAATCCGGCCGGTCCATTTCCTCGATGGCTGCCGTATCCCGCTCCAGCCGGAGCATCATTCTCTCCTGGATACGGTGAACAGCCCCGTTTCAACGGTCAACCCCGGGCCGAAAGCCATGGAACAGACTCGATCCCCGCTATCTGCTTCAGCAGAATCGAGAATTTCCTTGAGCACGAAAAGCACCGTGGCGCTAGACATGTTTCCGTAGCCATCCAGGATCGCGCGGGCCGGCGCCAGCTGCCGGTCATCCAGGCCCAGCCGGTTCTGCACTCGGTCCAGAATGGCCCGGCCGCCGGGATGCAGTCCCCAGTGCTGGATCTTCTCAAGCGAGAGTTCCGAGTCGGTGTCCTTGTCCAGGAGCGGTTGCAATGCCGCGGTAATGTGCTCGTCGATGATGTGCGGGACGTAGGTGCCCAGCACCATCTCGAATCCGTGATCGCCGATATTCCACGCCATCGCTTCCTCGCCTACCGGAGTGAGCACGGTTTCGAAGCCGTCCATCTGCAGCGGCCCGCTGCCCTTTGCCGATACGATCACCGCGGCCGCCCCGTCGGCGAAGATGGCAGACCCCATGATGGTGTCCGGGTCATTGGAGCTGTGCACATGCAAGGTGCACAGCTCTGCGCAGACCACCAGCACGGTGGCGTTCGGGTCGGCCAGGCAGAAATCGCGGGCCGCGCGCAGGGCGGGGAAGGCGGCATAGCAGCCCATAAATCC
Organism: Glutamicibacter nicotianae; assembly: GCF_002797775.1. Lineage (NCBI taxonomy): Bacteria > Bacillati > Actinomycetota > Actinomycetes > Micrococcales > Micrococcaceae > Glutamicibacter > Glutamicibacter nicotianae. Next base: position 2,440,832 of record NZ_PGEY01000001.1, read on the forward strand.
CAGGTGATGGCGCACGGTGCTTGGTGCCAGCCCCAGCGCCCGCACGATCTGGTAGTCCGGGCCGGGGTTGTAGAACCCGGTGCAGGAGACGGTGATGACGTGGGTGATGTCTTCCGGCGCCAAGTCCTCGCAGGCATCCAGCGCCTTCTTCGCGGTCTCGGTGAAGAGCGTGCCTGCCTGCTTGGCGTACACGTTGTTGCGTTCGGCGGTGCTCGGGGAGAGCAGGAGTCCGGCCGCCCGGTCATAGAACATCGGCCGTTCCGGCGGGGGCAGGGTGAGGTCGAATTCGTCGACGCAGCTGTATCTGGTGCTGATCGCGGCGGAGTTGAAGGAGGTGGCGATGAGCCGTTCGCCCAGCCGGCTCAGATTCGGCTGGCTGGCGAAAACATCACGGATTTCGTCCTGGGCAAGTTGCGTCGCGGGCACTGCGGTCTGGATCGTGCGGATCTTCACTGGCATGCCCCGAGCCTAGGACCGTTGCCCAGAATGGTAAACAGCTTCGGCGAATTGCCAGCATTCACCCGATGTTCTGTTGCCCTCCGCGCGTGGATTATCTATCCTCGGCGAAGAATATGATTATTGTTATTAACGTCAGATTTAATCTCTCGCGCAGGAAAGAGGCCCCGTGGCAAAGGCATCAGTTCATTCCCTGGAGGGCATCCGCCGGACCATCCTTGATGGCTTCTGGTCCCCCGGCGACCGTCTGCAGCCGACCGCATTGGCAGTGCAGTTCGAAACCAGCACGACGGTGATCCGCGAATCGCTGACCCGGCTGGCTGGCGAAAATCTGGTGGTCATCCGCCCGAACCGCGGCTTCTTCGTACCGGATCTCGATTTGCGCGAGCTGGCGGATATCACCGAGCTGCGTTGCTCCACCGAAGCGCTGGCCGCCCGCCTGGCAGTGGAACGCGGAGATGTCGCATGGGAATCCAAGGTGATTGCGGCCCATCACAAGCTCTCGCGCACCCCACGCCGTTTGCCGGAGGAACCCGGCACTCTCAACCCTGCGTGGTCCGAAGCGCACCGCGAATTCCACCATGCTCTGCTGGTGCCTTGCGATTGCCAGCCGATGCTCAAGCTATCCGCCGACCTGGCGAACTTCACCGAGCTCTACCGGCGCTGGGCCGCCCCGTCGAAGGCGGCTGGCAAGCGCAACGTCGAGAAGGAGCACCAGGAAATCCTGGATGCCGCTATGGCTCGTGATGCCGACCTGCTCGGAGAACTGCTCGGAAACCATTACCGTTCCACCGTCCAAGTGGTCATTGATGCTGGGTTGAGCACCCTGCGTTGACCCCTTTGGCACGTCGTTGGTGGCGTGCGCCGTCGGCTATTTCTTGCCTGGCGCAGGCGGAATGACGCGCTCACTGACAATGGCGGCGTTCATCGCTGCCACTGCTCGTTGTGCCGAATCCGCTGCCGGTGAATCCTGCGCGAGTTCCGCTATCCGGGACTGCGCTTGGGCCGAAGTCATGGGCGCCAGCTCGTCCTCCAGCACAGGGTGCACCAGGCCTACGGCCTGAAGGATTGCGAGCACGGTGGTATCGCTGGTTCCAGGGATTTTCTGCCCGTGAAGGGCACCGTGCAGGTCGGTTCTGATCTGGCGCTGGATCTGCTGGTTGATGATGCGCACCCGCTGCTTTCCCAAGCCCAGCATCGTGCGTTCGCCGTATTCGATAATTCCGCCCTTGGCCAGGGAATCGGTCAGCAACCGGACATCGCACAGGGAATTGATCTTCACCGCGTCATCCAGGCTCAGGCTGCCCCGCCTTTCCAGCTGCTCCAATGGCGCGGCAAGCACTGGATCCGGGCAGGGCCCGGCACCGATGAGCTGGATCTGCCGCTGCTCATCCTCGCTGAGCGCCACACGCCCGGCAACCATCAGGTCTGTGATGATGGCGGCGTTCATGCCGTATCCCGTAGCTGATACAACTGCTTCCGGTTTCTCGGAGTCATCGGCCATGAGCAAGTAGAGCTTTTCTGCGATCAACATATTCTCAGGCTACCGGCCCGCACTGGAGGAATTCTTCAGCCTTGCGACGGATATTCAGGCTCAGTCGCCCTTGGCCGCTGGCTTCTTCTTGGCCTTGTCCAGCTCGGATGGCGAATGGGTGGTCCGGGGTTCGGAGCGATCCTGCGTCATGGCCGAGGTGGTGCGGATGAAGACCGAGATCCAGCTGAACATGATGGCCACCACCGACAGCTCGAAACCGGTCAGGTTGTAATAAGACCATTGGTTCCACAACTGGAAGGCGCCCCAGATCGCGCCGATGGCCGCATAGGACAGCAGATGAAACACCACCGGGTAGCCAGGCAGCAGCACGATAGTGCCCAGCAGCAGGAAGATCATGGCTACCGAGACCATCTGCACAAAGGCCGAATGCACCTCCATGGCCACGTCGAAGGGAACCAAACCGATGCCGATAATGCCCATGGAGACAAGCAGCAGGCACCAGCGCACCAGCTTCGGACGAGGACGCACCATGCGTGCAATCTTGTAGCGTTCCAACGCAGGGCGGCAACGGTAGGTCTGTGCCAGGCGGACCAGGTCTCGGGTCAGGAACTCGGTGAAGGCAGCGAGCACCAAGCCGGAAATCACCAGGGTGAGATTGAAAGTCCAGAAGGACCCCATGCCGGCTTGCGTGGTCCCCAGCGACGAGAACATGCTCCGCCACCAGTTCTGGTCTTCGGCCAGCAGCATGCTGATCAGCACACCGGCGCATATGAAGATCCCCAGCACCACTGACAGGGACTCCGCATTGATCCGCGCGGTGGCCTCCAGGGACAGGTAGGCGCTGATGCCCGTGGATACGCTGACTGCCAGAGCCCCTGCGAGCACGTCCAGATGCAGCCCGTAGAAAGCCTGTTGGAGCAGGTGGAACACGACCAGCATGATCATGATGGTGCTGGCTACGTGCACCAAGACGAGGCCAAGGGCAGTAACCATCTGGCGCCATGCGGGGATCCTCTTCAGCCACGTCTCGCGGGCCCGGAGCATGGTGCGGAACGCATAGGCGCTGCTGGCTCCGGCCGAGACAGCACCACAGACGGCTGAAACAATGCCTACCGACAGATCGCCAAAGAGAGGCGGACGTTCACCGGCGAAGATGATGAGCCCGACAACCAGCCCGAAGAGGGAACAGATCAGGCCGGCCCATAGGGCACGTCGCTCGATGTCCAGTTCGGTGACTCGCCTGCTGAGAGTGACATCGGGATATTGGGAATGCACGTAGTACATTCTCTCATTTTCATTGAAGAACGTTTACTGTCCGCGGCCCGGCCATCCTGCGCGGAACCGGTCCTTGCGCTAGTTCGAGGACAACGCGAGCAAGCCGCTGGCCATCAGGCTCACCGCGCCGCTGAAGGCAATCAGCACCACGAAAGCGCGGCTGAACTTCTGCGGAATCCTCGGGGCGAGAAAATTGCCCAGCACGATGCCCAGCACCATCGCTCCGAAGCAGGCGCCCCATTGCTGCCAATGCAACTGCGGCATGCCGCCCTTGGCGATCAGCGATGTCAAGGACAGCACCAGGAAATAGAGCTGCACGGAGATGGCGAATTGGGCTTGCGGCCAGCGGCTGGCTACCGCATATCCGGCAATGGCTGGACCGGAGACCCCGGCAGTCACGGACATGAATCCGGAGACGGCTCCTGCTCCAATAGCCAATCCCCTGCTTTGGGCCATGGCGAGGTTCCGGATCATGAAGCTGGAGCACAGCGCGAGGATCACCATGAAGGAAATGCCGATATTCAGCCACGGCCCATCCAGCGAGTTCGCCACCCACGCCCCGGGAATGGTCATGAGCATGGCGGGGATGAGCATGAAGGCGACTTTCCGGTATTCGACCTGCCTGAAAACCTGCGCAAAGATCAGCAGGCTGCTGCAGGCGCCGAGCAAGTTGACCAGCATGACACCTTCGTGCGGCCCCAGGACCATCACCAGGAAGGGCGAGGAAACCAGTGCGAATCCCATGCCGGAAATACGCTGCGTGGAGGCACCCACGAAGACTGCGGCTGCCAAGCCGATGATCGCCGCTAATTGCACGCCCTGCTCCACGCTGTCTCCGCTATCCCTCGTCGCTGTCCACTATTACGTTAGTCCACGGCCAATGAGTCATTTGAATGGAGCACGCTTCAGCTGGAGTTCTACGCTGTAGGAATGCGCAATGACGTGGATTTCCTGGTAATTGGCGGCGGGGCGATGGGCTCTGCCGCCGCGTGGTCCCTGGCCGCTGGCGGACACGAGGTGCTGCTGCTTGAGCGTTTTGCTCCGGAGCATCGGGAAGGCGCTTCGCACGGGGCCACCCGCAATTTCAACCCTGCCTACGCCGAACCCGAGTACCTGCGCCTGCTGCAGCGCTCCAATACCTTGTGGGATGAGATCTCGCAACGCTCCGGCAAGCCGCTCCTGACGCGCACCGGATTGGTCAATCACGGAATCGTTGAAGCGCAGCGCGCCATGCACGAGGTGCTGGGCCAGGCAGGTTTCGGCAGCGAGCTGCTCTCCCTTGAAGCTGCGGAAGAGCGTTTCGCTGGCATGAAGTTCGAGACCGAAGTCCTGCATATCCCCTCCGGCGGCCAGATCAACGCCGACCTCGCGGTGTCCTCTCTGCAGCAGCTGGCAGTTGCCGAGGGTGCGTCCGTGGAGCATGGGCACCAGGTGGCAAGCCTCCAGGTGCTTGCCGATGACTGTGTCGAGGTCCAGGTCCAGCACCGGGGAACCAGCTCGCGCATCCGGGCCCGGCATGCAATTGTCGCCGCGGGCGCCTGGACCCGGTCGCTGCTCGGCGATGCGCTCAGGCTGCCGGCCATCCACATCACCGAAGAGCATCCGGTGCATTTCGCGCAGAAGGACCTGCCTGCGCACTGGCCCGGATTCAACCACATCCTGGACCCGAACCGGGAAATCGGTTCACGGATCTTCGGTCCCGTCTACGGGATGCGCACCCCCGGCGAAGGCATCAAGGTGGGCTGGCACGGCTCCGGGCAGATCATTGATCCGGAGCACCGCCCGCACCAAGCCAGCGGGGAACAGCTGCGCGGGCTGCAGGAATACGCGGAACGCTGGCTTCCAGGGGTCGATCCCTCGCGCTATGAGACGGTGTCCTGCACCTACGCCAATACCGAGGACGAGCACTTCATCCTCGACTCGCTTGGTCCGATCACCGTCGGCGCAGGGTTCAGCGGCCACGGCTTCAAGTTCGTTCCCGCCATCGGCGAGCACCTGGCCGAGCTGGCCTTGGGCCGGCGCACGGCCGAACCGAAGTTCTCGGCGAACCGCACGGTGGCGAAGCCAGTCTTCCTGCAGCGCCGCCGCGCGGCCGGCATTAGCTAGCCGCCTGTTCCCGTGCAGCTGCGGGCACCTGCTGGGTGATGCAGTGGATGCCGCCGCCACGGGCAAACAGCTCGCGCGCATCCACGCCAACCACCTGGCGGCCGGGATAGGCGGCAGCCAGGATGCCAGCAGCCTGCTGGTCGTTGGGGTCATCGAAGCTGCAGGCGATTACCCCGCCATTGGTCACCAGATGGTTGATATAGGAATAGTCCACCCAACCCTCGGCATCGCGCAGCACTCTCGGCGCGGGCACGGCAATGAGTTCCAGGCCCCGTCCCTGGGCATCGGTAGACTGCTCCAGCCGTTTGCGCACCGCCTGCGATATGGCGTGGTCGGGGTGCCGCGGATCCTGCTGGTCGTGGTAGAGCACGACACCGGGCCGGGCGAAGCAGGCGACAATATCCACGTGCCCGCGCGTGCCGAATTCCTCGTTGTCGCGGCTCAGCCCTCGATCGAGCCAAATGGTTTTCCGGGCGCCGAGCAGCCGCGCGAACTCGGCCTCGATCTCTGCTTCGGTCTTCCCCGGATTGCGGCCCGGATCTAGCTGGACGCTGCGCGTGGCCAGAACCGTGCCTTCCCCGTCCACGTGGATTCCGCCTCCCTCGTTGGTGATCGAGGCACGCATGTGCGCCGCACCTGCAACCTGCGCGACGTGGCCTGCCACCAGCCGGTCGTTGTCCCAGCTGGCCCACTCCTGCGCGCCCCAGCCGTTGAAGTTCCAGTCCACTGCCGCCAGCTGGCCGTCCGGGGTGCGCACGAAGCTCGGGCCTGTGTCGCGCATCCAGGCATCATCCAGCGGGTGCAGGACATAGTCGACTGCATCGCCCAGGTGGCGCCGGGCCGCCGCTTCGCTGGCCGGGTCCGCCACCATCGTGACCGGGGTGAAGGCGCTGATGGCGCGGGCCACTGCGCTCCACGCGGACCGTGCTGCTTCGGCCTGCTCCTCGTTCTCGCCCAGCGTGTAGCCGCCGGAGGGGAAAGCCATGAAGATGCGTTCATGCGGGTCGGTTTCCGCGGGCATGACGAACTCAGGCATGGGCGCGCCCCAGTTCTCCCAGGCCGGACTCGGTGCGGGCTTCGGTGAGCGCGCCGTAGGTTTCCGGGCGGCGGGTGCGCAGGAACGGGAAGAGCGTGAGCCAGTCGCGGCGGGCATCCAGGTCCAAGGTGGCCACCAGCACTGCTGATTCGTCGCGCGGGGCGCGGGCCAGGATGCGCCCGTACGGATCGGAGATGAAGGACGAGCCGTAGAAAGCCAGTGCACCCTCGTTGCCCCAGCGGTTGGGCACCACCATGAACAGCCCGTTGGCGATGCCGTTGCCGATAATGGTTTGGCGCCACAGCGGTTCGGTATCGAAGTCCGGGTGGTCCGGTTCGGAACCGATGGCTGTCGGGTAGGCCAGCAGGTCGGCCCCGGCCAGCGAATAGATGCGCGGCGGCTCGCTGAACCACTCGTCCCAGCAGGTGGGCAGGCCCATGGCCAGGCCGTCCAAGGCTTCGATCTTGTGGACCGGGTAGGGATCCTCGTTGGGCCCCTCGCGGAAGTACTTGTCCTCGTAGTACCCGGCGGTGCGCGGGATGTGCAGCTTGTTCGTCAGCGCCACAATCTCGCCCTCCGGGGAGAGCACCACCGCCGTGTTCAATCCCAGCCCGTCGGCGGCCGGGGCCTTGCGGAACAGCGAGATGTGCACGTGCAATTGGTACTTGGCGGCCATGTCGCGGGCGAAGGCCACTGTCGGCCCGGTCTCCAGATCTTCTGCGGACTCATCAGCCGCGTCCGGGTTGGGAACTACGAAGGCCGGGTACTTGCTCAACGTCAGCTCCGGCAGGAAAACGATGCGCGCGCCATGCTTGGCCGCACGGGCGATGCCGTCCTCCAGTTCGCTGCGCAGCTCCTGCGGGTCTTCGTGCCAGCAGTGCTGGACCAGAGCGATGGTGATCTCGCCGCGCTCGACGGCGTCCACGCGGGCCAAAGAGGCCGGCGGAGTCAAGGTGACTATTTCCTTCATGCCTGAGCTCCATCGATAAAACGAATGTGATTCGTTTACAGATTACAGCCCGCCCCGACTCCTGCGCAAGGGATTTAACGAATGACTTTCGTTTATTTGTGTAAGCTCTATCCAGAACCTTCAATATCAGGAGAACTCATGGCCAGGCCCTCCAAGCCGAAGCTCAGCCCTACCGCGATCGCTGAGGCAGCGCTCCAGCTCGTTGATGCCCACGGCGAGTTCACCCTGCCGCAATTGGCCAAGGCTCTTTCGGTCTCGGCCTCGTCGCTGTACAACCACGTGCAGGGAAAGGGAGAAATCATCGAGTTGATGCGCGGGCGGGCCATGGCTGAAATCCGACTGCCCGACCTGGGCAACGTCTCCTGGCAGGAAGCCGTGCGGGATATTGCCACGGAATACTGGGCCTCATACTCCCAGCACCCGCGGCTGATCCCGTTGCTGACCAGTCATACGGTTCGCGACAGCACCACCCTGCGGGTCTACGACGCGCTGGCCGAAGCTTTTGCGCTGGCTGGATTCGAACCGAAGCAGCGGCTGCAGGCCATCACGATCGTCGACTCTTTCGTGCTAGGTTCAGCGTTGGACGCGGCGGCACCGAAGATCGTGTGGGAAGCAAATGCGCAGTCGTCGAGCTATTTCAGAGAGGCCTTGGACGCTGACCTGCCCGACAGCAACCGTTCTCGGGCAACCTTCGAGCTAGGCCTGTCAATGCTGCTGGACTCCTTCGCCCAGCAGGTTGCCGACGCCACGGCCGTCTCAGGCAATGGGCCCTCGCGGAAGCCTTAAGCGCAGGTGAAGTCCCTGGCGAGCAGCAGCCCGGGATGGTAGACGATCGTCCGCGTAGGCGAGGTAGCTGCTGGGGCGCTCCACCCGATATTGCTGCCTGTTTCCGTGACGGCATTGTTATCGGTCGTGTAGACGACCAGCAGCTTCAGTTCCATCGTCATGGATCCCCCTGATGTGACGAGCCCGAGCAAATTGAGTCCTGGCCCGTAGGCCGCGGACGTGGCTCCGGACGCCACATTCGTATACGAGAAAGTGGAAGTGCCGGTCTGCAGCCTTAGTACCAGACGAGCACCAGGCGGCAGCGTCTGGGCTGGCCAGGAGACCGTGGCAGTGGTCAGCACCAGGCCGGACTCGGTACAGGCCAGCGTTCCTGTTGCCGGCGGCACCGTATTGGCGCGGACGGCGGATGATGCGGTGGCTGAACCGGTGAACGCCGCCTGGGTAACTTCGGCTTTCGGCCCCTGCAGGGCGATCGTGCCCAGCAATGCCGCCACAGCGAGTACGGCGATCACCCGTGAGCTGTTGGAGGCCCGTTTCGCCGTCGGCGTTTCGCCCGGCGCTTGGCCAGGCGGCGCGCTTGCAGTCTCCGGACCGTCTGCGCGTGGCGGTCCGGCCTTCCCATGTCGGCGGCCATCGCGTCGGAAGGCAATGAACAACACGTACGCGCACAACAGGCCGCCAAGGAAATACACCCACGGCTGGCTGAGCCAGGTCACCGCATACCCCAGTAATGGGGCGCTGAAAATCAACCGGTCTACCTGATCCACCGGGTATGCTTCCACATCTGGAACCGAATTGGCATCCCCCTTGAGCACCAGTCCGCCCGGAGCCTGCTCGATAACCCGATGCGTGATCCGCTGCCCCTGGCCATTGACGACCGAGACCACATCGCCAATCGCGGCGTCCTGGGCAGCCATGGGCACGGCCATGCCAAGAGAACCTGTGGGAATGCCCGGTCCCATGGAACCCGAAGCAAAAACCAGTGGCTTGATTCCGAGTGCCAGAGCCAGCACGGCCATGACAAGGCACAGGGTCCCCGCAACGGCGCAGGCATTCAGCACGATGCGCTGGAACAGCGTCAACGAGGATCCTATGCGGACTTCGGTTCGGTTGAACTCCATCTCAGGATCCCACCGTCGAGGTGAAGTCCATGGCGATTGTCGTCGTGGCCCCCTGAAGCGTATTTGAGGCAGTCACCGGCAGCGAGTACTGGACACACAGGGTTTCGCTGCCTCCGGAGGCCAAGGGCCTGGAGGCCGTGGCACTGCCGAACTGGGAGCCAGCGTTTTTTGTCAGCAGCGCGGTACCGCCCGAGCAGGTGACGCTGGAGCCGCTGCCGCTGACCGTGGCACCAGTTTTCACAACGATATTGAGCGCCGTCCCCAGCGCGGTACTGCCCGATCCGGTGATTCGTCCAGCGAAGACGTAAGGTGCCGAGATGGATCCGGTGTTCTTCACGGTCACTACGGATGCCGATGTCGATCCGGGAAACAGGTTGTTGCCGGTGATGGGCATCTGGTAGCTGGCCGTGGTGGCGGTACCCGAGGTGGCGCCAACTCCCAGCGTAACGGTGGCCGTGCTGATATCCGAGGTAGCCGTCGCCTCCCCGGTCCACGAGGCCAGCGTCGAGACGGCGCCGAATCCCACGAGGATGCCCAAGGACAAAATTGCCTTGACGCGCATTGAAAGGTCGCTCATCGTTCCACTCCATCCGCTTCAAGTTCATTTTGATTCTTGCGCCGCACGGCCAGCAGCACCAAGCCCGCGAGGCCCACGATGCCTGCAGCCGCAAGCAAAGATGCACCGTTGGATCCGGTGTCTGCCAGGTCATCGTGCCGTTCTCGGGGATCCGATTGCGGCGATTCTTCCCTCGGCTCATCGCCGTCTGGCGGCTCCTCATCGCGCGGCGGCTGCGATGGATCTGGTGCTGGCCCATCACTGCCTGCCACTTCGACTGCATCGATGCGCACCTGCAGCGAAGGCACCTGCTGGCCCTGCGGCCCATTTCCCGACGACCAAGGCAGTCCGACCTGCAGCCCAATTTCCGCAGCTTGGTCCGGTTCCAGCCGGACGACGGAGGCACCGGCTGTTTCGAAATAGATCCTGGTTGATGCTTCAGGCTCGACCGGCCGGATGCGAACTTCGATATCCGACTCACGGTCGTTGCGGATCCACAAATACCTCGTGGATTCATCGCCTGGCACCAAAGCCGGGATGCCCTCGAATACCGGCGGAGGGACATCGGAATAGGCTTGGCCGTCCAAGCTGTAGCTCAGGCCCTGTTCCGTTTCCGCGCCCGAGGCGGGAGCTGCCCAGAAGATCACCACTCCGGGAAGGGCTGCCACCATGGCAGCACCGGCGGCAAGCACACGAAGCTTCATCGCAGCTCCTTCCTTCGGCGCTCACGCCATGCTCCGACAAACATCACCAGCGAATACACGATCAATCCGCCAGCTGCGATCCAGGTCAACCAGGTTCTCTGCTGGATTGACAGGGCGCTGTTCACGTATCCGAGGTAGGGGACGGAATACCAGAGCTTGCCCCGGATCTGCTCGGGTTGCACCGGCTCGTCATCGGTGTTGTTCGCATCCCCGCGAAAGATGAATTGTGCTTCCCCGCCCAGGCTCGCGCCGATGGCGGACACCCGGTGCGTGACGACTTCCGGCTCCCCCGATTCCAGCTGGTACGTGGCAACATCGCCTATGCGCAACTGCTCCGGGTCAATCGGCTTCACCACTGCCAAAGTCCCGGGAGGCAAATGCGGCCTCATGGATCCGGTCAGCACCGTAAATGCTGTCGCCCCTCCCAATTTCGGGATCACAATCATGATCGCAATCAAGGCAAGAACGGTGAACAGCACCAGCCAGGAAAGCACCTGCCCGCACCACCACCAGATCCCGGTGCGCTCCTGCTGTCCTCTATTCCGGATACGGTTGCCTGCTGTCATCGCTGCTGCCCCGCAAACCCCAGTTCGAGCGCCATTTTCCCGCCGGAAGCTGCTTCCGGTGCCCCTGAGGGAACCGAAACACGAACACACAAGGTCTCCGTCGCCATTGCAGGTTCTGCGCGCAGCACTCTGGGCGCTGCGAACGAAGCGGAGGCGCCCAGAGAACCGGTGTACAGCTGCTCCCCGGACAACGGCTGGTCATCGTCGCAGGCTTTCTGGTCCATGCCGGTGTAGATGCTCAGTTGCAATGCGCTGGACAGCGCCCGATCAGCAGCGGTGGGCGAAGTGGTCGCATTCACCGCTCCGTCCAGCTGATACGACAAATCAACTGTGCCTGCATTGCTGATCACCAGTGATGCCTGCGTGAATGCTCCGGGGATCAGCTCGCTGCCGGAGAGATTGGCGAACTGGTGCTCCGTTTCGCCACCGGCCAGCAATGCCAGCGATCCCGTCCTCAAGCTTGGCGGATCCACCGTGCTTTCTGCGCGCCACGTAGCGGCCGTCCCTTGCGCGCTGATACCCAGCAGCAAGAGCACGGCCGCGACCAAGGCGAACTTCAGGGGTTTTGGCATGCACCGGCCGATCCACGTTCCGCGGTTACGCGCGGACTTGATCCAGGGTCAAGGTCAAGGCTTCAAGATCCAGCGGCTGGTCGTAGGTTGATGGCGGGGTGTCTCCCACTCCGCCTTCGTTAAAGGTGATCGTGATCAGGAATGGAACCGTGTAGGTACCCGGCTCGGCGAAAGTCAGCGTTCCGTCGGCTTCTTCAGTGATACCCGGAGCTGACGCATCGACCTGCAGCTCGACGGTCGCATACCCTTCCAGCGCACCGAGATTCGTTGCCGCCTGGTCGACGCTGAGTGATCCGGCAATGTTCTTGCCTTCGGCATCGATGGTGGCGGTCTGGCTGAACGCAACGACATCGCCAGGAACGATCTGCTGCGTCGTCGGGTCGAATGGCTCAGGCGCAGCTGGATTGCTGACGTCCTGCCAGGTGCCGGTTCCGCTCGTCGTCAAATTCAAATGGCCGGTTTCGACAGTGCCTGCATCGATGGTCTGCTGTGCCTGCCAGCGTGCAATTGTGCCGGCACCGCCGAGGAGCAGCGCTCCGGCAGCGACTGCGGCGATGGTTGCCTTGGTTACTTTCCTCATGAAATACGCATCCTCAAAGTTCACGTGCCCCCAGTGACACACACTTTAAGTAAAGCTTGTTTAGTAGGTTTTTCAACCCCGCCACTTCACATGCCGTGACAACCATCAGGTCCCTCGAAATGACGCACTGCAACTATTGCGCAGAGGTACACTCAAGGTACTGGCAATTTTTCCTAACCAGCAGGTGGGAAGCCCTATTTAACGGGAATTTTCCAGACCTTGCAACACCCATGCTCCGGATGGCGGACACAAGTCAGCAAGACCTAACCGCTTGTCTAGCAAACTTTAGCTAGTTAGCGAATCAATCCACCTCATTGGATAAACTACGAAATTCTCGGAATCAGCTGTCCCGGTCAGGGGCTGAGGCGAAAAGGTTGAGGCCCATGGCGCGCGAAAGCTGCCCGATGGCAAGCTGCGCCCGCACCGAGTTCCCCGCCATATCCAATGGTGGAGAGAACGCGCCAATTGCACCCTTGCCCGGAGCCACCGCGACGATGCCACCGGAAACACCTGATTTCGCCGGGATACCGATTTCAAACAGCCATTCACCCGAGCGCTCGTACAAACCGTTGGAGGCAACTGTCGCCAAGGTGTCACGGCAAACATCAGCATCCACAACACGCTTCCCGGTCACCGGGTTCACGCCGCCGTCAGCCAATGTCGCACCCATGATGGCCAGGTCGTGCGCGTTGATGTTCAGCGAGCACTGCTTGGTGTAGACATCCACCGCATCATAGGGATCGCCATCCAACCGGCCGTAGCTCTTGAGCAAATGTCCCAGGGCCTTGTTCCGCTCGTTGGCCAACGACTCGGAATGGTAGACCTCGTCGTCCAGGCTCAGCGAGCGGCCGGCGAAGGCCGAGAGCCCTTCACGCACGTTCTCCCATTTCTTGGCTGCCGTCTTCCCCGGCATCAGCGAGGTGGTGGCGATGGCACCGGCATTGACCATCGGATTCATCGGCAGACCGTTGTTCAGTTCCACTGCCATGACAGAGTTGAACGGCATACCGGTGTTATTCACACCGATGCGGTCCCGGACAACCTCGCGGCCGTGCTCTTGGACTACGAGCGCATAGACGAACATCTTGGAGATCGACTGGATAGAGAAGAGATGGCTGCAATCGCCGACCGTGTGGACCGAGCCGCCCACGTGGGACATGGCGATGCCGAAGAGGTTGGGGTCGGCTTGACCCAGGATCGGAATGTAGTGGGCCAGCAATCCTTCATCGACATCCGCATAGCGCTCATGGGCTTCCTTGAGCAAGGCATCGATGCGATCATGCTCCAGCTCTCCGGTTGAAACCTGCTGAACGACGTCGTCGAAGTCGGTAGGAATAGTTTCGTTATTCCCTTCCGAAGGATAGGTCATTTTCACCTGCCTTGGATCTTGTGGCCATTGGTCCATGCTGCTTGATTTGACCTTATCAACAGCTTCGGCGCTTGGCACCTCGCGGTCGCCGCGTACTGGAGGGAAGCATCGAGTCAGCGGCACAAAGTCCCGGTCTCGAACAGGCTTGCACACCTGGCTCAATAGGGATCCCCTTGTGTTTTCCCCGACATTGTGGAGCAACTAACAGCGCAAAGTCCTCCGCCTGACTTAGCATTTTGTGTATGGCTAAGGGTATTACTTTTCATACGCGCAAGTGGGTCCGCCCAGAAGACTTGAACGCAAACGGCACGCTGTTCGGCGGCAGCCTGTTGCGCTGGATCGATGAAGAAGCTGCGATCTATTCGATCATCCAGCTGGGCAACAAGCACGTTGTCACCAAGTTCATGTCCGAGATCAACTTCATTGCCTCCGCTAAGGAAGGTGACTTGATCGAGATGGGCCTGACCGCCATCGACTTCGGCCGGACCTCGATCACCCTGCGCGCAGAGGTGCGCAACATCTTCACCCAGGAATCGATCCTGACCATCGAGAAGATCGTCTTCGTGAACATCGGCGAAGATGGAAAGCCGGAGCCCCATGGCTATGACCACATCACCTACACCCGCGATCGCATCCCGCTGGAAATCACCAAGGCGCTGATCTAGCCTCCGTCTGATTGCCCGAAGCCCTGAATAAACCAAGGGTTTGATTCAAGGTCCCGCTCGGCCGCACCTCATGGCGCGTCCCGGCGGGATCTTGTTTTATTATGCAGGCAATTCACCCCAAGCTCTTGCACTGAGTTCATGCGTCCAGCAAAGTTGTTTTTGCACAGAGGAATTCCCACCTACGCAGAAGCGAGCCACCCATGGGACAAATGATTTTCGTCAACCTGCCAACTGCAGATCTAGCCAGAGCCGACAAGTTCTACGAGGCTCTGGGGTTTACCAAGAACCCCACGTTCTCCGATGAGAACGCCACCTCCTGGATCATCGACGAGAACATCTTCGTGATGGTGCTGCGCCAGGAGTTCTTCTCCAGCTTCCTGGTCAACGGCGATCAGCCGGCACTCGGAAATGGCGTGCGCGAAACGCTCAATGCCATCTCTGCGGAAACACGCGAAGGCGTCGACGACTTCGTCGCCCGTGCCGAGGCTGGTGGCGGCAGCATCTACCGCCCGGCGGATGAGCCCTTCCCGGGCATGTACCAGGCAGCCGTACAGGACCCGGACGGGCACGTCTGGGAAATCGCGTGGATGAGCCCCGAAGCAATGGAGAACCCTGCCGGCTGAGCCGCTAGCCAAGCTCGGAATTCCGCAGGTGCCGCGACTCTTCTGATTTGCGGCGCTTGCGGAATTGCTTTTTCATCCCTTGTGCCGGATACATCGGCTCAGGCCAGCGGGGTTGCAACTGGTCGCCGAGGGTAATGCCGCGCATGCGCCGCCCGAACATCGGCAGCACCCATTGCCGCAGCCACTCCACATCACGTTGCGTGGCCTGCCAGAAGCCGACCCGGTCCGCAGCGCCAAAGGGATCGAAAACCAGCTGGTGCGGATAACCGAGGATCTCCAGGATCCGGATGGCCATATAGCGATGGCCCGCACGGTTCATATGCAGCTTGTCGATATCCCACATGCGCTTGTCCCGGTAGGCTTCCCAATTCCAGTAGTCCACGAGCACCACCGATTCCGGATGCCGTTCGGCCAGCTGGCGCACGCACTCGTTGAACCGCCAGTTGCGCCGCTTGAACGGGGCGAGCACCGGGTGAACCGGGATATCGAACCCGGTGAACAACAAGACCTTGGCGCCCGTGGAGACCAGGGCTTCGACGGCTCGGGCATATTCAGCCAGGAATTCCTTCATGTCCTTGCGGAATTCGAGGATGTCATTGCCTCCGGCATAGAAGGTGATCACCTCCGGCTTGAGTTCCAAGGCCACGGGGATCTGCTCGTCGATGATCGATTTGAGCCGGCGGCTGCGGATGCCCAGATTCACGTACTGCCATTCGGGATCCGCTTTGGACAGCTGCTTGGCCACGCGGTCTGCCCAGCCGCGCACCCCGTTGGGCAGCCTGGGCTCCCAGTCCCCCACGCCTTCGGTGAAGGAATCCCCGATCGCCATAAACAGCCGTCCCATGATTGGCCAATCTATGAGAAACAGTTGACCGGACTGTGTCTAGAAAACTAACCGTACGGCACTTTTAGGTGACAACGGCGTGCAGACAATCCATTGGCCGGAAGTCATCGTGCCGCGGATAGGCTTTTCATCACTGACAACCCCGAAACCGTTTCGAAATCATCGGAAATCAGCCGAGCAATATCCTCTGCTATGCCAGTGGTGTTCTTCCCCATGCCCGGTCCAGCTAGCGCAGGAAGCTCTCGCACCACGCTCACTGCAGCAGATTCGATGGCCAACGCGGCCCGCTCCTCGCCTAGATGCGCAAGCATCATCGCACCTGACAGGATCGCGCCGACTGGATTGGCCCAGCCCTTTCCTGCAATGTCGGGTGCCGACCCATGGATGGCTTCGAACATGCTCGGTGCTCCGCCATCAAGGTTGAGGTTCGCGCTTGCTGCGACTCCCAGGCCTCCCTGAATGACCGCCCCGAGATCCGTGATGATGTCTCCGAAGAGGTTGTCGGTAACCACGACATCGAATCGTTCTGGCGAAACCGGGAGGTGGAAGCACATGGCATCGACATGGACATAGTCGACTTCCACTTCGGGATAGAGCTCAGAGACTTGGTCAATGACGTCCTGCCAGAGCTTCCCTGCTTCGATAAGTATGTTCTTCTTATGGCACAAGGTGAGCTTCTTGCGTCGGCTCATAGCCAGTTTGAAGGAGTATTCCACTACTCGCGAGATCCCCTGCCGAGTATTGACTGATTCCTGGACCGCTACGGTCTGCGGCGTATTTGCGTGGATTGTTGAGCCTTGGCCGACGTAGGCTCCTTCGGTATTTTCACGGACGATCACCAAATCGCAACGTTCCGGGGTCAGCCCGGCAATAGGCGTAGCGACTCCTGGATAGAGCTTGACGGGGCGCAGGTTGACCGCCTGTTCGAATTCTTGGCGCATCGCCAGGATAAACCCGCGTTCAAGAATGCCCGGCTGAACGGCGGGGTCTCCCATCGCACCAAAGAGAATGGCATCGTGTCCACGCAGCTCTTCAGTTAGTTGCGGGTTCCAGAGCTCACCGGTCTGCAGGTAATGCTTGGCTCCTGCATTATAAGTAGTCAGATCGATCGAGAACCCAAACTGCTTCTGCGCTGCAGCAAGAACGTTGAGTGTTCCGCTCATGACTTCGGGACCGATCCCATCTCCGGGAATCGCTGCAACGCTGTAGGTTTTCATTGGGCGGGCCTTTCATTAGCGGCTAGGTGATTGCGAAGTTCGTTGAAGTATTCATGCACTTGACGTTGCGTGGCTTGTCCGTCGGCTTCGGCTAGATGTTCCAGGATGCCTCGTTGGAGTATCCGCAGTTTGGCCGCAATTGCCGCGTAACACGCGGTGGCAGGCAAATGCACCTCCTCGGTCATCCGGACAAGGGTCGAGAACCCTTGAAAGTATCGATTGCCCGAGGAATTCAGCAGCAACAGATGCACCTTTGAGGCACTATTCGGGGTTGCGGTTTCCGGGTTGCTCAAAGCTTGGTGCAAATCGGTGATCATGGATGGCGAAATACGGCGGATGGCCACATCGCAGGCGGCCGACTCCAGCAGTTCACGGAAATCCAGTGCTTCACGCAGGTCGGCTGCATCCATGATCGTTACGGTGGCTCGCCCGGAAGAATCGAGCTGGAGCAAGCCTTCGTACTCAAGTAATGCCAACGCTTCACGCAAGGGTGTCCGGCTGACGCCCAGTTCCTCGGAGAGCCGTTGCTGCACCAAAACTTGTCCCGGCAAATACCGTCCGAGGAAAACACGTTCGCTGATGACCCCAGCAGTTTCCCTCGCCAGCGAAACGTTGCTTCTCCAGTCAAAAGCCATCGCCACCGCCTGTGCTCGGGTATATGAAATCTCGGTATCCCAAAAGGGATCAATGGGCTTTACTGTTCCCCGATATTCATCAAATGTCAATGAATTCAACGATTGAGACGTGTGAACGGATCATTTTCTTCAAACCCGTTGACTGCGAGCTAGATCACTGATTAGCTTTGGACATCTACTGGTCAGACCAGCAGGAATAACTCTAGCTCCAACTCGAAAGCAGGAACGATGTCTTTGCACTCAGTTGCTTACCCTGAGGGATTGCCCATCGGTGATGGATGGATGCCCTGTGCGGAAACAGTCCCGGTCATCTTCCCTTTCGATGGCTCAGTAGTTGCGCACGCGCCTGTAGGCTCTGTGGCTTTGGCCAGCCAGGCTCTGGATGCTGCCCAAAGTGTCGCCAAGGAAGTCGAGAAGCTGAGCACCGGGACCCGGCGATCAATACTCTTGGCCGTCCATCAGAAGATGTGCGAGCATCGCGAAGAGCTTGAGCAATTGCTGGTCCTTGAAACTGGCAAACCCCTCGTGGACTGCCGAGTCGAAGTTGCGCGTACCTTGACCACATGGGCCGCGGCCGCGGAGGAAGTCGCCCGCTTGCGCGGCGAAACAGTTCCCTTGGATTTGCAGGCCAGCGGCGATGGAATGATCGGGTACTGGACCCGCAAGCCTGCAGGGATAGTGATCGGCATTGCCGGTTTCAATTACCCATTGCTCTTGGCCAGCCATAAGCTCGCACCGGCGCTGGCGGCCGGATGCCCCATCATCATCAAGCCAGCTCCGAATACACCCTTATCCACTTTGTGGGCTGTGCACCTGATTCGCGAAGCGCTGGCCTCCCATGAGGTCAGTGCCGCAGCGGTCCAACTGGTCACGGGCGGCATCGACGTCGGCGAAACATTGGTCGCTGATCCGCGCTCCGCAGTGGTCTCCTTCACCGGTTCCGCGGCAGTCGGCCACCAGATTGCCAAGAACGCGGCGCCTCGCAAGGCAGTGCTGGAGCTGGGGTCCAACACGGGTTTCATCGTGGCCGAAGACGCCGATATCCCGGCAGCAGTTGATGCCGTGCTGCGCGGTGGATTCTACGCCAACGGTCAAGCCTGCATCTCTGTCCAGCGGGTACTGCTCGATGAGAAAATTGCCGGCGACTTCCAGCGAAAGCTGTTGGCGCGCATTGGCGAAATAGTTGTGGGCGACCCACGTTCGGAGAAGACCCGGGTGGCCCCGTTGATCAACAAGACATCCACCGAACGCGTCATGTCATGGGTCGGGAAGGCAAAGCAGCTCGGAGCACAGGTACTGTCTGGCGGGGATCTGCTGGGGGAATCCATCCAGCCTACGGTTCTGAGTAACGTCCCGACCGATGCAGAACTATGGTGCGAGGAAATATTCGGTCCTGTCATTTGCTTGCGCACCGTCCCCGACCTCGATGCAGCTTTTGCGCAGGTGAACGACTCACGGTACGGCCTGCAGGCAGCCATCTTCAGCAAGTCGCTGAAGACCGCGTTCAGGGCCATCGACGAGTTGGAAGTCGGAGGGGTCGTAGTTAATGAAATTCCCGGTTTCAGGTCTGACATCATGCCCTATGGAGGCGTAAAGGATTCCGGCATCGGACGAGAAGGCCCCCGCTTCGCAATGGAAGAATTCACGGTCACCCGGATGGCCATCATCCGCCCCTAGAACGAAGCAATACAAACGAAGGACAGCACAATGGATTACACCGAGCTATTCCGATTCGCCGGCCAGCGAGTCATGGTGATTGGTGCAGGCAGTGGCATCGGCCGAGAAGCGGCTCTGGCACTGGATGCGCACGGCGCACACGTGATTTGCGCCGACCGCGATGCCGGCACCGCGCAGGAGACTGCCGATAAGCTTCGCGGAAGTTCAACAGTTGTCGAACTTGATGTCTTGGATAACCAAGCCGTTCAGGCCGTCTCAAAAGAATTCAGCGACATCGCAGCCCTGGTGTTCACCGCCGCCACGAATGTCCGAAAGCGCATCGTGGACTACACGATGGAAGAATTCGACCGCGTCGTTAACTTGAATCTGAAGGCTTCATTCGGCCTGATCCAAGCCTTCGCTCCCCGGCTGGCAGCCAATGGCGGCGGGTCCATTATCGGTATCGCATCAATTCGCGCGTCGGTGGTTGAGCCCGGGCAAAGCGTCTATGCAGCCACGAAGTCGGCACTGGTCCAGCTAGTCCGAACCGCGGCCGCAGAATTCGGGCCACAGGGCGTGAGGGTCAATGTGGTTGCCCCGGGAGTTGTCGAAACCCCGCTGACCGCGCAAATTAAGGCCATTCCCGACTGGTACGATGCCTATGCCCAGAAGAGTGCTTTGGGCCGCTGGGCCAGGCCAGAGGAAATGGCTGGAGCCATCGTCTATCTCGCTTCGCAGGCTTCGAGCTTCGTGACTGGTTCGGTGCTCACCGTCGATGGTGGTTGGACCGCCATCGATGGTCGTTACACGCCGCCGAATTAGGCGACGCTGCCAAGGATTCACCGCACAGACGACCATCAGGAAAGCAACTGAAGATGCCTCAGACACCTCAGGTTCCAGCAGCTACGAAAACGCGCGCATTTGAAGCCATTGTCAGTCGCATCGAGAACCAAGTGCTAAACGGAGAGCTGAAAATCGGGGACCGGCTTCCTGGAGAGCGCGAGCTGGTGACCCAGTTCGAGGTAAGCCGCTCATCAGTCCGGGAAGCGATGCGAGTACTGGAAAGCAACGGGATCATTGCCTCGCGACCGGGCGATCCGCGCGGAGCAGTAGTCCTCTCTCCAACCTCAGCCCCATTGCGCAAGATGATCAGCCGCCTGGCTACGACCTCGGCGTCGAGCCTCGCGGATCTGCTCATTTACCGCATGACCATGGAATCTTCGGCCAATTCCCTGGCCGCTACGCGACGTTCCGAGGCGGACTTGTTGAAGCTCGAAAAGGCGATGGCACGGATGCGGGCGGCGCGTTCGCAAAGCCAAAGCGCGTTCAGCCAAGCCGACCTCGATTTCCATGACGTGATCGCGCAAGCGAGCGGCCATGCGTTGCTGCAAATTACCGGGGAAGCAGTTCGCCACTCCATCGAGCAGCTCATCACCTCCAGCATTGAGCAAAGCGCTGATGACGAGGCTCTGATGCAACGTACTCTGGACCATCATCACGAGGTCTTCTTGGCAATCCAGAATCAGGATGCGCACCTGGCCGAGCATCTTGCCCGCAGCAGCCTGTTTGAATACTACGGACACCTGCTGAACGAAGATGACCGGAATGCACTTGCCGCGTTGGCTTCCTTCGGGCAGACGACGTGAATCCTCCGAAGTACTGTCACTGGACTTCAGCACACAGGGCGCAGCAATCACGACGGTTGCTGCACCCTTTTTGGTGCCGGATGCTCAGTCCAAGGCTGACCACTGCGGAGTGGCGCTGTGCGGCCGGGCCGCTTCATACCAGTTGGCCGCGCGAAGCACAGCATCATCCGTTCCTACTGCCCCGGCCAGCTGCACGCCGATGGGTTTGCCCTCGGCAGTGAATCCGCAATTGACGGTAGCCGCGGGCTGTCCGGACATGTTGTACGGGGCGGTGAACGCGATATGGCACATGGTAGCGTCAGGATCCACCACCGGCATCGGCTGTTCCGCCGGGAAAGCAGCCATAGGTGAAACTGGAGAGATGATGAGGTCATACCCTGAGGTGGCCGCGATGGTCGCCTTCTGCATCTGGTCGATCGCACCGAAATTCCTGATCGTGTCGGCGCCATCGAACTTGGCTCCGCCCTCGCACCAGCGCACGATATAGTCCAAAACCTTCGCCTGTTCGCTTTCGTGCAGGTCGCGGTAATCTGCCCAGGACCGGGTACGCCAGAAGCAGTCAAGCCGGTCAAGCATGCCTTGGTCGATGAACGGCGGCAGCTCTTCCACGATGGCGCCGTCCTGTGCAAATACTTCCGCAACCGACTGCACCGCCGAGAGGACCTCGGGATCGACAGCGGCTCCGGCATTTGCCTTGAGCTGAAGTCCGATTTTCATCCCTTGGACGCTGCCAAGCTTTGACCGCCACTCCATGTCAGGGTAGGCCCGTGCCGTGTAGTCCCGGATATCCGGCTGTCCGAGGACCGACATGAAAAGAGCAATGTCATCCACGGTACGTCCCATCGGACCTGCAGCGCGGCCAATGTACGGCACATCCAGGGGAATCAGTCCCGCGCTTGGCTTCAGTGTTGCAAGGCCCTGCCAGCCTCCGGGCAGGCGGATGGAACCGCCAATGTCGGTACCTACGTGAAGCGGCCCGTATCCCGCCGCGGCAGCTGATCCCGCACCCGCACTGGAGCCGCCAGTGGTCCATTCGGGGTTCCAGGCACTACGCGATACTCCGTGCAGGCTGGATACTCCCGATGAGAGCATGCCCCAGTCCGGCATCGTCGTCGAGCCGACGAGGATGGCACCTGCTTCAAGAATTCGATCAGTGACCGGCGAGTTCTGCGTTGGAATCTTGGGGTTGGACAAGGCAGTTCCCGAAGGCATCGGGATGCCCTTGCGGGCAATATTTTCCTTGACCGTTGCCGGCACTCCGTCCAGTGGACCGAGCTCTGTTCCGCTGGCCCAGCGTTGTTCGCTTTCGCGAGCCTGGCTCAGTACGTCCACCGGATCGAACTGGTACATCGCGTTAAGTACCGGTTCTCGTTCCTGGACCCGTTGGATGACCGAGTTGGCGACATCCACCGGCGAGATTTCCTTTGCGGCATAGGCTGCATGCAGTTCCCGTGCTGAAAGTTGGTGCAGTGCGGTGGTGTGTTCGGAAATCTGGGACATGAGGACCTCTCAAGTAAAAATGCAGTACTAGCGAAGTGCCAGTTCGCTGCGCAGGGACATAGAAGAATTCACCAAAGTGCGCGTATAGGCGTGTTGCGGATTCTCATAGATTTGTTCCGTGGTTCCGCTTTCGACGATCCGTCCTTCGTTCATCACCACGACGTTGTCGCAGATATAACGCACCACGCCTAGATCGTGGGAGACGAAAACGAGGGTCAGCTGGTAGTCATCGACCAGATCCGAAAGCAGATTCAGCACTTGAGCCCGGACGGAGACATCCAGTGCGCTAACTGGTTCGTCAGCCACCAGCACTCGAGGCTCGCAGATCAGCGCGCGAGCAATTGAAATTCGCTGGCGCTGGCCACCGGAGAATTGGTGTGGGAAGCGGTCGGCAGCGTCAGCAGGCAGTCCCACTGATCCGAGCATTTCCGCGACCATCTTCCGGTGCTTGGCGCTATCCGCCTTTTGCCCTGGAACAAGCAGGGGTTCAGCGATGATGTCCCGGACGCGCATCCGCGGATCCAGCGATCCCATGGGGTCCTGGAAAACGATCTGCAGCTGCTGGCGCAGCTGGACCAGGTCCCGTTCTCTGGCCCCGGCAACCTCGCTTCCGGCCACACGGACGCTGCCCGAAGTTGGTTGGTCCAAACCTGCCAGGATGCGCAGCAAGGTGGATTTCCCGGAACCTGATTCACCGACGACGCCAAAACGCTGACCAGCAGCAACATCGAAGGAAACACCTTTCAAGGCATGAACTTCGGAGCGCTTCCCGAAGAGCGATGAGCGTCCAACAGGGTAGATTCGGGTCAGGTCTTTGACACTAATCAGCGCGGACGGTTCTACGGCGCTGTCCGCTGGGGATTGGCTGTGTTCTTGGACAGGCTTGATTTCCTCGACAACCGCTTCCGGAGCCGCTTGCGTTTCGGCCGACGGAGGGATGTAGGCAGCGGCCGAAGATACAGTGAACAGTCGTCCATCGGCATCTGTGGCGTTCAGATCGGACGCGGCCAACAGGCCTCGGGTATAAGGGTGCTGCGGATTGCTGAATACCTCGCTGGTATCGCCTTCTTCAACGACTTGGCCGTTGTTCATCACCAGTACTCGGTCGCACACATTGGCGACAACCGAAAGGTCATGCGTGATAAACAGCAGGCCAGTTCCACGTTCCTGGACCGATTCCAGAATCAGATCCAGAACCTGTCGCTGTACCGTTACATCCAATGCCGTGGTCGGTTCATCGCAGAGCAACAGACCCGGGTTATTGGCCAGTGCCATTGCGAGCATGGCGCGCTGTCGTTGGCCGCCGGACAGCTGGTGCGGATATGAACGCGCGGCCCGTGCCGGATCCGGCAACTTGACCGATTCGAGCAGTTTCACCGCACGAGCCTGGGCCGCTGATTTTGAGGCAGCGGTCTTATGGCTGATCATGATTTCCGCGACCTGCGGCCCGACCTTCATCAACGGATTCAACGCGGTGAGCGGTTCCTGGAAGACCATGCTCATATCCTTGCCGCGGATTCTTTGCATTTCCTTGTCGGTTGCCTCTACCAGATTCCGCGGGTGGCCCGCGAACTGGATGGTTCCGCTGGCACTGACTCCTTCCGGGAGCAACCCCATGAGGGCGGAGGTGGTCATCGACTTTCCGGAACCGGATTCGCCAATCAGTCCTACGCGATCGCCCGGCTTCATGCGCAGATTAAAGTTCGAGACTAGTGTGCGTTGCTTGGTGCTGATTGTCAGGTCCTGAACATCTATCAGGGTGTCGGCAGCTAGTTTCTTATCCATGGATTACCGTTCTCCATTCAGTTTCGGATCGAACCGATCACGCAGGCCGTCACCAAGCAATGTAAAGCCCAGCACTGCAACGGCAATGGCTGCGCCCGGCCAGACGGCAAGCATCGGGAACGTCCCGAGGAACTGCTGTGATTCCTGGAGCATTCGGCCCCAGGATGGGACCGGTGGCGGAGTGCCCAAGCCAAGGAAGGACAAGGCCGCTTCGGCAAGTACAGCGATGGCAAACGATACCGAGCACTGCACTACAACCATGCCGATGATATTAGGCAGCACATGGCGCCGTGCGATACGCCAGCTGCTCTGGCTCGATGCCTTGGCGGCCATGATGTACTCGGTGCTCATCACTTGCAGGGTGCCGCTTCGCGCAACACGCGCAAAGCCGGGGATCGAGCCAATGCCGATCGCGAGCATGGCTGTAAAAGTGCTAGCTCCGAATACTGCTCCGAACATGATCGCTACCAGCAGCGCAGGAAAAGCGAGGAGAATATCTGCGCCGCGCATGGTGACTTCCTCGGTGATGCCACCACGCATTCCAGCCAGGATCCCCAGCGGTGTGCCAATGACCAGTGCGATGCCTACTGCAACCAAACCCACGAGCAACGTAATGCGTGCGCCGTACAGGATTCCCGAGAATACGTCGCGTCCGTACCTGTCGGTGCCCATCAGATGGGTGGCGCTGGATCCTTGCAAGCGATCTTGGGGAACTGCCTGTACCGGGTCGAAAGGGGTCCAGACGAAGGAGATGAGCGCGGCAAGCACCACCGTAGCCACGAGAATGCTGCCTACCAGCAGTGTCGCGGAGAGCTTACGGCGGGTGCTTGGAGCGATTACCGGTTCTGCAGACATTACGCGCCCTTTCGAATGCGTGGATCCAGGATCGTGTACAGCACGTCAACGACCAGGTTGATGATCAAGGTAATCGCTACGAGCACCATGACTACCGATTGCACGGTAAGAAGATCGCGGTTGCCGACCGCGTCGAGCAGCATGGATCCCAGCCCCGGGATGACAAACACCCGTTCTATGACCACCGCACCGATGATCAATGCCGCCAACTGGACGCTCGTCACGGTTAAGACCGGTATCGAAGCGTTGCGCAACCCGTGCTTGACCAGCGATTCGAGCTTCCCCAGCCCTTTGGACCGAGCCGTCCGCAGGTAGTCCTCGCTCATCACTTCCATTACTGCGGAACGGACATAGCGGGTCAGGATGGCTCCCTGTACGGAGGCCAAAGCGAGCACAGGCAGGATCACACGGGAGATGAAATCTGCGAAGTCCTCACCGGGCGGTGTCCACCCATTGGCCGGAAGCCAGCCGAGCCCCACTGCAAAGACAACCACCAGCAAGATACCGGCGAGGAAGTTGGGAATAGCCACACCTATCTGACTGATGCCGCTGACAATGATGCCGCTTGGATTGCGGTGCTTGACTGCCGCGAAAGTTCCGAAGGGAATCGCAATAGCCAAGGCGAGGATCATTGCCAGCAGGACCAAAATCAGGCTGACCTGCACCCGGTCGATAATCAGCGGACTGATGTCTTGCCGCGTGACATAGGAGGTGCCGAAGTCTCCGGCAGGCAACCCCAGCGCCCAATCGAAGTACTGGACTATTAGCGGCCTGTCCGTACCGAACTCGGCACGAGTTTTGGCCAATAGCTCCGGGGTAGCGTTCACGCCCAGTGCGATCTGGGCGGGATCTCCAGGAATCGCTCGCATGAATAGGAACACTGCAACCGTTGCAATCACATATGTGGCAACGAATCTTGCCAAGTTGATCAGTAGTCTAATACCCACGTGCTATTCCCTTTGTCGGTGCGGCTTTGAAGCTATTTCCAGCCGATATTGGTCATGTCCAGCGCTTCAGTCACGGAATTGGCCGGAATGCCGGTCACGTCGGACTTCGCTACAACGATGTTCGGGAAGATGAACAAGGTATCTGCCGCGGCATCATCAACGATGGTGCGAACCACTTTTTTCATGCCTTCCACGTAGCCTGCTTCATCCGAGGCGTCGGCCTTCGCCGCAAGATCCTTGATGTCTGAGTTGTCGTAGCCCAGGTAGTAATCCGGGTTGTTGAACATGGCCAAGACGTCACGGCTCTCCACCGCCAGGACCACCGACATCTGGTAATCGTGTTTCGTGAAGACTTCATCGAGCCAGACCGCTGGGAATTCGGAGGACTCGATCTTCGCATTGATTCCGACGTCAGCGAGTTGCGAGACGACAATTTCAGAGACCGCTGTGGCATAGGGACGGGTTGGAACCTTGAAGGTGATCTGCAGATTTTCAGCGCCCGCTTCCTTAAGAAGTGCCTTGGCCTTCTCCGGATCGTGCGGGTAGATGTCATTAAGATCTTCATAATACGGGTCAGTGGTCGGGACCGGCCCGCCCACCACCGTGCCATAGCCGTTCCATGCGGTATCTACCACAGCCTGGCGATCGATGGCGTACATGACCGCTTGGCGCACTCGGTTGTCATCGAAGGGCGCCTTTTTGTTATTCATCGACAAGATGATCTCACCGTTGGAGGTGCCTTCAAGGACCTGGAACTTGTCATTGGACTCGAAGCTGGAGAGCAATTCCGGGGACTGCATGTTGTAGACAACATCCACGTCGCCGGATTGAAGTGCGTTGGTCGTAGCTACCGCATCGGCGAAGTACCGCAAGGAGACGTTCTCAACTTGTGGCTTCTCACCCCAGTAGTCATCGCGCGTTGCGAATTCGATGGACTGTCCGCGGTTCCAAGCCTCAATTTCGTAAGGCCCGGTTCCGATGGCGGTGGAGGCCAACTCGTCAACACCGCTCGGGTCAAACATGGCTCCAACCAGGGTACCCATGTCGAATAGCCAGGCATTGCTAGGCTGCTTCAACGTAATGGCGACCTCGGAGTCGCTGAGGACCTCGACAGAGTCAACAATTTCCATTTTCTTCTTCAGGCTCGAGACCCAGGCATCGGACTTAACTCGCTCGATACTGAACTTGACGTCATCAGCGGTGAAAGCTTCCCCGTTGGAGAAGGTTGCGCCCTCGCGAAGCTTGAAAGTATAGGTCTTGTTCCCGTTGCTCAGCTCCCACGATTCGGCGAGCAACGGCTGGATCTTTCCTTCTTGGTCGATCTCGACCAATCCTTCATAGACATTGGACATGAGCGCTTGCGGTATAGCCGCCCCGGCAGTCGTGGTGAAGTCCAGATTGACGGGTTCACCTGTCAGCGCGACAGTCACCGAATCGTTGCCGGCAGATCCTTCCGGCGAAGTCCCGCCTGATCCTGCAGAGCACGAAGTCAGCGCCAAAGAGCCGACCAGCACTGTCGCCGCAAGCAGGCTGTAGTTCTTTTTCTTATTCATGGGATCTCCATCGGTCAACATGCCTATTGAGTGATGTGATCCATACAACACCATATATGCTGATATTTCTACTAAGTTTTCTGGTCTTACCAGTTGTTGAAATATTCGGCCGGGGCAACGCTACCCCGGATAACTGCAATACCTTGTCCGCTAACCGTTTCCACTCGCAGCTAAAGGAAGGCCCCAAATGAGCAAGCCAACTTTCACGCCGGCCGTGCCAACATTGACTTACGAGCGAGTCGTGCAACAAATCGAGGAGGCGATTCTGTCCAAGGAAATTGAACCTGGACAGCATCTTCCCAGCGAACGCGAGCTCATGGTCCAGTTCTCTGTCAGCCGCCCAACTGTGCGCGAGGCATTGCGAGTGTTACAAAGCCAAGGCCTCATCGCGTCGCGTCCCGGCAGCCGCAGCGGCCCGGTTGTCTTACCGGTTTCCACAGATAATTTGGGCCGGTCCTTTGCGAATATGGCGCGCATTGCTTCCCTCTCGCTCTCGGAACTGGTGCAGTTCAGAATCGTTCTGGAAAGTTCTGCTTGCCAGCTAGCAGCTGTGATGCACAACTCCGAGCAGCTGTCGGCTATGCGCGATGCGGTGGAACGGATGGAATCCGAGGCAGAGGCAAGCTCCGGATCCTTCAATCGGGCCGACCTCGATTTCCATGCAGCAGTATGGGATGCCAGCCACAACAGCCTGCTGCGTATCTGTGGAGAGGCAGTTTCCGGCGCCATTTTGAATGTCATGAATGACCAGATGAGCCACGCGGATAACGAGTCTCTCGAAAAGAAAAAGGTGATGGCCTTGGACAGGGCCATATTCGATGCCATTGAAGCCAGGGAGCCTGTCGCCGCTGGAAACGCGGCAAAAACTGCTATTTCGACCTATTTCAAACCTCGCCTAGATGATGAAGGGGTGCGTGGCGTCGAGGCGTTGGCTGACCCGCGATAATTACAATCGTGTTCGACTCCCTATGCTCCCAGCGGAGCGCAGGCATCGCGACGCCACCGGGTCAGAACACCTTGCGCATGATCAGCCGCGGCATCTTGCTGGCCTGGGCGTCGCTGACTCCAACGACTTCGAACCCGACCTGCTCGAACATCTTCCGCGTTCCGACGAAAGCCATGGTCAAGTCCATGCGTCCTGCAGGATCCACCGGGTAGGCCTCGACCGCTGAAGCCCCGAGCTCCCGCGCATACTCCACTGCGCCGTGGAGCATGGCCCGGTTCACGCCCTGGCGGCGGTGGCCGCTGCGCACCACCATGCAAATGATGCTCCAGACTTCCAGCTCATCCACGGGCCTGATGAGCTTGGACTTCGCCAGCAGCGGGATCTGCGAGCGTGGCGAAATGCTGCACCAGCCCACCGGTTCACCGCCCCGATAAGCGATGACGCCCGGGGCAATCGGTTCGGCGCTCAGCGAGCGCATGGCTTCGAAACGGTCCCCTGCGCCGCGTTCCCTGATTTCGGTGGCGCTGAGCCGGTGTGACAAGCACCAGCAGTGCTTCTCGCGATGGTTCGGATTCACAACCGTGGCGAAGTCTTCCATGCGTTCCTCGGTCAGGGGCTTGACCTCGATGCGCGCTGTTCCTGTGGCTTGCGGATCCTGATTCGTTTTCATCTGTCCATCCTGCGCTTCGAACGGCCGCAATGGCACCCCCGGCGGAAGATTCTTCGGGTTTTCCATAATGAAGAACTCCGGTTCCCTCGGTGTTGGCGCTGACCTGCGCGCTCTAGTGTTGAGGTATGACTTCGACACCCAAGGTTTCACCGGGCACCGCACCGGCCCGTCCCCCGCTGAGATTGGGCATGACGCTGCTGCAAATGGCGTTGCTCGGTTCCGCCGGCCTGATCATGTTTTCACTTTTGCTCGGATGGCTCTCGCTCGGCATCGCGCTGACCCCTCTGCTCGGCCTGGGGCTGGTCTTCCTGGCCGGCCTGGTCTACGCGCTCTTCGGCATCGCCCGCTTCGAGCTGATGCGAGTCAGCAACCTCTACGACATGGACGTCACTGCCCTGAGCTGGCGGCCCCGCCGCCGCGAGGGTTTCGGCGAATACGTCCGCTCACTGGGGCGCAACCTGGCCAACGGACGCATGTGGGCCCTGCTGGGAAGCTTGCTCTTCTCCTGCCTGGCCGGTTCGCTGATGCTCAGCGCAATGGAGCTGGCAGTCCGCACCGGCATCGTCGCCTTCGCCCCGGTCCTGCAATCGGGTCAGGCTGATCCGCTGGCGAGCGTTCCAGGGCTGTGGGGCTTCCAGATCCCGGTTGGCCAGGCTCCGTGGCTGCTACTGGCCGCCCTGCTGGGACTGGCAGTGGCCGTCGGCTTGGTCTTCTTGCACCGCATGGTCACCGTGGGAATCGTCGGCTCGATTGCCCGCGAAACAGCACTGGTGGAACGAGTGCGCACCACCGCGGTGCAGCGCGAAGGAGCCGTGCGCGCCGCAGAGGTGGAACGCACCCGCATCGAACGCGACCTGCACGACGGGGTCCAGCCCCGGCTGGTTTCCGTGGCCATGACCCTGGGCCTTGCCCACCAGCAGATCGACTCCGATCCGCAGCAGGCCAAGGAACTGGTGGCCGAAGCCCACGCTTCGACCAAATCGGCAATTACCGAACTGCGCCAGCTCACCCGCGGAATCTACGCTTCGGTGCTCGATGACCGCGGACTGGATGCGGCGCTGTCGGCCATCGCCGGCCGCTCGCACATCCCGGTCGGCCTCGACGTCCAGCTCAATGGCCGCTACCCGCGCGTGGCCGAGGCGGCCGTGTACTTCGCCATCGCCGAGGCGCTGACCAACGCGGCCAAGCATTCGCGCGCCCAGCGCTGCCAGGTCACCGTGAGGGTGCGGGAGCACGAGGGGCAGCAAAGCCTGTGGGCCCGCATCGAGGACAACGGCACCGGCGGGGCGCGCATTACCCCGGGCGGTGGCCTGGATGGAATCAACAATCGGGTTCTCGCCGCCGGCGGCACCCTGAATCTGGACAGCCCGGCTGGCGGGCCAACCGCAGTGGAGGTGAACGTGCCATGCGCGTACTGATATGCGAGGACTCGGTCCTGCTGCGCGAAGGGCTGGTCAGGTTGCTGGCGCACAGCGGCCACCAGGTGGTCGCGGATCTGCCAGAGGCCAGCGGGCTGATGGATTTCCTGGAGACCGCCTCCGCGGGAGAATTCCCGCAGATTTGCATCCTTGATGTCCGGCTCCCGCCGACCTACACGGATGAAGGCATCCGCGCGGCGCTGGAACTGCGCAAGAAGTATCCGGATCTGCCGGTGCTGGTGCTCTCCCAGTACGTGGAGGAACGCTACGCCTCGGAACTGATCTCCACCCAGTCCTCAGCGATCGGCTACCTGCTCAAGGACCGTGTTGCGGATGTCAGCGAGTTCATTGCTTCGCTGGAGCAGATTGCAGGTGGCGGAACCATCCTGGACCAGGAAGTGGTGGCACAGCTGTTGACCCGGCGAAATCACGATGACCGCATGCAGAACCTGACCGACCGGGAACGCACAGTCCTGGCCGCATTGGCCGAAGGAAAATCCAACCAGGCCATCGCCGCGCTGCTCTTCCTCTCGGAAGCCAGCGTTGAAAAGTACATCACTTCCATCTTCCAGAAGCTCGGCTTGGAAGCCGACGGAACGGGCAACCGGCGCGTGCTGGCAGCCCTGGCCCATATCGAAACCCTGGGCACCAACCGCACAGACAGGACAGGATCATGACTTCCACGCACACCATGCCGCTACCCCCAACCCCTCCGGCTCCCTCCAACAACGGCAAGCCGCTGAACATCATCCTCGCGGTGCTGGGCGGGCTGGTCATTCTCACCATGGTCATCGCCACGGCACGCAGCGCTTTCGCTTCGGTGTCCCGGGAGCATTCGATCCACGAAGCCGAAGTCTCCGGGGTGACCGCCTTGGAAGTTTCGGCCAGCTCGGGTCGCTTCGACCTGGTCTTCGCAGACACCGAGAAAGCAACCCTTGAGGTCCGCAGCGCCAAGGCCGCCAACTGGAAGCTGCACCGCGAAGGCAACCGGCTGGTCGTCGACGCGCCGAACGCCTGGGACAATTTCTGCTTTTTCGGCTGCGGATTCGACGAAAACGAGGCAACGCTGGTGCTTCCACAATCCCTGAACAACGGAACCCTGGATGCCGACTTCGATTTGTCCGCCGGATCCTTCAATGCCGTCGGCGACTACAAGAACGTCGTGGTGGAGGTTGGCGCCGGAGATCTGGAACTCACCGGCAGCGCGCACACCGCCGATGTCGATCTGGGTGCCGGCGAAGCAACGGTCCGCCTGGAAAATGTCGAGAGCGCACGGTTCGACGTCTCGGCCGGCGAACTGATCGGCGAACTGTCGGGCGAGGCGCCCAAGAGCGTCGACGGCAGTGTCAGCGCCGGCTCGCTGGAGCTGCAGCTGCCCGAGAGAACCTACGACCTGCGGCAGAATACGGCCGCCGGTTCGGTTGAGAACCAGCTTGCAACCGATCCGAACTCGCCGCATAAGATCACCATCCAGGTGGCTGCCGGCAATGCCATCCTGTACCCGGAAGGCACCGACAAGGAATCGATTGACCGCTAGTCCCGGTTTTCCCGGACAAGCAACAGCGTCCCTTCCTTTGATCAGTTCACGCTGATCGAAGGAAGGGACGCTGTTTCGTTCTGCTGGCAGTGGCCAGACCCCGGCGTGCGGACCGGCCGAAGATGTTGCCCGTTAGGTCCAGCCGTCCGTCGCCTCGCGCAGTTCTGCATAGCGGGCATAGATTTCCGGACGCGGCTGCGCCTCGAAACGAGTCGGCGCGGCAATATCCCAGTGCGGAGGCTCCTCCTTGCCGCTCAGTGCCCAGGCCGCTTGCCGGGCGGCTCCCAGCGCCACGTATTCCGCGGGCTGCGGAACGTCCACGGCGACGCCGAAGACCTGCGGGGCAATTCGCCGCACGGCTTCGGATTGGGCGCCGCCGCCAATCAGCAGGATCCTGCGGGTCACCACCCCGGTGGCATTTTCAAGGGCTGCCACCGCATCCTTCATCGAGCACAGCAGGCCTTCCACATAGGCGCGGGCCATCTCATTGCGTGTGGTGCCCGTGCGCAGCCCCCGCAGCACGCCCGTGGATTCGGGCCTGTTGGGGGTCCGTTCGCCGCCGAAGTACGGCAGCAGGGTGACGCCGCCGGATCCGGGTTGGGCCGCCAGGGCAAGATCGGAGAATTCCTGCTGGCTCACGCCCAGCATGCGCGCACCGAAATCCAGCACCGGCGCGCCATTGAGCGTGCAGGCCAGCGGCAGGTAGTTCGCGCCGGCCGCCACGAAGCCGCTGACCATGCCGCCGCCATCATGCACGCTGCGCTCGACCAGCGCGGAAGCCACGCCCGAGGTGCCCATGGACACGCACACATCGCCCGGCTGCAAGTCCAGCCCCAATGCGGCAGCCATGTTGTCACCGGTTCCGGCCGCGATCCTGGCTCCCTGCGCGGTCTGGCCGACCAGTTCATTGGCGGCGGCAAGCCGCGGGAGCTGAACAGGATGCCCCAGGGCCTGCTCCGCCAGCTCGGGCAGGAACCGCCGCTCGGCCGTCGAGTAATAGCCGGTCCCGGAGGCATCTCCGTGATCCGTGACGAATTCCTTGCGCCCGCCCAGGTGCCAGGTGAGGTAGTCGTGGGGAAGCACCACGCGGGCGGTGCGCCGGGCGTTCGCCGGTTCGTGTTCGCGCAGCCAGCGCAGCTTGGTGATCGTCAGCGACGCCACCAAGACGCTGCCGACCTTGTCGGCGGTAGCTTGGGCACCTCCCAGTTCACCGCCCAGCTGCGCGGCCTGCGGTGCCGAGGACACGTCATTCCAGAGCATCGCATCGCGCACCGGCTCGTTCCGGGCATCTAGAGCCACCATCCCGTGCTGCTGCCCGGCCACGGACAACGCAGCGGCCCGGTCGATCAATCCGCCAGCGCTGGCTTCCAAGGCTTCGATCCATCGTTCGGGATTGATCTGGGTGCCCGGCAGATGCGGCTGGCGGCTGCTTGCCACTATCTCGCCGGTGGCTGCGTCGACAAGCAGCGCCTTGCACGATTGCGTCGAGGAATCGATTCCAAGGACATGGGTAGGGGTCATGAGTTGGCCTTCGTCGAGGTAGTGGCGATATGGATGCGCGGGCCCAGGCGTTGCAGCTCGGTGCGCGTTGCGGCGTCGAGCCCGTCATCGACCACAATGTCGTCGAATTCGCCGAGATCCATCACATGGTACATGCCCGAAGATTCGAATTTGGTGGAATCGACGACCAGGATCTTGCGCCCGCCCATTTTCAGCAGGCTTCGCTTGGTCAGGGCGGCTTCCGCGTCCGGGTGCAGCAGCGCATGGTTCTTGATCGCGGTAGTTGACACGAAGACCGCGTCAGCGGTGAGGCGCTGCGCCTGCTCGACCACGATGGATCCGAGGAACGAGTCGGTTTCCTGGTAGTACTGCCCGCCCAGGCCGACCAGGGCGATGTTCGGCAGCGAGGAAACGATCCCCATCAGCGCGAGCGAGTGCGTGATCACGGTGGATGGCTGCCGGGCTTCAAGGTGCGCGCCCAGTGCCCCCACGGTAGTGGAGTCGTCCAACGCTATGACAGCGTCCGGCTCGATCAGCGTTGCGGCCGTGGCTGCCAGCTTCTGCTTGATCTCGGCATGCAGGTGCCGGCGCAGTTTCACGTCCCGCTCAGCAAGGCGTGCAGTAATCGCCCGCGCTCCGCCGCGGATGCGTTCCAGCCGGCCGTCCTTGGCCAGGTGGTCAAGGTCGCGGTGGATCGTCATTGCGCTGACGCCGAAAATCTCGGCCAGCTCCTCGACGCGCGTACGCTGCATGCGGTTGACGTAGCCGGTGATTTCATCACGCCGGTCGTCAGGAGATAATCCCGCGACATCTTCGGCAGCAGCTGTTCCCACTCTGGATTCCCCATTTTTCACAATTTCGATGATATGTCCTGTGCACTGAGTCGCAAAAGACTGAACCTCACACAAACAATTTAACACTTTTCATGTTGAGTTTGTGTTTTTTGGTGTTAGATTGATTCCAGCACAAAGCAGAGAAGGCAGTCCGGCCGCAAAGGAGCGCATACGATGTCCATCCCCCAGTCCACCGCGCCGGGAGGCGTTTCGCCCCGGGAATCCTTGCTGGATCGAATGGGATTGCCCCGTCCCCTGGTGTGGGGATTCGTCGGCCTGATGATCTTCATGATCGGCGATGGCGTCGAAACCAATATCCTCGCGCCGTACCTGACCGGCGAGCACGGCTTCTCCATCCCGCTGGCCGGCACCCTGGTCACGGTCTACGGCGTGGCGGTGGCCGTGGCCGCATTCCTGTCCGCCTCGCTCTCGGATCTTTGGGGCCCGCGCAAGGTCATGCTGATCGGCGCAGCCACGTGGATCGTGTTCGAAGTGCTGTTCCTCGGGGTTGCACTGAACTCGTCCAGCACCGCGCTGGTCTTCATCACCTACGGCTTGCGCGGTTTCGGTTATCCGTTCTTCGCGTACGGTTTCCTGGTGTGGATCTCCGCGACGGCAAATGCCAAGCGCCTGGCTGTGGCCATCGGCTGGTTCTACGTGGCCTTCAGCGCCGGCTTGCCAACGCTGGGTGCACTGACCGCCAGCGCATCCATCGATTTGTTCGGGTTGGGCTACTACCAGACCCTGTGGCTGTCCTTGGCCCTGGTGGTCATCGGTGCCGCGGTAGCCCTGATCGGAGTCAAGGAGAAAACCGGACGCGCGCCGCTGGTCGACAACCCCGAACAGGTCTGGCAGACCATGAGCTTCGGCTTGCGCCTGCTGGTCACCAACCGCAAGGCCATGATGGTGATGCTCACCCGCACCATTAACTCCGTGCCAACCTACGGCATGGCAATCTTCTTCCCGGCATTGTTCGTTGACCGGTTCGGCTGGAGTGTTGGCCAGTTCCTCATCCTGACCACGGTGATCTACGCAGTGAACATCCCCTTCAACCTGGTCTTCGGGGCGCTGGGCGACAAGCTCGGCTGGTCCAAGACCGTGGTGTGGTTCGGTGCGGTGCTGTGTGCCATCTCCATGCTCTCGCTGTACCTGGTGCCGGCATGGGCCGTGGACAACGGCCTGGACTTCGCCTACGGACTGACCTTGTTGTGCGGTGCAGTGTTCGGCATTGGACTGGCCGGATTCGTGCCGCTGTCAGCCATCGCGGTCTCCCTTGCGCCGCAGAACCCCGGTGCTGCCATGGCTTCCTACAACTTGGGCATCGGTGCTGCAGTCTTCGCCGGTCCACTGCTGGTCGCCCTGCTCTACAACCTGCTGGGCGCTGCCGGCATGGTGTACCTCTTCGCGGCCCTCTACCTGGTGGCAGCCCTGATGTCCCATAGCCTGCGCGGAACCCAGCCCCGTGCGGAAGCTGCGCCACTCAGCGAAGCCGCCCAGCGCGCCTAAGCATCCCCCGACCTCCCACTTCCTAGGAGTTGTGAAACCGTGAAACTGTCCAACAACGCGCTGGCCAATCTCCAGGCCGACGCCGAACTCCCCCGCTACGACCGCAGCCAGCTGCGCGCAGGCATCGTGCACTTCGGAGTAGGCGGATTCCATCGAGCGCACCAGGCAATGTACCTCGATCAGCTCATGAACGAGGGAAAGGCCCTTGACTGGGGCATCATCGGCATGGGCGTCATGCCTTCGGATGCGCGCATGCGCGATGTCCTTGCCGAGAGCGACGGGCTGTACACCCTGATGGTGAAGAACCCCGACGGCAGCGTCGAGGGCCGCGTCATTGGTTCCATTCTGGACTTCATCTACGCCCCGGATGACCTGCAGCGGGCCATTGGCCAGCTGGCAGACCCGCAGATCCGCATCGTGTCCTTGACCGTCACCGAGGGCGGCTACAACGTCAACCCGGTCACCGGCGAGTTCGACCAGCAAAATCAGGCCATCCTCGATGACCTGGCCAACCCCGAAGAGCCGCGGACCACCTTCGGGCTGATCTGCGCGGCACTGAAGCTGCGCCGCGAACGGGGCATTGCTCCGTTCACCGTGATGACCTGCGACAACATCCAGGGCAACGGCGAGGTCGCACGCAAGATGTTCGGCGCCTTCGCCTCCGCGTCTGACCCGGAGTTCGGCGCTTGGGTTCAGCGGCATGTCCCGTTCCCCAACTCCATGGTGGACCGCATCACCCCGGTGACGACCGAGGCCGATCGCGCCGAGGTTTCAGAACGCTATGGCATCGACGATGCTTGGCCGGTGGTCTGCGAGGACTTCGCGCAATGGGTCCTGGAGGACAAGTTCACCAGCGGCCGGCCACCTTTCGAGGAGGCCGGGGTCCAGCTGGTAGATGACGTGGTCCCCTACGAGCTGATGAAGCTGCGCCTGCTGAACGCCACCCACCAGGGCCTGTGCTACTTCGGGCACCTGGCCGGCTACCGCGCCGTGCACGATGCGGCCCGCAACCCGCTGTTCGCGCAATTCCTACTGCGCTACATGAAGACCGAGGCAGAGCCGACCTTGCGCCCCCTGCCCGGCGTGGATTTGGATGCCTATCAAAACAAGCTCATTGCCCGCTACAGCAACGAGCATGTGGCAGATACCATTGCACGGCTGTGCGCCGATTCCTCAGACCGCATCCCGAAGTGGCTTGTGCCGGTAATTCGCGAAAACCTCGCCACCGGAGGCGAGGTGGCCCTGTCCGCCGCGATCGTTGCCAGCTGGGCGCGCTACGCCGAAGGCGTCGATGAAAACGGCGAGCCGATTGAGGTGGTGGACCGCCTGGCCGATCAGGTGCGCGCCGCGGCAGCGCGCCAGGGACAAGACCCGCTGGCCTTCCTGCGCCAGCGCGACCTCTTCGGTGATCTGGTGGAAGACGAGCGATTCACCGCGCCCTACCTGCGGGCGCTGGAGTCCTTGCACGTCCACGGCGCCATGCAGACCCTGGAAACGATCATGAGCGCCGAGCTCTCCGCCTGAAAACAGCGAAAGGGACAGCTTCTCTCACGAGAAGCTGTCCCTTTCGTTCGTTGGGCAAGAATTGCTGCCAGCCTGCTGCGGGGCAATTCCGCGGGGGAATTTGCCGTGCTTGGCCGGGGCCTAGGCCTGGTTCTTCTTCAGAGCGGCCAGCCGTGCTTCGATCTCGGAAACCTGCGGTTCGCCGGCTTCGATCTGCGCGGCGCCGTCGGCTTCTTCCAGAATGTCCTGCGGAGCGTTGCTGGCCTTCAATGCCGCCAAGCGCGCATCGACTTCGGTGGCCGCACCGAGGTCATCGAGCTGCGCGAACTGCGCATCGAGTGAGGATGCCGCCAGTTCCTGCGCACCACGGACCTTGGCTTCGTCCTGGCGGATCTTCTGCTCGAAGCGGCTGATCTCGCTGGTCGGGTCGTTGATATCCAAAGCCTTGAGGGTGTCCATCATCTGGTTCTGGGTCTTGGCATTGCGGGCGCGAGCTACCAGCTCATCGCGCTTTGCCACCAGTTCCTGGCGCTTGGTCTGCATGGTGTTCAAGCCGGTCTTCAGCTTGTCCACGACTTCGCGCTGGGTAGAGATGGTGGATTCCAGGTTCTTGGCGCGCTTCTCGGCGTCCATCTGGCGTTGAATCGCCACGGTGGCCAGCTGGTTGAACTTCTGCTGGTTAGCGGAATCGCCGGCGGCGGCATATTCATCAGCCTTGTTCGACGCGGCCAGCGCCTTGCCGCCCCAGTCCTTGGCTTCCTGCAGGAACTTGGCGTGGTCATCCTCGGCCATGCGCAGGTTGCCGATGGTCTGGGCGACTGCTTGCTCGGCCTGGGCAATGTTGTTGGTGTAATCGCGGACCGTCTGGTCCAGCATCTTCTTCGGATCCTCCAGGGCATCCAAGGCAGCGTTGGCGTTAGCCTTGCCGATACCGAAAATCCGTGCCCAGATTGAGCGCTTCTTGGCCATAGTGCGTCCCTTCGTCTTCCGTTGCTTAAAGCTTAGGGGAATTAGCGGTGGCGCTCTAACCAGAGATCCATCTGCGTCGGGAAACTGCCTACGTTAAATGGCGCAGGTACCGGCCCGGGGCGTCCAGGAAAAGCCGCCAGTTGCGCACCATGTCCAAGTCGTCATAGCCCGATTCGCGGATTCCCCATTCCCCGATTTCATAGATTTTCGCCTCCGGCAGGGAAGCGAGAATTGGCGAGTGGGTGGAGAGGATCACCTGGGACCCAGCACGCAGCAGATCGGCAATATGCGAGAGCAGCATCAGGCAGCCGTTGAAGGACAGCGCGGACTCGGCTTCGTCGAAGACCCACAATCCGTTCACGGATGAGCGCTCGGTGAAGAACTCTATGAAGGACTCTCCATGGCTCTGGAAATTGTGCTTTCCGTGCGAACCGATGGATCCAAGATAGGCGAAGTGCCCATGCATGGTTTCCGCGCGCAGAAACACTCCTGCCTTGGATGCCCCGGCTCCGCGTTCCAATTGCAGGTGCGAGGACAGCCCGGATTCGGTGGTCTGCGTCTGGTGCATGCTGTGGTTGGTTCCGCCCTCGGCATTCAGCCCGAAAGCCGCGGCGATCGCTTCGACGAGCGTTGATTTTCCGGCGCCGTTTTCGCCAACCAGCACGGTCAACTGGCCAAGTTCCAGTCCTTCGTCCAGCAGCTGCCTGACTGCCGGGATCTGGGCGGCCCAGTCGGAGCGATCCATCGGTGCCTTGGGATGCTCGGTGATCCGGCGGACCGGCAACGTGTCGAAAGCTGCGCTCATGAACCCGAGGCTATCAGCAGCCCGCGACAGCCCGGCACCCGCAGAACAGCACTGGGCCCCGTGGCCGCGCCGCTGCATGAGCAGGGTGCGGCCACGGGGCCCATGCGGTTTCCTAGGGGTTGACCGGGAGCATGTTCCCGGCGAAGAATCCGGAGATCTCCTCGCGCGCATCCAGTGGGAAGATGCCTGCCACGTACTGGTCCGGGCGGACCACCACGATGGCGCCGTCCTTGCTGATCTCGCGGTCGCGGAAAATGTCGCGGCCGTGGCCTGCAGCGAACACCTGGTTGATGTCGTGCAGGCCGTACGGAACCTTCAGCGGCTGGAAGGCCTTGGGCACGTCATGCAGCTCGATCTCGGTGTAGTCCTGCTGGTAGATGGCCTTCAGGTCGAAGACCGCATCCTCGTCCCCGCCGGCCGGGGTGTACAGGTTGCGTGGCGAAGAAGCGTCCTCGGCCCACCAGGCGGCGAAGTCGGCCATCTTGGTGCCTTCCAGCGCCGGGGCGGCCGCGTCGGCGCAGACGTAGACGCGCCAGCGGCC
The DNA here is from genome assembly GCF_002797775.1 of Glutamicibacter nicotianae. NCBI lineage: Bacteria > Bacillati > Actinomycetota > Actinomycetes > Micrococcales > Micrococcaceae > Glutamicibacter > Glutamicibacter nicotianae. The sequence continues at coordinate 2,480,578 of NZ_PGEY01000001.1, forward strand.
ATCGGCCTCGTGGAAGTGGCCCAGGTGGCGCCAGCGGTTGTCCGAGCGGCGGATGACCTCGGCGGATTTGAAGCGCTTGCCCACCGGGAAGCCCGGGGCCAGTTCCTGGTGCTCGGTGCCGGTGGTGATCTGCGATGCGCTGTACTGGGTCATGAACCCGGCAGGGAATTCCATGGTCTGGGTGTAGTACTTCTCCAGTTCGTCCGGATCGGTCCAGTCCTCGACGGACTTGGCCATCAGCGTGGACCATTCCTTGTCGAAGTCGATCAGGTTCTGCGCGATGACTTTGCGCTCCTCGGCGTAGGTGTCAAGCAGTGCTTCGGGGGCACGGCCCTCGAGCACGGCGGCCAGCTTCCAGCCCAGGTTGAAACCGTCCTGGATGGACACGTTCATGCCCTGGCCGGCCTTGGCCGAGTGGGTGTGGCAGGCATCGCCCATGATGAAGGCGTGCGGGCTGCGGGTGCCGCGCTCCTCGTCGGGGACGTCGTCGAAACCGTCGGTGATGCGGTGCGCCACCTCGTAGACGGAGAACCAGGCGACGTTCTTCACGTCCATGGTGTACGGGTGGATGATGCGGTTGGCGGTGTCCACGATCTGCTCAACCGGGGTGCTGCGGATGGCGCCGGCGTCTTCCGCGGTGGTTTCGCCCAGGTCCACGTAGAAGCGGACCAGGTAGCCGCCTTCGCGCGGGATGAGCAGGATATTGCCCTGGTCGTGGGACTGGATGGAGCATTTGACCTGGATGTCCGGGAAGTCCGTGTTGACCATGACGTCCATGACGCCCCAGGCGTGCAACGCGGCATCGCCGTGCAGCTTGTGGCCCAGCGAACGCCGCACCTGGCTGCGCGCGCCGTCGCCACCGACCAGGTACTTCGCCTTCACGGTGCGTTCTTCGCCGGCACGCGGCCCGGCCACGTACTTGATGTGCGCGGAGACCGGGTATTCGGCCTCGGGGTCGATCTCGCAGTCCAGGAATTCCACGCCGTAGTCCGGGGTGATCTTGCCCGGCGCGCGTTCGGCGTCGCGCAGGAAATAGTCGAGGATGCGCGACTGGTTCACGTAGATGTGCGGGAATTCGCTCATCCCGGTGGAGTCGTCAGCGGCGCGGGAGTGGCGCTTGATGTTCGCAGGGTTTTCCGGGTCCGGGGTCCAGAAGCACATCTCCACATTGCGGTAAGCCTCTTCGATGACTTCATTGGCGAAGCCGAAGGCCTGGAAGGTCTCCACCGAGCGGGCCTGGATGCCGTCGGCCTGGCCCACTTCCAGGCGGCCCGGGCGCATCTCGATGGCGCGGGCGTTGATGCTCGGGAAGCGAGAGAGCTGCGCGGTCACCACGGCGGCGGCCGGACCGGTGCCAACGATCAGCACATCCATTTCATCGGGGATTTCCTCGGCGCGGTTGATACCGTAGCCGGCGGCTTCCTTGACGCGCGGGTCTCCGGAGACGTATCCCCTGTGGTGAATCTGCATTATCTGGCTCCTTGTGCTGTGCCGCGACCCTCTATTGTCTCTATAGTTGCGACACTGTTGTAACTATAGAAACAATCGTAGCTTTCACGTAGGCTGGAGGCAAGACGTACGTCACACCGGGAACAGCGCGGGAAGCTTCCGCGCATGCCAGATGAAATGATTGGATCATGAGCAAAACCACCGAAGGCGGTTCGCAGACCCTGGGTCGCGGGCTAGAAGCACTGACCCTGATCGGGGAATCCGCGGCGCCGCTGAGCGTCTCGGAACTCGCAGGGCTGCTGGGCGTGCACCGCTCCATGGCCTACCGGCTGGTGAAGACCTTCGAGCAGTACGGCTTCGTAGAACGCAATCCGGCAGGCGAGCTTGAATTGGGAGCACGCCTGGGCGCGCTGGCACGCAATGTCGCCAAGTCCCTGCAGGCCGCGGCCGCACCGCATTTGGCCACCGTCTCCGATGAGCTGCAGATGACCGCGCTGCTGGTGGTCTTCGACGGTGAAGCGGCTGTCACGCTGAGCACCGCCGAACCCCGGCTGGCCGATGCCACCGTGGCCCAGCGCCCGGGCACCCGCCATCCCATCGACAACGGGGCACCGGGACGGGTCATCCGCTCCATGCTCAATCCCGACGAATATCCGGCCAAGGATTTCGAATTCAGCCATGACGAAGTGATCCCGGGGCTGACCTCGATTGCCGTTCCGCTGCTGCTTCCGCAGGGCAAGCCAGCGGCCATTGCCGTGATCTACCCGCCGTTGGAACGCGACCGCAACCGCATTGCCCACGTGCTCGCGGCCGCGTCGGCGCGCATCTCCGCCAGCCTCGGCGTCCGTTCCTGACGCGGCACCGGCTGCCCGGCTGCGCTAGCTACGCGGTGCAGGCCTCATTGGAGCACCCGGCATCGCGTGGAAGGTATGTGTCGGTTCCCTCTACCTGTTCCCACACGATGTGGCGATGCTGCCCGCAGCGCTCGCACGAAGGAGCCAGGTACGTGGACCGCTCTTCCATGGTGTATGCCCGAAAATCACCCATCACAACCTCCCGATGGCCAGCCGCGAAGCGAGGTTCACGGCCTGCTGGACCTGCTTGGTGCCTTCACTCTACGCGCGGAAAGCACAACCGGCTAGGGTCTGCCGCAAGCCGTTACCCACAGCCCCGCCAGCAGGCTCGGCCACCTCGTGGCAAACTAGGGCAGAGAACCGGAGACCACCGTTTCACCACCGCAGGACCGCTACCAAGGAAGAAGCCATGAGCACCTCAGAGCAGAAGCTGCACCGCTTGAAAGAACGCATCACCCTGCTGCTGAACAAGGCGGAGAACACCAATTTCCCGCATGAAGCGCAGGCGTTCCAGGAGCATGCCGAACGGCTCATGGTGCGCTACGGCATCGGCCGCGCCGAGCTGGACGCGGATTCGGCCGACCGGGGCAAGAGGAAGGAAGCCATCATCGAGGAACACTTCGATATGCGCGGCGTCTACCGGCTGGGCCAGCGCGACGGCCTGTCCGCGGTGGGTCGGGCCTTCCGCACGGTGTCGATGCTGCAAAGCAACTACTCGAACTCGTGCAGGCTGTACATCATCGGCCACGAATCGGATGTCGCCACGGTCAAGAACCTGTTCGCTTCCCTGGTGGTCCAGGCCACCGCCGCCATGGCCCACTGGTGGGCGCAGGAGGGAAGGCTCTACACGAACTGGTACACCGACTCGGAGAAGACCATTGAGCGCCGCGAATTCCAGCGCAGCTTCTTCCTGCAGGTCGCCTCGCGCATCGCCAACCTGTACCAGGAAGAAAGCGTGCACAACGGCAGCGGGACCGAACTGGTGCTGGCCAGCCGCAAGGAGCAGGTGGACGACTACGTCAGCAGCAACTACCCGTTCCTGCGCCGCAGCAGGAACCGCGCCGCCTCCGGGAGCGCCAACGCCTCATTGGCCGGACGCGTGGCAGGATTCCAGGCGGATCTCGGCTTCGGCAAGCACGTCGACTCGGCCTCCCCGGGCGAGGTCGCCAGCTAGCGCACTTCCCGAAGCTGGGTGTCCTCGATGTAGCGCGGACGCCCGGCCATGATGCCAACTAGGGTTTGGAAGACAATCAGGCCGGCGATCAGCCAGATCGGGGCAACCCATGAACCCGAGGTTTCATGGAGCACCCCGACCAGGAACGGACCGGGAAAGGCCATCAGGTAGCCGGCCGATTGGCCGAAGGTGGACAGCTTCGACACCCCGGCTGCGGTGCGGGCCTTCAACCCGATCATGGTCAGCGCCAGCGGGAAGTTCGAACCGCAAATGCCCAGCAGCACCGCCCAGAGCACCGCTCCCTGGACCGGAGCGAGCAGCAGTCCGATGATCGCGATGATGCCCACGGCGCCGTTGAAGATCACCAATGGAGTCTGGTTGGAGAATTTGGCAGCCAGCGCTGGCATCACGAAGGACAATGGGACACCCACACCCAGCAGGATCGCCAGCAGGGATCCGGCAAACGCGGGAGAGACGCCGAAGTCGATGAAGATCTTGGGCAGCCACCCCATGAAGATATAAGCGACGGCGGACTGGCCGCCGAAGAACAACGCCACCCACCATGCGGTGGCATTCTTGCGCATCGGCCCGATGCCGGCTCCGTCAGTTGCACTGCCGGCCAGCTGCTGCTGGGCCGCGATCCGGTTGCGCATGCCGAAGTACACCAGCAGCCACAGCATCAGGGCCAGCAATGCCAAGATTGCCCAGAAGCCCAGGCCCAGGCGCCAGTTCCCGCCAAGCATCTGGTTCACCGGCACGGCAATCCCAGCCACCCCGGACGCGCCCAAGGCGACCGCCGTGGTGTAGGCGCCGGTGACAATCCCGATCTTTCCCGGGAACCAGCGCTTGACCAGCACCGGCATCAGGATATTGCCGACCGCGATGCCGGCCAGAGCCAAAGCGGTGCACAGCAGGAAGAACCCGGTCCCCGGCGCGACCGCGCGCAGGGCGATGCCCAGCAGCACGGCTCCCATGGCCGCGGCCACCACCAGTTCCGGGCCGCGCTTGCCCGCCAGCCGCGGAGCCAAGGGGCCCATCAGCGCAAAGCACAACGGGGGGATCCCGGTGATCATTCCGGCCACGAACCCATTCATCTGCAGGTCCTCGATCACCAGATCGAGCAGCGATCCCAGGGAGGTGACGGCCGGCCGCAGATTCAGCGAGGCCAGGATGATCGCGAGAATCAGCAAGGCGCCAAACCCCTTGGACAGGGTGGCGTGGTTTTTCGGGAAGTCAGGCATGGTATCCACAGACTATCCGCTTCAATTCACGGATCCCATATCCGTTGCCTTCACTACGCTAAAAGGCCGCCCCGGAAAAGGGGACGGCCTCGTGGCGCAGGGCAATACCCAACGGATTAGCCCAGTTTGGCGCGCACCATCTGCGAGAGGGCCTTGCCGTCGAAGCGGCCAGCGATTTCGGCGCCAACCAGCTTCATTGCCTGGCCCATGTCCTTCATGGTCAGCTCGTGGTCGGCGGCCAGTTCCGCCATGACGCGGTCGACAACCTCTTGGGCTTCTGCTTCGCCCAGCGCCTTCGGCAGGTAGGTGGAGATGAAGGCGGCTTCGGCCAGCTCGCGTTCGGCGTGTTCGGCACGTCCGTCCTTGGCAGCCAGGGCAGCGGTTTCCTCGCGGTTGCTGACTTCTTTGCGCAGCAGGTTCTCCACGTCCTGGTCGTTCAGTTCCGTGGGGTTCTTCCCGGATTTCTCCTTGGTGCCGATGGCGCTGAGGATATTGCGCAGGGTCGTCTTCTCCAGCTCGTTGCCGGCCTTCAGGTGGACGATGCTGTCATCGCGCAGGCGATCTTTCAAACTCATGGGAACTGCCTTTCACTTCGTGTGCTTGAAATTTTACTCGCATAGCTTCCACGCTGTTTTCCACTGGGCCATCCCGGATGCACGGACACGCTTTTGATACAGTGACCAGATGAAACCACTGCGCGCTGGCGCCATCGTTGCCGCGCTGGCGCTGATCACAGTTCTCCTGATGGTCTGGAAGCCATGGGACTCCTGCGATGCTCCCGATGACGTGTGCGATTTCCTGGCAACCGTCGCGGATCGAGACGGCGTCTTGGGCTCCCAGGTGTCCTCCAGGGTGTCGGAGCGCGATGCCTTGGCCGCACCGGAGTTGTCAGTTGACGTGCAATTCGAGCTCTCAGATCAGCTCGCCCCCGGGCAAGCCAAAGAAGCCGTCACCCAGATGGCCCAAGACATCCAGGCCGGAGCCCCGGCGCTGGACATGAATGAAATCCACCTGTCTTTCGTTGCCGGCCCCTCGCGGAAAATCCCGGGAACGAACACCAAGGCCTACCCGTTGGAAGTCAGCGAAATTATCTCCCCCGCCGCCGCTGACGAACAAGCGAAACCTGCCTTGCTTGGCGAGAAGGCAGCCTTCGCCTTCGGCCTGCGCCACCATGGCGCGGCCAGCGTGATCAATGGCTCGGCCACGGCGGACAATCTGGAGCAGCTGCTGAAGCTGGGAGAATTCACGGCCCAAGCCAAGCACCCGGCCGAGCTGGTCCTCGCCGATCACAGCGTGCGCTATTCGGCCACGGATCGCACCGATATGTCCGAGCTCCAGCTCCTTGCTGATGCAGCCAAGCGGGGGATCTTCCAGAACGCCAGCATTGATAATTCCGGGTTGAACCTGGCCCTTGGCAACCAGGCGCCAGCAGCAGCCGAGCAGGAAACCCACGTGTGGCTGGAGCAGCATGAAGCATTTGACGAGGCCATGCCCTACAAGCTGTTCTCAGCTGGATACGAGGTCCTTGCCGAAGGCTGGGTTGGCGGCAAGAAACCCGAGTCGCTCATTCCCCGACCGGTGGTTCTTCCCGATAACGTCACCAGCTGGCCGCAAGACCCGTCGGCCCCATGGTGTGCGGAGGGCGATGTGGACATTGCTTTGGGAACACCCGACGCGGCTGCCGGTTCCCGGTACCTGCCGGTGTTTGCCAAGAACACTTCTGCCGGCCCGTGCGCGCTGCGCTCCTACCCGCAGATCGCTTTCCTCAACGCGGATGGCGACGCCCAACCGGATGTCCAGCTGCAGCCCGAACCGGGCATCCTCCTTGAACGCGTCACCATCCCTGCGGGCGAAGCGGTGATCTCGACTTTGGAGTGGAATGCCATGTCGACATCCCTGGATCCGGATGAAACCGTTGCGCTGGGCATTGCCGCGGCCAGGGGCATGACACCGGTCGAGCTCGCACCGGCCTTCGACGGCCAGCCCACAACCCTTGACATCCTGGATGGCGCGCGGATCACGCAGAGCCCGTGGGTCCAGGCCCGCGACGGGTGGACTGTTCCATCCGGCGCTTTCGCCCAGCAATCCCCTGCCCGGCCAAGGCCCTAGGCCCTAGGCCCTCGGCCCTCGGCCCTCGGCGAGGTTGCCTACTGCTCGCGTGGCGGGAATGCCTTGTACTTGCGGTAGTGGTTGACCGCGTTCAGCAGCAGGTAGAGCTTGCGGCGTGGGTGCTTCTCGGCGGAGAACTTCAACGGGTTCGACACCTTGCCGGCCTTGAGCAGCCCCTCGGCCTTGCGTCCGGTATCGCTATCGAAGAAGCGGCGCAGCAGATGGTGCGGCAGCACGGTGAACAGCCGCTGGCGCGACAGTTGCAGCACGCCTGCCCCGTTCTTCACCACGGCGTCCGTTTCCGGGTCTGAATTGTCGAACTGCGCGCCGAGGAACTCGGTGACGTAGAAACGGGCAGGGTTCACCCCGGCCGCGGTCAGGTAGAAGTGGTTGCGGCCCAGGCGCGGGTTGATCTCGAAGAACTTGATCTGGCCATCGCGGTGGTCGTATTTGGCATCGATCATGGCGATCCCGCGCCAGCCCAGCTCCTCGAGCATGCGGGCTCCATCCGCGGCCATTTGGTCGTTCCGGCCGGTGACGATGGCGGCGGAGTTGCCCAGCACCAGCGGGGCGTGCTCCTCGATCACCACTTCGCCGTAGCCTGCGAAGATGACCTTTTCTTCCTGGGTGGCGAAATAGGTGCACAGCCGCATCGCGTCATCGCCACCGGGAATGTATTCCTGCAGGATGTAGCCCGCGTCGTACCCGCTGCCATCGATCTTTGCCAGCAGCGCTTCAAGCTCCGCACGGCTGTTGATGGTATGGATCTTCTGCTTGCCCTCGAACTTGGCTGCAATCCATTCAGCGGAGCTCGATGGCTTGCCGATGACCGGGTAGTCGAAGGAACCAACCAGGGATTCCAGCTCGGCTCCCGGGTAATACACGGCCGTGCGCGGGTGGGCGATGCCCAGCTTCTCGGCGAGCGCGTAGAAGTTCTCCTTCAGCGCCGCGCCCTCGATGGTTTCCAGCTCGGGGTACGGGATGACGTACTGGCTTTCCAGCTGCGCGCGGTGCTTGGCGATCAGCATGATGTGGAAGTCCAGCGAGCCGAAGAGCATCAGCGGCCGGTCCCCCGCGGCTTTCAGCTCATCGGCCAGCTCGGCCAGGGCCGCGACCACGCGTCCCTCGTCGGCCATGGATCCGATGGGGCGCAGCTCGATGGCGACCGAGTGCTCGATGACGCCGTTGCCGGCGGCCGGCAGGACCACCGAGCGCACGCCGTAGGCCTCGTAGAATTCGCGCGCCAGGGTGTAGGTGCCGATATCTCCGCCGAGGATGACGGGGACAAAGGGCTGGGTTGGATCGATTGCCACAGTGGTGCTTTCCCTACTTCTTGCGCCAGTTCATGTACTTTTCGAAGGCCCAGGCCAGCGGCTTGTTCAGCGCAAGGTCCCATTCGCCGTTGGTCTGCACGATGTCGCAGCCGGTGTTGGTCTTGAACTTGGTCAGCCCGGAGAGGTGGTGCTCCTTGTCCAGGGTTGCGCTCACGCCGCCCTGGTCCAGGTAGCGGCAGCCGGCCTTGATGGAGTCGCTGACCATATGGTGCATGATCGCCTTCGGGGCGAACAGCTTGCGCTGCTCCGAGGAGGAGGCTCCGTACAGGTACCAGGCAAGGTTCGAGGAGCGGATGACAATGGCGGCCGCGAGATCCACGCCTTCATTGCTGGCTATGTACAGGGTGCAGGAGCCCGGGACCGCTTCGTTGAGCACGGTGTGCATCTTCTCGAAGTAGCTCAGCGGGCGGCCGGTGAACTCCTGGCGGTCGGCGGTGTGGTTGTACAGGGCATGGAAGCGGGCCATGTCCTTGGTTTCGCCGATCTCGACTTCCAGAGTGCTCTTCAGCGCCTTGCGGGTCTCGTTGCGGGTTGTCGAGGAGTAGCTGGCCATGACCTGCTCGGCATCCAGCTGGTTTCCCTCGTCATCCTGCAGCGCCACGCGGGCCACGTATTCTGGCTGGCCAGCGGCGAAGTCCAGGCCCACGTCTTCCTTGGTGAACCCCAGATCTGCCAGCGCATCATTCAGTGCCAGTGCGGTGCTCGACGTGCTCTTGGTTTCCAGGTCCTTCAGCTGGGTGAAGCCTTCCTTGCCCAGGTTCTTGCGCACGGCGGCGGCACCCCAGGTGCGCACTGCAAGTCCCGGGCCCATTTTCAGCTGGAAGGCGCCACGGTTCTTGAGGTAGGAGGCCAGCGGGCGGATGACCGCTGCCGGTGCGTAGGCACCGAAGTCGATAACCGGGCCATCGGGCAAGTAGGCAAGGGTCTTCTTGATGACCGGGGCCGCACGATGCAGCACCAGTGCGGCTCCTACCAGTTCGTCTTCCTCGAAGAAGCCGAGGGATTCACCCCTCCAGCCGCCCTTGACCTGAGCCCATTCGGGACGCTGCAGGAAGCTGACGTCGTGGGCGGTCTCAAGGAATGCTGAGTGCTCGGTACCGGATATCGGACGCACATGAAGTTCGTTGTGGCTCACGGGTGAAATCCTACCGTGCTTCCCTGCCGGATTGGGGGACCCAAGATACCCCCAGGGGGTACTTGACTTAATACCCCTAGGGGGTATTATCGAAGTATGGATACCAACCACACGCCACGTGAAGCAGCCGAGCACCACGGCTACCACGCGGACAAAAGCGCTCTGGAACGACGTTTGAAGCGCATTGAGGGCCAGGTGCGCGGAGTGGCCAAGATGGTAGATGACGACAAGTACTGCATCGACATCCTGACCCAGATCTCCGCCATCAACGCGGCATTGCACAAGGTCAGCGTGCAGCTCATCGATGACCACATCGGCCACTGCGTGGTTGATGCGGCCAAGTCCTCCATCGAGCAGGGCGACCCGTCCATCGTGCAAGACAAGATTGCCGAGGCCACGGCCGCCATATCCCGCCTGGTGCGCTAAGCCCGCGCCCACGCACCAATTTTCCAATTCACACAGAATTCATCGAAAGAGATCAAGATCATGAGCCACAACTGCAACTGCGGATGCTCCTCGGAAAAGAACTCCAACCAGGGCCTGCAGATCCAGCCGCGCACCGACATCGCCGCGGCCCCGACCCAGACCGAAATCAAGGTCTCGGGCATGACCTGTGGGCACTGCGTCGCTTCGGTCACCGAAGAACTCAAGGAGATCGCCGGGGTTGATTCCGTGGACGTCGCACTGGACGCACAGGGAATCTCCACCGTGAAGGTCACTTCCGCCTCGGCGCTCGCCGAGGATTCCATTCGCCAGGCTATCGACGAGGCAGGCTACACCGTCGAAGCCATCAACGCCTAGCCAGCGCACGGCACAGGCACCCGCGCCGCCGCCGGCGGCGGGAAAGTTCAAGGTATTTTCATCATGACTTCCGAAACCCCCACCCACTCCCCCGAACTGCGCACCGTAGACCTGGACATCCAGGGCATGACCTGCGCCTCCTGCGTGGGCCGAGTAGAGCGCAAGCTGGGCAAGCTGCCCGGGGTGACTGCTTCGGTCAACCTCCCGTTGGAAAGCGCCAAGGTACAGGTCCCCGCGGGGATCAGCGACGACGAGCTGATCAGCACGGTCAAGGCCGCCGGCTATGGCGCCTCGCTGAAACCCGAGGCCAAGGCCCCCGAGCACCACGAAGAGCATGAGCACGGCGGGCACGAGCATCTGGTGCCCAACCACCTGCTGCGCCGGCTGGTGGTCTCCGCGGTCTTCACCATTCCGCTGTTCATCATCTCGATGGTTCCGGCCGCCCAGTTCCCGCACTGGGGCTGGTTAGCCTTCGCACTGGCCACCCCCGTGGTGCTCTACGGCGCCTGGCCGTTCCACAAGGCAGCCGCGATCAACGCGCGGCACCTGGCCTCCACCATGGACACCCTGGTCTCGTTGGGCGTGCTGGCCGCCTACCTGTTCTCCGCCATCCAGCTGTTTCTCGATCCGCAGATGACCGCCCATACCGGCATGGCCATGAGCGAGCACCAGCTGTACTTCGAGACCGCCGGCGTGGTGGCCACGCTGCTGCTGCTCGGGCGCTACCTTGAGCACCGAGCCAAGTCCTCGGCCTCCGATGCGCTCAAGTCCCTGCTGAACCTGGGCGCCAAGCACGCCACCGTGCTGCGCGAGGGCCAGGAAGTGAAGATCCCGGCCGACCAGGTGCGCATCGGGGAGCACTTCGTGGTGCGCCCGGGCGAGAAGGTCGCCACCGACGGCGTGGTCATCTCCGGCACCAGCGCCATCGACACCTCGCTGATCACCGGCGAATCGGTGCCGCAGAAGGCACAGCCCGGAACCAACGTCACCGGTGCGACGCTGAACACCTCCGGGCGGCTGGTCGTCGAGGCCACCCGCGTCGGTTCGGACACCACGCTGGCCCAGATGGGCCGGCTGGTTTCGGAGGCCCAGTCCGGCAAGGCCCCGATCGCACGGCTGGCTGACCGCATCTCGGCGGTCTTCGTGCCGATCGTGCTGAGCATCGCCGTACTCACCTTCCTCACCTGGTGGCTGGTCACCGGTGATACCTACGCGGCCTTCGTCGCAGCCGTCGCCGTGCTGGTCATCGCCTGCCCCTGCGCCCTGGGCCTGGCCACCCCGATCGGCCTGCTGGTCGGCACCGGCCGCGGCGCCCAAATGGGCATCCTGATCCGCGGACCCCAGGTTCTGGAGGACACCCGCAAGCTGGATACCATCGTGCTGGACAAGACCGGCACCGTCACCACCGGCGTCATGGCGCACACCGGAACCCGCACCGTCGATGGCGTCGACGAGGCCACCGCACTGGCGCTGGCCGGAGCCGTGGAGCACCACTCCGAGCACCCCATCGCCCAGGCCATCGCCGCCGCGGCGTCCACCCAGGCCCCGCTGGCCGAGGTCACCGGTTTCCATGCGGAGCCAGGCGGCGGCGTGAAGGGCACCGTAGGCACCCAGCTGGTGGTCGTCGGGCGCCCCTCATGGCTCGAATCCCAGGGAGTCACGCTGGACGAATCCGCCCGGCAGATGCTCCACGAGTCCGAGCAGGCCGGCGCGACCGCCATCCTGGTCGCGGTGGACCAGCAGTTCCAGGCAGTGATCTCTGTGGCAGACAAGATCAAGGACAGCTCCGCGAAGGCCATTGCCGAACTCCAGGAGCGCGGCCTGCGCGTCGTGCTGCTGACCGGCGACAACAAGTTGGTGGCCGCCGAGGTGGCCGGACAGGTTGGCATCAAGCAAGAAGATGTCTTCGCCGGCGTCTTCCCTGCCGACAAGGCCAAGGCGATCAGCACGCTGCAGGTGCAGGGCAAGGTCGTGGCCATGGTGGGCGACGGCGTGAACGATGCGCCGGCACTGGCCCAGGCGGACCTGGGCATCGCGATGGGCTCGGGCACCGACGTGGCCATCGAGGCAGCCGACATTACCTTGATGGGCAATGACCTGCACCAGGTGACACAGGCCATCGACCTGTCGGCCAAGACCCTGTCCACGATCAAGATGAACCTGTTCTGGGCTTTCGCCTACAACACCGCCGGCATCCCGGTCGCGGCCCTGGGCCTGCTGAACCCGATGATCGCCGGAGCCGCCATGGCCGCCAGCTCCGTGCTGGTGGTGCTGAACTCGCTGCGGTTGCGCCGTTTCGGAAAGCAATAGCAGGAACTAGGTACAACTCATGGGGCGTGCCGCGCAAGAAATTGCGCGGCACGCCCCATGCGTTCTGCAATCCCCTAGACATTCCCGCTTTTCCGGCAGGAAAACTTCGGGCGCAAACGATTTCCAAGACTCCGATCCTCAAGTACGGTAGAGCCAAGCGCGCACCACGCGCAGATAGCTGAATCGTCTTCCGCGCAGGAAACCACGGCAGGCCGCCAGCGGTATGCGGCGCTCGCCGACCAAGACCTGGGAATTCCAGCCGGCACCGGCTGGTCCGGGTTGGAATATTTTCAAGGATTGGCAGCTCTCCATGAAATTGTCAGCCGCAGTTCCCGCCGTCATGGATAACAATTCCACCGATATTCTTGCCGTCGCCAACTCCCCCCATCTTGTGGGCCTGCGCGATCGGCGTTTTCCTGGTCATCGTCCTCCAGAGCCTGATCTACATGAAAGCGGCCAAGACGGCCGCCCCGCACATCGGGATGAGCCAGGAAGATGTCAGCACCAGCTTCAAGGCCGGCGCAATCTCGGCCCTCGGCCCGTCGCTGGCGGTGGTACTGGTGGCCATCGCGCTGCTGACCGTCTTCGGCACCCCGGCGGTGCTGGTGCGCATCGGCCTGATCGGATCGGTCTCCTATGAGACCGCGGCCGCCGCAATTGCCGCCAAATCGGCCGGCACCGAATTGGGTGGCCCCACCTACACCCAGGCAGTCTTCGGCCTGGCGCTGGCGGCCATGTCGCTGGGCGGTGCCATGTGGATGATCGCAACCTGATCCTCACGCCCCTGCTCAAGCGCGGCGACTCCGCACTGCGCAAGGTCAACCCCGCGGTGGTGACCGTGGTGCCCGGCGCTGCCATGATCGCGGCATTCATGGTCCTGGGCATTGGCGAACTGCCGAAGTCCGCGTTGCATCTCGTCGCCTTCGCCTCGTCAGCGGTGATCATGACGCTCTTGATGCTGCTGGCCAGATGGCTGCAGGCATCCTGGATCAAGGAATGGGCATTGGGCATCGCCATCCTGCTCTCCTTGGCCATCACCTATTTCGCTGGCCGGATCTAGCGCGCAAGGAAACCAAGGAGCACATCATGCCACAGGCAACGAACATCCACGAAGCGCTGGGAGCCTTCGACCGGACCACCTCCCGCTGGGGACGGATCACCATGCTCACCGGCCTGGCCTTTTCGCTCGCGGCCCCCGCCTATCTGGTCTTCTTCTCGGGACTGGACATCCCGCTCTCCGGCATCCTCGCAGCCTTCGGCGCACTGGCCGCGGTTTTGGGAGTCATCTGGATCGTCGAACCGCTGACCTACTTCCCGATCCTCGGCGCCTCCTCGATGTACCAGGCGTTCATGATCGGCAACATTTCCAACAAGCTGCTGCCGGCGGCGATGATCGCCCAGTCCACCATCGGGGGTGAAACCGGGCACGCGCAAGGGCGAGCTGGCTTCGGTGGCGGCGATCTGCGGCGCGGCCGCAGTGCACCTGGCCTCGCTGTTCATCTTCGTCGGGCTGATGGGCACCTGGCTGGTCAGCGTCATTCCCGCCGGCCTGATCACCACCGCCCAGACCTACATCCTGCCCACCGTCATGGGTGCTGTCGTCGTGCAGGCCATCGTCAGCCAGAAGGCCCCGCGCGCGGCCATCATTGCGCTGGTGGTCTCGCTGATCGTGGTCTTCGGGCTGGTTCCGCTCTCCCCGCAGATGGGCTTGTTCTCCACCGCCATCGCGGTCATCGCCTGGTTCCTGCGCGACAAGCGGGCCATCGCCGCGGCCCGGGAACCCGATGAGCACGGCAATCCGCCCGAGGGCCCGGTCTACTAGGACCGGATGCCGCCAACTACCCCGCCACCGCATCGACTGGAAGGCCAGAACCGGAAATGACCCGCATCCCAGCATCCTTGCAGCTCACCGCCGCATCCGCGGCAGAGCTGATCAGCACCTACAAGCATCTGCATGCCCATCCCGAACTGTCCATGCAGGAGCACCGCACCGCGGATTTCCTGTCCCGCAGGCTGGGCGACGCGGGATTGGAGGTTTTCCGCTGCGGCGGCACCGGAGTGGTGGGGGCGCTGCGCAACGGGCCAGGCCCGGTGGTGGCCTTCAGGGCCGATACCGACGGGCTGCCGGTGCTCGAGGACACCGGCCGGGACTATGCCAGCGAAGCTACCGGTGTGCTGGAGGATGGCACCGAGGTGCCGGTGATGCATGCCTGCGGCCACGACTCGCACATGGCCGTGGCGCTGGCAACCGCCGAGCTGTTTGCCCGGGGAACCGATGCGTGGGCGGGCACGCTGGTCTTCATCCTGCAGCCGGGCGAGGAAACCGCTGCCGGGGCCAAGGCCATGGTGGAGGACGGATTGTGGGACAAGGCGCCCAAGCCCGAGGTGGTCTACGGCCAGCATGTCATGGGCGGGCTGGCGGGCACCGTCACCCTGATGGGTGGGGCGGCGATGACCACCGCTGATTCCTTCCGGGTGACGGTGATGGGCCAGGGCTCGCACGGCTCGATGCCGGAGCATTCAATTGACCCGATCGTGCTGGGAGCCGCCATGGTGATGCGCTTGCAGACCGTTGTTTCCCGCCAGGTGGCCCCGCAGTCGGCAGCTGTGCTCACCATCGGCTCCTTCAATGCGGGGCTGAAGGAGAATGTGATTCCCGATCGCGCGGTCTTCACGATCAATGTGCGCACCTTCGATCCCAAGGTGCGCCGCACCGTCCTGGATTCCCTGCGCCGGATCATTGCCCACGAGGCACTGGCCTCGGGAGCACCGGAGCCGGTCATCGAGGACATCTCCAATTTCCCGCCCTTGTACAACGACCCGGAGGAAGCCGGGAAGCTCGCCGAGCAGTTCCGCGGGGAATTCGGCGCAGAGAAGGTCGTGCAAGGCACTCCGGTGATGGGCAGCGAGGATTTCGGCGCGCTGGCATCAGCGATCGGGGTGCCGAGCGTGTTCTGGTTCTTCGGCGGCAACAGCGCCGAAACCCTGGCCGCCGGGGCTCCCCCGGCCAACCACTCGCCGTTCTTCGCCCCGATCACCGATCCAACGCTGGCCACCGGTGTGCGGGCCGCCGTGCGTGCCCTGTACTCAAAGGTTGGCCAGCAGTGAACAAGGACTGCCACTTGCCCCGGGGGGCCATCCTGGCGCTGGCCTTGGAGCCGATAGGGATCGGGGCCGCGACGGAGTCCACCACTTCGCATTGGCTGGTGAAGCCGTCGGCATCCATCGGGCTGGTTGCCGCGAAACTGCAGGAATTGGTGCGCCTTCGGCCTTCTTGGTTCCAGTTGGGCTCCTCGTTTGGCGTACCGGGATTCCCTGGCGGGACGGAGTCACGAGGTGGCGAAGCGACCGGCAAGCCTGCTGAATGCCACCGGGCGTGATCCATGGATCACGAAGAACGCTCGGCACTAGACGATCTCGTGCTTGGGACAACCGCCCCGCTGGTGGCCCGCCGGGCAGGCAAGCACGGCACCGCTGCCGCCTGGACGCCGCAGGGCCGTGCTTGCCTGCTTTGGCGACTACATCGGCAGATGGTTCTCGTACCAGTGCTTGGCAATATCCACGCGGCGGGCTACCCAGATGTCCTCGAACCCGGAAATGTAGTCCAGGAAGCGGCGCAGGCTGGCGATGCGGCCCGGCTTGCCCACCAAGCGGCAGTGCAATCCGATGCTCATCATCTTCGGCGAGCCTTCCTGGCCTTCGCGATACAGGGTGTCGAAGGCATCCTTGAGGTAGGTGAAGAATTGGTCACCGGAGTTGAATCCCTGCGGCGTCGCGAAGCGCATGTCATTGGCATCCAGGGTGTAAGGAACGATCAGGAACGGCTTGCCTTCCTTCGTCTGGGTCCAATAAGGCAAATCGTCTGCATAGCTGTCGGCCGAATAGAGGAATCCGCCTTCTTCCATGACCAGTTCCAAGGTGTTGTCCGAAGGCTTGCCCTGGTACATGCCATAGGGTCGTTCACCGGCCGTTTCGGTGTGAACCTTCACCGCGTCATGGATGTGGCGGCGTTCCTCTTCCTTATCGAAATCCTTGTATTCCAGCCAACGGTAGCCGTGGCTGGCAATTTCCCATCCGGCCTCGTTCATGGCCTGCACGGCTTCGGGATTGCGTGCCATTGCGGCAGCCACTCCGAAGACGGTAACCGGAAGGTTCCGCTCGGTGAATTCGCGATGCAGGCGCCAGAATCCGGCGCGCGAGCCGTACTCGTAGAGCGATTCCATATTCTGGTTGCGCTGTCCTGGCCACGGCGCGGCACCGACGATTTCGGAGAGCAGATGCTCGGAAGCGGGGTCTCCGTCAAGAACGCAGCTTTCGCCGCCTTCTTCGTAGTTGACCACGAATTGCACCGCAAGCTTGGCACCTGCGGGCCACTGCGGGTCAATGCTCTTGCGGCCGTAGCCCACAAAGTCGCGATTGCCGTTCTTTTGCTCAGATTCGCCCATGGATGGTCCCTTCTTTGTTCACTCCGCACGCATGGCAGGCTCGGGAATACATGATGATGCAGTGCTTCTCGCGTTGCCGGAAGACCGGACTGGCCCCGGACTGGAAGTTTGTATTGTGCATCCTGCCACACCCTGCCGCAGACGGTGAATTGTGAAGCGTCTGCCCAACCCGAAGCACCCCGGCCTCGCCCTCTGCTGGATCGGCAGTCGCGTGCCTATGGCAGCAACACGGCCTTGGCCCCGATGCACGCACCATGGGAAAGCCCGCTATTCATTACGAAGCAAGAAACCCTTGATTTCCGGCAGGTGATCGCTTGTTCCCGGGAGTTGCGCGGTTGCCGTCGGCCCAAAATGTGAAAATGCGACTTGCACCACGTTGAGGTTTCTGCGCATACTGTGATGGCAATCACCACATATGCCGCTGATGCGTGGCGGGAGAGACCCGCCCACACCATGGGCGGGCGCCGTAGGAGCAATTTCCTCCCCGGGAAACTCTCAGGCACCCGTACCGCCACGACTAGGCAAATCTGGAAAGCAGTGCGGCACGGCCGCACTCACCGAAGGAGCAAGCTTCGCCCAGTAATCGGGCCGAAGTGAAAACTCTCAGGTCGACATACAGATTGGGGAGGGACCAAGAACAGTGCCGCACCGAGCGCACCGGATTCGAGGTACTCCCCGTGGCTGGCCTGGTCCCTGCTCTTTGCGCAGCGTGCCGGGCAAGCCCGCTGGACTGCTCCGAAACGGAAGTGTTCATCGAAGCGAGACTGCGCTCCAAGCCAACCCGGCTTGGAGGCAGATCAGCTTCGGGGCGCCACGCCACACTCCTGGAAGGCAACCAGCATGAGTACCACCAGTTCTGGCCCCACTCTCGAGCGCGGGCTCTCCAATCGACACATCCAGCTGATCGCCATTGGCGGCGCGATCGGCACGGGCCTGTTCATGGGCTCCGGCAAGACCATTTCGGTCGCCGGCCCGTCGGTCATCTTCGTCTACATGATCATCGGCTTCATGCTCTTCTTCGTCATGCGCGCCATGGGCGAGCTGCTGCTGAGCAACCTCGAATACAAGACTTTCGCCGATTTCGCCGGAGATCTGCTCGGTCCCTGGGCCGCCTTCTTCACCGGCTGGACCTACTGGTTCTGCTGGGTGGTCACCGGCATCGCCGATGTGGTGGCCATCGCCCACTATGTCGCCTTCTGGTGGGGCGACCTCCCATTGTGGATCCCGGCCCTGGCATGCATCGCACTGCTGCTGGTGCTGAATCTGGCCACCGTGAAGGCCTTCGGCGAAACCGAATTCTGGTTCGCGCTGATCAAGATCGTGGCCATCGGCGCGCTGATCGTGGTCGGCCTGGTCATGATCATCACCGGTTTCCAGCACGACGGCACAACTTCCTCCTTCGCCAACCTGTGGGCGCACGGCGGCATGTTCCCCACCGGCTTCATGGGCTTCGTCGCCGGCTTCCAGATCGCCGTGTTCGCCTTCGTGGGCATCGAGCTGGTGGGCACCACCGCAGCCGAAACCAAGGACCCGGAAAAGACGCTACCCAAGGCGATCAACTCGATTCCCGTGCGCATCCTGTTCTTCTATGTCGGCGCCCTGCTGATCCTGATGATGGTCGAGCCGTGGAACCTGTTCTCCGCCGAGAACTCCCCATTCGTGGGCATGTTCGCCCTGGCCGGCCTGGCCGGCGCCGCGGGCATCATCAACTTCGTGGTGCTCACCTCCGCCACCTCCAGCGCCAACTCCGGCATCTACTCCACCTCGCGGATGCTGCGCGGCCTGTCCATGGAAGGCGATGCCCCGAAGAGCTTCGCCAAGCTCTCCGGACGCAAGGTCCCGAAGAACGCGCTGATGTTCTCCTGCATGTTCCTGCTGGCCGGCGTCGCCCTGCTCTACAGCGGCGACTCGGTGATGGGCGCCTTCACCTTGGTCACCACCGTCTCGGCCCTGTGCTTCATGTTCGTGTGGACCATCATCCTGCTCAGCTACCTGGTCTTCCGGGCCCGCCGCCCGCACCTGCACGATGCCTCGAAGTTCAAGGTGCCAGGCGGAGTTCTCATGCCGTATGTGGTGCTCGGCTTCTTCGGCTTCATCATCTGGGCGCTGACCACCCAGGCCGATACCTACACCGCCCTGCTGATCACCCCGGCCTGGTTCCTGGTCCTGGGCGCCGGCTACCTGTACATCCGCCGCAACCCGCAGCACCAGGAGCTGCGCGCCGCGCACCTGGCCAAGGTGGCGCATGAACGCTACGAAGCGGCCGCATACCGTGACGCGAAATCTTTCGCCAATCACGAGCAGGAAGCTGCCCCGCGGGCCAACGAAAACGTGCACCAGTAGCACTGCACGCACCGGCTGCGCAGCCCAGGCCCCGGCATCTTGCCGGGGCCTTTCTGCGTGCTCGCTGGGATCGCTATTGCCGCCTGCAGGATCAATGCCATCATTGGTTCAGCCAGCAAGCGCTGGCTACCTTCGAACAGCTGCCTCAGGAGGAAAGAACCATGAAATCAACGGGTCCATTGCCGCGCATCGAATCCGGCCAGGTGCCGGCGGACTTGCCCGACTGGATGCGTGATGACCGGGGGCTGCGGGCCGCCTACCGCTTCGATTCCTCCAGCACTGCCCTGCAGTTCATAGTCCAGGTGGGCTTGCGTGCCGAGCAAGACAACCGGCATCCGCATCTGGATTGGCGGATCACCACCGTGGAGCTGCGTCTGGCGCCCAACCAGCCTGAGCGGCTCTCAGCGCCCGAGATGCAATTGGCCCGCCACATCTCCATCGAAGCCAGCAAGCTCGATGCCCAGGTGATCACCGGGAATCAGTAGCCGCTTCCCCCGTTCATCTGCGCTGGCGGCGGGAAACGATCGAGGAAATGATGATGCTCTGCGCCGCACCCACAGCGGCGCCGAGCGCCGTCATGGATATCCGGTCGATGAGCAGCGACGAAGGCGGTTCCGGGCTGACCAGGTGGACCATGAGCAGCGCGGAGATGGTCATGAAGACCATGCCCACCGCATAGTTGCGCAGGATCACCAGCTCGATGATGAACTGCGAGGCCAGCGCGGCGGCCAGGACCACCCAGAGCGGGGAATCGAAGGCGAAAACCACGGCAGCCAGCGCCACCCCGAGGCAGGTGCCCACGCAGCGCTGCAGCCCGCGGGCCACGCGCGCATAGGCATCGATGCCGGTGACCGCAGCGATCGCGCCGAGGCTGGCCCAGTACCAGTGGCCGTCGCCGACCAGGCAGGCGATGACTGCAGCGAGCAGCACGCCCGAACCCATCTGCAGCGACTCCGGCATGGCCCGGTCGCTGGGAGCCCAGTTGAATCCGGAGCCAAGGGTATGGCGCAGGTTCGCTTTGCGCAGCGAGAGGCCCAGCATCAGCAGCATGCTGAAGACCATCGTGCCGCCGCCTGCCAGCAGCACCCCGGTGAAGTTGTCCACGGTAGCCGGCAGGCTCAGGCAGGCCCCGCCGGCGAAGACCGCGAAGATTGGTCCTGGCGGCATCCAGCGTGCGGCATGCGAGACGTAGTTGGCGCCGAAGCCGATAACTGCCAGCACCAGCGCGCGCACCAGGAACGGCGCATCGATGAGCGAGAAGTAGGTGCCCAGCAGCATGGCGAGCAGCTGCACGATGCCTGCCGAGAGCTGCTGCCAGAAACGCGGCGCATAGGCATCGAAGCGGCCGAAGACCGCGCAGAAAGCGCCGAATGCGGCGTACATTGCCCAGTCCAGCCGGCCAGCACTTGCCACGAGGATCAGCGGCACGGCCAGGCTGAGCGTCGCCTTGGATGCCGGGATGAGCGACGGGCGGTGCGGGGCCACGATGACGCTGCGCCGCATGACTTCCTTCAGATGGCGTTTCACTGCTGCGCTTCCCCGTCCTGGACGGCGACCAGCTGGAGCAAGGTGCGCAACTGGACTTGCTGCTGCGCATCCAAGGCGCCAAACACCTTGGCCTCGCTGTGCTCGGCGGCGGCCATCGCCCGGGCAGCGAACTTCCTGCCTGCGGCGGTCAGCGTAATGAGGTTGCGGCGGCGGTCTTCCGGATCGACGTTGCGTTCCAGGATGCCGCGACTGGACAGCTGGTCGAGGTAGGCCACCAGGTGGCCACGGTTCAGATTCGAGCGTGCCGCCAGGTCATTCTGCGAGATGCCGCCGAACTCCTCCAGCGCGCAGATGATGGTGAAATGATGCCTGGTCAAGGACTCGGATTCCATCAGCTCGGTCAGCTCCTGGGTGCCGATGCGTCCGGCGCGGGCAGTGAGATAGCTCAGAGAGTTCCATTGGAACCGGGGAATCTGGTGTTCAGCCATTCCCCCAAAATATCATTTCATTTCGAAACGATTTCAAGAAGGAGCGTTTTATCGATGAATCGCGCATGGCAATGACGGCCATCATCGCCCACCGGTTCTGCTCAAACACCGTCCAGCGGTGCGGGTGGACGATTTGGCTTGGCCTCCCCGCCGTTCAGAGCCCCAGGTCTGCCACCAGGAACTTGGCTCCCATCTCGCCGATGAGGATGGCCGGGGCGTTGGTGTTGCCGGTGGTGATCTTCGGCATGATCGACGCATCAATGACGCGCAGGCCGGCCAGGCCGCGGACGCGCAGCTGCGGATCCACCACTGCCTGCGCATCGGTGCCCATGCGGCAGGTACCCACCTGGTGGTGGTAGGTCACCACGTTGTTGCGGATGTACTCCCCCAGTTGCTCATCGCTCTTCACCTCATTGCCCGGGTACACCTCCCGGGCACCCCAGTCCTGGGCCAAGGCGTCCTGCTGGACCATCGCTCGGCACTGCTTCATCGAGTACACGAACGCCTCCAGATCCCGCGGATCATCCAGGGCATTCAAATCGATGTTCACCTGATCTTCCAGTCCAGGTCCGCTCAGGGTGATTTCTCCACGGCTGTGCGGGGTCACGATTCCGGAGTGCAGGGTGAATGCGGTGCCCTCGATCGGTTCCATGCCCGGGGAGTACATTGGCACGGCGAAGAAAATCGGCTGGGTGTCCGGGCGGTCCAGGTCTGCGCGGGAGCGGGAGAACATGTGCGATTGCGAGACCGAGACCCCGGTGCGCGGGGCAGGAATGTCCCGGGTGGTGGTTTCGGCGATGACCGGGGCGAGCAGGTGGTCATGCAGGTTCTTGCCCACCTGGTCCAGCTCATGCAGCGGCTCGATACCCACGGCCTGGAGCTCGGCCGCCGGACCGATTCCGGAGCGCAGGAGGATCTGCGGGGAGCCCAAGGCGCCGGCGCTGAGCACCACCTCATCGGCGCGCAGCTCCTGCAGCTGCCCGCCCTTCTGATAGCGCACGCCCACCACGGTGCCGGATTCCAGGATCACCGAGTGCACTTCGGCGTCGGTGATGATCTCAAGACGCTCGCGCACCGGCTTGAGGTAGGCCTTCCAGGTGTTGATGCGTTCGCCGCCAACGACGTTGATCTGCTCCTTGGACACGCCGTCCAGCTGCTCGCCGTTGTAGTCGGGGTTGAACTCGATGCCGGACTGCACTGCCGCGTCGATGATCGACTGCTGGATTTCATCCAGCTCGTAGTCGTTGTCCACCGGCACCAGCCCTTCGGTGCCGTGGAACTTGCTGGCGCCGCCGGAGAAGTTCTCGATATCCTTGTAGATCGGCAAGACGTTCTTCCAGGCCCACTGCTCGCCGCAGTCCTTGGCCCAGTCGTCGTAGTCCTGCGGTGCGCAGCGCACCCAGATGGTTGCGTTCAGCGCGTGCGATCCACCGAGCACCTTGCCACGAGGCAAGTGCATCGGCTTGTTGGCGGCCCCTGCCATCGGGACCGTGTGATAATCCCAGTCGTCCTTGCTATGCCACAGTTCGCCCATGCGCGAGAGGTCATGGATGGCCGGGTTGGTGTCTTCGGACCCGGCTTCGAACAAGGTCACATGCGCTCCCGCGTCCACCAGCCGGCGCGCGACGACCGCACCTGCTGAACCTGCTCCGACGACAATGACCGACTTGCTGCCCATGGAAACTCCTCCACCTTGAGGTGCTGCGAAATGTATTTATCCCAGTCTGTACAGGTCAGCAGGTTTTCCATTGTCATCGTGCGCACAGCAATTGGCAACGCGTGCGCAGTATCCGCTTGGGGCCGCTTCGGCTATTTGCGGATCCGGGCCGCTCGCAATTCGTCGATGCGGACCAGGACCACTCCGCCCACGATCAGCAGGCCGCCGAACAGCTGCACCGCACCGGGCAGCTCGGCCAGCAGCAGCCAGGCCCAGAGCACCGCGAAGAGCACCTCGGTCAATGAGATGAAGCTTGCCACCTTGGATCCCAGTTCCCTCGCGGCCATCACGCCGGTGGTGTAGGAGAACACGGTGGCGATCAGGATCAGCCCGGTCAGCGCCAGCCACCACGGGGTCTCGAAGCCGGCGAAAGAGCCAGTGCCGGGAGCCCAGTGCATGGGAAGGATGCCCAGTCCTCCCACGGCCAGCATGGTCAGCGCACCGACTGCCATGCCCCCGGCAGAGAGCATGATCGGCGGCAGCGCGCCATCAACCTTGGCGCTGATGAAGAAGTAGACGGTCAGCCCGATGGCCGCGCCCAGTCCCCAGAGCACGCCAATCGGATCGATACGTGTCGTACCGGCCAGGTCGAGCACCGCTACCAGCCCAGCCAGCGACAGCAGGGTTCCGGCGATGGTCGCCACGGACGGGCGCTTCTGGTGCCTGGCCCACAGCACCAGCACAATCAGCACCGGCGCCAGATACTCCAGCAACAGGGCCACGCCCACATCCAATCGCTGCACCGCCAGGAAATAGCACAGCTGGCAGGCGCCCACCCCGAAGAGTCCGAAGAGCACAATCGATACCCAGTTGGTGCGCAGCAGCACCCACCGTCCGCGCATCGCCAGCAGCGCCGGGATGGCCAGCACCAGCGCCGCGCCGGCCATGCGGGCAGCTACCGCGGCGGTAGGGCTCCAACCGGCCTCGAAAAGCCCCTTGGCGAAGGAGCCCGACAACCCGAAGGCGGCCGAGGAGGCCAGTGCAATCCAAATGCCCTTCGATTGGCTGGGCTGGCTGGTCGCAGCGTAGGTGGAAGCTGCAGGCGCACCGGGGGTAGGCAGGTCGCTCATGAGGGTCTTTCGCGCAGAATTTCATGCCCCGTTCAGGGGCAAATGGGGGTATGAGCATGACGATACGGTTAGGCTTGAGTGGCAGTCAATCCACCCACCCTCCAGGAACGAATTATGACCTTTGCCCCAGATATCGAAGCGTCGCTGAAGACCGTGGTGAATCTGCTGAATACCGAGGTGCAAATCGTGGATATGCTCTCCACCGTCGCTGATCTCGATGAGTTCCTCGACGCGGAGAACTTCGAGGGCTCACGCGCGCACAACCAGGCGGAGCTGCGTTCCATCCGCCAGCTGCGTTCCCAGCTGAAGAACATCTGGATCGGCACCGAAGAAGAATCGGTGTTCCGGGTCAATGCCATCCTGCGCAACGCCAACGCCCAGCCGCAGCTGATCAAGAGCGAATCGCTGGGCTACCACCTGCACGCCACCACCAACAGCACCCCGCTCTACGACCGGATGGCGGTGGATGCCGCGATGGCGCTGGCCGAGGTGATCCGTTCCGGCGGTTTGCAGCGGCTGCGCATCTGCGCCTCCAAGGACTGCGAGGCGGCATTGCTGGATTTGTCGCGCAACCGTTCCAAACTGTACTGCGATACCCGCAACTGTGCCAACCGCGAGCATGTGCGCGCCTACCGTGCGCGCAAGGCTTCAAAGCGCTTGGGCCAGCAGCTGCCCGCCCGCTGAGCGTCCGGCCTGGATCGAGTTGGGCGATGCTCCTCGCCTTTTGGCTTGCGCGGGCCATATGATGAACACACAACCGGGACACCGGCAGTTGCAGTAGTGGAAGGGGCAGGCCATGACTCAGGAAACCCACGCTTCGGATGATTACGAGGCTCGGATCGAAGCT
The DNA here is from genome assembly GCF_002797775.1 of Glutamicibacter nicotianae. Classification (NCBI taxonomy): domain Bacteria; kingdom Bacillati; phylum Actinomycetota; class Actinomycetes; order Micrococcales; family Micrococcaceae; genus Glutamicibacter; species Glutamicibacter nicotianae. Next base: position 2,505,383 of record NZ_PGEY01000001.1, read on the forward strand.
GCTGAGAGCAGCCCGCTGAAAGCCGCCGCCCGCTGGGTTGTAGCCCTGGCATCGGCAGCCTTGGGCGATGCCGAATACGAAGCGAATGAGCCGCAGGTTGTCGTGCATTCGCGCCAAGACGATTCGGTAGTCCTGCGCATCACGACCTCCAGCCTCGAGGAGGCTGAACGTCTGGTCGTCCAGATCCGCGAGGACCTGGAAACGTTGAGCACCGACGAGTTCAAGGCGGAGTGGGAAGGCGCCGGGGACAAGTCCTAGCGGCGCCGGCCGGCGATCAGTGCTCGACGAGAATCCCGTCGATATCCGCGTACACCATCGCGCCGGGACGGATGTTCACGTCCCCGATGCTGATGGCTTCGTCCACTGAGCCATGCGAGCGCTTGACGGTTTTGCGCGGGTTGCTGCCCAGCGCCTTGATGCCCAGCTCCAGTTCGGCCAGTGCGGCCCGGTCTCGCACGGCGCCGCTGATGATGACCCCGGCCCAGCCATTGGCTTCAGCACTCTCGGCAATCATGTCGCCCAGCAGGGCGTAGCGCAGGGAAGCTCCCCCATCGACCACGAGCACCGCGCCGTTGCCCGGGAAGCTCAGGATTTCCTTGACCAGGCCATTGTCCTCATGGCACTTCACGGTGCGTGCCGGCCCGTAGAAGGACAGCCGCCCGCCAAAGTCCTGGAACTGCAAGGAGACGGACTGCAGCGCATCTCCATGCTGGTCGTAGAGGTCGGCGGTGCTGATCGGTTCCTGGTGCATGTCGCTTCCTTCGTGAGCTGCGATAGTGGTCCACCACACAGCTTAGCCCTCAGCGCACGCAACCCCAGAGCATGATGAAAGGTTTAGAGGTTCAGCTCCGCCTCATACGCCTTGGAGTCCAACGCTCCCAGACGCGAATTGCGCCGGCCATAGGCCAGATAGATCGCGGCGCCCACGGCCATCCAGATTCCGAAGACCAGCCAGGTGATCCCGGCCAGATTGAACATCAGGAACAGGCAGGCAGCGATACCCAGCATCGGAGTCACCGGATACAGCGGGACGCGGAAGGTGCGCGGGATATCGGGCTGGGTCTTGCGCAGGTAGATCACCGAGACGCCCACTAGCGAGAAGGCGAAGAGGGTGCCGATGCTGGTCGCTTCGGCCAGCTGGCCCAACGGGATCAGCGAGGCGGCAATGGCCACGACCGCGCCGGTGACGTAGGTGCCGATGACCGGGGTGCGGGTGCTCGGCGAGACCTTGGCGAAGAAGCGCGGGATCAGGCCATCGCGGCCCATGGACAGCAGGATGCGGGTTTGGCCGTACAGGGTGGTGAGCACCACCGAAACGATCGCGATCACCGAGGCCAGGGCGAAGGCCAGGACCATCCACTTCTGCCCGGTGATCTCTGAAACGATTTGCACCAGGGCGGCTTCCGAATCGGCGAACCACTCCCATTCCCGGGCGCCGATGGCCGCCACGGCAACCAGCACGTAGATGGCGGTCACCAGCACCATGGCGATCATGATGGCCCGCGGCAGATCTTTCTGCGGGTTCTTGGCTTCCTCGCCAGCGGTGGAGGCGGCATCGAAGCCGATGTAGGAGAAGAAGACCATGGAGGCAGCACCGGTCACGCCCGCGGCGCCCATGGGCAGCAGCGGCGCGAAGTTGCCGGCATTGAAAGCGGTGAAGGCGACGACCACGAAGAAGACGAGGATGGCGATCTTCACGATCACCATGACGGTGTTGGCCAAGGCCGATTCACGGGCACCGCGGACCAGCAGCAAGGTGGCCAAGATGACCACAATCAGTGCCGAGAGGTTGATGATGCCGCCCTCGCCCGGGCCGGCGGCCAGTGCTTGCGGCAAGGCGAGGCCGAAAATCTCCAGGGTCTGGTTCACGTAGGACCCGGCGCCTACCGCCACCGCGGCCGCGGACACCGCGTATTCCAGAACCAGGCACCAGCCGCACACCCAGGCCATGCCTTCGCCCAAGGTGGCATAGGAATAGGAGTAGCTGGAGCCGGAGACCGGGACCATGCCGGCCATTTCGGCGTAGGACACCGCCGAGAGCAGCGCGGTGATGCCGGCCAGCACGAAGGCGATCCAGATCGCCGGGCCGGCGACCGGAACGGCTGATCCGAGGATCACCAGGATGCCTGTGCCCAGGGTGGCGCCAACCGAGATCATGACCAGCTGGGTGACGCCCAGCGAGCGCTTGAGCGTTCCGAGTCCGGCGTTGTCCGCCGCATCGTTGGCCATCGCCTGGATGGACTTGCGCCGCCGCAGCTGCGTGCCCAATGGGGTATGGCTGTGCTGCTCTGTGTTGCTCGTGCTGCTCACTCGAAATCCTTAGTGCGTGCTGGAGGCGTTTCGCATCGATTGGCCGACCCGGCAAACGACAACGCGCTGGGACTATCTGTGGATGGACAGTCCCAGCGCGTCATGCCGCGTGGCTAAGCTTTATTATCAGTCTTCAAACTTCTTGTCCGGATTGGCAGAGGATCGGTTGACCCCGGTGCCCTTTCCAAGGTCAGGATCATTTTCCTTGGCTGCCATGGTCAACACCGAGATGACCAGCAGGCTGGCGACGAAGGCGATGCCGAAGGCCGCCAAACCGATGTCGAAACGCAGTGGATTCTGCGATCCGCCGGTGGAGCTGATCAGGCCGACCACGCCGGAGACAAGGCCCAAGATCAGCGAGAAGCTCAGTGGGCCCTTGATTGACTGGCTCCACGGTTGCTTCTTCTTATTGTTTCCCACCAGAAACTCCGTTTCTACTCTTGCTGCTGACCTGAGGACTAGTTGTTGCCCTGGTCCGGGGTATTGGTCGTGGCCGGTGCGGCCGCCTTCATCTCGTGGCGATGGCCAAAGGCTGCAATCAGCGCGAAGACCGCGAGAACAATGGTGCCGCCGCCAATCAGGCCGAACAATGCGTGTGCATCCAGGCCGCCGCTGAAGCACAGCGAAATGGCCAAGATCACGCCCACCGCGCCGGTCACCAGTTGGTTCCTGAACGGCGGGAAGGCCTCGCGGAGCTTGGCGAAGACCACGAGTTCGGCAATGCCGGCTGCCAGGAAGGCGAACGCTGCCACGTAGCCAACCCAGGTGATCGAGCTGACGAAGATGGTTGCGATGCCAGCCATGAGCATCAGTCCAGCACCCAGTGCGTAGGGGGCGCGCGACTTCTCAGGAGCGCTTTCCACCGATACGTACTGCCACATGAATACGCCAGTGACAACGAGGAACGCTGCCGTCGAGTAGGTCACGACTTTCTCATCTGCGCCGATCCAGAAAATCGACATCAGGGCATAGGCCAGGGCTGCCAGACCGCGCAGGAACACTGGGCGGAAGACATCTGAAGCTTGGACTGGGGTGGTTTTTGGTGCAGGCACAATCTCTATTCTACCGCTCATAGAACTAACCGCCACTTCGCCCGGGGTTAATCACATCAGCGGCGACGGCGGATCAGCGACTCGTCCAGGTTCTTGATGCTGGCAGCGCCCATCAGCTGCATATTCACTTCCACTTCCTTGGCCAGCAATTCGATGGCACGGCTGACGCCTTCCTCGCCGCCAGCCATCAGGCCGTAGAGGTAGGCGCGGCCAATGAGCGCGAAATCGGCTCCGGCGCACAGCGCGGCCACTATGTCCGCACCGGACATGATGCCCGAATCCATGATGATTTCCATGCCCTCACCGACTTCGGCGCGCACCTCGCTGAGCGCTTCGAAGGCAATCGGCGCACGGTCCAGCTGGCGTCCGCCATGGTTAGACACCACCAGGCCATCAGCACCGGCAGCCTTTGCCTTGGCGGCGTCCTCGCGGGTGAGCACGCCCTTGACGAACAGCTGGCCGGTCCACAGTTCGCGGATCCATTTCAGGTCGTCGAAGTCCAAGGAGGAATCGAACATGGAGTTGATGATGGTCGGCAGGTCTGCCGAGGTATCGGATAGCGAGGCGAACTTCAGCGAATCGGTGGTGAGGAAGTTGTACCACCACTCCGGACGGTAGGAGGCATCCAAGACGGTCTTCAGCGTCAGCTCGGGCGGGATCTTCATGCCGTTGCGGGCATCGCGGTGGCGCTGGCCGGCTACCGGGGTATCCACGGTGACCAGCAGGGTGTCATAGCCTGCCGCAGCCGCGCGTTGCACCAGCGCCTTGGACTTCTCGCGGTCCTTCCACAGATAGAGCTGGAACCACTTGCGCCCCTCCGGTGCCGCCGCGGCGACTTCCTCGATGGAGCGGGTGCCCATGGTGGACAGGCTGAAGGGAATCCCGGCCTTCTGGGCAGCCCTGGATCCGCCGATTTCTCCCTCGGAGTGCATGAAGCGGGTGAAGCCGGTGGGCGCGATGCCGAAAGGCAGCGCCGATGGCGCACCGGCAATGGTGGTGGACAGGTCCGAGTGCGCGGTGCCGTGCAGGATGCGCGGCAGCAGCTCGACGTTGTCGAATACCTCGCGGGCGCGCCTCGCGGTGATCTCGCGGCCGGCGGCGCCGTCGACATAGTCGAAGGCCGCGGCCGGGGTGCGGCGCTTGGCGATCCTGCGCAGATCCCAGAGGTCAGCAGCACTGGCCAGGCGGGCGGCCCGGCGATCGGTGGTGGGGAGCTTGAACTTCATCAGGCTGACCAGTTCGGCGACGTCCGGCAGCTGGCGCTTGAGGTTACCCATTGGTTGTTCCTTCTTCGGTGGAAATGCGTTGGTTCAGTACAGGTTGCGCGTGCTCGCGCGGGTGCCGATGAAGATCGCCACAGCCGAGGAAAGGCAGCACAAGGCCAGGTAGCCGGCCGGCATCACGATGGAGCCATTGCCTGCCTGCAGCAGCGCGGCCGCGATCAGCGGCGAGAGTCCGGCGACGATGGCGCCGTTCAATTCGCGGGCCAGGGCAATCCCGGAGAAGCGGATCGAAACGGGGAACAGCTCGGTGAGGAAGGCGCCCTGGGCACCTGAGGTGCACGGAATCACCAGTGCGTAGCCGGCGGCGATGCCCAATAGCCCGTAGGCGAATTCGCCGGTGGAGACCATCGCGAAGATCGGGAAGGCGAGGACCAGGCCGGAGATGTTTCCAGCAGCCAGCACCTTGGAGGCGCCGAACCGGTCAGCCAGCCAGCCGCCGACCGGCGTGAGCACCACGGAGACCAGCGAGCCCAGGGTGACCGCCAGCAGCGCCTGGCTGCGTTCCATGCCGCTGGTGACCATCAGGCTCAGCGCGAAGACCGCGAGGATGTAGTTCACCGCATTGTGCCCGGTGATGGCCAGGAAGCCCAGGATAACCCGGCGCCAGTGCCCGGCGAACACCTGCACGATGGGCAGCTTGGCCTGCTGCTGGCTGGCGCGGGCCGAGGCCATGGCGGCGGCGTAGTCCGGGGTTTCCTCCAGCTTGTTGCGGATGTAGATGGCCACCACGAACAGCAGCGCCGAGATCAGGAAGGGAATGCGCCAGGCCCAGCCGAGCAAGGCCTCGTCGCCGGCCAGCGAGACCAGGAAGAAGCACACGGTGGCCAGAGCAATGCCCAGCGGAGGGGTGGCGAGCACCAGCGAGGTGTAGAGGCCGCGTTTCTTCGGCTCCACGTATTCGGCTACCAGGGTCATTGCCCCGGTCAGCTCGGCGCCGGCGCCGAAGCCCTGGATCAGGCGCAGCAGCACCAGCAGGCCCACGGACCATACGCCCCAGCTGGCCGCGGTGGGCAGCAGGCCGATGCCCACGGTGGCGACGCCCATCAGGATGACCGAGAGCAGCATCGCTGGGCGGCGGCCGAACTTGTCCCCCAGATGCCCGATGACCACTCCGCCCAGCGGGCGGGCCACGAAGCCCACCGCGAAGGTGGCAAAGGAGGCGATGGAGGCCGCCGAGTCGCCGGCCCCGGAGAAGAACAGCGGGCCGATCACCACCGAAGCGGCCGCTCCATACAACGCATAGTCGTACCATTCGATGGCCGTGCCGAAGACGGAGGCGAACAGGGCTCGGCGCCGGTTGCGCGCTTGCTGCCCGCTGGCTGAGTTCTGGGTGATCGGCACAGTCATAGTCCTTGCGATGAGGTAGTGTTCACGTAAGATTCCTGAAATATATTTCATCCCAGACTAGAGTGTTGCCCAGAGCGACAGCTAGATCAGGTCGCTACATTACGAGTGGGAGAATCGGAGAATCATGGCCAGCTCGCTCTCCGAACAACTCACCATCACCTTGCGCGAACGCATCAACCGCGGGGAACTCGCCCCCGGCACCCTGATCATCGAGCCGGCCCTCGCCCAGGAATTCGAAGTCTCCAAGACCCCGGTGCGCGAATCGCTGCGCCAGCTCACCAGCGAAGGACTGCTGCAGATCCTGCCCAAGAAGGGATACCTGGTCTGCGCCATCTCGCTGAACGATGTCTACGAAGTCCTCGAGCTGCGCAGCCTGCTCGAACCGCATGTGGCCGGGCAGGTGGCCAGCATGCACTCGGCAGCGCTCGTCGTGTCCCTGGCCGGGCACCTGGAGGCCCAGGAGAAGCTGTCGGTCAGCGATCCCATCGCCTCGATGCATGCGGCCCAGCGCTTCCACAGCGAACTGGCGGCCGCCTCGCGCAATTCACGCCTCGTGGCCACCCTGGAGAACTGCTTCACCCAGACCGCCCGCGCCCACTACGTGCTGCCTTCCATGCAGCCGTACATGTCCCAATCGGACGAGCTGGCCGAGCACCGGGCGATCTTCGACGCCATCCAGAATTCAGATCCGGCCGCGGCGACGAAGGCCATGTCGCTGCACCTGGAATCCATCTGCCGAGCCATGCTCGGCCACCACTAGCCGCACACCACGGGAGAATCATGGGAGAAACGCACAGCATTGCCGTGTTTGCCGGCGACGGGATCGGCACCGAAGTCATGCCAGAGGGCCTGCGCGCCCTGAACGCGGCGGCCGAGGCCTTCGACTTCACGCTGCACACCACCGAGTACGACTACGCTAACGCCGAGTACTACGCCAAACACGGGCAGATGATGCCCGACCATTGGAAAGAGCAGATCGGCGCGCATGACGCGATCTTCTTCGGCGCCGTCGGCTGGCCTGAGACCGTGCCGGACCATGTCTCACTCTGGGGCAGCCTGCTGCAGTTCCGCCAGCACTTCGACCAGTACGTGAATCTGCGCCCAGTCAAGCTCCTGGACGGGATCAAGAGCCCCTTGGCCGACCGCAAGCCCGGCGATGTGGACTTCTACGTGGTCCGCGAGAACACCGAGGGCGAATACTCCTCCATCGGCGGCAAGATCTTCGAAGGCACCGACCGCGAAACGGTCATCCAGGAAACCGTGATGACCCGCACCGGAGTCGACCGCATCCTCAAGTACGCTTTCGAACTCGCGCAGGCCAGTGGTGCCAAGCACCTGACCAGCGCCACCAAGTCCAATGGCATCAAGATCTCCATGCCGTACTGGGATGAGCGCGTCGAGCAGATGGCGCAGAACTACCCGCAGGTCACGGTGGACAAATTCCACATCGACATCCTCACCGCCAACTTCGTGCTGCACCCCGACTGGTTCGATGTGGTGGTGGCCAGCAACCTGTTCGGCGACATCCTCTCGGATCTGGGCCCCGCGGTGACTGGAACCATCGGCATCGCCCCCAGCGGCAATATCAATCCGGAACGGAAGTTCCCGAGCCTCTTCGAACCGGTGCACGGCTCCGCCCCAGACATCGCCGGCAAGGGCATCGCCAACCCGATCGGCCAGATCTGGAGCGCGGCCATGATGCTGGAGCACCTTGGCGAAACCGAAGCGGCGCAGTGCGTGCAGTCGGCCTTCGAGACGGTCATCGCCCAGCGGGACAGTTCGCTGCTCACACCAGATCTTGGCGGGCAGGGAACCACCAGTTCACTGGGACGTGCGGTAGCCGAGCAGATCACCGCCCAGGCGCTGAAGCTCCAGCGCTAAGCAGCCGGTGCGGCCGGCGCGGCCAGCGGTCAGCTGCCCAACCGCATCCATGCGGTGTTCTTGGCCCGCAGGGACAGGGTCACGCCGCGAGCCGCCATGTAGCCGATGGCGAAGGCGACCCAGATCCACAAGATCGCCGAGGCGGCGTCCTGGGCGAAGACGTGGATCGCCCAGAGCATCGGCGCGTAGACCACAAGGTTCAGCACGCCGACCAAGCCAAGGTAGCGGGCATCCCCCGCCCCAATGAGCACGCCGTCCAGGACGAACACCAGGCCGCACAACGGCTGGGACAACGCCAGCACCCACAGCCCGATGGTGGTCAGCTGGCGAATCTGCTCATCCTGCGTGAACATCATCGGGAAGACCCACGACGTGGCGAACAGCAGGATGCCGGTGGCCACGCCGAAGTAGATGCCCCAGCGGCTCATGATGCCGGTGAGCTTGCGGACCTGTTCGGCATCCCCGCGGCCAAGTTCCTGTCCAATCAGGGCCTGGGCCGCGATGGCCAGAGCGTCCAGCGCGAAAGCCAGGAAGCTGAAGATGGTGAAGACCAGCTGGTGCGCGGCCAGCGTCTGGTCGCCGGCATTGGTGGCCACCAGAACGGTGAGCAGCAAGGCCGCGCGCATGCTCAGGTTGCGCAGCATCAGCCAGGAGCCGACCTGCCCGGTGGAAATGAACCCGGACCAGCTCGGTGCCAGGGAGATCCCTTGAGCCCTGACCCTTGGAAGGATCATCCACAAATACACCAGTGCCATCATCCACTGGGCAATCGAAGTTCCCAGCGCGGCACCCGCTACCGACATGTCGGCCCAGTAGACCAGGATGAAGTTCAGGACGATATTCAATCCGAAGCCGACGGTGGCCACGACCAGCGGCGTTTTCGTGTCCTGCATGCCGCGCAGCACGCCGGTGGCTGCCAGGACCAGCAGCATCGCGGTCAGGCCGGGCATCGAATAGTTGATGTAGTCCACGGCGAATTGCGCGGTTGCCCCCTCGCCGCCCATCAAACGCACCAGGCTCCCGGCACCGAAGTATCCAGCCAGCGACAGCACCAGGCCGAGGACGACGGCAAACCACATGCCGTCGCGGCCTGCGGCCATGGCCTTGCCCGGTTCGCCGGCACCCAGGGCGCGGGCCACTGCAGGGGTGGTGGCGTAGGCCAGGAAGATCATCAGTCCCACCGCCGTATGCAGCACCGTGGTGCCCAGTGCAGCACCGGCCAGCTCGGCCACTCCAAGGTGGCCGACAATAGCCGAGTCAGCCATCAGGAACAGCGGCTCGGCAATCAGCGCGCCCAATGCGGGAACGGCCAGGGCAAGGATCTGCCGGCCCATGCTGCGCGGGGATTCGGTGGGGGTTGAAGGATTCACAACCCCCACTTTACGAAGCGGCGTGCAGTTTCACCATTTGCCTCCCGGGTGCGGAGATTGCAGATGCCGTCCTCTTTCCTGCATCCGGGGCTGGTACTAGGTTGGATGGCGAGCAATACGCAACCATCACCCTCAATAGAAGACGGATTCATCCATGGGAGAAGAACAGATCGGCCATTGGCAGTGCGCAGGCTGCGCAGTGGAGTTCCCGCCGGGCGCGCAACCTGCCGGCCTGTGTCCTATCTGCGCCGATGAACGCCAATACATTCCCGGCGGCACCCAGCGCTGGGTGCGCACCGAGGAGTTGGCAGCGGCCGGGCACCAGCTGACCATCACCTCCCTCGAACCGGGGCTGAACGCCATATCCTCTCCGGCGATCGGCATTGGCCAAAGCTCGCTGCTCGTGGAGACCGCCGGGGGCAACCTGCTCTTCGATGTGCCGGGGCTGATTACCGGCGAGATCATTGACTGGCTCAAGAGCCGCGGGAAACTCGCGGCGATTGTGGCAAGCCATCCGCATATGTACGGGGTGCAGCAGCAGTACAGCCAGGCGTTGGGCGATGCGCCGATCTTCGTCGCCGAGAAGGATAAGGAGTGGGTTCAGTATTCGTCTGACGTGATAACCGCCTGGTCCGAGCCCTTTGACGTGCTGCCCGGGATCAAGCTGATGCAGCTCGGCGGCCACTTCCCGGGCAGCACGGTGGCCGTCTGGGAAGCAGGCGCTGATGGCCGTGGCGTCCTGCTGGCCGGTGACGCGATTTTTCCCGTGGCCGATGGCAATGTGACGTTCTTGCGCAGCTATCCCAACCGCATTCCGCTCTCCGCTGCGGTGGTTCGGCGCTTGTCCGCGACGCTGGCACCGGAGAGATTCGACCGCCTCTACAACAACTTCGCTTCCTGCATCCAGGCTGATGCCCACCGGATCGTCCAGTTCTCGGCGGAACGCTATGCACGCTGGGTATCGGGATATTTCGATGATCTGACCTGATCATCCGCGAAGAAAAAGTATTCCGAGCACGGAATATGATTTACCGGCGCAGGGATTGGTCCGTCTTGGGCAGCAAGGAGGCCAGGATCAGGGCAACCACCTGCAGTGCTCCCACGCAGAGCACCACGCTGGCCCACCCGTAGTGCAGGAACGGGATGCCGATGAGCCAGCCCAGCAGCGATGAGCCGACGTAGTAGAACAGGTTGTACAGGCTGGAGGCTTGGGCGCGGGCCCCGGTTGCCAGCACCGGCACCCACCCGCTGGCCACCGCGTGGGCGGCGAAGAAGCCGGCAGTGAAGATCAGCAGCCCGGCGATGATGACGACCAGGTTCCCCGCCAGCGTCAGCAGCAGGCCGACTGCGCTGAGCAGGATGCTGATGCGCAGCGTATTGCGGCGTCCGGCCTTGGCCACGAGCTTGCTGCTGGCCACCGAGGTGTAGGTCCCCGAGAGGTAGGCCAGGAAGACCAGTGCCGCCCACGAGGCTGGAATCAAGTAGGGCGGTGCTTCGAGCCGGAACGCCAGGTAGTTGTAGACGGCGACGAATCCGCCCATGAGCAGGAAGCCCTGTGCATAGACCAGCGCCATCCTGCCGCGCAACGCCTGCGCGAATTTCTTGGCGATGCTGCCCAAGTTCTGGTCCCGGATGGGAGCGAAGCCCTGCGCGCTGGGAGCCTTGAGCAGGAAGAAGAGCGTCGCCAGGCCGGCCATGATGCTCACGGCAGCGATGCCCCAGCGCCACCCTGCAGGGTCTGCGACAAAGCTGGCAACCAGGCGGCCGGCCAGCCCGCCCAGGGTGGTGCCGGAAATATAGGTGCCGCTGGCCACCGCAACGGCGCGCGGATTGACCTCATCGACCAGAAAGGCCAGTGCCGAGCCGGGCACCCCGGCCAAGGCGATGCCTTCGAAGAAGCGGATCGCCACCAGGAATTCGAAGCTTGGAGACAGGCAGCTAATCAACCCCAGGGCAACGGAGGAAACCAGGGCGATGCTGATGACCTTGCGGCGCCCGACCCTGTCGGAGATGATCGCCCAAGGGGTCACCGCCAAGGCCAGCCCCAGGGTTGCCGAGGACACCGCCAACGCCGTTCGCGAAGAGGTGATCTCGAAATAGCTGGCGATGACGGGCAGCAGCCCTTGCACCGCGTACAGCTGGGAGAAGGTGGCGACGCCCCCGGCAAAGAGCGCCAGCAGCATGCCTCGATAGGCGGGAGTGTTCGGTTCCAGTCCGGTAAATGCCACTGCCTAGACCCCGGCAGGGAGCAGCGGGTAGATCAGGTAGACCACCAGCAGCGCGATGGAATTGTTGATCACATGCAGCATGTAGGAGTAGGCCAGCGACTTGCCGCTGAGGATGTAGGCGACTGCCATCATGACGCCCAGCATGAAGTACGGGACCACTTCCAGCCAGGACCCGATGCCTGCTCCAATGAAGTGGATGCTGGCGAACAGCACCGTAGAGATCAAGGCGCACAGCCACACGTTCAGCTTGCGCGACAGCTTGCCGATGAGCAGATGACGGAACAGGTATTCCTCGACGAAGGGGCCGAAGAGCGCGGTCACTACCAGCATGACCGGCAGCGGCACGGTTCCGGCCATGGATTCCAGGGCTGCCTGGTTCTCGCTGGTGACCACCTCGCCGGTCAAGGCGGCGATGATCCCGTTGACCATGATGGTCAGCAACCAGCCGCCGGGCAGCATCAGCCATTTGGCCCAGGGGTGGTACCGCATGGTCTTGAACGATTCGAAGAACTGCGGCCCGCACTGGATCATCGCAAGGATGAAGAAGGTGACGTACAGGATCAGGTTGATCCCGAACAGCGCCTGCTCCTGGGTCGAGAAGGCGCTCATGTAGCCGGGGATCAAGCCGATGAGGGCTGCCGCGCCGCCGACAAAGAAGACGAGGTAGGCAATGACGGTCCAGAGGTCGCCCTTGGTGAACGGTCCTGCATCGAATACACGCTGTCTGCGTCGGGGAACAACAGGATAGTTCGGGTAGTCAGGCAGCTGGTGCATATCCCCTAGCCTATCTGCCTCGGCCGGGGATCCGTTGTGTTTGGGGCTTGACGCACTCAAGCAAAAAGGGCCTGGGATTGCTTCACATGGCTGTGAAGCAATCCCAGGCCTCGTGAAGCTGCAGGCACGCAGTCCGGATTACTTCTGGTCGAAGCCCTCGCGGGTTGCGGCCTTCACCGATGGCTCAAGCAGCTTGTAGGTGGCGCCAGCGATGATGGCGCCGATAATTGGCGCCACGATGAACAGCCAGACCTGGCTCAGGGCCTCGCCCCCGGCAAACCAGGCCACGCCCAGGGAACGAGCCGGGTTGACCGAGGTGTTGGTGATCGGGATGGACACCAGGTGGATCAAGGTCAGCGACAGGCCGATGGCCAGCGGAGCGAAGCCCCTGGGAGCTCGGTGGTCGGTGGACCCCAGGATCACGTACAGGAAGATGGCGGTCAGCACGATTTCTGCCACCAGCGCGGCCATCATCGAGTAGCCATCCGGCGACCGGTCGCCGTAGCCGTTGCTGGCGAAGCCGGATTCAACAGCGTTGAAGCCGTCCTTGCCGCTGGCGATCCAGTACAGCACCGCGCCGGCGGCCGATGCCGCAACGATCTGCGTAATGATGTAGGTCGGCACGTCCTTCCAGGCGGTGCGGCCGGCGACGGCGGTGCCCAGGGTGACGGCCGGATTGAAGTGGCCGCCGGAGATATGGCCGACCGCGTAGGCCATGACCAGCACGGTCAGGCCGAAAGCCAAGGCAACACCCAGGAAGCCGATGCCCATGTTGACAGTCGAATCGGAAATCACCTTGGCGGCGAAGATCGCCGATCCGCAGCCGCCGAAGACGAGTACGAAGGTGCCCAGGAATTCGGCAGTGATCTTGGCGCCGGTTGTCGGCGCGGACGTTTCTGACATGTCTTGTTCCCTTCCTCAAGAATGAAGCTAGTGCCACGACAGCAAGCCGTGCCCTAAGGCTACTGGGATAACTCCAGGTTGGAAAGATCTCCTAGATCCATTTTCAAGAATGTTTGATCATCGTTCATGACATGGGAATTATTTGCCGACATACTCGAAGTGCCATGCCTCGGCGTACGGATTCTTGCTTCCATTGGCGCGGAATTCTTCCAGGTTTTTCCGGTGGATCCAGTTGTATTTCTTCGAGTTTGCCTTTAGCCACTTGTAGTACTTGCCCTTGAATGAATAGTTGTAGGTCTCCGGGACATCGATGGCCAAACCCCAACCGTGGTTCAAGGTCCCCGGTTTGGCCGCGATGTAGGGGCCGAGCTCCTGGTGGAGGAATTTCTGCGTATCCAGGGTGCGGTAGGCCAGATCAATATCCAGGTTCTTCCCGAATTTCTTCTTGAAGGCCGCGTTCAGCCGGCCCAGGTCCGCGGCGGCCGGTGCGGCGATCAGCGTTTTCTCCTTGTCCCAGGGCAGGGCTACCAGCATCGAGGAGGGCAGCTTCCCATTGGCCTGCTTCAGCACCGTGGCGCGGGTGGTCTTCACGGTGTTGCCGGTCTTGGCGTTGGTGCTGCGCTTCAGTGCCGAGGCTTTCATCCAGCCATCTGCTCCTTGGGTGCGCACGTAGTACCAGCCGGAGACCGGTCCGGCTTTCTTTTCCCATGCTTTGTCCCGATAGGCGATTGAGTTCTTCGGGATGTCGCCGATGCGTTTCTTGCCGTTGACCGAGGCGAAAAGGTCTGCGCCGGAAGATTTGGTGAAGTAGCGGTCAGTCAGGCCTGCGCGGTTGGTGGTGTATGGGCCGGCGTCGATGGCGCAGCCCTTGGAGCAGGTCGTGACGTAGGCGCCGGAGATCCACCCGGTCTTGCCCTGGGTGGAAATCTTGTACCAGCCGTTGGCTGCCTTGGATGTCGCGTAGGCTGGCTGCCCCTTGCTGATTTTCCCGATGACACCGTGCCCGGTTCCGGCCGCCTTGCGGATATTCATCGTCGATTTCGGGGTGACCCAGAGCTTCACGCTTTTCGTCCGCTTCGATGTTTTGCCGGTGCCGGAAGTCTTGGTGACCTTGGCGTATTTGTTGGAGATCCACCCGGTCTTCTTGTTGTAGGTGACCTGGTACCAGCCATTGGACGCTTGGGACTTGACCGTGACCGTTTTGTTCTTCGGGATGGTCAGGATGACGCGGTGCTTGGTGCTGGAACCGGAGCGCATATTCAGATTGCTGGTGGTCTTGACCTGCACCACCCGTTTGGCGGCGGTCACCTGCAGTGTTCCGGGTGCCGCAAGCGAGGCGGCCGGCCGGGCAACCGGGACCGGCTGCGCGGCGTTGGCGGGTACCAGGCCGCCCAGGGCCAGGGCACCGACCAGCAGCACGCTGGCGGTTGCAGCGGCGAATCGTCGGTGCGGATTGAACTGTGTTTTCACGGCGGTGGGCTCTTCCTTAAGGCGTTGCTGGGGTCCTGCGCAAAGCCGATCCCGGTGCGAGCGAGGTTGCCGATTCGACGCCTGACGTAGTTAATCATGCAACGTCCCGGCCTAATCCGGAACTTCGCCACCAGCTGCCCGGCATGGGCACGCAAAACCGGCGCTGCGCAGGATTTTTCCTGTACAGCGCCGGTTTCGACGTTCCAGCGCGCAGCCCGCCAGCGTGCTGCTATTTGGAGATCTTGCCGGACATCCCGGCCAGGGCCCGGATGACCACCGGCTTGCAGGCAAGCCAGGCGCCGGCGGTAACCGCAACGGCCACCAGGAACATGATCACGCCCATCCAACCGTCGTCGCTGCGGGCGGCGAACATGTGATTCAGGTTCGCCCGCGCCCCGGTGAGCAGCACCAGCAGCACGTGCATCACCAGGAAGCCGACGAAGAGCAGCATGGCCGGGAAGTGCACCTTGCGGGCCGCTTCCATGGGCAGGACCTTGTCCAGCTTGGCAGGCCAGGCCGGGGACATGCGCAGCCCGGTGATGGCGGAGACCGGGGCGGCCAGGAACACGATGGCGAAGTAGGCCAGCACCTGCAGCGCGTTGTAGTTCAGCCAGCCGTTCTCGCTTGGCCAGTCCAGCGACAGGTACTGCACGCCGGCGCTGAAAGCGTTCGGGAAGATGTCCCAGCTGGTTGGCACGATGCGCATCCACGCGCCGGTGGCGAACAGCAGCACGATGAACACCACGCCGTTGAGAATCCACAGCACGTCCAGGCTCAGGTGCAGCCAGATTTCCAGGCTGATCTTCTTCGGCTTGGTTTTGGTCTTGAACAACCCGGTATTGTTCCGGGTCCAGTAGGCCTTCGGCCTGGCGGTGGTGCGGATCAGCCAGCCGGAGCGGATGATCAGCACCATGAAGAAGGCGTTCAGGAAGTGCTGCCAGCCCAGCCAGGCCGGGATGCCGGTGGGAGCGTTTTCCGGCAACGCAGAATGCCCCGGGTAGGCGGCAATGAATTGCTCCCCCGCTCCGGTTCCACGCCACCAGCGGGCGGCCAGCACCAGCAGGGCCAGGGCAACCACCACGCCGGCGGCGATCCAGATCTTCTTCAGCGCCGGATTGCCCGCCTTCGCGGCGGTGCGGGCGCCGTCCTTGGTTGTCAGCGACATGGAAACGATTCTCCTTGCTCTAGCCGGCGTTGACCGGCTGCTTGGCCTCCAGCAGCTGCGTGAGCTGCGGGAGGATCTCGAAGAGGTCGCCCACGACGCCGAAGTCGGCAATGTCGAAGATCGGCGCGTCCTCGTCCTTGTTGATGGCCACGATGCGCTTGGCGGTCTGCATGCCGGCCAGGTGCTGGATGGCCCCGGAGATGCCCACTGCTACATAGAGGTCCGGCGAGACGCTGACGCCGGTCTGCCCAACCTGGTGGCTCTGCGGGATGTAGCCGGAGTCAACGGCCGCGCGCGAGGCGCCCAGTCCTGCACCCAGCGAGTCGGCGAGCGCCTCGATGAGCGCGAAGTTCTCCTTCGAGGCCACGCCGCGGCCGCCGGAGACAACGATCTTGGCGGCGCGCAGTTCCGGGCGGGAGGAGGTTGCGGCCAGCGGGGTCACGGATTCGATTTCCGCCGAGGCGGCGGTGGCCACCTCGATGGCGGCGGAGTCCACCTGTGCGGTGGCGGCCGGCAACGGCTCGGCGCCGCTGGAGGCCACAGTGATCAGCGGGATGCCGGCACCTGCGGTGGATTCGGTGACGTAGGTGCCGCCGAAGACCGAGTGCGAGGCGGCGATGCGGCCATCGCGCTGCGCCAGCTCGACAGCTTCGAGCACTACCGGGTTGCCGGTGCGCACCGAGAGCCGGCCGATAACTTCGCGGGCCACGGCGCTGTTCGAGGCGAGCACGGCGGCCGGGGCGTAGGCATCGATGGCTGCCTGCAGGGCGGCCACGGCGCTGGCTGCCGGGTGGGCGGCAGCATGCTCGGTTTCGCCGATGAAGACCTGCTGCGCGCCCTGGGCGCCGATAGCGGCGGCGGTGCTTTCGCGCTCCGCGGAGGCGGCCACGGCCACCGGGGTCCCCAGCTGCGCTGCCAGGGCCAGCAGGTGAGCGCCGCTGGCGGTCGGGGTGCCGTTCTCGGCCAGTTCGATGTGTACCAGGATGTTCGTCATGTCGTTGATTCCTTAGATCAGCTTCTCGGCGGCCAGGTAGGCGGCAAGTTCCTGCGCACCTTGTCCCTCGTCGATGATTTTCACGCCGGCGGTGCGGGCCGGGCGGGCGGCGGAGGAGAGCACCAGGTTGCCCGCGGCGTGCTCCGGTGCGCCCAGGCCGAGCTCGGCGGTGCCCTGCACGCTGACCGGCTTGCGCTTGGCGGCCAGGATGCCCTTGAACTTCGGGAAGCGCGCCTCGCCCATGGCTTCGGCTACGGAGATAACGGCCGGGGTGGCGGCGCGCAGCGCGGTGGTGCCCGAAGCATCGGAGCGGGTGCCGCGCACGGTGCCGCCGGAGATCTCCAGGGTGCCCAGCGGGCCGAGGAATGGAAGGTTGAGCAGTTCGGCGATCATCGCCGGGACCACGCCTCCGCGCCCGTCGGTGGATTCGTTGCCTGCCACGATCAGATCGGCATCGAGCGCGGAGAGCGCCTGGGCCAGGGCCCGGGCGGTGGCCAGCGCGTCGGAGCCTGCCAGTGCGTCGTCCTGCACGTGCACCGCCTTGTCGGCGCCCATGCTCAGGGCCTTGCGCAGCGCTTCGTTCGCGGCGGCCGGGCCCATGGTCACCACGGTGATTTCCACCGACTTGTCCGCGTCCTTCTGCTTCAGCGCGGCTTCCAGCGCGCGTTCGGTGATCTCGTCGATCACGCGGTCGCTTGCCTCGCGGTCTGCGTGTCCGCCGGAGGTGAGGTGGCGGCCTTCTTCGGTGTCCGGCACCTGCTTGATCAGCACTGCAATCTTCATGGTTTGCTCTTTTCTCGGTTCGGTTCCCCACCCTGCGCAGCCGCGTGGCGCGGGTCACGTTTCTGAAATACTATAACTAGATTCTAGTTTTTGTCTAGGGCGGGGCATGGACCGCGTTCTACGCCGTACCCGCACCCCGCCCCGACTGGCTTCGATTGCCTGCCTGCCTTTCTCAGCCCTGTTCCGGCGGAGCATCGCGCGGCGGCAGCCACAGCCCCCGGGCCTGGGCCACAACCTTGCCTCCTGCCTCGATCTGGCCCCTGACCCAGATCTTGCGGCCGTCGATTTCCTCCACCCAGGCAGAAAGCTCCAGCTGCTCGAACAATGGCACCGCATGGTCGTAGTCCACGGTCAGCGACCGGGTGAAGATCCACTGCGCCACCGTGCCGGCGGCGAAACCCATCAGGTGATCCAGGAGCGTGGCCACCCATCCCCCGTGCACCCGGCCCGGAGGCCCCTGGTAGGGCAGGCCCAACCGGGTGGTGGTACGCACCCCGCTCCGCCCGTCCATGCGCATCGATATCGGCGGGGCGATCGGGTTCAGCACCCCGGACACCGGCGAGCGGTCCATGTAG
This sequence comes from Glutamicibacter nicotianae, assembly GCF_002797775.1. NCBI lineage: Bacteria > Bacillati > Actinomycetota > Actinomycetes > Micrococcales > Micrococcaceae > Glutamicibacter > Glutamicibacter nicotianae. The sequence goes on from NZ_PGEY01000001.1 coordinate 2,523,518, forward strand.
TCCTCGCCGCGCTCGCCGAAGGAGTCCAGGACCATTTCCCGCTCCTCGGCCACGGCGCCGCGCAGCAGTTCGAGCACGCCGTCCAGGCGTGCGCCCAATTCCTGGGCCACTTCGGTGTCCGCCGGAAGCCGGACCATCGCATCGAGCAGCTCGCGCACCTGCCCGGCGGCATCCAGCAGCTTCTGCCCGCCGGCCGCGCGAACCTGCGTTCCGCCGTCCGGCAGGGCCACCTGCCTAGTCATTGCCCAGGATCAATGCGCTCGTCGGTACGCCGGTGCCGGCGGTGACCAGCACGTTGCGGGCGTTGGCCACCTGGTTCACCGCAGTGCCGCGCAGCTGGCGCACACCCTCGGCGATGCCGTTCATGCCGTGGATGTAAGCTTCGCCCAGCTGGCCGCCATTGGGGTTGATCGGCAGCCGCCCGCCCAGCTCGATGGCGCCGTTCTTGATGAAGTCCTTCGCCTCGCCGCGGCCGCAGAAGCCGAATTCCTCCAGCTGCGCGAGCACGAACGGGGTGAAGTGGTCATAGAGCACCGCGGTGTCGATATCTTCCGGGCGCAGCCCGGTGTCATTCCACAGCTGGCGTGCCACGTTGCCCATCTCCGGCAGCGCGCGGTCGCCGTCCTTGCGGTAGTAGCTGACCATGGTGTGCTGGTCATAGGCCGCGCCCTGGGCGGCGGCGCGGATGGTCACTGCCTTGCCCGGCAGGTCCTTGGCGCGTTCCGGGGTGGTGATCACGAATGCCTGGCCGCCGTCGGATTCCTGGCAGCAGTCCAGCAGGTGCAGCGGATCGGCGATCCAGCGCGAGTTCTGGTGGTCTTCCAGGGTGATCGGCTTCCCGTAGAACCAGGCCTTCGGGTTGGTGGCAGCATGCTTGCGGTCAGCCACCGCCACGCGGCCGAAGTCCTCGGAGGTGGCGCCAGAAAGGTGCATGTAGCGCTGGGCGAACATGCCCACCCAGGAGGCAGGGGTCATCAACCCGAAGGGCAGGGTCCAGGCGTAGGCGGCGGCGCGGGCATCCGGGGCCATGCCCTCGGTGCTCATCGCCGCGCCGAAGCGGGCGCCGGAGCGCTCGTTGAAGGCGCGGTAGCAGACCACGGTCTTGGCCACGCCGGTGGCCACCGCCATGGCCGCGTGCAGGATGGTGCCGGCGGCGGCGCCTCCCCCGTAGTCCACGTGGCTGAAGAAGTTCAGCTCCTTGCAGCCAAGTCCGCGGGCCACCTCGATGGCCGGGTTGGTGTCCATGGAGTAGGTGACCATGCCATCCACGTCATGCGGGTCCACTCCGGCGTCGCGGCAGGCGGCCAGGGCGGCCTCCTGGGCCAGCTGCAGCTCGGAGCGGCCGGAGTTCTTGGAGAACTCGGTGGCGCCAATGCCTACGATGACTGCCTTGTTCAGCAGGTTGCTCATGCCGATTCCCCTTTCGATGGGATCGTAAGGTTGACGGTGCCCGTCACATGCGGGCCCAGGGAGTTGGTGCCGATGACCTTCACGACGACGTTCTCGCCGTCGACGGACTCGACGGTGCCGGTGAAGACCATTTCGTCGCCCGGGAAGTTGGTGGCGCCCAGGCGGATATTGATCCGGCCCACGCGGGCGGCCGGACCTGCCCATTCGCCCACGTAGCGGTTGACCAGCGCGTTGGTGGTCAGGATGTTCATGAAGACGTTCGGGGTGCCGGCTGCTTCGGCCACGTCCTTGTCGTGGTGCACCTTCTGGAAGTCGCGGGTGGCGATGGCCCCGGTGACGATCAGCGTGGCGGTGATCGGGATGCGCAGCTCGGGAAGCCGGGTGCCGGCCTCGATGCCGGTGCGGGCGGCGGTGCCTACGCTGCTCATGCCGCGCCCCCTGCCGGACGGGCGACCGGGAGGACCAGCTCGGCGTCCATGCGCTCTGCGGCGATGTGCAGCGGCATGCCGATTTGCACGTCTTCGCGGGCCACGCCCTCCAGGTTCATGACCACGCGGACGCCCTCTTCAAGCTCCACCACTGCCACGATGTAGCCCGGCTCGAACGGCGGGACGATCGGGTGGTACATGACCACGTAGCTGTGCAGGATGCCGCGGCCCGACATGGTCTTCGGCGACCAGTGCAGCGAGTTACACTCGGGGCACATCGGCACCGGCGGGTGGCGCAGCTCGTTGCAGTCGTCGCAGTGCTGGATGCTCAGTTCGCCGCGCTCGTTCAGGGACTCGAAGAAGAAGGCGTTGTCCAGGTTGATGGCCGGGCGGGGACGCAGGGCCTGGCTCTTGGCCGTGGCCGGGGTCTCGGTCAGCGTTTCGCTCATTACGAGTTCCTCTTTTCAGGGTTGTACCACAGGGTGCGGAAGCGCATGGTGCCCACGCGGTCGCCCTGCTGGTCGGTGTAGGTGGTCAAGGTGGTGATGAAGTAGCCCTCGCCCAGGCCCGTCTGCTTGGGTCCGACGAAGGATTCGACCTTCTCGCTGGCGGTCAGCAGGTCGCCGGGGACCAGGTAGCGGTCGTATTCCTGGTCGCAGTTCACTGCCACGACCTTCGGGTAGCCGCACTCGGCCAGGTGGGCGTAGGCACGGTCCACGTCGGATTCGATCTGAGGGTCCGAGGGGTTGATCATGTTCCAGACCTGCAGCGCCGAGGGCGGGGCCACGACGTCCGGGTGGCCGGCGGCGCGGGCGGCCTCCGGGTCCAGGTAGATCGGGTTGGTTTCCTCCATCGCGTCGCACAGGTGGTGGATCATGGGCCGGTTGACCTCGTCGCGGGCGACGCTGATCCTCTCGTTGCCGGCGGCGATCATCTCGCCGATCAGGACATTGGGATCCTGGCTCATACTGTCTCCTTAATGGTGGTTTCGGCGGGCTTCAGCGGCAGCAGGTGGGCGCGGCCGTTCTGCTCGAACAGGGCTTCCAGCTGCGCCAGGGCGGATTCGTCCAGCACCTCGAAGGCGATCTCCCGCCCCGGGCGGTGGAAAACGTTCTCGTTGACCAGCCAGGCCTCGCGGCGCAGGCTGGGCTTGTTGATCTTCTGGGTAGCGGTCACCGGCACGTCGGAGACCACCGAGAGGAAGCGCGGGGCCCACTTGGTGCCCAAGTCCGGCTGGGACTCCAGGAACCGTGCGAAGTCGACCGGGTCGAAGGACTGCGGGTCATCGAACTGCAGCGTGGCCATGACCTGGTCGCCGGTGCGGGCATCGGGCACCGGGTAGACGGCGGCCAGCGTGACCCCCGGGTAGCGGGAGAGCACGCGTTCCACCGGGGCGGCGGAGAAGTTCTCGCTGTCCACGCGCAGCCTATCCGAGGTGCGCCCGGCGAAGTAGAAGAAGCCTGCCTCGTCGCGGTAGGCCAGGTCCCCGGTGAGGAACGCGGTGCCGCGCACGCGCTCGGCCACCGCCTCGGGGTTCTTGTAGTAGCCCTCGAACAGGGCGGCGCCGGTGAGGTTCACCAGCTCGCCGATGGCTTCTTCGGCGTTCAGGATGCGCCCGTTCTCGGAGAAGATCGCCGGCGGGCACGGTTCCATGGTGTCCGGGTTGACCACCGCCGCGTCCATGCCTTCCGGGGCAACGCCCAGCGCGCCGGCCGGGCAATCGTCGGTGCGCTTCAGGGTCAGCCCGCCCTCGGAGGCGCCGTAGCTTTCGGTCGGCCAGACCCCGAAGCGGCGGTGGAACTCGGCCAAATCGAATTCGCTGGCTTCGGTGCCGAAGCAGGAGCGCAGGTAGGTTTCGGCTTCGGCGGCCTTTTCCGGCTGCGCCAGCAGGTAGGACAGCGAGCGGCCCACGTAGTTGAAGTAGGTGGCCTTGTAGCGCATCAGATCCGGCAGGAACCCGGAGGCGGAGAACTTGCGGGCCAGCGCGAAGGTGCCTCCGGTGTACAGCGGGTTGGCCCAGCAGGCGAAGATGCCGTTGCCGTGGAACAGCGGCATGGAGTTGTAGCTGACGTCCTGGCGGCCCAGGCCCATGTGCTGGAATTCCGCAGTGCGGAACAGCCGCCCGGTGGTGCAGATGACCGCCTTCGGGTCCCCGGTGGAGCCGGAGGTGAACAGCAGCAGCAGCGTGGTATCCGGGTCCCCGGCCGCCGGCGCCTCCGGGCGCGGCAGGTGGCGCAGCGAATCCAGCTCGCGGGCGTACTCCGCGCTCTCGATGTAGCGGGTCTGCGCGGCGGGCACCCCGGAGTCCACCCCGTTGAAGTAGCCTTCCAGCTCGCGGGTGGTCAGCAGGATCTCCACGTCGGTGTACGCGATGTCGCGGGCCAGCTCCTCGCCGCGGCGGGTGAGGTTGATGCCCACCACGGTGGCGCCGGCGTAGGCCGCGCCGCCGATGGCGAAGATGTATTCGGGGTCGTTTTCAAGCATCACGCCCACGTGGAAGGGCTTGCCTTCGTCGTGCAGCGAGAGCATCAGATGGGCGCGGACCTTGCATTCTGCCACGACTTCCGCCCAGGTCCAGATGCGCCCTTCGAAGAGCAGGCCGGGGTGGTGGTCTTCGGCTCGCAGGTCAAGTAGATCTCTGGTAGTTTGAAGTTTCGTTTCGAGAACGGTGTTCATTGTCAATCCTTAAGGGTGAGGTTGGAGACCTGTGGCTTGCCGCTGGCCGCGCCTGCCGGCTTCGTCGCTGGAATGAAAAGGACCACGACGATGGTCAGCAGGCAGGTGGCGATGAGCACACCCACGACGAGCAGGAAGCCGGTCATCGAGACGAACGTGTTCTCGCCTGCTGCAACGGGCGAGAACACGAGCAACAGGCCCACGACCGAGGCGGCAACCGCCTGGAAGGCCGTACGGGTCACTGCATTGACGCCCGTGGCGGTGCTGGTTTGTTCCGGCAGCACGCATTCGACGATCACTGTCGGCATTCCCGAGTAGAGGAAGCCGGTTCCGAAGATCACCACCACCATGCCGGAGATGACCACCGCGATGCTGGTCGGGTCGATGCACACGATTAGCAGGCCGATGATGGTCAGCAGCGAGCCGATCATCAGGCCCATGCGGGCCCCGAAGCGGCTGGAGATCCGGCCGATCAGCGGCGAGATCGCAAACGCCGCGGCGGCGGTGATGAAGCCGAGCAGGCCGGTCACGGAGGCGCTCAGCCCCAGGCCCACCGGCAGCTCCATGACGCTGCCGTCCGCCAGCGGGATGCTGTTCGGATTGCGGTACAGGGTCACGGTGAGGATATTCGTGGTGCCGATCGGGCCGATAGCGATCAGCGCGGTGGCCAGCATGCCCAGGGCGAACTTGCGCTGGGCGAACATCCGCACGTCGATCATCGGCTCGCGGGTGCGCAGCTCCCAGCGGACCCACAGCGCCAGCAGCACCAGTCCGCCGACCAGGAAGAGCAGCACCTGAGGGTTGGCGAAGCCCAGGGACTTGCTCAGGGTCAGGCCGTACAGCGCGCCGGCGATGCCGATGCCGAACATCAGGCCGCCCGCCCAGTCCACGTGCACCGCGCAGGCCAGCGAGGACTTCGGTTCGCGGGTGATGCCGAAGTGCACCAGCGCCGCGGCCACGCAGGCGAAGATCGCCGCGGTCCAGAAGATCCAGTGCCAGGTGGCGTAGTCGAGGAACAGTCCGCCGCCGAGCATGCCGCCCGCGCCGGCAATCAGCGCGGAGGTGGAGACCACCGCGATGCCGGTGCCGATCTTGTGCTCCGGGAAGGTGGAGCGGACCATGCCGATGGCCAGCGGCAGCACCGCACCGGACACGCCCTGCAAGGCGCGGCCGGCGACGAGGATGCCGAAACTCGGGGCGACGGCGCTGATGACCGAACCCAGGGCCGAGAGCAGCAGCACCCAGGCCAGGATCTTGCGGCGGCCGAACTGGTCGCCCAGGCGTCCGACGAAACTGGTGGCCAGCGCCGCGACCAGCGAGTAGGAGGTGACCACCCAGACCAGCTGGGAGAGATCCGAGGTGAAGAACTCGCCCGGGGTGTACAGCAGCTGCACCGCCATGGAGGTCTCGAAGGCCGCAACCACCTCGGCGATCACCAGGATCGCCAGCACGGCCGCCACGCTCTGCCCGGCGTGGGTGCGGTCCTTGCCCGCGGCCGCCGGCGCGCTCATGATTGCTCTCCGTCCAGGATGACGGCGGCGAGTTCCTCGGACACCTGCCCTGCGGTGCCCCAGAGCACGTCCAGTTCTCGCATCCACACGAAGAAGCGGTGGATGTGGTTGTCCAGGTCTGCGCCCATGCCGCCATGCAGGTGCTGGGTGGTGTGCACCACGCGGAATCCTGCCTCGCGGGCCAGCCAGGAGGCGCCGAAGGCCGCTTCGGCCCCGTCGCCGTCGTGATCCAGCTGCCAGGCCGCGTCGATGGTGGACAGCCATGTGGTTTCGGTGTCGATGAACGCGTCCGCCGCGCGCAGGGCCACGCCCTGGTTGGTGGCGATGGCGCGCCCGAACTGCTTGCGCTCATTGGTGTAGGCGGCGGTGCGGCGCAGCGCTTCGGCGCCCACGCCGGACATCAGCGCGGCGGCCGCGGTGAGCAGTCGCGGACGGATCCATGCCGAGACCGTGCCGGCAGGCTGCTCTGCGCCAATCAGGTCAGAGGCCTGCAGCTGCACGCCGGTGAAGGCAAGTTCGGCGTGCTGCTGGCGGGAGAGCCCGCGGTACTCGTGAACGCTGATGCCCGCGCGGTCCTTCTCGATCAGCGCGGTCAGCTGCCCGGTTCCGGTGTGGAACTGCACCATCAGGTGGGTGGCCGAAGGGACCAGGTAGCCCAGTTCGATGGCGCCATCCAGCATCCAGCCGTCGCCGGAGGCGGTGCCGTTAACCCGGCGGCGCACCTCGGGCTGCAGCGCGGCGATGCGCACCGAGCCAGAGCTGATGCCTTCGAGCAGCTGCTCGTGGCCGCCGAATTCGGTGATGGCCAGGGCAGCGACGGCGGTGCTGATGAACGGGATGCGGCCTAGGGCGCGGCCCTGTTCGCGGGCGACCAGCGCCAGCCCAGCCATGCCCAGTCCCGGCTCGCCTTCGCCCATCGGCAGCAGCGCGTCGATCAGCCCCGATTCCACGACCTGGCCCCAGAGGGCTTCGTCGTAGGCGGCGCCGGCCTGTTCCCCGGCGGCGTACAGCCCGTCGGTGCTCAGCGAGGAGAAGATCTGCGCGGCCAGGTCGGTCAGGCCCGCCTGCTCCTCGTCGAGGGAGAACTCCATGCTTGGAGCCTCGATGGTGTTATTAATGCTCACAGTGCTCAACGTGCGCTCCTTGCCATGCCGAGGGTGGTCCAGGCGACGATTTCGCGCTGGATTTCGGCGACTCCTCCGCCGAAGGTATTGATCTGGGCGCCGAGGTTCATCAGCGCCAGGCGTCCGGTGTCGAAGTTCCACGGGGCATCCGTGATGCGGGTGGCGGTGCCGCCCACGATTTCCAGCAGCGACCGGTACACGTCGATGACGGTTTCGGTGGCGAAGACCTTGGCCGCTGAGGCCGAACCCGGATCCAGCGACCCCTGGGCGGTGGTTTCCACCAGCTTCCAGTTCATCAAGCGCATGGCGCGCAGCCGGGCGGTGGAGGTGGCCAGCAGCGAGCGGACCCAGGGCTCGTCAGCCAGCGGGGTGCCGTCGGCGGTGACCTGGTCCTTGAGCCATTCGCGCACGTCGTCCAGCTGGCCTTCGCAGATGCCGCTGAAGGCCGCCAGGCCCACGCGCTCATGGTTCAGCTGGGTGGTGATCAGCTTCCAGCCTTCGTTTTCCTTGCCCACGACATTGGTGACCGGCACGCGGATGTTGTCGTAGTAGGTGGCGGTGGTGCTGAAGCCGCCCACGGTGTGGATCGGGGTGGCAGAGAAGCCCGGGTCGCTGGTGGGCACCAGGATCAGCGAGATGCCCTTGTGCTTCGGTGCGTCCGGATCGGTGCGCGCCGCCAGCCAGATCCAGTCGGCGCCGTCGCCGCCGGAGGTGAAGACCTTGGAGCCGTTGATCACGTACTCGTCGCCGTCGCGCACCGCACGGGTGGTCAGCGAGGCCAGGTCTGTGCCGGCCTCGGCTTCGGTGTAGCCGATGGACACGACCAGCTCGCCGGCGAGGATCTTGGGAAGGAAGTAGTCCTTCTGCTCCTGGCTGCCGTGGCTCATCAGGGTAGGACCGACGGTGGTCATGGTGATCATCGGGATCGGGGCATCGGCACGGTAGGCCTCGTCGTAGAAGACGAACTGCGCGGCTGGGCCGCGGCCCTGGCCTCCGTACTCGACGGGCCATCCGATGCCGAGCCATCCGTCCTGGCCCATCTGGCGTTGCACCGCTGAGTGGACCGGTCCGCCGGCCTCGCCTTCTTGCTTCAAGCCTGCGCGCACCTCATCGGTGAGGAGCGCGGCGAAATAGGAGCGGAGCTCCTCGCGGAGAGACTGGATCTCCGTGGAAGAACGTAAATGCATTAGGTTGCCTTTCGTCTTTGACTAGGCGTTTACCGTCGACGACGGTGGAGTGTGACCCAGATTACTTACCGGCCGGCAAGTAGTCAACGTCTTGCGCACCGCTGGTTCTTGAGCTACTCGCGGAGGAGTTTCAAAGAGGAGAAATTTCTTTGCACGGCAGGTTGGACTCCGCGGATCCGCACGGCAAGAGTGAAGAAATGCGATTCTTTCTGGAGACCTGGAAACCGGAGCACGCATTCCTGATTCTGATCTCAAATCAGTTCCGCTCAGCGTGGCGCGGGACTGGGATATCCAGAGAATAGAAACAAGAACCTTATTCCAATTCAATCGCCATTTGGCAGGGATTTCCCGGCGTGAGCGGACGCGGGTGGCGACCTTTGCAGCAATCCAGGAAACAGGACTTAAGCCTGCTTCGACCGCACTTCAGCCCGCGGACAAAAGGCACTGCCGCGAGCGAAGAATCGAGAATCTTCCAGCGTCGACGGGGTGTCAAAACCCAGCGGAGCACGGTGAATGCGACCCCACGGGAACACTGCAGTCCCGGCCACTGGGACGAAAAATCCCCCGGAAATTTTTCCGGGGGAAGATCGGTGGCAGAAAACCGTCGAAACTAATGGATCGACGGGGGTTGTCCTCGTAACAAACCCGTCGATTCGAGCCTTCGGGAGGCGGTCCGCGTTGCTCCTCGGACGAATGCCTGCCGTTGGTTCCCGCTGGCTGGTCATGAGCTATTTCCTGGTTCCACGAGGGCATGTGCCGGCCAGCGGTTCGGCAGTTTCATTTAGCCACGCAAGAGCAGCGCCCTGGCCTGCAACATGGCTTGGCCGTGGGGTCAGCGGGTTGCTGCGGCCCCGTCGAGCGCTTCGCGGATGAAGCCGTAGACGATCTCGCGGCGCCGTTCGGGCGTCATCCCGGGAACCACCATGCGGTCTTCTGTGAAAACGATCTCCCGGTGCAGCACATCCATGAGCAAAATGGCTTTCACCTGCTCTTCGTCACTCATCTCCGGGAGCATGGCCAGCTCCATGGTGCGGCGGCGATGGTAGTCGATCCGTTCCTTGATTTCCTGCGGCAGCCAGATGTTGCTGCTGCTGATCCCCAGCACGGCCACGGCACGGGAGTGCGAGAGCAGGACCTGCGAGTAGTTATAGAGGAATTCCCAGCGCTGTTGCGCGTCGGGGAACCTTTCGGGTGCCTGCTCCAGCAGCCCGTCAACCGCATCCAGCAGCGGAGAAAGTATCCCTGAGAGGATATCGACCTTGCTCTTGAAGTGGTAGTACAGCGCCGCCTTGGTGAAATCCAATTGTGCGGCGATGGCGCTGAGCGGCGTCCCCGCATAGCCGTGCTCGAGGAACAATTCGGTGGCTACTTCTAGGATCTTTTCACGGCTGCCCTGCTTTTCGCCGGACGCCTTCGTGCTGCGCTGCTCAGTCTTCACGTTTGTGGTTCCTATGCTGTGGACTCTCAACCCGATCATATCGGGTGCGTTCAGTGAAACTGAGTCGTCGATTTTCCCGTAAAAATAATTCGCCGCACCCGGCCCGCCATCATCGGCGGCCGGGTGCGGCGTTAGGTCCAGGCACTGCAAGCTAGTTCGCGGCAGCATCCTGGAGTTCGGCGGTGCCTTCCGCAACAACGGCGGCAGAGGTGGCAACACCCCGGTCCAGCACGATCTTGCCGTCGGCGAGCACCTGGAACAGCGCACCGTCAGCGGTGTTCCAGATGCGCGTTTCCAATACCTGTCCCGGGAAGACCGGAGCGGCGAAGCGTGCGGTGATCGAACCCAGGCCGCGCTCGGACAGTTGCTTGTTGCCGCGCAACAGCGCGAGGGCGGCCATGCCGTAGGTGCACAGGCCATGCAGCACTGGCTTCGGGAAGCCAACTTTGCTGGCCATCACCGGGTCCGAGTGCAGCGGATTGCGGTCGCCGTTCAGGCGGTAGAGCAGTGCTTGGTCGACGCTCGTTGCCTGCTCGATGACCGACTCGGGCTCACCCTCAGGCCACGTCCAGCCACCGGCGGCCTCCGGACGCGGGCCGTAGCCGTTTTCGCCACGGATAACCATGGAGGTCACGCTGGTGGCGACCAGCTGGCCCTCGGGATCCGCCAGTTCGGTGGTCAGCTCGATGATGGCGTTCTTGCCTTGGTCGTAGACGGCACTCATGTAGCTGCGCGGGGTGACAATGCCCTGCGCAGTGAGTTCGCAGTGCAGGACCAGCGACTGGCCCCCATGGAGGATCTGGTGCAGCTTGAAGTCGCCGAGATGATCCATGGACCCACCGCTGCCGCCGAGGATGACGGCGAAGGTCGGGAAGACCTTTTGCTGGATGCCAAAGGAGTTCTCCGTCGTGTACTCAATGCCATCGGTGGCATCGGGACGCCCAGCGCCGATGCTCAGCGCGTAGAGCAGTGCCGCGTCCCGGTCCCAGCTGACGGGTTCCCCGACGCTGACCTTGCCGATGTTCTCAGTAAAAATTGCCATGCTGTTGCCCTTCCGGCCCATTACTCTATGACGCGTGTCACCTATTTCCAACAAGACTATAACTAGATTCTAGTTTTCGTCTATGGGTTGAAAGGAATTCAGGGCATCGGCATCGGGCCACTTGGACGGCGAGCACGGACCTCAGCCCAGGACGCCGGCACGGCGGGTCCTGCCGTGCACGATCGCTAATACTGTCCACAACAGTACGGGGACCACCGCAAGCTGCATCGCAACAGACTCAGGAAGCCGCATGGCAGCGGTGGACACGGCCAGCACCGCAAGGAAGGTCGTGGTACTGGCCGCGATGCCCACGATAAATCCGGCCGAGTTCGGCCCGCGGCTCACCCGCGCGGTCGCCACGATGCCGATAGCTACCGCAGCTCCGGCCGCTATCCACGAAGCAATACTCGCACCGAAGGCGCCCAACGCCACAGCACCGGCGGCCAAGATTGCCGCCATCAAGATTTTCGTCATCACCGACATGCCTACTCCGCTTCCCGCGCATCTGATCCATTCGGCCGCTTAGGCATCCATCCACGAGTTGGAACATCCCTGGATGCGCCTTGCCCTCTCAACGTATCTAACTTGGTTGGTTTATTCCAGATCAGTTCAACTGTGTTTTCAGCTTTACCCTCCTACTTAAGTAGGATCGCGCTGACGCCGGAGATTTGGTATGTCCGCATCAGGTGGCGCACAACAAAGACCGGCCCAGCTCCGTTGCGAAACAGAGCTGGGCCGGTCAGGTTCGAAAGTGCAGCGGCTAGCGGCGGCTAGACCAGATCATCAGCTGGTTCTGCCTGCTTTGGCAGCTGCATGGCGGCATCCTGCGGCACCCAGACCTTCGGGGTGCGGCTGAGCATGAACGCGAGCACCAGTGCGGCCAAGCCGAAGATGGCCACGAAGCCGAAGGCCTCGAACACTCCCTGCTCCCCCACCGCAGTGGTCACCGGATCCTGGTGGCGGGCCAGCAGGTAGGCTCCGACAGCGGTCGCTACGGACTGGCCGATATTGCGCACCATGGTGTTGGTTCCGGCGCTCTCCGAAGTGTGCGTCTCCGGGACCGCCTCGATCAGCACGTTGGGCAGGGCACCGAAGGTCAGGGCAATGCCCACCGAGTTGACCGACATGGCCACCAGGAAGACCAGCAGGTTGCCCAGGGAGAACATGATCGCGGCGACAGCAGCCAGCATCAGCAGCAGGCCGGTGATGAACACGAAGCGGGCGTTGAACGCCTGGGCGAGCTTGCCGCCCAGCGGGGAGAAGAAGTACCCCAGCAGTGCGGTGCCGCCGCTGAACAGGCCGGCTGCGGTGGCGGAGAAGCCCAGTCCGAAGCCCATTTCCGCCGGGTACTGCAGCACATACTGGCTCGGCACCGCCATGCCGCCGATCGGTCCGACCGCGGCCAGAAAGGTGGCGGTCATGGCCAAGGCGATCTGGCGGTTCTTGAACATCTGCAGGTTCACGATGGGGCGCTGGCAAAGCAGTTCCCACCAGACCCAAACGGCGACGACCACCAGGCCGCCGAGCAGCAGCCCGCCGCCTTCCAGCGAGGCCCAACCGGCCTTGGAGCTGTTGGACAGGCCCAGCAGGACGCCCGAAGCACCGATGGGCAGCAGCAGCGCCCCGGCGATATCCAGCCGTCCAGCGGTGGTTGCGCGCGGCTTGTCCTTCGGCAGCACCACGAGCACCGCGATGACCGCCAGCACGGCGAGCACACCGGCGAACAGGAAGATTCCGTGCCAGGAGAAGGTATCGATCATCAAACCGGCAATCAGTGCCCCGCCGGCACCGGCGATCAGCGCGGAGGCCCCGATCATGGAAACGCCCACGGGCAGGCGCTTCTCTTCGAGGTGCTCGCGAGCCAGGCCGAAGGCCAGGCCCATGACGGCACCGGCCGCACCCTGGATGCCACGGCCGAGGATGATCATTTCAAGGCTGCTGCCGACCAGCGAGATCAGCGAGCCGATGGCGGCCAGGGCCAGCACCACCACCATCACCCGTCGCCTGCCGTACAAATCGCCGAAGCGCCCGCCGAGCAGCGCCGCCGACGCGGACACCAGAAGGTAGATGGTCACGACCCAGGCGACGGCGTTGGCATCCACATGGAAGTCGGCCATGAGCGTGGGGAGGGTTACGTACATCATTGAGAGCTCGAACGCTGAAACAATCTCTGTCAGCACCAGGACCGCGACTACCGCCACGAATCCCGGAGCCGATGCACTTCTCGCACTCAGCTTTGGCTCTTTAGCCTGAGACATCTTTGTCCTGCCTTATCCGCGCCCAGATGGCGCTCTGAGGGGTCACCTAGGCACCCTCCGGACAGGACACCCGGGCAAGGCCATGCGGTGATGTTCTTGCCCGAGCGGGCAGCTGCTTAGCGGGTTGCGATACCCACCGACTTGGTCCAGAAGAACTCTTCCAGACCCTCAAGTCCGCCTTCGTTGCCGATGCCGGAGTGGCCGATGCCGCCAAAGGGGCGCTCGGCCGTGGCATTGAAGGCGCCGTTGACTGCGATTTCGCCGGTCTCCATCGACTCGGCCAGGCGCAGCCCCCTTCCCAGATCCGAGGTCCAGATGTACCCCGAAAGTCCATAATCCGTGCCGTTGGCAATCTCCAGCGCATGCTCCTCGTCGCGGAACGGGATCACCGCCAGCACCGGGCCGAAGACCTCGTTCTGCGCCAGCGACCCGTCGGGGTCCACGTCAGCCACGATGGTTGGCGGGAAGTAGAAGCCGTCGGCCAGTTCCCCGCCCAGGCGCTGTCCGCCGGTGACCAGCCGGCCACCTTCTTGAAGTGCCCGTGCGACCATCGAGTCCATGCGGTCGATGGCGGCCTGGTTGATGACCGGCCCGCACATGGTGTATTCGCCGGACGGATCCCCAATCGGGAACTGCGCGGCTGCCTGCACCACCTTGTCGATGAACTGCTCGTATACCGATTCCTGCACCAGCAGGCGGGTGGGCAGCGCGCAGGCCTGGCCGCTCATCATGCCGAAGGCGAAGAACGCCGCGTGCCCGGCGGCCTTGTCCAGGTCGGCATCCTCGAAGACCAGGTTGGCGGATTTGCCGCCCAGTTCCAGGATCATCGGCTTGAAGGTCTTGGCGCAGGAGGCGGCGATCGACTGTGCGGTGGCCGGTCCCCCGGTGAAGGTGATCTTCTTGACCAGGTGATGCTCGACCAGCGCGGCGCCGGCGGCCGGGCCGCCGGGAACGATGTTGATAACGCCGTCCGGGATCCCCGCCTCGCGGGCCAGGTCCGCGAAGACTGCCGGTGTGAACGGGGTCAGCTCGCTGGGCTTGATGACCACGGTGTTGCCCGCGGCCAGCGCGGCCGGGACCTTCATCGCCAGGGACATCAGCGGGGCGTTCCAGGTGATGATGACGCCGATGACTCCATAGGGCTGGCGCAGTGTGTGGCCGAAGGATCCGCCGGCTCCGCCGTTGCTGGTGATCCGGCCCAGTGGCAGCTTGTCAGCCCAGCCGGCGTAGTAGCGGGTCCACTCCACCGCGGCGGCGACCATGTTGCCGGCGGTGATGCGCGGAGCCCCGTTATCGGCCATGCCGGCAGCCACCAGCAGTTCGGTGTTCGCCTCCATCAGCTCGGCGAGCTTCATCAGCTGGCGCGAACGCTGCCCGGCAGGCAGGGCCCGCCATTCGATGAACGCCGCATGGGCGGCCTGCACGGCTTGGTCGATCTGCTCGGTCGAGGCCATCGGCACCAGGCCGTTGGCCTTCCCGGTGGCCGGGTCGATGTGCTCGTGGGTGCTCTCGCCGTCCGTGATCACCTGCGCACCGATGCGCAGGGACGGGGAAGGCAACTGGATGCCGGTTTCGATGCTCATGATGAGGCCTCCGGTTCGTAGCGCAGCATGGTGATGTCTCCCTCGGGGTGGTCGCAGAAGACCGGGCTGACTCGCATGCCGATCTGAAGCTGTGCCGGGTCGGCGTTGATGATTTCGGTGGAGAACTTCGGTCCCTCATCCCACTGCACGATGGCCAGGATCATTTGACCGGCCGAGGCGAAGTGCGCCGCCGGCGGTCGGGTGGCCACGGTGTAGGAGTACAGCGTGCCGGCACCTGAGATCTCGCGCCATTCAAGGTCGTCGGCCAGGGTGCGCGGGGCCAGCGGACGCGGGTAGAAGATGTATTCGCCCAGCGACGGCGAGTACTGGATGCGGATCTTGCGCTCGGCCAGGGCATCCCAGAACGGGCGGGTCAGCGGGGTCGGAACCGGCAGCGGCCGGGACAGGGTTTCCGGGGTGTAAGTGGTCATTGTTCTGTTCTTCCCTTTCTAGTCGCCCTGCAGGATCAGTGCGGTCTGCTCGCTCATGATGCCGCCGTTGCCGCTGACGAATGCGCGGTTGCAGTCGGCCACCTGGGCGGCGTTGGCGCGGCCCATGATCTGGCGCGCCCCGTCGATGACGTGATGCATGCCGCCTGCCACGCCGGCCTGGCCGAAGGATAGCTGCCCCCCGGCGGTGTTCATTGGGAAGTCCCCGCGGAAGGTCAAATCGTGGTTGGATACGAAATCCATGCCCTTGCCCTTGGGTGCGAAGCCCGCGTCTTCCAGGCTCATCAGCACCGTGATGGAGTAGCAGTCGTAGATGGAGACCATGTCCACCTCGGAGCGGGTGATGCCTGCCATGGAGAACGCCTGCTCGGCGGCGTGCACCATCGGGGAGGTCATCAAATCACGCGCGTAGGTGGGGGTCTTGTACGGCACGCGTTCGCCGAAGCCGGTGATCCATACCGGGCGGTTCTTGGACTTGCGTGCCAGGTCCGCATTGCCCACCACCACTGCCGCACCTCCCTGGCAGGGCATGACGATTTCAAGCATGTGCAGCGGATCGGCAATCATCGGCGAGTTCAGCACATCAGCCACGGTGATCGGCTGGCCGTGGAACACCGCCTCCGGGGTGGCGCAGGCGTTGGTGCGCTGGTCCACGGCGATCTTGGCCATCGCCCGCTCGTCGTAGCCGAACTCGTAGCCGTAGCGCTTGGCGATCTGCCCGTAGGGGCCGTTCTGCCCGAGGTTGCCGTAGGGGATCTCGAACTCTGCCTGCGGGGAGCCGAAGGCGTTGGAGGATGCGCCGAAGTGCATCTTGTCATCCATCACGAACGGCTTGCGGTCATCCATCGGGAAGTGGTGGGTGCCCGGGAAGGTCACCAGCACCGCGTCGCACAGGCCCAGCTCCACGGCTGCCGCCGCACGCCAGATGCCGGCGGCGGATCCGGCGCCGCCCAAATCCACGATCTCCGCGAAATTCGCGTCGATGCCCAGGTATTCGGTGACGGTGGACGGCACGAACATGTCCGCCTCGCCGATCATCGGGGTGACCACGCCGTTGACGTCCGTGGCCGACAGCCCGGCATCATCCAGCGCTGCCTTGGACAATCGCGCCCACTGTTCCAGGTTGAACGAGGGTTCGCGGGTGAGCTTTCGCTGCGGTGGAAGTTCGCAGTAGCCGAGAATGGCTGCTTCGCCTCTCAGTCCCATGGGATGACTCCTTAGTGCTAATTCTTCAGTGCTAATTCTTTGAAAGTGAAGTCCGTGTGTCAGGCGGCGTGCGCGCGCTGGCCGGTGAGGATGTCCAGGCCCAGGGCCTCGAATCGGCTCCCGGAACCGCGCAGCGCCTGCAGCAACCCGGCGTCCAGGATCGGCGTGGGTGTTGACGGGTCGGTGAAGGACAGTGCATGCAGGCCCGGCGGGATGCTTTCGTTGACTCGCAGCACCAGACCGGAGCCCAGCGGCCAGGAGAACAGCTGGGTCTTCGGATCGTCTTCCAGATCCGTGATCTGGGCGCCGAGCACCGTGCCCAGCACCAGCCGGGCTCGGGCGGCGTCGCGGATGCTGCCGGCGATGAAGTCCAGGCGCTGCGACGGATTCTGCGCTGCGGGCTGCTCGTCCCAGGGGCAGGGAACTGCGCCGGGCGCGGTGATTTCGTCGTTGCCGTCCAGGGCCAGTTCGGTCTGCACCAGCTGCACCAGGAATCCGAGCCCGGTGTCCTTGGGATGCAGGAACAGTTCCTTCCACCACTGGTTATCCAGGTTTTCCAGGATGGTGCGCACCCCGGCGGCACGGGCGAGGTCCTTCGCGGCATGGATGTCCGCGACCTTGAAGGTGATGTGGTGCGGGTTGGCTGCGCCCGCGCTGCGGGCCAGGTGCTCGGCGATAAATCCGCCGCCGCCTGCCGGCGGCTGCAGCAGCTCCAGGCGCATGCCCTCGGCCAGTTCCAGCTGGCAGGGGCTGAAGGAGCCCTGGTGGAACCCGGTGACCCAGCGCGCGCCGAGCGTGCGGTGCACGCTGGCACCGGCGGATTGCCAGGACGGCACGGCGAAGGCCACATGGTCCAGTTCGTGGGCGCTCATGCGGCACCCCCGGACAGGTAATCAGCAAAGAAGGTGAAGTGGCCAGCCCCTAGGCTTCGGCCTGCTCCAGACGGTGCTGGATGAGCGCCACGAAGCGGTCGAGCACCCCGTAGGCTTCTTCCATGGTCTTGTCCTGCAGGAACACCCGCGAGACGACGTCCAGCAGCACCGCCCACACCATTACGGTGATGTCTGCGGCTTCCGCATCGTCCAGCACGCTCATTTCCGCGCGGATCGGTGCTTCCAGCGCCTCGCCGAGGCGAGCCATGACCGGTGCGACGTCCGGTGCGGTGCTGCTGCGCAGCTGCAGGATCGCCTTGTAGAAGTACGGGTGCTTCTCGAAGCTGCTCAAGGCATTGCGCAGCCGCAGCGCGATCGCTTTCGTGGTGGACAGCCCGGTATCCGTGTCCACCTTGCTCTGGGCGAAGGGCAACGCCCAGTCGTAGACCACGTTCGCGTACAGGTGCTCCTTGGAGTTGAAGTACCGGTACAGCGTGCCCAGTGCGACGTTCGCCGCGGAGGCCACGTCGCGGATCTGGATCGAGTCGTAGTCCTGCGCACGCAGCAGCTCCTTGCCCGCATCGATGATGCGCTGGCGCCTGACGGCCTGGTAGGCCGGAAGCTCTGTCTGCTCCGTGGAAATGGTTCCTGCCATGTTGTGCCTCGTAAGTGGTGTGTGCCGTGGATTCCAACGGTATCACCAAGTTTTGGGCGAATTGCCTGCCACCAGTAATCATTACCGGTCCTTCCAGCGGATCAGCGCGTCCAGCGCCTCGATCTGGTTTCCGGCAACCCGCAATGGATTGATTTCAATTTCTTCCAGCTCCTCGCCCAGAGATTGGGCTACCTCGGTGATCTGGAAGATCACCTGAGCGAGCTCGTCAAGGTCGGTGGCCTCGCTGCCGCGGAAGCCCTTGAGCAGCTCGATGCCGCGCAGCGAATCGAGCATGCGGCGGATCTCGGCGGGGCTGACCGGCAGCAGGCGCAGTGCGGAGTCCTTGAGGATTTCCACCAGCACGCCGCCGAAGCCGACAGCCAGCACCTTGCCCCACTGCGGGTCGGTGATGATGCCCACCAGCAGCTCGTTGCCTGCAGGACGCATTGGGGAGACCGCCACGCCCTGGACTTTCGCATCAGGTGCCAGCCGGGCCACCGAGGAGACGATGAAGTCATAGGCTTCGGACACCTCGGCGGCGTCCTTCAGCATGAGGCGCACGCCTCCGACCTCGGTCTTGTGGGCGATGTCCTCGCTGGCGACCTTCAGCACGACGGGGTAACCGATCTCCTTCGCGGTCGCGACAGCCTGGTCTGCACTGTTGACCACGCGGCCCGGTACATAGGGCACGCCGTGCGTGCGCAGGAAGTCGCCGGTCTGGATTTCGGTCCACTGCTCGGCGCCGGCGGGCTTGGCGATGGCGTCCGGGGCCTGCAGCTGCGGTTCGGCGGCCAGCTGCGCGGTGCGCTGCCCCCACCAGACGCTGTGCCCGGCGGCTTCGATGCCGCGGTCGAAGGAGTCCGAGGCGTGCGGCAGGCCGTGCCCGGCAGCGAAGTTGCGCGCGAATTCGTTGACCTCGGTGGGAAGGAAGCTCATCGCCACCACCGGCTTGGCCGAGTTCTTCAGCTGGCGGTGCAGCCCTTCCTGGGTGGGTTTGCCCAGATCCACCATGAACTGGTTACTCGGCCAGGAGGTGTTCAGCACGACGAAGTCGAAATTTTCGTCATTGATGAACGCGTCGCCGGCCTTCGTGAGGATCGAGGGGTCCACCGAGATGTAGCCGGTGGTGTCCATCGGGTTGTTCACCGCGGCGAATTCCGGCAGGCCGTCCTCGCGCAGCTGGCGCACGGTGGATTCGGCAGGGGTGGGCAGCTGCAGTCCGGAAGCCTCGGCCTTGTCGGCCACCAGTGCGCACATCGCACCGGAGCCGGTGACCACCCCGAAGCGCGGGCCGGGCAGCGCGCCGTAGGATTCCAGGATGCCGGCGGTGGCGACCAGGTCCTCGATATTCGCCACGCGGATCACGCCGAACTGCTTGCAGACCGCGTCGAAGATCTTGTCATCCCCGGCCAGCGAGCCGGTGTGAGCGGCGGCGGCCTTGGCCGAGGCCTCGGAGGCGCCGGCCTTGAAGATCACGATCGGCTTGCCGGCTTCGCGGGCGCGGCGGGCCACGTCCAGGAACTGTGCGGTGTCGGTGACCTGTTCCAGGTAGGCGGCGATGACCTTGGTGTTCTGATCATCCACCAGCATCGACATGACGTCGATGGCTGAAATCATCGCTTCGTTGCCCACGGTCACGGAAATCGAGGTGCCCACTCCGCGGCTTGCCATGTAGGGCAGCAGGTAGATGGCCAGGGCGCCGGACTGGCTGGCCACGCCCACCCCGCCGGCCACCAGCGGCAGCTCGGTCATGTGGGCGAAGGCCGCCACCTTGGCGTGGGCGTTGATGAAGCCCAGGTTGTTCGGGCCGAGGATCAGCTGGTCGGCTTCGCGGGCGCGGTCCACCAGCTGCTGCTGCAGCGCCTGGCCTTCCGGGCCTGCTTCGCCCAGACCGGAGGCCAGCACGATCAAGTTGCGGATGCCGCGGGCGATGCACTGTTCCTGGATTTCGGGCAGCGAGTTGGTGCCGGTGAGCACGATGGCCAGTTCCGGGGCTTCGGGAAGCTCTGCGATGCTGGCGTAGGAGGCCTGGCCGTGGCATTCTTCGGCGCGGCGGTTGACCAGGTACAGTTCCCCGGTGAACCCGGCGGCCCTCAAATTCGAGTGGGCGAAGTGGGACCAGGTGGATTTCGTGTTCGCGCCAATGATTGCGATGGAGCGCGGTTCCAGCAGCTCGCGCAGGCGGGCCGGCGAGAGGGAATTGCCGGTGCGGTTTTCATCGGTGATCAGTTCATTGGTCACAGCGGTCATGCCTGGGGTGTCCTTTCACGGCGCGCTCCGTCGTCATCGGCGGGCGCATTTCGGTCTGGAAGCGCTCAAAGGGGCAATTGAGTCTTGGGCTTGCGGGGGTAAATGCATGGGCTGGCCGCGCCTAGCTGCGCGGCAGCCCCAGGATCCGCTCGGCAATCACGTTGAGCTGGATTTCGATGGTGCCTCCGCCGATCAGCGCGGACGGGACGGAGAGCTGCGAGTTGACGGCGGCGGCCGGCGCGTGGGCGAAGAGCGCGGCGGGTCCGGCGAGCTTCAGCAGGTCCCCGGCGGTTTGCCGGGCCAGCCGGCCGTGGGCCACCTTGGCCAGCGAGGACCCGGCGCCCGGCTGCAGGCCGTTGACCTGGCGCAGGGTTTCGCGCAGGTTCATTGCGCCGATGGCGGTGCTGATCGCGGCCGCGCGGCCGAGCACTTCCAGCGCGTTCTTCCGGGTTCCGGCGAAGTTCTCTCCCGAGATCAATTCGCGCAGCCCGTCTTCGGTGCCTACCGAGACTCCGGAGGAAATCTGGGTGCGCTCGTTCTGCAAGGTGGTGGCGGTGATCCGCCATCCCTGGCCTGGCTCGCCGAGCAGGTAGTCGTCCGCGACGAACACGTCATCGAGGAAGACCTCGTTGAATTCGGCTTCTCCGGTGGACTGGCGCAGCGGGCGCACATCCAGGCCGGGAGCCGACATGTCCACCAGGAAGTAGCTCAGGCCCTTGTGCTTGGCGACCTCGGCATCGGTGCGGGCCAGGCAGATGCCCCAGTGGGCTTCGTGCGCCCCGGAGGTCCAGACCTTCTGGCCGCTCAGCTTCCAGCCGCCGTCCACCTTGACGGCACGGGTGGACAGGCCTGCCAGGTCGCTGCCCGCTCCCGGCTCGGAGAACAGCTGGCACCAGATCAATTCTCCCTTCAGCGTGGGCAGCGCGAATTGTTCCTTGATGGCTTCCGAACCGAAGGCGAGGATGGTGGGCATGGCCCATTCGCCGATGACCGAGGAGGGCTGGAGCATGTCGCGGCGGGCGTATTCCTGGGAGATGATGACCTGTTCGGCAGGGCTGGCACCCAGTCCATAGGGGGGCGGCCAGTGCGGGGCGGCCAAGCCGTTCTCGGCAAGGAAGCTGCGCCGCGAACCGCGCGAGTACCAGCGTCCGGCTTCGTGCTCGTTGCGCAGTCCGGCAGCGGTGTCCAGCAGGGCGGCGATGCGCGTGCGGAACTCGGGGTCCTGCTCGTCCAGTTCCACCTCGATCTTTCGTTCGGTGTGCAGCGCGGCCCCGCCGGCCGCTTCCAGTGCACCGGAGAGCGGGGAGTTCAGCGCGTTCAGGCTAATCGCGCGGCGCCAGTACAGGTGGGCGTCGTGCTCCCAGGTGAAGCCGATGCCGCCGAGGATGGTGATCGCTTCGGTGACTGCTTCAATGGATGGGACAATCGCTGCTTCCAGTGCGCCGGCGGTGGCCAGGTGCTGCTGGGCCTCGTCCTGCCCCACCGAGACGACGGCGGACCAAGCGGCGGAGGTGGCCATTTCGGCGGCGATGGCCAGGTTGGCGCACTTGTGCTTGATGGCCTGGAAGGAGCCGATGGGGGTGTTGAACTGTTCGCGGATCTTGGCGTACGCGGTGCTTTCCTCGCTGGCCCAGCGCATGATGCCGGCGGCTTCCGAGCCGGTGAATCCCGCGTGCAGGGCGGCGATCTTGCTGGCGCTGGCATTGCCCAGCACCGCGTCGGCGAGGATCACGACATTGTCCAGGACCAGGGTGGCCGCGTCGCGGCCCAGGTCGGTGCCTTCGGCAGGGACCAGCGAGACCCCGGCGGCTTTCGCTTCGATGACCGCGTAGCGGGTGGTGTCTTCGGCGGTGAACCCGAGCACCAGGTATTTGGCGGCCAGTGCGCCGATGACCTGAAGCTGGCCGGCGACGGCCCAGCCTTCGGAGATCTGCACGACCTTGAGCTGGTCGGTGGCCAGCACCAGGGTTCCGGTGGCTCCTTCTGCGAAGTCCTCGAGAAACGGCTGGTTGTAGGCGTTCGGTTCGGCCAGGGTGACTGCTGCGCTGGCGAGCACGGTGGGCAGGTACGGTCCGCCGACATAGCGGTGCCCGAATTCCTCGATGACGATGGCGGTTTCCACCAGCGTGCCACCCTGGCCGCCGAGCTGCTCGGGGATGTGCAGGGCATGCAGGCCGGTCTCCAGCAGTTCGGTCCAGAAGCTTGGAAGTGCACCGGTGGCCAGTTGCTCGTGCTCGTCCCGAGTAGTCAAGGTGTCGACGCTGCGACGGGTGAAATCAACCACGGCCGACGCGAGATCAATCTGTTCCTCGGTCAACGACAATGCCATGTCCAGTGCTCCAATCAGGGGACTTCGCTCCCCCGTTCAGAATGTGACCGGGGTTACTAATCTTTAATAACTGAAACTAGACTCTAGTTTAAGTTTGTTACCTAGACAACACCTTTCCGGAAGAAAAACTCCTTGACATTTACGGGAACTCGAGGGGCCTTCGCGAAGATGATTGTCCACGCGCCCCGGGCCGCTACGGCACAAGAAAACCGCCTGTGCATTCCGTCGGCTTCCGCAAGAAGCACTGCTTCAAGGCTTACCGAAATCGCTGCTACCGTTGGATCCCGCGATGCGTTCGCACATCCTCCCGACGCCATGAATCCGGATACAGAAAATGGGTACGGAAAAGCCGCGGCCGGATGAACTTGAGTCCATCCGGCCGCGGCTCCCATGGCGCTGTTGCCCGCGCCAGATGCCGTTTGCCACTGGTTCCTAGGAGTCGAGGTTCGTCCCCGCCTCGGGAACCGGCGCATCGGTCAGCGGCATTCCGCCGGTGGCAGACACCGCGGCCGTATCCGGGTTCGCATCCACGTCCTCGGCAGGGCCGGCGAACTGCGACTGGTACAGCCGGTAGTAGGCGCCCTTCGTTCCCAACAGGCGCTCGTGGTTGCCCTGCTCCACAATCCGGCCCGCCTCCATCACCAGGATGGTGTCGGCATCGCGAATCGTGGACAAGCGGTGGGCAATCACGAAGCTGGTGCGGTCGCTGCGCAGCGCGGCCATGGCCTGCTGCACCAGCAACTCGGTACGCGTATCGACCGAGCTGGTCGCCTCGTCCAGGATCAGCAGCGACGGGTTCGCAACGAACGCGCGGGCGATGGTGATCAGCTGCTTCTCGCCGGCCGACACGTTGGTGCCTTCCTCGTCGATGATGGTGTCGTAGCCATCGGGCAGGGCGCGCACAAAGCGGTCCACGAAGGTCGCCTTGGCCGCCTCGATGACTTCCTCATCGGTCGCATCCAGCCGGCCGTAGCGGATGTTCTCCATGATGCTTCCGCCGAACAGCCACGCATCCTGCAGCACCATGCCCACCTTCGAGCGCAGGTCGGCGCGCGAGAGCTCCGTGATGTCGCGGTTATCGAGCATGATCTTGCCCGAGTTCAGCTCGTAGAAGCGCATCACCAGGTTCACCAGCGTGGTCTTGCCGGCGCCGGTCGGCCCGACAATGGCCACCGTGTGGCCAGGATCCGCATCGAAGGACAGGTTCTCGATCAGCGGCTTGTCTTCGCTGTAGGAGAAGGACACGTTCTCGAAGGAGACATGTCCATCGGTACGGGCAGGCAGCGTGTCCTGCGCGCGGTCCGGCTCCTGCTCTTCGGCATCCAGCAGCTCGAAGGTGCGCTCGGCCGAGGCCACGCCGGACTGCAGCATGTTGGCCACGCCGGCAATCTGGCCCAGCGGCTGGGTGAACTCGCGCGAGTACTGGATGAACGCGGTGGCATCGCCCAGGCTCATGGTGCCCGAGGCCACGCGCAAGCCGCCCACCACAGCGATGCCCACATAGGCCAGGTAGGACACGAAGTTCATCACCGGCATGATCATGCCCGAGACGAACTGTGCGCCGAAGCTGGCTTTGTACAACTCCTCGTTGCGTGCGGTGAAGCGCTCTACCATGTCCTCTTCACGGCCGAAGACCTTCATCAGCTCGTGGCCGGAGAAGGATTCCTCGATCTGGCCGTTGAGCGCACCGGTGTTCTTCCACTGCGCGGTGAACAGCTTCTGCGCCCGGGTGCCGATGACGCCCGCGGCGACTGCCGAGAGCGGCAGGGCCACCAGCGCGATCAGCGCCATCTGCCAGGAGACCACGAACATCATGATCACGATGCCCAGCACCGTCATGATCGAGGAGACCAGCTGGCTCAGCGCTTGCTGCAGCGCGTTCTGGATGTTGTCCACGTCGTTGGTCACGCGCGAGAGCAGGTCGCCGCGCTGGCGCGTGTCGAAGTAGTTCAGCGGCAGCTTGTTGATCTTGTCCTCGACGTCCTTGCGCAGGTTGTAGACCACGCGCATGACCAGCCTGTTCAGCAGCCAGCCCGAGGCCCACGAGAAGAGCGAGGCGATGAAGTACATGGACAGCACAATCAGGATGTACTGCGAGAGCTGGGTGAAGTCGATGCCCTGCCCGGGGACGAAGTCCACCTTCGAGAGCATGTCGGCCTGGGTGTCCTGCCCGGAGTCGCGCAGCTGCGCAATGACCAGTTCCGCGGGCGTGCCCTCGGGGATGTTCTTGCCGATCAGCCCGGCAAAGATCACGTCCATGGCCTTGCCCAGGATCCGCGGGGCGATCACCGAGAGCACCACGTATACGGTGATCAGGGCGAAGACCAGCACCATGCCCAGCTTGTATGGGGACATCAGCCCGATCAGCCGCTTGGCCGATGGCCAGAAGTTCTGGGCCTTGCGCACCGGGGCGCCGCCGGACCAGTCGTCGGCTCCCGCCGCGGCTTCGAATTCATTGACGTCTGCGAGCTCGCTGTCGAGCTGCGCCGAATCGATATTCTTCTGCTTCTTCGCCACTTAGGCCACCTCCTCCACGCTCAGCTGGGATGCAACGATTTCCTGATAGGTTTCCGAGGTTTCCAGCAGCTGCTCGTGGGTTCCCCGGGCGACGATTTCGCCATGGTCCAGGACCAGGATCTGGTCGGCACCGGTAATCGTCGAGACGCGCTGGGCCACGATGATCACCGCGGCGTCCTTGGTCGGTTCGGCCAGGGCGGCACGCAGCTTGGCATCGGTGTTCACATCCAGCGCCGAGAATGAATCATCGAAGAGATAGGTGTTCGGCTTGGCGGCCAAGGCCCGTGCGATGCACAGGCGCTGGCGCTGTCCGCCGGAGACGTTGGTGCCACCCTGGGAGATCTTGGAGTCCAGCTGGCCCTCGCGTTCTGCCACGAACCCTTCGGCCTGGGCGACCCGCAAGGCTTCCCACAGCTCCTCCTCGGTAGCTTCCTGGGCGCCGAAGCGCAGGTTGCTCGCGATGGTTCCGGAGAACAGGTAGGGCCGCTGCGGCACCGCGGAGATGTTCCGTGAAATGGTGTCGCGGCCCAGGTCCTTCAGCGGCACCCCGCCGATGAGGATCTCCCCTTCGGTGGCGTCGTAGAGCCGCGGAATCAGGTTCAGCAAGGTGGTCTTGCCAGCACCGGTGGACCCGATGATGGCAGTGGTCTGCCCGGGCTTCGCGGTGAAGGAGATGTCCGAGAGCACCGGAGCCTCGGCCCCCGGGTATCCGAAGGTGACGTTCTTGAATTCCACGGTGCCCGGGGTGGGCAGCTCGATCTGCCTTTCGGCGGCGTCGAGCATGCTCGGCTCGCTGTCCAGCACCTCGGCAATGCGGTCGGCGGAAACCATGGCGCGCGGGACCATCATGGCCATGAAAGTGCCCATCATGACTGCCATGAGGATCTGCAGCAGGTACTGCAGGAACGCGGTCAACGCACCGACCTCCACGTCGCCGTTGTCCACGCGGTGACCACCGAACCAGAGCACGGCGGCGGTGGACAGGTGCAGGATCATGGTGATCGCCGGGAACATCAGCACGAACAGGTTGCCGACCTTCACGCCCAGGTCGGTCAGCTTCTGGTTGGCGTCGGCATAGCGTTCGGTTTCATGCTCTTCGCGCACGAAGGCGCGCACCACGCGGATGCCGGTGATCTGCTCGCGCAGCACGCCGTTGATCCCGTCGATGCGGGTCTGCATGTCGCGGAACAACGGCATCAGCTTGATGACCAGCAGGCCGACGACAATGAGCACCAGCGGCACGGATACCCAGACAAGCCAGGACAGCCCCGGGTCTTCGCGGATCGCCATGATCACGCCGCCGATGGACATGATCGGCGCGGTGATCATGAAGTTCAGCGCCATCAGGGTGAGCATCTGGATCTGCTGCACGTCATTGGTGCCGCGGGTGATCAAGGTGGCGGCACCGAACTTGTTGACGTCCTGGGCGGAGAAGGTGGCGACCTTCTCGAAGACCGCCTGGCGGACATCGCGTCCGACGCTCATGGAGGTCTTGGCGCCGAAGTAGACGGCGGCGACGGCGGTGGCCACCTGGATCAGGGCCACCACCAGCATCAGTCCGCCGGTGCGCCAGATGTAGTCGATATCGGCATTGACCACGCCGACATCGATGATCTTGGCGTTCAGGCTGGGAAGGTAGAGCGTAGCCATGGTGGTGGCCAGCTGCAATATGACTACTGCGGCGATCCACCCGGCATAGGGCTTGGAGTGTTTCAAGATGAGCTTGAGAAGCATGTGGAAAATCCTCGCTGGCATCATGCTCTCCGGCATGCTGGGCCTTCGGATTAAGGGCAGCGTGATTGAAGAGCGATTGCCAGTCTAGCGCTCCGCTTGGACACTTAGTATCATCCTTCCGATTGATATTTGCCAACCAGTGATTAACGCTCGATTAACCGCAGGATTCCGGGGATGGTGGAGTTAATCATAGGGTGTGGAAATAGCTCACATCAGCCATGGTTTCCGGCGGATTTTCATCCGCCGGAAACCTGCGCTCATTTATGCCTGAACGCTGCCGGGAACCTCGCTGGCGTAGTTTCCGCGGATGTACTTGGACAAGGCCACGGACGGGCGTTCGAAGCACAGCAGCCGCGGGAACTCTGCCCAGGCCTCGGGCACCAACTGCACGATGTGCTCAGGGTGCGCCCGTTCTTCCATGATGCTTCGGCCAGTGTCCGGGTCCTTGCCGGTCACGCGCAGATAGGTCTGGCCAGCCTGCGGGTTCTTGGCTTTGATCCCGAGCAGTTCCAGCCGTTGTTCCAGGCGATCTTGGTCCTCAAAATTTCTGCAGAGCTCGCGGGCATGCTCCAGCGCGGCTTTAAGCCCCGCGCTGACTGCCCAATACAGTTCCGGGGTGAACCCGGCGGCGATCCAGCGGGCCACGTATTCGTGGACATGGGGATGGTTCAGGCACAGCAGCCCCTTTCGCTGCTTCTCGGCCTCGAAGGCCAGGAATCCTCCTGATTGGAGCGTGCGCGATCCTGCGTGGAAGGGATAGGCCAGCAGCACGCTATGCCACTTCCGCTCGCTGTCGGTTCCCTGCGGATTCTCCGGAGTGTATTCATGAATGGTGCCCATGGCATCCTCGCGTTCGTTCCAGGCGGCGTGGCATCCCGCAGGATCAGCACCACCAATCGACTTGCCCGGGATGGCTTCCCGGACCGGCTCTTCCCCTGGGGCACCCCGCTCGATGAGGAGGGTTGCCACGCGGCCAGCCAGGTACTTAGCGCCGCGATTCTGTGAGCTTGGTTCGATGGTACTGGGCACCACCGACAGTTTGGCTTGGTTCGAAAATGCAGGGGGCCGGTGCGCTGCACCGGCCCAAGCCAGCGATTCGGTCAGTTTCCGATTGGCGGTGGTGCCACCTCGTCGTGCTGGGTCTTCTCGCTGTCCTTCTTCTTTTCCGAAGGCACGGTCACGATGATCGACGCGATGGCGATGACCACCATCAGCACGTTGAACAGCAGGCCGATGGCACCGCCGAAGCGCAACGCCACATTGTCCTGGCGGCCAATGAACAGGTCCCAGGACTGGATCAATGCCGGATCCATGGCCTGTCCAGCCACATACAGGGCCGCGGAGATGGCCACGCCGATGGCGTTGCCCAGAGACGAGGCCATCTTGTAGATGCCGGACGCGGAACCCACCTCGCTGTCGGGGACATTGGACAGCGCCGCGTCGGTGGACGGCGTGGCATAGAAGCCCAGGCCGATGCCGAACAGCGTGAAGCCGATCACCGACAGCACGATGTACTGGTCGATATACAGGAGGGTCATCGAGCACATCAGGATACCCAGACCGGTGATCATCGATCCCCAGAGCATCGGCTTCTTCGGCCCGAAGCGCTGCAGCAGCTTCTCACCCACGCGGATCGTGGCAAGGATGGCCACCAGGTAGCCCAACGTGAGCAACCCGGATTGCAGCGAGGACATCCCGGCCGCCACCTGGACCAGGCCCAGCGAGACAATCAGCGTGCCGGCCGCGCCGTTGAGCAGGAAGTTGGACAGCGTGGCGCCGGTGAAAGTGCCGTTGGAGAACAGCTTCAGGTTCACAAAGGGATTGCGGCTGCGCACCTCGATCTGCAAGAACAGCAGCCCGGTGACCACGAAGATCGCCACGAGGGCGATTCCGCCCAGGCTCAGCCAGCCGATATTCGGCCCTTGGGAAATGTAGACGTTGATGGAGACCAGCATGAGGATGAAGAAGATGAGGCCGGTGAAGTCGACGCGGCGCTCGGCTGCCGGATCCTGCTCGGCCTTGGATTCCGGGGTTCCCTTGAGCAGGAAGAGCGCCAGCACCGAGAGGACGATGGAAATCCAGAAGGTGGAACGCCAGCCCAGGAAGCTGGTGGCCATCAGCCCGCCGAACAATGCGCGGAACCCGGAACCGCCTCAGGAGCCGATGGACCAGTAGGACAGGGCCCGCTGGCGGCCCTTGCCCTCGTAATAGGTCTTCACCAGGGCCATGGACGCGGGCATGATGCAGGCGGCGGACAGGCCCTGGACCACGCGGCCGCCCAGCAGCATGGCGCTGGTCAGTCCGCCGAGGTTTTCAGGGGTCAGGGCGATCAGCAGCGAGCCGGCGATGGAAAGCCAGATGCCCAGGTAAAGGATTTTCGCCCGGCCCAGCCGGTCGACCAGTCCGCCGGCGACCACGATGAAGATGCTGGAGAACAGCGAGGTGATGGACACCGCCAGATCGGCCAGTGTCTCCTCCACGCCCAGCTGGCCGCGGATCCCGGGAATGACGTTCAGCAGGGTCTGGGCGAAAAGCCAGAAGTTGATGACTACCAGGACGATGCCCAGCAGCCATTTGTCGGTGGGCTGTCAGGTAGAGGCGCCCGTGGTTGGTGCTGCGGACATCGTCTGTTCCCTACTCTTGTGCTCCGTTGCCCAGGTAGGCCAGTGCGGCCACCACCTGGGTGCTGGTTGCTGTTTGAAGGGTTGGGTGGATCACCGGTGCGAAGAACGGCGAGTGGTTGGCAGGGATATCGGAGGCGACGGTTCCCGCGGCAACCGCATCCTTGTATTTCTGCGGATCCACGCAGCCCACCGTCCAGTAGGCATAGGGAATGCCGAAGGTATCCGGAATGGTGCTGAAGTCCTCCGACGCGGTGGCCGGGTCTGCATGGTAGACCTGCCCCTCGGGGAAATGGGCTTCGAAAGCCGCGGTGATCTTGGCGTTGGCCGTCTCGTCATTGCTGGTGAGCGGGAACTGGTCGTAGAACTCGAATTCCGGTTCCTTGGGCGAGCCGGCCGCCTGGCATTCGCCGCGCACAATCCGGTGGATGGAGTCGATGACACGCTGGCGGATGGCCGGCTCGTAGGTTCGGATATTCAGCAGCAGCTGCGCACGGTCCGGGATGATGTTCGCGGTGGTGCCCGCCGTCAGCGACCCGACGGTGAGCACCGCGAAGTGCCCGGGCTGGGTTTCGCGGGAAACAACGGTCTGCAGCTTGAGCACAATGGAGGAGGCGAGCACCACCGGGTCCACCGAGTTATGCGGCATCGAGCCATGGGCTCCGCGTCCATGCACGGTGATCCGCAGGCAATCCCCGGCCGAGAGAATCGGCCCGGCGGTGGTCCCGATCATTCCGGCTTCTGCAGGCATCACATGCTGCGCCAAGGCCACCTCGGGCGTGGGGATCTTGTCCACCAGCCCGTCTTCCACCATCGCCTTGGCGCCGGCCGCGGTTTCCTCGGCCGGCTGGAACAGGGCGATGTAGGTGCCGGACCAGGCTTCCTTGTTTCCGGCGAGGTACTTTGCCGCACCGAGCAGGGTGGCCATGTGCATGTCGTGGCCGCAGGCGTGCATGGCGCCCGGAACCTCGGAGGAATACTCCAGCCCGGTGTCCTCGGTGACCGGCAGCGCGTCCATGTCGGCGCGGGCCAGGACCACCGGGCCCTCGCCATTGCGCAGGACGCCGACGATTCCGGTGCCGCCGATCAGCTGGACTTCATAGCCAAGATCTTCGAGTTCCTCGCAGATCCGCGCCGAGGTTTCATGCTCCTTCAGCCCCAGCTCGGGATTGCGGTGGAAATGCTTGTAGAGCTCTTCTTGCCATGACAGCTGTTCCTCGATCGAAGCGGTGATTTCCTGTGCAGTGCCCACTGGGTCCCCCTCTCTTCGCGCCGAGCTGCGGTTAGCCGACATGGCCCAGCTGGCTCCGGTGATTTCAATCTATCCCCCGGCTAGCCAGGCAGTCCAGCAACCGGTTGAATGCAATATTCGGCAACTTCGGCGAGCGCCCGCGCCGCTAGCGGTCCTGCTCGGTGCAGATGCAGAACCTGTTGCCCTGCCGATCCGTCGCCACGGTGAAGCTGGGGGCGTACTGGCTATCGAGTTCGGTGCTTTCGCTGCCCAGCGCTTCGAGTACCGGCTGGCTTTCGGAGAACGGGACCCAGACATCCAAATGCAGCCGGTTAGGGTTGGGGTCTTCTGTTTTCTGGAACCAGATGGCAGGCAAGCGGTGGTTCGGGTCAACTAGGCTGCCGTCCTCCTGCTGCTGGTATCCCAGGCCGGCAGCCCACTGCGCGGCGACCTGCTGCGGGTCGGCTGTATCGATGCCGATTTCCACCGTGCGGATCAATTCCGGGCGGGAAGTGGCGCCAAGTGCCCGGGCCTGTTCGGAGATCCTGCGTGCCAGGGCGATATCCCGGGCGGTCACCCGCCCTCCGGCGTCATGGGAAGTAGTGGTGACGAAGACGCGGTTGTAGCGCCAGTCCACGTCCGGGTGGTGGTTGTCCATTTCGGCGGCTCCTGCGATATCGCTGAAGAGCTCGATGGCGGATGCCGCTGTTTTGGTCTGGAAAACGGCGGCTATGCCGCCGGGGATTTCCCGCCAATGCGGCAGGTCCTCCAGATAGTCGCTGATCTGCTGGTCACTGAGAATGTCGTTGCTGCCCATGCGTATCTCCTCCTTGAAAACACGATGGCACCGGTGCCGCTTCGCCTCAAGGAGATTTCCTGAATGCACAGGTTTCCATCAGTGCCAGCGATCTGGATGTCTCCTGTGAACTGATGCGCTACCTGCCCGTACGCGGGCGGGACGGCCTAGCCTCGATGGCAAAGCGCAAGGAGGCCAGAATTCCATGCTGAACATCTTCCAAGCCGAGATCAATGATTCGACGCTGGATGACATCAAATCTGCGCAAAGCAATCGCAAGCGCCGGCGGCTGCGCCGTGCCGCTGTCCTGGCGGTTGCGGTCATCGTCGTGGCTGCCTTGCTCGGCCTGTTCGACCAGGAGCAGACCGTGGTGAAGGACGGGGACAGCTTCACGGCCGAAGTGCAGCTGCCCACCGTGATCAGGGCCGGAAACGAAATCGAGCTGAGAATTGAAATCACCGCTGCCGAGCCGTTGCCCGAGACCGTCACCCTGGAGCTGGACGAGGACTACCTGATGCTCTTCGAGGACTTCTCGGCCTTTCCCGAGCCCGAGTCCGTAGCAAGCGGCGCAGGCGGCACCATCCAATTCGAGGTGGCCCCGGTGCCGGGGTCCAGGCAAATGGTCGCCACGCTCACCGGTCGCGCCTCGGATCAGTGGTCCCCGAGCACCGACGGGGTGCTGGGCATCAAGGTGAATGGCAATACAACGGAACTAGAGATCAGAACCTGGAGGATCCCCTGATGGATATCGTCATCCGCGCCGCCGCCGCATTCATCATCTTGTGGCTGGCTACCCGCGCCGCGGGCCGGTCCACCCTCGGCGAGCTCAGTTCATTCGAGCTGGTGCTCTTCGTGGTGCTGGGCGATTTGGTGCAGCAAGGCATCACCATGGAAGACCGTTCGCTGGTCGGCAGCTTGCTGGCGGCCTTCACCATGATCGTGCTCGCGGCGATCCTGAACTACGCGAATATGCGATGGCCCAAGCTGGGCAAGCTGATGCAGGGCCGGCCCATTGTGCTGGTGCGCGACGGCGTGCTTGACCGCAAGGCGCTGCATGCTGAGCGCATCGGCCTGGATGAGTTGAGCATGCTGGCCCGCCAAGCCGGCATCGAGAACTACAGCAGCATCCGGCTGGCGATTCTGGAGGCCAGCGGCAAGATCTCCTTCTTCACCCAGGAAGCCCAGTCCCAACCCTGAGCGCAGTGCCCGGACATTCGAGAAAGCGAGCGGTGCCAACCAGATAGGTTGGCACCGCTCGCGTTGTGCGCTCGGTCCGCTACTGCTCTTCCGGGGTCTCGCGCTGATCGGGCAGGTTGGCGCTGCGCTCCGCGTCCAGCCCGGGGTCCTCGAACTCTTCGGGTTCATCGAGCTGCGTGTCATCGACAGCGCGTTCCCCGTCCAGCGGTTCGACCAGCGTAGTTTCGGGATTCAGCAGCAGCGGGTCCTCGTCGCTTTCGGCCAGGATGCGCTCTGCCCCGCGCAACGGGTCATCCGCATCCAGCTGCGCAGGCGCATCCGAGGAGCCTTCGGCCGGTTGGCTGTCGCGGCCATCCAGCGGCTCGTCGATGTCCTGGTCCTTGCGCACATTCTCGAATTCTTCATTGTTCAGTGACATTTGCGCTCCTCTTGCCTTGTCCATAGGGAAATGATTTCTTCGGTGTCCATCAGCTTCTGCCGATGCTGGGTGCTCATGTATTCCAGTGCGTTCTGCCCTGCCTGCGGGTCCGGGGACGCACAGGCATCGGTGGCGACCGCAACCGGGAGATTCGCGGCAAACGCGTCAGATGCCGTAGCCCGGATGCAGGTATCGGTGGCGACCCCGGCCAGCACCAGGGAACTGGCGCGGCGTTGCAGCAGCAGCGTCGTCAGCTCCGTGTTCCAGAAGGCGCTGTCCCGGCGCTTGACCACCTCGATGGCCCCGGCCAGCTCCAGCTCCTCCAGGTACCCGGCTTTCGCCGTGCCTTCGAAGAGGTAGCCCTGGCCATCCTCGAGCATCTTCAGCGTCCAGGTGGACCTGTCTTCCTTGTGCACGGTGCGCACGCTGATCACCGGCACCCCGGCCCGTGCCGCCGCCGCGGCCAGCCGATTGCAGTTGGCAGTGATCTGCTGCCTCGATGCGGCCAGCCCGGGGTCTGCGAAGAAGCCGCGCTGCAGATCGATGAGCAGCAGGGCCGGGTGCCTGAAGTCGCTTGTGGAATCCGTAGCACCCATGGCTCAGCTGTGCGCCGCGCAGTGCTGGCAGCAGAACACGTCCTGTTGCTGGCGCACCGGATGGCCCAGGATGGCGCAATCGCAGTGCGCGCATCGCTCGGCCATGTCCTGGATGGCGCATTCGAAACTGTCGTATTGGCCTGAACGCCCATCCCTGCTGAGCATGAATAGCGGGTCCTGGTCGTTTCCGCACAAATCGCAGGTCTGCATTGGTTCTCTCCTGTTCTTCTGCTGGGTGTTCCCCTTTGCGGCTAGCGTTCCCCGTCATCCTCGCGGTACTGGTCTTCGGTCGAATCATCCAGATCCGGGTCGATGCCCTCGGCCTCGTGGGCCGGGGCGGGAACGTGCTCGTCATCCGGCTGGCCCAGCGGCCAGGTTTTCTCGACCAGATCCTGGTCCGGGTCCTTCAGCCGATCTGCGGCGTGGGCAATGGCTTCCTTGGCCTTGTCGATGAGTCCCATGGTTCTTGTCCTTCCGGATTGATCCGATACGGTCCTCTAACCGAATACCAGTGACGCGTGCCCCGCGTACATGATTAATCGGCTGTTGCCAGCTTCGCCCCGGGCCAGCCTGCAAGGACGCTGGCAATGGTTGAAGGCCTGCTTGCGGTGCTGGAGCGTCGGGAGCGTCCCAGCAGGAAAACACGAAAGGAGCACGATCATGGTTGCAGCCAAGGAACTAATGACCTCGCCAGCCAAATGCGTCAAGGAACAGGACTCGGTCCAGGTCGCAGCCCAGCTGATGAAGGACCTGCAGGTCGGCATGCTGCCCATCTGCGGCAAGGATGACCGGCTGGCCGGCACCATCACCGACCGCGATATCGTCATCAACGCCGTAGCCGACGGCGTGGTCACCTCCAGCACCAAGGTCGCCGACTATGCCCAGGGCAAGCCGGTGACCATTGGCGCCGACGATTCCATCGAGGAAGCCATCCGCACCATGCAGGAGCACCAGGTGCGCAGGCTTCCCGTCATCGACGGGCATACGCTGGTGGGAATGCTCGCCCAGGCGGACATTGCCCGCTACTACGACGAGCAGAGCACCGGAAGCCTGGTCGAAGGGATTTCCCAAGACTAGGACCAGACCAGGACCTGCCGCCGGCAGCAGCACAAGGAAGAGCTTCCGGGCAAACCACGGTTTTCCCGGAAGCTCTGCTCTTGCTCTTGGCGATTTTTCGCGGCAGTTGCCGCGTCACCGTCCGTTGGCGTCCGTGCCTCCCCTCGGGTCATCCAACGAGCTTGGTCCCCGAACCAGGCGGTACACGCCGTAGATGAAGAGCAATGCGCCCCAGCCTGCCACGATCCACAGTGGTCCCGAGGTGCTGTCAGGCGCCGCGAGCAGCGCGTAGATGGCGAATCCTACGGCCACGAGCCCGCCCACAATCGTGAGCCACAGGCCGGGCCGACGGCCGTGAGCCCTATTAATCGGTTTGTCCGTCATGTCTTCATCCTTTCCTCGAAGGAAAGCTCAACCCGCGTCAAAGCGGTCTTCGCTTTCCTCAGACGTATCCTCGGTATTCTCTTTGATGCTCCCCCGGCGGGCCACACGCTCGGCGCCGAGTTCTGCTTCGCCATCCGGCTGCGTGGTGCGTGCCAGGTTCTCGGGCTTGTCTCGGTCACTCATTGCTTCTCCTGTCGTGGCGATCGGCTATGAATTGCGCAGGGCATCGATGAGCTCGGCCTTGCGCATCTTCGAACGGCCCTCAACCCCGATTTCCTTGGCCCGGTCCTGCAATTCCTCGACGGTCCAGTCCTCGTAGTCTCCGGATTTGCCGCCGCGCTTGCCCACCTCGGAGCGACCATCGCGGGCGGCGGCATTGGCGATGCGCGCCGACTTCTGCTTGGAGTTCCCCTCCTCGCGCAGCTCTTCGTAGAGTTCCTCATCCTTGATCCGGCTCTTGCCCTTGCCTGCCATGGGTTTCCTCCCTCTCACGCTTCGCCAGCTGGCCTTCGGATAACCAGCACTGTGCCTCCCACGCTAGCTACCTGCGGCCACAGGCGACAGGGCAACCCCCGGACTTTATGCTGGATCCCAGACTTCGGCGGTAGCACATTTTCTGGCAGCAGCCGCGAAGCTGATGCTTGCCCGAAAGCTCTCTGGCCGTTGCCGCCAAGTGGGCACCGTGCTGTTCACCGCCGGTACCCCGCGAAGAACACTGGGAGGTGTCCCTGACGCCGTTGGCGCTCTCGCGACGGCGTCTTCCAGCAACTGAAGGAGGAAAAGCCATGCCCGGGAAGAATCCCCCGCACCACAATGAGCCAGTAGGCACTGCCAACGATTCGAGCAGCACCGGGTTGCCGGATCTTGGTACAGCAGATGAGCCGGTGGGCACCGGCAGCCACCTGGATTCGCGCACCAGCGATTCCGCGGAAACCGAGCGTGCCGGCAAGGAAAAGATCAGCCCTCCCGAACAGCGCCAGCCGGAGCCCGGCCTGGATCAGGAGTTGAAGCCGAAGGCGGATCACGGCGAGCGAAGCTACCAGGGACGGGACCGGCTGGCCGGAAAACGCGCGCTGATCACAGGTGGCGATTCGGGCATTGGAGCGGCGGTGGCGATCGCTTTCGCCCGCGAAGGGGCCAGCGTCGCCTTGGCCTACCTGCCCGCTGAGCAGCCGGATGCGGATGCCATCGCCGGGCTCGTGGAAGAGGCCGGCGTCGAGGTGCACCTGCTGCCCGGGGATCTGCGCGACCGCGAGTACCGTGGTTCGCTGGTCGACAAGGCGGTGGCCGCACTCGGCGGACTTGACATCCTGGTGAACAACGCCGGCAAGCAGATCAGTGTCGAATCCTTGGAGGAGCTGAGCGATGAGCAGATTGAGGCGACCTTCGATGTGAATATCTTCGCGATGTTCGCCCTGAGCCGGGATGCGCTGAAGGTGATCCCGGCCGGCGGATCCATTATCAATACGACGTCCATCCAGGCTTTCGATCCCTCGGATCACCTCATGGACTACGCCTCGACCAAGGGGGCGATCAGCAACTTCACCAAGACGCTGGCCTCCCAGGCTGCCAAGCAGGGAATCAGGGTCAATGCGGTGGCTCCCGGTCCCATTTGGACTCCGCTGCAACCCTCGGATGGCCAGCCCATCGAGGCGTTGCCGAAGTTCGGCCACGATACCTGGCTGGGCCGGGCAGGTCAGCCGGTCGAACTCGCTCCAGCCTATGTGTTCCTGGCCAGCGACGAGGCCTCCTATGTTGTCGGATCCACGGTGCACGTCAACGGCGGGAAGAACCAGCCGTAGGACCGTGCACTTGTCCCCGGGCGGATAGGCCCGGGGATCAATCCACCTCGTCCTTGCTGATGGTGAATTCCATATTCCTCCGTTCGTACTCGCGCTGGCTGAAGGTAGCGCGCTGGACTTCCTTGACCTCGTCGAAGCTGGAGCCGATGGCCCCGCCCATGGTTCCCAGCGAGGATGCCAGCCAGGCAAGATTGACGTATTCGGCCAGCGACACATCGTGGCGCAGCTGATAGGCGAGGTATTCCTGGTCAATGACAATCAGTGCACCCGCCAGCAGCGCCAGGAATAACAGCAGGTACATGGCCGTCGCTGCAAACCCGACCGTGAGCACCGTGGCCGCGTTGTAGACAACCATCCGCTCGCGGCGGCGGTTGCCCTGGGGCCTCTCCCACAGCCGGTTGTGCAGCAGCAGCCAGAGCGTGAGGATCAGGATGCTTGACAGCGTGATCAGCGCAAGCCGCGCAGCGGGCAGGTAGTCGGCCATTGACCAGATGCTCGTGTAGAACACGCCGAAGGCTCCGGTGGCCACCGCACCTGCCATCGCGGAGGAAAGCCGCGGCACCAGTTTCCACGGCTGGTTGCTGCGCACCATTCCGGCGATCAGCAGCAGCCGCCCGCGCAGGCCCTCGATGCTCGTGATACGGTTCTGCTCGTTCTGCCCGTCCTGCCGGCTGGCATGCACGCTCATTGCCCGGCCCAGCGGGGTGAGCGGCGGGGCGGGCTGCTTGCCGGTAGCCAATTCCCTGACCAGTTCGGCCAGTTCCCGTGCCACCGTGCGCGGCCGGGCCATCCCGAGACTGGGCATGGAAAGCACGGCCGAAGCATCCTCGACGGAAATCACCGAACGCACCGGCCGGTTCTGCACATAGTGCGGTGCATCGGTCAGGTAGATGATGAAGTCCCAGCCGTGCTTCTCCCGCAGCTTCGGCACCTTGTCATTCAACGCCACCCGTCCACTCTCCCCCAATGGCAGGGAGAACGGAGCCACCTGCACGTCCCACCGGTGCTCCTGCTCCTGCAACTTCTCCAAGACCCCTTCCAACCGCGCAGCTACCCGATTAGCCATGGCATCGGCGATGCCGGGATCGGCAATTATTCCTATCGTGCGCATCTCGGGATCTTGCACGCTCATCAGCACCTCGCAGCTCTCCGGCAGCAGCTTGGCCCGCTCCCACAGCACACCCTAGGAAGTCGTGCCCGGGCATGCAGTGCCGTTCAGCAACCTTGCAGGAACCAGCATCGGCACTGCACCCTTGATCCCCGGGATTGCGCGGATTCCCGGCTCACAGGCAATGCCCATCAAACATCCCTTGTTGCCTTCGGCCCGGTGTGGCAGGGTCAGTGCCATCGCCCATCTGGTACAGGAAGGAAAGACCACGGACTCCAATCAGCCAGAAGAAGAGACGCGCCAGGGGAACCCTCCCCTGCGCGATGAGCACCCTGGGAAAGATCCCGCGAAGGACAAGCAGAATCCGGTCGGCAGCAATGAGGATGCTTTCGAGCAGCGCCCGGAAGACCAGGACCCGGACGCGGTGGACACCGACCAGTTCAATACCGACTGACTGCTGTCCATACCGGCAAACGAAGCACGGAGGAGAATGATTTGAAGGCACTGACATGGCAAGGCAAGCGAAAGGTCGCATTCAGCGAAGTCCCGGATCCGGTGATCCAGGATCCCGGGGACATCATCATCAAGGTCACTTCCACCGCAATCTGCGGATCAGACCTGCATCTCTATGAGCTGCTTGGACCCTACATGCATGCTGGCGACGTGCTGGGCCACGAAACCATGGGGATTGTCCAGGAAGTTGGCAGCGGCATCACCAAGCTGTCGGTGGGCGACCGGGTAGTCATCCCGTTCAACATCTCCTGCGGCCACTGCTGGATGTGCCAGCATGACCTGCAGTCGCAGTGCGAGACCACCCAGGTGCGCAAGCACGGCAAGGGCGCCCAATTCTTCGGGTACTCCGAACTCTATGGACAGGTTCCCGGCGGCCAGGCCGAATACCTGCGTGTGCCCCATGCCGATTATGGTGCCGTGAAAGTTGGCCACGAGCTGCCCGACCACCGCTATCTGTTCCTCTCCGATATCCTGCCCACCGCGTGGCAGGGTGTGAAGTACGCAAGCGTCCCGGACGGCGGAACCCTCGCGGTCTACGGGCTCGGACCGGTGGGCCAGCTCGCCGCGCGAATCGGCCGCCATCTGGGCTATGAGGTGCTGGGTATCGACCCGGTAGCCGAACGCCGCGCCATGGCCGAGCGCCACGGGATCCAGACCCTGGACTTCACCAAGGACACGGTGGGCGAACTGCGCGGGCGCACCGGGCGCGGCCCCGATGCCGTGCTCGATGCAGTGGGCATGGAAGCCCATGGTTCCCCGGTCTCCTCTATGTTCCAGCAAGCCACCGGGCTGCTGCCGGACAAGGCCGCGCAGCTGGCCATGGAGAACGTCTCCGCGGACCGCACCAGCGTGCTGGATTCGGCCATTGATGCGGTGCGGCGTGGCGGCACCCTGTCGATCAGCGGCGTCTATGCCGGGGCAGCCACACCGATGCCGATGGTGAAGCTGTTCGACAAGCAGATCCAGATCCGCCAGGGCCAATGCAATGTGCGCTCATGGACGCGGAAGCTGCTGCCGCTGGCCGAGGATGCAGCCGATCCGCTAGGCCTGGACGACCTTGTCACGCACGAGCAGCCGCTCTCGGACGGTCCGCAGATGTACGAGACCTTCCAGAAGAAGCAGGATGCGTGCATCAAGGTGGTGCTCAAGCCGTAGCAAGCTAGGCACTTTTCTTCCCGGAACCGGAGGCCTTCTTCTTGTGTGGCGAGGAGGAGGCCTCCTTTGCCGTCGCCTTCTTCTTGGCTGGTTTCCTGGCAGCAGCCGGCTTCTTGGCTGCGGACTTCTTCGCCGACGCTGTCTTGGCTGGCGGTTCCTTGCTCTTCGCCGCGGATTTCTTCGCCGGCGCCTTCTTGGCTGGCGGTTCCTTGCTCTTCGCCGCGGATTTCTTCGCCGGCGCCTTCTTGGCTGGCGGTTCCTTGCTCTTCGCCGCTTTGCTCCCGGCTTTTGACTTCCGGCCCTCGATGCTGCGCTTGAGCGCTTCCATCAGATCGATGACCTCCCCGGAGTCGCTTCCGTGCTCCTCGGAGCCGAAGGTCGCTTCAGTATCCAGTTCCTCGCCTTGCTCGATTTTCGCTTCGATCAGCGCTTGCAGTTGGAGCTGGTAGTCGTCCTGGAATTCTTCCGGGGTGAAATCGGTGCTGTACTGGTCCACTAGGGCAGCAGACATCTTCAGTTCCTGCTCACTGATCCGCGGTGATTTCTCCGGTGCCACCTGCTCCGCGTCGCGCAGCTCGTCCGCCCACATGACCGCTTGCAGCACCATCACCTTGGACCGGACACGCAAGATGCCCAGCCGGGTCTTCTGGCGCAGGGCAAAGCGCACCACCGCCAGTTTCTCAGTGTTTTCCAGTGTCCGGCGCAACAGCTCGTAGGCCTTGGGCGACTTCGAGTCCGCCTGGAGGTAGTAGCTCTTCTCCAGCATCAGGGGATCAACTTGGCTTGCCGGGACGAACTGGACTACCTCGATTTCGCGGCTTTTCTCCGCAGGCAGAGCGTCCATGTCCTCATCGGTGAGCACAATGGTCCGTTCCCC
This sequence comes from Glutamicibacter nicotianae, assembly GCF_002797775.1. Lineage (NCBI taxonomy): Bacteria > Bacillati > Actinomycetota > Actinomycetes > Micrococcales > Micrococcaceae > Glutamicibacter > Glutamicibacter nicotianae. The sequence continues at coordinate 2,563,941 of NZ_PGEY01000001.1, forward strand.
GTCTTCATAGGCCTTGTCCAGATCCTTGTAGGCGATTTTCTTCCCGCAGACTTCGCATCGGCGTTCGTAGCGGATTCGGCCGCCGTCCTTGTCATGGACCTGATGCAGGTCGATGTCGTGGTCTTCGGTGGCGCCGTAGGCCTTGACCGGCACGTTCACCAAGCCGAAGGCAATTGATCCAGTCCAGATAGCTCGCATGGGCATAGTGAAGCATCTTTCCGGCCGCGCGTCACTGGCCGGATGAGACTGGCAGGCTGCACTGAGGTTCGCCGGTGCAAAGCGCAAAGCTTGCTTGGAACGCTGGATTCCCCGGCGCTGCTCGGGAAGATTGGCCCCATACGGAAAAGCAAAGGACAGCGCATGGCACACAGGGAGCAAACCGTGAAAGTCGCGGGGCACACGCTGAAGGTCAGCAATCTGGACAAGATCTTGTACCCGCAGACCGGAACCACCAAGGGAGAAGTCATGGACTACTTCCAGCAAGTGGCTCCGGCGCTGATTCCGCATGCCGCGTGGCGCCCCGCTACCCGCAAGCGCTGGGTGGACGGGGTGGGCACTGCCGAAGAACCGGGCAAGGTGTTTTTCCGCAAGGATCTTGAAGACTCCGCCCCCAGCTGGATTCCCTCCGCCAAGCTGCAGCACAAGACCCATGCGAATACCTATCCGCTGGTCAATAACGAGGCGGTGCTGGCCTGGCTGGCCCAAATGGCAGCGCTGGAAATCCACGTTCCCCAATGGCGTTTCGATTCGTCGCTGGAACCTGCCAACCCGGACCGGCTGGTTCTGGACCTCGATCCCGGTCCCGGTGCCGGTTTGGAGCAGTGCGCTGAAGTCGCGCTGATCTGCCGGGAGATCCTCGACGGCATGGAGCTGCCCAGCTTCCCAGTGACCTCTGGTTCCAAGGGCATCCACATCTATGCCGGGCTGGATGGCAAATACACCTCAGACCAGGTCAACGAGGTGGCCAAGGAACTGGCTTCGACGTTGGAGAAGGAGCACCCGCAACTGGTTCTCTCCAGCATGAAGCGCTCGCTGCGCGAGAACAAGGTGCTCGTGGACTGGAGCCAGAACAATGCCTCGAAAACCACTGTCTGCCCATATTCGCTGCGGGGTCGCGCCCGGCCCACCGTCGCGGCCCCGCGGACCTGGGAGGAAATCGAAGCGCAGGGGTTGGCGCAGCTGGACTTCCACGAGGTGCTGGAGCGCATTGCTGATGGAATGGAACCCCTGGCGCAACTGGCCTCGGCGCAACGGCAGGACCCGGATCGCCTGGCGGCCTACCGCTCCAAGCGCGATGCGTCGCTGACACCCGAACCGGTGCCGGAGCAGTCCGGGAAGGCTGAGAAGGCACAGTCCGTTCAGGCCGGAAGCGACGGCACCGGATTGTCTTTCGTCATCCAGGAACACCATGCCCGCCGGCTGCATTGGGATTTCCGCCTGGAGCACGAGGGAGTGCTGGTCTCCTGGGCAGTGCCCAAGGGCCCGCCGCTGGAACCCGGAGTCCAGCGCCTGGCGGTCATGACCGAAGACCATCCGCTATCCTACGCAAGTTTCGAAGGCAGCATCCCGAAGGGGCAATACGGCGCCGGGGAAGTATCGATCTGGGATTCGGGCCGGTGCGTTATCGAGAAATGGCGCGAAGGCAAAGAAGTCATCGCGGTACTCACCGGTGATTCCGCAGGAGGGCTAGGCGGCGTGCCACGGCGGTTCGTGCTGATCCAGGCCGCAGGGATGGGCGGAAAGGACAATTGGCTGCTTCAACTGGCCAAGGACCAGCCTTCGGCAGCCGAGGGCGGGGCCTCCGCTGATTCCAGTGGCGCAGGACCGGACGCTGCTCGCGAGCCTAGCGCCAAGCAGGCCGTGGCTGACCTGTCTGGCCAACCCTTGCGCCCCATGCTGGCCACGCCTGGCACGGCCCGCGACATCTGCATCGAGCAGGACTGGAGCTTTGAAATGAAGTGGGACGGCTACCGCGCAATTGCAGTAGTAGGTGACGGTGGAACCAAGCTGATCAGCCGCAACGGCCATGACCTGACCGGAGACTTCCCGGAACTTGGAATTCTCGGTTCGCTGCTGCCGGACCGCTGCGTAGTGGATGGGGAAATCGTTGCCCTGGATTCTTCGGGCCGCCCAGATTTCTCGCTGCTCCAGCAACGGGTGTCCCACCAGCGCAAGAAGCGCACGAAGCAGGCCTCGGCCGTCAGGATCCAGTACATGCTCTTCGACGTGCTGCAATTGCCTGCTGGCAAAGGCGCCGGGCTAGAGGATCTGACTGCGCTGCCCTACGAGCAACGCCGCCAGCGGCTTGCGGGCCTGGATATCGACCACCAGTACGTGCAGGTTCCCCCGGCCCACACCGGGACCTTGGAACAAGCCATCGAGACCAGCCGCGAGCTAGGCCTGGAAGGCGTGGTGGCCAAGGAACGCGACTCGGCATACGAGCTGGGCCGGCGCAGCGGCAGCTGGTTGAAGCTCAAGCACCAGCTGCATCAGGAAGCCGTGGTGATTGGCTGGCGGGCAGGGCAGGGGTCGCGCAGCCGCAGCCTGGCGTCGCTGCTGCTGGCCATTCCGGGACATGACGGTTTGGAGTACGCCGGCCGTGTGGGCACCGGATTCAGCGACACGCAACTTGCCGAGATCCGCGAACGGCTTGAGAAGATCGAGCGCAAAACTCCGCCAGCCAAGCAGATTCCCGCAGCGCATCGGCGTGATGCCCACTGGGTGAGCCCGAAATACGTGGCAGAAGTCCGATACACCGAACTGACCTCGGAGCGCCTTCTGCGCCATCCCGTGTGGCGCGGTTGGCGCGAAGACAAGCAACCGGATGAGGTCCACTGGGAAACAGCGGATCCTTCCGGAAACCGAACCGCAAACGACGGATAACACAAGGAGCAAAACATGAAATTGCTGGCAAAGATCTTCGGAACCCTGGTCTCACTCGGCGCAGGCTGGCTTGGCGCCAAGCTCGTCTCCGGGATCTGGCACAAGGCCATGGGCGAAGAACCGCCGTCACTGGCCAACCCCGATAAGCAGCAGCAGGCCGCCGTAGGCAAGGTGCTGGCATTCGCCGTGATCTCAGGGGCAAGCGCTTCTGCCATCCAGGCTCTGGCCAAACGGTGGACGCGTTCCCTGGAAGCCAAGGCAGCGGGCCGGTAGCTGGCCGCAGTCAGGCAGAAACCCGGATGCACTGGGTCGGGCAGCTGTTATGCAGCCGCCCGACTCGCTGCTGCCCGGTCCCGCGGAATGGTTGCTCTCGGTGCATCCACCGCAGTGATGAATTACGGATACCTGAAGCCCTTTGGGATACGAGCGGTGATCAGCTGGCCAGCAGATTCATATTCGCCGGCGGAAAGATCCATGCCGTAGCCATTACGCGTGGCGATCTGCGAGGGCAGGCAAAAGCAGCTTCGGACTGGCCGGCAATCTCGACGAAACCGAAGGGCAAAAGTGCAGCGATGCAACTCGCGGCAAAATCACCGACTCCTCTGGTATCTGGGTAATCATGGACTTAGAATGGAAAGAAAATATCACTATACGAAAGTAGAATCCATGTCCATCCAGTCTTCCCCCCTAGCCGCAGGCCAGGCAGCTCCGGACTTCTCCTTGCAGGACGCCAAGGGGGAAACAGTTTCCCTCTCCGACTTTTCAGGTCAGAAGGTTATCGTCTATTTCTACCCCAAGGCCGCAACTCCAGGCTGCACCACCGAGGCCTGCGATTTCCGCGACAACCTCAATTCGTTGCAAGCGGCAGGATACTCCGTACTGGGCATCTCCCCGGACGCACCGGAAGAGCTGGCAGCCTTCGCCAACGACGAATCGCTGAACTTCCCGCTCCTCTCCGATCCTGGAAATGAAGTTGCGACAGCCTACGGCTCCTACGGCGAAAAGACCATCGGTGGAAAAACGATCGTGGGCACTTTGCGCTCCACTGCAGTCATCAATGAAGATGGCAGCATCCAGCAAATCGAATATTCGGTGGATGCCACCGGACATGTAGCCCGACTCCGTGACTCGCTGGGAATCTAGAGGATTTCACATCCGGTTCTTTCCTGCGCCAGTAGTGATGCTTCAGCCGGGGCCAGCTTCGCCTGGCCCCGGCTGTGCTCTGCAGCCCGCGCTGGGACCGTCAAGCTATATCTGCATTTCGGCATGGGCATTGGCCAAAAGATGCATGAAAGCACCACGGTCGAATGCAGCTCGCTGCCGGACCGCGCCATTGCCCGTCTCCAGCATATTTCTCAGGGAAATCACGGCGAAGTCGTAGTCCCCATGAGCTCGCAGTGCGTCCTCGGCAGTACGCAGCAGCCTGCGAGCCAGCTCTTTCACCGCAATCGGTGCGCCGGTTTCCGTATCCACTTGCTCTCCGGTGATTCCATTCTTGGCCGCTTGCCACAATGACAGATCCAGGACTTCGGGAAGATACTCGACAGCTTCGAATTCACCGGCCACGGCAGTTTCGACAAGCCCCCGCAGCAGCACGGCAAGCAAAACCGAATCTTGCGCTCTGAGCTGCGAATCGGCGACACGAATTTCGACTGTGGGATACTTTTCCGACAGCCGTGCGGACCATCCGATATGCCCGGGGTCGGGTACAGCAGCGGTGCCGTTGATGCGCGCAAGACGCGACTCATAGTCCCGGAAATCTGCAAAGTATGGCGGGATTCCCTGGACAGACCACTTCCGGTAATGAATGGTTCTCCACGATGAGAAGCCGCTGTCGACGCCTCGCCAATATGGTGAATTCGCGCCTAATGCGCAAAGAAGGGGCAGCCAGCCGCGCAAGAAATTCAGTGCACGAACGCCGGCTTCCGGATCAGGGACCGAGACATGGACGTGCAAACCGCACATGTAGTGCTCGGCAGCTATTCCTGAAATGAATTTGCCGATTTCCTGATACCTTGCGTTATCGGTAAATGCCGGAGGCTGCTGGGGAATCATGGGCGCCGAACCTATGCCCGCGACCAGCAGACCGCTAGAGGCCGCTTTGCTTGCCAGGGCCCTGCGAAAGCTTCCCAACTCGTGCAACGCCTGGTCCCGGTCTTCGCAGATGGAACTCGCGTGTTCAACTTGGCAAGCTAGAAACTCATTTTGCACTTCCCCGTCGCGTTGCGAATCCAGTGCCTGACGGAACGGCTCCTGATCCACGCTGGCAGGCAATCCTGTTTCTGCGTCAAACATGAAGAATTCTTCTTCAATGCCAAAGGTACTCATCTCATGCCTCCCGGAATGGGTTTGCTTGGGCGCCAAGCTAGCAACTGGCCAGCGTTGAATTTCCAGGTCGCCGCAGGACCACCCGCATCAGTTGTTTGCGCTATTGCGCGTGCGGCTTTTGAAACACTAGTTCGCATGGCTTGGATGCACCCGGTTGAGGCAGGGATTCCCATGGACCTCCCATCAATCCGACATGAATCGAACACGAAGGCTGAAACAGGTCCGGATGTGGAATTGATGCGCTGCAGTGTCCTCGCCCGCATGAATCCGGCGAAGTTCGGATGATATTGCGAAACCTGCGAACCAGCTACTGACTAGTAGGGAAACTCGAGCTGGCAATAGGCTGGGTACGGATTGATTCCCGCCCACGCCCAAGCCAAATACCTTACGCTTGAAGCACACTCCGCTTCTCATTGACGGCGAACTATGCCCTGCCAGCAAGCCAACCCGCAATTTGCGAAGTGGCGTGACTTATGGGGATAACTCGAAAGTTACGAACAAAGTGGAGGTAGTACCAATGTCAGGACGTATGGTCAGGTCGAAAACTGCTGAACGTGTCGCGGAACTTCTGGGATCCCGAGAGGGACGCTCCCATCTGAGCGAGCATGGATGGATCCAGGGAATGCCGGTGATCATTGGACAAATCAACGAGCCGGTTGACGATGTCATGGGTCTCGTTTCCGTTCACAATTGCCCTGTGCTGGTGGCAATACTCGACAACCAGGGTGAGCGGCTTCGTTTCATTCACGTCTCGCCACCAAATGATGCTCTCGAAATAGTTGAAGAAACTCCGGCGCACCACCCGATCTGCTCTCTTTTCGAGCTAGCCGAGGAACACGGCATGCTGGAGTTCCGAGTCCGGTACTGGGCGCACACTGCTGTTGCAAACGCCCTTCCGGACTTCACACCGAAAGAACAGGTGCAAATGACAATGCTGCGCAGATAAATTCCGAACTGCGCGACGTACTTCAGCCGGGAATGGCCGGCTTGCGCCATACCGCTAGGCACCGATTGCAGCCTAAGGCGCCAAAACGAGAACGGTCCTGCCCTCCGATTTACGGAAGGCAGGACCGTTGCCGTTTTGCGGACGGCTAGCGGCCGGCGATCTTCACCAGCTTGTGGTTGATGAATTCGCCCATGCCGTACTTGCCCAGCTCACGCCCGATGCCCGAGCGCTTCACTCCCCCGAAAGGCAGCTCGGGGTAGGAAGCGGAAGGCTCATTGATGGCCACCATGCCGCTTTGCAGCTGCTGTGACACGCGCTGCGCGCGTTCCATGTCCTGCGTGTGGATGGAAGCTCCCAGCCCGTAGTCGGTGCTGTTGGCCAGGGCCACGGCTTCCTCTTCGCCGTCCACCTTGTAGAGCACGGCGACCGGGCCGAAGAGCTCTTCGGAGAACGCGCGCATCTCGGGAGTCACCCCGGCCAGCACGGTCGGTTCGTAGAATGCGCCATCGCCCTGGATCGGCTTGCCCCCGGCCAGCACCTGGGCACCCTTGTCGATGGCATCCTGCACCTGGGCGGCCAGTCCGTCCCGGGCAGCGGCGGAAGACAGCGGGCCGAGGAAGTTCTCTGGCTGGGACGGGTCGCCCACGGTGATCCCGGAGACCTGCTCCACCAGTGCTTTGGAGAAGTCATCGTAGACCGAGGAGTCGACGATGAAGCGCTTGGCGGCATTGCAGGCCTGCCCGGTGTTTCCGAACCGTGCACGCATGCCCAGCTTGGCGGTGCGCGCCACGTCCGCGTCTTCGAACACCATGAATGGATCCGAGCCGCCGAGCTCCAGCACGACCTTTTTCAGGTTGCGTCCGGCAATTTCCGCAACGGCGGCGCCGGCACGCTCCGAACCGGTCAGCGAGACGCCCTGCACCCGGCGGTCCGCGATCATGTCCGCGACCTGCTCATTGGTGGCAAAGATGTTCACGTACGCGCCCTGGGGCGCACCGGCTTCGCGGAAGATCTCTTCCATGGCAAGCGCCGACTCCGGGCACTGCGGAGCGTGCTTGAGCAGGATGGTGTTGCCGTTCATCAGGTTCGGTCCGGCAAAGCGGGCCACCTGGTAGTACGGGAAGTTCCACGGCATGATGCCCAGCAGCGCGCCCACTGCTTCCTTGCGCACCAGCGCCGTGCCGCCGGAGGCGATTTCCAGCTCCTCATCCTCCAGGTACTTCGGGCCGTTCTTGGCGTAGTAGCGGTAGATTGCCGCCACGATGCCGATTTCGCCCAGCGCCTGCTTGATGGGCTTGCCCATTTCGCGGGTGATGATCGCTGCCAGTTCCTCGGCTCGTGCCTCATAGATATCGGCCACGCGTTCGAGCAGGGCAACGCGCTCCTCCAGCGCCGAGACCGACCACTGGGTGTAGGCGTGGTGCGCTTTGGCCATGGCTTCCTGGATCTGCTCATCGGTGGCGGTCGGGTAGGTTGCCTCGACGACGCCGGTGGCAGGGTTGGTAACAGCATAAGTGGACATGGTGCTCCTTCGACGATTCGCTAATTGGACACTTAGCGCCCAGTCTTCCAGCTCCCGTCGCCAATGCCCCGGACTCTTCGGGTATTGGCGTGTTCGCCACGGAAAAAGCCGCTGTTCCTCCAAAGTCGCAGACTGGGCCGGCAGCAGGGATTGCAGTGCTGCTGGACTCCTCGCAGCTGCGCCGGGTGATGCGCTGGACGCTCGGGATCCGGCTCGATCCTACTCGCTTGCCTCCTGCTTTCCTGGAAGCTCCGAGCTCTCGCCATCGAACCTGAATGCTTCCTGCGGATTGGCCGCGATCCGTGACCTGCGGCGCGCTCTTGCCTAGCGTCGTATGCAACCAGCAGCGCTCCGCACGGACTGCGGAGCCGGATGCGCGGCCACCCGTCGCGCCACCCGCAGCTGACGACAGCAGCAGAGGAAGGGAAGACATGAGCACCAACGATCACACCAGTTCGAATCCATTCCCCGATGACCCGCGTAGTACCCCGCAACCCGGAACCGTCCGCCACGGCTTGAACGATCCGGATCCGTTGACTGAGCCGCAAACCGACCTGTTCCCGTCGGGCACTGTCGAACCAGTGCCGGCCGACGCGCATGATTCCGGTGACCTGCAGTCCACAGGAAGCGGCAGTACGTCGGGCAAAGCGCAGGCAGCCCAGGATCTGGCGCGCGAGGGCCAGGAATCCGCAACCCACGTGCTTGACAGCGCCAAGCAGGAAGCCTCGATGCTCGCTGAGCAGGCCAAGGACCAGGCCACCCACCTGTGGGATGAACTCGGCTCCGACCTGAAGGAGCAGACCTCCGCGCAGCAGCGGAAGGTCGCGGCCAACCTGCGCGACATCAGCGATGAGTTCCGCGCCATGCTGGACCAGTCCAGCGCGAGCGGAACCGCGTCCATGCTGGTGGACCGGGCTTCACATCACAGCGGCCAGGCCGCCGATTGGCTCGAACAGCGCGAGCCGCACGACTTGCTGGATGAGGTCAAGGGCTTTGCACGCAAACGCCCCGCCGCCTTCTTGGGGCTGGCGCTGGGCGCCGGCCTGCTGGCAGGACGCATGACCCGGAATGCCAGCGAGCCGAAGGAAGGCACAGGGCACCGCGACCAGCAACCGCGCCCCGGCACCACCAGCGCACCGAACGCCGCGTCCGGTGACGGGCCAGGTCCGGTGCGGGTTGACCCGTCCTTCCAGGGAACCACCCGCGTGGATTCGGCAGGCAACCCGCTGCATGCCGATTCGGTGGATGTGGACCCGCTGCGCTCCTACCCTCCTGGGGATCCGCGCAGCACCGACTACCGCTAGGAGCATTCGATGACTCACACGACGCCAGATCCCGATTCCGCAGAACATGAACGCAGTTCCCTCGGCGCCCTGTTCAATGACCTGACCCAGAATGTATCGCTGCTGGTTCGCCAAGAGATCGAGCTGGCAAAGACGGAGTTGAAGGAGTCGGCCAGCTCCGCCGGCAAGGGCGCGGGAATGTATGCCGGTGCCGGTGTTGCCGGCCATTTCGTCTTGCTGTTCCTTTCCGTTGCGGCTTTCTTCGGATTGTCGCTCTGGATTGGCTATGGCTTCTCGGCCTTGGTGGTCGCCGCCCTCTGGGCGGTGATCGGTCTGGTCTTGGCTAGCGCGGCCAAGAAGAAGATGCAAGAGATCAAGGGACTGCCTAATACGGCCGAGACAGTCAAGAGGATTCCGTCAGCTTTTACTCCGAAGGATGATGCACCATGAGCAAGAATTCAGAAGAACTCCGCGCGGAAATCGCCCAGACACGAGGCGACCTGCAACAGGATGTGGACGCGATTGCCGACAGGGTCAGTCCCAGCCACATTGCCCACCGACAATCCGAAAAGGTCAAGGACTCATTCAGGAAGGTGAAGGACTCCGTCATGGGAACCGGTGAATCAACGAGTGACCAGCTGCACCACTACAGTGAAGACGCCGCGGAAGCCGTCAGGGAGGCACCGCACAGGGTGGCGGAGCAGACCAAGGGCAATCCGCTGGCCGCCGGAATCATCGCCTTCGGGGCAGGATTGCTGGCCTCGTCGCTGCTTCCGGGGACCCAGAAAGAAGCCGAGCTGGTCCAGCGGGTCAAGGACAAGGCAGAACCGCTGGCCGCAGAGGCCAAGGATGCGGCGAAGCAGATTGCCGAAGACCTTCGGGAGCCTGCGCGACAGGCCGCCGAGGACCTGCGGGATTCCGCCCAGGAATCCGTGGAGACCGTAAAATCCGAAGCCAGCTCCGAAGCCGAGCATTTGCAAAGCGAAGCAAAGGACACGGCCAAGGGCATGAATAACGGCTCCTGATCCCCGGGTAGCGGCAAGAGGCTGGTGCGTGCAATCACTGATTGGAACCACCAGCCTTTTGCTATGCCCGGTAGCCGCCGAGCTAGACGGGCCATCCACCATAATTTAGCTAGCCAAGCTAAATAAACACTAGAATGGTTCCATGGAGAATTCCAAATGACTCATTCGGCCTTGCCTACCCAGCTGGTTTGGTTCCGCGATGATCTGCGCACCAGCGACCACCCAGCGTTGAATGCCGCTCTTTCCTCCGGTCCGGTTATCGCGGTGTATGTCCTGGACCAGGAATCTGCCGGCATCCGCCCGCTGGGCGGCGCGGCCAAATGGTGGCTGCATCTCGCGCTGGCGGACCTTCGCATATCGCTTGGACAATTGAAAATCCCGCTCATCCTGCGCCAAGGCCCGGCCGCCGGGATCATCAGCGAACTCGTGCACGAAGGCAGCGTGCAGGCAGTGCATTGGAACCGCCGCTACGGCCACGCCGAACGCGCCGTCGACATGCAGATCAAGCAGGACCTGCATGCACGTGGCGTCCACGCCCACAGCTACAGCGGAACGCTCTTGCATGAGCCCTGGGAGTTGCTGACCAAGAACGACACCGGCTACAAGGTCTTCACGCCTTTCTATAATGCGTTGCGCGACGACGAGATCCGTCCTCCGTTGCCCGCGCCACAGGCACAAGAACCTCTCCCGGACACTAATCTTCCCGCCAGCGACGAGTTGGAGAGCTTGGGATTGTTGCCGGCTTTGGACTGGATTGACGGACTCGCCGCGCAATGGGGACCCGGAGAAGCGCCTGCGCGCCAGCGCCTGGAGCAGGTGCTGGAATCAATCGCCGAAGGCTACGCGGATCACCATGACCGCCCCGATCTGGACGGCACCTCGGCTTTGTCCCCCGCTATGCGCTGGGGACATCTGAGTGCGCCCGAGATGTGGGATGCCCTAGGCCGCCTTGCCGCCGAAAATCCCAAAGCTGCAGCAGGAGCCACCGCAATGCGGCGCCAACTGGCCTGGCGGGACTTCTGCTGGCACCTGTACTATCATCACCCGCAACTTCCGGAGCGGAATCTGCGTGCGCAGTTCGACCACTTCGACTGGGCCTGGCCTGAGCAGGACCCGCACGCCGCCGACCAGGTGCGGCTCTGGCAGAAGGGGCGCACCGGCTTCGGGCTGGTCGATGCCGGCATGCAGCAGCTCTGGCAGACCGGCTGGATGCATAACCGGGTGCGGATGGTGGCAGCCAGCCTGCTGGTCAAGAACCTGCAAGTGCATTGGAAGGTCGGCGAGCGGTGGTTCTGGGACACCCTGGTTGATGCGGATCTCGCCAGCAATTCGGCCAATTGGCAATGGGTCGCCGGCAGCGGAGCCGACGCTTCCCCATATTTCCGGGTCTTCAACCCGGAACTGCAGGCCAAGAAATTCGATCCCCAGGGAAGCTATGTGGCTCGATACGCGCCGCTGGCCGCGGAGCCCATTGTGGACCTGAAGCAATCGCGGCAGGCTGCATTGGATGCTTACGAGCAGATGAAACTCATCTCATAGTCGCGAAGCGTCTGGCAGCGGGAAGATGAAGCCCGCGGATCCAGATGATCTTCAACTGCTATTCGATGTTTCGGCCCAACGCATCTTCGGCTCGCTGTCTCAACGCATCAGCTTCCTTGCCGAGGGATCCAGAGCATCCTCAACCGAACACCAATGCGAAAACGCCTACCCGCTCACTTGCGTGCCTCCGATGCCTGCAAATAAGTCCAACCAAGACCAATCCGCCTTCCATCCTCCTCCGAAGAACCTCTACAGGGTTCCTTCCGGAACCCGCAGAACTCGACGCGGAATAGAATCCGTGTCCCAGGAAGGACTGATTGCAATGCGCACTTCGCCTAACCGCTTGCTCGCAACAATTTTCGGGGCCGTGTACCTCCTTGTCGGCCTGCTCGGGTTCCTTGTCACTGCCGGCGTGGACTTCTTCGCAACAGAGGGCGGGAAGCTGATCATTTTCGAGGTCAACCCACTTCACAACGTGATCCACCTGGCCATCGGCGCTGCACTGCTCATCGCTGGGCTCGGATCCGTGCGTGCTTCCAAGCTCACCAACACCACGGTGGGCGCCGTCTACCTCCTGGTTGGCATCCTCGGCCTCTTCTTGGCCTCGACAGCGTTGAACATCATTGCCCTGAACGGTGCGGATAACGTCCTGCACCTAGCCAGCGCGATTCTCCTGCTGTCGGTAGGGCTGTCCCAGGACCGGACGCCAGCAGCCCATACCGCACGATCATGATTTCCCACGAGGCCATGGAGCCTGCCACCGAACCTGCCACGCAAGGGCGAGATGCAGTTGCGGGCTCCGTTGCCTTCGGCGGCCTCTATGCCGGGATCGCCGGACTGGGAGTCGCGGCGCTGGCCGCGGCCTCCTCCGCCAGCCTGGCATCGGCATTCGGGGTCGGGTCCGCCCCGGCACCGTGGTGGGCGTGGCTCGGCGCGATAGCATCCGCGGCCTGGGCCGGGATGGCGCTGGTGTACGCCGTTGCCAGCCTGCTGAAGGCAGCGGCACCTGCCGTGAAGCTTGCGGTCCCCTGCCTGGCGCTCGTCTCCTCCGTGCATTTAGCCAGCATTGCTGCTGGTCTTTGGGGGTTCCCGGAGGGAGCGAAAAATATGGATCTCACTATTGCTTCCTTGCTGCTGCTTGAGCTGTCGGTGCTGGCGGTCTTCGTGTGGCAGCGCAAGCGGGGGAAGAACTATCCGCACCGGACAGTGCGGTCCAGCAGCCTAGTTGTCCTCGGGAGCATGTTTGCCGGTTCAGTTGCGGTTGCGGCGGTTGCCAGTTTGGGGTTGGCAGCTTCGTCCGCCGGAGAACTGGCGGTACCGCATTCCGAGCACGGCATTCACCATTCAGGAGACATCGACCCGGGAATCATTCAAAAGATGAAACAGGCAGAACACCACCACTAGCCGCAGCCCGGGGGCCAGTGCCAGGTATCCGGCTGGCCCCCATAGCCGAGGATTGCTGGCTAGGCCCGCGGATCAACGATGATCTTCACGTGTTCCTCGTTGTTGTTGATCAGCTGGTCGAAGCCTTCGGAAATAAGCTCATCAAGTCCGATGCGCCCGGTGATGAACGGTGCCAGATCCAGCTTGCCGCTTTGCACCAATGCAATGGTGTCCGGATGGTCATTGGCGTAGCCAATGGTGCCGCGCAGGTCGATCTCCTTCAGCACCAGCTTGGGCATGTCCACTTCAGGCTTATGCCCCCAAATCGAGACATTGACGATCACCCCGCCGGGAGCCACCGCGTCCAGGAGCATGTCCAGCACCGCCGGGACCGAGGAGCACTCGAATCCGGCATCCGCACCACGGCCGCCGGTAGCTTCGCGCACCTTCTGCGCCACGTCCCCGTCCCTGGGATCGAAAACCTCGTCGGCAACCCCGGTTTCCCGTGCCTTGGCCTTGCGGGCCTCGGAGAGCTCCGAGATGTAGACTGCCAGCCCCTTGGCCTTGAGCACCGCTGCGGTCAGCAGGCCGATCGGGCCGGCCCCGCCCACGATGGCCACCTGCCCGGCTTGGGCGCCCGAGCGGACGAAGGCGTGGTGGGCCACCGACAGCGGCTCGATCAGCGCGGCTTCATCCAGTGGGATCTTGCCGATGGGATGCACCCAGCGGCGTTCCACGACGATTTTCTCCGATAGCCCGCCGCCGCGGCCGCCCAGGCCGATGAAGTTCATGTCCCGGGAGAGCTGGTACTGCTGGCCTTCGCCGGTGTCCACATCCTCGTGGATGATGTAGGGTTCCACCACGACGTTCTCGCCGACTTCGAGGCCGGTGACGCCCTCGCCCAGGGCGGTAATGGTTCCGGAGAACTCATGGCCCATGGTCACCGGCGCGCTCTCCCCCGAGATCGGGTGCGGATGCCCGGCCGGCGGGATGAAGATCGGGCCCTCCAGGTACTCGTGCAGATCGGTGCCGCAGATGCCGCACCAGGCAACATCGATGGCCACCGTTCCGGGCTTCAGCACCGGCTCATCGATGTCTTCGATCCGGATGTCCTTCTGGTCGTAGTACCGTGCTGCTCGCATGGCTCCCCCTCGAATCTTCCTGCCTGTTCCCGACCGACCCAATGCCGATCGGTGCTTCCAGCACCCGCGCTACTGCGGCCGCCAGGATTTGAGAACCGTTGCAAGAGGTTTCACCCGATGGCCTCAGCAAGCCATCCAGTCAATGCCCAGCCAGCAACGCACGGCCTGGTTAGCGGCGCACAATGGACTATGGACATCATGTCGGCGGCGCAGCGTTCGCGGCTTATGTCGCGCATTTCCAGCAAGAACACCGGGCCGGAACTGGCCTTGCGCCGATTGCTGCATGCCGCCGGGTACCGTTACCGCGTGCACGGCATCCTGCCTGCACAGCAAGTTGCCCAGCTGCGCTCTGCGCATCCCGGGATCCCGTTGCGGGGCGGAAAGCTCCCCGGTTCCCCGGACCTCGTTTTCAGTGCCCGGCGCAAGGCGATCTTCGTCAACGGCTGCTTCTGGCACGGCCATGACTGCCCGGTGGGCCAGCGCCGCCCCGCATCCAATACGGGTTATTGGAATCCCAAGCTGGATGCCAATATCGCCCGGGACCAGCGCAACCTCGATAACCTGGCCGCGCTTGGCTGGGAATCGCTGACGCTCTGGGAGTGCGAACTGAAAACCATGGATGACGTCCTGCGCAGGGCAGCAAGCTTCCTCGGCCCCGTCCGCATCGCACAGCGCGACGCCACCGCGCAGGATCCGCCCCAGGGCACCGGCGTTGGCTAAGATCGGAGAGTCCACCCTGCCGATATCGAGGCCGCCGCTAGCGGTTAGCCGAACCAACACGTTCCCCGAGGTCCATGAAATCCAGCACCCCCCGCTTCGAAGTCCCGGTGCTTCTGGGAACACAGACGCTGTTCAATATCGGTTTCTACGCTGTGGTTCCTTTCCTTGCTGTAGTGCTAGCCAACGACTTCCTGCTGGCAGGTACCGCGGTGGGCCTGATCCTGGGTGTCCGGACCTTCGCCCAGCAAGGGCTCTTCCTGGCCGGAGGCAGCCTGGCCGATCGGTTCGGCGCCCGGCGCATGATTCTCATTGGTTGCGCGGTACGCGCCGCAGGGTTCTCCACACTGGCGGCCTCGCTGTCCTTGGGCGACCCGCAGCTCTGGCTATTTATCCTCGGCACATTGCTCACCGGATTCGGCGGAGCGCTCTTCTCCCCGGGCCTGAGCATCCTGGTGGGCGCGGCCCAGACCGCGCGCGACAGGGGCCAGGCCACGGGAGCCAAACGGGCCTCCCTGTTTGCCTGGCTGAGCATTACCGGAGAGATCGGCGCCGTGACCGGACCGCTGGTCGGGGCTGCACTGTGGGGCTGGGGGTTCGCAACAGTTGCAGGCTTCGGGGCGCTGTTCTTCATCGCCATCGGATTGTTCCTCGCTGCAGCCTTGCGCCGTCCCGCCCCGGACAGTTATTCGCGCGATCGCTCGGAAAGCCCGGAACAGCCGAAGCACCAGCCCGGCAGCCTGCGGCGCTGCCTTGCGGACCGGAAGTTCGTGGCGTTCTGCGCCTTGCATGCCTCGGACTTGCTGGCATACAACCAGCTCTATTTGGCCATTCCCCTGGAATTGCAACGCACTGGCATGCCCACCCAGTGGCTGGGACTGGTATTCGCTTGGATCTCTGTACTGACCTTGGGCTTGCAATTGCCCGTCGCCTGGATCGCTGCACGGATCGGCGCGGCGGCGACCCTGCGTTGCGGGTACTTCTCGAGCGCTTTGGGATTTGGCGTGCTGGCGTTCCTCCCGGCCTCGGCCTTCGGCGAGCAGACTGGTCCGATCCGCATTCTGTGCGCGGTCACTCTGCTGGCTTTGGGGCATATGAGCGTGCATCCCACGGCCTTGTCGTTGGTTCCAAAATTCGCCGGGCACCGCGCCACTGGATCCTACTTCGGCCTGCTCGCCAGCTGCGGCGGCCTGGCTGTGCTGGTGGGGAACATGCTGGTCGGGTGGCTCCTGGCGCAGGCCGGCCAGGATCTCATCCCCGGCTTCCTGCCTTGGCTTTTCCTCATGCTCCCCTTGGGCCTTGCTGCTTGGCTCGCCGCATTACTCGTGCGACGCTCAGGTGTCCTTGCCCAGGGTGCATGAACTGCGACACATGACGCTTAATCTGCGAAAAATTTCCATACGGCACCCCAACTTTGCACTACTCAGCTTCAACTCTTACAGAACGCTGCACGGGTGCTTTCCTTCCGGTTTTCAAGCGGGGTAATTATCAGCAAGACAAGGCCGCTAATTAGGGTACGCTTACCAAGGCACTATTGCATTAGATGCCAATCCATCACGTAATGCCGAAGGATTTCCATGAAACTTGGACGATTGAGCGCTGCCGCAGGATTCGCGGCCCTTGCCCTCGCGCTGGCCGCCTGCAGCTCCACCTCCGCCAGCTCCGCTCCGGAGAAAGCAGCGGACCCGGAGGCCCGGGTAGTCGTGGCCAACTTCCGTGCCCCGGTCTCCAATTGGGCGCTGGAAAGCGACGACGCCTACGTGCTCTCCATCGCCGGCTGCCTGGAAACCCTGGCCAAATACGACCAGGGAACCAAAACCGTCGAACCGATGCTCGCTACCTCCTGGAAGCAGGCCTCGGACACCGAATGGGACTTCGAGCTGCGCAAGAACGTGGAATTCCAAGATGGCACCATCATGGATGCCAAGGCCGTAGCCGCTTCACTCAACCATGTGCTCAAGGCGACCGCACCGGCCCGTGCGGTGAACCCCAAGACCATCAAGAAGGTCGAAGCCCTCGACGCTGATACCGTGCGGGTCACCACCCCCGGCGCGGATCCGCTGCTGCCCTACCGCATGGCCAGCGTGAACGCAGGTGTGCTCTCCCCTGCCGCGTACACCGGCAAGGGCATCGATCCGATGCATCATTGCACCGGGCCTTTCGCCCCGGTCTCCGAAAAAGCCGGGCAGTCCCTGACCTTGGACCGCAATGAGAATTACTGGGACGGCGAAGTGAAGCTGGCTGGCGGAGAAATCCGCTACATCACCGAAGGCGCCACCCGTGCCACCCAGGTGCAGACGGGCGAAGCGGACATCTCGATGTCCATCCCGGCCACCAGCCTGGCTACCCTGGAGGCCGATGACAAGATCAGCGTGCTCAAGGCCGATTCGCCTCGCACCTCGACCCTGTACCTGAACAACTCGCGCGCTCCATTCGACAACCCGGAGCTGCGCAAGGCCGCCACCATGGCTTTGGATCTGCCAGCCATGGCCGCCAGCATCTACGAAGGTGCAGCGCAGCCTGCCACCGGCCCCTTTGCCCCGAGCGAGCCTTGGGCCAACCCGGATCTGACAGTGCCCCAGGTGAATCTCGAGGAAGCCAAGAAGCTGGTGGAAGCTTCCGGATACAAGCAGGAGAAGCCGCTGGAAATCATTGCGATCACCGAACGCGCGGAGTTCGCCGGGGTAGGCGCCATCATCCAGGAGCAGTTCAAGCAGATCGGCTTGCAGGCCAACGTAGTGACCAAGTCCTACGGCGCCGCGGAGCCCGATGTGCTGGCCGGCAAGTACGACATGATCCTCAGCCAGCGCAACCGGATGATCGACATCGCTGATCCGATCGGCTTCCTGCAGTCCGACTACACCTGCGAGGGCGGCTACAACCTGAGCCACTACTGCAACGAGGACTATGACAAGCTGGTCGGCCAGGCACTGGTGGAGAAGGATGAAACCAAGCGCCACGACCTGTACCGCAAGGCAGGCGATATCCTCGCCGAAGACGCCGCGAACGTCTGGCTGGTCAACGAGCAGGCAATTGACGCCGTGGGAGCCAAGGTCCAGGGCTACGTCCAGGACCCGCTGACCCGCTACGTGCTGACCAAGGATCTGGCGAAGACCAGCTAGCGTGTCTCCTCTAACCACCATGCTGCGCCGAGTCCTTGGACTCGGCGCAGCAGTTCTGCTTTCATCCTTCGCGGTATTCCTGGTCCCCTTTGTTTCCCCCGGGGACCCCGTGCGCTCCTTGCTGCGCGCCCGCATGGACATTGGGGCCGCCGATGAGGCAACGGTGCAGGCCTACGCAGAGCAATTCGGCCTGCATGACCCGATGCTGGTGCAATTCGGAAGGTGGCTGGGCCGGTTCGCCACCGGAGACATGGGCATCTCGCATATCAGTGGTACCCCGGTAGCCGACCAGGTGCTCCCGGCCATTGGCGTCACCCTATCCTTGGCCGGCAGCGCCCTGCTGGTGGCCATAGTGGCCTCCATCCTTTTGGGCGTCGCTTCGGCAACCCGCGCCGGGCAATGGCCAGATAGGCTCATCACCTCCATCACCCATGCGCTCATTGCGATCCCTGAATACGCGCTGGCTCCGCTGCTGGTGCTGCTCTTCGCGGTGCGCTTCTCGCTGCTGCCCTCGGCCGGGTTCGATTCCCCTGCCTCGTTGGTGCTCCCGGTCTTCATTCTGGCCTTGCGCCCCATCAGCTTCTTCACCGTCGCGGTGCGCTCGGGGGTGTGCCAGGCTCTGGACTCTGAACATGTGCTGGCGGCTCGTGCCCGCGGGCTGAGCAGCACCCACGCTTTGGTTCGCCACGTGGTTCCCCACGGACTGCTGCCATTGTGGACCATGGTCGGTGTCTGGTTTGCCGGGTTGCTGGGCGGGTCGGTCATCGTGGAAGTCATCTTTGCCATTCCCGGCATGGGCAGGCTGATCTTCGACTCCATCGTTGATGCTGATATCCCGGTAGCCCAGGGCGGCGTGGTGGTTGTCGTGGCCTGTGCCGTGGTGGTGACCGGAATCGTTGACCTGGTGCACAAGATCAGTGACCCCAATGTGAGGATTGGTGTACGGCATGGCTAGGAATCATTCCAGGGAAATCCTGCTTTCACCTCCCGCGTTCATATTGCTGGCAGTGGTCATCCTGACCATCGCCGCCCCGTGGATTTCCCCTTATGATCCCAACGCCCAGAGCCTGGCGGACCGGTTGCAGGCACCCAGCCTGGCCCATTTGCTGGGCACCGATGCCCTGGGCCGCGACACCTTGAGCCGGGTGCTGCATGGTGGCCGGTTCTCGCTATCGGTAGCACTGATCACCACGCTGTTCTCGCTGCTGGTGGGCACCGCACTGGGCCTGCTCAGCG
This sequence comes from Glutamicibacter nicotianae, assembly GCF_002797775.1. Taxonomy (NCBI): domain Bacteria; kingdom Bacillati; phylum Actinomycetota; class Actinomycetes; order Micrococcales; family Micrococcaceae; genus Glutamicibacter; species Glutamicibacter nicotianae. Next base: position 2,583,067 of record NZ_PGEY01000001.1, read on the forward strand.
CGGTGCGCGGCGGCTGGCTGGATGAGCTCTCCCTGCGCGTGAACGACTTGCTGCTCGCGTTGCCCGAAATCGTGATTGCGCTGCTGATCATCGCGGTCATGGGACCCGGATTCTCCACTATGGTGCTTTCCGTGGGCGTCGTGGCATGGACCCCCACGGCACGGTTGGTGCGCTCCATGGCGGCCCAGGCATTGAGCACCCACCATGTCGAGGCCTCCAAGCATGTGGGTGCTTCACGCTGGTTCATCCTGCGCCATCATGTCCTGCCCTTCGTCGCGGGTCCGGTGCTGGCCCAGGCCGCTTTGCGCTTCGGCCTGTTGCTCGTATTGCTCGGCTCATTGTCCTATCTGGGCATCGGAGTCCAGCCGCCGCAGTCCGACTGGGGTTCGATGCTGGCCGAGGCCCAGCCTCATGCGATCCGCTCCCCGTGGGGCATGATTGCACCGGGCGCAGCCATCTTCCTGGTCAGCTTCTGCGTTACCCTGCTGGGCAATCGCATCACCCACGTGCTGGGCGGGCAGGACGTGCTTGCTACCGAGGCCAAGGCGGAAATCCATGACTAGAGAACTTGAATTCATTGATCTCTCGGTCAGCTCCGGCGATCAGCGGTTGCTTTCCGAGGCACGTGGCGCCTTGAGAGCCGGCGAACTGGTGGCGGTGGTAGGGCGTTCCGGTTCCGGCAAGACGCTGCTCACCAAGGCGATTATCGGCCTGCTGCCCCAGCAGCTGCGTGCTGAGGGCAAGATCCTGCTTGATGGCCAGCGCCTTGACCAGCTGGACGAGAAAGCCATGGACTCGGTGCGCGGACGACGCATCAGCATGCTGTTCCAACAGCCTAAGCGCGTGATGAACCCGCGGTTGACCATCCGCGCGCACCTGCTCGAGGCCTTGGGAGCTCACGGCTGGGGCAAAGCCCGCCAGCATGAGGATCGGGTGCTGTCCTTGCTCGAGGAAGTAGGCCTGTCTCCCGCCAAGCAGATTGCCAGCAAACGCCCGGACCAGCTCTCCGGCGGGATGGCCCAGCGCGCCATGCTTGCCATCGCCCTAGCCGCTGATCCGGAGTTCATCCTGGCCGATGAACCGACATCATCTTTGGATTCGATCCTCAAGTCCGAGGTGCTGCAATTGCTGCGCCGCAAGCAGCAGGAGCGCGGCGTAGGCGTCCTGTTCGTTACTCATGACATCGCCAGCATCCAGCACATCGCGGATCGCGTTGTAGTAGTCAGCGACGGTCAGATTGTGGACCAGTGCCCTACCGCGCTGATCTTCTCCAAGGACCGCCACTCCAAGACACGCGAGCTTATCGAAGCCAGCTTGCCTCCTCTGCGCACGCTCCGTGCGACGGATTCGGCATGCTTGCTCGAGTCGGTGGACGCGGGCAAGAACTATACGCGCCGCGCAAAAGGCCCGGCAGCATTGAACCCCACGAGCTTGCGCCTGCATGGTGGCCAGGTCCTGGGTGTGGTGGGCCGCTCAGGTTCCGGCAAGAGCACCTTTGCCAGGCTGCTGGCCGGGTTGGAACAGCCAACCACCGGTCGGATCATTCAGGCGCACCATAATGGCGAAGCAACCCGGGTGCAGGTCATCGCCCAGGAACCCTATTCCTCCTTCGATCCCCGGCTTACCATCCGCACTTCGATGAGCGCGGCGGTGCACCGGCTGCCGGCAATCCAGGCCGGCGAGCGCATGGCGCAAGCCATGGCCCAGGTGGGATTGCCCGAGCAATTGCTGGATCGCAGGCCGGGCCAGTGTTCAGGCGGCCAGCTCCAGCGACTGGCTATCGCACGTGCGCTGCTGACCGAGCCGCAGGTTTTGATCTGCGATGAATCCACCTCGGCACTGGATTCGGTAGCCCAGCGCCACATCCTGGACCTGCTGCTTGATTTGCGCGAGCAAATGGGGCTGAGCCTCGTGGTCATCTCCCACGACATGGACGTGATCCGCTATGTGAGTGATGACGTGGCAGTGTTCTACGAGGGCGAGCTGGTGGAGCATCGCCCCCTCGACGATTTCCTGGTTGACCCGGAACACCAGCACAGCAAGGACCTCGTGGCCGCGCTGGACATCACTGCGGCGGTTCCTGCCGCCGGCTGAATTCTGCTCGCGTAAGAAAACTCGGAAGTCTTGTGCCCTGACTTGGACCGCTTATAGATTGATGGACTATGACCGACAGTTCACAGAAGAATCCGTCCATCACCCGCCGGTTGCCATTGCTGTTCCTATGCGCGGCCTTGTTCCTTTCAGGCTGTTCGGCTCCAGCCCCGGAATCTGGCGACGACCAGAAGCCAGCTTCCGACAGCACCCGGCTGGCCAGCGTAATTGAAGCCGGAACGCTGAATGTCTGCACCACCGGGGACTACCGGCCGTTCACCTACCTCGACCCGGAAACCGGGGAATGGTCGGGAATCGACATCACGATGGCCAAGGATCTTGCCGAGTCCATGGGCGTCGAACCCGAGTTCATCCAGACCTCATGGAAGGACTTGATGCCGGACTTCCTCTCCAATTGCGACATGGCAGTAGGCGGGGTTTCCATTTCCATGGAACGTGCCCAGCAGGCCTACTACAGCGAAGCCACACTGGACGAGGGCAAGACACCCATCACCCTATGCGAGAACGTGGAGAAGTACGACACGATCAAGGAAATCAACCAGCCCGGGGTCCGTTCCATCACCCCGATCGGCGGCACCAACGAAAAATTCGCAGACGCGAACTATCCCGACGGGGAAATCATCCGCTTCGAGGACAACAACAAGATCTTCGATGAGATCATTGCCGGACGGGCGGATGTGATGACCACCGATGCCTCGGAAACCCGGTGGGTGGCCAATGAGCATCCCGAGCTGTGCGCAGTGCACCCGGACAAGCCGTTCAACTTCTCCCAGAAGGCCTACCTGCTGCCGCTGGGTGATGACGAGTTCCAGGAGTACGTGAACCAGTGGCTGAACATGGCCAAGAACGACGGGACGCTCGCCGCGGCCGAGAAGCCCTGGTTCGGGTAACTTCCGCCAGAACATGACAATAGGCCAGTGGCCACGCCTCGAACTCTTCGGAGCGTGGCCACTGGCTTCTTCTTTTCCTTGAACTTGCCCGGACCCAGAACTGCTAATGCATGTGGCTGCCACCATTGATGTCAAGGGTGGTGCCGGTGAGGTAGGAAGCGCCTTCGGATACCAGGAAGCCGATGACCGATGCGACTTCTCCAGTGGTTGCGGTGCGCCCAATGGGGATCCCCGCGGCACTGGCCGCTTCCTGCTCGTCGGTGCTGCCAACGCGGATGTTGGTATCCACAGCGCCTGGTGCAATCGCGTTGACGGTGACACCGCTGGCCGAGATCTCACGGGCCAGCGCCTTGGTGAAACCGAGGATTGCCGCTTTCGCCGAGGAATAAGGAACCTTGCCAAAGACGCCGCCGCCACGTTGGGCTGACACGGAGGAGATGTTGATTATTCGTCCCCATCCACTGTCGATCATTTCCGGCAGGAATGCCTTGGTAACCAAGTACGTGCCCGTGGCGTTGACGTTCATGATCTTGTTCCAGATATCCAAAGTCGTATCCAGGAAATCCACCGGGGACGTAATACCCGCGATATTCACTACGGCGCCGGTGGGAGGCAGCTCCGGTGCGGCGACGCGCGCTGCCACTGCCGCCTGCGCCGTGGCGACCGAGGACTCGTCGGCGACGTCGATCTCGTGGCCGAATGCCGGCACGCCAAATTCTTCAGCAATCTCCGCGGCTACGCGCTCGGATGCGGCGTGGTCCAGATCCAGAATCGCTATGCCCCAGCCTTCCCGGGCTAAGTGCCGGGCGGTTTCGATGCCGATCCCCTGGGGCGAGGTTGCACCTGTCAGTACAGCAGTGCGCTGGATTTGTTTCATCGGATTCCTGCTTTCAATTCGGCTCGCCCTAATTCAACGCTTCTCGGCGATGTTCTCGAAGAGCACGCGCGTGCTGGTCACCTGGCTAGGCTTACACTCTTGGCTCGCCGAAGCCATGCGCAGCAGCGGGTTCACGCTCACGCAGGCGCTCGCCCTCCCGTTCGTGCTCACCGGGGCCGCGGTCTTCGGCCCGTGGTTCACGGCCAACGCCGGGGACAGGTTCGGTCCTGCGTGAATCGCGGTGTTCTGCGCGGGGCTCACCCTGATCGGACTGCTGGGCCTGCGCTTCGCGGCCTCGCCCGACATGGCGATGGCGATCATCCTCGTGGCACTGCTGGGAGTGGGCGGGCATTCGACCCAGAACCTTTCCTGCCGAATCACGCCAGGCAACTGGCGCCTCGGACAGTGCGTTGCTGTTCCTGCCATGCTGGATGCCGGGCGTGGCCGCGAGGGAAGAAGCAGCGGCACCCCGACCGCAAAAATGACCTACTTTCTTCGGTTAATGCTTGATCTCAATCATCAGGGTCACCGTCCACGTCAGCCAACAGCGTGCATCGCCATCGCCTGCGGCGGTTTAGCCGGACGTGACCGGGAACCGATGAAGCCGCCGGTAAGTGCGTATCGTTTCTTCGGCATTCGCAGGCCGGGGCGACGCAATTGCTACGCATCTGAAACACGCGCAATGTCCTGCATCTCCCGGAAACGCAGAATGCCCGGTCCGAATGGACCGGGCTATTCGCCGTGGGTTGCCTCATGCGCGGAACCCCGCGCCCTCTGCGGTTGGCAGGGGCTACTGGGCCGGAGCCAGGACGATGTCGAAGCGGACCCTGGCCCACTGTTCATCATCCAGATCCCGTCCGTCCGGGGTTTGCGTCCCCGCGGCAACCTGCTCGAAGTTCTTGATCAGGGACTGCTTCACGCCGAAGACGGTATCGGATTTCAGTAGTTCATCTCCCTGCACAAAAATGTGGGTGATCAGGGTGCGAAGCTGCGGGGCAGTCACCATGAAATGCAGATGGCTGGCTCGCATCGGAGAACGCCCTGTGGCCGTGAGCATCCGCCCCACCGGCCCGTCATGCGGAATCGGGTACGGAGTGGGGGTCAGGCCCCAGAAACGGTATTCCCCGTTCTCGTCACTGAACAAATGCGCCCGGCCGTAGACCCGGCCATCGGTGTGCTGGACATCGTAGAACCCCTCGTCATCCGCTTCCCACACCTCGATGCGGGCGCCCGGGACCGGGTTGCCGTCCGTGTCCTTGACCGTGCCCTCGACCCAACATGGCTGTCCCGCGGCGCCTCCGGCGATGTCTCCGCCGATTTCGATCAGGGGCGCATCGTCCACGAAGAACGGGCCGAAGACCGTAGCCTCGGTGGCATCCCCGTAGGCTTCGTTGTTGACGTTGATCGTCTGCATCGACACCCCGAGGACGTCGGAGAGCAGCACGAATTCCTGGCGTTGGTCATCGGTGATGTGCCCAACCTCGGTGAGGAATGAAATCGCGGTGCTCCATTCCTCTTCGGTGAGCCGCACGTCGCGGACGAAGGCATGCAGGTGCCTGACCAGTGACTGCATGACCTGCTTCAACCGCTCATCGGCGCATCCTTCAAACGATTTGAGGACGTTGCGGATCAGTCGTTCTTCGATGTCCTGTTGATCGACGCTGGAGGTGCTCTGGCTGGTGCTGGTAGTCATCGTGATTATCCGTTCAAGACCGGCGTAAAAAGGGTGGCTGGATCTTCCCCGCGCAGGGCGGCGGACAACAGCGCGGTGAGGTTCTCCTCGGTGGGGGCCTGAGGGTTGTTGGCAGGAATCAGCGGCAGCACCGTTGACACCGCCAGGGGGATGTCCGCTTCGGTGAACCCGTAGTCGGCCAGGGCCTTGGGGGCGTCCAGCTGCGCCCGCAGCTTCTGCAGCCCGTCAAGCGCATCATCCGACCCCAGGGCGGCGGCAATGCGTTCCGCGGCTTCCGGTGCGGCGGCGGCGTTGAAGGCCAGCACGTAGGGAAGCACCGTGGCGTGGGTCTGCGCATGCGGGAGGTTGAAGGTGCCGCCCAGAACGTGGCAGATCTTGTGGTGGATGCCGGATCCGGCCGAGGCGAAGGCCACCGCCGAGAGGTAGGCGCCGTACAACGCCTGCTCGCGGCCATCCAGGTCCAGCGGATCCTTGGTGATCCGAGACAGCCCGGAGGCCAGCGCGCGGATGCCTTCCGCCGACAGCGCCATGTTGATCGGGTCCACGCGCGGGCCCCACATGGAGTCGATGCAGTGGGCCATGCCGTTCAGGCCAGAGGCGATGGACAGTTCCACGGGAAGGCTCAGCGTCAGCTGTGCGTCGTAGATGACTGTCACCGGGAGCACCTTGTCATCCACCCCGGTGCGCTTGAACTCGTCTTCGGTCAGGCCCCACACGTTAGTGGCCTCGGAGCCTGCGTAGGTGGTGGGCACCGCAACGATGGGCAGGGCGGTGGTCATGGCGACGGCCTTGGCCAGACCGGTGGTTGAACCGCCGCCCACGCACACCAGCAGGTCGATCTCGTTATCCGCTGCGGTCTGGCGGGCACGTTGCGCCACGTCCAGCGGCACATGCATGACCACCTCGTGGTGCCATAGCGCCACGTCTATGTCTGCCGCGACTTCTCGAGCCATCTGCGCTTCGAAGCCCGAGGCGATGACCATGATGCGCTTGGCGCCCAGACGTTCTACTTCCTCCACGAGATGCTGCGAGGCTTTTCCCGAGCCGAACAGTACCCGCTGGCCCAGGGTCGTGTGCAAAAATTCGAGGCTCATCTGTCTTCTATCTCGCTTTCCAAGATCTTCACTTCTTTTGGCTGTTGGCCGGCCTGGGTCGCCGGGGCCATCTGCAGGCCGCCCCACGGATCCGCGACGAACCCGAGGTGCGTATCGTAGATATCCATTATTTTCGTCACCCTCTTCAAGGTCGTCGATGATTTTCGGTTGAGTTTTCCGTGCGCGGCCCGCCGGGTCCCGGATCGCGCAATGCTACGGGAGCACCGGCTGGTAGTTGGCCGGGGTAGCGCCGCCGATCAGTTCGGTGACCTTCTGCCCCGCTTTCAGTGCCGTGGATACCACCTCGGCGAACCGATCAGGGCTGGCATCCGGTCCGAAGCCCGTGACCACCAGATCGTAGTGGGCGGTGCCATCCGGTCCGAAGACCGGAACCTGGATCAGGGTGGCGTACTTTTCCGGATGCGGGTCGCTGCGGAATTTGTGGAAGTCGCTTTCCATCTGCTTCCAAAGCTGCGCCATGGGAGCATCCGAAGTGGAGCAGGCAATGGCCCGCTCGTAGTACGAGGCGCGGTTGGGGCCGAAGGACAGGCTGTAGCCGTTGCGCTGCACCTGCGCGATAGCATCTTCCAGCGCTCGGTCATCCCACTGGCCGTGGAATGCCTTGGCCGCCGAAATCCAAGCGTTGCGGCACGCATCGGTGCCCCAGACGGCAAATGCCGGCGCGATCGGAGCGGCGAACGGGAAGGACATCCCGCCGTAGGGCATACGCGAGTTCGCCTCGCTGAGCACCAACACGGATTCGCCGATGACCGTGCTGAGCGTGCATTCGACATCCAGCTCGGCGGCGAGCTCGCGCACGGAGTCCCCCACCTTGTTCGCGACCTTCAGCCGGGAGGCCAGGTCCGTCCCGCCGGGCACCCCGATGGGGGTGTTGAAGGATCCGTATTGGCCGCCGAGGAACAGCAGCGGCATGGTTCCCGAACGTCGTCCCAGCCCCAGGCCTTCGACGGCGCCCAGGATGATCTTGTGGTCTCCGGCCGGCATGACGTCGCTGACGCTCGCGTCGAACCAGGCAACCGCGTCGCCCAGCTGGGGTATTCCGTGGGCATCGAATTCCCACTCTTCCCCGGCGAAGCGCTTTTCGTGCGGGGTGCGCATGAAGCGGCGCACCAGTTCCTCGTGCTCGTCTCCCAGCACCGAGGCACGGAAACGTCCTGTGCCGATGATGAAATCCAGGGTCCGCGACGTATTCATGGGCATGAAGCCCACCAGAGGCGGATCCTGCGAAACGGAGGTAAAGGTGCCGACCACCATTCCCACGGGATTCTTGTGTTCATCAACCGAGGTGATGAGGGTTACTCCCGTCGGGTATTGCCCCAGCACCTTGCGCCAGTAGTTCTTGCTTTCCTGCGAATCGCTTGCGAGGGTGCTCGCAACATTTGATGTCAAGGTCACGTTATTCTCCGGATGCTAAATCTCGAGCGTCTAGTAGAGCTCGATGACCAATTTTTCTGACCGCGCTCGCGACACGCACAACGCAATCTGGTTTCCCGCGGCCTTGTCGGCCTTGGAAAGGCAGTTATCCCGATGCTCGGGTTCCCCTTCCAGGAGGCCGGAGACGCAGGAACCGCAGATGCCTTCCTCGCAGGACTTGAACACGTCGATGCCGTTGTCCTCCAGGACCGCAAGGATGCTGCGGTCGGCCGGAACGTCGAACGATTCGCCGGTATCCAGTTCGACCACGAAGGCCGAATCCCCGTAGGTCTCGACCTCGGCCGCCTCGAAATGCTCGAGGTGGACGTTTTCGGAGCCGACGCTCGGGGCGAAGACCTGGACGACCTGGTCCATGAACCCGGCCGGGCCGCAGGTGTACACGTGGCTGGCTTCGCTGAGCGCATCGGTGAGCGATGCCAGCAATTCGGCCTGGGCCGCACGCGGCACCCCGACGTGCAGCACCACGCGGGAACGGAACTCGGCGCGGTTCTCCAGCAGGTCCGCGAAGGACATCTCCGATCGCGACCTGGCGAAGTAGTGCAGTTCGAAATCCTCGCCGCGCGAGTGCAGCTGGTAGGCCATGGAAAGCAGCGGAGTCACCCCGATGCCGCCGGCGACCAGCAGGTGCTTGTCCGCAGTGGATGCGATGGCCAGCAGGTTGCGAGGCTTGCCGATCTTCAGGAAATCCCCGGCCTGCACCTCATGCAGAGCCACCGAGCCGCCGCGTGAATCCGCTTCGCGCTTCACCGCTATCATCAGCGACGAGGGATCTTCAGGGGGCGAGCACAGCGAATACTGTCGCAGCACCCCGGTGGGGCCGATGACATCGATATGCGCGCCGGCTTGGTAAGGCGTGAAGTCTTTTCCGTCTTCACGCACCAGCCTCAGGCTACGGATACCCGGTCCTTCTTCGGTGACTTCCTCAACCCGCACACGCAAGCTCATAGCAGGAACCCGGCGGCAGGGACGACATCCTCGCTATCCACCAAGCGGATGATCTTGCGCAGGATCCGGTCTTCGGCAGCGGTGGCACCCAGGCGGATGCTGTATTCGACTTCGCCGGCCCACAGGTCGTGATTGCCGCGCTTGTAGGCGATGAGCACCTGGGCCGCGTGCAGGGTGACCTGCTCGTCGCTGGCCTCGTCCACCGAGAACCGCGACACGGTGCGGATGGTGCGGGCCGCGTCCAGTGCGGCAATTGCATGGCCCTCGGTCATGCGGTGCACACGCAGCCGGCGCATCCGCCGATCGTCGTAGATCATGTTCAGCGAATTGTCGAAGTCCGTGGTCTGCGGGTCGATGGGGATGATGTAGTGCCCGTCATCCGTATACAGCTCATTCCATGCTTCGTATTCGGCCTGATCCAGCAGCTGTGCTTCGCGCCAGACCAATTCGATGGCTCGCAGCACGCGCTCGTCGGTCAGGGTGCCCTGTGTCATCAATGCTTGTTCAGTCATCGCTCATCATCTTCTTCCACTGTCGGTAGGCGGCACGCAATCCGGTTTCGTCGGTTACGTGGGAGGTGGTCCAGCCTTCTTCGCTGGTGACTTCGCGGGCCATCCCGCGGTTGACCATGATCGGCATTTCCGGGGACGCCTGCGAGCCGCGCTGCACGCGGTCCCATCCCTCGGAGTCATCGGGGGTGCCGAAGCCGAAGGGTCCCTGGAAGTGCTCGTGGATGCGCAGGCGTTCGCGGTTGACCGGTCCGGTGATGTTCTCCGGGCCGTCTGGGCCCAGGGCAACGTGCTCGATTTCGGTCTGGCCGACGTTCAGCGGGCGCAGCACACGCAGGAAGGAGATCGACATTGAAACGTTCGGGAACAGGTTCAGATTGAAGCCGGTGCCGTGCATCGCCAGGATCAAACGGCGAATCTGGGCTTCGTCGACGCCCTGCTCGCGCAGTTCGGCCACCACGTGGTTGAAGCGGGCCTGCAGCGGCTCGTCCGGATCCACCTTGTCCAGGTCCGAGTGCGCCGGAACCATCTGCATGACACTGTGGCCGTTGCCCAGGTCGTGGGTGATGCACTTTTCATCGGTCATGAATTCCATCATGTTCGCGGTTTCTTCGTCGACCGATGCCATCCAGGAGCGGTGCACGATCGGGAAGTGGTAGCCGTCGGTGGTGTTCTCCAGCTGGATCTTCCAGTTGCCGTTGAACTTGAAACGGTGCTTGCCCAGGACCTTGACTGGGTAGCCCGCGCCCTGCTTGAAGAACAGATCGATCCACGGCTTCACATCGCCCAGGAAGTCTTCCAGCGACTCGATGTCGTCCTTGTAGGTCGCGAAGATCATGCCGCCGTAGGATTCGGTGCGCAGTTTCTTCAGCGACATTTCGCTCTTCTCCATGACGCCCTCGTAGCCGTCCGGGTATGGGATGCCGCGCAGCTTGCCGTCCAGGGCGTAGGACCAGGCGTGGTAGGGGCAGGTGAAACCGTTGACTTCACCCTTCGGCTTCTCGCAGACGCTGGCGCCGCGGTGGCGGCAGCGGTTGATCAGGGTGTTGATGTTGCCCTTGCGGTCCTTGGTGATGATCACCGGGTGCTTGCCCACGAAGGTGGACTTGAAGCTGCCGGCCTTGGGCAGTTCGCTTTCGTGCGCCACCCAGACCCAGGTGCTTTCGAAGATCTTCGACTGCTCTTCATCGAACAGCGCCGGATCGGTGTACATGCGCCCGGCCACTCGATCTTCCTGCACCAGGTCGGCGGCGGGCAGATCATAAATGGTTTCGGCGGTGAATTCGGTAGTCATAATTCTTCCTTGCCTTCAGGTGTGGGTGGATGGCTTACAGGAAGCCTGGGAGGGTCGATGGCTGGTTCATGAGCACCGCACCGGCGGCGTCATAGGTGCTCTGGCTTAGCAGGGCATGAAGCTGAGGAACCGGGGCATCGAGGCGCAGCAGGTTCATCGGGTGGCTCTTGTTGATGATCTTGGAACCGGAAATCATCACCAGATCGTGGACCACCTGCGAGGCGACGTCCGCCATGTTGGTGGCTGATAGCCGGACCAGCGCTTTCTGCTCATCGGTGACGGTGTCGCCCCGGGTGACAGTTTCCCAGACCTGCTCAGCCACGTCGTAGTAGAACGAACGGGCAGAATGCAGCGCGGCGTAGGCCTTCGAATACTGGAGGCGGAAGTACGGGCGGTCAGCCAGCGGCGGTGCTCCGGTGATTCCGGTGTAGGCACCGGACTCGTGCACGAAGTCGAGGGCCGCCCGGGCCACGCCGAGGGCGACGGCCGAGTGGGCCTGGGCCTGGTAACCGAGCAGCGGGTAGCGGTAGAGCGGTTCGTCGATATTCGAGGCGCCGCCGCGAACGAAGGTCCATTCGTAAGGGATGTCCACGTCCTTGAGCACGGTGTCGAAGGAACCAGTGGCGTGCATGCCGTTGACGTCCCAGTCCTTGACAATCTCCACCTGGTCGAAGGGAACCAGTGCTGCGCGGGGCTTGTTCTCTCCGTTGGAATCCACCAGTCCCACGCCTATCCAGTCGGCTCCCATGCAGCCGCTGGCGAACTTCCAATGCCCGCTGACCTTGAAACCGGTTGCGGTGCGGGTTGCCGGCTGCATCGGGTAGAGGCCTCCTGCATAAACTACGTCCGGGCCGTCCTTGTAGATTTCCGCCTGGGTTGATAGGGGCAGCGATCCGAGATAGGTCAGCGCGGTTCCGAAGGCAACCACCCAGCCGGCGGAGCCGTCCACGCGAGCAACCTTTTCAATGATCTTCAGGAACTCGGCCGGCGGCATCGGCTCTCCACCGAATTGCTGCGGGGCGGATGCTCGGTAAATGCCAATTTCCTTGAGGCTGTCGATGTAATCGCGGGGAATGTATCCCAACTCGTGGAACTCTTCGCGTCGTTCAGCTAGTTCGGCTAGAACTGAATCCCACGTCTTCTCTGGCACCTTTTCGAGCGTCTTGACCATGATGGCTCCTCAATGGGTTGTTTGTTGAGTACGATCCTATGGAAAGTGTGACCTGCATGATATTGGCAATATCCGAGTGGGTCGTAGGTGAAATCTTTACCCGTGGCGAGACGGGCCGCAGAGCTGGGCGGATTCAGCTTCTTCGTGCACCATTTGCTACCTCTTTCCATCCGTCAGCAATGAGTGTTACGAAAAAACCTTGCGGGCAATAGGTGAAACCCTTACAGGATTTTTAGGAAAGGTCACTACTTTCATTGGGCAGAACATCGTAGGTTCGAATAAAGGAAAGTCGAATGGCTTGGCACCGCGTGAACAAGCATCCCATGAACGCATCCGGAAGGAAGATCAATGACTGATACGGATCGAATAATGACCTTAACCTGCTATAACGATACGCACGGCTGGGGTTGGCGGCATGTTGATCTCTTTGTCCGCGATTCCGAAGGCCTGGAACTCAACTGGGTGCACTGGGCCGTTTCCGCCGATGGCCCGGATGCCGCGGATGCCGTCACCGCACAGGTTGAGCCCTCGCTGGTCCGCACCTCGGAATGGCGGCATTCGGTGGGCGCCAGCGGCATGGACTTCTGGGAAGCCGATGCCGCGTGGCAGGACGAGCTGTGACCCTCTATCAGCCGTGGCCGCTGCGGGGTTTGGTTTCCGACCTCGCCGATGGCACCCGCACCGCCGGGTCGGCTTTTGACCAGGCCCGCGCACGCATCGGCGAAACCGAAGAATTCGTCAAGGCTTGGATTGACATCGAAGGCACCGCATCACAGGAGGCCGCGGGTCCGCTGCACGGTGTCCCCCTGGGGGTCAAGGACATCATTGATGTCCGGGGATACTCCACCCGCTGCGGTTCGCAACTGCATGCAAATATTGCTCCAGCACAGCAGGACGCGTCCATAGTCCGGCGTTGGAGCGAGGCCGGAGCGTTGCCCCTGGGCAAGACGGTAACCACCGAATTCGCTTATTTCGCTCCCGGGCCCACACGGAATCCAGCAGCACCGGGCCACACCCCGGGAGGTTCCTCCAGCGGCTCGGCGGCCGCGGTGGCCAGCGGCCAGGTGCCCATCGCCATCGGCTCCCAGACCGCCGGGTCGGTCACGCGGCCGGCTTCCTACTGCGGCGTCGCGTCCTTGGTGATGAGCCAAGGACGATTCGCCACCGACGGAATCGTCGGGCTGAGCCCGGCATTTGACAGCCACGGCATTTTCACGGCGACCGTGGACGATCTTGCCTTAGCATGGTCCGCCATTTCCGGCGAGCAGGATCAGGCAGGCAAGCAATTGCGGGCACCGCGCGTTGCGTGGTGGTCAGCCAAGAACCTGAACGTCGTTGATGAGCAGATGACTGCTGCGTTGCGCAGAACACGCGAGATCATCGAGGAAGCCGGGGGAACCATCGAGGAGCTTGGCAATGAGCAATTGGTGACCGAGCTGATCGATTTACACCGAATTGTCATGGCCGTAGAAGCAGCCAGGGAACGAGTCTTTGAAGCGGCCCACCCCGGCGGCTTGTCGCTGCAGTTCGCGGAGCTGCTGCGCAACGGACGCATGTATGCGGCCGGCCGCTACACCTCCGCGCTGGAGCGCATTAAGCGGGCCCAGACCGCCATGGATGAGGTATTCAAGGAATTTGACGTGATCATCGGTCCGGCGGCTCCGGGTGCGGCACCGGAAGGCATCGACGCCACCGGAGACCCCGTGCTAAGCCGCCCCTGGCAGGCAATGGCGCTGCCCGTGGTCACGGTTCCCGGTCTGCGCAGCAGTGCCGGGCTTCCCTTGGGGCTCCAGGTCATCGGCGCGCCGAATGGTGAATCTGCGGCGATCAGTAGCGCATTGTGGCTTGAGAAGGTCATTGCCCGGGCCGCCGCACCGACCGGCGCCCGCTAGGATTTCCCTCCCTGGGAGCCGTGCCAGCCCCTGGCCTCGGTTCAGGCGCAGGCAGTCGCGGCATTTCACGTGGTGCTCTGCTGAAGGAACAGGCTCCGGCGGCTCACCCCATGGGCTAATATCCCGGCAGATGTTCTACCCTGCCAACTGCAACACCGAGGGACCGCGATTAGCCGCGGTCCCTCGGTTTTCTATTGATCTTGTGGCAGTTGCAGGATACGTATTAGCGATGTCGCCATTTTCCCTTCAATTCGCAGGGCGTGCAGTGCGGCCTGTCTTGCGGCATTGAAATGACCGTACTCTTTCTCGTAGGCAGGCCCCGCGACGCCTGGCAACGCGACGTATGCCGGTGCAGTGACAGAATCGGTCTGTCCTGCCGCATGCGGCTGCCCAACGCACTGGCCTGAGTCGACTGCGCAACCGGCGTACTGCACCGACCACCGTTCGCGGGTCCTGTTCCTGAGCCTGTTGAGCACAACGTAAGAATGAGTGGCGTATTCAGCTTCCTGGCTCCAGCCGAACCAGCCGGCTCTCACGGGCGGCGCAGCCTTCGCTGGACGGGATGCGGATCGCAACTGGCATGTTTCATGGAAACGACCGGGCTGCCCCGCGGCAACTTGCATCTATTGCGAGCATCCACGGCACCTTTTCCGCGGTGGGAGCCAAATGTCCCGTAGCTCGTGGGACATTGTCCATGCCCCATTCTCGCCACTTCTTGCGGAATTCTCGTCCACCCTATGAATTGCAAGCCGCTCAGACCCCTACAAATGCGGCTGATACGGCTGTTTTTCGCATGAACTCATGGTCATTGAGCCGCGAACCATACAGGAGCAAAAAGCGTTGAGGGCCGGTGCCTCGAATTACCGGCTCTCAACGCAGCTTTTGGGATTCGGAATACCGAATTCGGCCTGCATTTTCACATGACCTTTTGACCAGATATCGGCCAGGGGGAAAATCCTCCCTGCTGCCTAGCGCATGAAAACCCCGCCGTTGACGTCCAGGGTTGTTCCCGTGGTGTAGCCGCTGTCCGGGCCCACCAGGTATGCAACCGCTGCAGCTACTTCCTCGGGTTGGCCTACCCTCTGCACCGGAATACCCTGCGACATTTTTGCCAGGTCGTCGTCGCTTGGATTTCCCATGGCCGGGGTGAGAATTGCCGCTGGTGCCACCGCGTTCACCGTGACTCCGCTGGCAGCCAGGTCCTTGGCGAAAATCTTGGTCAGCACCAGGCTGCCGGCCTTGGACGCCGCGTAATGCGCGCCCGCCACTAGGCCGCCTTGCTGGCCGGCGAAGGATGACATGTTCACAATACGTCCCCAGCCCTTGTCCCGCATGGCCGGGGCACACTTCTGGATAGCTACCAGATAGCTGCGCAGGTTTGTTTCCATGACGTCGTCCCATTCATCCGGCGAGATATCCCAAACGGAACGCTGCACGGTCTTGCCTGCGTTGTTGACCAGCACGTCGGGACTCCCCCACGTCGTGGTGACTTCATCTATGCACGCGGTGAGGCTTGCTAGGTCTTTGACATCGACCCCGACCCCCAAAGCGGTTTCACCCGCCGGATCCAGCTTTGCTGCAAGCTCCTTGGCTTGGGTATCCTTCAGGTCGGCAATGGCAACCCGAAATCCGTCAGCATGCAGCCGCCTGGCAATTGATTCACCCAGACCCTGCGCGGCTCCGGTGATCAGTGCGATCTTTGAAGAGTTATTGTTGGCAACCGGATTCATCTAGTCCTCCCCGAAGAAAAGCGGACGGCCTAGGCGCGCCTCGATCTTGTAGTACTTCCAAAGCTGCGAGTCGCCAACCGGCGTATCGCGGATGATGCTGCAGATCTGTCGGATGCTTTCGTAATCCGGTGCGTCCAGCAACAGGTAGCAGGTCCAGGGGAAGCCATCCGAGGGGCCTACCTGGATGGTGTCATCGTCAAAGGTTCCCAGCACGCGGACGCCAAAGCGTCCGGTCAGGTCTGCAAAACTGGACTTTGTCGCATTGAAGACTGCCTTTCGTTCCTCGGCTGTTGCCGAAAAGAAGGGTGGCAGCACCCCGATGCACAGCAGAGATCGAATCATGCCCACTTCGTTTGTAGCTGGGGTAGTCATCGGGGACCTTTCAATTGACATTGTCAGAAGCGTTCAGATTGTTGCCATGAAGCGGCCATGCATGGGGTGATGAATGACGGCGGAGCCTTACCCGCCGCCATTCACCGGATCCAGGTAGCGCACTTGGCGCTAATTCATTCTGTGGTTCTCGGCAGCTGCCTGCTCGGCCGGCTTTTTGCCCGAGAGCTGGTACGAGTCGATATCTTGCAGACGCCGGCGTCCGGTCTCCCCGATCCTGAACATGGCCAGCACCGAAATCACGATGGTGCCAAGCACAAAGATCACTACCGGCGTGATACTTCCGGTTTGCTCAAGCATCGCCGTGCCGATGATCGGCGTCAACGCGCCGCCCAGCACGGCGGCCATGGCGTAGCCAAGGGACGCACCGGTATAGCGCACTTGGGTGGGGAACATTTCGGAAAACATCGCGGCTTGTCCGCCGACCACGATGCCGTGGGCAATCAAGCCGACAAA
Source organism: Glutamicibacter nicotianae (assembly GCF_002797775.1). Taxonomy (NCBI): domain Bacteria; kingdom Bacillati; phylum Actinomycetota; class Actinomycetes; order Micrococcales; family Micrococcaceae; genus Glutamicibacter; species Glutamicibacter nicotianae. The sequence goes on from NZ_PGEY01000001.1 coordinate 2,599,575, forward strand.
CACAACCGTGGCGATCAGGGTAATGGTCACCGCATCCCCGGTGAGCATGCCCAGACCCCAAGGAACCCAGATAATGGCTACGGCGAATCCCAGCAGCGAGGTCTTCTTGCGGCCAATGTAGTCGGAGATCCAACCGCCGGCGAGCATTGAGAGGAACCAGATGAACGAACCGTAGAAAAAGACATTCAGGATATCCTCGCGATTAATCTGCTGAACATTGACCAGGTAGGTCTGCGAGAAGACACCGAAGACGTAATAGGTGGCTTTTTCTCCCAGGGTCGCGGCCAGAACCAGAAGAATGGGCTTCCAGTAGCGCTTGACGGCATGCTTGAGCGGGGTGTCTTCCAGCCTTTCGCGTTCCTTCTGCGCCGCATGGTAGACGTCCGAGTCCTCCACGGCACGGCGCAGGAAAAACGCCAGGACAATCAATACCGCCGAAAGGATGAAACCGATCCGCCATCCGTAATTGATGAAGAATTCATCGCCACCCACGGTTGCCATGAGGGCTAAAACGCCACTAGCCAGGATGCTGCCGATGGGTCCGCCGGCCTGGGCCCAGCTGGCCCAGAATCCACGGCGTTCCGGACGTGAATGCTCGCTGATCATCAGGATTGCGCCGCCAAATTCACCGCCCAGGGCAAAACCCTGCAGGAAACGGGCGACGGTCAGGATGATTGGGGCAACCACTCCGATTGATCCATAGGAAGGAATCAGGCCAATGACTACCGTGGAGATGCCCATGACCATCAAGCTGATCATCAGCGCACGCTTGCGGCCAAGCCGGTCCCCATAGCTGCCGAACACCATTGATCCCAGCGGCCTGGCAATGAAGCCCACGGAAAATGTCGCAAAGGCAAGCAACGCACCAACCAGCGGAGTCTGCTCTGGGAAGAATACTCGGTTAAAGACCAGTGCGGCAGCAATTCCGTAGAGGAAAAAATCATAGAATTCGATTGCCGTACCGCTGACCGAGGCGAAGACGATGCGGCGGAAGCCACGTGTTTTCTCGGCACTTACAGTTTGACCGGCATTAGTTTGTGATGTTGCCATGTTTCTACCTTTGGTTATTAATTGAGTGGATGATCCGCAGCACGCGGGCGGAAGGCAAAGCGTGCATTTGCCGTCCGCCGTGCCGGCCTGGAAGCACGGCAGCGTAGCGATCTTTTCTTAGTCGCGCATCAGGACCGAGGTGGCAGGGTAATCCGAGGCGAAGTTGGATGGCAACGGAGCGACAAAAACATTCTCGGTGCGGGTCCGGGTGATCTTCCAAACGCCGTTTTCCTTGCGGAAGGTGTTGAATAGGCGACTGGAGCGTAGGAGCGACTTTCCGTCGGAGAACAGCCACGGCTGCATGTGGATCCACTGGCCTTCGGCGGTATCACCGGTGACATTGATCTGTTCCGAGGTCAGGTAGTGAGCGTTAAGAAGCAGGGCAGGGTCCTGCTTCTCGCCCCAGAATTCATTAAAGTGGGCACGGATCTGCTCGGCGCCTTCGGCACGGCCGAACTGGTTGTCGTAGTATTCGCCCACGCCTTCCCAGACGGCGTCTTCGGTGTAAAGGTCCATGATCAGATCGATGCGCTCGGCGTCATCCTTCACACCGTATTCAGGCATCGGGGTATCGCACAGGAACATGTAGCGGGCTTGGATACGGCGGATGTCCGCCTCGGCTTCCAGAATTTCAATACGGCGCACCAGGGCTTCGACGGTCTGCTGATCGTTCGCGATATTAATTGTCTGCTGTTCGGTCATGAATCTTCTCCTTATTCTTGCTAAATGGTTGGCGCAGCGAGCATGCTCGCCGCAGAAGTGGGACACTCCGAAGGGCGCGTTCTTCCACGCAGGCGTGTTGCTCCGTTCAAAATTCCTGGATTTTGTGTTCGCCAAGGGCACGAACGTCTTCGACGCTCGCTGTAAGCTGGGGTTGCCATGTTGACGAGGGTTCATCTAATGAAGGAACTATCTCGGATTTTCTTATTTCCCGCAGGACTTCCCGAGGCAAGTACCAGCCCTAGTTACCCTCCAAATCTTGTGAACAATCGATTGCCTGCATCCGAAAAGATGAACCGGCTATCTGGTCTCGCTGCCTGAAGCTTCTTCAATGCTCCCCCGGGGAAACCGCGCAAGTAAAGTAAAGAATGTCCGTATTCTGACTAAGGGATTCGATCCGATAGACTGTGATGCACATAGCACACCCAGGTTAGGCGCATCACCTGATTGGGATTGGCGCAGAGGTTGGAGGAGGGCAGTGCCATGGCATCCATCAATCAATGGATACCCACAACGCCCGTAATTTTCCGAGGCAATCCTCAACAGATAAGCCACGCCTCGAATTAACGCATGCGAAATGTACATTCGAACTTCGCCCACAATCGACACTTCGAAAGACGCACCAATGCTCGAACAGCCGCCCGTAGTTTACATAGTTGATGATGATCAAGAGCTCTGTCAATCCGTTCAATGGCTGCTTGAGAGCGTCGATATCCAGTCCGAAAGCTACACGGAAGTCAGCTCATTTCTGGAGAACTACGATCCGGATCGGGTTGCCTGTCTTGTCCTTGATGTCCGGATGCCGAAGGTTGGCGGATTCCAATTGCAGGATCTCCTCGTGCAGCGCCGCTCCCCCATGCCGATCATTTTTGTTTCTGCGCATGGCGACATCCGCATGTCGGTAAAGGCCCTGCGTAATGGGGCGGTCAACTTCCTCGAAAAACCCTATGATCCGCAAATCCTCCTGGACTCAATCCAGGAAAACCTGCTTGGTGCGGAAGCACTGTACCAAAAGAATGCCGCACGCCAGCGTGTAGTTAATCGGGTCAAGACCCTTACGCCGCGCGAACTGACCATCCTGGGCCTAGTCATCGAAGGGCTTCCCAGCCAGAACATTGCCCGCCGGCTGGGTATGAGTGCCAAGACTGTTGATGTGCACCGGGCCCGCATCAAAACCAAAACCGACGCGGAGAGCATCCCTACATTGGTGCGCGACATCTTGCAATACGATGTGGACATCAACGAGGTCTAAGACGTGCCAACCAAGTTTCGGCCGCGAGCCAGTCAGCACAAACCCAGCAGAGGGGCAACATAGTGGATTTCCCGGCACTTAAAGATTTCAAGGTCCTTGCCGATTCCATTTCGCATTGCATCCTGATCCACGATGCAACCACCAAAGAAATTCTTTGGGCGAATCCGGCGGCTTGCACCATGCTCGGCTTTACGCTTCAAGAACTCAAATCGTTGAAGTCCGAAGATATGAGCAGCAGCGAGCGGCAATACCGACGGACCATTGCCAAGAGTTGGCTGCACCTCGACGTCGAAGAGGGACAGAACCAGATCCGTTGGAAATACCGGACAAAAAATGGCCACGAGGTCCTCACTCAGGCCGTCGGAAAGCGCATGGTGCTCAGCGGAAGAACCGTAGTCATGATTGAATTCCGGGATATTAATTCAGAACTGGCTCTCCAACGCCGCGTCAGCAAAGCCGAAAAGCTCATGCGGACGGTCTTGGCGCGCTCGGATGCAGGGGTGCTGCTTCTCGATGTGGACCTCAGGATTTCCACGGTGAGTCCCAGCGCCCTGCGGGTCCTGCAGTGTGCCTCGCGGAAGCTGCTCAAGAAACATCTGGCGGAAATCGCGGTGCCACACAAACGCGAGCAGCTCAAGGCAGAAATCCAAAAGCACAGGGAAACCCACGTGACCACCGAAATCCGCCTTGAATTCCCGATTTCGGAGGATTCAACCAAGTGGCTGACCGGATCGTTGGAGTACGTCCGGGGCGAGGACGACGTCCACCACCATGTATGGGTATTCCATGACATCACCGACAAGGTCCTGCGGGAAAAAGAAGAAGAGCGTTCCTTTGCCTATGCCAACTTCATGGGGCGCCAGCACGCCATGGGAGACATGGCAATGCTGCTCTCCCACGAGCTGGCACAACCAGTTGCAGCAGCCAATAACTTCCTCAGTGGACTCCGCTCGCGCATGGATCAGATCCCGGACGACATTGTTGATCCGTTGCGATTCGGCATTGACAGCGCCGAAACCCAAATCCGGCGGGCCTCCAAGATCATCAACAGCGTCCAAGGATTTGCCGGGAACATGGAACTGTCCGAAGAGCTGGCAGATCTCAATGAGATAGTCAGTGAAAGCATGTATTTCATTGAACTGCGCGGCAGGGACAAAGGGGTCAGCACAATGCTCACCCTCACGGGCGAGCGCCTTCCCATCATTTGTGAACCGATCCTGATCGGGCAGGTCGTGCAGAATCTCTGTTTTAACGCCATCGACGAAATGGCGACATGGGATGAGGAGGCCCGGCATATCGAGGTTGCCACCATGCGCAGCGGCACAATGGCAACGTTCGAGGTCATTGACCATGGACGGGGGATCGGGCACCTTCCGGGAGATGACATATTTGCTGGAGCCTTCACCTCAAAGGCAGACGGGCATGGGGTCGGTTTGGCCCTGTGCTACCGGATCATCACCCGCCAGGGCGGCACCATCAGCGCACACGAAAGCGCACCTCATGGAGCTACCTTTACCTTCAGCCTTCCGCTGGCTGCTACATGAAGTGCGGGCTTGAACCCATGCGCTTTGAGGCCTGCAAGCGACAGGCAATTCGCTATCGCTGAATCACCGATGACCGTGTAACGGCTAATTGATATCCCCGGTTGAAGCCATATGCCGAGCTGTGTGAGCATGCAGCATGATGTACTTCCAACGAGTCCTCGGATGGACAGCACGTTGTCGGTACCGGTTTACGACGTGATGAGTTTTGTCGCGTTAGATCAGGCTGGCGAAGTTAACATAGTTTCCTATCGGGACTTCGGCGACAGTTCTAGATCAGGACATCGGTGACACTTCCGCGATTAAAGCGGTAACATTTCACCCGGATCTTTAGCCCCCGGAAAACCACACAGCCCTCCCACGGCACAAGGCCAAAGGGGCGGGCTGGTAGACTGGTATTAGTGAAACATGATCCAGCCGACCCGGCAATACGCCTTGCCATCGCCCGATGACCAGACGACGCACCCAGAGATGTCAAGCCCCGGGTTTTGTAGAGGCTGTTTAACTTGTTTTTCTAAGCAGCCTCAACGTCTGTCAGTGCCTGTTCGGTCCACAGCAGATTGACGTGGGCCGGCGACCTTTATCCGAGTGCCGAATGCAGCCGCTGGGTGATGACGAGTTCCAAGAGTACGTGAACCAGTGGCTGAACATGGCCAAGAACGACGGGACGCTCGCCGCGGCCGAGAAGCCCTGGTTTGGGTAGGTTCGAAGCTAGAACATGACAATAAACCGGCGGCTCCATCCAATGCAGGTAGGACGGAGCCGCTGGCATTGCTATTCAGCTGGCGTGATCAGTTCTCCCAGAACGGGTAGTCGATGTAGCCCTTGGGACCTTCGGTGTAGAAGGTCGCGAAATCCGGTTCGTTCAGCGGCAGCTGTTCTTTCCAGCGGCGCACCAGATCCGGGTTGGCAATCGCAGGGCGGCCCACGACAACAGCTTCGCCCCAGCCTTCGGCAGCCACGCGAGCGGCTTCCTCATAGGTGGTGATCTCTGCGAAGCCGGTGTTCAGCAGCACCGGTCCGCCGAATTCCTTGCGCAGCGACTGGACGAGCTCGCCGGCTGGGTCATGGTGCAGGATGCTCAGGTTGGCCAGCCCCAGTGGCGCGATGCCCCGAACCAACGCGGTGTAGGTAGCCAGCACATCCGCGCGATCGTTTTCCAGCGCACCCTGGACATTGTGTTCCGGCGAAATGCGCAGGCCGGTCTTCCCGGCGCCAATGGCGTTGGCAACCGCGGTCACTACTTCAATGACAAAGCGGGCCCGGTTCTCCGGGGAGCCACCATAGTTATCGGTGCGGGTGGTGGCCGAAGGTGCCAGGAACTCGTGCAACAGGTAGCCGTTGGCACCGTGAAGCTCCACGCCGTCGAATCCGGCGGCGATGGCGTTGCGCGAAGCAGTCACGAATTCCTCGATGATCCGTGGGAGTTCTTCAGAACCCAGTGCATGCGGAACCGGGTAGGCGTGCTTTCCGGTGTAGGTGCGCGACTCGCCCTCAACCGCGATGGCACTGGGTGCTTCGACGTAGTCGACACCGGTGGTTTCCGGGTGGGTGACGCGGCCAGCATGCATGACCTGGGCGACGATGAGGCCGCCTTCGGCATGCACCGCGTCGGTGACCTTCCTCCAGCCGGCAATCTGCTCCTCGGTGACTAGGCCCGGCTGGCGGACGAAACCCTGGCCGGCAAAGCTCGGGTAGGTGCCTTCCACCGCGCGCTTTGGCGCGCAGCGCACAATCCGGTGCTCGAGGATCTGCTGGAGCGCCTGGCCACCCACCAGATCCATGCCCCATCATCCACGCTGTCCATCGGCTCGCGCTGGACCGAATCCCTGGACGAGCACCAGCTCATTGTGAATCACGTCCGCGAGCGCGACAGCGCGAAGGCAAGTGAGCTCATTCAGGACCATGTGGCTACCGCCAAGGCACTGCGACTGAAGATGTTTGCCAGCTTGATGTACTAGTACTCTGCAATTTAGAAAGCCGGGCGCCCATGCAAGTGCCTGGATCATTGCTCTGTGGAGCGACCCTCCAGCACATCCCAACGCAGCATGGAATCAGAGACCGAAATTAGGCGGGTCCGATAGCTTCTTGCCGAAGCCCAGCTTTTAGAATCAATTCGACCGAAGCGTTGTAATGCTCTGTCAAGAGTCGCACAGCTTTATCTGCATTGCGCTCAATGACCGCCGTAACGATTTCGTCATGTTCATCAACCAGATGCCTAGTTTCTGTGTCTGCTTCTGCGCCAGACCAAAGCCTATACAAGGAAGTCGCGTCTTCCAGCGCGTCAGCCAATTGCGCCAATAGCGGGATACCCGCGGCAGAAATTAAAATACGGTGAAATTCCTTGGCACCGTCTAGCCAATCCTCGGACAAACCACGTTGATCCCCTGGTCCGAAGCGTTCAGTATGCTTCAGCCGATGCTGAGCCGCCACCAAGGTAGATTCCCACATCAAATCTCCACGTTCAATTGAGAGCTCCAATGCCAATTCTTCTGCACGGCAACGGACACGGTTCAAATCCTCGAGCGCAGACAACGATAGGTAGGGAACAGAGAAGCCCTGTTTCGCCTCATTGATAACAAGAAAATTGCTAGACATCTGCATCAACGATTCACGCACGACAGTCGTGCTGGTTTCATATCGCTTGGCCAAGGGAACCAACGGCAGTCGCTCACCCGGCTTCCACTGCCCTGTCAGAATGTCGCGACGGATTTCCGCAATGGTCGAGTCGACGAGCGAACTCTTGTTGTCATGTTGCATGGAAACATCCTACATAACGCGATCGTTACATTATTTACTTGACGTTGTAACGTCAGGATAATAATGTGTCACCTATGTCACATCACAATGAAGTGGGATTCAAGCTTCGGCCTTTCCAAATCTCGACAGTCGTTATTGCGCTTGTCGGAGCCGGCTGCGCCATTTACGGGTTCGCCCTAGGACTAGGAACATTGGCTCAACCACGTGCCGGGGCCTGGCCATTCCTCATTGGACTCGGCATGTTCATCGCTGCACTTGTTTTGTTCTTCACAGAACGAGACAACTCTGACTACGAAGCATTCAGCAAGCAGTCCTTGGTCAACGTCGCCGGATTCGGACTGATGATCACCTACATCCTGTTGTTCAAATATGTCGGGTTCACACTTGCCACTTTGCTAATCAGCATCGCGTGGCTGCGTTGGATGGCACGCGAACCTTGGCGGTTCGTCCTGTGGTACTCGGTTGTCCAGACAGCGTTGTTTGTGGTTATCTTCAGCATTCTGTTGGCAGTTCCACTGCCTGCTGATCCAATTGTCAACTTGATCCTAGGAAAGGGACTGTAGCCGTGGATTTCTCTAATGTCCTCGATGGTTTCATGGTGGCGCTTGATCCAATGAACCTGCTCTATGTCTTCATTGGCGTAGTAGTCGGCATGATCGTCGGAATCTTGCCGGGCCTCGGACCAGCGCCCACCATCGCGCTTATGCTGCCCCTGACCTACGTAATCCCGACTGAATCCGCGATCGTCATGCTCGCCGGAATCTACTACGGCGCTTACTACGGTGGAACCATCACCTCAGTGCTGCTGAGGCTTCCAGGCGAAGCCGCCAGCGTCGTGACTGTCTACGATGGTCACAAAATGGCGCTGAAGGGACGCGCCGGTCCCGCGTTGGGAATTTCCGCGATTGGTTCGTTTGCCGGTGGCGTGGTCGCGACCATCGGCCTGATCTTCTTGTCGCCAGTCGTGGCAGCGTTCGCCGTCAAACTCGGACCACCAGAGTATGCACTGTTTGCCATCGTAGGACTCCTCATGGTAGCAACGCTCGGCGAAGCCAAACGGCTGAAGAATCTCATCGTCGTTTGCTTCGGCTTGCTCGTCGCGGTAGTGGGAATCGATGCAGTTACCGGCGTCGCTCGCTTCACTGGCGGAAACGCAGAGTTGCTTCGCGGCATCGACTTCGTGGCAGTTGCCATGGGCCTCTACGGTATCGGAGACGTTCTATACGATTTGGAGCAAAAGGCCACAGGCGCACGCATCAAGGGCAAAATTGGCCGGGTACTGCCAACCCGCAGGGATATGAAGGATTCCAGCGGTGCCATTGCCCGAGGATCTGTTATCGGCTTCGTACTCGGTCTACTTCCTGGCGGCGGGGGTGTCGTTTCTTCGTTGGCATCCTATGCAACCGAAAAGAAGGTCTCCAAGCACCCCGAAGAATTCGGAAAGGGTGCCATCGCGGGAGTTGCCGGTCCGGAAACTGCGAATAACGCTGGTTCCACTTCATCATTCCTGCCGTTGCTTTCCCTAGGCATTCCCTCGAACGTTGTACTGGCACTGATCTATGGCGCTTTGCTAATCCAGGGAATCACGCCAGGCCCAGCGTTGGTCAGCGAGCATCCTGGCGTCTTCTGGGGCGTATTAGCTTCCATGCTGGTAGGCAACATGATGCTGCTGGTCCTGAGCATGCCGCTGGTTGGGGTCTTCGTCAATCTGGTCAAGGTGCGAATCGGCATCCTCTCCAGCGTCATCTTGATCGTCACCATGGTTGGCGTTTACTCCGTTTCGAATAGCACGTTCGACATGTGGACCATGCTGGTCTTCGGCGTTATCGGCTATCTGATGCGCAAGACCGGTTTCGATCCCGGACCGATGGCCCTGGCAATTGTCCTTGGTCCAACGCTGGAAACCTCCTTCAGGCAGTCCATGCTGATGAGCCACGGATCACCGGCCATCTTCGTGGAGCGACCGGTATCAGCGGTGCTCGTGCTGCTGTTGGCCGTTATCATTCTGTTGCCGTTCATTCTGCGCCTGCTAAAGCGCAGGACCCGTGTGCAGGACATCATGCCCATCACCACCGAGAACGACTCCAGTCGAGCAGAAGTTGTCGACAACGAAACTGCCCAGTCAGCTGAAACGGTCTTGCAAGATTCTGATCACTCCAGATAACTGAGCACTTCACTCAATTCCGCTTCCTAATCCACCCCTACTCGAAAGAATCCAATGAAGAAAAGCATTTCTCGGCTGTCTGCTTTGGCCGGTTCACTCGTTCTCATCACTTCTCTAGCCGCCTGCAGCGGTTCCAATGCAGCAGGAAGCCCCGAAGCAGATTTCCCAACCCGTGACGTCACCATGCTCGTTCCGTACGCGGCTGGTGGACCAACCGACATTTCCGCGCGTGCGCTCGCCACGGAAATGGAAAAAGAACTCGACACGACCGTCATCGTTGAAAACCGGCCGGGCGCTTCCGGTATCACTGGGCTCTCTGAGGCATCTAGCGCGAAACCTGATGGCTACACCATGGTGTTCTCCACCGATGATTCGTTCGTGCAGTCGGTTAAACGCACCACACCCTACTCATTCGAAAGCTTCGACGCAGTAGGTGGTATCTTCACTCAGCCATATGTGATTGTCGTACCTTCGAACTCGGAAGTTTCGTCGGTCGAGGACCTGAAGTCCTCAGGCCCGCTGAACTACGCGGTAACTGGATGGGCAAATCCAACGCATGTCAATCAGGCTGCAATATTCGGCGAGCTCGGCATTAAAGCCACAGCAATTCCATTCGATGGTGCTGCGCCCGCGTCTCAAGCACTGATCGGCGGACAGACCGACGTTGCAATGCTGGATGCCCAGGCTGTCATGCCATATATCAAGAACAAAGATCTCAAAGCTCTCGCGGTGCTGACTGCCGACGGCCAACGTCTTGACTACCTGCCGGATGTAGAGACTTTCGAAGAGGCAGGACTGCCCGTAGACAACCAAACACTGACCATGTACGGAATCGCGGTTCCCGCAGGCACCGACGATGCAGTGGTGAAGACGATCAAAGATGCCGCAAACACTGCGCGCGAATCCGAGAACTTCACAAAGCTCTCTGAAGACAACTACATGCCGTTACTATCCGAAGAAGATGCAGCCAATTGGTACGACCTGCTGCAGAAAAAGTCAGCTTCCACAGTGAAGGTCATGGAACAGTTCAACATAACCGTCGAATAAGTCAGGACAACAAATGCAAACACTCAGTGGACGCACGATCATCGTCACTGGCGGCGGTAGCGGTATCGGCGCGGCAATTGCCCGTGGCCTAGCCGAGCATGACGTACGCGTCGGTATTGCCGATATCGATTTGGATGCCGCGAACCAAGTTGCCGCAGAGGTGCGAGCCAACGGAGGACAAGCACATGCGGTTAAGTTCGATGTAACCAACAGGGAATCCGTGGCAGCTGGCATAGCAGAGGTTGTCAGCAAATTCGGAAACCTGTACGCCATGGTGAACAACGCCGGTATCTCAGCCGAGGTCCCATTCCTCGACGCGACAGAAAAAGACTGGAACAGCACGATGACCGTCAACGGTCTGGGTGTACTGCTCTGCATGCAGGAAGCTGCGAAGGTTTTCATCAAGCAGGGACAAGGCGGTCGTATCATCAATACGACTTCCATAACTGCCAAGAATGCTAGCGCAAACTTCGCACCGTACGCGGCCAGCAAGTCAGCTGTATCTTCGCTGATTCAATCGGGCGCACGCGCCTTGGCACCACATAACATCCGTGTCACTGGATTCGCTCCAGGAATTGTTGACACGCATTTGTGGAAGGGTATTCAGCAGGACAACATAACGCGTCAGCTGAAAATGGAGAACTACGCCAAACAAATTCTCGTGGGCCGCGTGGCGGTACCCCAGGATCTGGTACCCACAGTGTTGTTCTTAGTCAGCAGCGGGGCAGACTATCTCACTGGACAAGTCATCACGGTTGACGGTGGAATGGTGCTCTCCTAAAACTTCAGCCCAACGCCCCCTCACGTGGATCAATTTGTAATCCTCTTGAGGGGGTTTCCTTTTCTCGACACGGAGGAACGCAACCCATTTGACCACTAGTCAAGCAATATTTAACTATTGACCCTTCCTGCAGTCTAAGGCGTCAAGGGATACTTCTAGCGCACAGTGATCGAGGCGATGGCGTCGCGGGCTTCCTTTGCCAGTTGCTGCGGCATGGGCGCGCTCTTGGCCGAGTCGGCCGCCGTCTTCTGCCCCTGATCACTGACCACGTACTGCCCGAAGGTCTTGACCAGTTCCACGGTCCGCGGATCCTCATAACCACTGCAGAACAGCAGGTAGGAGACCAGCACCATCGGGTACGCGCCTTCAGCGGTGGTCTTCCGGTCAAGTTCCAGGGCGATATCGTGCTCCCCGCGTCCTTCGACGCGCTCGGATTCGGCCACGGCCTTGGCCGCGGCTTCCCCGCTGACGGCCACGAATTCATCTCCGACCTTCAGCTTCACCTTGCCCAGCGACTGATCCACCAGCGAATCGTCGGCGTAGGTGACCGCTCCGACAGCGCGGGTCACAGTGGTGACCACACCGGCATTGCCCTGGGCTTTCTCCAGGCCAGTGGCATCCGGCCAGCCGCCATCGGGCTCATGGGTCCATACCTCGGGAACCACGCTATGCAGGTATTCGGTGAAATTCTCCGTGGTGCCCGAGTCATCGGCACGTGCCACCCCGGTTACCGGGATATCCGGCAGCTGAACCTCGGGGTTCAGCTTGGCGATGGCAGGGTCCTGCCAGGAACGGATCTCGCCGGAGAAGATCCGGGCGATCGTTTCGGCATCCATATTCAATTCCTTGATGCCCGGCAGGTTGAAGGCGATGCTGATCGGGGAAATATATGCCGGAATATTGATCGCGCCCTGCGGCCCGCAGGTTTCGATGGAACGCTGGACTTCCTCGTCCTTCAGATACGCATCAGATCCGGCGAACTCGGTACCGCCAGCCAGCAGTCCTGCGCGTCCGGCGCCGGATCCCACCGAAGCGTATTGCACCTGAACCTTGGGGTGCAGGGTGGAGAATTCAGTGCTCCAGGCATTCATGGCTGAGTTCTGCGCGGTGGATCCGCCGCCGGTCAGTGTGCCTTCCAGGTTGGAGGTATTCGCTTCGGCCGCCTTGCGCTGCTCCTCCCCCAACGGATAATCCGAACCGCAGCCCGAGAGCAGCAAGGCCAAGCCAAGGCTGGAAGCGGTGATTGCTCCTGCCCGGCGGGCAAGTGAATGACGGGCAAAGCGGGTGGGGCGCACAACAGCTCCTGGATCATCGGGGTGCATTTCAACTAGTTCGTAAACTCCAGTCAAACATCATCCCAACATTTTTGCGCTTCTCAAACCCGCCGGCACCTATCCCACCGCATTCCTAGCCGCTTACGCCGGTTCAGGTGATTTGCCTCGCCCCAAAAGCTTAAGTGATAATGATTCTCATTATGACTTATGTGAATTCCCCATCGGCCGGCCAGCCTGGCGCCCATCAGTCGCCTGCTCCGGTGTTCCGCCTGCGCAACGCACGCCTGGGACTGCCCGCGGAGAACCGCGCACTGCTTGAAATCCAGGAGTTCACGCTTCTTCCCGGCGAGCGCGTGGTCATCACCGGCCCCTCGGGTGCTGGCAAGTCGCTGCTGCTGTCCATGATCACCGGGCATTGGGCACCCGGATTGGAATTCTCCGGCACCCGCATTGCCGACTCGCTCCGCATTGGCTGCATACCGCAACGCGGCCAAGATGCCCTTCACGCGCTGCTGCCGCTGAGACGGCAACTGCGCAAGGCCACCGGCGCCAGCGCGCAGCAGGTTGCCAGCACGCTGGACGCCGTGGGACTTGGTGATCCGTCATTGCTCGCACGGCGTCCCGCTGAATTATCCGGAGGGCAGGCGCAACGCGCCGCCATAGCGCTGGCAGTGCTCAGCGAGGCCCCGGTGATCATTGCCGATGAACCAACCAGCGCACTTGATGACCGCTCCCGCGATCTGGCTCTCGAACTGCTGGGCACGGTCCTGGATGAACGGCAGGCACTGGTGCTGTCCACCCATGACGCGGCCGCAGCCCGGGCACTGGCCACCCGGCACCTCGTTCTGGACTCCGGAAAGATCGCCAGTCCCAGTGCGAGCGCACCGCGCGGGGAACGAGTGTCCGCTTGAGCATCCCCGCACTGGAAGCATCCAACCTCAGCGCACGGCGCGGGCACGGCGGAGCCCGCCGGCTGGTCCTGGATCCCATTGGATTCACGCTGGCGCGGGGCGAAGCCGTGGCCATCACCGGCCCATCAGGCGCCGGCAAATCCACCCTGGCCGACATCGTGCTGGGCCTGGGGCTGCCTCACTCCGGGGAGATCCGGGTGCTGGGGGAGCCGTGGAGCGCACCAAAACGCAGCCATGCGGCGGCACGCCGCCGGCTGGTCCAGGGCGTGCCGCAGGATCCTGCCGCCGCCTTCGTGCCTCGCTGGAGCATCCGCACCTCGCTGCAGCACGCCATCACCCGGCTGCTCCCCTCCGCCCACCCGGCAACGCTCATTGCCCAGGCCGCCGAGCTGGCCCAGTTCGACCCCGGGCTGCTGGACCGCCGCCCGCATCAGCTCTCCGGCGGGCAGCTGCAGCGGGCCGCGCTGGCCCGCGCCGTGGCGGTGAAGCCGTGCGTGCTCGTGGCTGATGAACCGACCAGCGCCCTGGATCCTGGCACCGCCCAGGCCGTTGCCGGCCAGCTGCTCTCCACCGCCGCAGCTTCAGGCATTGCCCTGCTGCTGATCACCCATGACCCGCAGCTGGCGGCGTGCTGCGCGCGCACCATCAGCATCCAACCGCCCGCCCAATAAGCCCCACCTGACCGCTCCCGCTATCACCCAAGGACACCGCACCCATGAATCGACTCCGCAAGAAAACACTGGCCTTGCTCGCCATCCCGCTGGCCGGGACGCTGGCCCTCAGCGGCTGCTTCTCCGCAGCGTCCGAGCAGGCCGGCAGCACCGGCCGCATCTCCGTGGCCCACATGCAGCCTCCCCGCTCCGGGCTCAGCCCGCTGAGCGATGACGCGTTCAAGCTCTCGCGCTGGTCCACCGCCGAAACCCTGGTCACCCTCGATGAGTCCGGGGATGCCCAGCCGGCCTTGGCGACCAGCTGGGAACGCATCGATGACCTGGTCTGGGAATTCTCCATCCGGAAGGGCGTCACGTTCCATAACGGGCAGCCGCTGGGTGCTCCGTCGGTGGCGAACTCCCTGCAGCGGGCCATCGATTCCACCCCGGTGCCGCGCATCCTGAACGGCACCGCCCTGGGCGTCGAGGTGCTCGGGGAACACGGGCTGCGGATCACCACCGCGGATCCCGACCCGCTGCTGCCCCAGCGGCTCTCCAGCCCGCAGCTGGCCATCTTCGCGCCCGAGGCCTACACCAACAGCGGGGTTGACCCGGCAGGCCACGGCACCGGCCCGTTCCAGATCACGGCAGTGGACGGGATGTCCGGGACCACGCTGGACCGCTACGAGGATTATTGGGGAGACAAGGCCGAGGCTGCCGGCATCGACGTGAAGTTCGTGCCCGATGGCACCGCGCGCACCGCCGCGCTGCGCACCGGGGAAGCGGATATCGTCGAGGCCATCCCGGCCGGCCAGGCCGCCTCGGTGGACCAGGAGCTGCTCACCGAAGTGCCGATGCCGCGCACCAATACGCTGTACCTGAACACCGCCAAGGGGCCTTTCGCCGATCCGGAGGTGCGCGCCGCGGCCCGCGAGGCCATTGACCGGGCCGCCATCATCCAGTCCGTGTACGAGAACCGGGCGGACCTCGCTGACGGCCTGCTCGGCCCGGCCCTGCCCTACGCCGCCGGGCTGCGCGAAACGGAAGAATACCGGCAGCTGCTGTCCCAGCGCGCCGAACCCGCGCAGGTCCAGGACGTGGAGATCACCCTGGGCACCTTCACCGACCGCGCCGAGCTGCCAGAGGTCGCGGTGATCCTCCAGCAGCAGCTGGAAGCCGCCGGATTCATCGTGAAGCAGGATGTGCGCGAGTACCAATACATCGAAGCCGACGCATTGGACGGGGCCTTCGATGCCTTCATCCTCTCCCGCGCCACCGTGCTGGATTCCGGGGATCCGGTGGCGTACTTCGCCTCGGACTTCACCTGCGAGGGCGGCTTCGCCATCGCCCAGCTCTGCGACACGGACGTGGAGCAGGCCATCGACCGGGCCGCGCAAACCGATGCCGGGGAGCAGCGCCAGCAGCAGATCATGCTCGCCGAGGCCCGCATCCTGGGCACCGACGCGGCCATCCCGCTGCTGCACGAACGCGTGATCCAGGGCGAGAGCCCTGCCGTGCACGGCGCCGCGCAGGATCCGCGCGAACGCGAGCTGGTCACCGCGCAGACCCGCCTGGGCAACGAGTAGGGGCCGGGCTGCCGATGAACTGGTTCTCCCGCCGCCGGCGCATCGCCTGGGCGTCCTTCGCCTCCTGCCTGCTCAGCGCGCTGGCGCTGCTGCTGGTGGCCGGCGCCCTGCCCTGGCTTTCGCGCACCGATCCGGCCGCGGCGGTGCTCCGTGCCCGCTATGCCGAACTGGAACCCACCGCACAGGCTCTGGCCGCCGTGCGCGCGCAGCTGGGCCTTGACCGCGGACCGCTGGCCACCAGCTGGCACTGGTGGTCCGGGGTGCTGCACGGGGATCTGGGCAGCTCCTGGGTCAGCGGGGCGCCGATCGCACCCGGAGCCTGGCGGGCCCTGTCGGTCTCCGCCACGCTCACCGCCTTCGCCGTCCTGGTGGCGCTGGCCGTGGCCTTTGCCCTGGTGCTGCCGGCGGCGTTGCGCGTGCTGCGCAACCAGCGGCAGTCCGGGTCCGGTCCGCTGGGCGTGGCGCTGACCTCGTTGCCGGAATTCCTGCTCGCCAGCATGCTGCTGGTGCTGGTGGCGGTGCAGCTGCAATGGCTGCCGCCCTATGGGTGGACCGGGCTGGAAACCGCCATTCTGCCCGCGCTGGCACTGGGCATCCCGGCCGGCGGGTTGCTGGGCCGGCTGGCGGCAGATGCCATTGCCGCGGTGGCCGGCGAACGCTGGGTCGGGATCTGGCACCTGGCCGGGGCACCGGCGCCGGCCATCCTTTCCGGGGTGCTGCGCCGGGCCGCGGCCGCGGTCATCGACCAGCTTGGCCTGGCGTTCATCGGATTGCTCGGCGGCGCGGTGGCCGTGGAGCAGGTCTTCGCGATCCCCGGGCTCGGCCGCTACCTGCTCGGGGCCGCCAATGCGCAGGACATTCCCGCGTTGCAGGCCGGCCTGCTGCTGATGGCGGCCTCGGCCGTGCTGATCGGGGCGCTCACCGCGGCGGCTCGGCGCACGCTGCGCGGAGGCGCCCTGCCGCCCGGGTCGCTGCCTGCCCCGCCCGAGGCCCGCGGCACCGGCAGGATCCAGCGCTGGACCGCGGGCATCACCTGCGCCGCACTGCTGGCCATCCTGGCTTCCGGGTTGCCGCGCGATCCCTATGCCATTGCATTAGGGCGGCTGCAGGCCCCGGAACCGGGCCTCCCTTTCGGCGCGGATGCCAGCGGCAGGGATCTGCTGGCACGGGTAGCCCACGGAACCCTGGGCACCGTGGGACCGGCACTGCTGATCGTGGCCGGCGCGATCCTGATCGGCCTGCTGCTGGCGGCGGCCGGCGAGATCTCGCGCGGACCGGCGGTAATTGCCAACGCGACGCCGCCGATTCTTGCCGGGGTCGTCATCGCGGCCCTGGTGGGCCCATCGGTGGGCGGTGCCGCGCTGGCCGTGCTCTGGGTGAGCTGGCCTCCGCTGGCCACCCATGCGGCCTCGCTGCTTGACGAGGCGCGGGCCATGCCGCATATCCGCTGGCTTCCGCTCTCGGGGGTCCCGCGGAGCAGGATCTGGATCCAGCATTTGCTGCCAGCGGTGATTCCCGCATTGCTGCGGCACGGGATGCTGCGGCTGCCCGGGGTGGCTTTGGCCTTGGCTGCCCTGGGATTCCTCGGGCTCGGGGCGCAACCGCCCACCCCGGAGTGGGGGCTGCTGCTGGCCGAAGGCATCGGCTACGTCGAGCGGGCTCCGTTCACAGCCATCGCCCCGGCTGCCGCACTGGTGCTGACCTCCGTGTGCGCTGTGGCGCTCGCCGGGATTCCGGCGCCGCGGCGTGCCGGTTCCCGCGGCCCTTCGAAGAAGCCGGAGGCGCAGTCCGGGAACTCCCAGGTGCCGGTGAGCTGAACGGCGGGACTACCGTCCCGCCGCCAGTTCGCTATTGCCATGCAGCGTTCCGGTGGACAGCCCAAGGCTCACCGGCCGCGGCGAACTGCAGCAGCCGCTGGGTTCGGCAGGCTCGGCCGGTTCCGTTCCGCAGGAGTTTTCGCTGGCCGGAGCGTCGCAGGAGCCGCCCAGGTCCGTTGAGCAGACACCTGTTTCCGGCAGCTCCAGCTCCACCCGGCCGGCCGCCTCCGCATCACCGGAGAGGGCGGCGGCAATGGAGCGCACCTGCTCCTAGCCGGTAGCCATCAGAAACGTCGGGGCCCGCCCATAGCTCTTCATGCCAACGATGTAGAAGTCCTTTTCCGGGTGCGCCAGTTCCTTGGCGCCGTGCGCGTTGACCGTTCCGCAGCTGTGGAACTCCGGATCGATCAAGGGACCGAGCTGGCGCGGGGCCTCGACGCATTCGTCCAGCTCCAGGCGCAGCTCGGAAAGCATCTGCAGATCGGGGCGGAAACCGGTGGCGGCGATAATGCGGTCAACGGCCAGCTCGCGGCCATCAGCCAGCACGACTGCCAGCTGCTCCCCTGCGTTCATCGACGCGACGGAGACATTCTCCAGCAGTTCCACGTGGCCGTTTTCCACCAGCCGGCGCAGCGAGGTGCCCAGCTGGCCCCGGGCCGGAAGCTGGTCGGACGCTCCGCCGCCGTAGAGCCGGATCGGGTTGGCTTCCCCGCGCAGGCCCCAGCGGATGCGGGTGTCCGGATACTGCTTCTGCAACCGGCCCAGGGCGATGATGGTGTTTGCCGCCGAATGCCCAGCGCCGAGCACCAGCAGGTCCTTGCCTGCCAGCTCGTGCTCATCGGCGCCCAGCGGATCGGGCAACCCGCTGATGATGAAACCCTGTTCGCGCGCTTCGGCTTCGCCAATCGCCTCGATGCCGCCCCGGCCAACCGGGCTTGGCTGGTTCCAAGTGCCGCTGGCGTCAACTACGGCGCGGCCGAGCAGATCCACCAGGCCGCCAGGGGTTTCGGTGCGCACCAAAAACGGTGCGTCGTCGCGGTTCGCGGTGCGGGCCTTGTCGGCGCCGCGGCCGTCGGCCAGCACGCGGCTGATCTTCACCACGCGGTGGCCTTAGCGGATGCGCGGTGCCAGTTCCGGGTGGGCTGCCAGCGGCTGCAGGTACTCGCTGACCAGTTCCGCACCGGTGGGCAGCTTGGTGATACGCGGCTCTTCCCAATCCCCGGCATATCCTTCGCTGGGGGTTTCCAGCAGCCGTCGGGACGCGGCATCGATATCGAAGCGCCATGGGGAGAAAAGCTTGATGTGGGACCACTGGGCAATCGCGGCACCGGCGCTGTCCCCGGCTTCCAGGACAAGCGCCTCCTGCCCGCGCTCGCGCAGGTGGGCTGCGGTGGCCAGCCCGATGGGGCCGGCGCCAATGACGATCACTGGAAGGTTCTGGTTCATGGATTTCTCCTTGGCTGCTGGATTCCGGGTGGCGGGTGCTGCTTAGCTGGCTGGCAGCAGTTCGGCGATGAGCTGCTCTATCCGGGTGCGGATTTCATCGCGGATCGGGCGCACACCGTCGATGCCCTGGCCTGCAGGGTCCTCCAGCTTCCAGTCCTCATAGCGCTTGCCCGGGAAGAATGGACATGCGTCCCCGCAGCCCATGGTGATCACCACATCGGAGTCCTGCACCGCTTCGGTGGTCAGCACCTTGGGAATTTCCGCCGACATGTCGATGCCGACTTCCTTCATGGCCTCGACCGCCGCCGGGTTAACCGAATCAGCGGGAGCCGAGCCGGCCGAGCGGACCTCGATCCGCCCTTCGGACAGGTGGGAGAGGAAGGCAGCGGCCATCTGGGAGCGTCCGGCGTTGTGCACGCAGACAAAGAGAACTGAAGGCTTCTCGGTTGCAGTCATGGTTATTTTCCTCAGGCAGAAGTTGTGACGGTGCTGGATGCGGGGAAGAATTTCCGGGCCCACAGGGCGACATAGACCAAGGCGACCAGGATCGGCACCTCGATCAGCGGGCCGACCACGCCGGCCAGGGCCTGTCCGCTGGTGGCGCCGAAGGTGGCGATGGCCACCGCAATGGCCAGCTCGAAGTTGTTCCCGGCCGCGGTGAAGGCCAGGGTGGTGGTGCGCGGGTACCCCAGCTTCAGCCAGTGGCCAATGAGCATGCCGGCGCCGAAGACCACCACGAAGTAGACCAGCAGCGGGATGGCCATGCGCAGCACGTCCAGCGGCTTGGAGATGATGTTGTCTCCCTGCAGCGCAAAGAGCAGGACAATGGTGAACAGCAATCCGTACAGCGCCCACGGGCCGATCTTCGGCAGGAACTTTCCCTCGTACCAGTCGCGGCCCTTGGCCTTTTCGCCCAGCGTGCGGGTCAGGTAGCCGGCCACCAGCGGGATGCCCAGGAAAACCAGCACCGAGACGGTGATCGCGGCGATGGAGAATTGCGCGCTGATGGTTTCCAGTCCCAGCCAGGAAGGCAGCACCTGCAGGTAGAACCAGCCCAGGGCACCGAAGGCGATGACCTGGAATACCGAGTTGATGGCCACCAGCACGGCGGCCGCTTCGCGGTCCCCGCAGGCCAGGTCATTCCAGATGAACACCATGGCGATGCAGCGGGCCAGCCCCACGATGATCAGCCCGGTGCGGTATTCCGGCAGCTCGGCCAGGAAGATCCAGGCCAGCACGAACATGAATGCCGGGGCGAGGATCCAGTTGATCACCAGCGAGGTGACCATCAGTTTCTTGTCGGCCAGCACACGGCCGGTTTCGTTGTAGCGCACCTTGGCCAGCACCGGGTACATCATGACCAGCAGGCCGATGGCGATGGGCACCGACACCCCGGCCACGGTGAAGCGGTCCAGCAAGGCGCCGAGCTGCGGGAAGATGCGGCCCAGGCCCAGGCCGACGGCCATGGCGAGCAGGATCCACAAGGCCAGGTAGCGGTCCAGGAAGGAAAGCTTGGCCGCCACGGGGGCCGTGTCTAGCGCAGGGGCAGGTGCCACTGAATCATCACTCCAAGAATAGACATCGACGATTATCGATGTTTTGAGTATGATGAAATATATCGACGTTTGTCAATCTCTGGCGCCGGCCAAGACGCCAAGACGCCAAGACAAGAAAAGAGCCGAGTCCATGAGCACAGCCACCGCGAATCCTGCCGACGGCACGTGCACCGCGCCGGCTGCCGATACCTGCTGCGTGCCATCCCCCGGGGAGGCAATCCTGAACGCCGAGGAAGCCGAACTGCTGGCACTGCGATTCAAGGCGCTGAGCGACCCCAATCGTCTGCGCATCCTGTCCATCGTCTCCAGCAGCGAGTCTGCCGAGACCTGCGTCTGCGACCTGTCCGAGCCGCTGGGCCTCAAGCAGCCCACCGTCTCGCACCATTTGAAGATCCTCGTGGATGCCGGGATCCTGCACCGCGAGAAGCGCGGGGTCTGGGCCTACTTCTCCGTGGTCCCCGGCGCCTTGGAAACCTTGGGCGCCAGCTTGGCACCTAAGCCCTAGGCGGTTTTGCCACGCGGCCCTTGCTTGCAGGCACGGGCGAGTGCCCTATTTCGGGCGCTCGAACTTCATGAGCTTGTGCGTGCCATCGCAAAAGGGCTTGATGGCGGAGCCCCCGCAGCGGCATAGCGCTACGGGCCCTTGCCGGGCCTCGATGGATTGCCCCTCGGCATCCACAATTTCAAAATCGCCCCTGAGCAGCAATGGGCCCTGCGGGCAAACGGTAATGGTGGCTGCGTCCGGAGCGCGGTGCCCGTCGCTCATGCGGTTACCCCTGCCCCGGCATGCAACGCCGATCGGCCCGCTTCCCACGCGTCCAAGTACTTTACGCCAGCCAATGCGTCAACTGCTGCCGCTGCGTACGCTCCGAAGAGGATGTCTGGCACCAGCTCCGGTTCGGATTCAGCCAGTCCGCCAGCCAGGTCGCGGCCGGCGATTTGCTCATGGACCGCATCAGCTTCCACATGCTCATCGAAGTAGTCGGTCACCGGGGATTCATACCCAAGGCGCCGGAACCCGCGGGCATAAGCCGCCTGGGGTATCGAAGATGTCATCTCGTACAGTGCCAGGTGGCCAGTGATGGCTCCGCGAAGGCGCCGGTGCATGCCGAAGAGCGAAATCATGTTGACGGCCGCCAGTGTCACCGCGGGAATGCGGTCGACGTACGCGCCGAAGTCATCTCGCAGGCCCATGCCCCTCATCGTTTGCCTGAACAGTTCGCTATGCATTCGCGGCAGCTGCCCGTTTCCGTATTCATCAGCCTGGATCTCCACCATTGCGGCTTTTGCACGGCCCTGGAGTTTCGGGATCGCCCAGGTATGCGGATCAGCTTCCTTCAGCTGGTAGATCGACTTGAGAATCAAGAATTCGCGTGCTTGGGCGGCATTGGCCTTGCGCTGGATGAACTTCGAGACCGACGGTCCATCATCATTCGCAGCGAGCGCGAACAAGGCTTCGGCCACCTTGGATGAGCTCGGCGCCACGCTTGGAAGAGGGCCTGCCGCTTTGCGTAGCTCCTGCTCGAAAGCCTCCTCGATCTGGGCCCGGACCGAAATGAGCCCAGGGTTCCATTCCCAATGATCATCGACTTCTGCGAATCCCCGATAGTGCAACTCGTAGAGCACGAAAAGGCTCAGCTGCAGGTCCCCGTCATCCAGCACATTCGTCGTCGCAGCCAATCGTTCCTCTGCGGCCGTTGCCAGATATTCTGCATATTCTCCCGAGGGGTCGCACAGCAGCGCGTTGATCAGCGCTCGGGACAGTTCTCCGCGGGGTACGGGCAAATGCATGATGCTCCTTAGGTCTCGCTGGACGCACAGTCGGCACTAGTGGCCTGAGGACGATCGTGCCAGCATCCTGTGGATATAACCACCATTGGGAGGAAAGCCCAAGGTAAGCCTCCGGCACCTTGCACCGGACTCGATTGCGAGCCGTGGATTTTACGTAGTTCTGCGCAATAGGAGGTATCCTCAGAAGAACACTCCACGATGATCACCGAGCGCCAAAGGCGAAACCCGGGGATCCCTCGGCTCAACGCCGCAGGGCTTCGTGGGCGGTCACCTTTCGGAGAGCTGCCATCAGCGGAGGATTTATATGAGCACGCCTGAAACCCGTATTCACGCCATGCAACGCGTCGAAAAACTTTTTCAATGCCCCGAGGCCAGAACCCATCTCACTGCGTACGGCTGGATGGAAGGCATGCCCGTGGTTTTCGCCCGACGCGCTGATCCGGTGGATGAAGTCATGGGCTTCGTATCAGTGCATGGACGCGCAGTGCTCATGGTTCTCGTTGACGGCCTGGCAGATGAGCTGCAGCTGTGGCATGTCACGGTGCCCAGCCCGCTCTTTCCCAAAGTTCCCCACCTGCCAGCTGGGACCACCATCAGCGAACTCTGTTCCAGGCGCCGCACAGAGAAACTGATGCCGTTTCGCGTCGCATTCTGGTCCCATAGCGCGGCAATCCATGAGATTCCCTGCTTCGTCCGCAGCGACTGGCCCGGGCAAGTAACCCCGCTGCCGACGGATATCGGCTAACCCGGCGGGGCAGCCAAGGCGGGCGATGACCGGAAACTCGGTTTTCAGTCCTGTTTGAGGAATTCAGGCAGCTCGGGAACTATCGTCACCACCACGTCATACGCTTTCCAGTCGGTTCCTTCAAGCGCTTTCCGCGCTTCCTCTGATTGGGCAAGCGTCACGGTTTCCGCTTCCGGAACGATGAACGCTTCGGTGTGCTGGACCTGGCCCAGTTCGCGGACCCTCAAGCCCGCAGTCCGAACCCACTCCAGGGACTGAAGCTGTTCCTCCATGGCCGGGATCAGCGGGTGCGGATCCGTGCCATCGACGCCTTTGGAACGGCGGTCCAGCAAATCCGATGTTGCGGATCTCGTGCTGTCCCAGCCGTCTTTGAGAATGCCCGCAGCGATCACCAGAGCCGCTGTGGAATCCAGCCACCACAATCCAATGCCGATTCCGGCCACGCCGACGATCGAAGCAGCATTGGTCTGCCAGTCGGCCTTGGCCATCTTGGAGTCAGCGTAGAGCAGCTTATTGTGCAGAGGTTGGGCAATCTTGATTTTCAGCCGTCCCAGCACCACGGCCGGTGCCGCGATTAGCGCCATGACCGCCATCATGATCCATCCTTGCCATACCGTATGGCCAAACAGGTTCATGGTACCGATCGTCGGGTGCTCCAATTTAACTAGCGCCGAGACCGATTCGTACGCGAGCATCGCTCCGACGACCAGCAACGCTACTCCTGCGACCAGATGCCCGGCTCCCATGGACCGGTGGTAGCCGTAGGGGTGGGAGTACCGACGGGCCTTGCGGGTGAACTGCAGCGATGCCAAGAAGGCCAGCTGCGGCAGGACTGAAAGCATGTCTTCTATCCACGCTGTGCGCATGGCCTGCGAATTTCCCACCACTAGGGCAACAAGGGTAATAGTGAGCGCCGTGTATCCGATGCTGATCAACTCGAGCCTTGCGGCGCGAGCCATGAGTTCGCGTTGCTCGGGAGGCAAATGGGTTCCCGCAGCGTTTTTCATGGCATCTCCTGCGTCTGGTCCAGGAAGTATTCCACCTCGGACAGGAAAGCGTTTTCGCCCGGAGGCACGAACAGGACTATTTTCATTTCCTTGCCTTCGGCGTCAGTGGCGGTCCTATAGGGACGGGTTACCCCAGCTTTTTCCGACCACGGCGTCTTGGAAGTGATGCCTCCTGCCACCAGATCCAGCTGGCCTGCTTCCAGCTGCTTCACTAGCTGCTCCTCGCCACCAATGGTCCATTGGATTTCCGCTCCTGCATGCTCCGCAAAGTCTTCTATGAGCATTGCTTCGGCGCCCTGGGGCTCACCGTCCCTTATTTCCACGAAATCCGAAGCAGGAGATACGCCGGCCCGAAGTGTCCCGGAACGGACCGTGTCGAGGGTTCCCTCGGGGTCCACCGGCACCGCTGGGAAGCAGGCCGTCGCCAAGAAGACGCTTCCAAGAACCGCAGCCCCCTTCACCTGCCGGGTGCGGAACGGACGTTGCCGGAACATCATTCCTCCTGAGCTTGATCGGCCGAGTTGGACCCCAAACTACTCCGAGGACTCGATTCGCAAGGGAACGCCCAGGAAATATCGGCGAACTCCCAGCTCGCTCCTGCGACCTGCCGAAGGATTGGACCGTGAAGACCCGCCATTCCCGAGGCCACAGGCAAGCTCGACGTACGGCCCGGGCTCCCGGCTTTTACGGGACTATCGTGGCCGGTTGCGCAATCATGATCCGTTTGGCCGTGCTCTCCAAGCGGCAGCTAAGGACCACCGGGAAGGTTTCGGCGATCATCCGGGTGACCGCCATCGGCTCCTGTATCTTCTATGCTTGGAATTCCGCCGGGCATGTGCTGGCTTCGGCCGCCGGAATTCTTCTTGGGCTGGCGGATCCAGTCCGGATTGCTGCAGGCAGGTATTCCATTCAATGACATGAATGCCGGATCGTTGCCCTGCCCGTGCCACAATCCGAAGTGGACAATAGCGCCCGAAACCAGTTTGCGCGCAATAGGCAAGGAGGCATCGGTGGCAGTGCAAGCCAAGATGAACCAGGTCCAGCAACGGACCAACGCGGCCTGGATCATCATTGTGGCCTCCGGCGTAATGGCAGGGCTTCACATCTGGAAGCTCGCTCCAGCGCTGACCGTCATCCAGAACGAGCTGGGCTTCTCGCTGCTATTCTCCGGGGTGCTGCTGGGCGTGGTCCAAGTTGCGGGCATGGCCGGCGGGCTGGCAGTATCCCTGCTCTCGGAAGTCATCTCCCAGCGGCGCACCCTGATCCTCGGCCTGCTGCTGCTGGTGCTCGGCAGCGCGCTGGGCGCCGTGGCCCCCAGCGCGCCCCTGCTGCTGGCTACCCGCATCCTGGAAGGCGCGGGTGTCATCATGGCCACCGTCATGGGGCCGGGACTGGTCCGGCTGCATGCACCCATCAGGAACCTGAATATGGCCGTGGGATGGTGGGCCGCCTACATGGGCATGGCCACGTTCATCGGAGTCTTCTCCACCGCCTTGGCGCTCCAGCATCTGTCGTGGCACCTGTGGTGGGGTATCCTCGCGTTCATCACCCTGCTGCCCATTCCGCTGATCTTCAAGTTCGTGGGCGCGGATCAGCCTTCGGGTCCGGCAGCCCTGCGCGAAGCGGCCCGGCGCATCGCCATTACCGCCCGGGCACCGCGCGTGTGAATCAGCGGGCTGATATTCGGCTGCTATACGGTTCAATGGATGGCGGTCGTGGGGTTCCTGCCCACCATCTACGAGGAATTCGGCCTGGATCCGGTGGCCGGTGGTTTGGCCTCTGCCGTGATCGGCGGGCTGAATGCAGTGGGCGCGATCATCTGCGGCGGGCTGCTCCAGCGCGGCGTGAACGGACGCACCCTGCTGTTCACCGGCTTCGCGCTGATGTCGCTGACCTCCATCCTGACCTTCGCCGTCGACTATCCCCCGGGGCTGCTGCTGATCCAGATGCTCTGCGTCGGCCTCTTCTCGCTGGCCGGCGCCACCATCCCGACCACCATGACCCGCGTGGTGGTCGACCTGGCACCGCCGGGCGGTTCGGCCCCTGCCTCGATGGGCTTGACCCAGCAGATCTTCAATATCGGCAATTTCACCGGCCCGATGCTGCTCGCAGCCACGGCGACGCTCACCGGAGGGTGGAATGCCACCTGGTGGCTAACCACGTTCTTCGCACTGCTCGGCGCGTCGCTGACTCTGGTGCTTTCGCGCCGGAATTCGCCGTTCGCCGAGGCGCACTGACGCCCTCTACCAGTAAGGGGCTGGAGGCAGGACGGTTTCCCGTCCTGCCTCCAGCCCCTTTTCCCTGCTTTCTTTCTGCGTTGCGCCACTAGTGCGCGCTGCGGCGCTCGTCCCTGATCTGGCCGACCAGCTCTGCGAGCATGTCCTCCAAGGTCACCATGCCGGTGACCTTTCCGGTTCCGCCTTCGCGGACCAGCGCCAGGTGGGCACCGGTGAGCTGCATTTCCTGCAGCGCGGTGCGCACGCTTTGCTGCGGGGCGAAGGACGGCAGCTTTCGGATGCCGCTGGGCTGCAGAGGCCGCTTGCGGGTGTGCGCATCGGCACCCAGCACGTCCTTCACGTGGACATAGCCCACCGGGGTGCCATCGGCCTGCACCAGCGGGAAGCGGGAGAAGCCATGCGCGGCCGCCGACTCGATATCGGCCACCGTGCAATCCACCGGCAGGGTCTGCACCTCATCGAAGCTGATAGCCACCGACTCGATGCTGCGCGCATCGAAGTGCAGGGCGCCCATCAGCAGCTGCTCGTCCTGCTCATCCAGGACACCGCCCTCGCGGGATTCGGCCACCATGGAGGAGACCTCGTCGCGGGTGAAAGTGCTGGCCACCTCGTTCTTCGGGGCCACCCCGAAGATCCGCAGGACCAGGTTGCCCATGGCGTTCATCAGCCACAGCACCGGGCGCAGGATCTTCACCAGCACCACCATGCTCGGGCCCAGGATCAGCGCCAGGCGCTCCGGGCCGGCCAGCGCCATGTTCTTCGGCACCATCTCGGCGAGCACCACGTGCAGGTAGGTGACCACGATCAGCGCAATCGCGTAGGACAGCGCATCGATCATGCCCTCAGGAATCCCGATGGCCTCGAAGGGACCGGCTACCGCGTACTTCACCAGCGGCTTGGTGACATAGCCCAGTGCCAGCGAGCACACGGTGATGCCCAGCTGGGCGCCGGCCATCACCAGCGAGACGTTCTCGATGGCCCACAGGGTCAGCTTGGCGCTGCGGCTGCCGGCCATCGCCTTGGGCTCGATGATGCTTCGGCGTGCCGAGATCAGCGCGAACTCGGCGCCGACAAAGTAGAAGTTCGCCGCAAGCAGCAGGACCGTCACAAGAATTCCGATAAGATCGCTCACCGCCCGGCCTCTTCCTCATCAAGTTCGGACACTTCCACGTCAACGATCGCGATCCGCTGCTCATCGGTGGCGTGGATGGTGAATACCAGCTGCTTGTCCGGTCCGTCGGGAACGCCGGGCACCACGAGGGTGACCACGTCGCCGACCTGGCCGAAGCGTCCCAGCTGCACGGTCAGCAACCCGGCCAAGGTCTCGTAGTCCGAGTCCTCGGGGATCTGGCAGCCCAGCAGCTCGCTGGCTTCATCCGGGCGCAACGCCGCATCCAGTCGCCATCTATTCTCCGAAAGGACTTGGACGCTGGAGTCCTGCGGGTCATGCTCATCGCGCACTTCCCCGACGATCTCTTCCACGAGGTCTTCGAGGGTCAGCATGCCGGCGACGTCGCCGGTCTCGTCGATCAGCACCGCCAGTTGCATGCCGCCGCTGCGCAGCTGGTCCATCAGCTCGTCGAGCTCGATGGTGTCCGGGACCAGCAATGCATCCTGGGCGTAGTCCCCCACCGCGGTGTGCGCGCGCTGCTCGAAAGGCACGGCGAGCAAGGCGCGGATATGCACCAGTCCCAGCACCCGGTGGCCGTCCTCGGCTACCAGCGGGAAGCGCGAATGGCCGGTTTGCGCGGCCAGCTGCAGCACGTCTTCCACGCTCTGCTGCGCGGTCACGGTGGCCATCCGCGAACGGGCGGTCATCACGTCGTGGCCACGGCGGTTGCCGAAGGCCACGGTGCGGCGCAGCATCTCCGCGGTTTCCGAGGGCAGCACGCCTTCGCGGGCGGAGTGCCCCACCAGCGCGACGAGTTCCTCGGCGGAGCGGGTGGAGGCCAGTTCTTCCTGGGGCTCGATGCCGAACCGGCGCACAATCCAGTTGGCGTTGCCGTTGAAGAATGAGAGGAAAGGCTTGGTGACGGTGCTGAAGCCGCGCTGGAAGCCCACCACCGCCTTAGCGGTGGCAAAGGGCTTGGCAATGGCCAGGTTCTTGGGGACCAGCTCGCCGAAGACCATGGTCAGGATCGTGGCCAGCACCAGCGCGATGGCAACGGAGACCGTGCGGGCCAGGGCCGCGTCGAGGCCTGCATCCTGCAGCGGGCCCCCCACGAGGGCGGCGATGGCGGGCTCGGCCAGGAAGCCGATGCCGAGGTTGGTCAGGGTGATGCCCAGCTGGGCACCTGAAAGCTGGGTGGACAGGGTGCTCATGCCCTTGAGCACGCCTTGGGCGCGGCGGTCGCCATCGGCGGCGGCCTGCTTGACTTGATTTCGGTTAACCGTGATCAACGCGAATTCCGCAGCTACGAAGAGCCCGCATCCGAGAATGAGGAGCACGGCCAAAGCCAGAGAAATCCATTCCATTATCTGCACCCCCTGTCCTTCGAAGCCTGGCCGGCAATCCTGCCGGGCAGAGGGCTGGAACTATGAGATCTACTGTCGCCTGAAGCGTCCATCATTCCCTTCCGATCGGAGTATCTTCCTCCGATCTGCTGTGTTCCAATAATTATCCAGCATGCTGCTACCCATTTTGCTTGAAAGTTCCATTTGTTTGCCAGATCCCCGGCATCCGCATAGCAATTTCACAAGATTGCGGCGCATCCGATTCCCGGTTCAGCAAAGAGAACACCGCGCAACCCGCCTGGGGCGGCTAGATTGGAGTCAGCACCGGTACGGCTGGAGCTGACGTCCGATTCGATCTTGAGGATTGCACCCATGCAGAATCCGATTCCCGATTACCTGCGCGAAGTGCTCGACGCGTTGCGCGATGACACCAGCGGCGAGCGTGCCGGCTACATTCCCGAGCTGGCCGAAGCCCATCCCGACTATTTCGCCTTGGCCGTGACCACCGCCATGGGCAGCACCTACACCGCCGGGGATGCAGGCATCGAGTTCACCATCCAGTCGATTTCCAAGCCTTTCGCCTACGCGGCGGCGATCATGGACCGCGGCCTGGACCAGGTGCTGGAGCGCATCGGGGTGGAACCCTCGGGCGAGGCGTTCAATGAGCTGTCGCTGGAAGCCGGGACCAACCGGCCGAAGAACCCGATGATCAATGCCGGGGCCATCGCCGCCCACGGGCTGCTGGTCGGCGCCGATGCCACCGGCGAGCAGCGGGTCGACCGGGCCCTTGAGCTGTTCTCGGCACTGGCCGGACGCCAGCTGCGCATCGACGAGTCGGTTTTCGCTTCGGAGCTGGGCACCGCCGACCACAACCTGTCCATGGCCCATATGCTGCGCAAGCACGGGATCATTGCCGATGACCCGCATGAGGTGGTGGCCGGCTACACCCGGCAGTGCTCAATTCTGGTCACGGTGGCCGACCTGTCGGCGATGGCCGCCACCCTGGCCAACGGCGGCGTGCAGCCGTGCACGCACGAGCGGATCATGGATGAGGCCACCGCCCGGCAGGTCATGTCGGTGATGGCGGTGGCCGGCATGTATGACGGGGCCGGCGACTGGCTGACCCGGGTCGGGATCCCTGCCAAGAGCGGGGTGGCCGGCGGGCTGGTGGGCGTGCTGCCGGACCAGGTGGGCATCGGCGCGTTCTCGCCGCGACTGGATTCGCACGGCAACAGCCAGCGATCGCGGCGGGCCTTCGAAAGGCTTTCCACGGATATGGGCATGCATCTGCTGGCTCCGAGCCATGGACGGCTCGACGTCGTCGATGTGCGGCGCGGGGGCACCCGCGAGACGTTCACCTTGCAGGGCAATGTGCAGTTCACCGCCGCAGCCGAGCTGCTCGACCTGTTCGCCGCATCGGATTTCGACGGGCCGGCACACCTGGATATCTCCCGGGTGTTCTCCTTCACCGACGTGGCCCGGCGGATGACGCTGGAGGGGCTGCGCCGGCTGCGCAATGAGGGGCGCCGAGTGTTCTTGCATGATCCGCTGCAGTCCCTGGCGGATCCGGATCTGGGTGACGGCACCTATCCGGAGACGCCCTGAACAGCGGAGGCTAGCGGAAGATGTCCAGATAGGCCAGCGTGGAACCGACGCTGTAGTCCGCGGCCGGATGGTTGGCCACCAGGTAGCGATCCCGGATGGCCAGCTCGACGTTGTCGGTGACGATGCCGTCCACGCCGGCGCCCAGCAGCTCGCGGATGCTCGACTCGTCATTCACCGTCCAGATATGCACCTCGCGGTCCAGCGCATGGGCCTGGGCCAGGAACTCGCGGGTGAAGGAGGCCTGCTCCAGCGTGTAGAAGTCGGCCTTCGTCTTCGGCAGCCCGCCCATGCTCATCGCCACGGTCAGCCCGACCCGCAACTCGGGTCGCCGTTGCTTGATTTCCTTGACCGCACGGGGGTTCAGCGAATGGTAGATGTTCTCCGTGGCGGTTCCGGCGGCGTCGGCCTGCGCAAGGAAGCGCGTGAGATAGTCCCTGGATTCATGTCCGGTGACCTTCAGTTCCACGAGCACCTGGATGCCCAGCTGCTCGGCGCGCTGGAGATATTCCTGCATAGTGGGGATGCGCCCGGTGAAGCCGCCTTCGCGGACCGTGACCTTCCGGACTTCGGCCAGGGTCATCTCATGGATGTTCTGGTTCACCCCTGCCATCACCAGCAGGTTGGTGTCATGACTGGCGACGAAATGCCCATCCGCGGTTTCCTGGAAATCAGCCTCGACGATATCGGCCTCATGCGCTGCCGCGGCGTCCAGTGCGGCCAGCGTGTTCTCCACCCCTCCGGCCGAGTAGCCGCGGTGGGCCAGGATCTTGGCCTCCCCGGCTCCGGTTGCGGTCTGTCCCAGGGCCGGGGAGGCGGCAAGGCTGCCCGAAAGCACCAGTGCGGCGGCCGCGGATCCGGCCGCTGCCTTCAGCACAAGGGACCGAGTCCGGCGATGCCGTTGCGAGCGTTCCTGCAGGGTGACCGGCAACTGCAGGTGCTCGCGGTCCAGGGCCACCAAGACCTGGATCGCCATCACGGTTGCCGCCCCGATCAGCAAAAAGCCCAGCGTGTGGCCCACGCCGATGCACAGGGTCGCCACCAGCGCCGAATCCTGCTCGCTAAGCAGCCCGGTGGCCAGATCCGAGATCCATACCAGCGCCTCGACCAGCAGCGAGGCGCATAAGGCGCTGGCACCCAGCGGGATCCCGATCAGCAGCAGGTAGCGCAGGCTGTTGCGGCGGGTGGCTTTCAGGCTGGCGCCCAGGGCGGCCAGCGGCTTCTTCGGGCCGACGGCCAGCAGCGGCAAGGTGAGCACCAGGCGGAGGTTGGCATAGATGATCGCGCCGATCATCAGCAGGTAGAGGGCCGTGCTCAACGGCGCCTTGAGGTATTCGCGGGTGATGAACGGCGGGATGCCCACACCTTGGATCAGCACGGACGACAGGCCCAGGCCGCCCAGCGGCAGGGCGAGGAAGAAGTACGCCATCATCAGCGGCGAGGGATAGGACAGCATCCGGCGCAGGCAGGAGGCGGTTTCGCGGCATACCGCCCGAAGATTGGGAGGCTGCCCGGATTGCTGGCGGTTGACCATCACTATCAGCGCCACGAACTGCACGCTCACCGCACCCAGTGCCAGCACCGCAATGGCAACCAGGAGCAGCACCGAGACCGGGTGGGCCAGCAGCGCGGTGTAGGTCCGGTCGGTGACGTTGCCCAGGTTGCTATTTTCCAGCGCCAGCCCGAAGAGGTACTTGATCGCGGGGATCACCAGCAGGCCGTTAACTGCCTGCAAAGTGGTGATCACCGCGAGGTAGCGGAGCACGCGCACGTGGCTGAGCTTCAGCACGCGCAGCAGGAAGCTGAAAATCTGCTTCAGGAAGGGCAGCCCGCGGCCCGAGGGCAGCGCAGCGGCAGGAAAGTTCGCACTGTGCTTGCTCGATGGAATCCTGGGGGCCACTGCTTGATTTGCCTTTCCGTCCGCCGGGAACGCTTCGGCGGCTAGTTGCAATTCTATCGCTGCCATCTTCCGTTCGCTGTGCGCCTGCTGGATGGAAGCTGGACGACTCGGCCACCCCCCGTCAGCCGGCACCGCCTCCCTGCTGGCACCACCTGCGCGTAATCTTACGCAGACCCATTGACCGCTAGCTCGATCTTCCCTACTGTGTGAACTAGATTACTGATATATCAATAGGATATTAATCAATATCCCCAGTCAACTAGAAGAAGGCAGGTCGGATTCAGCGTGACAGACAGAACCGCAGTGCAACCGCTCGGAGCCAGCACCCGTAGGCTGAGCCCCAAGCGCGTCCTGACATTCGCGGGGGCAATCATTGCCTTCCTGATCGGATCCGGGTTCGCCACCGGCCAGGAAATCCTGCAGTACTTCACGTCCTACGGCTACTGGGGAATCTTCGGCTCCGGCGCCCTGGTGCTGGCGCTCATGTCCTACGTCATCATCGAGTTCTTCGTGGTGGGCCAAGCCAAGAAATTCGATAAGCCCTCGCACATCTTCCACTACTACTGCGGCAAGCACTTGGGCAGTTTTTTCGACTACTTCTCGATTCTCTTCGTCTTCCTGAGCTTTGCCGTCATGGTCGCCGGCGCCGGCGCAGTGTTCGAGGAGCACTACGGACTCTCGCGCTTCATCGGCGGCGGCGCCCTGGCCATCGTGGTCGGTGCCAGCGTCTGGTTTGGCCTGCGTTCGCTGGTGGACATCATCGGCAAGATCGGTCCGCTCATTGTCGTGATTGCCATCGCCTTGGGCATCATGAGCATTGTCCGCGGCAGCGACGGCATCAGCGCGGGCAATGCGCTGCTGCCGGGCCTGGATGTCACCCAGGCTTCCAGCAACTGGGTGCTCTCCGCCCTGTCCTACGTCGGGTTCTGCATGCTGTGGTTGGCCGCGTTCCTGACTGCCTTGGGAAAGACGGCGCGCAGCCGCAAGGAAGCGGTCGCCGGGGGAAGCCTGGGCGCCATCGCCTTCTCGCTGGCATGCATCATCGTGGGCCTGGGCCTGCTGGCCAACATCACCAAGGTGGCCGGGACCGAGATCCCGATGCTGGTGCTGGCCACCGATATCAGCCCGGTGCTCGCCTCCGGAATCTCGGTGATGATCCTCGCTGGCATCTACACCACTGCGGTTCCGCTGTTGTGGACGGTATCCTCGCGGTTCTTCGCGGACAACACGCCTCGATTCCGCTACAGCACCGTGGGCCTCGCGGTTCTTGGAACCATCATCGGCTTGCTGGTGCCATTCAGCCAGATGGTCAACGTGGTGTACGTGGTCAACGGCTATGTGGGCATCCTGCTGCTCGTGCTCATGCTGATCAAGACCGCCACCCGCGCGTGCCGCGCTAGACTATCGCCAGCAACCGGCCGCAATGCGAAAACTAGCCGAGATCTCCTCTAATGTTTCTTGGGGGACCTGGGCTCGATGGGATGCCTTGCAACCTACCGTTAACATTTCCTGAATTGCCCCTCGGATACACTCCCCTGATACCCGGTGGGGCATGACCGGCATGAAGATGCCCAACCGCAGATAGGTCGTCGAAAGCGAAAGACAGCCGTCCTCATAGCCGCAACATCATACAACGGCCAAGGGCACGCAAATCGCAGTTCATGCGAATTCCGCGCCCTTGTCGCTCACACCTTCACGGCTACAGATCTACGGTTGCCGAATCCCCGGGATGGGCCGGTTCTCCGGCTACCTTGCCCTTGACCCAACTAGTGGCCAGGCTCAGTACCCCGCCGGGGTTTTCCCAGTATTGCGCGGAGTCGGATTTCAGCTGGATGAGCACAACCTCCGGGGATTCGGGCTCCTGGCTGAAGAAGGCTGCCACCGCCGAATTCCACAGTTCCTTCTTCTTGGCAACGTCCGTGACCAGATTGGCCTTGCCGCTGAGCGACACCCAAGACTTGTCGTTCGAGAACGCGGCGTTAACTTCCTGGTCCTTGGAGACCTGCTCGGCAACATCCGAAGAAGCAGCAGTGAAGAACCACACGTCCGCGTCGTTGCCCACCTCGGTGACACTCAGCGGACGACTTTCCAACCCGTCCGGTCCATGAGTCGTTAGCATCGCAATCTTGATGTCCTTGATGATTTCCACAAGCTTTTCCACTTCGTCAATGTGTGCTGCTTTATCGTGCGCCACGGCAATCTCCCGTTCAACTTGTCCATCAGGTACACACGCCACGCTACCGGGCCCTTGGCACCGCGCAACGGACTTCCAGCGAAAACGCAGGTTCTCATACCGGACCGGAACTTGTATCAGTCACTGGAACGGCGTCGAAAGCCGTAAGCTAGCCTCAACTCACACTGAGGCATCAGACCAGGTGTAACTGTCAACGGCGTTGGTGCTTGCACGCAACACCCTCGAGGAATAGGGGCGAGCTGATTTTTTCACTCCATGCACCAGTGATCATTCCCCCGGCATCGGCCACCTATCAAAGCATGCCTGCCAGGATTCTTCTTTATGAATCATTCTCAGGCTCACACAGTGCTTTTCTTTTCCGAGAGGGCCAGATAGCGTCCTACTAGCCCAGCAGCCGGGTCATGATGCTCTTTTTGCAGCGTGAGGACTTTTGCCTCCCACCCACTGAACGTGGTAATACGCAATGGCGTTTTCGCCCCTTTCGCATTCCCTCAACCATCAGGAATCTTCCAGCAATCAGCCAGTGGCTCTAACTTGCGGGTAGCTTACGGGACAAGGGGCGAGTGTCGCCACCGAAGAACTAGACCGATACAAAATAGTGGAGGAGAGCTCATGGGTATTTTAGGTTGGATCGTTCTGGGACTGATAGCCGGTGCTATTGCCAAGGCCATCAAACCCGGAGAGCAGGGCGGCGGATGGCTCGCCACTTTACTGCTGGGCATCGTCGGCGCTGTCGTAGGTGGCTGGATCGGCTCAGCAGTCTTCGGTGAGGGAGTGGATCAGTTCTGGTCCCTGTCCAGTTGGCTTCTGGCCATCGGCGGTTCGTTGATCGTACTGGTTATTTGGGGAGTGCTCACGCGAAAGCGTGCCTAACTGCACTTGCAGAGCAACGGTCCACCACGGAATCGCGGTGGACCGTTGCTCTGCGAGAAACGCATTCGGCATGCCTGCGCCGGATGTTCATTGACGAGAATCAGACTCGAAGTCCCGATCCCGAGCCGAATCGACCTCGGGGCCAATGCCCGCTTCTTTGGTGGAAGACTCGCCCTGTTCAAGCTCGTCAGTACTGTGCTCGTGAATCGTCTCGCGCAGTCCCTCGACTTCCGCAGCGCGCCCTTCCCAGTATTCCGGTTCCAAACCGAAGCCATTGGCCGCCTCTTCGGCCATCCTCTTGAAACCATCTCGATGGTCCTCCAGAGCGTTATTCAGATCTTCGAACTCGTCATGGCTGACGCTGACGTCAAGGTGCTTTCGTCGCATTTGCATCATCCTAACTTGTTAGACAGTCTAAATAATTTTGCTGCTCCCACCCTACGGCCCTGGGTTATCCATGGCAGCAGCCATAAGCTTTTCCCCAGAAACCCGGAAATGGGCGCTTTCGCGCATCTGGCACTCGCCCGATAAATGCCCTAGACGACCAGCCAGGGTCGCCCCCGCGGCAAGGCTGGCAGTCAAGCCGGCAGCCAGGTCACGCGCCGTGGGTGAATCACATGCTCCGCGCCTTGCTCCTACCGCGAAGGCAGGGCACTCTTCCTCACCGCGCCCTTCCCCGCGGATGGCCGGCTTGGCTCGTCATCGATCTCGACACTGCGGATCATCGCCTCCAGGAACTTGGCTGCCGCAACCCGCTCGTCCTCGGAGAGCGTGCCCACGGCATCCATCATCCGCTCATGCATCCGATGCAGCGTTCCACGAACTTCCGTATCGCTGTAATCCGTGGGCACAATTCCCACAGACCGCCGATCCGCAGGATGCACAACACGCTCGGCATACCCATCGCGGCATAACCGGTCGATCAATACCGACACCGAAGCATTGGAGATCCCCAGTTCCTCAGCAAAATCGCGCTGGCGGGGAGTCACCCCTTTGCGGTGCGCGGCGAGCAGGAATCGCAGCGCGGACATATCGGTCTCGTTAATTCCCATCGAGCCGCGGGTCGCAGCTCGCATCCTGCGCTCGGCCTCACGGTACCTGCGCATCAGATTCAGCAAATCCACTGCCTCGGGCACCGAACGGCCCTCGCCATACCAATACCCGCTGGCTTGATAGCTGCTCATGAGAAGAACTCCTTCCGCCGGATGCGAACGCCATGCCCGCAACCCCCAGGGCTTCCAATGCCCTTTTCCGCGAGGTCCAGCTTGCCTAACACCGAAAAATTCATGTAACCTAGCTAATAGTTAGCCTGTCTAAAGATATTCTACTACGAAACAGCTATCAGCACCGGAGTGAAAGATGAAAGAATCCTTAGCAGTTCCCGTAGAAACCTCCCCGCAGCAAGGCAACGCGTGGAGCACGCGAATCCAGAAGATCGCCGCCTTCGCCTCTGAACAGTGCCGGAGCCGGGATACCGTGCATTCAGCAATATGCACCATTACCGGCTCCCCGGAGCAGCTGGTCATCAGCTTGGCATGCACGGCAAAAAGCGAAGACCAGGTGCCCGAGTTGATGCAGTACGTCAACGACACCCTCCTGCCGCAGATGGAAAGCGCGCTCGGTGTCCGCTTCGAGGTGAAGAATCTGCAGTTCGCCGTCGCAGGCAAGGAGAGCCTGCTCGCAGCACCAGAGCACGCACCCGAGGCCGAACTCCCCGCGCATTGGCTCGATCAGCCTTTCGCCGCACCGAAGCAGACCCCCACCCCCGGGTCAGGTCTCGAACCTGCCAGTTCGGTAAGTCAATCAGGTGCATCCCCTGCAGATTTGAGCATGGCCTAGGACCTGCAGCACCCGCCGCCCGCCAAGAGCGGCAGCACCAAAACGAAAGGACCTTTCCACAGCGCATCCCGCTGCGGAGCCTTACGTCAATATCGCTATTTTCATGAGCAGTGCAAGAAAGGGAAGTATCTAAAATGCCAGGTCGAATCGTACGAACCCGAACCGCAGTCAGAGTCGCTGATTTTCTCGCCACCCGTGAAGGCAAAGCCCACCTGTCCGACTACGGCTGGGCGCAGGGAATGCCGATCGTCATGACCCAGCCGGCCGAAACGCTCAACGATGCCATGGGAATGGCATCGATCCATGGCCGCGCAGTGCTGGTGGCCATGCTCGATCCGCAGACCGAGGAACTGCACATGATGCATGTCACCGTCCCCCAAGCAGCACTGAAAGTGACCAAGGCCTGCGCTGATCGACTCACCATGGGAGAGTTCTTCGAACGCCTGTCGACCGAGCTCATTGCTGAGTTCCGTGTGAAATTCTGGAAGAACACTGCCGTCGCCCATAAGATCCCGGCCTGCCCCGCGATGCAGTCGCGAACCACCTCACCGGCTCGATACCCGATGCCAGCACACCAATCTGGAGCCGAGCGCGTCGCGGCGGGCACTACCAGGTAAACACCTTAAACCCCGGTTCTGGCTCATTCCCCTGGCCAGCCAGCCAATACCCCCGTGGGAGGGCTGGCGAGCCAGAACCAGGCTCCGTCTGGGGCTAGTTGTTGGCCTCGGTCCTCTATCCAGGTTTGCGGATACCAGGACCCGTCACAACTCAGCGGCCAGAAACAGGCCCCGAAACCGTGTTGGCATCACCCATGAAGCGAGGACGCTCCCCCCCTTCGTAGCCTTCGAACCGGACTCTTCTGCCTGCCAGTCCCCTCTCAATGACGCCTTCTCGTGAAAGGCGTTAAGAAATGCTCACCATCAGCACGGAAAGCTGCCTGGGACGCAGCATCCGCTTCAATCAACTGCCGACCTTCATCGCAACGTCGGCAGTTGAATATTTCAGGATGAATTGGATGAGCTCAGCGAAAAATTTATCCCCTACCGAGTCGTGCTCGATATTGACCGCCATGACGAGATCTACTGCCTCTTCGAGGGGCTCCAGGATTGCTTTCGATACCTTCAGTAGCCAGAGCCGGCCCATGGTTGCCGAGCACGACATCTGGAGGGTCGGTTTCTTACCCGAAGCACTCCCTCTGCATCGGGCATGAAAGCTTGGCACCGGCATATCATCGGTTTCCCCCCAGAGATCGGGCTATTTTATTCGTCTGGGCGTCGGCGACTAATCCGAATTGGGCCTTTGGCACCGTCAGCTTCCACGGGCTCGCCATTTTGTGTTGCGACGACTTCACCTTGCGTGGCCAATGCCGCCGCAATCTGGCGCACTTGGCCCATGTACTTGCGCCACCCTTCGTCCGGCCCACCCACTATGCGTGCAACATCGCTCGGGCAGATTGAGGCGTCTACCCTATGGCTCAGCAAGGTGCGAATGGTCGCGCGAATTCGCTCTCCCATTGAGTCCGGGTCCGGATCCTCCCACCACGGCTGTCCACGTTCGCCAAGTGCGAGCTTGGCATCATTCACGCGCTTTCTCGCTCCGTCTTCGCCTTGCTTGACGGCCCGGCGGGCTGACATCAGCTCGTTGACCAGCTCTTGGCGCAGTCTCGCAGGGATCGAGGGATCACTGGCTCTCCACCGCCGCCCCTTGATTATCAGGTAGCGCCCATCGGTGGTGGTTTGCACTGGCTTCTCTGAAGGTGACATCTTATACCCCCATCTCTATTCAAAGTCCGACTTCCGAAACGCACCGTCGCGCTGATGGCATCCTATGGCGAATGAGTCAACTACTAAAGAATTTGCTCTGTAAATCGTCGAGAATTGACTTGACGAAGAGCCATTGCATTCCCTGACTGCCGCAGGATGCCACCTATGACACAGCTGCTGGACTTCGGCTTGTCATCTTCGTGGCTAGTACCTGCCGGGCTCTGGCGCTCTCCCGACCTCTGGGAATGCTCGCTTAGTTTCGAAGCAGTCCAATTACTCGTCAGATGCTTCCGGCACCCGATCCGATCCTCGGTTTGGCTGATGCCGGGCCCTATTTTTCGCCGAAAGCAGGGGTCGTGACCGCGCATTCCACGCGTTCTCCGGGCTTGCCGGTCTGCGCCGCAATTTCCTTCACCCCGTCGAGCAAAATCCGGCAGGTAGCAGTGCTGCCTTCGGCAGGCGTGGCCGCAATGGCCGCGTCTTTTTCTGCGGTGATGACGCTTTCGGCGGTCCAGCTTGATCCGTCCTTCTTGCCGGCGTCGCTGGTGGTGGCCACCGAGTCCTCGGTCACCTCGGCAGAGTCTTCGCCACGGCTGGGCGAATCGAGGTAGGACACATCGCTCAGCGCATCAGCGTTTTCCCCGCTCACGGTCACCTGGTAGGTCACTGCCCAGGCATCCGCAGTCGCTTTGTCCCAATCATCAACGGCACCGCAGC
The DNA here is from genome assembly GCF_002797775.1 of Glutamicibacter nicotianae. Lineage (NCBI taxonomy): Bacteria > Bacillati > Actinomycetota > Actinomycetes > Micrococcales > Micrococcaceae > Glutamicibacter > Glutamicibacter nicotianae. The sequence goes on from NZ_PGEY01000001.1 coordinate 2,639,252, forward strand.
CGGTCAGTCCCATGCCGAGGACGAGTGCCGCGGAACTGGCTGCCAGCCAAGTCGAAGTGCGATTGATTGCCGAACGGGAAGTGCCGTGCATGGTTTTCCTTTTTCCGAGGTTGAAGCGGGTAATGCTCTATCTACTGACCAACACTAGTTTTGTACGCACCTGCTGTCCTCAACGTCGAGAATGATCTCTGCTCGTTGGCGTCCGCCTCTGGGTGGAGACTTGCATCGCCAGCATCGCACGGGTCCCGCGTCTTGAATGCCTTGGGACCCGGTGCAAGCGGGTAAACTCGCCCATCGGATCCCCGCCATTGAAAGGACTTGATGATGCAGCTGCAGTTTGCCCCTGATAATCGCATAGCAGGGCTGCCGTCATGAGACTTTCCATCCTTGATCAGGTTCCGCTCACCGAGCATGCCACTACCGTGAGAGATGCCTTGTCCAGCGCCCTGCAATTGGCGCAGGATGCCGAAGCACTGGGCTACCATCGCATCTGGTTCGCCGAACACCACCATTCCAAGTCCTTCGCCAGCGCCGCCCCTGAAATGATGACCGCACTGGCGCTGGAACGTACCTCCCGCATCCGGGTTGGCACCGGAGCCATCCTCTTGCCCTATTACCAGGCGCAGAAGGTCATGGAAGCCATGGGCCTGCTGGCCGCTGTGCACCCGGACCGGGTGGATGTCGGCGTGGGCCGCGCTGCGCTATCCGACCCGTATTACGCGCAGAAGATCGCCGCGCTCGTGCAAGACCTCGATGCCGTCCACGAAGCCTCGGACACTGAGCCGGCAGGCCGGGTCTGGGTGCTGGGCGCGGGCGGTTCCACCGCTCCCCTGCCCGGAACGCTCGGCGCTGGCTACGTGCACGGCCACTTCCTGCGGCCTGCCGGTGGCGAGCCTGCCACCCGCGCCTACCGCGAGGCCGCGGCCAACTCCGGGCACGCCGCCCATACCGTGCTGGCGGTTCGCTTCGCCACCGCTGACACCGAGGAGAAAGCCCAGGCCTTGGCCAACGCGCTCTTGCTGTGGCGTGTGCGCAAGGATCTCGGACACGATGGACCAATCCCCTCGACCGCAACGGCAGCGAACTACGAGTGGAGCGCGCAAGAACGTGCCAGGGCTACGGAACGCAGCCATGCGCTGATCGTGGGCACTCCGGAAAAGGTCCGCGATGAGCTGCTGGCATTGGCGCAGTCCCACGGTGCCGATGAACTGATGCTCAACACCCTGGTCAGCGACCCGGCAGACCGGCTGGAGGCCTATCGGCTGCTCGCAGAGTGCTTTAACGCCTGAATTCGACTTTCCCAGCCTCGCCTGCCGGGTGGCGCGATGTTGCCCACGGCCCGTGCGCCCACCGGAGCCTGGCCGGCGGACGCACCGTGATTTCCGCATTCAGCTGCGGAAGCGTGCGAATACCTGGTACATGAAGTCGCTGCCCTGGCGCAGTGCCTCGACGTAGATCGGCTCGTCATTGCCGTGCATCCCGATCAGCTGCTCATTGTCCAGCACGTAGGGGTACACGCCGTAGCCCGGAATGCCGCGTTCCCGCCAAGGTGCCAAGGATGTTCCTGCTTCGAAAAACGCTGGCGCAAAAGCAGCGCCTGGGTAGGTTTCCTTCGCTGCTGAGCCTAGGAAGGTCCTCCGACGCAGCGGCTTCTTCGCAGCCTCGCCCAAGTCACTCATGATTTCCATCGTTCTGTCCCATGTTGGTCATTTGCAGTGCGAGTGCAGGATCAACGCTGGACGAGGGATTGAATCCAAGCAATAGGTGACCGGTATCATAGGCGACAAGCGGTGCATGATGTCCTCGGTACGGGCTTCCGTGACGCCAAACGGCAAGCGTCTCGATTGCTATTGATTGAGCACGAAAGTGTTGAGGTCATCGAGAGTTTGCGGCATGCAGCTGCCAATCACCTAACTGGCGTGGGCGCGGTCGCGCCGCTGGATCTGCACTAAGGCGCTGGTTTCGCGCCTTTTAGGACGAGAGGGCACGGCCCAGCGGCTCGTGGAGCACGGACATGAAAACCTGTCCCGAAGTCCGCAGGATCACATCACGGAATCCCAGATCTACTTCGACAAGGCCGTCCATGTCGGCAGTTGAGTGGGCGGCGCGCATGGCGGCGAACAGTTCACACGTTGTTGCCAGTTGTGCTTCGGAGATCCGTGAGGCAGTCAGTTCTCAGACCCCTTCTTCATCCGCAAGTTCCCATTTTCCCGCTCGGTTAGCGAGGAGTGGGGCCAGATTATGCGAGTACCTCCTAGAAGAGTTCCCGGCTCGTTAATAGGCAGTCTCAACCGACAGCACCTTCAACCCGTCGGCCACCACGCGACCGTCGTGGATGACGGTGCGGTCGGTGCCGCGGTCCATCACGGTGGAGGAAATCGTTTCGCCGTCCACCAGCACCAACTCGGCCCGGTCTCCCGCAGCCAGTCCCGGGCGGTCGGCCACCGACGCCAAGCGCGGCACCTCACGGTCCATGATCGAGGCACCGCCCATGGTGGCCACCGCGAGCGCGTGCTCGATCAGCTCGTCCTTGCGGAACCCGTTGACGAACGCCAGCTGCCAGGTCCGGTCCAGCAAATCGCAGTTCCCGTAGGGGCTCCAGTAATCGCGTTGCCCGTCCTCACCCAGACCGAAACGCACCCCTGCCGCAACCAGGTCCACCAGCGGCAAATGGCTGGAGGTGCTTGGCGCCACCGAGGTCAGCGAGATGTCCAGCTCGGCGAAGGTCTCGATCAGCCGGCGGCTGGTCGCTTCGTTGATGCTGCCCAGCTCGTAGGCGTGGGACAGGTTGACCCGGCCCTGCATGCCCAGTGCCCGGGTACGTTCGGCAATCAGCTCCGTGGAGAAGACGGCGAGCGCGCCGGGCTCATGCAGGTGCACGTCGATATCCACCTGGTACTTCTCGGCCAGCCCGAACACCGTATCGAGGTGGCGGACCGGGTCGCGGTCCAGTGCACAGGGGTCGATGCCGCCCATGGCATCCGCACCGGCTTTCAGTGCATCCTCCAGATACTTTTCGGTGCACGGTTCGCGCAGAATCCCGGCCTGGGGGAAGATGATGATCTGCACTTCGGCCTCGTTGGAGAACTTCTCCTTCGCGGCCACCACTGCCTCGTATTTCTCCAGCTTGGAATCCACATCCACCTGGGCGAAGGAACGCACCCGGGTGGTGCCGCGGGCGATCATCCGTTCCAGGGTTCCGGCAACGCGCTCGGGCAGCGGAATTTCGGCATCCCGCCAGTTTTCGCGGTCGTTGCTCATCATTCCCCACACACCGGGCCGGCCGGTGTGCTCGCGGAAGGGCAGGCCGATGCGCGTGGAGTCCAGATGCACATGCACGTCCGAGAAGGACGGGATCAGGATGCGGCCCCTGCCATCCACATCAGTTGGTTCCGGGATCCGCTGCGGATCATGGGCGGCGATCGAGGTGATCTTGGCGCCCTCGATGAGGATGTCGCTGGGCGCTCCGCCCCAAGGGCGGGCATTGCTGATGAGCATGAAATGAAGTCCTTTGCCCGATTACCGAGTTCTCGTACGAGGGTACAGCACGCCGGGCTGCCCGCCAGCGTCCCTGGGCAGAGCCTCGACCGCCAGTGTTCTTCCGGGCTCATGGCCGTGGCCACCGCCGCCAATCAGTTCCGGGGGGCTCGATCCGCCGCTAGCAATCCGCGCCGCGGCTGTTTTCTAGTGCCACGACGGCGACCGCCTGAACGGCCTCATCAACGTCAATCCCTCCGCTCAGACTTTGCTCTAGGGGCCCACTTCGTCCATTGCATCAACTCCACTTCGGCTCTCCAGCGCATTGGCCCAATTTCGCCCGCGAAGTACCAGTACCTGCATCCGCAGAAGACTAAGTGATAGTAAGGCGAGTCGTTAACTATCACCTAGGATGCACGAAGCGATGAAGCACAACGACAGCGACGACCGCATTGAGATTCCTGTCCGCTGCTCAGCAAAGCACCACTGGCGCCCGCGGCGAAGGAGAAGTCAGGATTGCGCAAAAAGCGCGTCTGGCAGCATGATCACATCCTGCGCATTCTGGACGACTACGCGGCAACGATTCGACGGGACTCGGTGCACTAAGCCCGGATGCCCATACGACAAGCCTCGGGTCATATGAATGTGATATGACAGTGATAGCCAAGAGGGTCTCACTGCTCACTGGCCAGTCATGGAAGAGTCAAAAGCATGGCCCCTGAACATTCACAGCGAACCCAAACCCCGGCTTCCGCCGAGCCCAAGCCGTCACTGTCGACGCGTGTAGGCGGATTCATGCCCGGCATCTTCCTGTGCCTGGTGATGGGCGGCGTGGCACTGGCCGCGGCGAAGCTCATCCCCTCGATGAGCGCGCTGCTGATTGCCATCCTGCTCGGCGCGCTATGGCGCAACTTGGTGCCGGTGCCCGCAGTCTTCGCGCAGGGCGTGGCGTTCTCCGCGAAGAAGCTGCTGCGCGCAGGCATCGTGCTGCTGGGCTTCCAGCTCTCGCTCGGCGCCATCCTGGCCCTGGGCCCGGGCGTGCTGGCCATCGTGGTGCTCTGTGTGGGCGTGACCTTCCTGGCCACCGTGTGGATCGGCGGGCGCATGGGCATTGAACTGCCCCAGCGCCTGCTGATCGCCGCTGGCTTCTCCATCTGCGGCGCGGCCGCGGTGGCCGGCGCAGAGGGCGCAACCCACGCCAAGCAGGACCAGGTGGCCACGGCCATTGGCCTGGTGGTGCTCTTCGGCACCTTGATGATCCCGCTGACCCCGGCACTGGGCGCGCTGCTGGGCCTGGACGAAACCAGCACCGGTGTGCTGATCGGCGCGTCCACCCACGAAGTGGCCCAGGTGGTCGCCGCCGGCGGCGCCGTGGGCGCCACCGCGCTGGGCGTGGCCGTGACGGTCAAGCTGGCGCGCGTGGTCATGCTCGCTCCGATCATGGCTGGCCTGTCGCTGTACATGAGCCGCAAGCACCATATCGAGGGCGGCAAGCGCCCGCCGATCATCCCGCTGTTCGTGGCATTGTTCCTGGTTTCCATGCTGATCCGCACCACCGGCATCATGCCCGAGTCGTTGCTGCAGCTGGCCTCTACCGCACAGACCGTGTTGCTGGCCGCGGCGATGTTCGCCCTGGGCCTGGGCGTGCACCTGAAGTCGATCGTGAAATCCGGTGGTCGCTCGCTGGTCCTGGCTCTGCTGTCCACGCTGATCATCCTGGTCATCGCGGTGGTCGGCGCGCTGCTCTACCGCCCGCTGTAAGCGGCAAGCCAACCAGCCGTTCCGCTCGCGGGGAACGGTTCTGATCTTCGAAGCTGGCATCGGCCGAATTACAACTAGATAACCTGCTCCAGACAGGCAAATGGCGGACCTTCAAGGGTCCGCCATTTGCGGTTCCAGCTACTCGTCGTCCGCTTCGCCTGGCAGGCGCTCCTGCTCGGGCAAGTTGTCCCAGATCGAGGTATCGATGGTTTCCACTGAACCGTCGGCTACCGCCTTGATAGTGCTTTCCAAGGTCAGGATGGTTTGCTGTCGCAGGTAGCCATTGGACTTCTGGCCCAGCACATAGTCCGGATTGCTGTGGTCGCTCATTCCGCGCATTTCGAAGAGCAGCGTGGAAATGCCGTATTCGGCCGCGATGCCATTGCGCGCAATGGTGTTCGCGGTTCCGCCCACGTACTTGCCCAAATGGCCCCAACCGGTCCGGTCCACATTCTGGTAGACCACTGCGCCCAGGCGCTTGGAGCCTTCGCGGACTTCATCCGATACATCCGGAGTCGTCGGGTAGAGGATCGAACCGGAAACCAGCTTGCCGTCCACCGCCGAGCGGGCACCTTGGTGATGCAGGTCGATCATGTAGTCGATGTCGTAAGTGGAGAGCACGTTGTTGTGCAGCGCCTGGATTTCAGGTTGGGTCTTGGCGACGTGGTCCCGGTTGATGTCCTGGTTATTCGCGTTGTAACGAGTCAGGTGGCGGTCACCCGAAGCGATGTAGTCATCGAGCGGGAAGTCCACATCTCCCATGGCGCCATCCGGGTTCAGCATCGGCACAATCAGGATGTTGACGTTATCCAGCACGTCCTTCATCCTCCCCGAGCCCAGGTGCTTGATGACTTCCAGAGTTCCCTCGGTGGTCAGCTGCTCGTTGCCGTGCTGCTGCGTGAGGAACATGATCGTCGGGTTGTCCGGATCGGAGAAGTATTTGGCCAGGAACAGATCGCGCCCCTTGACCGATTGGCCAATGACTTCCAGTTCCATCGCTGGCTGCTTGGCATCCTGCTTTTGAAGTTCGGCGGCCATCGATTCGTGCGTATGCAGGATCGAGGTGTTGATGGTTTCATTTCCGTTGTAATCGGGTCCGTTGCCTACGGCGTTGGCCGGAACGAGTCCCAAGCCGAGGAACAGTGCCGAGCCAGCAACGATGCAGGAGCCCTTCTTCAGCATCCGAACGGGGAACTGCCTTGAATCATTCTTCATTGAATCTCCAGTGTCTTCCTGTGATGGGGTGGGGGTGGATTCTTGGGTCTCGACGCCGATGCGCGCCGTTTCCGGTTTCAACTTCCGATGAAGAAGTATCCGCCGTTCAGTCCATCCACTATGATGCGGTAGGACTTTCCTTCCAGCTTCGCTTCGATCACCCAGTTGGGTTTCCAGACCTTGGCGATACTGCTCTTTTCGCGGATTCCGCCACGCCAGGCCAGCCGGGCCCGGCGCAGCACCGCGGTGGACAGCAAGGCCTTGGCCCGCTCGCGCGCAGTGTCGAAATCGATGGTGTTCCACTGCGGATCAGCCACCAAATCAAGTGGCTGGCCAGCTTCGGCATCTTGGACCTGCCACGGGTCGCTGACAAAGGCCTTGCCCGAATAGTAGTCCACCAAGGCATGCGCCTGCCCGATCCGCCCGGCCAATTGCGGAACATCGAAGACGAAGCCGGCGAAGGGGTGATACCGCAGCTTGGCCGATTCAACCAGCAGGCCTGGAGCCTTGGCGGCGAGGATACGTTGCGCATCCTGGCCATCGACCAGCGTGCGCAGCACGAGTTCACTCATGCCGTCCCGCCATTTCAGCCTGGCTGGCCAGCAGGGAATCCTGTCCCATGAGCATCTTCTTCGGAATCGGCCCGATCTTTGCGGTCTCGTCCAGGGCCCGCCCAATATGATCAGGCACCGGATGGGACTTCTGGCTAGCCAGACTGCCAATGATCATGGCCGCGGTGGAGGCCAGAATGCCGGTGACCATCGGATCGATGCCGGTGGCATCAGGAGCCCCGGAAACCTGCCAGAGCACCGAAACCAGGGTCCCGGCGATCATCGAAGAAATAGCTCCAACAGCGTTGGCCTTCTTCCACCACACCGCGCAGATGTAAGAAGGAACAAAGGCGCTGCCCAGCACGGTGGTGGAGAAGATGACCACTGCGGCCACGGCGGGCGGGTCAAAGGCGGCAATGGCATAGCCGATGATCGCCAAGGCCAGCACGGTAATCCGCGAGACCCAGACCATCTGCGCATCGTTCATCTTCCTGTTGATGAACCGGGCGTAAATGTCCTGGCTGGCAATAGTTCCCGCCTGCAGCAGCAGCGCATCGGCGGTGGACATGATCGCTGCCATGATGGCAGCCATGACAATGCCTACGGCAAAGGTCGGCAACACGGCATCGGCGACCTCGAAAATTGCGGTTTCAGGGTTGGCCAGGTTCGGCAGCAGAATCAGCGCGAACATGCCCACGAGGTAGGGGCCGGGGATGAACAGGAGGTTGAAGATCAATGAGTAGACACCTGCGGTGCGTGCTACCGATGGCTTTTTCATGGCCATATGGCTGACCACCACGTGCGGCCACCCCATGTAGCCGATCGAGAAGACCAGCAGCGCTCCGAGGATGACTCCCCATTGGCCCTGGTACCCAAGGTCCGCTCCCCACATGGTCAGCAGGTTCGGGTTGATCTCGCCCACAGCTTCATTGCCCTGGGTGAAACCACCCACTGCCATCAGCGTGGCAACCAGGATCCAGACCATGCCCACCACCATGATGATGGCCTGGACGAAGTCGGTGTAGGCCACAGCCAGGTAGCCGCCGAGGAAAGTGTAGAGGACGATCACGCCGATGGCGATGGCCAGGGCTACCGGGAAGGAAACTCCGGAGACCATCTCCAGTCCGCGGCCGCCGGCGATGAACTGCGCGAGGACGTAGAAGAATATGCAGAACAACGCCACGGGAGCGGCAATGAGCCGGATCCACTTCGAGGGGTAGCGGTGCTCCAGATACTCGATGGATGTGATGGAACCAAGAATCTGGGACAGCTTGCGCATGCGCCGGCCAAGGACCGAAAGGTTCAGGATGCCGCCGCCCAGGTCACCCAGCGCATACCACATGCTGAAATAGCCCTGGGTGTAGCCCATGGATCCAGCTCCCATGAACATGTAGCCGGACATGGAGGAGCTTTGCAGGCGAAGTGCGGTGACTCCCGGGCCGAGGCTGCGTCCACCCAGCAGGAAGCCCTCGGCATCCTGCTTTCCGCGCTTCATCGCCCAAACGCCGATGCCTGCCATGGCGACGAAATAGATGACCAGGAACAGGATCTCGATGCTCATCGCTGCTCCTCCGCATCCTCATGCTTCCAGCCGCGGCTGAGCCACAGGAAAACTCCGGTATAGATCACCCAGAGGGCCGGAACCCCGATGATGACCATGGTCGTGAACGCCGGAAGTCCAAACATCGACGCATTCCCCCTAAAAGCCAAACACTCTGTATTGTGTGAAGCGAATCACTATAGATCCATGTGATTGACAGTTTTGCATAGCTGGAGGCCGATCAACAGTGACACTTGTCGGGAAAACACGCGATGTCCGGACAGACTGTCTGGAGCAGTCGATTGCCACTATGGAACAGCTGCTCCAGCTGCCCGCAGTACTGGCCGGCAATCCGCAGGTCTTTGCCGATCAGTCGTCATTGAACCGTCACATTGGTTGGGTCCACGTGCTGGAGAACTCGGATCCGAGGACCTACCTGCGCGGCCAGGAACTGGTGCTGACCACTGGCATCGGGTGGGGTCCAGAAACCTGCTTCGAGAAGTACGTGGCCGAATTGGTCGAGCTGGAATCCGCCGGTCTGCTGCTAGAGCTCGGCAACCATTGCCCCGCAGTTCCGGCGGCGCTCATCCAGGCCTGCAAGGAGCATTGCTTCCCGCTGGTGGCATTGCACGAACCAGTGGCTTTTGTGGAGATCACCGAGGCACTGCACCAGCTGCTCTTCTCCTCCCAGACCCGGCGCATCGAGGCCGGCGGCGAGGTCACCGCCCATTTCACCGCGCTGATGCAGCTCGGCGCTCCGGCCGAAACCATACTCCGGGACTGCGCCAGGCTGCTGAATGCCACGGTGGTGCTGGAGGATTCAGGCTACAACGTGCTGCGCCATGCCAGCGCCGTTCCGGTGCCCGCGGACTTCTTCGAACACTGGCAAGACCGTTCCCGCAGCTTGCACGTGACAGGCAATGCTGGACGCCAGGTGATCCCGGTGCAGATCCATGGCAGGCATTTCGGTTCTTTGATCGCCCCGGACACTGCCACTCATCCGGCAGGATCCCTGCATGTACTGACAATGGCGGGCATTGCGCTGGGCACCGAGCTCCTGCGCAAGCAGGAACCTGCCTCGTTGGCTTTCGATACGGCCTGCGAACTGCTTGACGACCTGATGCTGCGAAAGGACGCGGACTCGGACCTGCTCGCCGGGAAATTCGAAGCCTCCGGGTTCCCGGTGCGCCACCGGCAGCTGCGTGGTTTCGCGATCCCGCTGGCCTCGTGCGCCGACCTGAGAGCAGCAGCCAGGCAGATCGAGCGCACTATCGGCAAGGATCTGCGTCCGGTGATCGGTGCCCGGAATGCGCCCGCGTCCAAGCTCTTCGGCTTCTTCTCCGCTATCCCCGGCAAACTGCCGCCAGACTGGCCCCAGACCTTGCACCTGGATGAGGTGGCCGGATATTTTGACGGACCGCTCTATCTGGGTGCGGCCGTCAATGACTTCGGCCTGCTGGCAGATTCCATCAGGCAAGCCATCGGCGGATGCGAACTGTCCCTGGCTGCAAACCAGCCAGTTGTGCTGGCCGAGGAGTATCCACTGGCACTGCTTGCCCATGAACTGCGCCATGAACCGGCAATGCAGCGCCTGCCGCAGCAGGTGCTCGCGCCAATCCTGGCCTTGGATCCTGCCCGGCGCACCGAATGCCTGAGGGTCCTGAAGGCCTATTTGGCTTCACCGACCAACCGATCCCAGGCGGCTACCCGCTGCCAGCTCTCCCGGTCGGTGTTCTACCAGCGGCTCGGACTGCTCGAATCCCTGCTGGACATGGATCTGAATGATGCCCAATCCTTGACCGTCCTGTCGCTGGGCCTGGCCGTTTACCAGCAGAGCGTGTCAGCTTGAGTCCCCGGTCTGCCGGCCACAAGAAGACCCCCTGGCACAGAAAGCCAGCCACGTCGCGATGGCAACGTGGCTGGCTTCCAGGAATTGCCGCCGCTAGCGCAGCACCACGGTGCGCGAGGCACTGAGGAAGACACGGTCCTCGTAGTGCCAGCGCACCGCGTCGGACAGCGCCTTGCACTCGGTGTCGCGGCCGGCGGCCACCAGATGCTCGGGCTCGAAGCTGTGGTCCACTTCCTGGACCCGCTGGGTGATGATCGGGCCCTCGTCCAGCTCGGAATTCACGTAGTGCGCGGTGGCGCCCACGGTCTTCACGCCGCGCTCGAACGCCTGGTGGTAGGGCTTGGCGCCCTTGAAGGAGGGCAGGAATGAGTGGTGGATGTTGATGGCCCGGCCGGTGAGCTTGCGGCTGAGGTCATCGGAGAGCACCTGCATGTAGCGGGCGAGGACCACCAGATCCACCTCGAAGCGCTCCACCAGGTCCATCAGCTTGGACTCGGCCTCGGGCTTCGTCTCCGCGGTGACCGGAATATGGAAGAACGGGATCCCGTTCCACTCGACCTGCTGGCGGTGATCGGGGTGGTTGGAGACAACTGCCGCGATCTCCACCGGCAGCTCCCCCATCCGGGCGCGGAACAGCAAGTCGTGAAGGCAGTGGCCGAACTTGGAGACCATCACCACCACGCGCTTCTTCTGGCCCGTCGGGCGCAGCCCCCAGGTAGCCTCGTGCTCTTCGGCAAGCTGGCCGAGGCTCGCTTCGAGCTCCGCGACCTCCGCGGCAATTTCCTTCGACTCGGCGACTTCGAACTCGATTCGCATGAACAGCGTTCCCGAACGCTGGTCATCATGCTGCTTCAGCTCCCGGATATCGCCGTGGTGCTTAAGCAGCAGACCGGTGACCGCATGCACGATGCCCGGGCGCTCGGCGCAGGTGAGGGTCAGGACGTATTTGTTGTTCGGTTCGGTCATCGTGCCGCTCCTTGGTTTCGCCGAGATGGCTGTAGCTTCGCCATGGCTCGTGTGGTTTTCAGATGAAAGGAATACGGTCGCGCAATGCGCACGCTTGCCCGCGTTGCCCTGCGGAATCCGAGCCGCCGGGCAAGGAATTTGCCTGCGGGAATCCGCGCCTTGCACTACCGTTTAATGCGGTTGCCGGCATGCCCGGCACCCCTGGACAACCTCTGATATATCAGTTGCTGATCACAATCCTATGTGTGCCGCAACACAGCGTCAATGACTTTTCCTGCCGTATTTCTGCAGGGTTCCACGCAGGTTTTCTGGCCTGTTGCCGACCGGCAGAACTCGGCGCATTAGGCGCATTTGCGCGGGAAAAGCGCCCAATTCGGAGCCGAGGCGATACTCTTTGTGTGTCGGCACATGATTTTCGAGCAATGAAGAGAGCGTTATGCCAAGGCCCACCGGATTGACCAGCACCGCCACGGAGCAAGGCTCGATGGCCGACCGCGCCTACAATGCCCTGCGCGACAGGCTGGTCCTGCTGGAAATCGCGCCGACCCACCCGATCCACGAGCCGCAGCTGGCCGAGCAACTCGGTGTCGGGCGCACCCCGATGCGCGAAGCCCTCAAGCGCCTGGAAACAGACCACCTGGTCGTGTCCTATCCGCGCCGCGGCACCTTCGCCACGGCAGTGGATTTCCACGAGCTGAACTACATCTCCGAGATGCGCCAGGTGCTCGAGCCGCTAGCCGCACGCAATGCGGCTGCCAACAAGGACCCGCTGATCCGCGAGCAGCTCACCGGCTACCTGCAGCAGATCGACGCCTTGGATCCAGCACTGGACCAGCGTTCGCTGCTGCTGCTCGATGTGCACATCCACCGGCTCATCTACAAGGCCGCGGCCAACAAGCACCTAGAAGAAACCCTGGTGCGCCTGGATAATCTGGTTACCCGGATCTGGTGCCTGGTCATCGACCAGATGCCACCCATCGCCGAGCATATCTCGGAGCATTCGGCTCTGCTGCGCGCCATCCTAGATGGGGATGCGGAGCTGGCCTCGCGGCTAGTCTCCGAGCACGTGGCCCACTTCGAGCAGGCCCTGCGCCGCGCCCCGTAGCCGCAACAGGGCGACGCGGCGGGCAAGCTAGCCGTCCAGCTTTCCCGTGGAAGATCCCACCTTCGGACCATAGTTTTGCACCGCGAGTTTCAACATCGAGTCGGAACGCAGGCTATCGCATCCATGTGTTGAGCTTCTCCGAACTCTCCAACGCCCCCGTGCATTAGTCGTCGAATAATTCCACAAGACGCTTGTACAAGTTAATTGTATTCTGTACCTATGGAATTTGAGGAAGAGTCGTCAGACCTTCCAGAGCAGATGTATGAAGCGTTGTCGCCGCTGCTGAGCCTGATACGCACAGCCCGGTCCATTTCCCCGGGCAAGCTGGGCATTTTGCACACCCTGGCCACCGAAGGCCGGGCAAGTTCCGCCCGGATGCGGCAGGCCATCGGGGTCAGCCAGCAAGCCATCTCGCTGACCACCAAGGAGTTGGAAGGCCTCGGGCTGATTGAGCGGCACCGGGATGAAGACGACCGGCGCAAGCTCTGGTTCAAGCTCACGGATGCTGGCCGGCAAAAGCTGGAGCATGAAATCCAGCTGGGCCAGAGGGCGTTGATGCAAGCCATCGGCGAGAACCTGAGCGATGAAGAGATTTCCCTGATCCGTGCCGCCTTGCCTGCACTGATGAAGATCAACTCGGCGGTCCGCCCATGAATCGCACCGCAACCGCCCGAAATCCGCTGGTGCCGACGCTGGTCTTTGCCGCGCTCGCCACTGCCATCGTCTCCTCGCTGGGCATGCTGCTGGTCCCCTCGATTTCCCAGCGCTTCGACGTCGACGTTGCCACCGCCCAGTGGATGCTCACCGTGAATCTCCTGGCCGGCGCCGTGGCAACACCCATCATGGGACGACTCAGCGATGGACCGCATAAGAAGCGGCTGCTGCTCGCTTCGCTTGCAACCATGTTCGTCGGCTCGGTCATGGCGGCGGCCGCGCCAACCTTCGGGGTATTTCTTGCCGGACGCGTGCTCCAGGGCCTGTCCTACGGCATTGTCCCTGTCACCATCGCCATTGCCCGGCGCTACGTGCCTCCCGAGCACGCGCAGAACACCATCTCTACCCTGTCGGTGACCGTTGCCTCCGGAATCGGCATCGGCTATCCGCTGACCGGCATCATCGCTGGCATTTTCGACTATTCCTTCGCCTTCTGGTTTGGTGCGGTATTCGTGCTGGCCACCATCTTCGTTGTATGGAAAGTCGTCCCCTCGGGCCCCGATGGCCGCGCAGAGCAGCACCCCTTCGACTTCGCCGGCTCCTGCTTGCTGGCGGTGGGGCTCGGTTCCCTGCTGCTGACCATATCCGAGGGACCCAAATGGGGTTGGGTCTCTGGGACCACCCTCGCACTGGCCGCTTTTTCAATCGTCGTGCTGGCCCTTTGGGTACGGGTGGAAATCCGCCTGGACCACCCTTTGATCAACCTTCGCACGCTGAAGCAGGGCGAAGTCCTCCTGGCCAATATTTCGGCCATCGCCCTGGGCGCGGCACTGTATATCGCCATGTCCGTCTCGTCACTGGTAGCCCAAGCGGATACCGCGACAGGATACGGGCTGAGCCTCCCGGTCTTCTGGGCAGGATTTGTGATCTTCCCGCTCTCGGTAGGCAGCTTGGCCGCCAACCGCACGGTTCGGGTATTGGCAAAGCGCGTTGGCATGCAGGTCATGCTTCCCATTGGGGCGATCATCATGGCAGCTGCTGGAACCATGCTCTGGCTGCTCCATGCGGAGCTCTGGGAGATCTTGCTGAGCATGCTGGTCTTCGGCATCGGCATGGGCGCAAGCTACGCGGCGATGCCGGCATTGATTGCCCGCAGCGTGGCGACCCAGGAACTGGGCAGCTCCGTAAGCTTCAACCAGGTGCTGCGTACCGTGGGCTCTTCCTTCGGCACGGCGATTTCCGCGGCAATCATCGCCACCCACCCGGGACTCAACGGCGAGGCCAGTCCCGAAAGTATCAACATGACTTTCCTGCTCGGTGCCCTGCTGTGCATCGGACTCGGCGTGGCACTGCTGGCCGATTCCGCACGGCGCCAGGAAAAGTGGAAAAGATAGTCGCCGATCCTGGAGGCAGAAAACGCCCCGATACCGCAATGGCATCGAGACGTTTCTGGATTCGGGAGTGCCTAAAGTTCTACGATCTCGAATTCCAGCAGTTCAGCGCCGGTGGCCACCGGCTTCTTGGCATCTTTGCCGGCATGCGCCGCATCCGCGCGCTGCGCGCGCCAGTTCTCGAAGTCCTCGCGGGTGGCCCACTGGGTGTACACGAAGTACTTGTCTCCACCGTTGACCGGACGCAGCAGCTTGAACCCCTCGAAGCCCGGCGAAGAATCCACCGAATGCTTGCGAGCGGCGAAACGCTTCTCCAGTTCCGGTCCGGCTTCGCCGGGAACCGATAGGGCATTGATGACGACAATCGACATGTTCAACCTTTCGTGACCGGGTTTCGACGATAGGGAAACCCTCTGCTTCCACCCTACGCCTGCGCATTCTTCACCGCAGGCCGGCGTGACGAACTTGGTCCGGCTAGTCGGCATGCTCCATTGGCCAGCAAAGTTCAAAGCGTTCCAGGACCAGCTCTCCCCCGGGTTGGAGCGTGTCTTCAGGTTTCCAATCGACACCAATTGATTTTTGCGTTCGGCGCCAGAATTTCTCATGTTCTGCGCGCCAGTATTCCAACGAGAGATCACCTTCGCCCTCAGCTGCGGCAAACTGGGCATCCACCTCGAAGAACGATGCGCGCTCGACGGACAGCACGCGCAAGATTGCTCGCGGCTGACCGTCGCCGTCGCAAACGATGCAGTGGTCTTCAGGCTGCGGAACGCGTTCGTTGTAGTAGGCGTAGTCGCTAGCCAGAGATGAAGTCGCCCGCTTGGTTCCGTGCAGCATTTCGTGTAGCAGCTCATCGGCAAGCGCAGGATTATCCCCGAACGATTCGGCTACATGATGCGGCGCATCAGCCAGCGGAATCCCCTTGCTCCCCAGATACTCGGACCACATCTTCTGGGCAGCTTCAGCATTGACAGGAGGCAAGTCAGGAACGAAGTGTTCTTTCACGCTTCGATCCTAGCCGCAGACGGAGTTGAGCATGAGCACGACCTGGCCGATTCGGCACATCCAGTCAGCGTCTAGATCCTTGGGATCTTGAATTCGAACTTTTCCTTCGAGCCCCCGTGGTTTTCAAACGTAATAGTCCGGTCACCCAGCAGGTAGAACTGCTTCAACTTCAGGGTCACTGGGCCTTCGCAGCTAAGCCTGAATGAGTTGGCTTTCACGTTCGAGATAACGCAGTCCCCCTCGCAGGTAATATGATCCAGCCAAAACCAGTTGAGCCGTACATCGAAACGTAGAGGCTCATTTTCAGCGGCCCCGCTGATGTCGAAGATGTAGTTCCGGAAGAAGCTGTCCGCGTCCTGGGACATCGTGACCTTGAATTCTGTACCTTCAAGGCCATCTTCGGGCTCAGTTGTCGGCTCCGCGGATGGTTCCGACAATATGTTCGGAGTTGGATCAGACGTAGGTTCCAACGTAGGCTCAACCGATGGTTCAAACGTAGGCTCAACCGATGGGTCAAGTGTAGGTTCCAACGTTGGCTCCGGCGTAGGTTCCGAAGTAGGTTGCAAAGTTGGCTCCAGCGTCGGCTCAGCAGACGGGTCAGACGTAGGTTCCAACGTCGGCTCAACCGATGGTTCAAACGTAGGCTCAACCGATGGGTCAAGCGTAGGTTCCAACGTTGGCTCCGGCGTAGGTTCCGAAGTAGGTTGCAAAGTTGGCTCCAGCGTCGGCTCAGCAGACGGGTCAGACGTAGGTTCCAACGTCGGCTCAACCGATGGTTCAAACGTAGGCTCAACCGACGGGTCAAGCGTAGGTTCCCACGTCGGCTCCGGCGTAGGTTCCGAAGTAGGTTGCAAAGTTGGCTCCAGCGTCGGCTCAACCGATGGTTCAAACGTAGGCTCAACCGACGGGTCAAGCGTAGGTTCCAACGTCGGCTCCGGCGTAGGTTCCGAAGTAGGTTGCAAAGTTGGCTCCAGCGTCGGCTCAGCAGACGGGTCAGACGTAGGTTCCAACGTCGGCTCAACCGATGGTTCAAACGTAGGCTCAACCGACGGGTCAGACGTAGGTTCCAACGTCGGCTCCGGCGTAGGTTCCGAAGTAGGTTGCAGCGTTGGCTCCAGCGTCCGCTCAGCAGACGGGTCAGACGTAGGCTCAACCGTCGTCGGCTCCGGCGTAGCTTCCGAAGTAGGTTGCAGAGTTGGCTCAACCGACGGGTCAGACGTAGGATCCGACCTGGGTCCCGACGTAGGTGCCAACGTCGGCTCAATCGACGATTCAGACGATGGCACAGCCTCAGGCATATGAATCAATGGGGAAAACTGATCTGAGGATGGCGACTCCACGTGGTTTGCGATTGCGAGGTCATCCTCCACGGGATGTGGTTGCCTAACCAAGTTCCGTATAAACGTGGCCCGGATCGAATCTACAGATGGACTAGCCCCAATCATCGGAGCTTCGACTCCCTTCAACTCCGACTGCACTAGTGGAGCAATAGCCGGGGTGGCCCATTCCCTTCCTTCCTGCGTGCTCAGTTTTGGTATCAGGCCAATAGCAGACGCTGTTACGGCGACACCTGCCAAACCAACCCCTAAAGTGACAGCCAGACTGCCCCCTCCCGCAATGCTCAATCCAGCACCGGAGGCAACAGCGGTTGCTGAGCTTGCAGTTGTTCCACCAGCGGCCGTTGCTGCGGCTGTTATGGATCCTATTCCTGAAATACCACCGGCAGCAGGAATTCCCAGAGCAGTAATCCCACCAACAACCAGGGGAAGGACATATGCACGCAACGTGGCGCCGATTTCGTTCAGTTCCCCGAAAACTCCTTTACAATTCGGGCACGACTTCAAATGCGCTTTGACTTCTCGCACATTTCGTGTCCCCAAGGTACCTCGGATATAGGCAGGCAGTTGTTTCCGAATGTCGACACAATCTTCAGGTACCCCGGACTGCCCATTCATATGGGCGGCCAAGTAGGCTTGGCGCAATCCCTCTCGCGCGCGTACCGCCAACGCTGAAACCGCATTGGGAGTCATTCCTAGAATTGGCGCAATGTCTCTCGGTGGCAGATCCTCTACTTCGGTAAGCCACAATATTGTCTTCCAACGTTCCGTCAAAGCTTTGAACGCTAGGATGGCAAAAGTGGATTCTTGGCGTTCCAAGACTTCATCCGAATTCGCATCGCCTGGCAGGAATTCCTGGATATCTTCAACCGTAATTTGCTTTGCGGCAGCCTTGTTCCGAGAAAAGGCTTCGCGGGATACCGCAGACATCAAATAGGCGCGGAAGAACTCATCGGGACCTGCGCCACGCTCGATGATGCGGAAGACCCGCATGAAAGCCTCAGAGACAACATCCTCAGCATCAGAAGGAGAAGTCGTATGCCTGAACGCTACATTCAGTGCCACCTTTCTGTGCCGTTGATACAGGTGGTCCTGGGCTTCGCGGCATCCGTTTCGGACACCACGAATTAGCTCGGCATCGCTGAGTTCAATCATGCGTGCCCCCGAATCTAATGTCATTACGTCCCCATCACGTTTCGTGCAACAAGGCGAGTACTGACGCCCAAGGATCGCCAACCCCGGAATCGGCAACTCACCACGCCAAGATGGCGCCCGAGTTTGAGCGACATCTCCATCCTCTAGAATTTATCAGGATCTTTCCAATATATCTATTAAATGGACTTGAGGATGCTGCGTGTGAGCGAGTTCCATCCCCCGAGTATGCAACTCACCCACTCGCCAGCATTTTCCCGACAAGACAACTGGACATCTCGAAACCCCCTAATTCCATACCGCCCAGTTCAACGCGTGCAACTTATTAAATGCGCGAGAATTGGAATCGTGACGCGACAAGCCGGAAAAGATCTGGAATTTTTTCTTACCGTCGCAAATCGCGTAGATTACGCGGTTAGCTAGCGTCATGCTGGGCGACAGGAACTTGATCCCAGGCGTCCGACAAAGCCGCCCAGATGCTGTCGTCCATCAATGATGTGGGGGTAATGGAGACGTGCAACAATGAATGCTTCTCGGCGTTCCGCAGTTCTTCGCTAACGGTCCTGCTGTCCAGGGAACCGTCAGCTCCCCAGAGCCCGATTTCCAAGGAGTACCTCTCAGGTTCTTGATCTATGTACCTCTTGACCAATTCGCTAGTCGAAAACCGATTGGACGAGGCAATTCCCCTGAAGTTCCATATGTTCAGGCGATCGACCACCTGCAGAAGCTGGCTATAGTCTTGGCCGGAATCAGGACGTCCCCTCGGATCCTCGCTTGCAGGTGAGCGCACATCCATCGTGAGCATCGGCCCGGTTTCGCCCAGTGACGTAGCCACATTCCTCATGATGGACGTGACCGTGCTTGAACGCCATTGATAGATTTGCTCGGAGGTGGAATCAATCGTGCCATCCGCAGATCTGGGCCAATCAGATAACCCGCTGTACTTCGCGAAATTCGCCAAGTCATCATCGCCAAACGTGTAGTTGGGGAACATTAGCTCAGTGATGTTGATACCATCGGGCTCATAGCGCCGAACCGCTTCGTTGACCAGCTCAACGAGCTTTTCCTCCAGCTCCCCTTCTTTCCATGCTGAAATGCTTGCCCAATTCTCCGACGAATGCCCCTCCGTGTTGATCCCCGCTAGCGACGGCTGGCGTTCTAGCTCTCTGCCCAGCAACGTATCGATATTCAAGTAGATCGTTCGCGACCTGCCCAGCGCATCGCAACGGAATGCGCTTATTGCCTCGGCAACGTAGTCCCGGCCGGTTTGCGCGACCTCGCTGGATTCGACATCAGGGTGAGCCGGCCAAGGGAAAGCTACCCAATCGAGGCGTCCGATGGAGAGCGAGACTCCTGTTGCACGGACCGAATCCAAACGCATGGCAAGTTCGGAGATACGGCCGGGATCTTCGGTAGCAATATCTTCAAAACCGACGTTTACTACTCTGGAGAAATCGGGCATGATTGAGCCTTTCTTGGACTGGAGCATGTCAAAGTCGTTTCCCATGGAACTGGCGGTTGCACGCGGAGAATCTTGGCAGGTTCGCTGTGGGGGCATCGCTGCAACCGCAGTGGGGTCCTGCGTCGAGTCCTGCTGATACAAAGCCAAAATGGGGAATCCGAGCACATAGCAGGTGGCAACAATGGCAAAAATTGTCGCCAGCCCGGATATCGCTGCCGTCACTTTCCGGCGTTGACGCAGTTGCTTGGCCGCGATCATTGTCCGGTTCCGAGGATGTCGGAGAATTCTGAGCTTGAAATGATGCCGGTTCTCTGCAGTTTGTTCCAGGTTGCCGGCCTTCCCCGGATCTCGGATGCAACCGCGGCAAGCATGGTGAACCCCATGCCCGTGGCATAGAACGGCCAGAACGGAAAGGTCCACAGATTCGCCAGATCCCTCCACGCGGTATTCAGCGCGATTCCGAAAGCCACCGAAGCCATTGTGATTCCGAGACCAATCCAGCCGATGACCATGGCTGTGCGCCCAACCCAACTAGCTTCCTCTCCCCCGCCAAAGGTAACCAGCCCAGCGGGAATGAAATAAAGCAACCCTGCGAGTACCAGGATCTGCGCCAAGGGCACCACCACCATCGTTGCAAAATTGAACAGGAGGAACATGCCAAATGGCCCGTACCGGGGATTGCCGTGCATCCGCCAATGAATCTTGATCGATTGCAGCAGGCCTCGTGCCCAGCGGACGCGTTGCTTCCACAACGCTTGCAGGGTGGACGGCGATTCTGCCAGAACGATCGCGCGCGGTTCAAAAGACACACGATACCCAGCACGATAGAACCGCCAGGTCAATTCCAGATCCTCACCAACCGTATCGGTGCGGAACCCACCTAGCTCCCTGACAAGGTCAGCACGGAATGCCCCGATATTCCCGGAAACTACAGGCAAGCAATGCATCAAGGACAGCGCCCGCCTTACGACACCCGTTCCCAGATGGGAGAGGACCGAGAGCATCTTGGTCAACACCCTATCCGGGTTCACAGGCCGGTCATCGCCACAGACCGCGCCAACCTTCGCATCGCGGAATCCAGTAAGCAGCCAGGCAATGGTCACCGGCGAGAAAACCCCATCTGCATCAACAAATACCAGGATCTCGCCTGTGGCTTCTTCGATGCCGCGGTTAAGAGCCGCCCCTTTACCGGCATTCTCCTGGCTGATAGCTTTCACCAGTAGATGCTCCTGCGCCAGCTCACGCATCAGCTTGGCAGTGCCATCGGTAGATCCGTCATCAATAATCACCACTTCTGCGAGGTCGCCCTTGCTTCGCAGGATAGATTCGACGCAGGCTCGCAGCACCACTTCTTCGTTGTATGCCGGAATGATTACCGACACCGAATAGGCCGGGGTCTGTCCGAAATGCCTCGATGCCCGGGTTGGACGGCGGGACCTCTGGATCTCTTTTGCCGGGCTGCCAGGAGGCAACGCGGACAGCTTCCCATAACGAGTGAAGAACAGGCCCCTGCGACATTCGAAAAGCAGGGCCAAGGGAATCAATCCCAACTTGAGGAGGCCAATACAGAGAATCATCGCCGTCAGCGCGTAATACCCGAGAACGAGTGACGAGCTCATGCACTTCCAGCTTGCGCAGTACACGCCACCTCTGCGAAGCGCAATACTGCGTCAAGCAATTCTGGTGCCGACTCGCTGTTGGCCCCGAATCTTGCATTAACTTCGAGCACCAGCGGTTGCCCATCACCACCTAGACGCACGTCCATGTCCACCGGACCAACCAGTCCGAGCGACTGCACCGCATTCCTAGCCACCCACGCTACGTGCGCTGCAATTGGATCGTCAGACTCGCAGCGGCGCACCGATACTGCGTTGCCTACGAGTCCTTCGCGCAGTTCGGTCTTCTCAACCACCACGCAAGCCTCAAAATCTCCGGTATCAGGATTCCTGAAAATCATCGGTGCGAATTCGCGTCCGGGAGCGAATCTCTGCACCATGTCCTTTGTGCCAGCTTGCGCGCGTCCCGCCCCCAGATCTGCTGACGTAGCCAGACGGACGCCTCGCCCTCCGCGCGAGACCCGTGGCTTGATGATGATTCGCTCTTCCGGATATAACTGAGCCAAGGCTTCGCTGCTGGCGTTGATACGGGCAAAGTCCGGTACGGGAACGTTGTCACCTCGCAAAGTCAGCATAGTATAATATTTGTCGTCGCTGAGAAGCACCGATTCTTCCGAGGAGATCAGCAGCCGGGCACCGGCCGTTTCCAGCAGCTCTTTGCTGGTCGCTGCTGAAAGAACCGGGAGTTCTTCGCTGACGGTCGGAATAATCAGCTCCACTGAGTACTCTAGAACGATCGCTTGAAGACGAGTGAGGTAGTGCTGATGGCTAGCTGCCGGAACTTGGTGGAAGACGTCGAGCAACGGATTTGTTGTTGGTGCCATGTCGGCACCGATGACGCGGTGTCCTCGCTCATGCAGCTGGCGTGAGAGCGTGCTTCCTGCCGGACCACCGACTCCTGTAACTAGGATATTCATCAGAAATCCCCCACTGTCGTTGATACAAGGCGCATTACCTCGAATCCTTCGGCGCGCTGTTGCTTGACTTGGTTGCCGCGGAAATTTGCCATGGACTCGATCCGTGTACGGGTCATATATGGCTTGTTCCGCTGGTCGGCATGGAGCTTGATCGCTTCGACTTTGACGTCGGTGTAGTTCTCAACGTCGACAAAGAAGTCTGGGGAGAAATCCTTACTCACGGATGGACTCTCAAAACAGAGTATGGAGGGCAGCCGCCTTCCAGCGCGCATTACGGCACGGTGGACAGCCTCGTGGTCCTGGTGGATATCAGTCGCTGAATGAGTTAGCACGACATCTGGTTCGAAAGCAGCGATTTCCTCTTCGATCGTCGCAACCATCAGGTTGGAATTCTCCGATAGCCGCGTATCGCAAAAGGAGTGAACCGTGTGAGATTGCGCCCCCAAATACCTTGCTCCGTGTCGAGCTTCCTGGATCCGGCGAGGAGCGTGTCCGCCGCTTTCGCCCTGCGACATGACGACGATACGCACTTCATGACCAGAATCGATCAGTTTCGCGATGGTTGCACCGCAAGCCAACTCAACATCATCGGGATGCGCTCCGACCGCTAGAAAGCGTCGGGGACGGGTATTGCTTTGGGGTCTTCGTTGCAACGCCAACATTGACAGGCACAAAATCAATAGCGAGATGGCCGCCATGATGGCCACTACTGCTGCGGCATCCGATTCTCCTCTTGAAAGAAGATGCCGGCCTGCTGCAGCGATAAGAACCAGGTTGCCGGCAATCCAAGCACCTAGGATGCTCTGATGATGCGTAAAATCGCGCACCAGCCAACGTCGGCCCCACCGGCTTGACGAAATTGCAATTCCAATTATGGAGGCCACGATACCGAAGATTGCGAGTGCCATACTCATGACGTTCCCTTCCATAGAGCTATCAGAATAAGATCTTTCGCGCTCTTGTCTCTGCTCTTCCTAGTAGCGGAGAAAGCCGAATCCCTTTGCCCCCAAGACTGGCGGGGTGCATTAGGCACATGCTTTCTTGCCATTGATGTGTATCCATTCGATGGATCTATAGAGATAGAGGGCGATGGGCCCCACTTCATGACGGCGTTCTCGCAGAAATTCTGTCTTTGTTCGTCGCACGCAGGAAATGCCCATAATGTCGCACGCAGGAAATGGCCATAATGGAAGACAAGTTCCTGAGATCCAGGTTCCCCGGCAACTTAATCAAGAAGTCCGACTACCCGCGATTTCGATGAAAGCTGAGTTCAGATGAGGACAACGTGTATGGCTAACTGTCCAAGTTCAGCTAACCCCAGAACAGGTGTTCGGAGAACTCATAGACGGCGTCTTTTCGCTCGCCTATCCAGGATTCGGCAACCAGTTACGGCCGAGGTCCGGAGCTGCCCGCACCAGCAAGAGACGCGGTTCAGGATCGGGCCAATGGAGGAATCGTGGCAATGCCAGATGCATCCAGATTTCATCAACCACTGCCCCACCTCCGGAATGCTATCGTGCGGTTCGCGCACATTGCAGCCCTGCTTAGACCTGGAGAGTATCGATCCCGTCTTTGACTAATCGCCGCGTTGTGGAAGACCGGGCCGCTGCCGTCATTTATCGTCCTCGAAACCGCGTTCCAAGGTTTCCGGGCGACGCAGATCTCCGAGCGTCGACAGCAGGTCCACTCGCGGTGCCCGATGCGGGTTCGCCTGGTCCTCGGGGCGACTAAGGCCAGCTGGCGAGGAAGATTCGATGCGTTTGGCGTTCTTCAACTGTCGGCGCCAGTGAACATAGGTCTTGATGCCGAATGCCACCAGTACAGCCAAGACCACAAGGCCGAGGGCCGCAGAAGCTTGGACGACCTCGCCCAAGGACAGATCCTTGACTTCCTGGGTCAGCACCGAGGCAGCAGTAATCGCTTCCATACCCAATTCCTGTATCTAGAGTTGCGCCTGCTTCATCCCCACGTGGCTGCCAGTCTATGGGCCGCATCAATGGAATGGGCAGGGGTACGGCAATCGATATGCGTTTGTTATGGATTTCCCAGTTACGCGCCAAACCCCAGTATTCCGCTGCGCCTGAAGGGCATGGGAATCCCCGCGAAAAAGGGCTCCGGAATCCTGCCCTCTTGCAGGATGCCGAAGCCTTTCGACTAGCCAGAGCCTAGTGCTCGCGGCGGATCAGCTGGCCGGATGGGGTCTGGAAGTCCACGTCATTGCCGGCAATGATCGAGCGGCGCACCACGCCATGCAGGGTCTTGCCCTGGTACGGGGAGATCGGATTCTTGTGGTGAAGCTTCTGCACGTCCACCTCGAAGGTGTCCTCTGGAGCGAAGATCGCGAAGTCGGCGTCCTTGCCCTCCTCGATGCTGCCCTTGGCGCCCAGGCCGGCGAGCTTGGACGGGTTGACGCCCATCCACTGCACAACCTGTTCCAGCTTCAGTCCGCGCTGCTTCGCCTCGCTCCAGATCAGCGGCAGGCCCAGCTGCAGCGACGCCACGCCGCCCCAGGCGACACCGAAGTCGCCGTTCTCCACGTCCTTCAGATCGATGGTCGATGGCGAGTGGTCCGAAACGATGCAGTCGATAACGCCTTCCTCCAGGCCCTTCCAGAGCAGCTCGCGGTTGTCATTCTCGCGGATCGGCGGGCAGCACTTGAAGGCGGTGGCCCCGTCGGGGATGTCCTCCGACAGCAAGGTCAGGTAGTGCGGGCAGGTTTCCACGGTGAGCTTCACGCCCTCGGCTTTCGCCTCGCGGATCATTTCCAGCGCATCCGAGCTGGACAGGTGCAGCACGTGGGCGCGCACCCCGGTCTTCTTCGCCCGCTCGATCACCTGGGCGATGGCGGTGTTCTCGGCATCGCGCGGGCGCGAATCCAGGAATCCGGCGTATTTGCCGCCTACCGGCTGCGGGGAGTTGTCGATGATCTCGGCGTCCTCGGCGTGCACGATCATCAGCGAGTCGAAGGAGGCCAGTTCGGCCATGTCCTCTTCCATCTCGTCAACGCTCAGGGACGGGAACTCGTCCACTCCCGAGTGCAGCAGGAAGCACTTGAAGCCGAAGACCCCTGCTTCGTGCAGCTCGCGCAGGTCCTTCTTGTTGCCCGGGATGGCGCCGCCCCAGAAGCCGACATTCACGTAGGCGTTCTTGCCAGCGGCCTCGCGCTTGATCTCCAGCGCTTCGAGGTTCACCGTGGGCGGGATGGAATTCAGCGGCATATCCACAATGGTGGTCACGCCACCGGCGGCCGCGGCCTTGGTGGCCGATTCGAAGCCTTCCCATTCGGTGCGCCCTGGCTCGTTCACGTGCACATGCGTATCAACGAGCCCGGGCAGCAGCACCTCGTCCGCGGCCACCTCGATCACGCGGGTACCGGACAGACCGGTGCCGTAGGGCTCAACGGCGACAATCTTCCCATCGCGCACGCCGATTTCGCGCGGCGCGATGTCCTGCCCGGCCAGCACTTGCTGCCCGCGCAGCACCAGGTCAAAGGTGGTTCCGGTGGTGTCTTGGGTCGATGCGCGTCCGACAGCTTCGTTGATGCTCATGAGGCGTTCCTACTCGTTGATAGCTCAGGTTTCTTGGTGCTCGGCAGCTCTATGCCGAGCCTGGATTGTTGTGGCGCGAGGCACACCCGAAATAGTGAACCGGTGCCTCGCGCCCAACGTTGCGGGGTGCAGGTCAGCGACGACTTCCCTTTCAGGCACCCACAGCGGCCGAGGTTGCCAGCGGAACCAACGCGGTTGGCGCATCGCCAGGCTCCAGGGCCAGGTCTTCGAATTCATTGACGGCATCCAGCTGCGCGCCCATGGCGATGTTGGTGACCTTTTCCAGGATCACTTCCACCACGACCGGCACCTGGTGCTCTTCGGCCAGCGCATTGGCCTGCGCGAATCCGGCAGCCAGCTGGCTTGGATCCTCGATGCGCACCGCCTTGCAGCCCAGGCCTTCGGCGACCTTCACGTGGTCCACGCCGTAGCCGTTGGTTTCCGGGGAGTTGATGTTATCGAAGCCCAGCGACACGTGGTAATCCATTTCGAAGGCGCGCTGCGACTGGCGGATCAGGCCCAGGTAGGAGTTGTTGACCACCACGTGCACGTACGGCAGCTTGAACTGCGCGCCGACGGCCAGTTCCTCGATCATGAACTGGAAGTCGTAGTCGCCGGAGAGGGCCACGACCTTCTCGCCCGGCTTGCCGCGCACCACGCCCAGGGCGGCCGGTCCGGTCCAGCCCAGCGGGCCGGCCTGGCCGGCGTTGATCCACTTGCGCGGGCCGTAGACGTGCAGCATCTGCGCGCCGGCGATCTGGCTCAAGCCGATGGTGGATACGTAGGTGGTGTCCTGGCCGAAGGCGGCGTTCATCTCCTGGTACACGCGCTGCGGCTTGATCGGGATGTTGTCGAAGTTCGTCTTGCGGTGCCCGGTGGACTTGCGGGCGGTGGCCTCATCGGCCCACGCCGAGTAGTCCGGCAGGGTGCCGGCGGCCTTGCGCTCGCGCACCACTTCCAGGATGGCATCGATAGCGGCGCCGGCATCCGAGGTGATCCCCAGATCCGGGGAGAAGACACGGCCGATTTGCGTGGGCTCGATGTCCACGTGGATGAACTTGCGCCCGGCACGGTAGGTCTCCAGGTCGCCGGTGTGGCGGTTGGCCCAGCGGTTGCCCAGGCCCAGCACCACGTCGGATTCCAGGAAGGTCGCGTTGCCGTACTTGGTGTGGGTCTGGATGCCCACCATGCCCGACTGCAGTCGGTGGTCATCAGGGATGGCGCCCCAGCCCATCAGGGTCGGGGAGACCGGGATGTTCAGCTCTTCGGCCAGCTCGACCAGCTTGTCGCTCGCGTTGGCGTTGATCACTCCGCCACCGGCGATGATGATCGGCTTCTTGCCGCCGAGCAGCAAATCCACCATTTTCTCGGCCTGGCCGCGGGTGGCTTGCGGCTCGGATGGAGCCAAGGGCTCGTAGGCGTCGATGTCGAAGTCGATCTCGGCCAGCTGCACGTTGATCGGCAGGTCGATCAACGCCGGGCCGGGACGGCCCGAGCGCATGATCTGGAAGGCCTTGGCGAAGGTGCCCGGCACCAGGCCCGGCTCCAGGATGGTGGAGGCGTACTTGGTGACCGGCTTGGCGATGGACTCGATGTCCACTGCCTGGAAGTCCTCCTTGTGCAGCACGCTGGTGGGCGCTTGCCCGGTGATGCACAGCATCGGGATGCTGTCGGCGATCGCGGCGTACAGGCCGGTGATCATGTCTGTGCCGGCTGGGCCCGAGGTGCCCAGGCACAACCCGATCTTGCCGGTGGCCCGCGAGTAGCCGTCGGCCGCGTGGCTGGCGCCCTCGACGTGGCGGTGCAGGGTGTGGCGGATGCCGCCGTGGGCCTTCATGGCCGAGTACAGCGGGTTGATGGCGGCGCCGGGCAGGCCGAAGGCCTCGGTGGCGCCCTCCTTCTGCAGGATCTGTACGATGGCATCTACTGCGCGCATCTTTGGCATTTCAGTCACGTCCTTAGGAGCACCGGCAAGGGTGCAGGTGGGTTGCTTGGGAGAAAGCTTGGGAGAAAGATAAGGAAACCTGCGGCGGGGCGGAAGGTGCATGAGTCACCACAACGCCGTTTCCTTGAGCATCGGATGCCGGCAATGAGCTGGAACAAAGCCCATTGCGCGGCGGGCGGGGACTGTGCTGGCAGCTTGCCGTGTCATCAAGCGGCCTGCATCGGCCGGGCCCGCAATTGCGCGGCCAGCATCCGAGGAAGCGGAGATACCTTGGCCTCCCCGCCGCAGGAAGTCAGTATGCCCTGGGGTGGTATTCCCTAGGCAGGAACCGGGGCCTCGACCTTGCCGGCCAGGCGCTGCACTCCGCGGAAGAGCCCGGAGTGATCCAGTGCACCGTCACCGGAGGCGACGGTGGAGGTAACCAGCTGGGCCACCAGTGCACCCAGCGGAAGCACTACGCCGGCTTCGCGGGCGGCGGAGGTCACGATGCCCATGTCCTTGTTGTGCAGGGCCAGGCGGAAGCCCGGGGTGAATTCGCGGTCCAGGATCTTCTGGGCCTTCTGGTCAAGCACCTTGGAGCCGGCCAGGCCGCCGCCGAGGACCTTGACGGCAGCGTCGGTGTCCACGCCGTAGGCTTCGAGGAAGAGCACCGCTTCAGAAAGCGCCTGGATGTTGGCGGCGACAATCAGCTGGTTGGCCGCCTTGACGGTCTGGCCCGAGCCCGAGGGGCCCACCAGCACGATGGTCTTGCCCACTGCTTCCAGTACCGGCTTGGCGGCGTCGAAGTCCGCCTGCTCGCCGCCGACCATAATGGACAGCACGCCCTCGATGGCTCCTGCTTCGCCGCCGGAGACCGGGGCATCCAGCGGGCGCAGGCCTGCTTCGCGGGCCGCATCCGAGAGCTGCACTGCGACGTCCGGGCGGATCGAGGAGTTGTCGATCCACAGGGCGCCGGGCTTGGCGTTGGCGAAGACGCCCTCGGCGCCGAGGGTGACGTCCTGGACATCCGGGGAGTCCGGGACCATGGTGATGATGACGTCGGCGTCGGCCACTGCTTGCGCGATCGATGCGGCCTTGGTGCCGCCAGCGGCGGCCAGCTCATTGCCGGCCTTGTCACTGCGGTTGTAGCCGGTGACGTTGTAGCCGGCGTTGACGAGGTTCTTTGCCATCGGCAGGCCCATGATTCCCAGTCCGATGAAGGCGATGTTCTGCGACATGTGATTCTCCAAAAAGTCTTGTGCGAAAGGTGTTCTCTAGGCGGTTGCGTTGCTGCTGGCGGTCTGCAGCCAGTCGAAGGCGGTGACGGCGTCCTGCTTGTATTCCAGGGCGACCTTGCCGGTGTAGCCCAGCTCGCGTGAGCGGTTGATCCAGTCCAGCAGCGGCAGGCTCCCGGTGCCCGGAGCTCCGCGGCCTGGCGCGTCGGCGATCTGGATGTGGCCGAAGTCCTTGGCGTGCGCCTCGATGACGGCTAAGACATCGTCGCCGTTGACTGACAGGTGGTAGAAGTCTGCCAGCAGCGCGATGTTGCTTTCGCCCTGCGCCTTGACGGCGTCAACGACTGCAAGCGCCTGGGCCGCGGTCTTCAGCGGGTAGGCTTCGGTGCCGGAGACCGGCTCGATCAGCACGGTGCCGCCCACCTTGGCCACGCCCTGGGCCGCGGCCACCAGGTTCTCCAAGGCCAGTGCGTCCTGGGCCTTCGGGTCGGCACCCTCGATGCGGTTGCCATACAGGGCGTTGAAGGACTTGCAGCCGGTAGCTTCGGCGATGGCCACTACGGCATCGATGTTGTCCTTGAATTCGGCTTCGCGTCCCAGCCAGGAAACCAGACCGCGGTCGCCTGCCGGCATGTCGCCGGCGAAGAAGTTCAGTCCGTCGAGCTGGACGCCGGCGTTGGCCAGCGAGGCGACGAATTCGTCGATCTGCTTATCGGAAGGCGCTGCTTCGTTGAATGGCCACCAGAATTCGACGCTGTCGAAACCTGCCTGCTTGGCGGCATCCGCGCGCTGCAGCAGGGGCAACTCGGTGAGGAGGATCGAGCAGTTCAGAGTGTAGGACACTGGATTTCCCTTCAAGAACACCTTCCAATAATTCCGCTTTATGGAAGTTAGCTTTTGCTTTATGAAAACTCTAGAACGAGACGCCGATCACTGTCAAGAAGGTTTCCCGGCAATTTGCCACTGCGCAAAAAAGGTACGCAAAAGCCTGAATTCACAGCGTTCTCGCGGTCGCGGGATCCTGCGCAACCCGGGCAAAGCGTCGCCCACCTGCGGGTTTGCGGAATCAATAAAAGTGTTCCGGAAATCCCATGAAATATCGCCCTGCGAAATTATCATCTTCTATTGCGATAATGTGATCCAGCGCATACAGTGATGGGTACTCACCTGGCACATATCTCGGAGTGACTTCCTAGCTCAGGAGCAGCCATGCTTTATCCATCGTGCTTCATGCACAGCGCGCAGCGGCTCGCCGCGGCACCACGCCCGGCCATGCCGCTTCTCGGCTCGCCGGCCGAGTTCTACGCTAATTTCGGACAGCCGATCTACCCGTAAGCGGGCCCGCCTCGCTGCCTTGCGCCCCCGCACGGCAGGCACGGGCCGTTGCACTCAACGTTCCGCTTCCCCCAGATTTGTCATTTTCCCTGCTGCAGTGCGCCCGGATGCGCCGTGCCCGGATTCATGACCCTTTGACAAGGATGTCCATCATGTCGCAAAAGACCCCTGAAATGGTGCCCATGGACGCACCGCAGGAAAACCCGCCCGCTATCGACCGGGCCAATCCGTTCGAACTGAGCGCTTCGCTCTACAACCAGGACCTGGCACCAACCACCCGCAAGGGACGCACCTGGAACTCCTACAGCATCTTCACCCTGTGGGCCAACGACGTGCACTCGCTGGGCAATTACACCTTCGCCATCGGGCTCTTCGCATTGGGCATGAGCGGCTGGCAGATCCTCGGCGCCTTGGGCATCGGAGCGGTCCTGCTCTTCGCGCTGCTGAATTTCTCGGGGTTCATGGGCGAGAAGACCGGCGTCCCTTTCCCTGTGATGAGCCGCATCGCCTTTGGCATCACCGGCGCCCAGATCCCGGCGTTGCTGCGCGGGGCCGTGGCCATCGCCTGGTTCGGCATCCAGACCTACCTGGCCGCGCAGGTCCTCTCAGTCATGGTGCTCGCCGTGGCGCCGGGCTCCGCGGCCCTGGAGCAGACCAGCTTCCTGGGGCTGAATACGCTTGGCTGGATCTGCTTCGTGGTCCTGTGGGCCGTGCAGCTGGTGATCGTCAGCTACGGCATGGAAATGATCCGCAAGTACGAGGCCTTCGCCGGCCCGGTCATCCTGGTCACCTTCCTGGGCCTGGCTATCTGGATGCTGTTCGAATCCGGCTTCAATGTGTCGATGAGCACCGGCGAGCCGAAGTCCGGCGTCGAGATGTGGACCGCGATGTTCGGTGCGGCCGCCCTGTGGGTTTCGATCTATGGCACTTTCGTCCTGAATTTCTGCGACTTCACCCGCGGCGCATCCTCCAAGAAAGCCATCGTCAAGGGCAATTTCTTCGGCATTCCGCTGAACATGCTGTTCTTCGGTGCCATCGTGGTGGTGCTCACCGGCACGCAGTTCTCCATTAACGGCCAGGTCATCACCTCGCCATCGGATATCGTCGGAGCCATCCCGAACACCGTGCTGCTGCTGCTGGCCTCCGCCGCCCTGCTGGTGCTGACCATCGCGGTGAACCTGATGGCCAATTTCGTCGCACCGACCTACGCTTTGACCAACCTGTTCCCGAAGAAGCTGAACTTCCGTGCCGCCGCACTGATCTCCGGTGTCATCGGACTGGTCATCCTGCCTTGGAACCTGTACAACTCCCCCGAGATCATCAACTACTTCCTGGGCGGCCTGGGCGCGCTGCTCGGCCCGCTGTTCGGCATCATCATGGCCGACTACTGGTTGATCCGCAAAGCCCGGATCAATGTCATGGACCTGTACCGCTCGGATGCCGATGGCACCTACTACTTCACCCGCGGCGTGAACTACCGGGCCGTGGGCGCCCTGGTCATCAGCTCGGTGATCGCACTGGTGCTGGCCTTCGTTCCCGCCCTGCACGTTGTTGGCCCGTTCGCCTGGTTCCTGGGTTCGGGCGCCGGCGCCCTGGCCTACCTGGCCCTGGCCAAGCGCCAGCACGATTTGGCAGACATCGATGGCGAGCCGATCGCCGTGGCACCAACCCACTAGGACTACTCATGCGCATTCTGATCCTGAACGTCAATACCACGCAATCCATGACCCGCGCCATCGGGGATTCCGCCCGGCAGGTCGCCTCGCCCGGTACCGAAATCGTCGAACTGACCCCGGACTTCGGGGCCGATTCCTGCGAAGGCAATTTCGAAAGCTATCTGGCCGCCATCGCCGTAATGGACAAGGTGGTCCGCTACACCGAGCCTTTCGACGCGGTCATCCAGGCGGGCTACGGGGAGCACGGCCGCGAGGGCCTGCAGGAGCTGCTGGATGTCCCGGTTGTGGACATCACCGAAGCCGCTGCCTCGACCGCGCAATTCCTGGGCCACAAGTATTCCGTGGTCACCACGCTGGACCGCACGGTGCCGCTGATCGAGGACCGGTTGAAATTGGCTGGCTTGACCGACCGGCTCGCCTCGGTGCGTGCCAGCGGGCTGGGCGTGCTGGAACTGGAATCCGATCCGCAGCGCGCGGTGGCGGCCATTGTCGAGCAATCCCGCCAAGCGGTCGAGCAGGACAAGGCCGAGGTGATTTGCCTGGGCTGCGGAGGCATGGCTGAGCTGGAGGAGCAGGTGCGCCTGGCCACCGGCGTGCCGATTGTCGATGGCGTGCGCGCGGCGGTCACCATCGCCGAATCGCTGGTCCGCATGGGGTTGAGCACCTCGAAGGTGCGCACCTACGCCCCACCGCGGCCCAAGTCCGTGACCGGCTTTCCCATGGCCCCGGCTGCTGCCGGCTCGGTAAGCTTCTGATTGCCAAGTTAAATGGCAGGCCCAGCCCAGAAAGTTCACAGCCAGCCGTTCTAGAGTAATAAGTACCTCATGAAGGTGCGAGTGATGACAAAAGGGAACCCCGGTGCTTCGGCACCGGGGTTTCCTTGATTTTCGGACCATTTCCCAGCCCCCGGCCGCACACTGCCACGAAGTAGCCCCTGCATCCTGCTCGCTGGAGACGCATCTGCCCGCACTGCAACAGTCATCTTCAACCGCCACGCCGCCAAGAAGTCCCGACATGTTCTGGACAGCAGGTTACCCCGGGCCCTAGGGACACCGGGGTAACCTGCTGCTGCACAGCCGGGAGGGCCTCAGGAGAATTCAGGAACCTTCGGTGCAGCCATGTTCTGCACGAAGAACTCGGCCAGTTCCGCGCGGGCCGACAGCGGCAGCACCTGGGCTACATACATGTCCGGGCGGACGACGACGAGGGCACCTGCCCGGTCGATCCCGCGCTCGGCGAAGATGTCCTGGTGCCCGATCGCCGTGTAGACCTTTTCCCAGTCCATGATCTGTGCCTGGCCCACCTTCGGGAGGAACCGCCGCGGCACCTTATTGATGTCCACGTCGTGGTAATCCTGCTGGTAGATCACCTTGGCATCGAAAACGCTGTCGATATCTTGGCCCTCAGCGGTGTACGCGGTGATTGGCGAATCGGCGGAATGCTCCAGCCAGTCGGCGAGCGCGGCAACCTCCTGCCCCGATTCGTCGGCAAAGGCGTTGAGCCGCCAGCGCCCATCGGCACGGAAGTGGTGCCCCAGGTGCACCGTGGTGGTATCGCAGACGCGGGAGACCTGCGCGGACTTGAAGCGCATGCCCACCGGGAAGCCTTCGGTCAGCTGCTGGTGCTCGGTGCCGCCGGTCAGCGAGGACTGCTCGTATCTGGTGTCGAAGCCGCCCGGGAAGTTGGCGGTATTTACGAAGAAGTCGACAATCTCGTGCGGGCCCTCCGTTTCCTCCGGGCTGCGCGACATCATCGCCGACCATTCCTTGTCGTAGTCGATGAGCGTCTGCGCTACGTCCTGGCGCTCTTCGTTGTAGGTTTTCAGCAGGGACCCTTCGCTGCGCCCGGTCGGCACCTGGCCCAGCTTCCAGGACAGGTTCCACCCATCCTGGATGGAGACATTCATGCCCTGGCCGGCCTTGGCGCTGTGCGTATGGCAGGCGTCCCCGGCAATGAACACCCGCGGGTTCAGCGACGGGTCGTTCTTCGCGGCAACATCGTCGAAGCTCTGGGCCACCGGGTGGCGCACCTCGTAGATGCTGAACCAGGTCACCTCGCGCACATCCACCGAGCATGGATGCAGGATGCGGTTGGCGCGGGCGATGGCTTCTTCCGCGGTGGTGGCGCGGATCCGTGCCCGGTTTTCATCGTTCGGGGTTTCCAGCGAAACGTAGAAGCGGGTCAGGAAGCCGCCTTCTCGGGGTATCAGCAGAATCGATCCGTCCTTGTCGGACTGGATGCCGCTGCGCGTGCGGAAATCGGGGAAGTCGGTGTTGGCCAGCATGTCGATGACCGCCCAGGCCTGGTCGGCCGGGTCGGTGACGAGCTCGACGTCGATGCAGCTGCGCACCTTTCTGCGTGCGCCGTCGCAGCCGACCACGTACTTGGCGCTCACGGTGCGTTCGATGCCGTGCTCGTCATTAATGCGCACCTGAACCGGGTACTCGCCTGTTTCGTGGACCACCAGGTCCAGGAACTCCACGCCGTAGTTGATGCTGATGCGAGCCGGGCCGTTTTCGGCGCGCTCGGCGAAGTAATCGATGACGCGGGCCTGGTTGACGGTGAGGATCGGGAATTCGCTGACATAGGCCGGCGGGCCATCGGCGCGGGCGCCGCAGGCAATTTCTGCCGGGTTCTCCGGGTGGGGTCCCCAGAAGCTCATCTCGCGCATATGCGCCGCCTCGTGGGCAATCTCGTCGTAGAACTCGAAGGCCTGGAAGGTTTCGCAGCTGCGCGGGAACAGTCCATCGGCACGGCCTGCGGCTAGCCGCTGGGGGCGGGCCTCGATGATGCGGGTGCGGACTTCGGGGGATTCGGTCAGCTGGGCAGCCTGGACGATGCCGGCAGGCCCTGCGCCGACGATGAGCACATCCATGGTCTCAGGCAGTTCGGCGCTGCGATTCCGGCCCGTTCCTTCTGCATTCCTGATCCAGGGATTGCGGCCGACATATCCGTCGTAGTGGTACTGCATCCTGGGGCTCCTTAGCTGGGTGGCGTGATCTTCGAGCGTCAACTGCGCTGTCGCTGCCGATGATCCGGAAAAGTTTCCTCATCCACGCGTCAGTGCGATGCGGGACACGTTGAGGGCTAGCAGCAATCCCGCTCCCTTCCACGCCGAAGCACCATGGCAATCTTCCACCCAGCGGAAGCCCTCCTAGCAAACCGCATTTATGGTATTTGACCTGTAATTCTGGCGATTTTCGCAGGTATCCGCGATTCGGTTCCAGCACCCGAAAATGGCAGCAGGACGCCTCAGACCCAGTGGGCCTGAAACGTCCTGCCGCCATGCTTTCCGGTAGGTGTTTTGCTAGCGGACCTCGCGATGAATCGACTTGTAGCTCAGGTACGCCGAGAGACCCTCGGGACCGTATTCGGCGCCCAGGCCCGAGTCGTGCCGGCCGCCAAATGGCGCCGCATGGTTCGAAGCGAAGAAGTTGATGCCCACACTGCCTGAATCGATCCGGTCAGCGACCTGCACCGCATGCTGCTCATCGGCACTGAAGACCAGTCCGCCCAACCCGAATTCGGTGTTGTTCGCTAGCGCAATGCCCTCGGCCTCATCCTGGTACTTGAGCACGGTAATCACCGGCCCGAAGATCTCCTCGCGGGAAATCCTCATGTCCGGGGTGACGTCGGCAAAGACCGTTGGCTCGATGAAGTAGCCGCCGGCCAGGTCTCCGCCCATCGTGGCCTTGCGTCCACCGGTGACCGCCTGCGCACCTTCGGCATGGCCTGCCTCAAGGTAGCCGACCACTGTCTCGAACTGGCTCTTGTTGGCCGAGGGGCCGAACACCGTGTCCGGCTTCAGCGGGTCCCCTTGGATTCCGCCGGAGATCGTTGCACGCACCGCCTCGACGACCTCGCCATAGCGCTGCGCCGGAGCCAGGATCCGGGTGGAGATGTAGCAGGTCTGCCCGGTATTGCGCATGCACGAGCGGATCAGCCGCGAGCTGAGCACGTCCAGGTCCGCATCCGGCAGCACCAGCGCACTGGACTTGCCTCCCAGTTCCAAGGTGACCGGCCGAAGCAGCTCACCGCAGGCCGCGGCAATCTTGCGCCCCACCGGGGTGGACCCGGTGAAAGCCACCTTGGAGACCAGCGGATGGCGGACCAGTTCATCTCCCATCCGGCCCGGCCCGGTGACCAGGTTCGCCACGCCTGCCGGCACCCCGGCGGCAGCCATCGCATCCATGATGATGCGGAAGGACAGCGGTGTGGGCGACGCCGGTTTCATCACCACGGTGCACCCGGCCAGCAACGCCGGAGCCAGCTTGATCACCATCAGGTTGATCGGGAAGTTCCACGGGGCAATCAGCGCGCAGACCCCAACCGGATCGCGGCGCACCAGGGACTCCCCTGCCCCGTTCGGGAAGGGCCGCAGGTCCTCGTTTTCCAGCATCGGTGCCAGCGAGGCGAAGTAGCGGAAGATGCCAGCGGCATTGGCCGCCGCTCCACCGGTTTCGGAGACCGGGGAACCGTTCTCCAGCGTATTGGTCAGCGAGAGCTCGGTGGCCCGGGCTTCGACTTCCTCGGCGATGCGCAGCAGCAGCACCGCGCGGTCCGACGGCGAATAGCTTCGCCACTGCTCGCCGTGGAAGGCTGAGTGCGCGGATCCCACCGCGCGCTCGACATCCCGGGTATTGCCAGCCGGCACCGAACCCCAGACTTTCCCGGTAGCCGGGTCGGTGACTTCAATGCGTTCGGTTCCGGCGGAGCGGACCCATTGACCGTCAATGAAATGCGTGTCGACGTGGCGGTACGGGATCGCCAGCTGCTCGCGCGTGGTTGCGGCCGTAATCATCGCAGCACCTTCGTGCGCAGCAGCGAACGGGAACGGGCCAGGTCGGCGGTTGCCATGGCGACCGCAGCCTCGGTGATCAGCTCCGGGATGATCTCGGTTTCCAGCCGGTCGGTGTAGGTGCTCGGGTCCTGGCCGAACCAGCCCGAAGCCAGCGCGATGCCCGCCTGGTCGAAGCGCCACAGCCGATCCGCGTCGCGCATCAGCGCGTCCTCCAGCGAATAGGCCTCGGCACGGGTGTCATGGCCGTCGATGATCGCGCAGACCGCCTCGACGAATTCTGCGTCATAGCCCAGCGGCGGCAGCACACGCCGGGCCACTGCGCAGCCCTCCTGCTCATGCTGGAAGCGGATATCTGCCTTGCGCCAGTCCCCGCGGAAGCCGTCGGAGATGATCTTGTCCTCATCCACGTGGGCCCAGCCGGTGTCGTGCAGCAAGGTGGAGACCAGCACCAGGGTGCGGTCCGCGTCCGGGTAGGCGTCGCACAAGCGGCGGGCGAAGGACAGGGAAATCGGCAGGTGGATGTCGTTGCCGCGGGCCCGGGTTTCGGGTTCCACTGCGGACCAGATCGCATCCAGCTCGCCGTCGAGGTGCTCATCGAGCGCAATCGGCGAGGTGTTGATGGTGCCCTGCGCGGGCAGTGGCCGGGTGTCATTCAAAGTAGTCATGATGTCCTCAGGCAATCAGGGTCTTGAGTTGGACGGCAGGATCGGCGCTGGCCTGCGGGTCAATGTTCTTCCCGGCGGCCAAAGCCTGCTTCACTGCCATGAAGTCCAGCGGCGCGTTCACGCAGTCGGCGGCGATGATCCGCCCGTCGCGGTAGTACAGCACGGTGAATTTGCCCTTCTCCGGGACTTCGCGCTTCACGGTGGAGTCGAAGCCCAGGGACAGGCCGGCGATCTGCAGCTTCATGTCGGCCTGGTTGGACCAGAACCACGGGATGCCGGCGTAGGCTTCGCGCTGGCCCATCAGGGCGTAGGCTGCCACCTTGGCGTGCTCCACGGCGTTGTTCACCGACTCCAAACGGATGCGTTCGCCCTCGGGCGCTGAGGGGACCGGGTTGGGCATGTTCGCCACGTCGCCGACCACCAGGGTATGGCCATCCGAGGCCAGGGCCGCGTGATCGACAACAATGCCGTTCTCGATGTCCAGGCCGAGCTTCTCGCCGAGCTCGGTGTTCGGGATGACACCGATGCCGACCAGCACGATTTGCGCGTCGATCACCTCTCCGGTTTCCAGCTCGACGGCGCTCACCTGGCCGTCGGCGCCATGGATCTTGCGCACCCGGGCTTCCAGATGGATGTCGAGCCCGCGTTCGCGGTGCTTGCGCAGGAAGTAGCCGCTGGTGTCTTCGCCGACCGCGCGGCCGACCAGGCGCGGGCCGTATTCCAGCACGGTGACCTTCTTGCCCATGGCCTGCAGCGAACTGGCCGCTTCCAGTCCGATGAATCCGCCGCCGATGACCACCACATCGGTGGCATTCGGGGCCAGGTCCTTCAGATGCAGGGCGTCATCGGCGTTGCGCAGGTACACCACGCCGTGCAGGTCGCTGCCTTCAGCCTCGAAGCGGCGGGGGCGGGCGCCGACCGCCAGCGCGAGGCGGGTGTAGGGGTAGCGGATGCCGGAGCTGCCCACGGCAACCCCGGAGCCATCCGGGTTGGAGTCGATGTCCTGAATGCGTTCGCCCTTGACTAGGGTGACGTTGTGCTCGTCCCAGTAGTCGTTGGAACGGAAGATCAGCGACTCGCTGCCGATCTTGTCCTGCAGGAATTCCTTGGACAGCGCCGGGCGCTGGTAAGGGCGGTGGTCCTCGTCCCCGAGCAGCGTGATGTGCTCGGTGTAGCCCAGCGCGCGCAGCGAGATCGCCAGCTGGACGCCGGACTGGGATGCGCCGATGATCAGCAGGCCGGTGGCGGTGTGCGCCGCCGGGGCCGGGGCACCGGCGGTGGAGACTGCGGTGGCGGTGTTCATGGCTATACCTGCGTTTCCGGGGTGGTGACGTTGATGCTCTGCCCTTCGCACAGCTTGATCTGGCAGGACAGGCGCGAGTTCTCTTCGCGGTCTACCGCGGTGCCGTAGAGCATCTCGTCTTCCATTTCGCTCATCGGCTCCAGCGATTCCAGATCGCTGTCGGCAACGAAGACGTGGCAGGTGGCGCAGGACAGCGAACCGCCGCATTCGCCGACGATGCCTTCGACACCGTTGCGCACAGCGGTTTCCATCACCGAATCGCCGGTGTTGGCCTCAACGCTGCGTGCGTTGCCTTCGAAATCGGTGAAATTGACTGTCGCCATGATGATCACTCCTCTTTAAGTGATTGAAGTCTTGTGGGTTGAAGCGTGTTGTCAGATGAATTGGCGTCCGCCGTCGACGACGAGGGTCTGCCCGGTGATGAAGGACGAGTCCTGGCCGGCCAGGAAGAGTGCGGCGCCGACGATGTCGGCCGGCTGGCTGGCCCGCTTCAGCGCTCCGCGGTCCACGCCGTAGCTGGCGGCGTCTTCCATCAGCCCCAGGCTGGCTTCGGTGAGGGTGAACCCCGGGGCGATGGTGTTCACGGTGATCTCGCGCCGCCCTAGTTCCTTGGCCATCACCCGGCTCAGGGCGATGACACCGCCCTTGGAAGCGACGTAGTGGGCCCACTGCTCGGAGCCGGAGTAGACGGTGGCGCTGGCCAGGTTGATCACGCGGGATCCGGCGGCCAGGAACGGGGAGACCGCGCGGGTGACCATCCATGGTCCCTTGAGGTTCACTGCCATGACCTTGTCCCATTCGCCGGGGTCGATGTCCTCGAATAGCGAGCGGGTCACGGTGGCGTAGATCGCCGCGTTGTTGATCAGCACGTCGATGCGTCCGCCGGCGAATTCCGCGGCGCCGGCCGCCATCTTCTCGGTGGATTGCGGGTCGGTGACATTCACTTCGAAGGCCTGCGCCTGCCCGCCGGCTTCGCGGACCAGCTGCACGGTTTGCTCGGTGCCTGCCAAATCGATGTCGGCGGCGGCTACCTGGTAGCCGCGTTCGGCGAACCCGAGGGCGAAGGCCCGGCCCAGTCCGCCGGCGGCCCCGGTGATCAGCACCGTAGGTGAGCTGCTCATGGATCGTGCCTTTCGTCAGTTGGAGATTCTTGGGCGGGTGCCGGCCCTGGGACGGGCCGGCACCCGGGGTGATCCCGGCTTGGGGTACCGGGAAGGGTCTAGCCGTGGTGGTGCGAATGGGCTGAAGGCCCGGTGAGCGCCGGGCTGTCCACCAGGATTTCCACGGTTCCCTTGCCGCCGTCCACCCGCAGGCGGTCGCCGGTCTTGATGGTGGTCGAGGCGCTGCCTGTGCCGGTGACCGCCGGCAGGTCGTACTCGCGGCAGACGATCGCCGCGTGGGACATCATGCCGCCGATGTCGGTGACCGTGGCCTTGATCTTGCCGAAGATCGGTCCCCAGCTCGGCGCGGTAATCGGCGCCACCAGGATTTCTCCCGGCTGGATCTCGCCCAGCTCGTCGGCGTGCATGACCACCCGGGCCACGCCCTCGACGGTGCCTGGCGAGGCGGCCATGCCCCTGAGCACGTTTTCCTGCGCGTCCTCGTCATTGCCCAGCCACGACTGCACCTGCTCGGTGGTGATACCCCACAGCATGCGGGTGAATGGCTCGGTGATCGATTCCGGCGGGGTGTTCAGTGCCGGGGCCGGGCGCGCGGTCTTCAGCGCGTCGACGATCTGCCGGCGCTTGGCGATCTTCTTGGGCAGGGCCACGGCGGCGATCGGCTCGCCGGCCCCGATGCCGAAGGAGGTGACCAGGTCGAAGAGCACGTCGCGCACCTCGTTGCGGCCCAGGTAGAGCAGGTCCTCGGGGTCCTCGAAGACCCCTGCATCGGCCATCATGCGCGACAGCTCGCGGACCTTGCGCCAGAACACGCCCATGGTCCAGTGCTCGATGTAGAAATTGTGGTTCTCCACGTACGGGTAAGCGGTAGCCGCCAGCGCGCGCTTGGCTTCGAAGACCTGTGCGGTCTCGGGATCGAGCAGGTCTCGGTACTCCTCGACGATGCGCTCCTTCTCCGCAATCAGCTTCTCGGTGGGGCGCAGGATCTGCGCGCCTTCCTCGGCGCGGCGGATGTAGTCGGCGATGAAGCCCAGCGGGATTTCCGGGTGCTCGTTCCAGTACTTGTCATGGGCGTAGAAGCCGTTGCCGATGGTGAAGTTGAACCATGGCTCGTGGGCTGCTTCCCACTGCGCGATCCAGCGTTCGCCGCCTGGTGCGGCGGCGATGGCGGCCAGGGTGGCGGCCGGGTCATCGGTGTTGGAGAACAGGTTCGAGAGCTTGAGCTCGACGGCCAGCAGGGCCAGCGCCTTGAGCTCATCGTCCGGGCGGAAGAGTTCCATGTCAACGCCCTGCACCATGGTGGCGATGGACTGGTCCGGGATGTTGGGGAAGACCTCCTTGCAGAAGTTGAAAAAGTCCAGGTAGGCGATGTAGCCCAGGTTCAGGAATTCGAAGTGGTACTGCCAGTTCTGGTAGGTCAGCGAAATCAGCCGGTCGTAGTTCTCCAGCAGAACCTGCGAGCCGTCCTTGCCCACTCCGTTCTCGATATCCTCGAAAGGAACAATTTCCGGCAGCGGGTCGAAGCGCAGCGCTTCCATCTCGGCGATGGTGCCCTTGACCTTCTGGTGCCAGGCGGCCAGCTTATTCTCCCAGTCGCCGAAGTAGTGTCCGATGCGTGCCTCGAATTCGGGGACGCGGGCCGCGATCTGCTCATCGGGCACCGGGATCGGGGACATGTACAGGTAGCCCAGGTGGATGCGGAAGTCGATGCCGTTGGCGTTCGGGATCATCAGGTGGCGGGCGTTGTACTGGCCCAGGCATTTGACCGCGAATTCGCCGCCAATGGTCTCGAAGGGCTTGAAGACCGTGGGCCAGTGCTGCGAGTCGCAGAACCAGAACTTGGCGTCTTCGGCTTCCTTGAGCTCATCTTGGAACACCAGGTAGTACGGGTAGATCTCTTCCCATCCTTCGGCACCTGCTGGTACCGGCAAATCGGATGGCTTGGGGAACGACTTCATTGTCATGGTCATGCACCCTTTCAAGGGGTAAGGGAAGGCTCGGGTGGGAATTGCGATGCGTGCTAGCCGCTGATCTTGGTCAGCGATGCGGTGATGGATCCGAATCCAAGGGATGAGGAGTAGCCGGTGCTCTTGGGCTTGGCTTCCGGGGTCTTGGCCGAATGGACCGTTTCCGGACGGGCCTGCAGAAGCAGCAGGTTTTCGCCCTCGGGCAGGTCGGCGTCGATGGCCCATTCGATATCCTGCGGCGCCTTGTAGTGCTTCTCGGCGCGCTTGGCCAGCTGGGCCACGGCTGCCAGTTCGGTATCGGACAGGCAACGCACGGTGCGCCGTGCTTCCTCCACGACGTGTTCCACCAGGGTGTTGGTTGCCGCGTCGGGGACCATCTCGGCATGCTTGTCGCCGATATGCTCGTGGATCACTGCCAGGGTGACCTTGTCCAGCTGGATGTTATCCGGGGTGACAGTTCCCGAGACCACCATTTCGCCCACGCCCCAGGAGGCGTCCACGGTGATCTTGGAGCGGTCGCCGTTGGTGGGGTCCAGGGTCATGGCCACGCCTGCACTCTTGGCGTTGACCATCTTCTGCACGACCACCGCCATGCACAAGCCTTCGTCGGGGATCTGGTTCTTGATCCGGTAGATGATCGCACGGGTGGTGTACAGCGAGGCGAAGCAGGCGCGGATATGGTCTGCAACCTCCCGGTAGCCGTTGAGCCAGAGGTAGGTGTCCTGCTGGCCGGCGAAGGAGGCGTCGGGCAGGTCCTCCGCGGTGGCCGAGGAACGCACCGCCAGCGGCACCTCGCTCTCGAAGCGGGACTGCAGCTGCGCGTAGGCCTCCCTCGTCGCGTTGCCCAGCTCTTCGGGGACCGGACGGGAGATGATCATTTCGCGGATGGCCGCGCTGGCGGCGTCAGCGGCCTGCACGTCCTCCGGGTCCAGTCCCTTGAGCTGCTCGGCGATCTCTTCGGAGAGGCCCGAGTGCATGAAGGTGCGGAATGCTTCGGTGTTGACCACGAATCCCGGGGGAACCGGCATGCCGGCTGCGGTCATGGTGACCAGGGAAGCGCCCTTGCCGCCCAGCGAGTCGAGGGTCGGTTCCTTGCCGCCGTCGAAGAACTCAATGAATTCGTTGTTGCTCATCTCTAGGCCTCTTTCAGCGAATCGGCATCCGCGTTCAGCGTGACGTTCACGAAATCGGGGACGCGGAAGGAAATGTTCTTGCGGAAGGTGATGGCATCGCCATCCACCAGTTGGAGGTTCGGCAGCGCGCTGGCCAGTTCCTCCAGCGCGATCTTCGCCTGCAGCTTGGCGAGCATATTGCCCAGGCAGTAGTGGATGCCGAAGCCGAAGGACAGGTGGTCGCGGGCGTTGGCGCGGGTGATGTCGAAGTCCTCGCCGTTCTCGAAGCGGGATTCGTCGCGGTTGGCCGATCCCATCAGCAGCAATAGTTCTGCACCCTGGGGGATCTGCACGCCGGCGATCTCGGTGTCCTTCAGCGCCTTGCGGCGCCAGCCGACAATGGAGCCGGAATAGCGCAGCACTTCGTCGATGGCCTTGGGGATCTGCTTGGGCTCGGCAACCAGCGCGTCCCAGGCGTCGCGGTGCTCAAGCAGCACGCGCACGCAGTTGGAGATCAGCGTGGTGGTGGTCTCGTGGCCTGCGAACAGCAGCGAGTAGAGCAGCGAGGCGATCTCGTGATCGGTGATCTCCGCACCTTCGTTCTGCGCCTTGACCAGGTCGGCAGTCAGGCTGTCGCCTTCCGTTGCGTGGGCTTCGGCGACCAGCTTCTGGCACTCGTCCCAGTATTCGACCAGGTTGTGGGCGTGCGGGATCTGTTCTTCATCGCTGAGGTCGCCCCAGGTCATGGCCGCACGGGAGTCGCTCCAGCGCTTGTAGGTGTCGACCTTGGAGATGTCGGCGCCGATCAGGGTCACGATGGTGATGGTCGGCAGCGAGTAGGCCAGGTCCGCCACGATTTCCGCATGCCCGTCGCTGCGGGCGAGCATCTGCTCGATGGCGCTGCGCACGTTCTCGCGGATCATCGGCTCCAGCGCCTTGAAGCGGCGCGGGGTGAAGGCCTTCTGCGCAATCGCGCGGATGCGGGTGTGCTCCGGCGGGCGGCGGGCGGACAGGCCGGAGTAGGTGGTGAATCCGCCGTCATTCATGATCTTGGTGGCCTGCGGGCCGCGCTTGCGGACAGGAGCCTGCGCGTTCTCCGAGGAGAAGGTCTCCCAGTCTTCGAAGACCGCCTTCACGTCGTCATAGCGGGTGAGCACGTACAGGCCGGTTCGCTCGTCGAACATGACCGGCTGCTCGCTGCGCATCTTTGCGTAGGACGGGAAGGGGTTCTCCATTGCAAACGGCTCGTACCCGTGATGGCCGGCCGGCGCTTCGGCGCCGAAGCCCATTGGGCATCCGCCCGAGATGGCTGGGGTGCTCGTCATGGAACTGCTCCTTGGGAAATCGATGGGGCACGGTGTGCTCCGCGCCACGTTCACTAACCCAAGTGTTACCTACCCCACACCCCGCGGCATAGCGGGAACTTCCATCCAGTGGAAGCTGTCTTTCCTGCCCGCTATCCTTCTTCCGACGGATCTTCCTCGGGAACATTCATGTCGGGGCCGGATACGATGCCCAGCAAGGTTTCCAGCGGAATATGCACGGTTGCGGCTTCCAGCCGCCGGGACGTCCCCTGGAGCACCGGCAGGAAGCGATCCATGTTCGCGGCATGGGAGGTCGGGATAACCAGGCCGATGGAACAGCCCAGGCGGCCGGTGTGGAAGACCGGGACCGCAATCGACGAGGTGCCCAGCCGGACCTCCTCATTGGTGGTGGCATATCCCTTCTCGCGGACCCGCTCCAGCTCCTCGCGCAGCTGCTTGGGGTTGCTGC
Source organism: Glutamicibacter nicotianae (assembly GCF_002797775.1). Taxonomy (NCBI): domain Bacteria; kingdom Bacillati; phylum Actinomycetota; class Actinomycetes; order Micrococcales; family Micrococcaceae; genus Glutamicibacter; species Glutamicibacter nicotianae. The sequence goes on from NZ_PGEY01000001.1 coordinate 2,683,710, forward strand.
GGGTATGCGCGGTCATCTGCTGCAGGGGCAGTTCCAGATAGGCGTCGGCGACCCACGATTCGGAAAAAGCGAGAATGACCTTGCCCACGGCGGTGGCGTGCAGCGGCAGTCGCCCGCCGACCCGCGAGGCCCGGGCAATGCGCTTGGTGCCGTAGACGCGGTCGATGTACAGCGACATGTTCCCGTCGCGGATGGCCAGCTGGCTGGTTTCGCCGGTCAAGGAGAACAGGTCCTGCACATACGGGCGGGCAGTGTCGCGAAGTTGCCGGCCGGTGTTCTGGGCGATCGCCCAGAGGCGCAGGCCGAGTTGGATGCCGCCGTTGGCGGAGCGGCTGAGCATCCCGGCATCCACCAGTTCGCCCACCAGCCGGTGGGTGGTGGATAGCGGCAGGTCGGCCGCGGCGGAAATTTCGGTCAGGCTCAGCGACCTTCTGGTTGTCTCGAAGGCGGCAAGGATCGCGAGGATCTTCGATGTGACGCTGCGCCCTGGCTGCGAACTGCCACCGGCCATTATGCCTCCTGTTGGAAATCTGCTCATGCCCTCGCATAATCCGCTGGCATAACCCAACAGTAGCCCTCCGGCATGGTCGCTCTTGGGCAACCGGCCGGGCGCACTGCTGCGGGCTCGCCGCGGTTCGGGCGGCTACTGCCCGTCGAGCACGAGCCGTTGCGGCAGCATGCTGGCGCGCTGGACCGCGATGAATCCGCTGGCCATGCTCCGGGCCGGCTCGGTGAACAGCTGTCCGGCAACCCGTGATTCCACCAGGGTTAACGCCTGGGCGCGGGTCAGCCCGAACCAGTCCATGATGGTGTCCAGCCCATGGCCGGTCAGCCGCCAGAGCTTGTCCGCGTCCTTGACCAGGGAATCCTCGATGCTGGTGGATTCGGCGCGGGAATCATGGCCGTCGATGATATGGATAATGCGCTCGACATCTTCCTGCGCCACATCATGTTTTTCCAGCAGCCGCGCCGCCAGCTTGGCGCCTTCCTTTTCGTGCTGCAGCACGAGTTCCGGGTTGCCCGCACCCGGCGCGATCGCACTGAGCACGAGGTCCGGATCAACGGCAGACCAGCCGATGTCGTGCAGCAGCATGGCCGGCAACACGATTTTGGCCTCCGCATGCGGGTGGTGCTCCAGCAGCTGATGGGCAATGGACACCGAATACAGCGTGTGGGTGTCATTGCTCCGAACCGCTAGAAGGTCCTTGGCGTTCTCCCACAGCGCCGCCAGCAACGGGTACTGCTCGAACAGATTGGGAGCCGCGCTTCCAATCCTGGCCGAGACATCGCGTCCGTAGTGGTTCGCTGCAGGTTCTAGTTTGGTCATGGGCACATGATCCCACTCAGTGCCTGCGAGCAGAAGCCCGGGCATCCACTCAGTGGAAGCCGCGGACCTCTATGCCGCACACCCTAGAGGATCGCTTCGACGATCGGCATCTTGCCGTCGTAGAAGTTCACCGTGGTCCGGCGTGCCGCATTGTTGGCCACCACATGGGTGATCACTTCCGCGACATTCTCACGGGAGGTCTGCATCCCCTCGCCGTCAGCGTCCGAATCCTTGAGGTTCCCCGCCTCGTCGGCCAGCACCACATGCTTGCTTGCAGGCTCCAAAGTAAGCGCGCCCGGCCCCAGAATCGTGTAGTCCAGGTCGGTGCCGCGCAGGAAGGCATCCGCGTCGTGCTTGGCCTTGGCATAGGGGTAGAAGGAGTTGGACGGGTCCAGGTTGTCCACGTCGACCAGCGCACGGCTATAGGAGACCATCACGAAACGGTCCACCCCGGCCTGCTTGGCAGCCTTCATGGATCGCACTGCCGCCTCGTAATCCACGGCACGGGTGCGCTGCTCGTTGCCGCCGCCGGCTCCCGCCGAGAACACAATGGCACTGGCACCGGTGAAGGCTTCCGCCAGCTGGTCCACCTCGGCGCTCTCGATATCGAGGACCACCGGCTTGGCACCTGCTGCCTTGATGTCGGCGGCGTGCTCGGGGTTACGGATCAGTGAATCGACCGCGTAGCCGCGATCAGCCAGCTTGGGAGCCGCCAGCAGGGCGACCTTCCCGTGTCCGCCAATGAGTACTACTCGATTTCCTTCAGCCATGAATTGCTCCTTCTGGTTGATGCTCGTATCTGGCACAACGAGGCCTGCCTTGAGCCTATTCCCTTTACCCGCGCCGGCGACTTCTTCCTGAGTGGCAGCTCAATTGACAGCATTCTTGCTGGCAATCGGCGTATTCTCTGCTTTATAGCATTCGCACTCAACCGAGGATGAAGCTCATGAAGCATAAAACCCTGAATTTGGAACTCAGCAACGACCAGTTCGCAGATTTGGCCAATGCCCTTGAAGACCATCGGGACTACTTCAAGAAACGTGCCGATGAAGCGTCCCTCGGTTTCGGGCTCGATACCGGTTACTGGCAGTCCCGCGCTGCCGAGGTCCAGGAGCTGCTACAGCTGGTGCTCAGCTCCGCCAAGCACGAGCAGCATTAGCCTGCTCCCCGCATTTTCCGAGTAGATCGCCCTGGCCCGCCGGATTTTCCGCCGCCGGCCGCTCGAGCAGATCCATCAAGGATTTCCTCGTGCTCTTAATGCCGGGCCAGCCTGTTTCAACTTCTGCCGACATGGGCTCGGCTAAGGAATGCCGGAGGAATTTTCGGCTGACAGAGGGAAGGAATCGGCCATATTTCCATCATGGAAAGTGTTGCTGGCGCAAATTATGACGCTCGGCGACACAATTTCCGAGGCGTTTCAAGTCTAATTAAACAAGGCTGATGGTTTTTATTTTTCTCGGAAATCTCCCAGTCAACTGGGGTTAGGTTCAGCAAATGCCAAGCTTCGCGTCGATCAACCTTGCTAAACAGCGCTTTAAAGTGACCGGGCTAACATAAGGGCGACTTAGCTTAATTAGCTCAGATAAGGCTAAGCTAAGTAACAGATCACTCAATAGCGCAACCAACGTCGGTTGCTGTTCGAAGAAGGAATAAATGTCCTCCATGAAGCTTCGCGCTGCCGCACTGCTGAGCATCGCCGCACTGTCCCTGACCGCTTGCGGATCCGCAACCGATACCGCTGCCGAGGCCAAGGCCGGCGACGCCAAGACTGTCACCATCACCGACAACGAAGGCGAGAAGACCATCCCGGTTCCCGCCAAGTCCGTCGTTGCAACCGACAACCGCACCTTCGAGACCCTTGATTCCTGGGGCATCGAGCTCACCGCAGGCGCCGTGTCCCTGATGCCGGACACCATCTCCTACACCAAGGACGAGAACATCCTGGATCTGGGAAGCCACAAGGAACCAAACCTGGAATCAGTCGTCACCGTAGAACCTGACCTGATCATCAACGGACAGCGCTACACCCAGCACGCACCGAAGTTCAAGGAACTGGCTCCGGAAGCCACCATCGTTTCCCTTGACCCACGCGAAGGCGAGCCATTCAACACCGAGCTGGAACGCCAGGTCACCACCCTGGGCGAAGTCTTCGGCAAGCAGGCCGAGGCCCAGAAGCTCGTCGAGGAATTCCAGGCTGCTGAAAAGCGCGTAACCGACGCCTACGACAAGGACGAGACCGTCATGGGCCTGATTGCCTCGGGCGGCGAGCTGGGCTACTCGGCTCCGACCACCGGCCGCACCGTCGGCCCGATGTTCGACTTCCTGGGCCTGACCCCGGCACTGAAGCTCGAAGAGTCCTCCACCGACCATGAGGGCGACGACGTTTCGGTCGAGGCCATCGCCAAGTCGAACCCTGACTGGATCATCGTCATGGACCGCGACGCAGCTGTTGGCGCTGACAGTGCCGACTACCAGCCTGCCAAGGAACTGCTGGAGAACTCCGAAGCGCTGCAGAACGTCACCGCCGCCAAGGAAGCCCAGGTTGTCGTGATGCCGGCTGACACCTACACCAACGAAAGCATCCAGACTTACACCGAGTTCCTGAACACTTTCGCTGACGCTCTGGAAGCAGCAAAGTAAGCGTCTTGACCTCCCCTGGCCTTTAGTGGCGAAGCCGGATTCCGGCTTCGCCACTAAAGCTGTATTCCCACCACATATTTCCACGGCGGCATTATGACAAGCACGACCCTCCCGGTCCGGACCAAGAGCAAGGTCCTCACCGGCAAACTCGCACTGGGCATCCTCGCGGTGCTCGTGCTGCTGGCGTTCTCCCTGTTCACCGGCGTCTACGACATCTTCGGCCAGGATGACGGCGGGATGATGTTCGCTGTCACCCGCATTCCGCGCACCATCGCACTGGTGCTTGCCGGTGCCGCCATGGCCATGAGCGGATTGGTCATGCAGCTGCTGACCCAGAACCGCTTCGTGGAGCCGACCACCACCGGAACCACCGAATGGGCTGGCCTTGGCCTGCTGACCATGCTGGTCTTCTTCCCCACCGCCACCTTGCTGGCCAAGATGAGCGTGGCGATTGCCTTCGCCTTCATCGGCACCATGATCTTCTTCCTGTTCCTGCAGCGGGTTTCGCTCAAGGCCTCGCTGACCGTGCCGATCGTGGGCATCATGCTAGGCTCCGTGGTCGGCGCCTTCTCAACCTTCTTCGCCCTGTCCACCGACAAGCTGCAGTCCATGGGCATCTGGCTGGCCGGCTCCTTCACCTCGGTGATCCGCGGGCAGTACGAGGTGCTGTGGATCGTGGCCATCGTGGCAGTAGCCATCTACATCGTTGCCGACCGCTTCACCGTGGCCGGATTGGGCGAGGAAATCGCCACCAACGTGGGCCTGAACTACCGCCAGGTGATGCTGCTGGGCACCGCGCTGATCGCGGTCGCCACCGGCGTGGTCACCGTGGTGATTGGCAATCTGCCATTCCTCGGGTTGATCGTGCCGAATATCGTCTCGATGGTCCGCGGCGACGACCTGCGCAGCAACCTGCCCTGGGTCTGCCTGCTGGGCATCGCGATCACCACGATCTGCGATCTTGTAGGCCGCACCATCATCATGCCGTTCGAGGTTCCGGTCTCGCTGATCCTGGGCGTGCTCGGCGCCGTCGTTTTCATCTTCCTGCTCCTGAGGCAGCGGAAAATTGGCTAATCTCATGACTCACCCCGCGTTGGGCACCCATCACGCCGGCCGCAGCGCAGGACCGCTTCCCACCAAGCAGGTCCGCAAGCGCTACTGGATCACCCTGTCCATCATGGTCGGGCTGGCCCTGTTCTTCGGCATCGGCCTGCTCGCATGGGACAACCCCATGCCGTTCGGCTCCGACGGCTTCTGGATCATCGCCAAGCTGCGCGCCAGCAACATCCTGACCATGGTGATCGTGGCGGCCTGCCAGGCCATCGCCACCGTCGCCTTCCAGACGGTCACCAACAACCGCATCATCACCCCATCGATCATGGGCTTCGAAGCCTTGTACCGCGTGGTGCAGACCGGCGCGGTCTTCGTGCTGGGCGTGGCCGGCGTGACCTTCTTTACCGGGGTCAGCCAGTTCGTGCTGCAAGTGGCGATCATGGTGGGCCTGTCGGTGGCGCTGTACGGCTGGCTGCTGTCCGGCAAGCTGGGCAACATCCAGATCATGCTGCTGGTGGGCATCATCATCGGCACCGGGCTGGGTTCCATCGCCACGTTCATGCAGCGCCTGCTGACCCCGAGCGAATTCGACGTGCTCACCGCACGCCTCTTCGGCTCGATGGCCAACGCCGACATGAGCTACATGCCGGTGGCCATCCCGCTGGTGCTGATCGCCGGCGGCTACCTGGTGCTGTCCTCCAAGAAGATGAACATCCTCGCCCTGGGCAAGGAAACCACCATCAACCTGGGCATCAACCACCGCCGCGAAGTCATGAAGTCCCTGTTCTTCATCTCCATCCTCATGGCCGTCACTACCGCGCTGGTTGGCCCGCTGACCTTCCTCGGCTTCCTGGTGGCCACCTTGGCCTACCAGCTGGCCGACACCTATGACCACCGCTTCATCTACCCGATGTCATTCCTCATCGGCTTCGTGGTCCTGGCCGGCGCCTACTTCATCATGAAGAACGTCTTCTACGCCGAAGGCGTGGTTGGCATCATCATCGAAGCCGTCGGCGGCATTACCTTCTTGATCTTCATCCTGCGAAAGGGCCGGCTGTGATTACCCTCAATTCCGTCAGCAAGCAGTACAGCTCCACGGTCTCCATCGGCCCGGTCAGCTTGGAAATCCCCACCGGCGGGATCACCGCGCTGGTTGGCCCGAACGGAGCTGGCAAGTCCACCATGCTCACCATGGTCGGGCGCCTGCTGGGCATCGACCAGGGCTCCATCGAGGTCTCCGGCTACGACGTGTCCAAGACCAACTCCAAGGACCTGGCCAAGATCGTCTCGATCCTGCGACAGGAGAACCACTTCGTCACCCGCCTGACCGTGCGCCAGCTGGTGGGCTTCGGCCGCTACCCGCACTCCAAGGGCCGGCTGACCCAGGCCGATGAAGAGATCATCTCGCGCTCCATCGACTTCCTGGATCTGGGCGAACTGGAAGCCCGCTACCTCGATGAGCTCTCCGGCGGCCAGCGCCAGCGCGCTTATGTGGCCATGGTCCTGGCCCAGGACACCGATACGGTGCTGCTCGATGAGCCGCTGAACAACCTGGACATGAAGCACTCCGTGGTGATGATGCAGCACCTGCAGCGTGCCGCCCGCGAGCTGAACCGCACCATCGTGATCGTGCTGCACGACATCAATTTCGCTGGGCACTACGCGGACTACATCTGCGCCATGAAGCAGGGCAAGGTGGTGCACTTCGGCACCCCAGCGCAGATCATGCAGGACGAAATCCTCAGCGAAGTTTTCGAGACCCCAGTCAACGTCGTTCCGGGCCCGAATGGCCCGCTGGCGGTGTACTACTGAGTTCGCGAAATTTCAGTACAGCAAGACCCCATGACCGTCAGTGGTCACGGGGTCTTGCTGTGTCTCGGCAACTTTGATGAGGTTCCCATGCTAAAACTCGAAGAGCCCCTTCAGCAGGAAGTCGAGTCCGTCCATTCCTCGGCCAACAGCGCATAGGCCATGGAATCCATCCATTCCCCGTTGCGGTGCAGGCTGTCCTTGCGGCCGTGGAATTCCTTGCGCATCCCCAAGCGCTCCATCAATTTCCACGATGGCTCATTGGCAGCGAAGCATTCGGCAGTAACCCGGCGCAAGCCAAGAGGGCCGAAGCACAGGCCGATGGCAGCACGGACGGCTTCGGTGGCGTAGCCCTTGCCGCCGTAGGCCGGGTCGAAGCTCCAGCCGAGGTTTCCCTCAACGCCTTTGGCACTATGCTCAACTTCGCTTTGCCCCCAGCCATCGACGATATCCAGCATGACCGTGCCAATCAGCTCGGTCCCCTGGCCGGTATCCAGTTCCACCGCCAGGTCCTTCAGCGGATAGTCCTTCGCAATGAACATGGCGCGGAAATCTTCCAGTGTCCCAGGACCAGCGGTGATCCACTGCGTAACTTCCGCAAGCTGCCGGTAGCGCCAGATTGCTTCCACATCATCCGGCGTCACCCGGCGCATGCTCAGCCGCTCGGTGCGTACCGGCCAGCTGATCTTCTTCAGCGCATCTTCCATGCTCCAAGCCTATCCGCAGGTATTCGAGATGAGCGCTAGTCGCGACTGCTTTACTGCACGGCCCCGTCCTCAGGTGATTTCTGTCCGCGCAGCACCGGCGAGCAAATCAGCACTATCAGACCCGCAATGGGGAAAACCAGCAGCGCCAGCCGCAACCCGACATTCTCGGCAAGGAATCCGACCAGTGGCGGCGAGAGCAAGAAGCCCAATCGCATGAGCCAGGAGACAATGCTCAGGCCAGTTCCCGGGGACAGGCCTGGCAGCTTGTCAGCTTGGTCCATCACCGCCGGGACCAGAGTTGCCGAGCCGAATCCAGCCGCCGCGAATCCCAGCAAGGTGCCCGGCACGCTGGGGAACAGCAAAGCCAAGCCCATGCCGAGCGCTATCAGCGCGCCGCCGAACTGGGCCATGCTGCGCTGGCCAAAGCGGTTGACCATCCCATCGCCGAGGATTCGGCCAACGAACTGGGCGCCAACCAAGGCGATGAACCCGCTGGCCGCCAGCGCCGCTGGTGCCCCGAGCTCACCCAGATACAGTGTCGACCAGGAATTTCCGGCATCCTCGACCATCACTCCAGCCACGGAGATCAAGACCAGGGCGCTCATCATCAGCAGCAGCCGGCCGCGGGACCCTGCTGGGCGCGCGGTCAGGATGGCCTCGGCAGCCGGCGGCGCAACGGGTTCGATGGCCGCCTGTTCAGCAGACCGGGGAAGGCAGAATTTCAATGCGATCAGTGCCACCACTGCAAACAGCCCCATCGATATGCCCAAATGCACCGGCAGCGCCAGGTGCAGCTGGATCGCCCCGGCGGCCATCAAGCCGCCAAGCACCGCTCCGACAGACCACAAGGCGTGGAAGGAGTTCAAGATCGAACGTCCATATCGACGTTGCACCACCAAGCCGTGCGCGTTCTGCCCGACATCCGTAATCGAGTCCATTGCACCGCCCACTGCGAAAGCCAGCACCACCCAGAGCACCCCCGGGGCGCTGCCGGCGGCGAGCAATGCCGCACCGGTAGCCATGGTTCCGAAGACGGCAACTTGCGCGGAACCGAATCGGCGCACCAGCGCACCGGCGGCCAACCCGGCAAAGATCGCCCCGATGGGCCACGCCGTAACCAGCAAGCCGTAGCTTGCGGTGTCCAATCCCAGTTCCCGCTTCAACTCGGGAAGACGCGGCGCCATATTGGCAAAAAGCGCTCCATTGGTGAGGAACAGGGCAGCGACTGCTGCACGGGCGCGGGAGTTGGCACTGGATTCGGTGGCTGTCATGGGGCCTTTCACCGCAGCTGGCTGCGGACTGGTCACTGGCGAATGCTGCAATGGCATCCAGCGTCGAGAGTACCAGTGCCGCTGCGGCTGCATGGCGGCACCGTGCCGATAAGCCCGGGAGTTGGATTTCTCCGGATGGTCAGCCCTCCAGCCAGCTCACCTCTCCGGTCTCCAGGTCGTAGACCGCCGGCACCACCCGGGTCCGCTGTTCTTCCACCGCCTTGCGGATGATGGCAGAGCGCTCGAGCAGCTGCTCAACCACGGCTCGGGCATTGGCCTGCACCACCGTGTCCACCGCTTCGCTTCCCGATCCCTCGACTCCTGCTGTGCGGGCTACGGGTGCAATCTGTGCGGCGAAGTCTTCCATCTCCCCGGGCAACTGCGGGTTCCCGGCTTCTTTCTCCATCGCCTTCAGCGTGCCCGTCACCGCGCCGCAGGCGGTGTGCCCGAGGATCACCAGCAGCGGTACCGAATACGGACTGGAGACAGCGAATTCCATGCTGCCCACCAAGGTGTCATCGAGCACGGCACCGGCTGTCCGGGTGACGAACAGGTCTCCAATCCCCTGGTCGAACAGGAGCTCGGGGGTGACGCGGGAATCCACGCAGCCGTGAATCAATGCGAAGGGGCTCTGGTGCTCGGCTTGATCGCTGCGCCGGTCAAGTGTCTGATTGGGGTGCTCCGGCTTGCCGGCGCAATAGCGCCGGTTTCCGGCGCGCAGCACCTGCAGCACTTCGTCGGGGGTCTGCGGCGGTTCGGCCAGATGCGCGCGATCCGCGTCGGGGGCTTGCGGCGAAGCGCAGGCTGCCAGTCCGGCCAGGGCAAGGAACCCGGAAGCGCCGGCGAGCAGACCGCGACGCGAAGGGCCGGTCGAGGTTGCATCGTTGCATTTGGGGTTGCTGATTCGGGTTGCGGCATCATGCCTTCCTGTGGCGTCTGATGAGCTGAAAAGCCGGATTATCTATAGCTTGTCAGTAAATAACATCAAGCAGTCTATTGTTATGCATTTGATTCATGAATAGCAGGCGTCATATTTCGTCGAGATTTAATATGCCAGCAACAGGAGGCTGTGATTGACACCACAGCCGTTCTTCGGTTGGATGGGGACTGTCAATCGATTGATTGGCTTTTGAGTCACAAGGTGGTGTCCATGGAACTTGGAAAGGTCCAGCAAGCAGCCGTAGCCTGCTTTGCCCAGCGCGGCTTCGCCGCCACGGGCATCCGCGAACTGGGCAGCGCCGTGGGACTGAACTCGGCCACCCTCTACCACTACGTCGGCGGCAAGGAAGACCTGCTGCTGGGCATCATGAACGACTGCCTGTCCGCCATGATCTCCGGCGCCAAGCAGGCGCTGGACGGCAGCACCGACCCGGTGCGCCAGCTCGCCTTGCTCGTGGCCTTCCACGTCGGATTCACCGCCACCAACCCCAGCACCGCACGCGTCACCGAATACGAGATGCGCGCGCTGTCGCCCGCCGCCCGCGAGCAGATGCAGGCGCTGCGCGACGCCTATGAGCAGCTCTTCGCCGACGCGCTTCAGGCCGGCGAGCGCCAGGGCAGCTTCAGCACCGCGGACCTGGGCATCGCCCGCCTGGCCCTGATGGAAATGGGCACCGGCGTCTCGCACTGGTACCGCAAGGACGGCCGGCTCTCGCTGGCCGAAGTGCAACTGAATTTCATTTCCCTGGCCATGCGCATCCTCGCGGTGCCCGACGAATTCCCGCTGCCCCCGCAGCAGCTGCCCGTACCCCAGGTAATCGCCAGCGAACCGACCAGCAAGGACTGACTTCGTGAAGACCCTTTCCTCCCAATTGAACTCCGAGCAGTTCGAACGCAACGCCGCCGACCAGGCGCCGCTGCTGGCCGAACTGCATGAACGGCTGGAACGCGCCGCGCGCGGCGGCTCCGATAAATCCCGGCAACGGCATGTGGATCGCGGCAAGCTGCTGCCCCGCGAGCGGGTGGACGTGCTGCTGGATGACGGCTCGCCGTTCCTGGAAATCGCCCCGCTGGCCGCCGAGGGCATGTACGACGGCGCGAGCCCCGGCGCCGGAGTAATTGCCGGCATCGGCCTGGTGCATGGGCGGCACGTGCTGGTCATCGCCAATGACGCCACGGTCAAGGGCGGCACCTACTTCCCGATGACCGTCAAGAAGCACCTGCGCGCCCAGGAAATCGCGTTGGAGAACAACCTGCCGTGCATCTACCTGGTGGATTCGGGCGGAGCGTTCCTGCCGATGCAGGACGAGGTGTTCCCGGACCGCGAGCACTTCGGGCGCATCTTCTACAACCAGGCGCAGCTTTCGGCCCGCAAGATTCCGCAGTTGGCAGCGGTGCTCGGCTCCTGCACTGCCGGCGGTGCCTACGTGCCGGCGATGAGCGACGAGACGGTGATCGTGCGCAACCAGGGCACGATCTTCCTCGGCGGCCCGCCGCTGGTGAAGGCGGCCATCGGGGAAATCGTCACGGCCGAGGAACTGGGCGGCGGCGAGTTGCATGCCAAGACCTCCGGCGTGGTGGACCACCTGGCCGAGAATGACGAGCATGCGCTGATGATCATCCGCGATATCGTCTCCACCCTGCCGGCCAACCCGGCCCCCGCCTGGAAGATCGAGGAGCAGGCGGCCGAGCCGCTCTACCCGGGCAGCGAACTGGCCGGCGTGGTGCCGGTGGATGTCAACGCCCCCTACGACGTGCACGAGGTCATCGCCCGCATCGCCGATGGCAGCAAGTTCCACGAGTTCAAGGCCGAATACGGCACCACCCTGGTCACCGGCTTCGCGCGCATCCACGGGCACCAGGTGGGCATCATCGCCAACAACGGCGTGCTGTTCTCCGAATCCGCGATGAAGGGCGCGCACTTCATCGAGCTCTGCGACCAGCGCGGCATCCCGCTGCTCTTCTTGCAGAACCTCGCCGGGTTCATGGTGGGCCGCGACTACGAAGCCGACGGCATCGCCAAGCACGGGGCGAAGATGGTCACCGCGGTGGCCACCGCCCGGGTTCCCAAGCTGACCGTGATCATCGGCGGCTCCTTCGGCGCCGGCAACTACTCGATGTGCGGCCGGGCCTACTCCCCGCGATTCCTGTGGATGTGGCCGAACGCGCGCATCTCGGTGATGGGCGGGGCCCAAGCCTCCTCGGTGCTCTCCACGGTCAAGCGCGACGGGATCGAAGCCGCCGGCGGCAGCTGGAGCGATGAGGAAGAGGAAGCGTTCAAGGCGCCAATCCGCGAGCAATACGAAACCCAGGGCAACCCCTACTATTCCACCGCCAGGCTATGGGACGACGGGGTCATCGACCCGGCCGATACCCGCCGGGTGCTCGGCCTGGCCTTGGATGTCTGCGCCCGCCAGCCACTGCCGGAGACAAGCTTCGGCCTCTTCCGGATGTAGTGCGAGGAAAGAACCATGACTGCCAAGCTCTTTGATACCGTCCTGATCGCCAACCGCGGGGAAATCGCGGTGCGCATCATCCGCGCCCTGCGCCGCCTGGGCATCGAATCCGTCGCCGTGTACTCCGATGCCGACGCGGGGGCGCTGCATGTGTCCGAAGCCGACCGCGCGGTGCGCATCGGCGCGGCCCCGGCCAATGAAAGCTACCTGGACATCGACGCGGTGATCGCCGCCTGCAGGCACACCGGCGCCCAGGCGGTCCACCCGGGCTACGGGTTCCTCTCCGAGAACGTGGACTTCGCCCGCGCCTTGGAAGCCGCCGGCATCACCTTCATCGGCCCGCCGGTGAACTCGATCAACCTGATGGGCGACAAGATCCGCTCCAAGAACCATGTGCTCTCCCATCAGGTGCCGGTGGTTCCCGGCATCGCCGAACCCGGCCTGGGCGACGAGCAGCTGCTCGCGGCCGCCACGGATGTCGGCTTCCCGCTGCTGATCAAGCCCTCGGCCGGAGGCGGCGGCAAGGGCATGTTCGCGGTGGAATCCGACGCGCAGCTGCCCGAGGCGCTGGCCAGCGCCCGGCGCACCGCGCGCAGCGCGTTTGGCGATGACACCCTGTTCCTCGAGCGGCTGGTGCGCAATCCGCGCCATATCGAGGTGCAGATCCTGGCCGACAAGCACGGGAACACCGTGCACCTGGGCGAACGCGAATGCTCGTTGCAGCGCCGCCACCAGAAGGTCATCGAGGAGGCCCCCGCCCCGCTGTTCGAGAACCTGGAGCACGGCGCGCAGATCCGCGAGCGCATCGGCGCCGCCGCGGTAGCCGCCGCGCAGTCCGTGGGCTACGTCGGCGCGGGCACCGTCGAGTTCCTGGTCAGCGACCAGAACCCCGACGAGTTCTTCTTCATGGAAATGAATACCCGCCTGCAGGTGGAGCACCCGGTCACCGAGGAAGTCGTGCGGGTCAACGGCGAGAAGCTGGATCTGGTGCAGTGGCAGGTGCGCATCGCGGCCGGCCAGGCGCTGGACTTCACCCAGGACCAGGTAGCGCTGTGCGGCCATGCCATCGAGGCCCGGCTCTACGCCGAGGACCCGTCCTCCGGCTTCCTGCCATCGGTGGGCACCGTGCTGCGCGTGAGCGAGCCGGAGAATGTCCGCGTGGATTCCTCGCTGCGCGACGGCCTGGAAATCAGCGCCCACTACGACCCGATGCTCTCCAAGCTCATCGCGTGGGGCGAGGACCGCACCGAGGCGCTGGTCCGGCTGGATCAGGCGCTGGCCGGCACCGTTGTGCTGGGCGTGCTGGCCAACAGCGAGTACCTGCGGCTGCTGCTGGCGGATACGGATGTGGCGGCCGGACGCCTGGACACCAACCTGATCGAGCGGAAGCTGGACCAGTTCGCCTTCCGCAAGCTCGGGCCCCGCGAACTAGCACTGGCAGCGCACTTGGAAGAACGGCGGAGCCCCGCGGCGAACACTCCGTGGGGCCTGCGCGATGGCTGGCGGTCCCAGCATCGCCGGGCCAGCATCCAGTACTTCGATGCCGAGGAGGCCGAGGGCAAGACCGCGCTGCTCAGGGAGCAGGATGCCAGCTTGGTGCGAGTAGGCGGCGAAGAATTCACTGTGCGCCAGGAACCGGATGGAACCCTGTCCGTCAACGGCCAGCGCACAGCACTCCAGCACGCCTTCGCCGAAGACGGCACGCTGTGGCTGTGCGAAGACGGGTGGACCGCGGCGGTGCGCAAGCTTTCCCGCGGAGAAGTCCTCGAACGCCACCTAGTCACCCTCGCCATCGAGTCCGGGACCTTGTCCCCGCATGTCGAATCCCCCATGCCCGGCACCGTGATCAGCGTGCAGGTTGCCGATGGCGATGAGGTCGCCGCCGGCCAGCTGCTGCTGAGCATCGAGGCGATGAAAATGGAACACCAGCTCCTATCCCCCGCCGATGGCATCGTGCGGATGACCGGCCTGAAGTCCGGGGATCTGGTCAAGGCCAAGCAGGTCGTGGCCACCGTGGAACCAACCGAGCCAACCGGCACAACCGAAGCGAAGCATCAGGAGCAGGACGCATGAGCGAGAAAACCCCCACCCGCCTCGAGCAGCGCGGCGGCCTCTACTTCGACGAGCTGCAGCTCGGAGCCACCTACGTGCACAAGCCCGGGCGCACCCTGACCGAGGCGGACAACGTCGCGTTCACGACGATGACCATGAACAACCAGGGCCTGCACCTGGATGCCGCGTGGGCTTCCACCCAGCCCTTCGGCAAGCCGCTGGTCAATTCGCTGCTGACGCTGAGCACGATGATCGGGCAGTCGGTGGGCCAGCTGACCGAAGGCACCATTGTGGGGCAGCTGGGCATCAACGACGTGAAGTTCCCGCATCCGATGTTCCACGGCGATACGCTCTACACCGAAACCGAGATCACCGCGCTGCGCGAATCCAAGTCGCGCCCCGGCCAGGGGCTGGCGTCCATGACGCACACGGGCCGCAACCAGCACGGCGACATCGTGGCAACCGCCACCCGCACCTGCCTGATGTGGACCAGGCAAGCGCATCAGGACTCACTGGAAGCCAAGGGGGAAAATGCCAATGGCTAGCTTCCTGATGGGTCCTTCCCTGCTGTTCTGTCCGGCAGACCGCCCCGAGCGCTATGCCAAGGCGGCGCAGCGCGCCGACGCGGTCATCATCGACCTGGAAGATGCGGTGGCCCCCGCGAACAAGGACGCTGCCCGCAGAGCCTTGGTGGAGACCCCGCTGGATCCCGAACGGGTGATTGTGCGCGTGAACCCGGTGGACAGCGAGCACTTCGCCAAGGACTTCGAAGCGCTGGAGCAGACCGCCTACCACACCGTGATGCTGCCCAAGTGCGAGTCCTCGAAGGATCCGTCTGCGTTGGCCGGATACGACGTGCTTGCGCTATGCGAAACTGCCAAGGGCATCACCAATGCCGGACAGATCGCCGGGGCGCCGAATGTCGTCGCACTGATGTGGGGTGCCGAAGACCTGATCGCCTCGCTCGGCGGCACCTCCTCCCGTGGCGAGGACGGCAGCTACCGCGAGGTGGCGCGGTTCGCGCGGTCGCAGGTGCTGCTGCATGCGGCCACCCACGGCAAGGCGGCAATTGATTCCGTGTACCTGGACATCCCCGACCTGGAAGGCCTGGGCGCAGAGTCCCGCGATGCCAAGGCCTCGGGATTCGCGGCAAAGGCCTCGATCCACCCCAACCAGATGCCGGTCATCCGCGAGGCGTTCGCGCCCACTGAAGCAGAACTGGATCGTGCACGGCGGATCCTTGACGCGGCCAAGGAGAATCCGGGGGTGTTTGCCTTCGAGGGACAGATGGTCGACGAACCGCTGCTGCGCCAAGCCCGGGCCGCCTTGGGCAGATAACCCGTTTTCCGCCATGCACTAAAGTGTGTAGCAATGACCGCCGACAGCTGGCCAACGGAGGTTCACATGGCTGTGGTGAAGAAACCCGGTGCCGATGCCCTGGTGTACTTCTGGTTTGCGATTTCACTAGCCGTGCTCGGTGTAGTGATCGGGCAAATCGGCGCGGTCATGATGCTAAACGGCACGTTGGAGCTGAACGTCCTGAACGTGACCACGCTGCACCTGGTCGCCTGGGGCTGCTATGCCGGAGCGGTGATTTTCACCATCGTGGTCATGCACAAGGCCCTGGCAATGCTGATCTATCTGGTGCACCACCAACGCCCGCTGCCTCCACGCAGGATGCCGGTGATCCGCGATGCCCCGGTCACCGCCCAGACTTCCGAGACGAGCCCAGTAAGCCACGCATCAGCTGGCCCGACGGACCTGGCGGATCCGCTTGGCAAGGATGAGCTGCCCTCCGGGTCCAAGCCGAAAACCTTCCCGCGGCAGGCGCTGGGTGCACTGCCCGCGCAGGACCGGTGGCCTCGCAACCGGCGCCAGAACTCCGGCAAAGGCGACCCCGCCTAGCGAACCCTGCGGCCACTGCGCTTCGGCAATTGCAGCAAGTCCCGGTAATGCAAGACGCTCCATCACCTTGGAGTGTCAATATTTGTTCCACGGGTGTCATGAACTTCAATGCCCGCCAAAGCCGCTGCAATGCTTTAAGCATCGTCTATAAGGAGCGTGCGATTGAGTTCCCGGAAACCATCGCGGATCCACCGAGCGTGGCTGGTCGCCATCGTGACCACACTGGCACTCGTTGCCACGGCGGCATTCCGCTCCACCACCGGCGCGTTCTTCGAACCGCTCGAATCTGAATTCGGCTGGCTCCGCTCCCAGCTGTCAACGGCGGTGACCATCAACCTGGTGTTCTACGGCCTGGCAGCACCCTTCGCCGCGACCTTGCTGGAACGCTATTCCATGCGCAAGGTGGCTGCCATTGCCCAGGCGCTGGTGGCTTCGGGCGCCGGATTATCGGTGTTCATCAGCCAAATCTGGCAGTTATGGATACTCTGGGGCGTGCTGGTTGGTCTGGTAACCGGGGCGATGGCTCTGGTATTCGGTTCCGTGGTGGCCAACCGCTGGTTCTCCGAACGCCGCGGCTTGGTGATGGGTATCTTCTCCGGCGCGAACGCCGCCGGCCAGCTGGTGTTCCTGCCAAGCATCGTGGTGATCATCGAGCAGTACTCCTGGCGGATCGCGGCCCTGGTAGTTGCCGTCTTCGCGGTGCTGATCATTCCGTTGCTGCGCTGGCCCTTTGCCAACTCCCCTGCCGAAGCCGGGGTGCTGCCCTATGGCGCAACCGATGCCGTGGACACGCCGGCAGCCGAACCCCAGCAGGGCTCGATGGCCGCTGCGACGCTCAAGGCCCTGTTCTCTGCCTCGCGCTACCCGGCATTCTGGGTCTTGGCGATGACCTTCTGGATCTGCGGCTGGTCAACCAACGGCCTGGTGCAGACGCACTTCATCCCTGCGGCGCATGATCATGGCATGCCGGCCACGACCGCGTCCGGGCTCCTGGCGCTGGTTGGCATTTTCGATATCCTCGGCACCGTGTTCTCCGGGTGGCTGACCGACCGTGTACGCCCGTGGCTGCTGCTTGCGGTGTACTACGCGCTGCGCGGGCTCTCGCTGATGTTCCTGCACTCGCTGATGGGTCCCACCGTCGAGCCGCTGCTGTGGATCTTCATCATCTTCTACGGCCTGGACTGGGTGGCCACGGTGCCTCCTACGGTGGTGCTCTGCCGCCAGTACTTCGGTCCGGTCAAGGCCACCGTGGTCTTCGGCTGGGTCTTCGCCTTCCACATGATCGGTGCCGGCGCAGGTTCGCTGACCGCGGGGCTGTCGCGGGAAACCACCGGCAGCTACCTGGCCGCATGGATCACCGCCGCGGTGCTGTGCTTCTCGGCGGCCGTGAGCCTGCTGTTCCTGCCGCGCATGCGCAAGGCCTACGAAGATCCGCAGCTCGAACAAGTCGGGGTGTAACCACACGGCACCACTGCGGCACAGCCGCTTAACGCAACAACCTTGCAGAGCAGCTCATTGCTGATCGTTCTGCGAGGTTTTGCGCATCAGGCTCAAGCCACTGCTACGTCCTTGGAAGGAACGTGCAGCTTCTTGTTGCCGTAGTGCACGGAGAAGAACCAGCCGATGCCGGTCACGATATGGATCAGGCTCAGGCCCACTGCGGTAGCTGCATCCGCTGCGTGCATGATCGGGAAGGCGATCGATGCGACAGCTATAACCAGGCCGACCCACTGCGCGATCTTGCAAATGTCCTTGTTTGCCCGTCCAATCAGGAATACCACCAGGCCGAAGAACAGGATCGGGATCAAGGTGAACTGAAGCAGGTGGTCGAAGGCGACAACATCGGTTGGATTCGGACCGATCCGGCGGGATGCTCCAGCGGCGCCAGCCAGGAAGAAAATGATGACGTTCAGGTAGCTGGTACCCAGCGCACCGATAATCACCTGAGTGAAATTGAATGGGCTGTTGGGCTGTCCCTGAGCCGTCATGGCGCTCCTAGAATTGTTGAAAGTTCTCAACCATTCTATTCCTGACCGCCTGTGCCGCGGCTCTCAATAACCCGTGAGAACCTCGACACTTAGCATGGCTATATGTTTTCCAGCTCCGCGATCTCGTTGAACTTCCTGTTCGAGTAGTTCACCGCGATATACCAGGATGCCGCGACCACCAGGTGCATAAGCGTCACCGTCAGGGCGGTCCCCCAGTCCTCGGCGAAGAACCACTGCACCACCGCCGAGGCCAGCACGACTGCAACGCCGATGACCTGGGCGAGGCGGCAGAACCCCGGCTTGGCCCGGCCGATCAAGAAGGTCAGGAACCCGAGAACGAGAATCGGCGGGGCGGTGAAGCGCACGATATGGATGAAATCCAGATTCTGAAACAAGCCGCCGGAGTACTCCATGGATGCTCCGATGACCCTGGCAATGAAATAGGCCAAGACGCTCAGCGACATGGCCCCGAAAGCCGCAATCACCACCTGGGCGAAATTGAACGGCATCTTGAATCTAGCCTCAGCCTGCATCGCGAATCATCCCCTTTTACGGCGAATTCGAGCTGAACCGGTAGTTCCACTGTACGCCTGCTGAGGGGAATTGGATCCGTCGATTTTCCGATGCTTTAAGCAGCGGCATCAACTGCACGCGGTCGCACCCTGACTAGTTCGGGCTGAGCACCAGGAATAGTGCATATCCGCCCAGCGCGCAGAGCGCCAGCGTGGTCATCAGCACCGCCACCACGTCCGCCTGGACCTTCTCATGCTTGACCCCGAGGGCCATGCGCCGATACCGCGCACGCTGCGAGATCAGGATTCCCAGAGCCATCGACGAGGACACCGCGATCAGCAGGATCATGCCGATGCCGTAGTGCGGCAGCCAGCGCAGGAAAACGGCCGAGACCACAAGAAAGGAAACCATCGTGCGATTCCACGCGAAGATGGTCCGCTCGGGCTGCAGGCCCGCATCGGCGATCTCGACGGGTTCGTTCTTCACGAGCCGAGCGACCAGAAGATCATGACGATGGCCGCCAGCGAGGCGACCACCGCGCCGAAGGCCAGCAGCGGGACGATGGCGGGAATCGGCAGCGGGCGGCCGGTGCGCATGCTGCGTTCCACGCGGACCCAGCGCACCGCGGCCCCGGCGGCGATCAGGATGCCGACGCCGATCACCAGCACCGCCAGCCAGGTGCGCAGCGGCGACGGGAACGCCTCGGCGGCGAAGGCCTCCAGCGCTGTGCCGCCGGCAAGGAACGCCAATGAGGTGCGGACCCAGGCCAGGAAGGTGCGCTCGTTGGCAAGGGTGAAGCGCGGGTCGGGCTCGCTGCCGTGCGGCAGCAGCCAGCGTGAGATCCGGCTGCGTTCTGGCTCGGACATGACCCTCCTTGGTGTACGTCGATGCTATGAGCATACCCAACCAATCATCGGTGAAACCTATTTAGCTGGTTGATAAAAACAGTTTTACGGATGTGATCCAGCGCATAAGAATTGAATGCAGCACTTGAACGAAAGAAAGGGCGCATTCCATGGCCTCCACCAATCTCAATCCCCACGTCGTGACGCTGGGCACCGCCGGCGGTCCGCGCTGGTGGATCGGCGAGAACGCCGGCAAGCGCGCAGGCATTTCCACCGCCGTCGTAGTGGGCGAGAGCGTCTACCTGGTGGATGCCGGAACCGGCGTGGGCAACCAGCTGATGAAGGCAGGATTCACCCCGGCTAACCTTCGCGGCATCTTCCTCACCCACCTGCATTCGGATCACACCATCGACCTGGCGTCGCTGGCCATCTTCGGCATGTTCACCCTGCCAGCCGGCAAGGCCCCGATCTCCATCATCGGCCCGGGCGACCGCGGCGCCCTGCCGCCAGCGTCGCCACGCGCCACCACCGCACCGCAGCCGGTCTTCACGCAGAACCCGACCCCGGGCACCGCTTCGATGTTCGAGCACCTGATGCAGGCCTACGCCACTGATCTGAACGACCGCGTGATCGACGCCCTGCGCCCTTCCCCGTTGGACCACTTCATCGCCTCGGACATCGAGATTCCGGCCGGCACCGGGTACCACCCGAATGCCAACCCGACCCCGGCGGACTTCGCGCCATTCGAGATCTACCGCGACGAGCTGGTCACGGTGACCGCAACCCTGGTCAAGCACCCGCCAATCGCCCCGGCCTTCGCCTTCCGCTTCGACACCGCCGAAGGCTCGGTGACCATTTCCGGGGACACCTCGCCATGCCGGAACCTGGTGGCCCTGGCGAAGGACACCGACCTGCTGCTGCATGAAGCCATCGACTTCGACTGGGTGGAACGCGCCTACGGTTCGGTGGGTACCTTGGAAGCCCAGGCGTCAATGGACCACCACCGCGCTTCGCACACCTCGCCGGAACAGGCAATCGCGATTGCCCACGAAGCCGGGGCACGCACCCTGGCCCTGCACCACCTGGTCCCCGGAACCACGCCCCTGGCAGTCTGGGAGGCCCACGCCGAGAAATTCTCCGGCACCTACCTCGTGCCCAACGATCTGGACACGATATCCTTTTCCCGCGTCACTAGTGAAATGGCGGCAGCACGATGAGCAGCACCCTTAACAACCGCAGCAGCGTGGAGGCGCCAATGAAGGTCCCCTCGCTGAACTCCCCGCAGATGCGCCGGATCCTGGCTTCCAGCTTCATCGGCAGCGCGATCGAATTCTACGATTTCATCCTCTACGCCACCGCGGCCTCGCTGGTCTTCAACAAGGTCTTCTTCGTGGGCCTGACCCCGGGCGTGGCAATCTTCGCTTCCTTCGCCACCCTGGCCGTGGGCTACCTGGCCCGCCCGCTGGGCGGCATCATCTTCGGCCACTTCGGCGACAAGATCGGGCGCAAGGGCGTGCTGATCACCTCGATGGCCATGATGGGCGGCGCCTCGACGCTGATCGGACTGCTTCCGCCCACCGCGCAGATCGGCATGCTGGCCCCGATCGCACTGATCACCTTGCGCGTCGTCCAGGGCCTGGCCGTGGGCGGCGAATGGGGCGGCGCCATGCTGATGGCCCTCGAGCACGCACCGAAGGAACGCCGCGGTTTCGCCGCGAGCTTCGCGAACATGGGCGGCCCGGCCGGCGCTGTCATGGCTACCCTGGCAGTATCGGCGGTCTCCATCATGCCCAATGAGCAGTTCCTGGCCTGGGGCTGGCGCATTCCGTTCCTGATCAGCATCGCGCTGGTGGGCATCGGGCTGGTCATCCGCCTGAAGGTCACCGAATCCCCGCTGTTCCTAGCCCTGGAAGACAAGGCCGAAGAGCGCAAGACCCCATTCATGGAGGTCATCACCAAGTACCCGAAGTCGGTCATCCGCGGAACCCTGGTGGGCATGAGCTCCTACACCGTGCAGGGCCTGATGACTGTCTGGGCCATCTCCTACGTGGTCGAGGAAGTCGGTTTGGACCGCACCGCGGTGCTGAACATCAAGGCCATCGGTGCCGCATTGACCGTGGTGGGCATCTGGGTATCCTCGCGCTACTCCGACAAGCTGGGCCGCCGCCCGGTCATGATGGTCGGCATCCTCGCCGGCGCCGTGGCCGCCCTGCCGATCATGTGGATGCTGGAACTGGGCCAGCTGTGGCTGTTCGCCATCGCCCTGTTCGTGGCCAACGGCATCATCCAGGCGTTCATCTTCGGGCCGTTCGGCGCGTTCACCGCCGAACTGTTCCCCACCCGCATCCGCTACACCGGCGCCTCGCTGGTCTACCAGCTCTCCTCCACCGTGGGTGCAGGCTTCACCCCGATGATCGTTGCCGGCCTGGTGCTGCTCGGCGGCGGATCGCTGTGGATCGCCGGCGGCGTCTGGGCGGCCGCGTTCATCGTTGCCGCGCTGGCCATGCGCGGCATCAAGGAAGGCCGCGACGCGGACCTCGGAGCCGAGGAGATGAGCCACTAGAACCTTGGTACCTGGAGCGCGGAGCCGGCTGGAACCTATGGGTTCCGGCCGGCCCCGCGTTCTTTCTCTGCCCCGGTTTCCTCGCAGAAATCCAGGAACGCGCGCAGCCGCAGGCTCGGGCGTTCCGAGGCGGTATAGGCCACGCAGATGTCGCTGACCCCGACCTCGCCTTCGATCTCCAGCACCGACAACGGCAACCCGTCGTAGCTCAGGTTGACCGGCGGGCGCTGCACCAAAACCGTGTAGCCCAGCCCGCGGGCCACCAACCCGCGCACGGCCTCGAAGCTCTGCGAACTCCAGCGCACCTTCGGATCAAGGCCCGACATGCGCAGGTTCACCAGCTGGTTGTCGCGCACCGTGGGAATATCCAGGGAAACGAAATCGTCATCGGCCAGCTCGTCGAGCGCAACCGAGGTGCGGTCCGCCAGCCGGTGGTTGCCGCCTACCAGCACATAGGGACGGCCCGACATCACCCGGCGCCAGGAAACCTGCGGCAGCAGGTGGCGGGTATGGGTGAGCACCGCATCCAGGTGGCCCTTGAGCATGCGTTCTTGCAGCTCGGCGCCATCGCCTTCCACCAAGGTCACCTGCAGGTCCGGGTGGACATTGGTGAAGCGTTCGCAGATCACCGGGATCCAGAACGCTGCCAGCGAGGAATAGCAGCCGATCACCAGCGGGCCCGAGAGCTTGGTCTGGCGCTCGACAATCAGGTCCTGCACCTCTTCTGCATGGCGCACCAGCGCCCGCGAATCCAGCAGGAAGTCGGTGCCGACAGCGGTGAGCACCACGCCTCGGGCGCGGCGGCGCACCAGCAGCTGCGAGCCGACGGCGCGTTCCAGCTCGTCCATGGACTGCGACATGGCGGCCTGGGAAATATGGCACTGCTTCGCCGCGGCGGAGATGGAGCCCAGTTCCGCGACGGCGACGAAGTACTGCAGCTGGCGCAGGGTGTAGTTGATCACCCGCCCAGTCTAGCCAGCGGGCGAATCGCCGAATGGTCAGGATCGCCAATATTAAACGCGAGAGGCGCCCCTCCTGCGGGACGCCTCTCGCTCATTTTGAACCTTGATGCTTTCTGTCGCCTTACTTTTCAGGACGGATCACTGAAGGTCCGATTGCTTTACTGGGCAAAAATCCGAGGTACGGCTTAAGCTCCTCGCCGAGAAGCGGGCGGACGCCCAGTACTTTGCGTCGCTGCCAGTCGATCTCGTCCACTACAGAGAGAATCCGGGCCCCCTCGTGTACGAAACCGGCAATGGTTGACAGTATTATCCCCTTTTTCGCTAGAAGATACTCAATATTCGAAGACGCCACCTGCCAGAACCCACTGAACCGGTAATCTTTATGTCGAGCAGGATCAAAAAGCTCGGTATCGCGTCCCGATTCAATGAGTTTGCGATTGATTTCTTCAATGTATCCGGCATTGCTCGCGATAGTCGGATCAAAAAACATCGATGCCCCTAGCTCCTCTGGCGCCTTCGGAACTCTAAGAATCGGCACGTCGCACGGGATAGAGACCATCTTTCGCGCCTCAAGGGCTTCGATGCTCGCTACGGTCACCTTTGGCAGCTTAGTCCCTGAAACCACCTCCAACATGCCCGCGGCAATCAGCCTCCGAGTACCGTCATTGCCAATTTCCAGGCGGCGACTCGCTCCGGCAATCGACACAGGCTTTTCAGTCGGATTCATATCAATCTCGTTTCTGTACTAGTTACATCAGGTAAATACCTGAACACAGAACCTATCATACATATCTATCGTCAAAACCTATAGACAAAATCAAACATTCGATCGATCTTAATGCCTTAAATGCCCCTTGACCTGAAGTAATGTGGAACGAAAATTTTCACGATATCCGTCAGAAAGGATTCGTAGGTCTCCCTAAGGGAGCCTGATCTCGCCGATGGAACGCTAGTGCAATGGGACCAGACACAACCGTCGCAATTTTGCCCTGTTTGGAAGACGTGAAGTCCCACAAACTCCGTTCACTGGTGTTTCTAAGCCACTTGTCGATTTATTAGTCCGCTCTTTTGGATCTTGTCTTGGTCGCAAGATGAGCATCCAATTCTGTGCCGACCGCGTCTCTTTCGAGGATAATCTCAGACAGCTAGAACCCGACAGGCCCAGCATCGGCAAAGGATGCTGGACCCGCAAAGACCATGGAGCCTACTTTGATGCACCAATCGCCCACACGCGCGGAAGCTCGGTGCCGTTGACCGCCAGGTCGCCAATCAACCGCGCCTTGAATACCCAAGGGTTGTGGTTGCCGGCGGTACGGGCATTGCGCCAGTGCCGGTCCAGGTTCTTGCTCACGCTCGTGGCGCTGGCAGCCAGTGCATCGAAGGCATGGGTGATGGCATTGAGCACCAGCGGGGTGAGCACCACCTGCGCCTGGGCGCTGGCCAGTTCGGCGGCATCGTTGGCCGCCTCGTCTGCTTCCGCGCTCGCCTCTCCGGTATGCAGTGCCAGCGCAGTTTCATAGGCTCCCTGCAATGCCGTCGAAACGCGTTGAACCGTCGCCGCGGCGGCGAAGGATGCAGCGTAGACCTCGCCGATCACCTGCAGCAGCTGCGGATCTTCGGCCGCCACATTGGCCGCTGCATGGCTGAAGGTCCGCTTGCGCGCCTTCAGCTCGGCGGCGAAGTCCCGCTCTGCCGCTTTGGCGGAGCCGGCCAGGACCGCCAGCAGCACCTGCTGGTAGAACGCGGTCTGGTACTTGAAACGGGTATCGAAGTCGATCAGGTCTTCCTCGGCCACCACCGCATCGGTGAACGTGGAGGTTCCGGTACCCGTGGTGCGCTGGCCGAAGCCATCCCAGTCATCGGCCAGCTCGACACCGGGCTGGTGGCGGTTGACCGCGGCGATCACGCGCTTTCCGGTATCGGTGCGCTCGGCATAGGTGTCCAGCCAGTCAGCGAAAATTGATCCGGTGGAATAGTACTTGGTTCCATTGATCTTGAAGCCGCCCTCGCCATCCGGGGTGACCTTGGTGATCACGTCCCCGACCTTCACCGTTCCAACCTCGGTCCACGAGTTGCCCACCAGTTCCCCGGCGGCGAAGCGGGCCAGCCACTTGTCACGACCCGGACCTTCTGCGGCCACCAGCCGGTCCTCGACGAAGGCGAAGTGCGCACGCAACGCCTGGGCGATATTGGAATCAGCGGCCGCGAGATCCACGAACAGCTCGAAGAGCTCAGGCAGGGTCGCCCCGGCACCGCCGTGCGATTCCGGGACCCGGACTGCGCCGAAGCCGGCGGCAGCCAGGTCGGCCACCGCCTGGTAGGGCAATTCTCCGGTGCGGTCGCGTTCGGCAGCTCCCTGCGCGATGTCCGCGAAGAGCGGTGCAAAACGGGCTTTGAGTCCGGCGAGCCTAGTGCCAGTTGCAAGTACAGTCATCGTTGAATCCAATCCGTTCGAAATTCTAGGTGTAGAGCGAGAGCGGCTGGGATTCCCCACGCAGGAAGTACGCGCCGACCTCGATCTTCTTGTAGTCCACCGGGTCGTGCAGCGAGTGGGTGCGCACATTGCGCCAATACAGATCCAGCCCCACCGAGCTCGCGGTCGAGGATGATCCGGTCACCTCGAAGATCCGGTTCGCCACTTCGACGCCCACCTCGGTGGAGACCACCTTGGCTTCGGCAATTTCTACCGCCAGCGCTGCCCGCTCGGGCTGGGTGACGTCTCCGGCCTTCGACAGTAGGGCATCGAATTTCCGGCCGAGCTTCTCGGTCAGCGCCACCACCGCGGCGGTGCGGGCCTTGAGCTCGCCGACGGTCCGCTGGAAAATCGGATCCTGGGAGTAGGTGTCGGCCTGCGAAAACAGCCAGGCGTTCTTGCGGCCCAGCAGGATCTGCTTGCCGCGCTCCAGCGCTCCTTCGGCAATGCCCAGGTAGGAGTTCGCGAAAGCCAGCTGGATGCCCGGGGTGAGCAAGGTGGACACCGGTTCGTCGGTGACGAATCCGAGCAAGTCCTCGGCTTCAAGCCTGACGTTGTGGTACTTCAGCGAGTTGGAGGCACTGAGCCGCTGGCCCAGGTAGTCCCAGTCCTCAACGATTTCCAGCCCTTCGATGTCGCGGGGCAGCACGAAGGCGAGAATCTGCCCGTCGTATTCCCCGCCTTGGACCAGCGCGTTGATGACGATGACCTCGCCAACACCGGAACCGGTGGAGAACCGCTTGGCCCCGTTCAGCCGGTACCCATCCCCTTCGACGCTCAGCGTCAGATCCGGGTCAACCGGATTCACCGAATCGCCCCAGAGCCAGCCGCCTTCCACGGTGCGTTGCCACCATGTGCCTTGCGCTTCCGCCGGAGCATAGAAGGCAATGCCCGACTGGTTGATGTAGTGGTAGGCCAGCAGCTGCGCGATGGAGCCATCCGCCGCGGCCAGGATGCGGACCACCTCGAAGGCGGTTTCCCAGTGGGCACCTGCTCCGCCGTATTCTGCAGGCACCAGGAGGTTCAGCAAGCCGGCCTCGCGCAGCAGCTGCACCTCGGCGAACGGCTGCTGGTTATTGCGGTCGCGTTCCAGCGCGTCCTTGGCGAGCTTGCCTGCCACCTGCTGGGCGACTGTGCGCCACTGCTCCAGCTCGGTTTCGCTGGCGTTCCCGATATAGGGGACTCGGCGTAGTCCGGTGTCTTGTACGGCATCTTGCACTGTCATCTTCTTCTTCCTTGCGTTGCAGGTTCCGAAGGACGCAGGGTCCCTGCGATTCCATCGATCCTGGCGTTAGCACTACCTGCCGGATGCAGGCTTGCTGCGGCGTCGCGGAGCCAGGTCTCTCAGCCGCTCTGGATGGGTTGTGCTCCGAGTCAACCACTGCCGGCAGCAGTCTTGGAAGGGCACTGTCATACGAGGGAACGGCAGGACAAAATACGTCATCTTCGAGCCTCCTGCCTGCCTGATCGATGGCAGCGCGGCCGTCATATGACCCTTGAATGACGAAATCTGAACTCGGGAACTGCTCTACCTCCGAATAGGATGGCTGTTCACGGCGAATAGTCAGAACAGGTGGAACGTGGATCCAGCAGGCTTCATCCCCTTCATGCTCGGGTTGCTGGGCATCACTTTGGTGGCAGCATTCCTCGCACCCATGGCCCGGGATGGAAAGCTCGCGCGCAATGCGGCCATCGGCATCAAGACGCGCCATACCTTGGCCAGCGACGAGGCCTGGCTGGCAGGGCATCGGAAGGCTGCGTCGCTGATGGCCGCGGCCTCCTGGGCCGGCTGGGCCATGCTGGCCGGTGCAGCGATTCTCTGCGTGCTGGGCCAGTTCGGTTTCGCCTTCGCCACAACCGGGGCCGGCTATCTCGCCGTCATCACGTTGCTGATGATCTCGGCCGCAAAAGCGAACAGGGCCGCGCAAGGCGTCTAGCCGGCATAGCCCGGCCAGTCTGCGGCCGCATAAAGAAACGGATCGCACCATCGGCAGATGGTGCGATCCGTTGTTTGCTTGGCCAGCATCCTGCTACAGCAGTACGGCTCCCAGGAGCAGTACCGTCAGGAAGGCGGCGGTACCCTGGATGGCGGTCGCCACGCTCAAGGTCTTGTATGCGGTAATTACCGGAATGCGGCTGAGCTGGGAAACGACCCAGAAGTACGAGTCGTTGGCGTGCGAGACAACCATCGCACCGGCACCGACGGCCAGTACCGTGAGCACCATGCCCAGTTCCGAGCCCAGGCCCAAGGAGCCGAGCATCGGCGCGACCAGCGCGGAGGTGGTCACCATGGACACGGTGGAGGAACCCTGCGCGGACTTCAGCGCAGCGGCGATCAGGAACGGCACCGCCAGGCCCAAGCCCAGGCCGCTGAGCGAATCCGAAAGAATTGTGGTCAGATCCGAGGCCGCCAGCACCGCGCCGAAACCGGCACCGGCGCCGGTGATCAGCAAGATCGGGGCAGCGGTGCGCACGGCTTCATGCATCTGCTCGTTGAAGACCGACAGCTTGCTGTCGCCGCTGAGCAGGAAGGTCGAGGTGATCAAGCCGAAGATCAGCGCGATCACCGGAGTACCGATGAAGGACAGGATTTCCAGGGCGATGCCTTCGCCGAAGGGGAGCGAAGGCAGCTTCGCGATGGAGGCGGCGCAGATCAGCACGAGCGGAACCAGGATCGGCATGAAGGCCAACGCCGGGTGGGGCAATTTGCCGAAGCTTGCGCGCAGCTGCTCGTAGTCGAGTTCGGAGAGGTCGTCTTCGCCTTCGCTGGGCAGCGGAGTCCACTTGGACTTGTTGAAACGGCTGGCGTAGGCCAAGCCGGCCAGCGCCGAGATGGCGGCAACTGGCAAGCCGACTGCGATGATCAGGCCCAGGTTGTCGGCAACACCGATGCTCTCGGCTGCGGCCAGCGGGCCCGGAGTCGGCGGCACCATGGTGTGGGTTGCGTACAGGCCGGTCATCAAGGCGATGGAGGTCGCCAGCGCGGAGACTCCGGTGCGCAGGGTGATGGCTTTGCGCAGCGAGTTGAGCACCACGTACCCGGAGTCGCAGAAGACGGGAATGGAAACGATGTAGCCGATGATTGAGAGCGTCAGGTTGGGGAACCGCGTGCCCAGCACCTTGATCAGCGCATCTGCCATGGAGATCGCGGCGCCGGATTTCTCCAGGATGACGCCAATCATTGTTCCGAACAGGATCACCAGACCGATGTTGCCCATGGTGCTGCCGAAGGCCGTGGTGACCGTCGAGGCCACATCGGCCAACGGAATCCGGTAGGCGAAAGCGGCCAAGATGGCGGCGCCAATGAGGGCGAGGAATGGGCTGATCTTCAAGCGTGCCGTGACCATCACGATGGCCACGACAAGGATCAGCAGAACAAGCAGTTCATACACGGCGGGTTGGCTCCTTTGCCAATAACGGTAGTGCTCTGCGCCTGGCCCACGGCGGCAGAACCGGCGGACCAGCTCTGTCGGCAAAGCTGCTCAAGGCTTTGCCCGTTGGGCTAGATGCCTCCGTGCCGCCACGGAATTCGGGCGCAAAGATCGATCATCCTGCCAATATTAGGTAAAGCTGTCCCGGATGCCTATGGGCACACGACCATATTTACCTGAGTTCATAACGTTCAATGTGTGCAAATATCCCGCTAGCTGCAGTCCTGGCGACGGCATCCCGACGCTCGGGAACTAGAAAATATGCAGCTGGCCCAGGGCAACTCTGGCGTAAATTGCATGCTGGAGTTTCAGGGACTCGCTGGATTGCCGAATGTCCACACCACTGATCTGGCTGATCCGCTCAAGCCGTTGCACCAAGGTGTTGCGGTGAATATGCAGATCCGTGGCAGCTTGGCTCATCGATGCAGCCGTCGACACCACCAAGAGGGTTTTGGCCTGTTCCTCATTGAGCTGTTGCGCCGGGGCAGCCGCATGTTCCAGGCTGCGCGCTGGGGTGCGGGCGATAGCCACGGCAATTTCCCGGCTCCACATTCGGCGTTGGGCGTAGCGCGGCACGAGTGGCGGATAGCCCAGCAGCGCGCGCAGCGCCTCGGTTTCAGCCATGAGGTCCGCTGCCGTTTCCACCGGCATGGAGACGAGGAAACGCTCCTCATCCATGCGCTCTTCAGCGAAAGCGGGCTCGTGGGTGGCGCGTAGCCTCCAGTACGCACCGGAAAGGCTGATCCAAGACGTGCGATGGTGTTCCTTGGCCGGTTCTTCGAGCAAAGGATCCTCGACGCTTCGCGGGAGCCATGCTTCGATGCACTTGGGCCCGCGCAAGCCGTGGGCCGCCAGCGAGCGGTCGATGACTTCGGGGGCAACGCGGCCTGCGATCAGCGCAGAAATGATGTCTCGGGCCTCGGTCTCGCGGCGCGCACTGCGCGAGTGCTCATAGTCCTGGGCGAAGAGCAATTGCACCGTCAAGGCAATCAGGCCGGCCAGCGGCTCCACCTCATGCGGAGCACCGGTCACGCCAACAACTCCGCACAGCTGGCCGTTCAGCGTCAGAGGGACGTTGACCCCTGGCAGGGTTCCCGCGGAACCGTCAGCCTGGCTGACCCGGATGATGGCGTTGCGACTGATTGCCTCGGCGCTGCCGTCGTGGTGGGTGCCGATTCGCGCGGCATCGGTCGAAGCGATGATGACCCCGTGAGCATTCATGATGTTCACGTTGCGGTTGATGGTCGGAGCAATCGTGTCGACAACTTTCTGCGCCAATGCGCTGGCCAGCCGCGGTTGCTCCTTTTCGCTCATGAGCTCATCCTATCGGCTCGGGAGTGCACCAACATGAAACATAAGCGCACACAAGCAATTAAGGTTCCGGGCTGACAGCAACAGTTACTCGAAGCATCATCAATAAACCACCCGCAGTCACAGCCATGTGATCGCCATCACCAGCCAAGGGAACTGATGCGCCGCGGTAAAGCTAGAAAATTTTCCAAGTCAGAAAATACATTTATTGCTTGACAGTGCATTAGATCACACGCAATATGTTTATAAGCTTTCGGCCAAACAGCATCTCGGATATTTGTTGCGCTTGCCCGGATAGAAGACATGGGGAGTAGAAGTTGTGAGAAAAATCAGGTCGTCCGGGGCATTGCTAGCCCTCTTTCTCTTGTTTATCTGCGCTTTCTTCGGTTATCCGCTGGCAATGCTCATTTACGGCACTTTCCGCAGCGGACAACCGGGCACCGAAGGCTCGTTCGGCCTCGCCGGCATCGTCGATGCCTACGGTGATCCCGCGACATGGGAGACCCTGTGGGCCTCGGTCATCTATGCCGTTGCGGTGCAGTCCATTGGCATCATTGGCGGATTCATCTTTGCTTGGATTTCCATGCGGACCAAAACTCCTGCCGGCAAGGCCATCACCCCCGTCATGGTCACCATTTTTGCCATACCGACGCTTTTCTTCGCGATCAGCTGGGGCATGATGACCTCGCCTACCGGTTTGCTGACCCAATTCTTCGGTGTCTCCGCAGACGGCTCGCCACGCCTGGATGCGTATTCCTGGGCCGGTTTGATCATCGTCAGCGGGCTGAAGGCAATTTCGGTGATGTACCTATTGCTGCTCGGTCCGGTTCGTGCGCTGAACCGTTCGCTCGAAGAAGCCGCACTGCTCTCTGGTGCCAACCGTGTCCGGCTCTTCCTGGATGTAAACATCCCGATTCTGCTGCCGACCCTGTCCGGTCTGGCCATCCTCGGATTCGTTAACTCCCTAGGCCAGCTGGATGTCGCCCTGATCCTCGGCGTTCCAGCGGCAATCTATGTCTTCCCTACTCAGATTTATGATTTCCTGGCGACGACGCCCATCCGCTACGACTCGGCCAGCGCGTTGGCACTGTTGCTGATCGCCGTCATCTACATTCTGGTGGCCATCCGCTCCAAGGCCATCGGCAACCGCAACTTCATCACTGTGACCGGCAAAGCCTTCCGCATTGAGAAGGAAGAGATCGGCCGTTGGAAATGGGTCGGCTTCAGCCTGTTCATCGGATACGTCGGTGTCGCACTGGTGCTTCCGCTGCTCCAGCTGATCATCGGCTCCTTCCAACCGGTGCTGGGAGTTGCCGGCTTCACTTTCAAGCACTACATCGGACTGTTCGAGTCCTCGAAAGTCGTCCGGGCACTGGAAAATACCTTGATCATGGGTGTTGTCGGCGGGCTCCTCGCAACAATCCTGGCCGTGTTGATTACCTATGTCGCCCTGCGTAGCAAGAGCCGCTGGGCACAGGTGCCAGAACTCATCGTCTGGGCCGTGGTCGCGGTGCCGGGCATCGTCCTCGCCTTGGCCATCACGTGGGCATACCTCAGCATCCCGGGCCTGAAAAGCCTCTATGGCTCGATCTGGATCGTGCTGATTGCGCTGGTCATCGTGGTCACCCCCATCGCGCAGCGCGCCACTTCAGGCCCGGTGGGCCAGTTGGGCGTCGAGCTGGAGGAATCAGCCCGCATCTGCGGCGCTTCCGCGCCGAGGATGCTGCTGACCATCGTGGTGCCGCTGATCGGCCCGACCTTCCTGGCTTCCTGGTTCATCACCGGCGTGATGGCGGCGGGCAGCCTGGATATTCCGATCCTGCTTTCCAGCGCCAAGACAGAAACTGTATCGCTGCTGGTCTACAACTACTACACCCAACTGGGCAACGGCTCCACGGCCGCAGCGTTGCTGCTGTTGCTGCTGGCCCTGCTCGCGGTCGGTGGCGGTCTCCTCATGGCCATCGGCGCACTGTTCAAGAAGGCCAACGAGAGCAGGACCACCCGCCGCGGACGCCTTGTCGATACCGCAACACCCACCGATACCTTCGATCCAGCACTTTCCAAGGCCCTCGAAGCAGACAACGATCCAACCACCTTGCGTCGAGTCCCGACCTCCGTTTCCAAGTGATAGGAAATTCCATGGCACACGTCAGTATTGAGTCGCTAGAAAAAAAGTACTCGCCCAAAGCGCCAGCTGCAGTGGAATCACTGGACTTGGAAATCAAGGAAGGCGAATTCCTGACCCTGCTCGGCCCCTCCGGCTGCGGCAAAACCACCACCCTGCGCTGCGTCGCTGGCCTGGAACGCCCCACCGGCGGCCGCGTCTCCATCGGAGGCAAGGTCGTGGACGACCCGGCGCACCGCACCCACATCGCGCCGGACAAGCGTGACATCGGCATGGTTTTCCAGAGCTACGCCCTCTGGCCGCACATGTCGGTGGCCTCCAATGTCGCCTACCCGCTGAAGATGCGCAAAATCGGCATCGACGAACGCGCACGCCGCGTCCGCGAAGCACTGGACATGGTGGGCCTGTCAGAATATTCCAGCCGCATGGCCACCGATCTTTCCGGCGGCCAGCAGCAGCGCGTTGCCTTGGCCCGGGCCCTCGTGGCGACCCCTCAGCTGCTGCTCTTCGATGAGCCGCTGTCCAATCTGGATGCCCGATTGCGCCAAGACATGCGTTCGGAATTGCGTGAAATGCACAAGCGCGTCGGCACCACTTCCATCTACGTCACACACGATCAGGAAGAGGCGGTCTCGCTGTCCACCCGAATCGTGCTGCTTAACAAGGGCGCGATTGAGCAGGTCGGCAGCCCGCGCGAAATCTATTGGCACCC
The DNA here is from genome assembly GCF_002797775.1 of Glutamicibacter nicotianae. Taxonomy (NCBI): domain Bacteria; kingdom Bacillati; phylum Actinomycetota; class Actinomycetes; order Micrococcales; family Micrococcaceae; genus Glutamicibacter; species Glutamicibacter nicotianae. Next base: position 2,716,792 of record NZ_PGEY01000001.1, read on the forward strand.
GGTCTCCCACTTTGTGGCCGATTTCGTTGGATACGACAACTTCATCGAAGGCACCGTTGTCGGCGCCGACCAATATGGAGTCAAGGTTTTGCTGGAAGGCACCGAAATGCGCCTGGTCTGCCCACCGCGCAATGATGTGCATGAGGGCCAGCGTGTCGATGTCGCTGTCCGTTCCTCCTCGGTCATTCTCGGCCCACCCGCGGCCGACAAGCCGAATGCCTTCGAGGGGCTGATTACCGACGTGATGTACCTAGGCGATGACTTCATCTACGAGCTGCAGCTCGGCCCGCATAAGGTCACCGTTTCCATTCGCACCGCCGAGGTCGCCAACATTTGGCCAACCGGCGCACCGAAAGTCGGCGATACCATCTCCGGCGCCATTTCGCCCGACTCCCTGGCTTGCCTGCCTGCTCTGCATGCCAACGTCCCGGCCATGGCCTGAGACACGACGCAGCCGGGCACCACACCAGCCAAGACGCTATTTTCGACCATCACAATGAAAGGCACCACCATGGGGATCAAGAAGAACAAGGCAACCATCGTTGCAGCCCTGGGACTGTCGTCCCTGCTCCTGCTCAGCGCCTGTGGCAGCAACGACGCCGCCAGCGCTGACGGCCTGGGCGAACGCGAGGGCATCGACACCGTTGAAGCCCTGGGTGGCGAAGAAGCCAAAGCCCAATTTGAAGAACAGTATGCGGCCGCCCTGGAAGCGGGCCAGGAGTCACTGAATATCTACACTCCGTTGACCGCCACCTGGCCTTCGGTCTTCGAAGCGTTCGGCGAGCGCTTCCCTGGCATCGAGGTTGCGCCGTTGCAGATCGTCGGCGCGGAACTGGATACGAAGATCTCCCAGGAGCAGTCCTCCGGGCAGCGCATTGCAGACATCGTCATCACCGGCGATGTAGGCGCCGTCTCCCTCGCGGACCGCGACTACTTCGAGGAATACCGCCCGGCAAATGCAGAGAAGGTCACCAGCGATCCGCAGTTCTCGCTGGAGAACGGCACCCTGACCGCGGTCTCGGCTTCGCCTCGCGGCCTGATCTACGACACCCGCCAGGATCTGGGCCAGACCCCGGACAGCTGGGATGACCTGCTGGATCCTGCCTACAAGGGCAAGATCACCATGACCGACCCGACCACCGACGGCGGCGGCATGCAGTGGGCCGACCTGGTCTTGAATGCGGACAAGCTAGGCAAACCATACCTCGAGAAGCTGGCCGCGCAGGATCCGATCTTCTCTTCCAGCACGGCCGAATGCCACAACGCAGTAGTCCAGGGCCGAGCTTATGTCTGCTTGATGGGCGCCATGGGCAACTACCTGACCCTGACCAACGACGGTGCTCCGGTGGAGATCTCCTACCCGGTCGAGGGCGGCAACTGGGCGACTTACTGGTATGCCGGCGTCATCAAGGAAGCTGAGAACAACAAGGCGGCTGAGCTGTTCGTCTCCTGGTTGAATTCCCCAGAAGCCAATGAAGTCAAGGCCAAGGCCGGCCACGGCCCGATCGTGAATGCCGAAGGCCTGGACCTGCCATTTGAAAACCCGGCAGAGGTCCCATTGTTCCCACGTCCTGACCTTGTCGACGTGACCGAGCGCCAGCGCGAAGGACAGAAGGCTGTCAGCAGCGTCTTCAACAAATAAGACCCTGCAACGATGGTGGGCATCGCGTGGCGATGCCCACCATCGTTTTTCCATATCGGATCCCTCCCATAGAAAGCGATCGCGCCGATGAAGAGCGGAATGACAATCCATGCCCTGGGTACAGCGGGCGGACCGCTGCTGCGCCGAGGCATCGCCAACGGCCACCGGCGTGGAATCGCCACTGCTGTGGAGGTCGACGGGCACACCTACCTCATCGACTGCGGCCACGGGGTCGGGCTGGGCCTTGCTGAAGCCGGGCTGGCACCCACCAGCCTGCGCGCCGTATTCATTACCCACCAGCACTCCGACCACGTCATCGATTTGAACTCCCTGATGGTGCTCGGCGGCTTGGCGTTTCGGGGCAAGCCCGATCTGCGGGTGCGCGTGTTCGGTCCCGCAGACCGCGGCGTCTTGCCCGAAGTGCAGCACGCCGACAAGGACGTCGAGGTGATCTTCCCGCAGTCGCCAACCCCTGGGACAGCAGAAATGGTCCAGCGGCTGCTACAGGCACACGCCACCGACCTCAATGACCGCCGCAGGGACTCCGGCGCACCGGATATCTCCAAGATCTTCACTGGGGAGGACATCGAAATTCCTGCCGAGGCCGGCTATCACCCCAACGATGCCAATCACCCGCAGATGCAGCCATTCGAGGTGTATGCCGACGAGCTCGTGAAGGTCTCTGCGATTCTGGTACAGCACCGTCCGGTGGCTCCGGCTTTCGCGTTCCGTATCGACAGCGCCTACGGTTCCGTGGTGGTTTCGGGCGACACCGCACCGAGCCAGAACTTGGTACGGCTGGCCGAGCACTGTGACTTGCTATTCCATGAAGCCATCGATCTCGAAGCTGTGGCGCGCAGCTACCCGAACGCCACCCCGGCAGAGCTCGAGGCCAGCATGGGACATCATCGGCGGGCGCACACGACACCGCAGGATGCAGGCGCCATCGCACAGCAGGCAAACGCCGGAAACCTTGCGCTGCACCATTTGGTCCCTGCTGGTTCGCCTGCCGAAACATGGCAAGGCGCCAAGGAGCGATTTGGTGGAAACCTGTTCGTTCCGTGCGATGGCGACAGCTTCGAGATCAATGCAGGGGTGGTGTCCCATCACGAGAACGGATAGCACGATGCGAACCTCGAAGCAGCTTTCGAGTCGGTCGAACATGCCGGCAAATCCTTGGTGCAGGCCGCAGGTGATGCTAGGCTCGCAGGAACAAGTTTCACCCGTGGAAGGTTCATAATGAGTTCAGCTATCAGTTATCTGACCGGCGGATTCCTGGTAGCACTGCTAGTCTCCCTGAACATGACTTGGACCCAGTACCTTCCGGCCTTGATTGGAATTGCGGCCGTAGTCTTCAGTCTCCTCGGACTGGCCGCCTGCGTTTTCTACGCAACTCGTGTGACTCCGAAGGCTAGCCAATAACCGGATTGCGCGGCTCGCTCTAGCCTTTCGGCTTCGCCCGTTCCTTCTCTATGGCGTGGACGGTGGATACCGTATCTGGCGCAAAGGCATAGAGCGCTCCATCTGCCTGATGCACCCAGAAGCGTCCGCACAGGTCAGTTGTCTTGTCCTGGCCATCGGCTGGCCACCAGTCGGCATCCAAGGTGCGGGTATCCGAGATCTCATCAGGCTCGAAGTTCTTGGTGCGCGGGTCCGAAGCATAGGCCGCAGCCAGTTCCGCAGCGGATGGATCTCCCGCTGTTTCCAGCGCCGCGCATTGCCCGCTATCCAGCTTGCCGTCGTATTTCATGGTGAAGATGCGTTCGGCACCGGTGTTGCGCTGGACCAGTTGCACATCGGTGCCGCCGGCTGGAACCCAATCGGGCAACAGGCCATCGGCAACGGCCTGCTCAGACGTTTCGGCAGTTCGGGTGGTGGATTCATCGTACTTGTCGACAAGGATGTCAGAAACGCTGCAACCAGTGAGCAGCAGGGCAAAGGGGAGGGCGAGTGCGCCGGCAAAGAGATACTTTTTCTTGAGCATGATTAAAGCGTAGAAAGATCAGCACCCCCGCACATCAGCGATGCGAGGTAACTGTCCTGCGCACTCCTCATCCCCTCGGCTGAGGTATTCACCCCATGGCCTCAACCCGAAACCACGACTCGTTGCCTGCACGTGGCGAGTCACCTGCAAATTGAACCCTATTAAGGAGTGGACACCAATGAGCACATTCGATCCGGTGAAACTTGAAGCGCAACTGCGCGAGGCGGAAGGCCAGCGACTCTCGGCCATGCTGGCAGGAGACCTCGAAACCCTGGAGAATCTGTTGGAACCTGAACTGCAATACACCCATTCAACCGGTCGTGTCGATAACCGCGACTCGTTGCTGGAGCTGCTGGGTTCCGGGACCATCGAATACCTGGCGCTCAGCCATGACTTCGAGTCGATAACCCAGGAAGGCCAGGTGGCGGTTGTCGAGGGCACCATGAAGATGCGTCTGGTTTCCGGAGGCGTTGAAAAGGAGCTTGAAACCGCCAATCGCACGGTGTGGGCCTGCACCGACGGCCAGTGGAAGCTGCGGCTCTTTGTTGGATCCAAAACAGCTTGAGACGCCTGCATAAGGCACTGACGGCAGCGGCGGCAGGCTGGAATGAACCAGCCTGCCGCCGCTGCCGTTGCCACTTTCTAGGCTTTAGACCTGGCCGCCATGGCGTGCGACGACTTCACGCGCCAGGGTCTTGCCGAACTCGGTGTGGGCTGCCAGTGCTGCCTGGGCTGCTGGCGCATCGCCGGCGGCTAGCGCTTCGGTCAGCTCTGCGACGTGGCGGTGATCCAGCTGCCGCGACCACTGTTCAGGGGTCAGGGCCTGGCGCCACACGGTGCCGATTCCCAGACGGCGGAAGGAATCCACCAGCTGGCTGGAGCCTGCAACGCCAACCAGTGCATCGTGGTAGGCCACATTCAAAGCCAAGAACTCTTCCAGGTCGGATTCCGAGGTCTCGCGCAGGTCCGCCAGCTTCGCGGTAATTTCGCGCAGAGTGGAGATAGTCTCCTCGGAGATCTTGCCCAGCTGCGAGGCGATCACACCGGATTCGATGGTGGCACGCGAGTCATAGGCAGAGTCGGTCAGCTCTGCGGTAATCGGCTTCGGCTGGTACTTTCCGGTTTCGGTGCGGAAGACCAGGTGCTCGCTTTCCAGCTTCACCAGGGCGTTGGCCACATGATCGGCTTCGGCGCGGGAAGCCGCGGCGATGGCGTCGATGTCGAGGTCCTCGCCCAGCGGGCTGGTGCGCAGTAGCACCCAGTTGCGGGTGGCCTGGTAGGCGGCCAGTTCCTTGGTTGGCTCCAGGCGCCCCATGGTTCCGCGGTAGTAGGCCAGCGGTTCGCGGTCATGCGCTTCAGCGTGGCTGACCAAGCCGAGGAACACCGTGTGGGTACCCCCGGTCGGGGTTTCTGCCACATGGCACACGATCGTGGCCAAGGCACCGTCGATCAGCGGGATGCCTTCCTCGGAGAGGGTATGCGGCACGGTGGCGAACTTGTCCTCGCCCTTGCGGCCGAAGTGGAAGGCCAGCGCCCCCTGGTCCTCGGCCAGGATGTTGATGCCGAAGACGCCGGCTTCCACCACCCGGTCGTGGGTTGAGCTGGAGCGGTTCAGGCAGGCGAGCATCATGGGCGGTTCCATCGACAGCGAGGACACGGCCGAGGCGGTGGTGCCGTAGAGCTGGCCGTCCACAGCGGTGGTGATCACCGTGACGCCGGAGGCGAAGTGGCCCACGACGTTGCGGAAGATGTTCATGTCTACCGGGGTGACCGATTCAAGGTTGGTGATGCTCATGAGAGTTGCTCCTGGTAATTCGGGGTGAAGTTTTTAGAAGGATCCAGCGTTGCGATCAGTTCACTGACATCGCGGGCGCTGGAGAGGTGTTCGAGCTGGTGCAGCAACGCGTCTTTGCGTGCTGCCAGCTCAGGATGCGAGAACTCGAGATTCTTCGAGAACTTCTCAACGACCTGGTCATGCTCCAGGGGCGTGCGCAGGATGTTTCCGTCCGGATGTTCCACGCGCACGTGGCGTATTTCGCCGTTGCGCAGCCGTGCGGTGATTTCAGCGGTCAGGCGCTGGCTGTTGGGCAGCGAGGCCACCAGCTCGATCCGTCCGAGCATCTGCGCCAGTTCCGGATCGGCCAGCGCGCTGGCGGTCAGGTGCTCCGGGCGGACGGTTCCGTGGATCAGGGCGATCGCCGCTGTGGCATGCACCGAGAACAGCGCGGCCACGGTGCGGGTGTCCCCCGCCGCGAAGCGCGCCCCCACGAATCCGTTCAGGGTCCGCTCGCTCAGGTGGACGGTGAGGCATTCGATGTCCTTGTAGTCCACCGTGCCTTCGGCCACCAGTTCTGCGCAGGCCTGCAGCGATGGCTGCGCTGCCCGGCAGCTGGCGTACGGCTTGATGGTGCAGTCGCCGTGGAAGCTTTCGCCCAGACCTTGAACTGCCAGTTCCGGCTGCGCGTCGATGCCGAACAGCTGGAAGTAGCCGTGCTTGCCGGTCAGCGGGTCAGCGGCTGATTCCAGGCCGGCCTTGGCCAGCTGCGCGGCGACGATTCCGGATCGCGCGGCGAAGGCCATGGGCAGCTTGAAGCTGTTGGCGCCATCGAAGATGGCGGCCACGTTGCCCGCGGCCTGGTTCACCGCGATGCCTGTTGCATGCCGCGCCTGGGCCTTGGTCAGCCCGAGCATTCGGCTGGCGATGAACGCGGCGGCCAGGGTATTGAGCGTACCGGTATTGTCCTGCCCCGAGTACACATCGAAGCCGCCGGCGATGGCCAAGCGGGCTGCCAGGTCATCACCCAGCGCCAGCGCGGCCAAGGTTTCTTCGCCGCTCGCCCCGGTCGTTTCGGCCAGGGCCAGCACGACGGCCACGGTGGTGCCGGAAATATGGGCTGCCACCTGCTTGCCGGCTGGGCCTTCGGCTTCCACCGGCTCGAAGTCGAAGGACCGGATCAAGGCAGCATTCACGAAGGCCGCCGAGGTGGCCGGAAGCTTGATTCCGGTCCCCAGCACGGTGGCTTCTTCACCGCTGCCCCAGGCTTTGGCTACCTCGATGAGGCCCGCCGCATCATCGGCACGGTGGCCTGCTACTCCGACTCCCACGGAGTCGAGCAGGCGCTGGTTCACACGCTGGATCGTTTCCTCCGGCAGCTGGGCGTACTGGGTTTCCAGCAGGTGCTCCAGCAGCGCATCGAGCACATCGGGCGTCGGGTTAGCCATGATTTCCTCAGGCGCGCGTTGCCGCGGCGTCGAGGTCCAGTCCGGACTGCTCTGCCAGAACCGGGTCGATGCCCAACTCCGCGAACATCGCCTCGAAGGCACCGGTTTCGCCCTTCATCTGGGCCTTGCGGTGGTCCAGGCCGCGGGCACGGCCCACCGAGCCCAGGTAGAAGCGCTCGTAGAGCTCGATGCGGCTGCCCAGCGCGGATCCGGCGAAGTCCCACGCGGTGCGGAAGATCTTGGCGCGTTCCTCCGGCGCAATGCCGTTGGCCCCTGGCAGGTACTTCTTCAGCAGTGGGCCCAGGCGAGGATCCTCGAAGGCCGACGCGGTCGGGGTGGCCAGCAGGTTGTGCGAGCCCATCGACTTGATGATGTCGTTCACGCGTGCCATCCAGATTGGCATCATGGTGCGCAGCGCGGAGATGTCATCGTGGCAGAAGAACGCTCCGCCGCCCCATTCCGAGGCGTTGACCTCGGCCGAGTGGATCACGGCGCGGGCGATGCGCAGGTAGGAGTAGATTTCTCCGAGCATCGCAGCGGTCTCCGGCTTGGTGTCGGTGGCGGTGACCTTGGCCATCTGCACGCACAGGTCATAAGCGAATTCGAGCTTCACCGATGCGCGGATGGCGGTCTGCTGCTGGGTGTTTCCGGTGGCGGTGCCGGCATTCAGGGAGTTGTAGACATCCAGCTGGCCGTCGATGAAGACGCGGTCCCACGGAACCAGCACGTCGTCGAAGATGATGACCGCATCCTGCTCGTCGAAGCGCGAGGAGAATGGCTTGTCCACCACTGGCTGGTCCACGCCGTAGTGGTCGCGGCATACCGAAACCACGCCCTTGGTGGCGACCGGGATGGCGAAGGACAGCGCGTATTCCTCGAAGCCCTTCTGGATCGGCACGGCCGGGTAGACGTAGAGCTCGTCGGCGATGGGGCCCAGGGTGGCGAGCATCTTCGCGCCGCGCACGATCAGGCCTTCTTCGGTGCGGTCCACCACGCGCAGGGTCAGTTCTTCATTGATGCCCTGCAGCTCGCCGACCGACTTGTCGATGGCAGCGTGCACGATGGTGTGGGTCAGGGCCAGGTCCTGTTCCTGGACCAGGCGCCAGTAGTTCTGCAGGCGCTCGTAGTAGACCGGGTCCCCGGACTTGGCGAAGATGTCCGGACGCGAGGCGTGGCCGGCCAGCACGACGTTGACGTAGTCCGGGGTGCGGCCGAGCATGCCGTTGGAGTAGCGGGCCAGGCGATCGAAGGCGCGGTGGCGGCGGGCGATGTCTTCTGCGTTCTTCGGACGAAGCAGCGAGACGTTATGCTGCTCGCCGGTCTCTTCATCGACCATCAGGCAGTCATCGGCATACTTGTGCTGGTAGTCGAAGTAGGCTGCCATGCCGTTGATCGAGCCGGCAAAGGCCGGGTGCTCGGTAACGTCAATGCGCTGATCTCCCAGCCAGACCTCGCGGGAATCCTTGAGCCCTGCCAGGTACTGCTCTCCAGTGCGTGCACTCATCTTTGCTGCTCCTTATCGGGCGTCCCGCCAGGCGGGTTCAAAAATATATTCTGTGCATCAGTTTATATAACTTATGTGACCCAGATCAAGCCATCGGTTAAAGAATTTTTCCAAAACCCCTGATTTTCGCGGTTTTTGCCCGTCAAAGAAAATATTATTCGTCTTAAAATGCGTAAAAAGTGGACAGGGTGAGTGAAATAAGCCACTATGCTTTAAGTCACATCAGCGAAAAGGAAGGGTTCTCAGGTGTCCTCATCACAGCAGAACCGCCCAGCACAGGCATCGAAGCCCAGCGACTCCCTCAATACCAAGGATTTGCGCCGCATTCTCGGTTCCAGCTTCTTGGGCAGTGTCATCGAGTATTACGACTTTATCTTGTACGCCACCGCGGCGTCGCTGATTTTCGACAAGGTTTTCTTCAGCAACCTGACCCCTGGCTTGGCTCTCTTCGCCTCCTTCGGCACCCTGGCTGTCGGATACATCGCCCGCCCGCTGGGCGGCATTGTCTTTGGCCACTTCGGCGACCGCTTGGGACGCAAGAAGATGCTGGTGCTGTCCATGATGATGATGGGCGTGGCCACCGTTGCCATTGGCCTGCTGCCTACGACGGCAACCATTGGCGCGGCCGCTCCGGTCATCCTGGTCCTGCTCCGCGTGATCCAGGGTGTAGCAGTCGGCGGCGAATGGGGCGGCGCCACCTTGATGGCCTTGGAACACGCCCCGGCTTCCAAGCGCGGCTTCGCAGCTTCCTTCGCCAATGCCGGAGCTCCGGCCGGCGGCCTGCTGGCGACCTTCCTGGTTTCCTTCGTCTCCTTCTCCACCGGTGATGCGTTCCTTGAATGGGGCTGGCGCATTCCTTTCATCTTCTCGGCAGTCCTGATCATCATCGGCATGGTCATCCGCCTGAAGGTGGCAGAAACCCCAATTTTCCAGGAAATGGATGCGAAAGCCGCCGAACGCCAGCAGGAACGCAAGACCCCGATCTCGCTGGTGCTGAAGAACCACTCCCGCACCGTCATCATTACCCTGATCGCTTCGCTCGGCTTCTACACCTGCCAGGGCGTCCTGACCTCATGGGGCGTTTCCGAAGCCGCGGCCCAAGGCGTGGACCGCTCCTTCGTGCTGAACACCAAGGGCTACGCGGCCATGGTCACCATCGTGGTCTGCTTCTTGGCCGCCAAGCTCTCGGACAAGTACGGACGCAAGACCATCCTGACCATCGGCGGCACAGCCGGTATCCTGTGGGCTTTCCCCGCGGTCTTCCTGATGAGCAATGGCACCGGCTGGGGCTTCGCAGTAGCAGTGATCGTCGGCAATGGCGTCATCCAGGGCATTCTCGCCGGACCGATTGGCGCTTACATCTCCGAGCTGTTCCCGGCCGATGTCCGCTATACCGGCGCGTCGCTGGCCTACCAGGGATCCTCAACCCTCGGCGCCGGCTTCACCCCGATGATCTGCACCGCGCTGGCCGTCAGCTTCGGCATCACCGCGGTTGGCATCTTCTGGGTGGCGATCCTGGTGATCGGACTGATCGCAATCCGCATCAGCCCGGAAGGCGCCGCATTGTCTCCGAAGACCGCTGGCTCAGCATCGGCCGAAGCAAAGCTGAACGCCTAAACCCCAGCCTCGGTCCGCGTGCCCTTCGGTACGCGGACCAGCTTTTGACATCAAACATCAATTTTTCTGAACACTATGGAATAAAAGTTCTCTATTTACCACTTTAGGGACTCTTGAAAACATGGTTTCAGCGCTTCCCCTCGCATTCGCAGGAAAGGATGAGTTTCAATGACTCCCAAAAACCCCCAGCACATGGTGCTCACGACCTTCATGCTCCCGGCTGGCTACCACAAGGACTCGTGGCGCATGGATGGCTCGCGCTCCGAAGAGCTGGCCAACCTGGAATTCGTCTACGACCTGACCAAGATGGCTGAAGACGCCAAGCTGGATGCCATCTTCTTTGGCGACATCGTCCATGCGAACACCGTGATGCGCGGCGACATCAAGATGAACGGCTTCTATGAGCCAATCTCCGTGCTGTCCGCACTGGCCGCACGCACCAAGAACATCGGTCTGATCGGCACCGTCTCCACCTCGTTCTCGGAGCCATACAATCTGGCCCGCCAGATGGCCGGCCTGGACCACATGTCAGGTGGACGCGCAGGCTGGAACATCGTGACAAGCTCCGATGGCTTCCAGAACTTCGGCATGGACAGCGCACCGGATCCGGTCACCCGCTACCGCCGTGCCACCGAGTTCGTCGAGGTAGCCAACAAGCTGTGGGACTCGTGGGAAGACGACGCCGTCACCAACGACAAGGAATCGGCCTGGTACGTCGATACCGACAAGATCCACCCAATCAACCACGACGGCGAATTCTTCAAGGTCCAGGGCCCGATCAACATGCCACGCAGCCCGCAGGGCCGTCCGGTGCTGGTCCAGGCAGGATCCTCGGGACCGGGCATGGAGCTGGGTTCCTCGGTGGCCGACGGCATCTACACCGCGCAGCCGCTGAAGGAGCCTTCGGTCGAGTTCTACGAGAAGTTCAAGGCCATGGCCGCGGCCAAGGGCCGCAACCCCAATGATGTGAAGATCATCCCTGGCATCCTGCCGATCCTCGGCGACACCCAGGCTGAAGCAGATGAGCTGGTCGAAGAGCTGGCCAACCACATCCACTTGGAGAACGGCCGCGTGCAGGTTGGCGCCGATCTGAAGATGGACCTGTCCTCGCTGGACTTCAACGAGAAGATTCCTGCCGAATGGTTCTCCGATGACCCGGCTCTGGGTTCGCGCTACCAGATCTACCGCCGCAAGTCGGTGGACCAGGGCATGACCCTGCGCGAGCTGATCGTCGACCTGGCCCGCTCCACCGGCCACCAGTGGATGGCCGGCACCGCCACGGCAGTGGCCGACCGCATGATCGACTGGTTCGATTCCAAGGCCTGCGACGGCTTCAACCTGAACGCCCCGTTCAACCCGGGTGGCTTCAAGCTGATCTGCGACAAGCTGGTCCCGGAACTGCAGAACCGCGGCTACTTCCGCACCGAGTACGAGGGCACCACCCTGCGGGATAACTTCGGTTTGTCCTACCCGTCCTCGATCCGCTCGCGCGTCTAGCCGCTAGCCGCGCCGGCCTGCATTCTCGAAGAGCTCCGCTGCCACTTCCACCCAGGCTTGGGCACGGGAGTTCAGCCGCGAAGTGTGCGGCCAGGCCACCGAAACCGGAACGACTGCAATATTTCCGTCATCGAGTTTCAGCGGCTTGAGCACCACGTTCAGCTCTTCATAGGGTGCTTCCAGGGCCGGCTGCTGGAACAGCACCGCCACACCACGGCCGGTGCTGACCAGCGAGCGGACGGTTGCGTAGGAACGCGAGCGGTGCCGGATCAGCGGCTCCAGTCCGCTGCCCTGGTACAGGCCGAGGATGCGCTGGGTGATCGGCTCGGACTCGAAGAGGACCAGCGGCTCCTGGGCAATTTCGCGAAGCGACACAGAGGATTTGCCCGCCAGCGGATGCCCCGAGGGCAGCAGTATCTGTGCTTCGGCCATCGCCACGGTGGCCGAGCGCAGGGCCGGGGAGATTTCCGCTCCGTAGAGGAAGGCGACGTCGATGGAACCATCGAGCAGCGCGTCCTGCATTTCCTGGTGGAATCCTTCCAGGAAATCGACCTCAACCTTGGGGCATTGCTCGGCGAAGGCGCTGAGCATCGGCGGGATGATGACCGGACCCAAGGGCATGAAGCAGCCAACGGTCAGCGGGCCGGCGAGCTCTGCTCGAGTTCCCTGGCCCATGGTCTGCAGATCATGGGCCCGGTCGAGCAGTTCGCGGGCCTGGAGCAGCACCGTCTTGCCGCTTGCGGTCAGCGTCAGCCCCTTGGCCCGTCGCTTGACCGCCAGCTCGGCACCGACGATGCGTTCGAGCTCGGCGATGGACATGGAGATGGCCGAGGGTGCCAGGTGCAGCCGCCGGGCGGCTTCGGCCATGGTTCCCGCTTCGGCGGCGACAACGAAATGCCAGAGCTGGCGCAAGGTCAGCTGGGGATGGGACACAAGACTCATGACATCAAGCATATTGATGATGGCCACGAGCAAAGCAAGTTTTTTAGATTAAGACAGCAAGGCCGCGGCACCTGCCAGCGGCCAGTGGAAGGGTGAATCATGGATCGTCGTGAAGAGTTTCTTCGGGCAGCCAAGGAAATCGTGGGTGCGGAGAACGTTGTTTCCCTAGGTGATTCCGAGGGGTATCTCGATCCCTACCCGCTGAACCCGGGACGCACCCCCTGGCCCGGCGTCCGTCCGGCCAACACCGAAGAAGTACAGGCCATCGTCAGGCTGGCCACCGAGCATGAGGTTCCGCTGTGGACCTTCTCCTGTGGAAAGAACCTCGGCTACGGCGGCCCTGAACCCCGCGATACCGGCATGGTGGCGCTGGATCTGAGCCGCATGAAACGCATTATCACCGTCGAAGACCGGCTGTGCTACGCCGTGGTGGAGCCCGGCGTCACCTTCTTCGAGCTCTTCGACTACATCAAGGAACGCGGCCTGAAGGTGTGGATGTCGGTGCCGGCCTTGGGCTGGGGCTCGGTGATGGGCAACATGCTCGACCGCGGCTACGGCATGACCCCGCTGGGCGACCACGTGAAGTCGCTGTGCGGCATGGAAGTTGTCATGCCCGACGGCGACCTGGTCCGCACCGGCATGGGCGCCATGGACGGCACCGAGCTGGGACCGATCTTCCAGGGCGGCTTCGGCCCGACCCTGGATGGGCTGTTCACCCAGTCCAACTACGGCGTTGTCACCCAGGTCGGCCTGTGGCTGATGCCCGCGCCGAACACCTACGTCAACGGCGACATCTTCGTCAACGATGAAGCGCACCTGCCGCAACTGATCGATATCCTCACCACCCTGCGCCGCGAGGAAATCATCCAGAACAATGCGCTGTGCGGCAACGTTGTCCGCGCGGCGACCATGCGCGGATCCCGTGCCGATTTCTGGGATGGCGAAGGCTCCATTCCCGACTGGCGGCTGGAAGAAATGCGCCAGGAATTCGGCATTGGCCAGTGGAACTGCAAATTCGCCTTCTACGGCGACCGTGAGCTGTGCGAACGCCGGCTGCAAATCGTCAAGGACCGGATCAGCGCCATCCCCGGTGCCCGCGTCGATGCCCGTTTCTACTCGGGCGAAGAGGGCCTGGCCTTGCAGCATGATGACATCGCCGCCCAGGACCGCACCCAGATGGCTGGCGTTCCGACCCTGAAGCCGCTATCCACCGTAGGCTGGGCTGCCGAAAATGGCGGGCACATCGACGCCGCTCCGATCATCCCCGCCCGCGGCGAACTGGTGGCCGAGTTCTACCAGGAAGCCAAGAAGCTCTATGAGAAGCACGGATTCGACCTGTACATCGGGTACCACCTGTACCCGCGCCACATGGTCCACGTGACGATGATCTTCTTCGAGCGCGGCAACGAGGAAATGCTCCAGCGCGCCCGCGCCCTGTACTCCGAGCTGCTCGATGCGGCCCGGGTCCGCGGCTACGCACCGTACCGCAGCCATGTGGACTACATGGACCGGATTGCCGACGGCTTCGACTTCAACGGCAATGCGGCCCGCCGCTTGCAGGAGAAGATCAAGGACGCGCTGGATCCGGCTGGCATCCTGGCCCCGGGCAAGCAGGGCGTCTGGCCTGCACGCTTCCGCGAAGAGCGTTCAAGCGTCCAGAGCTAGGCATTGGCGTTTGGTCCGCAACAATGCCCTTGCCGCACCAGTGGCAAGGGGATTTTCCTGTCACGATGCAGGCCGTATCCCGCTGCTATCCCAGCGGAGCTGGCAGTACAGGCAATGGGAGCAATCCGAGTAGAACAGGTGGCAGTTCGACAAGCCTGTCCGCCGGTGACGTTCACAATTCAGTGCGTGCCCCTATTAAGCAGGAGCAAAGTAGACTGAAAACCAGTGGGACAAGCCAGCGAATGCAACGTATGGCAACGGGAACGATGCCACGCATCACTTGCTCGCCGGCAGGGGTCGAGCCATCCATTCCGGCCCTCGGCACGAATCAAGGTGACATGACAGAACAAGTCGTACAGAGCGAACCATATATCTTGGTTCCGCACACGGTGACGCACCTCGACGATTTCGTCGCCCATCCCGAAAACTACCTGGTGAGCATGTTCCAGGAGCCCGAACGCGCCGCCGGCATTTGGCAGGATCGACTGAACAGAAACCCATACGGCAGTGAAGGTTTCCTCTCCCTGTCGTACCACGGGATCGAATTGATGCCGGGCGAGCTGTGGGATGAAGTGACCGGGATCTGGTTCGAGTTGCTTGAACTTGTCGAGGAGTACCTGCAAACGGGTTCGGCTGAACGGCTGTTTCCAGGCCAGCCCGTACCGCTTCGCTTGGAATTAAAGGGACGGTCGACGCTGTTCACCGTGAACGCGCAGAAGCACCGCGTTGATCCCAGCGACTTCATTCTGGGAATCCTGGATGAAGCCCATCGCTACTTCACTTGGGTCCAAGACAACATCGGAACCGGCGAAGGCCAGGCGCTCCAAGCCATAGATTCCTTGCGCACCAGTTTCCTGAACAGGCACATTCTCACACGAAAATCTCGAGCTTGACCTCTGAAGCCGGGCTTCCGCGGACGGTGCCGCAAACAGGCTCGCAGATCCAGCAACCTGGGTCTGGTCACCGAGCCTGACGTGCAGGATCCGCCTATCTCAGCAGCTTCACGTGCGGCAGGCAGGCCAAGCCCACCTCGCCGCCATTCTTGACGGCGCTGAGCGTGGTTTCATAGTGCGCACGCAGCAGCTGCCCAGCCAATTCTGCATTGCGGTCCAAAGCGGCATTCAGGATGTCGCGGTGCTCCTTATCCAGATCGCGCTTGGCATCGCGGGTTGCGGGCCCGGCCCAGCGCCCGTAGAGCTGGATGAGATCCGAGAGCGTTCGCGTCATCTCGGTCAGCAGCGGGACTCCGCAGGCTTCGACAAGCTTGTCGTGGAATTTCTGGTGCGCGTGGTTCCATTCCGGGGTGTGGTTGTCTGGGTCTTCGTCGGAACGTCGCGGGGTGCGCTCCAGGGTGTGGTGTGCGGCCATGAGCTCGCTCTCCCACTCCAATGGTGCGCGCTCGAAGCCCAGCGAGAGCGCCAGCTGCTCGTTGACGCAACGCATCTCCACGATATCAGTCAGCTCTGCCAGCGACAGCTCCGGCACGAAGAAGCCCTTGTTCGGGCGAAGGGTGACCAGCTTGTCCCCCACCAGCCGGGTCAGTGCTTCGCGAATGACCGTGCTCGAGGTGTCGTAATGCTCGGACAGGTGCGTGAGCTGCAGCCGGGCACCTGGTTCCCAGCGCCCATCGAGAATATCGGTGCGCAGGGTGTCGCGGATGTGCTTGGACATCGTCTCTGAATCGGTGCGTTTCGCCATGACCTAGATCATACCAAAGTCGGTAAAGAATACATTTTTAGTTGACTTATGCATAACTTGCCGGTGACACTGGTTACATAACGCGTCTGCTGGCCCTTGCCGCGCACGGCCCGAAATGACTTGCTAGGAGCAACCAATGAGCGAATCACTGATCGAGACCGCCACCACCAAACAGGTAGATGACCTGTACTGGCGTGAGAACTACTCGGCGATCACCGAAAGCGACGAGCAGCTGCGCCAGATCGTGGCAAGCACCGAGCTGCCGCCGCTGATGGTGGCTCTGGCTGCGGCAACCGGCGATTACTCGATCCTTCGCGATGAGCTGCGTCCGCCGCAGCCACCGGTTGACACTGTTGGCCAGCCCCACGGCGGCATGGACGCCGCCGCCCAGGAAGCGGCCCGCGAACTGGCCTTCGAGGCACTGCGCAAGATCCGCGACGAGAAGATCACCTCAGTGGGCACCCTGGATGACGAGCAGGCCACCACGATCCTTGACTGGATCACCAACCAGGCCACCAGCGATTACCACGAAATGCTCAAGCACGACATGGCGCTGGTCCCCGAAGTCAGCGGCGCGCCAAACTTCACCAAGGACCAGGTGGCCCCGACCCGCGACTTCACCGTGGCGGTCATCGGTTCGGGCGTAGCCGGCATGGCTGCCGCCTACCGCCTGAAGCAGGCCGGGATCGACTACACCGTCTTCGAGAAGGGCCACGACGTCGGCGGCACCTGGTGGAAGAACACCTACCCAGGCGTGCGACTCGATACCCCCAACTACGCCTATTCCTTCTCCTTCGCGCAGCGCGATGACTGGCCGCAGCAGTTCTCCGAAGGCGCCGAGATCCACAAGTACACCCGCGACGTGGCAGAACGCGCCGGCATCACGCAGAACATCCAGATCGGCACCGAGGTCCTTTCGGCGACCTGGGATGAAGAAGACGGCCGCTGGGTGCTGTCCATGGTCGTGGACGGCGGCCAAGTGCAGGAACGCCGCTTCAACGCAGTGCTGACTGCGGTGGGGCAGCTGGACCGCCCGAAGTTCCCTGACACGCCCGGCCACGGCAAGTTCGCCGGCATCCATGTGCACTCCGCCGAATGGAAGCCGGGCATCGAGCTGAAGGGCAAGAAGGTCGCTGTCATCGGCACCGGTGCCAGCGCCTATCAAATCGTTCCTGCAATCGTGGATGAGGTCGCGGAGCTCAAGGTCTTCCAGCGCTCTTCCCCATGGATGCTGCCTACCCCGTTCTACTACGAGGACATGCCCGAATCCGTGACCTGGCTGGTGGAGCACCTGCCGCAGTACGGCCAGTGGCTGCGCTTCTGGCAGCATTGGCTGGGCGTCGAGGGCCGCCAGCACACCACCGCCGCGGATCCGAACTGGACCAAGGAAGGCTCGGTTTCGGCGATCAACGAGCGCGTGCGCCAGCAGTTGACCGAAATGCTCAAGGAACAGTACGCAGACCGCCCGGATCTGCTGGCGAAGGTCACCCCCGACTACATCGTGGGCGGCAAGCGCATGCTGCGCGACAACGGAGTATGGGCCAAGAGCCTGAAGAAGCCGCAGACCACCCTGGTCACCTCGGGCATGAGCGAAATGACCGAAGCCGGGATCATCGATGGCGAGGGCACCCTGCACGAGCTGGATGTCATCATCTACGCCACCGGCTTCCAGGCCTCCGAATTCCTCGAGCCATTGCGCATCACCGGCCGGAATGGCCAGGACCTGCACGAATACTGGGGCGGCAACGCCACCGCCTATGCCGGCGCCACCGTGCCGGGCTTCCCGAACCTGTTCATCGTTTCCGGCCCGAATACCGGCCACGTGGTCAACGGCTCGCTGTTCTCGATGATCGAGTACGGCCTGACCTACATCCTGGACGCGCTGAACATCGTGCTGGAAAAGGACCTGAAGGCCCTGGATCTGAAGCAGGACGTGCTGGATGAGTTCGTGGCGGACCTCGATGCCGCGAACGCCCAGAAGGCCTGGGGCCACCCGGACGTACACACTTGGTACAAGAACAAGTTCGGCCGCGTCTCGCAGATCTGGCCTTACCCCATCGTCGAGTACTGGAACATCACCCGCGCAGTGGACCAGTCGCAGTACACGGAAATCCGCTAGGCATGGGGGTATACCACTACGCACAGCGCAGCGCAGGCCGCTTTGGCAAGCTCAGTGAAATCACCGGGCTTGCCGAGGCGCAGCCAGCCATCTTCCCGCAGACCCCCGGTTCGCTGGATTGGCTGCTGGGTCCGGCCCTGCACGAACTGCCGCAGAGCGAAGATGCTTTCCAGCTCGCGGTGTTCGCACCCGAGCAGGCCAGCGGTCTTCCGGTGATGGTCTTCCTTCCCGGCGGCGGATTCGTTTCCGGCGCCGGCACGGTGCGCTGGTATAACGCGCAGCATTTCGCGGAACAGCAGAACTGCGTGGTCGTCGTGGTCAACTACCGCATCGGCCTGCTGGCGCATCGCCAGTCGGTGGGCGGAGGCAACCTGCCGGTCGAAGAGCTGCTGCTGGCTTTGCAGTGGGTGCAGCGCCACATCGCCCAGTTCGGCGGCAATCCGCAGGAAATCACGCTGGCCGGCCAGTCCGCCGGGGCTTTCTGGGCCTTTGTGCTGGCTCAGCTCGATGAGGCCCGCGGCCTGTTCAAGCGCCTCTACCTCGGCTCGCTGTCCTACCAACCGCCAATGAACCAGGCTATGGCCGATGAGCGCAATGGAGTCATCGGCCAAGCCCTGGACGGGACCGCTCTGGAGCAAGCCAGCACCAAACAGCTGCTGGCCGCCGGTGGCGCGCTGGCCAAGGCCTGGGCCGGCCGCGGACTGGGCCTCTACCCGAGCGCCGACGGCGCAGTTCCGGCAGACCTGTTCGAGGTCAGCCAGGCAGCTTCCCGGCTGCACGTGCCCGAAGTGCTGATGACCTACACCGCCGATGAAGCCAATGCGTTTATCGGCATGGCTCCGGAGCAGGCGTTCAGCGTCGATGCGGTGCGCGGCTTCATTGCGGGCAACTTCGCGCAGCCACAGGGCGTGTTCGAAGCACTGGCCACCGAGGCGCCCGAGGCCACGGCCAAGCAGCTGATGGCCAGGGCCATGACCCTGCACCAGATCCAGCTCTACGCTGTGGAATTCGCTGATCAGGCCGTTGCGCAGGGTGCCAGCGTCCAGCTGTTCGGCTTCGAGCTCAGCTCCCCGCTGCCCAACGCCGGGTCGGCGCACTGCTTCGAGTTGCCATTCATCTTCGGCAACCGCCAGGCATGGCATGATGCTCCGATGCTCGATGGCATCACCGAGGAAACGTTCAGCGCCGCGGCCGCCCAGCTTGGCGGTGCGCTCGGAGCGTTCATCCGCACCGGACGCGCCGCAAGCGCCTCGGGAGAGAGCCTGCCGCTGCATGCGCCAGGCGTCCAGTCGCTGACCGCGCTCACCGAATCCGGTTTGGTCCAACGCGAGATCGACCGGCGTTTCGCGGCCACGCGCCAGGTGCCGGCCTAAGTATTTGCGCGCCCGTCCAGCGGACCCCATTACGCGCGGACGGGCGCGCAAATTTCTTTCGCAGTAACACTGGACAATATAACTTAAAGTAAATAATCTAATTATCTCGATCACAATATTTTTATTGCCAGCAGAAGGGATCCACCATGGCTTGGGGATTAATCAGGGAAATGGGCCACGTGTCCATCCAGACCAATGACATCGAAGGATCCATTTTCGACGCCACGCAGCTGCTCGGCCTGCGCGTCACCGAACGCACCGGCAACGAGGTCTACCTCGCCGCCAACTCGGTGCACCACGAGCTGGCCTACGTCGAGTCCGAGGTCAACGGCATCCACTCGCTGGGCCTGATCGCCCAGGACGGCGACGCGCTGCGCGAGATCCGCAAGCGCGTGGCCGACGAGAACTTCAAAATCGTCTCCGAAACCCCGGTATCCCTGGGTGTCCAGGATGGCTTCTCGTTCATCGGCCCCGAAGGCTGGATCTTTGAGGTGTACAGCGGCATGCAGAACAATGACCGCGGCCTGCTCTCCTTCGGCCCGGATCGCTACGGCCACATCAACTTCCACCCGCGCGACGTGCGCTCAATGATGGAATTCCTGCGCCGCATCTTCGACTTCCGCCTCTCGGATGTCATCGGCGACGACTTCGCCTACTTCATGCGCTGCAACCCGGATCACCACGGCATCGCGCTGATCAAGGGCCAGGGCACCTTCCACCACCACGCCTGGCAGGTCCAGTCCATCGGCGACCTGGCCAAGCTCGGCGACCGCCTGGGCGCGGCTGGCCGCGAACTGATCTGGGGCCCGGTCCGCCACGGCGCCGGGCACAACATCGCCGCCTACTACGTGGAGACCTCCGGCGCCGTAGTGGAGCTCTACACCGACCTGGAACAGATCTACGACGACGAGCGCGACCCGGTCATCTGGGGCGAAGACGAGAACTGGTGGAACATGTGGTCCAACCGCCGCACCGAGGACTTCCGCACCTTCGGCATCCCGACCGTCACCGAACTGAAGACCTTCATCTAACCCGCAACGCATCGCGAACACTTTCGAAAGGCAACACCACCATGCAGTACGTATCCTTCAAGGCAGCCGACGGCACCGAGACCTGGGGCGTGTCCATCGATGGCACCGTCCACGATCTGGGCCCCTCCGGCAAGAACCTCGCAGCCACCACCCGCGACGCCATCGAAAAGGGCATCTTCGGCACGCAGCTGGATCTTTCCGGCGCACCGACGATCGCCGAGGCCGACATCGATTTCCTGCCCTCGGTCACCAACCCGGGCAAGATCATCTGCATCGGCGTGAACTACCTGGCCCACCAGGAGGAGTCGGGCAAGACCGGGCAGACCGCGCCGACCGTGTTCACCCGCTTCGCCGATTCGCAGATGGGCCACCTGGCCCCAGCGGTGAAGCCGACCACCACCACCAAGTTCGACTACGAGGGCGAAATGGCGCTGGTGATCTCCAAGGAGGCCTTCCACGTCGAGAAGGAAGACGCCTGGGACCACATCGCCGGCTACGCCTGCTACAACGATTTCTCCGTCCGCGACTGGCAGAAAGCCGCCAGCCAGTGGATCCCGGGCAAGAACTTCCCGGGCACCGGCGGTTTCGGACCCTACCTGGTGCCGGCAGCCGACCTGGGCGACATCACCACCGCGGTGCTCGAAACCCGCGTCAACGGCGAAGTGCGCCAGCAGGCCCCCGTCGCCAATCTGGTCTTCGACATCCCGACCCTGATCAACTACGTCACCGGCTTCACCAAGTTGAACCCGGGCGATGTGATCGTCACCGGCACCCCGGGCGGCGTGGGCCTGTTCTACGGCCCGGACGGCCTGATCAACCACGGCGACGTGGTCGAGGTCGAGATCACCGGCTTGGGCATCCTGCGCAACACCGTGGCCGACGAAGCCTCGCTGCTTGCCGGCGCGCAGGCAACCGCTGGCGCCAGCGCCTAGCCTCGCACCACCCGACAGAAGCACGAACGCAAGCAAGGAAGTAGCAGGCAGTGGCACAATCCCATGAAATCGACGTCCTGGTCATCGGTTCGGGCCCCACGGGCCTGACCGCCGCCAACCTGCTGGCCGATTCCGGCCTGCAGGTGGCGCTGATCGAGAAGAATCCGGGCAGCGGCGACGAACCGCGCGCCATCAGCGCCACCGATGAGACCCTGCGCATCATGTCGCACCTGGGGATCATGGATGAGCTGGGCCCGCAGATGCTCATGGATACCGGTGCCCGCTACTTCGGCTTGGGCGGCAAGGTCATTGCCGACGTGCGCCCGGGCAACCCTCGCCTGGGCCAGCCCGGCAAGAGCCAGTTCGACCAGCCGATCCTCGAAGGCCTGCTCTACGAGGCGGCCGCCCTGCGGCAGAACCTGGCCCTGCACTACGCCACCGCGGCCACCTCGATCGTGCAGCATGAGGACCACGTCATCGTGCACGCCACCCGCACCGGAGAGGCCACCACCGGCTTCAACGGCGCAAAGATCGGCGACGCCGGCCACGATCCCTACGCAGCCGCCCAAGGCAGCGAAACCGCACTGGAATTCAAGGCCAAGTGGGTGCTGGCCTGCGATGGCGGCAAGTCCTTCACCCGCCGCGAACTGGGCATCGGCCTGCAAGGCTCCACCCAGACCGAACGCTGGATCGTGGTGGACCTGCTGGACGTGCCCGGCAACCCGGAGCCCTTCGCCTCTTTCCACTGCAATGGGCAGCGCCCGGCCGTGGTGGTCCCCGGGGTGAATGGCCGCCGCCGCTACGAGTTCATGCTCTTCGACCATGAGGACGGCGAGCAGATGACTTCGCCGGCCTCCATCGCGCAGCTGATTTCCGAGTTCCAGGACACCGAGACGGTGACCATCCGCCGCGCCGCCGTCTACACCGCGCACCAGCGCATCGCCGAACGCTACCGCGAGCACCGGGTGCTGCTCGCCGGCGACGCCGCGCACCTGATGCCGCCCTTCGCCGGGCAGGGCCTGAACGCCGGCATCCGCGATGCCGCCGCCATTTCCTGGCGCTTGGCAGCCGTCATCGCCGGCGAGGCCGAGGAATCGATCATCGACGACTACGAAACCGAACGCCGCCCGCACGCTGCCGAGATGGTCAAGCTCTCCAAGCGCATCGGCTGGGTGGTCATGAACACCAACCCGGTGATCACCCGGATCCGCGACGCGGTGGTCGTCGGCACGCGGATCATTCCGCCGTTGAACCGCTGGCTGACCGGCATGCGCTTCCTCAAGCAGCCGCACTACACCACCGGCACCGTCCTTCCCCCGCTGCCCGGGGTCCCTCACCTGGCCCAGGACTTCGTCGGGCGCATGCTCCCGCAGCCCCAAGTGGACGCCAACGGCGCGGCCACCGCGCTCGATGACCTGCTGGCCCCAGGCTGGAACACCATCGAGGTGGCCGCCGGCCACCAGCTGGTCTTCACCAGCCAGGACGGCAGCACCGTCACCGCCACCGACACCTCCCGCGTCTTCGATGCCGCCACCGGCACCGTCCTGCTAATCCGCCCGGACTACTATGTCGCAGGCATTGCTCCATCCAACGACCGTGCCCGGCTGCTCAAGGAAATGAGCTCCAAGGCCACCGTGCTGGCTTCCTTCGGGACGGCAAAGCAGCCAAGCCATGGCTAAGCCGGCCGAAGCCGCACTATCGGGCATCCGCGAGGCCATCCTCGATGGCACCTGGATGCCCGGCGAGCGCCTTGCTCCTCCGCACCTGGCGCAACGTTTTTCCACGAGCACCACCGTCATCCGCGAGTCGCTGACCCGGCTGTCCGGCGAGGGCCTGGTGGCGGCAATCCCCAATCGCGGCTTCTTTGTCCCGGAGCTGAACCTGCGCCAGCTGCGCGACCAGACCGAACTGCGCTGCGTCACCGAAGCGCTGGCCGCCAGGCTTGCACTCGAGCGCGGGGATCTGGAATGGGAATCAGCCCTGATCGCCGCGCACTACCGGCTGGCCAAGGCTCCGCGCCGCCGCGCAGATCAACCCGAGCAGTTCACGCCCGCATGGGGCAAGGCGCACCGCGAGTTCCATCAGCTGCTGCTCGCCCCCTGCGCTTGCCCGCCGATCCTGGACCTGTCGGCCAACCTGGCCAATTCGACGCTGCTCTACCGCCGCTGGGCCGCGGCCACCGAAGCCGCCACGCATCGGAATGTCGAAGCCGAGCACGAAGGACTGCTCCAGGCAGCGCTGGATCGCAATGCGGAGCAGCTCGGCGAGCGCCTGCGCGCCCACTATGAGGCAACGGCCCAGGTGATCCTTGAAGCCGGCCTGCTCAAGCTGGAGAATTTCTAGCGCTGCCCTACCGTTTCGATCGCCGTGTCGCCTAGGCTGGCACTAGGCATTGCACCAGAGGGGAAGCGAGCAGCCATGGGATCCATGCCAAGCATTGCAGTCACCGGCTCCACCGGAGCGCTCGGATCACTGGTGGCCCATCAGCTCGCCCACCGCGGGATCGCCCAGCGCCTGCTGGCGCGCACGCCGTCGAAGGCCCCGGAATTGCCCGAGGCCGAGGTACGGCAATTCGACTATGCCGACCAGTCCGCCAGCGCCGAGGCCCTTGACGGCGTTGAAGTGCTCTTCATGGTCTCCGCTCCGGAAGGGGCGCAGCGGATGGATCTGCACCGTGCCTTCATCGACGCGGCCAGCAAGGCCGGGGTAAAGCAGGTCATCTATACATCCTTTCCGCCGCGGCACCCGATGCGCTGTTCACCCTTGCCCGCGAGCACCACGCCACAGAGCAATACCTGAAGGAGTCCGGGATGCGCTGGACTTTCCTGCGCGACAGCTTCTACCAGGACCTCATGCCGCACCTTGCCGGGCAAGACGGGGTCATCCGCGGGCCGGCAGGCGAGGGCCGCTTCGTTCCGGTCGCCCGGGCCGACGTGGCGCGGTCCGCGGCCGCCGTGCTTGCGGATCCGGCAGAGCACGCCGGCGCCACCTACGAGCTGACCGGGCCGCAGTCCCTGGACATGGCCGATGTGGCACGCATCCTCAGCGGGGCCGGCGGCAAGCAGATCTTGTTCCACAACGAAACCATCGAGGAAGCCTACGCCTCGCGCGCGGTCTTCGGCGCCCCGGACTGGCAACTGGATGCCTGGGTCAGCACCTACACGGCCATCGCCAGCGATGCGATGTCACAGGTGGGCAACCACGTAGAAATCATCACCGGCACCCCGCCGATGTCCCTCGGGGAATTCCTGCGCACGGCCGGCTGACCCCGAACGTGCAGGCTAGCGCAGATAGGTGCGCGCCACGCTGAACGCGGTGCGCTCCACCAGGGACAGGGTCTGCGCGGAGAGTTCTGCCAGCGTTGCCGGCCCCGGGGCAATGGAATAAGCGGCCAGGATCCCGGATTCCTCCAGCTGCTCATCGGTCAGGTCCACCGACCCGGCAACCACGATCACCTCGGCGTTCTCGCCGGCTGCCTGCAGCACCCCGGAGACCACCTTTCCGTCCAGCGACTGCGAATCCAGGCGCCCTTCCCCGGTCAGTACCAGATCCGCGCCCTCGAGGATGTCGTGGGCGCCAAGCACTTGCGCCACCAAATCCCAGCCGGGGACCAGATCCACCTGGTAGTAGGATCCGAGGCTGATGGCCAAGCCGCCGGCCGCGCCCATGCCCGGCTGCTCGCGCAGCTTGCGCCCGGTATCGGCTTCCAGCACATCGGCCAGCCGGGCCAGGCCTGCATTCAGGAGCTGCACCTGCTCCTGGCTGGCGCCCTTCTGCGGACCGAAAACCGCGGCCGCGCCCTTGGCGCCGAGCAGCGGGTTGGTGACATCGCAGGCGATCTGCCATTGGACGTTCGCCGCCCGCGGGTCAAGCCCCGAAACGTCGATGGAGGCCAGATTCTGCAGCGCTCCGCCCCCAGCGGGCAGCTTCGCGCCGTCGGCATCCAGGAAGCTGGCACCGAGGGCAGCAAGCAGCCCGGTGCCGCCGTCGGTGGTGGCCGAGCCGCCCAAGCACAAGATGATCTGCGAAACGCCCAGCTCCAGGGCACGGGAGACCAGCGCGCCCAGGCCGTAGGTCGTTGCCTCCAGCGGCCTGCGTTCGACGTCGCTGACCTGCGGCAGGCCGGCAGCTTCGGCCGCTTCAACCACGGCGATCTTCCCGTCGGCCGACAGTCCTAGCCGGGACGCGACAGGGCGGCCCAGGGCGTCGGTGGTCTGCACGCTGATCGCTTCGGTGCCCCAGGCATCGATCAGAGCTTCGAGGGTTCCTTCTCCGCCATCGGCGAAGGGCACTGCGGTGATCTCGACGTCGCGCTTGCGGCTGGCCGCTCCCTTGGCGAAGCCGCCGGCCAGGGCAGCGGCCACTTCGCTGGCCCGCGCACTGCCCTTGAAGGAATCAGGCACGATGGCCACGTTCAACGGACGGGTCGCTGCGGGCGCTGGCTTCTGCGTTGGAGTCATGCTTCCCAGCATAAGGAGAAGCGGCTCGCGGGCCTATGGAAATTTGACCAAGTTTCGTGCCGGTCGGCCCATGGATCTATGTGCATTTCGCCCAACGGCCTTCTGTGTACCTTGCCTGTGCGGAAGCATCGAATATGCGTAGCTGAGCCAAAGGGACGGCACAGAAACCGCCAGTAGTGTTGTAAACACCTCTTGAAGGTGCGAGTGATGATCGTAGAAGTTCCCGTTGGATATTGCCCAACGGGAACTTCTCTTTAAGCCCTTTTGGCTTCGCTGTACTCTTCGATCGAGCTGTTGAAGCGATTCAGGTACTTGGCGAATTGCTCGATATCCGCGGAGCTCCAATCGCCCAGGATCTGCTCCAGCGAAGCGATGGACAGCGCGCGGGGATCCGACAGCCGCTGGGCGCCCACGCAATCCGAACCCACATCCCAGCCGGGACATAGGAAGCGCCCTTAGAGTCGAAAGCACCTCATGAAGGTGCGAGTGATGATCGGGCAACTCCCGCTGGGCAACCGGCGGGAGTTGCTTGTTAACCAGAAGCCTCCCGCCCGATGCATGGCCTACGCGCAGTGCATGCTTATTGCATCCACAGAATGCCGTTCTACAGTTTTAAGTACCTCATGAAGGTGCGAGTGATGATCGAGAATTCCCGGCCGAAGTCTTCGGCCGGGAATTCGATCTTCAGCTCCCCGTGCGCCTCGTGTAGCGCAGATCTCCGACATGTCCGGGCTCTGGCAACCTCCGGTGCGATAACGTAGACGGGTTCCCACTTTGCTTTCCCTGGGATACCTGACGAAACGGAGCCCCGGTGAGTACCGCGACCGCTGAATTGACGCCCCTGCAACGGCAGTCGGTGCTGCGCACCCTCAAGTCCCCGCGGCTGCTGAAAACCGAACTGCTCGCCGGCCTGGTCGTTTCCCTGGCACTGATCCCCGAAGTCATCGCGTTCACCGTGATCGCCGGGGTGGACCCGCGCGTAGGCATCTTCGCCTCCTTCACCATGTCGGTGGTCATCGCGATCGCCGGCGGGCGCCCGGCCATGATTTCCGCCGCCGCCGGCGCGGTGGCACTGGTGGTCGCCCCGCTGGTGCGCACCCACGGAGTGGAATACCTCTTCGCGGCGGTGGTGCTGGCCGGCATCATCCAGGTCACGCTGGCTGTGCTGGGCGTGGCCAAGCTGCTGCGCTTCATTCCGCGCCAGGTGATGATCGGTTTCGTCAATGGCCTGGCCATCTCGATTTTCTGGGCGCAGATGCCCGAGCTGCGCAATGTCCCGTGGATGGTCTACCCGCTGGTGATCCTCGGCGTCGCCATCGTCTGCTACTTCCCGAAGATCACCAAGGCGGTCCCGGCGCCGCTGATCGCCATCGTGGTGCTCACCGCGATCACCATCTTCGCGAAGGTCACCGTTCCGACCGTGGGCGACAAGGGGGAACTGCCTGATTCGCTGCCGATCTTCCACCTGCCCGGGGTGCCCCTGGATATGGAGACGCTGCAGATCATCGCACCCTATGCGATCGCGGTGGCTTTCGTCGGCCTGCTCGAATCCCTGCTGACCGCCAAGCTGGTCGATGACATCACCGACACCCCGTCGAGCAAGACCCGCGAGTCCTGGGCGCAGGGCACCGCGAATATCGTCACCGGGTTCTTCGGCGGGATCTGCGGCTGCGCGATGATCGGCCAGACCATGGTGGGCGTGAAGGTCTCCGGCGGGCGCACCCGGATCTCCACGGCCTTCGCCGGCATCTTCATGCTGCTGCTGGCCGTGCTGCTCGGCGACATCGTCGCCCGGATTCCGATGGCCGCGCTGGTCGCGGTGATGATCGTGGTTTCGGCCACCACCTTCAACTGGCATTCCATTCGCCCGAGCACGCTGAAAATGATGCCCAAGAGCGAAACTTTCGTCATGGCCATCACCGTGGCGCTCACCGTGATCACCAGCAACCTCGCCATCGGCGTGGGCGCGGGCATCCTTGCGGCCATGGTGCTCTTCGCCAATCGCGTGGCGCATATGGTCACCGTGGACCGCAGCGCTACCGAAGATTCGGCCGTGTACAAGGTCAACGGCGAGCTGTTCTTCGCTTCCTCCAACGACCTGTACATGCAGTTCGACTACGCGCAGGACCCCGAGAAGGTCATCATCGACATGTCCGATTCGCACCTCTGGGATGCCTCGACCGTCGCCGCCCTGGACTCGATCCGCACCAAATACGAGCACTACGGGAAGAGTGTGGAAATCCAGGGCCTGAACGAGGCCAGCCAGAAAATGCAGGACCGGTTAGGCGGCAAGCTCGGCTAGGGCCTGGACTCAGCTTTCCCCTGCGGACTTGCCGCGTTCGGCAGCACGCTGGCGCTTGGAGGCGTACATGTCCCGGTCGGCGCGCAGGATCATGGTGCTCAAGTTGTCATCGGCTCGGGCCTGTGCCGTTCCGAAGCTCCAGGCCAGCTTGGATGAGCCTTCAATGCGCTCCATCAAGAGCTGCGCCTGGCCCATCGTCGTATTGGGGAACACCAGCACGAATTCGTCTCCGCCCAATCGGCAGACCAGGTCTCCGGCACGGATCGAGCTGCGCAGATGCCGCACCAGCTCCTTCAGTGCGCGGTCCCCCGCGTCATGGCCGTCCTGGTCGTTGATCTCCTTGAATCCGTCCATGTCCAGCAACGCCACAGCCAGCGGCTTGCGGTGCTTCCGCGACGCGAGCAAGGCGGCATCTCCACGCGCCGACAGCCCGACGCGGTTCAAGGCGCCGGTCAGCGCATCAACCTGGGTTTGCTGGCGGAATCGGCGCTTGACGTAGTGGCCGACGAACATCCCAATGACTGTGAAGAAGACCAGGCTCAGCACGTTCAACGGACCGCTTTGGTGCTCGGTGCCTACGGCAGGGCCGAAGAACACCGAGTAGGGAATGGTGAAAGCCATGACAGGATAGATGGTCCACCGGGTGACCGCCGGCGGAAAGAGCCAGGACATATAGAGCGCGATGAGCGGAAATTCCTGGAGCCTGAAGACGATCTGCTCATGGTTGACCGAGAACCCCACGAAGGCGACAAAGGCCGACAACTCGGCCAGGGCCCCGAGATAGGCAATCCACAGTGGAAAACGGTCAAGCAGCATCCACACGGTGATCACCATGGCCAAGGTCCCGGCAACCCTTGCCACCGCCAGCTTCTGGATGAGCGGAGAACTGAAATCATTGCCCAGGTTAACCAGATAGAACACCAGCAGGAATGCCGCCACCATCCCGGTGACAGCAACTTCCAACCGCTTGATCCTGCGGAGCCTGGCCGGCAGCAGCCGGCTCCACCAGATTCCGTCATCGTTGGCCCGCCGGTTCCTTGTCCTGGGCATGCTGCTCCCGCTTCCTTGTGAATTCATCAGTACCGCGTATCCCTGGCCAGCTTCAGGGTAATATCACCTTCGTACCCAACAGCCTAACCAGCATCATGTTGTCAATCCGCATCTCCAGCCTAGGTAGACCATGAAGTTCGCATTCCAGCCCCTGATCAACCTGCGCTCCGACGCGTTGCTGGGCTTCGAGGCGCTGGCACGATTCAGCGACGGACGCCGGCCAGATGAGCACTTCGCCGAAGCCCGGGCCGAAGGCAATCTGCTGGCGCTGGAGCTGCACGCCCTGGAGGGCATTGTCCACGCCGCCCAGGGACTGCCCGATGGGCTGCTGCTCACCATGAATGCTTCAGGTCCGGCGATCAAGGCCTTCGCGCGCACCGCCCCGGAACTTGATCGCCGACTGGACTGGGGGCTGGAACTGCACGAGTTGTCCGCACCGGAAGTTTGCGATGCGGCCCGGATCAATGCCGATGAGCTCGGCTGCCTGCTGCTCGTTGACGATGCAGGCATCGGCTACGCGACAAGGGAGCGCATCCTGCGCCTGTTGCCGCACATCGTGAAGCTGGACCGTTCGCTGTTCATCCATTACCTGGCATCGGCCGAAGCCCGCGAGCATGTGGACATCCTGCTGGCGGCCGCCCGCGAGATCAACGCCAAGACACTGGTCGAGGGGGTCGAAATCGCCGAGCATCTTCAGCTCGCCCGCAGGCTGGACTTCGACTATGCGCAAGGCTTCTATTTCAGCCCCGGCATCGAGCTGGCGGACCTGCCCGTGGCGATGCATGAGCTACACGGACGCCTCGGGATCGATATTCCTGGTTTCTGAGCGGCGTTCGCGTCCCCGTGCGCTGCGGATCCGGATCACCGGCAGCAGCTTGGCCAAGCCCAGGACCAGATAGAGCACGGTGTTGATCGCGACGAACGAGGCGAGCACAGCGAACCAATCGCTGAGCAGCACGCTTTCGGGGAGAATGATTCCTCGCGGGATCTGGACGATGAGATTCATCATGAGATGTTTTCCTTCCGTGCGGCACCTGCGTGGTCGACATGCTTCCAATCCGCGCTGCGGGCAAAGGCGATATCCCCGACGCCCTTGAGGAATGCGAGATCAAGGAAGGCGTCGTAGACCAGCTCGGGAATCACCAGTGCGGCGACGATCCTTGCTCTCCAGCCGCCGTGCCAGACCGTGACAACGCGTTCGACAGCAAAGAGCGCGCCCAGCAGCATCCAGAACGGGAACCACACCCAGGTGTCCATGGAGATCAGCATGATGATCATCAGCGCGAAATAGCTGAACAGCGCGATCACGCCATAGCCGATGCCGATCTGCTGCGCCCAGTACCGGGAGGTCTGCGCGGTGACTCCGTAAGCGCCCAGGTTCTCCAAGGCGCCTCGCTGCCAGCGTAGCCGCTGCGCCCACAGCATCTTCCAGTTAGGCATCAGCTCGGTGACCACCGTGCAGTCCTGCGGCGACGTGGTCAGCGCGCCGAGGGTTTTCAGCGCGATGGTCAGCTCATTGTCTTCGGTCAAGGCAGCCGTGTCATAGACCTCGCCGGGGGTTCCCGGAAGCACGCTGCCGCGCGCAGCCGCCACCTCGCGCAGGGCCGAGGCGCGGAATACCGAGGCCGTGCCGGTGAGCACGAAGACCCGGCCGTCGCGGCGCGAGATTTCGCGTTGGTAGCGGGTGTATTCGTTGCGCTGGAATTGGCCGATCAGCCCGTGGCCTTCTTCACCGTGGAACAGCCCGCCCACCGACATCAGCGCGCGGTCCCAGGTGAAGCGGTCCCGGGCGGTTGCCAGGAAGTCCGCGCCGATCTGGCTGTCGGCATCCATCACCATGATGCAGTCGTTATCGCCCATCCCGGGCAGGATGGCGTGCAGCGCCTGGTTCAGCGCCCCGCCTTTCTTGTGCTTGTTCTCCACCGATTCGAACACCTCGACCCCGTGCTCGCCGGCGACCTGCACGGTCCGGTCGGTGCAGTTGTCGGCCACCACGATGATCCGCGATGGCTTGAAGCTCTGCTCCTCCAGGGCCTTCAGGGTGTATGGCAGGGAAGCTTCTTCATTGTGCGCCGGAATCAGCACGGTCACGGTGACCGGTCCTGCGTAGACGCCTCGGGTGCGGGCCATCACCGCCTTGGGCGCCAGCGGCCGGCTCGATTTCTCGATCGGCGTCCGGCGATAACGCCAGGTGACCAGACGCTCGCCCAGGACCACCAGCAGCACCAGGATCACCGCGGCGGCAACGGAGAAAACCAGGATCGGCAAATCGGGCAGTTCGGAGCTGTAGAAGGTTGTCCAGAGCCTTCCGATGTGGACCTCGATCGGGTTCCACATGCCCACCGGGCGTTCGGCGATGCTCAGCGCCCACACCAGCAGCGAGGCCGCGAGAACCACGACCACGATCACACCGATGCCCACCAAACGGCTGAAATGTTTCTGCACGCACGCACCCCATTTACGTCAAGAATTCCTTGTCGCCCCCGAGGTTAGCCCACGGAAGCCACTTGGAAAACTAGCATGCAGGAAATTCCCGGGCGCAGTATTTATGCTGAAGCTCACCTCCACCCAAAGCATCGCTGTGGCTCGCTGACCTGGCTGGCGGCGGGCGGCTACAGTTCAAGCCTTTTCGCCGCGTCCTCGCGCAACTGGTTCTTGCGGATCTTCCCGGTGACGGTGGTCGGGAAATCCTGCAGGATCTGCACGTAGGCGGGGATCTTGTAGTGCGCCAGATGCCCGGTGCAATACTCGCGGATCGCCGCCGCATCCAGCGGCTCGCGTCCTGCCTTCATGCGGATGCAGGCGCAGATCGCCTCGCCGTACTTCTGATCGGGCACCCCGATCACCTGCACATCCTCGATATCCGGATGCTTGTAGAGGAATTCCTCGATTTCCGCCGGGTAGATGTTCTCCCCGCCGCGGATCACCATGTCCTTGATGCGCCCGACGATGGTGCAGTAGCCGTCCTCGCGCATCACCGCCAGGTCCCCGGTGTGCATCCATCCCTCCTCGTCGATGGCCGCCCGGGTCTTCTGCTCGTCGTTCCAGTAGCCGAGCATCACCGAGTAGCCGCGGGTGCAGTATTCGCCGGTTTCCCCGCGTTCCAGGGTTTCGCCGCTGACCGGATCCACCACCTTGATCTCCACATGCGGGTGCACCCGGCCGATGGTGGCGGTGCGGCGCTCGAGATCGTCGTCGCTGCGGGTCTGGCAGGACACCGGGGAAGTCTCGGTCATGCCGTAGGCGATGGACACCGCGTTCATCCCCATGTCATCGACGCAGCGGCGCATCACCTCGATGGGGCAGATGGACCCGGCCATGATGCCGGTGCGTAGCGAGGAGAGGTCGTGGTCCTTGAAGCTGGGATGGTTCTGCATCGCGATGAACATCGTCGGCACCCCGTACAACCCGGTGCACTTTTCCTCGGCCACCACCCGCAACGTGGTTTCGGCATCGAAGCCCGGGGCCGGAATGACGATCGTGGTGCCCCGGCTGGTGCAGCCCAGGTTGCCCATGACCATGCCGAAGCAGTGGTAGAACGGGACCGGGATGCACAGTCGGTCGTGCTCGTCCAGGTCTATCATTCCGGTGACCTGGTAGCCGTTGTTCAGGATGTTGCGGTGGCTGAGCACCGCGCCCTTCGGGTAGCCGGTGGTGCCCGAGGTGTACTGGATGTTGATCGGGTCCTCCGGCTTGGTGGCAGCCAGGCACCGGGACAGTTCCTCGTCGCTGATGCGCTCGCCTTCGGCCAGCAGTTGCTCGAAGTCCGCGGTGTCCACGTAGATAACGCGTTCAAGTTCAGGGGTGTCGGCGCGCGTCGCGTCCACCATCGCACGGTAGTTGCTGGTCTTGAATTCGGAGACCGCCAGCAGCAGGCGCACCCCCGAATGGTTGACCGCGTAGGCGTACTCATGGGTGCGGTAGGCAGGATTGACATTGACCAGGATGACGCCGATTTTCGCGGTGGCGTACTGCGCGAAAACCCATTCGGCGCAGTTCGGCGCCCAGATGCCCGCCCGGTCCCCCGCCTGCAGGCCGGCGGCCAGCAGGCCCTTGGCCAGGCGGTTGATCTGCGCGTCCAGTTCGCTCCAGCTCCAGCGCCGTCCGGTGGCGGCTTCGACCAGTGCTTCTGCCGGCCCGAAGCGGGACGCCGTGCGTTCGAAGTTGGCTCCGATCGTCTCTTCGATCAGCTGCGGTTCGCTCTCGCCCTGGGCATAAGCCTTCATCTGCGTACCCCTTCATGGATCGCCTCGTCGGAATCTTCGCGGGCACAAAATCTGTGCACAGCGTCACATTCACACCCTAGCCGCACCCTTTCCCGCTGCCAAGCACCGGTGCGACCTGCGATTTCAAGATTGAAGCTGCGCCCTGAGATCGGAGGACAGCTCGGTGAAGCATGGCAATCTCTTCAACTCCTCGGCGATTGCCTTGATGCCTTGCTCCGCCAGCAGGAGCGCTCCATCGAGATGCTCCAGCAGCTCTTGCTCGCCGAGCTGTCCGGCTCCGTTGAGGCTGATGACGCATCCCCGGTCCCAGCGGATCGAGACCCGGGTGCCATCGTCGAACTCGGCGAACTCGTCGACTTCAACGCCAACCTAGTCCCGGCTACCGGTCGACGAACAAGCGCCCCTGGGCGTGCACCTGGCGCCGACCGCGACAAGAACACCGGTGCTCCCGTTCCGCTTTACCCATGTTGCTGTCCGCGGCGCGACACCGGCAGGACCATAAGCCATCTCTTCCATATCCCTCCCTGCCAGTACGGCAAGTCCATTCATACTTGATCAACACGATGCAGCCGGCTCCGTACCAGATTCCGACCGACGGCGCCTGCGGCCAGCTGATCGCCGCCGCCGGTTGGCACGCTTGGCGCCCAGCCCACCTGCACCTGAAGGTTTCGGCACCGGGCCACGAGCTGCTCACCGCCCAGCTGTACTTCCCGGGCGACGCGCACAACGACGATGACATCGCCACCGCGGTCAAGCCGGAACTGATGCTCGACGTGCAGCCAGCCGAATCCGGCAACGGCAAGCAGGTCACCTACGACTTCGTGCTCGACCCAGTCAAGTAAGCCCCCGCGCGGCCAGGCAAGCGGAAGGCCTCGGCAGGAATGTTCCTGCCGAGGCTTTCCGTGCATTTGAACGGCTCCGGGCGTTGCCGCTGCCTTGGATCAGCCAGCCGCCTTTTTCACCAGCTCGCGGATCCTGTCTTCCGTTGCAGCATCCAGCGAGGTGATGGTCCACGCGACTGGATGCATGTGCGCGCCGTCCTCGTAGGCGGGATTCACCACCTCGCCAAAACCGAAGGCAACGAAGTCCTTGTCAGGCTTGATGTAGCAGACATCCTTGCCGTCCCGGACATAAAAGGGAAGTCCCCAGCGGACGATCGGCTCCAGCGACGGTGCGCTTTCCACGATGATGGCATGCAGCCGCTCGGCAATCTCGCGATAAGGCGCTGGAGCCGCACTGAGCTTGGCCAGGACAGCGGCGTCGCCCTTCTTGGTGAAGATCATTTCTAGTCCCCTTATAGACAATTGGCGCTGCATGGCAGCGTTTGGTGATGTCGCTTGCGCGATCGCTGCGCTTTCCCGATCGGCACATAATGCACTTTACCGATTCGGGGCCTCTGCTTCACGGACTTCTGCAATGCAATACCGGCACTCGGCGCACGAGCTGCTAGCAATGCCAAGTATTTCGTTTGCACGCTGTAGGCTACCGGCATGCGCAAGCTTCTAGCCACCACCGGTGCCGCCATCATCGTGGCCTACGCGGTTTACGGCGCACTGCTCATGAACAATTGGGCAGTGGTCGCAGCCAGTGGAATCCCCCTGGATGAGACCATCGTGCAGATGGCCGCCATGGACCAGGATTACGATTCGCTCGGAGGTTGGGTCTTCGCAGCAATCGGAATTGCCCTCGCCATCTCCTGGCTCGTTTCCGTCATCGCGTCCCGTCGCAAGCTACCCGCTTGGGCCGCTATTGGGACATGGAGCCTGATCGTTGCTCTCGGCGCACCGGCCTATTTCTTCGCCTCCTTCGCCAACATGAACTCCGTGGGCGATACCTTTGCCGATTGGAACGCCGGCGCCGCTGCTGATCTGGAAGAGCCCCTGTACATCGCCAGCATCCTCGCCTTGGCCTTGCTGGCTGCCATGGGAATCCTTGGCCTCCGTGCGGCTTTGACGCGCCCGCCACGCCCTCTGGCTCAAGCAAGCAGATAAAACCACAGCCACTGCTCCATTCCCGGTACTGGGGGTTTTTCACCAGAATCCACATGGATAGCTTTTCGCAGAAACTTTCGAGATATTATCCACAATTCGAAAATAACCAGAACACATAGTCGATGTATCGCGGGAAAGTAAATCATGACTACTCCCGCATATTTAGAAGATAACGACGGTGAACACCGCCTGCCACTGCGACCACCGGGCACCCGCACAGAGTCGCACAAGACCTCCCCGTTCGCTGCTCAGCGCGAGCACCAGATGTTCTTCGGCCCCCTCAAGAAAATTGCCAATGAGCTCTACGATGCCGGCCCGGTCAACGGCCCCGGGGACGCATTGGAACGCTTGCAGAAGATCCAGCGCCTCCTGAGCAGCGTCGAAGCTGTCATCTGCGTCTTGCTGGCGGATTCGGTCGAACAGGTCAGCGAATCATTCAGCGATTTCATAGCCACGGAAAATACCCACACGGCAGAGGAAGAAGCTGAAGCCCGAAAGAGCGCCGCATACTACGGCGTGGACCGTGGAAGCGAGCAGACCATCAACTCCAACCTCATCGCCGAGGCGGCTGTCGCGTTGAGGGAAAGCCCGCGCAAAGTCGGCAAGCGGATGTTCCACGCCAAAGGATTGCGCCATGTCTGCAAAACCACGCTCCTCGCGCTGGCCGCCGGCGAGATCACTGCCAAGGCCGCCCACGACATCGTCAAGTACTCCCAAGACCTCGGCCCTGGGCAAGTCTCGCTCATGGAACAGACCCTTCTGCCTCTGGCAAGGACCGCCAGCGACGAGACCGTCTACCAGCGCGCCCGCCGCCTTCATGACCGGCTGAACCCCGACTCTGCCGAGAACCGGCAGAAGGACGCCATGGCCGCCCGCAACGTCAAGGTCTGGAATGACGAGGATGGCATGGCCACCTTGCAGTTGCATCACCGCGCTGATGTCATCCACTCAATCCGCAATTCGATCAAGCAGGCGGCCGCCCAGAGCACTGATCCCAAAGATCCGCGCACCCAAACCCAGCTTGAGGCCGATGCCCTTGCAGACGTATATCTGAATGGATGGCCCGGAATGGAGGGCATGCCGCTGAAGCCACGGGTATCCATCACGATACCGGCCGTGGAAATGCTCGCGAATCCCACTCGCGCCCTTGCCGATCTGGAAGGCCACGGACCCATCCCAATCGGGGTAGCGTTGGAACTCGCGGCAGACGCTCCATCATTCCAGCGCGTGCTGACCGACCCATGGACGGGCGCCGCAATTGACGTGGAACCCAAGAAATACCGGCCTTCGCAGGGGTTGCGCGATTTCCTGCGTCACCGCGACCAGCATTGCGGTTTCCCGGGTTGCCGTCGCCCAGCCGACCGATCAGAAATAGACCACATTGAAGCGTTTGGGCAAGGCGGCCACACGACCCGGCGAAACACCCATCTGTTGTGCAAGCAGCATCAGATGTTCAAGCACGCCCTAGGGTGGAAGGTCTTCGCCTGCCCTGATGGCTCCAAGACGTGGGTGTCTCCGCACGGGCTGCGGTCAATCACGATCCCTGAGAGCGTAGCCAACGTGGCGAACTTTGATCATGTCAACGATCATTGCCCGCAGCGAACATCGGACGACGCAGCTCACAAGGTGCATTTGACCCCCGAAGTGCGGCGCGTGCTGGGCCTTGGCCAAGATGAAGACCTGCCCGACACTGGGACCGGCTAGCACCGGTCGCCCGCTGTGAATTTTGAGTGACAGATTTTTTCAGTCACTAGAACCGCCACACCACCCATAACCCCACAGGAGCAACCGCGATGATTCGCGTTGCTCAGCTGGCTGCCGCCTGCATCAAGTCCTGCCTGCGTCCCCTTCAAGCGATACGACATGAATGAAAAAAATTTTCAGTCACTGCACGCAGGACAACCCGCACTGCGGATGACTCGGCTGTCGTTCGTGAATGAAAATTCTTATCAGCCAAGAAGCACTATTCGTCTTGGCCAAAGCGTGCCAAAGCAGCAAGCTCTGTACGGTTGGAGACCGACAGTTTCGTGTAGATCTTGGTCAGGTGGTATTGCACTCTTTTGGTACCGATATACAGTTCTTCAGCTACACGTCGGTTGCTTGCGCCTTCGCACACCAGCTTGGCCACGGCTTGTCCCTGAGCGGTCAGCGTCGACCAGTCAGCGCTTTCCTTGCGCAGCATCCCGGTGCCACTTGCCCGAAGCTCACGCGTGCAGCGGTCGATGTACACGGTTGCATCGAAGTGCGTGGAAAGCGCCAGCGCGCGGGTCAACGAAGCAACGCATTCAGCCCACTTGCCGGCCCGGCGCAAGCACTGGCCGTAGTAGAAATCGATGATCGCCCGATGGTAGACCGACCCGACGCCCTCCGAACGGCGGATGGCATCTTCAAAGACAAGGCGGGCGGCGTCGATATCACCGCGAGCTGCCAGCAAGGTGCCCTGCACACTCAGGAAGCGGGCAGCTCCGCTTTGGTGGCCTGAAGCAAGGGCGCTCTCCAGTAGTGGCTGGATGAAATTGTCGGCCTCATCAAGGCGTTCACAACGTATGAGCGCCAAGGCATATGTATCTGGCCAGGTCCAGAAGCCTGCCTGGTCTATGCCCCGGGTGCGGTCCAGCCGTAGCAGCGGCTCCAGCGCACGCACGACCTCATCGTAGTTGGCCTGCGCCCCGACGATCTCGGCCCGCGCCATCCGGTAGGGCATCTCCATGATGGCATAGCTGCCGGTGCGAGCCCACGACTTGCGCAAATGCAGATCCGCCTGTTCCCAATTGCCGCGCAACGCGTGGATTTGCGCCGCGGTCATTTGGATCAGCGGACGCAGGATCTGGATTTCAGAACGTTCCTGCAGGGCTTGTGCGGATCGGACTGTTTCCAGCGCTTGGTCCCAATCGCCCATGAGGAATTCTGCCCGGGCCGACCAGGCTCTGGCCCACAGCGAGATGCGCAGCGATCCGTCGCAGAAGTCCGTGGAGTTGGCAGAGGAAAGCTCATGCCTGGCCAGTTCAACGCGATCGGTCGCGAGGTAGACCCAGCCCAGCGACATTTCCGCGCGCTGGCGCTGGGCTCCTGTCGGCAACGTGGACAGCAGGCCCATCAAGAGCTTCTCGCCTTCATCGAGCCGGCCCATCATGGCCAGGGCTAGTCCTTGGATGGCTGCATTTTCGATGGCCAGCGGGCTTCCCACCTGGTCAAGGCGCAGCGATGGCTCAGCCCAGTCGATGATCCTCTGCCCTTTGAGTCGGCACAGGGAATCGAGGACTCGGCGTTGCGCGATCACTGCCATCGCATCGTTGTCGTGCTCCTGCACCGCGTTCTGCCAGGCGCTGGAGAGCCAGCGCTCCGCGGTGTTGGCCTTGCCTTGCAGGATGGAAATGTATCCGGAAAGCACGTCCCGCTCCGGGCTGCTTTCCAAGCTCGCCAACTGGTGCGCGAAGGTTTGCGCCCGCGGCAGCTCAGGCGAGTGCTACCTGATGGGACAGGGCATGCTCATTTCACAAATTTCGGCGATGGGTGAGTTGGCGGGGCTTGCACTGGCCCCGCCGCCCACGGAGGTGTCGCTTTAGATGTGGTAGATGTCCACCACGTGGTGGATGTAGTCGTTCTTCAGGACGACCTTCTTCGCGGTGATCACCGGTGCGGTGCCGGAGTAGTCGATGGTGTAGAACGAGGTGCCGAAGTAGGTGTCCACATTCTGGTAGCGGTAGTAAAGGGTGAACCAGTTGAAGCGGATGTCCACCTTGTCCCCGTCGACCGACAGGATCTCCACGTTGGTGATGTTG
Organism: Glutamicibacter nicotianae; assembly: GCF_002797775.1. NCBI lineage: Bacteria > Bacillati > Actinomycetota > Actinomycetes > Micrococcales > Micrococcaceae > Glutamicibacter > Glutamicibacter nicotianae. The sequence continues at coordinate 2,755,829 of NZ_PGEY01000001.1, forward strand.
TGGCCGGTGCGCGGCTCAGGCAGCGAGGTGGCCGAGGAGCGGTCGGTCTTGATGCGGAAGACACGGTCTTCCAGGCCGCCGCGGTTCGCGTAGTAGATCAGCGAGATCTCGCGCTGCGGGTCTTCGGTCAGCTGCTCGTCGTCGGCCCACGCAGGCATCCAGAAGGTGGCTTCCGGGTGGTAGCAGTCCAGCCAGCGGTCGAAGTCGCGGTCGTCGAGGAAGCGGGCTTCCTGGTAGAGGAACTGCGCGATGTCCGCGGTGGTGATTGCGCCGTTGGACGTCGGCGCCTCGGTCAGTGCAATGGTGCTCACCTGTTTGCCCCTTCGGCCTTAGTTCTGTGCTGCGCGTTCGTTGTCCACGGCCTGGCGCATGCTCTGCAGCCAGTAGCCGTGCTGGATCGGGCACAGGCCCTCGTCCTCGGTGCGGGCGCCGGAGGAGATGGGCTTCAGCCCCACCTTGTCGGCGTTCTCGTCCGGACCGGTGATCTGGTGGGCCTGGCCGCGCGAGAGGTCGTTCCACTGGGCCGCGGTGGCCAGGTAGGTCTTCTGGCAGGAGCGGAATTCTTCCAGGTCATCCGGGGTGGCCATGCCCGAGGCATTGAAGAAGTCCTCGTACTGGCGGATGCGGGCGGCGCGCGCGGCGTCCGATTCGCCCACCGGGGCGAAGCAGTAGATGGTCACCTCGGTCTTATCCACGGAGATCGGGCGGAAGACGCGGATCTGCGAGCCGAACTGGTCCATCAGGTACACGTTCGGGTACAGGCACAGGTTGCGCGAGATGCCGATCATCCAGTCGGCCTTGGCTTCGCCGAACTTGGCGACCAGCTCGTCGCGCTTCTCGGCCAGCGGGCGGTTGGCAGGGTCCAGCCATTCGGTCCACAGCAGCAGGTGGCCGTGCTCGAAGGAGTAGTAGCAGCCCTTCTGCTTGTCCCAGCCGCCGGCATCCATGGTCTTGGTGTCATTCGAGGATTCGCCGTTGGCGCGGCGGGCCTGGGTGGCTGCATAGTTCCAGTGGGTGGCCGAGACGTGGTAGCCGTCGGCGCCGTTTTCCGCCTGCAGCTTCCAGTTGCCGTCATAGGTGTAGGTCGAGGCGCCGCGCAGCACTTCCAGCCCCTGCTCGGACTGGTCGACCATCATGTCGATGATCTTGGTGGCCTCGCCCAGGTGCTCTTGAAGCGGCAGGACATCGGCGTTCAGCGAGCCGAAGAGGAAGCCGCGGTAGTTCTCGAAGCGGGCGACCTTGGTCAGATCGTGGGAGCCGTCCTTGTTGAACTGCTCCGGATAGCCGGCGCCGCGCGAGTCCTTGACCTTGAGCAGCTTGCCCGAGTTGTTGAAGGTCCAGCCGTGGAAGGGGCAGGTGAAGGTGGTGCGGTTATCAGTCTTGCGGCGGCAGAGCATGGCTCCGCGGTGGCTGCAGGCGTTGATCAGGGCGTTGAGTTCGCCCTGCTTGTTGCGCGAGATGATGATGGGCTGGCGGCCGATGTTGGTGGTGTAGTAGTCGCCGATGTTCGGGATCTGGGATTCGTGGGCCAGGTATACCCAGTTGCCTTCCCAGATGTGCTTCATTTCCAGCTCGAAGATCTCTTTGTCGGTGAAGATATTTCGATTGGCGCGGAACTCTCCGGTTTCCGGGCTGCCAACCAGGGCGTTATCCAGCAGGCTGGATACCTCGTTCAGGGTCTCGGTCATGGCGTGGTGTGCTCCGTCCATTCAATGCTCGTCAAAAGGGGAAAACCGCTGCAGCCGGTTTGCATGGATTCAACCTTGGCAGAAAGTGCGGGCGGTCACACTAGGGCTATGCCTAGGCTTGGGCTAGGCATCTGACTACTATGTTTTCGATCGTCTGAGTCAACACCTGTTGCCTATCAATGCATCGGCGTATTCTTTGATACGAGCACCAGCCCACTTTTTGCAAAGCAGGCTCCCCATGCGCGATGAAGGCCCCACGAATCATCCGCTGGCCGGCAGCGGCAACCCCGAGGTTCCGCCGCAGGGCCAGCGCTCATTCATGCACATTCTGGTGAATACCGCCGTTGCGAACCTCACCACCAGCTACCTGTGGTTCGCGTTGACCTTCTGGGTGTACCTGGAAACCGAGAACGTCATGGCCACTGGCATCATCGGCGGCGCGTTCATGCTGCTGATCTCCCTGTTCTCCATGGTTTTCGGGACCATCGTGGACAACCACCGCAAGAAATCGGTCTTCGTCTTCTCCGCGCTCATCACCGCGGTGGCCTTCAGCCTGGCCGGGCTGATCTACCTCGTGCTGCCCACCGAAGACATCCTGGACATCGGCGGGTGGCAGTTCTGGATCTTCTGCCTGGTCATCCTGTTCGGCGCGATCGTCGAGCAGATGCGCGGCATCGCCCTGTCCACGACCGTCACCCTGCTGATCCCGGTCGAGCGCCACGCAAATGCCAACGGGCTGGTGGGCACGGTGCAGGGCATCGCCTTCATCGTCACCAGCGTGTTCTCAGGGCTGTCCATCGGGCTGCTGGGTATGGGGTGGACGCTGGCCATCGCCATCATGCTGGTGGTGATCACGATGCTGCACCTGCTGGGCATCTCCATCCCGGAGGAGGAGCCGGAAAAGGAGGAGGGGCGCACCAAGACCAGCGACCTGCGCCTGGGCTTCACCACGGTAATGGCCATTCCGGGACTGTTCGCCCTGATCATCTTCTCGATGTTCAACAACTTCATCGGCGGCACCTATATGGCGCTGATGGACCCCTACGGGCTGACCATCATGCCGGTCGAGGCCTGGGGCATCGCCTTCGGGCTGGCTTCCACCGGCTTCATCGTCGGAGGCCTGGCCATCGCCAAGTTCGGCTTGGGGGCCAACCCGATCCGCACCATGCTCCTGCTGGTGGCCGTCATGGGATTCCTCGGCGCGATCTTCACCATCCGCGAGTGGACCTGGCTCTATGTGCTGGGCATCTGGTTCTACATGATGCTGATTCCCGCGGTGGAAGCCTCGGAGCAAACGGTGATCCAGAAGGTGGTCGCCTTCCGCCGCCAGGGCCGGGTATTCGGCTTCGCCCAGATGCTAGAAGCTGCGGCGGCCCCGATTACCGCCTTCCTGATCGCGCCAATAGCCCAGTACCTGGTCATCCCGTTCATGCGTTCGCCCGAGGGCGATGCCCAGTTCGGCTGGCTGGTGGGGCAAGGCGAGGCGCGTGGCATCGCTTTGATCTTCCTGGCCGGCGGGCTGATCATGATTGTGGTGGCGCTGCTGGCCATGGGCACCGGCCAGTATCGCAAGCTGTCGGCAATTTTCCAGGCAGAATCGCCTGCTGCACCCGAGGAGGCATCACTTGCCAACAAGTCAGAAGACCCTTCCGACTGACGCCAGCGTTGAGGAGTTCATCGAGGCGGCAACCCCGGACAAGCGCCGGATTGACGGCCATGAGCTGGACCGCATCTTCCGCGAAGCCACCGGCGAGCGGCCGGTGATGTGGGGCCCGAGCATGATCGGCTACGGAAGCTATACCTATATCTCCCCTGCCAATGCGCGCACCACCGGCATCTGGCCCAAGACTGGCTTCTCGCCGCGCAAGGCCCAGCTGTCGCTCTATGGCCTGAAGGATCTGCCCGAAGGGGCCGAGCTGCTGCCGCAGCTGGGCAAGTACACCGAAGGAGCCGGCTGCGTGTACGTGAAGAAGCTGGAGGATATCAACCTGGACGTGCTGCGCAAGCTGATCGGCATTGCCGCCTCGCGGCAGGACGACCAGGCGCAATAGCGGGCCGATGTGGCGCTATCTGGCCAGTCGAGCTTTGCTCAAGCGCCTGAGGGCGACGCAGGAACTTGCGACTGCCCCCATCACAATCACTGCTGCGCCGGCGATGAGCGAGACGGTCATCGGCACCTGCGGGCTGGCGGATTCGGGGAAGGCCCCAAAGAGCAGAAGCGTCCAGAAAAAGCCCGGAATCACACCGGCCGCCAAGGAAACGAGGCTCAGCAATAGCGCATGCAGCCAACGTTCGCTGGCGCTGCCCAGCCATGCCATGACGGCGGCAATGGCAAGCCAAGGAAGCATCGGGAAGGCCAAGGGGAACCAGAGGTCGGGCTCAGCCCACCAGGCAGCTCCGGCGATCAAGGGATCAGCGATCATCAGCAACACCGCGAAGAGGATTCCGCTGACTGCTGCGAGCCACCTCATGGACCTTTCGCTCGTCCTGGCCACGGCAGGTCCGCCTATCTGCAACTAGAGCATTCCTTCTTGCCTTGAGCTGCCTTGCTGTACTGCTTTATTCGGCTTCTTCGAAGAAGACCTCGACCTCGGTGATGCCGGCAGAGATGACCGGAACCAGGCGCTCGTCGATGCTGTAGTGCTCGCCATCCTTGGAAATCAGGCCGTAGTCGGCCAGGGAATCCATGGCCGTCCGAGCTTCTGGCAGCACCTCATCGTAAATCTTCGGGCCGCAGTTGCGGCGCAGGCCTTCCAGGTCCCCTTCGCGTCCGGTGGATGCGGTGACCAGCAGGTTGCGCAGCACCAGGTAATGGGCTTCATCGCGCAGGGTGACATCGAAGGTCGGGTTCAGGTGCGCCTGGACACAGCCGACAGCCATCTCGAAGAGCAACTGCGCGCTGCCCGCTTCCTCGCCGGCCACCAGCAGGTCGTAGGCGTCCGGGTCGGTGCGCAGCACCGAACCGTCGGACTCCACGACTGACATGCGCCCGGCACTCCAGATGTAATTGAAAGCCAGTGGCGCTGGACCGCTAGGGTCGAAGGTTTCAGCATCCAGGCCAACGGCGTTGAGCACCTTGGCGCGCGGGGCTTGCGCCTCTGCGGAGAAGTCTTCCATGTCCACGCCCTCGGCCAGCGCCTCTGCATAGGCCTTGACCTGGGTGAACAGCTTGGTTCCGCGCAGCAATTCGCACAGTTCCGCATCGCCTTCGGCGAAGCCGTTGAGGGTGTCTTCCAGCATCTCGCGCAGGGCTTCGAGGTTTTCCGCTGGACCCTGCCAGAGCTTGCGGTCATCGACGAAGTTGAAGTACTCCAGCCAGGTGGTGAAGATCGGTTCCGGCGCCAATGATTCCGGTAGGTTGCCAAGGTGCATGGCCAGGGTCTCGCCGAAGACATCGACGTCCATGTCGAACAGGTTGGAGCTGCGGGCGTTGTCGGCGTACTCGCCGGCGATCTGGCCGATGAGGTCCGACTGCATGCCCGCTGCCTGTGACGCCTGTTCGGCAGTGAACACAGGGACCTGCTCCGCGACCCAAGCCGTGTAGTCGCCGCGAAGTGCGTCGACCTGCGCTTCAGCCTGGATCTTGAACACGCTGCGGCCGCGAACTGCCGCCTTGGCAGGATTTCCTGCGCCCGAATTCTTCTTGCCTTGACGCTTCTTGCTGGCCATGAGCCGTCCTTTAATTCCGAAATTGGTCTCTGGTTAAAGCCTACGGTGCCCACCCGGAACCGGGCGAAAAGCGCGATGCGGCTCACCTGCTCAGAAACGCGTTCGGATACCCCGACGATCTGTAGACCATTTGTCCTTCAACATGCTCACTTGCTGTTTTCTTGTCCACTTTCATTGACCATTGGCGCTTGATCCGACAAGATAAACAGCAGAGACGAATGTAGCCTACGACACAATACTTCGAGTTCTGCAGGATATCTGCGACGGGGTGCATTAATGAACTTGGATTTCCTAGTAGTTTCGTCGGCGAGCATGGCCTAGGTCCGTGGAACTCGGAATCATGGATGGCTTCCGGCACTCGGAGGTTCGGGCGGAAACTGCTGCGATAAGAGGAGAAAATGATGAAGATCGCGGTTCTGATCAAAGAAGTCCCGGATACCGGAGAAGACCGCCTGCTGGATCTGGAGACCGGCCTGGCTGATCGCGCCGCTTCAGAAGTGGTGCTCGATGAAATCGGCGAACGGACCTTGGAAGTCGCGTTGAAGCACGCTGACGCGAATCCTGGAACCGATATCACCGTGCTGACCATGGGGCCGGAATCGGTCCAGGCCACCTTGCGCAAGGCCTTGGCCATGGGCGCCGCCGACGCCGTGCACATCAATGATGAAGAGCTGCTCGGAGCCGATCTGGTGCTCACCGCGCAGGTGCTTGCGGCGGCTTTGCGCCGGGGCAATTACGACCTGATCCTCGCCGGCAACATGTCCACCGACGGTTCGGCGGGCATGCTCCCGGTGATGCTGGCCGAGCTGCTTGATCTTCCAGCCGCGACGTCCCTGTCCTCGGTGGACATTGCCGACGGCGCGATCAGCGGCTTGCGCGAGCTCGATGGAGCCGCGGCCAAAGTCAGCGCTCCGCTGCCGGCGGTCGCTTCGATCACCGAAGCATTGCCCGATGCCCGCTTCCCGAATTTCAAGGGCATCATGGCAGCCAAGAAGAAGCCGATCGAATCCTTGTCCCTGGCGGACTTGGGCGTCGAGGCGCTGCCTGCCGATACCGCGCGTTCCATCATGGTTTCGGTGGCACAGCGCCCGCCGCGCACCGCTGGGACCATCGTGACCGATGACGGCGAAGCCGGCAACGCCTTGGCCGAATTCCTCGTCAAGAACAACCTGGTGTGAGCGGAAAGAGAACCATGACTGATTTTGCTGCTGATTCAATTCTCGTTTTCCTCGAGACCACCACTGCCGGCACGCTGGCCAAGAACCACGCGGAGCTGCTCGGTGCAGCCTCCACCGTGGGCACCCCGGTCGCTTTGGTGACCGCCCCGGCAAGATCCGTTGAAACCCTGGCGGAACAAGCCAGCCAGGCTGGCGCCGCGCAGGTGCTCACCGCAGTTGTCGAGTCGCCGGTGCTGACCGCGCCGATGGCTGACGCGCTGCAGCAGGCCTTCGCCGTAGTCCAGCCGCAAGCGGTGATCCTGGGGCATACCCTGACCTCGCGCGAAGTGGCAGCACGCTTCGCGGTGCGCAACCGCTTGGCGCTCAGCGTGGATGCCCTCGGCGTTTCGCGCGATGACCAGGGAATCATCGCAGCCCACTCGATATACGGCGGCGCGTACTCGACCCACAGTGCCCCGACCTTCGGCGCTCCGGTGATTACCGTGCGCGTGGGCAGCATCGAAGAACGCGCCCAAGCCCAGCCGGCGAGCGCCACCGCCCTGGAGGTCGCCGCAAGCGGCAAGCCGGAGGTCGAGGTCAAGGAACTGGAAACTGCCGATACGGCATCGACCCGTCCCGAGCTGCGTTCCGCAGAGCGCGTGGTTTCCGGAGGTCGCGGCCTGGGCAGTGCCGAGCAGTTCGAACTGGTGCACCAGCTAGCCGATGCCCTGGGGGCAGCAGTGGGCGCTTCGCGCGCCGCCGTGGATGCCGGCTACGTCGAGCATGCCGCGCAAGTAGGCCAGACCGGTGTTGCGGTCTCGCCCCAGCTGTATGTCGCGCTGGGCATCTCAGGAGCCATCCAGCATAAGGCAGGCATGCAGACTGCCAAGACCATCGTTGCCATCAACAAGGACGCCGATGCACCGATCTTCGAGATCGCCGACTTCGGTGTGGTCGGCGATGTCTTCAAGGTCGTTCCGCAGCTGATTTCCGCGCTTGAAGCACGCAAGGCGTAATTGCCATGAATGCACCTGAGCACTCCATCCGGCAGGGCCTGCCCCGCGTGGCCGGCGGCGAGCCCTGGCCTCCGTCCGAACTGTTCGCTTCCGTGGCAGCCACCGCTGACGCAACAGTTGCGGAGCCCACGAAGGCTGAGCCAGTTGCCGAGCCCGTTCTCGAACAGCCCGTCAGCTCACCTGCTCCCGTCGAGCCAACGCCTGCCGAAACACCTGCTGCTGCCGCGGCCAGCGCTGCGTCCGCGCAGACTGTTGCCGGCCAGGCACCGGCACCTGGATCGCTGCGCCGGGGTCTGCCACGAGTTGCCGGCGGCGAGCCATGGCCTCCTGCAGGAATTCCTGTTGTCGCGAGCGCTCCGGCTGCCGCAACGCAGCAGGTGTCGGCGGCTGAACCAGCTTCCGAGCCGGCAACCACGCCGGTCGCCGAACCGGCGAAGACATCAACGGTTGAAGCGGCGCCGGCAGCCAGCGAACCAGTTCCCCCGGCGAATGCGGCACCGGCCGCGGCGAATACCAGTGCAGATGCACCGGCAGTTCGCCGCGGACTTCCGCGGACCGCTGGTGCAGAAGCCTGGCCGCCAAGTTCATTCGTGGCTGCACCCGTAGCCGCAGCGGCCCCGGCAGCATCTGCGGCACCTGCGGAACCTGCGGAACCTGCAGCCAGCGTCCCAGAAAACGTTGCTGTTGCTGCCCCGGTTGCGCCAGCTCCCGTTGCTGAAGACGCCCAGGCCGCACCGGCCTCACCTCCGAAGACCGAGCCAACGCCAGCAGAGCCGGCCAGCCAGGCGTCCAGTGCGACGGCCGCTCCCTCGGCCACGGCAGATGAAACGCCAGCAGCCCCTGCGCGTACCCGCATGGGCATGCAGCAGTCTGCGGCTCCGGCGGAGCCAGCAGTGGCGGCAGAAAAGGCATCTTCCGCAAAGCCTGCAATCACCCCGAAGCCCCAGGCCTCGGCAAAGGGCAAGAAGGAAGCGGTCAAGCATGGTCCGCTGACCACCAAGCAGTGGGTACTCGCTGGAATCGTCGGCGCGTTCGCCGCATTGGGCCTGGCCACTGCCGTGGTGCTCATTGCCCGCGGCATTGCCGGAATCGATGGGGTCGAGTCCTTCATGGAACGCTACCCGGGCGAATACCATCTGCCGGAATCAGCACCCATCGGCTTCCCCGGCTGGCTGGCATGGAACCACTTCTTCAACTTCTTCCTCATGGTCCTGATCATCCGCTCGGGCATGCTGGTCAGGCATCAAAAGAAGCCGCCTGCCTATTGGTCGTCGAAGCGCAGCCCTAAGGTGAGCATCAACCTCTGGCTGCACCAGGGCCTTGACCTGCTGTGGCTGGTCAATGGCTTGGTGTTCCTCGTGCTGCTGTTCGCCACAGGCCACTGGATGCGCATTGTCCCGACATCGTGGGAGGTCTTCCCGAATGCGATCTCGGCGGCCTTGCAATACCTGACGCTGGATTGGCCTACCGAAAACGGCTGGGTGAACTACAACTCGCTGCAGCAGCTGGCCTACTTCACCACCGTGTTCATTGCCGCTCCGGTAGCGGCGATCACCGGTTACCGGATGAGCGCATTCTGGCCCAAGAACGTGCCGAACCTGACCAAGAAGTACCCGATTGAGGTAGCCCGAGCCCTGCACTTCCCCACCATGCTGTACTTCGTGCTGTTCATCCTGGTGCACGTGATACTGGTGTTCTCCACCGGGGCGCTGCGCAACCTGAACCACATGTATGCGGCCCAGGGGTCCACCGATCCCGCCGCGTACGCGGATAACTGGGCCGGGCTGCTCTACTTCGCGCTCTCGCTGCTTGTGATCGCCGGTGCTTGGCTGGCCTGCAGGCCAATGATCCTAGCCTCCATTGCCCGCCTCTTCGGCAAGGTCAGTGCAAGGTAGAAACAATAGTTCTTGCCTCTGGCGCAAAACTGATCGCGTACGGGGCCCATCGTCAGTAAGGTCTTCAATAACGGCCTTACTGACGAATGGGGAACACCAAGGATGAGCCACCACCACGAACACCACACCACGCAACTCGACGGCGTCGCCTTCTGGGAAAACCACTACGGCCAATCCGAGCGGATCTGGTCAGGCAAGGTCAACCAGGTCATCGAGGAATTGGTTGCCCCGTTGGACGCCGGCACATCGTTGGACATCGGCTGCGGCGAGGGCGGCGACGTGCTGTGGCTGGCAGCCAATGGCTGGAAGGCTACCGGTGTGGATATCTCGCCCACCGCCGTCAAACGCGCCGCGGAAGAAGCCGCCAAGCTTGGCCTGGATGCGGAACAGGCCCGCTTCATTGCCTCGGATCTGGCCGCGTGGAATACCGGGGAGACCTTTGATCTGGTGACCTTGAGCTTCTTCCAGGCACCTTTCGAATTCCCCCGCGCCGACTTCCTGCGCAAGGCGGCAACGCTGGTCGCACCGGGCGGCCATCTGCTGGCACTGTCCCACGCCTCCTTGCCTTCCTTCGCCGGCAAGCCCGATCACCCGATGCCCGCGTTCCCCAGCCCGGAAGAGGAACTGGCGGACCTGGAGCTGGGCCCTGAGCAGTGGGAGGTGCTGTGCGCAGAGATCCGCGAACGCAGCATCATGGCACCGGACGGCGATCCTGCAACCTTGGAAGACTCCGTCGTATTCGTGCAGCGCATAGCGTGAGGAATAGGTTCTGGACGTGAAGCGGGTTGGCGCGCACTGTTGGATTGCTCAACGCTTGCTGGAAATGGAGCCATTCAGGTTTTGAAGTCCGCTGATCCTTGCTAGGTTGGCAATCCAACCAACGAAAGGGATGGATTCATGACCGAGAACAACCCTGAAGCACTGCTGAACAAGGCAGAAACCGAAGAGCCCGATACCGTTTCCGACCCTGCATTGAATGACGAAGTTGGCCAGGACTGGACCGATGAAGGCGGTGCGACTCCGCATGGGTCCGCGCTGGACGGCCGCCCGGAAAACTAGGACCGGCTGCGCAAGCAGCTAGTTCGACAAGCGCCCCTGCTTATTGACATCGCGGAGGCCGGACTGCAACTTTGCAGTCCGGCCTCCGTGGTGTTTTCCTGCCCGCCCGGGCATGCGTTTGCGGTCAGGCGCTCATCGATGCCGGGGCACTGAGTGATTCGGAGATTTTGCGCGCGGCCTGCTGCACCAGCGGGGCCAGCAGCTCCATGGCGTCTCGTCCGCGTCCCACGAGTGACAGTGCAGCAACCGGATTGCGCCGGATCTTGATCGCCGAGGCAACACAGGTGATGCCTTCATAGCTCTCGCCAGTTTCGTAGGCCAGTCCCCCGCGACGGCGGATTCGTGCAAGTTCCGAGTACAGCATGCTCGAATCATTCATGGTCTTGCCAGCATTCTGGCCCACCGCATTGGGGAAAATCTCGTCGAGGTCCTCCGGATCCATCCATGCCAGCATCGACTTGCCCAAGGCAGTCGTGTGGGCGGGATTGATCCCGCCGACGCGGGACGGAACGGCCGTCGCATTGGCGCCGCCCAGCTTGTCGAGGTAGCGGATATTCGTTCCCTCCAGGACTGCCAGGTGCACCACCTTGCCGGTTCTGATCTGCAGTTCATGCAGCAAGGGGGCCGCTTCGGTACGGATGCGGCTGCTGATCGAGTCGTTGTTGCGGTATTTCAACGAACGCCAGCCCATGCCGTAGCCGTCGGGGGTGTGCTCCAACCAGCCAATCTGCACCAACTGGTCGAGGATCCGGTGGGTGGTTGACCTCGGCAGGCCTGCGCGAATCGTGATCTCATCCAGCAGCAGGCGCGCATCCTGCGGCTCGAAGGCCTCCATGATCATTGTCATCCGGGAAACCATGGACGGCGCCTGCGAATTCGCCGGCGACGTCGGCAAACATCCGGCGGCAGGGGCAGAGGTCAGAATGCTCATTTGGAAACCTTCCTGGGGTAAAGGGATTCAAATCTTCGGGTTCGCAAAATCGTGCGGTTTGCGTCTTTGCCAACGGACCGGAAGCCTGCACCAGCCCCGCATGTGACGTCGGCCACTCTTTGTTTTCATTCACTGTACACCTCACTACAGGGAAAAACTAGAACTAGATTCCTGATTTTTATCCCGCTCTCTGAGACAGTCCGATCAAGCCCGAAACAAAGCTGTAGATACTGGGATCTCACTTTGGAGGACGGATGACCACACACACTCAAACGGTTCGCACGCAGACGGAATTGCTGGCGGATCTCGCCCTGCGCCTGCGCGAAGCTGAGCTCAACGGCGTTGCCATCAGCCCCATCCGGGACGAGCTGGCAGCCGGCGGCATCGAAGCCGCCTACGAGGTCCAGCGCCTGAACGAGGACCACGCCATCAGTGCCGGACGACGGGTCGTCGGCCGCAAGATCGGACTTACTTCGCCGTCCGTCCAGGCCCAAATGGGTGTGGACCAGCCAGACTTCGGCGTGCTCTTCGCCGACATGTGCCTGGCCGACGGCGAGCCCCTGGCCGCCAATGCGGTACTGCAGCCGCGCGTCGAGGCGGAAATCGCAATGGTGCTGAACAAAGACTTGCCACACCCAGACACCACCATCAACGAGCTGATTTCAGCGGTGGACCACCTGCTTCCGGCCATTGAAATCGTCGGCTCCCGCGTCGAGAACTGGGATATCTCGATTCTGGATACGATCGCTGACAATGCCTCCTGCGGGCGGATCGTCACCGGTACGGTGCCGGTGCTGCCCACGGCGCTGGACCTGTCCGCCGCTGGCATGGCCATGGAAGTCAACGGCAAGGTGCGTTCGGTCGGATCCGGCGCCGCCTGCCTGGGCCACCCCTACCGCGCCGCGCTCTGGCTGGTGCGCCGCATGGCCTCGCTCGGCAAGCCGCTGCGGGCCGGAGAAATCCTGATGACCGGGGCGCTGGGCCCAATGGTCGACTTCCCCGCCGGAGCCAACGCAGTGGCAACCATCCAGGGCCTGGGACAGGTCCGCATCACGCACGAGGAGAACTAATGGAACAGCGCAATCGCTGGCCGGTGGCCATCATCGGCTCCGGCAACATCGGCACCGATTTGATGATCAAAGTCATGCGCGGCTCGACGCGCCTGGAAATGGGCGCCATGGTGGGCATCGACCCCGACTCCGACGGCCTGCGCCGCGCAGCCAAGTTCGGGGTTCCCACCACCGCCGAGGGCATCGACGGGCTGCTGGCCCTGCCGAACTTCAAGGACATCAAGGTCGTCTTCGACGCGACCAGCGCCGGTGCGCACCGCGCCAACTGGGAGAAGCTGAAGGACACCTCGGTCCGCGTGCTGGATCTGACCCCGGCGGCCGTCGGACCCTCCTGTATCCCGGTGGTGAATCTGGAGGACCATCTGGATGATTCGAACCTGAACATGGTCACCTGCGGCGGCCAGGCCACCGTGCCGATGGTCGCGGCCATCAGCGCCGTCGCCCCGGTGCGCTACGCGGAAATCGTCTCCTCGGTCTCCTCGAAGTCCGCCGGACCGGGCACCCGCGCCAACATCGACGAATTCACCGAGACCACCTCGCAGGCCCTGGTGGACATCGGCGGCGCCGGCCGCGGCAAGGCGATCATGATCCTGAATCCCGCCGAGCCGCCGATGCTGATGCGCAACACCGTCTACGCGCTGGTTGAGGGAGACCCGGACCTGGGCCAGATCGAATCCTCGATCCTGGAAATGGCCGCCAAGGTGCAGGGCTATGTGCCGGGCTACCAGCTCAAGCAGGCGGTGCAGTTCGAGACCTTCACCGAGCAGAACCCGCTGCACCTGCCGGAATCCGGGAACTTCACCGGCGTGCGCGTCACCGTGATGCTCGAAGTCACCGGCGCCGCGCACTACCTGCCGGCCTACGCGGGCAACCTGGACATCATGACCTCGGCCGCCATGGCCGTGGCCGAACGCTGGGCCCAGCACCATTCAACCACCGCAGAGAACCCAGCACTCCAGGAGGCCCGGGCATGAGCAAGCTCTACATCTCAGATGTCACCCTGCGCGATGGCATGCACGCCATCCGGCACCAGTACAGCGTCGAGCAGGCCGTGGCCATCGCCACCGCGCTGGATGATGCAGGGGTCGCCTCCATCGAGGTCGCCCACGGGGATGGCATCAACGGCTCCTCCTGCGTCTACGGTTTCGGCGCGCACACCGATCTGGAGTGGATCTCCGCGGTGGCCGCCGCAGTGAAGAACGCCAAGGTCGCCACCCTGGCGCTGCCGGGCATCGCCACCATCACCGATTTGAAGGCCGCCAACTCGGCCGGTGCTACCGTGGTGCGCATCGCCACGCACAGCACAGAGGCCGACGTTTCCGCGCAGCACATCGCCGCCGCGCGCGATTTGGGCATGGACACCGTGGGCTTCTTGATGATGTCCCACATGACTGCGCCGGCCGAGCTGGCCCGCCAGGCCAAGCTGATGGAAAGCTACGGCGCGACCTGCGTGTACGTGGTGGACTCCGGCGGAGCGCTGACCCCGAAGGGGGTGGCCGAACGCATCGACGCCTTCCGCCAGGTGCTGGATCCGGCCACCGAGATCGGCGTCCACGCCCACGAGAACCTCTCGCTGAGCATTGCGAACTCGCTCACCGCCGTGGAGCACGGCGCGAACCGGGTGGACGCCTCGCTGGCAGGCATGGGCGCCGGCGCGGGCAACGCCCCGCTGGAGGCGTTCATCGCCGCCGCGGACAAGTACGGCTTCGAGCACGGCTGCGACCTGCCGACCCTGATGAACGCGGCCGATGACCTGGTCCGCCCGCTGCAGGACCGCCCGGTGCGCGTGGACCGCGAAACCCTCTCGCTCGGCTATGCCGGGGTGTACTCCAGCTTCCTGCGCCATGCCGAAGCCGCTTCCGAGCGCTACGGCATCCCGACCACCGACATCCTCATGGAACTGGGCAAGCGCCGGATGGTCGGCGGCCAGGAGGACATGATCGTAGATGTCGCCCTGGACCTCATCGGCAAGAAATAGCTGCGCCAGCGACGTACTGAAAGGAAAAGACCGTGAATGCAGTAGCACTGGGGGCACAGACCCCTCCCGTCTCGGATCCGATGGCGTTCCGCAACGTGCTGGGACACTTCCCGACCGGCGTCGTGCTGATCACCGGCATCACGCAGGACGGCGAGCCGGTCGGCATGATCGTCGGCTCCTTCACCTCGGTGTCGCTGGATCCGCCGCTGGTGGGCTTCCTGCCCACGGTAGCTTCCTCCACCTTCAAGAAGCTGCGCACCGCCAGCTCCTTCTGCGTGAACGTGCTGGCTGCCGACCAGGAAGAGCTGTGCCGCCGCTTCGCCGGCCGTGCGACGAACAAGTTCGAGGACATCAAGTGGACACCGGCACCCTCCGGCGCCCCTGTGCTGGACGGCGCGGTCGCCTATATCGACTGCACCTTCGAATCCATCACCGACGCCGGCGACCACCACATCGTGGTTGGTGCGGTGCAGGAGCTGCAGGTCTGCTCCCCGGTGGCCCCGCTATTGTTCTTCCAGGGCGGCTACGGGCGTTTCGCCCCGCTGTCGCTGCATGCGCCCTTCGAGACCGACCTGATCCGCGCGGTGCGCCGCGCCGAACGCCACCGCCCGGCCATGAAGCAGCTCGCTGCATCGCTGGACGCGGAGATTTCCACCATGGCGGTTATCGGCGACGAGATGGCGGTGATTGTCTCGGGCACCGGGGAATTGAATGACGGGCAGCGGCTGGGCGAACGCATTCCGCTGATGCCGCCCATGGGCGAAATGTGCCTGGCCTGGGAGGACGCGGACACCATCGAGCGCTGGCTGGCTCGCGCCCTACCCAGCGATGAATGCACCGCCGAGGACTACCGGGCCCGCCTGCAGGCCGCACGCGAACGCGGCTGGTCGGTGACCATGCGCGGGGACTACGCGGATGACGAGGTCTACTCGGTGCTGCGCGAATATTCCTCGGGCCTGTACACACCAGCCCAGGAACGCAGGCTGCGCGAGATCATCGCGCAGACCTCTTCGGGCTACGCTCCGGTGGATTTCACCGAGTCCGGCAGCTATAACGTGGATTCGCTGCTCGCCCCGATCCGGGATGCCGCTGGCAAGGTCCGCCTGGTGCTGCGCGCTTCCGGCTTGCCGCAGGGCGTCTCCGGCGATCAGGTGCTCTCCTGGGCACAGGAGCTGGTGCGCACCGCAACGCAGATGAGCGGCGCGGAAGACTAGGGCTGCTGCCCGAATTGCTGTGTGCACTGCTTGGCGAAAGCCCTCGGCGACATCCCGCCGAGGGCTTTCGTGCTGCGCGGCCGGACGCCGGGCGGTTGGCCAGCGACGCCCCTAGGCGGCCTTGGCTCCCTGCTGCGCGACCTGCACGATGGCATTGCTGATCAAGAGGGCTAGCAGCTGCGGATCGTAGAAGGGTTCAGCGACGCGGCGGCTGATCAGCATCCCGTCAAGCATGCGGAACAGGCAGGTGGCCACATCCTGGGCGTGCCGGGGTCCTGCCGCCGCACCCTGCCCCAACAGCGCATCGAACCAGTCGACGGTCGCTTCGAAGGTCTCCTGCAGGACGGTTTCGAGTTCGCTGCGCCCGGCATCCACGTGCTCTGCACGCTGCAGGAGGAGCAGCAGGCTCATCGGCACCGCACCTTGCCGGTGCTCTGCCCCGTCCAGCGAAGGCAGGATGAACGCGCGGATCTGCTCAGCCCAGTGATCCCCGGGCGGCAGCGCGAATTCCTTCTCGCGCAATTGCTTCCATCCTGCGCAGGCGTTGGAGATGACGGTGGAAATCAGCGCGTCCTTGTCCTTGAAGATCCAATACAGCGAGCTGGCCGGAAGCCCCGCGCGTTCGCAGACCTTGGCGATGCTCACCCCGTCGTACCCCGACTGGGCGATAACTTCCTGTGCAGCGCGGATGATCGCCTCGCGGCCGGATTCCGGGTCATCGGCCGAGGGCAGCAGCGTGATCTGCGGCGGCGCCGGGCTGGCTGGCGCAAGATTCCTGGTTTCGGCCAAATCCACCAGCTGCCGCGCCACCGCATCCAGCGCCATGGCGTTCATCCGGATCAGCCCGGCGGTGTCTGTCGAGCGTGGTCCGCGAAGCTTCAGGAAGCTGCTCTCGCGCACGGCGACCGTCAGATGGCCCATGAGCACCGCCGCGGCACGCCGCTGCGGCATGTTCTCCGGGAGGGTCCGCTCCCACCAGTCAGCGGTCCATTCGATGCCTTCGGAGCGGATCTGCAGGAAAAGCTCGCGTGCCGGGATCGGGGCTTCTGGCCTGGTCAGCGACAGCTGCAACCCGGCACGCCAGTACCCCATTTCACCTTCGCCGCTGGGTGAGCGCATGAGCTGCGAATACAGGTCGTTGGCACGGGAAGCGGAAGGCGGGGTATCCAGCCAGTTCGGCAACCGCTGCGCCTGCGTGCGATAGGCATGGTCCAGGGCGGCAGCGATCAGCTCGTCCTTGCCCGAATAGTGCCAGTAGATGGAGCTTGCGGAGAGATTGCAGGCCCTGCGCACCATGCTGAGGCTGGTTCCGGCGTATCCGTGGACCGCGACCAGGCGCATGGTCTTCTCAAGAATCCTGGTACGGGTTTCCTCTCCCTGCAGGTTCTTCCGTTCGGTCTTGCGTTGTGCCACGTGGTGCTCGTTTCTCAATTCTGCCCGGTCCCCAAGCCGAAATGATGGACTCTCGATACTCAAGTGAACCCTGCACGGCAAAACCCTGCAAGGACAGTCCCACTTTCGCCCGCGCAAGGATCAATTAACCTCTGGTCATCATGCTGGGCACACCAAAAGACCGCCCTGCGCAGTAGCGCTGGGCGGTCCCTGGGCGTGCGGCGGCTAGCTCGCGGCCGTGCTCAGCCGAAGACCGCCTGGCCGTCGGCGATGACCGTGCGGTCGGCCACGGCGGCCTCGAATCGCCCGTGCTCCCAGGTGGAAACCTCGATGCGGTCCCCGGGGAAGACGACCCCGGAGAAGCGCCCGCCGAATTCGAGCAGGTCCGCCGGGTGCGCCCCGGCCAGTTCGGCCAGCGGCAGCGTGGTCGCGGCCAGGCTGGCCAGGCCGTGCAGGATCGGGCGGTCCTGCCCGATGCGCTGGGCGGCCTGCGGATCGATGTGGATGTGGTGCTTGTCCCCCAGCAGCCGGTAGAGCGTCGCCTGGTTCTGCGCGGTCTGCACGCTGGCGGTACCCACGGCCGGGGTGCCAGGGGCCGCAGTGCGGCCAGGGCCGCGCTGGCCATTGAACCCGCCGAAGCCGGGGGCGAAGATCTGCCAGGTGGCCTGGAAGTAGTCGCATTCGACAATGACATTGAAGACGGCGGCGCCGCCCTTGTCCCAAACCTCGCCCACCCGGGCATTCAGCGTCAGTTCCCCGCTGCGCGGCAGCGGCTTGGCGACCAGCAGTTCCTGGGCGCCATGCACGGCGCGGTTATCGAATGCGCCCTTGTCTGCCAGCACATCCGGGGCCCACTGGGCCAAGGTCAGTCCGAAGGAGGGCAGCACGCGCAACCGGTCCTCGAAAACCAGGTCGAGGTCATCCGGCCGGGCGCCGACGGCGAGCGCGTAGAGGATCGCCTGGTCCTGGGTGTAGCCGACGGTTTTCTCCCCCAGATGCTGGCCGGCCCAGGCGCCGGCGGTCATCGGGTCCACCGCTGCGGTGCTCATGCTCCGTACACCGGTTCCGGCACGGCGGCCTGGGCGAGCAGCTGCTCGATCTGCGCACCGACCTCGGCGGCGTCCCAGCGGGCGCCGGCATCAACCTGCGGGCCGTGGTTCCAGCCTTCCTCGATGCACACGCGTCCGCCTTCGACCTCGATGACCCGTCCGGTGACCTCGCAGCCGGCGCTGGCCAGCCAGGCCACGATCGGGGAGACGTTTGCCGGGTTCATTGCATCGAAGCCTTCTTCCGGGGCGGCCATGCTCTCGCCGAAGGCGTCTTCGGTCATCCGGGTGCGGGCGGCCGGGGCAATCGAATTCACCTTGACGCCGTAGCGGGCCAGCTCGTGGGCGGCGACCATGCTCAACCCGGTGATCCCTGCCTTGGCGGCCGAGTAGCTGGCCTGCCCGACACTGCCCTTCAGCCCTGCTCCGGAGGTGGTGTTGATGACTCTGGCCTGCGGGGTGCGCCCGGCCTTGGCCTCGTCGCGCCAGTACTTGGCTGCATGGCGCAGCGGGGCGAAATGGCCCTTGAGGTGCACGCGGATCACCGCGTCCCATTCCTCTTCGCTGGTGTTCACCAGCATCCTGTCGCGCACGAATCCGGCGTTGTTGACCAGGATGTCCAGCCGGCCGTAGGTGTCGATGGCCTGCTGCACCATGGCGCCGGCCTGTTCGAAATCAGCCACATCGGCGCCGTTGGCCACGGCCTGTCCGCCCTCGGCGCGGATGGCAGCTACCACTTCGTGGGCCGGATTCGCCGGGTCGATGGCGCCGCCCAGGGTGGTGCCGAAGTCGTTGACCACGACCATCGCTCCCTGGCGGGCCAGTTCTAGTGCATGCTCGCGCCCCAGTCCGCGGCCTGCGCCGGTCACGATGGCGACTCGGCCGCTCAAAATGCCAGTCATGGGCTAATTTCCTCTCGTCGATGTGCTGCTTATGGATTGCCAGTGTACCTGAAACCAAGCAAGTGCTAGGGTAACAAACAAGCAAATGTTAGGTAGAGGGAGATCCCAATGTCGATTACTTCAGCAATGCACTCCAACGGCGTGCGCGTCATCACCATGAACTACCCTCCGGTCAACGCGCTGCCGGTCGCCGGATGGTTCGGCATCGCCGACGCCATGAACGAAGCGACCAGGGACGCCAAGACGCGTGCGGTCATCCTGCGCGCCGAAGGCCGCGGCTTCAACGCCGGGGTGGACATCAAGGAAATGCAGTCCACCGAGGAATTCAACGCCATCCTCGGCGCCAACCGCGGGTGCTTCGCCGCCTTCAAGTCCATCTACGAATGCGCCGTCCCGGTCATCGCCGCGGTCAACGGCTTCTGCCTGGGCGGCGGCGTGGGTCTGGTGGGCAACGCGGACACCATCGTCGCCAGCGACACCGCCTACTTCGGCGTGCCGGAGGTCGACCGCGGCGCGCTGGGCGCAGCCACCCACCTGGCCCGCCTGGTCCCGGCCCACATGCTGCGCACCCTGTACTTCACCAGCAAGAACATCAGCGCGCAGCGGCTGGCCGAGCTGGGCTCGGTGGCCGAGGTAGTCAGCGCGGACAAGCTGGATGAGACCGCGTTCTCCTACGCCAACGAGATCGCCGCCAAGGACCCGCGGGTGATCCGCGCGGCCAAGGAAGCGCTGAACTGCATCGACCCGATCGACGTGAACCGCAGCTACCGCTTCGAGCAGGGCTTCACCTTCGAACTGAACCTCGGCGGGGTCGCCGACGAGCTGCGCGACGACTTCGTCGCCACCGGGGCCTAGCCATGGCCTGCAAGCTCATGGATGCCGCAGACCTGGGCGGGTTGTTCGAGGACGGGATGACCATCGGCATCGGCGGCTGGGGATCGCGGCGCAAGCCCATGTCCCTGGTGGCCGCGCTGGTGCGCTCCGGGGCCAGGGATCTGCGCATCGTCAGCTTCGGCGGCCCGGATGTCGGGACGCTGTGCGCCACCGGGCAGGTGCGCGAGGTAGTCCACGGGTTCGTCACGCTGGATTCCATCGCGGTGGACCCGCACTTTGCGGCCGCCCGGCAGGCGGGGAGCATCACCACCACGGAGCTGGATGAGTCGATGCTTCTCTCCGGGCTGCGCGCGGCCGGCCGGAGGCTGCCCTTCGAAGTGACCCGCAGCGGGCTGGGCTCGGATGTGCTCACCGTCAACCCGCAGATCCGCACCATCACTTCCCCCTACGAAGATGGCCAAACGCTGGTGGCGATGCCGGCCGTGCCGCTGGATCTGGCGCTCATCCACCTGAACCGGGCCGACGCGCTGGGCAACGGGCAATGCCTGGGCCCGGACCCCTATGTCGATGACCTGTTCGCCCGAGCTGCCAAACGCACCATCCTCAGCGCCGAAACGGTGCTCAGCACCCGCGAGCTGGCCGCCGGCGCGCACCCCTCCACGCTGCTGCTGAATCGCACCATGGTGGACCACGTTATAGAGGCACCCGGAGGCGCCCACTTCACCGCCTGCCTGCCCGATTACCCGCGCAACGAGGAACTGCAGCGCGAGTACGCTGCCGCGGCGACTGATCCCGCACTGTGGGAACGCTACCGCGCCACGTACCTGGACGATGAGCGCATCTGGCGCAAGGTGGCCGCCAATGCCTGAGACTCCTTTAACTGCCAGCCGCGCGGAGATCGCAGTGGCAGCCTGCAGCGACCTGTTCCGCGGCCAAGGCGAGATCCTCGCCAGCCCGGCCGGGATCATTCCCACGCTCGGCGCCCGGCTGGCCGCGCTGACCCATGCGCCAACACTGCTGCTCAGCGACGGCGAATCCACCATCTACGGAGATGTCCCGCCCCTGGACAGGCAGAGCGAATTCAGCGCCGGATACCTGCCCTACCGCGAGCTGTTCGAGCTGATCGCCACCGGCAAGCGGCACGTGGTGATGGGCGGCGCGCAGATCGACAGGGAGGGGAACCACAACTTCTCGGCCATCGGCGACCACTTCCAGCCGCACCGCCAGCTGCTCGGCTCCCGGGCCGCTGCCACCAACACCATCAACCACGCCACCAGCTACTGGTTTCCCCGGCAGTCCAAGCGCAGCTTCGTGCCGGACGTCGACTTCGTCGCCGGGGTGGGAAACCGCCGCGCCCAGGCCGCCGGCCCCACGGCAGCGCGCTTCCACCACCTGCACCGGGTCATCACCAACCTCGGGGTCTACGACTTCAACGGTCCCGGCGGCACCATGGCGCTGCGCAGCCTGCACCCCGGTGTGTCCCTTCACGAGGTGCAGGAGGCCACCGGCTTCGAACTGCACCTGCCCAACACCATCGACACCACCCGCCTGCCCGATGAGCAGGAACTTGAACTGATTCGCGAGGTCCTGGACCCCGCCCGCCGCAGAGAACAAGAGGTCAGCCCATGAGCACCACGAACCGCATCCGCACTTCCCTGACCGAGCTCGTCGGCATCCAGCACCCGGTGGTGCAGACAGGCATGGGCTGGGTCGCCGGGCCTAGGCTTGCCGCCGCCACCGCGCAGGCCGGCGGCCTGGGCATCCTCGCCTCGGCGACCATGACCTGCGACGAGCTTGAGAAAGCCATCGTGGAAACCAAGTCCCGCACCGACAAGCCCTTCGGCGTCAACCTGCGCGCCGATGCCGCGGACGCTGGCCAGCGGGTGGATCTGCTCCTCAAGTACGGCGTGAAGGTCGCTTCCTTCGCACTGGCGCCCAAACGCGAGCTGATCGACAAGCTCAAGGAAAACGACGCGGTGGTCATCCCGTCGGTCGGCCTGCCGCGCCATGCGCAGAAGGTCGCGGCCTGGGGCGCCGACGCGGTGATGATCCAGGGCGGCGAGGGCGGCGGCCACACCGGCGCCACCCCGACCACCCTGCTGCTGCCCGCCGTGCTGGATGCGGTGGATATCCCGGTGATCGCTGCCGGCGGGTTCTTCGACGGGCGCGGACTGGCCGCCGCGCTGTCCTATGGCGCGGCCGGCATCGGCATGGGCACCCGCTTCCTACTCACCAGCGACAGCGCCGTGCCCGAGCAGATCAAGCGGCGCTATCTGGAGTTCGGGCTGGACGGCACCGTGGTGACCACCAAGGCCGATGGCATGCCGCACCGGCTGCTGCGCACCGAGTTCATCGACGCCCTGGAATCCAGCTCGCCACTGGGCCGGCTGATGGGCACGGCGCGGCGCACCCTGCAATTCAAGGAGCTCTCCGGGCAGTCCTGGCTGGGCCTGGCCCGCGACGGGCTGAGCATGAAGCGCGGCACCGGACGCAGCTGGGGCCAGATGATGCTGGCCGCCAATACCCCGATGCTGCTGAAGGCCGGCCTGGTCAACGGCGATACGCAGGCCGGCATGCTGGCCTCCGGACAGGTAGTCGGCGTCATCGACGACCTGCCGACCTGCGAGCAGCTCGTGGACCGCATCATCGATGACGCTGTTGAACGCCTTTCGGTGCTTCCGGGCTTCGTGCACAACAGCAAGGACGCCCTCGCGTAGGACAGTCCCTCAGGCCATGCAGCCCGCCGTGCGGGCAGCGAGTTTTCGCTGCCGGCACGGCGGTTTTTGCGTGCCGCCGCGTCCGCGCGGCAGTTCCAGCGACCGGACCGCGGGATGCGAGCCCTGGAATCACTCGAATTCTGGCAGGGTCCGATAGTTCTTGCCAGGCGACTCGACATGTTTGCGCCAGTGCAGCGCACCCTGGATTCGAAAAACAATTACCAGCCTGCTGAGGGAACCAGTCCGACTTTGTCGCGAAGCTCCGGGCGCTTTGCATGGGAGATCCCCGGCGCGGACTTCACCGTCCGCCGGAACATTCACGTGGGGCTTCGCGCAAGTTCCTCGAAAAGTGGACTACTTTTTCCCATGGTATTTCTTGGACACTGCGCAGCATCGCGAATCCACGTCGAAACCTGCGTTGGCGAGGTGTGCGCCGTGACTGATGTGGCCGCTCGGAAAGATACAAACAAGGTGGAGCCAGTACACATGCCGGTTGCCATGATTGGAGCCAAGGAATCCGTCACCGATGCCATGGGCCTGGTGTGAATGCACGGGAAAGCGGTCCTCGTGGCCATCATCGACCCAGCTTCCGATGAGCTCAAGCTACTGAGTTGCCAGGCCCAATCAGGCATTGAAAACTGTTGACGTTGAAGCGGATGCCATGCAGATCGGATCGCTGTTCGCGCGAGCCGAGCTCGAAGTCACGCTCACCTGCCGGGTGAAGTATTGGAAGCACAGCGCAGTCGCGCATCTGGTCCCGAGTTTCCGGGTACGCCGGCGCCAGGATGCCGCAATACGCGCGGCGGCTCGCCATCTAGTCCGACACGGCCATTGCGGAGCGTCGGTACGCCGCCCGCGCATGATTGAGGCCGTTCCATCAAGATGGAACGGCCTCAACTCTTGTGCCAAGCAATCCTGCTCCGGAAAGCTCGGACGCCGCGAATACAGCTGGCAACTCGAATCGCCCTTTCGACTATCAATATGGACTGCCCGTCATTTCGGAGGGAAGCGCCTCGACGAATTACCTGAAGCATCATTGACTCCGGAGGAATTTTCGCTTTGCGCAAGCCGGCGCACACAGCTCAAAAGCTCCTGGACTTCCTCGGCCCGCCCATTCCAGTATCCGGAACCCAGACCGAAGCCGTTGGCGGCTTGGCCGGCGATGCGGCGCAAGCCGTCACGATGCGCTTCCAGCGCGGTTGTCAGGTCGTCATATTGATCCGTTGTCAGGGACAGTGACAAGTTGTAGTTTTTGCTTTCGCATCCATCCATTGTTCACTCCTCGCTGGTCCAAACGTTCAACGGTCGTCCCGAGACTACGCTTCAATACACCGATCTTCGATGCATCCAAGGTTTCATTCAGACTTCGTGCCCGTCTGGCCATGGTCGAGATGGCAGCTGGAAAAGCCCCGCACGCGGCTACCGCGGGGGTCAACGTGAATTCTTGACGTCCCGGAACTCCTCGATGGCTCCGTTGTAGCGCCGCAGCAGTTCGGCAAAAGTGTTGACGTCCTCCGCCGACCAGTCTGCAGTGATGGCGTCGAGGTCCTGGATATATCCGTCACGGTCGGTTTCCAGCATGTCGCGGCCATGCGAGGTCATCGTCAGTTTGCGGGCGGCGCTTCCGTTCGGGTTCAAGCCCCGCTCCAGCAACCCGTCGCGCACAATCGCGGCCACTTGCCGCTGCAAGGTCGAGGCGTCCAGACGCAGCGCGGAGCTCAGCTCGCCGATCGTCATCGGCCCGCGCGCATCGATGTGGCTCAGGATCAGGTACGCGCTGCGGTCCAATCCGTTTCCCCGCCGATGCTGCGCCACGAAATAGCGGCTGAGAAGCATCTGCTCGTACTCGATATCTGCAGTGTGTCGCTTGATGGTATTCACGCCCTTTCAGGCCTTCCATCGTACCCCGGAATGTGTATTATGAATACTGTATGTATCTTACACATCACCCTGAAAGGACCCCTTGACGCATCGCGCCAAAAAATCCGCCACTCGTCCGGGAACCGCCGTCGGCATCCTGGCAACTGCCGGCATCGCTTCTGCACTGACGCAGACGATGGTTGCTCCCCTGATCCCGCAACTGCCCGAGATCTTCAATACCTCCGCCGACAACACCGCTTGGATCGTGACGGCCACGCTGCTCGCCGGAGCGGTGGCTGTCCCGATTTCCGGACGCCTGGGTGACCTCTTCGGCAAGCGCCGGATGATCCTGATCCTCGCTCTGCCTTTGATTCTCGGCGGATTGGTCTGCGCCTTCGCCCCCAACGTCACGATCATGATCATCGGCCGCGCCCTGCAGGGCTTCGGTTCGGGCATGATCCCGCTGGGCATCGCCATGCTGCGCGACCTCGTGCCCAAGGAACAGCTCTCCTCCGCCATCGCCACTGTCAGCGCCACCCTGGGAGCTGGCGGCGCCATCGGGCTGCCGATTTCCGCCGCGGTCATCGAATTCTCCGATTGGCGCGCATTGTTCGTCGGCGGCTCCGTGGTCACCTTGATCGTCGCATTGCTGATCTGGAAGTTCATCCCGGGCATGAAGGCCGGAGCCGCCGGCCAGCGCTTCGACTGGCTCGGCGCCATCGGCCTGTCCACGGGCATCCTGGCGCTGATGCTGGCCCTCTCCAAGGGCTCTTTCTGGGGCTGGGCCTCGCCGCTGACCCTGTGCCTCTTCGGCCTGTCGCTGCTGGCGCTGGTCTTCTGGGGCTTCTGGGAGCTGCGGACCACCGACCCCCTGGTTGACCTGCGCACCGCGGTCATCCCCCGCGTATTGCTGACCAACATCGCCTCGATCTTCGTCGGCTTCGGCATGTACGTCAGCATGCTGCTCATGCCGCAGATCCTGCAACTGCCATCCAGCACCGGATACGGCTTGGGCCAGTCCGTTTTGGCCGCCGGTCTGTGGGGCGCCCCGGCCGGCTTCATGATGCTGATCCTCTCGCCGGTGGGCGGCAAGCTCTCCGACAAGCTGGGCGCCAAGTTCACGCTGATGCTGGGCATCTCCATCCTGGCCGTCGGCTACGTGGTGGGCCTGTGGGGCATGGGAAGCACCTGGGGCCTGCTGCTCACCGCCACCCTGGTCAACAGCGGCGTGGCCTTCGCCTACGGAGCCATGCCGTCGATCATCATGAGCTCGGTGCCGCGCAGCGAAACCGCCGCGGCCAACGGCTTCAACACGCTAATGCGTTCGCTGGGCACCACCGCCAGCGCCGCGGTCATCGGCCTGGTGCTGGCCCAGATGACCACCGACTTCCATGGCGCCATGATCCCGACCGAGCAGGGTTTCCGCACGGCACTGCTGCTCGGCGCCGGGTTCTCCGTGGCCGCCGTGATCCTGGCCGGCTTCATTCCGAAGAACCCGCCGCATGGCGAGCTGGAACCTGTCGACGTTCCGTTGTCGGTCAACGCCAAGTAGTTCCCCGGGCAGTGCCGATGCCCTGCATAGGGCAGGCACAGTTCCGGGTCCTGCAGTTATAAGTACCTCATAAAGGTGCGAGTGATGATCGAAAAGATCCCCGCCGGTCCACCCGGCGGGGATCTTTGGTTAATGGGCTTGCGGGCCGAAAGCTAGAGGCGCTCGATGATCGTGACGTTGGCCTGGCCGCCACCCTCGCACATCGTCTGCAGGCCGTAGCGGCCGCCGGTGCGTTCCAGCTCATTGAGCAGCGTGGTCATCAGCCGGGTGCCGGTGGCGCCGATCGGGTGGCCCAGGGCGATGCCGCCGCCGTTGACGTTGACCTTCTCGCGGTCGATGCCCAGCTCGTCCATCCAGGCCAGCACGACCGGGGCGAAGGCCTCGTTGCATTCGAACAGGTCGATCTCGTCCACGCTCATGCCTGCGCGCTCCAGCGCATACTTCGTTGCGCGGATCGGGCCGGTGAGCATCCACACCGGGTCGTCGGCGCGCACCGACATGTGGTGGATGCGGGCACGCGGGGTCAGCCCGTGCTCTTCCACCGCCTTCTTGGAGGCGATCAGCACGGCGCTGGCGCCGTCGCAGATCTGCGAGGCCACCGCGGCGGTCAGCCGGCCGTCCTCGGTGAGCGTGTTCAGCGTCGCCATCTTCTCCAGGGTGGTGCCGCGGCGGATGGTCTCGTCCTGCTCCAGGCCGTTCAGCGGAACAACCTGCGAGTCGAAGCGGCCCTCGTCCACGGCGGCGGCTGCGCGCTCATGGCTTTCCAGCGCGAACTGCTCCATGCGCTCGCGGGTGATGTCCCACTTCTCGGCGATCATCTCCGCCCCGCGGAACTGCGAGACCTCCTGGTCGCCGTAGCGGGCGACCCAGCCAGGGGACTCGGCGAAGGGCGTGGTGAATCCGAACTCGGCGCCGGCGATCATGGCCGCGGAGATCGGGATCTTGGACATGTTCTGCACACCGCCGGCGATGATCAAATCTGCGGTGCCGGACATGACGCCCTGCGCCGCGAAGTGCACCGCCTGCTGGCTGGAACCGCACTGGCGGTCGATGGTCACGCCCGGCACATGGTCCGGCAGCCCGGCCACCAGCCATGCGGTGCGGGCGATGTCGCCGGCCTGGGAGCCCAGGGTGTCGGTGCATCCGAAGATCACGTCGTCCACCGCGCCGGGGTCGATGCCGGTGCGCTCGACCAGCGCCGAGATCACGTGGGCGCCCAGGTCGGCCGAGTGGATTTCGGCCAGCGAACCGCCGCGGCGGCCCACCGGGGTGCGCACGGCGTCAATAATGTAAGCCTCAGTCATCTGTTCTCTCCTTTAGGCCTGCTGGCTGCTGACGGGGACCACTTCACCGGTCATGTACGAGGAATAGTCGCTGGCCAGGAAGACCATGACGTTGGCGATTTCCCAGGGCTCGGCGGCGCGGCCGAAGGCCTCGCGGGAGGTCAGCTCTTCCAGCAGCTCGTCCGAGGTGACCTTGGCCAGGAACGGGTGCATGGCCAGCGACGGGGCGACCGCGTTGATGCGGATGCCGTGCGGGGCCACGTCCATGGCTGCCGAGCGAGTCAGTGCCATGACGCCTGCCTTCGCGGCGGCGTAGTGGGCCTGCCCTTCCTGGGCGCGCCAGCCGATCACCGAGGCGTTGTTGATGATGACGCCCTTGGTGCCGTTCCTCACCATGCGCTGGCTGGCGGCGCGCACGGAGCGGAAGGTGCCGGTGAGGGTCACGTTCACGACCTTCTCCCACTGCTCGTCTTCCATGTCCAGGATGGAGGCGGTGCCGCCCAGCCCGGCGTTGTTGATCATGACGTCCACGCCGCCGGCTTCCTCGGCGACGTCCAGCAGCGCCTGGACCTGCTCTTCGTTGGTCACGTCGCAGACGGCGAAGCGCACGCGCTCGGCGCCGAACTCCGCGCCGAGTTCATTGGCGGAGGCCTCGAGCCGGCCGGCGTGGGTATCGCCCAGCACCACCAGGTCCGCACCTTCCTCCAGGCAGCGGCGTGCGGCCGCGGCCCCAATGCCGGCTCCGGCTGCAGCGGTCACGACAACGCGTCGTCCGGCGAGCAGACCATGGGCTGGAACGTATTCTGGCGCCGGCTGTGCGATGCGCTGGATGGTCATACTCGTGCCTCCTTGGGCAGGCCGAGCACGCGCTCGGCGATTACGTTGCGTTGGATTTCGTCCGATCCCCCGTAGAGGGTATCGGCGCGGCTA
Organism: Glutamicibacter nicotianae; assembly: GCF_002797775.1. Taxonomy (NCBI): domain Bacteria; kingdom Bacillati; phylum Actinomycetota; class Actinomycetes; order Micrococcales; family Micrococcaceae; genus Glutamicibacter; species Glutamicibacter nicotianae. The sequence continues at coordinate 2,784,022 of NZ_PGEY01000001.1, forward strand.
AAGAGATACAGAGCCTGCAGCTCGTCGAGCTCATACGGCGCCTGCGCGACAGTCAGCCCGCCGGCGCCGGCTACGGCCATGGCCAGCTCGCCCAGCGAGCGGTGCCATGGAGCCCACAGCAGCTTGGTGATCGAGGCCTCGATGCCCTGCTCGCCGCTGAGCGTGCGCAGCCCGTGCATGCGAAGCATATCGAGCCCCATCTGGGACTTGACGATCTGGTCTTGGATAATGGGATCCTCGATCGCTCCGTTGGTGCGCGCCAGGTCGATGATCAGCTGCAGCTCGCGCTGGAAGGCGATCTGCTGGGCGAGCGTGGACACGCCGCGCTCGAAGCCCAGGGTGCCCATGGCCACCGACCAGCCCGCGCCGGGCTCGCCCACCACCAGGTCCTCATCGGTGGTGGCGCCGTCGAAGAAGACCTCGTTGAACTCCGAGGTTCCGGTCAGCTGAAGGATCGGGCGGATCTCCACGCCGGGCTGGTCCATCGGAACCAGCAGGTAGGACAGGCCGCGATGCTTCACGGATCCCGGCTCGGTGCGGGCGATGACGAAGCACCAGTCAGCGGTGTGCGCCAGCGAGGTCCACACCTTCTGGCCGTCGACAACCCACTTGCCGTCTTCCAGCCGGGCCTTGGTCTTCACCCCGGCCAGGTCGGAGCCTGCTCCCGGCTCCGAGTAGCCTTGGCACCACAGTTCCTCGACCGCGATGATCTTGGGCAGGAACCGGGCCTGCTGCTCGGGAGTGCCGAAGGCGATCAGGGTCGGGCCCAGCAGTTCCTCACCCAGGTGGTTCACGCGAGCCGGCGCATTGGCCCGGGCGTACTCCTCGTGGAAGATGACCTGCTGCTGCAGGCTCAGCCCGCGGCCGCCGTGCTCCTTGGGCCAGCTGACGCAGCTCCAGCCGTGGGCGGCCATGTGCTGGTTCCACTCCAGGCGTTCCTCGAAGGCTTCGTGCTCGCGCCCCGAGCCGCCCAGTCCGCGCAGTGCGGCGAACTTGCCGACGAGGTTTGCTTCAAGCCAATCCCGGAATTCCTGACGAAACGCGTCATCTTCCGCTGAATAATTCAGATCCACGACATCTCCCTCACTCTCGATATCCATTGGTCTCTCGGTTGATCTTCGCTTATGCTAGCAAACCAAGCACTTGTTTGGTTACTGTAGTCCCAAGCAAGTTTTCACGGCTGGGTTCCCAGCCGAAATGCGACACAGGATAAGGAGGCCCGCGATGACTCTGAACGACAGTGACGGCGTCGTAACCTACGAAGTGCGCGGCACCACGGCGATCATTCGACTGAACCGCCCCGAGTACCGCAACGCACAGAACTCGAAAATGACCTATGCCCTGGACGCCGCGTTCACCCGCGCCGTCGAGGACGACGCGGTCAAGGCCATCGTGCTCGCGGGCAACGGCAAGCACTTCAGCGCAGGCCACGACATAGGCACCCCGGAGCGCGACGCCGACCAGAGCTTCGAGCGCAAGGCAGTGGTCTGGTGGGACCACGTCGGGGCCGAGGGCGTCGACTCCCGCTTCGCCCGCGAATCCGAGGTCTACCTGGGCATGTGCCGCCGCTGGCGCGAACTGCCCAAGCCCGTCATCGCCATGGTCCACGGCGCCTGCATCGCCGGCGGGCTGATGCTGGCCTGGTCTTGCGACTTCATCGTGGCCAGCGAAGACGCATTCTTCTCGGACCCGGTGGTCCGCATGGGTATTCCCGGCGTGGAATACTTCGCTCACCCGTGGGTCACCAACCCCCGCGCGGCCAAGGAAATGCTGTTCACCGGCGACCGCTTCACGGCCCGCCGCGCCTACGAGCTGGGCATGGTCAACCACGTCGTTGACCGCGAACTGCTCGAGGAGCACACGCTGAATTTGGCTGAGCGCATCGGCGCCATGCCGCGCCTGGGGCTAGCACTGGCCAAGAAGGCGGTCAACCAATCCGAGGACCTGCAGGGCCTGCGCGCCGGCATGGACTCGGTCTTCGGGCTGCACCACGCAGCCCACGCACACAACGCAGAGGTCGGCAAGGATTCCCTGGCCGGCATGGGAGCCAAGAACATGGCGGAGGCGGCAAAATAAATGGATCTTGACCTGACAGAAGAGCAGCTCGCGTTCGCTGCCGAAGCACGCGCCTGGCTGGCCGAAAACGTTCCGGCCACCCCGCTGCCCTCCATGGACACCGAGGAGGGCTTCGCGGCCCACCGTCAGTGGGAAGCCAAGCTGGCCGAAGGACGCTGGTCCGTCGTGTCCTGGCCGGAAGAATACGGGGGCCGCGGCGCCGGCCTGATCGAGTGGGTGCTCTTCGAGGAGGAGTACTACCGCGCCGGAGCCCCGACCCGCGTGGCGCAGAACGGCATCTCGCTGCTGGCTCCGATCCTGTTCGGGCACGGCACCGAGGCGCAGCATGAGCGCTTTTTGCGCGACATGACCGACGGCACCCTGATTTGGGCCCAGGCCTGGTCCGAGCCGGGCGCCGGCAGCGATCTGGCCTCCATCCGCAGCACCGCCAAGCGCGACGACGAACGCGGCGGCTGGATCCTGAACGGCCAGAAGACCTGGAGCTCGCGCGCCCCGTGGGCCGACCGCGGCTTCGGCCTGTTCCGCTCGGATCCCGAGGCGCAGCGCCACCGCGGCCTGACCTACTTCCTGTTCCCGATGGACGCGCCGGGCCTGACCGTCCGCCCGATCACCCAGCTCGATGGCACCACCGGATTCGCTGAGCTGTTCTTCGATGACGTGTTCGTCGCGGACGAGGACGTGCTCGGCGCTCCGGGCGATGGCTGGCGCGTGGCGATGAGCACCGCCGGCAACGAACGCGGGCTGTCGCTGCGCTCCCCCGGACGCTTCTGCGCCGCCACCGACCGGCTGATCGAGCTGTGGCAGCGCAACCAGGAGCAGGACCCGTTCGCCCAGGACGCGGTGGTGGATGCCTGGATCAAGTCCGAGGCCTACCGGCTGTACACCTGGGGCACCGTCAGCACGCTGCAGGAAGGCGGGGACATCGGTGCCGAGGGCAGCGTGAACAAGGTCTTCTGGTCCGAGCTGGACATCGCCATCCACCAGACCGGCCTGGATCTGCTCGGCCCATCCGCGGAACTGCGCTCCGCCTCTGCGGAAGCCGGCGGACGCTGGGTGGATGACTACCTCTTCGCCCTGGGCGGCCCGATCTACGCGGGCACCAATGAAATCCAGCGCAACATCATTGCAGAACGCATACTTGGCCTGCCACGCGGGACCGATGGACGGAAGGCATCATGAAATTCGTAATCAGCGAGGAACAGCAGGCGCTGGCCGAGGCCATCGACCAGGTCATCGAATCACTGGGAGGCTCCGCCGTGGCCCGCGCGGCCGCGGAATCCGATGCCACCCCGGCCGGCGAACTGTGGGAGCAGCTGGCCGAGCTCGGCCTGCTGGGCCTGTGCATCGACGAGGCAGATGGCGGCATGGGCGGAACCCCGGTGGACTTGATCGTCGCCTTCGAGCGCCTCGGCTACCACGCGGCTCCCGGACCGTACCTGGAATCCGCGGCTCTGCTGCCGGATCTGGTGGACGCTGAGCTGCGCGCAGCCCTGGCCGACGGCTCGGTGATCGCCACCGCGGCGATCCCGGGCTTCATGCCCTACGCGCTGGATGCGCAGCTGTGCAGCCAGCAGTTCATCGTCACCGCGGATTCCATCACCCCGGCCGAGGCCGGGGAAGGCCAGGAGTCCATCGACGCGGCCCGCACCCTGCATGAACTCGCTCCTGCTGGGCCAGCCACCGCGCTCGATGAGCAAGCCGTGGCGCTGGCCATCGACCGGGCCACCCTGGGCAGCGCCGCAATGCTGCTGGGCGCCGGCGAACGCCTGCTCGAAGAGGCAGTGGCCTATGCCAAGCTGCGCCAGCAGTTCGGCCGGGTCATCGGCGAATACCAGGGGCTGAAGCACCAGCTGGCCAACGTCCGCGTGGCGCTGACCTTCGCCCGCCCGCTGCTCAAGGGCGCTGCCCTGGACCTGGGCACCCCTGCCGGTGAACGCAGCGTCTCCGCCGCGAAGGTGGCCGCCGCGGATGCCGCGGTGCTGGCCGCACGCACCGCACTGCAGGTGCACGGCGCCATCGGCTACACCCAGGAGCACGACCTGAGCCTGTGGCTCACCCGCGTGCATGCACTGGCCACCTCCTGGGGCACCGGCCGCTACCACCGCTCGCGCATCGCAGCATCGATCCTGGCACCCGCCGCGATCCTGACCCCTGCCAGCTAGAGGACATCATGGACTTCTCACTTACCGATGAACAAGACGAATTGGCCAAGACCCTGCACGCGGTACTGGCCCGCCACTCCGACCCGCAGGCGGTGCGCAGCGCCGCCGATTCCCAACTGGGCTACGACCCGCAGCTGTGGAAGGTGCTCGCCCAGGAAATCGGCGTCGCCTCCCTGGCGATCCAGGAGGAATTCGGCGGGGCAGGCTGCGGCTGGCTGGAAACCGGACTGGTCCTGGAGACCCTCGGCTACCATCTGGCTCCGTCTCCGCTGCTGTCCTCGGCCGTGCTGGCCACCGCGGCCATCCTCGAATCCGGCAACGCCAAGGCCTGCGAACGCCTGCTGCCGGGCATCGCCGAAGGCGAAACCCTGGCCACGCTTGCCTGGGCCGACTCCAAGGGCCGCTGGGATCCTGCAACCAACGACCTCGCCGCCACCCGGCAGGGCGAGGAATGGGCGCTGGACGGCGAGGCAACGCTGGTGATCGACGGAATGGGCGCCAATCTGGTGCTGGCCGTGGCCCAGACCGAAACCGGTCCCGGCATCTTCGAAATCCTGGATCCGGAAGCGATCGGGCGGATCTCCACCCCTGCGGTGGACACCACCCTGCGCTTCGCCACCTACACCCTGAATCAGGTGCCGGCCCGAGAGCTGGCCCTGGACGCCGAAGCCGCCCTGGCCAAGGTCCGCGACATCGCCCTGGTGTCACTAGCCTGCTGGCAGGCGGGCACCGCCCGGCGCGGACTGGACATGACCGTGGAATACTCCAAGCAGCGCGAGCAGTTCGGCCGGGCCATCGGTTCCTTCCAGGCGCTCAAGCACCGCATGGCGGACATGCTGGTGCAGGTGGAGACCGCACGCACCGCGGCCTGGGCCGCAGCCTGGTCCGCGGGGACCGGGGCTGATGACCTGGCGCAGCGTGCGGCATCTGCCGCGGCCTGGTGCTCGGACGCGCTGGACCACATCGCCGCGGAGTGCGTGCAGCTGCATGGCGGCATCGCCATCACCTGGGAGCATGATGCCCAGCTGGTCTTCAAGCGCGCGCATGCCACGAGCCAGCTCTTCGGGCAGGCGCGGACGCATCGCCAGCGCCTCGGCGAGCTGCTGGGTTTGACTGCCGCCTGAGCGGACCACGCCTGCCACGGCCATCCCGTCCGCCACGGATTTTCCGTGCGGACGGGGTGGCTTCTTGCTGCCTCCGCACGGGCTGAAAGCCTGCTCCACGTTCAAATGATGCGCACAGGCGCTACCGCTAGACTTGGATGGGTTCTGAACGGAGAACCGGTTTATTCGCAATTCCGAGGGACAGAAATCAAGATATGTCGCCACGCACTTTATTCCGCATCGTTGCCCGGGCCGAGGCAGTCACCTGGACGCTGCTGATCATCGCCATGATCCTGAAGTATGTCGTGAAGGTGGGCGACTGGCCGGTTTCCATTGCCGGATTCGTGCACGGTTTCGTCTTCCTCTCCTATGTCGCCACCGGCGTGCTGGTCGGCATCAACCAGCGCTGGAGCAAGCGCTCCATCGTGCTGGCCGCGGCCACCTCGGTGATCCCCTACCTGACCATTCCTTATGAAGGCCGCTTGGAAAAGCAGGGACGGCTGGAAGGCGAATGGCGCACCACCAAGAGCGACCACCCGGACGATGACAAGTGGATCGACACGCTGTTCCGCTGGATGGTTGGCCGACCGATTTTGACTGCGGTGACAGCCGTCGTGATTGTCGCACTGATCTTCACCGTCATGCTGATCATGGGCCCTCCAGGCGGCCGCGCCTAGCTCAGGATCCCCAGGCAGCAACGCCCAAGTTTCATGAGAAGAACCCCGTCACTCGACGTGGTTCTTCTCGTTAAGCAGTTCTTTGTCCGGGAGGAACGTAAGTAGCCAGGGCGATGATCGCGTCGCTTGGCCGCTTACCGTCCAAGGTGGCCAGTTGGTAGGCTGACTTCGCCCCGTCCGTTATATAGCGAAAACTGTCGGCGGGATATCTGGTCGTCAGTGGCTCGTTGTTCTGGCCAAGCACAATGTAGTTATCGCCAAGTTTAACTACTCGCGCCTTGGTCGTAGCCGGGATAGCCTGCTCATTCGGCTTCTTCTTTCGGCTCATCGATTGCCCCTTCTCCCATGTTCATTCTACGGCCGAACGGGTGATTTGACGGAGAAGTTTTGTTCTTAGCAGTTGAAGCTTCAAAATGTGCACCACTTGAATCCGGCTTCTCCACCTGAGAGGCAACCAATCCCTTACCCACCTGCTCCTTAGCTTCCAATTCTTCAAGCTCTTCGTCGGTCAAGGAGTCCGGGGCGCTGCCTTCCAATGCGCTTTGAAGAATCCGATTCAGCATTTCCTTTTCTTCCTCCGAAACCTTCCATCCGTAGGATCCAGCTCGCTTGCGCGTCTTCTTTGCCATCCTCGCGGTCTCACCGTCCTCGGCGTTTTTGAGCCAAGGTCCGAGAAGCGTCTTAATAAGGTCGCTCCCGGCCGCCTTCTGCGCTGCAGTCCCGTGAACTAGATCGATTCCATATTGCGCGCGTTTCCACCATTGATCGGCATCGTCAACACGAGACCTGTAACGAAGAGTTCGATACGCAAGGAACGATGCCGTGCCCACCGCCACCAGGGTGCCAATGGGTGCGACCGCGGCCAAAGCCAGCGCTCCTGGGTGCATCCATTGGAACACCCCGTTTATATAGTCGGCGGGCCTCGTGAAAAACCAAAGCAAGACACTCACTGCCGCGACTCCTACGAGCGACCAAGCAATTTTTCCCCTCCTCATGCGCAAACCATACTTTGACCTCCGCCAAGCTGGAGGAGCTTTCCACAGGCAGAGCACGGAATCGCCTGCTCGCTCGCATTTAACGGCGTTGCGTCAGCAGGCTTCGCACTGAAACAAACCTCATGTCCCTCGAATCCAATCCCCGACCAGCATGCTCGCTACCCAATGGGACTGCACTGACTTATTCATCTCATCCATGCTAGCCTTGCAACCAAGCGAGCGCTAGGTTCATTATTAGTTGAAGAAATGAGGGAAGCCCAATGCCTGACAAGCGATTGGAGCTCAGTGACGCGGTAGCGTCCATCGAATCGGGAATGACCATTGGCATCGGCGGCTGGGGCTCGCGGCGCAAGCCCATGGCTTTCGTCCGCGAACTGCTGCGCACCGACGTCAAGGACCTAACCGTGGTCTCCCTGGGCGGTCCGGATGTCGGACTGCTGGTCGCAGCCGGCAAGGTCAAGAAGCTGATCTACGGCTTCGTCACCCTGGACAGCATTCCGCTGGATCCGCTGTTCACCGCGGCCCGCGAACGCGGCGAGCTGGAGCTGCAGGAATATGACGAAGGCATGTTCGTCACCGGCCTGCGCGCCGGCGCCTCTCGCCTGTCCTTCCTGCCAACTTTGGCCGGCATCGGCTCGGATGTGCTGCCGGCCAATAAGCACCTGAAGATGGTCAAATCCCCTTATTCGGACGATGAGTACGTCGCGGTGCCGGCAATCCGCATGGATGTCGCGCTGATACACGTCAACCGTGCCGACGCCGCTGGCAACGTGCAGTTCCTGGGGCCGGACCCGTACTTCGACGACCTCTACGCGATGGCCGCCGACCGCACCTATGTGAGCACCGAGAAGATCGTCCCCACCGAGAACCTGCTCGACGAGGGCTCGTACCACACGCTGATGCTCAGCCGCATGTACGTCACCGGTGTCGTCGAGACCCCGCGCGGCGCGCACTTCACTACCTGCGAGCCCGACTACGGCCGCGACGAGGTCTTCCAGAAGCACTACGCCGCATCCGCCAAGGACCCTGCCGCCTGGGATGCCTTCAGCGCAGAATTCCTGGCAGGCGACGAGGCGGCATTCCATGCAGCCGTCGAGCGCTTCCACGCAGAAAAGGAGAAAGCCAATGCCTAATGACATCACCATTGCCGAGATCTGCGTTGCAGCCTGCTCGGACATCTACCGTGAATCCGGCGAGCTGCTGGCCCACGCGGTGGGCATTGTCCCATCCATTGGTGCACGCTTGGCCAAGCTTACCCATTCCCCTGACATCATCCTCAGCGACGGCGAAGCATTCATGATGAGCGAAGCCTCCCCGCTGGGCAAGCCGGCCTCGGCCGGCGGCGTCATCGAAGGCTGGGCTCCGTTCCGCCGCATCTTCGACATCGTGGTCACCGGCCGCCGCCAAAGCATCATGGGCGCGAGCCAGATCGACCAGTACGGCAACCAGAACATCTCGCTGATTGGCGACTGGGACAAGCCAAAGCGCCAGCTCATCGGCGTGCGCGGTGCCCCGGGCAACACCGCCAATCACCGTGTGGACTACTGGGTGGCGCGGCACAGCGCACGGCTGTTCGTCGAGTCGGTGGACATGGTCTCCGGCGTAGGCAATGACCGCGCGAAGGCCGCCGGGCTGAAGCACCATCATCTGGGCGTGATCATCACCAACCTCGCCGTGCTCGGCTATGACGAGGATGGCCGGGTCAAGGTCCTCTCGGTGCACCCGGGCGTGGACCCGCAGGAAGTCACCGACAACACCGGATTCCCACTGGATGCCTCCAACGCTCCGGAAACCCGTCTGCCCACCGATGAGGAACTGCGCCTGATCCGCGAGGTCATCGACCCGCGTGCGGTGCGCAACCGCGAGGTGCCAGTGCCGCAGCCGGTAGGCTAGCGCGCCAGGCCTTGCAGAGCCCGGCAACCATGTCCCAGCACTGGTTGCCGGGCTCTGCTTTGCGTGTCCGGAACGTCGGATACCGCCACCTTTCTGGCAGCCCGTCCGGGCATGGCACAGCGCACACCACCAGGAGCTTTTCCTAGGGACGTGCGCTGTATCCAAGCGTTCGCGGCAGGTGCTAGCTCATGCGCTCCAGCACCAGCGCCATGCCCTGGCCGCCGGCCACGCACATGGTCTCCACGGCGAACTGCTCGTCGCGTTCCTGCAATGCGTGGATGGCGGTGGTGGTCATGCGGGCGCCGGTCATGCCGAAAGGGTGGCCCAGCGCAATCGCGCCGCCGTTGACATTGACCTTCTCCGGATCGATGCCGATATCGTCGATGGACGGCAGCACCTGGGCGGCGAAGGCCTCGTTGAGCTCCATGATGTCCATGTCCTTGATCGACATCTTGGCGTTGGCCAGTGCGCGCTTCACCGCATCGACCGGCCCCAGGCCCATCAGTTCGGGGGTCATGGCGGCCACGCCGGTAGACACGATGCGCGCCAGCGGCCTCAGGCCCAGTTCCTTGGCCTTGGTATCGCTCATGATCACCAGTGCCGCGGCGCCGTCATTCAGCGGGCAGCAGTTCGCAGCGGTTACGGTGCCGTGCTCACGGAATACCGGTGCCATGGTGGCCAGCTTCTCCAGCTTCACCCCGGCGCGCGGGCCGTCATCGGTGGACACCACGGTGCCGTCGCCCAGGGTGACCGGGGTGATGTCCTTCTCCCAGAATCCGCGCAGCCCTGCGGCTTCGGCCAGATTCTGGCTGCGCACCGCCCACTCATCCTGGGCTTCGCGGGAGACCCCGCGCAGCTGCGCGACATTCTCTGCGGTGTCGCCCATGGCGATGTAGATGTCCGGCAGCTCGCCCTTGGCGCGCGGATCGCTCCAGCTCAAGGAGCTGTCTTCGTTCAGCGCCTTGGTGCGCTCCATCGCGGCGAGGAAGGCGGGGTTCTTGGTGTCCGGCATGCCGTCGGACTTGCCCAGGCCGAAGCGCGAAACGGTTTCCACGCCGGCGGAGATGAAGACGTCTCCCTCGCCGGCCTTGATGGCGTGGAATGCCATGCGGGTGGTCTGCAGCGAGGACGAGCAGTAGCGGTGAACGGTGGTGCCCGGAACCGCGTCCAGGCCCAGCTGCATGGCGACCATGCGGGCGATGTTGTATCCCTGCTCGCCTGCTGGCTGCGCGCAACCCATCATCAAATCGTTGATGGTGTGCGGATCCAGCTCGGGAACCGCGTTGAGTGCGGCCTGGACCATCTGCGCGGCCAGGTCATCGCCGCGCATTTCGCGCAGCGATCCCTTGTAGGCGCGGCCGATCGGCGAACGCGCCGCTGAAACGATAACTGCCTCTGCCATTAGATTGCTCCTTCTACTTCCAGTTCAAGTGGTTTCAGTTCTTCGGCGTTCGGCGTGTGCGCCAGGAAGGCAGGCCATTCTCCGCCGCCGTCCACATCCAGCACCGCGCCGGTGACGTGGGATGCCATATCAGAGGCGAGCATGACGCAGGCCGCGCCGATCTCGCGGGGTTCGGCGAGCTGTCCGCGCGGAATCGTGGCGGCAACCTTCTTGTAGCTGTCCTCGTCTCCGTAGTGGTCCACCGCGCCCTCGGTGGCCACCAGGCCGCAACTGACCGCGTTGACGCGGATGTGCGGAGCCCACTCGACCGCCAGGCTTCCGGTCAGGCTTTCCAGCGCTGCCTTGGCCGCGCCGTACACCGCGGTGCCCGGGCTCGGGCGGCGGGCGCTGATGGAGGTGATGTTCACGATGGAGCCCTTCTGCGGCTGGCTCATCATCACCGGAAGCACGGCGCTGGCCACGTGCGCGGCCGAGAGGAAGTTCAGTTCCGTGATGGCCTGCAGGTAGCGGGCCGAACCTTTCTCGAAGCGGCCGAAGGGAGATCCGCCGGCGTTGTTGACGGCAACGTCAATGCGGCCGCGGCGGCGCTGCACGTCGGCAACCCACTCCTGCACCTGCTCTGCGTTGCGTACATCAAGCCGCGTGAAATGCACTGACGGATGCTCGCTGACTCCTCCGTCCGAGGGGAGGTTGCGGCCGCAGATTTCCACGACAGCTCCGGCGTCGAGAAATGCCTGGGTGATTCCGGCACCGACTCCGCGGGCGCCGCCCGTCACGAGCACCACCCGATCCTTAAGGTCAATAACGACTGACATCGCTTTCCTGCCCTTCTTCTCACCAGCGGTGCTGCTGGGATGACCAGCCCACCGTGTGCCGATAGTTGTGTGCGTGTGGCGATTCCCGAGTCGATAGCGGCCAAATAGCCGTCGATTCGCCGGAGATCCGGCGCGGCTGCCAAGTTCATATCCTCTGCGGCCAACCATCAACCAAACGCTTGCTACATTGAGCATAAAGGCTTAATCTCTCATTACCAAGCATGCGTTTGGTTGGGTGGGAAAATTTCCGACTCTGCGCCCCCCGCGCAACAAGCTATCGACAAGGGATTTCCACAGGCATATGCAGACCAATTCCGGTATATCGGCCACCGCTCACGAGCCAGTGCACGAGCACACCCAGCGCCTGAGCTACGCGGACACCGACCCTGCCGGGATTCTGTACTACGCCACCTGGTTCCCGCGCATGGAAGCCTTGCAGACCGAGTGGCTGCTGCTGAACGGATTCCGCCAGGACACCTTGCTGGAACGCTTCGGCTGGTGGACCGTCTCACGGGCCACCCACTGCGACTACCTGCAAGCGGCGCGGCTCTTCGAGGAAATCACCATCGAGCTGCGGGTCGGTGAAATCGGGAATTGCTCGGTCCGCTTCGACTTCCAGATGTGGCGGCGCAGCGACCAGACCCTGGTGGCAACGGCCTCCAACTGGCTGGTGACCGTCAGCCCGGATCAGAAAGCCATCCGGCTGCCGGAAGTGTTCCGCACCTTCCTGGAATCCGGAGCCGCCCAATGACTTCCATTGCCGTTGCCAGCCCAACCACCGGCGAGCGCCGGTTGCTGCCATGAGCGCTACCCACAGCCTCGAAACCGGCGAGCCCCAGGCCAAGTGGGCCGCCACCCGGAGGCCCACTGTCCTCCTGCTTGCCGTCAGCGGCATGCTCTCCTCTATGCAGTTCACGCTGATCGTCCCGTCGCTGCCCAGCTTCTCCGAAGACCTCGGGGTCTCGGCGGAGGATGCTTCGTGGCTGGTGACGATTACCCTGCTCGCCGGGGCCGTGGGCACCCCGGTGCTCTCGCGCATGGCGGACATGTACGGCAGGCGGCGCCTGCTGCTGGCCGCCTTGGGACTGCTGGTGGCCGGTTCGCTGACGGCCGCGGTGGGGCCGGGCTTCGGCTGGGTGCTGGCGGGCCGTGCCCTGCAGGGCTGCGCCTCCTCCATTGTTCCCATCGGCATCAGCCTGCTGCGCGACATCATGCCGGCGGGCCGTGCCGGTACCGCGATCGCCGTCATGAGCGCCACCATCGGACTGGGGTCGACCACCGGGCTGCTGCTCTCCGGGATCCTTGGCAGCGGCGCCCTGGGCACCTCGGGGATCTTCGTATTCTCCGCCGCCGGAGGGCTTCTGGCCATGGCCGGCGCACTGGCATTGGTCCGCGATGCGGGCGTCTACCCCGGCGGACGGTTTGACGTGCTCGGTGCGCTGGGATTGTCGGTGGTGCTGGGCAGCGTTTTGTTCGTCCTCTCGAAGTCCGCCTGGTGGGGCACGCATCCGCTGCCGCTCGCGGTGATTTCAGGCCTCGGGATCCTGGCAGCCTGCCTGTGGATTCCGCAGCAGCTGCGCAGCGCCCGCCCGGTCGTCGATCTGCGCACCGCCTTCCGCCGTCCGGTACTGCTGACTAACATCGCCACCTTCTTCGCCACCGCCGGAATGTTCGCCAACCACCTGCTGACCGCCCACGAGGTGCAGGCCCCGGCGGGCCTCGGCTCCGGGCTGGACCTCAGCCCGGTGGACGCCGGGCTGGTCATGATCCCGGCATCGCTGACCATGGCCGGGCTTTCACCGGTGGCCGGCATGCTGCTCAACCGCATCGACGGCCGCAAGGTGCTGGCCCTGGGTGCGCTGGTCATGTCGCTGTCCTTCGTCTTCCGCCTGTTCACGCACGGCTCACTCACCGCCATCGTGGTTGGCGCGGCGCTGGTGGGCGTGGGCACGGCACTGAGTTTCGCGGCCATGCCCGCACTGGTCATGGGGTACAGCCCGGCGCAGGATGCCGCGGCAGCGAACGGCATCAACTCGCTGATCCGCACCTTCTCCGGGGCCGCCGCCAGCGCCCTGTTCGCCGTCCTGCTCTCCGGCTTCGCGGTGTCCGCCGGAGGGTCGCAGTTCCTGACCCAGGCCGGCCTGGCGCTTGCCTTCGCAGCCGTCGCCGCAAGCTGCCTGTTCGCCTCGGCGCTGGCCCTGCTGCTTCCTTCGTCGCGGGACACCGCACGGCGCTGAGCTGGCGGTTCCGGGAAATGGGACTGGCGGCCCGGGCCGCCCGGCTGCTCGGTAGAGTGCTGGCATGACTATTGACGCGCGCACAGCAAACCCCGAGGAGCGGGCGCTCTTCACGCCCCTGACCATCCGCGGCACCACGCTGCCGTTGCGGGCCGGGGTCTCGCCCATGTGCATGTACGCGGCTGTCGACGGCTTCGTCAGCGACTTCCACCTGGCCCATCTGGGGCGCTTCGCCCTGGGCGGCGCGGGGCTGGTCATCGTCGAGGCGACGGCCATCGAGCCGCGCGGCCGCATCTCCCATTTCGACCTGGGCTTGTGGGATGACGCCCACGTGGAGGGCATGGCCCGCATCGCCAACCTTCTGGACGCCCACGGTTCGGTCCCCGGCATCCAGCTGGGCCATGCAGGCCGCCGCGCCTCGGTGCGCGAGCCGTGGCATGCCGGCGCCCCGCTGGACGAAACGGACGCCCAAGCGGGCAACCCGCCATGGCAGACCGTCGGCCCCTCGGCCTTGCCGGCCGGCCCGAACTGGCCGGTACCGACCGAGATGAGCGAGGCGGAGATCGCCGAGTCGGTCGCCCAGTGGGCGGCCGCCGCGCGCCGCGCCGCCGAGGCGGGCTTCCGCTACATCGAGCTGCATGGCGCCCACGGCTACCTGCTGCACTCCTTCCTCTCCCCCATCTCCAACACCCGCACCGACGGCTACGGCGGGGACACCGCCGGGCGCATGCGCTACCCGCTGGAGGTCATCCGCGCCATCCGCGAGGTGATCGGCGACGAGATCATCCTGGCCTACCGGGTGTCCTCGGTGGACGGCGTGCTGGACGGCGGCCTGGGCATCGAGGACATCGTCGAGTTCTCCCGGCACGCGAACGCCGCCGGCGTGGACGTCATCGACACTTCCTCCGGCGGCATCACCACCGACCGTTCCAGCGACACCCGGGTGCGCCGCGGCTTCGGATTCCACGCCGACTTCGCTCGCGCCATCAAGGCCGGCACTGATGCGCTGGTGGCCTGCGTGGGCTTCATCGTGGATCCGGAGCAGGCAAGCCGGATGATCGAAGACCAGGACGCGGACATCGTGCTGCTGGGACGCGAGATGCTGGACAACCCGAACTGGGTCCACCACGCACGGCGCTCGCTGGCGGCCGACGAGTTCGACCACTGGGACATACGCTTCGGAAGCGCCCTGGGCCCGCGTCTATCCACCCTGCAGCGGCTGGCGGAGTCCGGGGAAACCCCGCTGACGCGCTTCGAGCAGTACAGCGGCGCCTAGCGAAACTCGGCTAATACTTGTGATGCTCCTGGAAAACCAGGAGCATCACCTGCTTAATGCCAATGCTTGTCGTTGAGTGTCTCTGATGAACCTATATGGTGGGCATGACCCGTGGCCCGCGTGCTCACGTGGGCACCGTCTGTGTGCATGACGTGCAGGGCCTCATCAGAGAAGAACCCTCCTGGTGGTGGAATCCCCTCTCAGAGCAGCGGGCCCCGGCCTCGGTGCTTTGACGGCGTCATGAACCGCCCGGGATATTCGCGTGGGTGTCAATTCGTTCGTTGGGGTCCATGGATGTCCCGGGCCCCGGGTTGCTCGCCGTGGTGGTGGGGATGGGCATCGGCCTCCTGAGTCAGGGGATGAGGACGAGCCGTCCGCGCAGGCTGCCTTCAGCCAACCTGGCGTGGGCTGCCGTTACCTCCTCGAGCGGGTAGGTCTGTGCGACGCGGGCACTAATTTCACCTTGGTCGGCGAGGCGGGAAAGCTCGGCGAGCTGGGCGCCGTCGGCCCGCACGTCGAGCGCATCGACACGGACGCCGCGTTCCGAATCCGGTTCCTGTCCCGGCCACAAGCCGACGTAGGAGCCACCGTCCTGGACTGCGGCGATCGCCTCGTTCCCCAGGCCTGCGGCGTCGAGCACACCGTCGAAGCCGGCAGGTGCAAGGTTCGCCCCGCGGGTCAGGAAGTGGTTGGCGCCGCGAGAGACGAGGAACGGTATGTCGCCGGCGGAGGCCAGCACGGTGACCTCCAGGCCCTGTCGGTGGGCCAACTCCACTGTGTGCCCCCCGACCCCGCCGGCCGCTCCCGTGACGAGCAGGCTTTGCCCCGGCCGCATCGCCAGCAGGCCCAGGGCCTGCGCTGCGGACAGCGCGTTCAGGGGCAGCGCCGCGGCATGGACATCGTCGAGGGAGGCAGGGGCCGGGGCGATGGCTTCTGCGTCAAGCACGACGTAATCGGCATGTGTGCCCAGCGGCTCATTGTGGCCCGTGGCCAGGCCTATGACCCGGTCCCCGACAGGCCAGTTGACCCCGGCCCCCACGGCATCAATCGTGCCGGCAACATCCCAGCCGAGGCCGATCCGTTCCCCCTCACCGCCGAAGACCCCCGAACGCATGGCAGCGTCCACCGGATTCAGCGCAGCCGCGCTGACCTTGATCCTCACCTGCCCGGGTCCCGGTACAGGTACCGGGACCTCTGTGATCTCGACTGCCTCGGGTCCACCGAAGTGGGAAACTGTTGCGGCGCGCATGAACATGGCCTTCCTATGGTTTGGGTGTGGGCGGTCGTTTCTGCCGCATCGGCTGAACCTTCCGCTGTTGGGTGCGTGCGAAGCCGAACGTCAAACGTGACGGCCCGGGGTGATGGTCTCGGCCGTGCAGGTCCTGTCGGTCTCGGCCAAATGATTGAAAACGAAGATGGCCATTCTTTTCAAGTGCCTTGGTCCGATGGCCCTAAACCGGTTTCTTACACATGGTGCATAACTCCATAATGGGACAGTATTGAATTCGATACAAAAGGCACACGCGTGTGCGTAACTGGAAGGGCAGGTGCGCCATGGAATCCGACCCGAGCATCCGGCAGGCTGGGGCACTGTCCGGGCCGTGTTCCCGCTGGCCGGCGGAACACGGGGAAACCATCCGGCAGATCATCGAGCGGGCGGGCAACAAGTGGGCCGTGCTCGTGGTCAGTTCGCTTCAGGGCGGGCCACTGCGCTACACCGACTTGCTTCACTCCATCCCGGGTCTCTCCCAGCGAATGCTCACCCACACCCTCCACCAGCTACGGCGTGACGGTCTCATCACCAGAACCGCCTATCCCGAGGTGCCCCCACGGGTGGTGTATGCACTGACTGATCTGGGCACCACCCTGCTCATCGCCATCACCACTCTGATCGACTGGGCCGGAACCCACCACGACGAGATCCAGGACAACCGCACCCGATTCGACACGGCAGAGGCCATCACCTGACGCCCCGTGCCGGCCGGACACCAAAAGCATGCAGGGCAAGGCCGATCGGGGGCAAGAGGGCACTTCCTTATCTACCACCGGAGTCCGCGTCCGCCCGCGCTCCATGGACCCGTCGGGATACAGACAACCCGCCGCGGAGCCGGCATCACCGGACCAACCCGTCACCTATTATCGGCTGTAGGCCGACCTGAGGCACCGGCCGCTGCCCTAAAGAGCTAACAGGATCGCCTCCGAAGCACGAATGCCAAGGCTGGCTCGCGCCAGGTGCTCACGACCAACCAGCCACAGCCGGGTCCGAGACAGCGCAAGAGTACAGTCCATTTGAATAACGGCTGATACCAGTACTAAGCCCGGGACCGGGCCCCTGTCTGTCAGGGTTTGAATAGAGGGGCAGCAATCACCGGGTAAGTATTATCTGAACTGTGTTCGACCTTCTGGACTACGAGATTGTCTCTGATCTCATAAGTAGTCCGAACTGGGCGTCCAGCACTGTCTACAGCCCAGGGTGCTGCAACAGTTCCATAAATTTCTTCGTTCGCATCCTGAATAAGGCATGCTCTTCGACAATCTCAGCAGACCCGTTACCTTGTTGATAGCTCGCTCACCCGAGGATGATGGGAGCTGTCGGCCGGCCAATCCCGGCATGGTGTCTTGCCCCTGCATATCCAATAGTCCGGGGGGGGTGTTGCCACCGGGATTGGATGGCAGCGAGGTGATTGCTAATCAGGGGCACGGCGCCAGGAACACTGGACGCCAGTCGTAACGTGGGTGTAAGGCTTTGCTACCGACGGTTGGTCGACCGTGAACAAATCATCGGTTCAAAGGAGCACCGGTCATGAACACCACGGAAATCGATATTTTCCTCGGGCTCGACGTCGGAAAGACCGACCATTGGGGCTGCGCCGTGACGGTGGAGGGCACCACCATCTGGAATAAAACCCTGCCCAACGACGAAGCAAAGCTCACCAAGGTCTACCAGGATCTCAGCGTCAAGGGCACCGTCCTGGTGGTCGTGGACCAGCCAGCGACCCGCGGTGCCCTGGCCGTCGCGGTCGCCCAGCACCTGTGCATCACCGTGGCCTACCTGCCCGGGCTGACCATGCGACGCATCGCGGACATGTATCCGGGTACGGCCACAACCAACGAAAAGGATGCGTTCATTATCGCTGCCGCGGCCCGCACCATGCCGCATACGCTGCGCAGCCTGCAGGTCTCGGACGAGGAAGAAGCCGCCCTGGGCATGCCCACCGGCTTCGACCTGGATCTCTCCCGCCAGATCACCCAGACCAGCAACCGGATCCGCGGGCTATTCACCCAAATCCATCCCTCGCTCGAGCGGGTGGTCGGTCCGTGGCTGGAGCATGATGCGGTGCTCGAAGTCCTCGCCGCCTGGCCTATCCCAGCAGCGTTGAAGCATGCCGGCAAGGCCAGGATCGATGCGAACCTGACCAAGCACGGAGCCCGCCGGCACACCTCCTGGGCCGGCGCCATCCTGGACGCGATGGATGAGCAAACAGTGGTCGTGGTTGGCACCGAGGCCGCCGGGCTGATCATTCCGCACTTGGCCCGGCAGCTGATCGCTCTGCATGCTCAGCGGGCGGACGTGGCCACGCATCTTGAAGCTATGGTGGAGTTCCGCCCTCTTTGCCCGGTCCTGACGTCCATGCCAGGGGTTGCGGTCAGGACCACTGCGGTATTCATTGCTTCAGACCTCCGGCAAGACCTTTGATAGTGCCGCCGCCTTGGCTTCCTATGCTGGGTTGGCGCCCGTCACCCGCCAGTCGGGCACCTCGATCAAGTCCGAACGCGTCAACCATTCAGGCAACAAGAGATTGAAGCGAGCGTTGTTCCTTTCGGCGTTCGCGTCCATCCGTTTCGACCCTGCCAGCCGCGCTTACTATGACCGGAAACGGGCCCAGGGAAAACGTCATAACCAGGCGCTCATCGCGTTGGCCCATCGCAGGCTGACGGTGATGTTCGCCATGATCCGGGACAGGTCGCTTGACGATGCTCCGGTGGTGGAAGCTGCTTGACAAAATACATAGGGGCACCCCCCATCAGGGATTAGATCGTAGAAAATTCCTGGGGCTGTGAAGCATCTGTAATCGCTACGGATAACCGAACCGAAGCATCTTGCAGAGGTTGAGCAATCAGCCTCGTTCCGTCTTCAACTTCATAATGGACAGAGCCCTCCGATGATTCTTTACCCTCGGAGAGACTCTTATTGGGCAGAGGAACTAATCGGGCCGTTCCGCTAAAGTCAGTAATCTCAATTTTTGCAGATGATCCTGAATCGATAGCCACCTCAGTGCGGTCAATTTTCGCCTCGAATCGGCCACTTTCCATATCCGTCTCAGCCATCGGTATCTCTTCAGGAGCATAATCAGTGATCAGTTGCTCTAAGGAGCTGCTTGGTGTTTCTTCACTCGCGTATGCCGGGAAAGCAAGTGTCGGACTACACACGATACCGAGCACAGTTACAGAAGAAATATGCCGCCAGAGTCTCATGTCACCTTTACTTTTGAATTGATGAAGAACTTCAACAAAGAAGAAGTACGCTGATTCTGTCTGAATAAATTAAATCAAACAGTAGCATGTATAAACTTCACTTCGGCAAACGAGGAAGTTGAGCCAGCATTAATCGTGCTCCAGCGCTTCTGCAGTAGCTATTGAAGCAGTTTCCTTATCTTCCCGTTGGTTCGTTCCTGGGACAACAGCCCTATTGCACGGATGACCGGAAGTACCCCTCCGGAGCCTCAGCCACAGGGAACATCTCCGGTAGCTGCGGGTGCATGACCTTGTCATACGCGTGGAACGGGCCATCCTGTGCGGTGAGCCGATCCATCAGCGGGTAGAAGTAGTCCCGGTAGAACACCAGGATCTGCTGCGGGCCGTCCCACCGCATCTGCTCCCACGTCTCCCACAACGCGGTAATCACCGAATACACTTCAGGGTACTCATACCAGTTCGGCGCCCACGCACGCCCCGAAGGCCCATACTTCCGCAGGTAACGCGGCAGCGCCTAGCCGCGCAACCTCTGCTGCGCATCCTCATACACGAAAGGCCGCTCCGGCTCCGCGTGCCCGGTGTCCCGCGACGGGGCCGCTGGCCGTGCCGTCGGCTCCTGGGTCTCGTCGCCGTCCAGATCCAGCTCATCGTTATTCGGTGGGATGCCGATCATCGCGACAGCTCCTGTCCTTGGATTCGAGCCGGGGCCGCCGCGGACACAACGCGTTTGCGGTGCTTCATCGCCGGCTGCGGATTCTGCGTGCTCGGCGGCAACGGGAAATCAGCATCCTTACCACCATTCTGCTTCCACACAGCGATCACCCGTTCAGAGGCGGCACTGTGCTGATCTAACGGCAGCTTGCCCGCATCCTCCGGGCCAGCCCCAGCCGGGGCCGGCTTACCGGCTTCTTCGGCTTCGGCAGTTTTAGCGTTCGCCCGGTGAAGGTGTTCTTCGCCCTCGAACCGTTCAGCTTGCCCCTGATGAGCGGCCTCACCCTGCTGGGCTTCCGCCGCCTCGGCAGTAGCGGTCTGCGGTGGCAGCTTCGCGCCTTCGGGCACCAGGTGCGGGAACTTCCCGGCAATCGCCCGGTCTACCTCATCGTCGTTCCCATACCAGGACGGCACATGACTGATGGTGTCGCGTCCACTAATAGACCGGTCACTCACCGTATCCGCTGGCATACTATCAAGCAGACGTAACGCTTCCTGCTTGCTGATCTTCACATCACGTTCCAGAGCGTTGTTGTAGTCGTAATTCCGGAACGTTCCCTGCGGCTGCGCAAACCACGGCTCCTGGCCCATGGGTGGCGGCTCCGCGGTGGCTCGCTGACCAGCCAGATAGTCGTCCAGGGCATCATGCAAAGCCCGGGGCCAGTCAGTCGCCGCCGTGGGATGATCCCGGTTCAGATCCTCCACATTGATCCCGAACTGGTTCCGGATACGATCAGCACCAGTCATGAACGCGCGACTGGTGCTATTGTTTGCGCCGTGTTTAGTAACCAACGCCAAAAGAGTCACATGTCCAGCACTTGCCTCAGAACCGGTTGCATGCCAGTACTTATCGAGTACTGATTCATTGCCGGTTATCTAAGTTACGGCGCTTCAGCCTTCGCTCCGTCTTGTGTCAGCACGGAAAAACTGAACGCACCACAGCGTCATGAATGTAGCAAATACAACTTGGTTAAATCGATCGCTTCGAACCCTCGTCTCGGCTCATGCCGCGATAGTTCCCATGTCTGCCGCATCACGAGCACCACTAGTTGCTGAACAACTGTCGCGCCCATTCGCTGCCGGTCAGCAGCCGGTTCTCGCGCTTGGACACTTTCCAGCCCTCGGCGGTGCGGACGAACTCCCAGCGGTTGGCGCTGACGCGCTCGGCGGTCCACGGCTCGCCGCGGCGGGCGAAAACCAACGAGTGGTTCGTGGCCACTGCGGCGTCCCCGTCGATGCGCAGCGACGGCGCGGTGCCGACGTGCGCGCATCCAGCGGCCATGAAGTCCTTGTGGGTGTCGAATTCGACCAGCCCTGCCAGGTCTTCGTACTGCAGCGTGATGGTGTCGAAGGAGTAGGTCCCGCCTTCCGCCCAGAGCCTCTCGATGGCCTGGCCGTTGCCGGAGTCTGCAAACGGTCCGTAGCTTGCGATCAAGTCCAGGATTTCAGCCCGGTCTTCCAGTGCCTGCAGGCGCTCTTCAATGCTTTTCACCAGTCCCTCCAAGGAATGATTGTGCTCAGTGTCGAGGAGAAGAGGACTTCTCCGGCCTGTGGTGCCGAGGGTTCGGCGGCAAGCTGATGTTCGGTGCTGCGGATGGCGGAACCGGTCATTCGCGGTTCCTCGTCCAGATACAGCAGGCGGATGCGCAGCTCACCCGGCTGGTGGCTGACGGTGTCCGCAAAAGGCAGCGTAGTGTGCTGCTGGGCGTGGCTGAAGGAGAACGTCCAGCTGCCGGCAACCCCGGGGACCTTCAGCAGTTCCGGCATCAGTTCGGTGTCTTCCCAGCGGAAGCTGTCGTGCGCGTCCAGCCCGTGCGGCTCCGGGTAGCGGGTGAGCGTGATGTGCATGCCCTGGTTCGGGCGGAACGGCAGCACGTCGGGGCTGACCAGTGCGTGCGGCGCGGAGTAGCCCTTGACCGGGCGGAAGAAGGCCAGCAGTTTGCGCTCGACTCCCGGGATGATCGGGCCGCGACCCCACTGGAACGATGCTTCGCCCAGGCGGTCCCAGGCGTCGACGCTCTGCTCTACCGGGTCACGGAACCAGTACATCGCCACGAAGTCGGTGTCCGCAAACGTCGAGTCCGCCGCGTGCGCGGGGTCCTGCTCGCGCACCCGCGCCCAGCGGTCTCCCCAGGCCACGCCGGGCAGGGCCAGGTTCTCGGGGCGGTGGTCCAGTTGGTGCCAGCGGTTGTACTCGCCATGCAGCGAGGCATCGGCCAGCTGCACGAAGGAGAAGAACGCCAAATCGGAGAACATGAAAACCCTTACTCCGGAAGCTTCCGGGTCGCCGCGCGGGCCCGGTGAGGGTCCCCGCCCTCCATGCTCGCCCAGCCCCAGCCGCAGGCGCCCGAAGGATCCCGGAGAACGGGATCATCTCACGCCTGCCACTAGGACTTTTTTGTAACGTGACAGGCAAGAGGCACGCCGCGGGCCTGCCCCAGTAAACCCTGAGCTAAGGAAGCCGATTTGTCTACAGAAAAGATCGCCATTCTCGACGGCGCACGCACGCCCGTAGGCCGCTACGGCGGAAGCCTCAATTCGGTTCCGGCCCATGAGCTGGGCCAAGTTGCAGCCCGCGAGGCGCTGTCCCGCAGCGGGGTCTCCGCGGAGCAGGTCGACGAGGTCGTCATGGGCTGCGTGGGCCAGGTCGGACCCGACGCCTACCTGGCCCGACGCGTGGCCCTCGGCGCCGGACTGCCCGACTCCACGCCTGCCTTCACCGTCAACCGGCTGTGCGGCAGCGGGCTGCAGGCTATTTGGTCCGGAGCCCAGCAGCTGGCCTGGGGCGGCTCGCAGTTCATCCTCGCCGGCGGGGCCGAGTCCATGTCCCGCATGCCGTTTCTGGACTATGACGCCCGCGGCAACTCGCGGCTGGGCAACCGCACGGTGCTGGACGGCACCGTGGCCATGCTCACCGACCCGTTCTCCGGGCAGCACATGGGTGTCACCGCGGAGAACGTGGCGGACAAGTACGGCATCAGCCGCGAGCAGCAGGACGAGTTCGCCGCCGAAAGCCAGAGCCGCTCGGGCACCAGCGAAGCCCTAGCCGCGTTCGCCGAGGAAATCACGGAGGTCACCACAGGCGGGCGCAAGCCGGTGACCGTCAGCCTCGACGAGCACCCGCGCCCGGACACCACGGCGGAAAGCCTGTCGCTGCTCAAGCCCGCCTTCCGGAAGGACGGCAGCGTGACCGCCGGCAATGCCTCGGGCATCAACGACGGGGCTGCGGCGGTACTGCTGGCCAAGCAGTCCACCGTGCAGGAACACGGCCTGCGTTCCCTGGCCACCATTGAACATGTCACCACCGCGGCGCTGGACCCGGCATACATGGGTTATGCCCCGACCCTGGCCCTGCACAAGCTGTTCGCCGAAACCGGCTTGTCCCCGCAGAACATCGACACCTTCGAGGTCAACGAGGCCTTCGCCGCGCAGGCCCTGGCAGTCATCCGGGATGCCAAGCTGGACCCGTCGCGCGTGAACCCGTACGGCGGGGCCATCGCTTTGGGACATCCGATCGGGGCCACCGGCACCATCCTCACGCTGCGCGCGACCAAGGACCTGGTGCGCCGCGACCTCACCTATGCGGTCATCACCCTGTGCATCGGCGGCGGGCAGGCGCTGGCCGCGCTGATCAAGCGCAGCGGCGCCTAAAACCGGTACGCCCCCAAAATACAAGCCGGGGAGGGAACCAAATACTGGACTGGTCCCTTCCCGGCCAATTGCCTTCAGCCACCCAGGTGCTTAGCCTTCGACGGCTCCCACCAGGTCCTCGTCACCGGCCGTGGCCTGCGCATTGATCCGGTCGCGGATCAGCCAGGAGACCACGAAGCCGACCAGGCTGGTGGCCAGGATGATCACGTAGGCCAGAGTGTAGGCCGACTCGCTCGGCACCCCGGCGCCCTCCACGGTAGAGGAGGCCAGCGCCATGGTGATCACGGTGGTGCCCACGCCCATGAAGATGGTTCGGGTGACGGTGTTGATGCCCATGCCCTCGCTGGTGTTCTCCACCGGCACCGACTCGGCGACCAGGTTCGGGAACGCGGTGTAGGCGAACATGGTGCCGATGAACACCACGTTGATCGCGATAATGTAGCTCAGCACGCTGTACTGCGCCCAGAACAGCGCCCCGTAGCCGATCACGCAGATGACCACGCCGATCAGCAGCGAACGGCGGGCACCCACCTTCGCGGCGATCTTCCCGCTGATCGGCGAGCAGATGAACGCCACGGACGCGGCGCCGAAGATGACCAGTCCGCCCATGGTCGGCGACAGACCCAGGCCCACGCCGAAACCGGCCGGGGAGAGCATGATCATCGGGCCGATGATCTGCGCGGCGACCAGCGGGCCCACGCTCAGGATCGCGGTGGCCAGCTGGGTCAACGCCATCTTGTTGGTCTTCAGCAGGCGCAGGTTGATCATCGGGTTCTGGACCCGCAGTTCCCACCAGATCCAGATGGCCGCGATGGCCAGGCCGCCGAGCACGAACCGCAAGGTGCGGGCATCGGTAATGCCCCAGGCAACGGAGTTCGAGACCCCGTAGAGCACCAATGCGACAGCCGGGGCGAAGAGCACGCCGCCGATGTAGTCGACCTTCTCGCGTTCGGTGCTCAGCCCGGTGGAGCGGTCCAGCATGGCCATGGCCATGACCGCGGCGACCAGGCCCAGGATGCCGGAGACCATGAACAGCCCCTGCCAGTTGCCCAAATCCAGCAGCACGCCTGCCACCAGGCTGCCGCCGGCGCCGGCGATGAAGGACACCGCGGCGACCAGCGCGATCGCTCCGGGAACCTTGTCCTTCTCGATGCCGGCACGGGCGATGCCCAGGCCCAGCGGCAGCGTCGCGCCGGCAGCGCCCTGGAAGGCACGGCCCAGGATGACTCCTTCGATGGAGCCGGAAGTGAAGCTGATGATCGAGCCGATAACCGAGATGCACAAGACGATCACCAGCATCTTCTTGCGCCCGTAGATGTCGCCGAGCCGGCCGCAAATCGCGGCGGAGGCCGCGGCGACCAGCAGGAAGGAGGTGGCGGCCCAGCCTGCGGTGGCCGCATCGGTCTGGAATTCGGCCATCAAGCTGGGCAGGGCGATGAAGATCATCGCCGATTCGAAGGTGCCCACCAACTCCGTGGCGATCAGCACGGTGATGATCTTCGCATAGCTGGAGCGGATGGCTGAGGGATCTTGCCTATCTAGAAACGACGCCATTGTGTTTCCTTTTCTGTTGCCAGTGCATGGTTGGGACAGCGCCCGGGGCACCGGGCGCTGGGTAATGCGTACTGCAAGAAAGTCCGCAACGGCGCGCGAGATTCGTTGGATGCACCACCGGCGGACGGGTCCCCGCCCCGGCAGGTTCGCAGCATCGAACCCGCCGGGGCGGCGGCATATGGCGGGGCAGGCAGATCCCTGCCCCGGATAAATGGGCGGGCGCTAGGCGCCGGCTACGCGGGCTTCCGCGGCATCCTGCGGGTCGGCGGCTTCGGTGCGCGGCACGTCCTTGATGCGCAGCGCCAGGAAGAAGGCCAGCACGCAGCTGGCAGAGATGATGATGTAGGCGGTGTTGAACCCGGCTTCGGTGGAGACCGTGGTCCCCTCAACCGTCGAGGAGGCCAGCGCCATGGTCAGCACCGTGGTGCCCACGGCCATGAAGATGGTGCGCGTGACCGTATTGATGCCCATGCCCTCGCTGGTGTTCTCCAGCGGCACGGATTCGGCCACCAGATTCGGGAACGCGGTGTAGGCGAACATGACGCCGATGGCGATCACGTAGGTGTTGATGATGAAGGTCAGCAGCGTGTTATCCGCCCAGAACATCATCGAGTAGCCGATGAAGCTGATCACGATTCCGATCAGCAGCGCACGGCGGGCGCCCACGGCGGCGGCGACCTTGCCGCTGAACGGCGAGCCGACAAAGCTCAGGGTCGCGGCGCTGAAGATCACCAATCCACCGACGGCCGGCGAAACGCCCAGGCCAGCGGGATCCGTGGCGGGCGCCAGCAGGATCAGCGGGGTCAGGATGCCCACTGCCACCAGCGGGCCGATGCCCAGCACCGCGGTGCACAGCTGGGTCAGCGCCATCTTGTTGGTCTTCATCAGGCGCAGGTTGATCATCGGGTTCTGCGCCCGCAGCTCCCACCAGACCCAGATCGCGGCAACTGCCAGGCCGCCGAGCACGAAGCCCAGGGTCTTGCCGTCCAGCGGCCCCCAGGCACTGGCATTGGTCAGGCCGTAGAGAACCAGGGCGACAGCCGGGGCGAACAGCAGCCCGCCGATGTAGTCGATGCCGCGCGCCTCGGCGCGGTTCACCGGTGAAGACTTCAGCAGGAAAAGCACCATCAGCGTGGCCACGGCGGCCATGATTCCGGAGACGATGAACAGCGCCTTCCAGTTGCCCAGCTGCAGCAGCACGCCGGAAATCAAGTTGCCGCCGGCGCCGGCCAGGAAGGAGGACCCGGCGATCAACGCGATCACATTGGGCACCTTGTCCTTGGGCAGCTGCTGCCGGGCCAAGCCCAGGCACAGCGGCAAGGTCGCCCCGGCGACGCCCTGCAGCGCACGGCCCAGGATCACGCCTTCCAGCGAACCGAAGGTGAAGCTGATGACCGATCCGGCCACGGAAATCGCCAGCACGATGGCCAGCAGCTTCTTGCGCCCGTACATGTCGCCCAGGCGGCCGCAGACCGCGGCGGAGGCGGCGGCTACGAGCAGGAAGGCCGTCGAGGCCCAGCCGATCGCCGCCGCGTCGACGTTGAACTCGTGCATCATGCTGGGCAGCGCGATGAAGATCATCGCGGACTCGAAGGTGCCGACGAATTCGGCGGCCAGCAGGACGCTGACGATCTTCGCGTAGCCAGGGAATTTGGATTTCGGCGTGCTGTTCCGCCCGGTCGTGCTCATGGGGATTCCTCTTCTTTGCGAGTGATGTGATGTACGCCCGGGGTGCTTCGGCGGCGCTGCGCAGGCCCTTGACCCCGAATGTGGAATCAGTATGTTGCCGTTCTGGAAAGCGCTCGGCGCAAAGTCCCGGACAGTGGGATGCGAAGAGATCCCGGTCACATTCGCTTGGCACACTGAGTGCGGAAGTGTTGGCAACGAAGAGGAGCAGGCATGGGTGTACTCGACGGCCAGGTGGCCTTGATCACCGGAGCGGGCCAAGGCATCGGCCGCGGCATCGCCCGCGCATTGGCAGCCGAAGGAGCCCGCGTGGCTCTGGCCGGTCGCACCGCGCAGAAGATCGAGAACGTGGCCGCGGAAATCCGCAGCGAGGGCGGCGACGCCCAGGCATTCGCCTGCGATGTCATCGACCCGGAGCAGATCGAACAGCTGGTCCAGGACGTGGTCGGGCATTTCGGCGGGCTGTCCATCCTGGTCAACAACGCCCAGACCGCAGTGCACGGCGAGCTGCTGGAGCTGCCGGAGCAGGACTACCTGCGCGGCATGGAATCGGGTCCGCTGGCTACCTGGCGCCTGATGCGCGCCTGCCACCCGCACCTGCAAGGCCAGGGCAGCATCGTCAACCTGGGTTCCGGCGCCGGGGTGCGCTGGAATCCGACCGGCTACGGCGGCTACGCGGCCGCGAAGGAAGCGATCCGGGTGCTCACTCGCACGGCGGCCTGCGAATGGGCCAACGACGGCATCCGGGTCAATGCGATCCTTCCGCTGGCCACCTCGCCCGCCCTTGAGCATTGGGAGCGCATCAACCCGGAGGAAGCCCGCGAGTACATCGCGACGATTCCGCTGGGGCGCCTGGGCGACACCGAGAAGGACATCGGCCCGGCGGTCGTGTTCCTCTGCTCGCAGAATTCCCGCTACATCACCGGGCATTCGCTGCCGGTGGACGGCGGCCAGGTGCTCATGCGCTGAGCAAACCCGCAGATCCCCCGGCTCGCCGCACCATCCAGGCCTTCACCGATGATGGCCCTGCCATCGGTGCGCAGCTATCTTTCGGCGAGAATTCACGGCTCGCCGGCACCACACCAACGAAAAGGAGAAGCCATGTCCATTGACATGACCGAAATCACCGATTCCGAGCAGTTCGACGAAGTCCGGCTCATCGAAACGGGCAGCAACCCGACCCGCTTCGCCCGCGGCTGGCACTGCCTGGGCCGCTCCAAGGACTTCCGCGACGGCAAGCCGCACACCATCAAGGTCTTCGGCACCAAGGTAGTGATCTGGGCCGACACCAAGGGCAAGCTCAACGTGCTGGACGCCTACTGCCGCCACATGGGCGGCGACCTGTCCAAGGGCGAAGTCAAGGGCGACGAGATCTCCTGCCCGTTCCACGACTGGCGCTGGGGCGGCGACGGCAAGTGCAAGGACGTGCCGTACGCGCAGCGCGTCCCGCTGCGTGCCCGCACCGCCGCCTGGGAAACCATGGAGGTCAACGGCCTGCTGTTCGTCTGGAACGACCCGCAGGGCAACCCGCCGCCACCAGAGGTGACCATCCCGGAGATCCCGGGCTTCGGCACCGACGAGTGGAGCGACTGGTCCTGGAACACCTTCCTGGTCGAGGGCTCGAACTGCCGCGAAATCGTGGACAACGTGGTGGACATGGCGCACTTCTTCTACGTGCACTACCAGATGCCGCAGTACTTCAAGAACATCTTCGAAGGCCACGTCGCCGCGCAGCACATGCGCTCCACCGGCCGCGACGACATCCACACTGGCGTGCAGCTGGACATGCCCGACTCGGAGACCATCTCGGATGCCGCCTACTACGGCCCGTCCTTCATGCTGGACACCGTGTACACCGTGGCCGGCGACACCACCGTGGAAACCAAGCTGGTCAACTGCCACTACCCGATCTCGCAGGACTCGTTCGTGCTGATGTTCGGCACCACCGTGCACACCATCGACGGCGTCACCCAGGAGCAGGCCGACGGCATGGCGGAAATGTTCACCGAGGGCGTGGAGACCCAGTTCAAGCAGGACGTGGAGATCTGGAAGCACAAGACCCGCATCGACAACCCGCTGCTGACCGCCGAGGACGGCCCGGTCTACCAGCTGCGCCGCTGGTACGAACAGTTCTTCGTCGATGTCGAGGACATCACCGAGGACATGGTCGCCCGCTTCGAGTTCGAGGTGGACACCACCAAGGCGCTGGAAACCTGGAAGGTCGAGG
Organism: Glutamicibacter nicotianae; assembly: GCF_002797775.1. Taxonomy (NCBI): domain Bacteria; kingdom Bacillati; phylum Actinomycetota; class Actinomycetes; order Micrococcales; family Micrococcaceae; genus Glutamicibacter; species Glutamicibacter nicotianae. The sequence continues at coordinate 2,812,963 of NZ_PGEY01000001.1, forward strand.
TCGCCCAGAACGTGGCCAAGGGCATCGTCCCGGAGCAGGATCCGACCAAGGCCAAGGCCTAGTCCTAGCCGACACACCACGCACCCGGCGCAACGCCGCATGGGGAAAAGAACTATCGGCCCGGAACCAGGGCCAGCGAGGAGCACATCATGAAACAGATCGATTGCCAGCAGTGCGGGACCGCCGTCCTGGTGGAGAAATACAGCATCCCGCACACCAGTGTGCAGTGGGTCAGTGATGCGGCAACCTCGTGCCCCCGCTTCGCCGAAGCCACCGCCGATGACCGCGACAGCGTCTGCGGCACCACCGCGCTGAGCTGCGCGTCATTGAGCCAGAGCATCGACGACGCAGTGCGCGACGGAAAGCTGGAAATCAAGTCGCGCGTGGAGCCGGTCATCGGCGACGCGCTGGTCGAGGACCCCGTCTAGGACGCCTCGGCGCAGCCGGCAAGGGGCTCCCACCACGGTCCGCACCATGGTGGGAGCCCCTTGCCATCTTTTTGCTGTTCCCTATCCCACAACCCGGCCTCGCGCCGCGGAAAGGACGAGCATGACCACCACCATTCCCGACCCATTCGCCCCGACCACACTGGGCCCGGTGACGCTGCGCAACCGCATCATCAAGGCCGCCACCTCCGAGGGCCGCTCCCCCAAGGGCCTGGTCACCGACGACCTGATCGATTTCCACCTGGACTTCATCCGCGGCGGCGCGGCGATGACCACCGTGGCCTACTGCTGCGTCTCCCCGGAAGGCGCCTCGGCGCCGGGGCAGATCCTGATGAGCGAGCAGGCGCTGCCCGGGCTGCGGCAGCTGACCGATGCGATCCATGCCGAGGGCGGGGCGATCAGCGCGCAGCTGGGCCATGCGGGCATGGTCGCCTCGAAGAAGATCACCGGCGTGACCTCCATGGGGCCGAGCAAGTTCGTGAACCCCTCGTCCATGGAATACTGCCGCGCGATCCGCCGCTGGGAAATCACCGGAGTCATCGAGCAGTTCGGGGCTGCGGCGCGGATTGCGGTGCAGGCTGGCTTCGACGCCGTGGAGCTGCACTTCGGGCACAACTACCTGCCCAGTTCCTTCCTCTCCCCGCTGCTGAACCGGCGCAAGGACGAGTACGGCGGCAGCATCGAGAACCGTTCGCGCTTCGTGCGCGAAATCGCCCAGCGCGTGCGCGAGGTGGTCGGCGACAAGATCGCTGTGATTGCCAAGATCAGCATGGACGACGGGCTGCCGGGCGGCATCTGGCTCAATGACTCGATCCGCACCGCGCAGCTGCTGGACCAGGACCGGAACCTGGATGCCATCGAGCTGACCCAGGGGTCCTCGATCATCCGCCAGATGTACCTGTTCCGCGGCGACGTGCCGGTCTCGGACTTCGCCGCCGTGGTCAAGGAGCCGATGAAGACCGGAGTGCGGCTGTTCGGCAAGCTCGCCCTGGGCAGCTTCCCGTACAAGGACCTGTACATGCTGGAAGCGGCACGCCAGTTCGTGCCGGTCATGAAGCACACCAAGCTGATCCTGCTCGGCGGCATCACCAGCCGGGAGCACATCGACACCGGCATGCGCGAGGGCTTCGACTTCGTGGCCATGGGCCGCGGGCTGCTGCGCGAGCCGGACCTGGCCAACCGGATCCGCGAGGATTCCACCGTGACCAGCCGCTGCATCCACTGCAACAAGTGCATGTACACGGTCTACGGGCGCACCCACTGCGTGATGAAGCCCAATGACCAGCACGGCGCACTGCCGGAGGGCAGCTCCCCGTACGCGGTGGACTGCGAGCGGCTGCTGCCGCTGAGCAGCGTCGGTTAGCAGTTCATCCAGGGAACTTCGTGCAGCTGCCGCGGGAGTGCTATCGCGGCAGCTGCACGAAGCCCTTCATCAGGATCCGCGCGGTGCGCAGCAGCGAGGTGTGCTCCAGTTGCCCGGCGTCGTTGAAATGCGCTGCGGCGGACACCGCGCCGGAGGGGGTGCCCAACCGGATCACGTCGCTGTTCCGCGGGCCGGCCAGCGTTGCGGCGATGCTTACAGGAATCTGCGCGGCCGCCGCCAGGCACATCGCCCCGGTGCCCGGAACCGCCTTGTGCGTCTGCCCCATGGAGATCACCCGGACCAGCAGGTCGCAGTCCTCGGCTGGGCTGAGCGAGCCATCCAGCAGCGTCGCCGGTGCCGGCGCGGCAGCCAGCACGATCTTCGGCATGACCTGCGCGGCTTCCTCGGCAGTGGCGCACAGTCCCATGGCCGCTGCCCCGGCCCGGCGGATCTTCTCCAGCAACGCCATTACCGGCTTGTCAGCATCAATGTCTTCCGGGAGTTCGGTGCCGTCCAGGCCCAGCCGCGCGGCCTCGATGACCACCGTCGGCAGCGCCGCATCTACCAGGCTCACCGGATACTCCTGCCCTTCCACCTGCAGCAGGTCAACCGGATTGCCGGTGGGCAAAAGTCCTGCGCTGCGGCTGCCGGACGGGTCGGGATAGCCCAATTTAATCGGCGCACCGGTGCCATGCACCCCGGGCAGCGAGAGCTCGCCGGCCACGGCGGCGCTGCCTTGGATAACCGGCAGGCTCACCTGGACGATCTTGTTGGTGTTCGTGTTGAACAACGTGAAATGCTGCTGGCCATCGGTGGTCTGGAGCAGTCCGGCTTCCAGGGCGAAAGGCACCACCCCAGAGGACAGGTTTCCGCAGTTGCCCGCGTAGTCGGTCACCCCGGTATCCACCGCGACCTGGCCGAAGGTATAGTCCAGGTCCACGCCCTCGCGCCGTGAGCGGGAGACCACCATGACCTTGGACAGCGAGGAGCTGCCGCCGCCCATCCCGTCCAGCTGTCGGCAGAAGCGGTCCGGGGAGCCCAGCGCCGCGGCGAAAACCCGGTCCCGGGCCTCGCGCCCTTCCGGGAGCCAGTCCTCGGCAAAAAACAGGCCCTTACTCGTTCCGCCACGGACAAACGCCGCCTCAATCCACTGCATGCAGCCTCCTCATCGCCTCGATGGCAATTCTAGGTGCGCTGGCGGATTAGACGCTCACCCGGTCCATATCGTGGAGGAATGCCAGGAAGTACTCGGTGACCTCTGCAGCGCGCTCCATTGCAATCAGGTAGCCACCACCGGGCACGGTGGCCACCTGGCGCACGTCCTCATGCTGCGCGTCGAGCTGCGCATGAATGCCCTCGCCGTACTGTTCGGCCAGTTGCAGGTCGGTTTCCGAGCCCAAGAAGTAGTAGGGCACCGTGCTCTTCCCGGCCGCGCGGGCGTTGCGGTATTCCCAGTTCAGGTCTGCCACCCGGTACCAGTTGATGCCTCCGCCGAAACCGCTGCGGGCGAAGTCGCTGACATAGGCTTCCAGTTCCCACTCGCCCAGCCATGACCAAGGCAAGGACGGCGGCTGCGGCAGCGCCTGGCGGTAGGGCGTGCCCGGCGGGTTGGCATGCACCGCGGCAAAGTCGCCGTCGGTGGAGAGCACGTGGAAAATCTTGGCGATGATTTCGCGCGGGTGCGCGTCGTAGTCGGTGCGGGCGCCCTGCGGATCCACATGGTAGTAGGCCATGTGGTTGAACGCTTCCTTGCCGCGCTCGATCTCGATCTGCGAGGGCAGCGCGTCGTAGTGCGGCAGTCCGGCGTACTGCAGGCCAATCAGCGCACGTACGCGTTCGGGATGCTCGGCAGCCAGGTCGTAGGCGGCGAACATGCCGTAGTCGATGCCGGAGACCACCGCTTGCTGCTCGCCCAGGTGGTCGAGCAGGCCCACCAGATCGGCGGTGATGACGTCAGCCCGATAGGCCGCGAGCTCCTGAGGCGCTTCGGTCTGCCCCATGCCGCGCAGGTCCGGAGCCACCACGCGGTAGCCGGCCTCGGCGAGCGCGGTAATCTGGTGCCGCCAGCTGAACCAGGTGTGCGGGAAACCGTGCAGCAGCAGCACCAGCGGCCCCTGGCCTTCTTCCACATAATGCATCTGGATGCCGTTGATCCGGGCGTAGTGGTGGGTCCAATTCCTCATGGGCTGCTCCTTCGGGAAGGGAAATCGACGGCGGATGGTGCACGCCGCCCACCATTACATCGCGGTGCCGTGGCGGGCCGGGCAGCGCATCCCGGTGGCCGGGACGCACCCAGCAGAAATAGCGAGCGCTTGGTTAGTTGCTAGGATGGAATTCGACCTCGCAGCGCCTGGCGCGGCGAAGATCCGGCACCTCATGAACCTGCACCATCTGCGAAAGAGCGACACATGGCTGAAAAGACTGCCCCGGCCCGACGGACTGTCATCCTGGACAACGCGGCCAGGCTTTTTGCCGAGCAGGGCATCGGCGGCACCTCGGTGCGCGAAATCTCCGCTTCGGTGGGCATGCTCTCGGGCAGCCTCTACCACCACTTCTCCTCCAAGGACGAGATGGTCGAGGAAATCCTGACCGAATTCCTGCAGGAACTGCAAGGGCGCTACCGCAACGCCACCGAATCGGGCACCGAACCCCGCGAGGCACTGAACCAGCTGATCCGCATCACCTTGGAAATCATCCGCGACTTCCCCCACGCCACGCAGATCTACCAGAACGAGGTCGCGTACATCCAGAAGCTGCCCAAGTCCACCGGTGCGCGCGCGATCAGCAGCGACATCGCCAAGCTCTGGGTGGAAGTCATCGAGCAGGGCATCGCCTCCGGCGCGTTCAAGCAGGACCTAGATGCCCAGGTGGCGCACCGGTTGATCCGCGATGCGCTGTGGCTGACCGCCCGCTGGTTCACCCCGTCCAAGAAGTACACGCTGGACCAGCTCACCGCCGATTGCAGCGCACTGTTCCTCGACGGGATCGTGGCCTAGGGTCCCGGCAACCTGCCGCCCGAGGCTCCCAGCATCTTTTCCACAGCACCGGCACTCCCGCCCACCGGGACACACTGCTCACAGCATCCCCAACCTCAGTAGCCTCGAACTATTTCCCCGCCGGCCCCTGATCCGGGTTGGGTGGTGGATATTGAGCTCGATTACGCCAACACAGAGCGTCCCACCAGTTGGGGACGGTGCTGCGAAGAGACAAGGGAGCCACGAGCATGCAGAGCCATGATCAACCGCAAACCATCCCCGCTCTGGTGGCCTACGCCGCCGAGCATTTCACCGACAGGGAGGCTCTGGTCGACGGGCCGATGCGCCTGAGCTTCGCCGAGCTGGCCGAGCAGATCCATCAGGCCTCCGCGGCGCTCATCGCCAGCGGCGTGAAGCACGGTGACAAGGTAGCCATCTGGGCGCCGAACGGCGCGCGCTGGGTGATCGCAGCACTTGCGGCCACCAGCGTCGGCGCTGCCATGGTGCCACTGAACTCGCGCTTCCGCGGCATCGAAGCGCACCAGATCCTCTCCCGGGCCGAGGCCCGGGTCTTGTTCGTGGCCGAAGGCTTCCTGGGCACCTCCTACACCCGCCTGCTCGTAGACGGCGCCACACAGCTCGGCTACGCCGACGAGGCCCATCTGGTCCCGGGCCTGCCGAAACTGAAGACCTTGGTCGGCCTGCCTAGTGGGGCCTCCGGCACCCCGGCGGGCACCGCGGTGCTTCCGATGGAGGGATGGGACGAATTCCTGGCCGCCGGCAACGGCACCGATCCTGCTGTGGTCGCTGCTCGCTCCGCGCAAGTTTCTCCCGAAGACATCGCGGATCTCTTCTTCACCTCCGGCACCACCGGGCGCAGCAAGGGCGTCATCTCCGCCCACCGCCAGTCCCTGGGCGTCAGCTACGCCTGGGCCGACCACGCGCAGATCACCGAAGAAGACCGCTACCTGGTGGTCAGTCCGTTCTCGCACACCTTCGGCTACAAGGTCGGCATCCTGGTCTGCCTGGCCACCGGAGCAGCCATCTACCCCATGGCGACCTTCGACCTGGATGAAACCGTCCGCCTGCTGCGCGAGGAAAAGATCAGCGTCATCCCCGGCGCCCCGACCATCCACCAATCGATCCTCGACCACCCGAACTTCCCTGCCGCGGCGGAAACCAACTGGCGGCTGGCAGTGCTCGGCTCCGCCATGGTCCCGGACCGTCTCCTCGAACGCCTGCGCACCGAAGCCCAGGTCAAGCAGCTGACCACCGCATACGGGCTGAGCGAGGCAGTGGTGGTCACCATGTGCCGCGCGGGCGACAGCGCGCACACCGTCACCACCACCGCCGGCCGGCCCACCGCCAGCTTCGAGGTGCGCGTTGTGGACAGCAACGGAGACGATGTCCCTGCGGGCACCGCCGGGGAGGTGCTGGTCCGCGGAGAGAACGTCATGCTCGGTTACCTGGATGACCCGGAAGCTACCGCCAAGGCAGTTGACGCCGAGGGCTGGCTGCACACCGGGGATATGGGCAAGCTCAACGAAGAGGGCTATCTGAGCATTGTTGACCGGATCAAGGACATGTTCACCGTGGGCGGGTTCAACGTGTACCCGGCCGAAGTGGAGAACACCATCGGTTCGCTGGACGGCGTTTTTGCCTGCGCGGTGCTCCCCCGGCCCGATGACCGCATGGGCGAGGTAGCGCACGCGGTCGTCGAGGTGCTGCCTGGAACGCCGCTCACCGAGCAGGAAGTGATTGCCCACTGCCGCAAGTGGCTGGCCAACTACAAGGTGCCGCGCAGCGTGGAAATCACCCATGAGCTGCCGCGCAACGCGGCCGGCAAGATCCTCAAGCGCAACATCCGCCCGCTCGCGCCGGCCAAGGAAGGTGCCAATGCCTAATCTGGAATACATCGATGGCACCGCCATCCTGGACCTGGGTGGGAATGAGAACCGCCAAAGCACCAGCTGGCTGCGGGACATCGGCAACCTGCTCGATGAGGTGCTCGCTTCGCCGGCCACCTCGCTGGTGACCACCGGCACGGGCAAGTTCTACTCCAACGGCCTGGACGTGGCCGAGGCCGAGGGCCCGGTGGAACTCGACCCGGACTACGTGCGCCCGCTGCAGGCGTTGTACCGCAGGTTGCTCACGCTGCCCCTGCCCACCGCGGCTGCCATCAACGGCCATGCCTTCGGCGGCGGGGCGCTGCTGGCCATGGCCCACGACTATCGGGTGATGCGCACCGAGCGCGGCTTCTTCTGCTTCCCCGAGGTGAATATCGGCATCGCCTTCACCGCAGGGATGGCCTCCATGGTGCAGTCCAAGCTCAGCCCAGCGCAGGCGCGCGACGCCATGCTGACCGGGCGGCGCTTCGATGGCGACCAAGCGGCAGCCGCCGGCCTGGTGGACGACGCGGTTCCGGTGGAACAGCTCGTGGAACGCGCGGTGCAGCTGGTCACCGCCCACGTACCGGCGCACCCCCAAACACTGGGCGCCGTAAAGGACATCATGTACGCAGGGGCGGCGTCCGCATTGCAGCGGGAGCACCGGCCAACCGGAGCCTTGGTTAGCTGACAAGCACCAACGCCTGAACGCATCGCGAAGATGGCCGGAATCCGCAAGGATTCCGGCCATCTTCGCGTTGCGCCTGGGCAGTGGCTGCACTAGCTTGGCTCAGCACTTTGCCAGTGAGCTGGAAACCGGTACACCGAAGGCCGGGGCCGGCAGGACATCTGGTGTTCCTGCCGGCCCCGGCCTTCGTCATGCAAAGGTTCCGGAGGTTAGCCGACCTGGGCCTGTACCGGGGCCTTCAGGGTCTGGGCCGCACGGTAGGCGAAGACCATGCCCGAGCCCAGCGGGGTGCCCGGGCCGGGGTAGAACCCGCCGGAGAAGGACGCGCTGGTGTTGCCCACCGCGTACAGCCCCTCGACAGCGGAACCATCCTCACGCAGCACACGCGCATCCACGTCGGTGCGCAGCCCGCCCTTGGTGCCAAGGTCGCTCAGCACCATGCGGGCCGCATAGAACGGCGCCTGGTCAACCGGGATCAGGGTCGGGCCCGGACCATATTCAGGATCGGCGAAGAACTGATCATAAGGGTTCTCGCCGCGGTGGAAGTCCTCATCCACGCCGGTGACGGTGAAGCCGTTGAAACGCTCAATGCTGGCCTGCAGCGCATCGGCTGGCAGGCCGGTGGCCGCCGCCAGCTCTTCGAGGGTATCGGCCTTGACCCAGGTGCCGGCATCCAGGTGCTCCTGCGGGGTGGTGTTGAACGGGCGCATGATGCCCGGCAGCTCGCCGCCGAAACGCGAATCGAAAATGAACCAGGACGGGATGCGTTCCGGCGCGGCCGCCAGCACCCGGCCCATCTGGTCGTAGGGCAGGCACTCGTTGGCGAAGCGCTGGCCGTTGGCATCCAGCCACACGCCGCCACGGAAGCCCAGTGCGAATGCCGCGTTGCCCTTGGGCTGCGCTGCTCCCGGGCACCACCAGGCCTGGTGCAGCTGCTCAACGACGCCGCCGGCCTTCTGGCCGGCACGGATGGCGGTGCCGGTGTTCGCTCCGGCAGGGGCCATGGTCCAGCCGGAATTGCCCGGGGTGCCGTTCAGGGTACGCCGGTCCTGGTTGGCCTCGAAGCCGCCAGCACCCAGGATGACGCCCTCGGTGGCGCGAATCCGGCGGGTGCCCTCGGCATTCTTCACGATGGCGCCGGTCACCCGGCCATCTTCGGAAACGACATCCACCAGCTCGGTCTCCAGCTGGATGGTGCCGTTGCCGGTGTTGGTCAGCGCCAGCAGCAGCCGGCCGATCAGCGCCTGGCCTGCGGTCAGCGGGCCGTCCGGGTGCGGCTGGTTGTAGCGGTCGTACTCGACCAGCGGACGCACCAGGTCGGCCAGTTCGCCGATGTCCTCGCGTGGCAGATCCACCGGCATCATGGAGCGCCCCAGCGGCTTGCTCTCATGGGCGTTGAAGTAGTCGGGGAATGCAGTCCAGTAGAACTCGATGGCAGGATCCGACTCGAAGAATTCCACCAGTTCCGGGGCGGTGTCCACGAATGCCTCGCGGCGTTCGACCTCGTGATCGCCCATGACCGCCTGCAGGTACGCCTTGGCGGACTCTCCGGAGTCCTCGACCTCGGCACGCTGCTGCACCTGGGTGCCCGGCAGCCAGCAGGAGGCGCCGGAGTAGGCCGAAGCGCCGCCCAGAAGGTTGGTCTTCTCCACGAGCAGGGTCTTCAGGCCGCGCCGTGCCGCGGTGTAGGCGCCAGCCAGGGCCGCAGCGCCCGAGCCGATGACTACAACCTCGTATTCATCGTCCCAAACTTGATTGCCGGACATAGTTTCTCCTTCGTCATCGCACAGGGTGTGAGCGCTACCCAATCAGAGACGGCACGCTGGCCGGACGCTGCATCCCACCCAGTAGGACAATTCGGGACAAACCCGATTCAACGATTTTTGTGACATCCCGCACACCGGGATTCCCCGTTTCCAGAACCGGAAAATATGGCTAGATATAGATTTAAGTCTTCTCCGGAGCAGGTGCTGCGGAGAGGCGTCTCTGAGTCCGTTTTGGCGAAAGGATGGGATGCACATGGTTCAAGCAAATCCGGAGCCATTTTGGGATGAACAGCCCCAGGCTGTTCCCGCGCGCTACGCGCGCGGTTGGCATTGCCTTGGCCTGTCCCGCAGATTCCGTGACGGCAGCACCCGCAGCCTGAGCGCCTTCGGCTCCCGGTTGGCGGTGCAAGCCAATGGCCAGGACCAGCTAACGGTCCGGATGGAGGCCGGCACGGTCGAGCAGGAGCTTCCCAGCCTTGAGCAGGACGGCCTGCTCTATGCCTGGCATGACCCGCAAGGCGCTGAGCCTGCGCAGAACCTGGTCATCCCCCGCCTGCGCGGCGGCACCGGTCCGGATGACGGCGAAGATCTTGAATTCTCGGCGTGGGAATGGAAGGAAACCACCCTCTCCGCCGGCACCGGCCAGGTCATGGAGCACCTGGTGCATCTGGCCGATTCACCCCATGTCACCCGTAGCGAGCAGCTGTACTTCAAGAATGTTTTCGAAGGGCAGCTTGCCACCCAGTACTTCGAAGGCCCACTGCACTACAGCTACCAGTTGCAGGATCCAGCGGATGATGCCCCGGCAATCGAACTAGCCGACTCGGTGGCCAGCTACTACGGCCCGGCGGTGATGATCGCGCAGCTGGACTACGTACTGGAAGACCGCACCCTGGATGCAGTAGTGCTCACCGCGCACTACCCCATCGACGCAAAGCGCCTGGTGCTGATGACCGGCGTCATGGTCCGCACCGGGCATCCACCGGCACCCGAGCTGCAAACCGCGGCCTGCGGCCACGCCGCGCAGATCCTGCGTTCGATCACCGGGGCAGTGCGCGCGCAGCTGGATGACGCCGCCGCTACCGAGCGCCAGGACGAGCCTGCGGACAGCCACCCGGTCGCCGCGCTGCGCCGCTGGTACTCGCAGTTCTTCGTGGATACGCAGGACATCACTCCTGGGATGACCGAGCGGTACGAATACGAAGTGGACACCACCATGCCGATGGACCTGTGGACCAGGTCCTCGGCCCGCACCCTGATCCTCCGCCGACCCAATGGAAAGCAGCTAGCATCATGACAGCACGTGCCCAGGGCGACAACGCCGCCATGCAGCAGGTGAGCTGCACCGAGTGCCTGGCCAAGGTCCAGGTCCGCAAGACCGCATGGGAGCAGACCAGCATCCAGTGGACCGGCGAAGCCCTGGACTTGTGCCGGGAGCGGCCGGCATGCCCGTCAGGAAGCCTGCCGCGCGACCAGTTCGTAGGGTGCGAGACCCTGCGTGCGGCGCTGCGTGATGCAACTGCCCGGGGCAGCCTCGAGCTTGCAGAACCTGCCGCCCGATAGCTGCTGCCGCCAGCTCGCCAATTAACTGCCCAGACATCGGATGCCCCGCCTTGCGGCGGGGCATCCGGTGTCTTTTCTAGCCTTCGTAGGTGATCTTCACCTTCGGGGTCAGTGCCTTGGCCTGGCAGGCCAAGACCAGTCCTTCCTCCAGGTCTTCTTTTTCGAGCACCTCATTGCGCTCCATCTCCACTTCGCCTTCCAGCACAATGCAGGTGCAAGCGCTGCAGGCGCCCTCGCGGCAGGAGAACGGTGCGTCGAGTCCCGCGTTGAGCAGGACGTCCAGCAGCTTGTTGCCGGCAGGCCAGGCAATGCTGCTTGTTTCTCCGTCCAGTTCCACCTCGACCTCGGCGGTTTCGCCGTCGGCGTCCTGGACGAGCGCTTCGACCGGAGCGAACGGGTCGGCATCCAGCGACACGAAACGCTCTATGTGCACCCGGCTCGGCTCGGCGCCCAGGTTCTGCAGCACGGTTTCAATGCAGTCCATGAAGGGGCCAGGTCCGCAGATGAACGCTTCGCGCTGAGCGTAGGGCTTGGCCAGGGCGGTCATCGAAGCGAGGTCAGGGATCCCCTGGACGCTTTCCAGCCAGTGGATCACGGTCAGGCGGCCCGGGTAGGCTTTGGCCAGCGCCACCAGTTCGTCCTTGAAGATCACGTTCTGCTCGTCGCGGTTTGCGTACACCAGGGTGATCGAACCGGTGCCGGAGATCAGCGCTGACTTCAGGATGGACATCACCGGGGTCACGCCGCTGCCGCCAGCAAACAGCAGGAAGTCGGCATCCAGGTCCGAAGGCACAAAGGTGCCGGCGGGCTTGAGCACCTCGATCTCATGCCCGGCTTCCACGTTGTCGCAGATCCAGTTCGAGGCGTACCCGTCGCGGGTGCGCTTGATCGTCACCTTGAGCTTTTCGTCCTGCTCCGGGGAGCTGCACAGCGAGTAGCAGCGCGCCGCATCATGGTCGCGGTCGCTGGGGATGCGCAGGGTCAGGAACTGGCCGGGACGGTAGCTGAAGCTCTCGGCATGCTCCGCCGGCGGTTCGAGCACCAGGGTGTGCGCGTCGGCGGTTTCCTTGATGACTTCGACAACTCGGGCGTGCAGCGCGGTAATCCGCGGGGTGCTGACGGTGCTGGTCATGACGCATCCTCCTCGCGATTCAGGAATTCAACGACAACGCTCTCGAAGGCCTGCTTCTGCTCGATCATGGCCCAGTGCCCGCACTTCGGGAACACATGCAGTTCAACGTCCGGGATGGTGCGCATCGGGATCAGCGAGGCGTCCATCGGGGTGACGCGGTCATCGCGGCCCCACAGGATCAGGGTCTTGGCCTTGACCTTGTGCAGCATCGCCCAGGCCGGCGGCTGGTCGGAATCGGCTTGCGCTGCGATCTGCGCCTTCATGGCCGCAGAGCTGTACATTCGGCGCGCGCTTTCCAGGGTCTTCGGCTCGGTGGCCAGCGCCCAGCGCTTCTCGATCAGTTCCTCGGTGACGGTGTCCTCGTCGTACACCATGGAGCGCAGCCACTGGACCAGGCGTTCGCGGGTCGGGTCTTCGGTGAAGGCTATCAGCAGGTTGATGCCTTCGGCGGGGAACGGCGCGAAGGCGTTCAAGCCCAGGCCGCCGATGGTGACCAGCCGGCGCACGCGCTCGGGGTGGCCCATGGAGAACATCGTGCCGACCATGCCGCCCATCGAGTTGCCGATGATGTCGACCTGCTCCAGGCCCAGCCCGTCCAGCAGGTCGATGACCGCTTGGCTGGCTGCCGGCATGGGGTGCTGGTCCGTCGGGTCGCTGACGCCGAAGCCGGGGAATTCAATCACGTAGCAGTGGAAGTGCTCGGCGAAGGCCGGCAGCACGTCGCCGAAGTTCTGCCATCCGCTGACGCCGGGCCCCGACCCATGCAGGAACACCAGGGGGCGGCCCTGGCCGGCCTCCCAGTAGCGCAGCGTTCCCTGCTCGGTGGGCAGTTCGCGCAGGACTGCATCGACGCCGGAAGCAGGCGATCCGCCCGGCGCGTTGCGAAGTTCCGTAGTCATCTGATTCGCTCCTCGATCTGCGGATTGAAAGTGGTCTTTGGTGAACCCTATGGCGCTTGCACAGCCTGGATCAGTGCGGATCCCGTTGACCGGGATGCCGGATTTCACGCCCAAACCACGCTGTGAAAACAACAATCCCAGTAGCTGAGACATAGGTCACATCACGGCTGCTCTTTGCCTAGATTCGTGCCAGCAGCAAAGTTTTATGAGCTTGATTAGGAAGCGAGAATTCCATGACGATTACCTCAGTGAGCGATGTCCTCACCACCCGTGCTAATGAGCTGCGTGCGCTGGCTTCCGTCAATGAAGATTTGGGGAAGCTCAGCGACGAAACCGTGAGGATCATGCGCGAATCCGGAGTCATGAAGCTGCTGGCACCGGTCGAGTATGGCGGGACCCGCGCCCACCCGGCCGAATTCGCAGAAACCGTCATGAAGCTCGCAAGTCTGGATGGCTCGGCTGGCTGGGTGGCAGGCGTGGTCGGCGTGCACCCGTGGGAACTGGAACTCATGTCCCCCAAACTCCAGGAAGAGATCTGGGGCGAAAGCAACGAAGTCTGGATTTCCTCTCCCTACGCACCGATGGGCACCGCGACCCCGGTGGAAGGCGGCTACCGCTTCACCGGCCACTGGCAGTTCTCCACCGGCACCGACCACTCCGACTGGGTCATCCTGGGTGCATTCCTGGGCGACTCCGAGGGCAAGCCGGTGCAGCCTCCGCGCTTCCTGCACGTGGTCGTTCCACGCAAGGACTACACCATCGTCGAGGACTCCTGGGAGGTTGTCGGACTGAAGGGCACCGGCAGCAAGGATGTCATCATCGATGACGTCTTCGTTCCCGAGTACCGCGCCATCGACCAGGCCGAGCTGTTCGCGGGGGACGTGGCGCGCAAGGCCGGGAAGAACGAACCCATCCACCGTCTGCCGTTCTACAGCATCTTCCCCGTCGGGTTGACCTCCGCAGTCATCGGAATGGCCGAAGGCGCACTGCAGGCCCACCTGGACTACCAGCGCGAGCGGGTGCAGATCAACGGCTTCAAATCGGTCGAGGATCCGTACACCATGTACACCGTCAGCGAGGCCGCCGGCGAAATCAGCGCTTCCCGCGACACCTTGCTGGCCAGCATCAACCGCCTCTACGACACGGTGGCGGCCGGCGGAGAAATCAGCCTGGAGCAGCGCGCCGTTGCCCGCCGCACCCAGATCCAAGCCGCCTGGCGTGCAACTAATGCCATCGACATGATCCTGTCCCGCTCAGGCGGCAACGGATTGCGCCTGCACAACCCGGTCCAGCGTTTCTGGCGAGACGCCCACATGGGTCTGGCCCACGCCATCCACGTTCCGGGTCCGAGCTACCATGCGGCCATCATGACCGAAGTCGGCGTCGAACCACCAGCAAATCTCGCCGCCGCCGTCTAGGAAACGGCCGCGGAACTGAAAGGAAAGCCCATGGCAGGAGCAACAGATTGGACGCAGCTTGCCGGCAAGCGGGTGGAGCTGCGCAAGGACGGCCAACTAGTCCGCACCGGTTTCGTCAAGGATGTCCTTGCCACCGCCGATGTCCTCTGGCTGGAAGCCGAACGCTTCCGGCAGCGCACCCTGGTCGACAAGAGCATGGGCTACACCATCCGTCCGCTGCAGGATTCTTCGCTGAACTAGCGCACTGGCACCGAACTGCAATTCACCGATACACAACGAACGAGGGGAACATCATGACTCACATCCGTGGACTTGGATATCTGAAGGTCCAGACCCAGCACATCGCCCGCTGGCGCGAATTGACCGTCGAGGGGTTGGGCCTGGCTGAAACTGTCGGCCCGAACCCTGACGGCCTGTACCTGCGCATGGACGAGCGCGAAGCACGCCTGATCGTGCTCCCGGGCGATGTCGACCAGGTGGTTGCGGTGGGCTGGGAAGTCCGCGACCAGTACGCCCTGGCCGCGGTGGCCAAGGACGTCGAGGCCGCAGGCATCCCGGTGACCTGGCTGAGCGAAGAGGAAAACGACGAGCGCGGCCTGGAACAGGTCATCGCGTTCACCGATCCAGCCGGCCACCCGGTGGAGATCTTCTTCGGACCGCGCATGGACCACTCCCCGCTGATCACCGGCTACGCGCAGAAGTTCGTCACCGGCGCACAGGGTATGGGCCACGTGGTGCTGCCAACCACCAGGATGGAGGAAACCACGTCCTTCTACACCGAAGTGCTCGGCTTCCTGCCGCGCGGCGCGGTCCGCCTGGGCCCGCAGCGCCCGGCCACCCGCTTCCGCTTCTTCGGCTGCAACCAGCGCCACCACTCGCTGGCCATGGGCCCGGCCCCGCACGGCGAAGCTCCGGGCCTGGTGCACCTGATGATGGAGGTCGAGGATCTGGACACCGTGGGCCGCGCCTACGACAAGGTGCGCCAGATGGATTTCAACATCACCGCATCGCTGGGCCGCCACACCAACGACCACATGGTCTCCTTCTACGTCCGCGCACCGGGCGGCTGGGACATCGAGTACGGCACCGACGGCATGCTCGTGGACGAGAACTACTACACGGCAGAGGAGATCACCGAGGAAAGCTACTGGGGCCACTCCCATGAGGGCGCCGAGCCGCTGGCCGCCTTCGAAGTGCCGTCCGAGTCCGGCGCTGTCAGCTAGTTCCCGGAAGAATCACTCACTCGCATCACGCAAACCGCCCTGCTCGATTCACGCATGAATCAAGCAGGGCGGTTTTGCGTGCCGCGGCATTTCCTAGAACTCGAGCTCCAGGTGGGCGTTGATGTCTTCCTTGCTGAAATACGCCGGATCGACTTCGTCTTCCTCGTCGCCGCCGAAGCCGGAGAGCCACTCTTTGACTTCCTCGTATTCCGGGTCCGTCGGGTCTTCGAGAATTTCCAGCTTGGCTTCCCAGCCGCCGACCCCGCCGCTGTCCTCCAACGGGGCCATGCGCCGGCCTCCGGTGCAGCGCGGCAGCTGGCCATCATCAGCATCCAGGACCTTCTCGACGTCAATGCGGATTTCCCAGCCGTCACCGAAGTCGTACATGTAATCCAAGCGGTCTTTTTCCTTCTTCAGCAACGAAGAAACCAGTGTTTCCGCTTCATTCTTCTCGTAGTCCATGTCGTCAATCTCCGGACCATATGAGGTTCCGCCGAAACCGCCGGCATAGAAGATGTGCAGGTGCCCGTCGTACCAGTCGAAGCTCGCCTGGATGATGTCATGCAGGTCGCCGAGGTTCAGATCCATGGGCACCAGCACACGACGCCAGATCGGCGGTTTGGCCTCCTTGAGGGTCAGCTTCAGCTGCAGCACCTTGCCGGTGTAGGGCTCCTCGCGCTTCAGGCGTTTCGGCTCGTCGCTCTCCGGTCCGAACAACGCGTCGAGCTCCGCATCGTCGAATTCATCTCCGTCATCGAGCAGGTCATTCTCAACGTCGGTAATCGCAAGCCGGACAATCGCGGGCACAGAGTAGGTTTCGCCCTCTTCGAGCAAGCCCAGCGACACCAGTTCGCGCAGGCGCACGTGCGCAGTTTCCCAGACCTCCGGCGAGAACTGGTCATCGCGCGGGGCGTCCACGCGATGCGGGGTGCCATCGATTCCCGCGACGATCCAGAAGGCGGCCAGCCCCCAGGCCTGGATGCTGGCTTCGTCCATGCTTTCAGGCTTGTCCATGAACAAATCCATGCAGGCCTGGATGAAGTAGAAGTTCGCTTCGAAGGCGTCGGCATCCTCATGCTGCATGATGTCTTCGTGCATCAGACCGCGTTCAGGCTTGCCCTTGTCGGGCAACTTGATGGCATTGACTGATTCCAGCGCTGTGAGCACTACCCCCAACACCACGGGCCGGCGCGATTCATCGACGCCCGCAGGCATGTAATCGGCGAGCGCCGCTGCGGCAGTTTCCAAGAATTCGCCGACCGGCATGCTGCCCCACAGCTTCTTGCCTTCGACAAGGACCCAAGGCAAGGCAGCACGGGCCAGCTTGCTGATCGGCATGGCCACAATCTCTGCCAGTGCGGCTGCCGACGCTTCGTCGGATGCCATGATCTCGTCAATTGCGTCATTGCCGGCGGCATCGGCATCCTCGCCGAACGGATCGTGGGCTTCCAGTGCCTCCAGGAACCACTCCAGGCTTTCGTCTTCGCGCTTCCACAGGCCGGTATCGCGCAGGAACTCTGCGTAGTCCGACCAAGCCATGAAGATCATGGTTCCCAGTCCGCTGGCAGCAGCTTCGGGATCTTCGGCTTCTTCGAATTCAAGCATCGAGCTGAGCACTGCAAGCAGTTTTGGCGGGTCGAAATCGGTCACCTTGTCCAGGCCGACAACTTCGGCGTAGATGCCCAAGGTTTCACGCACCGTGGCAAGGAGCATCATCGTCATTTCGGGATCATCCCGGTATTTGGCGGCCCACTGCACGAACTGCCCGGTGAGCGCGTCCAGGCCTCGCCCGACCTTCACGCGGTCCATGGAGACGACGCCCGCTTGCAGGCGTGCCGGATGCCCCTGCTTGGGCTTCTGCTTCTTCTTTTTCTTCGCCATTGGACTGCTTTCCTGGTCGTTTGCCTTTACTCCCAAGGCTACGTGGCTGCCGGTTGCTGGAGAAGGATGCCGGACGCGTGTTTTTCCAGATCAGACTTGCCCGAGCAGCTGGTGCCCAAACAGTGCGCATATGAATCGAGTCGCATTCAGTATCCATGTCGTAACCAGTGCTGCTTCAGCGCCCGCGTTGGTAGGGTGACTTCATGATCAACACTGCCCGCCTGCACTCGGACGTGTCACGACTCAGCCGCGAAACCGCGATGATGTCGGCCACGATCGAGACCCTGTCCACCGAAAAAATGGCTGCCGCCTCGCTGTGCGAAGGCTGGAGCCGTGCGCATGTCATCGCGCACCTGGTCTCCAACGGCCGGAGCCTGGTCAAGCTCATCGATTGGGCCACCAGCGGAGAACCGCAGGAACTCTACGCCTCGCGCGCGGCCCGCGATGCGGAGATCAACGAGCTGGCAGCCCTGCCGCGCGAGGAACTGGTCAAGAAGTTCCAGGACGCGGCCGCCTACTTCGCCGAGCAGTGCGAACGGCTCAGCGGCGATTTGGCCGTCGAAGAGGTGGACCTGCACGGAAAGATCATTCCGGCGACCTCCATCGTGGCGCTGCGCATCGCCGAGGTGGTCATCCACCACCACGATCTGGATACTGCCTGGACCATCGAGGAAGCCGACCCGGATTCCCAGGAGAACGCCGTCGAAGCCGCCGTGCGGACCATGCGCGTGAAGAACGCACCGGGCATGACGCTGGTGACCGAGGAAGGCGACGAATGGGTCATCGGCGATGGCGCGTTGAAGGTGCGCTCGGACCGCGAAGGCCTGATCGAATGGCTGGCCCGCGGCCAGGCCCGGCATATCGAGGCCGACGGACCGATCCCGGAACTGCCCGCCTGGTAGCCTCCTGCTGGCAGGCGTGTCAGCACTCGGCAACGGTTGGCCGAACAAGGAGAATGGACTCGGCCTGCTTGTCGATGCGAAAGGAGCCGGCATTGATCCCTGTCATCGTGCTCACCGGATATCTGGGGGCAGGCAAGACCAGCCTGCTCAACCGCTTGCTGACCCGCCCGGGCACCCGGGTAGGGGTCATCATCAATGACATCGGCAAGGTCAACGTGGATACCGGGCTGATCACCGGCCAGATCGATGCGGCCGAATCCATTGCCGGCGGCTGCGTCTGCTGCCTGTCCGACAGCAGCGGCCTGGATGAGCTGCTGGAAAAGCTGGGCCAGCCGAAGCTGCGCCTGGATGCCATCATCGTGGAGGCCAGCGGCGCCGCCGACCCGATCAACGTGGACCGGCTGCTGCGCTTCGGCAAGGCCCACGGGGTGCGCTTCGGCGGCATCATCGACGTGATCGACGCGGTGGAGCATGAGCACACCGTGGATACCGCGGCCATGGCACCGGCACGATTCAACGCGACCAGCATGGTGGTGGTCAACAAGCTGGACCGCATTGCCCCGGAGCACCGCGACGCAGTCCTGGACAGAATCAGCGGAAGGATCCGGGACGTCAACCCGCACGTGGCCATCATCCCGGCCTCGCACGCCGCCATAGACCCTGAGCTGGTATTCGACATCGCCTTGGACGAAGACCCGATCGACGAGCTGCCGTTGGCAGCCGCCTCCCGCCCGCACCACGTCCACGAGCATGCTCCGCACGCCAACGCGGTAACGGTGCGCTGCCTAGAGCCGGCAGACCCGGGAGCCGTACTGGATCTGCTGGAGAACCCGCCGGCCGCGGCCTACCGGCTCAAGGGACACGTGAAGCTGCGCACCGCTGACGGCACGCAACGCTTCCTGGTCAACATGGTGGGCCGGCAGATCCATTTCGCGCAAGCCACTCCCCACAGCGACCCGGCCGATGACGCGCTGGTCGCCGTGGGCATGGGACTGGATGAGACGGTGGTCGGCGAAGCGCTGGCGGCTGCCTTGGAACCAGCCCGCGAAGATCCTTCCCCGAGGAATCTCACCCGGTTGGAACGGCGGCTGATCTTGAGCAGCGATGCAGCAGATGCCGCGGACGAGCCTGCTGCTGAAGGGTTCTAGCTGGTGCGTAGCTGAAGCTTCGGCAGTTGCCGAGGCATCAAGCGGTCTTTTCGGCCGATCCTTCGTCCGGCCCACTGTACTTGCCTCAAAACCGGTTCACTATTTCAATGATCCTGTCGACACTTTCATCCGGGAAAAGATCCTCAGGTCCATGCGGTGCAAGATCGGTGTAGGGGCTCTCGTACAGCGCTCGGCATCCATCCTGCCGCCGCGGGTCAACTGCGCAACAATCACGTCGATCTATGGAACGCGCACTCAATGACTCCGGCACGCAGGCGGTTGCGTCATATCAAGAATAGGAAGAGATGCCGCACTGCGCGCATACAGGCTCTCTTACGAGAATTCCACGGTGGTGCCATTCGGAAAGTCATGAGCGCCCGGCCTGCTTCACTGCCCGTAGCGCTCTCGGTGGCACGATCCACGGAAATGCTCCTGCTATTGGCCGGGCCCTGGGAGCCGGCGAATTCCGCTGCCGCCGTTGCCAGGCCCGCTACAACCCGGCACGCATGACCTGCTGGATGCGACGGTCCAAGTCATCAAGTTCGGCCATCACTTCAGAAGCTGCCCAGACGCGGTCCTTTTTCCTCCCGGTAATCTCTTCGATAAAGCCCGCCTTCTCAAGCTGGTCAATAACCCGATAGGTTTGGCTGATAGCTCCGGCTCCGGCAGCCCGGTCAATCTCAGAAGTAGACATGACCGGGTGGTCATGGAACGCGCCGATGAGGCGACTGGCAACCGAGCCGGCGCGAGGACGAAGCTCTGCACTCCACTGCGCGGGCATCGACTTCAGACGCGCAATCGTCTCGCGTGAGGCCAGGGCCGCGGCACGTGCTGACTGTGCGAACAGCAGGATCAACGGGGACGGCTGACCTTGACGGTACGAACCAAGCGCAGCGAAATAGTCTTCGCGGCGGGCTAGCAACCCACTGGCGAGCGGGACGACTGCGTTCCGGGTGACTCCCCGTCGACGAAGCACAGCGGAAACCAAGGCGCGGCCAATACGTCCGTTCCCGTCTGTGAAGGCGTGAATCGATTCGAATTGGGCATGTCCTATCGCCGCCTGGACCAGCACAGGCACATCATCACGGTTGAGGTAGGAGATTAGGTCATTCATCAGCTCGCCGACTCGCTCGGGAGCTGGTGGCACGTGCAAGGCTCCACGTGGGGAATAATCACTGCCGCCGATCCAATTCTGCATGTCACGGAAACGGCCGGCATAGTCTGACTCCTCTTGATCATCAACCATGAGTGCCCGGTGTGCGCTCGTGAATTGACCGATATGGAACTCACCTCGCATTCCCACCGCGGCAATCAATTCATGCAACGCCGTCGATGCAGCGACCATGCTCGTTGCAGAAGTATTGGCTCTGTGACCCGCCATAGCCTTGGCA
Source organism: Glutamicibacter nicotianae (assembly GCF_002797775.1). Taxonomy (NCBI): domain Bacteria; kingdom Bacillati; phylum Actinomycetota; class Actinomycetes; order Micrococcales; family Micrococcaceae; genus Glutamicibacter; species Glutamicibacter nicotianae. The sequence continues at coordinate 2,833,644 of NZ_PGEY01000001.1, forward strand.
TAATCACGAGCCGAAGCGTTGATGCGTTCAATCTTCGAAGAAGCCACCGACTCACTTCGAACCATGAAGCGGCTCAGTGCCGCAGAATGGCCCTCGGCATCCGTGTCGGCTTGAGCCACGGCAAGCAGTGCCTGTTCTGAAGCTAGAGTCTCCGGCAAGGACGGGGCGTAGTCCAGCCGCGCGATCAAGGGCGGGATGGTAGCCTCGACGCTGGAAAACATCCGATCTTCTCGGGTTCCGCCACGAACCTTTTGGCTCCACGGCAGCCTCTCAATCCCATGCGCCGGCCACGGGCTCGCTCCACGATCACTCATGCATGCGACTCTACCAACTTAAATTCTCGTTTAGGATAGATAAAAGCGAATTTGATTGCCTAGATTCGCGTTCTTGTCACGAGCACCGATCTATGCGGCTCCACTCTGCGGCTTTTGTACCGCGATGCCAATGAGTGAACCATCTTGGGAGCTGAGTCGATCCATTAATGGGCCCCACTTCCAAGACAGCCAACGTTGGCTGATTTCGCGCTTCCCTCGCCTGCCCGGATGCCAACCGATATTTCCGATATTTGTGGTGCATGGTTCCTGATAATCGTTTGGTCCTCAGGCAACAGCCGGGAACCCAAAACCAAAGGCCGCAACCCGCGCGACCCGGCCGTCAGCCCACCACGTCCGAGCAAAGGAAACATCACTGGAACATGAAAAGGACACGGTGCGCCGATAGTCGGCGGGTCAGCGCGGGGTGCGGCCCCGGCAGACTCTGGAAATGAACGCTTACAACGCGATCTGGCGGTTCTGGTCCTTGTAGAGCAGGTAGCGGAAGTTCTCCGGCCCACCGGCGTAGCAAGCCTGCGGGCAGAAGGCGCGAAGGGACATGTAGTCCCCGGCCTCGACCTCGACCCAGTCGCCATTCATCCGGTACACGCCCTTGCCTTCCAGCACATACAGGCCGTGCTCCATGACATGGGTTTCAGCGAACGGGATGGATGCACCTGGTTCAAAGGTCACGATGTTCACACCGAAGTCGAAGGCCACATCGTTGGGATCCAGCATGCGCGTGGTGCGCCACTTGCCATCGGTGCCCGGCATCGGGCCAGGCTCGATGTCACGTTCGTTGCCCACGACCGGGCCCGGAGCCGCGACGCCGGCCAGGACTTCGTAGCGCTTGCGCAGCCAGTGGAAGCTGGTGGTCTCGGTGCCGTCATTGCGGGCGGACCAGGTGGCGCCGGCTGGCAGGTAGGCGAAGCCGCCGTCCACCAGCACGTGCTCGGTGCCCTCGATGACCAAGGTCAGCTTGCCGGTGAGCACGAAGATGAATCCCTGCACCTCGGCCTGCGGTTCCGGCTTATCTGCCCCGCCGCCGGGGGCGACTTCCACGATGGACTGGGCGAAGGTGGTGGCCCCGCCGGCTACCGGGCGGTTCAGCACCCAGGCACGGGTGTTGGTCCACTCGGGGAAGACGCTGGTGACGATGTCGCGCAGCACGCCCTTCGGGATGATCGTGTAGGCCTCGGTGACGATGGCGCGGTCGGTGAGCAGATCGCTCTGCGGCGGGTGGCCGCCGAAGTTCGAGTAGTAGGACGAGGAATTCTGGATGGCAGGAACAGTCATGGTGTAGTCCTTAGGCGTGGGAGCGGTTCAAGGCGATCGCCTCGAGTTCGGGCAGGGTGATCTGGGCCAGTTCGGTGACCTCGTCGGCGGTGACCGCACCGCAGGCGACCCCGCGGTGGATGTAGCGGGCCAGGGCACGCGCGGTGGCTGGCTCGTCCATGATGGCCGAGTTGATCTGGTGGACGTAGTTGCGCAACCGGGTGCCGGCGGCCTGAAGTCCCTCGCGGAAGAAGGCGAAGGTGGCCAGGTAGCGGGTGACCAGCTGGTTCTCGTGCATATCCCAGCCCTGGTAGATGCCGCGGGCCAGATGGCGGGAGACCAGCCGGGCGTGCAGCTCCCAGGCGGCCGCGATGTTCTCCGGGTCGCCGGCAGGGATGATGTTGGTGGAGCCGTCGGACAGTTCCACGCCGGTGCCGGCCACGGCAACCTGCATGACGTCCTTGGCGAAGTCCGCCACCGGGTGCTCCATGGACTGGTAGCCGGCGGCCACGCCCAGCGAGGCGGAGTAGTCGTAGGTGCCGTAGTGCAGGGAGGAGACCCGGCCCTTGCCGGCATGGATCAACTGGGCGACCGGGTGGGTCCCGTCCGCGGCGATGATCACCTGCGGGGTCTCGACCTGGACCTCGAAGCGGATGCGCCCGGCTTCCAGGCCGTGGGCTTCCTCCAGCTTCTCGGCCAGGAAGACCATGGCCTGGACCTGGTCCACGGTGGTGACCTTCGGCAGCGTCAGGCGCAGCCCCTCGGGCAGGGGGCCGTTGGCGACCAGGCGCGAGATGAACAGGTCCAGGGTGCGGATGCCGCGGGCCCGGGTGGGGGCCTCGAAGCACTTGAAGCGGATGCCGATGCAGGCCGGGGCCTTGCCGGCGGCTACCGCCGCGGACACCGAGTCGGCCGCGGCAAGCACTGCCGCGTCCTCCTCGGCATCCGTGCGGTTGCCGTAGCCGTCTTCAAAGTCCAGGCGCAAATCTTCGATGGGTTCGCTTGCCAGCTTCGCGGCCACCAGGTCACCCAGGCGTTCGGGCTCGGCCAGATTCAGCTTGGCGGCCAGCTTGGCCAGGCCCGCGGCGTTGCCGGCGGCGGCCAGGGCGTTGGAGCCCCAGGCATCCGGCAGGCCGACGGTGAACTTGTCCCCCGGCACGTACACTGTGTGCACCGGCTGGCGGGCTCCGGTATCCCCCGGGTAGGAGGTTTCCAGCAGCCGGTCGGTGGCGGCCAGCTTGGCTTCTACGCTGGCAAGCGTGGACTCATCGAAGGTGTTGCTCATGGCTTGGTCACGTATTCCTTTTCCAAGAGTTCGTAGGCTGGGGTGGTGAGGAAGTCTGCGAAGTCCTCGTCCTTGCCGCTGGTCAGTTTCGCGATCAGTTCCGCTGCCGGCTGGTAGTAGGCGTTGAAGTGCTCTTCATTGTCGACCTCCGAGCGCAGGCGTTCAACCTCTTCGGCCAGGATGCCGGCCACCAGTTCGGCGGTGATGGTGTTGCCGGTGTCGGCGGCGACCACCTGGTTGCGGATCTGCTGCCAGATCTGCGAGCGCGAGATCTCGGCGGTCGCGGCGTCTTCCATCAGGTTGTGGATGGCAACCGCGCCGTTGCCCGAGAGCCAGACAGCCACGTAGTTCACCGCAACGTAGAGGTTAGCGCGCACGCCGGCCTCGGTGACGTCGCCGGGGGCGCTGGCCACGTCCAGCAGCTGGGCTGCGGTGACCTCGACCTCCGGACGCTGGCGATCGATCTGGTTCGGCTTCTCGCCGAGCTTCGCGTCGAAGATCTCCTTGCACAGCTCGACCAGGTCCGGGTGGGCCACCCAGGAGCCGTCGAATCCGTCGTTCGCCTCGCGGGACTTGTCCTCGCGGACCTTGTCGAAGGCGGCGGCGGTGACCTCGGGTTCGCGGCGGTTCGGGATGAACGCGGCCATGCCGCCCATCGCGAAGGCCCCGCGCTTGTGGCAGGTCTTGACCAGCAGCTCGGTATAGGCGCGCATCATCGGCGCGGTCATCGACACGGCCGAGCGGTCGGGCATGATGAACGCTTCGCCGGCTTCGCGGAAGGTCTTGATGATGGAGAAGAGGTAGTCCCAGCGGCCTGCGTTCAGGCCCGAGGCGTGCTCGCGCAGCTCGTAGAGGAACTCTTCCATCTGGAAGGCGGCCGGAATGGTCTCGATGAGCATAGTGGCGCGCACGGTGCCGTGGGCGATGCCCAGCTCGGCCTGGGCGAAGGTGAAGACCTCGTTCCACAGGCGCGATTCCAGGTAGTGCTCCATCTTCGGCAGGTAGTAGAACGGTCCCTGGCCGGATTCGGCGAGCACCTTCGCGTTGTGGAAGAAATGCAGGCCGAAGTCCACCAGCGCGCCCACGGCCGGCTTGCCGTCGATGAGCACGTTGTTCTCCGGCAGGTGCCAGCCGCGGGGGCGGACCACCACGACAGCGCGCGGGGCGTCGGTGCGCAGCGCGTAGGACTTGCCGGTCTTCGCATCGGTGAAGGCCAGGGTGCCGCGGGCGGCGGCCGAGAGGTTGGAAATCGCATCGATGACGTTGAACCAGCTCGGGGTCGAGGCATCTTCCAGGTCTGCCAGCCAGACCTTGGCGCCGGAGTTCAGCGCGTTGATCGCCATCTTGGCCGGGGAGGCCGGGCCGGTGATCTCCACGCGGCGGTCCTTGAGCGCCTCGGGCGCTTCGGCGACTTTCCAGTCGCCGGTGCGCACGGCTTCGGTCTCCGGGTCGAAGTCGATGGACTTGGCGGCGGAGAACTGCTCGCGGCGCACGCCGCGGGCGGCGAGCAGCTCGTCGCGGGTGCCGGCGAACTTCTGGTGCAGCTTCTCGATGAAGGCCAGCGCCTCGTCGGAGAGGATCTGCTGGGCATGGGCGACATCGGGGATGCTGGTGATTTCAATACTCATGGGTTGTTCCTTAACCTCTTGTGCTCTGTTCCATTGAAAGGGTGCGTTGACATGCACCCTTGGGTCTTGCTGCGCAGCGCCTACTTGGCAGCGGCTGCGTCCTGCACCGCCAGTGCGACATCGGAGGCGACCTGTGGGTCGAATACCGACGGGATGATGAATCCTGGGTTCAGCTCTGATTCGCTGACTCGGGCGGCAATGGCATCCGCGGCGGCCAGGAGCATGGCGTCGGTGATCTCGGTGACGCCTGCATCCAGCAGCCCGCGGAAGAAACCTGGGAATGCCAGGACGTTGTTGATCTGGTTCGGGAAGTCGCTGCGCCCGGTGGCGACCACTGCGGCGTGGCGGCCTGCAATCTCCGGGTCCACCTCGGGGTCCGGGTTGGCCATGGCGAAGACGACGGCGCGCTCGTTCATCGCGGCGATATCCGCTTCGTCCAGCACGTTCGGGGCCGAGACGCCGATGAAGACATCTGCGCCAACGACGGCTTCCTTCAGGGTGCCGGTGAAGTTCTCCGGGTTGGTGTTCTGAGAGAGCCAGATGCGGTGCGCATCGGTGTAGCTCTCGTTGCGGCTGATCGCGCCGTTGCGTCCGCAGGCGATGATGTTCTTTGCGCCGCGGGCCATGAGCAGCTGGATGATCGCGTTGCCGGCCGCGCCGACACCGGAAACCACGATGCGCAGGTCCTCGATCTTCTTGTCCACGACTTTCACCGCGTTCAGCAATGCGGCCAGCGTGACAATTGCGGTGCCGTGCTGGTCGTCGTGGAAGACCGGGATGTCCAGCTCCTCGCGCAGCCGCGCTTCGATCTCGAAGCAGCGCGGGGCGGCGATGTCCTCGAGGTTCACCCCGCCGTAGACCGGGGCCAGCGCCTTGACGATCTTGATGATCTCCTCGGTGTCCTGGGTGTCCAGGCAGACCGGCCAGGCATCGACATCGGCGAACTGCTTGAACAGCGCGGCCTTGCCTTCCATGACCGGCAGGGCCGCGGCCGGGCCGATATTGCCCAGGCCCAGCACTGCCGAGCCGTCGGTGACCACTGCGATGGTGTTGCGCTTGACCGTCAGGTTGCGCGCATCGGCAGGGTTCTCTGCGATGGCCATGCAGACACGGGCAACACCGGGGGTGTAGGCGCGGGAGAGGTCGTCGCGGTTTCGCAGGGCCACCTTGGGGGTGACCGAGAGCTTGCCGCCCAGGTGCATCAGGAAGGTGCGGTCCGAGACGTTGCGCACGCTCACGCCGTCGAGGTTGTCCAGTGCAGCGCGCACGGTCTCGCCGTGGGCCACGTCGGTGGTGTTGCAGGAAACGTCCACCACCATGTGGGTGTGGTTCGACTCGGTGACATCCAAGGCCGTGATGTGCGCGCCGGCCGAGCCGACAGCGCCAGCCAGTTCGCTGGTCGCGGTAATCGACGCAGGCGTCTGGACGCGAAGGGTGAGTGAATATCCCGGGCTTGGTGCTGCCATCTGATCCTCCTGTAAAAGTTTTCCGTATAGTGGATACTATTATCCTCAAAATGAAAATGCAAGAGTGTTTTGTGGCGCGGGGCACGATTTTTGACGGCTTAATATCGGATCGTGGAAGAAATGGCCGATTCTGCGCTATTCTTGGGACAAGGATTTCGCATCGTAGAAGTAATGCGCAGTCCGTTTCCGAAAACCACTGCCTGCACAAGGAGCAAAGATGACGCAGACTGCCAGCAAGTCCACCACCGGCGGCGTCCAGTCCGTCGAACGCGCTTTTGAGCTCCTGGAAGTCATCGCGCGGGCCGGCGGCGAAGCGGCGCTCAGCGAGCTGGCCGCCGATACTCCCCTGCCGTTGCCGACCATCCACCGATTGCTGCGCACCCTGGTGGGCGTGGGCTACGTGCGCCAGCTGCCCAATCGCCGCTACTCGCTGGGCCCGCGGCTGATCCGCCTCGGCGAGGTCGCCAACCGCCAGCTGGGCGCTCTGGCCTCTCCTGCCCTGAAGGAACTGGTCGCGAAGCTGGGCGAATCGGCGAATATCGCGGTGCTCGATGGCGATATGGTCACCTACATCGCCCAGGTCCAGTCGGCGCATTCGATGCGCATGATCACCGAAGTAGGCCGCCGCGCCATGCTGCACAACTCCGGGGTCGGCAAGGCCGTGCTCTCGGTGCTCGATGACGAGCGCGTGCAGCGCCTGGTCTCGCAGGCGGGCATGCCGCCGAAGACCGCCAATACCATCACCACCCTGGGCAAGCTGTTCACCGATGTCGAGGCCACCCGCGAGCGCGGCTACGCCGTCGACGAGGAAGAGCAGGAATTGGGCGTCCGCTGCATCGCCGTGCCGGTTCCGGGCGCACCCACGCCGATGGCAATTTCGGTCTCCGGCCCGGTCACCCGCGTGGACGACGAGTTCACGAAGAAGGCCGTTCCGGTATTGCAGGAAGCCGCCCGCGAGCTCGGCCGCCAGCTGGTGGCCGCCGCCGACTAGCCAGGCGGTTCCTCCGTCCTCGGTGAACTGCGCTTGTCCCTTCCAACGGGACTGCACCGCCTGCGCGACCAGCTGCTCGGCTAGCGTGAGCTGGCAAAAGGGCTGGGGCCCGGCATCGCGCAGAGGAGTCTGACATGGCATCGAAAACCGTTCTTGCACCCGTCACCATCGATCAGCACGAAGTCGACCTGCTGGTCATCGGCTCCGGCACCGGGCTGGCCACCGCGTTGGCCGCGAAGGAACTGGGCCTGGACGTTGCAGTGGCCGAGAAGACCAAATACGTGGGCGGCTCCACTGCCCGCTCCGGTGGCGCCTTCTGGATTCCCGCCAACCCGGTGCTCAAGCGCGAGGGCGCCGTCGACTCCCTGGAGCGCGGCGAGAAGTACATCGCATCCGTGGTGGAAGGCTCCGGCCCGGCCGAGCGCTGGAAGGCCTTCCTTCAGCACGGCGACGAAACCGTGAAGATGCTCGAGCGCATGACCCAGCTGAGCTTCTTCTGGGCCAAGGGCTACAGCGACTACCATCCCGAAGAACCGGGAGGCAGCGCCGCGGGCCGCTCGGTCGAGTCGCGCCCCTTCGACCTGAACAAGCTCGGCGGCCAGCTGGGCCGCTTCCAGCCAGCCACCATGGCCGCCCCGATGCCGATGCCGGTGACCGGCGCGGACTACAAGTGGATGAACCTCATTGCCAAGGCCCCGCACAAGGCCTTCCCGCGCATCGCCAAGCGTCTCATCCAGGGTGCCGGAGGGCTGCTGATCGGCCGCAACTACAGCGCCGGCGGCCAGGCCATCGCCGGCGGCATGTACGCCGGGGCGCTGGATGCGGGCATCCCGGTCTGGACCGAAGCGAAGCTGGTGGATCTCGAATTCACCGATTCGGCGGTCACCGGAGCGGTCCTGGAGCAGGGCGGCGAACGGGTGAGCGTGCGCGCCAAGCACGGCGTGGTGCTGGCCGCCGGCGGCTACGACCACAATATGGCGATGCGCCAGGAGCACCAGAGCCCGTCGCTCATCGAGGACCTGAGCCTGGGCGCCAAGGGCAACCACGGCGACGCCATCCAGTTGGCGCAAAAGCACAACGCCCAGCTGGCAAGCATGCAGCAGGCCTGGTGGTTCCCGGCAGTGGCTCCGCTCAAGCCCGGATCCTCGCCGAAGGTCCTGCTGGCCGAGCGATCGCTGCCCGGATCGTTCATGGTGGACCAGTCAGGGCGCCGATTCATCAACGAATCCACCGACTACATGGGCTTCGGGCAGGAAATCCTGCGTCGCGAAGCGGATGGCGACCCCGTGGGATCGATGTGGCTGATCTTCGACCAGGCCTACCGCGACAGCTACATCTTCGCCGGGCAATGCTACCCGCGGATGGCGCTTCCGAAGTCCTGGTACAAGGCCGGGATAGCACACAAGTCCTCGTCCATCGGCCAGCTTGCGGAGAAGATCAATGTTCCCGCACAGGTGCTGGAACAGACCCTGGAAGCATTCAACGAGGGTGCCGGTACCGGAATCGACGACCAGTTCGGACGTGGCGAGTCAGCCTACGACCGCTACTACGGCGACCCGACCCAGCAGCCGAACCCGAACCTGCGCGCACTGGGTGGCAAGGCCTACTACGCGGTGAAGATCGTGCTCTCGGACCTGGGCACCTGCGGCGGCGTGATGACCGATGCCCATGGCCGGGCGCTGGGCACCTCCGGCGAGGTCATCGAGGGGCTCTACGCCCAGGGCAATACCGCCGCGAATATCTTCGGCAACGTCTACCCGGGGGCCGGGGCCACCATTGGCCAGGGGCTGGTCTTCGGCACCATCATCGCCACCCATGCAGCGCAGAAGGCCAGTGAACTGGCCGCCAGCGCCTAGGCCTTCTTCGCGTCCGGGAGCGGCTACTGCGCGAACTGGGTTTCATGCAGCTCGCTGTAGCGCCCGCCCAATGCCAGCAGCTCGCTGTGCGTGCCGCGCTCTAGAATTCGTCCGCCCTCCACGACCAGGATCTGGTCCGCGGAGCGGATGGTCGACAGGCGGTGGGCGATGATCAGCGCGGTGCGGTTTTCCAGCGCTTCGCCCAGCGCCGCCTGCACCGCGGCCTCATTCGACGAATCCAGGGCCGCGGTTGCCTCATCCAGGATGACCACCTGCGGCGCGGCCAGCAGCAGACGGGCAATGGTCATGCGCTGGCGTTCGCCGCCGGAGAGCCGGTAGCCGCGCTCCCCCACCACGGTGTCCAGTCCATCGGGCAGGGCGGCGATCACGGGCTTGAGCCGGGCGCGCTCCAGCGCTTCCCATATCTGCTCTTCGGTTGCTTCCGGCCGGGCCAGGGCCAGGTTGGAGCGGATGCTCTCGTGGAACAGGTGGCCGTCCTGGGTCACCATGGACACAGTTGACCGTAGCGAATCCAGCTTGAGCTGCCGGATATCCTCGCCAGCCAGTTCGACGCTGCCCGAGTCCACGTCATACAGGCGGGCCAGCAGCGAGGCGATAGTGGATTTGCCGGCGCCGGAGGAACCCACCAGCGCATAGGTCTGGCCTGCCGGGATCTCGAAGTCGATATCATGCAGGACTTCTTCGCCGCCCCGGGTGTCCAGGACTGCCACTTCCTCCAGCGAGGCCAACGAGACCTTGTCCGCGCTCGGGTAGGAGAAGTTCACGTGGTTGAACTTCACCGGCACCGCGCCGACCTCAAGCCGGCGGGCATCCGGCGCATCGGCAATCAGCGGCTGAAGGTCCAGCACCTCGAAGACGCGGTCGAAGCTGACCAGCGCGCTGGTGATTTCCACGCGGGCGTTGGCTAGTGCGGTCAGCGGCGTGTAGAGGCGGGTGAGCAGCATGCCCAGAACCACCACGTCGCCGGCGGCCAGATCGCCGCGCACCGCGTACATGCCGCCCAGGCCGTAGACCAGTGCGAGGGCCAGGGCAGCCACAAGGGTCAGTGCGGCAACGAAGTAGAACTGGCGCATGGCCATCTTGACGCCGATATCGCGCACCTTGCCGGCACGCAACGCGAACTGCTCGGACTCATCCTTGGGCCGGCCGAACAGCTTGATCAGGGTGGCGCCGGGCGCGGAGAAGCGCTCGGTCATCTGGTTGCCCATGGTCGCATTCAGCTCCGCGGATTCACGGCGCAGCAGGGCCACGGACTTGCCGAAATGGCGGGCGGGCAGCAGGAAGATCGGCAGCAGCACCAGTGCGATCAGCGTGACCTGCCACGAGGTGGTGAACATGACTCCGGCGGTGAGCACCAGCGCCACGGTATTGGAAACCAGGCCGGACAGGGTTCCGGCGAAGGCCGACTGCGCGCCGATGACGTCGTTGTTCAAGCGGCTGACCAGCGCACCGGTCCTGGTGCGCGAGAAGAACGCCACCGGCATTTTCTGCACATGGTCGAAGACCGCGGTGCGCAGGTCATAGATGATTCCTTCGCCCAGGCGCGAGGAGAACCAGCGGACGGCTACGGAAACCACGGCATCCAGGATTGCGATCACCGCCATGAGCAGCGCCAGATTGATGATCGTCCGGATGCCAGATTGCGCGACAATCTCGTCTACCACCCGGCCGGCGAGCACCGGGGTGATCACGGCCAGGACGGCGGCCAGGATGGAGAAGATGACGAAGACCAGCAGGCGGGACTTGTAGCTGGAGGCGAACTTCAGCACCCGCTTGGGAGTGGTGGGAGCGTAGGCCTTGCCTTTGTCCCCCGACAGCTTCCACAGCGAATGCCAGGCGGCGCTTTCCATGCTCATTTGCGAGTGCTCTCAATTCTGCCGGAGGTAAACGGTGGATTTCACCTTTGTCCATGATCTCAATAAGCCATCCGCGACTTCTAGGTAGGGTCAGCTTACGGCGGCCAGGCACTGTGAAACAGCTGGATTGCCCGAGGCGCACGTATTGGTATCCATGCATAAGGAACAGCTTCTGCCCCGGGATCATTCCGCGCAGGCTCCCCCTGGAAAAGAGAATCCGGCAATGCTGCGCAAATGCGCGTGTTGCCGGATGCCATTGGCATCAGGTTCGGGATCATCACCTGTCAAACTCTGAGTATTCCATGATCCAGAACGATACTATTCCGTATTTCGAAATTATCTTTTTTCATTACGGAATACTGTGACGTGGCTTACAGTGAACACCATCCAAGCCCCAGGCACATATCTCGGAGGGAGCCAATCCTCAGGAGCAGCCATGAAAATCAAACCCGCAGACGACTTCCGAGTCGCGGAACCAACCCCCAAGAAGCCTTTCTATACTTCTTTGTTCTCCCAGCGTAGCCAACGGCGGCCAGCCTTCACCGAAGTTCGGCGGCGGCCCCTCCCCGGATGCCCTGCCCAAATTCGATATGAGGCCGGCAACTGAAGCAGAAGCGGCTGCGGCCACGCAGAATATCCCCCCCCGATGACGAACGGGCAGAAGCGCGCAGCTGAGGCAGCTACGTTGCCGGCAGGCCAACAGCGGGGAGCCTGACCACAGAGCGGCCGGGTGCACTGGAAATACTCCAGTGCACCCGGCCGTTCCATGTTCCAGCAGCCGCGCTCGCCCGAAGGCGGGCTTCGCTGGATGGCGCTCCAGCCGGAATCCGAAGCCACGATTACGCCATTGGTCCTGGTCCTGCTAGCGTCTGACCGCCCAGTTGTCATCGATCATGGCGGCGAAGTCGAAAGCTTCGTCAAGGATCTCGCGCAACGTGCTGCCGGTGCTGCCAACCCAGCGGTCCAGCGCATGGTCGTACAGGGACAAGCCCAGCAAGGCGGCGGTTTCAGCCAGCCGCTGGTTCGCGCAGAACGGCGAGAGTGCCTGGGCCAGCGCCACCTGCTGCTCACGCAGCGATTCCTGCCAGCTGGCCCGCAGCGCAGGGGTGCTCCTGATCAATTCAATACGGCTGATCATTGTCGCCGGATCCTTTTCAGCGAACTCCACTGCCGACTCAAAGCTGCGGCGCAAGAGCTCGAGCAAGCTCTCCCCCGGCTGCGACGACATGGAGGTAGCCACATCGGAGAAGTGCCCGGTCGTGGAACGCAGCGCGGTAACGACCGCGTCCTCCTTCGAGGAGAAGTAGCGGAAGAACGTCGCGCGGGAAATTCCGATGGCTTGGGCTGCCTGCTGGACGGTGACACTCTCCACGCCTCGTTCAGCGAAAACGGCATAGGCCTGTTCCGCCAACTCGGCTTTCATCTTCTCGCGAACCCGATCGCGAACCATGCTTCCCATGGCAAGAATTTTACTCTGAGATCAATTCACGAAAGTGAGACTCAGTCTCTTTATACAGATCAAAACGAGATCTTCAAGGGTGTGTCGCAGCGGAATCGGTTCACGAGGCTCAATATTTCCTCGAACATGAAGCCATGCCGTTTCCGCTTCGCTAGGCTCGGGTACAGAAAAACCGACTATTGATGAGGACAAGCATGGCACAGCAGATTCCAAACCGCATCGACCTCGGCCAAGGGCTGGAAACCACGGCGCAGGGTTTTGGCTGCATGTCGCTGAGCGGTACCTACGGCGCGGCCGACGATGCCGAATCCTTGCGCACATTGAACCATGTCATTGATCGAGGCGTGACGTTCCTGGATACCGCCAACATCTACGGCGAAGGGCACAACGAAGCCCTGCTGTCCCAGGTGCTGAAAAACCGTCGCGGCGAAGTCACGCTGGCAACCAAGGCAGGTATCGTCCGCCCGCAGAACTCGGGCGATCCACGCGCCAACGGCGACCCCGCCTTCATCAAGAAATGCATGGACGAGAGCCTGCAACGGCTGGGCGTGGACCACGTCGACCTGTACTACTACCATCGCGTGGATTCCCAGGTACCGATTGAGGAGACTGTCGGCGCGTACAAGGAACTGGTCGAAGCAGGGAAAACCCGGTACATCGGATTATCCGAGGTGACCTCCCAGGAGCTGCGCCGAGCCCACGCGGTGCATCCGATTGCCGCGATCCAGATGGAGTATTCGATTTTCAGCCGCGACATCGAGCGCTGGCTGCTGCCTACCGCCCGCGAGCTAGGCGTGGGCCTGGTGGCCTACGCGTCGCTGGGCCGCGGCTATTTCACCGGCGAAGTGGATTCGCTGGAGCAATTGGAAGCGGGCGATATCCGCCGCAACTTCCCGCGCTTCGAGGCGACCTGCATGGAGCACAACCAGCCGCTGCGCCAAGTCATCGCGGATGTGGCCGAACGCGAGAACATCTCCACCGCCCAGGTGTCGCTGGCCTGGGTCTATGAAAAGGCGCGGGCATTCGATGTGGCCGTCTCCCCGATACCGGGAACGCGCTTCAGCGCGCACTTCGACGATAACCTGCAGGCGCTGGACGTCAGCTTGTCCGCGCAGTCCATGTCCGCACTGGATGCCTTGGCCGCCCAGGTGGACGGCGAGCGCCAACAGGACGTGATGTCGGTGTCCAAGGGCCGCGAAGAGGTGCAAATGGCCCAGATGTAGCTCTGCTGATCGCTATTGCGTAGAGTCGTGAGCGGAGCGCATCGCCGCCCGTTGGCCGCAGGAAAGGACTATCCCATGAGAATCGCTTTGGCTCAGGTGCTGAGCACCGCTGATCCCCAGCGCAATTTGGTGACAGTGCGCGATCATGCACGCCAAGCGAAGGAAGCAGGTGCCACGCTAGTGGTCTTTCCCGAGGCGATGCAGGTGTCCTTCGGCCATGATCTCGCCAAGTACGCGCAGGCACTGGATGGCCCGTGGGCTACGCTGATTCGCCAGCAGGCGCGGGACATTGGCATCACCATTGCCGTAGGCATGTTCACCCCTGGTGAGGGCGGACGGGTGCGCAACACTTTGCTGGTCGCCGGTGATGGGGTTGATACCCATTACGACAAGATCCATCTCTACGACGCTTTCGGCTATGCCGAGTCGGATTCGGTGTCACCCGGCCAGTCCCCGGTGCAGTTCGAGCACGAGGGCGCGATCATCGGCCTGGCCACCTGCTACGACCTGCGATTCCCGCGCTTGTTCACCCGCCATGCGCAGGCTGGCGCGTCGATCTGCATTGTCAGCGCTTCGTGGGGCCAGGGCGAGGGCAAAACCGAGCAGTGGACCACGCTGGCCCAGGCTCGCGCCTTGGATTCAACCACGTTCGTGGTGGCAGTGGACCAGGCTGACCCGCAAAGCATTGGCCGCACGGTGACCGGCACGGCGCCTTTGGGCGTCGGGCACTCGCTCGTGGTTGATCCGCTGGGCCGCGTTATCGCCCGAGCCGGAGCGGAGCCCGAGCTGCTGGTTGTCGATTTGGACCTCGAACAGGTGGAGGCAGCGCGCCAGCAGCTTCCGGTGCTGGCCAACGCGGTCGACCTGTAGCCAGGCGGCCGGCTCAGCGGTTCCGGGCCAATTGGTTGCAGCCCAAAAGCTCTTCCACTAGGCCCATCCTCCGCTTAGGGTAGAAACAGCCATCTGATCTTGCCTGCCATCGGAGCCTGTTGTGCCACTAGCCTTGCCCGAATCCACGCTGCCCCATCCCTCCTCCGCTCCGGCGCTGAATTGGGGCATCCTGGGACCGGGGTGGATCGCCTCGCAGTTTGCCCAGTCGCTGAACAACTTGACCTCCAGCCGGATCGGAGCCGTCGGCTCGCGCACCTTGGCCCGCTCCGAGCAGTTCGCACGCACCTACGGGGATGGGCGAACCCGGGCCTGCGGCTCCTACGATGCGGTGCTCAGCGACCCTGCGGTGGATGCCGTCTATATCGCTGTCCCGCACAGCGGCCACGCGGAACTGGCGCTCAAGGCCATCGCCGCGGGCAAGCACGTCCTGGTGGAGAAGCCGATGAGCCTGGATGCCCGGCAAACCGCCCGGGTCATCGAGGCGGCCAGGGCTGCCGGGGTGTTCGCCATGGAAGCCATGTGGTCGCGGTTCCTGCCGATCGGGAATGTGCTGTCGCAGGTCATCGAGTCCGGAATGCTCGGGCAGGTGATCGCCATCCAGGCTGATTTCGGCGCCAAGTTCGAGGTCGACTACGGCTCGCGCATCTACGACCCGGCACTGGGCGGCGGGGCCCTGCTGGATGTCGGCGTCTATCCCATCGCCTTCAGCGCCATGGTCTCCCCTGCCAAGCAGCTGCTGCACTCTTCGGGGCGGATGGCCCCCACCGGTGTCGATGCGTCCTTCACCGCGGTGCTCGCCAATGAGGACGGCTCCACGGCAACGGTCTTCAGCAGCATCGAAACCGATTCGCCGCAGGGCGCGTGGATTGCCGGCACCGAAGGCACCCTGGAGCTGCAGCGCCCGATTTGCTGCGGTTCCGCGCTGGTGCTGCGCAGTGCCGACGGCAGGATCGCCGACAGCCGCGAGTTCACCGAAACCTCGCCGGCTGCCGGCTTGGGCTTCGAAGCGGCCCACGTAGCCCGGTGCATCGCCGATGGATTGACCGAGTCGCCAGTCATGCCGCTGGACGAGTCGCTGGCGATTGCCCAGACCATGGATGCGATCGCCGCCAAATTGCGCACCGGCTAGTCAGCGGCGCTGCGCCGAAGCCTCCCAGGCGCTGTGCACCATCTGCGCCAGGCTGTGGCGCATCCTCCAGTCCAGGTCGCGGGCGGCCAGCTTGCCGTCGGCAACGATGCGCGCCGGATCGCCCGGACGGCGGGCTTCCTCAATAGCGGTGAAGCCGATGCCGGTCACCTCGGCGACCGTCTCCATGATCTGCCGAACCGAGACGCCATCCCCTGAACCCAGGTTGTAGACCGGCTCCAAATCCTCGCCGGCCTCCAGCTTCCTGGCCGCTTCCACGTGCGCCAGCGCCAGGTCCGCAACATGCACGTAGTCGCGCACGCAGGTGCCGTCGGGGGTGTCGTAGTCGGTGCCGAAGATCTTCGGGATCTTGCCGGCATTCAGCGCCTGGAACACCAGCGGGAACAGGTTGTGCGGGCTCGCGTCATAGAGTTCTTCGCTGCCCGATCCAACCACGTTGAAGTAGCGCAGCGAGGTGTGCTTCAGCCCGGCGGCCACCGCCTGGTCGCGGATCATCCACTCCCCCACGAGCTTGCTCTGGCCGTACGGGGATTCGGGGAAGGTGCCGGTGGCTTCGGTGACCACATCTTCGGCCGGGGTGCCGTAGACGGCAGCCGAGGAGGAGAAGACCATATGGTGCACGCGGGCGGTGGCCATGGCTTCGAGCAGGTGCGCGGTGCCGGTGGCGTTCTGCTCGAAGGCCAGCAGCGGGTGCTTCACCGATTCGCCGGCGTACTTGTAGCCGGCCAGATGGATGACCCCGGTGACCTCGTGGCGCTTCATGATTTCCACGAGCTTCGCGGTCTGCAGGATGCTCAACTGGTAGAACGGCACTTCTTCGGGAACGAAGGAGCGCACCCCGCTGGACATCGAGTCCACGACGACCGGTTCGAACCCCGCCGCCTGCAGCGAACGCACCACGTGGGATCCGATATACCCGGCTCCGCCGGTCACTAGCCAACTCATGCCCGGCCTGCTCCTTCATCTGCAATGACGGTGAAAATGGCCGGCTCGACATAGCCGGCGTGGTCAAAGGCCTCCCGGACGGCCTGGCTGACCGGCTCGATCCGCTCGCGCTTGACCAGGGCAATGGCGCTGCCGCCAAAACCGCCACCGGTCATGCGGGCACCGATCGCCCCGCCCGCCATGGCGGCCTCCACCGCGGCGTCCAGTTCCTCGCTGGAAATCTCGTAGTCGTCGCGCATGGATTCGTGGGACTGGCACAGCAGCTTGCCGACCGCGCCCAAGTCCGAGGCGTGCAACGCGGCAACGGCATCGAGCACCCGCTGGTTCTCGGTCACGATGTGCTTGGCGCGGCGCCGGGCCACCGGGTCGGCGATGGCTTCCAGTTCCGCGACGCTGTGCACTTCGCGCAGGGATTCAACCCCCAATGCGGCGGCGGCCTGCTCGCAGCTGGCACGGCGGGCGGCATAGCCGCCATCCACATGCGAATGCTCGACGCGGGTATTGATGACCAGCACCACCGCGTCGTGCTGCGCCAACGGCAACGGCACTGCCTGGGTTTCCATGGAACGGCAATCCAGGAAGAGCGCGTGCTGCGCATGGGACATCAGCGAGGCGCTCTGGTCCATGATTCCGGTCGGGGCGCCCACGAACTCGTTCTCGGCCCGCTGGGTCAGCTGGGCCATCTGCACCTTGGACAACCCAAGGCCGTAGAGGTCATCCAGCGCCACGGCAGTCGCCACTTCCAGGGCATGCGAGGAGGACAAGCCGGAGCCCACCGGGACATCCGAGTCCACCATCAGCTCCAGCCCGCCAATTTGCACGTCATCGAGCTGGTTCAATGCCCACAGCACGGCGGCCGGGTAGGCGGCCCAGCCGGGCACCGCCCGGGGCACCAGCTCATCGACCGTGACCGAGGTGATCGGCAGCTCGTCGCCTGAGCCGTAGGTGGAGGCGAAATCCAGCACCTGGCTTCGCGGCTCCAGCTGCGACTTGCGGCGCACTGCCACCAGCGCGTTCTTATCGATGGCGAAGGGCAGCACATAGCCCAGGTTGTAGTCTGTATGCTCGCCAATCAGGTTCACCCGTCCCGGGGCGCGCCAGATGCCTTCGGGCCTGTGGCCGTAGGCTTTGGCGAACTTCTCGCGCAGGGCATTGACCCGTGCCGCGGTTTCCCCGCTTCCGCTGCGGCTCATGGCATGACCTCGCGCAGCCGGGCGGCGGCCTGCTCGGCCGGAACGTCGTTGATGAAGGCGCCCATGGCAGCCTCCGAGCCGGCCAGGTACTTCAATTTGCCAGCTGCCCGGCGCGGGCTGGTCAGCTGCAGGTGCAGCCGTGATGCAGCACGGGCTTCCGGTTCCAGCGGGGCCTGGTGCCACGCGGCGATATAGGGGGTGGGGGTGTCGTACAGCGCGTCGAATCCGCGCAGCAAATCCCGGTACATCACTGCCAGTTCGGCTTTCTCCTCTTCATTGAGCGCGGCAAGATCCGGCACGTGGCGGTGCGGCACCAGATGGGCTTCCAGCGGCCAACGGGCCGCATAGGGCACGAACACGGAGAAGTGCTCGCCCTGGCGCACCATGCGCGAGCCTTCATTGCGCTCGAAGTCCAGGATGTCTTGCATCAGGGGGCGTCCGGTCTTCGCCAGGTGCGCCACCGCCTGGCCGGCCATCTTGGCTGCGGTCGGGGCCAGGTACGGATAGGCGTAGATCTGCCCATGCGGGTGGTGCAGGGTCACGCCGATGTCCTGGCCGCGGTTCTCGAAGACGAAGACCTGCTCGATGCCTTCCATCGCGGACAATGCTGCGGTGCGCTGCGCCCAGGCCTCGATGACGGTGCGCGCCCGGGTGCCATCCAGCGAGGCGAAGGACCCGGTGTGCTCGGGGGTGAACACCACGACTTCGCAGCGGCCGTAGGCCGGGGCAGGAACCTGCACCGGTGCGGCGGATGGAATCGAACCCAGTGCCGGGCCGAGCGACGGGAAGCGGTTCTCGAAGACCACCACGTTGAAGTCCTCGGCGGGAATTTCGCTCATGCGCCCGTGCGCGCTGGGGCATAGCGGGCATTCTTCCTTGGGCGGCAGGTAGGTGCGCGACTGGCGGTGGGCAGCGACTGCCACCCAGTCTCCGGTCAGCCGGTCGTAGCGCAGCTCGCCGGGTTCCCCGCGCGGATCCAGCGGCCGGGTATCGGCCACCGGTTCCGGCAGTGCGGTGTTGGCATCGGCGAAGAAGATCGCTTCGCGGCCATCGGCCAGGTGGTGCACCCGGTGGGCTGCTTCATATGCTGCGGAGCCTTGCGGCATGGCCATCTCTCCAATGGGCTAGTGGTGGTGCAAATAGGTAGGCGGCGCGGCGGGCGCGCCTGCGGGTTAGCTCGGCTGGACCGGGCCGATCAGCCAACTGGCTTCGCAGCTGGCGCCCGGGACAAGCGCGATGACGTCCTGGCCTGAGTTGAACCCGCCGGGCGGGCAGGTCATCGGCTCGATGGCCAGGCCGGTGCGGTCAAGCGCCGGGGCATCGCGGTCAGCGGTGTGGATCTGGACCCACGGGCAGGCCGCATCCCAGCTGATCTGCGCGCCGACGCCCGCAGCGTCGGTGATCGATGCACTGAACAAACCGTCGGCGCCGGCGGCCAACCCGGTGTACGCATGATCGATGAAGAGGTCCCCGATCGGCTTCGGGGTGCGGAAATCCAGCTCGGTGCCATCCACCTGAACCACCTCCTGCGGCAGCAGGCGCACGCCGTCGGTGAGCTGCACCTTGCCGGCTGGCAGGGTGAAAGTCCATTCATCCGCCTTCTTGCCCGGTGCGACCAGGTAGGCGTGCGAACCCCAGGCGAAGGGCGCGGTGCCCTGCCCGAGGTTGGTGGCGGTGGCGATGGTGCGCAGCCCGCCGGCTTCCAGCCGGTAGTCGATCACCAGCTGCACCTCATAGGGGTAGCCGGGGTTCGGGGCGATCACGGTGCGCAACTGGGCGAAGTCCGGGCCGCGTCCGGTGATCTCGAAGTTCTCGTCCAGCACCAGGCCGTGCAGCGCGTGGCCGCGCTCCGGCTCGGTGATCGGCAACTGCAACTCCTGGCCCTCCCAGTGGTAGGCCCCGTCGATCACCCGGTTGGGCCAGGGAGCCAGGATCGCTCCGGAGAACACCGGGCGCTCACCGCGCGGATCGAAGGCGCGCACCAGCGGGCGGTCACCGTAGTCCAGGGACACCAGTGTGGCGCCCACCGTGGCCAGCTGCGCGGTGAAGCCGTGGGCTTGCAGCGTGAGCACCGTTCCGTTGGCGGTGTCCTGCTGCGGCATTGATTGGCGATCCATTTCGTCATCCTTCGTGCAGTGCTGGGAAACCATCGGGCATGGGCGGGCCCTCCCGCCATCGCGTGCGGGAGGGCCGTGGCAGCAAGCCGCAGCCTAGTTGCCGGCGCCTGCGCGGCGCTTGTTGTAGATGTCGAAGGCCACTGCCAGCAGCAGCACCACGCCCTTGACGATCTGCTGGGTGGACGCGCCGACGCCCATCAGCTGCATGCCATTGGAGAGCACCGCCATCACCAGGCCGCCGACGATCGCGCCGGTCACCCGGCCCACGCCGCCGGTGGTCGAGGCGCCGCCGATGAAGCAGGCGGCGATCGCATCCAGCTCGAACATGTTGCCGGCACCTGGCTGGGCGCCGTTGGAGCGCGAGGAGAAGACCACGCCAGCCACGCCCGAAAGCAGGCCCATGTTGATGAAGATCCACATGTTGATCTTCTTCACGTTCACGCCCGAGAGCTTCGCGGCGGAGAGGTTGCCGCCGATGGCGTAGACGTGGCGGCCGAAGACGGTCTTGGTGGTCAGCACGTGGTAGCCCAGGATCAGGGCGGCCAGGATGATCAGCACGATCGGCATGCCGCGGCTGGTGGCGATCTGCCAGAAGAACCAGAGGATGATGGCGCCGGAAATGATGTTCTTGGCCAGGAACATGGCCATCGACTCGACACTCTGTCCGTACTTTGCCCGGCCTGCGCGATTGCGCCACTGCGAGTAGAACAGGCCCACGACGGCGATCACGCCGATGATCACGGTGAACAGGTCGAAGCCGTTGCCGCCGAGCAGGCCGTTGAGGAAGCCGCCGGCGATCTGGCCGTATTCGCCGGGGAACGGCGAGAGCGAAACGTTGTTGAGCACTTCGTAGGTCAGGCCGCGGAAAAGCAGCATGCCGGCCAGCGTCACGATGAACGCGGGAATGCCCACGTACGCGACCCAGAAACCCTGCCACACACCGCACAGCGCGCCCACCGCAATGCCGGCGAGCATGCCTAACCACCATGGCATGTCGTTCCTGATCACCAGCACCGCGGAGACCGCGCCGGTCAGGGCAACCAGCGACCCGACGGAAAGGTCGATGTGCCCGGCCACGATCACGATGATCATGCCCAGCGCGAGGATCAGCACGTAGGAGTACTGCAGGATGATGTTGGTGATATTGATCGGGCTGAGCAGCAGGCCGTTGGTCAGGATGGTGAACAGCACCACGATGAGCACGAAGGCAATGTAGATGCCCGAAGTGCGCAAGTTCTTGGTGAAGATATCCTTCAGCTCGTTTGTGATGGTCATCGGGTGCTTTCCTTCTCGATGGTCATGAGTTCCATGAGGCGTTCCTGGGTGGCTTCGCTGCGCGGCAGCTGGCCGGTCATCCGGCCATAGGCCAGGGTGTAGATGCGGTCGCAGATGCCCAGCAGCTCGGGCAGTTCCGAGGAGATCACCAGCACTGCCTTGCCGGCCGCGGCCAGCTCGTTGATGATCGTGTAGATCTCGTATTTGGCGCCGACGTCGATGCCTCGGGTGGGCTCGTCGAGGATCAGCAGCTCCGGGGCGGTGTGCAGCCACTTGCCCAGCACGACCTTCTGCTGGTTGCCGCCCGAGAGGTTGCCGACCTTCGCCATGACATTGGGGGTCTTGATGCGCATGGACTTGCGGTAGTGCTCAGCGATCTGGATTTCCCTGTTGCCGTCCACGAAGCCCTTCGAGGAGATCTTGCCCAGTCCGGCCGCGGTGGTGTTCACGCGGATGTCCTCGATGAGGTTCAGCCCGAACTTCTTGCGGTCCTCCGAGACGTAGGCGATGCCGGCGCCAATGGCCTTGCCCACCGTGGAGGTGTCCACCGGCTTGCCGCCCATCAGCACGGTGCCGGTGATGTTCCGGCCGTAGCTGTGGCCGAAGATGCTCATCGCCAGTTCGGTGCGCCCGGCGCCCATGAGCCCGGCAATGCCGACGATTTCGCCGGCGCGCACGTCGAGGCTTGCGTGCTCCACCACGGTGCGGTCCTGCTGGACCGGATGCTGGACCGACCAGTCGCGCACCTCGAAGACCACGTCGCCGATCTGCGGCTCGCGCTGCGGGTAGCGGGCGGAGAGCTCGCGGCCGACCATGCCGCGGATGATGCGGTTCTGGTTGGAGGCGGGGTCGGCCATGTCCAGGGCTTCGATGGACTGGCCGTCGCGGATGATGGTGGTGGTGTTGGCGATGTCCTCGATCTCGCCGAGCTTGTGCGAGATGATGATCGAGGTGATGCCCTGCTCGCGCAGTTCGCGCAGCAGGTTCAGCAGGTGCTCCGAGTCGTCGTCGTTCAGCGCGGCGGTCGGCTCGTCCAGGATCAGCAGCTTCACGTTCTTGCTCAGCGCCTTGGCGATTTCCACCAGCTGCTGCTTGCCGACACCTAGCTGGCCGACCGGGGTGACCGGCTGCTCGTCCAGGCCCACGCGGGCCAGCAGGTCGGCAGCGCGATGGTTGGTTTCGTTCCAGTCGATGAAGCCGCCGCGGGAGGTCTCGTTGCCGAGGAAGATGTTCTCCGCCGCCGAGAGGTAGGGCACCAGGGCCAGCTCCTGGTGGATGATCACGATGCCCTGGGCCTCGGAATCCTTGATGTTCGAGGCCTTGAGCTCCTCGCCCTCGAAAATGATCTTGCCCTCGTAGCTGCCGTGCGGGTAGACCCCGGAGAGCACCTTCATGAGGGTGGATTTTCCGGCGCCGTTCTCTCCGCAGATGGCGTGGATTTCGCCCTTGCGAACCGATAGGTTGACGCCGTCCAGCGCCCTGACTCCGGGAAAAGTCTTGGTGATGTCCTGCATATGCAGGATCGTGGTGTCCATAGTGCAGACGTCCTTGGTGTGTGCTGTGAGCGGTGAACCAGGCTGGCGGGAGGACAGGCTGCCCTCCCGCCACCGTGGTTGCTGCCTGCGCGGCTACTTGGCCTGTCCGGCCTTGACTTCCTCGGCGGTGTAGTACCCGGAGTCGACCAGCAGCGAGGTGATGTTGTCCTTGACCACGATGTCCGAATCCAGCAGGTAGGAAGGAACGACCTTCTTGCCGTTGTCGTAGCTTTCGGTGTCGTTGGCTTCCGGTTCGCCGCCGCCGGCGTAGGCCTTCACGGCCTCGACAGCCTGGGTGGCCAGCTTGCGGGTGTCCTTGAAGATGGTTGCGTACTGCACGCCATCGTCGATCAGCTTCACCGAGGCGATTTCGGCGTCCTGGCCGGAGATGATCGGCAGGCCGTCCTTGATGGACTTGCCGTAGCCGGCGTTGGACAGTGCGGTGATGATGCCGCGGGAGATCCCGTCGAATGGCGAGAGGATGCCGTCGATCTTGGTCTTGCCGCCCTGGTAATGGGCGGTGATCAGGTCTTCCATGCGCGACTGGGCTTCTTCCTGGCTCCAGCGCAGGGTGGCGGCCTGCTCGATCTTGGTCTGGCCGGACTTGACCGTCAGCGTGCCGTCGTCGAGGTATGGCTTGAGGGTATCCATGGCGCCCTTCCAGAAGAAGTGCGCGTTGTTGTCGTCGATCGAACCGGCGAAGAGCTCGATGTTAAACTTGCCCTTCTTGTCGGTGCGCTTGCCCTGGTCGTCGGCCAGGCCCATGCCGGTCAGCAGCGAGGTGGCCTGCTGGACACCGACGTTGTAGTTGTCGAAGGTGACGTAGAAGTCCACGTTCTCGGTGCCGTTGATCAGGCGGTCGTAGGAGATGATCGGGATGTTCTGGTCCGCGGCGGCCTGCAGCTGGGTGGACAGCGCGGTGCCGTCGATGGAGGCGACCACCAGGATGTCGCTGCCCTTGGTGATCATCTGGTCGATCTGCTGCTGCTGGGTGGGGATGTCGTCATTCGCGAACTGCAGGTCGACTTCGAAGCCGGCTTCTTCCAGCTGGGACTTGACGGCTTCGCCGTCGGCAATCCAGCGCTCGGACGTCTCGGTTGGCATTGCGACGCCCACCTGGATGTCCTCGGGGGCAGTCGATTCCCCGCCGCCAGCCCCGGCTCCGCCGCCGGCACCGCTGCCGCTGCAGGCTGCCAATGCGCCGACCAGCGCGAGCGATCCCATGGTCGCTACGGCTTTGCGGGTCCAATTATTCCATGCCATCTTTTCCTCCTTGAAAGGTTGCCATATCTGCGAATGAGACTGGACTCACACTATGTTAGCGCTAACACAGTGACTTCGACCACCCTCTGATGAAAATAAATTAAGATTCCTTACCCAGTGGTCCTGCGCGCCCAGCACAGAGCGCGCAGAGCCCGGGAAAGGGCCTGCCTGGCTGCTAGAAACCCTGCGCCAAGCGGTAGTAGCTCTGGTTGACGCGGATCTGCTGCGCGAAGTTCCGGCGCGTGGTCTCCTCGTCGATGACCAGCAGCTCGGCACCGGCGATCTCCGCGAAGATCTCGAAGGCCTCGATGCCTGCGGCGGTGGACATCACCGTGTGGTGCGCACCGCCGGCGGCAAGCCAGGACTCGGCAGAGATATTGAAGTCAGGCCGCGGACTCCACACCGCGCGGGCTACCGGCAGGTTCGGCAGGTCAGCTGGCGGGGTCACCACGTCCACCACATTGGCGGTCAGCCGGAAGCGCTCGCGCATATCGGCCATGGACACGACCACCGCGCCCTCGGCGGCGTCCGCGCTGAAGACCATGCGCACCGGATCCTCGCGGCCGCCGATGCCCAGCGGGTGGATTTCCACCCTTGGCTTGGAGGTGGTCAGCGACGGGCAGACCTCGAGCATGTGGGCACCGAGGATCAGCTCCTTGCCGGGGGTCAGGTCGTAGGTGTAGTCCTCCATCAGCGAGGCTCCGCCCGGCAGGCCCTCGCCCATCACCTTGGCGGCGCGCACCAGCACCGCGGTCTTCCAGTCGCCCTCGGCGCCGAAGCCGTAGCCCTTGCCCATCAGGCGCTGCACGGCCAGGCCCGGCAGCTGCTTGAGCCCGCCGAGGTCCTCGAAGTTGGTGGTGAAGGCCATGGCGCCGGCGTTGGACAGGAATGCTTCCAGCGCGATTTCCTGGGCGGCGGCATAGCGCAACGACTCGTGGCGCGCGCCGCCGGCGCGCAGTTCGGGAACCACGTCGTACTCGTGCTCGTACTCGCCGACCAGCGCATCGATGTCGGCCTCGGCCACCGCCTTCACGGCCTCGACCAGGTCATTGACGGCCCAGGTGTTCACCGAGACCCCGAAGCGGATCTCGGCTTCGGTCTTGTCGCCCTCGGTCACCGCGACATTGCGCATGTTGTCACCGAAGCGGACCAGCTTCAGGTTCTGCACGGCGTTGAAGCCGGCAGCGCCGCGGATCCAGGTGCCCACGCGGCGGCTGACCGCTGGGTTGGAGACGTGGCCGACCACCGTGGTGCGCGCGGCGCCCAGGCGGGTGGCCAGGTAGGCGTATTCGCGGTCGCCGTGCGCAGCCTGGTTCAGGTTCATGAAGTCGAAGTCGATCGAATCCCACGGCAGTTCGACATTGGCCTGGGTGTGCAGGTGCAGCAGCGGCTTCTGGAGGGCCTTCAGGCCATTGACCCACATCTTCGCCGGGCTGAAGGTGTGCATCCAGGTGATCACACCCAGCACGTTCTCATCCGAGTTCGCTTCCAGCATCGCGCGGCGGATCGATTCGGAGTCCTTCAGCACCGGCTTCCAGATGATCTTTGCCGGAACGTCGGCCGACGCATCCAGCGCCTGCGCCACCTCGGTGGACTGCTGCGCCACCTGGCGCAGGGTGTCCTCGCCGTACAGGTCCTGGCTGCCGGTGAAGAACCAGATTTCCTTGTCACTATATGCCTTGGCCATGATGTCCTTACTGTCCGTAAACGTTCTGGTAGCGCTCGTAGAGCGAGTCGATTTTCCCGGGGTCGATGGGCTGCGGATCCCCGAGCTGCTGGGCGATATGCACGGTGCGGGCCACTTCCTCGCACATCACCGCGGCCTTAACTGCCGCCCGGGCGTCCTTGCCGATGGTGAACGGCCCGTGGTTGGCCATGAGCACTGCGGGGCTGCGGGATTCGCGCAGCGTGGAGACAATGCCGCGGCCAATCGAGTCGTCGCCGATGATGGCGAAGGGACCCACCGGGATTGGTCCGCCGAATTCGTCGGCCATCATGGTCAGCACGCAGGGGATTTCCTCGCCGCGCGCCGCCCAGGCGGTGGCGTAGGTGGAGTGGGTGTGCACCACGCCGCCGACTTCCGGCATGTGCTCGTAGGTGTAGGCGTGGGCGGCGGTATCCGAGGATGGCGCATGCTCGCCCTCGAGCAGCTGGCCATCGATGGTGCACACCACCATCGATTCAGGGGTCAAGTCGTCGTAGGAGACCCCCGACGGCTTGATCACGAAGAGGTCTGAGCTGCCATCGGTGATCTGCGGATGGCGCACGCGCTGGGAGACGTTGCCTGCGGTCCAGACCACCAGCTCGTAGCGCGGCAATTCGGCGTGCAGGCTGGCAACGAGCTGCCGGACCGCAGCCACCTCATCTTGCATCGATTGCGGGTAATCCGCCAGTGAATTGAGCTCACTCATGTTTTCTTGGCTTTCTGCTGGAAACTTACAGGGCGGTGATGGCCGCACGCTGAATGGCCAAACCGGATTCATAGTTCTGCAGCCAGGCGTTGTAGCCGGCCACATCTTCAGCCAACGGGGCTGCGTCCTTGGTGTTGGCCTCGGCGAAGACCAACTCGTCCAGATAGGAATCCAAGCTGGTCTGCGGGTTGGCTTCGATGAACTGTCGGAAGCTTGCCAGCACCGCGATACCCCAGGGCCCGCCGTGGCCGGCAGTTTCCGAGACGCTCACTTCGGTGCCCAGCGCGGCAGCCAGGAAGCGCTGGGCCACCCCGGCGGTGCGGAAGATGCCGCCATGGGCATAGAGCTTTTCCACCTGCACGCCCTGCGCGGCCAGCACCTTCATGCCAAGGCTCAGGGTGGCGAACATGCCGTAGACCTGGGCGCGCATCAGGTTGGCCAGGGTCAAAGAGGAGTCCGGGGTGCGGATGACCAGCGGCCGGCCCTGCTCCAGGCCGGTGACCGGCTCGCCCGACAGGTTGTTGTAGGCCAGCAGGCCTGCCCCGTCGGCCTGGCCGTCCAGTGCCGAGCCGAGCAGTGCCTCGAAGATGCGGTCGCTGGAGGCATCCACGCCCAGTGCCTTGGCGAACTCGCCGAATACGCCGGCCCAGACGCCGATCTCGCTTGCGCCATTATTGCAGTGGACCATCGCGACGCTGTCGCCGGCCGGGGTGGTGACCACATCGATTTCGTGGTGCACTCCGGCCAGTGGCTTCTCCAGCACGAGCATGGCGAAGATCGAGGTGCCGGCCGAGACGTTGCCGGTGCGTACGGCCACCGAGTTGGTGGCCACCATTCCGGTTCCGGCATCGCCTTCGGGCGGGCAGAACGGGGTGCCGAGCTGCAGCTGGCCGGTGGGATCGAGCAGGCGGGCGCCGGCTTCGCTCAGGGTTCCTGCCGTCGCGCCGGCAGGCAGGACTGCCGGCAGCAGCTCGGCCAGGGTGCGCGGGGACTGGTAAGGGGCTGAGATCTCGTCGAAGGCGTCGAGCATCGCGGCGTCGTAGGTGCCGGTGGCTGTGTCGATGGGGAACATTCCCGAGGCATCACCGATGCCCAGCACCTTCTCGCCGGTGAGCAGCCTGTGGACATAGCCAGCCAAGGTGGTCAGGTGCTGGACCTGCGGCACATGCTCCTCGCCATCGATCATGGCCTGGAAGTAGTGGGCCACCGACCAGCGCAGCGGGATATTGACGCCGAAGGCGGTGGTGAGCTGCTCGGCAGCCACCTGGGTATTGGTGTTGCGCCAGGTGCGGAAGGGAACCAGCAGATCGCCATCCTGATCAAAGGCCATGTAGCCATGCATCATGGCCGAAACGCCCATCGAGGCGAAGCCGCGTGGGGCAATGCCGTAGCGCAGGCGGCAATCGGCGAGCACGGCAGCGAAGCACTGCTGCAGGCCGGTGTGGATAGCGTCCAGCGAGTAGGTCCACAGCTGGTTCTCGAATTGGTTCTCCCACTGGTAGCTGCCGCTGGCCAGCTGCTGGAAATCCGGGCCAATCAAGCTGGCCTTGATGTTGGTGGAGCCCAGTTCGATGCCGAGCACGGCTTGGCCGCTGATGATGAGCTGGGCTGCAGTTGCATCCTGGGGCGCGGTGGCCATGAACTCTCCGTCCTGAGGCCCAGCTTGGTGGGCAGCGTCTTTGCATCGACGGCATCTTCCGAGTGGTCTCGGAGAAGCGCCGGCGGGAACTTCGAGATAATGTTAGCGCTAACATTTCGTGATGCGCAACACCCGATTTCGAGATACGGGCAACTAGAACAGAATTATTGGGACTTCGGCGGGGCCGTGCTCGCCCGCATGACCAGCGCTGGAGCGATCACCTTTGGAGATTTATCGGCGGTGTCGCCTTCGAGCAATTCCGTGAGTGCCGCATGCCCGACGTCCCTGAATGGCTGCCGAACAGTGGTCAGCGATGGGATGAGGAAATTCGAAATCTGCAGATCGTCGAAACCGATCACCGACACATCGGTTGGCACATCCAGCCCGGCTTCCCAGAAGGCGCGCAGGATGCCAGTGGCAAGATAGTCATTCGCGGCGAAGACTGCCGTCACTTCCCCGACGCGCACCGAGTCAACCAGCCTCTTGCCCGCCTCGTAGCCACTGGGCGCCAGCCATGATTCGGCGGGCACTTCTATAATCGGCGCCTTGGCTTCGAGCATTTTTTCCTGCCAGCCGACTTGCCGCTCGGTGGCATCGAACCAGCCTGTTGGCCCGGAGACATGGGCGATTTTGCGATGGCCTAAAGCCAGGAGGTGTCCGGTAGCCAGGCGTGCGCCTTCGCGCTGGTCAACGTAGACGTAGCGAGCCGGATCCGAGGCGGGAACGCTGGTGCGGGCGGCGACAACCACCACTGGGATCTTGAGCGCCGCGTCGTCCAGGGCGTCAATGACCTTTTCGAACGGCGCGACCATCACCACACCGTCGACTCCTTGGTCAACCAGGTGGTTCAAGGCTTCGGTTGCACTGTGAGCGTCGTAGCGATCCAATGCGGTCACGCTCACGAAGTAGCCTTGCGCGCGGGCCGCGGCTTCGATGGCCTGCACAGTGGACTGCGGTCCGAAGAACTCGCTGCCGACGGTCAGAATCCCAACGGTGCTGGAGTGCGATGTCGCCAAAGCACGGGCAGCTCTATTGCGGCGATACCCCAGTTTGCGGATTGCTTCCATGACCTGGTCGCGAGTTCCGGACCTGACATTGGGGTGGTTGTTGAGCACTCGGGAGACAGTCTGGTGCGACACCCCTGCCACGGCCGCTACATCCGCCATCGACGGAGGCCTTTTATCTGGGTGCCCTTCACCGGGCTGAGCAATGTTCACAACGGTCATTATTGCAAAAACCGGCGGTTTGGCTACTGCCACGCAGGGTAAACCGGGGCCTTATGAACCCATCGAGGTGGTATATGACGTGGTGGACATATACCTTTGCCTAGAAACTTATCCGCCAGATTGCAGGGCTTTTCTCCTTCGGCGCCAAATGTCGCGCCTGCCTGGAAGCATCGATTCTGTAAACGTGACAACAGGACAAGGCCGGCGCAATCAGCTCGGTTGCGAGCTTGCGGCAATTCCAAATAGCTCCAACAAAAGCATCCTTGCTGGCACCATACATGCGGCTGAGCGCGGTCGATGATCCGCGGCTAACTGAAAATGACAGCAATTGGAGTGGTGAATGGTTTCCGCCGATATGCGATGGCCCGGCCTAACCACATGAACTGCCTTCATCTGGCGCAAACCTCGGAATTCCTGCTCACCCTATCCGCCAGCTGGGACTGCGCAGGCTACCTTCTGCCGGCTACGCGGTCGTCGTCTTGGCTGGACCCGACGCGTCGTGCACGCGGGGACGACAAGAGCCACCGAGAAAAAAGTCAATACTGGAGCCCTGGATCCAATTCCTAGTCGCCCGGTCCGGGACTACGTGGTTCCTAGCGCTTCGAGGACCTCGATGGAATACTCCACCGCGGCCTTGGCCCGATCGGTAAGCGTCGCGTCTCGAGCCCATGCCGCCACAACGGACGTCCTGCCGCTACGCGGACGCAGGGGCCTGCTCACGATCTGTCGCCCCTCGCTGCTCAGCCCAATCTGATTGGGGCGCGACATCAGCAGGCAATATCCAAGGCCGCGTCCAACCAGTGCCCTGGCGAGATCGATATGCGGCACGGAGGCTTTGATCGTGGGAGCCAGGCCTCGCTGGGCGAACATCAGTTGCGTATTGGCGGTACTAGGCGCCGTATCAAGCATGATCAGCGGCTTAGGCACGAGGTCGGCCAGATCGACATCTTCGGCCTGAGCCAGCGGGTCGTCCTCGGCAAGGATGGCCATAACCTCAGTTTCATAGATCACTGTGGTGTGCAGTTCAGCGTGCAAGCCCAGGTCGTAAAGGATCGCGAAATCCAGCCGCCCATCATCCAAAGCGGGCAACAGTTCTGAGTGGTCGCCCACGCTGATGTCTATAGTGACACGCGGGTGCTTCTCCCCCATTCCCTGCAGAACCGCGGGCAACACGTTGCTAGCCAGCCCCGTATAGCACCCCAAGGCTAATGGCCCCGACAGCTCCCCGGCTCGATGTCCCAGATCAGCAGTCAACGAATCGACGGCCTTGAGGATTTCGCGGGCGCGCAGGGCAAATTCCCGACCACTCGGGGTCAGATGCAGCCCCTTGGCCTTGCGCCGGATGCACAATTGCTCACCCACCGCACGCTCAAGTTCAGTCAGTGCGTGCGAAAGCGCTGACTCGGAAATGAGCAGGTCCTTAGCCGCCGAACCGAGGGTCGCATGATCCGGCAGGGATGCAAAGAGTTCCAGCTGCCTAAACGTGAAACTGGCCATTACTTCGATCCAATCGTAGAAGATCTGCGAATATCGGCAGTTTACTCGAAGTAGCTTCGCTGTGACACTGATTACATTCACCTCACAGAAAGCAGCCACCATGATATCCACCGAAGCACGGTGCCCCTTCCAGCATTCATCCGCGACCGTTGACGCAGAGTCCGCCGAGCGGTCCGCTGCCAGTTCCCCGTCCGGCGTTACGGCTCCTGTGGTCGACGACCTGGATTTCCAGGCCATGTCCCGCGACCCCTACCCGACCTATGACCGGCTGCGCACCGAAGCACCGATCGCCTGGGTTCCCCAGCTGAACAAGTATCTGGTAACCAGCTACTCGGCCTGCCATGCGATCGAGCAGGAACAGCACGTTTTCTCTGCCAATGTCTCCACCGCAACCATGACGCGGGCCATCGGAGCGCAACCCATGCTGCGCAAGGACGATCCTGAACATGCGGCCGACCGGGCGCCCATCAACCCGGTCCTGCGTCCCAAGTCAATCAAGGACGTCTGGGCACCGGTGTTCGCCGCCAACGCGGAGAAGTATCTGGACGAACTCGCAAGCCGCGGCCCGGCCCAAGCAGACCTCAACGACCACTATGCGGCACCCCTGGCCGCGCAGAACCTCGCCGATTTGCTGGGCCTGAAGGGCGTTTCGGTCGATCAGGTGCGAACTTGGTCCCAAGCATTCATCGCCGGCATGGGAAATGTGTTGGACGACTCCGCCATCTGGGAACGCTGCGAGGCAGCCGTCAGCGAATGCGACGAGCAGCTGGCAGAACTCATCCCCTTCTACCAGCTGCACCCGGATGCCTCAATGATCTCTGCGCTGTCGAACAGCGGCCTGCCCCTGGAGAACACCGCGGCAAACGTGAAGCTGACCATCTCGGGAGGAATGAACGAGCCGCAGCACATGGTCACCAACATGGTCTGGTGCTTGCAGCATCGCTCCGATCAACGCCAAGCGGCGCTGTCCGATACTGCTCTGTGGCCAGCTGTCTTCGACGAAGCCGTCCGCCTGCATTCGCCCATCGGCATGTATCCGCGGGAAACCACAACCGACACCGTCCTCGAAGGCATTGAGCTGCCGGCGGGCGCCGGTGTGGGTGTCGTGGTGGGTTCGGCTAACCGGGACGAGTCCCACTTCGGCCCCGGCTCCTCGGTCTTCGATCTCTTCCGCCCCAAGAAACCCCACATGGCGTTCGGTAGCGGAGTACATCTGTGCGCAGGGCACTGGGCAGCCAAAGCCGCCATCGGCCAGATCGCGGTTCCCAAGCTCTACGCGCGGTTCCCGGACCTCCGACTGGATTCCGCACGGCCCGCGCACTGGGATGGCTGGGTGTTCCGCGGCCTGTCCAACCTTCCCGTGACCTGGAACTAGTCCATCTCGAACTCAGGAGTTCTCATGCCAACCATCACCTTTACCCAGAACGACGGCACCAGCCAGGAAGTGGAAGTTGCCGAAGGAACCAGCGTCATGCGCGCCGCGCTGAGCAATTCGATCGCCGGAATTGTCGGAGAATGCGGCGGCCAGGCCATGTGCGCCACCTGTCACGTCCACATCCGCCCAGAGTTCGCCACCCAGTTGCCGCCCCTATCCGACGACGAAGACGAAATGCTCGACTGCACCTCTACCCCACGCACCGAGACCTCCCGCCTCGGCTGCCAGGTCACGCTCGGTGGCGATCTGCCGCACGTAGCCGTGGACATCCCCGCCGGGCAGATCTAGCTCGGTCCGCACAGAAAGGCACAACTCATGAGCGTATTGATCATCGGCGGAGGCCAAGCCGGCCTGCAAGTCGCCGACTCGCTGCGCAGTGAGGGCTACAGCTTGCCGATCACGGTCGTGGCCGACGAAGCGCAGCTGCCCTATCAGCGGCCCCCGCTGTCAAAGGACTACCTGAAGTCCGGGGGCGTCCCCGAACCCATGCCGCTGCGCGGACCGGCGTTCTTTGCAGAGCACGACATCACCCTGATCCAAGGTTTTGCCGCCGCCTCCGTCGACCGTGCGAACCGCACCGTGGCGCTCGACGATGGCAGGATCCTGGGCTACACATATCTGGTTTTCGCCACCGGCGCCAGCAACCGGCGCCTATCCTGCCCCGGGGCGAGTTTGCCGGGCGTCCACGGCCTGCGCACCCTGGACGATGCCCGGCGATTGCACGAGTCCCTGATCCGAGCAACGAACGTGGTGGTGGTCGGGGCCGGGTTCATCGGCATGGAATTCGCCGCAGCGGCCCGCAGCCACGGCTGCCGCACCACGGTGCTGTCTCCTTCCGACAGGCCCATGGCCAGGACCTTGAGTCCCGACATGGCCCGCTGGTTCATCCCTGCGCACGAACGTCTGGGCGTTGAGCTGCACCTCGGCCAGTCGCTCAGCCACGTCGAACCCGACGCCCGCGGAAAAGTCGGAGCCGTGGTCTCGGAGTCGGGCCAACGGCATCAGGCAGACCTGGTGGTAGCCGGCATCGGTGTGACCCCCAACGACCAGATTGCCGCGGAGTCGGGGCTGGATGTGCAAAACGGGATCCTCGTTGACGAGCAGCTGCGAACCAGCGACCCCCGCATCCTTGCCGTCGGCGACTGCGCCAACTTCCCGAACCCGCGCGGCAACTGCCGCTCCCGGATCGAATCGGTGCAAAACGCCACGGACCAGGGACGGCATGCGGCTCGCACGATTCTCGGCCTCGGCTCCGAATACAACGCGCTGCCTTGGTTCTGGTCTACTCAGGGACCCTACCGCCTGCAGATCGCCGGTTTGGTAGACCCCCGGAACGACACCCTGGTGCTCGGCGATCCGCTAGCGTCCAAATTTTCCGTCCTTGGCTTCCGCGACAACCAACTGGTCGCGGTGGAATCCATGAACCGCCCCGCTGACCATATGGCAGCTCGCGCCCTTCTGGGCTCGGGGCACCGCATCACCAGGGAGCTGGCGCGGTCCAGGGGCTTCAGCCTCAAGAGCGCCCTGCGCGACCTGACACCGCTTCCCGCTTGACCCTCGAACCGCCCCCGACACTTGGGAGAATCATGAGCACACGACCTCGCAGCACACGATCGAACCAACGCCGCGTTGCACTGGCAACCGTTATTGGCACCACGATCGAATGGTACGACTTCTTCATTTACGCCACGGCCGCGGGACTGGCCTTCGCCCAGCTATTCTTTGAGCCTGCTGGGTCCTCCATCGGTCTGCTGCTGGCCTTCGCCTCAGTAGGCATCAGCTTCCTTTTCCGACCGCTCGGTGCCTTCCTCGCAGGGCATTACGGCGACCGCATCGGACGCCGAGCGATGCTCGTGCTCACCTTGATGCTCATGGGGTTGTCTACCGCGCTCATCGGCCTATTACCCACCTACGAGACGGCGGGCGTTCTGGCCCCCGTGCTGCTATTGCTGCTACGAATCCTGCAAGGCATCTCCGCCGGCGGAGAATGGGGAGGCGCGGTGCTGATGGCTGTCGAGCACGCCCCTTCCACGGCCCGCGGCCGTGCGGGGGCCTTCCCTCAACTCGGTGTTCCGCTAGGACTGCTACTGGCTTCCGGAGTAACCGCGCTCCTGACCGGGTGGATCGCCCCTGGAGAGGCCTTCTTGCAGTGGGGTTGGCGCGTGCCGTTCCTGCTCAGCGTAGTGTTGATCGCCGTTGGCTACCTAGTCCGCCAGAACGTTGACGAATCGCCGGTGTTCCGTGAAATCGCCCAGAGCAGGACGCAGTCAAAGGTCCCTGTCATTGAATTGTTCCGTCGCCACGGGCTACTGGTAGTGGTTGCGGCGCTGATTTTCGCTGGAAACAATGCGGCCGGCTACATGGCCACCGGAGGGTTCATTCCGAGCTATGCCACGAGTCCGGCCGTTGGCCTGGAACGCACTGAGGTGCTGCTCGCGGTCACCTATTCGGCCGCGATGTGGCTGGGTTTCACGTACTTGGCCGGGATTCTCGCGGACAAGATCGGACGCAAACGCACCTACCTCGTCGGATTCACCGTCCAGCTGCTGACCTGCTTCCCGCTGTTCTGGTTGATCAACACCGGTTCGCTGCTCATGCTGTACCTGGCCATGACGCTGTTCACCGTCGGACTGGGCCTCGCTTACGGGCCACAGGCCGCGCTGTACTCGGAAATGTTCCCAGCCTCGGTGCGCTTCTCCGGTGTCTCGATTTCCTATGCTCTTGGTGCCGTACTCGGCGGGGCGTTTGCACCCACGATCGCCACGGCGCTGGTCGAAGCTACCGGTGGCACCGCTGCTGTGTCCTGGTACCTGGCCGGCATGACCCTCTTGTCCATGGCCGCGGTTGCCGTGGTCCGCGACCGCAGCGGCATCGACCTGTCCATCCGCAATCTGGCCGAGCAGGAAGCCGGAGCGACCATCTTCGCCAGCTCTGCGCCAGATCCCCAGCTCGGCGAATCCAGCAAGGTACCGCAGTAGTTGTCCACCGCCGTAAGCACCCGAACGGCACCAGCAAATTCCCAGGAGGAACCCATTGAGCACCATCACCATGCACCAAGCCCAGTCCGTCTTGAATACCTGCCTGAACAAGTCCGAAGAGCTCGGGGTGGCAATGAATATCGCCGTCGTGGATGCGGGCGGAAACCTTAAGGCCTTCGCCCGAATGGACGGGGCATGGTTGGGCAGCATCGACATCGCGCAGCGCAAGGCGCGCACCGCCCGCTTTTTCAACATGGAATCCGGCGCCCTGGGCGAGATTTCTCAACCCGGCGGGCCATTGTTCAATATCGAGGTATCCAATGGAGGGCTGATCACCTTCCCAGGCGGCATTCCGCTGGTTCTCGACGGGCAGATCGTCGGCGCCGTGGGTGTCAGTGGCAGCACAGTCCAGGATGACCTGGAAGTCGCACGTGCGGGAGTGGAAATCCTTCGCAGCTAATCTGGCCTGCGAACGGCCAACCTCCGTTCTGCTGGGCGGGCCGTTTCCCTGCTGATGTCTATAGCTGCCGACCTGTCGGCGCACGGACTGACACTCTTGAGCCCACCACGGGCGAACGCCCGCAGGCTCTCGGGCCTGCGGGCGTTCGCCTCGCTCAGGATGGATCCCTGTCCATCTCGTCGCGGTCATTCTTGTCCTGTTCGGGCTCTGCCTGCTCCGGCTTAGTGTTCCGGGTTCCCGGCAAGCCTGGGTACAGGCATCTCGATGGCCCCTGTCTGGATCTGCTCGAATTCATCGGGTGTGACTACAGGAATCTCGTAGCCTTCCTTGTCGATGAGCTTGCCACCCACGTAGTGGTCGCCCTCGAGCAGTCCGCAGATCTCCTCGGTCTTGACCATCCGCGGTGGAGCTGCCGAGAAGACCGATGCATTCTTCGTGTTCCCGAACTTGAGCTCGTTGAACAGCAGGTTCAGCAGCACCGCCATCACGGCCGCAGAGGAAATTCCGGAGTGGAAGATCGTCTCGAACCAGGTGGGGAATCCTGCGTAGAAGTCTGGCTTCACGATCGGGATGCAGCCGAAGGCAATCGAGGCGGCGACAATCACCAGGTTCATGCCGTCGTACTTCACCTTGGACAGGGTCCGGATCCCGGAGGCGGCAACGGTGCCGAAGAGCACGATGCCTGCGCCGCCGAGCACCGGAGTCGGGATGGCAGCGACCACGCGGCCGAGGATCGGCAGCAAGCCGAGCACCACGAGGATGCCACCGCCGGCAGCGACCACGAAGCGGCTGGTGATTCCGGTGATGGCCACCAAGCCGACGTTCTGCGCGAAGGCCGACTGGGTGAAGGTGTTGAAGATCGGGGCTACCGCGGAGGAAGCCATGTCGGCGCGCAGGCCGTCGGCGATGCGCTTGGAATCCACCTTCGAGCCGGCAATCTCGCCCACTGCGAGGATGTCAGCGGTGGTTTCGGTGAGGATCACCAGCACCACGATGGTCATCGAGATGATGCCGCCGATTTCGAAGACCGGCATGCCGAAGGCCAGCGGCTGGGGGAAGGCGAAGATGGCGCCGTGGCCGACCTGCGAGAAATCTGCCATGCCCAGAAGTGCCGCGGCCACCGTGCCCAGCACGATGGCCAGCAGGATCGACATGCGGGAGATCGCGGCATTGCCGACCTTGGAGAGCAGCAGCACCACCAGCAGCGTTCCGGCGGCCAGGCCGATGTTGGCCAGCGACCCGTAGCCCTCGGCCTTGGCGTCCCCGCCCATGGCCCAGTTGGCCGCAACCGGGGTCAGCGAGATGCCGATCATCGTGATGACCACGCCGGTCACTACCGGCGGGAAGAATCTGATGATGCGGGCGAAGAACGGCGCTATGAGGAAGCCGATCAGCGCAGCGACGAGCACGGCGCCGAAAACGGCCTGGATGCCGCCACCGCCATTGACGATGGCCACCATGGTGGCCACGGAGGCAAAAGAGGTACCCTGGACCAGCGGCAGCTGCGCACCGAAGAACGGGATGCCCACGGTTTGCAGGATGGTGGCCAACCCGCCGACAAACAGGCAGCAGGCGACCAGCAGGCCGATCTCGTCCGGAGCCAGCCCTGCGGCGTTGCCGATGATCAGCGGCGGGGCGATGATTCCCCCGTACATCGTCAGGACATGCTGCAAGCCATAGGCAAAGGACTTCCCCAGCGGGAGCTTGGCGTCCTCGGGACGATTGCCTTTGATAGATTCATCTTGTGTAGCGCTCAAGGCTGACCTCCTACGTCAGTCGCTGCCAAAGGTGTGCCGGTGTGCCAGCACCGGCACACCTTCAACGCTGTTCGTTTAGATAAATGCCGGAATATTTGCCCAGATCGGGTGATTCGCCTCGGTGCCTTCTCGGGTGATCGTCGCTTCGATCAGTCCGTACGGGCGGTCAGCCGCGAAGAAGACCTCATTCGGGTTGTCCTGGCCGAAGACCTCGAGGTCCACCAGGAAGTGGTGCTTGTTCGGAAGCGACATCTTGATCTCGGCGATTTCCGGATGCGCTTCGAGCACTGCCTGCCCCATCTGGAACATGGTCTGCTGCAGCGCGTACGAGTGGGTGTCGGCGAAGCGGGTCAGCAGCAGCTGGCGCACCGAGGTGTAGACCCCGTCGAAGTCGATGCCCTCGGCGATGGCCTGCTCGGTGTAGCGCCAGCGAGCGGTTACGTCGGTAGCCAGGATGCGGTCGGTGGTTTCCTTCAGGGTCGTGTACTTGTCCCGCGGGAAGCCGTGGAATTCGCTGCCCGTGGACTTCAGCACGGTGAGGTCTTCCAGGCCTGCAACGATGGACTTCTTGCCGTCGGCGCCGATTTCCAGCACGGCGGTGCGGACCTCGGACTTGTTCTGCGAGAAGGCGTGGTCGTGGTCGTTGATGCGGTCCCAGAAGAACTGCTGGGCTGCCCAGCGGCCTCCGGTGATCCAGTCGAATTCTCCGGTGAAGTGCTCGCCGAGCTGCACCAGGAACTCCTCGATGGCGCCCACGCCGTTGCGGGCCAGGCCATAGACGGTGTTCTTCTGGGTGTCGGTGGCGACGACGCGGCCGTTGTCGCCGTCCTGGTGCGCGGCGGTGAAGTCGCCGTGCAGCTGGCTGGTGACGTTCAGGTCCTGGATCTGGTGGCGAACCGTGTCGCGGGTGATCTTGACCAGGCGCACTTCGGCCTTGCCGTACTGGTTGGTGCCCAGCACGATCTTGGTGCCTGCTGGGGCGGTGATTTCGGTAGTCATGGTTCTAACTCCCTCGGTACGTGGAATATGCAAACGGGCTGATAAGAAGAGGTACGTGGTAGTGCTCGTCGACGTCATTGACGAAGAAGTCGATGCTTACCGCGGGGAAGAAGCTTTCCGTTCCCTGCTTCCCGAAGTAGCCGCCGGTTTCAAAGGAAATCCGGTAGCGGCCGGCTTCAACCTGTACCGGTCCGAGGTTCTTGATGCGGCCATCGGCATCCGTGGAACCTGAACCGATTTCTTGCCAGCCGGATGCCGTCTTGGCTTCCAGCGTGGCCTTGACACCGGAGGCAGGCCTCCCGGTCCCGGTGTCGAGTATGTGGGTCGTGATGTGGCTGCGTTCGCCGTTGCCATCTGCCATGTTCATCTCCTGGCTGTCGGAGGGATAAGGGGTCGGTAAATGCGCGGGGTGTGCACCCCGGGCATTGGCTTAGTTGTCCACCGCGTTCTGCAGCCGCAGCAGCGCGATCTGGCGCAGCTGCTCGGCAACCTCAAGAAGTTCTTCCTGCTCGCCATTGGCCAGCCGGCGTTCGCATTCGGCGAGGATTTCTTCGGAGCTGCGGCCAGCGGCGCGGATGAGGAAGACCCGGTTGAAGCGCTGCTCGTAGGCCTTGTTGGCAGCGGCCAGGCGTGAGGTGACATCGCCATCAAAGTCCAAGCCTGCCTGTTCGCCACGCGAGAGGTCGGCTTCCTTGCTGCTGCCCTGCGCTTGTTCGCCGATGCGCGGGTGGTGCGCCAAGGCGGCGGCGATTTCCTCGCGGTTGAAGGGGGCGACGTCCTGAAGCGCATAGCTGGAAAGCTCATCGAAGCTGTTGAAAGGACGGGCGGAAACAAGTGCATCGATCCAGCGGTCGACATCCACGCAGGGGCGCAGGACATCTGCTGCCTCGGCTGCGGGCAATTGATTGAATACGTCTAGGCGCATCGGGTGATCAGCTCTTTTCAAACGGTCGTTCTTTCCACGGACCTTGGCTGAACACCCTTACCACCGAAGGAAACTTCGGCTTCGACTCGATGCTGGTTTCGTGGAACCTTGTGCCACCACTGTAATCCACCTCACAGCGTCGCCGTCAAGTCAAAGCCGGAAAATTTTTAACAAGTGTGACTTATGGGCGATTTCCGCATTGCGGATAGAAAATATTGCGCCCAGCTATTGCCAACAATCCGACTGGGTGCACATAATGGTTTCGCAAGGCAAAACATAATTTCCATATTATGGAAATAGAGAACCGCGAAGGAGGGTCGCAATGACCGCTATCAACACTGGCAAGATCAACTGCTCACCGGAGGGCCAGCGCCTCGTTGCCACCACCGACGCATTGCGCACCGGGCTGTTCCAGCCTATCGAGGGCCTGGATCCCGATATTGCCCGCCAGCCGCGGATCACCCGCGAGGTCCCCTCGCTGTTCAGCCGCCTGTTCGGCCAGCACCAAGGGCGCTAGGCGCTCCTCAAGACCACGCAGAGGCCAACCCCTGAGGCGTCGGGACCTGGCCTCTGCGTTTTTTAATTCAGCTTTCCGATCTGAAGAGCTGCCACGCACCAGATTCCGCTAGTCATCGCCGAACGCCATGAAGTCGGCTGGTGCAGTGCTTGGTGCCGCCAGCATGCCCACCATGGAATCAACCAGGAAGTAGCCCACCGATTCCCAGTTGCCCCGCTGCCTGCCTTCGTTGACTGTGCGCTCGTACTGCGCGCACAACCCCAGGAACATCGGACCGAGAATCAATGCACGCGACTTGACCACCACTTCGGGAATGCCCTCGAACTCCCTGATCGCCTGGCTCTGGGCCGCGGCGTCCAGCACCTCTGCACGCAGGCTGTCGCCGACGATCGATGGCAGCTCCGGATGCAGGCGGGCCTGATATAGGAATTGCGCCCGCCAGGATGGCCTGCCCAATGCATCAAAGGAATACACCCAGGGAAGCGCCTGCACGGTAACCAGTTCGCGCAGGCTTGCCTCGGGCCCGCCTGCCGCCGACGGGAGCGACGCGCGGCAGCGGCGCATGCCATCCATCGCCCGCTGCAGCATGGCTTCCAGCAAATCCTGCCGGCTCCCGAAATGGTACTTGATCGCCGAGTGGTTGGCCGTGCCGGCATGTTCGGCAATTTTCCGATTCGATACGGCGTCGATTCCATAGCGCGCGAAAAGCTCTTCTGCCGCATCAAGCAGAATCTCCCGCGCCTTTTCGCCATGTCGACTCACCGTCTCCACCCTTCGCTCGCATTACGCACCAGTTGCCTAGGTAGTGAACCTCGGCACAGTCATAGATAGTTTTACGCCATGTGGCGTAAATTGGTTGCCAGTATTCAACTAATAATCTTGCCGGGGGGCCGAGCATCCCGCCGCTGACCGAGAATCCAAGGAGCATGCGTAGTTGAGCAACGACGCCGCAGTCACTGAAAACCCGCCGCCCTCCCGCAGGGCCAAGCACGAGAAGCAGCCGCTCTCCGAGCAGGAAACGGCCGCCAAACGCGCCAAGGCCGAGAAAATCGGCAGGACTGTCGCAGTCTTCATCATGCCATTGATGATCGTGGGCATGATGATCTGGGGCTACCTCGGCGCCATGCACCAGCAGGAAGCCAAGAACATGCCGGTGGCCATTTCCGCCACCAGCACTGAGAAGGCAGAGGACTTCGTCCGCACGCTCGAAGCTGGCAACGGGGATGCAGTCGACCTGCGCATTGTCGATTCGCCGCGCGAAGCCCGCGAGCTGGTCTATGACCGCGAAGTGACCGCCGCCGTTGACCTCGACGGCAAGACCGCCACCATGTACACCGCAAGCGGTGCAGGCGTCTCAGCATCCTCGGCCATCAAGGCAGTGCTCACGCCGGTGATCCTGGAAGACGGGCTGAAGCTGGCGGCAGAGGACCTGAAGCCGCTCCCGGCGGATGATTCCATGGGCATGGGCGCCATGCTGCTGGCCACCGCGATGATCACCGCCGGCTACATGCCGTGGTCCCTGGCCTACTCCAACTCCCCCGAGCTGCTGCGGCGCCGCAGGGCGCTGCCGCTGCTGGGTGGATGGTCGGTCCTGCTCTCGGGACTGGGCATCCTGGTCGGCGGCCCGATCCTCGGCGTGCTCCCCGCAGCCACCATCCTGCCAGCGTGGGGCACCTTGGCCCTGGGTGTCTTCGCCGTGGGCGCAGGCCAGCTGCTGCTGACCCGCATCTTCGGTGCCATGGCTGTCATCCCGGGCATGTTCCTGTTCATGGTGCTGGGCCAGCCGGCCTCCAATATGGGAATGTCGATCTACATGCTGCCGAAGATCTTCCCGTTCCTGCACCAGTTCCTGCCGATGCCGGCCCTGGGCGAAGCCATGCGTTCGGTGCTGTACTTCGATGGAGACGGCGCGGGCGTGCATATCCTGATCCTTGCCGGCGGGGCCGTGGCAGCGCTGCTGCTGGTCGCCCTGATCGATGCGCTGCGCACCGCCAAGGGCAAGAGCGATATCCCGGCCCAGATCAATGTCCCTTCCCTGCATGGCGGCCCGCGCCCGAAGAACAAGGCCTGGCGCTACATCACCCTGGGCGCGGTGCCTCTCGCCATGATCGCCATCATGCTCAGCTCCATGCTTGGCGCCATGCAGACCCCGGCTCCGCGCGAGATGCCGGTAGCGGTCGTGGGTTCCTCCATGGAGCAGGCCCAGCAGACGGTGGATTCGCTGAAGGAATCCATGGAGGACAAGTTCACCTTCACCGCCATGGACAACGCCGGCGACGCCCGCTATCTGGTCGAATCCCGGGAACTGGCCGGAGCGTTCGCGCTGCCATCGAAGCAGGATCCCGAGGCAACCATTTACACCGCCCAGGCTTCCGGCAACGCCGCCTCGCAGGTAGTTGTGCAGGTATTCACCCAGATCAGCCAGGCCCAGGACATGTCCGTGGACCACCGGGAACTGGCGCCGCTTCCGGAGCACGACAATATGGGCACCGTGGTCATGTATCTGGGCATGGGTTGGGTGATGGCAGGCTTCATGGTCATCATGGTTGCTTCCACCGCGGCACCGCACCTGCGCCCGCTGCAGAAGCTGATCCCGCTGGTGGCGGTGTACGCGGCCTTCATGTCAGCCGTGCTCTACCTGATCGCCGGACCGTTCACCGGTGCTGTCGAAGGCCACTTCTGGCAGCTGTTCGGCACCGGCGTGCTGGCGATCTTCTCGGTCGCCATGCTGACCACGGTATTCAACCGCCTGATGGGCATGGTCTGCCTGCTCCCGACCATGCTGATCGTGATGTTCCTGGGCGTCCCGGCCTCCAACGGCGCACTGTCCATCTACATGGAACCGCGCATCTTCGCCATCCTGCACGACATCTTGCCGATGCCTGCGGCCGTTGAAGCGATCCGCGCGATCATCTACTTCGACGGGGCCGGCCTCTCGTCCCATCTGGTGGTCCTGGGCATCTGGGCCCTGGCCAGCCTGGCGCTGACCCTGGTCATCGACCAGCTCAAGCCGGTGCATGCCGAAGCCCACCCGGTGTCCGCCGAAGAGCTCGCGGCCCTGCAGGGCCGCCAGCGCGACGCCAAGGCGAGCGAAGCCGCTGCATCGGCCAATGGCATCGATGCCGAAGCCGGGGAACTGGCTGACGCGCAGGCCGCGGCCGGCGCAAGCGCCAACGAAGACCGGGAGAAGGACGCGGTCAGCGTCTAGCCAGTCCTCCTCCCCCGGCAAATGCGGGCCAGTCCATTGATGTGGACTGGCCCGCAGTTCGATTCCGCCTAGCGATCGGTCTTGGCCACCGTGAGCAGCACGCTGGAATCCTCGGTAGCGCTGATTTTCAGCCGCCCTTCGGGCAGCACGATCAGATCCTGGCTGCGCCCCTCCCACTGGTTGCCCATCGATGAGACGGTGACCCTTCCGTCGAGGACCAGCAGTGTCGCTTCGCCGGGACTCGCATGCTCCTGCAGCTCGGTGCCGGCCTTGATCCCGATGACAGTTTGGCGCAGCGTGTGCTCATGGCCTCCGAACACCGTGCTGGCGGCGCGGCCATTGCCGGCGTTCTCGGCATCGCGCAGCTGGGCCCGGGCGATGGCCGTCAGCGAAAACTTCTTCATTTAATCCCTGCATCTCATCTCTGCGGCTGGAAGCTCCTCGCCGGTTGGCATGTGGTGCTACCAGCCTGTCCCCGGTCGGGGCAAAGGTCAAGGACTGCGCGGAAGGCTACTTCAGCGCCAGCTGCGCCAGCGCCGGCAATGCTATGACCGACAGGACGCAGGTGATGACGATGGCTACCGCGGTCGGTTCGCCATCCCCGGTGTCGTTTTGCGCCATGATGTAGGCGGTCGCGCTCACCGGCATGGCCGCCATGAGCACCGCCGAATTGAACCAGATGCGGTCCAGCTCAGGGGCGAAGGCAAGCAGCATGGCCACCACCAGCACGGGGAATGCCACGAGCTTGCCCACGACCATGGTGGCGATGGAAATTTTCGCCCAACGGGCTGCTGGCGCGGTACCGTCCGCGGCCGCCGGCGCCCGGCGCCTGGAACGTGCTCGGTCAATGGTCCGCTTCAACGACATGCCGATGACGAAGAGCGCGCCCGGAGCAGCCGCGGCGGCCACCAGGTCGATGGTGTCGTCCACCGGCTGCGGCACCGGCACTGCGAAGATTGCTACCGCCCCGCCGACGAGCATCGCCCAGGTGACCGGGCTGCAGACCAGGGCGTTGCGCACGGTTCGGGCAATGCGCGCAGCACTGGCCTTGTGCTCTCCTCCGACTGCGTGGGGCATGACGATTTGGGCGAGGATGGGGAACCCGACCATGAAGATGATGTTGTGGACCAGTTGCCCCATGCCCGCCGCGAAACCGGCTTCGGTTCCCATCACGCCCAGGAGGATCGGGATGCCCAGATACGAGACGTTGCCAAAGCTGGTGGCCAGCATGCCGGCGAGCGCCCGCGCCCGGTCTGCACGCAGCAGATAGCGGAAAGCCAGCCAGCTGATCAGCGCGAACACGAGTGCCGAGACGATGCTGATCCACAGGAATGCGAACGGCACGCCGTCGCTGATGTCCGCCCGGGCCACCACCTTGTAGAGCAGGGCCGGCAGAGCGACATAGAAGACGAATACGTTCAGTGCTGGTTCCACGCTGGCCGGGAACTTGGGAGCATGGCTGGCGGCGTAGCCGATGAGCATGACGAAGAACAGCGGCAGCACGCCATAAAGCACGTCGAGGAACACAAGACTCCTTCGGGGATATTCGGCCCGGATTGCGCGAACCGGCCACTTCAAGGTTAGTAGCCGGCCAGGCTGATCCGGGAAACGCGGCCGGGGATGCGACGCAACATGCAGAAGAAAACTGGGGTTTCGCGGCCCGAATTCCTAGGATGGGACCACGCGCCTCACCCTAATGCCGTTGAGATTTCCGCAAGGAGAATTGATGTCCCAAGCATCGAACGCCCCGCACGCCCCGCGCACCATCGTCATCACCGGTGCAGGATCAGGCATCGGCCGCACCACCGCCCGCGTGCTGCTGGAGCAGGGATGGAATGTGGTGCTCGCCGGGCGCACCGCGCAGAAGCTGCACGAGACGGCGCAAGGACATGGCTCCGCCCTGGTGGTCCCCACCGAT
Organism: Glutamicibacter nicotianae; assembly: GCF_002797775.1. Classification (NCBI taxonomy): domain Bacteria; kingdom Bacillati; phylum Actinomycetota; class Actinomycetes; order Micrococcales; family Micrococcaceae; genus Glutamicibacter; species Glutamicibacter nicotianae. The sequence continues at coordinate 2,878,351 of NZ_PGEY01000001.1, forward strand.
GTCAGTGATTCGCAGTCCGTGGATCAGCTGTTTGCCGCAGCCGCCGAGCGTTTCGGATCGGTCGACGTGCTGTTCAATAATGCAGGGATCTTCGGTCCCCCGGCAGCCATCGACGAGCTGGACCCTGCCCAGTGGGATGAGGTGTGCCGGATCAACCTCACCGGAGCCATCAACGCCGCCCGGGCGGCGTTCACCCACTTCAAGGCGCACGGCGGGGGACGCATCATCAACAACGGGTCGATTTCGGCGCAGGTGCCGCGCGTGAACTCCGTTGCCTATACCGTCACCAAGCACGGCATCGCCGGCCTGACCAAATGCCTTGAACTCGATGGGCGCGAGCACCGGATCAGGGCCACCCAGATCGATATCGGCAACACCGCCAGCGACCTGCTCGATGATTTTGGCGCCACCGAGGGAGCCTTGCAGCCCAGCGGACATCGGCTCGTCGAGCCGACCTTCCCGCTGGCCGAAGCCGCTGAAGCCGTTGCGTACATCGCCGGGGTTCCATTGGGCACGTCCATCAACCAATTCACCATCACCGCTGGCGGCATGCCCTACATCGGGCGAGGCTAGGCCGCGGGCATCATCGAGGAGGAACAGGCATGCATGTGGAGACCCCGGCGACCTGCGGCAACGCCCCGCGCCATCAGATCATCATGGGGCTGCTGGCTGCGCTGCACGGCAAGGACCTGGCAGAACTGCGCCAGTGGCTTGCCGAGGATGTGGTGTGGGAGTGCCCGGGCGAGCAGGCCCTGCATGGACGCCACGCGGTGGAACAGTGGGTCCAAGCTCGCCCAGAGACCAGCAGGGTGCTCTTCCTGAGCATCCTCACCCACGGCAAGGAAGGCAGCGCGGACGGGATCTTCACCAGTGGCGGCAGGGAAACTCCCTTCAGCCACGTGCTGCGGTTCGCCTCGGCCGGCAAGACAGCGAAGCTGGTCGGCGTGCGCAGCTATTTCGCCGCTTCTTCCGCTGCTGCGCAGTAGGGCCTAGAAGTATTCTGCCAGCAGCGCTTCGAGCTTCGCGAAAGCCGAGTGCCATGCCTGGGTGCTGGACTCGATCACCTCATGCGGCAAGGGGGTTTGGGTCAGCGTGAGCATGGTCTGGCCGGCGAATTCCTTGAATTCGATGCGGGTCTCGATTACCAGGTCCAAGGTCATTTCGTGCGGGCCGTCGGCGCTGGCCAGGCACTCGTACTCGTCGAAGGCGGTCAACACCGCCTTGAGCGGCACCCTGGCTTCCGGGTTCCCTGCCTGCACCATGTTCAGCTCATGCCGGCCGCCGACCTTGGCTTCGAAGACGACGGAATCTTCCTCGACCAGCCAGCCCTCCGGCCCCCACCATTGGGCGATGATTTCCGGTTCGACAAAGGCAGCCCAGACGGCGTTCTTCGGTGCGGAAAACTGCCGGGCGACTACAAGCTCAGTCATCGATTCCATGGGTTCAATTCTATCGCGGCCCGCTTTCGGGCTCGGCTGCGCGGGCTAGCCTTGCGGGCGGCGGGGCTCCATGCGGCTCACGGTGTACAGCGTTTGCTCATCCGGCAGGGTTCCGGCGGCTTCATGGGCGCGCATGACCTTCATGGCGCGATCCCATTTGATGCGTTCGCGCGGGCTGGCCAGGACGCGGCGCTCGGCGGGACCGAAGATCGACAATCCCAGGTACTTCAGGCGCCACAAGATGCGGTAGCCGACGCTCAATCCGGTGGTATCGGAAATGATCGGCAGGGGTGATTCATCCATGATCGTCGTCCTCTTCGGTCATCTGACGTGCAAGTGCTTGCACATCAATCATACGTCATTAGTTGGTGCACCAACTAAATTGGGCCTAGCTCTTCGGAGCGTTCGCACCAGCGGCAATCATGCGGTCCAGGATGCTGCGCAGTTCCAGGACATCCTTCTCCGAGAGGGCAAGCCGGGCCATCATCTCTCGGGGCACCTTCACCGCTTCGGCACGCAGCGCTGCGCCCTTCTCCGTGGGCTGGATGACCACTGCCCGCTCATCGTCCGGGTTCTTCGTCTTGGCTACCAGCCCGGCGGTTTCCAGCCGCTTGACCAGCGGCGAGAGCGTTCCCGGATCCAGATGCAGGTGCCCGCTGAGGGTACTGGCACTCATCGGTCCCAGATCCCAGAGGGCCAGCATCACCAGGTACTGCGGATGAGTCAGTCCCAGCGGATCCAGCACGGGCTTGTATGCCGAGATCACCGAGCGCGAGGCTACGGCCAGGCCGAAGCAGACCTGCTTTTCCAGCTTGAGAAGATCTTCGTCGCGAAGAATTGCACTGTCCACGTTGCTGCAAGCTCCTTGAAAGACGCCTAATACCACTGCATCGATCGTACCCCGGCCGAAAACTGCGCTGCCGGACCCAGGCCCGCACGGGCCAACTGCACCGCTACCGCCAACATGGAAAATGGCGGGGCGAGTAGTCAAAAAGGGCTGCAGTGAATACCCTTGGCCTATGAGCAATCTTGAGCAGAGCCCGCAGGAAATCGACTGCCATGCACTGCGCTCCGGGGCAGAGGTTGAGATCCTTGAACCACGCGAAGTGCCGCTGGGTGGTCCACGGGCCATGACGGTTTTCCGCACACTGCCGCAAAAGCAGCGCAGCCTGATTGGCGCCTGGTGCTTCCTTGACCATTACGGTCCGGACGACGTTAAGGTCACCGGCGGGATGAACGTGCCCCGGCACCCGCACACCGGACTGCAGACCGTCTCCTGGCTCTTCACCGGCGAGATCAACCACATGGATTCTGCCGGGTTCACGGCAACCGTGCGCCCTGGCGAGGTCAACCTGATGACCGCCGGACACGGAATCAGCCATTCGGAGATCCTTACCGAGCAGACCACCGTCCTCCACGGCGCCCAGTTATGGACCGCGCTGCCTGATCATGCGCGGGACATGGAGCATACTTTCGAGAACTACCGCCCGGAACCGCTGATCGCTGACGGCTGGTCGCTCTCGGTGTTCTTGGGAACGTACACGGTAGCTGGCCAATGCTCGGCCTCCCCGGTGAAGACCCACACCGAGCTCGGCGGCGCGGAATTGCGTCTCGAGCCGAATACCGAGATCGACGTGGTGGTTCCGGAGCACCATGAGCACGGAATCCTCCTGGACTCCGGCAGCCTTGAAGTCAACGGCCACGAACTCGCCCCGCGCGACCTGGGTTTCGTGCGTGCCGGGTGCAAGACCCTGCACCTGAAGTCCGGCGACCAGCCAGTACTGGCGCTGCTCATCGGCGGTGAACCGCTGAAGGAAGACATCCTGATGTGGTGGAACTTCGTGGGCCGCACCCATGAGGAAGTCCTCGCCTTCCGTGCGCAGTGGCAAGCCGAAATCGGGGCGGAACCCGGTGATGCCTCCGAGAACCGCTTCGGGCCTTTCCCGCCGAATACCCCCGCAGCCTTGCCAGCCCCTGCCCTTCCCACGGTTCGCCTGCGCCCGCGGGTGAACCCCGCCTAGCCAACAAGGAGCTATCCATGAGCGATATCAAGCCAGTATTTCTGCCCGAGCGCCAGCGTTTCGCCCTTGACGATGACGGGAAGATCATCGGCGCGGCGCACTACCGCGATTTCGACGGTTCAGAAGGAGTCGAGCGGATCTTCTTCCACACCACCGTGGATGAGGAATATGGCGGGCAAGGCCTGGCCAGCATCATGGTGAAGTTCGCGCTGGAGAACACCATCGCCAGCGGTGCCAGGATAGTTCCGGTCTGCCCTTATGTGAAGGCCTATGTTGCCAAGCATACCGAGTACGCGGAGCATCTGGTGGAACCGGAAAAGCACCATCTGGATATCCTGCCGCGCGGCTGAGCCGGGCAGTTCAAGGATTCATCTCCAGGCCTCGCGCGGCCAGCTCTTCGCTCAGGAGGCGGATGGCTTTCGGACCCACGCCGTGCAGTGCGAGCAGCGCCGCGGCGCCGGCCTGCCCCGCCTGCTCGAGGCTGGTGATGCCGGCCTGCTCGAAGGCCCTGGCCGCGGGGTTGCTGGTTTTCGGAAGCTCGGTGCCCATGACCCCAGCGTAGTCAGGCTGCCGGCCGCGCAACAGCTTTGGTGCGCGGCGAGATCGCGATCAGGACGAGCACCAGCAAGAGGCTGAAGCTGAATACCGAGATGAACCCCATGCCGGTGGCGGCCATTGCGAAGATGACCCCACCGACGGCGGTGACCCCGGCATTGCCCAGGGAGTCGGCCACGGTCATTGCCGATGAGTTGAATCCCTGCTCGTCCTTGGCGGACAGGGCCAGCATGTTCACGTTTTGCCTCGGGAAGATCATGCCCATGCCGAAGCCGCCCACAGCCCATCCGCAGACCAGCACGAGCACCGGCGGATGGAAGACCGCGGTAGCCAATGCAGTTGAAATCGCTATGCAGCCGGCAATCGCCCCCACGGTGATGCAGGTGGAGGATTCCACCTTCTCCCCCAGCTTTCCCTGCAGCCATGAGCCCACCGACCAGCACAGTGCCGACGCCGTCAGGATCAGGCCGGCCCGGTCGGGGCCCAAGTGGTAATCCTCGCGCAGCAGGTAGGGCAGGTAGACTTCCACGCCGAAGAAGGCACCGGCCACGAAGATGCGGGTCATGATGGTGGACGGCAGTCCCCTGGCCAAGCTGAATGTGCCCTTGGGCAGCAGCGGGCGAACCGCGGCCAAGGCTACCGCCAGCGCCAGGACCAGACCGAGCAGGGACCAGCGGCCCTGCGCATTTCCGAGCAGATTCATGCAGATAACTGCCACCCCGGTCAGGCCGGCCAGCACCAGCCGCTTCATGGAAATCGGCCCCAGGTCAGGATTGCGCGTCGAGCGCAGCGATTTCAACGCCGGTACGACCCCGCAAAACGCGAGAACCACCAGCACTGCCACGCCGGAGAATACCCAGCGCCAGCCGAGGTGCACCGCGATCAGGCCTGCCATCCAGGGGCCGATCATCGCCGGGATCACCCAGGCGGTAGCGAACAGGGCGAAGATCTTCGAGTGCAGGTGCCCGGGGTACGCCCGGGCAATGAGCACGTAGATGGCGACGGTGATCGCGCCACCGCCGATTCCCTGCAGGATGCGCCCGGCAATCAGCGTCTGCATGTTCTCGGCTGAGCCGCAGATCAGCAGCCCAACGCAGAATACGGCAACGGCGATGAACAGCGGGTGCTTCGGCCCCCAGCGGTCGGTGACTTCTCCAGCAGCCACCATCCCCAGCATGCCGCTGGCGATGGGCGCGGCAAAGGCCAGCGCGAAGTAGCGTTCACCGTCCAGCGGCTCGCTGACCAGCGGCATCACCGTCGTCACGGCCATGGATTCGAAGGCGACCAGGAAGACGAGCACGAACATGCCAAGGGTGGTGGCAAGATACTGCGGAGCATAGATGGTGGACTCGGCGCGCTCGGTTGATTGGCTGCTGCGGTTCAGGGGCATGCATCCATGTTCTCAGGTTTCGCCTAGCCGCCGATCACGTGCAGGCTGAACGCCGCGAGGAAGCCCAAGGTCACCAGCAATCCGGTGTAGTCGTGCTCCACCTTGTAGGCTTCGGGAACCATGGTGTCGGCGATCATCGTCAAAATGCCTCCGGCAGCGACGGCGGTGGCGAAAGCCAGCACCTCGCCGGTCATGGATTCCAGCAGCAGCGACCCGAGGAAGGCCGCGATGCCGCAGGAAATGGCGATGGCGCCCCAGAGCAACGCGATCGAGGATCCCTTCTTCCCGGACGCTTTCATCTGGGCGGTGCTCGCCAGGCCCTCGGGGACATTGGAGATGAAAATGGCGATCAGCATTGCCGGATTAATGCTTGCGCTGGCAACAACGGTCAGTCCCAGGGCCACGGATTCTGGAATGCCGTCGATGAGCGCGCCGACCGCGAGCGCGGATCCGGACGAATCCTGCTCGTCTGCGCGCTGCGCCTGCCGCTTTCCGGTCCGCCAGTCCAGCAGCCGGTTCGCACCGAAATACAAGGCAGCGCCCACAATGACACCGCCCAGCGTCGCACCAAGGCCACCGGTGCCATAGGCTTCGAGCACCAGCTCGAAGGCCAGGGCGCTGATCAGGACCCCGGCGCCGAAAGCCATGATGGCGCTGACCCAGAGCTTGGGGATCTTCAGCCACCAGGCAGCACCGGACCCCAGCAGCAGGGCGGACCCGGCCACGGTGCCCCAAAGCAAAGCCTGCAACGAAGCGAACATGGCACCCACTATAGCCAGCAATGAGCCGGGTTAGTAGGTGCCATATGAGTTCTGACTGGGACTAACCCTCGTTGGACATGTTATTGAAACGCGAATAGTGGCCCTGGAAGGCCACGGTGATGGTCTTGGTCGGACCTGCACGGTGCTTCGCGATGATCACGTCGGCCTCGCCCGGACGGTTTTCCTTGTCGTACACGTCGTCGCGGTGCAGCAGGATGACCATGTCGGCGTCCTGCTCGATCGAGCCCGATTCACGCAGGTCCGAGACCATGGGCCGCTTGTCGGTACGCTGCTCCGAACCACGGTTCAGCTGCGATAACGCGATCAGCGGCACGTCGAGTTCCTTGGCGAGCAGCTTGAGGTTACGCGAGAACTCCGAGACTTCCTGCTGGCGCGATTCCACACGCTTGCCCGAGCTCATCAGCTGCAGGTAGTCGAGAATGATCATGCGCAGCTCGTTGCGCTGCTTCAGCCGGCGGCACTTGGCGCGGATTTCCATCATGGACATGTTCGGCGAATCGTCGATGAACAGCGGGGCTTCGTTGAGCCGGCCCATGGTCGTGGCGATCTTGGTCCACTGCGCATCTTCCACGGAGCCCTTGCGCAGGTCCTGGAGCTGGATGGATGCTTCGGCCGAGAGCAGGCGCATCGCAATTTCATTGCGTCCCATTTCCAGGGAGAAGAATACGGTGGCCATGTTGTGCTTGATCGCGGCGGACCGGGCGAAGTCCAGCGCGAACGTCGACTTGCCGACGGCAGGACGGGCGGCGATGATGATCATCTGGCCGCCCTTCAGGCCCTGGGTCAGCTCATCGAATTCGTAGAAGCCGGTGGGCACGCCGGTGATGCCGTCACCAGCGTTGGCCGCGTTCTCGATCTCGTCGACGGTGTCTTCGATGATGTCCGAGAGGCGCACGTAGTCCTCGCTGCTGCGGTTCTCGGCAACCTTGTACACCTCGGCCTGGGCTTCGTTGACGATTGCGTCGACCTCGCCATCCGGCGAGTAGCCCATCTGGACGATGCGCGTACCGGCGTCAACCAGCCGGCGCAGCACTGCGCGTTCGCGCACGATTTCTGCGTAGTACCCGGCATTCGCCGCAGTGGGAACCTGCTGGATGAGGTTGTGCAGGTAGGCAGCGCCACCCACGCGCGAAATTTCGCCGCGCTTGGTCAGCAAGTCGGCTACGGTGACCGCATCGGCTGGCTCGCCGCGGCCGTAGAGGTCAACGATTGCCTCGTAGATGGATTCGTGGGAGGGACGGTAGAAGTCGGTGCCGCGGATGGATTCAACGACGTCGGCAATCGCATCCTTGGAAAGCATCATGCCGCCGAGCACCGACATTTCGGCCTCGATATCCTGTGGCGGCTTGCGCCCTGCGTCGGATTCCCGTCCTTCGTAAATCGGCTCAGCACTCATTGCAGACACTTCCATCCCCTATTGACCCGCTGGGAAAATTCTCCTTGCCCTCATGGCAACGCTTCATCATGTCAGTCGATACGGACATTTAGCTGTAAAGCGCCTGTGGATATTTCTCTCCCGAAGCCAACACTAGGGCTGTTATTAACAGGCGTAAACCTCATTATCCACAGAATATGTGGATAACACACCGCTACCTGTGGACTCCCCTGTTCACAGTCTGGGGAGAACCCTGTGGATTACCCCACTCTACACACCGGTAACATCGATTGACTAGGCTGTTTGTATTTTCACACTTGTGGAAAGAAAGTTAATTCATTGAAGGTCACGCCAACCACATCGAGGTTATCAACACCCGCAATCGCCCAGTTTCCGGGGTTTTTGCTCCTTTGTTCACATTTCCCCACACTTCATCCACGGTTTTGTGGATAACACTGTGGATACTGTTAATTATGCAAAACCCTTAGTCACCACGGATTAATGTTCGCTATCAAGGCTCCGAGCCCGAAGTAGTTCACAACCGACAAGAATTTCACCGCTCAGGGCCGTGGATAACTTGATGTCGCCGACGTGGCGTTGCGTAATTTTGAAGCCGTAACTGGGCTCTTGGCGCACTGCCGCCGATATACCTCCGCAATCAGCTGCAGTGGAAGTGCACTTACACGTCGAACTTGCTCGCAGTGCATGGGCCGCATGTAGTCCAGGGTTGCTGCCGGTGCGCCCGGAGATCAAGAGGCATCGCGCCTAGTTTTCAGATTGGCACAGGGATCCAGTGTTTCCGAGGGCCTTCGAAATCAAAAAAGCTTTGGCCAGATCAATACGTTGATCTGGCCAAAGCTTTGGAAGTTCAGAAGAGCTTAGACGAGCTCGGGAACCGGCAGTGAATGGAAGCGTGAATCGTGGAAGATCTGCGGCGAGTGCTTCGAGATGCGATGCCCGTGGACTTCCATCAAGATCACCCAGTGATCCCCCGCCTCGACCTCGTTGTAAATCGAGGTTTCCAGCCACAGCGTGGAGTCGTTAATGAACAGTGCGCCCTGCTCCGAGGAATAGGTGTCGATCCCGCGGAATCGGTCGCCGCTCTTCGACGCGATCTGAGCACACACTCCTTCATTGCGTTCGCTGAGCACCGAAACGCCGATGCGGCCAGCGTTGCGCAGTTTTGGCCACGTATTCGATGATTTCTGCACGGCGAACATCACCAGTGCTGGCTCGAGGGAAACACCCACGGTAAATGACGAAGCCACAATGCCGTTCTTCTCGCCATCCAGTTCTGCACAGAGGGCGGCTACGCCTGACGGATGCTGAGCGAAAACCTTGCGCAGGGTCAACGGGTCAAGTTCAAGATTCAATGACATGGCTCGATTCCTTCGGGTCTTGCCCACCGCGCAGTAGTCCGCACGCCGGAGCTTCTTGCTTCTCGAAGCCGCCAGAGTCGGAGTTCCGCGCCGTGTGCGGTACTTGTTCCAGCACGTTTTTGCGTGGAACCGAATCCTCACCTGGAGCACCCCACTACCGTTGAGAGGGTTGCCGATCAGCAAGCCAGGGCTTATAGCTGATGCTCTTGATTCTGCTTAAAACGATATGGCTCATGTCGAACACGCGTCAAACATTTTGCTTCGCAAATCGCAATATTCAACGAAACGTTCGATCCAATACCTTGAAATGAAGCTTTTAGCAGTCTTTTATTCGCCATATCCCCCTTGCCCGAGACCTTCTACGCAACTTGCATTACGGACCTTCTCCGGTCACGTTGCAGCTGAAGACCAGGCTCTCCCCCTGGAACCGGAGGCCTGTCGCGAATTCGCTACCGCTCACCGTAATGAAACTTGGTTTCTCCGCATGACGCTGAAGTTCATGGCACTATTGATCATGGAGTGCGTTGAGTCACACTCCCGCTTATTGTTCTCCGTAACCATCGCTGACGATTGAGGAATAGCCACACCATGGTAGAGATTCAGGCAAACCATTCAGAACTGACCCCGCTGCGTTTCCTTGAGCGCACAACCGAGGCCTATCCGAAGAAGACCGCCGTCATCCATGGAACTCGCAGCTACACCTACGCGGAACTCGAAGCACGCGTGCACCGCTTTGCCCAGGCGCTGAAGGCGCGTATTGAACCGGGGGACCGCGTGGCCGTGCTGGCACCGAATACTCCCGAAATGCTCATGGCGCATTACGCCGTACCACTGGCTGGTGGCGTCCTCATTGCTCTGAATACCCGCCTCTCAGCACACGAGCTGCAATACATCATTGATCATTCGGCTGCCAAGCTGATGCTTGCCGACACCGAGCTGCTGGAGAATACGAAGGCCCTGCGCCGGGAGAACCCAACGCTGGAGGCGCTCATCGAAATCACCGATGACCAGTACTCCGGTCCGCGTCCCGAAGTGCAAGTGGACGCCACCTTGGACGAGCTGCTGGCAGCAGCCTCAGATGAGAAGCTTCCCTATGCCATTGCTGACGAGCGGGCGCCGATCACCCTCAACTACACGTCAGGCACCACCGGCAAACCGAAGGGTGTGCTCTACTCGCACCGTGGCAGCTACCTGAATTCCTTGGGCGAAGCGCACCACCAGGGCTTCACCGCGAAGACCCGCTACCTGTGGACCCTGCCGATGTTCCACTGCAACGGATGGTGCACCCCATGGGCCGTTACCGCAGCAGGAGGAACCCACCTGTGCCTGCGCGGCGTGCGCGAGGATGCGGTCTGGGACGCCATCGAGAATCTGGGGACCACACACCTGTGCGGCGCCCCTACCGTTTGCTCCATCATCGCCGACTCCACCCGCGCCCACCAGCTTGATGCGCCATTGCGGATCACCACCGCTGGCGCTCCGCCATCCCCGGCCATCATCTCCAAGCTGCAGAATCTGGGCATCGAAGTAGTCCACGTGTACGGCCTGACCGAAGTCTATGGGCCGTACACGGTGTGCGAATACCAGGATGAGTGGGATGAGCTCGATGGGCCGGCCCGGTCAGCGAAGCTCGCCCGCCAGGGCGTTGGCATGATCACCGCCGAGTCCGCGCGCATTGTCGACGAGAACATGGACGATGTCCCGGCGGACGGGCAGACCATGGGCGAGATCGTGCTGCGCGGCAATAACGTCATGATCGGCTACTACCGCGACGAAGCGGCCACCGCCCAGGCGTTCCATGGCGGCTGGTTCCACACCGGCGACATCGGCGTCCTGCACCCGGACGGCTACATCCAGGTGCGCGACCGGGCCAAGGACATCATCATTTCCGGGGGCGAGAACATCTCCACCATCGAGGTGGAACAGGCCCTCGCATCGCACCCAGAGGTGCTGGATCTGGCAGTCATCGGCGTCGCCGACGAAAAATGGGGCGAGCGTCCGGTGGCTTATGTCATCCGCGCCAGCGGATCCACACTGGATGCCGAAACCCTGATTGGCTTCGCCCGCGAGAAGCTGGCAGGGTTCAAGGTGCCGCGCACCATCGTCTTCCCGCAGGATCTGCCGCGCACCTCCACTGGTAAGGTGCAGAAGAATGTCCTGCGCGCCCAGGCGCTCGAAGACAGCACGACGAACTAGCCCGAGGATCACTCATTGGATAAGCCAGCACCACGGATTCCTGACAAGACCAGCCGATTCAGCGAAAGCATCGGATTGGAATTCGATGAAATCACGGCGACTGAAGTACGTGGCCACGCGCAGTTGGACGAGAACCACCACACTCCGTGGGGCGTGGTCCATGGCGGCGTGTACGCCTCGATGATCGAGAGCGCAGGGTCGGTCGGCGCCAGCTATGCGGTGGCCGAACGCGGGCAATTCGCCGTTGGAGTGCACAACGCGACCGATTTCCTCCGTCCTTCCACCGGAGCACGGGTCCAGGTGGTCGCCACTGCACTATTCCAAGGGCGCACCCAGCAGCTCTGGGAGGTCATCATCACCGATGAAGCCACCGGCAAGCAGCTCTCCCGTGGCCAGCTGCGTACCCAGAATGTGGACTTGCCCGAGGAATGACGTCAAGCAGAAAATTCATAAGATGCGCATCATGTCCAGCACAGTGGGCGTGTATTTCATGTAGTGCGCCCGCAATGCACAGATGCAGTACTGTCAAAGGCGGGAAGAAGGTGCGCAATTGAAGGTCTCCGCAAATATACTCGTCGGCAAATGTCCGCTATGGACTTGGGTAATGATGGGATTGGCGCTTGCTTCTGCCCTGGCCCTCATTGACTGGGCAGACACAGGGACGGCAAAACCAGTCTGGATGTTCCTCCTGCCCACTGCCTTTGGCTTATTGGGAGGCATCGTGGCTGCGTTGAAGAAGAGCTTTGGATGGGCGCTCATCTCGCTGGCTTTCGGCCTGCTGGTTGTGCAACTGCTATCCATCGTGGTCACCATGGTCCAGGGTCCATAACGGTTCCCTGAGAATCCCGCGTCACTGCTTTTCCCTCTGCGAGCACCTGCGTACGGTAGGTGGCATCTAACGCCCGAGCTCCAGGAGGTTCGCCATGAGCGCGACCTATACCTTCGATGTGTTCAGCAGCCTTGATGGCTTCGGCAGTGCCGGAAGCGATTGGGGCGGCTATTGGGGAAAGCAAGGGCCGGAACTGCTGGCCCATCGGCTCGAACTGTATACGCCAGCATGCCGAGTAGTCTTCGGAGCCAACACGTTCCGCCTCTTCAGCCGCTTCTGGGAAGAAATCGAAATGAATCCCGAGGTGGAAGACGCGTGGTGCGTAGCCTTGCACGACAAGCCCGCCACCGTCATCTCCACCACCTTGGAAGAGCCTTTGAACTGGCCCAACCCCACACTGGAGCGCGCTGATGCACTGGAAGTCGTCGCGCGGCTGAAGGAAACCTCGGATGTGCCGCTGCGCTCCCACGGTTCTCTCGCCATGAACCATTCCCTGCTCGCGGCAGGCCTGGTCGATTTCATCCAGGTGACCATCTTCCCCGTGCTGACCGGGCACAGCGGCTCAGCTCCTGTACTTGGCGGGGTGGACGACTACGACCTGGAACTTGTCGATTCCAAGCTGCTGGACGGCCGGATCCAGAAGTTGACCTATCGTCCGACGCGCCATCAACCAGCACACAGCTAGCAGCATCATGCCTCGCATCCTCTTTCCTTGGACGCTGGTTGGCATGCTCCTGCTCAATGGGTGCGCTGCACCGACCGCCAGCGACCAGCCTGCCAACACGCCCGCTCCCCTGGCCACCGGTCTGGAAGCCCCCTGGTCAATGGTCTACGCCCAAGGCAGCTTGCTGGTCAGCGAACGGGATTCGGGACGCATCGTGGAAATCCTGGATTCCGGGCAGCATCAGGAAGTCGCTCGGGTCGATGGCGTGGCAGCCCAGGGCGAAGGCGGGTTGCTCGGCTTGGCCTTCCTCGCCCCCGATCAGCTGTACGCCTACTCCACCACGGAATCAGGCAACCGCATCCAGCAGTTCACCGTGCAGGGCACCACGGGAAGCCTTTCGCTCTCGGCACCGCGCACGCTGCTCTCCGCCTTGCCGTCGGCGAGCATCCACAATGGCGGGCGGCTGGCAGTCGGGCCCGATGGCATGCTCTATGCCTCCGTCGGGGACGCGGCGGACCCCCAGCAGGCCCAGGACCTCCAGCAATTGGGCGGCAAGATACTGCGCATGGCACCGGATGGCAGCATCCCGGACGATAATCCATTCTCAGGAACCTATGTCTACAGCTACGGGCACCGCAATGTGCAGGGCATGGCGTGGAGCTCGGACGGGACCATGTATGCCAGCGAGTTCGGGCAGAACACCTGGGACGAGTTGAACATCATCGAGGCCGGAGGCAATTACGGCTGGCCGCTGGTCGAGGGATCCGGCGGCACAACGGATCAGTACACTGATCCGATCGCGCAGTGGGCGCCGTCCGAGGCGAGCCCCAGCGGCATCGCGATTGTCGACGATACCTTGTACGTGGCGAACCTGCGCGGAGCGCTCCTGCGCAGCGTCAGCCTGGATTCACCCGATAGCCAATCAGAACTGCTGGAGGGAGAGCATGGGAGGCTGCGCGATGCCTTGCTGTCCGAGAATGGGGACCTGCTGGTCTTGACCAGCAATACCGACAGCCGCGGCAACCCGACCCCGCAGGATGACCAGATCCTGGGCATCAAGCTCGTTCCGCAGTCACCCACTGGATAATCTCCGCCAAGCCGTCCCTGCGGCCGGATGCCATGGAAATGACGGAGGGCCGGAACCATGGTGCCGGCCCTCCGCCATCTGATCCAGTCCAGCCTAGTTGGCCGGGCGCATGTCTCCGGTCTGCCGGAAGCGCTCATGCCAGGACAGCGCCTCGCCCAGCAGGTGCGGGGTGTGCTTGCCGTAGCTCTCCTTGCAGGCGCGGTCGAAGTAGTCCTGCAGCATCGGGCGGTACTCCGGGTGGGCGCAATTGTCGATGACGATCTGCGCACGCTGCTTGGGCGAATGCCCGCGCAGGTCGGCCAGGCCCTGCTCCGTAATCAGGATCATGGTGTCGTGCTCAGTGTGATCCACGTGGGAGGCCATCGGAACGATGCCGGAGATCTTGCCGCCCTTGGCGGTGGATGGGGACATGAACACCGACAGGTAGCCGTTGCGGGCGAAGTCGCCCGAACCGCCGATGCCGTTCATCACGTGCGAGCCGAGCACGTTGGTGGAGTTCACGTTGCCGTAGATGTCGGCTTCGATCATGCCGTTCAGCGCAATGCAGCCCAGGCGGCGGATAATCTCCGGGTGGTTGGAGATCTCCTGGGCGCGCAGCAGGATGCGCTTGCGGTAGTGGTCGACGTTGCGGTTGAATTCCTCGATGCCCTCCGAGGACAGCGAGAAGCTGGTGGCGGAGGCGAACTCGATGGTGCCGTCCTTGATCAGCTCCAGCATGCCGTCCTGGATGACCTCGGTGTAGGCGGTCAGGCCCTTGTAGCCGCCGCGGGACAGGCCGGCCAGCACGGCGTTGGCGATATTGCCCACGCCCGACTGCAGAGGCAGCAGCTTCTCGGACAGGCGTCCGGCGCGGATCTCGGAATCAAGGAAGGTCAGCAGGTGATCCGCGATCTTCTCGCTGGTCTCGTCCACTGGCGCGAAGGGGCTCAGGCGGTCAGGTGCGTCGGTTTCCACGACGGCGACGATCTTGTTCACGTCGACGTTCATGTACTGCTGTCCGATGCGGTCGCGCACGGTTCTCAGGTCGATCGGCTTGCGGTGCGGTGGGAGCGCGGTGCCGTAGTAGACGTCGTGCATGCCTTCCATGGCCGCTGGCTGCTGGCTGTTGACCTCGATGATGACCTTGTCGGCCATTTCCAGCCAGGTCTTGTTGTTGCCTACCGAGCTGGAAGGGATCAAGGCGCCCTCGGCGGTGACGCCGACAACCTCGACGATGGCCAGATCGATCTTGCCGTAGAAGCCGAACCAGGCGTGCTGGGCCACATGGGACAGGTGGATGTCCATGTATTCCATGTTGCCGTCGTTGATCCGGCGGCGCAGCTCGGGGTCGGACATGTACGGCAGGCGCAGGTTCATGCCCTCGGCCTTGGCCAGCACGCCATCCAGTTCAGGGGCGGTGGAAGCGCCGGTCAGCACGTTGATCTTGAAGTCCTTGCCGGCAGCGTGCTGGCGCTCCATCTGCGCGGCCAATGCCCCGGGCACTGCCTTCGGGTATCCAGCACCGGTAAAGCCGCTCATGGCTACGGTCATGCCCGGCTTGATGAACTCGGCAGCCTGCTCGGCGCTCATCAAGCGATCAGCAAAGGCCCGGTGGTGAATACGTTCGTGCAAAATAACCCCTTTAGAACTTCCTTGTGATGCAGGTCTATAACCTGCATCTCACCGGAATACTTTAGCGGCTTTGGCGCAGTGACTCAGACCTCACCGGGCGCTTCTGCGCGACGGGTGGCATGTTTATCGACGAGCAGGGCTCAATTTGCGCTGACCGGTCGGCCGGGAAAAGCCGCGCGGCAATCGTTGCGGGCCGGTGGGATCGCTAGCCGATTTCGGCGTGCATGTCCTTAAGGATCGCCCGCACTTGCAGGCGAGCGCCCATGGCCTCTGCGTAGCGGCGCAGGGTCGCCAACTGGACTCGATCCAGGTCGCCGGTCTCTATGCGGGCAATGCGGTCGACACTCAGCTTCAGCGCGCCGGCCAGCTCAACCTGGCTCAGCTCTGCTTCTTCGCGCAGTGCACGCAACGACAGGCGCCGGGACTCGACCTGGACACGGCGCTGATGCTCAGCCACAGCTTCGCGCTGGGCCTCGGTCAAGACTTCAGGATCGGCATACGCAAAACCCATTTGTTCCACCGTTTCTCTAGATCATGCTGGCTTAGAACGCATTCACCTTCGAGGCTACGAGCCCGGAGATTCAATGCCAACGTTTAGGACGCGCCTTTCACAAGGCGATCTGGTGAATTATGTGCAAACCCGCGGTGGACCGGATACAGGCTGGCATTGCCCAGTGGCCAGAGGAAAATGCGGCGATGATGGCCAAGCCTTTACCAAAATGCTCCCGAAATCGGATTGTGCGTCGGCAACCTCGAACCTACATTTAAATCGACTCCCGCCAAGGAGCCCTCTGCAATGGATGTTGGAGGTATTAGCAATGAAGAAATGGACTCGGTGGCAAGACTGGGTCGGCGTCGCGGCAGGTATTGTTGCCGCAGTTTCAACCACCTGGCTAGACGGAACCAGCACCTCGATGACGCTGATGCTGGTCTTCGGCTTGCTCATGGTGGTCACCGGTGTTTGGAGCGTCATGATGCCGCGCCTGGTTTCCATGGAATGGGCACTGGCCATCGCCAGCGCACTGCTGTTCGCCTCGCCGTGGATGGGATCGTTCACCGATTTCGCCGGCGCCGCATGGATGTCGTGGATCTGCGGTGGTGTCGGCATCGTCTCCGGCCTGCTCGCGATTTCCCCTGCCATGGATATGCACCATGCAGCTGGCGGATCCCGGATGGCGCACTGAGAAACTGGAATCCCGATCGATGGCCGCGATGCCGAAGCATCGCGGCCATCTGGCGTTAATCCCGGCACTCGGCGGATGCGACTCAGCCTTGGCTGGACCCGGAGGGTTAACGCCAAGAGGTGGCGTGCACTCCTTGCGGAGCGCACGCCACCTCTTGATCAGAAGCGGAGTCTGGAAGACTTACTTCTTGGCAGCAGCTACAACCTGCAGGCGCAGGTTTGCAACAACGTCCTCGTGTACGCGAACGGTTGCGGTGTAGTTGCCAGTCGACTTGATGTGGTCGTTAACCTCGATGTTGCGCTTGTCGATCTTGCCCAGACCGGCAGCCTCGACGGCAGCAGCAATGTCGGTGGTCTTGACGGTGCCGAACAGGCGACCGTTCGAGCCAGCCTTGATGGTGATCTTCACCGGCTGGGACTTCAGCTTGGCTGCAAGTTCCTGAGCTTCCTCAAGGTTTGCAACAGCGCGAGCAGCACGTGCAGCCTTGATCGACTCCACCTGCTTCTCACCGCCCTGGGTCCAGACGATTGCGAAGCCGCGTGGCAGCAGGTAGTTACGGGCGTAGCCGTTCTTTACCTCGACAATATCGCCAGCAGCACCGAGACCGGATACTTCGTGAGTCAGAATGATCTTTGCCATTTTGCTATCCCTCTTCCTTAGCCGCGGCCAGCGCCGGAGTAAGGCAACAGGGCAACTTCACGTGCGTTCTTGATTGCCTGTGCGATCTTGCGCTGTTCCTGGACGGAAACGCCAGTTACACGACGAGCGCGGATCTTACCGCGGTCGGAGATGAACTTGCGCAGCAGGGCGGTGTCCTTGTAGTCGATGACGGTGATGTCAGCGGCCTTCAATGGGTTGGACTTTGGTTTGGGCTTACGGATTTCAGCCTTAGCCATCGTGGAGCTCCTTTAGCTTTGGAGCCCGCAGAGTGATCTGCGGGATGGTGAATAAATATTGTTTAGAAAGGTGGTTCGTCTGCGCCCGGGTTGCCCCAGCCGCCACCGTTGTTTCCGCCGGTGCTCCATGGGTCAGCGGCTGGAGCATTCCATCCGCCACCCTGCTGCGGCTGCTGCTGACGCGGAGCCTGCACTGGTGCACTTTGCTGCGGTGCGTTGGAGAAGCCTCCACCACCGTTGCCGAAGCCGCCGTTGCCACCGCCGGAGCGCTGGGTACGGGTGACCTTGGCCGACGCGAAACGGAGCGATGGGCCGATTTCATCGACTTCAAGCTCCATGACGGTGCGACGTTCGCCTTCCTTGGTGTCGTAAGAACGTGAACGCAGGCGACCCTGGGCGATGACGCGCATGCCCTTGGTCAGCGTCTCGGCAACGTTCTCTGCAGCTTCGCGCCACACCGATGCGCGCAAGAACAGGGCTTCCCCGTCCTTCCACTCATTGGACTGGCGGTCAAACGTGCGAGGAGTCGAAGCGATCGTGAAGTTCGCTACGGCTGAACCGGACGGCGTAAAACGCAGCTCCGGATCGGCAGTCAGGTTTCCGATAACGGTAATAACAGTCTCGCCTGCCATTGACTCTCCTTAGAAAGATTGAACGTTAATTCCTACGACGGAAGGTTGCGCGTAATTAAACGCGTGCCTCTTCCGGACGGGTGACCTTGTGGCGCAGGATCAGCTCGTTGATCTTCAGCTGGCGCTCAAGCTCAGCGGAAGCGGCTGGTTCTGCGGTGTAGTTCACCACTACGTAAGTGGCTTCTGCCTTCTTCTTGATCTCGTAAGCCATCTTGCGACGACCCCAGACATCAACCTTTTCGATGGTGCCACCGTTGGAGCGAACAACCTCGAGGTACTTCTCGATGGTTGGCTCTACGGTGCGGTCATCGACCTCTGGATCAATGAGGACCATAAGTTCATAAGCACGCATGTGAACCCACCTCCTTTGGGCTAAACGGTCGCGGTATTTCCGCAACAGGAGGTTCTTGCGTTATCTGCGCACCAAACACCCAACTTTCGGGCATGCAGTGGCACAGACCTTCCAATCCTACCCGAGAGACCCGAACTTGCATAAGGCTTGGTGTCCTAGATCATGCCCGGCTACTTGGAATCCAGGACAGCCTCGATCCTTTCACCGAAGATCGGGGCCAAGGTGCGCATGTAGGTATCGCTGATGTGGTGCTTGTCCCGGTAGACCAAGACATTCCCCACTACTGCCGGGCACGTTCCGTCCACACAGAAGTAGTCGCTGAAGTCGAGCACCTCGACGCGCGGTTCCAGTTCGGCGGCCTGCTTGGTGGCATCGCCCTTTTCGTAGGCTCCCGCTTCAGGGAAGGAGCACTTGCCTGGATCCTGCACGTTTTCCTCTACGCAGTCCCGCGCATAGGAATCCTGCGGTGGACGCGGGGTATCGACAATGGCATAGACCGGCAGGCCCGCATCTTCCAACGCGGACCACGTCGAGGCCAAGCCCTGTGCCGCGTCGGTAGTAAATGTGGCACCTCCCCAGTTCGCGGTGATCACCGCGTTGATGTCATCGCGCGAGGTCAACGCATCCATGGTCTGGTCGATGGCTTCTTCGCAGTTGATGCTGCCATCCCGGTCCGCCTTGCGCTGGGCGTCGGAGAACGGGCAGGAATTCTTCAGGTAGGTCACGACCTTCCAGCCCTTGGTTTGTGCGTAGCCGCTGACTGCCTCGAACCAGTGGGCGGCGTGGGAATCCCCGGCCAGCGCCACGGTGTAGCTGGCATCCTCGCTGCCGAATTCGCACTCCTTGATTTGCGTGGACTTCGGCTCCTGGACGCAATCCCCCAGCTCGGGCTGGTCTTCGGCGGCCGTCGCGGGCAGCGGGACTACCTGCCGGTGGCCGGCAAGGAACGCCGGTGCCCCCTGGTCGACGGAGGCCGCGCCGAAACCGGTTGGCGGGTCTTGCATCATCGATCCCAGCTCTCGCTGCTCCTTTGCCACAAGTTGCTGCTGCATGGCACCTGGCAAGAGCGCGATGGACGCCGCCAACCCGACCATCACAGCCCCGGCAAGCAGGGAGCGGGCCGGCGAACTTGCAATCGGGCGGAAGTGGCGCGCAGGCGTCTCGACCCACTTCAAGCTGGCCCAGGCCAGCAGCAGGGAACCTGCCAGCAACGCCAGCGACTGCACCGGACCGGGCTCGCTGCCCGCCAGTTCGATGTAGAACACGATTAGCGGCCAGTGCCACAGGTACAGCGAATACGAAGCGAGGCCTACCCACTGGACGGGAGCCCAGTTCACCAAGGGATGCAAGGATCCAGGGCCTCGCGTGCTGCCCGCGGCGATCACCACGGCGCAGCCAAGAACCGGGATGGAGGCCGCGATGCCCGGGAAGACCGTCAGTGCGTCGTAGCTGAAAGCAGCGAAGCAGATCGCTGCCAAGGCCGCGAGCACGGCAAGGTTCCTGGCCTGCCAGCTGGTGACCCAGGCTGGGAGCTTCAAGGCGCCGTTGGCGTGCGCCTGCACTGCCAAGGCCAGCAGTCCACCGACGGCAAGTTCCCAAATGCGCGTGGTGGTGATGAAGTATCCGGCGCTATTGCCTGAGTAGCCGGCAAAGGCCGAGTACCCCAAAGACAAAAGTGTGGCGGCCCCGAACAAGATCCAGAGCATGCGGCGCCGCGGAGCGAAAGCATCCGCGCCGCTAGCGTCCGGCCCCGGCTTGGCCATCAGGCAGGCGGACAAAACCAGCAGCGGCCAGAACAGGTAGAACTGCTCCTCGACACCCAAGGACCAGAAATGCTGCAACGGCCCGGGAGCCTGGTCCGCGGCCAGGTAATCGACGGAGTCGGCGGCGAGCACCCAGTTCTGCACCGAGAAGGCTGAGGCGATGGCTTGGGTGCCCAACTCGCCCCACTGGGTCTTGGGCAGGATCAGGAAACTTGCCACGACCACTGCCAGGATCACCAGCATGGCGGCCGGGAGGATTCTTCGCGATCGACCGGCAAAGAAGTTCGGGAGGCTGACCCGGCCGGTGTGTTCGGCCTCGCGCAGCAGGTGCGAGGTAATCAAGAAGCCCGAGATGACGAAGAAAATGTCGACGCCGATATAGCCGCCCGGAACCACGGATGGCTCAAGGTGATAGGCCACGACCAGCAGAACTGCCAAGGCGCGTAGCGCTTGGATCTCCGGACGGAAATTCTTGACCTGCGGGGAAATCGAACTCATAGTCATTGATCAGACCAGCAGGGGGTAAACGGCAGGTTATCAACGGGCAACAGGCACTCTAACGACCCGTGGGAACCTCATGAGCGGCCCGAGGTTCCCGCTTCAGAGCCCGCCCCTAGCTCAGTAGTTTCCGATTCGCCCTGGATAGCGGGTACTTGGCATCAAGCTTGGGATCGAGGCTCAACCGGGAGACGGCTTCAAGCAGGAGCTTCCCGACGCCCCAGTACACCGGGATCAGCAACCAGATGTACCAGCCGAAGTTGCCGGTGGTTGCCAAGATGACCGTGCCGAAAGTGACCAGGATGCCCACGCCGCGGAACACGAGCAGGATCCCCTTGGTGACCGAATCCCGGCGTTCTTGATCCGCTTGGGTTCGCGCTTCGAGCCCGTCCACGGCCTCAGAGAACTTTGGGGTTTGGACGCTCGTGAAGAGGTCTCCAACCGGCACATCCAGTGCCTTGGCAACCTGGGAGATGGTTTCCAGGCTCGCGTCGTTTCCGGCTTCGAGCCGTTGGACCGTCCTGACAGTAATGCCGCTTTCTGCGGCTAGGCGTTCTTGCGTCCAGCCCTTGATGCGGCGAAGCTGTGCGATGCGTGATTCATTCATGGGACTCACGCTAGCCAATGGCTTTGCGAAAGCACCACGACATCAACGCGAAAGTTACCCGACTGCAACACGACAGCACCTCAGAACCGTTATTGGCCTGCTAAAAGGAAGTATTCCTGCCGGCGACTATTTCGATTCAGTCAGGAATTGCGCTGTTGCTTTTCACGGATCAAATCCAGCGCCAGCACCGAACCGATCACTGCTTGGCGTTGCTGCCTTGTGAGGTTTTCGGCCAGGCTCACGGCGTAGGTTGACTTCCCCATCAACGCGTTGCCCAATCCGGACCATTCCCGGGTCACGGTTCCCAGGACTCCCCCGGGACCGGTGATCTGGAAGTCGAAGTCCCAGATGCTGCCCAGCAGCTCGAGCTCTTCTCCCAGCATCGAGATGGAAACCTTCGTCTTGAAGAAGGTAATCCTCTTGACCAAGCTGGCCAGCGGGGAACCATTGCCGTCAAGGATTTCGAACCGATCGCGGCCCATAGTCATCGTGTCCTTGACGACGATCACCGGATTATCCGGACCATCGAAGACAGTAAGTTCGCGAGCCCCAACGAACATGCGCCCCAGCGTGCTTCCGCCGGTATCCACGTGGGCAATTTGCGTCCCGGAGGAATCCAGAATCGCGAAGTCGTTCTTCGAGAAGTTCTTCGTCTGCTGGAAGATCAACGTGTTCTGGCTGAAGATCGTCATGGTGCCGATTATGCCACCGATCAGGCGCGGCGGACGAGGTTCGAGCCGGGACACGGAAAGCCGGCCCGAAGGCCGGCATTCCGCAATGCCATGCCTTAGGCTCCGAAGAACTCGCCAGAGACCTTGGACAGGTACCATGGGTCGTCGACGCCGCACATCTCGCGGGCCGAGTGCATGGACAGCAGCGCCACACCCACGTCAAGGGTGCGGATGCCCAGCCGGGTTGCGGTCAGCGGGCCGATGGTCGAACCGCATGGTACGCGGTTGTTGGATACGAACTCCTGGTAGGGAACTCCCGCGGCCTCGCACCAGTTGGCGAATGCGGCAGCACCCACCGCATCGGTGGCATAGCGCTGGTTGGCGTTGATCTTCAGCAGCGGACCGGCATTCAGCTGCGGGCGGTTGGCCGGATCGTGCCGCTCCGGGTAGTTCGGGTGAACCGCGTGGCCGGCATCGGCAGACAGGCATACCGAATTCGACAGCGCACGGGCGGTGTCTTCAACCCCTGCGCCCATGGATGCCTGGATGCGGTTGATCAGTTCTTCCAGGAAGGGGCCGCAGGCGCCCGAGCGCGAGGAGGAACCCAGTTCCTCGTGGTCGAAGGCGGCAAGCATGGCAATGCGGTTGCCTGCTGGTTTGCGCGAATGTCCAATCAATGCGATCAGGCCTGCATGCACCGAGGAGAGGTTATCCAGGCGGGAGCCGGCGAAGAAGTTCTTGCCTTCTCCGAAGACCTCGCCGCGCTGCGCTGGTGCGGTCAGGATGTCGTAGCCGGCGACCTGTGCCGGGGCGACACCTGCAGACTTCGCCAGGATCGCCAGGATGTCGGCATCCGCAAGGTCACCGGCTCCGAAGATCGGATTGGTGTGGGTCTGCTTGTCCAACGCCAGGCCCTCATTGACCTGGCGGTCCAGGTGGATGGCGAGCTGCGGAATGCGCAGGATCGGTTCGGTCTGGGCCAGGTGCTCGGATCCATCCTTGAGCACCAGCCGGCCGGCAAGCAACAGTTCGCGGTCCAGCCAGGAGTTCAGCAGCGGTCCGCCGTAGACTTCAACTCCTGCCTGCCACCAGCCGTTGGAGCCAGTGGTCGGCTTCGGCTTGAGCTTGAAGCCCGGCGAGTCGGTGTGGGCACCGAGGATATGGAAACCGCTCGTCGCGGTGGCAGCTTCTAGCTGCACCCATGCAATGATCGCACCGTCGCGGACCACGTAGTAGGAGCCCGGGCCAAGGTTCCACGCCTGCTTCTCGTCCAGCGCCGTGAATCCAGCAGCGTCCAGGCGCTTCGCGGCCGAGGCGGCAGCGTGGTAGCTCGATGGCGAGGTTGCGACGTATTCGGCCAGATCTGCAATGTGGGCCATTGCTGCGGCTTGTGCCATGGCTGGTTGCTCACTTCTTTCTGTCAAGAGATGTTTGTCAGACGGTTCTTCAGGTTTTGGTTCCCGCCTGAAAAGTCGAGTTGCCTCCCAGCTTAGTAGCCTGAACCACATTTGCTGGTGTCCGGTTGGACCTCCGGCCTCGCTGGCAACCTGCCGGACACCCCGATCCAGTCCTTGACTTGGCGGCTAGCTGTCGACGAAGCTGAAAGCAGTCCCGCCAGACAAGGAAAGCGAGTTCATCATGGCTACGGCTGATCGAACACCAGAGCAGAACAACATTCCAGCAGCAGCACGCGAGGACGACGTGGGACCCACCGCACCAGCGACTTCCACGGTCCAGCCGGCAAAACCTGCCGGCGCAGATAAGCTCCCGGTGACCAAGTTGGGCCGCATCTGGACTGCCACGATCTTCGGGTTGATCGTGCTGATCCTGCTGATCATCTTCATTGCCCAGAACCAGGAGCAGGTGACCCTCAACTACTTCGCGTACCAGGGACAGGTCAACCTCGGTCTGGCATTATTCTTCGCCGCAATTGGCGGCGCCCTCGTGGTGGCAATCGCCGGGGTGGCCCGCGTGATCCAACTGCGCGCCACCGCGAAGAAGCGGAGCAAGGCCAAAAAGCGCTAGTAAACTTCACGGCCGCCGGGCGAAACCCGAATGGGTTTCGCCCGGCGGCCGTTTTGCTGCCCAGACGCCGCCTAGTAATCCAGGCCCTGGGATGGAATGACCAGCCCGGTCTCATAGGCGTACACGACCGCTTGGACGCGGTCTCGAAGGTGCAGTTTGGTCAGGATGCGCCGCACGTGGGTTTTCACCGTCGCTTCGGACAGGAAGAACCGGTGGGCGATCTCGGCGTTGGACAGTCCCTCGGCGAGCGCACGCAGCACTTCCTGCTCACGCGGGGTGAGGTCATCAAGCAGCGGGTCGTGCGGAGTCTCGGCCGGCTGGCTGCGGTTCCCGGCGCCACCGTTGCGGACGTAGGTTTCCAGCAGGCGTGCGGTCACCCGCGGTGCCACGACTGCGTCGCCGGACGCCACCAGGCGCACCGCTTGGACCAGTTCTTCCGGGGCGACATCCTTGAGCAGGAACGCGCTGGCTCCTGCCTGCAGGCCCGAGAAGGCGTATTCGTCCAGGTCGAAGGTCGTCAGGATGATGATCTTCGTTTCCGGGTAGTCCTTGGCGATGCGTTCGGTAGCTTCCAGGCCATCCATGTTGGGCATGCGCACGTCCATCAGGACCACATCGGGCTTCAGCGCCGCGGTCTGGGCCAGGGCATCGAGACCGTCGACAGCTTCCCCGGCGATGGCGATATCCTCCTCGCCTTCGAGGATGAGGCGGAATCCCATGCGCAGCAGGGGCTGGTCATCGACCAGCAGGACCTTGATTTTCTCTTCCACGCTTATTCCTTCACTGCCTTCCGGCTCTTGTTCTGCAAGCTGCATTCGGGCAGCTGCAGGACCGCTTTGACGATCCATCCGCCGCTGGCTACCGGTCCGGCATCTACCGTTCCGCCAAAGAGCGCCGCGCGTTCGCGCATGCCGCGCAGACCTCGCCCGCTGCCGACGCTCGGAACTCTCGTTGCATCGCCGTTGTCCATGATTTCCATGCGCAGTTCCCCGCGGCGTTGCTCCAGGCGCACCTGCACATCACTTACGTTACGGGCATAGCGCAAGGAATTGGTCAAGGACTCCTGGATGATGCGGAAGACCGTCAGCTGGAAGGTGGTGTCTTCCGGCAGCGGATCGCCCGCATGCGTATAGGTGACCGGCAGGCCTGCGGTACGGAATCCTTCGAGCAATTGCTCCACATTGCCGCCGGTAGGCTGCGGCGCGAGCTCCCCGGATTCTTCTTGGCGCAGCACGCCGAGCATGCGGCGCATATCTGCCAGGGCGGCGCGGCCGGTTCCGGAAAGCTCGTTGAGCACTTCATCGGCGCGGGCTTGATCGCGTTTGGCCACCACCCGCGCCCCCTCGGACAGGGCAATCATCACCGACAGCGAATGGGCAACCACGTCATGCATTTCGCGGGCAATGCGGTTGCGCTCTTGCACCTGGGCCAGTACGGAAACCTGCGAAGCCCAGTGATTCAGCTCAGCTTCGTGGATGCGCGCGTTGCGCACGTTCATGCCCACTGCTGCGGCGGCGATGTAGAAGCCGATGATGAAGCTGCCCGAGACCGCGATGATGACGCGGGTGAAGATCGTTTCATCGATTCCATCCTGAGGGTCGAATTCCATGCCGGTCATGTCCGGGAAGCCCATCAGCACCATCAGGACGGTTTGGAAGCTTCCGGCCAGGATGGACAGCGGGATGGTCCGCTTCGCCGAATAGCTGGTGGCGACGGTATACAGGGCGATGATCATGCCTACCCCGCCCAGACCGCCCTGCGGTCCAGCAATCACCAGGGCCAGGCACTCGAAGAGGAACACCAGGATGATCACCGTCATCGGCGCCCTGCGCCGGTAGAGCAGGGCGGCGCTGACGGCGAGGGTGACGACCAGCAGACCGGTCGCATTGGATTCGGGCATTGCCGCCACCACCAAAACGCCTGGCAGCGTGAGCAGCAGGTAAATGACTACTGCACCGATGACCACCAAGCGCGGGTGGGTACGCAAATAGCGGCGTATCCGGCCCATCCGCTTGGCGGCCAGTTCATCGAAGGTAACCACAGTTTCCTGCAGCGTCGGTTGGCTCATGCTTCCAGTCTAGTTTTCTCGGTCACGCTCTGGACTATTTGATGTCCCGCTTGGCCAGCAGGACCGCACCCAGCGCCAGCGGAAGCACAATCCAGCCTGCGACGCCCAGCAGCTGCTGCCAGCTTTCCAAGTCGGTGACGACGCTCGAAGGCGTCGCCAACGCCATGCCCAGCTGGTCGGGGGTGAACTTCGCGATGTGCTGTGCCCAGTCGGTGATGCTGGTCAGGATGGAAAGGATGATCGGCAAGACGAAGAACAGGGCAGCGAGGCTGGTGATGCCTCCAGCCGAATTGCGCAGCATCATCCCGAGCGCCAAACCGATCAGCGCCGCCATAGCCACCGCAAGCGCCCCGTACCAGAGAACCCGCTGGAAGGCGTCGCTGCCGAAATCCAGGTCCATCTGGTAGTTGTCGGCAATCGGCTTGCTGATGGCGAAGGCCAGAAGCGAGCTGACGATCTGGACGCCGGCGGTCACGACGGTGATCAGGATGGTCTTGGCAGCCAGCACGCGCAGGCGCTGCGGGCTGGCGAGGAAGGTGCTCACCGCTGAACCGGTGGTGAATTCCCCGCTGAAAAGCAGGACACCGAGCACGCCGAGGATCAGTTGGCTGAAGACCAGGCCCGAACCCATGAGCTCGGAGGCGAATCCCGGAGCCACCAGGTCCTCCATGCCCGGCATCTGCTCCATGCCGCCCATGCTGGCCCGCAGCGATCCGATGCCCCAGGTGCCGATGGCCGCAATGGCCGCATAGAGCACGATGGCCAGCAGAATCAGGATGCGGGTGGAATTCAGGGAGAAGAAACGGATGGATTCGCTGCGCAGCACGCCGAAGAGGGAGACCTTGCCGCGCGGTGCGGTTGCTAATTTCTCAGACATGTCTTTACTTCCCGCCGCCAGTCTCGGCAACATTACTCGAGTGGTATTCGACGGCATCACGGGTCAATTCCATGTAGGCGTCTTCCAGGGTGCGCTGCAGCGGACGCAGTTCGCTGAGCACCACACCGTATTCCAGTGCGCGACGGCCAATGGTCACTGAATCGGGACCGGTGACTTCCACGCCATGCTCGTCGATCCGGCGCAGCTGGACGCCGTCTCCGTTCAGCGCGTTCATCAGCACCTCAATATCTGCTGAACGCACAATTGTCTGGTCAAGGCCGTTATCGATGAATTCACTGATCGGCGCATCGGCCATGATCCGGCCACGGCCAATCACAATCAGGTGATCGGCGGTCTGGGCCATTTCGCTCATCAGGTGAGAGGAAATGAACACGGTTTTGCCTTCGGCAGCCTGTTGGCGGGCCAGATTGCGGACCCACGCCACGCCTTCGGGATCCAGCCCGTTGACCGGCTCATCGAGAATCAGGACCTGTGGATCTCCCAGCAGGGCGGTGGCAATGCCAAGCCGCTGGCCCATGCCCAATGAGAAGCCGCCGACTTTCTTGCGCTGGACGCTGGACAATCCGGTCAGTTCCAGCACTTCGTGCACTCGGGAAACCGGCAATCCTGCAGTAGCCGCCATGGCACGCAAATGCGCCAGCGGCGTCAGGGACTTGTGGACCGATTTGGCTTCCAGCAAGGTGCCGACTTCGGTCAGCGGATGCCTGGACTTCTTGAAATCGCGCCCGTTGACCAGCACTCCTCCGCTGGTAGGCGCTGCCAATCCCACGATCATGCGCATGGTGGTGGATTTGCCGGCGCCGTTGGGACCGAGGAACCCGGTCACCATTCCCTGCTGCACCGTGAACGATGCATTATCGACCACGGTTTTTCCACCGTATTTCTTCGTCAACTGCTGAGCCTGGATCATGCTTCCAGCCTAGGGACTTGGCGCCCAGCTATCACCGCCCGCAATGCTGATTTAGGGCTCACCCGAAAGGGTGAGGGCAGCTGGGCCAATCGTGGGTCCATGCACCATATGGTGCATGGACCCACATTTCCACGGCAGTTGGAGGACGGTCATAGGTAGCTCGTCGTGAGGACGTACATCATTCCTGCGATGGCCAACGCAAAAGGCAGGGCCAGCAAGACCATCAGCTTCTTCTGATCCCGCACGATCGCTACGCATTCCCTGAGGAAGGCGCTTGGACGGTAGTAGGCCGCCGTCTTCCCGCCGAACGCACGGGCATCCAGGCCGAGCTGGCGTGAGGCCATCGCGGCCCGCAGTGCGTGATAGTCGCTGGTGACCAGCCACAGCTGGCCTTCCGGACGCTGGGCGCGAACTAGGGCATCGGAATACCGCAGGTTCTCGATGGTGTCCCTGGCCCGGTCTTCCACCAGAATCTGCTCATCGGCGATGCCCTGCTCGCGCAGGTAGCGGGCCATGCTCACGCCTTCTGGCTCGACCTCATCACGGCCCTGGCCACCGGTAGGAACCATCAACGGGCGGGGATCCGCCTGCCTCTCATGCAGTTCGATGCCTTTGTCCAGTCGGCCGCGCAGCAGCGGGGTGACCTTGCCATCGATGGCGCGGGCGCCGAGCACCACCACGGCGGCGCCCTTGCCCTTGGCAGGGAATTTCGCGTGAACCCAGGCATACAGCAGCAGCATGGTGAACAGGCTCGCGGTGAAGACAGAGGCCATGAACAGGACGAAAGCGAGCGAATAGGTCCACCATGACTGGACCCGGATCAGCAGCACCGCAATGACCGGCAGGATGAAGACCGCGAGCCCGGCCGCCAAGGACAGCAGGTTCGCGGGCTTGGCACCTTCGCGCCGGCACATCAAGATCCCGTTGTAGATCAGGGCCGCGCCGAAGACCACGACCATCAGCGGGGTCAGCACCAGGACGATGGAGAACAGGAGCTCGAATCCGGGAAGCACGCTGGAGAGCAGGCCAGCCGCCGCCGAAATGGTGAAGAGCACCAGCGGCAAGAGCAGGACGGCGAGTCCCAGGCGGCGCGGGTCCTTGCGGTATTGCCAGATGAACAGCCACCAGAGCACTGCCAGGAAAACCAACCCGGGGAGTTGCTCGAATGCCGCGTCCATCATGTGTCAGTTCTCCGCTTTCCAGTTCTCGATTCCGTATTCCCGCTTGAGCATCGATTGGGCTCCGAGGAATCCACCCATGCCGTGCACCGACGGTCCCGGGGGCGCGGCCGAGGACACCAGGTACAGGCCCTTGGATTGCAGGTACCACGGGTCCGGGGAGATCCGCGGCCGCTTGATGCTGCCCAGCAGGTCCATGGTTCCCCCGGAAAGATCGCCACCGACCAGCGCAGAGTTCTGCGCTTCCAGGTCCTTCGCGGTCACCACATGCGATTCGATGATGGTCTCGGCGAATCCCGGGGCTGCCTGTTCGATCATGTCCTCCAGTTCACGGCTCATGTCCACCGGGGAATCCAGCGGCACATGGCAGTACGCCCAGATCACGTGCTGGCCCTGCGGCGCCCGCGAGCCATCGAATTGCGAGGGCTGGGCCACGATCATGAACGGCTTCGCCGCTCCCCTGCGCACCGCGGTGCGCTCGGCCTTCCCGACCTGCACGGCGGTGCCGCCCAGGTGCACGGTGCCAGCCTGGGCCAGCGTCGGATCGCGCCACGGAATCGGCTCCGAAAGCACGTAGTGCACCAGGCAGCTTCCCGGCGAGCGCCGAGTGCCGCTCAACGCGTGCGAAAGCCGTTCGGGCAGGTGCGCGGCCGACAGCTTGGCAGCGCTTTCGGCGGAGGTATCGAACAGGACGTTGCGTGCAGAAAGCTCATCGACATGCTCGATGCGGGTTCCGGTGAGGATTTTTGCTCCGTGCTCCATCGCCTCTGCGGCCAGCGCATCGCTGATGGCTTGGGAGCCGCCGCGCGGGATGGCCCACCCATTGGCGTGCGCCGCCGCCGCCAGGAACAGCCCGGCCCCGGCATTGGCCGGCCCGCGCGAACCGCCGGCGACGTGGGCCGCGCAGCCTGCATAGAGCGCTGCGGCTCGCTCGAATTTCCCGGAGAAGAGGTCCTTCACGGCCATGCCGGCCACCGTGCTGACGGCGAAGGTTGCTAATGCCGCCGGATGCGAGGGCACCTTGAACAGCGGGTTGAGCAGGGTGTTGCTGACTGCGTCGATCTGCTTTACCAGCGGCCCCAGCAGCCGGGTGTACATCTGGCCATCCGCGCCGCCAAGTTCCTGCCCGGTGCGTTCCAGATCCCTGTACGCGTAGGCGGTCCGCCGATCCAGCACATGGGCGAAGGACAGCTCGGGGACTATGAAGTCCACCCGGTCATGGACACCGAGTTCATGCATCGCCTGGGATTGCATGGCCATCGGATGCACCGCGCTGCCCAGATCGAATTTCGCCGCCGAGCCATTCATCGGCTGCGTTCTGGCTGCCCCGCCGATGGTGCCGTTGGCTTCATAGACCGTGACGCTCAATCCGGCCCGGGCGGCAACCGCCGCGGCGGCCAGCCCGTTGGGGCCGGCACCGACTACTGCAACATCGCTCATGGCTTCTTGCCCGCCGCTTCTTTCTCCGGCTTGGCCTGGGGCAGCAGCCCGCGCAGGGTCCAGCGGTCTTCCAGACCGGCAAACGGACCGGCCAGCGGATCGTCCTGTCCCACGGCGCGCACCGGGTCGTGGCGCGGATCGAGCATCGAACGCGCCACCAGGAACATCAGGTATCCGAGCATCACCATATGGGCCAGCACCAGTACCGCATAGCCGGTCTCCGGGAAGGCCTTCTGCACTTCTTCGGCAGAGAGGGAATCGAGGTAGTACCAGACCCCGTAGAAGTGGGCGATTTCCACCAGCATCCAGATCACGAACTCGCGCCAGCGCGGCAGGGCCAGTGCGAACAGCGGAATCAGCCAGACGACGAACTGCGGCGAATACACCTTGTTGACCATGACAAAGGAGGCGATGATCAAGAAGGCCATGGAAGCCAGGCGCGGGGTGCGCTTGGCCGCCAGCCCCAGCACCGCCACACCCGCGCAGCACAGGAAGAAGAGGATCAGCCCGTAGCGGGAAATCTGCTCCGCTTCGAAGAGCGGAACCCCTTCACGGTTATCGGCGATGACATTCCACGCGTGCCAGAAGCTGGAGAAGCCGGCCCCGCGTTCGGAGGAGAAATTGAAGAAGTGCATGAACGAGTCGGGGAACGCCAGCGCATAGGGAAGGTTCACCAGCACCCAGGTCGCCGCGGCGGTTCCGCCAGTCACCCAGAAGGTCTTGAGCTTGCCGGTGCGGATGGCCAGCACCAGCACCGCGCCGAGGACGAAGAACGGGTAGATCTTCATCGCCGCACCGAGGCCGATCAGCACCCCCGCCAGCACCGTATGCTTCCGGGCGAAGGCCAGCATGCCCAGGGCCAGCAAGGCCACAGCCCACATGTCCCAGTTGATGCTGCCGGCCAGGATGATGCCCGGGGCGATCGCCACCATGGCGGCATCCCACGGACGGCGCCCGGTCATCCGCAGGGTGGCGACCACGGTTGCCATCCACAGGATCGCGACGAGCAGCAGGTTGATGTCGAAGTACAGCAGCGAACGGTTCTCGATCCCCGTGGGGATGATCGAGGCGACTGCCGAGGCCACCGAGCTCATCAGCACCGGGTACTCGAACTCGGCGGCGGCGCTGAACGGCGCCCAGGGGTTCTCGGCGAAGCCGCGGGCGGAGAACAGCGGGACCCAGTCGCTGTAGCACGCATAGACATAGGGGTTGTTGCCGGTCCACCCGTTGACCCGGCACGGGTTCTTGGCAAGGAGCATCAGCAGCGCGCCCACGGTGGTCATCAGGATGATGACCCGTTCCACGCTGAAGAACCCGGGATCGACTCGGCCCGGGTCGCTGTGCCGTCCTAGCGGGCCGCCGATCATTGCGGTGAATTGCCGGAGGAACCCGTCAGCGCGTGAAGGCACGGTAATGCGCAGCGGGCCACGCGTGGGCTGTGACTGGTTAGGCTCGTGCATACTATCCAGCCTAGATGTTCTGCGCCCCAGCACCGGCGTGCACACTCGGATTTCATCAGACGCCTTGATCTTCTACGCGAAGCGCAGTGCTCTTCACGCCCCTGCCGCAACCCGCTCCCGGAAACGTAAAACGCTTGCTGACCTAGCATTCAGCAAACAGACAGGTGATTACACCGGCACTTCACCGTGCGTTCACCCAGATACCCCCTCTTGGTTAACTTGTGCCCATAGCGTCTTATTCGTGAGCAAAACCAACCAGCCAAACGTCATGGCGATCATCCCCGCCCGGGGAGGATCCAAGGGCATCCGGCTTAAGAACCTGCGTGAGATCGGCGGCAAATCGCTGCTCGGCCGCGCAATCGAATCAGCCAGATCCGCGGCGGCAGTCAGCGACGTCGTGGTGAGCACCGACCATGAGCAGATCAAGGCCGAAGCGCTGCGCTACGGGGCGAGGGTCATCGATCGACCGGCAGATATCGCCGGCGACACGGCCAGCAGCGAGTCAGTTCTGCTCCACGCACTGGCGAATGCGGAATCCCAGCCAGAGATCACC
This sequence comes from Glutamicibacter nicotianae, assembly GCF_002797775.1. Lineage (NCBI taxonomy): Bacteria > Bacillati > Actinomycetota > Actinomycetes > Micrococcales > Micrococcaceae > Glutamicibacter > Glutamicibacter nicotianae. The sequence goes on from NZ_PGEY01000001.1 coordinate 2,910,814, forward strand.
GTGTTCATCCAGTGCACCAGCCCGTTCATCGATCCGGCGGACCTGGACGCAGCCATTGCGGCAGTGGCCTCGCAACGCGCCGACGTCAGCTTCGCGGCTGTTGCGGATCACGGTTTCCATTGGGGACTGGATCCGCAGGGCGAAGCGGTCGCCGTGGGGCACGACAAGCTGCACCGTCCGCGCCGCCAGGATCGCGAACCGCGCTTCCGCGAGACCGGGGCCTTCTACGTGATGGATACCCGCGGATTCCTCGAAGCCGGCCACCGCTTCTTCGGAAAGGTCCGGGTACATGAGGTTCCAGCAGAGCACGGCATCGACATCGATACCGAGGCAGACCTGCTGCTCGCCGGGCTGGCCGTTCCGGCCAACCGGGAACCGATCGAAGTCGATGCGGTCATCACGGATTTCGACGGGGTTCACACCCCGGACACCGCATATGTCGATGAGCACGGGACCGAAACCGTGCGCGTCTCCCGCTCCGATGGAATGGGAGTGGCCCGGCTGCGGGCCGCCGGAGTGAAGTTCCTGATTCTCTCCAAGGAAACCAACCCGGTGGTCGCCGCCCGCGCCGCCAAGCTGAAGGTCGAAGTGGCCCACGGCATCGAAAACAAGGCCGAATACGTGGCCCGCTGGCTGGCTGACGAATCCATCAACCCGGCCCGCGTCGCCTACCTCGGCAACGACATCAACGATCTGGGCGCGATGGCGCTGGTCGGCTGGCCGATCACCGTGGCCGATGCCCACCACGACGTGCACCTGGCAGCACGGCACACGCTGACCCGCAAGGGCGGGCACGGAGCGGTACGGGAACTGGCCGAACTGGTTCTCGCCGCACGCACCGCCACCAAGAGTTCTCCAAGTTTCACCCACTGAAAGGCAATACCCATGACCTCCATGACTACCGACATCAAGCCAGTTGCCATCGGCGACGTCCAGGTTGGCGCAGGCCAGCAGGTCTACGTCATCGGCGAGATCGGCATCAACCACAACGGCGACATCGAGATCGCCAAGCAGCTGATCGACATCTCGGCCGAGGCCGGCGCCAACGCGGTGAAGTTCCAGAAGCGCACCCCGGACATCTCCACCCCGATGGACATGCGCGACAAGATCCGCTCCACCCCATGGGGCGACATGACCTACCTGGACTACCGCTACCGCGTCGAGTTCGACCAGGCCCAGTACAAGGAGCTCATCTCCTACGCCGCATCCAAGGGCCTGCACGCCTTCGCATCGCCATGGGACGTTCCTTCGGTCGAGTTCATGGAAGAGCAGGGTGCAGTCACCCACAAGGTAGCGTCCGCATCGGTCACGGACATCGAGCTGCTCAAGGCCCTGGCGGAAACCGGCAAGCCGATCATCCTGTCCACCGGCATGTCCACCATCGAGCAGATCGACAAGGCAGTGGAAACCCTGGGCACCAGCAAGCTGGTCATGATGCACGCGACCTCCACCTACCCGCTGCCTCCTGAAGAAGCCAACCTGCGCATGATCGAGACCCTGCGCGACCGCTACCAGGTCCCAGTGGGCTACTCGGGCCACGAGCGCGGCCTGCAGATCTCGCTGGCAGCAGTCGCCCTGGGCGCCGTGACCGTCGAGCGCCACATCACCCTGGACCGCACCATGTGGGGCTCTGACCAGGCTTCGTCGCTGGAGCCGAAGGGCTTCGAGTCGCTGATCCGCGACATCCGCATCCTGGAGCAGGCCATGGGCGACGGCGTGAAGAAGGTCTTCCCAGGCGAGCTGGCTCCGCTCTCGCGCCTGCGCCGCGTCGACGCCTAAGCACGCCAGCGTATCCGGCGGTTGGACTCACCGACGGGTCCAACCGCCGTTTATTTTTGTCTGCATGAGGAAGGCCTTGAAGCACAAATGAGTTTGATTCCCGGGCGCATTTCAGTGGTGATCCCCGCCTATAACCAAGAAGCGTATATTTGCGATGCCCTCTCATCCCTGGTCCGGCAGAAGCTGGGACGCTGGGAACTGGAAGTGCTCGTGGTTGATGACGCTTCCGATGACCAGACTGCCGATCTGGTGCGCGGCTACGAAGACCAGCTGCCTGGCCTGAAGCTGATCTCGCTGCCGGAGAATTCAGGGGTTTCTGCCGCCCGCAATGCCGGGCTGGAACAGGTCACCGGCGAATACTTCACCTTCCTCGACCCCGACGACTGGTACTCCCCCGAGCATTTGGAAGCCCTGGCGGAATCCTTGACCGAACTGCATGTGGACTTCGTGCGCTGCGACCATGTGCGCGTCACCGGCACCAACCGGGTCATCCACCGCGCCCCGCAGGCCCTGCGCGGCATGCCGCTGAACCCGGCCGACGACATCGAGCCGATCGATTCCCCGTCCATGGTGGACTACGCCTTCGTGTGGGCAGGCATGTACCGCACCGAGCTGATGCGCACCCGCGAGCTGATGTACTTCGACGCGCAGCTGCACAGCGCCGAAGACCGGCTGTGGCTGTGGAAGCTGCACCTGAATACCGAGCGCTACTCCGTCGTCTCCTCCCCCGGGGTGTTCTACCGCCGCGGCCTGCCTGGCTCGCTGACCCAGGTCTTCGACCATCGCCAGCTCGGCTTCATCCCCGCCTACTCGCAGATCCTCACCGAGGTGCGCCTGCACCCGGATGCGGATCGCCACCTGCCCAAGGCGATGCGCCAGTTCTTCGCCATCGTGTGCCATCACGAGAAGCGCGCGAAGAACTACCCGCCAGAAGTCCGCTTGGAGATGAAGCAGAAGCTGCGCCAGGTATTCACCACCGTTGACGCGCCAATGGCCCGCCAGGTCGCCCTCGAGATGGATGTTGCGCGCCGCCGCCATATCCTCTCCTTCCTCCAGCCAGGTCAGATCGGGGCCGCCACGTGATCGCACTGATTGAAGCCAGCAGCTACTTCCAGCTTGCTTCTCTGGCCGCGATGGCCGATGCAGGACTGCTCCCCGAAGCAGATGAACGCATTCTCGTCCTGGCCAACGGCTCGCAGGTTCCGGAACTGACCACCCCGCTGGACGAGGTTCCGGGCTTTGAGCAACTGGCCGCCCGCTTTGACCGGGTGGTGGATTTCGCCGCGCTGACCGCACCGCGCCGCCCGGCGCAGTTCAACCCGCGCGAGGACGAACTACTGATTTTCGAGCGCCTGCTGCGCAGCGCCTGGGATCTGGGCAATGAACCGCTGACCTTGGTGCTGGAATCCATCCAGGTCAATCCCGCCCGCGCCCTGGCGCGCATCTTCTTCGATTCCCAGCTGTGGATCCATTCCGACGGCCTGATGTCCTATGGACCCACCCGCAACCGGTTGCCCATGCCGTTGCGCCAGCGGGTCATCGGCACCATCCACGTGGACCTGGTACCCGGACTTCAGCCGCACCTGCTCGCAGAGCTCGAGCCGCGGCGCGAGATCCTGGAGGCCGGCGGGTTGGCTGGCATCTTCGGCGAATTGGCCCAGGACGCCGAATTCGACCTGCCCTCCGGTGGCGCGCTCGTCCTCGGGCAGTACCTGGGTTCCCTGGGACTGATGGACGCCGAGGAAGAATTCGAGTTGCACCTCGAGATGCTCAACGAGGTGGCCCGCCGGGAGCTTTCCACCGTCCTGTTCAAGGCGCACCCGTCGGCCAGCGCCACCTCGGCGGCCCGCTTGGCTGCGGCAGCCAAGGACATGGGCCTGGATTTCCGGCTGCTCAACACGGATCATCTGGCGGAGACCGTAATCTCGGCGGTGAACCCAGCCGTGGTGATCTCCTGCTTCTCCACCGGCTTGGCCACCGCAAAGTACATCCTGGGCACGGAAGTCCATGCCGTGGGCACCGGCAGGATGCTGCAGGCGCTGGCTCCGTACGAGAACTCCAACCGCATCCCGCTGTCCATCATCCACGCACTGTTCGTCCAGGACCTGCCGGTTCCGGCGCACGCTGGCGATGACGACCGGCTCACCGAACTGCTGGTCGCCGTGGCCTACTGCATGCAGGCCGCCCAGCTGCCGCACCTGCGCGAGCAGGCCGAGTCCTTCCTGACCGCGCACTACCCTGAGTTCTCGGCCCACTTCAAGCGCCGCCGCATCACCAAGCTGGACCTGCCTCCGCACTGGGCGCACATCAGCTCGCGCCGCTCGTTGCCCTCGAAGGTCCGCGGGGCCTCGCGCCGAGTGCTGCGCCATGGTTCCAAGCAGTTCGAAACGCTTTCCAAGTCCCTGAGCCGACTGGCAAAATGACACTCACGATGATGAAACTGACCCAGCATGACACCCACGAGGTGCCACGCCCCCGTTTCGGCACGGCGCACGTGTGGGTCGAGTCGCCCCTGCAGCTGCTCTCCGCAGTGGAAACGCATGCCGCAGGACTGCTGGGCACCGACATCCGGATCATTCCGCGCCAAGGAATGCCACTGGAGGCCACGACCCAGGCCATGCTGGATCATGCCCCCGATGGGGTTCATTTCGAACCGGCGGCGCGCAAGCCTCCGCAGCCCAAAGGCGCTGCCGACCGATACGTCACCGGGGATGCCTATTCGGGCAAGATCCAGCGCACGCTCCTTGCCGGCGTGCGGGCCAAGGAAATCGTCATCATCGACGACGGCATGGCAACGCTGGCCCTGATCAAGCAGCTGATCTCCGACGAGCCCACCCCCTTGGTGCGCGCCCGGACGAAGAATTCGGCGGCCCGTGTCGCCATGGGGCTGGCGACCTGGCATCGCTTGCGCCAGCTGGCCCGCGAGGGTCGCCTGCTGGTTGTCTCGGCGCTGATTGTCGACCCGGAATCCCGCCAGAAGATGGCTGATCTGGGGATCAAGTTCGCGCAGCACAAGTTCGAGTGGCTTGCTACCCAGCCGGTGGCCGAGCGGTTCATCGAGCCTACCCTGCTGATCGGTTCGGCCATGGTCGCCGATGAGTTGATCCATGAGCAGCCGTACTTGCGCTGGATCGAAGAGATCGCATCCGAAGGTCCGGTCGCCTACTTCCCGCATCGCCGTGAGACGCCGGAATTGCTGGCGAAGATCTCCAAGATTGACCAGGTAGTGCTCAAAGAGCACACTGTTCCCATCGAAATGCGTTTGCGTGCCCTGCGGCCGGGCCAGGAAATCCGGGCCCTGCCGTCCACGGTGATTCCATCCCTGCGCTTGCTGCTGGGTCCCGATGCCCGCTTCCTGTATCCGCAAGCCGTGCTTGACAGCTGGTGGACCCCTGGTACTCCCCTCGAGTTGCGTGAGCACCTGTCCAGTTCGTTGAAGGTGTGAAGCAGCTGATGAAGCCATCAATTCTTGCCATTGCAGATTCCGATTCCTACCTGAAGCTCGCGACAAGTTTCCTGACCCGCCTGGGTCCCGCATGGGATCGCAAGGTGTATTTGGCGCGGACCCCGGTGATGCCGACGGCCGAGCAGATCGCCGCCGCCTTCGAAGGCACGGATCTGGATCCCGATGCCCTGCAGGTGATCTCGGTATCCCAGCTGGAAGCCGACACCGTGGACGAGGACATTGTCTTCGCGTCGGCGACCGGTCCGGTCGTTGCCGAAATCTACTCCCGGATCCTGCGCACCGAGCCGGTTGACGGCCGCTGCACCGCACTGATTTCAGCCTTGCCCGGCGTTGCCTTCCCCGCCACGCAGAAGGGATGGAACTATCGCCGGGCCGGCGATGCGTTCATCTGCCATTCGCATGCCGAGGCGCGTGATTTCTCGTTCATGATCGAAGGAAAGGAGGGGCACCAGCCGACCATCATGGTCAGCAAGCTGCCTTTCTTGCGCTCGGCGGGTTTCCCGCCGGGGCAAACGCAGGTCGTCGAACGGCTGGTGTTCGCACCGCAGGCGAAGGTTCCGGCCCAGGAGCACGAACGCGAGTCGATCCTGCTGGCGCTCGAGCAGGCCAGCAGGATGAATCCCGAACTTGAGGTGCTCATCAAGCTCCGTGCCAAGGCCGGGGAGCCGCAGACGCATCTCGAGGCGTTCCCCTATGACTCGCTGTTCGAGAAGCTGCAGGCTGAACAGCGCATCGGTGCCGATTCGCGGCTGCGCTTCGATACCGGATCGATGAGCGAGGCGTTGACCGATGGCAGCGCCCTGGTGACGGTCTCGTCGACAGCTGCCTTGGAATCCCTTGATCGCGGATTGCCCACGCTGATCCTCTCCGACTTCGGTGTAAGCGCCCAGATGATCAATACGGTCTTCGTGGCCTCCGGTGTGATTGGCACCTTGGATGATGTCATCGGCTTGAGCTTCGGGGAGCCGACCAAAGCGTGGTTGCGGGAAAACTACTTCCACCGGGTCGACCACAGCTTCGCCCAATCCCTCGAGATCCTCGCGCATCGGGCTCGAGCCGGCAAGCTGCTCACCGATCCGGAAGTACTGGCGCATATTCGACGCCAGCCTTTGCGCCATCGGCTCCGCACCACGTTGCCTGCCCCGCTGGTCAGGGTTTTGGTCAAGTTACGCCATCATTACCGGCATTCCCGCAAGAATGGGGCTAACTCTTTGTCATGAGCTAATAGCAGTTTGCTCATGAATACCATTTCATGCTTGCAATCATAGGTTACCTCAGTATCATTCTGCATTTTACTCATGTACCGATTCTTGGTAATTCTGCACGGCGATCGCATCTATGGCCCTCGCCGGCACTGGCCCGGGAGCCACTGCACAAGAGTTAATCGGTGATACGGGGCACGATTGGGAATGTTTGCGAGCCATTAAGACTTAAGATCATTATGGGCTAATTTGCGCGATGCGCTTCTGCGCTCAATTGCTCAAAGGTTTTATACATTTCTGTAAGGAGTTCATGTGTCGGCGAACCCGATTCGCGTTGCCATCGTAGGCGTAGGCAACTGCGCCACTTCCCTTATCCAAGGTGTTGAGTACTACCGAAACGTCGATGCAGATTCCACCATTCCTGGTCTCATGCACGTGCAGTTCGGCCAGTACCACGTTGGCGACGTCCAGTTCGTTGCAGCCTACGATGTCGATGCCAAGAAGGTCGGCCTCGACCTCTCGGAAGCCATCCTGGCCAGCGAGAACAACACCATCAAGATTGCCGACGTTCCAGCCACCGGCGTAACCGTCCAGCGCGGCCACACCCTTGACGGTCTCGGCAAGTACTACCGCGAGACCATTGAAGAGTCCGCAGCAGAGCCAGTCGACGTGGTGCAGTCCTTGAAGGACAACCAGGTCGACGTCCTGGTTTGCTACCTGCCAGTGGGTTCCGAGCAGGCCGCCAAGTTCTACGCGCAGTGCGCCATCGATGCAGGCGTTGCGTTCGTCAACGCCCTGCCAGTATTCATCGCCGGCACCCCGGAGTGGGCGCAGAAGTTCACCGACGCCGGCGTGCCAATCGTTGGCGACGACATCAAGAGCCAGATCGGCGCAACCATCACCCACCGCGTGATGGCCAAGCTGTTCGAAGACCGCGGCGTGGTCCTGGACCGCACCTACCAGCTGAACGTTGGCGGCAACATGGACTTCAAGAACATGCTCGAGCGCGATCGCCTGGAATCCAAGAAGATCTCCAAGACCCAGGCAGTCACTTCGAACACCTCCGCCGCCCTGGGTGACGACGATGTCCACATCGGCCCGAGCGATTATGTTTCATGGCTTGACGACCGCAAGTGGGCGTTCGTCCGCCTCGAGGGCCGCAACTTCGGCGACGCTCCGGTAAATCTGGAATACAAGCTGGAAGTTTGGGACTCGCCAAACTCGGCCGGCGTGATCATCGACGCCGTTCGCGCAGCGAAAATCGCCCTGGACCGCGGCATCGGCGGCCCGATCCTGTCCGCCTCGAGCTACTTCATGAAGTCGCCACCAGAGCAGTACGACGATGAGACCGCACGCAACAAGGTGGAAGCCTTCATCAGCGGCGACATCGAACGCTAATCTTCCGCTGCGGCGGGAAAGCAAGGGCCAGGACTGATGTCCTGGCCATTGCTGTATTCAAAAGTTCTTTGGATGCGGAGAGGCCCGCCGGCTTGCAGGCCGGCGGGCCTCTGGGCGATGCATTGCGAGTTCATCATTGGTACCTCGGATTCTAGTTAGCTGGCAACGGTAATGGCGTTGCCGGGCCTAGCGAATTCGCAGGTACATTTCTGGTGGCACATGGTTCTTCAGCTCGCGCTGACGCATGCGGCGATTGAACTCGGTGCTGTCAAGGTTGGTGAACTTGCGCTTGTCTTGACGCTTTTTCATTTGCTGTCCCTCCCTTCGGTCAAAGTCGAAGGGGAGGGAAGATCTTGTCGCGTGGTTGAAATTGCGCGAGCTTTCAGGCTTTCTGGTCCTGCGAAGATTAATTCCGAGGTGCGAACTGCCCGTTGAGCGGATGAGGAGAACAGTGGACTGGACATGAAAAAGTTCCTAAGGGTGAGAGTCGATTACTGACCTGCAACCTCAGGAACTTGAGCGGGATTTACCGTGAGCTAGGAATCCGCTTGTCCGGAGGTTGGGGAAATGCGCTTGCGCAGACGAGTCATTGGAGAGCCGCCATTAAATCGCGCTCCGCGATGAGTCTCTATGTACCAAGTCGTATTAATCATTTCGCCACCTCCTAAAATCTGCTCTCGGCCGGCCATGGATGCCATGCGGCCTGTCTGAAAATTTGTCTCGATCCGCAAGTCTCATTGAGACTTCCCAATCACAGTATTCAGCATACATGGATTATGCCCAATGCGCTACAAGCCAGAGCAAAAACTTTAAGTACTTTCCCGGGAATGGCGAAAGCACCTGGATCCATGCGGATTCCAGGTGCTCCTCCAACAGCAACCAGGCCAGAAGTTACCCCTCAGTAGGCGTTTTCTGGGCTTCGGGCTGCTCTTTCCACCACGCACGCAAGCGCTCCGTGGCGACCTCTTCACCCAACGGACCTTCGTCCATGCGCAGTTCCAGGAGGAACTTGTAGGCCCGGCCAACCACCTTGCCCGGCTTGATCCCCAGCAACCGCATGATCTGTTCGCCATCCAGATCAGGACGGATCGCCTGCAGCTCTTCCTGCTCGGCAATCTTCGCGATACGCGCCTCGAGGTCATCGTAGGCAAACGCCAGGCGATCAGCCTTCTTGCGATTGCGCGTGGTGACGTCCGAACGGGTCAGGCGATGCAGATGCTCCAGCAAGTCGCCGGCATCGGTGACATAGCGGCGTACCGCCGAGTCGGTCCAGCCCGCTTCGCCGTACCCATAGAAGCGCATATGCAGCTCGACCAGGCGGGCCACGGCCTTGGTGGTGTCCTTGTCGAAACGCAAGGCGCGCATCCGCGCCTTCACGAGCTTTGAACCCACCATGTCGTGGTGGCGGAAGGAGACGGCACCGCTGGGTTCGAACTTGCGGGTCGCAGGCTTGCCGATATCGTGCATCAGCGCCGCGAAGCGCAGCACGAAGTTCGGTCCGGGCACCGGTCCCGCTTCATCGGTTTCCAACGCCATCGCCTGCTTCAGCACGGTCAGCGAGTGCTGGTAGACGTCCTTGTGCCGGTGGTGCTCGTCGATCTCCAGACGCAGGGCCGACACTTCGGGCAGCACCTTGTCCGCCAGGCCGGTTTCCACCAGCAGGTCGATGCCCGTGCTCGGGTCGGCCCCGTTGATCAGCTTGACCAGCTCGTCGCGGATCCGTTCGGCGGAAATGATGTCGATTCGATCGGTCATTTCGCTCATGGCGCGGCGAACCTCGGGGCTGACTTCAATCTCCAGCTGCGAAGCGAATCGGGCGGCACGCATCATGCGCAGCGGATCATCTGAGAACGAGATATCAGGCGCACCGGGGGTGCGAATGGAACCGTCTTCCAGGGAGCTCACGCCGTCGAACGGATCCACCAGCTCGAGATGGGGTAATCGCAGCGCCATCGAGTTCATGGTGAAGTCGCGGCGGAAGAGGTCATCGTGCAAGTTATCGCCAAAGGCGACGATCGGCTTGCGCGACTCCTTGTCATAGGCGTCAGCGCGGTAGGTCGTGACCTCCAGCGTGTATTCGCCCTTCTTGAAGGCGATCGTTCCGAACTCGCGTCCTACATCCCAGATGTTATCGGCCCAACCGGAAATTGCCTTGATGGTTTCTTCCGGTCGTGCGCTCGTGGTGAAGTCCAGGTCCGGGGAGACGCGTCCCAGGTACAGATCGCGAACCGGCCCACCTACCAACGACAATTCATGGCCGGCCCGAACGAAACGGTCGGCCAAATCGAAAATGACCGAGGGCAGGATCTGACGCAGCGCGTCAGGCGAGGGAAGTGCATGCATAGTTACTTAAGCGTGCCAGAAATCCGGGAAGAATGCTTGAGATTTCGGCGAATTTGCCTGCGAGATAACTTACTTGTCCACGTCGATCAGGCGGCTAGCGGCACTTTCTCGATAGAGTGGTTCTATGAACCGACCGATCCCGTCTGCCCCGAAGCGCACTCCATTGACTGCGTCAATGGCTCGCGCGCAGGCAACTGGCGGTCATACGAGCTTGCCGACCGTGGAAGAAGTCTCTTCCGGAGGCATCGTCATCGACTTCGACGACCCCAAGTTGCCAGTGGCAATTATTGCCCGCTACAACCGCGGCGGACGGCTGGAATGGTGCCTGCCCAAGGGCCACCCGGAGGGCGTGGAAACCAACGAGGAAGCGGCTATCCGCGAAATCGAGGAAGAGACCGGCATTGCTGGACGCATCCTCGCCCCGCTGGGTTCGGTCGATTACTGGTTCACCGTGACGAATTACCGTGTGCACAAGACCGTGCACCATTTTCTGCTGGAAGCTACCGGCGGGCATCTGACGATCGAGAATGATCCCGATCATGAAGCCGTCGATGTTGCCTGGGTGCCGCTGGGTTCCCTGGGCAAGCGCCTGTCCTTCCCTAATGAGCGCCGGATCGCCGATCTGGCACGCGAGGTCCTTACAAAGCATGTCCCAGGTTCCTAATCCAACTGCCGGCTTCGACCAGCCAAACACCGGAGCCACGGACATCGTCGCCGAACCTCCCCGGCAGCCGATAGCCCAACCGGCAGGATCGCGTTCCAAGATCTATGCCCTGATGGCTTCCGGCACGATGGTTTCCCGCCTGCTGGGCTTCGTGCGCACGGCCTTGCTGGCGATGGCCATTGGTTCGGTCACCTCGGTGGCCGACATCTTTGAAAAAGCCAATGTCATCCCCACCATCATCTACATGCTCTTGGCCGGCGGCATTTTCAATGTCGTGCTCATCCCGCAGCTGATCAAGGCTTCCAAGGCCAAGGATCGCGGTGCGGCATACACGTCCAAGCTGGTCACGCTGACCGTGGTGGGCATGGGGATCCTGACTTTGATCCTCACGCTGTGCGCCAGGCCCTTGATCACGGTGCTCACCAGTAACTGGACCGAGCCGATGATCGCGCTGGGAACGGCATTTGCCTACTGGTCGCTGCCGCAGATCTTCTTCTACGGGCTCTACGCGGTCCTGGGCCAGGTGCTGAACGCCAACGGCCGATTCGCCGCGTTCATGTGGGCCCCGGCGGTGAACAACGTCATCCAGCTGATCGTCATTGGCGCATTCATCCTGACCTTCGGCGCCTACTCGTCGGGCGACCCGATGCAGGAGTGGAACAGCATCAAGACCATGTGGCTGGCGGGCGGAGCCACCTTGGGCATCGTGCTGCAGTCAGTCGTGCTGTTCTGGCCGTTGAAGAAGACCGGGTTGAAACTGACCCTGGACTTCCAATGGCGCGGCATGGGCCTGCGCCATGTGGGCAAGCTGGCAATCTGGACGCTGGCGGCCATGGTGATCGGCAATCTTTCCTCGCTCGCCTACTCCAAGATCGTCTCCGGCGCTACCGCAGCTCGAGCGCAGCTGCCGTCCGAACAGGCCGCCTCGGTCGCCGGCGAGTACGCGCTGAACACCTCACAGCTGATCACCGTGCTGCCGCATTCGCTATTCGCCCTGACTGTCGCCACCGTGCTGTTCAACGACTTCGCCCGGGCGTTCACCGAGAACCGCCGCAAGGATGTCGGCCAGCTGCTGAACCAGGGCATGCGCTCCACCGCCATCCCCATCGTGTTCTGCACGCTGGTCTTCATCGTGCTGGCCGGGCCGCTGGGCAGGCTGTTTGCCGGCAGCTCCGAGCATGCGGCGCAGGCCGCGGGCGCTTTGGGGCAGCTGCTGGTGCTCACCGCGCTTGGCCTGCCGTTCAAGTCCCTGCAGTTCTTCATGCTGCGTGTCTTCTACGCGGCAGAAGATACCCGCACCCCGATGCTGATCCAATCGGCCACGGCAGCGGTCGGCTTGGTCCTGGCGTTCACCGCGGCCGCCGTGGTTGACCCGCTGCATATCGCCGCCGCCATTGCCTTCATCTACGGCTTGACCAACGTGCTGACCTGCATCGGCACCCATTATCTGATCAAGCGCCGCTACGGCAGCTACGATGTTTCCTCGGTCATCGACACCTACATCCGAGTCGGGTGGATGGCTACGCTGTCGGCTATCGTCGGCTGCGTAGCGCTCTGGCTGCTGGGAGGATTCAGCTTCGGATTCGCCTACGATTCAGTAGTCAGCGCGCTGATTTCGGTGGCTGTTGTCGCCCTGCTGATGGGCATCGTGTTCATCGGCCTGCTGCACAAGACCAAGGTTCCGGAGCTCCAGTCGTTCCTCGGTCCGATCCTGCGCAGAATCCCGGGATTGAATCGCTGATAATCCGCTGAAACTTGCTAGTGATTCTGGGCAAATAGGCACCAAATAGCCGGAGCTGACCGGTAACATGACAGGTGGTGGTCTGTGGACCGCCACCGAACCAAATTCAACCCCTTGGAGATGCACGTGTCGCAGCCAATCGATGTCGGCTCTGTCCTCAGCGGCCGCTACCAGGTAACTGAGAGTGTCCTTTCATCAGCTGAAGGAGACTTGGTACTCGGTGGCGTAGACCAGGTGCTGAACCGCTCGGTCAGCATCATGGTGGCTTCCGTCGAGAATTCCTCGCAGCTGGCAACGAGCGCACGCGAGATCGCCATGGGCGAGCGCGCATCGAACGTCCAGGTGCTGGATCTGGGCATCACCGACTCCAACCAGACCTACCTAGTCGCCAATACCGCGCGGTCCTCGGACCTGCTGGACCTGGTTCTGGAAACCGACGACGCTCCATACGTTGAGCCGTTCTTCACCGATACCCTCGGCACCGAGATCTTTGGCGAGTCCCGCCAGGCTGTCCCCGAAACCTACGAAGACGACAACGAGTACTACGAGCAGCTGCAATACGAGGACGAACCAGAACATCAAGGCAAGATCGGTTCCGCCCTGGCTGGGGGCTTCGCGGGGCTGAAGAACCGCTTCGGCAAGAAGAACCAGGAACAGCCTGAAGAGGAGCAGTTCGACCAGACCGCGCCGAACGAACAGGTTCCCGACACCGTCGCCACCCCGGTTGCCCCTGCTGAAAATCCAACGGCCGAAGACAAGCCGAAGGTCACCCGTCTGGACGACGACGAACCTAACGTCACCGCAACCGCGGCGCTAGCCGCCGCAGCGCAGTCCAAGGGCAACACCCCGGCCAAGCCTGCCAAGGAAGAGCCGGCCAAGGAAGAAGAAAAGCCTGCAAAGAAGAAGGACGCAGCTGCAGCGGCCGCTGCAGGTGCCGCCGCAGCCGCGCCTAAGGCCTCGACCTTCCCGGCAGCAGCCAAGAACGCTCCCGCCCAAGACCCGCAGGTCGACGAGCAGGAAGAGGAAGAAAGCGGATCCAAGGGAACTCGCCTGCTCGTTGGCGCCGTATTGCTGATCGTGCTGGTCGTTGCCGTGGTCTTCGCCTTCAACTTCCTAGGTGGCGACAAGAACACCACCGCAGAGGGCGAGACGCCAACTGCCGTGGAATCCTCGGAGAAGCCTTCCGAGTCCGAGAAGGAACAGGAACCTACCGAAGAGTCCTTGCCTGCCCCGAAGGTCGATGACGTGTCCCGCCTCGTTCCCGGCAACCAGCAGCTGAATTCCGAAACCGATGGCAAGCTGGGCCAGATGATCGACGGCAACGCGTCGAGCACCTATGCCACCTACTCCTACACCACAGCTGATTTTGGCGGCTTCGCTTCCAACATGGTCTTCATCCTGGAATTGGACGAGAAGTCCAAGATCTCCGAGGTCAACCTCGAGGGCCTGAACGGCACCGGCGGCAATTACGAGATCCTCGTCGGCGACTCCGACGATCTGGGCGATGCCAAGTCGGTAGCCAAGGGCTCATTCTCCGGCCCTTCGATATCGGTAACTGTCAAGGGCGACGACAAGGACTACATGGAAGGATCCCACGTATTCCTGGACATCACCGAGCTGCCTCGCAAGGCATCCGGTGGCAACGATTCGCGGCCATTCGGTCTGCAGATCGGTGAATTCTCCGCCAAGTAATAGAAGCGGAATTTTTTACGAAAGCAATGCGTTGAGGTGGATAGTGAGGTTAGACCTTGCTACCCACCTCGCATTAATAGAACGAAAGGGTTCTACCCCCGTGACTTCAGCACAGAACGACGAAATCCGCGACGTCATCATTGTCGGCTCCGGTCCGGCCGGTTACACCGCCGCGGTTTACACCGCCCGTGCGAATCTGAACCCACTAGTCATCGCAGGCTCAGTCACCGCCGGCGGCGAACTGATGAACACCACCGACGTGGAAAACTTCCCGGGCTTCCCCGAGGGCATCATGGGCCCTGATCTGATGGACAACATGCAGAAGCAGGCCGAACGCTTCGGCGCCGAGATCCTCTTCGATGACGTCACGGAAATGAACCTCGAGGGCGAAATCAAGACGCTGTCCCTGGCCGACGGCACCGTCTACCGTGCCCGTGCTGTCATCGTCTCCACGGGCTCTGCCTACCGCGAGTTGGGTCTGGAAGATGAAAAGCGCCTCTCCGGCCATGGCGTCTCCTGGTGCGCCACCTGCGACGGGTTCTTCTTCCGCGAGCAGACCATCGCCGTAATCGGCGGTGGCGACTCGGCCATGGAAGAAGCACTGTTCCTGACAAAGTTCGCGTCCAAGGTCATCGTGGTGCACCGCCGCAACGAACTGCGCGCCTCGAAGATCATGGCCGACCGCGCCTTGGCCCACGAGAAGATCGAGTTCATCTGGGACTCGGAAGTCGTCGGCATCAACGGCGCAGAGAAGGTCGAGGGCCTGGTCGTGAAGAACCGCACCAGCGGCGAGGAAACCACCGTGGATGTCACCGGCATCTTCGTAGCCATCGGCAACGACCCTCGCGTGGATCTGGTCAAAGACCAGCTTGAGCTGACTTCCGAAGGCACCATCGCCGTTGAAGGCCGCTCTTCCAAGACCTCGCTGCCAGGTGTCTTCGCTGCCGGCGACGTGATCGACTCCACCTACCGACAGGCCATCACCGCAGCCGGTTCGGGCTGCGCCGCGGCCCAGGACGTGGAGCACTACCTGGCCAACGTTTCCGAAACCCTCGCTACCGCCTAACAGATTTCTCAGAAAGGGGTTGTCTCTCATGAGCAACGCAAAAGCAGTAACTGAAGCAACCTTCCAGGCTGATGTCCTGGATGCCGAAAAGCCAGTCATCGTCGATTTCTGGGCTGAATGGTGCGGCCCTTGCCGCCAGCTCGGTCCGATCCTGGATCAGATCGCAGAAGAGCACGCTGCGAAGGTCGACGTCGTGAAGGTCAACGTCGATGAGAACCACGCAATTGCCGCCAAGTACGGCATCACCAGCATCCCTGCCGTGTACGTGTTCAAGGGTGGCGAGCATGTTGCCACTTCCATCGGTGCCAAGCCAAAGGCTGTCATCGAGAAGGACTTCGCAGAATACCTGTAAGTCGATACGTCATTGGAGTGGAGACCAACCGCAAGGTTGGTCTCCACTCCTGTTTTAACCGATGCCTTGTGAAAATCTTGCTAGTTCTCCCATTCCGGAGTATGTTCCAGCCCTGACCCCAGCTCAGATGGGGGCTATTCTTTGATTTGAAGACGTTTTGACGAGTAACGATGAAATATCAATATTTACACTTTGTTTTTGGATTCTTGGTACCATTTTATGACTTAATGCATCAATACTTGGTTTCGATGAGTCGAGCTCGTACTTTCTGCTCGGATAATGGCTCGCCAAGTTCGAGGCCTGCATCGGTGATTCAGTGCTGTTTGTTCCGGTGCATTTTGCAACCTGCTCTGCGTTGCAGGGACTACCCGTCGGCCAGCTCTCGATCCCGAATGCTTCGCCTCCGACTTTCAAGGAGTGGCAGCAGCATGCGGATTTAAAAACGCATGCAGCAGTCTTTTCTTTGAGAGAGCAGGACAGTGCCGTTCAGTGCCGCCTTTGCATAGGATCCTTCCATCATGCGACAGCCTGAGCTATCGATCCGGGCTCTTGAATGTATCAGCTGCCCCGGAGTGCGTCGACCTTTCCTGTATCCAGAGCAGGGGTTCCATCAGGACCGGCCGCAGAGGCTTTGCAAGGAAACTCCCGGCGCTGTGGAGCTACACTCTTCAAAACCCGAGGCACCATCTGGCTCCGTTGGTAGGTGCTCAACGGCCTGAGCCACGAGCAGATCTGCCAACACCTGTTCCCAGTCCGCAACGGTCGCAGAATCCTGTTTGACCAATCAGACCGGATCATTCACGCATGAGGAAACTGGTTCTAGACTCGACGCCCCAGCCGTTGATGCGCCGTGTCTGCGCCGACCACGCCAAAGACTCTGAATTGAATATTTGACTCTTTGAAGGCCACCAATATTGCCGTTCAGAGCCACCAGCTGAAAACGCCGTTATTCTCGATCAGAGCCACCTGATTCTCTCCTTCAGAGCCACCCTGTATAAACCCCTCTGTCAAGGGGCATGAGTTTCTGCCCACCGGCGGCCACGAATAATGCCCATTAAGGGTCAGCAAAACTGCCTGCTGCCCATAATCAGCCAATGTGGTATCAGCCGTCATGCACAGCAGTCTGCCCGTGCTGAGAGGGGCTACATCAAGGAACTCACCCCAGCACCAGCCAACACCTGCGTCAACCGAACAGATTCACCGCTGGTTTGGCAAATGTGCGCCTGACGCAGCAACCGATCCACCGAGGACGTCGCCAGGGCATTGGGCATCAATTTACAGTGTCCTGATGCTCGATCAGTGGCTTTTGGAACCACCCAGCGTGGAAATTTCGCGTTCTATTATCGTGCTCATGGAGCAACAGCAAGACAGAGCATCCCCATTTTCTGCACGCAGTACAAGCAGTCGGACTACCCCGGCCGGCTGGTGGCTCTGAACAAGAATAATGGGTGGCCCTGAGCGGCAATACTGGTGGCTCTCAAAGCTTCTAATATTCATCTGGATCCACGGACAAGTGACGACATAGCTGCGTGATGGCAGGGACGGGCTCACTTGACTTAGTTCTCTCTCGATGACGTGGGCATGCAAATAGGCCTGCGGTACGCGTCCACTGTCTCGGAAAAACAGCGCAAATCAAAGCGTCTACAGCCACAGACCTAACGCTATTTTCGCTCAGTTGCTCCTGTTCTGGGCCAGCAGTGCGCTGCTCTTCTCATCAAAGCCTCTGTGGGCTCGTGTAGCGATCCAGGAGCCTACGGAACCTCTTGGTCACTCGGAGTGGTAGATGGAAGGCTCTCAGTGGCGCTTCTGGTGCTCGTAGCGCTTATAGATGCGATTTGATCATCACACTCCATGACTGCACTTGACGCTCATCGGACGTACCCTTGTTAGAGACAAGAACATACGAATGAAGCGCGCGGGACCCCTCGGCAGACCATGCGTGCTGGTCGGGATTACGTTCTGGTTATACGTCCAGATTCATTGATTGCGCGCCCTACACGGAATACTGTCCGCGTACGTCGAACATCGGATAGTTGCTCCCGTTGTCTCTTCCGATCTGCCTATGCAGTTCTAGTTATTGGCAACTCGGCTATCGTCAGGACATCCACCCCTATGATCATTTACCTGTGATCATTCGCGATTCCAGCCTGAAGGGAAATTCCAGTGACTTGCGTGGTCATTCCATTGGGCATGGCGTGGGAAACGAGGTGTCGTTTAGGTGGTTCTCCTTGTTTCACGTGAAACACGTTTCCAGCGCTTAGTCTCGAAAGTCCTGTATGGTTCATCGATTAACGTTTCACGTGAAACGGTGCCAAAAAGCGGCTGTTTTCAGCCTGAGTCTAAGTGAGTATGTAGCCATTATGGCAGCCACCGCTCTTCCAACGCAGAGTCGCCCGAGGGGTACTCCATTATTGTCACTCGGAGCTGCCAAACACTATCCGTCTAAATAACCCTGTATAAACTCCCGGCCAGTGCAACAGACTTTCTCGCAGAACAAGCCATGTTCAACGGCACGCGCGAATGTCGCTCATGCCCCAGCTTTACGCCGAGGCTTAGTCAGGACGATTCTTTACGTCCACACCCGACGCATCTCCCGCAGCAGAGTCATAGAAGTAGGCGGCGCCTCCTTACAAAGCTGAGCGCGCCTTCAGGACAAGAGCGGCAAAAGCGCTACTAATTGCGATTCCTTGACCGCAACCAACTCTAAACGTGTTGACCCAACCATACTGGAGCATCGACCATACGGATCTAGGTTAGGCTGGCGCCTACCTCAAGCTTTGCACGATGACTACGTACGACAGGACAGGACCATCGAACCGCATTCAAGGGCTACAACAAGTTCTGATCCTCATACCATCATCATTTACTCGTAGACTTGGACAAGTCCAGAGTTGAGCACAAAGCAGGCATAACCATAGAGACTGACGGCCAGAAGCCATCATGACCCTACACTCCCCCTTTCAGTGCCCAACGGTCCACAGTGTATCCTTTTGTCATCTGCCTGCCGTTCAAGATGTTCCCTTTCGAAGAGCCCAGTCGCGATATGAGGTAGCGGTGATCCCGTCAGAATGGAATGGTGACTCCAGGCGCTAATTCTCAGAGGCGCAGAAGCATAGTAACGGGCGGCTCTGAACCGGAACTCTTTTGTGGCTCCAAAGGTTCAATTATTCATCACCACTTCAAGAACACTGCTCGCCCATTAGATTGCGGGTCCGGTTCATGCCACTCCCCTATCCGGCAGAATGTACTCACCAGATTCAGTCGTGTACAGCAACCCTAAAGCTTGAAGTCGATGTCCTGAAAGCTGATTCGAATGCAAATGAGTGACAGCCATCGAAACGAAGCCATTCAAGGACGTAGCGTGGATAAGAATCTCCGACTAATGCCGACTATGGCCATGAATGGATTGCGTCCGGCTCACAGCAACTCTTGAAAGTCTAGATCGTCTCCTGATCAGGTCTAGAAACCGCTCGTTGCTGGACTCTGCCAATTCGCTCTATTCCGAGGCGAACGTAGAAATCCAAGCAAGCCAGACTACGGCCACCGAATATCACTCGTCCACGTTGCAGTTCCTGCAGATCCGTGGATGGGGGCGGCATGTTGATTGCTCGATAGGTTTCTTCAGAGCCCTGGCCACCAGTCAAAGCCAAGGGTATATCGAACGAACCGCCTGAGGGAGGGTCTATGTTTCACGTGAAACTTGTTCTCATGAGTCATGACGTAAGCGGACTAACAGCGAAGATGCCCGAGAGAAATTCTTTTCCTCGTTTCATAAGTCAGTTCATCATCTGCTCTTATGGCATGGCTATCAGCCTGACTATTTGAACAGCGACCTCACGGCGGTTACAACATCGGACTGGTGTTTGTCGTTAGAGTAAACAATGCATCAGTCCAATGTTTAGGCCTAGATAGATTCGTGATCGACGCTAATCATTTCAAGGCTGCATTAGAAGACCACGCCTATCCCGGGTGGAGTCATCAAATCCTAGAGTCTGGATCGAGTACTGGAAATCAGTCGCAGCGAACTTATCATCTTTGCATGATCCAGTGAATGAAGGAGTAGTCTCCCTACCGACCGACACAGCAACTTCTCATCGAGCACAGTCTGATCGACATTTTCGTTCTATTCCATAGGACAGTTTCACTCGAATCATAGATCCGCAGAAAGCTGATCATCTGAATCTTGGGGGCCTCTACAATTCCGATCTAGAGTCACCAGAGAGAAACGCCGCCGTTGTCTCTCATTGCCACCGAATATTTTTCGTCAGAGCCACCCCCTATACGCTGCTCCCACCACGCAACCGACTGTATGGTGGACAGAATCTTTTTCAATGTACGAAAGTTCGAAGTCATGCGACTAATCCAGCTCGCGCTGAGAGTCTGCCAGACTGCGCCATCGCATCCACGCAAGGCATCTTTCACGACAGCGTAGGCGTAGACCTCAATGCCGCAGATATCGTCCTCGTAGCTGGAAGCACCTCGAGTAGCTGAGCGACGAGCAGGTCCTTCAACTACTTTTCCCGACTGCAACTAACAAGAAGGCGCGATGCCCAACCTGGGCTAGAACAGCTTCTTTACGTCCTACGAACGCTGCTTACTCCAACTCATGGTCACCTCCAACGTCGATGACAAAACGTCAGCATCGAATTAGGCTGGCTAGGAGCTTCCATGGCCTCGCACGAGCATCGTCGCCGGGCAACAGGCTCTGAGGATCTATTTGAAGCCTGCCTGCCGTTCAGTCGATACTTTACGTGGAGCTCTGCCTTTGCATAAGGCAGCCGTAAGTCGGTTATGGCTGGCCGGTGGCTCTGGATGAGAATTCTAGCGGCTCTTAAAGCCACGAATATTCACTATTGAGCCATTCGGGATATGGCACCTCCGTCAAGAATTCTGAGACTTTCCCGCGTAAGGGACGATCAGGTTCTCTCGGCTGAAGGACATGCATTCACTCTGTGGCTTGATGGTCCCTACCCTTTTAACGTATGTCTTTGCTTGGAGCGCCCATCCTGTTCGTGAGCGAACCATTGCCTAGTGATCAGCCTCCAAGTCGGGGTCGCACTCCAGCAGTTAAGGTGCATAGGGCTACAGAATCAACCATGAACCAGGTACGCCATGTCAGCAAGACCTGACCTTCTTGAACGTCCGGCAGACAGGAACATTTAGACGGTTTTGCTTCGGGGTGACGAGGTGCGGATGGTGCCCCAGTCGAGTTCGGTGCACTACTCTTCCCGAGCACTCCCCCAAAGGCTCATGACGGTTCTCTGCTCCTCCTGCAACTCCTTGGAAACGCACCAGGAGTCGATCGGTGCATCGTCAGTTGCGAGAGGTTTTTCGTTGCAACTCCGATGAAGGCCCTTGGGGAGGCGTGGACACAAACTGAGATGCACTTGGCGCAAAGTCTGGGTCTTCGCGTGGTACTGATTCTTCGGGCCGAAAGAAGTCCTTGCATCCAGCCTTCAGGGTTGTACGTCCCGAGAGATTCTAATGCAGTGACAACATCCGCTGGCCAACCTCTCCTTCAACCCTTCCTAAATACTGGCCACCGCTCCCCAATACTTGTTTCACGTGAAACAGCGTTTTGGAGATAGAGAAGGCGCATGTTTCACGTGAAACATGCGCCTTCTCTATCTAATTACGAGTTCATTGTCGGATCGATAACCTGCATGATGCGGTTCAGATCATCGACCGAAGCGAACTCGATACTGACCTTGCCCTTGCGGCTGCCAAGTTGAATCTTGACGTTAGTGTCCAAGCGGTCCGCAAGCGATGTCGCCAAGAAGTCCAAACGCTCATTACGCTGGGTCTCGCGCGCCTTCTTGGCTGGCTTGCGCGGCTTATCATCGCTCAGGGCAACTGCCTCTTCAGTCGCCCGCACAGACAGACCCTCGTTGATGATCCGCTGGGCCAACTGTTCAATGACTTCGTTGTTGGACAGTCCAAGCAAGGCCCGTGCATGGCCGGCCGAGAGAACCCCCGCTGCAACGCGACGTTGAACGAGAGGAGGGAGCTTCATCAAACGGATCGTGTTGGAAATCTGCGAACGTGACCGGCCAATTCGTTCGGAAAGCACTTCCTGCGTGCAGTTGAACTCTTCTAAAAGCTGTTGGTAAGCAGCAGCCTCTTCCAGCGGATTGAGCTGCGAGCGGTGCAAGTTCTCGAGCAGCGCATCGCGTAACAAATCGGTGTCTTGCGTGTCCCGAATGATCGCCGGGATGGTCGCCAGGCCAGCGGCCTGCGTTGCTCGCCAACGACGTTCACCCATGACCAGTTCGTATGGGGCGTCATCCTTCTCGCGCGAAGGACGAACAACGATAGGCTGAAGCAGTCCAATTTCACGGATGGAATGGATGAGCTCATCCATGTGCTCTTGGTCGAAGTTGGTTCGCGGTTGCTTGCGATTCGGGTGGATGAGCTTGACGTCGAGTTCAGCGAACTGCGCTCCAGGAACTTCAACTAGATCCGAAGAGTCTGGGGTGTCAGGCTTCGGCTGACTCTTCTTAGGTGCTGACTTCTCGGCCGATGCATCATCCTCGCGCACAGGAGAACTCTTCGTCCCAAGAGTTGTGTTCAAGCCAGGCATCGTAGCTCGAGCACGCTTTGCCGGCTTAGCAGCAGTAGTTGGTGCCTTCGGCGTTGAGGACTTGCGTCCCGGTTCGAAGAACATATCGACTGGACGTGCTGCCCGTGGCCTCGATGCTTCTGCGACAGGCTCTGCGGGCGATGTTTCACGTGAAACATCCTGCTTCTCCTCTGGAGCTGCGGTCGCCGGCGAGCTGGAAATGAGGGCACCTAGTCCCCTGCCCAAGCCCCGCTTCTTGTCTGCCATGTTTTTCGCACGCCCTTTCATCCGAAATTTCAGCCCGAGACTAGTCTACTGTTTATTGGCATCGAACCGGGGATGCGCACAGTGCGTCACCCACGGCTTTCGCAATGAGTGTTAGCTATCAGCCACGGTGTCACGTCTGAAACAAACTAAAACCTAAGGTAAACGACTCTAGGGGGAAATGCCCTTCTACGGGCCTACGCGCCCCGCTCAGCCATCTCTAGGGCTGCTTCGGAGTACGACAGGGCGCCGGTCGAGTTCGGGTCATAGGTAATAACGGTTTGCTGATAGCTCGGAGCTTCAGAAATTCGCACCGAACGCGGAATGACAGCCTTGAGCACCTGCTCCGGGAAGTGCTCCCGAACTTCGTTAGCCACCTGTGCAGCAAGATTAGTGCGACCATCATACATGGTCAGCAAAATCGTCGAGACTGTCAGCTTGGAGTTCAGGTGCTTCTGGATCATCTCGATGTTCTTCAGCAGCTGACTCAGACCTTCCAGCGCGTAGTACTCGCACTGGATAGGGATGAGAACCTCACGAGCGGCAACGAAGGCGTTGACGGTCAACAGGCCCAAGCTCGGTGGACAGTCGATGAAGACATAGTCCAGGCGAGGCAGTCCCTCGCGCTGGCGAGTCCGAGCGTAGTCGTCCAAGGCGCGCTGCAGGCGCTGTTCGCGAGCTACCAGAGAAACCAATTCGATCTCTGCACCAGCCAAGTGAATCGTCGCAGGAGCGACCTGCAAGGTTGGCAGGTCTGGGCATGTAGCTACGACATCAGACAATGGAAGGTCGTTGATTAGCACATCGTAAATGCTGTCCACCTCAGCATGATGCTCGATACCCAGCGCGGTTGAAGCGTTGCCCTGCGGATCGATGTCGATCACCAGGACGTTCAGTCCCCCCTTGGCCAGAGCGGCTGCAAGGTTTACGGTGGTCGTCGTCTTGCCGACGCCGCCCTTCTGGTTGGAAATCGTGAAATAGCGGGTCTTCTCGGGCGTTGGCACCTTACGGGCCTCCAAAGCTTCGCGACGACGATGTTCACTAGCTATTTGAGTAGCCAGGGGCGAGGACGAGTCGTTGAAATCAAACGCGCTATCCGATGAATCCTTAGTCTTAGACAAAGGTAAAACTCCTCCTCGTGAAGTGGTGCGCCTAATACTCATAGCGTGCACCGATAATGTTTCACGTGAAACATTCAAAACAAGTCATGCAGATTGCGAAATGGCTTCATCCTCGAATACACGAGGATAAAAGCCATTTCACTTTTATAACTATTTAACAGACTATCGCGTCAACCTTAGCCAACCTTGATGCGAACCACCGTTGTTGGTTCTGCAAGGATGGTTTCGCCCACAGTAAGCACTTCGGTTTCCTTGCCACCGAGTTTGCGGATGGCCTTAGTTGCCTTGGCGATTTCCTCGGCAGCCGAGCGCCCCTTGATCGCAATCAGCTCGCCTTGACCGTGCAGCAGTGGAATGGTCAGTCCGGCCAAGTTGGTCAATGCGGATACGGCGCGGGCCGTGACATAGCGTGCGTTGACCACGTCAACCATCTGCTCTGCACGGCCACGCATTACGGTGACGTTGGTCAGACCCAGATCCTCAATTACCTCGGAAAGCCAGATGCAGCGGCGCTCCAGTGGCTCAATCAGAGTCAGCTTGAGGTCAGGGCGGGCAATTGCCAAGCAAAGCCCTGGAAGGCCTGCGCCGGAGCCTACGTCGGCTACCTCGGCATCCTTGTCCATAACCTCTTCGATCACTGCGCAGTTGAGCACGTGGCGGGACCACAGACGGGGTACTTCGCGCGGACCCAACAGCCCGCGTTCAATGCCAGAGGTCGCCAGATGCTCTACATAGCGCTTGGCAAGATCCAAGCGGTCACCGAAAATCTTCTCGGCAGCCACGGTCTCTTCTGCAGTAAGGCTGAGGTCCTCAGTCATTGTCGTTGGTCCTTAGGTCGATCAGCGCGCGGACGCGTGATGGTTCTTAGCTGTCCAGTACCGAGATGACGATATGGCGTCGGGTCGATTCGCCCTCGGATTCCGAGTGCAGTCCAGCATCTGCGATGACGTCGTGCACGAGCTTGCGCTCGTAGGCGCTCATCGGATCCAGATGGACCTTCTCGCCAGTTTCGCGGACCGAGGCAATGGCGTCCTCAGCAATCTTGCGCAGCAGATCTGCACGCTCTGCACGGTAGCCGGCAATGTCCAGGATCAGGCGCGAACGCTCACCGGTCGCAGTCAGCACCGCGAGCCGGGTGAGTTCCTGCAGCGCGTCGAGGACTTCGCCATCCTTGCCAACCAGGCTTTCCAGCGACGCGTCATCGTCCTCGGTAAGGATCGAAATGTAGGTACGTCCGCCACGGATTTCAATGTCGATGTCGCCGTCCAGATCAGCGATATCCAGAAGCTCTTCAAGGTAGTCGGCTGCGACGTCGCCTTCGTCCAGAACTTCCTGATCGTCATCGATCTGGTTTTCCAGGTCGGGCGCGTCGATATTCTCAGTTGCAGTCATGGCTACTTCTTCTTTCGACGGTTCTTGCGCTGCGGCTGATGACGCTGGCCCTTGGCCCGCTGCTCCGCTGCGGCTGCTGCAGCGGCGTCAGCGTCTTCCTTCTTCATGCCTACTGGAGGCAGGCCCTTGGCGGCACGGCGGGCGTTGAGCTCGCGCTCCGCTTCCGAGCCAGGGGTTGGGTTGTTGCGGATAACCCAGAACTGCTGGCCCAGGGTCCACAGGTTCGATGCGGTCCAGTAGATCAGCACACCGATTGGGAAGTTGATGCCACCGATGCCGAAGACCAGAGGCAGGATGTACAGCATCATCTTCTGCTGTTGCATGAATGGGCCCTGCAGGGCTTCCTGGCTCATATTCTTGGTCATCAGCTGGCGCTGGGTGAAGAACTGCGATGCGGTCATGGCAAGGATCATGACGACGGCAACGATGATGACGGCCCAGTTAATAGCGCCGGAGTTGATGGTGCCCAAGAAGGTCTCGGACAGTGGTGCACCCAGGATGGTGGAACCGTCGAAGCAGCGGATGTGCTCAGCGGACAGTGCGCCGATTGAACGGCCATCATCGCTAGCGCGCGATGCTTCATTCAGTACGCGGAACAGGGCGAAGAAGAATGGCATCTGCACGAGCAGAGGCAGGCAGGAAGACAGCGGGTTGGTCTTATGCTTCTTGAACAGCGCCTGCTGTTCCTGCACCATGGCCTGGCGCGAAAGCTGGTCGGTCTTGCCCTTGTACTTTGCCTGCAGCTTGCGAAGGTCAGGCTGCAGTGCCTGCATCGCGCGCTGGGACTTGATCTGCTTGACGAAGACTGGGATCAGCAATGTACGGATCAGCAGCACGAGGAAGATGATCGACAGGGTCCAGGTAACACCTGAATCCGCGTTCATTCCAATCGCGGTGAACAGTTCGTGGAAGGCCCACAGAACCCACGAGACTACGTATGTAAACGGAGTCAGTATCGTGTCTAGGAAGTTGTTCATCAGTGGTCGAGCTCCTTGCGGCCGCTTTCCGCGGCGTCTTCATCGTCGGGAATCACAGGATGATTCAGAACTATGATCCTCGGCAGTTTGCCTTCTGGCCAAATCCTCGGTCCCTCAGGAACGTGGTCGACGCCTCCGTGGGACCACGGATTGCACCGGAGGATCCGCCAAGTGATCAAGCCGGCGCCTTTGACAACACCGTGCTGAGTCACTGCTTCGAGCCCATAGGCAGAACAGCTAGGAAAGTATCGGCATACATCGCCGTACAGCGGCGAGATGATTTTTCGGTAAGTCTTGAGCAACCCGATTACGATGTTGCGTGGGATATCGATGATGAACCACAGCAAACCGGTACGCGGAGCTGAATCCTTGCGCATCAGCGCGCCTCGATCTTGCGCAAAACAGCGGAGAAGGCTGAATTGATCTGGGCGTTGAGTTCTTCCCAGGAGAGTTCGGCAGAGCCAGGAAGTGCACGGAAGACGAAATCGACATTCCCGTCCACGCGCCGAAGCTCATGGGCGATCTCTCGCATTCGTCGTTTGGTGAGATTCCTTTTAACGGCAATACCTACAGCCTTGGAAACAATGAATCCAAACCTGTCGCCGAGGAACTCTTCGGTTACTCGGGGGCGTGCATATAGCACGACGTTCCGGCGTCCGCTTCGGACACCGGAACGTACAGTGGCTGTAAGGTCTTGCGCTAGGCGCAGTCGCTGATTCTTAGGCAACATCTGTTTCGCGTTGCTCTTTAGCTGAGCTCGTTGAAATCATGCTGCCAAGAGCTGCTTCGCAAATTTATGCGGACAGCTCGGCTCGACCCTTGCCGCGACGTGCCGAAAGGATGGCACGACCTGCACGGGTACGCATACGAAGGCGGAAGCCGTGCTTCTTCGAACGACGGCGGTTGTTAGGCTGAAAAGTCCGCTTGCTCACGGTGACACTCCAAAACGATTTAGATGATGCGTACTACCCGTTGACCAGCTAGCTCGATAACAACAGGATGACGCTCGTGTTTTCTTATAAAATGCGCTTTCTCGCGGGCTCTTCCAAAATGAGCAAGTCGCAAAAAGGTGCGCATAGGACTGAATAACAATAGAAAAATATGCGCCCTGGGTCAAATTGGCGCGCAACTTTAGCCCCGGCTCCCCTGCTCGGGTGCCAGCCTGTGAATAATCTACCTCAAAATTGTGGATTACGGCTGTGCATAACGAAAGAAACTTCACACATTTCCACAAAACAGCTAGTCATCTCGCGAGGAAAAACGCTTGATTTCATGGGAAAACCTGTTTTCCACAGTAATAACACCCTGATTTTCCACGCAGCTGTGCATAACTGTGTGGATGATGGATAGAATCAATGCAGACGTGGTCCAAAAAACGACGTTTAGGAAGCCTGGGAACGGGATTCTTGTGACCAAGATTGCATTCGAACGGAAGCGGGGCGCCCTTAGTGAGCAGCGACGAGACCAATAGCATTGGTAGCTCTTGGCGCCAAGTCATCCGGAAGATCGAAGATGATGACCGGGTCAAGGCGCGTTACCGCGCCTTCGTATCGCTGGCTAAACCGCAAGGTCTCATCGGCACCACGCTCTTGGTTGCGGTGCCCAATGACCTCACGCGCGATATTCTGCAGACCCAGTTGCGCGAGCCGCTGGATGACGCATTGCGGGAAGTGTTCCAGGATGATATCCGCTGCGCCGTCAGCGTTGATCTCTCGCTGTCGGATGAGCTGGAAGAAGAGGAGCCTGAGGCCAAGCCTACTGCGCCCTCCGCTCCGGCGGTTGTCGAGACTCCTGGTCCTCGCCCGCAGCCGGCACCGCAGCCGACTCCGCCATCGAACTCTCAGGAGTTCGGCCGCCTGAACCCGAAGTACATCTTCGATACCTTCGTGATCGGTTCGTCGAACCGCTTTGCCCATGCGGCAGCCGTCGCTGTTGCCGAAGCACCGGCCAAGGCCTACAACCCGCTGTTCATCTACGGCGATTCCGGTCTGGGCAAGACCCACCTGCTGCACGCCATCGGGCACTACGCACGCCATCTCTACAAAGGCATCCGCGTGCGCTACGTGAATTCTGAAGAGTTCACCAACGATTTCATCAACTCGATCCGCGACGACGAGGGTGCAAGCTTCAAGCAGACGTACCGCAACGTCGATATTCTGCTCATTGACGACATCCAGTTCTTGGCCAACAAGGACGCTACCCAGGAAGAGTTCTTCCACACCTTCAATGCGCTACATAACCACAACAAGCAGGTGGTCATCACCTCGGATCTGCCTCCCAAGCAGCTGCAGGGCTTCGAAGATCGCATGCGTTCGCGCTTCGAGTGGGGCCTGCTGACCGATATCCAGCCGCCAGAGCTCGAGACCCGTATCGCAATTCTGCGTAAGAAGGCGGACGCCGAGAACCTTTCGGCGCCAAGCGACGTCATGGAGTACATCGCTTCACGCATTTCCACGAACATCCGCGAGCTCGAAGGTGCGCTGATCCGCGTCACCGCTTTCGCGTCGCTGAATAACCAGCCGGTGGACCTCGCCTTGGCCGAAACCGTGCTCAAGGACTTGATCAGCGAAGACGGCGCACAAGAAATTACGCCGTCGACCATCATCAAGCAGACCGCCGAGTACTTCGGGCTGAGCATTGATGAGCTGAACAGCAAATCCCGTACTCGTACTTTGGTCACCGCACGCCAGATCGCCATGTACTTGCTGCGTGAGCTGACCGACATGTCATTGCCGAAGATTGGTGCAGAACTGGGCGGCCGCGACCACACCACCGTAATTCATGCCGATCGCAAGATCCGCGAACTGATGGCTGAGCGTCGAGCGATATTCAATCAGGTCACCGAGCTGACAAACAGAATTAAGCAGAGCCAGCGGGAGCACTGAAGCAGAGAAATCACAGGTGTGGATAAAACTGTGGATGATCTGGTGAAGGATTGCGGATAAGTTCACGAACCATGTGGACGTTAAAAATCGTGAAACTGAGTATCAACAAGTTGATGAAACCGAGTCTCATGTTCAACCACAGATTGTTCACATGCACAATTGCCGGAAGATCTAGGGTAATGGGCCTTATCCACAGTATCCACAAGGGTTATTAACACTTCTCCTTTAAATCCTTAATCCTCCAAATAACGAGTCCACTGTTCATCCTCGAGCCAAACTTGTGCAGAACAGATTTTTTGTTGCATCGTCCACACTTCGTTCACTGAGCTGACGTTGCGCTATCAGGGCGTGGCAAGATTAGATGGATAGAACGTGCAACTACCTGCTCTATGCTTAAGAACTTGGCGAGGGAACTACCTTCTTGGCCTGACTTAAGACTTATGGGTTCCGAAAGGCGGATTTTTCGTGAAGTTCAGCGTTGAAAAGGATGTATTGGCGGACGCCGTATCCTGGACTGCCCGGTCCCTGGCGCAGCGACCACCATCACCTGTTTTGGCAGGCATCCTCATCACGACCCACGAAGGCCTTGTTCGCCTCGAGGGATTCGACTATGAGATTTCCTCGCATATCGAGATCCCTGCAGATATTTCCGAGCAGGGCTCGATCCTGGTATCCGGCAAGCTCTTGGCAGAAATTACCCGCTCTCTGCCCAACTCCACCGTCACCCTGGAAACCGATGGCTCGAAAATCTCGCTGACCTGCGGCCGTTCACGATTCCACTTGGCCACCATGCCAGTAGACGAATACCCAACCCTGCCTGAACTCCCAGCTATCGCCGGCACCATCGATGGCCAGGCATTCTCCGAAGCTGTTTCGCAGGTTATTGTCGCCGCTTCCAAGGACGACACCTTGCCGGTACTCACCGGCATCAAGGTTGAGATCGAAAATGATCTGATCACCTTCTTGGCCACGGACCGCTACCGTCTGGCTCTGCGTGAACTCAACTGGACCCCGATCCAGGCAGAAATCTCGACGTCCTTCCTGATCAAGGCGAAGACGCTCAGCGAAGTTGCCAAGACTCTCTCGAACTCCGGCGAACTGAAGCTTGCCATGAGCGAGAACGGTGAGATGGTTGGCTTCGAAAGCTCCAACCGCCGGACCACCTCGCTGCTGATCAACGGCGAATACCCGAAGATCCGCTCGCTGTTCCCGAGCGATACGCCAATTCATGCAACCGTCCGCACCAGCGAGCTGATGGAGGCTGTACGCCGCGTATCGGTAGTCGCCGAACGCAATACTCCAGTTCGCATGGCCTTCACCGATGGCCAGCTGACCTTGGATGCTGGCACCGGCGAAGACGCGCAGGCTGAAGAAGCCATCGTTGCCTCGCTTCGCGGCGAAGACATCGTGGTTGCCTTCAACCCGACTTTCCTGTCCGAGGGCCTGAACTCCTTCAACACCGATTTCGTGCGCTTCTCCTTCACCAGTGCACCGAAGCCGGCCATGCTGACCGGACAGAAGAAGCTGGATGAGGAAGACCAGGACCAGTATCGCTACCTCGTGATGCCGGTTCGATTGCCAAACTCGAACTAAGCCAATTCGTGGTCGATGGCTCCGGCCATCAGCCACCTCGTTTCTGTCAGGACCCCGGTGTATATCTCGCAGCTTTCACTCACGAGCTTCCGCTCGTATGCGCAGGCCGACGTGCACCTAGCCCCGGGGATCAACGTCTTGATCGGCCCCAACGGGGTCGGCAAGACCAATATCGTTGAGTCCATCGGCTATCTGGCCAACCTTTCGTCGCATCGAGTCAGCAATGACGCGCCCCTGCTGACTTTCGGTTCCGAGCGCGCGCTGATCCGGGGCACTGTGCATCATGGCCCGCAGACCACGGTGCTCGAGGTCGAGATCACCAGCGGCAAGATCAACCGGGCGCGCATCAACCGGGCTAACCCGGTTCGCGCACGGGAGATCCTTGGCATGGTGCGCACTGTACTCTTCGCCCCCGAGGACTTGGCTCTCATCAAGGGCGATCCGTCCAACCGCCGCAAGTTCCTGGACGAGCTTCTGGTAACCCTGCGCCCGGTGGAGGCCGGCACCAAGAACGACTACGAGCGCATCGTGAAGCAGCGCAATGCCCTGCTCAAGTCCATTCGCGGCAAGTCCACACTGAGCCCCTCGCAGGAGAACACGCTCAAGGCCTGGGATCTGCAACTGGCATTGGCCGGCGCTCGGCTGATGCGCGGACGCCTGGACGTCTTGGCCTTGATCCGCCCATACATGCAGGCCGCCTACGCAGATCTGGCAGATGGCGCCAAAGAAGCGCGCGCCATCTACCGTTCCTCGCTCGAGGGCGAACTCGACGAGAACAGCCTGCCAGCTGATGATCTTGAGTCCCTGGAGCAAGAAGAGATCCAGGAACTGCTGCTGAACGCCATCGAAGCGAATCGCAGCCGTGAAGTCGACCGCGGAATTTCGCTGTTCGGACCGCACCGCGACGATCTGACCCTGATCCTGGGCCCAACTCCTGCCAAGGGCTATGCCTCGCACGGGGAAACCTGGTCCTTTGCCTTGGCCTTGCGCCTGGCCGCCTACCGTGTTTTCGGCGATGACGATCCGCGTCCTGGATCAGGCCCCATCCTGATCCTGGATGATGTCTTTGCCGAGCTCGACACCACCCGCCGTGATCGCTTGGCGCACATCGTTGCCGGAGCTGAGCAGGTGCTGGTGACCGCCGCCGTTGTGGAAGATGTCCCCGAAGCGCTGAAGGGACATTTCTTCCAGGTTTCCCCTGGCCAGGTTGTCGATGCATGAGCCATCGGAACGAGATGAACACCGCTTCGATCCAGAGATCGATGCGGCCAAGGCGCTGCTCAACCGCATGCGCAAGCTCGCCGAGGAACGCGGCGAGCGGCGCATCGATGCCGCCCGCATGGAAAGGGTGCGCAAGCGCAAGGCCGCCCGCCGCGGATTCGCCGAGGAAAGGCCGGAATCTGCCGAGGGAGCGGTTCGCGACCCGCGCGCCATTGGCGAAGTGGTCTCCCGGCTGTCCAAGTCGCGCGGCTGGAACACCCAGGTCGCTGTGGGCTCGGTGCTCGGACGCTGGGAGGACATCATCGGCGTGGAGAACGCGAAGCACTGCAAACCTGAATCCTTCGAGGACACCGTGGTGGTGATGCGCTGCGATACGACAGCGCGAGCAGCACAGATGCGCCTGCTCACCCACGACATCCTGAAGAAATTCGATGCCGAGCTGGGCCCCGGGATCGTCACCGTGCTCAAGGTGCTGGGTCCCAACGCTCCCTCCTGGCGCCACGGGATGCGTTCGGTGGCCGGCCGGGGGCCGCGCGACACCTACGGATAGAAATTGCTGGCATGGCATATGGCGCACTCACGGACCCGGAGGCTGGATCCCCCCTCACTTGATCGCCGCAACTGCCTCAGAACGTCAATTACCAGCTTTTGGTGGGCGATTTAGGCCTCAAAGTCACCGTTTATTTTGGTCTACGCGGTAGAATTAGAGGTAGTGAATTGACTCCGTTGCGGGCAACGCCCGCGCCGGAGTCCCTCCAGACCATGATTGCCCGACGCGCAGAATCCGTCGCAGAGGGCCATCGCGCGCTAAATTCGAGGAGTTCGTAGCACCCGTGTCTACCGAAAATGCTTCACCGCAGGAACCGGCTGAAAGCCAGGTTCCCGCGGAATCGATGACTTCCAAAGTCGAACACACATATGGCGCCCAGGATATTACCGTCCTCGAAGGACTCGAAGCGGTACGCAAACGCCCGGGCATGTACATCGGTTCCACCGGCCCGCGAGGCCTGCACCACTTGGTCTACGAAGTCGTCGACAACTCCGTCGATGAGGCGCTGGCAGGCTACTGCGACACCATCAACGTCACGCTGCAGGCCGATGGCGGCGTACGCTGCGAGGACAACGGCCGCGGCATTCCGGTAGACATCCACCCCACCGAGGGCAAGCCAACCGTCGAGGTCGTCATGACCATCCTGCATGCCGGCGGCAAATTCGGCGGCGGCGGCTACGCGGTCTCCGGCGGCCTGCACGGCGTGGGCATCTCCGTGGTGAACGCGCTGTCCGAGAAGGTCAACACCATCGTGCGCCGCCAGGGCCACGCATGGCGCATCGGTTTCGCCAACGGCGGCCACACCGTCCAGGAGCTGACCAAGGGCGAGGAAACCGAGCTGACCGGCACCAGCCAGACCTTCTACCCGGATCCGGAAATCTTCGAGACCACCGAATTCGATTTCGAGACGTTGCGCGCCCGCTTCCAGCAGATGGCCTTCCTGAACAAGGGCCTGCGCATCACCCTCACCGACGAGCGCGTCCAGGAGATCGAAGAGCCTGAGGCCGAAGTCGAAGAGGAAATCGAGAACCAGGTAGTCAAGCCGCGCACCGTGGACTACCTGTACAAGGACGGCCTGCTGGACTACGTCAAGCACCTGAACGCGGCGAAGAAGATCGAGCTGGTCCACGACGAGGTTATCGCCTTCGAATCCGAAGATGCAGCACGAGGCATCAGCCTGGAAATCGCGATGCAGTGGACCAGCGCCTACGCCGAATCCGTGCACACCTACGCGAACACCATCAACACCCATGAAGGCGGCACCCACGAAGAGGGCTTCCGCGCCGCACTGACCGGCCTGCTCAACCGCTACGCGCGCGATAACAAGATCCTGCGCGAGAAGGATGACAACCTCACCGGCGAAGATGCCCGCGAAGGGTTGACCGCAGTCATCTCGGTCAAGCTCTCCGAGCCCCAGTTCGAAGGCCAGACCAAGACCAAGCTGGGCAACTCGATCGCCCGCGGCTTCGTCCAGGGCGTGGTCAACGAGGAGCTGGGCGACTGGTTCGAGCGCAACCCGAACGTGGCCCGCGACATCATCCGCAAGGCCCAGCTGGCGTCGCAGGCGCGCCTGGCCGCCCGCAAGGCCCGCGACAACGCCCGCCGCAAGTCCCCGATGGAATCCTTCGGCATGCCGGGCAAGCTCTCGGACTGCTCCTCAAAGAACCCTTCCGAGTGCGAAGTGTTCATCGTGGAGGGCGACTCCGCAGGCGGCTCCGCCAAGCGCGGCCGCGACCCGCACACCCAGGCCATCCTGCCGCTGCGCGGCAAGATCCTGAACGTGGAGCGCGCCCGCCTGGACCGCGCGCTGGGCAACGCCGAAGTGCAGGCGATGATCACCGCCTTCGGCACCGGCATCGGCGAAGAATTCGACATGGCCAAGCTGCGCTACCACAAGATCGTGCTGATGGCCGACGCCGACGTGGACGGCCAGCACATCACCACGTTGCTGCTGACCCTGATCTTCCGCTTCATGCGCCCGCTGATCGAGCACGGCTACGTCTACCTGGCGGCTCCTCCGCTGTACCGCATCAAGTGGTCCAACGCCGCCCACGACTACGTGTTCTCCGACAAGGAACGCGACGCGGCGCTGCTCGCCGGCCAGGCCGCCAACAAGCGCCTGCCCAAGGACAACGGCATCCAGCGCTACAAGGGCCTGGGCGAGATGGACTACTCGGAGCTGTGGGACACCACCATGGATCCGGAGCACCGCACGCTGCGCCAGGTCACCATGGACGACGCGGCAGCCGCCGACGAGATCTTCTCGGTGCTGATGGGCGAGGATGTCGAGTCCCGGCGGAACTTCATCCAGCAGAACGCCAAGGACGTGCGCTTCCTGGATATCTAGCCGGCCGCAGCCACCACAGATATCCACCGAAGACTTTTTGACTTGTAAGGGAAGAAATTGAGCGACGAGCAAACCCCGCAGGACGCGCCAATGGACGGCGAGATCATCGATCCGGTCCACGACGGCGGCCGCATCGACCAGATCGACCTGCAGACCGAAATGCAGCGGTCCTACCTCGACTACGCCATGGCAGTCATCGTCGGCCGTGCGCTGCCGGATGTGCGCGACGGACTGAAGCCGGTGCACCGCCGCGTGCTCTACGCGATGTACGACGGCGGCTACCGCCCGGAGCGCGCCTACAACAAGTGCGCCCGCGTGGTCGGCGAAGTCATGGGCCAGTACCACCCGCACGGCGACACCGCGATCTACGATGCGCTGGTGCGCCTGATCCAGGACTGGGTCATGCGCTACCCGCTGGCCCTGGGCCAGGGCAACTTCGGCTCGCCGGGCAACGACGGCGCCGCCGCCCAGCGTTACACCGAAACCAAGATGGCCCCGCTGGCCATGGAAATGGTCCGCGATATCAACGAGAACACCGTTGATTTCCAGGACAACTACGACGGCAAGAACCAGGAACCCACGGTACTGCCGGCCCGCTTCCCGAACCTGCTGGTCAACGGCTCCTCCGGCATCGCCGTGGGCATGGCCACCAACATCCCGCCGCACAACCTGCGAGAAGTCGCCGAGGGCGTGCAGTGGTACCTGAAGAACCCTGACGTCTCCCGCGAAGAGCTGCTCGCCGAGCTGATGCTGCGCGTGAAGGGCCCGGACTTCCCGTCCGGCGCGATGATCCTGGGCACCAAGGGCATCGCCGACGCCTACCGCACCGGCCGCGGCTCGATCACCATGCGCGCAGTGGTCAACGTCGAGGAAATCCAGGGACGCACCTGCCTGGTGGTCACCGAGCTGCCGTACATGGCCAACCCGGACAACCTCGCGGTGAAGATCGCCGAGCTGGTGCGTGACGGCAAGATCTCCGGCATCGCCGACATGCGCGATGAGACCTCCGGCCGCACCGGCCAGCGCCTGGTCATCGTGCTCAAGCGCGACGCCGTGGCCAAGGTGGTGCTGAACAACCTCTACAAGCACACCGAGCTGCAGTCGAACTTCTCCGCCAACATGCTGGCGATCGTCGACGGGGTGCCGCGCACCCTGCCGCTGGACGGATTCATCCGCCACTGGGTCACCCACCAGATCGAAGTGATCGTCCGACGCACCGAATACCGCTTGAAGAAGGCCGAAGAAGAAGCCCACATCCTGCGTGGCCTGCTCAAGGCACTGGACGCCCTGGACGAGGTCATCGCGCTGATTCGCCGCTCGGCCACCACCGAGGCCGCCCGCGATGGCCTGATGGAACTGCTGAGCATCGACGAGGATCAGGCCCGCGCCATCCTGGACATGCAGCTGCGCCGCCTGGCCGCTCTCGAGCGCCAGAAGATCCAGGACCGCCACGCCGAGCTCGAGCGCATGATCGCCGAATTCCAGGCAATCATCGCTTCCCCAGCCCGCCAGCGCGAGATCGTCTCCGAAGAGCTGCAGGAAATTGTCGACAAGCACGGCGACGACCGCCGCACCAAGGTGCTGATGGGCTACGACGGCGACATGAGCGTCGAAGACCTGATCCCGGAAGAGGAAATGGTCGTCACCATCACCCGCGGCGGCTACGTCAAGCGCACCCGCATCGACAATTACCGCTCTCAGGCCCGCGGCGGCAAGGGCATCAAGGGCGCGAACCTGCGCGGGGACGACGTGGTAGAGCACTTCTTCGTCACCTCGACCCACAACTGGCTGCTGTTCTTCACCAACCACGGCCGGGTCTACCGCACCAAGTGCTACGAGCTGGCCGAAGCCGGCCGCGACGCCAAGGGCCAGCACGTGGCCAATGTGATGGCCTTCCAGCCCGATGAGCACATCGCCCAGGTGCTGGATCTGCGCACCTACCAGGATGCCGCCTACCTGATGCTGGCCACCCGCAACGGCCTGGTGAAGAAGACCCGACTGGAGGACTACGACACCAACCGCACCGCCGGCGTCATCGCGATCAACCTGCGCGACGGCGATGAACTGGTCTCCGCGCAGCTGGTCAGCGAATCCGACGATGTGATGCTCGTCTCACGCCTGGGCCAGTCGGTCCGCTTCACCGCCACCGATACCGCCCTGCGCCCAATGGGCCGCGCCACCAGCGGCGTCACCGGCATGAAGTTCCGCGACGGGGATGAGCTGCTGGCAGCGGACGTGGTCCGCGAGGGATCCTTCGTGTTCACCGTGACCAACGAAGGCTACGCAAAGCGCACAACGGTCGAGGAATACCGCGTGCAATCCCGTGGTGGCTTGGGCATTAAGGTGGCCAAGCTCAATGAGGAACGCGGCGAGCTGGTTGGCGCGCTGATCGTCGACGAGACCGATGAGGTCTTGGTGGTGATGGGCTCGGGCAAGGTGGTCCGCTCCGCAGTTTCGCAGGTTCCTTCCAAGGGCCGCGACACGATGGGCGTCATCTTCGCCAAGCCGGACAAGAAGGACCGCATCCTCGCCGTTGCCAAGAACTCTGAGACCGGGCTCGAGGAGAACTCGGAGGAAAATGCCGTAACGTTGGACGCAGAAAACACGATCGACGAGTCATCGGCTGCGCCAGAAACTGATTCCGGCGCCGAAAACGAAGACAACACTAACGGAGGTAACGCATGAGCACGCCCTCGACGCCACGCCCCAGCGGCGGTGCCCCGAAGAGCGCAGCGCCGCGACCTACCCAGGTAAAGCGTCCGGCTCCGACCGGTACAGGCTCCCGCCCGGCTAGCGCCGGTGCACGACCAGCGGCAGGACAGTCGCGTCCAGCAGGCCAGCGCCCGGCGGGATCGCCGCAGCGCCCTGCAGGCCAGCGCCCAACCGGCCAGCAGCGTCCAGCCAATGGCCAGGAACGCCTGGTTCGCCCAGCCCCCAAGGCCAAGGTCCGCAAGGCCCGCCTGCTGGTATCCAAGGTGGAACCCTTCTCGGTACTTAAGCTGGCCTTCCTGCTCTCGGTCGCCTTTGGCGTGATCACCGTGGTTGCAGCCGTAGGCATCTGGGCCGTACTGGACTTGACCGGAACCTTTGATTCGTTCAACCAGCTGATGCGCGACGCCATCGGCGCCGACGGAAACTTCGACCTGCGCGACACCATGTCGCTGGGCCAGGTGGCTTCCTACGCGACAATCATCGCCGTGGTGAACGTTGTGGTGATTTCCGTGGTCTCCATGCTTGGCGCGGTGCTGTACAACATTGCAGCTTCGCTGGTCGGCGGCGCCGGGGTTACCCTCACCGACGACTAGGAACACCCCTTGTCGAGCCCGGGATTCGTGCTGTGATGCATGACACCCGGGCTCGATTTGTATCTTTCGGGGAACACCGGTAAAGTTTTATTTCGTTCCGAAGGGAACAAAACAAAAGCAAGGGCGTATAGCTCAGGCGGTTAGAGCGCTTCGCTGATAACGAAGAGGTCCCAAGTTCAAGTCTTGGTACGCCCACGGAAACCTTGCTGGAGGGAAAGAGGAAGCAATGAAAAAGTTCCTGGTTCTCGCATCGATCGCGACTGCTGCAGTAGTCTTGGTCAAGAAGGCGAAGGCTTCGTCGGAAACAAAGGAAACCTGGCATCAGGTAGCCGATAAAGTTTCCTAAAGCTTTTGGGGCCTTAGCTCAGTTGGTAGAGCGTCTGCTTTGCAAGCAGAATGTCAGGAGTTCGATTCTCCTAGGCTCCACAAAAGAAAGTGGCGGAAAGTGAAAACTTTCCGCTAATTCTTTTTGATTGGTTCAGCTGAATTGATCACGGGGCGGAAGCTTCAGAATTGAATACGGGGCCTTAGCTCAGTTGGTAGAGCGTCTGCTTTGCAAGCAGAATGTCAGGAGTTCGATTC
Organism: Glutamicibacter nicotianae; assembly: GCF_002797775.1. NCBI lineage: Bacteria > Bacillati > Actinomycetota > Actinomycetes > Micrococcales > Micrococcaceae > Glutamicibacter > Glutamicibacter nicotianae. The sequence goes on from NZ_PGEY01000001.1 coordinate 2,949,313, forward strand.
TCCTAGGCTCCACATTTGCCAAAAGGCGGAAAGCGACAGCTTTCCGCCTTTTGCGCATCTGAAAGACTTTTCTGTCCAGCTAGTGCCGGATCCTGGCCATCCGGACCTGCTCATAGTGCCCAAGCAGCTGCTGGCCAATGCCGTGCCAAGAACGATCCTGGACACTGCTCAGCGCGGCGCTGGCAAAAGCCAGGCGTTTTGCATCGTCGAACGCCAAGTCGCTGACGCGGCTGCGCAGTTCATCAAGATTCCCCGGCTGGTAGAGCCAACCGGTGCGCGAGGAATCCACCAGATCCAGCGGTCCCCCACGTCCTACGGCTACCACAGGCACGCCGCAGGCCATCGCTTCCTGAATGGTCTGGCAGAAGGTCTCCGAGGCTCCGGGATGGACGAAAATGTCCATCGAGGCCATGACCTCGCCCAAGCGCTCCCCTGAAAGGAAACCGGTGAAGTGGGCATTGGGGAGCAGGCTGCGCAGTTCGTCCTCGAGCGGGCCGGAACCGACAATCACCAGGCGGGTATTCTCAAGGTCCGCCAAGGCCTCCAGGTCGGCAACCTGCTTCTCTGCCGCCAGCCGGCCGACATAGCCAATGACCACCTCGTCATTCGGGGCGACCGCCTGTCTGAAGTGCTCGCTGCGCCGTCGTGGCGTGAACTGGGCTGTATCGACTCCCCTGCCTGAAATGGCCAGGCGCTGGACGCCCAGGGATTCGAGCTGCTGGTAGGAAAACGTACTTGGCACCAGCGTCAGGTCCGCACCGGTGTGGATCGCTCTGACGTGCTCCCAGAGCCTTTGGGTAAGCCATGGCATCTTATAGCGTGCCGCGTAGCTTGGAACCTCGGTCTGATACAGCGCCACCGTGGGCAAGTCCAGCTCTTGTGCGGCGCGCAGCGCCTGCCAGCCCAGGATGAACGGGCTAGCCAGATGAACGACATCTGCTCTCTCTCGAGCCAGCAATTTGCGCAGCCGGCTAACGCTGGTAGTAGCGACCCGCACCTCCGGATAGCTGGCCAACGGCATGGAAGGAACCGTGAGGATCTTGAAGCCCTGGTAGAGCTTTGGCACGCCGTGGCCCGACAACTCCCCTGCCAGCGAGCCTGCGGGGGTGATGACGACGGCTTCATGGCCCGTCTTTCTCAGGTGGTCCAAGGTCTTGAGGATTGAGTTGGTCACCCCATTGAAATGGGGAAGGAACGATTCAGCGACAATTGCTACCTTCACGTCTCCAGCATGAGGATTGCCTGTGACACCCAAGTTAATATGGCTAGGGCAAAGGATTAACTTCAGTTGTCTCGTTGTGGCGGCACCTCATTAGTGGCAGACTACCTAGGTGCCAAATGAACAGCCCAGCCCTTTCACCGTCGAGGCGAACGCCAAAGAAACCGAAAGAAACTCCCGCATTGCGGTACTGCTCTTCCCTGTGCTGATATTGCTCGGCGGATTATGCGGAATGCTCATGCCCCAAGCGTTCTTGGGACTTTCCAGTTGGATCAATCCGCTGCTGATGGTGATCATGTTCTGCATGGGGCTGACCTTGACCATGCCGGATTTCGCGTTGGTGTTCAAGAATCCCTTGCCGGTACTGTGCGGTGTCGCAGCGCAGTTCATCATCATGCCTTCGATGGGCTGGCTGGTAGCCATGATGCTGCAACTTGAACCGGCATTGGCAGCCGGCCTGATTCTGGTTGGCTGCGCGCCCGGAGGCACGGCTTCCAACGTGGTTTCGTACTTGGCTCGCGGCAATGTTGCTCTGTCCGTCGCCATGACTTCGGTGTCGACCTTGCTCGCACCTTTGCTGACTCCAGCGCTGGCCTTGTGGCTCGCTGGCCAGTACATGCCGGTCGATGCGGGATCCATGGCAATCAGTGTTGTCCAGATCGTCTTGATCCCGGTGGTGCTGGGCATCTTCCTGCGCATGCTGTTCAATCGGTTCGTGGACAAGGTCAGCGGTGCGCTGCCATGGCTGTCGGTGCTGGCCATTACATTCGTGGTGACGGTCATCGTCGCGGGCAGCGCGCGGACAATCGTGACGGCCGGGCTGCTGGTCTTGGTGGCGGTAGTCTTGCATAATGCACTGGGCCTGGCATTGGGATATGCCATCGGCATCCTCCTGCGGGTTCCCGAGGATTCCCGGCGCACGATTGCCATCGAAGTCGGCATGCAGAACTCGGGTCTTGCCGGAGGGCTGGCGAAGCAATACTTCTCGCCGGAGGCGGCGCTGCCGGGTGCCGTATTCTCTGTTTGGCATAACTTGTCCGGCGCATTGATCGCTGCATACTGGCGGAGAAAAGCGGTAAAATAGACAGAAAACATGGCGTTTTGCAGTTCATATGCCAAATTGTGCATATTTTGACTCTTCCACGGAATCGCCGGTTTCGCCGGCTTCGGCATATGAATGAAGCCCCTGCGTTCGGAAACTGTAATTTGGGTTGGTGACCATCTTGCTTGCCCTGGTCGGAATCCTCGGTATTTCGGCATCCGGCCCCATAATCGCCGCCTTCCCGGGTGTCCCGGTTCTCTCCATGGCCTTCTGGCGCAATGGCGCTGCCGCGGCTGTGCTCAGCGCACCGGCGCTGCGCAAAAATTCAAAAGCCTATCTGCAGATGACCGGGCGGGAATGGTTCTTCACCGGGATTGCCGGCGTGGCTCTTGCATTGCATTTCGTATGCTTCATGTATTCGATGCGGCTGACCAGTGTGGCTGCCGGTACTGCGCTGGTGTGCATCCAAGGTGTCTGGATCGCGATTTACCAGGTTCTGCGCGGCACCAAATACCGGACCCAGGTTTTCCTTGGCATGGGCGTTGCGCTGCTTGGCGCCATCATCATCACGGGTTTCGATATGGGACTGGGGCGGGACGCCATCATTGGCGATCTGCTGGCCTTGGCCGGCGGCATCTTGGCCGCGGTATACACGCTGGCCGGATCCGTGGCACGAAGGACCTTGGGAACTGCAACATATGCCTCGAGCTGCTATGCGTTTACCGCCGTCGTGCTATTGATCCTGTGCCTCGTGACTGGGACCCCTATCTGGGGTTTTGACGCTCGAGGATGGATAGGGATCATTCTGCTGACGCTTTGCGCCCAGATCTTCGGCCATACCGCCATGAATCACTTGCTCAGCGTGCTCGGTCCGCTGACGGTTTCGACGCTGATTCTGCTTGAGATCCCTGGAGCAGCAATCCTGGCGGCATTGTTCTTAGGCCAGGTAGTTTCTATCGCTACCTATGCCGGGTTGGCGGTGATACTCGTAGGGCTTGCCCTCGTGATCCGAGGGCAAGCCCAACCAAAAGTTGAAGCCTAGCCAGGATTACTTGTCATCTTCGAGGATTTCGCGGATTTCTTCCACGCTTGCTTCCCTTGATTCAGCAGGCTGGTGCGGATGTGCAGGAAGCGGCTCGTTCTCCCATGGATCCTCAATAGGCTTCGAGGCTTTCCACACGGCAACCAGCACCGCGACAAGTCCCGCAATCAAGCCAACGGCTAGTACTTTTCCTGCTTTGCTCTTCTTGCTCATGCATTGCTCCCGATCCGAAGAAATTCACACTAACCGACAGTTCAAGACTAGGCAGTTCCATGCCAAGTAGCCAGCATAAGCGGACCAGCAGCCTGAAAGTCATCCAAATTTTCACTCAACGCGTACGTCAGTATTTAGCGGGTCGAGCATAGATCATGGAAGAATGAGGGCATGACCGCAAACGCAACTCATAAAGCCACGATTCACACTACTTTGGGCGATATCGTTGTCGAGCTCTTCGGCAACCACGCACCGAAGACCGTAAAGAACTTCGTTGGCCTGTCGACCGGTGAGCAGGAGTGGGTACACCCAGAATCCGGTGACAAGAAGTCCAACACCCCGCTGTACAGCGGAACCATCTTCCACCGCATCATTTCCGATTTCATGATTCAGGGTGGCGACCCACTGGGCCAGGGCTTCGGCGGCCCAGGCTACCAGTTCGATGATGAGATCCACCCAGAACTGAACTTCAACGAGCCTTACAAGCTGGCTATGGCCAATGCGGGTATCCGTATGGGTCGTGGAACCAACGGTTCGCAGTTCTTCATCACCACCGTTCCTACCACCTGGCTGCAGGGCAAGCACACCATCTTCGGTGAAGTTGTCGATGCAGATTCCCGCAAGGTCGTTGACGCATTGAACGCCGTTGCTACCGATGGCCGTGACAAGCCACTGGAAGACGTCGTCATCAACTCGGTCGACATCGAGACCCTGTAACAGCACAGGCGCACCACCACGAGGCTCCGGCGATTCCTAGCAGGCATTGCCGGGGCCTCGGGCATTTAATCCTTACTCCCCCAACGCAAGGCAGGTACCGATGTCCTTCGGACAGGTTTCCCCAGAGGGCCAAGCTGCTCCTACGTGCTTTCGGCATCCGCAGACGGTGTCCTATGTTTCGTGCAACCGCTGTGGGCGCTCGATCTGCCCGCAGTGCCAGGTCTCTGCACCCGTGGGTGTGCACTGTGTGGACTGCGTAGCGCAAGCCAATAAGAACCTGCCACAGCAGAAAACCCAGTTCGGTGGCCGGGCCCGCTCCGGCGCCCCTGTTGTCACGTACACGTTCATCGGCCTGAACGTGCTGGTGTATCTGCTGCAGTGGATCATCCCCGGATTCACTAATCAGCTTGTACTCGCCCCCGCTCTGGCTGCCTATGAGCCATGGCGCCTGATAACCAGCGCCTTTGCCCACTCCACGAGTTCCTTCCTGCACCTGGCCATGAACATGTACGGTGTCTACATCTTCGGGACCATGCTCGAGCCGCGAATGGGGCGGCTGCGCTTCACCTGGCTATACCTGCTCAGTGCCTTTGGCGGCTCACTGGGAGTTCTCCTGCTGAGCGATCCGCTCAGCGCCACGCTCGGAGCTTCAGGCGCATTGGCGGGACTATTCCTCGCGACTTTCGTCGTGTTCCGATCCAATAAGCAGGCACTTCGCTCCATGGGAATCATCCTTGCCTTGAATGTGGCTCTGGGCTTCGTGATTTCCGGTATCTCGTGGCAGGGACACCTGGGCGGCGCGATTTTGGGTATTCTCGGAGCCTGCTGCATCGTGCTTATCCCGAGAAGTAATCCACAACGTGCGCGAACGCAGATACTTTTGCTCACTGCCCTATCGATTGCGTTGCTAGCCGCGGTCTACATTTCCACCGAAGCTGTGAAGTGGCCCTTGGGGTAATTCGAAAAAACGACGAACCGTTTATCCACACTGCTTATCCACACTGTTAATAACTTACAAGCGTGTAACTCTCTGCGCATAAAGGTTATTAACAGCTCTGCTCCCCCTTGATATCAAGGGTATTCGCCTTCAAGCACGCAATACTCACAGCTTTGTCCCCAACTGTGGATAACTTTTAAACAACCCCTGTAGATAGTGCATATACGAACCCCAAGTCTGTTAATAACTTTGGGCTCGAAAGTTTAAACGAATCTGGCAAATCGCGGCGCAAATGGCGAACCCAAGCCTTATCCACAATGGAAATCCACAGTGTTAATAACTTACAAGCATGTGATTTCACGCCTTGGAAGCGTACTTGACTTGGTAGCCTTGAAGAAATCCACTCAATATCCCCCATTTTTCCCCAGCTATGGATAACTTTGTGAACAACTGTTCATTAAAGTTGTGCACAAAGACTGTGGATAAAAGTTCTAGCCTGTGGATTACTTGGTGAAGACTGGAAGGATCAGCATGCTCGCGAAGATGAGCATGACGAAACCGATGGCTATATCCAGTACTTGCCACGCTTTCGGCTTTGCGAAGAGCGGGGCCAGGAACCGCGCGCCATAGGCGAGTGCGAAGAACCAGGTAAAGCTGGCAAGGATGGCACCAATGGCGAAGTGAGGTGCGCCCGCGGCTTGGGAAGTGGCCATTGACCCCAGAAGCAGAACCGTATCGATATACACATGCGGGTTCAGCCAGGTGAGGGCCAAAGTCGTTCCGACGATTGAAGCGACCGATGTTGCGCCAGGCAGTGCAGAGACCTTCAGCGCTTCGGGCTTCAACGCCCGACGGAAAGCGAAAATCGCGTAGCTTGCCAAGAAGATGAAACCGCCAATTCGCGCAATCATCAATAGCCAAGGCGCTCGCTCGACCAGTGCTCCCATGCCACTGGCGCCGGCGGCAATCAATACTGCGTCTGACAACGAACACACCAGCGCAGTGATGAAAACATGTTCTTTCCGTATTCCTTGGCGCAAGACGAAAGCGTTTTGCGCACCAATGGCGATGATGAGGGACAAGCCCGTGGTGAAGCCGAAGAACAAGGGTCCAGAGAACATGTAAAAACTGTAAGAGAATCCTTAAACTGCGTCGAACTTAAGTTCCTGAATCTACATTAGAGTTCCTTATGTGAATATGGATGTGGAACAACTTGAAACCCTGCTGGCAGTTGTGGATGCGGGAAGTTTCGATGATGCCTCAATTGATCTGGGGATTACCGCCTCGGCGGTCAGCCAGCGCATCAAAGCGCTGGAGAATCGTTTGGGGGCAATTCTGCTAGTTCGCAGTCGACCGGTTGCTGCCACCGAGCAAGGAACCAAAGTACTGCGCTATGCGCGTCAGATGTCCTTGCTCAGTGCAGAGTTCTCAAACGAGATCGCCTCGAAGAAACCAGTCCAGATCGCGATCGGAGTCAACGCGGATTCGCTTTCCACATGGTTCGGTCCGGTATTCTCCGAGCTCGCCAAATTTGAGGACCTTTCCTGCGAAATTGTGCGAACGGATGAAAACAGGGGACTGGAGCTGCTTCGGACAGGCCGTGTCAGTGCAGTGGTCACGAATTCTGAAGAGAACATCCAGGGATGCATCAGCGAGAAGCTGGGGGCAATGCGCTACCGCGCGGCAGCTAAAGCTACGGTGGCCCAACGCCATGTACCCACCGGGAGCGCGGATGAACTGATTCGCACCCCTATGGTGGTCTTTGATCGCGAGGATCCTTTGCAGCACCTCATGCTCGAGCGGGCTGCCGGAGCCAAGGCGCGCCCGGCGGGACAGATCCACCATGTACCGGACTCCGTGCAATTTGTTGCGGCCATCGAAGCAGGGATGGGATGGGGGATGGTACCGGAGCCGCAGCTGCAGAAAGCCAAGGGGCTGCAGGTGCTCAACGAGCAATGGTTTATCGATGTGCCACTGTATTTTCAGCGCTGGGCGGTGGATTCGCCAATCCTCAGGCGGATAGGTGGCATATTGGTCACAGCCGCAAGACAGCATGACCTGCATTTGCTAGCCTGAGGTGGTCACCAGCAATAACTGCTTGGACCCGGACGAGGGAGCCGTACCCGGAACGCGACAAGACGGCCAGAAAGTATCTGGCATGCATTGGATAGTTTTGATCGTTTCCGGACTGTTTGAAGCCGTATGGGCCGTCGCTCTTGGCATGAGCGAGGGTTTCTCGAAACTCGTTCCGACCATCGTCTTCTTCGTTGGTCTGGTTATCTCCATGGGCGGACTGGCCTACGCAATGAAAGAGATCCCCGTGGGCACCGCGTATGCCGTTTGGGTGGGCATTGGCGCCTCGCTTGCCGTCATCTACTCGATGGCCACCGGGCAGGAAGCATTCAGCGTGCTGAAGATGGTCTTCATTCTCGGCCTCGTCGGCTGCATCATCGGATTGAAAGCCGTCAGCCACTAATATCAACGGCCGCCATTAAACAGCTTCGCCGGTCCCTTTCATCAAGGGGACCGGCGATAGGCCTATTTCCAGCCTGTTGTCATGAAGAATCCGACCATGGCGATTCCGAAGCCGACGACGATGTTCCATCCGCCGATATTCGGAATCGGGTACAGGGTCTGCGAAACGTAATAAACGATGATCCACAGCAGGCCCAGAAGCATCAGTCCGAACATGACTGGCTTGTACCAGCCCGGCATCGGCTTATCGATGGCATGGGAGTTCTGGCGCGTCTCCTGCGGCTGTGAATTCTTCTTGCGTCGTGGCTTTGACTCCGGCACTCGAATGCTCCCTCGGCTTCATCTGCTTAATGTAGTAAATGTGGGTGACCTTCAGGTCTTCCCGGTAGGCTTGGGTGCAAGAATGCTGAGAACTGCTTAGTGCATTCCTACGTAGCTTCAATACTAGCCGTTACCCGCTGGAACTCTGGGTTTTGGCCAGCATCGGCCCACGTTAGTTGACCTGATTCGCGCATTTCTTTTGCCTAAGGAGCCAGACCGCCGTGAACCGAACCGCCACAGCGCAGGGTCGTCGCATGCAGCGTCGACAACCGTCGGCAGGGAACCGTATCGCCGGGTTCTTTGGTGAGCTGCTGATTACCCTTGGCATCCTGCTGATGCTCTACGTGGTGTGGGAACTGTGGTGGACGAACATCGACTCGGCACAGGCCCAGAAGGAAGTCACCGCAAATCTCGTGCAGGAACTCGGCGACGTGAAGGTGCCGGAAATCAATGAGGAAGAAGAGGAGAAGGACTACGGTCCGGCTCCGGTCACGGAATTGGTTCCCGGAGAAACCTTCGGCATCATGTACTTCCCGCGCTTCGGCGCTAACGGTTCGCACCACCCGGTGACCTACGGTGTGGAAGACCACGTGATCGACAACCTCGGCATCGGGCATTATCCGACCACGCAGCAGCCGGGGGAGCTGGGCAACTTCGCTGTCGCGGCCCACCGCCAGACCCATGGCCAGGTCTTCTGGGACATCGACAAGCTGCAGGATGGCGACAAGATCTATCTGCAGACCGCCGAAGGGTATTACACCTATACCTGGTACGCCACCGAGATTGTGGCTCCCTCCAACGGAGATGTCCTGTTGCCCACCCCGCACCAGTGGGGAGTGGAGCCAACGAAGTCGATCCTGACCATGACCACCTGCCATCCGAAGTACTCGACCCAGCAACGCATGATCGCTTACTCGGAACTCACCGACTGGCGCCCCCTGGACGCGGGACCGCCGAAGGAAATCCGCGACATGGTCATTGACGCAACGAGCTAGGAGAAGAAATGTACGCCTGGATATTCAGAAACCTGCCCGGCCCTTTGTGGCTTCGTATTCTTGAAGCATTGATTCTCATTGCCGCGATCGTGCTATTACTGATGATGTACGTTTTCCCATGGCTGAACCAGTACATCAGCCCATTTACCGATTCAACGATTGGCCAGAGCACACCGTGAGCAGCACCAAGATCCTTGTGATCGACAATTACGACAGCTTTGTGTACACCCTCGTAGGCTACTTGCAGGAGCTGGGCGCGGAAACCGCCGTTTACCGCAACGACGATCTGAGCGTTGAGGAAGCGACCAAGCTGGCCGCAGACTACGACGGCGTGCTGATTTCCCCAGGGCCCGGAGAGCCTTCAGGAGCTGGCGTCAGCATCGATCTGATCAAGTGGTGCGGAGCGCAGCGCAAGCCGATGCTCGGCGTCTGCCTCGGGCACCAGGCGCTCGCCGAGGCCTATGGCGGAACGGTCACGCACGCGGAAGAGCTGATGCACGGGAAGACCTCGCTGGTCAACCACGAGAACCACCCGGTCTTCAACCAGGTAGCCAACCCGTTCACCGCAACGCGCTACCATTCCCTGGCAGCGGTACGCGAGAGCATCCCGGCTGAGCTGGAGATCATTGCGGCGACCGCCGGTGGAGTCATCATGGGCTTGGCGCACCGCGAAGCGCCGCTGTGGGGCCTGCAGTACCATCCGGAGTCGGTGCTGACCGAACAGGGTTACCAGATGCTGGGCAACTGGCTGGAGTTCGTAGGACTGAAGGGCGCGGCCGAGAAGGCCGCTGCCCTGAGCCCGCTATTCAGCGGAGAATAACTGGCTGACGGCTAGTCTCAGTCATTTTCCCGTGGTGGTCCGGTCCGGTCTGGCCGGCCATTCCCGTTGGGAGGAGCCGGGGCATCGCTGGTTGGCGAAGCATCCTCGGTTGGATCATCGGATTCGGATGGATCCGATGATTCGGACTCGCTAGACGATGGTTCTTCGGAAGGCTCGGGCGCTGGCGGTGCCTTGGCCACGGAAATCTTCACCAGGCTTCCCTGGGGCACGTCCTCGGAGGCTTCGGGGGACTGCTTGAACAGTGTTCCCTCGGCGTAGTCATCGGTTTCCACCTCAACGAACTGGACTTCCAGCCCGACATCATCTGCCGAGAGCTTTTCTTCAGCTTCCTCGCGGCTCATCTCGGTCACCACCGGAACGGTCACCATGCCGGTAGACAGGATCAAATCGACTTCGCTGCCGGCTTTCACCTTGGACCCCAGCTCAGGGCTGGTGCCGATGACCCAGTCGGTGGGAACCGTTGCAGAGTTCTCCCGGCTGACTTCGCCAACTTCCAGGCCTGCTTCGCGCAGGGCATCGCGGGCAGCTGTCTCGGACTGGTTCGCCAGATCCTCGGGAATCGTGCGCTGCTCTGAGCCGTCGGAGATGTACAGGGCGACCGTGGACTCTTTGGCGACCATGGATCCTGCTTCCGGATCGGTACGGGTCGCCTTGCCCTGTTCTACGTCATCGCTGAATTCGCGCTCTACACGCACCTGGAAGGTGTTATCGCGCAGCAATTCCCTTGCGTCGTCCTCGGACATTTCAAGGACCTCGGGTACGGCGATCGGGGCACGCTTTTCAGCTTCCGCCTGGATCGAGCGGATCACCAGGAAGCTGGCGATGCCCACGGCAATCAGGGCGATGACGGTCAGCAAGATGATCAGGCCGCGGTTGGACTTGTGCCGTGCAGGCGGCTCAGGTGCCTCGTCTTCCACGAAGACCGGGTGCTGGCTCGTTCGTGGCGCAGACTGCGCGATGAAGCCGGTTTCAGCCTCATGGTGGGTGCCGTAAATCGGCAAGGTGTAGGTGGATGGCTCCGGCTCGTCATCATGGAATTCGATGCCGTTCAGCGCATCCTCCAACGCCGAGGCGAAAGCTCCGGCGCTCTGGAACCGGTCGTCGCGTTCCTTGGAGAGGACCTTGGCGACAATTGGGTCGAAGATCGGGTCGACGCCGTGCTTGACCTCGCTTGGCGCCGAGGGAATCTCGCCAACGTGCTGGTAGGCGACCGACACCGGCGAATCGCCGGTAAATGGAGGCTGGTGGGTCACCAGCTCGTAGAACAGGCAGCCAACCGAGTAGATGTCCGAACGGAAATCGACCTGTTCGCCGCGGGCCTGCTCGGGCGAGAAATACTGGGCTGTCCCCACTACGGCAGCGGTCTGCGTCATGGTTGCCGACGTATCCAAGGCACGGGCAATGCCGAAATCCATCAGCTTCACGTGGCCGGAATCGGTCACCATCACATTGGCCGGCTTGATATCGCGGTGGACGACGTTGTTGGTGTGCGAATGATCCAGGGCATCGCAAACGCCGCGGGTGATGTGCACTGCCACGGAGCCATCGACATCGCCCGCAGCGATTACCTGCTTCAGGGTACGTCCGGTCACGTATTCCATCACCATGAATGGCAGGCGTTCACGGTTGTACTCGGTGGCCGGCAGCTCGCCGGTGTCGTACACGGCAACGATATTCGGGTGGCTCAGGCCAGCGACGGCCTTGGCCTCACGGCGGAATCTATTGACCACCATGGGGTTGCCGGCGGTATCCGGGCGCAGCACCTTGACCGCTACCTTGCGCGACAGCACGTGGTCGGTGGCGAGATACACATCCGCCATGCCGCCACGGCCAATCAACGATTCGATCTCATAGCGGTCGTTGATCATTCGCGGCAAGCCAGGAGGCAAAGCTTCGACTTCACTCATGGCGCTTCGCTTTGCTCCGGCTCTGCGGCTTCTGGGGATTCAGATGCCGACTTGGTGGCGGACCCGGTTGGCTCGGTTTCTTCTGGACCGGTGGAAATATCCAGGGTGATCGTGGTGCCCGGCTCGACTTCGCTGCCGGCGGGAACGTCCTGCGCCAGCACGGTACCGGCGACGGATGGGTCGGGGCGTTCCCCGCCCATGGCCACGGCCAGTCCAGCGTCCTGGATGCGCTTCTGCGCGGCTTCGAAGCTCATGCCGGTCACCGATGGCACGCCAACGGTTTCAGGGGCCATTGCATAGGTCACCGAAACGGTTTCGCCTTGTGCAACGCTGCCGGTAGGATTCAGGGAAATCACTTCACGCGGATCATACTCGCTGGTTTCCTGCGGGGTCGCGTCAACGACCAGGCCCTTGCCCTCGAGTTCCGCGGTCACGGTGTCGATATCCTGGCCGATCAGCGACGCCGGAACATCTACATAGGTGACGGTTTCACTCGGGGTCGGCGACGGGGAGTCGGAGGTCTCCGAGGCTTCGGTGGTTTCCTCGGTCGGCTCGGTCGATTCCTCGGATGGAGACGAGGAATCGGACAGCTCGGTGCTCTGCGTCGGCGACGACGTCGGCAGGTTGTCATTGTCGCTGCCCATGGCAGGGATCAGCCATGCCAGCAAGGCGATCACCGCAGCCAGCGCGATGATCACGATCAGCGGGACCAGCCACGGGCTGCGCTTGGCGCCAGCCTCGCGAGCAGGATCCTGGGTATCCACGTCCTCGTCATCGAATCCGCCGGCAGCGGCGCTGGAACCGGAGAAGCCGCTGGCATTGCGGGCAGGTTCCACCACAGTGGGCATGGCATTGGTCATGGTCGGGGCGGAATCGGCCTGCGGCACCGCCTGGGTGGCATCGTCATCCATGTTGACCACTTGGGTCGCGTCGGTGGCGATACCGGTGGCCAGCATGCCGGGAACCGCCAAGGTAGCGGTATTGGTGTCGCCGGCGCGCAGCGCATCTGCGGCCTTCGCCAGTGCGGTTGCATCCTTCGGGCGTTCCGACGGGTTCTTGGCCAGCATCGACATGATCAGCTGGCGAACCGGGGCCGGGATGGTGTCGGGCAGGGCAGGGGGAGCGTCGTTGACCTGTGCCAGGGCAATGGCGATCTGCGATTCTCCGGTGAAGGGACGGCGTCCCGCCAGGCATTCGTAGCCGATGACACCCAAGGCGTAGATGTCGGAGCTGCCGGTGGCGATCTGCCCGGTGGCCTGTTCCGGGGCCAGGTACTGGGCGGTGCCCATGACCTGTCCGGTGGCGGTCAGCGGAACCTGGTCGGCAAGGCGGGCAATGCCGAAGTCGGTGATCTTGACGACGCCCGAAGGCATTACCAGGATGTTGCCCGGCTTCACATCGCGGTGCACCAGGCCGTGCTCGTGGGCTGCCGCCAGCGCGCGGGCGGTCTGCGCGATCAGCGAGAGCGTGCGGTCCACCTCGAGCTTGCGCTCTCGTTCGATGATGGTGGACAGCGGCGGGCCGGGAACGAGTTCCATCACCAGATAGGCGGATCCCTGTTCCTCGCCGTAGTCGAAGACACCAGCGATGCCGGGGTGGTTCAGCAGCGCGGTGTGGCGTGCCTCCACGCGGAAACGCGTCAGGAAGCTCTCGTTGTCGGTGTATTCCTCTTTGAGGATCTTGATCGCGACCAGACGTCCAAGGACCTGGTCTCGCGCCTTCCAAACTTCGCCCATGCCGCCGATCGCAATGCGATCGGTCAGCTTGTAACGACCGCCCAAGGTGGTGCCGGTTACTGGCCTCACTTGTTGAACACCGCCTCTAACATCGTCTTCATCAGTGCACCAACCGTGTTGTGGCCGGTGTCGTAATCTACGTCTTGGATATTGACCGTGATGGCAACCTGCGGGTCATCGGCCGGCGCGAAACCGGTCATCCAGGAATTCACCATGCGGGTCCCGTCCTCTGCTGCTGGCCGCTGCGAGGTGCCGGTCTTGGCGCGGAAATCCACGCCGGGAACCCGGGCGTTCATCGCCGTGCCGCGCAGCACCGGGCCTTCCATCAGCTCGGTCAGTTGTTCGGCAACTTCCGGGGTGGTGGCCGTGGAGAACTTCTCCGCCTTCGGATCCTCAATCACCCGCAGGTCCGGCGCAATGACCTTGTCGATCAGATTCGGCTTCATGATCACGCCATCGTTGGCGATGGCCATGGCAACCATGTTCATCTGCAGCGGGGTAGCCTTGTTTTCCCATTCACCGATGGCCATCTTCGCCATGTCCGCTTCAGATGCCTCGGCCGAGGGGAATTCGCTTGGCACGACATTCTGCGGGATGTTCAGCTGCTGGCCGTAGCCGAATCGCTCGGCCACCTCGGTGAAGGCATCCTTGCCGACTGTCTGGCTGATCTCGATGAACGGGGTGTTGCAGCTCTGCGCGAAGATGAACTCGAGCTTGGCGCGGGTGTCACGTGCGCAGATGCCTTCGCTGAAGTTGCTCAGCGGTGTATTCGTATGCGGATAATTCTTCGATACCGGGTTGTCGATGGGGGTGTCCATGTCGAATTTTCCGGATTCCAGGGCCGCGACGGTGCTGATGATCTTGAACGATGATCCGGGAGTGATCAAGTTGCTGATGGCAGGATTCCGGTAGGGGCTCAGGCCGTCAATATTGCTGATTTCCTTCAGGTTCTCGGCAGCCTTGGCGGTGGAGTGCACTGCCAACAGGTTCGTGTCGTAGCTCGGCTTGGAAGCCATCGCCAGGATGTCGCCGGTCTTCGGATTGGTCACGATGATCGTTGCCTTCAGGCCCTCAGGGATCGCTTCGAAGGCAGTCTTCTGCAGCTGGCCGTCAATGGTCAGCTCGACCGAGGCGCCCTCGGAACGGGTGCCGGTGAACATGGCAGAGAGCCGGTCGAAGAGCAGATCCGAGCTCGTGCCGGTCAACCAGTCATTCAACTGCGATTCGAGCTGAGTGGTGCCGTTGGCCAGCGAATAGTAGCCAGTCAGGTGGGCGTAGGTTTCCGCGTCGTTGTATACGCGCTGGAATTCGAATTGGCCGTCATCGGTCGGTACCGATTCGGCAATCGGCTTGCCGTCAACCAGGATCGCCCCGCGGGGCAGGTCGAACTCGCGGTAGAGCTCACGCTTGTTCAGCGCATTCTCCGAGAGCGACTCGGCGTCGAAGAACTGGATATAGCTCAAACCGCCCAGGCAGATGACGAACAGGACGGTTAGCGCAACCCAAACGCGCTTGATTGCATGATTCACTTCTTCGTCACCGCCTTGGTGCTTGAGGTAAGGGTCGTGCTGGCAGATGCGAATTCATCGGTTGGTCCTACGCCGCCGGTCTTCGGGCGGCGCGAGTTGTGGGAGATCAATAGCAGCAGCGAGATGATGATCCAGTTCGCCAGCAGCGAGGAGCCGCCAGCTGCCATGAATGGCGTGGCCAGGCCGGTCAGCGGGATCAGCCGGGTAACGCCGCCGATGATCACGATGCACTGCAGGCCCAGGGTGAAGGACAACCCGGCAGCCAGCAGCTTGCCGAAGGTATCGGCAGACCCCAGGGCGGCACGCAGGCCGCGGGAGATCAGCAGCATGTAGAGCAGGATGATCGCTGAGACGCCGATCAGGCCGATTTCCTCCCCGAAGGAGGCAATGATCATGTCCGAGTTGGCCAGCGGCACCCGGTATGGCGAACCAGCGCCCAGGCCGGTGCCGAACAGGCCGCCGTCGGCCATGCCGAACAGGCCCTCGACGATCTGCATGCTGCCACCTGTGGCCTGGTAGATCTCAGGGTCGAAGGCATTTAGCCACACGTCCAGGCGGCGGGTCACGTGGCCCATGGTCAGGCCCGCGACCACGCCGCCGGCGACAACCATCAAGGAGCCAATGAGCACCCAGGAGATCCGGGCAGTGGCCACATAGATCATCACGATGAACAGGCCGAAGAATAGGATCGCGGAGCCGAGGTCGCGCTGCACCACGAGCACGCCGATGGACAGCAGCCAGACAATCACCATCGGAGCCATGTCGCGCAGGCGAGGCAGCTGCAGCGGCCCGAATTTGCGTCCGGCCATCAGGATCAAGTCGCGATTCGACGAGAGATACCCGGCGAAGAAGATCGACAGGGTGATCTTCGCGAGTTCGCCTGGCTGCAAGGAGAACATTCCCATGCGGATCCAGATTCGGGCGCCGTTAATGGTTACGCCGAGCCCTGGAATCAGCGGGAGCAAGAGCAGGACAATGGATGCCAGCAGGGCGATATAGGTGAAGCGCCGCAGTATCCGGTGATCCTTGATGGCCCAGAGGACTACCGATGCAATCACGATTGCAATGGCTGTCCACAGCAGCTGGCGAGCCGACTGTGAAGTTCCTTTTGCCAAGTCAATGCGGTGAATCATGGCTAGGCCAAGGGAGTTCAACGCAATCGTGATCGGAAGTATTACCGGGTCAGCATATTTTGCGAAGATGCGCAGCAGCACGTGTACCGTGAGGGACAGCCCCGCCAGGATGCTCATCTGCACGTAGAAATCGGTATTGTCGACGTCCTCGGTGGAGCTGCCGACAAGATAGAACGCGGCACCTCCGACGCACAGGGCAAGAAGTACCAGCAGCAGCTCGAGATTGCGCCGAGGCACCGGTGCGGTTTGCACTTCGGTCATTGCATTATCTCCTGGCAGTAGGCGGGCAGTTCGAGCTGGCTGGCGGAATCCGAGGATCCAGGAACGGTGACCGGGCAGTTCTGCTTCGCGGTGACCAGAAGTTCCTGGATGATCATCTGGGCATGCTGCTGGTTCTCGGCCGAGATGGTCGACTCAACGCGCTGGCGCGAATACTCCGGCAGGGCTTCCAGCGGCACCTTGCTGACGGTGTCGACTTCGGAGAGCGAGATCGGCCCAAGTTCTTGCGGGACGCCCTTGTAGATGGCGACCTTGCCATCGACGGCGCCCACGAAGTACTGGGTTTGGGTCCACATGTAGCCCCAGACGGCCAGGGCTACGACGAGGAAGGCCGTGAGGGTCAGCAGGATCGGCATCAGCCAGCGTCGATGCTGCACCGGAGCTTCCAGCGGATCGAGCACCTCGCCGGCAGCCGGGGAACGGTGGGTCAGCAAGGCTGCAGCGCGTCGTTCGCCGGTGTGCTGGGTAACCACCGGGATTTGCCCGGTCTGCGTTGCCAGCTGGGCTGCGCCCACCAGCAGGTGGGGGCGCTGGGAAATCTCATGGCGAAGCAGCGATGCGCTGGCTTCGACATCTCCTTCGGCGGCGATGGTGAGCTGGCCGGTATCCGGCGCGGGCTCCGGCTCGGCCGGCGCCTCGCCGTCAAGGGCGGAGTTCTCGATGACCTCGAACATCACCACGGTGACATTATCCGGTGCGCCATTCTTCAGCGTGATGGCAACCAGGTCGTTGACCGCTTCATCCATGTCGGCGGTGGTGCGGATGATCTGCTCGATCACCGGAACCGGCACCGCGTCGGTGAGTCCGTCGGAGCACAGCATCCAGCGTTCGCCCGGTTCTGCCGTGAATTTCTCGACATCCAGCTCGGGGGACGCGTCCGAGTCGCCGAGCACGCGCAAAAGCACATTCTTATGCGGGTGGACCTCGGCTTCGGCCGGCTTGATTCGGCCTTCGTCGACGAGCCGCTGGACAAAGGTGTGGTCCTTGCTGATCTGCTCGAACTCACCGTGCTTCAAGCGGTAGGCGCGGGAGTCGCCGATGTGCGCCATGTGCAGGGTGTCGCCCGAGAGCAGCAGGGAAGTGACGGTCGTGCCCATGCCCGACAGCTTCGGATTGGCGCCGACGAGTTCATTGAGCACCAGATTGGCGGCCTGGATTTCGTCCGGCAACGCATTCTGCGGATCCGCGGTGGCTTCGTGGTCCAGATGCACCAGATCGAGCACGGTAGAGGCCGAAGCGACGTCGCCGCCGACGTGTCCGCCCATGCCGTCGGCAAGGACCGCCAGGTACTCGCCGGCATAGGCCGAGTCGTCATTCTTCTTGCGCACCCGGCCAACATCGGATTTCGCCGCAAATTTGAGTTTGAGGGCCATAGGCTAGGCCTTCAATTCCAGGACAGTCTTCCCGATGCGGATTCGCTGGCCGGGCTCCACTGCCTGGGCGCGTGAGAGCTGGTTGTCACCCACGAAGGTGCCGTTGGTTGAACCGAGATCCTCGATGAACCAGCGTGATCCCTGGGGGAACATGCGGGCATGGCGTCCCGAAGCGTAGTCGTCATCGAGAACTACGGTGGCATCCTGGGCGCGGCCGAACATGATCGGCTGGCCGCGTAGCGGAATGCTGCTGCCAGCCAGCGGGCCCTCGACGACTTCCAATGAGGTGGCCGCCTTGCGCGCGGGGACTTCTGGTTCCGCCAGTTCCGGGTTCTTCTTCAGTTCACGAGCGCTGGGCTTGCCGGTGCGGGCCCGTGAACCGATAGCCAAGTCGCGGCGCATCGATCCGACAACGCTTAAAACGAGCAGCCAGATGAGGACCAAAAAGCCCAATCGGAACAGGCTTAGAACCAGATCGTTCACGCGCGGCCTCCGTTGTTCGAGGTAATCAGCCGGAAGACGATTTTCGTCTGTCCGATAGTAATGACCGAACCGTCAAATATACGGGTTTCTTCCGAAATCTTCTTGCCGTCCACGTAGGTTCCGTTGGTTGAACCCAGATCGGTGACGACGAAACTGGTCTTGCCACGGGTTTCGACACGAGCGTGCTGCCGGGAAACGCCGGAGTCGTCCACCGGAATATCGGTGCTGGCCGAACGGCCCAGCACGATCGAGTGGTGATGCAGGGCGTACCTCTGACCGGCAACCTCAAGGATGGCCTGCTTCTGCACGGGCCTCTTGGGGATCTCTGCAATCGGACGCACCGTTGGGCGTGGCTGCGCGGTGGTTGGAGGGGTTACTGATGGAGCTGCCGGTGCCGCTGGCGCGGATGCCCGCTCCTTGACCGGTGCCGAAGCCGCTGGGTGTGAGCTGGATTCCTTGACCGAGCTGGAGATTTCCATCTCACCGGGCTTGAAATCATCATTGGAGACGAAATGGATCATGATGTCGCCATGAACTGAATAGTCCTGGGTGGCGGCATGCTCGGCGGTGACCTTTGCCATTTCATTGACGACACCCTGGCCCCAACCCTTGGCGGTGTTGTAGTCCTTGGTGCTCAGCGAGACTACGAAGTCATTGGCCGCGAGGCTGCGGCCTTCGCTAATCGGCATGATTCCGCGGTCCATGTCATTGCGTAGCGCGGTAGTCAGTTCGACTGGCTTTAGATCTGCGGTGCTGGTGCCACGAAAGAAGCTAGTGACGACCTTCTCTAAGCCGCGTTCGACATTGTCGAGAAAGCCCATTATTCGTGCTCCTTCCTTAGGGTCCATGGCTAGTTATTACGAGCCTGCGGTCATCCTTTCCGGGCTATGAACGCAGAACTTCATATTCGATCTTACTGTTTTCAGCTGTGCAAATGCCGAAAAATTCTTGAACGGCTCAAGTGCGTCAGTATCAACGGTAAAGGCACTAAAAAGGTTTCCCATGTGTCGCTAGCCACAAATGGGGGTTTCGATTAGGTGAACGGAAAATGTGTGTGTAAGCTATTTCTTGTTGCAAAGAACGAAGGCAACGAAAACAGAATAAGCGCGAGTGGCGGAATTGGTAGACGCGCTGGCTTCAGGTGCCAGTGATCGCAAGGTCGTGGGGGTTCAAGTCCCCCCTCGCGCACAAATGGAAAATAACCCTTGATCTTCGGATGGAGGGTTATTTTCTTGATTAAAAGCGCAACTGAATCGTTATCTTCCAAGGTGTGTCAGCTTGCTGGAGATCCACTGACCTTGATGCCCCGGCGCTTCAGCAACGCAGCCAGCACCCCATCGCCTGCAACAAGTTTTCCGGAATGCGAGCCATCGTAGATGCTCCCGCAGCCGCAGGAGGGGCTGCGATCCTGCAAAATCGCTTCGGTGATGCCCTCGCGCTGGACCAAATCTGCGACCTTCTGGGCTCCAGCCACGAACTGCCGGCTGACATCCTCGCCGTTGACATCGAGAACGGCGGCCCGCCCTTCGAGCACGTCGTTGCCATCGCCGCCGGAAATCTCTGCTGGCGGGCGCGGGGTGCTCAGTTCGCCTAATTCCTCGGCGCAGGCAGCAACAGCATCTCCTCGTGCCACAGCTTCGACGATCGCCGGGTTGGCCTTGGCCTTGCCGTTATAGCGGCAAGGGATGCCAGCAAGGCAGGAACTGACGAGCACCGGGTATTGGGTCATGACAGCAGTCTAGCCGCGTGGAAGCTGGATGCGGCTGTGCCATAGACTGCCCTTGAGCAACTGAAAGGGCTGATTCTGGTGCCAGTATCAAATGAAATCCTCGAACTGCAGGGAACTGTAGATCTGGTCAATGACCGCAAAATTCTCCGATTCGACCAGGAATCAAGCGACAAGTTGCCAAGCCGAGGACAGGTCGCGGTAGAACTTCTCCAGGCGCATGAGGGGCATACGGTCGTGATTGATCCCGACGGGCGCCGTGGCCACTGGCTGGCTCTCGATGGCCAGGGGATGCCGCAGCTATCGGCCGACGCAGGGGAGCAGGTGCAATTGGCGGCTCGCGTTGCCGGAACCTGGCCGGAAGCAAGGATCCCGCAGGACTTGGCCGGCGCCCTGGATGACGCCGATGATCTGGAAGAGGTGTGGGCGGGGCTCACCCCGATGGCCCGCTGGGAATGGGTCCGCTGGGTCGAAGCGACCAAGAACCCTTCCACGCGTGAACGCCGAGTGGATGTCAGCATTTCCAAGCTGCGCGATGGCAAGCGCCGCCCGTGCTGCTTCGACTTGTCCTCGTGCACCGATCCCGGGGTGTCAAAGAGCGGAAAGCTCATCCAGTAGCGGAAGGCTTCGTGCGGCAGATTCGATGCCGGACCCCGGAGGGGGTGGCGGGCCGGTAAAGAGGCTGAGCACTCCGCTGGACATGACGATCAGGCCCAGGGCAACGAGCAGGGCGATGATTGCCGTGACCTTGGCGGGCCATTTGCGCATGTTCATCGGTTAGCCTCCTGCGTTTTCCAGTGTCGATCCGCGGACAACCAGTGAACTTGGCAGCATGGTCTGCAGTGGATCAGGGGATTTCCCATCGAGCAGCGCACGCAGTTTCAGTGCGGCTTGGCGCCCGACTTCCTGGGCATTGAGTTCCACGGTGGTGATGGATGGGTTGGAAGTCGCCGAGTAGGGCAGATCGTCGAATCCGGCCACCGCAAGCTGCTGCGGGATGCTGAGGCCAAGCTGACGGGAGGCATGCAGCACGCCGAACGCGTGGTTGTCGGTTGCGCATCCCAGCGCGGTTACGCCGGCTTCCCGCCACGTGGGCCAATGCTGGCTGAAAGCCGCCGAAGCCGCGGCGACGTCGATCATCGAGCTGGCGACAGAAGCAGGCAGGACCTCGATGCCGTATTCCTTGGCCGCTGCCAAGAACGCTTCGCGGCGCACGGCCAAGGTCTCGGTGCCGGTGCTCGCATCCAGGTAGGCGGCCCTGGTGTGTCCCTGTGCGGCGAAATGCGCTACGACATCCCGCGCGCCCTGGGCGACATCCATATTCACTGCGGGAATCGCCGGATCGATGCCCGGGGCATCCAGGGCCACCAGGGGAAGGGTGCTGGAGATTTCTTCGAGGAAGTCCTGGCTCGGGGCATGGACCAGCAGCCCGGCCGGACGAAGACCCATGATCTTCCTGGTCTCGCTGGCACTGGGGGAGACTCCGGCATCGGTGACCGAGAGCAGCAGCTGGTAGTCGCTGGCCAGGATCGAGCGCACGCCGGCGATGACCTTGGCGAAGAACGGGTTGGAGATGTCCGGGGCCACCAGGACGACCAGCGAGCTGACGCCCTTGGCCAGCGAGCTGCCGATGCTGTCGACGAAGTAGCCCAGCTCGCGAATTGACTCGCGCACGCGCTGTTCATTCGCGGCCGATACCCGGCCCGCTGATTTTCCGTTGGCAACAAGTGAGACCGTTGCGGTGGAAACGCCGGCGTGTTCGGCGACCATTGCTGCGGTGACGCGGCGCGGAGCGCGCGAGTTGCCGGACTTTTCACCATTCTTCATGGCTCCATCGTAGTCGGAATCGCGGTGCGCCACCGCTTTTAGTTAAGCGCTTGACGAAAGTGCGCGGGCGCGAAAGAATTATCAATGGATGACTATCCGCCCTCCACGACTTAGCTGCCGGCCGTCAGCCGGCAGAGCGAAAGAAGAATCCATGCCCCAGGACAGCAATGCCCCGCGCAAGATCATTTTGGACTGCGACCCGGGCCATGACGACGCCGTGGCAATGATTCTTGCCCATGGCAATCCAAAAATCGAGCTGTTGGCGGTGACCACCGTGGCCGGCAACCAGACCCTGGACAAGGTCACTGCCAACGCGCTGGCCGTCGGCACCATCGCCGGGATCACCGGCATTCCCTTCGCGGCAGGCTGCGCCCGGCCGCTGGTGCGCGAGGTGGAAACCGCCGGAGAGGTCCACGGGGATTCCGGCATGGACGGACCAGCGCAGCCGGAATCGAGCATCGAGCTTGATGAACGCCACGCAGTGGACGTCATCATCGATCTGGTGATGGGCCATGAACCCGGTGAAATCACCCTGGTGCCCACCGGCGCCTTGACCAATATCGCCTTGGCCGCCCGGAAGGAACCGCGCATCGTCGAACGCGTGCGCGAAGTGGTGCTGATGGGCGGCGGCTACCACACCGGCAACTGGTCGGCGGTGGCTGAATTCAATATCAAGATCGACCCCGAGGCAGCGCACATCGTCTTCAACGAGGCCTGGCCGGTAGTCATGGTCGGCTTGGACCTGACCCACCAGGCGCTGGCCACCACCGAGGTGGTCGAGCGCATCGAGAAGATCGGCACCGGGCCATCGACCTTCGTGCGCGAGCTGATGGACTTCTTCGCCCAGGCCTACCGCGACCACCAGGGCTTTGACGCGCCGCCGGTGCATGACCCGTGCGCCGTGGCCTACGTGATCGACCCGGATGTGGTGCGTACCGTCAAGGCGCCGGTGAGCGTCGAGCTGCGTGGCGAGCTGACCTTGGGAATGACCGTCACAGACTTCCGTGCGCCGGCTTCCGCCGACTGCAATACCTCGGTGGCAGTGGACTTGGACCACGAAGGCTTCTGGAATCTGGTGGTAGACGCGCTGGAACGTATCGGCGAGGTCACGCTCAGAAAATAGAACAACCTTGCGCAATGTGGGGCAGGTCAATGCCAATCGCGCCTAGACCTGCATAAACTGGAGGAAATCGCAGAGCAGGAGGCACCATGGCGGAAAAAACCCCGCACCAGAACGTGACTTTCCCTTCTTCAGGTACGCAAGCGCACGGCTATCTCGCGTTGCCCGAGTCCGGCAAGGGCCCCGGAGTGATCGTGATCCAGGAATGGTGGGGGCTGACCGACCATATCCGCGATGTGGCAGACCGGCTGGCGGCGCAGGGTTTCGTGGCGCTGGCCCCGGACCTCTATGGCGGCTGGATCACCCATGACGGCGAGGAAGCCGGACAGATGATGTCCGAGCTTCCGGAAGCCGTCGGCGCCCAGCTGCTCGGCGGCGCGGTGGACTACCTGCTGGCCAATGAGCATGTCACCAGCCAGAAGCTCGGCGTCATCGGCTTCTGCATGGGCGGCGGATTCGTGCTGCAGATGGCAGCCCAGCAGGGCGAGAAAATTGCCGCGGCCGTACCTTTCTACGGTGTCGGCCAGGGTGTTCCCAACGATTTCTCCGGCGTCCGCGCCGCCATCCAGGGCCACTACGCGAACCTGGACCAGATGTATCCGCCAGAGCAGGCAAAGGCCCAGGAAGAGCAGATCCGCCGGGAATCAGGCGCGGAAGTCCAGTACTTCTACTACGACGCCAATCATGCGTTCCACAACGACGAGAATCCCGCCGGCAACTACGATCCGCAGCAGGCGGCCATCGCATGGCAGCGCGCCGTGGACTTTTTGCAAGCAAAAGTGGCCTGAAGGCCATAAAGTGTCTTACATCACTTAAAGCATCACTCATATGAAGGAGAACAATATGTCTGAAACCATCATCGTAGGCGTCGACGGTTCCGAAACCGCACAGCGCGCTGCCCGCCGCGCCGCAGAACTCGCCGTCAAGCTGGACGCTGACCTGGTGGTCATCACCGCTCACGCATCGGATAACACCGAGGTCGTTTCCATCGGTTCCGATACCTGGATCCTGGACGACGCAGAGCAGGCCCGCAAGCTCGCACAGCGCGTGGCCAACGACGTGAAGAACGCCGTTCCAGGCGTGAAGATCACCGCTGCAGCCGGCCACGGCAAGCCAGGCGACGTGCTGATCTCCGACGCCGAGGACCGCAAGGCTTCGATGATCGTCGTCGGCAACGTCGGCATGAAGGGCCTGGGCCGCGTGCTCGGTTCCGTTGCTTCCTCGGTAGCCCACTCGGCACCATGCGACGTGCTGGTCGTGAAGACCGACAAGTAGGCCTCCAAGCTTGCGCAAGCGCAGGCGGGCACCGGTGCACCGGTGCCCGCCTGCACCATTTAACCCGGCAGCGCGTAGGCTTAACCCGTGCAGAAACTTCGAATCGCCTACGCCACCGGCGTCACCCCCGGCAAATGGATGGACCGCTTCCAGGAGCGCTATCCGGCCATCGAGCTGAAAGCCTGGCGCCTGGACGAGGGAGAAATCCTGGACCTGCTGGCCAACGGCGAGGCCGACGCAGTGTTCGTGCGCTACCGCGGGGACTCGCCCAAGGACGCGACGCGCCACGTCATCCCGCTCTATGAGGAACTCGAAGTGGTCTGCGCGGGCAAGGACCACGATGTGGAGTACTACGAGGAATCAGTGCCGCTGGACATCGTCGAGTCGTTTCCGCAACTGGACCTGGCCGATTACCCTCAATCCGTGGGCGGCATTCCGGTAGCGATGGAGGTCGTCGCCTCCGGAGCTCAGGTGCTGCGCACCACGCAGTCAATCGCCCGGCTCTTCGCCCGCAAGGACGTAGTGGTGCGCCTCATCGAAGACGGCTCGCCAACCCAGGTCGGCATCGCCTGGCCCACCGCCACCGAGGACACTGCAGTGCTCGAGGAATTCATCGGCATCGTGCGCGGACGCACCGCCAGCTCCTCGCGGCAGAATTCGGTGCGCAACCAGGAGCAGAAGGCCAAGCGCATCAACGAGCAGAAGAAAGCCAAGGAAAAAGCCAAAGCCAAGGCAAAACAGCAGGCCAAGAGCCCATCCAAGAAGCCGCAAGGGGCCAAGGCCAAGCCACGCAAGCGCCACTGACAATCCATCACGTGACGCAGGTTACGTGAGAGAGTTAGGGGTATGAAACAATTCGATACCCTCACCCTGAGCACCCAAGACTCGGCCCTCATCCTGACCGTAGACCAGCCAAAGTCGCTGAACGCACTGGCAAAAGAAGTAGTCAACGACCTTGAATCCTTCCTGGACTGGTTCGAGACCACCGGATACGAATACCGTGGACTGATCATCACCGGCGCCGGGGAGAAGTCCTTTGTCGCCGGGGCGAATATCGTCCAGATGAACTCCATGGACGAGGCCACGTTCACCGCTTACGCCAAGCAGATGCACGCCGTGACCGAGCGCCTGGAGTCGCTGCACGTACCGGTCATTGCCGCAGTCAATGGCTTCGCCCTGGGTGGTGGCTGCGAGCTGGCGCTGGCCTGCGATTTCATCTACGCCTCCGAGCGGGCCAGCTTCGGCCAGCCGGAAGTCAACCTGGGCCTGGTGCCCGGCTTTGGCGGCATGGTGCGCCTGCCGCGCCGCGTGGGCAACGCGATGGCCCGCGAGCTGATCTTCACCGGGCGGCGCATCAAGGCCGAGGAAGCATTGCGCATCGGCCTGGCCAACCGGGTGGTCCCCGCTGAGCAGCTGCTCGACGCTGCCGTGGCGACCATCGAAGAGGCCGCGGCGGTCTCTCCCACCGCGATCTCCATTGCCAAGCGCGCCATGGTTTCGATGGACGGGCTGGACACGCATCAGGGGCTGGGACGCGAGGTCGACGCGTTCCTCCAGGCCTACCACACCGCCGACTCGGTGGAAGGCCGGGCCGCCTTCGTCGAGAAGCGCTCGCCGGTCTTCCCGGGCAACTAGCCGGGCGGCCAGCCATGCACTACGGGGCGCACCGGGACCAGTACGTCCAGTTCTACGAGCCCGAACGCATCACCGCCCGCGGAGCGGTGATGATCATCCACGGCGGATACTGGCGTGAGAAGTACACGGCCAGCCTCGGCGTGCCCTTGGCGCAGGATCTCGCTGCCCGCGGGATTCCCGCCTACAACCTCGAATACCGGCGCGGGCCGGGCAGTGCGGCGAAAATGCTGGCCGATGCCCGGCTCGCCCTGGGCCTGGTCAAGGAAGAAGGGCCGATCACGCTCATCGGCCATTCGGCCGGGGCCCAGCTGGCCTGCGTGCTGGCAGCCCATGACCAGCGGGTTTCCCAGGTGATCAGCCAGGCCGGGGTGCTGGACCTGGAAACCGCCCAGCGGCTGAAGCTCAGCGACAGCGCGGTGGAGGAGATGCTCGGCGGTGCGCCACTGGGCGCCTGCAATCCGGTGGAATTATGGCCAATGCCTGCCCGTGTCGTAATCTTTCATGGACGGGACGATGGCGATGTTCCGCCAAGAATTGCCCGCATCGCGGCCCAGAAAGCGGCCGCGCTCGGACAGGAGCACAGCTTCTCGCTGTTCGACGGCGACCACTACACCTGGATCGATCCGCACAGCAGCCAATGGGCTGCCTGCGTGCGGGCCCTGTCCCCACTGCACTACTGAAGGAGCAGCATGAACCCGACGGTGATCGGCGAGGCCCTCGTTGACGTCCTGGCCTCCGGCATTGCCCCAGCCCAGGAGTTCGTCGGGGGCAGCCCGCTGAACGTCGCGGTGGCGCTCTCCCGGCTGGGCTACCCGGGGACCCTGATCTCCCGCTGGGGCGCCGATGACAAGGGCCGGAAGATCGAGCAGTACCTGCAGGAGAACAACGTGGCCTACCTGGGCGGGGCCGACGACCAGGCCACCGTCATCGCCCACGGCATCCTCGACCCGGCCGGCGGCGCGGCCTTCGCGTTCAATGCCTACTGGCAGATGCCGACCATCGGTCCGGAGCTGGCCCAGGACGCCGAGCTGGTGCACACCGGCTCCATCGCCACCCTGTTCAGCCCCGAAGAGCTGCACCCGCTGCTCTCGGCGGCGCGCACCCACGCCACCATCAGCTACGACCCGAACCTGCGCCCGTCGCTGGTGACCAACCATGCGCAGACCGTCGCCGAGGTCGAGCGCTTCGTCGGCCAGGCCGACGTGGTGCGGGTTTCCGGCATCGATTTGAAGTGGCTGTACCCGATGCGCTCGGTCCAGGACTCGGCTCGGGCCTGGCTGGACATGGGTCCGGCGATCGTGGTTTCCACCGCAGGCTCGCGCGGCTCCTGGGGAGTGGTCCGCGCCGGCGACGCCGAATTCACTGCTCCCTCGGTCGAGGTGACCGATACTGTGGGGGCCGGCGACACGTTCACCGCGGCGCTGCTGTGCTGGCTGGCCGAGCACGGACTGATTGGCGCGGCCAACCGGGAGAAGCTGAACCAGCTGCAGATTGGCGAGTTGTCCCAGGCCCTGGAATTCGCGGCCATGGCCGCCGCGGTGACCGTGCAGCGTGCCGGAGCGAATCCGCCGCGCCGCCAGGAGCTGTAGATGATCAAGCTGATCGCCTCGGACCTGGACGGCACCATCGTCGCCAAGGACGGCACCATTTCCGAGCGGACCAAGCGCGCTTTCATCGAGGCCCGCGAGTCCGGCATCCAGATTGTCTTCGTCACCGGACGCCCCTTCCGCTGGCTCACCCCGATCATCGAGGCCTTCGGCGGGATGGGCAAGGTCATCTGCTCCAATGGCGCGGTGCTCTACGACCTGGAGCAGGATGAAGTGATCTGGTCGCGCACGCTCAGCGCGGCCACCGCGCGCAAGGCGAGCGAAATCATCCTGGAGCTTGAACCGAAGGCGGCCTTCGCCGCGGAGACCACCAAGGGGCTGCACCTGGGCGAAGGATTCGCCGACCGCCACCACAACTTCGGCGTGCAGGCGGTGCTGGATCTGACCAGCGACTCCATTGATTCCGAGGGCATCGTGAAGTTTCTTGCCCGCTCCCCGCACCTGCCGATCGACAAGTTCTATGCCTCGGCCGGGCCGCAGCTGGCCCAACTGGTTTCGGTGACCCATTCGGCCTTCGACGTTTCCCTGCTGGAAATGGCGCATGTGGATATCCACAAGGCCACCACGCTGCATGAGTACTGCCAGCGCCTGGGCATTGCCGCCGACGAGGTGATGGCCTTCGGCGACATGCCCAATGACATCGAAATGCTCGAATACGCGGGCCACGGCTACGCGATGTCCTCCGGGCATCCCACCACGCTGGCCTCCGCCCGATTCCGCGCACCCTCGCTGGCCGAGGACGGGGTAGCCCAAGTCATCGAGGACCTGCTGAAATGACCTACGCCTTTTCGCACCGAGGGGTGCGCACAGGGAACGAGGAGAATACGCTGCTCGCCTTCCAGCGCGCCGCGGAACTGGGCATCACCCACTTCGAATCGGACGTGCACGCCTCGGCGGATGGCACCGTCTACCTCTTCCACGACCACACCCTGGATCGGGTCACCGACGCCAGCGGGAATTTCAACGGCTTCACCGACGCACAGCTGGCAGAGGTCTGCGCCGGCGGGCAGCCGCTGTGCACGCTTGACAAGCTGCTTGATGCCTTTGGGCACGCCACGCTGAACCTGGACGTCAAGGACGAGCACGTGATCGGACCGCTGGCCGAGCTCATCGAGCGACGGAAAGCCCACGGGCAGATTGCCCTGGCATCCTTCTCCTCGGCGCGCAGCGCCGCGGTGGGCCACCTGCTCTCCGCGCCGATCCGGCGTTCGCCGGGGCAACGCGAAATCGTTGCCATCTGGCTGTGCGCCCACCTGCTGGGCTGGGTTCCGAAGCGCCTGCTGGCAGGCTACTGGGCAGTCCAGGTGCCGCTGAAGCAGGGTATCTTGCCGGTGGCGACGCGCCGCTTCATCAAGGCGGTCCACCGCGCCGGCGCCCAGG
The DNA here is from genome assembly GCF_002797775.1 of Glutamicibacter nicotianae. Classification (NCBI taxonomy): domain Bacteria; kingdom Bacillati; phylum Actinomycetota; class Actinomycetes; order Micrococcales; family Micrococcaceae; genus Glutamicibacter; species Glutamicibacter nicotianae. Next base: position 2,978,125 of record NZ_PGEY01000001.1, read on the forward strand.
TGCACGTCTGGGTCATCGATGACGAGCCGACAATGCGGCTGCTGATGGACCGCAAGGCCGACGCCATCATGAGCGATGACGCGGCCTTGCTGGTACGGGTTCTCGGCTCCTGAACCGAGCCTGGGAAATATGCCCTAGGAGATATCCAGGGTACCCAGCACGGCCGGGGCCTGCTCCTGCAGGTGATCGTCGCTGGCATCCAAGAGCAGGCGCAGCCAGGTCTCGTGCTGCGAGAGCGGCGCAACCAGGCAGGCCGGATTGATCAGGTCGTAGAGCTCATCGGGCGAGCCGTAGTCGGAGAACTGGTCCAGGTACGCGAAGAGCACCTTCATCACGCGCTCGTCGCCGGTTTCGCAATCCCACGCCTCGCACATGGCGGCCAGCGGAGTGTTCAGCGAGGAGAAGGGGTGCGCCCAATGCGCGGAGCCCAGATTCAGGATGCGGCCGTGCTCTCCGGTTTCGCTTGGCACCACGACCTGCGACAAGTCGAAGTTGCCGTGCTCGATGCTCAGCGGCACCGCACCGGCATGCAGGGCGTCGGTGGCCTTCTTCAGCGCACCCAGATGCGAGACCAGGTTATCCGCGCTGGAACCATCCAGGTACAGCGGGTGGGAGGGGTCCAATGACACGTGCATCATCAGCGCCTGCTCGTACTGCTCGGGCAGGAACTGCGGGTCAACCACGGTGACCCCGGAATCGAAGAATTCGTCCTCGTGGCCCATCAGCGCGACCTGGAAGGAGCCGAGCGAGGCCATGGCCAGCTCCCAGTTCTCCACCGAATCGCCCAGATCCGCCAGGGTGTGCCCGTAGTCCGGGCTGAGCATGTACCCGGCGATCCGGTCGATGGCCAACGGCATCACCACGCGGTCGGGCAGCAGCTGGCCGGCAACGACCGTGGTGGCCGGCTCGGAGGCCAGCCCCGGAGCGTTGGCGCTGAAGATCAGGTCGGCGGCATCGGTCTGCACCGTTGCCTGGATCTGGTGCAGATCGGCAGGCCAGAAGTCAGGTCCTGCGGTGCGCGCGATGCCGTAGGCCTCGCACGCAGCGTCGATCCATTCGGCGGTAGCCTCACGCCAGTCATCGCTATTCCATGCATCTATCCACTGAGCCACATTCTTATCGTAGTATGTCGAAGCAAGCGCGTTGAGTTGCTACGGTAAGGACTACGGCCAGTAATACGCTCCTCTTTCGAAGGATTTCGATTGTGAACGCTTTTCGTCCTGAGTACCGACATCGTGATTACAAGGCCGTCCTCTTCGATCTGGATGGCGTGATCACCCCGACCGCGCTGCTGCATCGCAAGGCGTGGGAAGAACTTTTCACCGGCTTTTTCGACAAGCACCCGGGCGTGGCACCGTACACGACCGCGGACTACTTCAACCTGCTTGACGGCCGTCCGCGCTATGACGCGGTGGCCGCCATCCTCGAATCCCGCGGCATCCAGTTGCCGCGCGGCGAGGAAAGCGATCAGCCCGGCGAGGACAGCATCTGCGCCCTGGGGAACATGAAGAATGAGAAGTTCACGCAGGTGCTGCAACGCGACGGGATCGACCCCTACGCCGGTTCCGTGGCCTTCCTGCAGCAGGTGCTGGAGGCCGGGCTGGACGTCGCGGTGGTGTCTTCCTCGCGCAATGCGCGGATGGTTCTGGCTGCCGCCGGATTGGCTGGCCATTTCCCGCTGGTGATGGGCGGGCAGGAAGCCGCTGCACGCCAGCTTGCAGGCAAGCCGGCCCCGGACACGTTCCTGGCCGCCGCCGCGGATCTGGGCTGGCGTCCGGAGGAATGCGCAGTCATCGAGGACGCCACCAGCGGGGTGAGCGCGGCGCGTGCCGGAGGCTTCGGCGTCATCGGCGTGGCCCGTGAAGGCAACGAGGCGGCCCTGCGGGACGCCGGCGCCCATTTCGTGGTCCATGACCTGTCCGAGCTGGTTTCCGAGCATGACGCCAAGGCCAGGGAAGAAGACTCCTGGTCGCTGTGGCGCGGGAACCAGCGCGAAAGCGGCGGCGCCGAGGACACGGTGTTCTCCCTGGGCAACGGCTTCCTTGGCGCGCGGGCGGCGCAACTGGGCTTGGGGGACCAGGCCGGCGGCACCTTCATCAACGGGCTGCATGAGACCTGGGAAATACGCCATGCCGAGAGCGCCTTCGGGCTGGCCGAAACCGGCCAGACCATGATCAGCGCCCCAGATTTCCGCACCATGCGCGTCTTCATCAATGACGAGGCCCTGGAAGTCGGCCGCACCGAGATGGTTCGTGACGAACTGCGCCTGGATTTCCTTGACGGGACGCTGACCGCGCACACCCTGTGGCGAACTGCAGAAGGCCACCGCATTGCCGTCACCGCGCGCTCGATGATCTCCTTCACCGATCGCCATCTGGCGCTGCAGGACGTGCATGTGCGCCTGCTTGATGCCCCGGCCCAGGTGCTGATCCAGTCCTCGGTGATCGGGTATCCTTCCAGCCGCCAGGTGGCGTCCCCGCAGGAAGCCGATGCCTTGGGCCCCGTTGACCCGCGCAAAAGCGAGACGGTCGGTGCCAATCCGCTGCACCCTGCCGGCATCCACAGCGATGGGCCGCGGCTGGGCATCTCCTACGAGGTCCTCGGATCGGGGATGTCGGTAGCGGCAATGGTCCAGCACGAGGTGTCAGCCACCGGCGGGACGCAGGCAGAACTGTCCGTGGACCGCAAGGTACGCGATGACCGCGCGGATGAAGTGATCAGCGCCAGGCTGGACGCCGGGCAAGGCGTGCGCGTTTCCAAGTTCGCGGTCTACCACTCCTCGCGGCGCCATCCGGCCCAGGAGATGCTCTCGCGTTCGGAGCGGGCCTTGGAGCATCTGGTGCCGTTGGGGATCGATGAGCACTTCCGCGCCCAGCGCCGCTTCATGGCTGATTACTGGGAACGCAGCGATGTGCAGGTGGATACCGATGAGCCCGAGCTGCAGCGCAAGATCCGCTGGAACCTGTTCCAGCTCGCCCAGGCCGCCGGCCGGGCCGACGGACTGGGCATCAGCGCCAAGGGCGTGAGCGGCAACGGCTATTCCGGGCATTACTTCTGGGATACCGAGATCTATGTGATGCCGTTCTTGACCTACACGAACCAGCAATGGGCGCGCAATACGCTGCGCGCCAGGGTCTCGATGATTCCGGCAGCGACCCGGCGGGCGCGGATCATGAACGAGGAAGGCCTGCTCTTCCCCTGGCGCACGATCAACGGCGAGGAAGCCAGCGCCTATTATCCGGCGGGCACGGCGCAATACCATATCAACGCCGACGTGGTGTATTCGCTCAACCGGTACCTCGGGGTCATGGAGGACGACGAATTCCTGCTGGCCGGCGGGGCCGAGATCCTCGTGGGCACTGCGCGCATGTGGGCTTCGCTGGGGTTCTGGCGCGGCGAGCAGGGCAACGAGCGCTTCCACATCCATGGGGTCACCGGACCCGATGAGTACACGGCGGTGGTCAACGACAACCTCTACACCAATGTCATGGCGCGCTTCAATCTGCGCCGCAGCGCCCAGCTGCTCTCCGAAATGGCTCAGGAGCATCCGCGCGAGTACGAGGAACTGGCCAGCCGGCACGCGCTGGAAGACGAGGAGCTCGCGCTGTGGCTCAAGGCTGCCGACTGCATGCACATCCCGTATTCGGAAGCTGTCGGAATCCACCCGCAGGACGAGCACTTCCTGAACCGCGAAGTCTGGGACCTGGCTAATACCGGTGCGGATAAGCGGCCGTTGCTGCTGCACTACCACCCGTTGGTGATCTACCGCTTCCAGGTGATCAAGCAGGCCGACGCGGTGCTGGCGCTCTGGCTGCGGTCCAGCGATTTCACCGACGAGCAGAAGCTCGCCGACTTCAACTACTACGATCCGCTGACCACGGGCGACTCGACGCTTTCGGCAACGGTGCAGTCGATCCTCGCCGCGGAGGTGGGGTACCGGGATCTCGCTTGGGAGTACTTCGAGCATGCGCTGAACGTGGATTTGGAGAATCTGCACGGCAATACCGCTGACGGCGTGCACGTGGCGTCGACCGGCGGTGTCTGGTCGGCGCTGGTCTACGGCTTTGCCGGGCTGCGCGACGATGACGACCGGCTGCGCTTCGATCCGCGGCTCCCGGAGAAATTCCGGGCCCTGCGTTTCAACCTGGGGTGGCGGGGCATGCGGATTTCCGTGTGCTTGCGCCCCGAAGCCATCGAGTTCACCCTGCATGGGGAATTCTCGCGTCCGATCTGGGTGCGCGGCCAGCAGGTCGACCTGCAGCCGGGGCAAGCTATCAGCGTTGCGCTCGCCGGACAGGGCCCGCTGCTGGAAGGCAGGCCAAGCCTGGAGCATGTCCTCTCGTTGCAACGGGAGGCCGGCGCGGAGGTGCCCAACAAGGCCTGGTAGGCGGCGCGGAATGCAAAGGAGGCAAGAACCCGGTTTGGGTTCTCGCCTCCTGCTGCGCGGCGCGCACGGTTCGCCGCCTGGGATGCCTAGAGGGTCATCTCCTCCAGCTGGCGCCCCTTGGTTTCCTTGACCAGGAAGATCACGAAGATCAGCGACAGCAGCGCGAAGCCCGCGTAGATTCCGTAGGCCAGTGCCAGGCCAGCCTCGGCCAGCGCGGGGAAGGTGGTTGAGACCGCGAAGTTGGCGATCCACTGCGCCGCGGCTGCCACGCCCAGGGCCATGGCGCGGATCGAGTTCGGGAAGATCTCGCCGAGCAAGACCCATACGGCCGGACCCCAGGTGGCGCCGAAGCCGACGACGAACAGGTTCGCCGAGACCAGGGCGATAATGCCCCAGCTGCCCGGCAGCGACACGGCGCCGTCGATGGTGACCGACTGGGCGAAGGCCACCGCCATCATGCCCAGCGACAAGGTCATGATGGCCGAGCCGATGGCGAGCAGCAGCTTGCGTCCCAGCACGTCGATCAGCAGCACCGCCACGATTGTTGCCACCACGTTGGTCACCGAGGTGATCAGCGAAATCGTGAAGGAGTCCGATTCGGCAAAGCCGACGGACTTCCACAGCGTGGTGGAGTAGTAGAAGATCACGTTGATGCCGACGAACTGCTGGAAGACCGAGAGCAGGATGCCGACCCACACCAGCGGGTGGAAGCCGAAGCGTCCCAGCAGGTCCTTGAAAGCCTGGCGCCGCTCGATGTGCACGGTGGCGCGGATCTCCTCGATCTTCTTCTCGGTATCGGCTCCGGCCTTCATGCCCATATCGCGGGTCAGCACGGCAGCGGCCTCGACATAGCGGCCGCGCTCGACCAGATAGCGCGGGGATTCCGGAAGCCGCAGCGAGAGCAGGCCGTAGAGCGCCGCTGGAACCAGCAGCGACAGGTACATCCAGCGCCAGGCGGCCAAGCCGAATAGGCCGATGGCATCTGCCGAGCCCATCACGAAGACCAGCAGCGCGCTGACCAGGAAGGCCACGAAGATGCCCAGCACGATGGCCATCTGCTGCATGGTGCCAAGGCGTCCGCGGTGCGCGGCGGGGGAGACCTCGGCGATGTAGGCAGGGGCGATCACCGAGGCGAAGCCCACGCCGATGCCGCCGACGATGCGCCAGATGATCAGGTCGGCCACGCCGAAGCACAGGCCGCAGCCGAGGGCCGATGCGGCCAGCAGGATGGAGGCGATGAGCATGGTGCGCACGCGTCCCACGCGTTCGGAGACCAGGCCGGCCACCCATGCTCCCAGTGCCGCGCCGAGCAGGGCGCAGGAAACGGTAAAGCCGATGGTTACCGCGTTGAGCCCGAATTCGTGCTCGACGGCGTCCACGGTGCCGTTGACGATCGATGAGTCATATCCGAAAACGAACCCGCCCAAGGCCGCCCCGAGGGCGATGAAGATGAGTCGCGCGGAGAGTTTTCCGTCTGGTGTTGTCGCAGTCACAATGTGCCATGCTATCGGATTCGAGCGCCGCAGAATCCAGATTTTCCGAATTTTCTTGGGAGATCAATCACAATTTGGAAGGATTCCTTACTTTAACGATTTGCGTGGCCTGAACAACCGTTTTGCTTCACGCCTGACCAGCCCGGAAATTCCCGGACAAAAAAAGCAGGCCGGCAGTGCGCTAACGCGCACTGCCGGCCTGCCGAAATATTTCTTGCTAGATTTCCGCTCTCTTATGCGCGTCGGCCAAGTCGTTGCCGCGCAGCTTGGCCACGGCACTCATCAGGTGGAAGACCACCAGCGTGGCGATCGAGCCCAGGGCGATGCCGCCGAGCTGGAACTGGCCGAAAGCGATTTCGCTGGTCACCGCGATCGCGATGATCAGGCCGGTGCCGGCGGTCATCAGGTTGATCGGATTGCCGAAGTCCACCTTCGCCTCGATCCACAGGCGCGCGCCGACGATGCCGATCATGCCGTAGAGCACGATGCCCAGGCCGCCGATCACGCCCACCGGAATGGTGCCGATCAAGGCGCCGAACTTCGGCAGGAAGGCCAGGGACATGGCCACGATCGCGGCGATCCAGTAGGCGGCGGTGGAGTACACGCGCGAGGCGGCCATGACGCCGATGTTCTCGGCGTAGGTGGTGGTCGCCGAGCCGCCGCCGAAGCCGGCGAGCACGCTGGCGGCGCCATCAGCCATCAGCGCCCGTCCGTTGAACGCCGACAGGTCGCGGCCGGTCATCACGCCCACGGTGCGCACATGGCCGATATTCTCGGCGATCAGCACGAAGACCGCAGGCAGGAACATCAGCGCGGTATCGAAATGGAAGGTCGGGGTGTGGAACTCGGGCAGGCCGAACCATGCGGCGTCGCCCACCTTGGAGAAGTCCACCTGGCCCTGGGCCAGCGCCACCAGGTAGCCGCAGACCAGGCCGACAAGGATCGAGAGCCGGCCCAGCAGGCCCTTGAAGGCCACCGTGGCCACCACGGTGAAGAGCACCGTGAGGAAGGTGGTCAGCGGGAAGTCCTTCATCGGGGCCAGGGTGGCGCTGGCCAGGTTCAGGCCGATCAGCGCAACAATGGTGCCCATGACCACTGGAGGCATCAGCGCGTGGATCCAGCCGGTGCCGGTCTTCTGCACGATCAGCCCGACGATGAACAGCAGCACGCCGGTCATCACGATGCCGCCCAGGGCGCCGGACATGCTGTGCGACCCGGTGGTCGCGACCACCGGGGCGATCAGGGCAAAGGAGGAACCCAGGTAGCTGGGCACCTTGTTCCTGGTCATCAGCAGGAAGATGATGGTGGCCAAGCCGGTGAACAGCAAGGTGGTGGTGACCGGGAATCCGGTCAGCGTCGGAACCAGGATGGTGGCGCCGAACATCGCCAGGATGTGCTGGGCGCCGATGGAAACGGTTTGCGGCCAATGCAGCCGCTCATCCGGGGCAACTACCTCGCCTTCGGTGATGGTCTTGCCGTTGCCGTGGATGCTCCAACTCATGATTCCTCTTCCCGGCCCTGCGGGTTTCAGGCCGTAGAGAATTCTACTCGGTTCTCGTGGGCCTGCGCGAAGAACGCCAGCTCGTGTTCGCTGGAACGCAGGAACGCCTGGCGCATTTTCTCGCGCAGCGCCGGGTCGGCCAGCGTCCACGCGGTGCGCACCATCTCGATCGCCTGGGCGGTGGCCTCGTCGAATTCCGGGGAGGAATAGGTCTCCAGCCAGTCGCCGTAGGGGTGCCCGGCATGGTTGGCCGCCGCCAGCCGCTTGCCGATGTCCTGGTAGAGCCAGTAGCACGGCAGGATTGCGGCGATCAGCTCCGCATAGCTCCCGGTGCAGGAGGACAGGTGGTTCACGTAGTTCAGCGTGGTCGCCGAAGGGTTCGCCAGCCCTTCCACCAGGTGGCTGCGGTGCAGCTGCAGCTCGCCCTCGAGGATCTGCCCGGCGCCCTTGGCCCAGAAGCGCTGCGCATCCAGGTCCGGGGCCAGCGCGCTGGCCTGCGCCAGCACCTGGGCGTAGCGCTGCAGGTACAGGGCGTCCTGGGCCAGGTAGTACTCGAACTTCTCGCGTTCCAGGCTGCCGTCGGCCAGCTGCATGATGAACGCCAGCTGGTCGATGCCCGCACGCAGGCCCGCGATGTCCTCCCACCAGCCGGTCATCGGATCAGCACCGGCGAAGAACCCGGCGAAGTGGTTGACCGGGCCGTGCCCGCTGCCCACCTGCAGCTGGTCGGCCGCCGCAATTGCCGCCGACAGATACGCCTTGGACTGCTCCAACGCGGCGGTCCAGTCTCCGGTGGCCGCGAAGCGGGTGGCCAGGGCGCTGGAGAGGGTGCAGCCGGTGCCGTGGGTGTTCTTGGTGGCATGGCGCGCACCGTGCAGCTCGCAGAGCACCCCGTCCGCTGCTACCAGCGCGTCGGGGCAGTCCGCCCCGGCCAGATGCCCGCCCTTCGCCAGCACCAGGGCCTCGTGCTTGGCCGCCAGGCGCTGGGCCTGGCGCAGCACCTCGTCCCATGATGCGGCTACCGGCTCGCGCAGCAGGCTGGCCAGTTCCAGCAGGTTCGGGGTGATCACCGTGGCCCGGTCCAGCAGCGAATCGAGCGCCGCTTCGCCATCCAGCAGGCGGTCCCCGCTGGTGGCCACCATGACCGGGTCCAGGACTACCGGAGCATCCACGGTGTCCAGCCAGCCGGTGACTGCGCGGATCACCTCGGCGTTGGCGAGCATCCCGATCTTGATTGCATCGATGCGGATATCCGCGCTGATGGCTTCAAGCTGGGCGAGGACGAAATCGCCGCTGATCGCCTGCACCCCGGACACCCCATGGGTGTTCTGCGCGGTCAAGGCGGTGATCACGCACATTCCGTAGCCGCCGTTGGCGGCAATGGCCTTCAGATCCGCCTGGATTCCGGCGCCACCGGAAGGATCGGACCCTGCAATGGACAAGATGTTCATTTGGCGGCCTCCCATGCCGAAACGAGCTGCGCGCTGGCCTGCTGCGGATCCTCTGCATTGCAGATGGCGCGGACCACTGCCATGCCCGCTCCGCCGCCGGCACGGATGGCTGCCGCGTCCTCGTGGGTAATGGCGCCGATTGCCACGCAGGGCAGCGAGACCAGCGTCGTGGCACGCGCAAAGCCGTCGAGGCCCAGGGGAGTGGGATGGTCCTTCTTCGTCGGGGTGGCGCGGACGGCCCCCACACCGAGATAGTCGATGACCGCGACGTCCTTGTTCGCCTGGGCCAGTTGCTCATCGCTGGAAGCGCTCAGTCCGATGATGCCTTCGCCGATGATCTGCCGGGCCAACTGCACCGGCACATCCTTTTGCCCGATATGGATGCCGTTCACGGCTGCACCGGCAGCCCGCGCCGCGAGGTAGACGTCGATGCGGTCATTGATCAGCAACTGGGCCTTGCCCTCGGTGAGCTTGGCGGCCGCGCCGGCCAGCTCGAAGAATTCCCGGGCGGTTTCATCCTTGGCGCGCAGCTGGATCCACTGGATTCCTCCGGCGACGGCGCCTTCGATCACTTCCAGGGTGCTGCGCGGGGTGCAACTGGCAGTATTGGCTACCAGGTAGGCTCCGTAATCATGCATGGTTCAGTTCCTCGTGCTTCAAAGTCTTAAGTTCTTCGGGATCGGTTGCGGACAGCGCATCAATGAATGCGACGGCGAAGCTGCCCGGACCTGTGCTGTTTTTCAGGGCCTTTTCAGCGGCCAGCCCGTAGAAGCCGTGGGCCGCGATGGCGGCCTCGAACGGGTCATCGTGGACCGCAATCATGCCAGCGCAGAACGCGCCCAACGCGCAGCCGCCGCCGGTGATCCGCGTCAAGCCGATGCCGTTGGTGTGCACCAGGACTGTCCGCGTGGCATCGATGATGGCATCGGACTGGCCGGAAATGGCCACCACGCAGTCATGCTGCTGGGCCAGATCGCGTCCAGCCGCCAAGGCGGCAGAGACGTCATCCAGGGCATCGACACCGCGTGAAGCCGATTGCCGTCCGGCCAGTGCCAGGATTTCCGAGGCGTTGCCGCGAATCAGGGCCGGGCGTTGCCTGGCAATGCGCCGCGCAAAATCCGTGCGCACCGGCAGGGCGCCGACCGCTACCGGATCAAGGATCCACGGGGTGCCTGCTGCGCTCGCCGATTGCACGGCTTCTTCCATGGCGGCCAGCTGCTCGGTGCTCGGAGTTCCCAGATTCACCAAGACGGCGGAAGCCGCCTTTGCGAAGGGGCCGGCCTCTCCGGGCAGATCCGTCATGGCCGGGGACGCGCCGGATGCCAGCAGGACATTGGCGGTGAAATTTGTTACGACGGTGTTGGTCAGGCAGAAAACCAAAGGTGATTGTTGCCGGTATTCTTGGGCAACTGCATGCAAAGCCATGCGACATCCCTCCGCTAGCGTGAACTAGATCAGGTTCAACGGGTCTCATCTCAGTCGGTTGTTCCGACACCCCGTGTCACTGCCATAGAGCGTACGCACAAGCGGTTCCAAGGACAAGTTACTTACGCTCGCGTCGCGCCACCAAGGCCTTGAGCGTGGCCGCATCGACCTGCTGGGCGGCTGCCAGCGCCCAGAGGTGATCCACCGCGGCCAGCAGGTCTTCGCTGGCATCCACCGGCCGAAGCCGTTCGTTGACCACTGTGCCGGCTCGCCGCCGGGAGGTAATCAGACCTTCGGCTTCCAGTTCCTTGTAGGCGCGCGCTACCGTTCCGGCAGCAACGCCGAGGTCGGTGGCCAGTGCGCGCACGGTGGGCAGCTTGCTGCCTGCGGGCAATTCTCCCAGGGCGATCAGCGAGACGATCTGCAAGCGGATCTGCTCGTAGGGTGCAGTGGCCGCCGCGAGGTCGACACTGATTTGCGTGCTCATGATGCTGCTGTCGGCTGCTGTGCACGCACCATCGCGGTACCAGGACGCTCCAGGAAAATCACCGCTGGGACAACGAAGACCAGAAGTGCAAACAGCCCCAGGCCTGCTGGGAAGCCGTAGCCAATCAGCAGCATGGCAAGCACACTGCTGGTGGCAACGCGCATCGACCGCAGCTCCAGAACCCGCCGATACCAGATTTCCTCGGCTGGCGAGACGGCCCAGGGAATAGTCGCCCGGCGGGAGAACCAGGTGAAGCCCAGATGCGCCGCCGCAAGCAGCAGCAACAGCCCGATGACTAGTCCCCGGTTCGGAGGAGCGAACCCCCAAAGCGTCTCCAGTGGTGGATCCAATAGCAGGTAAGCGCAGATGGCGACCAGCAAGCCAGCGGCGATGTAGGACCACAAGGGCAGGGGTGCATGATGCTTTGGTGCTGCACTCGCCTGCCGAGCCACCTTGCTGGCGTAGCCCAGATACAGCGTATTGAGCACGATGTAGAGCAATGCCGCACCGGCAAAGAGCACCAGGATCCACGGAGTTCGTTCATTGGTCGGCATCCGGAATTCCTCATCCACGGGCAGGAATGACCAGCCGATGGCAACGGCGAGCAATGCAAGGGTAGCCGTGGTGTATTGCAATGCGAAGAGCTGATCTCGCAAGCGCGAGAAGGCGGTCCGTTCCCTGGTGGTGGAGTGAGCCGAGAATGTGGTGCGCGGACCCCAGAAGAACAGCGTAAGAGCCACCGCAAGGGCGCCATAGTTCAATAACTCGTACGGTCCACCGGTTGAATTGCCTTGCGAGTAATTGGCCACCGATACGCAAAATGCCAGCAGCACGATACCGGTATTGCGCAGCAACCGGTTGAGCCATACCGTGCGCAAGGCCTGGTTGTCTTCGGCGGTGATGCCGGCCAAGGGGCGCCGATTCAGGATCACTGCTGCAATCACCCCGGTGGCCACGACGATACCTGCCAGAGCCACGATGAAGACCGGGAGCATTTGGTTTCCGGGCAGCAGGCCATCGGTTGGGCCCGCAGAGGTGTAGGAGTAGCTGCCATCAGAATCGAACATAGTGGTTTCCGACTCTGGGATGCCAACGCTCCCTTCGACGCGGGAACCAGGCCACAGCAACCCCACCGCGGCCAGCAGCAACAGCGCGACGAAAATCCCCAGGGACTTCGGGACCGGCGTCGCCAGGGTGCGCGCCTCCAGTGAGGCGGTGCGCACCGGCTGGAGTTCCTTGGGCCAGGTGAACAAGCCAATGAGGTAAACGAGAAGAATCCAGATTCCCGGCGAGAGAGCTGCAGCGAAAACCGAACTCGAATCGGTCCCGTTCATGGGAATGCGCCACGTCTCAGGCAGATCCCACGAAGTCGAAGCGAAGAATGCGATCAATGCGCACCAGAATGAGTGCGACTGGGCGCGGACGATAGCCGGTGCCTCACGCCGATGCGCCACGGAGCGCAACCACAGGTATATGACTGCGCCAACGAAAGCGATGGATATGGCGCTCGCCGGGATCTGGCTCATGGCCATTAATGTATCAACTATTTGATACATATTGAATCCCTTCGCGAATTAATCAGTGAATATCCGCCTCGTTGCCGTACGCTCAAAACATGGGTCTGTTTACTTCCACGCCGTTGCCCGAACCGGTCGGCGATTCCGCACCTCCGGTGGACGAGCATCCATCGCGCATTGCAACAGTTCTGAGCCATTTGCGGCGTTCTGCTGACACCCGGATCACGCATCCGCGACGCTTCCGCCTGCAACAGCTCAAGGCCCTGGAAAAGATGCTCGACGAGCATCTGGAAGACTTCGTCCAGGCCCTGGCTGAAGACCTGGGCAAGAGCGCCACCGAGGCCAAGTTCTCCGAGATCGACGTGGTGCGCGCAGAAATAGATTTCGCCCAACGCCACCTCGCTGAATGGATGGATTCCACCAGCGTCAAAGTTCCGCTGGCCCTGCAGCCGGCCATGGCCAAGGTTGAGCCGCGTCCGCTGGGCGTCGTGCTGATTATCGGCGCCTGGAACTACCCGGTCCAGCTGGTACTCGCACCGCTGGTCGCGGCCATTGCCGCCGGCAACGCCGCGGTGATCAAGCCATCCGAGCTGGCTCCGGCCACCTCGGGCGTCTTGGCCAAGTTCCTCCCGGTCTACCTGGATGAACGTGTTTATGCGGTCGTTGAGGGAGGAGTGGACACCTCCACCGAGCTGCTTGCCGCCCGCTGGGATCACATCTTCTACACCGGCGGTGAACGCGTGGCCAAGATCGTGGCTGCCGCGGCGGCAAAGCACCTGACGCCAACCACTTTGGAATTGGGCGGAAAATCGCCGGCCGTGGTGGAAAACGATTCGCTGGCTTCGGCAAAGCGCCTCGCCTATGCCAAATTCATGAATTCCGGTCAGACCTGCGTGGCCCCGGATTATGTCTTGAGCATTGGGGACTCCACTGAGCTCATCCAGCGCCTGGGCCAGGCCATCACCAGCTTCTACGGCAAGGAGCCGTTGACCCACCCGGACTACGGCCGCATCGTCAGCCGCAAGCACTTCGACCGGCTGTTGTCGATGTTCGAGCAGGGCGAGGTGGTTTTCGGGGGCGAATATGACGAGGAAACACTGCGCATCGCACCGAGCATCATGCGCAATCCAGATCTTGAAGGAAGCTTGATGACCGAGGAGATATTCGGTCCAATTCTTCCAGTGATCGAGGTGGAAAGCTTCGAGGAGGCCCTCGAATTCATCGCCCGGAGGCCGTCTCCGCTGGCTGCCTACCTGATGAGCGAAAGCCCGCGGTTGCAGTCGATCTTCTCCGACCGGGTGCGCGCCGGCTCAATCGTGCATAATGCCCCGCTGGCCCAGATGGTCGTTCCAACCCTGCCTTTCGGCGGCATCGGACCGAGCGGGATGGGGGCCTACCATGGCAGGCACGGATTCGAGCGGCTTTCGCAGATGCGCTCTGAACTCAACAAAACGACGGTAGTTGACACCCTGAGCGCAATATATCCTCCGTATTCATGGGCTAAGCGAAAGATTATTGATCGCTTACTGTAGCGCGGTTCATAGCGTTGTGGCTTGTCAGGGTGCTTGGATTGATAGGTTGGAAATTTTCAAGCATCAGGAGATGTAACGCATGACTGAGCCCGCACCGTCCCAAGACGGTCTGAAGCGTGGCCTCAAAGCTCGCCATATGCAGATGATTGCCATTGGCGGCTCGATTGGTACCGGACTTTTCGTCGCTTCCGGCGGCACCATTGCGCAAGCAGGTCCTGGCGGTTCGCTGGTGGCCTATGCGCTGATTGGCCTGATGGTGCTGCTCCTGATGCAGTCACTGGGGGAAATGAGCGCCCGCCTTCCGGTCGCCGGGTCCTTCCAAACCTACGCAACGGTCTTCGTGAACCGCCACTTTGGCTTCGCGATCGGCTGGAACTACTGGTTCAACTGGGCAATCACCGTGGCTGCCGAACTGGTAGCCGCCGGGATCATCATGTCCTATTGGTTCCCGGATACTCCGGGATGGATCTGGGCTGCCGTCTTCCTGGCGCTGCTCACCGGCCTGAACGCGTTGTCCGCCAAGGCGTTTGGCGAGGGCGAGTACTGGCTGGCCGCGATCAAGGTCATCACCGTAGTGGTCTTCTTGATCTGCGGTGTCGCAATGATCTTCGGCATCCTGGGCGACTCCACGCCAGGTTTCAGCAACTGGACCGAGGGCGAGGCGCCATTCGTTGGCGGCTGGCTGTCGATCGTCTCGGTGTTCATGATTGCCGGCTTCTCCTTCCAGGGCACGGAGCTGATCGGCGTGGCCGCCGGAGAGGCAGAGAACCCCAAGCGCGACATCCCTCGGGCCATCAAGGCGATCTTCTGGCGGATCATGCTGTTCTACATCGGCGCGATCTTCGTGATTGGCATGCTGATCCCGTACCTGGATCCTTCGCTGCTTTCCTCCGAGGCATCGGATATCACCACCTCGCCATTCACCCTCGTCTTCGAGCGGGCAGGCGTGGCCTTCGCCGCGGCCTTGATGAATGCGGTGATCCTCTCGGCTATCCTCTCGGCGGGCAACTCCGGCCTATATGCCTCTGCGCGCATGCTTTATTCGATGGCGCTGGACGGCAAGGCGCCAAAGATCTTCGCCCGCTTGAACAAGCGCGGCGTGCCCATGCCGGCCATGCTGATGACCGCATCGGTGGGCCTCTTCGGCTTCCTGACCGCGATCATCGGGCAGGGTTCGGCCTATACCTGGCTGCTGAACGTCTCGGGCCTGTCCGGGTTCATCGCGTGGGTGGGCATCGCGGTGTGCCACTACAAGTTCCGCAAGGCATACATTGCCAGCGGACAGGATCTGGCGAAGCTCCCGTACAAGGCGCCGCTGTTCCCGCTGGGTCCGATCCTTGCCTTCGTGATCCTGATCGTGGTGATCGCCGGCCAGAACTACCAGGCCATCCTGGATGGAAACCTGCTGCAGATGGCTTCCAGCTATATCGGCCTGCCGATCTTCCTGCTGCTGTGGCTGGGCCACTGGCTGGCTACCCGCAAGCAGCCAGCCGTGGAAATCGACCCATGGACCGCGAAGCTGAATTAGCCAGCTAGCGCGGCATCGACAATCACCCGTGCCTCTGCCAGCACCTGCTGCAGATGTTCGGGTGATTTTGTCGATTCTGCATAGATCTTGTAGATGTCTTCGGTGCCCGACGGGCGCGCGGCAAACCATGCGTGCTCGCTGGAAACCTTCAGACCGCCAATCGGGAAGCCGGCCGCTTGCGTGGCCTTGGCGGTAATCGGATCCGAAGCCAGCTCGGTGGCGCTGACCATCGAGGGATCCAGCTTGCCCAGGATGGCCTTCTGCTCGCGGTTTGCCGGCGCATCGAAGCGGTCGTAGAAGCTGGGACCATGGCGCTCGACCAGCTCGGCATGCAGCTGGCTGGGGCTCTTGCCAGTTACCGCGCGGATCTCGCTGGCCAGCAGGGCCAGCATCAGGCCGTCCTTGTCGGTGCTGAACGCCTTGCCGGAGAAGTCCAGGAAGCTTGCCCCAGCCGATTCCTCGCCGCAGAAGGCGACCCTGCCCGAAGCCAGAGGCTCAACGAAGTACTTGAAGCCCACCGGAACCTCGCGCAGCACCCGGCCGTGGGAGGCCACCACCTTGTCGATGAGCACCGAGGAGACCAGCGTCTTGCCGATCTGGGCATCGGCGGGCCACTGCGGGCGGTGGGTGAGCAGGTAGTCGATGGCCACGGCCAGGAAGTGGTTCGGGTTCATCAGGCCGGCATCCGGGGTGACAATGCCGTGGCGGTCGGCGTCGGCATCGTTGCCGGTCGCGATGTCGTACTTCTCGCGGTTGGCCACCAGCGAGGCCATGGCATGGGCGGAAGAGCAATCCATGCGGATCTTCCCGTCCTTGTCCAGGGTCATGAAGCCGAAGCGCGGATCCACGGACTCGTTGACCACCTCGAGGTTCAGGTTATAGCGCCGGGCGATCTCGTCCCAGTAGTGCACCGACGCGCCACCCAGCGGATCTGCGCCAATGGAAATTCCGGAATCCGCGATGGCCTTGAAATCGATCACTTCCGCCAAATCGGTGATGTACAGTTCGCGGAAGTCGAATGGCTGGGCATTGGGCTCGCCGCGCTTGATCTGCCCGCTGGCCAGCAGCTCGTTGGCCCGTGCGGCGATGGGCCCGGTGATTTCGGATTCGGCCGGTCCGCCATGCGGCGGGTTGTACTTGATGCCGCCGTCGGTCGGCGGGTTATGCGAGGGCGTGATGATCAGGCCATCGGCCTGCTCGCCGCCGCTGGCATTATGCACCAGGATTGCGTGGCTTACCGCTGGAGTGGGAGTCAGCCCGTCATCGGCCATCACTCTGACGCCGTTGCCTGCCAGCACTTCCAGCGCGGTGCCGTATGCCGGCTCGGAGAGCGCATGGCTGTCCTTGCCCACGTACATTGGCCCAGTGATGCCCGCGCTGTTGCGGTAATCGACCACGGCCTGGGTGATCGCGGCGATATGCGCTTCATTGAAGGTGGTGTTCAGCGAGCTTCCGCGGTGTCCCGAGGTGCCGAAGATGACTGCCTGGTCGGGGTTGGTGCTGGACGGAACCAGGGTGCTGTAGGCATCGAGCACCTCCTGCAGATTGATCAGGTCCGATTCTTGGGCTGGCTGGCCAGCTCGGAGGTGTGCCACAGATTGCCTTTCAGATTGATGCGCTTATCGCGGTTTCGTAGAAGAATGGTAGTCAAATGAGCTACTACCAGTATCCGCAGAACCCCTACCAACGACCGCCAGAATCCGCCGGCCTCTCGACGGCTTCCTTGGTGCTCGGCATCTTGTCGTTGCTGGGCTTCTCTGTCATTATCCTTGTTCCGCTGGCCGGAGTCATTACCGGACACCTGGCCTACCGGCGCGAACCTGCTTCCCGGGGCTTGTGCCTGGCCGGGCTGATCACCTCATGGATCGGATTAGCCCTAGCCATACTCGGATATGCGCTGGCCATCTGGTTCTTCTGGGCGATGTCCACCGGATTCGGCTACGGCTCGTATTACGACGACGTGATCTTCTCCCTCGGGTTCCTCCACTAGTTCCAGGGCATGAAAAAGCGGTTGGCTCATATCTGAACCAACCGCTTTCTCCATGCCCGAATGCTTAGTGGATCGAGCCCATCAGCTTCTTCAGGGCCGGGGTAGCTGCCATCATGGCGATACCCAGGACGACGGCGGTGCCGCCCATGCCGATGAAGTACGGGATCTCATTGCCCTCGGTGTAGTAGCCGGCCAGCACACCCGACAGGGTGGTGCCCAGCGAAACCGAGAGGAAGAACAAGGCGATCATCTGGGTGCCGAAGGCGGCCGGCGCCAGCTTGGTGGCAATTGCCTGGCCCACCGGGGAGAGCAGCAGCTCGGCAAAGGTGCACAGCAGCAGGATGCCGACCAGCGCCAGCAGCGGAGTCTTCACGAAGGATTCCAGCGGGATGAACAGCAGGAAGGCCGCGCCCACAACCACCAGCGACAGTCCGAACTTCATCGAGGTGCGTGGCTGGCGCTTGCCCAGCTTGGTCCACAGGGCGGCGAAGATGCCGGCGAAGATGATGATGAAGACCGGGTTGATCGAGGTGACCCAGCTCGGCGGCATTTCCCAGCTGCCCAGGTGGCGGTCGAGCCGCTGGTCCGAGTAGGCGGCGATGAAGGTGAACTGCTGCTGGAACAGGGCCCAGAAGGCAGCCGAACCGATGTAGAACGGAATGAAGGCCCAGACCTGCTTGCGTTCGGTGGCGTTGACCTTCTTGCTGCGCAGGATCAATGCGAAGTACACGATCGACGCGGCGATCACCACGTAGGCGATGGTGCTTGCCAGATTCTGCGGGGTCACGATCTTGGACGCGAATGCGGCAATGATCAGGACGATCACGGCGACGAAGATGACCACGTAGCGGTTGCGCTCGGCGGCCGGCAAAGGGTTGCTCGGGATGCGGCCGGATTCCGGCAGCTTCTTGCGGCCCATGGCGTAGATCGCCAGGCCGATGGCCATGCCGACAGCTGCGGCCGCGAAGCCGATGTGGAAACCGTACTTGACCTGCAGCCAGCCGGTGAGCAGCGGTCCGAGCAGGCCGCCGATGTTCACGCCCATGTAGAACAGGGAGAAGCCTGCATCGATGCGCGGATCATCCTTGGAGTACAGGGAGCCGACCAGGGCTACGGCGTTGGCCTTCAGGCCGCCGGAGCCGATGGCAACGAGGACCAGTCCGACGATTAGGCCCACATAGCCGGGCAACAGGGCCAGGCCGATGTGGCCGAGCATGATCGCGATGGCCGAGAAGAACAGGACCCGTTCCGAGCCGAACAGGCGGTCGGAGAGCCAGGCGCCCAGGATGGTGGACAGGTACACGGCGCCGCCGTAGGCGCCGACCAGCGACAGGGCCAGGCCCTGGTCCATGCCCAAGCCGCCGTCGGTGACCGAGTAGTACATGTAGTAGGCCAGCAAGCCCTGCATGCCGTAGAAGGAGAATCGCTCCCACATTTCGACGCTGAACAGGCTTGCGAGCGCACCGGGATGACCGAAGAAGGTCTTTCCGGAAGATTTGGTGCTCGTTGTTGCAGTAGACATACGTAACATTTTTCGCTTTTGCCTACGCGAGTACCTACTTATATGGGAAAGCTCACAACTGCATCTGAGCGGCCAGCGCGAGCAGCAGGCCTTCGTCGGAACGCGGGGAAATCAGCTGAATACTCATGGGTAACCCCTCATTGGAGTGGCCCACCGGAACGGTGATGGCAGCTACCGAGGCGACGTTCACCATGGACGTGTAGGGGGTGTACTGGCACTGCAACATATAATCCACATCTGCCGTGGATTGTGTATAGTGCCCGATCTTCGGCGGGATTGACGCCATGGCAGGGGTAGCCACCACATCGAAGGCGGACCATTGGCGCACGAAGTCAGCCGCTATCTGCTTCAACCGCGACCCGGCCTGCAGGCTCTGCTCCAGGGAGCGCTCGGCGGCGCGCCGGCGGAAGTCCCTTGCCAGTTCTCCCAGCAGCGAATCATCCGAGACCTGAACGGATTTCAGCCCGTTGGTCCACACTGCCGCGAAGGTTTCCGGATAGTCGGTGGCATAGTGCAGGTTCGCCGGCTGGACGCGATGGCGTTCGCCCAGGCGTTCAAGTCCTTGGGCGAAGGCCGCCCGGGCTTCCTGCGACAGCTCAATCTCGTAGACGGGTTCAAAAGGCGAGTGGGTGCTGTACCCGATTTTCAGGCCATCCAGGCGCTGGGGGTAGCTGCCCTGCAGCAACGGCAGGTAGTGGTCCTTCCCGCGCATGGCGTCCAGCAGCAAAGCCGCATCCAGGGCATCATGGGCCAGCGGTCCGCTGACGGTTAATTTCGGCGCACCCATGGGGTCGGTGTAGCCATCGAGGATGTCGCTGGGGATGCGCCCCAAGGAAGGCTTCAGCCCCACCAGTCCGCAGGCCGCCGCCGGGATGCGGACCGAGCCGCCGCCATCGGAGCCCGGGCCCAGCGGAATCATGCCGGCGGCAATTGCCGCGGCCTGCCCGCCGGAGGAGCCGCCCGAAGTGCGCGTTGGATCGAAGGGATTGCGCGAAGGGGGAGCGATGAGGTTCTCGGAATAGCTGCTCAGCCCGAACTCCGGGACCTGGGTCTTGCCCAGGATCACCACGCCCTCGGTGCGAAGCCTGGCCACCAAGGAGTGGTCGCGTCCGGCCACCGCTGCTGGCATGGCCGCGGTGCCGTAGGTGGTAGGCATCCCCGCCACATCGTTCAGGTCCTTGAACGCGGTGGGAAGACCGTGCAACCGGCCAATCTCCCCGCGGGCATGCGCCTCGTCGGCCGCTGCCGCGGCCTCCATCGCATTCTCCGCCACGTGGACGAAAGCACCGAGGTCCGCCTGCTCTTCGATGCGCTTGAGGTAGTGCTCGGTCACCTCGCGGCTTGAACGCTCGCCGCGGGCCAGCTCGTCTCGCAATTTCAGGGCGCTTGAGGGAAACATGTCGGCTTTCGACGCAGGAAATGACTAGTCTTATAAGCAAACACCCTATGTGAGAGGAATGCTAGCCGTGAGCGATTTTGAGACTGTCCAGGTCAATGATGTCCCGAAGGACGCCTTCATCCTCGATGTGCGCGAAGACTTCGAATGGGAAGCCGGCCGTGCCGCCGGAGCCACCCATATTCCCCTGGGCACCCTGCCGGAGAAGGTATCGGAGCTTGACCCGGATGTAGACACCTACGTCATCTGCCGTACCGGCGGCCGTTCGGCCCAGGCCGCCTCGTGGCTCACCGCGATGGGCTACACCGCCTTCAATGTTGCCGGCGGCTCGGATGCGTGGATCGAAGCGGGCCTGCCAATGGAAGCGGACAACGGCCAGGAGCCAACCGTACGATGAACTATGCCTATCTGGGACCTGCGGGCACCTTCACCGAGTCGGCCCTCCTGCAGGTTCCCGGGGCTGCCGATGCGCAGCGGATTCCCGCCTCCAACGTCAACGTGGCGCTGTCCATGGTGCGCGAAGGTGCCGCAGATGCGGCGATGGTGCCGATCGAGAACTCTGTAGAAGGCGGCGTTTCGGCCACCCTGGACGCGATTGCCCAGGGCGAATCGCTGCAGATTGTCTCCGAGATCCTGGTTCCGATCACCTTCGTGTTGGCGGTGCGCCCCGGCATCGACTCGCTGGAGCAGATCAAGCAGATCTCCACCCATGGGCATGCCTGGGCACAGTGCCGCTTATGGGCCGAAGCAAATATTCCCGGTGCCGCATTCACTCCGGCCTCCTCCACAGCCGCCGGCGCCCTGGCCCTCGAAGAGGCGGATCCTCCGCATGATGCGGCGATCTGCTCTCCGCTGGTGGCCCAGGAACGCGGCTTGAAGGTGCTGGTGAGCGGCGTCGAGGACAACGTCGGAGCGGTCACCCGCTTCATCCTGGTCACCCGCCCGGGAAGGATTCCGCAGCCGACCGGTGTGGACAAGTCAACGCTGATCCTGCCGCTTCCAGAAGACCGTCCCGGTGCGCTGATGGAACTCCTGGAGCAATTCACCGCACGCGGCGTGAACCTGTCGCGCATTGAATCCCGGCCTACCGGCAAGAGCCTGGGGGAGTACTTCTTCTCCGTGGATATCGAAGGCCATGTGGCCGAGGAACGCGTTGCCGCCGCGCTGTCGGGGCTGCACCGGCTGTCCCCGAAGCTTCGCTTCCTCGGTTCCTACCCGGCGGCTCAAGGCCTGGAAGCATCCGTGGACACGCACAATTCCGACGCGGCCTTCAGCGAGGCCCGCGCCTGGGTGCAGTCGCTGCGCGACCGGGTCTAGGCACAGTGATCCCCCGGCCGTTCCTCCTGGAGGGGAAACGGCCGGGGGATCAGCAGCAGTTATGGGGCGCGCAGGCGCAGTGCGCTCGGGTTCACGGACACCTGCAGTTCATTGACCTGGCCGGTGGGGTCCCCATCGATCTGGGTATTCATCGGCTCATCGCAGCGCAGCGACACGCCAGTGGTCTGGTAGAAGCTCATGACCGGGATCTTGTTCTTGGCGCGGAATGCGGTCTTCAGCAGGATCCACGTCCAGCCCGCGGCCGAGCGGGGCGAGAGCACCACGGCATCCAGCACGCCGTCGTCGATCTTGGCGTCCGGCACGAAATCCAGGCCCTGCAGCTTGCCGCAATTGGCGAACAGCACCGAACGGACCTTGCGGGTCTGCCAGCTCTCGTCCTCCGAGAGCTTGAAGCTGACCTTCTTGCGCCGGCCCGGCAGCTGGCGCAGCCCGGCTTCCGAATAGGCAAGCCAGCCAACCTTGGATTTCAGCTCTTCATTGGTGTCGTCGAACAGGTCTGCGTCGGTGCCCACGCCGGCGATGACCAGGAACGCATGGTCTGCCTCGTTGCCGTCCAGCAGCTGCAGCTTCATATGCCCGACGTCGATCCGGCGAACCATTCCGCGTACCGCGACCAGCGCCGCGGTATGCAGGTCATCCACGGGGATGTCCACGTTGCGGGCCAGCAGGTTTCCGGTGCCCAGCGGCAGGATCCCCAGGGACGCGTCGGTGCCTTCGAGCACTTCTGCGACGGCGCGGATGGTTCCGTCGCCGCCGGCGGCAATAATTGTGTCGCATTGCGCATCGAGTGCTTCCCGGGCTGCGTCCTGGCCGGGATTCTCCTTGGTGGTTTCAAGGACCAGGGGCGCTTCCAGTCCTGCCTCGGCGCAGACACGGGCCACTGCTTCCCTCGCTTCGCCAGCACCTGACTTGGAAGGATTGATCACCAGGGCCACCTTTGCGGCGACCGACTGGGCGGCCGCTTCGGGCTGCTTGGCCAATGGCTTGCTGTAGTTCGAAAGCTTGCGCACCGAATACCAACTGGTCGCCGCGGCGGCAGCTGCAGCAACCACGGCAGAGAAAACGATCACACGATTTGTCTGCATAATGCTCTCATCGTACTCATGATTGCTACCCTTATCATGTGATCGACCTGAAAATGCTCACCGAAAATCCGGATTTGTACCGTGCCTCGCAACGCGCGCGCGGTGCCGACGAGTCGTTAATCGACCAGCTGCTGGCAGCTGACACGGCACGTCGTGAAACCATCGCCACCTACGAGCGCCTGCGTGCCGAGCAGAATGCGTTCTCCAAGAAGGTCGGCAAGGCCAAGGGCGACGAGCGCGCCGCCCTGCTTGCCGAGGTCAAGGAGCTCGCCGCCGCGGTCAAGTCTGCCCAGGCCGAGTCCGATACGGCCGCCGCCAAGTGCACCGCCCTGCAGCGTTCCATCCCCAACCTGATCATCGACGGCATCCCCGCCGGCGGCGAAGACGACTTCACCGTCGTCAAGCACGTGGGCACCATCCGCGACTTCAAGGCCGAGGGCTTCGAGCCGCTGGACCACCTGCAGATCGCCGAGAAGCTGGACGCCATCGACATGGAGCGCGGCGCCAAGGTCTCCGGCTCCCGCTTCTACTTCCTCAAGGGCATCGGCGCCCGCCTGGAAATCGCGATGATGAACATGGCCCTGGATGTGGCCATGGACCACGGCTTCATTCCGATGATCACCCCGACCCTGGTCCGCCCGGAAACCATGCAGGGCACCGGCTTCGACGTCGAGCACGACGACGAGATCTACAAGCTCGAGCGCGACAACTTGTACCTGGTCGGCACCTCCGAGGTGGCCCTGGCCGGCTACCACGCGGACGAGATCATGGATTTGTCCGACGGCCCTATCCGCTACGCCGGCTGGTCCTCCTGCTACCGCCGCGAGGCCGGTTCGGCGGGCAAGGACACCCGCGGCATCATCCGCGTGCACCAGTTCAACAAGCTGGAGATGTTCGTCTACGCCAGCGTCGAGGACGCCGAGGCGGAGCACGAGAAGCTGCTGGCCATGGAAGAGGACATGCTCGGCCGCATGGAGCTGGCCTACCGCGTCATCGACACCGCCGCCGGCGACCTGGGCATGAGCGCCGCGCGCAAGTTCGACTGCGAAGCCTGGGTTCCGACCCAAGGCACCTTCCGCGAGCTGACCTCGACCTCGAACTGCACCACCTTCCAGGCCCGCCGCCTGAACATCCGCGAACGCGAGATCGTCGACGGCAAGGCAGGCAAGACCCGTTCGGTGGCAACCCTGAACGGCACCCTGGCCACGACCCGCTGGATTGTCGCGATCCTGGAAAACCACCAGAACCCTGATGGTTCGGTCAACGTGCCGAAGGCCTTGCAGCCGTACCTCGGCGGACTCGAAGTGCTCAAGTAGGCAATGCCGAGCAGGTGCCGGCCTCCCCTCGCGGGGCGGCCGGCACCTGCGTTTAACCGGTTGTTCACCTGGTGCTGTGCCTTGGGTCATCGCCAAATACCTGCGCTGATGGTTAACTTGAGCCATGACTGTTATGACTAAGCTCGGCAACGACGACCGGCTGACCAAGCAAAAATTGATGATTTGCCTTGACGTGGACGGCACCATCGTCAACCACCAGGGCGAAATGAGCCAGCGCGTGCGCGACGCCGCGCGGGCAGTCGTGGCCCAAGGCCACGAAGTGATTATCTCCACCGGCCGCTCCCTGGGTGCGGCCCTGCCCATCATGGAAGAACTGGGCATCGACCACGGCTACGTCGTGGTCAGCAATGGCGGGGTGCTCGCGAAGGTGTCAAAGGACGGAGTCGAGATCCTGCACCGCGAGATCTTCGACCCCTCGACAGCGCTCACCGCGCTGCGCGAACAGCTCCCCACTGCCAAGTACGCCCTGGAAAACGAGCGCGGTGAGTTCCTTTCCAGCGAGACCTTCGGCGACATGAGCTTCGGCGCCGAGAGCAAGGTGGTGGATTTCGGCGAGCTGGTGAACAGCAAGGCAGTGCGCGTGGTGGTCTTCTCCACCGACAACACCGCAGAGGAATTCGGGCATGCAGTGCAGAGCCTGGGGCTCTCCGGGGTGACCTACTCGGTGGGCTGGACCGCCTGGCTGGATATTGCAGCCGACGGCACCACCAAGGCCAGCGGGCTGGAGCGCTTGCGCGCCGTCCTGGATTTCCACGCCGATGACACGCTGGCCGTCGGCGACGGGCGCAATGACATCGAGATGCTCCAGTGGGCCGGCCACGGCGTGGCCATGGGCCAGGCCCCGGATGAGGTCAAGGACGCCGCGGACGAGATCACCGAACACGTTGACGCCGATGGCCTGGCCATCGTCCTGGAAGGACTGCTCGGCGAATAGCCGCAGCTGCTACAGCTGGTCGGTGTACTCCAGCAGCCGAGCGATCGCCGCCCGCGCACCCAGCTCGTCGTTGTAGCCCGAGCGCACGATCGCGGCGGAGACCGCCTGCGGGGTGATCCCCAGGATCTCGGCGACGGCTTTCTGCTGCCCGCGCACCCCGGGGGTGAGCAGGTCGACAACCGCCCATTCGGCCTCGGTGCGGGTGCGGATCCAATGCCCGAGCATGCGCAGCAGGCCTTCGAGCTCGCCGTCCATCTCGTCGTTTCCCGAGGACACGCAGATCGGGACCCTTTCGCCACGGTGGCTGGCGGCTTCCAGGGCGCCGAGCGCGCGCCGCACCGCCTTGCCTTCGACCAGGTCGGCCTCCACGGGCACCGGCTCATACAGGCTGCCGATGCCCAAACCGATATAGCAGAAGTTCAGCCGTGCCGCGCGCAGCAGCGCGTCCACTGCAGCCTCGGGGCCATCAGGCACCCCGAGCAGCAGCTGGCCGCTGAGCGCGGTGAACGGCGCGCGCGTGTCGACCTGCTCCAGCTGGTGCCACAACTGCTCGCTGGCGGCGGCAACATCGGTGACCGAGCGGGGCCGGGGGCTGAGCGCAACGACAAACATGATTCAAGTATTGCGTGCGCAACCTGGTTTGTCTCGCACTGCACGGCACCTCGCGGCTAACTGCGCTGCCTAAGCCTGATGCTGGTCCGCCGGATGAACAGCTGCGTCGCGGGGCCGATGAGCAGGGCATAGGCCACGGTGCCGATGCCTACCGGTCCGCCCAGGAGCCAGCCAATGGCCAGCACCGAGAGCTCCAGGGCTGTGCGGACCAGCCGGATGGAAACGCCCGTGTGCCGATGCAAGCCGGTCATCAGCCCGTCGCGAGGGCCAGCTCCGAAGTGGCTGCCGATGTACAGCGCCCCGCCCAGCCCGTTGACCAGGATCGCGACGGCGACCACCAGCAGCTGCAGGCCCAGGCCGTGGACTTCCGGCAGGATGCGCAGGAAGAAGTCCAGCGCCAGGCCCAGATAGAGCGTATTGGCGATGGTGCCCAGTCCCGGCCATTGCTTGAGCGGAATCCACGCCAGCAATACCAGGGCGCCGGTGAAGATGACGATGGTGCTCAGCGAGAGCGGCACGTGGTTCGCGATGCCAAGATGCAAGACATCCCAAGGGTCGACGCCCAGCTGCGCACGGATCAGCATTGCCATGGCCAGCGCGTAGAGCGTCAGGCCAAGGAAGAGGGTAGTGAAGCGCAGGGGCAGCCGCCCGGCGGAAAGCTGCTGGCGCGGGGACAGGTTCGTGATGGTCATGGAAGCAATGCTCCGGTAAATTGGACTTGGAAAAAATAGCCAATTTCGAATGGGTGGATTCATGGGACGCGTCACAGCCACGGCGCTTGCCGGCATGCTCGGTGCAATTGATGCTTCAATGCCGGCCTACCGCTGGCTCTACCTGGCCCTGCGCGCGCTGATAGCCAACGGCCGGATCCTGCACGGCACGGCGCTGCCCAGCGAACGCGACGCCGTGGCCGCCCTCGGGCTGAGCCGCACCACCGTATCGCGCGCGTACTCCGAGCTGCGCGATGCTGGATATGCCAGTGCCCGCCGCGGATCGGGGACCGTCGCCCAGCTGCCTGGAGGTCCGGTCTCCGGAGGCGCGGAGCCGTTGCCGCTGGGCGGGTTCGGGCCGGTGCCTGGAAGTCATGCAGTCGACCTGACATGCGCGGCTCCCACCGCTCCTGCGGGGATGATCGCCGGGTTCGAGGCTGCCCTGGAGCAGCTTCCGCGCTACGCGGCGGGCATGGGCTACTACCCGCTGGGCATTGAGCCATTGCGCGCCGCCCTGGCCGAGCACTACACCCGCAAGGGCCTGCCGACCAGTCCGGAACAAATCATCGTCACCTCAGGTGCGCTCTCCTCGGTAGCCGCCGCCGGGCGCGCGGTGCTGGGCCGCGGGCAGACGGTGCTGGCAGAATCTCCCACCTATCCGAATTCGTTGCTGGCGCTCAAGGCCCATGGGGCGCGCACCGCCGCCGTGCCGATCGGCCCAGAAGGATCGGATCTTGAGCAGATCGCCGATGCGCTGCAGGCGATCTCGCCCGCGGCGATGCTGTGCCTGCCGGATTTCCACAATCCGGTAGGCACGCTGCTCGATGATGCCGGACGCGAACGCTGGGCTGCGTACCTGGACCGCGCCGGAACCGTGGGGATTGTCGATGAGACCTGCGCCGAGCTATGGCTCGATGAGCGGCCCGAGGTTCTGCCGATGGCCGCATTTTCCAGGAACCTGATCAGCGTGGGCAGTGCCAGCAAGTCGCATTGGGGAGGCCTGCGCCTTGGCTGGATCCGCTCTCCGCGCCATATGGCTGGGGCGCTGGCCCGCTCCCGGATGAGCATGGACTTGGGTGCTCCGGTGCTGGAACAGCTGGTGCTGGCCAATGCGCTCGCCTCGCAACCGGCGCTGTCCGTGGCGACCCGCAATGGCCTGCGGGAAAACCGGGACTGGCTGATCGGCGAACTGGGCAAGCTGCTGCCCGATTGGGAACCCAACCGTCCCGCTGGTGGCCTGAGCCTGTGGTGCCATCTGCCGCAGCCGCGTTCCAGCGCGCTGGCCCGCCGGCTGAAGGGCGTGCTGCTGGCTCCCGGGTCGACCTTTGCCGTCGAGGGGCACGGGCTGGAGCACTATATGCGCCTGCCCTTCGCCCAGGACCGTGCGCAGCTTCAGCAGGCTGTGCCGGCCATTGCCGCGGCCTGGCGGCAGGTGGCCGCCTAGGCAGGGGTGTGGTTGGGCTCGGCCTGCTGGGCTGGCAGCGTCACGATTGCGTACTTGAAGAAGAACTGCGTCGCCGGGCCAATCAGCAGTGCATAGGCCACCGTGCCCACGCCCACCGGTCCGCCGAGCAGCCAGCCGATCCCGAGCACGCACACCTCGATGCTGGTGCGCAGCAGGCGGATTGATTTGCCGGTCCGCAGATGCAGCCCGGTCATCAGTCCATCGCGTGGTCCGGGGCCGAAATGGCAGCCGATGTACAGTGCGCCGCCCAGGCCATTGATGGCAATGGCGCCAACCAGGGTCAGGATCTGCCAGCCCAGGCCTTGGACGTCGGGGATGAGCCAGAGGAAGAAATCCAGGCCGAGCCCGATGAGCAGCACGTTGGCAATGGTACCCAGTCCGGGCCACTGCTTCAGCGGGATCCAAGCCAGCAGCACCACCACGCCTACGATGATCACGATAGTCCCCAGCGACAGCGGAATGTAGTTGGCCAGACCCAGATGCAGCACATCCCACGGATCCACGCCGAGCTGGGCACGAATCAGCAGTGCCATGGCCAGCGCGAAAAGCATCAGGCCAATGAACAGATTTGCCAGGCGTAGCGGGAGCCTTCCAGCGCGCAGCTGATCAAGCGGGGTGAGATTATGCAGGGTCATGATGCTTCAAGGCTAGCCCCGCGCTGGACTGCTGCGGCAATCCGCAGGTATCAGTTGGTCACATTCCTTGTCCAAGCCCGATCACTCCCAGTCCAGCCACGGCGCTGCGATCCCTGATGCGATCAAGGCGAAAGTGCCGATGAAAAGCCGGCCAATGGCAAGCGAAAAAAGAACCAGCCAACGGGCGGGATTGCTATGCACTATCGATGCCTGGCTTTCGTTTCATCGTGTTTCGGATCAGGCGCTCGTCGGATTGGTGGCGTCCAGTGCACCCAGAATGGCGATGCCCAGCGCCTGCGGCAGCTGGCTCAGCTCTCCGTCATGAGGCTGGCAGGTCGTTGCATCGGTTTCAGCACCTACCGTGGCCCGGATGCCTGGCGGGCGCAGTGCAGGAACATGGATGAACAACGACGGGACCGGTTGGGAATAGGCCATATACGCAACGTGATTGCAGACGAAACGCCCGGCGTCCTCGGACACGCTGGCCTCAAGGCCGGCGGCCAGCAGGGCCTGGGCGGCCGCCGTTGGATTGATGCTCGCCTCCACGCGCGTCGGGGCGTTCTCCCTGATCGCTGTTGAGCGAGGCTGCTCTCCATCATTGTCTGGAATGCGCGCATGATCCTCGTTGACCGCCCAGCGCTCCGGAGTAATCGCGGCTCGGCCCCCGGCCTCGCCAACGCAAATCAACGCATCGGGCTGATGCTCGGCCAGCAACGAGGCAAGGACCTGCCCGGAGGCCGCGAAGGACACCGGCAGGATCGCGGTGGTCACCTCGTGCTCGCCAAGTCGAGCTGGCAGCTGGCGGACCGCCTCGCCG
Organism: Glutamicibacter nicotianae; assembly: GCF_002797775.1. Lineage (NCBI taxonomy): Bacteria > Bacillati > Actinomycetota > Actinomycetes > Micrococcales > Micrococcaceae > Glutamicibacter > Glutamicibacter nicotianae. The sequence continues at coordinate 3,007,287 of NZ_PGEY01000001.1, forward strand.
CTGGCATTGAATGCGTCATTGCCGAAGGGATCGAAACCGGTGACCAGAATGTGCATGAACCCATTATGTCCCCAAACTGTCGGTCTCCGCTGATAGGACTGGGGTAATGGTTCGCTCGACAGATCTTGGCTAGGTGCTCATGATAATCGTGGTTTTTGTACTCGTCATCCTCAATATTCTTGCAACGGCATGTGTTGCTCTGCTGCTGATTCGCAGGACTTCCGGCTCCGAAGGCACCCAGGTCCAGGACGCGGTGCGTGCTGGAAATGCGGAGCTGAGGCAAGAACTGGGGACCCAGCGCACCGAACTGCGCCAGGGCATGGGCGAGGTGCGCACCGAGCTCGACGCCAAGCTGACCGCGATGGCCGAAGCCAATGCGAACCGCCATCTGCAGGTCCAGGTGCTGCTCCAGCAGGAAATGGAAAAGCTGCGCGCCGGCAATGAAGCCAAGCTCGAGAAGATGCGCGAAACGGTAGACGAGAAGTTGCAGGGGACCCTGGAGAAGCGGCTCGGGGATTCCTTCGAACTGGTCAGCAAGCGGCTGGAAATGGTCCAGAAGGGTCTGGGTGAAATGCAGTCCCTGGCCCAGGATGTCGGCGGTCTCAAACGCGTGCTTACCAACGTGAAGAGCCGTGGATCCTGGGGAGAAGTGCAGCTGGCCCGACAGCTGGAAGACATCCTCACCGCAGAGCAGTACGAGCAGAACGTGGCGGTGGTCCCTGGCAGCCGCGAGGTCGTCGAGTTCGCGGTGATCCTTCCCGGCCGGGACGCCGGAACGATCTACCTGCCGATCGACTCCAAGCTGCCTCAGGAAGACTACGAGCGCCTGCTCGATGTCCAGGAGCACGGAGACAAGGCGGCCATCGCCGCGGCCGGCAAGGCGCTGGACCGGGCAATCCTCGAACAGGCCAAGCTGATCTCCAGCAAGTACATCGCCCCGCCGTACAGCACCGACTTCGCCATCATGTACCTGCCCACCGAAGGCCTGTTCGCCGAGGTGGTGCGCAGCCCGGGGCTGGCCAGCAAGCTGCAGACCGAGCACCGGGTGCTGGTCACCGGGCCGACCACCCTGATGAGCCTGCTGAACTCGCTGCAAATGGGCTTCCGCACCCTGGCCATCGAGAAGCGCAGCAGCGAAGTGTGGCAGGTGCTCTCGGCAGCCAAGGAAGAATTCCGCAAGTACGGAGATGTTTGGGACAAGCTGGGCAAGCAGCTGGCCACGGCGCAGAACACGGTGCGCGATGCCGGCACCCGGACCCGGGCGGTGGAGCGCAAGCTCAAGGACGTGCAGACCCTGGAAGTTGCCGCGCAGGACGACGTGCTCAGCTCGCTGCTGCCCGAGGCATAAGGCCACCCGGAAAAAGCAATGGCGGCGACCCCGCATGGGGATCGCCGCCAATTCAGCTCAGGTCCTGCGACTAGGCCTTGAAGCGCTCGATGGAGCGAGCCAGCTCGGCTTCGGCAGCCTCGCGGCCTTCCCAGCCCTCGGCCTTGACCCACTTGCCTGGCTCCAGGTCCTTGTAGCGGGTGAAGAAGTGCTCGATCTCCTTGATCAGCCATTCGTCGATGTCTTCAAGTTCCTTGATGTGGTCAAAGCGCTTGTCGGCAGGAACGCACAGCAGCTTGGCATCGCCACCGCCATCGTCGGTCATGTTGAAGACGCCAATCGGGCGGGCTTCCACGACAACGCCTGGGATCAGGTCGACACCCGGGAGGTAGACCATGGCATCCAATGGATCGCCATCTTCGCCCAAGGTATCGTCGAAGTAGCCGTAGTGGGTTGGGTACTGCATCGAGGTGAACAGCACGCGATCCAGGCGCAGGCGGTGGGTCTCGTGGTCGATCTCGTACTTGACGCGCGATCCGGTAGGGATCTCGATGGTCACGTCGTGGCTCATGAAAAGCACACTCCTAAACTAGTCTTAGGGATATCCGCTAATAAGGGTATCGCCCCATTGCGCCTGATGGATAAAACTGCGAGAGGAATGTAACCATATGAACACTGCCGCCCGACGCGCCATAACGCTGGGGGTGGCGATTGTTGCCGTGGTTGCAGTCGTCGTCGCGATGCTCCTGGCCCCGCGATTCTTCACCGGGGAGCCCGAAGCTTCCTACACCCCGGCCAGCGCGCAGCTGGCCGCGCCATCCCCAGTCGCCGTGCGGGATCTGGACCCCGAAGCCGTGCAGCCGGACCCCGGGATCCTCGCCTCGAAGCTGGACGCCATCCTTGCCGACAAGCCCGACCGGACCTCCTTCAGCGCCCAGGTGGTGGACGTCGCCACGGGCAACGTCCTGTATGACAAGAATGCCGCCGCAAACGGCACCCCGGCCTCCAGCCTGAAGGTCGCCACCGCCATCGCCGCCCTCGACGCCCTGGGCGGAGGCACCCAGCTGTCCACCAGCGTGCTGCTCGATGGCGGAACGCTGATCCTGCGCGGCGGGGGCGATGTGCTGCTGGGCGACGGGGAATCCGACCCGGCGCACCCCAAGGGCTATGCAGGACTGGCGACCTTGGCCAAGCAGACCGCCGATGAGCTTGAAAAACGCGGGATCGGCGAGGTCGAGCTGTGGCTGGACGACTCGCTGTTCGGCGACGCGCACAGCAACCCGGACTGGGACAAGTCGTTGTTCACCTCGAACAATATTGGCGAGGTCTACCCGATAGCGCACTACGCCGGGCGTGCCGGGCAGAGCACCAGCACCGCCTACCAGTCCGACGCCGCCCAGCAGGTCCGCAAGGTCTTCGCCCGGGCCCTGGGCGAGCGCATCACGGTGACCGAGGGCGGCCGCGGACCCTATGCCGGCGGCGAGCAGATCACCGAGGTGAAATCCGCGCCGCTGCGTGATGTCGTCAAGCACATGCTGCTGGTCTCGGATAACTACATCGCCGAAACCATGGGACGGCTGGTCGCGCTCAAGCGCCATATGCCCGCCGAGCAGGCGGGAGCCGCCGTCGCCGCGGTAGCCGCCGAGCACGGGGCGAGTGGCCTTTCGCTGGTGGACGCCAGCGGCCTGGCCGCCAAGAACCAGATTTCGCCCGCCGCGCTGACCGCAGTGCTGCGTTCGGCGGCCACCAGCGGAAAGCCGGAATTGCGCGAGCTCGTCTATTCGCTGCCGGTCTCCGGCTACAACGGCACCCTGATGCACCGCCTGGACGGTGCCGCGACACTCGGCCTGGTCCGTGCCAAGACCGGCTCGCTGACCGGCGTGGCCACGCTGACCGGCATGACCATGACCGAAGACGGGCGCCTGCTCGCCTTCTCGATCTACGCGAACCAGCCCAACGGAGCACTCGCACCCCACAAGCCAACCATTGACTCTGCAGTCACCGCCATCCGCGGTTGTGGCTGCCGGAGCTGAAAGCTCAGGAGCAGTAAATGAACCAGTTCGTCGATTGGAAGCTGGCGGCCAAGGCCGCGAAAACCCTGATGCCCGCCGGGCCGAAGATCCAGTCCCAGGATGCCGCCCGGATCGTCGAGGAACTGCGCATCGCCGCCGGCGAAGGCCTGGTGGAGGCCGAGAAGGTTTCCAGGCTGGCCTCGACTGCGCCAGCGCAGACCCTGGTGGTGGACCGCTCAGGCTGGGCCAAGGCCGTCAGCCAGAACTTCGCGGCCATGCTCCCGTCAATGCGCCAGGATGTCCCCGGCGCGGTACCGCTGATCGCCGGCGCCGAACTCGGCGCGGTGCTCTCGGTGCTCGGCACCCGGGTGCTGGGCCAATTCGATCCGTTCGTCGGACCCCGGCTGCTGCTCAATGCCCCGACCATCACCCAGATCCGCGGCGAACTTAACGTCAACGCCCGCGACTTCTACCTGTGGATCGCCACCCATGAGCAGACCCACCGCCTGCAATTCGAGCATGCCCCCTGGATCCCCGAGGTCATGAAGCAGACGCTGGCCGAGGCCTTCGAACCGCTGGCCGGCACTACCAATTCCATGGGCGCACTCGGCGAACGCCTGAAGTCCATGAAGTCCGAGGTTTCCGAGCTGACCAGCATCATGTCGGTGCTGGAGGGGCATGCCATGGTGGTGATGAACGATGTCACCTCGATCCGCAGCATCAAGACCATCCGCCGCCGTTTCGAAGCCCGCGGCGAGAACCGCTCGGCCCTGGCGATCCTGCTGGGCAAGCTGCTGGGCCTGGATGCCAAGGCGCTGCAGTACAAGCGCGGGGCGAAATTCGTGCGTCATATCGTCGATGAGATCGGCTATGAAGGCTTCAACGAGATCTTCACCGCCCGCGAGCTGTTCCCCAGCTCCGAGGAACTCGACCACCCCGAACGCTGGCTGGCCCGCACCCGATGAGCCGGGCCCTGCACCTCGCCCGCGGCGCGATCCAAGCCAGCTGCGCGCCGGGGCTGAACCTGATCGGGGTCTCCGGCGGCGCCGACTCGCTGGCCCTGGCCACTGCCGCCGCGACGCTGCCTGGTTCCTTCGGCGCGGTGGTCATCGACCACGGCCTGCAGGCCGGCAGCGCCGAGGTGGCCGAGCACGCCGCCGCGCAGTGCCGCGAGCTGGGGCTGGATCCGGTGCAGGTGATCCGGGTCGAGACCTCGAAAGATGAGGATTCGGCGCGCAAGGCCAGATACCGGGCCTTCGAAGCGGCGATCATCCAGCACAATGCGCAGACGCTGATGCTCGCGCATACCCGCGACGACCAGGCCGAGCAGGTGCTGCTCGGATTGCTGCGCGGATCGGGTACCCGTTCGCTGGCAGGCATCCCGGCCAGCCGCGGACCCTACCGGCGGCCCCTGCTGGAACTGTCCCGGGAGCAGACCGAGCAGATCTGCCGGGAGGCGGGCCTGGACTTCTGGGAAGATCCGAGCAACACGGACACCGGCTACCGGCGCAATCTCATCCGCCACCGGATCCTGCCCTTGCTGCGCGCGGAACTCGGCGAGCACCTCCCCGTTGCCCTGGCGCGCACCGCCAGCCTGGCCGCCGCCGATGCCCAGGCACTGGATTCCTGGGCGCAGGCGGCCAAGGCGGAGCACGGGTTGCGGATCGCGGAACTGGCCAAGCTGCCGGTGGCCGTCAGCTCGCGAGTATTACGCCTGGCCGCCATGGAAGCCGGTGCCCGGAATGTGGGCCATGAGCGAACAGCGGCGCTCTGCGCGCTGGCCGGATTCGGCGTCCCCAAGTCCAAATCAGCTGGTCCGGTGCAGCTCGATGGCGCGATCAGCGCCTTCCGCCGGCAATCGGTGATAGTTTTCACCACAACCGGCTAAACAACAATCCGCCAAATGTGGCAATCTAGGTAAGTACCACACCTCTAGAATCAGGAGAATTCTCGTGGATTCCAATGCAGTCAAAGCCGATCTTGCGCACGTTCTGTACACCAAGGAAGAAATCCAGGCCCGCGTGGAGGAACTCGCCGCGCAGATCGACAAGGATTACGAAGGCCGCGACATCCTCGTGGTAGGTGTGCTCAAGGGCGCCGTGATGATCATGGCCGACCTGGTCCGCGCGCTGAACTCCCACCTGACCATGGACTGGATGGCAGTGTCATCCTACGGTTCGGGTACCCAGTCCTCCGGTGTGGTGCGCATCCTCAAGGACCTGGATTCCGACTTGATGGGCAAGCACGTGCTGATCGTCGAGGACATCATCGACTCCGGCCTGACCTTGTCCTGGCTGAAGTCCAACCTGGAATCCCGCGGCCCGGCATCGGTGGAAATCTGCACCCTGCTGCGCAAGCCCGAGGCAGCCAAGGTGGAAATCGACGTCAAGTACGTCGGCATGAACATCCCGAACGAATTCGTCGTGGGCTACGGCCTGGACTACGCGGAAAAGTACCGCAACCTGGATTGCGTGGGCACCTTGGCCCCGCACATTTATCAGTAGGGAACTTTTCGCGCCATTGGGGCGTTGAGAAGTATCGAAGGTGGCGTGACCCGGACGCCAGAGCAGTGCGTGAGGGGGATGCGCCAGGCGCGGGGCCTGGCGGATCAATGAAAACGAAGAAGCTTTTTAACAGCTGGATCATTTGGGTTTTGGTCGGCGTCGTCGCAGTGGTGCTGTTCCTGCCGATGGTCTTTGGCAATAATTCTGCCAAGGTGGATACCTCCGTCGGCTTGCACCAGCTGACCAGCGGCAATGTCACCGAAGCGAAGATGTTCGACGGCGACCAGCGTGTCGACCTGAAGCTGCGCGACGCCCTGAAGGTGGACGGCGTGGACAAGGGCACCACGGTGAGCTTCTACTACTCGACCGCCCGCGCCGAACAGGTCGTCGATGAGATCAACAAGGCCAATCTGGGCAAGTTCACCGACCAGCCGGTGGAAAGCAACTGGCTGCTGTCGATGCTCGGGATCATCATCCCGTTCCTGCTGATCGCCGGCATCTTCTGGTTCATCCTCGCCCGCTCGCAGGGCGGCGGTTCCAAGGTCATGCAGTTCGGCAAGTCCAAGGCGAAGCTGATCACCAAGGACATGCCGCAGGTGACCTTCAAGGACGTCGCCGGCGCCGACGAGGCAGTGGAAGAACTCCACGAAATCAAGGAATTCCTGCAGGAACCAGCCAAGTTCCAGGCCCTGGGCGCGAAGATCCCCAAGGGCGTGCTGCTCTACGGCCCTCCGGGCACCGGCAAGACCCTGCTGGCCAAGGCGGTGGCCGGCGAAGCCCAGGTGCCGTTCTACTCGATCTCCGGCTCCGACTTCGTCGAGATGTTCGTCGGCGTGGGCGCCTCGCGCGTGCGCGACCTGTTCGAACAGGCCAAGAACAATTCCCCGGCGATCATCTTCGTCGACGAAATCGACGCGGTGGGCCGCCACCGCGGCGCCGGCATCGGCGGCGGCAACGACGAGCGCGAGCAGACCCTGAACCAGCTGCTCGTCGAAATGGACGGCTTCGACGCCACCACCAACGTCATCCTGATCGCCGCGACCAACCGTCCCGACGTGCTGGACCCGGCGCTGCTGCGCCCGGGCCGCTTCGACCGGCAGATCCCGGTGGAGGCACCGGACTTGAAGGGCCGCGAACAGATCCTGTCGGTGCACGCCAAGGGCAAGCCGATGGACGCCACCGTGGATCTGAACGCCGTCGCGAAGAAGACCCCGGGCTACACCGGCGCCGATTTGGCCAACGTGCTCAACGAGGCCGCGCTGCTCACCGCACGCTCCAACGCGAACCTGATCGACGACCGCGCGCTGGATGAGGCCATCGACCGCGTCATGGCCGGCCCGCAGAAGCGCACCCGGCTGATGGACGAGCACGAGCGCAAGGTCACTGCCTACCACGAGGGCGGGCACGCGCTGGTCGCCGCCGCGATGAACCAGACCGCACCGGTCACCAAGATCACCATCCTGCCGCGCGGCCGCGCGCTGGGCTACACCATGGTGGTTCCGGAATCCGACAAGTACTCGGTCACCCGCAACGAGCTGCTGGACCAGATGGCCTACGCCATGGGCGGGCGCGTCGCCGAGGAGATCGTCTTCCACGACCCGTCCACCGGAGCATCGAACGACATCGAGAAGGCCACCGCCACCGCGCGCAAGATGGTCACCGAATACGGCATGAGCGAGAAGGTCGGCGCGGTGCGCCTGGCCGGCTCGGCAGCCGAGCAGGGCATGGGCAACGCCGCCCGCGAATTCTCCGACGAAATGGCCCACCTCGTGGACCAGGAGGTACGCGAGCTGATCGAGCAGGCGCACAACGACGCCTATCAGGCGCTGACCGCCAACCGCCATGTGCTCGACCGCCTGGCCCTGGCCCTGCTGGAGCGCGAGACCCTGAACCAGGCGGAGATCGCGGAGATCTTCGCCGACCTGGTCAAGCGCGAGAAGCGCGAAGTCTGGCTGAGCAACGAGGCCCGTCCGGTGCACAGCGAGGGCCCGATATTAAGCCCCAAGGAGCGCGCAGCTTCCTCGACCGACTAGGATCGAAGCGTGAGTGAACTGAAAGAGATTGACCAGCCGCGGATCGCGGCAGCCGTGCGCGAGATCCTGGAGGCCATCGGCGAGGACCCCGACCGCGACGGCCTGGTCGACACCCCGAAGCGGGTGGCCAAGGCCTACGCGGAGTTCTTCGCCGGCCTGCACCAGCAACCGGCAGACCACCTGTCCACCACCTTCGACATCGAGCACGATGAGATGGTGCTGGTCAAGGACATCCCGTTCTACTCGACCTGCGAGCACCACCTGGTGCCCTTCTACGGTTCGGCGCATATCGGCTACATCCCGGGCAAGGGCGGCAAGGTCACCGGCCTGTCCAAGCTGGCCCGCCTGGTCGAGGTGTACGCCCGCCGCCCGCAGGTCCAGGAACGCCTGACCACCCAGATCGTCGATGCGCTGGTGGAGCATCTGAGCCCGGCCGGCGCGATTGTCGTTGTCGAATGCGAGCACATGTGCATGTCCATGCGCGGGGTGCAGAAGCCCGGAGCGAAGACCGTGACCAGTGCGGTGCGCGGCCAGCTGCGCGAGACTGCCACCCGTGCCGAAGCCATGAGCCTGATCCTCGGAAAGTAGGAACCCCATGTCGCTTGGAGCGATCCCGGGCACCGGCCCGAACACCAGCCCCTTGCCCATCATCCGCAAGTCCAAGAAGAAGACGATGGCCGACCTGCCCACCGGCCGCACCCTGGTCATGGGCATCCTGAACGTCACCGAGGACTCCTTCTCGGACGGCGGGAAGTACCTGTCCACCGATGCCGCGATCGACCAGGGCCTGAAACTGCTCTACTCCGGCGCGGACATCATCGACGTGGGCGGCGAATCCACCCGCCCCGGCGCCAAGGACGTGGATCCAGCCCTCGAGCAGGAGCGCATCATCCCGGTCATCGAAGCCCTGGTGAAGGCCGGCGCCGTGATCTCCGTGGACACCATGCATGTCTCCACCGCCCGCGCGGCCATCGAGGCCGGCGCGCACATCATCAACGACGTCTCGGGCCTGACCTACGAGCAGGGCATGCCCGAGCTGATCGCTGAAACCGGCGTCCCCTACGTGCTCATGCACCGCCGCGGCACCGCGCAGAACATGGTCGCCGAGGCCAACTACCAGGACGTGGTCGCAGAGGTCATCGGCGAGCTGCGCGGCCTGCGCGACGAGTTCGTCGCCAAGGGCGTGGCCCCGGAACAGATCATCATCGACCCGGGACTGGGCTTCGCCAAGGATGCGGAGCACAACTGGGCGCTGCTGGCCAACGTCCCTGCCATGGAAGAGCTCGGCCACCGCGTGCTAATCGGCACCAGCCGCAAGCGCTTCTTGGGCGAGCTGCTGGCCGAAGGCTCCAAGAGCCGGGCACCGCTGGAACGCGATGCGGCAACCGCGGCCACCACCGTGCTCGGCGCCCGCGACAAGGTCTGGGCGGTGCGCGTGCACGATGTCGCCGGCAGCCGCGACGCCATCGAAGTCGTGCAGGCCTATGGATCGCATTAGCATCTACGGAATTTCGGCCACCGGCTACCATGGCGTGTTCGAGCATGAGAAGCGCGACGGCCAGGAATTCATCATCGACGTGGTGCTGCACGTGGACATCACGCGGGCGGCAGCCAGCGACAATGTGCTGGACACCGTGCACTACGGCGAAGTCAGCGAGCTGGTGGTCGAGCAGATCAAGGCCGGCCCGTGGGACTTGATCGAGAAGCTGGGTAGCGAAATCGCCGAGGCGATCCTCGCCGCCTACCCTTCCGTGGCCGCCATCGACGTGGTGGTGCACAAGCCGCAGGCGCCGATCCCGGTGCCATTCAGCGATGTCACGATCTCGCTGACCCGGCACCAGAAACAGCACACCGCGATCATCGCGCTGGGCGCCAACCTGGGCGACCCGCAGGCCACGCTGGCCGCCGCGGTGCAGGAGCTCGGTGCGGAAACAGAGCTGCTCAAGGTGTCCCCGCTGGCCATCACCAAGCCGGTGGGCGGCCCGCCGGACCAGCCGGACTACACCAACCAGGTAGTCCAGGTGCGCACCCGGCGCTCCCCGCATGAGCTGCTGGATTTATGCCAGTCCATCGAGGCCAAGCACCACCGCACCCGCGAGGTGCGCTGGGAAGCACGCACCCTGGATTTGGACTTGATCGCCTACGACCAGCTGCGCCTGGATGACGAGCGGCTGACCCTGCCGCATCCGCGCGCCGCGATCCGCGGCTTCGTGCTGGCCCCGTGGAGCTGGATGGATCCGGATGCGGTGCTGGACGGGCAACTGGTCTCCCGCCTGGCCGCCGAAGCCGCCGATACGAAAGACATCATCCGGCTATGACGAAGCTGAAGCTGCGCTGGCTGTTCGCGTGCGCCGGGCTCGGTGCCGCGGCCGGCTGGATTGCGCTGCGCCTGCTCACCTCGGCAGGCCGGTACGCGCCGGTGCTCGACTACTCGGCGCTGTACTCGCTGGGCGCAGTCTGCGCGGTGGTGCTGTTCCTGGGGATCCGGGTGAAGCGCTCCACCCAGGGCAAGGCCGACTTCGAGCCGATCGCCGCGGCCCGCACTCTGGTGCTGGCGCAGGCCTCGGCCTATGCCGGCGCGGTCATCGCCGGCTGGCATGTTCCAGCAATCATCATGCTCTGGGCGGCCACCGGCATGACCCCCACCCTGACCCGCGGCTTGGTGCTGGCCGGTGCCGGGCTCCTCATGGTGGTCATTGGGTATATTGTTCAGCAACTGTGCAAACTTCCACCGGAGGATACCGATGGCAACAGCGACTCCGTGGTCACCGAGTAGCTTCACCCCAGCCCACCGGGACTATGCCAAGGTCAAGCTCACCACCTGGGCGATCACCTGGGGCGTGATCCTGCTGGCCTCCCTGGTTCCTGCCGTGCTGGCGGCAACCGGAGCCGGCATTGCGCTGTGGCTGGTCCTCGCCCCGATCCTGCTGGTGCTGCTGCTGGCGCTGCTGGCCTTGCGCATCATCCGCCGCCAGGTCGCCGCACTGGGCTACCTCGAACGCGAGGAAGACTTCATCGTCCGCTCCGGGGTGATGTGGCGCAAGCAGGTAGTCATTCCCTACGGCCGGATGCAGTACGTCGAGGTCAACAGCGGACCGCTGGAGCGCCGCTACGGCCTGTGCCAGCTGACGCTGAACACCGCAGGCACCGGCGCCACCGCGCACGTCTACGGGCTGCCCGAGCGCGAAGGCCAGGAATTGCGCGAACGGCTCGTGGCCGCCGGCGAAGAGCAGATGCTATGAGCCAGTCCGTGGAACCGGCCGCCGGTGACAGCGCCGAGCCATGGCAGCGGGTGCACCCGGCCAGCCCCTTCGTCCACGGCTGGCTGGCCATCATCGGCCTGGTCTACATCTACTGGCAGAACACCGACGAACTGTCCTGGGCTGAACGCTTTTCCGGCGACAGGCTGATCTGGACCGTCGCGGGCGCCGGCATCGCCCTGCTCGTGGTGCTCATCTTCTACTTCCTTTCCTGGTACTTCACCCGCTACAAGCTCACCAGCACGCACGTGTACGTGAATTCAGGGATGCTCTTCCGCAGCCAGAAGCAGGCGCGCATCGACAAGGTGCAGGGCATCGACATCGCCCAGCCGCTGGTTGCCCGGCTGCTGGGACTTGCCGAGCTGCGCTTCGACGTGGCCGATTCCTCCGAGTCGGTGCTGCGCCTTTCCTTCCTGCGCAAGGCCGACGCCCACGCGTTGCGCCAGGTCATCCTCCAGCGGGCCCGCGGCGGACGACCCGCGCATGCCCCAGAAGCCGAACAGGCTGCGGCAGATGCGCCCGCGCCGGCCGATCCGCAGCCTGCCATGCAAGCATCGCCGCTGATGGCCAAGGTGCCCATCGGTCGTCTGATCGCCTCGCTGTTCCTGCAGCTGCCGGTGATCATCGGCCTGCTTGCCTGCCTGTCGATGCTGGTGCTGTGGATTTCCGGGGTCGAGGGAATCATCGCCGGCCTGGTGCCCTCGGTGCTGGCCTTCGGCAGCTGGTTCTACAAGCAGCTGAACCAGGGCTGGAACTTCACCGCCAGTGCCTCGGACACCGGCATGCGGATCAGCTACGGCCTGGCCGACACCCGCCAGCACTCAATTCCCTCCGGCCGGGTCCAGGCCATTTCGGTGACGGCCCCCTTCTTCTGGCGGATGCTGGGCTGGTACAAGGTGGAGGTCAACGTGCTGGGCACCAAGAGCGATGACGCCGACAACCTGCAGGTGCTCCCGGTGGGCGACTTCGAGTCGGTCGCGCGGATCATGGGGATCCTGCTGCCGGACCTTGGCGTCGAGAACCAGCGCGAGGTGCTGGCCACGGCGGTGAGCACCGGATCCGAGCACGGTTTCATCGGCTCCCCGGAACGCGCCAAGCCGCTATCGCCCGGGGCATGGAAGCACCAGGGGTTCCTGGCCACCGGAACCACGGTGATTTCCCGGTACGGCTGGCTGGCGCGCCAAGCCAGTTTCGTGCCGCATAACCGGGTGCAGGGCATGAGCTGGATACAGGGGCCGTGGGAGCGAGGCCGTAGACTGGCCGGTGTCCGCTTGCACAGTGCTGGCGGAAGCATCACCGGATACGTGCATCAGATTGATGCGGACACCGCGGCAGAATTTATCCGGGCGCAGACCCGGCGCCTGGTTTGAAAGGTAGAAGTGGACGCACCACGCTTGGGAATCGGCATCATCTCGGCCGGCAAGGTAGGCACCGTGCTCGGTGCGGCGCTGTCGGCCAGCGGGCACCGGATCACCGGCATCCATGCAGTCTCGGAGGCCTCAAGCGATCGCGCCGACGCCTTGCTGCCCGGCGTGGAATTGCTGGACCCGGCAGAAATCCTGCGCCGCAGCGAACTGGTGCTCTTTGCGGTGCCCGATGATGTGCTCGGCGAACTCGTGGCCGGGCTGGCCGCGGGCGGGCATTTCTCCGTGGGGCAGCTGGTCGCCCACACCGCCGGGCGCTACGGCACCTCGATCCTGCAGCCGGCCATGGACGCCGGCGCCTTCGGCCTGGCAATCCACCCGGCAATGACCTTCACCGGGATGAGCATGGATCTGCAGCGGCTGACCGACTGCGTCTTCGCGGTCACGGCCGACGAGGCCATCCTGCCGGTCGCCCAGGCGCTGGTGGTGGAGATGCGCGGAGAGCCCGTGGTGATCGCCGAGCAGGACCGGGTCAGCTACCACGCGGCCCTGGCCCATGCGGCAAACCACCTGAACACCATCACGGCGCAATCGGCCGATATCCTGCGCCGCATCGGCGTGGAAGAGCCATCCAATACCCTGCGAGCCCTGATGTACGCGAGCCTGGATAACGCGCTGCGTTCCGGAGCCGGCGCCCTGACCGGCCCGGTGGCCCGCGGCGATCGCGGGACCGTGACCGTGCACCTGCAGGCCTTGGCCGACGACCCGGCAGAAACGAATAATTCCTACCGGAGCCTCTCGCGGGCGACGGCACTGCGCGCGGCCGATCGCGGCCTGATCTCCCAGAGCACGCTGGAAGAGCTCCTGCGAGTTCTAGAATAGATAGCGTGAATACCCCGAAGATTGTCAAGACCCGTGCCGAGCTGAAGGCCGCTATTGCCGCAGCCAACCCAGGGTCGCTGGGCTTCGTGCCCACCATGGGAGCCCTGCACAGCGGCCACGCTTCGCTGTTCAAGGCAGCCCGTGAAGAAAATGAACTTGTCGTCATTTCAGTATTCGTCAATGAACTGCAGTTCAACGATGCCAACGACTACGCGAAGTATCCGCGCCAGCTCGACGCCGATGTCCAGCTGGCCGCTGCTGCCGGGGTGGATATCGTCTTTGCCCCGGAAGCCTCCGAGATCTACCACGCCGGCCTGCCGTTGGTGAAGCTGGACTCCGGCGCACTGGGCGAAATGTATGAAGGCGCCTCGCGCCCGGGCCACTTCGATGGAATGCTGGCAGTTGTTGCCAAGCTGCTGCACCTGGCAGACCCGCGCCGTGGCGAATACCGCGCCTACTTCGGCCAGAAGGATGCCCAGCAGCTGGTGCTGATCCGCCGCATGGTTGCCGACCTGGATTACCCGGTAGAGCTGCGTGCGGTGCCGATCGTGCGCAGCGACAAGGGCCTGGCGCTGTCCAGCCGCAATGCATTGCTCAGCGAGGAAGAGAAGGAAGCGGCATTGGTGCTGCACCGTTCGATTCAGCTGATTGCAGGTCGCGCGGCACGAAACGAGCCGCTGTACATCGAAGATGCGATCGGAATGTACCAGATGGAACCGCTGGTGGAGCTCGACTACTTCGTCGTCGTCAACCCGGATACCCTGCAAGAACTGGCATTCAACTGCCAGGACACCCCCTTCACCGGAGAAGGCCTGGTCCTTGTCGCGGCGAAGGTGGGCAATGTCCGGCTGATCGACAACCAGCCGATCTAGGCAAAGCGCCGTGCTGCATCGGCGAGGATCTGGCGGAAGCCGCACAGTTCCCGCATGACCTCGGCGGCTGGCTGCTCAGCGTCCACGAACTGCACTGCCTCGCCGGCGTAGACCGGAGCGATGTCCGTCAGCGCTTCGGCACGGACGTGGATCATCTGCTTGCGCAGCGCTTCCGTCGGCTCCCAGCCGGACAGGTCCTCGTGCTTGTCGCTGAACTCATTGCGCAGTGCGCGTCCGCCGAATTCCGGTGCCCACGGCAGTTGCTGGGCGATATCGAAGGCACGCGTATAGATAGTGCCATCCAGGCCCGCGTTGCGCACTGCGCTCTTCATGTTCTCGTGCCCGCTGGCTTCTGTTGCCGAAAGGAAGCGGGTGCCGATCCAGGCGGCTTCGGCGCCAGCTGAAAGCACCGCGGCGACACCACGTGCGGTGCCGATGCCGCCAGCCGCGATCACCGGCTTCTGGTGCTGGGAGGTTGCCAGCTGCAGCAACGGCAGGGTTCCAGCTTCATTGCGGCCGTGTCCGCCACCTTCTGCCCCACGGGCAATGATGATGTCGATGTCATCAGCCATGGCGCGTTCCAGATCTGCCGCGTTGCCTACCTGCATGGCGGTCAGAACTCCAGCCTCATGGGCTACCGCCGCGGCCCGGGTGACATCGCCGAAGCTCAAGGTCACCAACGAGGGCCCAAACTCCAAGAAGGCCTCTAGCGGGGAGAGATCCGTTTCCAGCGCCCAGGCCATGAAGCCGACGCCCCATGGAGTACTCAGGGATTCAACGAATTGCGTTTGCTGTTCAATCCAGTCAGCTGTGGGAGTTGCAGGCGAACCGATCATCCCTACACCTCCCGCGTGGGAAACAGCTGCAGCCAAGGCGCCGCCAGCCGCGCCAGCCATAGATGCATTGAAGATGGGTTCACGGTATCCAAGGAGTCTTTGCAGGTCGCTCATGAGCCCAGACTAGAACAGCGAAATGAATGTGACCTAGAACGCGGCCCCTCGATTTGTAAGTGCCCAAGAACCTGTGTATAGTTTTTATCTGTTGCCGGAACGGAAACAACACGGAATCTACCGATTGTTTACCCGGCAGCCAATCACTTTTCACTGAAGGTTTTCCGCCGATTTTGATCGGATCAGGAAGTCTGGTAAGTTGGAAAAGTTGCTCCGGAGCGAAGCAGTCATCGAAGGATTGGTGGTTGTGGTGTCGAGAGTGTTTGTTGTTTGAGAACTCAATAGTGTGCCAAGTTTGTTGATACCGAATATTTTTATTTGGTGAATACATATTTTATGTGCTTGAGGCATTGCACCCCCGTGCAGTGTTCTTGAGTGTTTTATTATTCGCCAGGACTTCATCGGCTTCGCCCTTCTTTTCCAAGGGGTTGCTGGTGGCTTTTTGTTTTTTATGGAGAGTTTGATCCTGGCTCAGGATGAACGCTGGCGGCGTGCTTAACACATGCAAGTCGAACGATGAAGCCCAGCTTGCTGGGTGGATTAGTGGCGAACGGGTGAGTAACACGTGAGTAACCTGCCCCCGACTCTGGGATAAGCCCGGGAAACTGGGTCTAATACCGGATATGACCATGGAACGCATGTTTTGTGGTGGAAAGATTTATCGGTGGGGGATGGACTCGCGGCCTATCAGCTTGTTGGTGAGGTAATGGCTCACCAAGGCGACGACGGGTAGCCGGCCTGAGAGGGTGACCGGCCACACTGGGACTGAGACACGGCCCAGACTCCTACGGGAGGCAGCAGTGGGGAATATTGCACAATGGGCGAAAGCCTGATGCAGCGACGCCGCGTGAGGGATGACGGCCTTCGGGTTGTAAACCTCTTTCAGTAGGGAAGAAGCGAAAGTGACGGTACCTGCAGAAGAAGCGCCGGCTAACTACGTGCCAGCAGCCGCGGTAATACGTAGGGCGCAAGCGTTATCCGGATTTATTGGGCGTAAAGAGCTCGTAGGCGGTTTGTCGCGTCTGCCGTGAAAGTCCGAGGCTCAACCTCGGATCTGCGGTGGGTACGGGCAGACTAGAGTGATGTAGGGGAGACTGGAATTCCTGGTGTAGCGGTGAAATGCGCAGATATCAGGAGGAACACCGATGGCGAAGGCAGGTCTCTGGGCATTTACTGACGCTGAGGAGCGAAAGCATGGGGAGCGAACAGGATTAGATACCCTGGTAGTCCATGCCGTAAACGTTGGGCACTAGGTGTGGGGGACATTCCACGTTTTCCGCGCCGTAGCTAACGCATTAAGTGCCCCGCCTGGGGAGTACGGCCGCAAGGCTAAAACTCAAAGGAATTGACGGGGGCCCGCACAAGCGGCGGAGCATGCGGATTAATTCGATGCAACGCGAAGAACCTTACCAAGGCTTGACATGTGCCAGACCGCTCCAGAGATGGGGTTTCCCTTCGGGGCTGGTTCACAGGTGGTGCATGGTTGTCGTCAGCTCGTGTCGTGAGATGTTGGGTTAAGTCCCGCAACGAGCGCAACCCTCGTTCCATGTTGCCAGCACGTAGTGGTGGGGACTCATGGGAGACTGCCGGGGTCAACTCGGAGGAAGGTGGGGATGACGTCAAATCATCATGCCCCTTATGTCTTGGGCTTCACGCATGCTACAATGGCCGGTACAATGGGTTGCGATACTGTGAGGTGGAGCTAATCCCTAAAAGCCGGTCTCAGTTCGGATTGGGGTCTGCAACTCGACCCCATGAAGTCGGAGTCGCTAGTAATCGCAGATCAGCAACGCTGCGGTGAATACGTTCCCGGGCCTTGTACACACCGCCCGTCAAGTCACGAAAGTTGGTAACACCCGAAGCCGATGGCCTAACCACCTTGTGTGGGGGGAGTCGTCGAAGGTGGGACTGGCGATTGGGACTAAGTCGTAACAAGGTAGCCGTACCGGAAGGTGCGGCTGGATCACCTCCTTTCTAAGGAGCTAACCATTATTGGTTGCCCATGCTGGACACGAGTGTTGTCCGGGTGGGTTGCTCATGGGTGGAATATCAATGGACTCAATACCGGAAAACGTGCTGGCTGATGCTGGTGCGGGGTATTGGCTGTGGCCGCGTGGTGCTTGGGCATCTGCTAGTACGCATTGCAGGGGGTTTTCTTCTTGCGGTGCTGGAATGCGGTGTGTGGGTGTTGTGTGGTTTGTATGGTTTGGCATGCTGTTGGGTTTTGAGGCAACAAGCCTCCTTTCCTGGTGAATGGTTGCCGGGGTTCTTCCTGTGGGGAGGGTCCTGGTGGTGTTCGCTTGGGTGAGGGGTTCTTGGTGTTTCGGTGTTTGTCCTGTGTTTGCTGCAAGGATGTCCTGTTGGATTGATGCTGGCCTTTGGTTGGTGTTGGTTTTGGGGTGTTGTTGCGGGGGTGCGGGGTTGTTGTTTGGGAACTGTATAGTGAACGCGAGCATCTTGCAGATGAGATGAGCTGGCTGGTCCTTTTCCTGGGATTGGTTGGTGTTGGAGTCTTGTCTGCGTGATTTTGTTAGATTGTTTTTATTGCTCAATTCTGAGACTTTGATTTGTGTTGAAGTTTTTAAGGGCGCACGGTGGATGCCTTGGCATCAAGAGCCGATGAAGGACGTGGGAATCTGCGATAAGCCTGGTGGAGTCGATAACCGGACGTTGAGACCAGGATTTCCGAATGGGGGAACCCCGCACCATGTTATGTGGTGTGACCTGCAGCTGAATGTATAGGCTGTGTGGAGGGAACGCGGGGAAGTGAAACATCTCAGTACCCGCAGGAAGAGAAAACAACAGTGATTCCGTTAGTAGTGGCGAGCGAACGCGGATGGGGCTAAACCGGTTGGTGTGTGATAGCGGATAGGCGTTGCATCACCGGGGTTGTGGGGTTGACATGTACCAGTGCTATCTTGCTGGTGGGATGAGGTGCAGGCGTATAGGTGAATCGGTTGGAATGCCGGACCAGAGAGGGTGATAGTCCCGTAGGTGTAATGCGTGTCTGCCGTTCTAGTGTTGATACCCGAGTAGCACGGGGCCCGTGAAACCTTGTGTGAATCTGCCAGGACCACCTGGTAAGCCTGAATACTACTTGATGACCGATAGTGAATCAGTACCGTGAGGGAATGGTGAAAAGTACCCCGGGAGGGGAGTGAAATAGTACCTGAAACCGTGCGCTTACAATCCGTTAGAGCTGGGGACTTGTTCCCTGGTGATGGCGTGCCTTTTGAAGAATGAGCCTGCGAGTTAGTGTTACGTCGCGAGGTTAACCCGTGTGGGGAAGCCGTAGCGAAAGCGAGTCTGAATAGGGCGTTTGAGTGGCGTGATCTAGACCCGAAGCGAAGTGATCTACCCATGGCCAGGTTGAAGCGCGTGTAAGAGCGTGTGGAGGACCGAACCCACTTCAGTTGAAAATGGAGGGGATGAGCTGTGGGTAGGGGTGAAAGGCCAATCAAACTTCGTGATAGCTGGTTCTCCCCGAAATGCATTTAGGTGCAGCGTTGCGTGTTTCTTGCTGGAGGTAGAGCTACTGGATAGGCGATGGGCCCTACAAGGTTACTGACCTTAGCCAAACTCCGAATGCCGGCAAGTGAGAGCGCAGCAGTGAGACTGTGGGGGATAAGCTTCATAGTCGAGAGGGAAACAGCCCAGAACGCCAACTAAGGCCCCTAAGCGTGTGCTAAGTGGAAAAGGATGTGGAGTTGCTGTGACAACCAGGAGGTTGGCTTAGAAGCAGCCACCCTTGAAAGAGTGCGTAATAGCTCACTGGTCAAGTGATTCCGCGCCGATAATGTAGCGGGGCTCAAGCACACCGCCGAAGTTGCGTCATTCAAATATTAACCTGGTTTCGATTGGGTGTTTGGATGGGTAGGGGAGCGTCGTGTGGACGGTGAAGTCGCGGTGGAAACCAGCGGTGGAGGCCACACGAGTGAGAATGCAGGCATGAGTAGCGAATGACGGGTGAGAAACCCGTCCGCCGAATGATCAAGGGTTCCAGGGTTAAGCTAATCTGCCCTGGGTTAGTCGGGACCTAAGGCGAGGCCGACAGGCGTAGTCGATGGACAACGGGTTGATATTCCCGTACCGGCGAAGGACCGCCCATACTGAGCTGTGGATGCTAACCATGACGGATTCCAGTGTTGATGCCTTTTAGGTGTCTTGTTGGTTGATGTGGTGGGAACCGATGCAGTGAGGTCAGCGTATTAACAGGTGTGACGCAGGAAGGTAGCCGAGCCAGGCAATGGAATTGACCTGGTCCAAGGGTGTAGGAAGAGCGGTTGGCAAATCCGCCGCTCATGTTTCTGAGACCTGATAGGCGCCCCGTTTTCGGGGTGATTCGGTGATCCTATGCTGCCTAGAAAAGCATCGGCGCGAGGTCCCAGTCCGCCCGTACCCCAAACCGACACAGGTGATCAGGTAGAGAATACTAAGGCGATCGAGAGAATCATGGTTAAGGAACTCGGCAAAATGCCCCCGTAACTTCGGAAGAAGGGGGGCCTGCCCCGTGATGAGAACTTGCTTCTCTGATGCGGGTGTGGGCCGCAGAGACCAGGGGGAAGCGACTGTTTACTAAAAACACAGGTCCGTGCGAAGTCGCAAGACGATGTATACGGACTGACTCCTGCCCGGTGCTGGAAGGTTAAGAGGACTGGTTAGCCCTTGTGGCGAAGCTGAGAATTTAAGCCCCAGTAAACGGCGGTGGTAACTATAACCATCCTAAGGTAGCGAAATTCCTTGTCGGGTAAGTTCCGACCTGCACGAATGGAGTAACGACTTCCCCGCTGTCTCAACCATGAACTCGGCGAAATTGCAGTACGAGTAAAGATGCTCGTTACGCGCAGCAGGACGGAAAGACCCCGAGACCTTTACTATAGTTTGGTATTGGTGTTCGGTGCAGCTTGTGTAGGATAGGTGGGAGACTGTGAAGCTTGGACGCTAGTTCAGGTGGAGTCATCGTTGAAATACCACTCTGGCTGTACCGGTCACCTAACTTCGGACCATGATCTGGTTCAGGGACAGTGCCTGATGGGTAGTTTAACTGGGGCGGTTGCCTCCTAAAATGTAACGGAGGCGCCCAAAGGTTCCCTCAGCCTGGTTGGCAATCAGGTGTCGAGTGTAAGTGCACAAGGGAGCTTGACTGTGAGAGTGACAGCTCGAGCAGGGACGAAAGTCGGGACTAGTGATCCGGCGGCACCTCGTGGAAGGGCCGTCGCTCAACGGATAAAAGGTACCTCGGGGATAACAGGCTGATCTTGCCCAAGAGTCCATATCGACGGCATGGTTTGGCACCTCGATGTCGGCTCGTCGCATCCTGGGGCTGGAGTAGGTCCCAAGGGTTGGGCTGTTCGCCCATTAAAGCGGTACGCGAGCTGGGTTTAGAACGTCGTGAGACAGTTCGGTCCCTATCCGCTGCGCGCGTTGGAAATTTGAGAAGGGCTGTCCTTAGTACGAGAGGACCGGGACGGACGAACCTCTGGTGTGTCAGTTGTACTGCCAAGTGCATCGCTGATTAGCTACGTTTGGAAGGGATAACCGCTGAAAGCATCTAAGCGGGAAGCCTGCTTCGAGATGAGATTTCCATGCACCTTTGTGTGTGAGAGGCCCCCAGCTAGACCACTGGGTTGATAGGCAGGATGTGGAAGCAAGGACTGAAGACTTGTGCAGCTGACCTGTACTAATAGGCCGATGGCTTACAACACACAATAAAACAATGATTGAACTGATATTTTTCAATGCTGTTCGCGTTCACTATGCGGTTACGAGACAACAACCTCTAACCAATAAATGCAAGATGAGTTACAAGACTTTGTAGCACCGGAAAACACTGACCAGGAAATATTTGGTTTGTGTGCTTCGTGATTGTTACGGCGGTCATAGCGTGGGGGAAACGCCCGGTCCCATACCGAACCCGGAAGCTAAGGCCCATTGCGCCGATGGTACTGCACTCGTGAGGGTGTGGGAGAGTAGGTCACCGCCGGACTTAACCTAGTGGGTTTGAGGCTCTAACCGTTTGGTTGGAGCCTCACCTGTTTAACGAGAAGGGGAGGGGGAATTGGGCAGCTGGTACTGCTTGGTTCCTCCTCCCCTTCTGCTTTAACGAGCTTGAGTGCTGGCCGCTAGCGCAGACCGCTGAAGGAACGACCAGGCAGGCATGGGGTTGTGAATGCAGCCATGGCTAAGCTGTGTCCCGATGTCGGACGCGCTTGAAGCGACTAAGCAGACGGCGTGGCCCTGGACCTCCGCGGCTCACTACGGGAGAGAACGCCCGCTCCGTTGCAGGTGCTTTATCCGATGGGTTCTGCTCCGCCAATCGGCAAGATCCTGCCTTTTGATGCCTCTGACAATCGATTGCTTGCACCTGGCTATCATTTCGGTAACTTGTTGCCGATTCTTGCTCCATGCTGGATGATAGTGAGCAGAATGTCGCCAATCGGCGCAATGCTGCCGGAAGAGGATCCTTCATGAATTCAGTGACTGAGCTAGGGGCCGAATTGCAGCGCGTTAGAAAACAGAATGGCCTGACGCAGGAACAGCTGGCTGAATTAGCTGGCATCTCCGAACGTACGCTGCGCTCCATAGAACGAGGGGCGGGAAACCCCTCCATTGAAGCGGTGCTCTCCGTCGCGGATGTACTCGGCCTTCGAATTCGCGTGGCCAAATGAAGCCGCAACTCCAAGAGCTCAAGCTTGTTACCAAGGCTGACGTCTACTGCAACGAAAACCTCGTCGGCACTCTAGCCAGACAGTCCGACGGAAGCGTGGCCTTCAGCTATAACAAGGACTACCTTGCACATGGTGACGCGGGCATTGCGACATCTTTGCCAGCTTCCCCGGAGGCATACGTTGGGCCTGGGGGCGCGTTGCCATCGTTCTTCTCGGGACTATTGCCCGAAGGCCATCGCCTGACCGTTCTCAAGGACGCAACTAAGACCAGCATCTCTGACGAGTTGACTCTGCTGATGGCAGTGGGCGCCGATACTCCAGGCAATGTACGCGTTGTTCCGGAAGGATCAGCACTGGAGCAAACCCCCGTGGTTGCTGAATTCAGCAGCACGGCCGAACTCGACTTCTCGGTCCTCGCGCGCACCTTGGACCGCCACTCGATCCCCGGCGTGCAAGACAAGATCAGCGCAACCATGCTGACAACACCAGTGGAGTTCAAGAACAGCGCCTATCTGCTCAAGCTTGACCCCCGGGATCATCCGCATTTGGTCGTTAATGAGGCGCAGCACCTGAAAGCAGCGCGATTGCTCAAACTTCCGGTCGCAAACAATCGGCTAGTACTGGATTCCACTGGGAGTCCGGGGCTGCTGGTCGAGAGGTTCGATCGCGAGGGTGTCGAGGGGGCGGATAGTCCCACGCGTTTGGCGTTGGAAGATGCCATGCAGGTATTGAACCTTCCGCCGGCAAGCAAGTATGCAGTGAGCACGGAACAAGTTATTGAGGCCTTAGCGCTGCAGTGCCAGGCTCCGGTGCTCGCCAGGCGGAATCTATACATGCAGTTCGTCTTTGCGTGGCTAACTGGGAACGGCGACTTGCATGGAAAGAACGTCTCGATTTTGGCGGACTTGCATGGACGGTTTCATGTAGCGCCCATCTATGACATCCCATGCACCCTGGTCTACGGCGATGACACCATGGCTTTGACTGTTGCCGGCAAGGCTAAGAATCTGAAGAAGAAGCACTGGACGGAGCTTGCAAGGGTGCTCGGCTTGGCTGACCGGGCCACGCAGTCAGCGAACCAGTTGGCATTGAAAGCCGCATTGACTGTGGATCTCAGCGAGGTGCCTTTTGAAGGTTCACCTTTGCGGGGTGCGCAACGAGAACTCAGGTTCCGGCGCATGGAGCTGCAGTAGGAGTCTGAGCGGGACAAGTTAGTCTGCGAGCAACGTGAACGCAGGCAGCTGACTGTTCTGGCTTTCCTTCGCTTGCCCCTTAAGGCCAGCCGTCCATGATGGATAGACGCGGAAACCGCGCTTGCCTGGAGCCGATGCTGAGGCGAAGACGCCCAGCTCCTCGAGGTGCTGTTGAGTAAAGCGGAAGACGCCGAAACAGCCGGCTTCCTCGATAAAGACCATAACTCCGCGCAGTCCCTCTTCGGATTCGTAGGGGGCAGTAGTCCCAGTTTCGTCCCGATGCCATATGGCTACGAACCCACCTGGCTTTGTTGGCGTGATCCTTGCGGTCCTGATTCGCCACCGCTGTCCGTCAAGCTCAGTTACCCCGGCTTGATAATCGCTCTGCTGTTCTTCGGGAGTCACCTCGCCATACGATTGCCCAGTGAGGTGGCAATAGCGTTCCAACGCCGTGAACTTCATAGACTTCATCCTGTATTCGGTAGATCATCAAGTGGAGTGGCAGCGATCGAAATATCGCTGCTATTCACCGTAGCCGAGGGCGGTGCTTACGTAGCACTGCGAGACCTGTATTGGGCCGGCATCAATGCCGACTGCTCTAGGTAGTCATTGCGCTGATGCCGCCTTGGCCGTCACGCGCATGGAACCTCCAGATGCATCGTTTCGCCATGTGCGTTCTCTTCTTGTGCCTTGCTCAGACTCACGCATGCGCCCGCATCGTCTAATCGGCTGATGTGGGCACAATTCATGGGTTCGCGTATATGCGTACGCTTCTCAAGGGTTCAATAAACTCGCTAGGTACAGGCGCTGATGCTCTGTGCAGCTGCGAAATAATGTTTACGCGCTCAGCCCTAGCTCGGTAATAATTGCCAGCGATTGGGCACATGGAAAGAGCCGAATCAGCAGTTCAGGAATTAAGTGGGCACGGTCACCCGCCAAAACCACCCACCCGATTTGCAGGACCCCCAAAACCTGTGTATAGTTTTTCCTTGTCGCCGAGAACAAAACGGAACAAAAAACCCGTAGCTCAACGGCGGCAGAACCCCAGAAAATCAAGGTTTTTCCACAGTCTTGTGGATAAGGAATTGAAAAGAATGGGAACTGAGAATACTGGTTCAAATCACAAACAATGGATTTGACTTTCAGGAATTCGAAGTTATAGAATATGAATATAACGCTGGACGAAATTACCGCCTGGAATGGTGGGTAAAGAACCGGTAAGTGTTTGTTGTTTGAGAACTCAATAGTGTGCCAAGTTTGTTGATACCGAATATTTTTATTTGGTGAATACATAACATTTGCTTGAGGCATTGCACCCCCGTGCAGTGTTCTTGAGTGTTTTATTATTCGCCAGGACTTCATCGGCTTCGCCCTTCTTTTCCAAGGGGTTGCTGGTGGCTTTTTATTTTTTTATGGAGAGTTTGATCCTGGCTCAGGATGAACGCTGGCGGCGTGCTTAACACATGCAAGTCGAACGATGAAGCCCAGCTTGCTGGGTGGATTAGTGGCGAACGGGTGAGTAACACGTGAGTAACCTGCCCCCGACTCTGGGATAAGCCCGGGAAACTGGGTCTAATACCGGATATGACCATGGAACGCATGTTTTGTGGTGGAAAGATTTATCGGTGGGGGATGGACTCGCGGCCTATCAGCTTGTTGGTGAGGTAATGGCTCACCAAGGCGACGACGGGTAGCCGGCCTGAGAGGGTGACCGGCCACACTGGGACTGAGACACGGCCCAGACTCCTACGGGAGGCAGCAGTGGGGAATATTGCACAATGGGCGAAAGCCTGATGCAGCGACGCCGCGTGAGGGATGACGGCCTTCGGGTTGTAAACCTCTTTCAGTAGGGAAGAAGCGAAAGTGACGGTACCTGCAGAAGAAGCGCCGGCTAACTACGTGCCAGCAGCCGCGGTAATACGTAGGGCGCAAGCGTTATCCGGATTTATTGGGCGTAAAGAGCTCGTAGGCGGTTTGTCGCGTCTGCCGTGAAAGTCCGAGGCTCAACCTCGGATCTGCGGTGGGTACGGGCAGACTAGAGTGATGTAGGGGAGACTGGAATTCCTGGTGTAGCGGTGAAATGCGCAGATATCAGGAGGAACACCGATGGCGAAGGCAGGTCTCTGGGCATTTACTGACGCTGAGGAGCGAAAGCATGGGGAGCGAACAGGATTAGATACCCTGGTAGTCCATGCCGTAAACGTTGGGCACTAGGTGTGGGGGACATTCCACGTTTTCCGCGCCGTAGCTAACGCATTAAGTGCCCCGCCTGGGGAGTACGGCCGCAAGGCTAAAACTCAAAGGAATTGACGGGGGCCCGCACAAGCGGCGGAGCATGCGGATTAATTCGATGCAACGCGAAGAACCTTACCAAGGCTTGACATGTGCCAGACCGCTCCAGAGATGGGGTTTCCCTTCGGGGCTGGTTCACAGGTGGTGCATGGTTGTCGTCAGCTCGTGTCGTGAGATGTTGGGTTAAGTCCCGCAACGAGCGCAACCCTCGTTCCATGTTGCCAGCACGTAGTGGTGGGGACTCATGGGAGACTGCCGGGGTCAACTCGGAGGAAGGTGGGGATGACGTCAAATCATCATGCCCCTTATGTCTTGGGCTTCACGCATGCTACAATGGCCGGTACAATGGGTTGCGATACTGTGAGGTGGAGCTAATCCCTAAAAGCCGGTCTCAGTTCGGATTGGGGTCTGCAACTCGACCCCATGAAGTCGGAGTCGCTAGTAATCGCAGATCAGCAACGCTGCGGTGAATACGTTCCCGGGCCTTGTACACACCGCCCGTCAAGTCACGAAAGTTGGTAACACCCGAAGCCGATGGCCTAACCACCTTGTGTGGGGGGAGTCGTCGAAGGTGGGACTGGCGATTGGGACTAAGTCGTAACAAGGTAGCCGTACCGGAAGGTGCGGCTGGATCACCTCCTTTCTAAGGAGCTAACCATTATTGGTTGCCCATGCTGGACACGAGTGTTGTCCGGGTGGGTTGCTCATGGGTGGAATATCAATGGACTCAATACCGGAAAACGTGCTGGCTGATGCTGGTGCGGGGTATTGGCTGTGGCCGCGTGGTGCTTGGGCATCTGCTAGTACGCATTGCAGGGGGTTTTCTTCTTGCGGTGCTGGAATGCGGTGTGTGGGTGTTGTGTGGTTTGTATGGTTTGGCATGCTGTTGGGTTTTGAGGCAACAAGCCTCCTTTCCTGGTGAATGGTTGCCGGGGTTCTTCCTGTGGGGAGGGTCCTGGTGGTGTTCGCTTGGGTGAGGGGTTCTTGGTGTTTCGGTGTTTGTCCTGTGTTTGCTGCAAGGATGTCCTGTTGGATTGATGCTGGCCTTTGGTTGGTGTTGGTTTTGGGGTGTTGTTGCGGGGGTGCGGGGTTGTTGTTTGGGAACTGTATAGTGAACGCGAGCATCTTGCAGATGAGATGAGCTGGCTGGTCCTTTTCCTGGGATTGGTTGGTGTTGGAGTCTTGTCTGCGTGATTTTGTTAGATTGTTTTATTGCTCAATTCTGAGACTTTAATTTGTGTTGAAGTTTTTAAGGGCGCACGGTGGATGCCTTGGCATCAAGAGCCGATGAAGGACGTGGGAATCTGCGATAAGCCTGGTGGAGTCGATAACCGGACGTTGAGACCAGGATTTCCGAATGGGGGAACCCCGCACCATGTTATGTGGTGTGACCTGCAGCTGAATGTATAGGCTGTGTGGAGGGAACGCGGGGAAGTGAAACATCTCAGTACCCGCAGGAAGAGAAAACAACAGTGATTCCGTTAGTAGTGGCGAGCGAACGCGGATGGGGCTAAACCGGTTGGTGTGTGATAGCGGATAGGCGTTGCATCACCGGGGTTGTGGGGTTGACATGTACCAGCGCTATCTTGCTGGTGGGATGAGGTGCAGGCGTATAGGTGAATCGGTTGGAATGCCGGACCAGAGAGGGTGATAGTCCCGTAGGTGTAATGCGTGTCTGCCGTTCTAGTGTTGATACCCGAGTAGCACGGGGCCCGTGAAACCTTGTGTGAATCTGCCAGGACCACCTGGTAAGCCTGAATACTACTTGATGACCGATAGTGAATCAGTACCGTGAGGGAATGGTGAAAAGTACCCCGGGAGGGGAGTGAAATAGTACCTGAAACCGTGCGCTTACAATCCGTTAGAGCTGGGGACTTGTTCCCTGGTGATGGCGTGCCTTTTGAAGAATGAGCCTGCGAGTTAGTGTTACGTCGCGAGGTTAACCCGTGTGGGGAAGCCGTAGCGAAAGCGAGTCTGAATAGGGCGTTTGAGTGGCGTGATCTAGACCCGAAGCGAAGTGATCTACCCATGGCCAGGTTGAAGCGCGTGTAAGAGCGTGTGGAGGACCGAACCCACTTCAGTTGAAAATGGAGGGGATGAGCTGTGGGTAGGGGTGAAAGGCCAATCAAACTTCGTGATAGCTGGTTCTCCCCGAAATGCATTTAGGTGCAGCGTTGCGTGTTTCTTGCTGGAGGTAGAGCTACTGGATAGGCGATGGGCCCTACAAGGTTACTGACCTTAGCCAAACTCCGAATGCCGGCAAGTGAGAGCGCAGCAGTGAGACTGTGGGGGATAAGCTTCATAGTCGAGAGGGAAACAGCCCAGAACGCCAACTAAGGCCCCTAAGCGTGTGCTAAGTGGAAAAGGATGTGGAGTTGCTGTGACAACCAGGAGGTTGGCTTAGAAGCAGCCACCCTTGAAAGAGTGCGTAATAGCTCACTGGTCAAGTGATTCCGCGCCGATAATGTAGCGGGGCTCAAGCACACCGCCGAAGTTGCGTCATTCAAATATTAACCTGGTTTCGATTGGGTGTTTGGATGGGTAGGGGAGCGTCGTGTGGACGGTGAAGTCGCGGTGGAAACCAGCGGTGGAGGCCACACGAGTGAGAATGCAGGCATGAGTAGCGAATGACGGGTGAGAAACCCGTCCGCCGAATGATCAAGGGTTCCAGGGTTAAGCTAATCTGCCCTGGGTTAGTCGGGACCTAAGGCGAGGCCGACAGGCGTAGTCGATGGACAACGGGTTGATATTCCCGTACCGGCGAAGGACCGCCCATACTGAGCTGTGGATGCTAACCATGACGGATCCGGTGATTTGTTCCTTCGGGAATGGTTGCTGGTGGTGTGGTGGGAACCGATGCAGTGAGGTCAGCGTATTAACAGGTGTGACGCAGGAAGGTAGCCGAGCCAGGCAATGGAATTGACCTGGTCCAAGGGTGTAGGAAGAGCGGTTGGCAAATCCGCCGCTCATATATTCTGAGACCTGATAGGCGCCCCGTTTTCGGGGTGATTCGGTGATCCTATGCTGCCTAGAAAAGCATCGGCGCGAGGTCCCAGTCCGCCCGTACCCCAAACCGACACAGGTGATCAGGTAGAGAATACTAAGGCGATCGAGAGAATCATGGTTAAGGAACTCGGCAAAATGCCCCCGTAACTTCGGAAGAAGGGGGGCCTGCCCCGTGATGAGAACTTGCTTCTCTGATGCGGGTGTGGGCCGCAGAGACCAGGGGGAAGCGACTGTTTACTAAAAACACAGGTCCGTGCGAAGTCGCAAGACGATGTATACGGACTGACTCCTGCCCGGTGCTGGAAGGTTAAGAGGACTGGTTAGCCCTTGTGGCGAAGCTGAGAATTTAAGCCCCAGTAAACGGCGGTGGTAACTATAACCATCCTAAGGTAGCGAAATTCCTTGTCGGGTAAGTTCCGACCTGCACGAATGGAGTAACGACTTCCCCGCTGTCTCAACCATGAACTCGGCGAAATTGCAGTACGAGTAAAGATGCTCGTTACGCGCAGCAGGACGGAAAGACCCCGAGACCTTTACTATAGTTTGGTATTGGTGTTCGGTGCAGCTTGTGTAGGATAGGTGGGAGACTGTGAAGCTTGGACGCTAGTTCAGGTGGAGTCATCGTTGAAATACCACTCTGGCTGTACCGGTCACCTAACTTCGGACCATGATCTGGTTCAGGGACAGTGCCTGATGGGTAGTTTAACTGGGGCGGTTGCCTCCTAAAATGTAACGGAGGCGCCCAAAGGTTCCCTCAGCCTGGTTGGCAATCAGGTGTCGAGTGTAAGTGCACAAGGGAGCTTGACTGTGAGAGTGACAGCTCGAGCAGGGACGAAAGTCGGGACTAGTGATCCGGCGGCACCTCGTGGAAGGGCCGTCGCTCAACGGATAAAAGGTACCTCGGGGATAACAGGCTGATCTTGCCCAAGAGTCCATATCGACGGCATGGTTTGGCACCTCGATGTCGGCTCGTCGCATCCTGGGGCTGGAGTAGGTCCCAAGGGTTGGGCTGTTCGCCCATTAAAGCGGTACGCGAGCTGGGTTTAGAACGTCGTGAGACAGTTCGGTCCCTATCCGCTGCGCGCGTTGGAAATTTGAGAAGGGCTGTCCTTAGTACGAGAGGACCGGGACGGACGAACCTCTGGTGTGTCAGTTGTACTGCCAAGTGCATCGCTGATTAGCTACGTTTGGAAGGGATAACCGCTGAAAGCATCTAAGCGGGAAGCCTGCTTCGAGATGAGATTTCCATGCACCTTTGTGTGTGAGAGGCCCCCAGCTAGACCACTGGGTTGATAGGCAGGATGTGGAAGCAAGGACTGAAGACTTGTGCAGCTGACCTGTACTAATAGGCCGATGGCTTACAACACACAATAAAACAATGATTGAACTGATATTTTTCAATGCTGTTCGCGTTCACTATGCGGTTACGAGACAACAACCTCTAACCAATAAATGCAAGATGAGTTACAAGACTTTGTAGCACCGGAAAACACTGACCAGGAAATATTTGGTTTGTGTGCTTCGTGATTGTTACGGCGGTCATAGCGTGGGGGAAACGCCCGGTCCCATACCGAACCCGGAAGCTAAGGCCCATTGCGCCGATGGTACTGCACTCGTGAGGGTGTGGGAGAGTAGGTCACCGCCGGACTTAACCTAAGTGGGTTTGAGGCTCTAACCGTTTGGTTGGAGCCTCACCTGTTTAACCAGAGTATTTAAGCCGTGCGCGCATCGGCATCCCTCGCTCTTCTTATCTTCATGGAAGTGGATAAGGTGTGTAGTAGACATAACAAGATCTTCTACGCGAGGGGCTTTCCTTGACCACCGAGACCACGAGTCCACTGACATACCGCGACGATTCAATTCGTCCCCAGGACGATCTCTACCGCCATAGCAATGGCAAGTGGTTCGAGACAGCCACCATTCCAGGAGATCAGGGAATCTATGGTTCCTTCATGGAGCTTCGCGACCAGGCCGAAGCCGCCGTTCATGGAATCATTACCGAAGCTGTTCAGAAGGTTGCTTCCGGTGCAGAAACGGACGATGCTACCCGCCGCATTGCCCACCTCTACAGCTCGTTCATGAATGAAGCCGTGATCGAAGAACGTGGTGCTGCTCCGGTAGCTGTCTTCCTGAACACCATTGCGGATATCCAGAGCACCGAGCAGCTGCTCGAGGTTTGCGGTTTCTTCCAGCGCAAGGGCATCAGCGGCTTCATGGATGTCGGCGCGATGAACGATGCCGGCAATCCTGATCGGAACCTGCTGACCTTCCTGCAAGGTGGTCTGGGCCTGCCTGACGAGTCCTACTACCGCGAAGAGCAGTTCGCTGAAACCGTAGCCGACTACCAAGAGCACCTCGGCCGGCTGCTGGGTCTTGGCAGCATTGCCGGCGCTGAAGCAGCCGCAGCCAGCGTCGTGGAGCTCGAGAAGGCGATCGCCTCTCACCACTGGGACCGGGTCAAGGTCCGCGACGCCCAGGCACGCTACAACCTGCTGTCCGGAGAAGAGCTCGCCACGCTGTTCCCAGGGGTGACCACCTGGTTGGGGGGAGCCGGTATCGAGCAGAAGTACTACAACGAGGTTGTCGTGTGGCAGCCAAGCTACCTTCAAGGGCTGGCGGGTCTGATCGACTCCCAGCCGTTGGATGCCTGGAAGAACTGGCTGCGGATACAGGTCCTGCGCTCGTTCGCACCCTACCTGTCCAGCGCCTTCGTCAACGAGAACTTCTCCTTCTATTCCGCAAAGCTCGGTGGCGTAGAGCAGCTCAAGGAACGCTGGAAGCGCGGTGTCGCATTCACCGAGGGTGCAGTAGGCGAAGACATCGGCCAGCTGTACGTGGCACAGCATTTCCCGGCAGAGGCCAAGGACGCCATGGACGCGCTGGTCCAGCGGCTCATCGAGGCGTACCGCATTTCGATCAGCGAACTGTCCTGGATGGGACCGGAGACAATCGAGAAGGCGCTGGACAAGCTCTCCAAGTTCCGCCCGAAGATCGGTTACCCGAACCAGTGGATCGACTACTCCGCGATCAGCACCGACGAGCTGGATGTCATCGCCAATCTTGCCTCGGCGAACGAGTTCGAGTTCGCACGGGAATTGAAGAAGATCGATGACGGGGTGGACCGTGAGCTGTGGTTCATGTTCCCGCAGACGGTGAATGCCTACTACCACCCGCTGCTGAACGAAATCGCGTTCCCGGCTGCCATCCTGCGCCCGCCATTCTTCGACGTGAACCGCGACATCGCCTCGAACTTCGGGGGCATCGGCGCGGTCATCGGCCACGAAATCGGCCACGGCTTCGATGACCAGGGCTCGCAGTTCGATGGCACTGGCCAGCTGACCAATTGGTGGACCGATGAGGACCGGGCTTCCTTCGAGAAGCTGACCGCCAAGCTGGTGGACCAGTACAACGCGCTGTCCCCTTCAGAAGCCCCGGAACACAACGTCAACGGTGCACTGACCTTGGGCGAGAACATCGGCGACCTCGGTGGATTGGGCATTGCCTACAAGGCCTACAAGCTCGAGCTGGCGGCCCGCGGCATCCAGGAAGATGAAGTGATCGACGGTATCACCGGCGACCAGCGCTTCTTCTACTCCTGGGCCGAATGCTGGCGCACGCTGATCCGTCCGGAAACCGCGGTGGTGCGCGTGACCACGGACCCTCACGCACCCGGCGAATTCCGTTGCAACCAGGTGCCGAAGAACCTGGATTCCTTCCACGAGGCCTTCGGCACCAAGCCGGGCGATGGCATGTGGCTGGATCCGGCCGACCGCGTGGAAATCTGGTAAACCGCATCACCTAATGGATGGGGCAGGGGCAAAGCAGGCTTTGCCGCTGCCCCATCCTGCGTTGCGGGCCAAGATCACTGTGTAAGGCTGATCATGAAGGGCTTCAACTGCGCGCCATGACACGTAGAATGGACTATTGTGACTTCCGAAAATAATTCCGCACCGGCCCCAAATCCAAACGACCAGCGACAGGTGCGCACCGATAAGCGCAACCAGCTGCTGGCCAAGGGCGAGGAAGCCTACCCGGTAGGCATTGCCCGCACCCACTCGTTGCAGGAAATTCGCGACAAGTACGAGCACCTCGAAGCCGGCGAGGAGACCGAAGACGTCGTCGGCGTCGTCGGACGCATCGTCTTCATGCGCAACACCGGCAAGCTGTGCTTCGCCACCTTGCAGGAGGGCGGCCAGAAGGGCGAAGGAGTTCGCCTGCAGGTCATGCTCTCGCTGGCCAACGTCGGCGAAGAGCGCCTGGCGCAGTGGAAGTCGCTCGTCGATTTGGGCGACCACGTATTCGTGACCGGCAAGGTCATCTCATCGCGCCGCGGCGAGCTGTCCATCATGGCCGATGCCTGGGAGATGGCTTCCAAGGCCTTGCGCCCGCTGCCGGTGCTGCATGCCGATCTGAACGAAGAGACCCGCGTGCGCCAGCGCTACGCCGATTTGATCGTGCGCGACGAAGCCCGCGAGATGGTCTACAAGCGTGCCGCGATCATCCGCGCCGTGCGCAATACCCTGGAGAACCGCGGCTACGTCGAGGTTGAGACCCCGATGCTGCAGCTGGTTCACGGCGGCGCATCGGCCCGGCCGTTCAAGACCCACCTGAACGCGTTCGACCAGGAAATGACCCTGCGCATCGCCACCGAGCTGTACCTCAAGCGCTGCGTCGTCGGCGGCGTCGACCGCGTCTTCGAGGTGGGACGCATCTTCCGCAACGAGGGCGTCGACTCGACCCACTCGCCGGAATTCACCACCCTGGAATCCTACGAAGCCTATGCCGACCAGTACGTCATGGCCGACCGCATCAAGGAAATCATTCTCAATGCAGCTGACGCCATCGGCGCTGGCCGCACCATCGAAACTCCCAAGGGCACTGTCAACCTGGACGGCGAATGGCGCTGGGTCAGCGTCTACCCGGGCTTGTCCGAGGCTGTCGGCGTCGAGATCACCCCGGAAACGGACGCATCGGTGCTGCGCGAGATCG
Source organism: Glutamicibacter nicotianae (assembly GCF_002797775.1). NCBI lineage: Bacteria > Bacillati > Actinomycetota > Actinomycetes > Micrococcales > Micrococcaceae > Glutamicibacter > Glutamicibacter nicotianae. Next base: position 3,040,639 of record NZ_PGEY01000001.1, read on the forward strand.
CTGACAAGCACGAAGTGAAGATCGACCCGGCCTGGGGAGCCCAGAAGCTGGTCATCGAGCTGTTCGGCGAAATCGTCGAGCCGACCTTGATCGACCCGACCTTCGTGTGCGACTACCCGCCCCTGGCACAGCCGCTGGCGCGTCCGCACCGCTCGAAGCCGGGCGTTATCGAAGCATGGGACCTGATCATCGGCGGCATGGAGCGCGGCACCGCATTCTCCGAGCTGATCGACCCGGTAATCCAGCGCGAGCGCCTGACCGAGCAGTCCCTGATGGCTGCCGGCGGAGACCCAGAGGCAATGCAGCTTGATGAAGACTTCCTGCGTGCCCTGGAATACGGTGCACCGCCAATGGGCGGCATCGGTTTGGGCATCGACCGTCTGGTTATGCTTTTCACCAACGTCGGTATTCGTGAAACTATTCTGTTCCCACTGCTAAAGCCGGAGGCATAAGAATGCCATATATTGAGGCGATCGTCCCGACAATCTGCCTGGCGCTGCTTTTCTGGTACGTGATGAAAGCTATTACAAATGCGGATCGAAAAGAACGCCAAGCTGAAGCTGAAGCTGATGCGCTAATTCAAAATGGCTCGGATTCAAATAATCCAGTAAACGAGAATTAGTCGTTCCTGATAGAACCTTGTGAATTCTGATGATAATTAGAATTTAGCGTGCCTATTTGTATATGCTTGTTGTTTGAAATGGACTGATGGCTGAATGCCGATCTGTCCAGTACATTCAAGCTCGGAGGAACCCCTAAATGGCACGTCAGGTTCAAATTGCCCTGATCGACGATATTGATGGTAGCGAGGCAACTGAATCAATCGCATTCAGCGTCGCTGGTCAGCATTTTGAAATCGACCTGAACGACGAGCACGCTGCTCAGTTCCATGCAGCCATCGAGCCGTACATCGAAGCGGCTCGTTCGTCGAAGCAGACTGCAGCGAGCGAAGCTCCAGCAATCCGCGCATGGGCGAAGGAAAACAACATTAAGGTCAACGCACGCGGACGCCTTAATGCAGAGGTTGTAGATGCCTACAACGCTGCAATGCGAAAGGGTGGTCGAGGCCGCGCGAAGTAATTCGCGAGGTTTTGCACAAGTCTCAAATATGAGCCGGCACGCAATGCGTGCCGGCTCATATTCTTATAACGATGTTCGTTATTCACGATGCATTTTCATTGAAGATCGCAATATTGGTGAACCAAGTAATTCTCATTATGAATTGCATGCCTATTACTGATTCCCGGTAACGGGGAGCCGTTTCGGTTATCCCTGTGGCGAACAAGGGAGCATTGCGGGCGCATGGTGCGTAGCATCGAATTATTGGTAAGCAAGGAGTGTGCCGAAGATGTTTGAGAGATTTACCGACCGTGCCCGCCGAGTTGTCGTGCTCGCCCAAGAAGAGGCGCGCATGCTCAACCACAACTACATCGGCACCGAGCACCTGTTGCTCGGTCTAATCCACGAAGGCGATGGCGTCGCCGCGAAGGCGCTCGAGTCGCTGAACATTTCGCTGGGTGCCGTTCGTGAGCAGGTTCAGGAGATTATCGGCAAGGGCCAGCAGGCGCCTTCCGGTCATATCCCGTTCACTCCTCGCGCCAAGAAGGTCTTGGAGCTCTCGCTGCGCGAAGCGCTGCAGCTGGGACACAACTACATTGGTACCGAGCACATCCTGCTCGGTCTGATCCGCGAGGGCGAGGGCGTCGCAGCCCAGGTTCTGGTGAAGCTTGGCGCCGACCTCGGTCGCGTGCGCCAGCAGGTCATCCAGCTGCTCTCGGGCTACCAGGGCGGCAAGGAGACCGCGTCCGCTGGCGTCAGCTCGGGCGGGCAGCAGGAAGGTACCCCTGCAGGCTCGGCAGTGCTCGACCAGTTCGGCCGCAACCTGACCGCAGCCGCCCGCGAAGGCAAGCTCGACCCGGTGATCGGCCGCGAGCATGAGATGGAACGCGTCATGCAGGTCCTTTCGCGCCGCACCAAGAACAACCCGGTACTCATCGGCGAGCCCGGCGTCGGCAAGACCGCCGTAGTCGAGGGCCTGGCCCAGGCCATCGTGCGCGGCGACGTGCCGGAAACCATCAAGGACAAGCAGCTGTACACCCTGGACCTCGGTTCGCTGGTGGCCGGCTCCCGCTATCGCGGCGACTTCGAGGAACGCTTGAAGAAGGTCCTGAAGGAAATCCGCACCCGTGGCGACATCATCCTGTTCATCGACGAGATCCACACCCTGGTCGGCGCCGGTGCCGCCGAAGGCGCCATCGATGCCGCGTCGATCCTCAAGCCGATGCTGGCCCGTGGCGAACTGCAGACCATCGGTGCCACCACCTTGGACGAGTACCGCAAGAACATCGAGAAGGACGCCGCGCTCGAGCGCCGCTTCCAGCCGATCCAGGTCAAGGAACCGTCCGTCGAGCTGACCACGCAGATCCTGCGTGGCCTGCGCGACCGCTACGAGGCGCACCACCGCGTGACCATCACCGACGGTGCGCTGCAGGCTGCCGCCCAGCTGGCCCACCGCTACATTTCCGACCGCTTCCTGCCGGACAAGGCAGTTGACCTGATTGACGAGGCCGGTGCACGACTGCGCATCCAGCGCATGACCGCGCCACCGGCACTGAAGGAAATGGACGAGGAAATCGCCACCGTGCGCCTGGAGAAGGAAGCCGCGATTGACGCGCAGGACTTCGAAGGTGCAGCCTCGCTGCGCGATAAGGAATCCAAGCTGATCGAGGCCCGCAACGAGAAGGAGAAGTCCTGGCGCAATGGCGACATGGACGAAATCTCCGAGGTGACCGAGGACCTTATTGCCGAGGTGCTTGCCAACTCGACCGGCATCCCGGTAGTGAAGCTGACCGAGGAAGAGTCCTCGCGCCTGCTCAACATGGAAGAAGAGCTGCACAAGCGCGTTATCGGCCAGGATTCGGCCATCAAGGCCATCTCGCAGGCGATCCGCCGCACCCGTGCCGGCCTGAAGGACCCGAACCGCCCAGGCGGCTCGTTCATCTTCGCCGGCCCGACCGGCGTGGGCAAGACCGAGCTGGCCAAGGCGCTGGCGGAGTTCCTCTTCGGCGAGGAAGACGCGCTGATCACCCTGGACATGTCCGAATACTCGGAGAAGCACACCGTTTCCCGCCTGTTCGGTGCCCCTCCAGGCTACGTCGGCTACGAAGAGGGCGGTCAGCTGACCGAAAAGGTCCGCCGCCGTCCGTTCTCCGTGGTGCTCTTCGACGAGGTGGAGAAGGCCCACGCGGACCTGTTCAACTCGCTGCTGCAGATCCTGGAAGACGGACGCCTGACCGACTCCCAGGGCCGTGTGGTGGACTTCAAGAACACCATCATCATCATGACCACCAACCTCGGTACCCGTGACATCTCCAAGGGTGTGATGACCGGCTTCCAGTCGGCAGCGGATACCAAGACCGGTTATGAGCGGATGCAGGCCAAGGTCCAGGAAGAACTGCGCCAGCATTTCCGCCCTGAGTTCCTGAACCGTGTTGACGATACCGTGGTCTTCCCGCAGCTGAACCAGGAGGAGATCGAGGAGATCGTCGACCTGTTCATCGCACGCCTGGCCAAGCGCCTGAAGGAACGCGATATCACCATCGAGCTGACCCAGGCTGCCCGCAGCCTGCTGGCCCAGCGCGGCTACGATCCGGCAATGGGTGCACGCCCGCTGCGCCGCACCATCCAGCGCGACATCGAGGATCAGCTCTCCGAGCGCATCCTCTTCAGCCAGATCGTTGCCGGCCAGAAGGTCACCGTGGACGTCGAGGGCGAAGGCGAGAGCCGCAAGTTCGTCTTCCACGCCGAAGGCGGCACCGGCCAGCTGGAAGGCGAGCCGGCACCGGCAGCCCTGGAAAGCTGAGCCGTTAGCGGAATCACCACTAGCCGTGGAACTGGGAAATCCAGTTCCACGGCTATTGGCTTTAATCCGTCCATGTCGTAGGCTCAACACATGAAGATGCGAAGCAAGGGGCAGCAGATGATTGCCGCGTCCTGCCTCGCTGTCATGGCCTATTTGGCCCTGTACCTTTTCCTGCGGCCCGAGCTTCCTGAACAGCTGGTGCGCCACGCAGGAGCTGATGGCGCCGGATACAGCCCGACATGGCTGGTGGTGCTCGTAATCGGCGCTGCGGCCACGCTCAGCATTGCCATCGGCATCATCGCGTACCGCGACTTCACCTCACTGGGGCACTGGAATCCCGGGCCGAAATCCATTGTGGTCTGCTTCGTGGCAGCTGGCTTCGGAATCCTCGGGCTCGGTGCCGCCATGCTGTTCACCGTCTTAGGTCAAGATGCCGCCCAGCTGGGATCCTTGCCTGTCGGCATGGGACTGATTGGGCTGCTCGGGGTTTTCGCGCTGTCTGCCGGGCTGCTGGCCAGGGCCTTGCCCCGGGCAGTACAAGAGTCCCTCGACGCCTGAGAGGCGATCGAGGGCCGCCTTGCCAGCCGGACTTAGCGGCCTACCGCCTTGGCGACCAGCGCGGCAAGCTTTTCCTCCAGCTGCTCATCAAGCGCGGTGATGGCGAATGACGTGGGCCAGAGCGTGCCCTCATCGAGCTGCGCGACATCATTGAACCCGAAGGTCAGATAGCGGGTGCCGAACTTCTTGGCATCCTGCATGAAGCACAAGATCTTGCCGTCCAGGGCGTAGGCGGGCATGCCGTACCAGGTTTTCGGTTCCAGTCCAGGAGCCGTGGAGGTGACGATCCGGTGCAGCTTCTCGGCGAGAACCTTATCGTTCCCCTCGAAGGAAGCAATCTTCTCTTCAACTTCCCTGCGCGCCTGCTCGGCCTTCTCGGCCTTGGTCATGCGCTTCTTCGGAGCTCGCACCTCGGCTGCGCGCTCTTTCATCGCGGCCTTCTCAGCGGCCGAAAAACCCTCTTGTTCCGTACTGCTCATGCTTTTCTCCCTAAACCGTTTGGTTGATACGGACCATATTTCCCGAAGGGTCGCGGAATGCGCAATCGCGCGGACCCCACGGCTGGTCCATCGGCTCCTGCAGGAATTCAGCGCCCGAGGCGCTCACGGTCTCGAAGACCTGGTCCAGGTCGGTAGCGGAAAGCACCAGCGGGCCGATGGTTCCCTTGGCTACCAGCTCGGCCAGGGTCTGCGCATCGGCGTCGGAGCGGCCGGCGCCCGGAGCCGAAAGCACCAAGCTGGTGCCGGTGCCATCGGAGCCCGCAAGCGAGACCCAGCGGAAGCCGCCGTTGGCGACATCTGAAATTACCGTGAAGCCCAGCGCATCGCGGTAGAACGCGAGCGCCTCATCTACATCGAGCACGGTCAACGGGACATGATTGATTGAAATATTTGCCATGGCTCCAGCCTAGGCAGTGCCGCGCAGCGCGCGCTTCTTCAAAACTGCTCAGAATCTCTCGGGACGCAAAAGGATCTTGGCAATGCAGGCAGGGATCTGCTCCGTGGCAGAATGATCCCGTTCCCGGTAGTCGGACGGGGTTTCCCCCACCACTTCGGTGAAGCGTGTGCTGAAGGAGCCCAGCGAAGTCCAGCCCACTTGCATGCAGGCATCAGTGACCGAGACCGACGCGCGCAGCAGATGCATGGCACGCTCAATGCGGCGGGTAAGCAAATAGGAATGCGGCGTCTCGCCATAGGCCCGCTTGAACTCCCTGGAAAAGTGCGCAGGAGACATGGACGCCCGCTGGGCCAATGCCGGCACATCCAAAGGCTCGGCATAGTTCCGATCCATCAGGTCCTTGGCACGGCGCAAATGCGCCAGTGCCTTCAGCGCTTCGGCATCCACTGGCTAACCTCGATTCTTGGCCCGCAGCACCAGGATTGCACCGAGCGCAGTCGAGCACAGGTAGATCCCGATGACCGCGATCCAGCCCGCGGTGAATCCACCGGCCGATCCCACCAGCAGGCCCATGGCCAGCGGCCCGACGGTGAATCCGCCGAACTGGCCTGCCGAGACGATTCCGCTGGCGCTGCCCAAGCGGCTTGCCGGGATCGCACGCAACAGGCCCGCCATGAGCACCACCGAAACTCCCAGGGCCGAGGCGCCATGCAGGGCAACCGCCAGCCAGAGCAGCGCCACCGAATGCATTTGCTGGGCCAGAAGGAAGCTGGCTCCGCCCGCAGTGGCCAGCGATGCCAGCAGCAGCAGGAGCTTGGGCGCTGAAACCCCGCGGGCCATCATCTGCCCCCAGCCGACGCGGGCACTGACCCCAATGACTCCGGCCACCGCAGCGGTCAGGCCGCCGGCCACCAAGGAGAATTCCAGTTCGCGGACCGCAAAGAGCGCCAGATAGACATTGGTTGCCTGCACTCCGACGCCGTTGATGAAACCGAACAGGGCCAGCGCGAAAATGACGAACTTCGTCGAGGGGGCTGCCGCGGCGATCGGCTTGTCCGCATCCGTCTTCGGCTTTTTCGGTGCAGGCACGCTGAGCATGGGGGTGGCGCGGACTACTCGTACGGCGATGAGCGCGAGCACTGCGGCGAGCACGGCGCCAGCCAGCGACGCGCCATGCCAGCCGATGAACGCGGCCAGCAACGGGAACCCCACGCTGCCTACGAGCTGTGAAACCTGCACGCCTGACTGCTTGATGCCGGTCCAGGTGATGCGCTGGGCGCTGGGGACGCGCTGGGCAAGAATGCGGTTGGTGACGCCGTTGGGGAATGACTGCGCGAAGCCGGCAAGCCCAGATGCCACCAGCAGCAGGACGTAGCCGGCCGGGATGGCCGCCAGGCCCAGCGCAACCGCGGTGGTGCCGAAAATCAGCAGCATCAGCCTGGTATCCGGCTGCTTGTCGGAGAACTTCCCGAAGACGGCGTTGCCCAGTGCGGCGCAGCCAAAGCAGGCCGTTGCCAGCAGGCCGAACTGGGATTCGGTGATTCCCAAATCCCTGATGACCAGGTCGCTGGTGGCGCTCAACCCGTAATTAAGCAGGGGAGCGATGCCCACTGCGGAGAGCAGGATGGCAAGCAACCCGAATCCGGGGCGTGCTGTTCTAGCTGGCATCCTCATCCTTGCTCCCGGGGTTTCAATGTTCAAGCTTATTGTGGCAGTTCTGCGTGCAGGATGTTCCTTCCATGACATATCCAGCGACTTCTTCGATTCTGCAAACTGGGAGGCATAGGATCTAAATGTGAACTCTTTTACCGTCCGCTCAGCCAAAACCAGTGATGTCAACGCAATCCGCAATCTTGTGCGTCCGCTGGCCGAGGAACGAATCCTGCTGGATAAGGAAGCGGTCACCTACTACGAGTCCATCCAGGAATTCCTGGTAGCCGAGGATCCGGAGGGCAGCGTTGTCGGCTGCGGCGGGCTGCACGTCATCTGGGAAGACATCGCCGAAATCCGCACCCTCGCCACCTCCGTTACGGTCCGCGGCATGGGGGTCGGGCACCTTTTGCTGGGAGAACTGCTCAAACGCGCCAAGGCTGTCGGGGTGTCGCGTGTTTTCTGCCTGACCTTCGAAGTTGCATTCTTCGAACGCCAAGGCTTCAAGGTGATGGCTGACCAGAGCGCCGTGGATCCCGCGGTGTACCAGGAGATCCTGCTCTCCCGGGATGAAGGCGTCGCTGAATTCTTGGACCTTGCACGGGTGAAGCCGAATACCCTGGGCAATACCCGCATGATCATTACGCTGGACTGATATTCCTACTCCATCCGGTCATAGCGGGCGCGGAACATCAGGAAGACCGCGTAGCAAACCAGGCCAGCACCGATGGCAATCAAGGCAACGGGCCCGAAAGGCTGGTCCTGGATGGCCTTCAACGCGCCATCGATGCCACTGGCCTCTTCCGGGTCGCGCTGCACCGTGGCCACGATGAACAACAGGCCAACTGCACCCAGGACTGCGCCCTTTGCCGGGTAGCCGAGCATGCCTGAGAACTTCACCGCGCGGGAAACCTCCTTGTTTCCAGAACCCCGCAGATCCTCCAGGAACTTCTTGGCGGCTCCCTTGTAGATGTAATAGCCGGCCATGACCAGCATGCCGAGGCCGATGGCGATCAGCAAGGCCCGGCCAAGGCCTGTCTGCATCAGTTCGCCGCTGAAGCTGCTGGCGGTCTTTCCCGAATCGCTGGGATTCCCCGCGGCGAATCGTCCAAAGGTGAATCCGACAGCCAAGAACGATATCGAAGTAGCCGCGGACTTGAGCCTTTCCTTCAGCTTCTTCTCGGGCAAGAAGGCCTGCGCCATGGACCACAGGCCCAGCAGCAGGGCGCCGATTGCGCAGATCCACAGCAGAACCATGCCGAAGGGCTGGTTTGCCAGTGCGCCCATGGCTCCACCCTGGTCGGCTTCCGCCTTGCGGCCGGCGGCGACAACAACTGCAAGGACTCCCAGGGTCGCATGGAGTATCCCGTTGGCGACGAATCCCAAGCGGGCGGCGCCCTCGAACCATGGATGCTCGGCTACGTGGCGAACCGTGCCGGCAGGGTCAACTGAAGCGTTCATGGGCTAAGCATAGGTACGCGCTGGCAGAGAAAGCCAGCAGCCGCCCGCGTGTTCTTTGCCGGTCTCAGGAAGGCAGGCGGATGCCGTTATCCTCGGCGATCGCCAGGCCATCTTTCAGCAGCCCGGCCAGCGCGCGTTCACGCTGGTCCAGCGGAGACTGCAACCGTGCAAGTGCCACATATCCTGCGTCCGATTCCTGGGCCAGATCGGCCAGGAATGACTGCTGCGGCACCGCCTCCTCATGTTCGCGCAGAATCGCCATGATGGCCCCGCGGACCTGGCGATCGGTACCCTTCCAAGCTTGGCCTTTCGGGGTGTAATGCGGTGCCGGCTGCCCGCCGGCAACCCATGCGCACTGCTCGAACACCGGGCATTGCCCGCACTTCGGGCTGCGTGCAGTGCATACCAGCGCGCCGAGCTCCATCACGGAGACATTCCACAGATTCGCCGTCCGGTCATCTTCGGGCTGGACTTCCCTGGCCCGGGCGAACTCGCTGGCGCGCGGGCTTGGTTCGGGCAATGCCATGCCGCCAAAGAGCCGGGCATGCACACGGCGGATGTTCGTGTCCACGACGACGGTGCGCTCGGCGAAGGCGAAGCAGGCAATGGCGGCTGCGGTGTAGTCGCCGATGCCGGGCAAGGCCAACAGCTGCGCTTCGGTGCGCGGGACTTCGCCGTTGTATTCGGTGGTGATCTCCACGGCGGCGGCATGCAAGCGCTGCGCGCGCCGCGGATAGCCAAGCCGTCCCCAGGCCTTCAAAGCCTCGGACAGCGGTTCCGCGGCCAGATCCTGCGGCCGCGGCCAGCGGCGCATCCATTCTTCCCACACCGGCAGGACACGAACCACGGGGGTCTGCTGGAGCATGAACTCGCTGACCATGACTTCCCATCCGCTCACGCCAGGCCGGCGCCAAGGCAGGTCGCGGGCGTTCTCTAGGTACCAGTCGTTGATGGTGTCGTGGATTTGCTGCACCCCACCACTCTAGGCCAGCGCACGGAAGACCCGGAATCCGTGGGAAAGCAATGGGGAACGCGATGCGCCCCGGATCCTACGCCATTACCGGGTTCGGGCAGTGCAATGGATTAGCCTTAATCCATGAGCAACGCATCAGGGGGGAAACCATCGGCCAGCGTCTACCGGCGCCGGCGGATTACCGTGGCAGTACTTGCCCTGGTGCTCATCGGTCTGATCGTCTGGGGCGTCGTTGCCCTGGTGGGGGTCTTTGCCCCCGATGAGCAGGAAACTGCGGGCAATGAACCGACCGCCCAGCAGACACAGCCGGTCCCTTCGCCATCGTCCGAACCGGAAGAGGATGAAGATTCGGGCAAGATGTGCAGCGGCGACGAGATCGAGGTTACCGCGACGACCGATGCGAAAAGCTACGCCTCGGACAAGAAGCCGACATTGATTCTCGGCATCGAGAATGTCTCCAAGCGCGAATGCGAGGTGAACGTCGGAAGCACGCAGCAGGAGTTCCTGGTTTCCAGCGGTTCTGACCGCATCTTCTCCACCGTCGACTGCCTCGAGAACGCAGAGGACGTAATCCTGGCCTTCAAGCCAGGGCAGAAGGAGAACTCGCGCTTCACCTGGAACCGCGAGCGTTCGGCTCCCGGCTGCAAAGCTGTCAGCGTGCAGCCGCGTCCGGGAACCTACAAGTTCACCGCGGCTGTCGGCGACTTCGTCTCCGAGCCGGTGACCTTCACCCTGGAGTGAGCGCCTAGATGTAGCGGTCCAGCAGCGAGGACTCGGCCATGCGTGCGAGCCCTTCGCGGATGGAGCGTGCACGCTGCTCGCCGACGCCTTCAATTTCCATAAGCTGGCTGGTGGACGCGGACATCAGCAGCTGCAAGTTGTCGAATGCCGCCACCAGGCGATCTCCCACCACCTTGGGAACAGTGCGGATCTGCGAGAGCAGGCGGTATCCCTTGGGGGTCAGCTGGTCGTCCTGGCCAATGCTGGAGTGCGGGAACAGGATCTTGGTCAGCCCGTCGAGCTCGACCAGCTGCGCGTCGGACACTTCATGCAGGGTCTCCAAGGCGTGCTCGATATCCAGCTCCTGGCCCTCGGCGTCGGAATAGTCCCGCAGCAGCAGCTCGTTATCTGCCTGGATGCCGGAGAGCAATTCGGCATGCTGGGCTGCCAGCAGGCGCCCGTCGATGCCCAGCTCCAGCACGTAGCGGGAGATTTCCTCGCTGGTGCGGCGCAGCATCTCGGTGCGCTGCAGCACTGCCAGCACCTCCCGCGCAGTGGCGACATCCTCGATCTCCGCCGCTGACAGGGCGCTGGTGACCTGGTCCAAGCGGTGGCGGTAGCGTTCCAGGGTGGCAATGGCCTGGTTGCCGCGGGCCAGCAGGCGCTCGGCAGGCTCGAGCACATGGCGCTCGCCGTCGGCATAGAGAGTGATGGTCTGCATCGACTGCGACACCGAAATCGTCGGGAACCCGGATTGCGCGGCCACGCGTTCCGCGGTGCGGTGGCGGGTGCCGGATTCCTGGGTTTCAATCTGCGCATCCGGCATCAGCTGCACGCCTGCCTGCAGGATCTGGCGGCCGGTTCCGTCCAGGATGATCGCACCGTCCATCTTGGCCAGTTCGCGGATGCGGGTCGGCGTGTATTCGGTGTTGATCCGGAAGCCGCCGGAGCTGATCGACTCGACGAGCTTGTCGTGGCCGAGCACGATGAGGGCGCCGGTGCGGCCGCGCTGGATCCGCTCCAGGCCCTGGGCGAGTTCGGTACCCGGGGCAATCTGGGCCAGAACGGCAAGGAATCCGGGGGTGGGGTGCGCTTTCAACTGGCGTCCTTTCGGCGGGCGGCAATAATCAAGTTTATCGCGTTGGCTTCTGCCGCTGGTTGAAGGCGATATCCAGGGCCTGGGCCATATTCTCCACCTGGAACACGCGGATGCCCTCGGGGATGTTCTTCAACGGTTCCGGGGTAGCCGGGGCCATTGCGAAGGAGAATCCCAGGCGCTGGGCTTCGGTGATGCGCCGCGAGATCTCGGGCACTTGCCTCACCTCGCCGGCCAAGCCGACCTCGCCGAAGGCCACGAAGTCCTGCGGCAGCGGGAACTCGTTCATCGACGAGGCCAGGGCCAGCGCGCAGGCCAGATCCGATGCCGGTTCGGCGATCTTGACGCCGCCCACCGTGGCGATATAGGAGTCCATGGACGACAGATCCATATGCGCGCGGGCCTGCAGCACCGCCACGACCATCTGCGCCCGTGCCGCATCCAGGCCGCTGGTGGCCCTGCGGGCGGCCGGGGCATTGCTGCGGGAGAGCAGGGTCTGCACCTCGGCCACCAGCGGCCGGCGGCCTTCGAGGGTGACGGTGATGCAGGTGCCCGGAACCGGGTTGCGGGTTCGCGTGACGAACAGCTTGGAAGGATCGGCCAGCGATTCGATGCCGTCCTCATTAAGGTCGAAGCAACCCACCTCATCGGTGGCGCCATAGCGGTTCTTCAGCGCGCGCAGGATGCGCAGCCGCGAATGCTTCTCGCCATCGAACTGGCAGACCACATCCACCAGGTGCTCGAGCAGCCGCGGGCCGGCGACCGACCCTTCCTTGGTGACGTGGCCGACCATGATGGTGGACATGGCCCGGGTCTTGGCCGCGTTGATGATCGAGGCGGCGACTTCGCGGACCTGGGACACGCCGCCGGCGGCGCCGTCCACCTCTGCCGAGGAGAAGGTCTGCACCGAGTCCAGGATCAGCAGTTGCGGATCGATCTCCTGGATCTGCCCCAGCGCCAGGGCCAGGTCGGTTTCGGCGGCCAGGAACAGCGTATCGGCGATGGCGTTGATACGTTCGGCGCGGGACTTGACCTGCGCGGCCGATTCCTCGCCGGTCAGGTAGAGCACGCGCAGGCCGGTCTGCGCCGCTTTCGCTGCGACGTCCAGGAGCAGCGTGGACTTGCCTACGCCGGGTTCTCCGGCGAGCAGGATCGCGGCTGCCGGGACCAGTCCGCCACCGAGCACGCGGTCCAGCTCGGACACCCCGCTGGGGCGGAAGGCGGCTTCGGAGCCGTCGATCTGCGCGATCGGCTTGGCCGGGTGGGCGACTTTGGCCGCGGCCACGGTGCGGGCGGAAACGACACCCACTTCTTCGACGGTGCCCCAGGCCTGGCATTCGCCGCAGCGGCCCACCCATTTGATCGTGGTCCATCCGCATTCGGAGCATTTGAACGATGCGCTGGATTTGCTGCGGGTGGAAGTTTTGGCCATGGCTCAATGCTATCGAGCCATGCGGACATTTTTGTTCAGGAGAGCTTGGGCAGCACTTCGATGGCTTCCTCGTGCACGCGGCCGGCTGCCTCGAGCAGATCCACCACCATCGGGCGCAGCAGCAGGACAAGGCCTTCGCCCTGGAGCCCTTCGACTCCCAGTGCGCGCGGATCCAACTGGGCGGCGACGCCTTCCAGCTGCAGCTGTGCGGACTTCTCGTATTTGCGTTGGCCCGCCACCGTTGTCTCGCGCACCGAGTGCGCCAAGGTGTTGACCGCTTCGGACAGCTCGCGGATCAGCGGAGCCAGGGTTTGCGCGCCTTCCGGAGTCAGCGCACTGTTGCTGAGCACGGAGGCCAGCCGGCGGGCGAAGACCCGCGAGTTGCGCGCGGCCCAGTCATAGTGGTTGAAACGCTTGGACAGCCGGTTCAGCTCATGGCGGTGGCGCCGCCCGGTGGGGGAAATCGTGGCGATTTCCTTGGATGCGCGGAAGGCGGCTGGCAGCTTGTCCAGATGCTTCTGGGTGCCGCGTGCCTTGATCAGCGCGTGGAACGCCGCACGCCGGTCATCGTCGCGGATAGCCCAGGAGCATTCCAAGAGCGCTTCGGAAAGATCCTTGAACAGCTCAGAGAGCGCGGAAACCGGGCTGCGCCGCGGATCGGTAGGCCACAAGACAATCACGAGCAGGGCGAGCAAGGAACCGGTCAGGGCATCGATGGAACGGGCAAATGGGCCGTCGGCACTGATCGGCAGCAGCACCACCAGCGCTGATTGCATGCCCAGCTGGGTGGAGAAGATGGCGCCTGAATCCAGGTAGCGGGCAATCACCAGGCTCAGCGACATCACCAGCGCGGCCTGCCAGATTCCCTGCCCGAACCAGTGCATGAGGGTATCGCCCAGGGCTACGCCCAAGGTGCAGCCCAGTGCGACCTCGGCGGTCTTTCTTACCGTGGTAGAGGCGCCGAAGCCCAGCGAAACCAGTGCGCTGGTGGCCGCGAAAATCGGCTGGGAATGCCCCCAGATGCTCTCGGCGATCCAGAAGGCGCCGATGGCGCCCAGGGTCATGCGCAGGATTCGAGGCAGGGAATTGCGCGAGCGTATCAGCCCGGCGCGATTGCGCTGCGCCAAGAATCCGAATAGTTGCGCTGGCATGCGCTTCACTTTCCGCCCAGTTGCCATGGCTTCAGTCTTCCATGGGTTGGGCGGGCGGCGGCAGAAGCTGCCGGGATATTGCGCTGGTGAGCAGGATCACCTGCCTGTGGACAAGTTGTTAACCTTCTGTTCACCTTCGCCGGGGGAGCTGGTTACTTTCGATCTTTAACGTCGTAGATGAAGCGGAGAGAAGCCGCTGAAAGTTTTACATCGATCTACCAACATGGGGAGTAAATCTCGTGAAGCTCAACCGCTTTGGCAGCGCAGCTGCCGTTCTTTCCGTCGCAGCACTCGCACTAACCGCCTGCGGCTCGGATAACCCAACCGCCGCTGCCGGTTCCGAAGGCGCAGAGACCTCTGCTGCATCCGGTGTCACCGGTACCCTGACCGGCATCGGCGCATCCAGCCAGAACTCGGCCATGGAAGCATGGGCCACCGGCTTCAAGGCTGCCAACCCGGACGCCAACGTGCAGTACTCGCCAGACGGCTCCGGCGCAGGCCGCGAAGCATTCCTGGCAGGCGGCGCGCAGTTCGCCGGCTCGGATGCCTACCTGAAGGAAGACGAGGCCGCCAAGGCCAAGGAAGTTTGCGGCCCAGAAGGCGCATTCAACATCCCGGCTTACGTCTCGCCGATCGCGATCGCCTTCAACCTCGAAGGCGTTGAAGAGATCAACATGGATGCAGCCACCATCGCCAAGGTGTTCAAGAAGGAAATCACCAAGTGGAACGATGAGGCCATTGCCAAGCAGAACCCGGACGTGGAGCTGCCTGATACCGCAATCACCGTTGTGCACCGCAACGACGAGTCCGGCACCACCGAGAACTTCGTCGAGTACCTGAAGGCCGCAGCGGCTGATGTCTGGACCTACGATGTCTCCGGCGACTGGCCAAGCGACATCCAGTCGGAGAACGCCAAGGGCACCTCCGGCGTGGTTTCGACCACCACTTCGACCAACGGCGCCATCACCTACGCTGACTTCTCCGCAGTGGGCAACCTGTCCACCGTGAACGTCAAGGTTGGCGATGAGTACACCAAGATCTCCGCCGAGGCAGCTGCCAAGGCCCTCGAGACCGCAACCCCGGTTGAAGGTGCGGCCGAGAACGACCTGGCCCTGGATCTGGAGCGCGACACCACCGAAGCGGGCACTTACCCAATCGTCCTGGTTTCGTACCACATCTTCTGCAGCAGCTACAAGGACCAGGCAACCGCTGATCTGGTCAAGGCCTTCGGCAACTACGTCATCTCCGAAGACGGCCAGAAGACCGCCCAGGCTTCGGCAGGCAACGCCCCAATCTCGGCATCCATCGCCGAGAAGGCCAAGAAGTCGATCGACGGCATCACCGTCGCCGAGTAGTACCCCGCCGGGCAACCGGCAACAGGTGCGGGTGGCCGAACTCAACCACCCGCACCAGCAGTACCCCTCCACCCCCGCAGTGAAAACTGCATCACCCCCGTTTCGTAAAGGCTCTAGCCATGACTACCAATGCTTTGACAAGCAAGTCATCGACTTCCGGCCGCGCTGGTGACAAGGTCTTCTCCGGCGCCGCACTGGCTGCCGGTGTCCTGATCCTGATCACGCTCTTCGCGGTCGCGGTCTTCTTGCTGATCCAAGCCCTGCCGACGTTCTTAGCCGATCCGGCTGAGATTTCCGGCGGCGAAGGATTCTTCGCCTACATCTGGCCGATTGTCATCGGCACCGTTATCGCAGCGGCTATCGCGCTGCTGATCGCCACCCCGATCGGCATCGGCGTGGCACTGTTCATCTCGCACTTCGCTCCACGCAAGGTCGCCGGCCCGCTGGGCTACCTGATCGATCTGCTCGCCGCGATCCCCTCGGTGATCTACGGCGCGTGGGGCTACATGGTGCTCGCTCCGGCTCTGGTTCCAGGCTACGAATGGCTGGCCAAGAACCTGGGCTTCATCCCGCTCTTCGAAGGCCCGGCCAGCCAGACCGGCAAGACCATGCTCACCGCCGGCATCGTGCTGGCAGTGATGGTCCTGCCGATCATCACCTCGCTGAGCCGCGAAATCTTCCTGCAGACTCCGAAGCTGCACGAAGAGGCCGCTCTCGCCTTGGGTGCAACCCGCTGGGAAATGATCACCACCGCGGTGATCCCCTTCGCCCGCCCGGGCATTATCTCCGCCGTCATGCTGGGCCTGGGCCGCGCCCTGGGCGAGACCATGGCCGTCGCGCTGGTGCTGTCCACCGGCAACCTGATCCCGTCGCTGATCAAGACCGGCAACCAGACGATCGCCGCGGAAATCGCCTTGAATTTCCCTGAGGCCTTCGGCCTGCGCCTGGCAGAGCTGATCGCCGCCGGCCTGGTCCTGTTCCTGATCACCCTGGTCGTGAACATGATCGCTCGTGGAATCATCGCCCGCCACAAGGAATTCTCGGGAGCCAACTGATGAGCACCATGACAACCAACCAGAACAGCACCTCGGGCAACTTGACTCCTCCGGTGCGCAAGCGCAACTCCCTGGCCAAGGGCAAGCTGCCGAAATGGGCCATCTGGGCCATCGCCGCAGGCTCCATCATCATCGGCGCGGCAGCGTCCACGCTGACCGGCTTCAACGTGGCCTCCTTCGCCATCTACTCCGCGATCATTTTCCTGGTGGCCGCCTCGGTAATCACCACCGTTGCCGAAGGCAAGCGCCGCGGCAAGAACGCGATGTGGACCTACCTGATCTACGCCGCCTTCATCGTGGCAGTGATCCCGCTGGTATCCGTGCTCTACACGGTGCTGGAAAAGGGTATGCCGGGCATGAACAGCCACTTCCTGTTCAGCTCCATGAACGGTGTGACCGGCGCGGTGGACAACGAAACCGTCGCCAATGGCACCCCGGTGGTCGGCGGCGCGTACCACGCGGTGATGGGCACCTTGCTGATCACCCTGTGGGCTACCCTGATCTCCGTTCCGGTTGGCATGCTGACCGCTGTCTACCTGGTGGAATACGGCCAGGGCAAGACGCTGTCCAAGGCGATCACCTTCTTCGTCGACGTGATGACCGGCATTCCCTCGATCGTCGCCGGCCTGTTCGCGGCGGCCTTCTTCGGCATGATCCTGGGCCCGAACGCCCGCATGGGCATTGTCGCAGCGGTCGCGTTGAGCGTGCTGATGATCCCGACGGTGGTCCGCTCCACCGAGGAAATGCTCAAGATCGTCCCGAACGAGCTGCGCGAGGCATCCTACGCACTGGGCGTGCGCCGCTGGCGTACCATCTTGAAGGTGGTCATCCCGACCGCGATCTCCGGCATCGCCTCCGGTGTCACCCTGGCCATCGCCCGCGTGATCGGCGAGACCGCACCGATCCTGGTCACCGCCGGCATCGCAAGCAACATCAACCTGAACGTCTTCGCGAACTGGATGTCCACGCTGCCGACCTTCATCTACTACCAGATCCTGACCCCGACCAGCCCGACGAACATCGACCCGTCGGTGCAGCGCGCCTGGGCCGCAGCCCTGCTGCTGATCCTCATGGTGATGGCGTTGAACCTCCTCGCCCGTCTGGTCGCTTCGATCTTCGCCCCAAAGAAGGGCCGTTGAGCCTAGGCTCCGGTCCGGACAAACCCAAACTTTTTCAAGGATTACATCATGGCAAAACGCATCGACGTCAATGACCTGAACGTCTACTACTCCAAGTTCCTCGCCGTTGAAGGCGTCTCGATCAACATCGAGCCGAAGTCGGTTACCGCATTCATCGGCCCATCGGGTTGCGGCAAGTCCACCTTCCTGCGCACCCTGAACCGCATGCACGAGGTCATCCCCGGAGGCCGGGTCGAGGGCCAGGTCCTGCTGGACGGCGACGACCTGTACGGCGCGGGCGTGGACCCGGTGACCGTGCGCAGCCAGATCGGCATGGTCTTCCAGCGCCCCAACCCGTTCCCGACCATGTCCATCAAGGACAACGTGCTGGCCGGCGTGAAGCTGAACGGCAAGAAGATCTCCAAGTCCGACGCCGACGCGCTGGTGGAGAAGTCGCTGCGCGGCGCAAACCTCTGGAATGAGGTCAAGGACCGCCTGGATAAGCCGGGCTCGGGCCTTTCCGGCGGCCAGCAGCAGCGCCTGTGCATTGCCCGCACCATTGCGGTCAAGCCCGACGTGATCCTGATGGACGAGCCGTGCTCCGCACTGGACCCGATCTCCACCCTGGCCATCGAGGACCTGATCAACGAGCTGAAGAACGACTACACCGTGGTGATCGTGACCCACAACATGCAGCAGGCCGCCCGCGTGAGCGACAAGACCGCGTTCTTCAACATCGCCGGCACCGGCAAGCCGGGCAAGCTCATCGAGTACAACGACACCGCAGCCATCTTCTCCAACCCGGAGCAGAAGGCCACCGAGGATTACGTCTCCGGACGCTTCGGATAAAGATTTCGGCTACCGCCGCTCCTTGAGCGGATGGTAGACGGACCGGAAGGGGGGTCTTCCGGGGATCCTGGAGGGGATCACCGCCAGCGGCGCACCGATTGCGGTGCGCCGCTGCACTTTAACCATTCACGTAAAGCTCCCTTGACTGTAAAGCGACCTTGTCAGTAAAGTGAGGTTTACATTTATCGGAAAGGGGGCAGTGGTGGATTCAAAAGAGTCAGTTGGCCAAAGCAAATGGGGTCGTTCGCGATTCGGCGGATCGACAGCCCTGCTGATCATCCTGTCACTGCTCGGGGGGCTGGTGCTCTGCGCTGCCATGGCGCTGATCTGGTGGACATTCGGCCCCGAAGCCGATCAGCAGCGCAAGATGCTGTCCGGACTGGTCTTTGCACTGCTGATGCTGCCCGCTGCGTCCGCCTTGTGCTGGGTATTCATGCTGGACAGGGATACTCTGGCCGGAGCCGTGCGGGATCCGGAATCATCCATCGAGGGAAAATGGTACGAAAAGGCGGTTTTCGGAGCATTTCATGATCTGTTCGCCCTGTGCGGATTGGGCGCCATGGCGCTGGGTTTGCTGCGCATTGACGTAGAACCGGTGATGCTGCTTGTCGGGGTCGTACTGCTGGCTGCCGTAGACGTGCTCGTGCGCTACCTGGTGATCAAGAAGGTGGAAGGCTGATGCACAAGCGCGATTCCGATTCCCGCGCCGTAGCATCGGCCCGCTCGCGCTTCGTGCAACCGAGTAAGCGAGCCGAAAGATAATGGAGAACAATCTCAGTGAATACCGCAGGGAACGCGGGTTCTCCCAGCAGGCATTGGCGGACCTGCTCGGCGTCTCGCGCCAAACTGTCATCTCGCTCGAAAAGGGCCGCTACGATCCGTCCTTGCCGCTGGCCTTCAAGCTATCTGCGGTCTTCGGCTGCAGGATCGAAGACCTCTTCGTTCCGGGCGAAAACTAGGCGTTGCCCAGCAGCGGATGCACCGCCAGCGTGAGGATCGCGCCGCAGGCAACGCAGACCACCGGGGTCAGCACCCAGTGCAGCAGCACCTTGGTGACATTGCGCCACACCACCGATTCGAAAGCCTGGTTTTTGCCGGCGCCGACGATGCCGCTGGTGACCGCCTGCGTGGTGGACAGCGGCAGGTGCAGGACCAGCGAGCCGAGGAACAGCATGGCCGCGGCCACGCCTTGGGCGATCATGCCGCGCAGCGGATCGAAGTTCACCAGCCGGCGGCCGAGCGTGTAGGTGATGCGCCATCCGCCTAGGAGCACGCCGAGGCCCAGCGCCGTGCCGGCGGCCAGCTGGATGGCCCAGGTCACGGGTCCCGGGTCCATCGCATGCCCGGTGATCAGCACCAGTGCGATCATCGCGCCGGTGCGCTGGCCATCTTGCAGCCCCAGCCCCAGCGCTACCGCACAGGCGGCAATGGCTTGGCCTGCGCGCGAGCCGTTGTTGACCGAACCCGAGGAATTATGGCGCATCAGCCAGGTCGCCGGAATCACCAGCACGTAGGACAGCAGGTAGGCAATCACCGGGGTAATCAGCAACGGCAGAAGCACCGAGCCGAGCAGCAGCCCCCAGGCACCGGACATCGGCAGGTCGCCCATGAAGGCCGAGGCGCCGCTGGCGCCCACCAGTCCGGAGAACAACGCGTGGGTGGAACTGACCGGCAAGCCGCGCCACCAGCAATACAGTCCCCAGGCGCCGGCGGTCAGCAGGCCGCAGATCAGCAGCTTCAAGCCGACGACGCCATCGGGGACGTTGAAGTTCAGCTTGTCCACCAGCGCCACGCTCAGCCCCGAGGTGGCTAGGGTGCCGAGGAAGGCGAATACTGCCGCCACGGAGACCGCTATGGCCGGGCGCAGCGCCCTGGTGCGCACCGAGGCCGCAACCGCGGTGGAGGCATCCCTGAAGCCGTTGAGCACGCCATAGCCCAGCGTGAGGACGATCGCGATTCCGGTGAGGACCGAAAGGATGGTCATGTCCCTAGGACTCCTTCACCAGCACGCGACCGAGGTGGTCGGCAAACTGGCGCAGGGTGTTGGCCGTGAGCATCAGGTGGTCGGCCACGCGCTGGTGGCGGTGGATCGTGCCTGCCTTGGCGAACTTCGAGATCTCGTTGACCCACACCAGGTGGGTGCGCGCCGCGCGCTTGGAGAACTGCAGCATCTGCAGCCAGTTGTCTTCCAGGTCATCGAGGTTGTGCAGGCGCTGGACCGAATCGGAGGCCAGTTCGGCCAGCTGCGAAATGAGTTCAAGCTGTTCCGAGGAACGCTCGGAGAGCGGGGTGGAGCCAACGGTCATGATCAGCTCGCCGGTGCCGCGCAGGAGTTCCATGGTCTCGTGCAGCAAACGCGAGAGGGTGTACATGTCTTCGCGGGGAAGCGGGCTGATATAGCTGGTGCGCAGGTGGGTGAGCACCGCGTGCACCAGGTCGGAGGCCTCGGCTTCCGCGGCAGCCAAATCCCGCAGCTGATCTGCACGGGTGTCGGGTGAGCCGATCATCTCGGCGACATTGGCAACGGAGGAGCGAATGGTCGTGGCCAACCCGCACAGCAACTCGATGCCGCGCGAGGCGGAGGGAAAGATCTGGAACTTCACTTTTCGGCGCACCATTCGATTCGACTGTTATTGGTACCAACGCAGAACAGTTTACGACGCGGAAGTTAACGCCGGTTACTTGATGGTGCCGGACCGGGAACGCCTCTCGGCGGAAGGCCGCTCGAAGCGGCAGAATTTTGGAGCCCGGGGTTACCAGCAGCCCGGCACCGTTATCTAGTGTTCTCGCCTGACCGGTGCGCTGTCAACCGCCGGGGTGGTGCTCGTGCGGTTTCTCACGCTACCGGCGCAGGCCCTTTTCCGCTCCGCTCAGGCAGAGCAGTGCGCAGCAGAACCAGATCGCGCCCGCAGGACCCAAGCCGGCGGCGACAGTACTTGAGATAACCGGCAAAGCTACTTGTCCGACGCGGTTTCCCATGAGCCTGACGGCCAATGCGGCGCCGCGGTCCACCGCCGGCACCGACGTGGAAATCATCGTCATGGTCATCGGCTGGCCCAGTCCCAGGAAGAAGCCGCCGACAAGCAGCGCCACCCCGGCAGCCCAGAGCGAATCGATGAACGCCGGAGCCAGGGCGATGGCGATGCCCGAAACCCACAAGCTGGTGACCAGCAGGTGATTGCGCTCGAAGTGGGCCGAGAGCTTCGGAATGAACAGCCGCGAAATAACCGAAGCGAAACCTCGAATGGCCAAAAGCACACCAACATTTTCCGGTGTGACGCCATGTTTCTCCGCCACCAGCGGCAAGAATGCGGTGAGGATGTCCAGCATCGCCAGCAGGGTCATCGAAGCGAACATGTGCGAGGCCATGCCCTTGATGCGCAGGACCGAGGGAATAGAGGCCTTGGACTTCGGCGGCCGGGTTTGCGACGCCGTTTTGGAGATCTTCGGCTGCCAGCTCGGAAGCAGGAAGGGGACAGCCAGCAGCGAGCACCCGGCGGCAATCCACAGCGACAGGCTGATATCGGCAACACGCTCGGCGGAGAGCGCGTCGGTGCCGGAGCCGAGCACCATTCCGCCGATCAGCGGCCCGATGAATTGCCCAGCGGCATAGGCGGCAGTGAACCAGCCGAACCCCTTGTCCAGATCGCTGTCGGGGAAGAACCGGGCAATCGACGATTGCCCTCCAATGGTGAACATCAAGTGCCCAAGCCCCAGCACGGCGCTGGCCAGCGCCACGGTCAGCGCATTCGGCGAGAAATTGATGCCGATGCCGCCGGCGGCCAGAAGGGCGACGCCGGCAACCATCAGGAAGCGGATCCTGCGGATGCGCGAACTGACCCGGCCCAGCATCATCGCGGTGAACAGCGGAAGGATCGCATAGGCGGCAGTCACCACGCCGACGGTAAACGCGCCGGAGCCGAAGGAGATGAGCTTGTAGGTGGTGACCGGCCGGATGAGGTTCAGCGCTGTTTGGGATAGCAGCGCCGTCGCGATCAAGATCAGCAACCAGCGTACGAGTCCTGAAGAGTTGGTCCTCGATGCGGCGCCCACACCCACCTGCCTAGAATTGAGGGGTAACTTCCTCAATCCATCCTAATGGCGCGGGAGAGCCTTTCAGTCCAATGCGTCCTGGCGCCACAACCGGGCGCAGACTTCCAGATCAGCGGCCGTAGCCGTCAGCGCCTTGGCCTGCTGCGTCAGCTTCGTTCCCCGGTCGCTGTTGGAGAAATCTGCGGCATCGGCATGCTCGGTCATGCCCAGGGCCACGACCCGGCAATAGGCGGCAGTGCGTTCCAGGGCGTGGGCGAAGTCTCCGTTGAAGGCGCCGGAGAGAATCGACCCGGTCATCTTCTTCATTTCTTCGGCGGTCGGCGGTTCGGCCACCCCGGCGACGATGCGTTCGACCTGGGCACGGTGGGCTCCGGCCTGGAACCGTGCCGCGTGCATTTCCGGCTTGCCCATGGTGGCCGCGCGTACCGCATACAGGCGCCACAGCGCGCCGGGCAGGGAGTGGGCGGGAGCTTCGCTCCACAGCTCAGCGAGCACCTCCAAGCCCTCTTCCTCGGCAACGGCGATCAGCCGGCGCGAGACTTCGGGGTCGTTGTTGGCAATGCCTCGTTGCACGAAAGCCTGGGCAGACAGATGAGCGGCCTCGGAGACGCGCGCCGGGTCAGCGCCTCCTTCATAGGGCTCGAAATCTGCCGGGGCGAAGGGGCGTGGCTTGTGATGGCGGAACCCCGCATCCTGGGCTACTTTTGATCCTGCACGTGCACCTCTCATGCGCTCCAGAATACTCGCTGAACCTGAGTTCTCAGCCAACAGGTGATTTAGCTTGCAAACCCCAAGATCAAGCGGGAATTACGGGATGCCACGGTGCGGAATACGCCGATTAATGATCATGCCGGTCCATCGGGTAGTATGGATTTTGGCCTTGTGCCGTGCGCCTTTAGCTCAGCTGGTAGAGCACTGGACTTTTAATCCATTGGTCGCGGGTTCGATCCCCGCAGGGCGCACAGAGTGAACCGGACCCGGCTTGCAGACGCAAGCCGGGTCCGGTTTTTCAATTCATTGTCCAGCATGGAACCGCCGGGCTGCCCCTCCTGCTAAACGTAGCGCTCCAGGAATTTGATGATGCGCTCCATCACCAATGCGCGAGCTTCCGGGTCATGCGAGCGCAGCGAGCTGTCGGTGAACAGGTGCTTGTCGCCAGGGTAGGTGAACAGCTCGGCCAGCCCTGCGTCCTCGTTGCGGGCGAAGCGCTGCGCTGCTTCCAGATCGCCTTCCTTCGCGAAGAACGGATCCTGGTCCATGCCGTGGATCTGCACCGGCACGCCTTCCGGCCACGGCCCGAAGCTCCACTCGGCTTCCAAGTCCACAAAGGATTCCAGCAGGACCGCGGCGACGGCGCCGGGGCGTTGCTGCGCGCACTGCTGGGCGAGCGCGGCACCCCACGAAGTACCGATGTATACCAGCTCTTCGGGCAGCTTGGCGAAGAGCTTGTCGACGCGTTCCTGGATCTTGTCCTCGGTCATCTTGCCCGCCATGCGCATGCCCGCGTCGAAATCCTTGGGCAGCTTGCCGGCGTACAGGTCCAGTGCGTGCACGGTGTGGCCGGCCGCGCGCAATTCAGCGGCCATCTGCTGCACCCCAGGGGTCAGGCCCTGGACGTGATGGAAAAGAACGATCGTAGCCATGGGTGCTCCTATTGGTTGCTAGCGTTCGTCGACCAGGTTCTCAATGCGCCGCGGCAGGTGCTCAATGGCCACGTCCCAGCCGGGCATCTGGCTATTGATTTCCACGCTGTAACCCTCAACCAGCATGAATTCTGCGCAGGTGAGCGCCTCCTGGCCGGAACCCGTTTCATAGATGAAGGCGCGTTTGATGTCCTGCCAGAGCAGGGTCGCGGACTGGTCGATCACGAGGCCGGTGTTGACGACTTCGACGGTGCGCTGGGGATAGGACATGTTCAACTTGCTTTCGGGGTCCTCGGCGGTGTGCTTTGAACAAGTCTAGACCGGCAGCGCACCGCCGTGGGGTTATCAAACCGGATCCGGATAGGATTTCGCCAAGGTTCCCCCGGGGCCGGTTTCCAGCAAATAGTCCAGATCCAGCTGCGACAGGAAATGCTGATCGTGGCTGACTACCAGCAACGCACCCTTGTAGGCACCGAGCGCCTCGCTGAGCTGGCGCACGCTGTCCACATCCAGATTATTCGTGGGCTCGTCGAGGATCAGCAGCTGCGGCGTGGGTTCCGCGAGCAGCAGCGTCGCCAGGTAGACCCTGAAGCGCTCGCCGCCCGAGAGCGCCGCCAAGGGACGGTCGGCGCTGGCCCCGCGCAGCAGCAGCCGGGCAAGCATCTGGCGCACGTCGTTCGCGGTTGCCGTTGGAGCCACCGACGCCACATTCTCCATGGCGCTCAGCTGGCCGTCCAGGCCTTCCAGGCGCTGTGGCAGATACCCGACCCGGTCCACGAAAAGCTTTCCGCCCAAACCGCTGCCCGGAGCAACGCCTGCGAGCAGCTGCCTGAGCAGCGTGGTTTTCCCCGAACCGTTGGGTCCGACAAGTCCTACGCGTTCGGCTCCCTGGATGATGAACGGGTCTTGCGCTGAACCCAGCACGGCAACCTGCTTGCCGGCGGGCAGCTTCGGATCTGGCAACTCGATATTGATGTGCTCGACCTGGCGTACCCGCTGATCGGCTTCGTCGAGCCGTGCTTGGGCGGAATCGACCTTGCCATCCAGGTGCGATCGCATCTTCCCGGCGTTTGCCTCTGATTTCTGGCGAAGATGGTTCGCCAGGATCTTCGGCATGCCCCCGGAAAGCTGGGTGGCCCGCCCCTTGCGCTTGGCACGGGCCAACTTGGTTTCGGCTTCGACGCGCTGGCGCTTTTCCACCTTCAGCGAGGCCTGGGCGGTTCTGGCTGCCTGCTCGGCTGCCAGCTGCTCGGTTTCCAGCTGCTCGCGATATGCGCTGTAGGGCCCTCCGTAAACGCTGAGCTTCCCGTCGTAGAGCTCCACCGTGTGCTCCATGAGCTCGAGCAGCTCGATATCGTGGCTCACCACGACCAGCGTGCCCTTCCACGTGCGGACCAGCTCGTAGAGCAATTCGCGGGTGGGACGATCGAGGTTATTCGTCGGCTCGTCGAGCAAGGTGATGGGTGAATCGGCGATGCGCAGCCCGGTCACTGCCAGCAGCATCGCTTCGCCGCCCGATAGCGTGGATGCCTTCCGGCTCAGATCCAGGCCGCCGAATCCCAGCGGCTCCAGCTCGGCGCGGACCCGGGCTTCCACATCCCAGTTGGCACCCACCGCGTCGAAATGCGCTGGGTCCACACTGCCGGACTCGATGGCCTCCAAGGCTGCCAGGATCCGCTGTATCCCCAGCAGTTCGGCGACGGTTGGGTCCTGGTCCAGAGCCAGCGTTTGCGGAAGGTAACTCAGCGGTGCGCTCGTTTCCGCCGTTCCGCTGGTTGGGTGCAGCTGCCCGGCGATCAGTTTCAGCAACGTCGATTTGCCGCTGCCATTGGCGCCGATCAGCCCGGTCCGCCCGGAGGGAAAAGTGCCGTCCAAGTTGGCCAGGGCGATTTCTCCCGAGGGCCAGGCGAAGCTGAGATGGTTCAGGGTAATGGGTGGTGTCAAAGGCATGCAGGTTCCTCCCGCTAATGCGAAGGGGCTGCCGACTTGGGGGATCACAGAAATGGCTCAACCTCGAAGAGGGGCCGGAAAAGAAAAGGATACCGAAGCCGGTAGCCGAAATGAACAAGTTGCACCGTACAGAATCGGTGCAGGGTCATTGGCTGGCTTAGTAGGTATCCATGCCAAAGAGTGTAGCAGGGAGGAAAACAGGAATTAACCCCTCAGCGCAAGAAGACTGGCATCCACTCCCGGTTGTGCGCGTGGACCAGCGTTAGGAACAGGGCAAGGTCGACGGTAGGGAACAGGCCCCAAAGTTCTAGATCTCAAACATTCGGATCACCCTGTCGCTGAGCAAGACCTGGTAGGGCATCTGCTTCAATCTTGCAGCATCAATATCGATACCACGTCGTTGGGCCGCAGCGGCAATTTCGTCCCACGGATGATCCCCGGATCTTTCCGGGTCATCGATCCGCACCAAATCAAGAATCTCGGCAATCAGTTCATCTGACGACCGCCTCCACCTGGCGGGCCCGGGCCCATGGGATATGGCTGTGAAGCCACGACCCAGATCCAAACTGATCATCGACCCATCGCTCATCAAAATGCATTGCGTGATTTTCACGCTGATGCTTGGCCTCAAATTGTCCGTCAGGGTCTCATCCATGTCGCAGACCGCTGCAATCGACATTGCATTCAGAGTGCTAACCATCGTATGCGGCAGCACGGGAAAAGTTCCAGACTCGTACTCGCCGTGCAGCGGCGCGTAGTGGAATCCCTTTTCGTCGAAATCACTCATAGCCGATCCGTCCTTAGAGGTCCTGGGCGCCTATTGGCTGGCAGCAGTTTCCCGTGGATCGTGCAACGCGGCGATCCGCTCGTGGTCTGGCTCACGGTCGCAGGGGAGCCGGAATAAGGATACCGAAGCCGGTAGCCGAAATGAACAAGCTGCGCCGTTCAGAATCGGTGCAGGGGCATTGGCTGGCTTGGCAGGTGTCCATGCCAATGAGGGTAGCAGGGCGGAAAACAGGAATTAGCCCCTCAGTACATGAAGACCGGGAGCCATTCCCGGTTGTGCGCGTGGACCAGCGCGAGGAACAGGACAAGGTCGAAGATCAGATGCACACTTACGACATAGGACAAGGACTTCGTCAGCTTGAAGGTATAGCCCTGCAGCAGGGCGAAGGGGAAGGTCAGCAACGGGCCCCAGGATTGGTAGCCGATCTCCCACAGGAAAGAGGAGAAGATCACCGCTTGCAGGATATTGGCCTGCCAGTCGGGAAAGTGCTTGCGCAGCAAGGCGAATGACGTGCAGATGAAGAACAGCTCGTCCCAGATGCCCACTGAGTTGACTCCGATGAAGAGCCGCCAGAAGATCGCTGGGTCCGAGGCGTCTGGCCAGTTCTGATAGACGCCGGTGCTGATCAGATACACCGGCAGAACGAGGAAGCCCAGCGCCACCACTGCCAGCAGATACAGTTTCGCGGCCAACGGCCACTTGCGACCGGTGTTCACAGGGAACTTGATAATTTGCTCCCGCAAGGCGAATCGCGAAATCAGCCAGGGCAGCAGGACCGCCGCTGCCAGCGCCGTGCCCATCTGCGCCATGTGGCCCAGGCTCAGGTCCGCGTTGAGCGGAACCAGGCTGATGATCACCAGCCCTGCCGCGATCATTGACAGATGCTGGGCGAACCTGCGATTGATGACGGCTGCGCACAGCAGGCTCAGGGCCAGCAAGCCGTAGCCAACAAGAGCGTTGCCGGTGCCGAAGAGCAGCGCTGCGGAAGCCGAGAGCATGGCGGCAGGCAGCAGCTTCCAGCTCATCGTGCAACGCTGCGATTCGGTCGAGGTCTGGCTCACGGACACAAGCATGCCAGCTGAGCTGGAAGAATAACACCGTCCAGGTTCGCGCATGAGCCGCTTAAAGTCGTTTGGCCCGCATCCGATGGATGCAGGCCAAAAGAAAACTTTGCAGAAACTCTACTTCCAGGCGCGGTGAACGGCGACGATGCCGCCGGTCAGGTTCCGGTATTCCACGTTCTTCCAGCCGACGTTGACGAACTTGGCGCCCAGCTTTTCCTGGTCTGGCCAGGCGGCAATGGACTCAGCCAAGTAGGCATAGGCGGAAGGGTTAGGCGACACCAGGTAGCCCAGCGCAGGGATGACGCGCGGCAGGAACTGCTGGTAGGCCACCTTGACCGGGGTGACGGTCGGGGTTGAGAACTCGGCGACGACGATGCGGCCGCCGGGCTTGGTTACGCGGCGCATTTCCGACAGCGCCTTCTCGGTGTCATCGATATTGCGCAGGCCATAGGAAATGGTCACCGCGTCAAAGGTGTCATCTTCGAAAGGAAGCTCATGGGCGTCGCCGTACACGAAGTCCAGCTGCGGGTAGCGCTTGCGGCCCTCGGCGAGCATGCCGTTGGACATGTCGCAGGCGGTCACCTTTGCGCCGGCTTCGGCCAGCGGGACCGAGGAAGTCCCGGTACCTGCAGCCAGGTCGAGAATGCGCTCGCCGGGCTTCGGCGCGATCGCCTCGGTGGTGATCTTGCGCCAGTAGTTCACGATGCCGCCGGTCATCAAGGTATTGAGCAAGTCGTAGCGAGGAGCCAGCTTGTCAAACATGTCCTGAACCTGATCGGCCTGCTTATCCAGGCCTGCGCGCGCATTCTGAGAACTCATGGGTCTAAGTCTTTCATATATGCGCGCGCCAAGGCGCCGGATGTGGGGCGAATCGCTTAGAGAATCGATTCCAGCCGGGCGTAGCTGGCTTCCATGCCATCAGCCATTCCGGTGGCGAGCATCGCGTCGCGAGCGGCCTTGTCGCGGTAGGTGATCAAGGTGGTCACCAAGGTGCCGCCGGTGGTACTGGTGAACGTCAGCTGGTTGACGGATCCGGGTACGCCGGAACCGAGCATTTCCTCTCCGCCTTCGAGCTGCTCGGTGCTCGCTTCGTAGTGGCCCTCAACGCGTTCGAGGATCTTTCCGCTGAATCCGAATCCCTTGCTGCTATCGTCAGGGGTCCACCACAGCAGGTAGCTCTCGCCGACGCCGGGAGCCAGCTCGCATTTGGTCATCTTCCAGCCATCGGGTCCGTATTGCCAGCGCTTGACCAGTTCCGGGTCGTGGTGGGCGTCCCAGACCTGCTGGCGGATGCCGCGGACCAGGCGGCTGACGCGAACCTGCGTGTCGTTGAGCAGTTCGGCTTCGGTGGCGAAGTTCTGCGCGTAGTCCCGCAGGTCGATGAGCACCTGCTCGATCTGGCTCATGGCCGAGCGTGTTCCGTCGATCATTCCCATTGCGACGACCTGTTCCAGGTCCGCCGCCGAATCATAGGTTCCGGTGACCGTGAGCTTCGTGCCTTCGGGCAGCGGGTCGAAGGTGAAGACCAGCCGCGAGGTGGGCAACTTGGCGTTCGGGCTGCCGTCATTGTGCGCGAAACCATCGATGACCTCGAAGAATTTCTGGTCGACCACTTCCTGCCAGTGCCAGTATCCGTGGAACTGTTCGCCTTCGGGCGAGGTCATGTGATAGTTCGAGTAGCCTCCGGCGGCGGCGTCGTGGCGAGTGAAGGTGGCCGGGTACTCTACCGGGCCCCAGAACTTCTCAATCTGGCGCGGGTCGAGGTAGGCGTCCCAGAGCCGGGCCACGCTGACCGGGAATTCTGCGTGGACGGTGAGCGTCAAGGACTGGACATCTTTATCAATGGACGTGACGGGCATGGGAATGCTCCTTAGGTGTCCTCGGAGGCAAGGAAATCGTCGAGCCGGCTGATGCGCTGGCGCCAGATTTCCTCCAAGGAAGAAAGTAGTTCTTGTGCGTGCCGGATGGTCTCCGGCTGGCCGCGGACTATGCGTTCGCGGCCACGTGCGATTTTCCTGACCAGGCCTGCGGCTTCCAGGGCGGCAACGTGCTTCTGCACTGCTGCAAAAGACATGTCGTAGCTTGCCGCCAGATCCGAAATGCTGATCTCGGCGTGAAGCGTCCGCCGCACGATGTCCCTTCGTGTGGCATCTGCCAAGGCGCGGAAGACCTTGTTTACCTGTTCTTCGCTCAGCTCATATACAACCATTTGGTTGTATATTACCCTCTCCCTCGCAGCAGGTAAAGGGGCATTCGGGAAAAGATGGAAAACATTCTGGTTAACTTTTCACCCCCTTTTCCAGTTAATAAGGTGAATTGTCCACTATCAATCTTTGTACGGCAGCGGGGACTCTTCTCAAGGCACCGCCCGTCGCCTAGGCTTGTGGGAACGGCGGAAATCGAGCCCTGCTAGCGAGGAGATTGCATGAGTGGGTTCTCCATTGATTGGCCTGGCGCATCGCGTCGCGCCCAGCATGCTCATGAGCTCTTGGGCTCCAGCGGAGCCGGCGTTGCCGATCTCCCATTGCGTCAGGATGTGCGGGATTCCTGGAAGCGATCATTGGAAAGCTCCGCTGACCTGCGTGTCCCGTCGGTACTGAGCGATGACCATTTGCGTCTGGCGCGCGAACGAAGTGAACTCCAGCGGATCTGGCCAGTTTTCGAAAAACTCCTGGTCCCGTCCGCCATGGACGCCAATCTCCTGGTGGCCCTTGCTGATGCAGGCGGAACCTTGCTGTGGGTAGCGGGTGGAAATGGCGCCATGAGCCAAGCCGAAGGCGTGGGATTCATGGCAGGTGCCGACTGGGCCGAGAAGAGCGTGGGCACGTCCGCGCCGGGGATGGCGCTGGCAACGGGCGCCGGTTCGCAAGTCTCTGGTGCTGAGCACCTCTACGAGCAGGCCCACCGCTTCAGCTGCTCTGCGGTGCCGATTCGCGATCCGCGCACGGGTCAGGTCATTGGCGCAATAGACCTGACCGGCGGCCCGGAGGCCATTGCCACGCACTCGCTGCCGCTGCTGCAAGCCGCGGTCATGGCCGCGGAAACGCAGCTGCTCCTGCCCGGCGCCGGCGTCGTGGCCGACCCCGACTACCTGGACTTGGGGCGCAGTGACGGGGCCCACCTCGGCTCGACGCCCGTATCCCTGCGCCATGCGGAGATCCTGACGCTGCTGGCGCATTACCGCGAAGGCCTGAGCACCGCGCAGCTGGTCGAGGAGCTGTTCGAGCGCCCGGATGCCGCGGCCGAAGGCACCGTCCGCGCCGAAATCGTCAGGCTGCGCAAGGTGCTTGCGGGTTCCCCGGGCCGCAACCTGACCTCGCGCCCCTACCGCCTGCAATGGGACCTGCAGACGACCTTCGGCCGGCTCAGGCAAGCACTGGAAGCCGGCGAACTCGAAGCCGCCCTGCCGTTGTACTCGCCGGGACTGCTGGCCCGCTCCCAAGCACCTGGCATCGTGGCACTGCTGCACCGGATGGAAGCGGCGCTGCGCGAAATGGCGCTGGACCGCGGCACCGCCCGGCAGCTGCTGAACCTGGGCCGCCAGCTGGCCGACTCGGACCTGTTGCGGGCAGCCCTGCGCGAGCTTCCTGCGCAGTCGCCGGCGCGCTCGTTGATCGTTGCCGAGGTCCAGGAACTCGAATCCTGAGGTCCCGGATTATCGCAGTTCGCGCATCTTCTGCAGCACCAGGGCCAGTGCCGGCCACGCGCTGCGTCCGGCACGCGTCCGGGCGAAGGCCCGCAGCCGCAAATCTGGCCGGTGCAGCGGCAGGATCGACAGCCCTTCGCGTGCGGGACGGTTCTCGGGCAGCAGCCCTACCCCCATCCCGGCGAGGACCAGGTCCTCGACCAGGTCGAGGCTGTCGGCGTGGTGGCGCACCCGCGGGCTGAAGCCGGTCATCGAAGACAGCAGGCGCAGCACCGTCTCGTCGGCGATATTGCGCGAGTTGCCGATCCAATCCCGTTCCCGGAAGGCTGCCAGCACGCCAGCCGCTTCCGGCAGCGCTCCCGCGCCCAGGCGCGCTGCATCGGCCGCGGGAACACCCAGTCCCCAGGGGGTGCTCCACAGCTGAAGGGTGTCGACTTCCGGGCCGATCGTGTCCGGGGCCAGGTTGTAGTCGTAGGTCAGGGCCAGGTCGATGTCGTCGGCGGCCAGCCGTTGGAGCGCCTCGGCAGGTTCCAGCTCAAGCACCACGATCTGCACCGTCGGGTGGTCGCTGGCCAGCTGCTGGATGATCGGCATCAAGGTGGTGCGGATGGCCGTGGCGAAACCCGCAACCCGCACCGTGCCCGACGGCGCAGCCTCGGGATCCAGATCCAGCCGGGCGGCATCCACTGCACCGAGGATGCCGCGGGCATGCTCGGCGAGCCGGCGGCCGGCTGGTGTCAACCGCACCCCGCGGCCGTCGGGTGCCAGCAGCTTGACGCCGACTTCCCGGGAGAGCTGTGCGATTTGCTGGGAGACCGTTGAGGTGGTGGTGCCCAGCACGTCCGCCACCGCCCGCATCGAACCGGTGCGGGACAGCTCGTACAGGTATTGCAGGCGGCGGGTTTCCATGGAGAACATTGTCCATGAATCTTGAACGATATGTCGATAATTCTCGCGTGGACATGGATGGCCTGGGTGGTCTCTACTGGATCCATGACTTCAACCCCTGTGCGCGCCGTGAATTCAACTGGTGCCGGATCGCTGATGGCCGTGGCCTCGATGAGCTGCGTCCAGCTCGGGCTGGCTGCCTCCATCGGCCTGGCCGCAACTCTGGGCTCCGACGGCGTGGCATGGCTGCGGCTGGCCTGGGCCGCGGTGATCCTCGTGGCCTTCGCCCGGCCCTGGCGGCTGCGCTTCAGCCGCTCCACGCTGGTGATGTGCGCGCTGCTGGGGCTGGCTACCGCAGGCATGACGCTCTCCTTCATGCGTGCCGTCGAGACGATCCCGCTGGGCACCGCCAGCGCCCTGGAATTCACCGGGCCGCTGGCCGTGGCGCTGGTCCAGGGGAGGGGTGCCGGGCGCTGGTGGGCGGTGGCCGCCGCGGCCGGGGTGCTGGGCCTGACCGAACCCTGGAGCGGATCGGCCGACCTGGTCGGCGTGCTCTATGCCCTGGGCGGGGCCGTCTGCTGGGCGGCATATGTGCTGCTGACCCAGCGCGCCGGAGATGCGGTGGACGGGGTCGGGGCCCTGTCGGTATCGATGCCAGTCGCGGCCCTGGCCGCCACCCTGGTGGTTGGCCCAGGGGTAGCGGGGCGGCTGGACCTGCCGGTGCTGGCCATCGGCCTGGGCTTGGCCCTGCTGCTTCCCGTCGTGCCCTTCTGCCTGGAGCTGCTGGCCCTGCGCCGCCTGGCCGCCTCGGCTTTCGGCACCCTGATGTGCCTGGAACCGGCAATCGCCGCCACCGTCGGCGTGGTCTTCCTGCGCCAGGTGCCCAGCATGGCGGCCCTGGCCGGGCTTGTGCTGGTGATCGCCGCAGGCATCGGAGCGGCGCGGACCGGGCGGCGCGACCCGGCTGGCGCCGAGCGCGAACTGCAGCCGGCAGCGCCGGCTCGCCAGCCCGGCTGAGGCCCGTTCCGCCGGCCCGGAACGCTGCAACCTTCCTGCAACCTTTGGGTGACTAGAGTCACATTCAAGGTTCCGCGATGAGGCAATCGCGGCCAGGACATCCGATGAAGGAGACGTGGAGCAATGGCGGTTTACGCAAACCCGAATACCGATGGGGCGCTGGTAGATTTCAAGCCACGCTACGAGAACTACATCGGCGGCGAATGGGTGGCCCCGGTCAAGGGCATGTACTTCGAGAACATCACCCCGGTCACCGGCAAGGTCTTCTGCGAGGTGGCCCGATCCACCGCAGAAGATGTCGAAGTCGCGCTGGACGCGGCGCATGCGGCGGCACCGGCCTGGGGCAAGACCAGCCCGGCAGAACGCGCAGTCATCCTGAACAAGATCGCCGACCGCATCGAGGAGAACCTCGAAATGCTTGCCGTCGCCGAAACCTGGGACAACGGCAAGGCGATCCGCGAGTGCCTGAACGCCGACCTGCCGCTGGCGGTCGACCACTTCCGCTACTTCGCCGGCGCCATCCGCGCCCAGGAAGGCAGCCTCTCCCAGCTTGACGACAACACCACCGCCTACCACTTCCACGAGCCGCTGGGCGTGGTCGGGCAGATCATCCCGTGGAACTTCCCGCTGCTCATGGCGGTCTGGAAGCTCGCACCGGCCCTGGCCGCCGGCAACGCGATCGTGCTCAAGCCAGCGGAGCAGACCCCGGCCAGCATCCTGGTGCTGATGGAACTGATCGGCGACCTGCTGCCGGCCGGCGTGCTGAACGTCATCAACGGCTTCGGCGTGGAATGCGGCAAGCCGCTGGCCTCCAACAAGCGCATCCGCAAGATCGCCTTCACCGGCGAAACCACCACCGGCCGGCTGATCATGCAGTACGCCTCGGAAAACCTGATCCCGGTCACCCTGGAACTGGGCGGAAAGTCCCCGAACATCTTCTTCGAGGACATCGCCGCCAAGGACGACGCCTTCTACGACAAGGCGCAGGAAGGGTTCACCCTGTTCGCGCTGAACCAGGGCGAAGTGTGCACCTGCCCCTCGCGTGCACTGGTCCAGGAAAGCATCTACGACCGCTTCATGGAGGACGTCGTGGCCCGCACCAAGGCCATCAAGCAGGGCAACCCGCTGGACACCGGCACCATGATGGGTGCCCAGGCATCCAACGACCAGCTGGAGAAGATCCTCTCCTACATGGACATCGGCAAGTCCGAGGGGGCCAAGGTGCTGCTCGGCGGCGGGCGCGCAGATCTGGGCGGGGAACTCTCGGGCGGCTACTATGTGCAGCCGACCATCTTCGAAGGCACCAACGACATGCGCATCTTCCAGGAGGAGATCTTCGGGCCGGTGGTCGCGGTGACCAAGTTCAAGGACTACGACGACGCGATCTCCATCGCCAATGACACGCTGTACGGCCTGGGATCGGGCGTGTGGAGCCGCAACGGCAACGTGGCCTACCGCGCCGGCCGAGCCATCCAGGCAGGCCGCGTGTGGGTCAACCAGTACCACGCCTACCCGGCGCACTCCGCCTTCGGCGGATACAAGTCCTCGGGCATCGGACGGGAAAACCACCTGATGATGCTGGACCACTACCAGCAAACCAAGAACCTGCTGGTCTCCTACTCGGAGGACAAGCTCGGCTTCTTCTAAGCCGGGGAAACACCATTCCACCCGAACCGCCCGGTTCGGAAATCCATCCCACGAACTTCAAAGGCGCGCGGTCCGCCCAGGACCGCGTCCGGGGCACGATTGGCCTCATTTCCCGGACCCGCAAGGGTGTCGCGCGCCTTTGAAGCCATGCAAAGGACAACGTGCATGAGTACCATGAAAGCCGCAATAGTCGAGAACTTCAGCGATGAACTGACGGTCGGGGATACCCCGATCCCGCAGCCCGGACCGGGCCAGGCCCTGGTCAAGCTCATCGCCTCTGGCGTCTGCCACACCGATCTGCACGCCGCAGAGGGCGACTGGCCGGTCAAGCCGAAGCTTCCGCTGATCCCCGGGCACGAGGGCGTGGGCACCGTCGTCGCCGTCGGCGAGGGCGTCACCGAGGTCGAAGAGGGCGATGTGGTCGGCAACGCCTGGCTGGCCAGCGCCTGCGGCAGCTGCGAATACTGCCGCACCGGCTGGGAGACGCTGTGCGAATCCCAGTCCAACGGCGGCTACTCGATGGACGGCTCCTTCGGCCAGTACATGCTGGTGGACGCGAAATTCGCCGCCCGCATTCCCGAGGGCTCCGACCCGCACGAGATCGCCCCGGTGCTATGCGCGGGGGTGACCGTCTACAAGGGGTTGAAGATGACCGGGGTGCGCCCGGGCCAATGGGTCGCGATCTCCGGCATCGGCGGGCTGGGGCACATCGCGGTGCAGTATGCCGTGGCCATGGGCATGCGCGTGGTCGCGATCGACGTGGCCGACGACAAGCTCGCGCTGGCCACCAAGCACGGGGCGGAGCTGACGGTGAACGCGTTCGCGCAGGACCCTGCCGCGGTGATCCAGGAGAAGATCGGCGGGACGCACGGGGTGCTGGTCACCGCCGTGCACCCGGCAGCATTCGGGCAGGCCATTGGCATGACCCGGCGCGGGGGAACGATCGTGTTCAACGGCCTTCCCGCCGGCGACTTCCCGGCACCGATCTTCGACATCGTGCTCAAGGGGCTGACCATCCGCGGCTCGATCGTCGGCACCCGCCAGGACATGATCGAGGCACTGGACTTCTATGCGGCCGGCAAGATCAAGCCGACCTTCCACACCCGTCCGCTGGAGGACATCAACGCCGTATTCGACGAGATGCGCCACGCCAAGATCGACGGGCGCGTCGTCATCGACTACACTGCATAGCCCGGTGCGCGGCCCGGCGGGTGCTTCCGGCCGGGCCGCGCGCAGCGGCCCACCATGAACAGGAGCAGGCCATGAGCACCGTCACCGAAACGCGCGCCGCCATCGAGGGAGAGGATTTCTCCCGGGTGGCTTTCACCTCCGACGCCCTTCAGCTGCTGCGCAAGCTGTGGGGGATCCATGGCCCGCTGATGTTCCACCAGTCCGGCGGCTGCTGCGACGGGTCCTCGCCGATGTGCTATCCGGCCGGCGAATTCCGCACCGGCGGATCGGACATCCTGCTCGGCGTGCTCTGCCTGGACGATGCCGAGGGCACCGCTTTGGGCGAGATCGAGTTCTGGATGTCCAAGGAGCAGTTCGAATACTGGAAGCACACCAAGCTGACCGTCGACGTGGTCAACGGCCGGGGCTCCGGCTTCTCCGTGGAGGCACCGGAAGGCAAGCGCTTCTTGATCCGCAGCGAGATCATCGAATTCCCTGCCGGCTAGAACTGGCACTAGTCTGGGCCTATGCGCCTCTGGTCCCTGCACCCCTCACTGCTCGACGCCAAAGGGCTCGTCGCCTGCTGGCGTGAAACCCTGCTGGCGCAGAAGGCGCTGGCGGGCCAGACCAAGGGGTACACGGAGCACCCGCAGCTGCTGCGGTTCAAGGCACAGCCCGCTCCGCTGGTGCATCTGGGCGGCTACCTTCAGGGCTTGCTAGACGAGGCCGATGCCCGGGGCTATCGCTTCGACGCCGCCAAGATCCTGCATCCGGCAGCCCCCGCGCAGCTGCAGAAAATCCCGGTCACCGGCGGGCAGGTGCGCTTCGAGCGCGAACACCTGCTGCGCAAGCTGACCGTCCGGGATCCTGCGCGCATCGTCCGCCTGGAACCAGCCGGCCAGCTGGCCCTGCATCCGCTGTTCGTGCAGGTCCCAGGACCCGTGGAGTCCTGGGAGAAGGACCCGCTGGCCGCTTCCTAGAGCAGTTCCGCGCGCAGCTGCGCCGCCGACTTCGGCGAGAGCAGCCCCGGGGCCACATCGTAGACGGTCTGCGCGCCGGTGATCCCGGCCTGGTTCATGCGGTGCACGGCGCGGGCGTAGGCCACCAGCACGCTGGAAGTGAACTCGGGGTTCGAGCCCAGCGCCAGCGAATACTCGATGACCTGCTTCTGCGCATCGCTGGTGTTGCCCGAGCGGATCACGAAACCGCCGTGCGGCATCGCCGAATGCTCGGCCGCCAGGGTCTGCTCGTCGATGAATTCAACCGTGGTGTCGTACTGGTCGAAGTAGTGCTCCATGGTGACGATCGCTTCGCGCACCGCCTCGGCGTCCGCGCCGTCCTCGAGTACCACGAAGCATTCGCGCTGGTGCTTTTCGCGGGTGCCCAGGGCTGGGCGCTCGCCGGCCCGCACGCGGTCGATCGCTTCCTGGCTGGGTATCGTGTACTGCACGCCGGCGGCGACACCCGGCACGCGGCGCACCGCATCCGAGTGCCCCTGGCTCAGGCCGCGGCCCCAGAAGGTGTAGGTCTCACCGTCGGGCAGCAGCGCCTCGCCGTACACGCGGTTGATCGAGAACATTCCCGGATCCCAGCCCGCGGAAATCAGCGCGGTCTTGCCGGCGGCCTTGGCCGGGGCGTCCACGGTTTCGAAGTACTCGGGGATGCGCGCGTGGGTGTCGAAGCTGTCCACCGTGTTGTACAGCGCCGCGTACTTCGGGCCCTGCTCCGGCAGATCCGACTTCGAGCCGCCGCACAGGATGAGGACGTCGATCTGGCCGGTGTGCTGCTGAAGATCGGCGATGGCGAAACGCGGTGCCGGGCTGGCCAGCTGCAGGTCCTGCGGGTCGCGTCGGGTGTAGACGCCGACCAGCTCCATGTCCGGGTTCTTCGCGATCGCGGCCTGCACGCCGCGGCCGAGGTTGCCGTAGCCGGCAATGCCAATACGGATTTTAGAGGTCATGATGATGGGATTCCTTTGGGGTCAGCCGGAGCGCGGTGCCGGATGCCTCGCTGACCCGCGGAGCATCCGATCTGCAGCACGCGCATGGTCATTACCTCGGATTATTCCAAAGAACTCTGACACTAGGTAAATGCGAGCTGACTATGTCGCCTGGGTATCCTGAACGGGCAGGCAACTGCCACGGCTCATCGTTGCCACAATGGTTGGCTTATCGGAACCATTGTGTGAACAACGCGAGCTGCTGCGGCCCCCGCGCAGGCATCTGTGGTGGATGGGCGGGAGCGAAGGCAGGTTCTAGCGGCCGAACAGGCGGCTGAAGAAGCCGGTTTTCTGCTCGTTCTCGTGGCCCTGGCAGCGGTCGCGGGCGGGAACGCCGCGCATGACCGAATCAACGTGCTGGCCGCAACCGGCCCATGTGGTCTTGCCGCATTTCTTGCAGGAAACCTGTCGGCACATCGGGTGCCTCCTTTTCTGGCGTGATAGCCGTAGATCTATGAAAGTGAAAGGAAGAGCTTTTCCAGCTCCTCGATGGTCAAGCCGTCTTCGGCTTCGGCGGTCTGCTCCGGATCAACCAGGCAGTGCTGCATGGCCGAGGAAACGATGGCGAATCCTGCGCGGTCCAGCGCGGTGGATACGGCGGAAAGCTGGGTCACCACATCGCGGCATTTGCCGTCGCCCTCCACCGAGTTGATGACGGCATCTAGCTGGCCGCGGGCCCGCTTCAGGCGGTTCAGGATTCGCTTGCGTGTGGCTTCATCCGCATTGCGCATGATGTGCTCCATTTCGAAAAGACCGTGGGGCGGACCCCGGGGTTATGGCTCGGACGTCTGAGCGGCGGCCAGTTCGGCGTGCACGGCGTCCATGTCCAGGTTCTTCAGCGAGACGACCAATTCTTCCAGGCCTCGGGAATCCAGTGCGCCGGGCTGGGAGTAAACCAGCACGCCGTCCTTGAATGCCATCAGCGTCGGGATGGAAGTGATCTGGGCGGCGGCCGCCAAGTCCTGCTGCGTCTCGGTGTTGACCTTGCCGAAGACCACGTCCTCGTGCAGGCCGGCCGCGGTGTCGAAGACGGGCGCGAAGTTGCGGCACGGGCCGCACCAGGCTGCCCAGAAGTCGACCAGCAGCATCTGGGAGGACTTGACGGTTTCAGCGAAGTTCGTCTCGGTCAATTCTAGCGGTTTCATGGGTATTCCTATGGGTAGATGCGAGCTAGCCCGCAGTCGGGGCCGGGCCAGCGGGGGCTTTGCGCCAGGGGCAGATGGCGGCCACTGCCGGGACCTTGGTACAGAGCACCCAGGCGATGACGGCGACGGCGGCGGCACTGGCAAGGACGAGTCCTGCCGGATTCGGCAGTTCCTGGGACAGGACGAAGATGCCCATGGCCAGGACGAAATAGCCGAATCCCCGGCGCAGCTTCTGCTCCGGAACCCGGGCGGTCAGCCGTGCCCCGACCAGCGAGCCGATGATCGCCGCCGCGGTAATGGACAGCGCCAACGGCCAGTTGACCGAAGTGGAATTCAGGTGCCCCAGCATTCCGGAGGCCGAATTCAGCGAGATGACCAGCAAGGACGTGCCGACCCCGTGCTTCATCTGCACCCCTGCCAGCAGCACCAGGGCCGGAACGATGAGGAATCCGCCGCCGGCCCCCACCAATCCGGTAACCATGCCGACTGCCAGTCCGACGGGAATGTACAGCAGCAGCGACCGCCCCTTGGCCGCGGCATCGTTGTCCTTCTTCCGTCCGCGGATCATGTTCCGGGCGCTGGCCAGCATGATGATGGCGAAGGCCGCCATCAGAACGCCACCGGGAATGGCGGCGCTGGCCAGGCCGCCGAGCAGCGCGCCGCTCATGCTCGAAGCGGCGAAGACCAGGCCTGCGGCCCAGCGGACATTGCGGGCCCGCGCATGCGGCAGCAGGCTGGCCAGCGAGGTCACGCCCACCACGAACAGCGACGTGGTGATGGCCTGCTTGGCGTCCATCCCCGCCACGTAGGTGAGCAGTGGAACCATCAGGATGGAACCGCCGCCACCGAGCAGGCCCAGGGCCAGGCCGACGACGACTGACAGGGCCAGGACCAGAATCAATAATGGTTCCACTGCCCGCGCCTACTTGCCGTGCGGGTTCAGCTGCTGCCCGGCATT
This sequence comes from Glutamicibacter nicotianae, assembly GCF_002797775.1. NCBI lineage: Bacteria > Bacillati > Actinomycetota > Actinomycetes > Micrococcales > Micrococcaceae > Glutamicibacter > Glutamicibacter nicotianae. The sequence goes on from NZ_PGEY01000001.1 coordinate 3,080,783, forward strand.
GGGGATCTGCGCCAGCGGGTTGGCCTTGCCATTGGTGCTTGCCTTGTTCCACGGCATCTTGGACAGCACGCTGGCCATGGCGCAGGAGTTGCTGGCCGCGGAGTAGACCAGGCCCGCTCCGATGCCCGCGGACAGGTAGCCGAGCTTGGGGCTGGCCAGCTTGGAGCCGATGAAGCCCAGCAGCACCAGCGAGCCTGCGGTCATGCGAACCTGGCGGTCCATGGCCCAGCGCTGGGTGCCGCGCACCACCTCGCCGCCGGACTTCTCCCAGGCGGAGATGCCGCCATCCAGCACGCTGCCGGATTCGATCTGGAGCTCTGACAGCTTCTGCTGTGCCTGCCCAGCGCGGGTGCCCGACTGGCAGACCAGCACGATCTGCTTGGCCAGCTTGCGGGTCACGTCGTAGGCGTGTTCCGTTACCAAGTCCAGCGGCAGGTTATAGGAACCGGGGATGTGCACGGATTCGAATTCCGCAGGGGTGCGCACATCCAGGACTGCGACGGCCGAATCCTCGGCGGCCAGCAGGTTCTCCAGGGTCGCGGCGTCCATGACGTTGATGGGTGTGCTCATATTTCGGGTGCTTCCTTGGGGTTCGGGATGGGTCAGGCGTTGGTCTTGTGCATGGCTGCGGCCCAGCCGGCATAGCTTCCGGCCAGCTCGACGACGTCGTATCCGGCGTCGCGCAGGGCGCTGGCGACGATCGAGTTGCGCAGTCCGCTCTGGCAGTAGGTGACGATCTTGCCGTCGGCCGGCAGCTCGCCAAGGGACCACAGGGCGCGCCCGCCCGAGATGTGCTTGGCGTTCGGGATGGCGCCGGCGGCGAACTCGCTGCGGTTGCGCACATCCAGCAGCAGCGCGTGCTCGAAATTCTCCAGCTCGGCCGGGGCCACGCTTGGCGGGGTGAAGGCCTGCAGCCCCTCGAGGCTGGTCGCGTAGCCGGACACCGCGTCGATGCCCACGCGCATCAGGTGATCGCGCATCTGCTGCGCGGCTTGGAGGTCCTCGGCGAACAGGATCAGCTGGCGGTCATCGGCTTCCGGGTCGAAGGCCCAGGCTCCGAAGTTCGCCATCTTGGCGATGGCGGGGATGGCCAGCGCGCCGGCGACGGTGCCCTCGGCCACTGCCAGGTGTCCGCGGGTGTCGACGAAGACCGCGTCATTCGCGGCAGTCTGCTCGATGATCTGCTCCGCCGTGAACTCGACGAGCTCGGGCAGGGGGCCGAGCACCTTGGCGCCATCGCGGTTCTGGCGCTTCATGCGGGCGAAGTAGGCGTGGGCGTCGGGCTGGCCGTCGAGCAGCTCGGCGATGAAGCCTGCCTCGTCGTTGCTCGCCAGGTAGCTGCCCCACCAGGCGAAGTTGCGTTCGTAGCCCACGGTGGTGGAGGGCACGGCGCCCAGCGCCTTGCCGCAGGCGCTGCCCGAACCGTGGCCCGGGTAGACCTGGATGTGGTCGGGCAGCTGCAGGAAGACGTTCTTCAGCGAGGCGAAGAGCTGCTTGGCCCCGGCGAAGCGGGTGTCCACGCCGCCGGCCGCCTCGTCCAGCAGGTCCGGGCGCCCCAGGTCGCCGGCGAAGATGAAGTCGCCGGAGAGCATGTAGCCGGGCTGGTCGCTGAATGCGCCGTCGGTGATGAGCAACGAGAGGTGCTCAGGGGTGTGGCCCGGGGTGTGGCGAGCGGTCACGGTGATATTGCCCAGGGTGATGGTGTCCTTGTCCATCAGGCGTTCGGCCTCGAAACCGTACTGCCAGTCGGCCCCGCCCTCGCCCGAGACGTAGGTGGCCGCTCCGGTGGCGGCGGCCAGTTCGCGGGTGCCGGAGAGGTAGTCGGCGTGGATGTGCGTTTCGGTCACCGCAACAATGCGCATGCCGTGCTTGGCGGCCAGCGCCAGGTACTCGGAGATGTCGCGGCGGGCATCGACGACGATCGCCTCGCCCTTGGCCTGGCAGCCGACGAAGTAGCTGGCCTGCGCCAGGTCTTCGTCGTAGAAGCGTTCCAGAAGCATGGGATGTCCTTTCGTGGGGCTGTCTGGAACTACCATAAACTATACCCCCGGGGGTATGTCAAGAATAGGGGTGGGGGTATGCGTGAAGGCGTGTCGAATGACTGTGCTGATCGTGGTGGAATCTGGTGGAAAATGCCGCGTCAGGCGGTGGTATGCAGAGCGGAGCCTTCCTGCGGGCCGGGGAAGGGCGCTACAGCCTCGGGAAGGTGCGCATCCACCGGTCCAGCTGCCCCAGCTGCACCGGGTCCAGGGTGGCAAGAAGCTGAAGATTTCCGTCATCGCCGGGATGCAGGATGCCCGCGTGGTCTTCGGGAACGCCGGCCAGCGCTCCGCCGGCTGCGGAATCCGCCGGAGCGCTCGCCGGGGTGGAGATGAAGAACAGTGCGGGCGAGCCGGTCCAGGTTTCATGCACCGACAGCGTGCCCTCGGTGAAGCGCAGGGTTTCTTCAAGCTCCAGCCAGCCGGTCAGCCCGCACGTAGTCAGGTCGATGCCCGGTTTGGGAGTGGTCTTCCTCCAGCCGGCTGCGAGCGTGTGCGCCGAGAACTTCACCGCGCCCAGTTGCAGATCCGGGATCCGCGACAGGAGCGAGTCGATCTGATCGAAGCTGACCCGCGGCTTCCGGCTGAACAATCCCCCCATGCCTACAGGCTCTCCAAATGCTCGGCCAGCTTGTTGCTGGCGGTGCGCAGGTGTTCTTCCAGCACCTTCGCGGCGGCGGCCGCCTCGCCCTCGGAGATCAGCTGCAGCAGCCGTGCGTGCTCGGCGGCAATGTCCTTGGTGGACAGCAGCGTGGCATCCTGCACGTGGGTCATGCACAGGCGGATCTCGTCGGTCAGCTGCGCGTAGATTGCGCTGGTGCGCCGCGAGCCTAGCGCCTGGACCAGGGCGGCATGGAAGCGGATGTCGGGATCGATGATGTCGATCGGCGAGGCGCCGACCAGTTCGGTGATTTCCGCATTGGCTTCCCGCGCCTCGGACGGGACCTCGCGTTGGGTGGCCAGCAGGCGCACGGCCTCTGCTTCGATGATGGCGCGGGTGCGGTAGATATCGAGCGCATCGCGCGCGGAGAGCAGCGTGACCCTTGCGGTCTGGTGCGCATTGCGGGTCAGCAGGCCGCTTGCGACAAGGTTCTCCAGTGCGGCCTTGGCGGTTGGACGGGCAACTTCGTATTGCGCGGCGACATCGACCTCGGCCAGCGGGGTGCCGGGTGCCAGTTCGCCGCTGAAAATCCGGGCGCGCAGTGACCGGATGACCACCTGGACTACGGAAACGACACCTAAACGGGCTGCCACAAGGGTCCTTTCGAGCCGCGAAAAATATGCCTAACAAGTATCCCACGAATCGTACTACTATGGCATGTGTACTTGTAAGACAATTTCCGTATTCGGCAAGCGCCGCTTGCCAACTGCACAGGAGCGCACCATGGCATTGAGCACGCCAGCACTCGGAGAAACGACGGTTTCATCCGGAATCCTCGACTTGGTCGGCGACCAGGAACGCGTCAGGACCCGATCCATCGATCGCGTCGCCTATGCCTCGGATGCCTCGCACTACCTGTACACCCCGCAAGCTGTCGTGCTGGCCAAGGACGCCGCGGAAGTCTCCGCGCTGCTTGCAGCGGCCGCGCGGAACAACCAGCCGGTCACCCTGCGCTCCGGCGGCACCTCATTGGCCGGACAGGCCAGCGGCGACGGCCTGATGATCGACGTGCGCCGCAACTTCCGCGGCATTACCGTGCTCGACAACGGAGCACGCGTGCGCGTGCAGCCAGGCGCCACCGTCCGCCAGGTCAACGCCCGCCTGGCCGTCTATGGCAGCAAGCTCGGGCCGGATCCGGCCAGCGAGGCGGCCTGCACCATCGGCGGCGTGATCGCGAACAACTCCTCGGGCATGGCCTGCGGAACCGAGTTCAACACCTACCGCACCCTGGAATCCATGACGTTCGTCCTGCCTTCGGGCACCATGATCGACACCGCGGATCCCGAGGCCGACCGCAAGCTGGCCGCCGCCGAGCCGCAGCTGGTCGCTACCTTGGGCAAGCTGGTCAAGCGCGTGCGCAGCAACCCTGCATCGGTGGCCAAGATCGTGAAGCACTTCGGGTTGAAGAACACCATGGGCTACGGCATCAACGCCTTCCTGGACTACGACACCCCGGCCGAGCTGCTGGCCCACCTGATCATCGGCTCCGAGGGCACCCTGGCCTTCGTTGCGGAGGCGGTTTTCCGCACCGTGCCGATCCGCAAGCTGGCCATCGCCACCCTGGCGGTCTTCGACAACCTGGATCTGGCCACTCGCGCACTGCCTGAACTCGTGGATTCCGGTGCCGCCACCCTGGAGCTGATGGACTCCACCTCGCTGCGCGTGGGCCAGTCGCTGCCCGGCGTGCCCGAAGCCATCATGGGCTTCGAGGTCGACCAGCAGGCCGCCTTGCTGGTCGAATACCATGCGGACTCAGAAGAGGAGCTGGCAGGGCTGCGCACAGCTGGCCAGTCGCTGCTGGACGCAGCCGCATTGCGCGCCCCGACGATCCTCTCCCCGGATGCCAAGAACCGCCAGGCCGCCTGGAAATTCCGCAAGGGACTGTATGCATCGGTGGCCGGCGCCCGCGCCACCGGTACCACCGCGCTGCTCGAAGACGTCGTCGTCCCGGTCGAGACCTTGGCTGAAACCTGCGGCAGCCTGCAGGAGCTGTTCACCGAGTACGGATACGAGGATTCGGTGATCTTCGGCCACGCCAAGGATGGCAACATCCACTTCATGCTGACCGACCGCTTCGAAGGCGATACAGCGCTGAACCGCTATAATTCCTTCAATGACAAGATGGTCCAGCTGATCCTGGACAAGGACGGCAACCTCAAGGCGGAGCACGGTACCGGTCGCGCCATGGCGCCATTCGTCCGTGCGCAGTACGGCGATGAGCTCTACGAGGTGCACCTGGAACTGAAGGCAGCCTGCGATCCGCGCCTGATGATGAACCCCGGGGTGATCATCGACGAGGACCATGCCGCGCACATCCGCAATATCAAGCTCAACGAGACCATCGAGGTCGAGGCCGACCATTGCGTGGAATGCGGCTACTGCGAGCCAGTCTGCCCGTCCAAAGACCTGACCTTGACCCCGCGCCAGCGCATCGTCGTGCGCCGCGCCATCGCCAAGGCCGAGGCCGAGGGCAACACCGAGCTGGCTGCCGAGCTTGAGCGCGACTACGCGTACAACGGCGTGCAGACCTGCGCCGTTGACGGCATGTGCGTCACCGCTTGCCCGGTCGGCATCAACACCGGCCTGCTGGTCAAGCGCCTGCGCCGCGAAGACGCGCACCCTGTGCTGGAAGCCGGCTTCAAGGCCGCGGCCAAGGGCTGGGGCGGGGCCACCCGGGCTGGTTCGCTGGCCCTGAGCGTCGCCGACAAGTTCCCGACGTCGCTGGTCCGCGGCGTTACCGATGTTGCCCGCAAGGTGGTCAGCACCGACGTCATGCCGCGCTACGACGCTGAGCTGCCTGCCGGCGGCAAGGCGCGCAAGCCGATGGCCGGGAACCTGGGTGCCGCGGGCACCGAACCGCTGGCCATCTACCTGCCTGCCTGCGTGAACTCGATGTTCGGCCCGGCCGGCGACGGGGAAGGTGTTGCATCGTCGTTCACCAAGCTGCTGCACGCCGCCGGAGTCTCGGTTTATGTTCCGGAGGGCATCGAATCCACCTGCTGCGGCACTCCATGGACTTCCAAGGGCTACGCGCAGGGCCATGAAGTCATGGGCCAGCGCGTGCTGGAAGGAGTCCGCGCCGCCATGCCTGGCAAGAACCTGCCAATCATCTCGGACGCCTCCAGCTGCACCGAAGGGTTTGCGCATACCCTGGCCGAGCACGGCTATGACGTGGTTGACCTGCTGGCATTCACTTCGCAGCACCTGCTGGACAAGCTGCCAGAGCTGCACAAGATCTCCTCGGTCACCTTGCACCCGACCTGCTCCTCCACGCAGATGGGCCTGAATCCGGACATGCAGAAGATCGCCGAGGCTGTGGCAGATACCGTGAACACCCCGGTGAACTGGGGCTGCTGCGGTTATGCTGGCGACCGTGGAATGCTGCATCCGGAGCTGACCGAGTCGGCTACCGCTCGCGAGGCAGCTGAGGTCCGTGAACTGGATGCGCAGGAACACGCCTCATGCAACCGCACCTGCGAACTGGGCATGACCCGGGCGACGGGCAAGGAATACCGCCACATCGTTGAACTGCTGGCAGAAGCCGCCGGCAAGTAGAGTCCGGAACCAAGCCGCCTGGGAGGCAACTTCCAGGCGGCTTCACCATATCCTGCGGCCCGAAGCCAGCGGTTTCAACCGGATTGCTAGCCAAGAGAGTGCGCAGTAGTTGCCTGCCGCCCATCAGGCGGCGACACATTCGGGGTCATCAGGCGGTCTCAGCCGTTCTTTGAGTTTTTGCGGCCAGGTGCCGTCGCGCATCAGTTGCGGGAATGGCTTGTGCGCGTACCCGGTGGCTGGTGGTGCGGTGGATTTGTAGGACATGGCCGAGCCGGGGCAAATGGTGATGCTGTGCCCGTTGCCGTAGGTGGTGTATTCGTACCATCCGGCGGCTTGCTTGGCCTTGTTGCAGGCCGCGCAGCGGCCATCGCCGTTGGACACGGTGGTTTTGCCGCCGCGGGCGTATTGCTTGACGTGGTCTATTTCTTCCACGATGCCGTCGCAGAACGGGGTTCGGCAGTGCCGGTCGCGTACGGCGATGAACTTCTTGAGCTTCTCCGGGAAGAGCCGCGTCTTGGAGTCCATGGAAATGAGTTCCTGGTCGCCCGGCGCGGTGTAGAAGCGGGCGAGTTCGGTGCGCACTTCGATTTGCTCGATGTTTTCGCGGGTGACTTTCGCTTCCATCTGCTCGAAGGTCAGGTCATTGGGGATCTGGTGCCCGCCGATCCATTCACGCACGCTCTGGGCAGGGATATAGCCGTAGCCTTCCAATAGCGCTGGTTCGCGTTCGCCGGCGAACAGGGACCGATCGGTCATGATCACCCCGATGTTCAGGGCGACGGGCATTTTGGAGGGTTCGCCGATCATCATGTAGCTGAAGAGCAAATCGGCGCGGATCTGGGTGCGGGTGCGCGGGTCGCCTTTCTTGCGCAGGGTCTTGGATTCCTCGTCCAGGTAGCGCTTGAGGCACATGCCGGGCAGCAGGGGGTACTCGCCGCGAATCTTGATGCAGCCGCGCTGCTGGTCGATTTCCAGGGTGAGGTTGCGGTCTTCCTCGACGGTTTTCTGCTTGATGGATTCCTGATCAGAGGTGTAGGAAAGGACGAATTTGCGCACGGTTTGCGTGATTTGGCGGGTGCCCATGGACTCGAACATGTCGGGGTTCTGGGCAAAATACTGGTCGAATTCGGTGCGGCGCTGGGCTCTGAGGTCCTGGAGCGGGGTCAGGATGGCCTGGGCTTGCGCTTCGGTGAATTCTCCGCGGGAACAGGCGGCGGCCAGGTGAGGGGTGTCTTCGAAGAGGATGCGGCAGTTGACCAGGTAGTTGCGCATGCCGTGCGGGGATTGCTTGCGGGCCAGCGCAACGCAGGCGGCGGCGCCACGGGTTTGGTCATCCATGTGGACGCCGCGTTCCTCATGGTCGCGCACGAAGTCCTTCTCGACCTGGTGGGAGAGGCAGGCCTGCCGGTAGCGGATATAGGAGGCTAGTGCTTCGAGGCCTTCGATGGCGTGGGCGCATTCGGCTTTGGTGCCGTGTTCTTCGAGCTGGACGAGGTCGTCGTTCAGCTGGTCCAGATGCAGGTCGAAGGCATCTGGGGGTGCTGGTGGGGTCAGGCCGTTTCCGTGCGCCTTTGCTTCGGACATGTTCTAATTGTACTTCTATTGCTCGAATATGTCTTCTAATATTGTGGAAAACCTCGGTGGTTTTCGATGTGCGCAGGGAGGATCGGGGCGCCTGCGGTGCGGGTGGCGTGCGGCGATTTGTGCATAATTATGCACTCCAGATAATGAATTCCATCTCAGTGCACGGATTCCGCATGGACCAAGATTTCGGTTAAACCCCAAGAAGAGGGCACAATTGGCGAGAAATTGTTGGATTCTGGAACAGCTGGGACGGATCGGGCCGTGACATGATATTCCAGTTCAGAACTTCCACGCGCAGCGCCCGTCCGCATCCTGGGACGGGGCGCGGCGGCAATACCACCCCATTGAGGATCCGCGATGAATCGCAAACCATCCGTGAGCGCCGGCCCGGCCACCTTGCTGGGCGCGCAACTGCGCCGCCGCAAGTCGATCACGAATATGATCGCCGAGGCAGAAACCAATGCAGGAGCAGGGCAACTGCGCCGCACCCTGGGCATGTGGCAGCTGACCATGATCAGCGTCGGCGCCACCATGGGCACCGGAATCCTGGTGATCCTTGGCGATACCGTGCCGATCGCCGGTCCGGCCATCTGGATCTCGTTCGTGATCGCCGGCATCACCGCGCTGCTTTCGGCGATGTCCTACGCCGAAATGGCCGGCATGGTCCCGGTGTCCGGCTCCAGCTACTCCTATTCCTATGCGACCATGGGCGAAGGCATCGCCTGGATCTGCGGCTGGTGCCTGGTGCTCGAATACGCCGTGTCCGTGGCCGCGGTGGCCGTCGGCGCGGGCCAGTACGTGAATGAAACGCTGCGCACCTTCGGCATGGAGCTGCCTGCGGCGCTGGCTGGAGGCCCGGCCGAGGGTGGGGTGGTGAACCTGCCGGCGCTGATCGTCGTCGTGCTGGCCACCGTGCTGCTGGTGCGCGGGGCGCGCGAATCGGCCATCGTGAACTCGATCGTCGTGGCCATCAAGGCAGGCATCCTGATCTTCTTCTCGGTCGTCGCCTTCAGCGCCTTCAACGCGGGCAACTTCGAGCCGCTGCTGCCGATGGGCGCGGCCGGCGTGACCGCCGCGGCATCGAGCGTGTTCTTCTCCTATATCGGCTTCGACGCCGCCTCGACGGCCGGCGAGGAAGCGAAGAACCCGAAGCACGATCTGCCCCGGGCCATCATGCTCTCGATGCTGATCGTGACCATCACCTACGTGCTGGTGGCAGTTTCGGCGATCGGCGCGCGCGAATGGAACTGGTTCGAAGGCGCCCAGGCGCCGCTGGTGCAGATCGTCGGCGAACTGACCGGCCAGCCGATCTTCGTGCTGGCCTTCGCCGTGGCCGCCGTGCTGGCCATCGCCTCGGTGGTGCTGACCGTGCTCTACGGCCAGACCCGCATCCTCCTGGCCATGTCGCGCGACGGGCTGGTGCCGCCGGTGTTCTCCAAGGTGTCGAACCGCACCGGCACCCCGGTCGCCGGCACCTGGATCACCGGCATCCTGGTGGCGATCACCGCCGGGTTCATCCCGCTGGGCGCGCTGGCAGACGCCACCAGCATCGGCACGCTGTTCGCCTTCGCGCTGGTCGGCGCCTCGGTGATCTACCTGCGCCGCAAGCAGCCGCAGGCCCCGCGGACGTTCAAGCTGCCGCTGTATCCGGTCACCCCGATCCTGGGCATCTTCGCCTGCCTGTTCCTGATGAGCCAGCTGGGCTGGCACACCTGGCTGGTGTTCATCATCTGGATGATCGTCGGCGTGGCGCTCTATCTGGGCTACGGACGGCGCCGTTCGCGCCTGGGGCAGCTCAGTGCGCAGGACTATGCGGCAAGTCACGCAAGCGCGCAGTAGCCGCGCAGCACGCGCTTATTTACCTAGTAGCTCAGCCCGAAGCCGTACTCGAACAGCGCGCCGTCAGCGGTTTCCGCGTAGCCCGGCAGGTCGCTGAACTGCTCGGTGATCGCCTCGCGGGTGCCGGCCAGCGCGAACGGCATGCGTCCCTGCGGGGCGAACTTGCCCGAGAGGATGTCCATCAGCGCGGTGTCGGACATGCCGAAGCCGGCGACGATGGCGCCTGCATCGCGCAGGCCGCTGGCCTCGTCCATGACGAATGGCTGGCGGAAGTACACGTGCAGCACGATCTTGCTCGGGTCATCGACCTCGCTCATGACCTGCTTGATGGTATCCAGCGAGGGGCTGATTTCCCAGGACTCGGACTCGGCCATCCCGGTGAAGTCCAGGATGCTCGATTCCCAAGGCAGCGAGCCGCCGAAGCGCAGGCCGTCATCGGTGCATTTCTCCCCGCCCTGTGTCACGCAGGCATCGGCCGCTCCGAACGGGCTGTTCCCGTCCAGGCCTTCTACTCCGTCCATGGTGATCGGGTTGATGTGCTCCGGGTTCATGCCGGATTCAGGGTCATCGGACTTGTAGGAGCTGGTGTTCTTGTTGTTCACCGACACCGAGATCAGCGCGTAGTCGCTGCCTTCGGCGCTCGGGCGCTGCGCTGGGTCCTCGGTGTTGCCATTGGTGACGCCGTAGCCGTAGCTGGCCACGGTTTCTTCGGTGAAATCGCCCAGGATGTAGACATCCGACTTCTCCTTCAGCGGCAGCACCTTGCCGCCATCGGCAGCTTCCTTGTTCTGCAGCAGCACCGCGGACTTGCGCTGCAGGTCCAGGCCTACCTCTCGGTGCTCTGCACTCCCGACGATCCCGCCGGCCGCTTCGGCATCCACATAGGGATTCTCGAACAGGCCCATCTGGAACATCGGGGTGGTCAGCCGCGTGGCCGCCAGATCGACGCGTTCCTCGGTGATCAGCCCGGAGTCGACCAGATCGGTGATGGTGGAGACATCGTGGAACCCGGAGAGGGTGTCGGTGCCGCCGTTGATTGCGGCGGCCACGCGCTCGGGCACCGTCTTGTCCTCCAGGCCCCATGCGCGATCGGTGATGATGCCGGTGTCGGAGTTGACGTAGCCGTCGAAGCCGAGTTCGCCACGCAGCAGGTCGTTAACGATCTGCTTGGAGAAGGCCATGCCGGTCGAATCATAGGTGACGCCGTTGTGGGTGACCTCCATCGGTGCGCCGTAGTACGGCATGATCGAGGAAACCCCGGCCTCGATGGCAGCTTCGAAAGGCTTGAGGTGCTCGCCGAACGCGCCACCCGGGTAGACCTGGGTCTTGCCGAAGGAGTAGTGCGGATCCAGTCCGAGCTCCTGCGGTCCGCCGCCGGGGAAGTGCTTCATGGTCAGCGCCACGGAGGTTTCTTCGCTCAGCGATACCCCGTCCTGGTCCACAGGCCCCTGCAGGCCCTGGACCAGGGAGGTCATGATGTTCGAGTTGAGGTCCGCGTTCTCGGTGAAGGTCTCATGGGCGCGGTACCAGCGCGGCTCGGTGGACAGGTCGGCCATGTAGCCGTACATGCCGCGCAGGCCGATGGACTCCCACTCGGCGCCCATCACCGAGGTGAAGTCCTCGATCACCGACATGTCGCCGTCGGTAGGGGTGGCTCCGGTGGCCTTGGCCTGCTCGCCCAGGGCCGCCGCGGCCAGGCCGGCTTCCTTGGGGAAGGTGGTGAAAGCGCCCGCCGATTCGTTGATGCCAGCGCGCGCATCGGGGTCGATGTGGTTGCGCGCATTGGACTTGTACAGCATCGGGATGCCCAGGCGGGTGCCTTCGCCCAGCTCCTGGATGGTGTTCATGTACTCCGCGGCTTCGGCCGGGGTCAGCGAGGTGCTGGCGCTGAAGCCGCCGGCGGAGGAGCCGCAGGTGGCCTTGTCTTCGCTGGTGACGGTGTTGCGGAAGATGAAGCGGTGCATCTTCTGCTCGTTGATGTAGCCCAGCGCGTTCGGGTCCAGGGTGCCGCGGGTCTGGGTTTCCGGATCGCAGGCGGCGTTGAGGGTGTCGATGAGCATCAGGCCGGCCTTCTCCTGCAGCGTCATCTGCGACACCAGGTCGGCTGCACGCTCTTCGGCGGGCTTGCGCCAGTCCTCGTAGGCATCGAGCCTGCCGTTGGAGTTCAGGTCCTTGAAGGTGCGGCCCTTGACCTTGATGGTGTTCTTGGCGCGTGCCTCGATGGCCGGGGGCTTGCCGTGGTTGCCCTCGTTGCCTTTCGGCCCTGCCAGCGCGCCGGGTGCGCCGAGGCTGAGGACCAGCGGCAGGGCCAGTGCTGCCGCGGCGGCACGCGTGGTGCGCCGCCGGTTAGGTGAATTCTTCATGCGTAGCTCTTCCTTGAGTGACGAATCGTGCGATTGGGCGCTTGACCTGCGCAAAACCAATCCCTAGCCAACTGTTCACCGGATCACAGGTACGAAGCATCGTGTTGCCATGAATTGCTTGCCTGAAGTGGTCCTTTCTCATTTTCCGGTGGAACAAGAATGGGTGCCGACCCACGGAATCCTCCGTGAATCGGCACCCATCGGCGCCGTGCCTGTTGAGGGCTACGGGGCCAGCAGGCCCAGCAGCTCAGGCAGCCACATCGACAGCTGCGGCACGAAGGCCACCACGAACAGCATGGCGATCAGCGCGATGAAGAACGGCACCAGGGCCTTGATCACCGGCTCGGCGCGCAGGCCGGCCACCTTGGCGCCGACGAACAGCACGTTGCCCACCGGCGGGGTGATCGTGCCCAGGCACAGGTTGAACGTCACCATGATGCCGAAGTGGATCGGATCCACGCCGAATTCGGTGACGATCGGCAGGAAGATCGGCACGAAGATCAGGATCGCCGGGGTCGGGTCCATGAACGTGCCCACGATCAGCAGGATCACCATGATCAGGATCAGGATTATGGTCGGCGAATCGGTCAGGCCCAGCAGGCCGTTGGAGATCGCCGCCGGGATCCCGGAGAAGGCCATGACCCACGCCATGATGGTGGAGACGCCCACCAGCAGCATCACGATCGAGGTGGTGACGGTCGCGTCGAGGACGATGCGCGGCAGGTCGCGGACCTTGATCGCCCGGTAGGCGAAGCCCAGGATCAGGCAGTACACCACGGCGATGACCGCGGACTCGGTCGGGGTGAAGATGCCGGCCAGGATGCCGCCGATCACGATCACGATCATCAGGATCGAGGGGACCGCGCGCCACAGGGTCAGCAGCGCCACCGGCAGGGTGACCTGCTGGTAGTTGTTCAGCTCCTTGCGCTTGCGCACGTAGAGGAACACGATCAGCATGCAGGCCAGCGCCCAGAGGATGCCCGGGATGTAGCCGGCCACGAAGAGCGTGGCGATGGAGGTGCTGGAGACCAGCGAGTACACGATCAGCGTGTTCGACGGCGGGATCAGCATGCCCGACGGGGCGGAGGCGATGTTCACCGCGGCGGAGAAGTTCTTGTCGTAGCCTTCCTTGGCCTGGCGCGGGCCGATGACCCCGCCGACGGCTGCGGCCGAGGCCACTGCGGCGCCGGAGACCGAGCCGAACAGCGCGTTGGCCACCACGTTGGTCTGCGCCAGCGAGCCGGGCATGCGCCCGACGAGCACCTTGGCCGCGTCGATCAGGCGCCCGGCAATGCCGCCGTTGTTCATCAGCACGCCGGCCAGGATGAAGAACGGGATGGCCAGCAGGGCGAAGGAGTTAATGCCGGTGAACATGCGTTGGGCAGCCACGAAGGAGGCCTTTTCCATGCCGATGACCGCCGCGACGGCGACGAAGGCGGAGAAGCCGACGGCAATCGCGATCGGCACCCGCAACAGCAGCAGGACGGCAATGCCGAGAACCAGGACGATGCCTGCAATGAGCGCTGCATCCATGATCAGATCGCCTCCCGGATTTCTTCATCGAATTCGTCGGGCAGGCCGCGTCCGCGCAGCGCCTCGACCAGGTGGAACAGGGCGTAGAACGCGGTCAGCACGCCGGAGATCGGCAGTGCCAAGTACATCGCGCCCACGCTGACCGGCAGGCCCGAGACCTGCTGGGTCCAGGTCAGATCGACCCCGCGCAGCCCGCCCCAGATGAGCACGAACACCGCGAACAGCAGGATGATGAATTGGACGAACGCCTCGGTGTAGCGCTTGTGGCTGATCTTCAGCAGGCGCACCATGAAGTCCACGGCAATGTGCCCGCGGTCGGCGAAGACGTAGGCGGAGCCGAACAGTGCCAGCCAGACGAACAGGTACTGGGCAGCGGTGGTGGTCCAGGTGGCAGGATCCTGCAGCACCTGGCGGGTGAAGACCTGCCAGCAGACCACCAGCACGAGCACCGCGAACAGCGCGATGCACAGCCACCTCAGCAGGAAATCCAGGACGGATTTGATCGCATTCACTGTGCGGCCTCCGTGATCTTCTCGTACAGCTCACGGGCGTCGTCGCTGGTCAAAGCCGATTCGACGACCGGGGCCAGGGCCTTGTCGAAGGCTGCCTTGTCCACGTCGTTGAACTTGGTGCCCGAAGCCTTGGCGGATTCGATGGCCTTCTCGGTGTCGGCATTCCACAGCTTCACGTGCTCATCCACGGTCTTCTGCCATTCGGCTTCCAGGATCGCCCGGTCTTCGGGGGTCATTTCCTCCAGCAGCGTGGAGTTGACCAGCATGTAGTCAAGGCCCACCAGATGGCGGGTGCGGGCCACGTACTTGGCGACCTCGTTGTGCTTCTGCGTGACGTAGGAAATCTCGTTGTTCTCCGCACCGTCGAGCACGCCCGCCTGCAGCGCGGTGTAGACCTCGCCGTAGGACATCGGGGTGGCAGCGCCGCCCATGGCGTTGATCATCTTGATGTGCAGCTCGGATTCCTGGACGCGGATCTTCATGCCGGCCAGGTCCTTGGGCTCCTTGATCGGGCCCTTGACGGTGTACAGGTTGCGGTCGCCCTGGGTCAGTCCGCCCAGCACGGTCAGGTCCTTGGACTCTTCCAGCGAGGAGAACAGCGGACCGACGATGCCCTTGTCGCGCAGCACCGAGATCTGGTGGTCGATGCCCTTGAAGACGGTCGGCAGGTTCAGCGTGGCGAATTCCGGGTTCAGGTTTTCCAGCTGCGTGCCGGAGGCAATGGCCATGTCCACCGAGCCGTCGGAGACCAGCTGGATGACTTCCTGCTGGGCACCGAGGGTTTCATTGGGGTACACCTTGATGTCCCAGCGCCCGTCGGTGGCGGCCTTCAGCCGCTCGCCGAAGTCGGTCAGCGCAATGTACGAGGGGTGGGATTCTGACTGGTTCAGCGAGAGCACCATGGTCTTGCCTTCTTGGGCATTGCCCGAGACGCCGGCGGTGCAGCCCGTGAGGGCCAAGGCGGCGGCACAGGCCCCGGCGACCCAGCGCAGGGCGCGAAGTTTCATCTCTTCAAGCTACTTTCCGGCCGGCGGGGCAGCGCTGCCCCGTTCCCTGCAGGCAAGTCGATCTGCACTGCGAGTGTCTCCGGCCACATTGACGGTTCAACTGATAATCTCCGCCCAGCAGGGCCACTGGCCAATTGTTGCCAATAATTGCCATAGGCTTCCACTCGCGCTGCTCCGCGCCGCACACTTGTTACATGCAGCACCCACCAGCATCCGGAAAATCGGTCACCATCTACGACGTCGCCCGCGCCGCCGGGGTCTCGGCGTCCACGGTGTCCCGCGCCTTTGCGCGGCCCGGACGGGTCAGCTTCGCCACCGCGGAGAAGATCCGCCAGGTGGCCGCCGAGCTGGGCTACCGTTCCATGGAGATGCGCCGGCCGATGCCCGAAGGCAAGGAACGGCACGGCACCATTGCGCTGGTCATCGCCGATATTTCCAACCCGGTCTACTTCGAGATGATCCGCGGGGCCGAGGAGGAGGCCGCCAAGAACGGCTACACGATGCTGCTGGCCAACACCCGGGAATCGGGGATCGTGGAACGCGAAGCCATCGAGCGTTCGCTGGGCATCGTGGACGGGATCGTGCTCTCCAGCTCGCGCATGTCCGACGCGGGGATCCGGTCCATGGCCAAGCAGAAGCCGACGATCGTGATGAACCGGGGAGTGAGCGGGGTGGCCAGCGTCGTCACCGACAACGAGCGGGGGATCATCCGGGCGGTCGCCCACCTGCGCGAGCTGGGGCACCGGAATATCGCCTACCTGGCGGGCCCCGAAGCGTCCTGGGCAAACGGGATGCGCTGGCGGGCGCTGAAGATGTGCGCCGCCGAGCACGGCCACAAGTCCCTGCTCTTCTCCCCGCGGGTGCCCACCATCGCCGCCGGCGCGCAGATCGCCGACCAGGTGCTTTCGTCGAATGCCACCGCGGTGCTCGCCTACAACGACCAGCTGGCCATCGGGTTCATGCGCCAGGCGCAGAAGAACGGGTTCGACGTGCCCGGGGACATCTCGGTGGTGGGCTTCGACAACTCCTCGGACGCCGATCTGGTCACCCCCGGGCTGACCAGCGTCGCCGCCCCGCTGCACGCCCTGGGCGCCGCCGCGGTGCGCAACCTGCTGGCCATTGCGCGCGGGGCCGCCGATGCGCCGGACCGCCCGGTGGTGCTGCCCACCCGGCTGGCGGTGCGCGGCTCCACCGCCGCCCCGCCGCGGGGCTGAGGCGCGCGGCACAGGGGTATGGTGCAACTCATGGCAACTAGTTGCCATCCGGCCATGGGGGTAAGGACGATCGAGTCATGTCTTCTTCGATAGCCAACCACCCTGATCGGTTGCTGCCCGCGGACGCCGGTGTCCGCGAGATCGCCCGTTCGCTGCACGCCGCCGTGGAGCACCTGCCGATCATTTCCCCGCACGGCCATGTGGATGCCGGGATGATCGCCCGCGACGACGCGTTCCCGGACCCCACCGCGCTGCTGATCAGCCCCGACCACTATGTCACCCGCCTGCTGCACGCCAACAATGTCCCGCTGGATGCGCTGCGCGTGGGCGGCAGCCAGAAGGTCTCCGCGCTGGACGCGTGGAAGACCTTCTGCGCCAACTACCACCTGTTCGACGGCACCGCCTCAGGCTATTGGCTGCGCCAGGAATTCATCGAGGTTTTCGGCATCGATGACCGGGAAATCACCGCCGAGAACGCAGACGCGACCTACCGTGCGATCCAGGCGCGCATCGACGCCCCGGACTTCCGCCCGCGCGCGCTGATGGACTCCTTCAGCATCGAGGTGCTCGCCACCACCGACGACCCGCTCGATGACCTGGCCGCGCACCGCCAGCTGGCGCAGGATTCCTCCTTCGCCCCGCGCGTGCTGCCGACCTTCCGCCCGGATGCCTACATCAAGTTCTGGGGCGCCGACTTCGCGCAGAAGGCCGATGCGCTGATCCAGGCCGCCGGCGAGGGCAAGGCCGGCTACGACGGCTACCTGGCCGCCATGGCCACCCGCCGCCAGTACTTCGTCGAGCACGGGGCGGTGTCCTCGGACCACGGCGCGCAGACCCCCGCCACCTTGAAGCTGGACCGCGACGAGGCCGCCGCGCTGTTCGCCAAGGGCATGGCAGGCACCGCATCCATGGCCGAGGCGCTGGCCTTCGAAGCGCACATGATGTACCAGCAGGCAGCCATGGCCGTACAGGACGGGCTGGTCATGACGATGCATCCAGGGGTGCACCGCAACACCCACGCGGCGACGCTGGCGGTCTTCGGCCCGGACACCGGGCACGACATCCCCTTCGCGGTGGACTACGCCGGCGGGCTGCGCCCGCTGCTGGAAGACTTCGGCACCGCGCCGGGCTTCCACTTCATCCCGTTCACCATCGACGAGACCGTGTTCTCCCGCGAGATCGCGCCGCTGGCCGGCTTCTACCCGTCGGTGTACATCGGCGCCCCGTGGTGGTTCCTGGACGCGCCGGATGCGATGGCGCGCTTCCGCTCCGCGGTGACCGAAACCGCCGGGTTCTCCCGCTCCTCGGGATTCATCGACGACACCCGCGCCTTCTGCTCCATCCCTGCCCGGCACGACGCCTCGCGCCGGATCGAGGCCTCCTTCCTGGCCCGGCTGGTCGCCGAGCACCGGATCACCGAGGAACGCGCGCACCAGATCATTGTCGACATCGTCGACGCCGCACCGCGACGGGCGTTCAAGCTGTGAGCGCGGCATTGGACCGCAGCGCCGTGGCCGCGCCGGCGCGCCGGCCGCGCATCGTGCACATCGGGCTGGGCGCCTTCCACCGCGCCCATCAGGCCTGGTACACCGCCAAGGCCGATAGCGAGTGGGGCATCACCGCCTTCACCGGGCGTTCGGCCACCGCCGCCGCGGCGCTGGCCCCGCAAGGCGGGCTCTACACGCTGGTGACCCGCGGGTCGGAAGCCGACGAGTTCGAGGTAGTGGACTCGATCCTGGCCGCCCATGACGGCAACAACCTGCCGCTGCTCACCGAGAAGCTGGCCGACCCGGCCACCGCGATCCTGACGCTGACCATCACCGAGGCCGGATACCGCATGGCTGCCGGAGCCGGAGCACCGCGTCTGGACCTGGCGGATCCCTCCGTGGCCGCCGACCTGGCGGAGCTGGCCGACGCCTACGACGGACGGGTCTTCGCCCCCTCGGCGCTCGGCGCCGCGCAGCTGGTGCTGCGCACCGTCCCGGCCCGCATCCTGGTGGGCCTGGCCGCCCGACGGGCCGGCGATGGCTGGCCGCTAGCGGTAGTCTCCTGCGACAACCTCCCGGATAACGGGTCGGTGGCAGAAGCCAGCATCGTGGCCCTCGCCGAGCAGATCGACGGGCAGCTGGCCGACTGGATCCGCGAGAACGTCTCCTTCGTAGACACCTCGATCGACCGCATCACCCCGCGCACCACCGACGCCGACGTCGCCACGGTGGCCGCCGCCACCGGATTCGCCGATGCCAGCCCGGTGGTCACCGAGCCCTTCAGCTCCTGGGTGCTGTGCGGGGACTTCCCCGCAGGCCGCCCCGACTGGGAGAAGGCCGGGGCGCAGTTCGTCGCCGAGCTGGAGCCCTTCGAGCGCCGCAAGCTGTGGCTGCTCAACGGCGCCCACACGCTGATGTCCTTCGCCGGGCAGCTGCGCGGGCACCAGACCGTGGCACAGGCGCTAGCCGACGAGCAGGTCTCCGGCTGGGTCGAGGAGTTCTGGGATGCGGCCGCCGCGCACCTGCAGGAACCTGAACTGGATATCCCCGGATACCGCCGCGCCCTGCGTGCGCGCTTCGGGAATCCGCGCATCGCGCACCACCTGGCGCAGATCGCCATGGACGGCTCGATCAAGCTGGCAGCCCGCGCGCTGCCGGTCTACCGGGCCGAGCGGGACGCCGGACGCGACGGGCACGCCGCCCTGCGGCTGATCGCCGCCTGGTGCGAGCAGCTCGCAGCGCAGCACGCGGCCGGAACGCCGATCGCCGACGCGAATGCCGAAGCGCTCGTCGCGGTGCTCGATGACGCCGCGCTGGAAGCCGGCAGCACCGCGCAGAGCGCCGCCCTGGTGGCAATCATCGACTCCCGCCTGGCCGGCGAGGCCGAAGCCGTCGACGCGATCACCGCGCTGCGCCCAGGCTTCGCCAACTAGCTTTTTCTCCACAAGTATTCGCGCGGGCACCGAAGCCCGCGTTCCCCGAAAGGAACGCCATGAAAATCATCAAGGCAGAAGTCTTCGTGACCAGCCCGTCACGCAACTTCGTGACCCTGAAGGTCACCACCGAATCCGGCCTGGTCGGCATCGGCGACGCCACCGTGAACGGCCGCGAGCTGGCCGTCGCCTCCTACCTGAAGGACCACGTCGCGCAGCTGCTGATCGGCCGCGACGCGCACCAGATCGAGGACACCTGGCAGTTCATCTACCGCTCCAGCTACTGGCGCCGCGGCCCGATCACCATGGCAGCGATCGCCGCGGTGGACATGGCCCTGTGGGACATCAAGGGCAAGGCCGCGAACATGCCGGTCTACCAGCTGCTCGGCGGCGCCTCGCGCCGCGGGCTGCGCGCCTACGGCCACGCCTCGGGCACCGACATACCGCAGCTGTTCGACTCGATCCGCGAGCACCTGGAACTGGGCTACAAGTCCATCCGCGTGCAGACCGCGGTGCCGGGCATCAAGGCTGTCTACGGCGTAGCCGCCCAGGCCCAGTCCTCCGGCGAACGCTACGACTACGAGCCGGCCGGCCGCGGCACCTACCCGCAGGAAGAGGACTGGGACACCCGCGCCTACCTGCGCCACCTGCCGACAGTGTTCGAAGCGGTGCGCAACGAATTCGGCCCGGAGATCCCGCTGCTGCACGACGGCCACCACCGCATGACCCCGCTGCAGGCTGCCAAGCTGGGCAAGTCGCTGGAACCCTACGACCTGTTCTGGCTCGAGGACTGCACCCCGGCCGAGAACCAGGACGCCCTGCGCCTGGTGCGCGAGCACACCACCACCCCGCTGGCCATCGGCGAGATCTTCAATACCATCTGGGACTTCCAGACCCTGATCAAGGACCAGCTGATCGACTACGTGCGTGCGGCTTCCACCCACTTCGGCGGCATCTCGCCGCTGAAGAAAGTCATGGACTACGCAGCCCAGTACCAGATCAAGTCCGGCTTCCACGGCCCGACCGACATCTCCCCGGTGGGCTTCGCCGCCCAGCTGCACGTGGGCCTGGCCATCCACAACTACGGCATCCAGGAGTACATGCAGCACTCGGACGCCACCAACACCGTCTTCGAGCAGTCGATGACCTTCAAGGACGGCTACCTGCACCCAGGCGACAAGCCTGGCCTGGGCGTCGAGTTCAACGAGGAAGCCGCGCTGTCCTACCCGTACCAGCAGGCCTACCTGCCGTACAACCGCCTGGTTGACGGCACGGTGCACGACTGGTGAGCGAGGCGATCATGGACAAGCCGCTGTCGGCGCCATCGGGCACCGGGGCCGGACGCATCGTGGTCATGGGGGTCTCCGGCTGCGGCAAATCCACCGTGGGCGAGCTGCTGGGCCAGCGGATCGCCTCGGAGTTCCTCGACGGGGATTCCCTGCATCCGCAGGCGAATATCGCGAAGATGTCTGCCGGCATCCCGCTGGATGATGCAGACCGCGAACCGTGGCTCGGCGAAATCGGCAAGCGGCTGGCCGCCGAGGATGGCAAGCCGCTGATCATTGCGTGCTCTGCGCTCAAGCGCAAGTACCGCGACCAGATCAGGGCGCAGGCGCCGGATACGGTGTTCATCCATTTGAACGGCAGCTTCGAGCTGCTGTCCCAGCGCATGGCCGAGCGCACCGGGCACTTCATGCCGGTGGAGCTGCTGAAATCGCAGTTCGAGACGCTTGACGAGCTGCAGGCTGACGAGCGCGGCGTGGTGCTGGATATTTCGGCCTCGCCTCAGCAGCTGGTCAACGACGCCGCCGATTGGCTGGGCAACGCCTAGCCGGTTGGCGCGAAGCTGGGGGAAGATACGGGTTGCCCGTATCTTCCCCCAGCTTTTTTGCGCCTAGATGCCGCCAGCTTCGGCCGGCTGGTTGCTGATCATCGAGCGCTCGGCCACCAGGGTGCTGATGAGCAGCAGGGCTGCGGCGGCTAGCCAGGGAACATAAGGCAGGGAGTGCTCGGGCGGCAGGCCCGAGAGCAGCCAGCGGGCGGCCAGGAACGCGGCCGATGCCAGCACCAGCGACACGGCGAAGGCGATGCCCCGGTGCTTGCGGTCCACGCCCTGCCATGCGCGGACTTTGCCGCTGGCCGGTGCGCCAGTGGTGATCCCGAAGAACTTCAGCATGCGTTCCCTCTCGATAAGGTTCGATGGTTGCCTTATAAGGTTCAAGTCAACTAAGAGTTATCTCGATTGTATCGATTCTGGTAGTTGCAGTACATGGTACTTTTGGAGGAGTTTGCGTCCCTGGCTTTCCGAGTCGCGGTCACCGGCTCCTAGCGCCGAGCAGGGTTCCTGCCTTATCATCAGTGAGTCAGGAACACGGCTCCAGCTGGTTCCGGCGCTCTCAAAAGGGGCGATACCCGTTGCGGTGAAGCAACCGGTAACGGCAGACATATATGGAATTTCTTCAGCACGATTTCTTGAAAAGAGTCCATAATGTCCAGCGTTTCAGCTGCCATTGCCCATGCCCTCAAGCCCCTGGCCCCGCGAATTTTCGGATTGATGGGCAACGGCAACGCCCACTTCCTCGACGCCGCGGTGCGTGCAGGCTTCGACTACACCGCAGTGCGCCATGAATCGGCCGCCGTTTCGGCCGCCGACGCGTACTTCCGCATCTCCAACAAGCTGGCCATCGCCTCCACCACCTACGGTGCCGGCTACACCAATACCACCACTGCCCTGGCCGAGGCCGCCGCGGCGCGGACCCCGCTGCTGTTCGTCACCGGCGACGCGCCGACGTCGGGCCTGCGCGGCTGGGACGTGGACCAAGCCGCGATCGATGCCGCGGTGCGGGCGCCCCGCTACGTCGTCGACCGCAACACTCCGGGTGCGACCGCCCTTGAGGCGGCGGCCCATGCGTTGCGCGAGCAGCTGCCGGTGGTCCTGGCCATTCCCTACGACCTGGCAGCGCTGGATTCCCTCGAAGAGCAGCTTCCCGATTTCGCCTCCCTGCGCAGCACCCCGCCGGCGCCGCAGCTGAACTCCACCCAGCTGGAGCAGATCGGTGCCAAGCTCAACGCCTCGCAGCGCACCCACATCCTCTATGGCCGCGGCGCAATTGATGCCGCCGAGCAGGTCCAGGCGCTGGCTCAGAAGCTGGGGGCCACCACCTCGGGCACGCTGCTGGCCCGCGACCTGCTGGACTACGAGTTCGACCTGGGCATCACCGGAGGGTTCTCCACGGAGGCCAACGCCGCGATCATCGCGCAGGCAGATACCGTACTGGTGCTCGGCGCCTCGCTGAACCAGTTCACCATGCGCTTTGGCGAGCTAGTGGCAGACGATGCCACCCTGATCCAGATCGATCTGGGATGCGCGGCCACCAATCCGCGCGTCGACTACTTCGCCACCGGCGATGCGGCCCTGGCTGCCGCGGACCTGCTCGGTGCCGTGGAGCAAGCCGATGACGCATGGCGCGCAGGCCTCGACCTGTCCGAGCTGCGCAGCCGCCCCGCCGGCGACGAGCAGGCCTCCGACGGGCAGCTGGATCCGCGCCGCGTGGCCAGCGAGCTGCAGGGCATCCTGCCGGCCAACCGCGTGCTGGTGCAGGATGGCGGGCACTTCATCGGCTGGGGTCCGATGTACTGGTCGACTTCCGGTGCGCGCTCCCTGGCCTGTGTGGGAACCGCCTACCAGTCCATCGGCCTGGGCATCGCCTCCATGGTGGGTGCGGCCCCGGCGGCGGAAGGCCGCACGGTCGTGCTGGCCGCCGGAGATGGCGGATTCCTGATGGGCCTGGCAGACCTCGAATCGATCGTGCGCAGCGTGGAAAGCGGCGTCATCGTCATCTACAACGACTCCGCCTATGGTGCGGAAATCCACCAGTACGGATCCGTCGGCCTGCACGAAGATCCGATGCTGATCCCTACCGTGGATTTTGCCGGCATTGCCAACTCCATGGGAGCGACCGGAATCCGCGTTGGCACGCTGGAAGACCTCGCCGCCGTGCAGCAGTGGGTTGATGCAGGCGCCCGCGGCGTATGCCTGGTGGACGCCCGGGTATCCACGCATGTGCGTGCGCCGTATATGGAAGAAGTCCTTTCCGCGAACAAGAAGGCCGCTGCGGCTGCGGCATTACAATCCGGTAAAGGTGCTGGAAAGCGGTAGCTGAACGTCGTAGGGTGGATGGGTGCGCAAGTTATTAGTCGGAACAGCGAGCCTGGGTTTAGGGGCACTTCTGATGCTCCCCGCAACCGGCGCACTTGCCGCACCCACCGGACCCGGCGACCCAGCAGGCGCCAATGCCGCGCAGCTTTCGGAGACCTCGCTGCGCGTGGCAACCATCCAGGCAAGTCTCACCGGCGAAACCCCCGAAGAGCTGCCCGCGGCCCTGATGCGCGGAACCGACCGGCAGGCAGCCCAGGTTGCGGACAAGATCAGCAGCGCCAACGCGGACGTGGTGGTGCTGACGGATATGGACGCCACCCAGGAGGCAGTTGACGCGCTCAATGAGAACTATCTGAACAATCTGGGCGACGACCGCGCCGACGTGGACTACGGGTATTCCTATCTGGCGGTGGGCTCCAAAGGCCTGCAAAGCGGCGCCGACTTGAACGCCGACGGCGTGATCGGCAGCGCCGAGGACGCGTGGGGCCAGGCCGCATTCGCGGAGCAGGGGTCGATCGTCGTGCTGTCGAAGTACCCGATCGCCCAAGAGCAGGTCGCCAGCGTTTCCCAGCTCAAGTGGCAACAGGTTGCCAACGATATGCTGCACCACACCGACTTATCCGGCGTGCTGGCAGCGTCCATCCCCGTGATGAGCACCGGCCTATGGGACATTCCCATCCAGTACCGTGGCGAGCCGGTGCACATCCTGGCGACGCAAACCCAGCCGGATGCGCAGGATGAGGAATTCGCCAAGGCACGCCAGATGGACGAGCTGAAGGTCATCGACGGCTATCTCTCCGGCGAGAACTATGTTCGCACCGACGAGGGCGAACATGCAGAAGGCGTGGGCGAAGACCGCTTTGTCATTGCCGGTGCACTGGGCCTGCAAGACGGCTCCGCTGATCGCGTTGACCCTTTCCTCAAGGAACTCAAGCACGCGAACGCTGTCAATGCTTCGGGCAGCTACCTGGTGCCGAGCGAAACGTGGCAGGTATTGGGCCAGGGCCGCATCAAGGAGAACCAGCCGAGCACTTCCCAGGCGTTGCCGGGAACAGTCCCCGACTTCGCGAAGGAATCAAGCCCGCTGATCTGGGCCGACATCCAATTCTAGGCGCCGAGCAAGCTGCGCAGATACGGATTGAGGAATCTGCCCTCCGGATCGGCAGCCTGGCGAACCCGCGTGAAATCGCTGAACTTCGGGTAGAGCTGAGCCAATTCCCCAGCCTGAAGCGTATGCTCCTTGCCCCAGTGCGGCCGGCCGCCCAGGGAGCGGAAGATCTCTTCCATGGCTGCAAAGTATCCCCGAGCCTGATCGCGAATGTAGCGGTGCACGGCAATATATGCAGTTTGCCGGCCGCTGGCAGTTCCCAGCCAGGTGGAATCCTCGGCCGCGGTGCGCACCTCGACTGGGAAGAAGACCCCGGTTCCCGAACGCTTGAAGTACGCCCGCACGCTGGCGAAAGCCTCATCGAAGTTGGCCAGCGGGAGCGCATATTCCATTTCGGTGAAACGCACCCGCCGCGCACTGGTGAACACTTCGTTCCACGGTGCGATGCGGCTGCTTTCGGGCAACGCGGCGCACGCCACCTTGGCCAAGGCCGGCGTGGTCTTCGGCAGCGCCGCGCTCACCGAGCTGAGCAGCTGCAATGCGCCATTGGAGACAACTTCATCATTCAGCCAGCGGGCTGCCGCCGGCGGCTGCTCGGCCGGGACTTGGCCGTCGAGGCGGGTATTGATCTTCACCTGGGCCTTGCCGGTGCCCGGGAACCAGAAGAATTCCAGATGGTCTTCTTCCCATGCGCGCTCGACGAAGCTTTCGGCGATCAGCCCGATGGGTTCGATGATTTCCTCCGCACGCATCATGTAGTGCGGGACGCAGCGCAGCCGCACGTGGGTGAGCACCCCCAGAGCTCCCAGGCCAAGCCGGGAGGCCTCGAATAGTTCGGTGTTCTCCTGAGAGTTGGCACGCAGGTGGGTGCCATCGGCCAGCAGGAGCTGCACCCCGGTGACCGTTCCGCTGAATCCGCTGAATCGCAGGCCGGTGCCGTGGGTGCCGGTGCTGATGGCTCCGGCTACAGATTGCTTGTCGATATCGCCCATATTCTCCAACGCGAGATTGAAGGGTTTGAGCAGTGCGGGGATCTGCCATAGCCGGGTCCCGGCGCGGAAGGTCACCTCGTGGGTGAGGGCGTCGACTTCCTCGATTCCCTGGAAGCCATCCAGGTTCAGCAAGATGCCGTCGGTAGCCGCCAGCGGAGTGAAGGAATGGCCTGCGCCGATCGCACGCACCGGCTGCTGCTGGTCGGCGGCCTGCGCCAGGACCTGCGCCAATTCCGCGATGCTGCGCGGGGAGCGGATGGCTGCCGGGTGCGCGACAACGGTGCGCGCGAAGTTCTTGAAGGTGCTCACAGGAATGCTTTGCCTTCCCCGCGGTAGGTGGGCCACTGCTCGATGATCTTGCCCTTGGAATACACCGCCACCTTATTAACCCGTTCCGCAGGTTCGCCGGCCTTGGCATGGCGCAGCCAGACCGTTTCGCCAATGGCGATGCGGTGTGCGCTGGGGCCGGTGAGCGGGGTCTGCACCTCGCCGGCTCCTTCCATGGACAGATAGCGCAGCTTCTTTGGGTGCTCGATTCTTGGCAGCCGGTCCTTGCCGGCTGGACCCGATGCGGTCCAACCGCCTCCGAGGATGGTGACTGTTCGCTCATCGGGACGGCGGACCACAGGGAAGCCCAGATACAGGGCAGGGGCGGGTCGGAATGCGCGATAGGAATCGAACAGCGCGGGTGCGAACAGCCCTGAACCCGCGGCAATCTCGGTGATAGCGGGTTCCTGGACAGTGCTTTCCACCGAACCTGTGCCGCCGGCATTCACGAAACGCAGCTCGCCCAGCTCCCGGACCAATTCGACGGTTTCGGCCCGGCGCTCGGCCAGTTCGGCGGCGCTGGCTTGGCGCAGCTTGCGCGCGATCAGCGCCTTGGGGCTGAACCCTCCATCGGGAACCGAAGCGATCTGGGATTCGTAGCCCATCAACCCGTCCAGGATGAAGTTGCGGCGACGGTGCACCTCGGCGGCCAGCGCCGCGACCTGTTCCGGCCGGCTCAGCGGCGAACGTGCGGCGCCGATGCGGATATCGCCGCTGGGGTAATAGGCGGCATCCAGTTCCAAGGCGACCTTCAATGCCGGGTGCCCCGGCGCGATTCTGTCGATCAGATCCAGCTGCTCTTCGGTATCCACCATGAGGGTGACAGCTTCGCAGGCCTGCTCGCTGGCCGCCCACCGGCTGATCGCTTCGGCATCCGTTTGCGGGTACGCAACCACCAAGTCCTTCAAACCGTGGCTGGCCAGCCATAATGCTTCGGCCAACGTGAAGCAGAGAACGCCCCGGAAGCCTGGCTCGTCGAGCGCCCGCTCCAACGCCTTGCGTACACGCAGGGACTTGGAAGCGATGCGGATCGGCACGCCGCCGGCCCGTTCGCGTAGGGCGATCACGTTTGAATCGAAGGCATCGAGATCGAGCAAAGAGACCGGGTGCTCCGAGATCCCGGCACTTTTCAAGGCATGGTTATACCGTTTGGCCTGAGCGTTCTTCATAAGCCAACTCTTTCACCAGCATCGGGGAGTTTCAAGGAATTTTTCAAGACGCTTGTGTGAAGGCAGAGCGCTCAAGGCAACTCTCAGGGTCTTGCGGATAAGCTGGAGCCATCATGAAAAACGATCCGATTTCAATGACGTTGCTTGGCAAGGATGGAAAGCCGCGCTCCGGCGTGCAGGATGCCATCATGAAGGGCATCGGCGTGCAGCGCCCGCTGGTGCTTGCCTACATCAAGCGGCTGCGCAAGAAGCACCCGGAAGCCACGGCAGCCGAGCTGGCAGCCATTGTCGAGCGCGATTACCTGCGTGTGGTTACCGGCACCGGTGCAGCCGTGGGTGGAACCGCAGCCGTCCCTGCTGTCGGCACCGGCGTGGCGCTGGGCCTTTCCGTTGCTGCAACGCTGGGCTTCCTGGAAGCTTCTGCGCTGTATGCGCAGAGCCTGGCAGAACTGCACGGCATTGCCATCGAAGACCCGGATCGGTCACGAGTGCTGGTTATGGGCATCATGATGGGCGAGGAAGGCAGCTCAATGATTGCCGGCTTGACTGCCCAAGCCGCAGGCCGCGGCGGAGGACCGGTCCAGGGCTGGGCCAAGTCCTTCGGTGCCGGCAAGTCCACGAGCATCTACTCCGCCATGCAGCGCACCATGCAGAAGAAGTTCTTGCGAAAGATCATCGGCACCCAGGCTGCCAGCACCATGGGCCGACTGGTTCCGTTTGGCGTTGGCGCGGCCATCGGCGGTGTCGGCAATCGGTACATGGCCAAGCGCGTGATCGAGAATGCCGCGGTTGCCTTCGAGGGAATCCCTACGGTGGTGCCCAGCTCGTTGCCGCTGGATGATCCACGGGTCATCGACGCTGAGATCGTCGAAGACTAGCTGTACAGGGATTGCCGACCACCTTGGTGGTCGGCTTCCGTTTCTAAGATGTCTTTTCGTGCGTTGCATGAAATGTTTTCGGGTACCGATCCGCTAGAACTCGCGCTTTAATCGGCGTTGCGAAATTAAGTGGGCACGGTCACCCGCCAAAACCACCCACCCGATTTGCAGGACCCCCAAAACCTGTGTATAGTTTTTCCTTGTCGCCGAGAACAAAACGGAACAAAAAACCCGTAGCTCAACGGCGGCAGAACCCCAGAAAATCAAGGTTTTTCCACAGTCTTGTGGATAAGGAATTGAAAAGAATGGGAACTGAGAATACTGGTTCAAATCACAAACAATGGATTTGACTTTCAGGAATTCGAAGTTATAGAATATGAATATAACGCTGGACGAAATTACCGCCTGGAATGGTGGGTAAAGAACCGGTAAGTGTTTGTTGTTTGAGAACTCAATAGTGTGCCAAGTTTGTTGATACCGAATATTTTTATTTGGTGAATACATAACATTTGCTTGAGGCATTGCACCCCCGTGCAGTGTTCTTGAGTGTTTTATTATTCGCCAGGACTTCATCGGCTTCGCCCTTCTTTTCCAAGGGGTTGCTGGTGGCTTTTTATTTTTTTATGGAGAGTTTGATCCTGGCTCAGGATGAACGCTGGCGGCGTGCTTAACACATGCAAGTCGAACGATGAAGCCCAGCTTGCTGGGTGGATTAGTGGCGAACGGGTGAGTAACACGTGAGTAACCTGCCCCCGACTCTGGGATAAGCCCGGGAAACTGGGTCTAATACCGGATATGACCATGGAACGCATGTTTTGTGGTGGAAAGATTTATCGGTGGGGGATGGACTCGCGGCCTATCAGCTTGTTGGTGAGGTAATGGCTCACCAAGGCGACGACGGGTAGCCGGCCTGAGAGGGTGACCGGCCACACTGGGACTGAGACACGGCCCAGACTCCTACGGGAGGCAGCAGTGGGGAATATTGCACAATGGGCGAAAGCCTGATGCAGCGACGCCGCGTGAGGGATGACGGCCTTCGGGTTGTAAACCTCTTTCAGTAGGGAAGAAGCGAAAGTGACGGTACCTGCAGAAGAAGCGCCGGCTAACTACGTGCCAGCAGCCGCGGTAATACGTAGGGCGCAAGCGTTATCCGGATTTATTGGGCGTAAAGAGCTCGTAGGCGGTTTGTCGCGTCTGCCGTGAAAGTCCGAGGCTCAACCTCGGATCTGCGGTGGGTACGGGCAGACTAGAGTGATGTAGGGGAGACTGGAATTCCTGGTGTAGCGGTGAAATGCGCAGATATCAGGAGGAACACCGATGGCGAAGGCAGGTCTCTGGGCATTTACTGACGCTGAGGAGCGAAAGCATGGGGAGCGAACAGGATTAGATACCCTGGTAGTCCATGCCGTAAACGTTGGGCACTAGGTGTGGGGGACATTCCACGTTTTCCGCGCCGTAGCTAACGCATTAAGTGCCCCGCCTGGGGAGTACGGCCGCAAGGCTAAAACTCAAAGGAATTGACGGGGGCCCGCACAAGCGGCGGAGCATGCGGATTAATTCGATGCAACGCGAAGAACCTTACCAAGGCTTGACATGTGCCAGACCGCTCCAGAGATGGGGTTTCCCTTCGGGGCTGGTTCACAGGTGGTGCATGGTTGTCGTCAGCTCGTGTCGTGAGATGTTGGGTTAAGTCCCGCAACGAGCGCAACCCTCGTTCCATGTTGCCAGCACGTAGTGGTGGGGACTCATGGGAGACTGCCGGGGTCAACTCGGAGGAAGGTGGGGATGACGTCAAATCATCATGCCCCTTATGTCTTGGGCTTCACGCATGCTACAATGGCCGGTACAATGGGTTGCGATACTGTGAGGTGGAGCTAATCCCTAAAAGCCGGTCTCAGTTCGGATTGGGGTCTGCAACTCGACCCCATGAAGTCGGAGTCGCTAGTAATCGCAGATCAGCAACGCTGCGGTGAATACGTTCCCGGGCCTTGTACACACCGCCCGTCAAGTCACGAAAGTTGGTAACACCCGAAGCCGATGGCCTAACCACCTTGTGTGGGGGGAGTCGTCGAAGGTGGGACTGGCGATTGGGACTAAGTCGTAACAAGGTAGCCGTACCGGAAGGTGCGGCTGGATCACCTCCTTTCTAAGGAGCTAACCATTATTGGTTGCCCATGCTGGACACGAGTGTTGTCCGGGTGGGTTGCTCATGGGTGGAATATCAATGGACTCAATACCGGAAAACGTGCTGGCTGATGCTGGTGCGGGGTATTGGCTGTGGCCGCGTGGTGCTTGGGCATCTGCTAGTACGCATTGCAGGGGGTTTTCTTCTTGCGGTGCTGGAATGCGGTGTGTGGGTGTTGTGTGGTTTGTATGGTTTGGCATGCTGTTGGGTTTTGAGGCAACAAGCCTCCTTTCCTGGTGAATGGTTGCCGGGGTTCTTCCTGTGGGGAGGGTCCTGGTGGTGTTCGCTTGGGTGAGGGGTTCTTGGTGTTTCGGTGTTTGTCCTGTGTTTGCTGCAAGGATGTCCTGTTGGATTGATGCTGGCCTTTGGTTGGTGTTGGTTTTGGGGTGTTGTTGCGGGGGTGCGGGGTTGTTGTTTGGGAACTGTATAGTGAACGCGAGCATCTTGCAGATGAGATGAGCTGGCTGGTCCTTTTCCTGGGATTGGTTGGTGTTGGAGTCTTGTCTGCGTGATTTTGTTAGATTGTTTTATTGCTCAATTCTGAGACTTTGATTTGTGTTGAAGTTTTTAAGGGCGCACGGTGGATGCCTTGGCATCAAGAGCCGATGAAGGACGTGGGAATCTGCGATAAGCCTGGTGGAGTCGATAACCGGACGTTGAGACCAGGATTTCCGAATGGGGGAACCCCGCACCATGTTATGTGGTGTGACCTGCAGCTGAATGTATAGGCTGTGTGGAGGGAACGCGGGGAAGTGAAACATCTCAGTACCCGCAGGAAGAGAAAACAACAGTGATTCCGTTAGTAGTGGCGAGCGAACGCGGATGGGGCTAAACCGGTTGGTGTGTGATAGCGGATAGGCGTTGCATCACCGGGGTTGTGGGGTTGACATGTACCAGCGCTATCTTGCTGGTGGGATGAGGTGCAGGCGTATAGGTGAATCGGTTGGAATGCCGGACCAGAGAGGGTGATAGTCCCGTAGGTGTAATGCGTGTCTGCCGTTCTAGTGTTGATACCCGAGTAGCACGGGGCCCGTGAAACCTTGTGTGAATCTGCCAGGACCACCTGGTAAGCCTGAATACTACTTGATGACCGATAGTGAATCAGTACCGTGAGGGAATGGTGAAAAGTACCCCGGGAGGGGAGTGAAATAGTACCTGAAACCGTGCGCTTACAATCCGTTAGAGCTGGGGACTTGTTCCCTGGTGATGGCGTGCCTTTTGAAGAATGAGCCTGCGAGTTAGTGTTACGTCGCGAGGTTAACCCGTGTGGGGAAGCCGTAGCGAAAGCGAGTCTGAATAGGGCGTTTGAGTGGCGTGATCTAGACCCGAAGCGAAGTGATCTACCCATGGCCAGGTTGAAGCGCGTGTAAGAGCGTGTGGAGGACCGAACCCACTTCAGTTGAAAATGGAGGGGATGAGCTGTGGGTAGGGGTGAAAGGCCAATCAAACTTCGTGATAGCTGGTTCTCCCCGAAATGCATTTAGGTGCAGCGTTGCGTGTTTCTTGCTGGAGGTAGAGCTACTGGATAGGCGATGGGCCCTACAAGGTTACTGACCTTAGCCAAACTCCGAATGCCGGCAAGTGAGAGCGCAGCAGTGAGACTGTGGGGGATAAGCTTCATAGTCGAGAGGGAAACAGCCCAGAACGCCAACTAAGGCCCCTAAGCGTGTGCTAAGTGGAAAAGGATGTGGAGTTGCTGTGACAACCAGGAGGTTGGCTTAGAAGCAGCCACCCTTGAAAGAGTGCGTAATAGCTCACTGGTCAAGTGATTCCGCGCCGATAATGTAGCGGGGCTCAAGCACACCGCCGAAGTTGCGTCATTCAAATATTAACCTGGTTTCGATTGGGTGTTTGGATGGGTAGGGGAGCGTCGTGTGGACGGTGAAGTCGCGGTGGAAACCAGCGGTGGAGGCCACACGAGTGAGAATGCAGGCATGAGTAGCGAATGACGGGTGAGAAACCCGTCCGCCGAATGATCAAGGGTTCCAGGGTTAAGCTAATCTGCCCTGGGTTAGTCGGGACCTAAGGCGAGGCCGACAGGCGTAGTCGATGGACAACGGGTTGATATTCCCGTACCGGCGAAGGACCGCCCATACTGAGCTGTGGATGCTAACCATGACGGATCCGGTGATTTGTTCCTTCGGGAATGGTTGCTGGTGGTGTGGTGGGAACCGATGCAGTGAGGTCAGCGTATTAACAGGTGTGACGCAGGAAGGTAGCCGAGCCAGGCAATGGAATTGACCTGGTCCAAGGGTGTAGGAAGAGCGGTTGGCAAATCCGCCGCTCATATATTCTGAGACCTGATAGGCGCCCCGTTTTCGGGGTGATTCGGTGATCCTATGCTGCCTAGAAAAGCATCGGCGCGAGGTCCCAGTCCGCCCGTACCCCAAACCGACACAGGTGATCAGGTAGAGAATACTAAGGCGATCGAGAGAATCATGGTTAAGGAACTCGGCAAAATGCCCCCGTAACTTCGGAAGAAGGGGGGCCTGCCCCGTGATGAGAACTTGCTTCTCTGATGCGGGTGTGGGCCGCAGAGACCAGGGGGAAGCGACTGTTTACTAAAAACACAGGTCCGTGCGAAGTCGCAAGACGATGTATACGGACTGACTCCTGCCCGGTGCTGGAAGGTTAAGAGGACTGGTTAGCCCTTGTGGCGAAGCTGAGAATTTAAGCCCCAGTAAACGGCGGTGGTAACTATAACCATCCTAAGGTAGCGAAATTCCTTGTCGGGTAAGTTCCGACCTGCACGAATGGAGTAACGACTTCCCCGCTGTCTCAACCATGAACTCGGCGAAATTGCAGTACGAGTAAAGATGCTCGTTACGCGCAGCAGGACGGAAAGACCCCGAGACCTTTACTATAGTTTGGTATTGGTGTTCGGTGCAGCTTGTGTAGGATAGGTGGGAGACTGTGAAGCTTGGACGCTAGTTCAGGTGGAGTCATCGTTGAAATACCACTCTGGCTGTACCGGTCACCTAACTTCGGACCATGATCTGGTTCAGGGACAGTGCCTGATGGGTAGTTTAACTGGGGCGGTTGCCTCCTAAAATGTAACGGAGGCGCCCAAAGGTTCCCTCAGCCTGGTTGGCAATCAGGTGTCGAGTGTAAGTGCACAAGGGAGCTTGACTGTGAGAGTGACAGCTCGAGCAGGGACGAAAGTCGGGACTAGTGATCCGGCGGCACCTCGTGGAAGGGCCGTCGCTCAACGGATAAAAGGTACCTCGGGGATAACAGGCTGATCTTGCCCAAGAGTCCATATCGACGGCATGGTTTGGCACCTCGATGTCGGCTCGTCGCATCCTGGGGCTGGAGTAGGTCCCAAGGGTTGGGCTGTTCGCCCATTAAAGCGGTACGCGAGCTGGGTTTAGAACGTCGTGAGACAGTTCGGTCCCTATCCGCTGCGCGCGTTGGAAATTTGAGAAGGGCTGTCCTTAGTACGAGAGGACCGGGACGGACGAACCTCTGGTGTG
The DNA here is from genome assembly GCF_002797775.1 of Glutamicibacter nicotianae. Lineage (NCBI taxonomy): Bacteria > Bacillati > Actinomycetota > Actinomycetes > Micrococcales > Micrococcaceae > Glutamicibacter > Glutamicibacter nicotianae. Next base: position 3,114,301 of record NZ_PGEY01000001.1, read on the forward strand.
TCAGTTGTACTGCCAAGTGCATCGCTGATTAGCTACGTTTGGAAGGGATAACCGCTGAAAGCATCTAAGCGGGAAGCCTGCTTCGAGATGAGATTTCCATGCACCTTTGTGTGTGAGAGGCCCCCAGCTAGACCACTGGGTTGATAGGCAGGATGTGGAAGCAAGGACTGAAGACTTGTGCAGCTGACCTGTACTAATAGGCCGATGGCTTACAACACACAATAAAACAATGATTGAACTGATATTTTTCAATGCTGTTCGCGTTCACTATGCGGTTACGAGACAACAACCTCTAACCAATAAATGCAAGATGAGTTACAAGACTTTGTAGCACCGGAAAACACTGACCAGGAAATATTTGGTTTGTGTGCTTCGTGATTGTTACGGCGGTCATAGCGTGGGGGAAACGCCCGGTCCCATACCGAACCCGGAAGCTAAGGCCCATTGCGCCGATGGTACTGCACTCGTGAGGGTGTGGGAGAGTAGGTCACCGCCGGACTTAACCTAAGTGGGTTTGAGGCTCTAACCGTTTGGTTGGAGCCTCACCTGTTTAACCCGTGCTGGTGGTGCGGGTGGCCAAGCGCAACGTCTGGCCCTGCACTCGTTTAATTGCCGCGGCTGTTGTCCAGCCTCGCAGCCGGCCCATCATCGAGGTATGGCTGAGAAAAAAGCGTCGCTCCTGTCCGCAGGACCGGCGATCGCATCACTGGTGTTTGATGACGTTTTTTGCTATCGGAATAGCGTAGTTCACGCTGCATATCCCGTAGACCCTGATCAAAGTTCTACTGATCGTGCTTGCCGTCGCGTTGATTGGCGCTGCCGCGGGAACAATCGCCGTGGCAATGGCTTGTTTCATCCGATCCAAGAATTGAGAAGGCTAATGGGCCGCTTCTTCAGATTCAATGACTGAAGCGAGCGCCAAATCTTCAACCGTGAGCATCACGGTGCTATCCCGCCGATTGAATAACTGCAAGGTGATGCTCCGGCCATTGCATCGCCAAATGCGAATGGACTGATCCTCGTCTCCCCAGGGGCGTTCCGGAGCGCCATACACCTCTGAGAGTTCTGCCTGCAAAACAGCAAACCCAGACCGGGTGACTGGATCTTGGGGGACCCGAGAACTGTAGAGGAACGTACAGACACTGAGGAATTGTTGACGGTACGTATCCCAAGTACTCGATATTTTTCCTGGCAGGCCGAGGTCCAAACTCGTCATCTGATGAGGTGAATCCTGGTCGTCGGAATCAATCGCGGTGCCTGATACGAATCCAAGCGCATCGAACAGGGCCTCACGCTCAACTTCAGTCTTTGGCCAAGAGCCTTGGACCAAGCCCTGGATAATGGGCACAAGGTCGTGTGGGACAGGGGACAAACTGATGACTGAGTCTGGCTGTGTCATGAAGCGAGCCTACCTTTGATGCATAGGATCGCGGAAGCCGAACTCGGCATGGCTGCCCGGCAGCGAGTACCCCGGTCTTGGACTGTGGACAGTTATTTCTGTCGCGATCGCGCAGTCCCCGTTCACCGCAAATTCCCTGGTGCCCTAAGACAGCTGCTTGACGCAATAAGCGCCTAATCCTAGAGTCAGGGCACCGGGGTTCGTCCGGCAAGCAAATGGCTGCAGGAGCTTCTGATGGGTTTACTGGCATTTAGCTACAACGTCATGCTGGATGGCTGCGTCGATCATCGAGAAGGCATCGCCGACGATGAATCGCACGACTATTTCACGGGACTGATGAATGCGCATGGAGCGATGCTCTGGGGTCGTGTTACCTACGAACTAATGGAGGAGTACTGGCCAGCTGTGGCTCGGGGCGACATCTCAGCGCCGCCAGCGCTGCTTCGCTGGGCACAGCAACTGGAGACGAAGCCCAAATACGTTGTCTCGAGCACTCGCACGGCATATTCATGGAATAACTCCCACCTGTTAAGTGGAGAGCTGCGCGCCTGTGTACTGAGGCTGAAAGACCAGTACCCCGATGGTGTGCTTCTGGGCAGCGGCAAGCTGGCAACAGCTCTGGACAGGATGGAACTCATCGATGAGTACCACTTCCTAATTCACCCAGTTATCGCCGGCCATGGTCCAACGCTGCACCAGGCAGGGTTGCAGAAATCCCGTCATCTGGAATTGATCTCAGCACAACCGCTCTCCAGCGGTGCAATTGCAGCCAGTTATCGGCGAGTTCGCTGATCCCATGCGGATGACGATTTTGCCTTGGGAATCCGGGGCAGAATCGGAAATGCAGACACCTTTTCTTGCCGGGGAGTTTCGAGTTTTTCATGATGGCCGCAGGAGCTTGCAACTGCACGCAAAAGACCTGAACGCAGTCGATGAAATATGCGTCGAGCCAAGGCTAATCTACAGTATCAAGGAGCGGGGATCGCGTAGCGTAGGGAGCATGGATACGCTTTTCTTCGCCCATCGCGGCAGCTCCCATAAATATTCGGAGAACACTCGTGCCGCCTATCTACAGGCCATCGACGAAGGTGCCGATGGAATTGAATGCGACGTCCATCTGAGCAAAGACGGAATCGTTGTTTGCCACCACGATCCAACGGTCGACCGCACCTCCGATTCATCCGGTCTCGTTGCCGGATATACCTTGGCGGAAATGAAAGCCATGGACTTCACCGGAGTCGTACCGAGCATCGTCCCGGCCGAGTATGGGACCGAAAACGAGCAGCTCCTGAGCCTCGGCGAACTCTTCGCTCTCATTGAAGAACGCGGCAAGCCAATTGGTTTGGCCATCGAAATCAAGCATCCAAGCCCCTATGGCCACCTGCTGGAAAAGGGCGTGCTGCAGGTCCTTGCAGCGCACGGGTTCGACCCGCAAACCGGGACCGCCGGCTCGCAGGGACAGATTGCCGTGACCTTGATGAGCTTCGAGCCGAATTCCCTGCGCTATCTGGCCCGCACGGTCAGCACTGCGCTGTTGTGCCAATTGATGACCGAAGTCAATCCGGACTACGTCCAGCAACTGATTGATTCGGGTGACGTGGGCAGGGCCGGTGTCTACGAGGTGCTGTACCGCTCCGTGCCTGAAGGAATCGAACTGATCAACGCAGGGGGAGCTGGAATCGTCGGATCCGGCGTCGCCTGGACCCGAGCCAACGAGCATCTTGTGCGCCGGTGGCTGGAGCAAGGATTGAAAGCGCGGATCTGGACGGTCGACCGTCCGGCAGATGCGCAATTCCTGGTGGACCTGGGCGTTGGGGAACTGACCAGCAACCGTCCGGCAGAACTACGCAAAGAACTGGAGCTGAGCTAGGAAACATGAGCACCGAAGAAACCGCACAGGTCAATCTGTACCTGCAGGACACCTATGTTTTCGCCACCGAAGCTGAAGTCATTGCTGCGGGCAGCGATGACGAAGGCCAGTGGATTGCCCTTAGCCCGAATATCTTCCATCCGCGCGGCGGCGGCCAGCCTGAAGACTCGGGCACCGTAGACGGGCTGCCGGTATCGGTCCAGCGCGGCGAGAACGGTCTGGTGATCCTGTACGGTGCCGGCACCAAGCAGGTGGGAGATCGGGTCGAAGCCGAGATCGATGGCGAGCTGCGCCTTGCCCATGCAGCCCTGCACACCGCCGGGCACGTCCTGGGCTTTGCCGGTGAAGATCGCGGCTGGCAGCACAAGGGCCACTCGCACTTCCCCGGGCAATCCCGGCTCGACTTCGATCCGGTGACCGTTGATCTGCCGTTGGGCGATGAGAACGAACGGGCGGCGGCGAAGGCCATGATCCAAGACCACATCAATGAACTCATTGCAGGTGGCGGTGAAGTCACAACCGCCATCGATGAAGAGGGCATCCGCACCGTGACCATCGCCGGGGTGAATGCTGAACCGTGCGGCGGCACCCACGTGAAGCATCTGGACCAGCTGGAGCACGTTGAAATCGGCGAGGCGAAGGTCAAACGCGGTGTCTACAAGGTCAGGTACGATGCCCGCCACGTCCGCTAGCTGGTTCACGCCTGCGACCAAGATGGGCCTTTCCATCGCGATCGCCACCGGGCTCTACGGCATTTCCTTCGGGGCGCTGTCCATCGCCGCGGGCCTGAATCTATGGCAAACCGTTGCGCTGAGCGCCCTGATGTTCACCGGCGGCTCGCAGTTCGCCTTCATCGGGGTAATCTCCGGCGGCGGTGCCGCCTCGGCGGCATTCTCCGCGGCTTCGCTGCTGGGCATCCGCAATGCCGTGTACGGGATGCAGATCAAGCAAGCCTTGCGCCCGCTGGGACGGCATGTGCCTTGGATGGCCCAGGTGACCATCGACGAATCCACCGCAGTGAGCTTGGGGCAATCCGACCCGGCCGAAAAGCGCCGTGGCTTCATCGCCGCCGGTGCCGGCGTCTACGTCCTGTGGAACCTGTTCACCCTCGTTGGCGCCTTGCTCGGCGAACGCATGGGCGACCCTGCTGCGTGGGGCCTGGATGGCGCCGCGGTTGCGGCCTTCATCGGGCTGCTCTGGCCGCGGCTGAAATCAGTTGAACCGATCATGATCGCAATTGCCGCGGCGATCCTCACCGCGCTGGCAGTACCGGTGACCGCGCCGGGCTTGCCGATTCTGGTGACGGCGGCCTGCGCCGCGATCTACGCCGTGGCCACCGGCCGCCGTGCCCCGGCGGCGACCGAGCATGGTGAACTGGAAAGCATTGAGGAGGAGAAAGCGTGAACGAGTTGAGCTGGTGGATTCTCGGGGCCTGCCTGACGGCCTACGCCATCAAGCTCTGCGGCTTCTTTGTGCCCCGCAGGGTCTTGGACTCGCCGACCATGTCCCATGTCGCCGCCACGCTGACCATCGCGCTGCTGGCTTCCTTGGTGACGGTGAATGCCTTCACCTCGGGACAGGAACTGGTCATCGATGCCAGGATTGGCGCTCTCCCGGCCGCGATTATTGCGCTGATTTTCAAGGCGCCCTATCTTGTCGTCGTTGTTGCTGGTGCCCTGGCGGCCATCTTGCTCAGGGCGAGTGGACTGGCTGCCTAAATATTGCCTGCACGGCAGATGACAAGCCCAGCGCGTAGTGGGACAGTGGAAACATGATTGTAGCTTTCTCAGTAGCACCTAGTAATGACAACCCCAATGGCTCGGTCCATGACGCAGTGGCTGAAGCGGTGAAAGTCGTCCGGGATTCCGGTCTTCCCAATCGCACCAGCTCCATGTTCACCGAGATCGAAGGCGAATGGGATGAAGTCATGGAGGTGGTCAAGCAAGCCACCATGGCTGCTGGTCGATTCGGTTCGCGCGTATCGCTGGTGCTGAAAGCCGACATCCGCCCCGGCTACGAGGGCGAGCTTGACGGCAAGATCCAGCGGCTCGAGAAGGCCATCAAGGATAGTGAGGAGAAAATGTCGTCATGATCCACCATTCAGCCGAACGCGATGCCGGGGCAGTCGACGAGTACCTGGAGCGGGAGCTGGGGCTGCGTGTTGACGCTTTGGAAGCAGGCCGCGAGCATTCCCATAGCGCCGGATTGCCGCGGATTGAAGTCAGCCCGGCCCAGGGCAAGTTCCTCCAGCTGCTCGCCGAGATCACAGGCGCACGCAGGGTCCTGGAAATCGGAACCCTCGGCGGCTATTCGACCAGCTGGCTTGCCCGGGGCGTGGGAGAAGCCGGTACCGTCATCAGCTGCGAATTCGAACCTCTGCACGCCTCGGTTGCGCGCGAGAATTTGCAGCGGGCAGGACTGTCGGAACGCGTTGAAATCAAGTTGGGCGCGGCCCAAGGTTCGCTGGATTCGCTCTTGTCTAAGCGAGTTGCACCATTTGACCTGATCTTCATCGATGCAGATAAGCGCAACAACGTGGCCTACCTCGAACGGGCAGTGAAACTGTCGCGTCCAGGGACCGTGCTGGTGCTCGACAACGTGGTGCGCAGCGGCGCAGTCTTGGATGACCCGGCTCGGCACGGGACGCAGGAGGCCGATGTGCGGGGGATCCAGGACTCCTTGCGGTGGTTGCGCGATGACCCGCGCGTATCAGCCACCGCCCTGCAGACCGTGGGCGTCAATGGCTGGGATGGATTCGCGCTCGCGCGAGTCCTCTAGCGGCCACGGCTAGCGCGTAGGAGAGTGCTCGGGGAGCTCGGCATCGAGTTCCCCGGCTTCGTCCTGCTTGAACGGCGGCGACTTCAGGATCAAGAAGTACACGCCCAATCCGCAAAGCACGCCCATCGGCGGGCCTACCCACAGGGCCTGCTCGGTGCTGCGCACCAGGCCCGCAACTACTGGGCCAACCAGCATGGGGACGATGTAGTAGTAATGGTCCGGCTCGGCGGGGCCCCAGAAACGTTCGAATCTGGCAAGAATGCTGAAGCCGGCGGCCAAGAGGACGCAACCGAGCAGAATCACCCAAAAGGTCGAGGAAAGGCTGATGGTCAGGGTCAGTGAACCGACAAGGCCACCGGTCAAGGCAGCGTATTTTGTATTCCGGTCCAAGCCCGACCCCCTCTTGATCCAAGAAATTTGCAACGACATCAAAAGTTTTTCAAACATCTGGATAGTCCGCAATCCTACTTTAGTAGGAGGGTGCCTTGGTGAGTTGGAAGAAATTAGCGAAGCCACTGCCGTAGGCTAGAGAAGTGCCGCAAATGAACGACTATCGAATCCGACTGGCTACTGAACAAGACGTCCGCCCCGCACTGCAGATGAAATTGCAAGCCTGGAGGGAAGCGTACGCCGAACTTCGAGATGAATCATTTTTCACCCACCATGAAGGCCAGCTCGATGGCCAGGTAGCCTGGTGGGAACGCGGGCTGGCATCCGGCGCGCAATTCTTCATCGCCGAAGACCGCGATGGACGCATCATCGGGCTCGCCGGCGGGACGCCGGCCATCGACGAGGACAAGGACGCCGGGGTAGACATCGAATTGGGCATGCTCTATGTCCTGGCAGAGTATTACGGCACCGGGCTGGGCCAGCACCTCTTCGACGTGGTCCTGGGCGAGCGCGATGCGCTGGTCTGGGTTTTGCAGGGCAACGAGCGGGCCTTGGCCTTCTTCGCGAAGCAGGGATTCACCCCCGATGGAACCAGCGAAGCCCTGGCTGGCAGCTGGAAAGGCTTGATCGAGCAACGGATGGTGCGCGCACGTGGCTAGGGATACCAAGGAATCAATGTTCGGAGAATTTCCGATCGACACCGGTACGGCGGTGATCGAGGCCGATCCCTACGGTGCCAACCGCTACATCCTGAAGGTCAACGGCGTGCCGTCCTCGCACGTGGATTTGGATGATCCGACCTATCTCGATTTCGAGTACATGCGCTGGATGGAACCGATCTTCACCATCGGTTTTCCTGCCGGGCAATTTGATGGCCGCGCCCGCAAGCTGCGCGTGCTCCACCTCGGCGGAGGCGGCTGCTCCATGGCCCGCTGGGTTGCCGCCAGCTATGAAAACGCCCGACAGGTCGTGGTGGAGCTGGATGCCAAGCTGGCCGAGCTGGTGCGCGTGAACTTCGAGGTGCCGCGTGCCCCGCTGGTGCGCCTGCGCGTGGGGGACGCGGCGCAGGTGCTGCCCACCTTGAGCGATGCGAGCCGCGATGTGATCATCCGCGATGTCTTTGCCGGCAGCACCACCCCGCGCGTGCTGACCACTGCCTCCTACGCCCGTGAAGCGCAGCGGGTGCTGGACGCCGGTGGCGTCTACATCATGAATTGCGGCGATACCGCGGACCTGGCCGGCGCCAAGGCGGAAGCCGCGACGCTGCTGGAGGTCTTCGAGCATGTGGCCATGGTCGCCGACCCGCCGATGCTCAAGGGCCGCCGCTACGGGAACATCGTGTTCCTGGCCAGCGACGAGCCGCTCAAGCTCGGCCCGGCCTTCGAGCGCAGCCTGCGGACCGCGCCGTTGCCCGCGCAGCTGGTTGCCGGCGAAGCCGTGCGCCGCTTCGCCACCGGCGCCGCGCCGATTACCGGCTAGCTGACGGTGCCCATCCGGTAGCCGGTGCCGTCGGCGGCGCGCTGCAGCAGGCCGTGGTCGACCATGTAGCGGCGCAGCAGCGCGACATCCGGGTGGAACACCCGCAGGCGTTCATTGAGCTGCTCTTCGCGCAGCTCTTCCCCATCGCCGATGACCGCGTTGCGCAGGTAGAGAACCACCTCGTGGCGGTCCGCCGGTTTCGCTGGGAGGGATTGCAGCCGGTGCCCGTCGAAGAAGCGGCGGATCCCGCTGCGGTTGGCCTTCGCGGCCGAGGCCGAGGCCAAGGTCTTCTCCAGCAGTTCATCATCCAGTGCCCACCCGGAGCCGTCGTGGCGCAGCAGCCCGATGCTGGCCCAGCGTTCCAAGTCCTTGCGCTCGGACTTGCTGGCTGGCTCGGGCGCACCCTGCCCGCTGAGCACCGCGCCGAGAAGCCGGCGCATCGAAGGGTTCTTCAAGCCTGCTGCCACCTGGATCCACTGCCCGGCGGTATTCTGCTGTTCGCTCATAGGCCCCATCCTATCCAGTTCCCGCCGGTGCGAAGGCAAAAGGCGCCCCGCCATCGCGACTGCGATGGCGGGGCGCCGAAGGGCTGCGGGGCTACTTGACCCCGGCCCACATTTCAATCAGGCCGATGCCGAAGAACAGCACGAAGGCCGCGGAAACAACCCACATCAATGGGTGGATTTCCTTGGCGCGTCCCTGGGTGGCGCGGATGAACACGTAGGAGATGAACCCGGCGCCGATGCCATTGGCGATCGAGTAGGTGAACGGCATCAGGGTGAAGGTCAGGAAGGCCGGCAGCGCGATGCCCCAGTCGTTCCAGTCGATCTTGGAAACCTGGGTGATCATCATGAAGCCGACGACCACCAGGGCCGGAGCCACGGCTTCGAAAGGCACCAGGTAGATCAGCGGGCTCAGGAACATCGCCACGATCATCAGCAGGCCGGTGACCACCGAGGCCAGGCCGGTGCGGGCGCCCTCGCCGATGCCGGCGCCGGACTCCACGAAGATCTGCGCCGAGGAGCTCGAGGTGCCGCCGCCGACGATTGCGCCGGCCGCGTCCACCAGCAGGACCTTGTCCACATCGGGGATCTGCCCGTTCTCGTCCATGGAACCGGCTTCGGAAGCCAGGCCCACCATGGTGCCCATGGCGTCGAAGAAGATCGAGAGCAGGATGACGAAGGCCAGCAGCGAGGCGGCGGTGACGCCGATCTTGCTGAAGGCGCCGAACACGCTGACCTGGCCGATCAGCGACAGGTCCGGCAGGGTCCATTCAGGCAGCGACGGAACCACCAGCGACCAGGTGTTGGTTTCCATCGCGCCGATGTGGAAGACAGCTTCGAGGATGTTGGCGAGGATCGCGGAAACGACGATGCCGATCAGGATTGCGCCCTTGACCTTGCGCACCACCAGGGCCATGGTCAGCAGCAGGCCGACGACGAAGACCAGGATCGGCCAGCCCATCAGCTCGCCGTCGAAGCCCAGGCCCACCGGCACGGTGGTGTTCGCGGCATCCGGAAGGCGCTGGACGAATCCGGCATTGACCAGGCCGATCAGGGCGATGAACATGCCGATGCCCACCACGATCGCGGTCTTCAGCCCGGCGGGAACCGCGTTGAACACCGCGGTTCGGAATCCGGTAAGCACCAGGCCGAACATGACCACACCGGCAATGAGCACCAAGCCCATGACGTCGGCCCAGGTCAGTTCCGGGTTCGTGGCCACGGTGATGGCCACGAAGGCATTGACGCCCAAGCCGGTGGCCATGGCGAATGGGTGACGGGCCCAGATGCCCATCAGGATGGTCAGGATGCCGGCGACAAATGCGGTCACTGCGGCAACGCGCTGGATGCCCAACTCGCCGCCCGAGGAATCGGCACCGGAAAGAACCAGCGGGTTGAGGACGACGATGTAGCTCATCGCGAAGAAGGTGGCGATGCCGCCGCGAACTTCGGTGGAGAACGTTGAACGCCGTTCCGAAATCTTGAAATATCGGTCGATGCGAGCGCTTATAGCAGTCCCGGACGGGGATTTTGTGGAGGAGGGCATGGAAAAATTCTATGACGTTTCAGCCGCTGATTCATATCGATCCAGCTATTCAGTAGGCTGTACGCGAAAACTTTAGACCCAACTCACACCCAGAACTGCGGAAGCAAGTACATTGGTGGTAAGGGAAGTCACAACCCGTTGTATCTGAGGTATTTGAGGAGCGAGTCTGATGAGTGACGAAGCACCAGTAGCAGCAGAGAAGATCGAAGGAATTGTCGTTGGCGTAGACGGTTCCCAGCAGAGCAAATGCGCTTTGCGCTGGGCCGAACGCGAAGCGGTGCGCCGCGGCAGCGTATTGAATATCGTGTCCGCCTATACCATCCCGGTGTTTGCCGCATCCTCCATGGACGCGGGCTACTCAACCCTGGACGACGATCTGATTCGCGGGGGTGCCGAGGACATTGTGCGCCAGGCCCGTGCAGAGCTCGAAGGCAGCACAGCAACCATCCGCACCTATATCGAGTCCGGGGACCCATCGGGCGTGCTGCTGGATCTGAGCCAGGACGCGGAATTGGTAGTAGTCGGAACCCGCGGCCGCGGTGGCTTCGTGGGCCGCCTGCTCGGTTCGGTCTCCTCGGCGCTGCCAGCGCACTCCAAGTGCCCAACTGTCGTGGTTCCGCTGGCCATGGCCAAGGAGCAGGAGGAAGCCGGCGCCGCCGTCGCGGCGGACCGCAAATGCATTGTGGTCGGCGTCGACGGCTCGGACCGCGCCCGTTCTGCGGTGCTGGCGGCAGCGGAGGCGGCCATCGCCAGCGACCTGACGCTGCGGCTGATCTGCGCGGTGCCGCCGGTGGGAGCGGCGCTGGCCTGGATGCCGGCGACCGTGGACCAGGAAGCCGTGCTCGAAGACGTGCGCTACCAGATGAGCGTGGGCACCAAATGGCTCAAGTCGCATTATCCGACGGTGAAGATCGAAACCGATGTGGTCTCCGGGCCGCCGGTTGAGGTGCTGATCCGCGAGTCCGAGCATGCGGTGCTGACCGTGACCGGCTCCCGCGGCCGTGGCGGCTTCACCGGGATGCTGCTCGGCTCGACCTCGCAGGGCGTCTTGCACCACTCCAAGGGCCCGGTCATGGTTGTGCCGGACTCGGACGATCCTCGGCTGGAGAACCGCAAGGACTTCGACACCAGGGCGCAGGAGCAGTAGCCGCGCCGCAACAGCCAGCATGCACAAGGCCGCGCACCCACCGGGTGCGCGGCCTTCGTGCTCGAGGGGATCCAGCTTAGTAGCGGGCTGCCTTCGGGTAGAGGTTGTTGACGTAGCTCAGCGGAGTCACCGAGATGCCGGCACTCGGGTTGCGAGCGTGGACTACCTGGCCGTTGCCGATGTAGATGGCTACGTGGTAGAACGAGGATCCGCCATTGGATGACGAGAACACCAGGTCGCCCGGGCGCAGATTGCTCAGCGACACGTACTGCGGGGCGCTGGCGAACTGCTGCGACGAGGTGCGTGGCAGGCTGATGCCGGACTTGCCGAAGGCGCGCTGCGAGAAGCTCGAGCAGTCGAAGGCATCCGGTCCGTTGGCGCCGTAGACGTAGTACTTGCTTGGATCATCTGCAGTATTCAAGGCCCAGGAAATCGCTGCCGAGTAGTTGCTGGACTGCGGAGCAATCTCAGGCTTCGGCTCTGGCTTTGGTTCCGGCTTGGGCGTCGGCTTCGGGGTGACCTTGGGCTTCGGCTCCGGCTTCGGGGTGGCCTTGGGCTTCGGCTCCGGCTTCGGGGTGACCTTGGGCTTCGGCTCCGGCTTCGGGGTGACCTTGGGCTTCGGCTCTGGCTTCGGCTCGGCCTTCTTGGTGGGTTCGGGCTTCGGTTCGGCCTTCTTGGTTGGTTCCGGCTTCGGTTCGGCCTTCTTGGTTGGCTCCGGCTTCGGAGCTGCAGGTGGTTCGGAAGCTTCCGGTTCTTCTACAACCTGCTCAGGCTCAGGCTCGACCGTTTCCTCTTCAGATTCGGTCTGCTGCAGCTCGCGAGGCTTTTCGATCGTGAGCGGCTGAATGGTGAAGATGTCCTTTTCGGGAACGTTGACGTTTTCCTCTTCGGCGATCACTTCCGCAAGAGCTTCTTCCTGCTCCTGCGCCTCGCGCTCTTCAACCGCCTGGCGGACCTCGGCTTCTTCCTTCTGCTTCAAGGTAGCAAGGTGGCCGATCAATTCATCGCGCAGCTGCTGCTCTGGTTCGATAGCTGCTTCGTAGGTGGCCAAGGTGCTGTTCGCGGTCGCTGCAGCGGCGTCATAGTTCGCTGCGGCTTCCTGCGCGGCATTCTGTGCCGCGTCGGCGTATTCCTGCCAAGCCGAAACGAGGCCCTCGGCCTCGGTGGCGGTGTTGACGGACTGAACCTTCTGTTCGCTCAATGCGTCGATGGTAGCGGCCTTGTAGAACAGGTCGCCTTCCTGGTTGTCATCAAGGAGCAGGCTCAGGGTCGAGGTACCAGCGCCGTTGCGGTAGATATCTGAGGCGATAGCGCCCAGATCGTTGCGGCTCTGCTCCAAGTAAGTCTTTGCGTACTCAAGCTGTTCAACGGCCTTCTCAGCTGCAGCGGTGCGCAGATCGCGCTCTTCGCCGGCAGTAAGCAGGGATTCCTGGGCCTGTGCGGCTTCGGTTTCAACGCGCTGCAACTCGGCACGGCTGGAAGCAAGAGAAGCTTCGATTCGCGCGATCATCGCGTTCGTCGAAGCTTTGTCCTTCTTTGCTTCCTGGACTTCCGCGTCCGACGGCAGCGCAGAAGCGCTTGGTGCGGCAGCGATCGCCACAGACTGAGGGAGTGAAGCTGAAGTAGATGCGGAAGCGGGCAAAGCGCCTGCAAGGCAGGACACCGCTAGGGCCAGGGTGCTTGCAGCAACACCGAGCGTGTGGCGAGTAGCCATATCGTTCCTCACTAAGTACATGGATGACGCGGAGTGCGTGAGTCGTGACTTTCAGCAATATGAAGGTCACGATTCGGATAAGACTCCAAATAGCACATTAGGCCAATTAAGACACGCTTGGCAACACTGTTCACATCAGTCACATGAATCCCATCCGTGTAATTCTCGGGCCTATTCGGCGGTGATCTGCACAGATAATGGTTTTTCGGTCCTGTGTGACTTATCGAGAGCAATTGGGAAATAACTAATAGATGCGTCTCGCTTCGTTACCAAGGGCTTACTTGCCATGAAGTTTGGGTAACGTGCGGGGTGAATAGGTGCGGCTCAAAGCGTTGCCTTTAAAAAGGGATCGTCCCTGCGAAGTGCATGAAGATCCTTTGCTGCCCACCGGACTTTGCCGTGGCGGCAAGGGAAAGTGGCCATGCCAAGTTCTTCCGGCGGCAATTTCTCGTCTCGCCGAGCTGGGCCGGCGCGAGTGCGGCAGGTGCCGGCCTATTAAGCACCACTTTGGTTATAGGCATCGCAATTGAGTCGCGTCGCCTTCCGGGTGGAGGATGTGCCCCAGCGGCTAGTTTCGATCGCTGGCCTGTGGCCCTGGTCTCTATCGGCTGGAAACAGGTCGCCGGAATCTAATTGTTTTGTGAGGCAGATCTCAAAAGAAGATTTTGCGATTTCGGCGCTACGACCACCCTAATTCGTGCAATTTCGCATCGTCGATTCCGAAGTGGTGGGCCACTTCGTGCATCACCGTAATCCCGATTTCCCGCACCACTTCTTCACGTGTTTCGCAGGCTCGAAGCGTCGGATTCTTGAAGATCGTAATGCGATCCGGGAGTGCTCCGGCGCCCCAATCCAGGTCCCGTTCCGTGAGTGCGACACCCTCGTATAACCCCAGAATCTCAGGGTTTTCCGGCTCTCCAGGGAGAGGCTCGTACTCGTCTTCGATGAAGAAGATGACGTTGTCCATCATTGCGAAGGCGGCCTCTGGAATCGCGTCGATAGCCTGTTCGACCAGGGCCTGGAATTCGTCGTCATCCATCTCGAAAAGCATGGTTCCAGACTATGCCTGTGCACCCGATTTGGCATGGGCAAAACCCGCCCAGGAGCCGATTTTGCAAAAGCAAAAAACACTGCGTATAGTTATTGGAGTCCGCTACGGAGAAGCAAGAAACCGAAGCGAACAACTTAGGCCCCCATCGTCTAGCGGCCTAGGACACTGCCCTTTCACGGCAGCGGCACGGGTTCGAATCCCGTTGGGGGTACAAGCAACCACTTAGTGGTTGCCAGATGGAGAAATCCATTGGCTTGCGAAAGCAAGGCCCTGTAGCGCAGTTGGTTAGCGCGCCGCCCTGTCACGGCGGAGGTCGCGGGTTCAAGTCCCGTCAGGGTCGCTCAATTTACTATTCCAATAGTAAATTTGGTGTCCACTTAGTGGTACCAGGCTCTGTAGCTCAGTTGGTAGAGCGTTCGACTGAAAATCGAAAGGTCACCGGATCGACGCCGGTCGGAGCCACGCAGGCCCTCGGTTCATCCCGGGGGTTTTACTGTGTGACTTGGATTTATTCAAAGCACCAGGCCCTGTAGCGCAGTTGGTTAGCGCGCCGCCCTGTCACGGCGGAGGTCGCGGGTTCAAGTCCCGTCAGGGTCGCATACTAAACAGAAGCTCCGGATTCCGGAGCTTTTGCTGTATCCGGGGACAGATAGCTAGTTTGCGCGACCCAGATGCCGCGGGCCGATCCAGCGACTGCTCAGCCGGCGGTATGCCGCAGCGGCACTCGTCAGGTCCTCGTCTTCCAATGCCTGAATACCGTGCATCAGGTCATTCACGGATTCATCTGGCCACACAATTTCTGCCAGCAGTCCGTAATCCAGTTCAATCACCGAGCGGCTGTCGAAAGTTTCCAGCCAGCCGCCCAGGCTGCCCAGCTCCTCGAAAAGCTGCGACTGCGGCGCATGGGTCGCCAGCGTCTGCACTGCCCAGGACAGGCGATTAATGGCTTGCTCGAAGGAGGCGTACATGCGAACGGATTTCAACTGCTCGCCGCTATGCACCAGCTCGTGCTCGTCATCTTCGCGGAAGAGGGCGAACCAGCCAAGCGGGATGCCCCACGACGAGGTCCTCGTGTGCAGATGGGTCAGGTCTTTGGCCAGGCGGTCGGCATCAACGCGTTGGGCATTGGCCTGCCGCGCTGCCGGCGGCACCAGCAGGTCGAACACCTCGGTCCGCATGGCTTCTTCGGCTTGTTCGGCGGCGAGCAGGCTGCGTGCCTGCAGCTGTCCTGGGCAGTACCGGGTGTGCTCGGTGCCTTGGTAGTCCAAGGACTTCACGCTGCGGAAGAATTCCGGCTCGTCGTGCGGGAACGGGTCGGAGACGTTGCGCAGGGTGCGGCTCCAGAGCCGCTCGTTCTCGAAGGCGTCCCATTGCTCCCCGGTGCGCCGGGGAGTACGCAAGATGATGGACTGGGCCCAATCCTCAAAGGCATCCAGCGGCTCATAGACGCGAAGGTGCGCTGTGGCGGCCGTCAGCTCTGCGGCGGGCCCAGTCATCTTTGCCGTCATGACTAGCCGGCCAGCTCCACGATGACCGGGGCGTGGTCGCTGGCGCCCTTGCCCTTGCGTTCCTCGCGGTCAATGCTCGCACCGATTACCCGTGCGGTGAGCGCCGGCGAGGTGAGCGAGAAATCAATGCGCATGCCTTCGCCCTTCGGGAAACGCAACTGCGTGTAGTCCCAATAGGTGTATTGGCCTTCGGTATGCGGGCGCACCACATCGGTGAAGCCCAGTTCCTCGAAGGCAGCGAAGGCGGCACGCTCTGGTGCTGACACGTGGGTCATCTTGTTCTCGATGAAGAAGTCGATGTTCCAGACGTCTTCGTCCTTTGGTGCGATGTTCCAATCGCCCATCAAGGCAATCTGCGCCTGGGGATTCTGCTCCAGCCAGCCGGCGGATTCCTGCTTGAGCACGTCCAGCCAGTTCAACTTGTAGCCCATGTGCTCGTCATCCAGCGCGCGCCCGTTCGGGACGTACAGGCTCCAGATGCGCACCCCGCCGCAGGTTGCCGCGATGGCGCGAGGCTCTTGGATCGGGTTCTTTCCGGCCTTGCCGAATTCCGGCTGCCCAGGGAAGGTACGTTCAACATCTTCGAGGCCAACGCGGGAAGCGATGGCGACGCCATTCCACTGGTTGACTCCGAAGTGCGCCACCTCGTAGTCGTTGTTCTCGAACAGTTCCCAGGGGAAATTGTCGTCTTTGCACTTAGTTTCCTGGATAGCCAGGACATCTACATCGGTGCGTCGCAGCCAATCCTCAACACGGTCGGCGCGGGCTCGCAGCGAGTTCACATTCCAGGTTGCAATCTTCACTAGTTCAACCTATCAAGTTTGCTGTCCTGTGCCACTTCAATTTAGTTGGAAGTCCGAGTATATTCGACATCAGTAGGTGACCTCAATCACTCAAAGGAGAGTCTGTTGCCTGAGATTCTGACCGAACGCCGGGGGCACCTGGGACTCATAACGCTGAACCGGCCCAAGGCCCTCAACGCGCTCACCACGGACATGTGCCGGGAATTCCTCGACGCCCTGCTTCAATGGCGCAATGACCCGGAGATCGCCCAAGTAGCGGTCATGGGTGCTGGGGAGCGCGGCCTGTGCGCCGGTGGGGATATCGTGGCGATCTACCGGGACATCCTGGACCGCAGTGGCGCTTCGGCCGACTTCTGGCGCATTGAATACCAGCTCAATGTCCTGATCGACGAGTACCCCAAGCCGTACATTGCGCTCATGGACGGAATTGTCCTTGGTGGCGGCATCGGCATTTCGGCGCACGGCAGCCATCGCATTGTTACTGAAGCCAGCCGGTGCGGCATGCCGGAAGTCGGCATCGGATTCTTCCCAGACGTGGGTGGAACGCATTTGCTGGCGCGTGCGCCGCATGCCGCCGGACGCTTGGCGGCCCTGACCGGAATGAAATTCGGCGCCGCCGACACCATCGCCTTGGGCCTGGCCGACTCCTATGTGCCGCAGGAGAAGATCCCTGACTTGCTCGCCGAGCTGGAAACCCAGCCCGCTGCGGCAGTGCTGGCCGACTATGCGCAGAGCCCGAAGCCCGGATTCCTGCACGAAGAATGGGTGCAGTCCTTTGGCGAAGAAAGCATCCCAGCAGTAGTGCATGCACTGGAGCGCAACGACTCGCCGCAAGCCCAGGAAGCGCTGAAGGCATTGGCCGCTGCCTGCCCAAGCTCGGTACGCCTAGCCGAAGAACTCCTTCGCCTGGCTGGAGCCGATTTGAGAACGGATCTGCAGCGGGAATACCGGGCCGCCGTAAATCGGCTCGACGACCCAGATTTCGCCGAGGGCATTCGCGCCGCAGTGGTCGATAAGGACCGCAATCCGCAATGGACCGAAACTGTCCCCGGCCAAACTTCGGCCCAACGCACGCAAAGGCACCTGGCACCCTTGCCGGGAGCAGAACTGACTTTCGCACTGCTCGCTGAAGATCTAGAGGAAAAGAGCCACTCATGAGCGTCAAACCAGTTATCGGATTCCTCGGCATGGGCCATATGGGACTGCCCATGGCCATTAACCTGCACAAAGCCGGCTACCGGATCAAGGGCTTCGACGTGGTTCCTGCCGCGGTGCAGGCGGCCGCAGAAGCAGGCATAGCCACCGTGGCGACAGGCGCAGAGGCGGCCACCGATGTCGATATCGTCATCACCATGTTCCCCTCGGGCAAGCACGTGCTCGATGCCTACCGTGAATACCTGCTGGAGAGCGCCAAGCCCAATACGCTCTTCCTGGAGTGCTCCACCATCGATGTAGCACAGGCCCGTGAAGCGGAGCAGCTTGCGGTTGACGCGGGGCATCGCAGCGCCGATGCCCCGGTTTCCGGAGGCGTCGTCGGGGCGGAAGCGGGGACCCTGACCTTCATGCTCGGTGCGCAGTCCGAGGATCTCGAGGAGATCACCGGCGTGCTTGAGCATATGGGCAAGCGCATCGTGCATTGCGGCGGATACGGCGCCGGACAGGCCGCCAAGGTCTGCAACAACATGCTGCTGGGCATCTCGATGATTGGCGCTGCCGAGGCGTTCGTGCTCGGAGAGCGGCTGGGCCTGGAGCACCAGGCGCTGTTCGATGTCATTTCCTCGGCCTCGGGACAGTGCTGGTCGGTGACGACCAATTGCCCTGTACCTGGGCCGGTGCCAGCCTCTCCTGCCAATCGGGACTACCAGCCGGGATTCGCCGCCGCATTGATGGCCAAGGACCTGGGCCTGGCAGCCAGTGCGCTGGAGCATACGACGACCGATGCCCAGCTCGGCTCCCTTGCCGCGGCGCTGTACCGCAAATTCAGCGATGAAGGCAATGCGGGCACCGACTTCTCCGGGATCATCAACGCGATCCGCGACGGCTCGCTATAGGAAGTCCCCGGAGGCCTTGCGGAAGCGGGCCAGGATTTCGAAGATTTCGGTTGCGTCGGTGCCCGAAAGATTGCTTCGGGCGAAGAGCTTTTCGTTCAGGTCGTCACGGGCCGCGGGCAGCACCTGCTGGCCTGCGGCCGTGAGCTCCAATAGCCGGGTGCGGCCGTCGGTTGGGTGCGGGATGCGCCGCACCAAGCCGGTGGCTTCCAGCCGGTCTACCGAATTGGTCAGGCTGGTTGCGTGAACCTGCAGCAGCTGGCTGGCCTGGCTCATCGGCAGGGAACCGCGCTTCGAGAAGCCGAGCAGGGCGAGCACTTCGAATCGCGCAAACGTCAGTCCGTGAGGCTTGAGGATGGCGTCGGCCCGCTGCAAGTAGATCGATGCGGTGCGCATCACCGCGGTAATCGCGGCCATGGAATCGGCCTCGGCTGACCACCCATGGGAAATCCACTGTTCCCTGGCTTGCGCGATTGGATCGCGTGGCAGCGGAGAAGTCATTTGCATACCCCCAAAAGAAGACTTAGTCCAACAATATACTTGGACTTCCTATGGTTTGGAAGGAATCCCCAGATGGACCTCTTGAATATGGCCGGACAACTGGAGGAAGCCGAACGGCAGCGGCTGCGTGAAATCAGCCAGGTGGCGCAGCGCGAGGTGCGCCGCCAGTCGATTGGCTACTGGAACCGCGAAGAATTTCCCGCCGAGCTGATCGGCAAGCTGGCCGAATTGGGGCTGGGTGGTTTGCAGCTGGAGGACAGCTCTCATCTGCTGCGCGGGCTGATCCATGCAGAACTCGCCCGGGCCGATATTTCAACCTCATCAGTGGTCGGCATCCATAACGAACTGGTGCTTGGGATGATCCACGAACTGGGGTCGGAGCAGCAGCGGGCGCGGTGGCAGGACAAGCTCGCCGGCTTTGAAGCCTTCGGCGCATTTGCGCTGACCGAACCGGAGCATGGATCGGATATCGCCGGAGGCATAGGCGCCACCGCGCACCGCGGCGGGGACGAATACGTCATCAACGGCGCCAAGCGCTGGATCGGCATGGGTACGCTGAGCGATTTCGCGCTGGTCTGGGCCAAGGACGAGGAGACTGCGCAGATCGGAGCGTACCTCGTTGAATCGGACCGCCCTGGATACAGCGCCACCAAGATTGAAAACAAGATCGGGCTGCGCGGCATGCAGAATGCGGATATCCGGCTGGAGAACGTGCGGATTCCAGTAGCGAACAAGTTGCCCGGGGCCACCAGCTTCGCCGCCGCAAACCAGCTGCTGATGCAATCGCGTGCTTGGGTGGGATGGCAGGCTGCCGGCGCGATGATGGCCACGCTCGACATCTGCAAGGCCTACGCCACGCAGCGCCAGCAGTTCGGCAAGCCGTTGGCCGCCTTCCAGCTGATCCAGCAGCCGCTGGCCGAAATCGCAGGCAATCTGGGCGCCTGCCTCTCCATGATGTGCGAGATTGCCCGCAAGCAAGAGCGTGGAAAACTGCGCATGGAGGATGCTGCCATGGCGAAGTCGACTGCCACCCGCCTGGCAAGGGAGTCGGCCGCGTTGGGCCGGGCGATGCTTGGCGGCAATGGCGTGGTGAGCGATTTCGAAATGGCCAAGGTCTTCTGCGATGTCGAAATTCTCCATACCTATGAAGGCACCTATGAGATCAACTCGCTGATCGTCGGGCGCGCGCTGACCGGAGTGAGCGCCTTCGTGTAGAAGTTGCGTTGCTCGGAGCCGGGCCCATGGGCTGAGGCGCCATCGCGCTGATCTGGATCATCGTCTCGCGCCGTTGTCGCTGAGCGGAATTGCGATGGTGCGCAAATGAGCACCCGTGCCCGCGAACGGCTCGATGACGACTTCTCCAATCCGGTGCGGCTTTCGCTGGTGGGTTCCCTGCAAGCCGTGGATGAAGCTGACGTCAAGTCCTTGAAGGAAGCCATCGGCATTTCGGATTCGGTGCTGTCGAGGCATTTGAGCGCACTGGAGACCGGAGGGTACGTGCAGATCAAGAAGGGGTACGTGGGCAAAAGGCCCCGCACCTGGGCGAAGCTGACTTCGTCCGGGCAAGAGGCCTTTGCGCAACATGTCCAGGCGCTGAAGGAAATTACCGGATTGGGATAACCGCTAGGCGCGCCACCATTTGTCCCAGTAGGTGGCAGGCACGGTGCGCTTATGCCGTGATCCCAGGAAGCGCCGCTCGATGGCTTCGGCAGCGGACGGATCGATCTCTCGGCCCTCGAGGTAATCGTCAATCTGCGGATAGGTCAGGCCGAGCTCGTCTTCATCTGCGCGCAGGGGCTGGCCATCCAGCAGATCCGCGGTCGGCTCCTTGGCCCACAGCAGCTCAGGGGCCTGCAGCTCGCGCAGCAGCGCCTGGTTCTGGCGCTTGTTCAGCCCGGCCAAGGGCAACAGATCCGCTGCACCGTCGCCGAACTTGGTGAAAAAGCCGGTGACCGACTCGGCCGCGTGGTCGGTGCCCAGTACCAGCATCCCGCGGTCGCCGGCCATGGCATACTGCATCAGCATTCGGGAGCGGGCCTTAAGGTTGCCGCGGTTGAAATCGCTCAGTGCCGGGTGCCCTGCATCAGCCAGGGCCTCGTCGAAGGCGGCGACCGGCTTCTGGATGTTCACCTCGAACTGCTCGTCGGCAGCCACGAAATCCATGGCGGCTTGAGCATCGGCAGCATCCTTCTGCACCCCATGCGGCAGGCGCACCGACACGAAGCGGGCCTCGCCGCCGGCGTCGCGCACCTCTTCAACTGCCAGCTGGGCTAGACGGCCAGCCAGCGTCGAATCGATGCCGCCGGAAATACCCAGCACGAAACCCTTCGCCCCGGTGGCGGCCAGATAGTCCTTGAGGAAGTCGATGCGCCGGCGGATCTCGGCCGCCGGGTCGATTTCCGGGCGCACGCCCAGCTCTTCAATGATCTTTGCTTGCAGTTCACGCATGCTTCTAATCCTAGGCATGAGCCATCGCCGTGCGGTACTGCTGCACCGGTTGGGAACGAAAGTTAATCTGTTCTCAACACATCCGGGCGGGGCTACGCGGATTCCCGGTCGGGGTCCCAGCCCAGGTTCCGGGCGATCTTCTCCAAGGTTTCGACCACGGCATCATATTCTGAACCATCCAGGTCCTGGCCGAACTGGGTGCGGATCTTCTCCACCAGCTCACTGAGCTTGAGCAGCGAAGTGTGCCCTCGCTCGGTGATGGAATATTCGCCGTTCACTGCCGTAACCCAACCGGATTCGATCAGCTCGGCAAGGTGTTCCCGCAATGATTGCGGTTCATCCGGGGAGGCGAAGAACGGCGAAAGCCCGGCGTCCAGCTGCGCCTCGGTGGCAGGCTGCTGCTCCAGCAGGTTGAGCACCTGCCATTGCCTGCGCGTCACACCATGTTCTTCCAGAGTCGCTGCAAACTGCTCGTCAATCAGCGAATCCACCAATTTCAACCAGTAACCCAAGGGGCGTTTTGCGTTCATGGAATCAGCCTAGCCATGATGCCGACTAGAATCGAGGGTATGAGCGAAACCAGCGCGCGTGAGCGACTAAAAGAACTGATCCAAGAACTAGCCATTGTGCGCGGCAAGGTCACCTTGTCCTCGGGCAAGGAAGCCGATTACTACATCGATCTGCGCCGTGTCACCCTGCATCAGGAAGCATCCGGCTTGGTTGGCGAAGTCATGCTTGACCTGCTGGACGAGGCCAAGCTGGAATTCACCAATGTTGGCGGCCTGACCATGGGGGCCGACCCGGTAGGCACCGCCATCATGCACACCGCACGTGCCCGGCAGCGCGCCATCGATGCATTCGTGGTCCGCAAGGCGCAGAAGTCCTACGGCATGGGCCGCCAGGTTGAGGGGCCAAGCGTTGAAGGCCGCGATGTCATCGTGCTTGAAGATACTTCCACCACTGGCGGCTCCGCGCTGACCGCTGTAGAAGGTGTGCGCAAGGCAGGCGGCAACGTCATTGCCGTGGCAGTGATCGTTGACCGGGACACCGGAGCCAAGGAACGCATCGAAGAAGAAGCCGGCGTCCCCTACCTGTTCGCCTACGGCAAGGACGAGCTGGGCCTGTAGCCAGCGCAGGATCGCACGGACAGCACCTC
Organism: Glutamicibacter nicotianae; assembly: GCF_002797775.1. Lineage (NCBI taxonomy): Bacteria > Bacillati > Actinomycetota > Actinomycetes > Micrococcales > Micrococcaceae > Glutamicibacter > Glutamicibacter nicotianae. The sequence continues at coordinate 3,136,642 of NZ_PGEY01000001.1, forward strand.
GTTGCGCAGTGGAAAATTTCCGGTGCGTAGCGGGGTGCTCTGCTTTGCCCGTTAGCAGTTGCGCGCACGCGAGGTGGTCTCGCGCGGAACGAGCACCGCTGGCAAGTGGTCCGGGGATTGGACGTTCTCGCCGGAAAGCAGAGCCAGCAGCATGTTCACCGCTTGGGCGCCCATCTCATGCAGCGGCTGGCGCACGGTGCTCAGCGGGGGAGTGGCCTGTGCTGCCTCGGGAATGTCGTCGAACCCGATGATCGAGAGATCGCCGGGAACCTGCAGCCCGCGTTCGCCGGCAACTTCCAACGCGGCCAGGGCCGAAAGGTCGTTGGCCGCAAAGATTGCGGTGGGCGGTTCGGGCAGATCGAGCAGGTCATTGGCGGCCTGCACGGCAGCGTCATGCTGGTAATCGCCGTCGCGCGCCAACTGCTGGTCGAATTCCACGCCGGCCTCTTCCAGTGCTTGGCGGTAGCCCTGCTCGCGCAGGTGCGCGGATGCCAGATCCGCTCGTCCGCGGATATGCCCGATGCGGCGATGGCCCAGATCCAGCAGGTGCTTGGTGGCAGTGTAGGCTCCGGCGCGGTTGTCCACATCGATGGCCAGCGGCATCTGCGGCCCCGTATGCGGGTCAATGGCGACGACCGGAACCGAGCTATGCGGGACCTCCACCGTGGGGGTGACGATGATGGCGCCGTCGATCAGGGTTCCTCCCAAACGGGACAGCGAGCGGCGCTCCCAGCCGGCATGCCCGTCCGGGGAAAGATTGCCCGCGTAGGCCATTAGATCGTATTCCGTTCCGCGCAGGGTCGCGGAGATGCCGTTGAGCAGGCCCAGCGAGAAGGGCTCGAATTCCGCAACCAGGATGCCGATGATGTTGGTGCGGGTGCTGCGCAGCGAAGAAGCGACCAGCGAGGTCTCGTAACCCAGCGCGCTGATGACCTGGTGGACCTTGGCGATGGTAGCCGGGGCAACCCCGTAGCGGCCGTTGACGACCTTCGACACGGTTGAGACCGAGACCTGCGCGGCGCGCGCGACATCGTTGATGGTCACGCGTGAGCCGGAGGGCTCGCCGGAGAGCTGCTGCTGGGCGGGGATCTCGGGAATTCCGGTCTGAGGGGTCATCACTCGACTAACAGTAGCGCAAAACGCTCTGGGAAATCGTGGTTTCACGGGGAAATGGCGGGGAATCGCGAACTTTTCGATAACGTTTTCGCGATGGATTTGGAAAACGTTATCGAAAACGATTGACATGACCTGCGTCACGGTGAAATTCTTGGTGGAGCCAATCGCCTGCCGCCCGAAGCCGGCAGGTCATCATCACAGCTGAGGAGCACGAGCATGTTATCCAAGACCCTAGGTGCGCAGATCCTGGCGCTGGCCGCCACAACCGCCTTGCTGGCCACTGGCTGCGCCGCCGGCGCAAAAGAGGATGGGAAGTCGGCTGACGGAACGACCACAATCACCTGGTGGCACAACTCCAACAATGGCGACGGCAAGGCCTACTACGAAAAAGTGGCGGCCGACTTCGAAGCCGCCCACGAAGGTGTGAACGTAGAAGTCAACGCAATGCAGCACGAGGACATGCTCACCAAGCTCGATGCGGCTTTCCAGAGCGGCGATGCCCCGGATGTCTACATGGAACGTGGCGGCGGCGAGCTGGCGGCGCACGTGGCCGCGGGACTGACCAAGGACCTGACCGATGCGGCCGCCGAGGAAATCGCCTTCCTCGGCGAGAGCGCCGGCGGCTGGCAGCTCGATGGCAGGACCTACGCCTTGCCGTTCTCCCTGGGCGGCGCGGGGTTCTGGTACAACAAGGCGCTGTTCAAGGAAGCGGGCATCGATTCGGCTCCGCAGACCTTCGACGAACTGATCGAGGCCACCGGGAAGCTGAAGCAGGCCGGCATCGACCCGATTTCCATTGGCGCTGGCGACAAGTGGCCAGCAGCCCACTACTGGTACTACGCGGCAGTGCGCGAATGCTCCCAGCAGACCCTTGCCGACTCGGTCGCCAATCTCGATTTCAGCGACCAGTGCTTCGTGGCGGCCGGGGAAGATGTGGACAAGCTGATCAAGGCCCAGCCGTTCAACCCGGGCTTCCTCTCCACCCCGGCGCAGTCCGGCCCGACCTCCGCTTCCGGCCTGCTGGCCACAGGAAAGGTAGCCATGGAACTGGCTGGCCACTGGGAGCCAGGGGTCATGCAGGGCCTGACCGAGGACGGCGCGGGCATGGGCGAGGACACCGGCTGGTTCCCATTCCCTGCCATCGAGGGCGGACAAGGCGACCCTGCCGCGCAGCTTGGCGGAGGCGACGCCTGGGCAGTTTCCGAAGGCGCGCCAGATGCGGCCGTCGACTTCGTGAAGTACATGCTCTCCACCGAAGTCCAGCGCGGATTCGCCGAATTGGACATGGGCCTGCCGACCAACCCGGATGCCAAGGACGCGATCGCTGACCCAGCACTGGCCTCGCTGATGGACGTGCGTGACAGTGCTCCGTACTTCCAGCTCTACTTCGACACCGCTTTCGGCGCATCGATTGGCGGCGCAATGAACGATGAAATTGCCCTGCTCTTTGCCGGCAAGTCCAACGCTCAGAAGATCGTCGACGCCAGCCAAGATGCCGCTGACCTGGAGAAGTGATCCCCGCCGTGGCCCAAGAAGTAACCTGCGCCGCCAGCTTATCAACTGGCGGCGGCACCGATCTTGCCGACAAGGAGCGTTCCAAGGCAAACGCGCTGCCAGCTCCAAGAGACTCCAAGCGCGGACGCAAGCCAGCACAGAAGCGCAAGAATCTGGAGATCTTGTTCTTCGTCAGCCCGGCATTGCTGCTGATCGCGGTCTTCATGCTGGTCCCCATCATCCAAGCGGTGCGCTTTTCGGTGTACAACTGGAAGGGCTTCGGCCCGCTGGTGGACTTCGTAGGCTTCAAGAACTACGTCCGGGTACTGGGCAACGAGGTATTCACCGATGCCCTGGTCCATAACCTGGTCATCATCGGAGGCTCCATCGCCCTGCAGCTCCCGATCGGCCTGGGCATCGCGCTGCTGCTGAATCGGAAGATGAAGATCCAGTCCTTGCTGCGCACTATCATCTTCGTGCCCTACGTGCTCTCCGAAGTCATTGCCGGCGTGGTCTGGTTCCAGCTCCTGCAGCCGCAGTACGGGGTTATCGACACCATCTTGTCCCATTTGGGGATCCAAGGACCGGTCCAAGGCTGGCTGGGCACGCCGGAACTCGCCTTGTGGACCGTGCTGGGCGTACTGACCTGGAAGTACCTTGGGCTGGCGGTGATCCTGTTCCTTGCCGGACTGCAGGGCGTGCCGTCCGAGCTCTACGAAGCGGCGGAAATCGACGGCGCCTCCTGGTGGCAGATCCAGCGGAAGATCACCATCCCGCTGCTGGGGCCCACCCTGCGCACCTGGGGCTTCCTGTCCATGATCGGATCGCTCCAGCTCTTCGACATGGTCTGGATCCTCACCGGCGGTGGCCCGGCCAACGCCACGACCACCATGGCCAGCTTCCTGGTTTCGGAAGGAACCAAGCGCCAGAACTTCGGCATTGCCGCGGCTGCCTCGGTCATCTTGTTCATCGTCGCCCTGGTGCTGGCCATCTCCTACCAGCAGTTCATCCTCAAGCGCGATGCGCAACCGGATGTCGAGCGCCCGAAGCGGAAGCGAGCCAAAGCATGAGCGCCACCTTGACCACCCGCCCGCAGCACACGCCGGCACAGGCCCGCCGCGCCAAAAAGCGCAATGGCCGGCAGGGTGGAAACGTCCTGGTCTACGCCATCGCCTTGGCGGTCGTCGCGATCACCCTGGGTCCGGTCATCTACGGGGTGCTCGGCGGCTTCCGCACCAACGCGCAGCTGGCCGAGAACCCGGCAGGCCTTCCCGCTCCCTGGGTGCTGGAGAACTACACGCGCGTGCTGAAGAACCCAGATTTCTGGCAGTACGCGCTGAACTCCACGATGATTGCGCTGATCACCACCGTTATCGTGGTGGTTTTCGGGATCATGGCCGCCTACCCGTTGGCCCGCTACCAGTTCCGCCTGCGCGAACCGATCTTCATGGTCTTCGTGCTCGGCTTGCTGTTCCCCGCCACCGTGGCAATCGTTCCGCTGTTCATCCTGATCACCCGAGACCTGGGCATGGGCAACACCTGGTGGGGTGTGGCCCTGCCGCAGGCGGCCTTCGCGCTGCCCATGACCGTGGTCATCCTGCGCCCCTTCCTGATGGCGCTACCGCAGGAGCTGGAAGAAGCGGCCCAGCTCGATGGCGCCAGCCGCATGGGCTTCTTCTGGAAGATCCTGCTGCCGCTGTCCGGACCGGGCATGGTCACCGTCGGCGTGCTGGCCTTCGTCGGGTCATGGAACGCGTACCTGCTTCCGCTGCTGCTGCTGCGGGGGGAGATGCGCACCTTGCCGCTGGGCGTCGCAGACTACTCCAGCGAGCACTCGGCGGATACCGCCGGCGTCTTCGCTTTCACCGCGCTGGCCATGATCCCGGCACTGGTCTTTTTCCTGGCCATGCAGAAACGCATCGTCAATGGACTGCAGGGCGCGGTCAAGGGCTGATCCAGCGCGCCTCAAGCTATCGAAATCTTTTGAAGACAAGGAAAAACCATGAAAACTGTCGAGCAAGCCTGGCATGACACCGCACTTCCTGCCGAGCAACGCGTCGCCGCGCTGATGGATGAAATGACACTGGAAGAGAAAGCCGCGCAGCTGGGCTCGTTCTGGATCCGCCCTGCGGAAGCAAGCCAGGATGGCGAGAGCAATGTGGCGCCGATGGCCAACACCTTCGGCGCCGGACCCGACTTCGAAGACGCCATCAAGGACGGATTGGGTCATATCACCCGCGCCTTCGGCACCATCCCGTTGGCTCCCGCCGAGGGCCGCGAACGCCTGGTTGAACTGCAAGAGCAGGTCATTGCCGCCAACCGCCTGGGTATTCCGGCCATTGCCCACGAGGAATGCCTGACCGGTTTCACCACCCTGGGGGCCACCTGCTATCCGGCGTCCATCGCCTGGGGCGCAACCTTCAATCCGGAACTCATTGGAGGCATGGCTCGGCGCATCGGTGCCGACATGCGGAAAATGGGCGTGCACCAGGGTCTGTCCCCAGTCCTGGACGTTGCCCGGGACTACCGCTGGGGCCGGGTGGAAGAGACCATGGGCGAAGACCCCCACCTTGTGGGCGAGCTGGCGGTAGCCTATGTGCGCGGCTTGCAGGATTCCGGGGTGCACGCCACCTTGAAGCACTTCGCCGGCTACGCGGCCTCGCAAGCCGGACGCAACCATGCGCCGGTCTCCATGGGCCCGCGCGCCTTGGAGGACATCGTCTTCCCGCCGTTTGAACGCGCAGTTCGCGAAGCCGGAGTGAAGTCAGTGATGAACTCCTATGCGGACGTGGATGGCGAAGCGCCAGCGGGCAGCCACCGGCTGCTCACCGAAGTGCTGCGTGGCCGCTGGGGCTTCAAGGGAACCGTCGTGGCCGACTACTGGTCCGTCAGCTTCCTGCACAGCATGCACGAAGTCGCAGAAGACGAGGACGCGGCGGGCCGGCTGTCCCTGGAGGCCGGCATGGACGTTGAGCTCCCGGAGACCACCGCCTTCGCCAACTTGGCCCAGGCTGTCCGCGCCGGAGCGCTGGAGCAGGAAGTCCTGGACACCGCGGTACGCCGCGTGCTGGCCCAGAAGCTCGAATTGGGCCTGCTGGACCCAGGCTGGAACCCGCGCAAGGCCTGGCTGGGCGATGACGTGGAACTGGATTCGGCGGATAACCGTGCCCATGCCCGGAAGATGGCCGAGGAATCCATCGTCCTGCTGCGCAATGAGCAGATTCTCCCCCTGGAGAACCCGGCACGTGTGGCGGTCATTGGCCCCAGCGCCTCCCAGCCGCGCACCCACCTGGGTTGCTACTCCTTCACCAACCACGTCTACTCGCGCTTTGCCGAGCAGCAGGACTACGGCGTGCCGATGGCCTCGATCCTCGAAGCCTTGCAGCAGGCTCCTGCGCTCGCCGGATCGCAGATCGAGTATGCCCGCGGCGTGGACTTCACCGATCTGGATGGTTCGGGCATCGCCCAGGCCGTCGAAGCGGCCCGCAATGCCGAAGTCGCGGTGGTCACCGTCGGCGACCTCGCTGGCCTCTTTGGCCGGGGCACCTCGGGAGAGGGCTGCGACGTGGTCGACCTGCGCCTGCCCGGGCGGCAGGGGGATCTGGTGGAAGCGGTGCTGGCGACCGGCACCCCGACGGTGCTGGTGCTGGTCACCGGGCGCCCGTACTCGCTCGGGCAGTTCGCGGATCGCACCGCGGCCATCGTCCAGTGCTTCATGCCGGGGGTGGAGGGCGGGCCTGCGCTGGCCAGTGTGCTGACCGGCGAGGTCAACCCCTCGGGCAAGCTGCCGGCGCAGATCCCCGACCATATCGGCGGGCAGCCGGGCACCTACCTTGCCTCAAAGCTGGCGTGGCATGCCGAAGGCGTCACGAATCTCGATCCGCGGCCGCTGTACCCCTTCGGCTACGGCAGCTCCTACACCAGCTTCGAAATCTCCGGGTTGGAGCTGTCGGAGACTGGTATTGCTACCGACGGGAGCCTTCGGATCAGCGCCACCGCAACCAATACCGGGGCGCGCTCCGGAGCTGAAGTGGTGCAGTTGTACCTTGCTGATGCGGTGTCGCAGGTGGTGCGTCCGCGCCGCTGGCTTGCCGGTTTCGCCAAGGTGCCGCTCGAGGCAGGGGAGTCGAAGCGGGTCACCTTCACGCTTCACGCCGACCGCACCTCGTTCACTGGCCTGTCTGGAAAACGCATTGTGGAACCGGGCACGTTCACGGCGCTGGTGGGTTCGAGCAGCGAGGATCTTGCAGTGCAAGCCGATTTCGAGATCACCGGGACAGTGCGTGAAGTGGCCGAAGGCCGCGTGATGGATACCCCGGTGGACATCGCGTAGCCGCTATGCGGTGCGACGCCGCAGTGTCAGTGAACCGACCAGCAGCGCGACGGCGATCCAGGCGACGATGACCAGCATGCTGCCTGCCGTCGCGGAATCCACTGTTCCCGCCGCGACATCTGAGAGGTCGTCGATGGCGTGGGACAGTGGAAGCCAGTCTCCAATGGCTTCCAGCACTCCGGGCAGCTGCTCGCGGGGCAGGATGATGCCGGCCAGCAGGAACTGCGGGATGACCAGTGCAGGCATGAACTGGACTACTTGGAATTCGGTGCGCGCGAAGGCGCTGGCCATCAACCCGAGGCTGATTCCCAGCAGCGCGTCGAGGGCTGCCACAGCAAACAGCAGCCAGAAGCTGCCTTCGATTTCCAGGCCGCAAACCCAGATGGCGAAGCTGACAGCGATCATGGTTTGGAAAATCGCGACCAGGGTAAAGGCCAGCGCATAGCCGAAGATGAACTCGCCCTTGGCCAGCGGCATGCTCAGCAGGCGCTCGAGGGTGCCGCTGCGCCGCTCGCGCAGGGTGGCGATGCTGGTGACCAGGAACATCACCACGAAGGGGAACAACGCGATCATGGCCGGACCGATGCGGCTGAAGGCCGGGGTGTCGGTGAAGATCCAGGCGATCAGGCCGATCAGCAGGCTGGGCACGATGAGCATCAACGCGATGGTCCGCGGGTCGTGGCGCACCTGGGCCAAGACCCGCCCGGTGGTGGCGAGTGTGCGTTTCATGGCTGCTTCCCTTCCGCCGCGGCCCGATGCTTCGGAACAGATGCCTTGCGGCTTGGCGGCTGCGCGGTGCCGCCTGCCGCGATCAGCGCAACGAAAGCATCTTCGGGATTCTGCGCACCGGTTGATTCCATCAACGCTTCCGGGGTCATCTGGCCGAGCAGTTTCCCCTCGCGCAGCAGCAGTACTTCATCGCACCGCATGGCTTCGTCCATGACATGGCTGGAGACGACAAGGCAAAGGCCGGTGGCCGCCAGTCGCGAGAACATCGCCCACAAATCCGCCCGCAGGACAGGGTCCAAGCCCACCGTGGGTTCATCCAGGATGACAATGTCCGGCGAGCCGAGCAATGCGATGGCCAAGGACACGCGATTGCGCTGCCCGCCGGATAGATCCATGGCCAGCCGGTCGGACTGATCCGTGAGGTCCGTGGTTTCCATGACTCGCTCCACTTCGGCTGCCCGCTGCCCGAGGATCTTGGCGAAATAGGCGATGTTCTGCTTGACGCTCAAATCGTCATAGACGCTGGCGGCCTGGGTCATGTAGCCGACCCGATGGCGCAGGGATTTGTGCCCGGCGGGCTGTCCGAGAACGGTGGCAGTTCCACCGCTGATGATCTGGTTGCCCACGATGCTGCGCAGCAGGGTGCTCTTGCCGCTGCCGCTGGGTCCGAGCAAGCCGATGATCAGTCCCGGCGCTAGTTGGAAGCCCACCTGGTCCAGGACCAGGGACCTTCCGCGTCTGACCACGAGGCGCTGCACATCGACACAAGCCTTTTTATTCATCACATAATGAATTAGAGACCCCCGCCAGCGGTATGTCAATGGTCCAGCGCAGGCAATTCACCGGTGAGGTAGCGCTGGATAGTGGGAGCTACCAGCTTGATCACCTGCTCGTCATCCATGGAGGCCAAAGGCTCCAAGTCAATGATGTAGCGCGCGACAATGAGCCCGATAATCTGGCTGGCCACCAGGGCCACCCGGGGTTCGGCGCTATCTTCGGGTAAACGCGAACCCAAGCGCGAGAAGATCTCCTTCTGCAGGAAGGGGCGGAGGATCTTCGTCGCGCTGCTGCTGGAAATTAGTCCCCGGATCATGGCCGTTGCCGCCGTGCGGAAGGCGGGCTTGCGCCAGGTGGTGAGCAACGCGCGAACCAGCGCCTCGCCCATCTGCTCCAACGGCGCCGTGGCGGCCTGGGCAATGATTTCCCCTGGATTGACGGGGATGTGCATGGTCTGGACGAACAGGTCGTCCTTGTCCTTGAAGTAATGGTGCACCAGCGCAGGATCCACCCCGGCTCGGCGCGCTACCGAACGGAGGCTGGCTGCCTCGTATCCGGCATGGGAAAATTCCTTGGAGGCGGCCCTGAGGATGGCCGCCTTGGTTGTCCCGGTGGTGCTGCCCTTGGGGCGCCCGCGCTTCCGCGCACCCGGAACCTCGTTCGGTACTTGCTCGCTCACGGTCTCAGCATACGTCCGGAACCGTGCGCCAACGCAGTAAGGCCGGGCAAAAGCCCGGCCTTACATGGGTCAGCTGAAGGCTACTTCTTGGCGGCTGGCGTTTCCGCTGCCGCGGCGCCCTTGGCGAGTTCCGCATGCAGGTTAGCCACGGAAGGGAACTGAAGGTCCGGGCGGAACGGGAAGGTATCCATGTCTTCCCGGGCGGTGATGCCGGTGTACACCAATGCCGTCAGGAGTCCGGCTTCCATGCCCGCAACGATATCGGTGTCCATGCGGTCGCCGATCATCGCGGTGGTTTCCGAGTGCGCGTCGATCCGGTTCAAGGCGGAGCGGAACATCATCGGGTTCGGCTTGCCCACCACGTATGGGTCGCGGTTGGTTGCGCGCGAGATCAGGGCCGCGATGGCGCCGGTGGCCGGCATGATGCCCTCGGTGGAGGGGCCGGTGGCGTCCGGATTCGTGGCGATGAACTTCGCCCCGCCTTCGATCAGCCGGATGGCCTTGGTGATGGCTTCAAAAGAGTAGGTGCGGGTCTCGCCCAGAACCACGTAGTCAGGATTCTGATCGGTCATGATGAAACCTGCATCGTGCAGTGCGGTGGTCAGGCCGGCTTCGCCGATGACGAAGGTGCGGCCACCTGGACGCTGGCGAGCCAGGAACTCGGCGGTGGCCATCGCGGACGTCCAGATGTTCTCCTCCGGGACGTCCAGGCCCGAGGCCAGCAAGCGGGCGCGCAAATCGCGCGGGGTGAAGATGGAGTTGTTGGTCAGCACCAGGAAGCGCAGGTTGTTTTCGCGCCAGTAGCCCAAAAGCTCGGCGGCGCCCTTGATGGCCTGGTTCTCGTGCACCAATACGCCGTCCATGTCGGTGAGCCAGCATTTGATGTCGTGGACAGTTCGGGTACCGCGGATTGAAGTAGTCACGAGGCGTGGATCCTCCCTGGGAAAGTATGTGGTGGGAGCTATCGGCACTGAAAGTATCCCCTTCTATTAAGAGATTACACAGGCTCGTGCAAATGCACCGTGAACAAGGGCACGAACATAACGAACTAGGCTTAATACTGTGAACGAAGAAACGCATGAACCAGTGAATGATCCCGGTGCGCAGCATGTCATCGGTGTGGGCCCCTGGGAAGGGGAGCTGCCTACCGACGGAAGATACGATCCGCAGCTGCTTGCCGAGGGCGACCGGCGCAACGTCGCGGACAAATACCGCTACTGGACGATGGACGCCATCATTGCTGATCTTGACGAACGCCGCCACGATTTCCATATCGCGATTGAAAACTGGCAGCACGATATGAACATCGGCACTGTGGTGCGCAGCGCCAATGCCTTCTTGGCCAAGGAAGTACATATCATCGGCCGCCGCCGCTGGAATCGGCGAGGCGCCATGGTCACGGATCGTTACCAGCATGTACGCCACCATGCAACGGTGGAGGAGTTCGTTGCCTGGGCCGAAGGCGAAGGGCTGACCATTCTGGGCATCGATATCTTCCCGGATTCCGTTCCATTGGAAACCTACGATCTTCCGAAGAACTGCGTGCTGGTCTTCGGGCAAGAAGGTCCCGGACTCAGCCCGGAAGTCCATGCCGCGGCCAAGGACACCTTGTCCATCGAGCAGTTCGGGTCGACTCGTTCAATCAATGCGGCTTCCGCCGCCGGGATTGCCATGCACGCATGGGTGCGCAGGCACGTGTTTGGGCAAAATGTAGGTTAACTGGAAATTTAATACTGGCGAGTTTAGTCGAGCATCTGGATTAGTTACCATTTTCGGCCTACGCTGGATTTTGGTTATGAAAATGTGATCTGGGAGAGGGCGGTCGTGAAACGACGTCATCAAGTGAACCACGACTTGTTGTTGCCGGGTTTGCCGCGACGCAGGAAACCATTGGTTATATGGTCGACTTCTATCGTCGCTGCGCTCGGGCTGACAGGAGCCTTGGCGATCCCAATCATGGCGCAGGTCGGAGATACCAGGCAGGGAAATATCCCCGTAGGCATCGACGCTGTCGCTGATCCGTCGATGTTCAACGGGCCTGTCTATGTCAGCGCCGACGCTCCACTGAATGCCTTCGGCGGTTCCGGCAAGGAACTGGCAATTGACGGACGTCCAGTGGGCATGATCGATGGCGCTGATGCTGAGTCCGAAGCATCCGGCGATGACAACGAATCCTCCGCATTGCTCGCCGGCATGGTAGGTGAACTGGGCAAGCTGCCTGGCGACCTGCAGCTGATGCACCCGGTCAAGACGCGCAAGATTTCCAGCCCCTACGGCTGGCGTGCCAACCCAACCGGTCCGGGCAACCAGATCCACATCGGCCAGGACTACCCGATTGCCTGCGGCTCGCCCGTTTACGCTTCCGAGGCTGGAACGGTCACCGTATCCTCATGGGCAGGCCACTCAGGCATGCGTGTGACTATTGATCACGGCAGCAATGTCCAGACTGGCTACAGCCACAATTCAAAGTTGATTGCCAAGGTGGGGCAGCGGGTCGAACAGGGCGAGCTGATTGCCTTGGCCGGCACTACCGGCAACTCGACCGGTTGCCATGTGCACTTCGAGGTCATCATCGATGGCCGTTGGCACGATCCGCGCAACTACCTGCCAACCATTCCTGGACAGCGTCAGGCAATGATTAATTCGCAGCGCCTGACGGTCAACGCCGGCACCGCTCCGAAGGGCAACGGCTCCCAGACGCCAGATCGCGCTCCAAGCGGCCCGGATCCAGATGTGATCGTTCCCGAGGACGATACTCCAGTCATTCCTCGGCCGAAACCGACCCCATCGGAAACGAAGCGCCCGTCGCCAAGCGAGAGCGAATCCCCAAACGGTTCGCAGTCGCCAGATGGCTCGCAGAGCCCGGATAGCTCCAAGAGTCCGGATAACTCCAAGAGTCCGGACGCGTCGACGAGCCCAAGCGAGTCGCAGAGTCCAGACGGTTCGACGAGCCCTGACGAGAGCTCGCCTACGGGGCCTGAGACGACTGCTCCTGAGACAACAGCCCCCGCGCCCACTGAGGGATCCAAGGAAGAAAAAGGTTCGGTCGAGAAGTCTCCAACGACGCCAGCTCCTGAGGCTGAAACGGATTCGTCGAAGTCGACGTCAACCGGAAGCGAAACTCCGAATGCGTCCACGAGCTCGGCGCCAGCTCCAAGCAGAACTGGCACCACGCAGGTGGCTCCATCGGGAAGCAGTTCCCAGAGCGCAACAAACGAATAAGGAACGCAATAAGCCAACGGCCAACCGTCATGAGACTAGTTCTCGTCTGGGTTGGCCGTTCGCTTTGCCGTAAACCTCGGAAATCCCCGTGTCACGATCTGAGATTTAGGACTCAGCCAGTGCCATAGCCGATAGGATGGATGGCGAACCGCCGTCAATGGAGACGCGTAACCTCGCTAATCACCAGGAGTGAAGCATGCCTATCGCAACCCCCGATAAGTACAATGCAATGATCGATGCTGCCAAGGCAGGCGGCTACGCCTTCCCAGCAGTGAACGTGACCAGCTCGCAGACTTTGAACGCCGCAATCCGCGGTTTCGCAGAGGCTGAATCCGACGGCATCATCCAGGTCTCCACCGGCGGCGCCGCATACTGGTCAGGTGCGTCCATCAAGGACATGGTTGCCGGCTCGCTGGGCTTCGCGGCCTTCGCCCGCCAGGTTGCCAAGAACTACGGCGTGAACATCGCGCTGCACACCGACCACTGCCCAGCCGACAAGCTGGACGGTTTCGTGCTGCCGCTGCTGGCCGCTTCGGAAGCCGAAGTTGCCGCAGGCCGCGATCCATTCTTCAACTCCCACATGTGGGACGGTTCGGCTGAAACCCTCGAAGAGAACCTGCGCATTGCCGCCGAACTGCTGCCGCGCACCCATGCCGCCAAGCAGATCCTCGAGGTCGAGATCGGCACCGTGGGCGGCGAGGAAGACGGCGTGGAGAACGCCATTAATGACAAGCTCTACACCACCGTCGAAGACGCTCTGGCCACCATTGAAGCCCTGGGCTCCGGCGAGAAGGGCCGTTACATCACCGCGCTGACCTTCGGCAACGTGCACGGCGTTTACAAGCCAGGCAACGTAAAGCTGCGCCCAGAGATCCTGAAGGATATCCAGGCCCAGGTTGGCGCCAAGATTGGCAAGGCGAACCCATTCGACCTGGTATTCCACGGCGGATCGGGCTCTTCTGAGCAGGAAATTGCTGACGCAGTTGCCTATGGCGTGATCAAGATGAACATCGACACCGACACCCAGTACGCCTTCACCCGCCCGGTAGCTGGCCACATGCTTGCCAACTATGACGGTGTGCTGAAGGTTGACGGCGAAGTTGGCAACAAGAAGACCTACGACCCACGCGTGTGGGGCGCCAAGGCCGAAGAGTCCATGGCTGCCCGCATCGTTGAAGCTGCCCAGCAGCTCGGCTCGGCCGGAAAGTCGCTGAAGTAACCATGGTCGGAGAAAACCTGCTGGGCATCCCGGAAACCCTGCTTCCGGAAGAAACCGAAGTGCTGTCACGCCACGAAGCCGGGGACGAAGCCGCGGACTTGGCGGCAAAATTCCCTGCCTCGTCACTGGCTTGGGCACTGCTTGCCAACGAAGCGCATAACGAAGGCCGCATCGTGGAGTCCTATGCGTTCGCACGCGTGGGCTACCACCGCGGCCTGGACTCGCTGCGCAAGGCCGGCTGGCGCGGACAGGGCCCGGTGCCTTGGCGCCACGAGCCGAACCGCGGCTTCCTGCGCTCGCTGTACGCGCTGGGCCGGGCGGCTGCTGCCATCGGGGAGACCGAGGAAGTCGAGCGCATCGGCAAGTTCCTGAACGACTCGGATGCTACCGCCAAGGCTGAAATCGAAGCCGGCAAGTAGCCAATTTCGCAACACCGCTCGGCGGCTCTTCTCGCAAGGAGAAGAGCCGCCGAGCGGTATTTAACGCAGGCTTCCAACCCTGCGAAGGTCTCGTCGTCACCTTCAACAAACAGCAAACCGGCAGGTCATGACTCATTAAGAAACATGAGGGCGTTCTCATGTTGTTCTACTTCCGGACTCATCTAGTTCACCTAAAGTTCATTTCGAAGAGATCATCACCTCACGTCTTCGAAAGGGAGAGCAATGTTGTCATTCTGGATGGGACTGGGCTCCAACATCATCGGTATTACGGTTCTCGTGTGCTTCGTATACTTCCGCCGCCACTTCCGCCGCGACCTCGTGCTGGCCTACATCGCCTTGAGCATGGGCATCTTCGCCGTCACCTTGCTGCTCTCGGGCAGCGGTGCGGGCATGGGGCTGGGTCTCGGCCTCTTCGGCATCCTCTCGATCATCCGCCTTCGGTCCGACACCTTGACCCAGGAAGAAGTGGCCTACTACTTCATCTCGCTGGCCATCGGCTTGGTCAACGGCCTGCACCCGGAACCTGCATGGCTGGCTCCGGCAGCGACCGCGGCCCTGGTTCTGGTGATGTTCCTTGCCGACCACCCGAGCTTCGCCCCGCGCACCGAACGCCAGACCGTGACCCTGGAACGCGCCTACCCGAAGAAGGTCGACCTGCAGGCCGCGCTTGAAGAACTGCTGGATGCCAAGGTGCTGCGAACCGTGGTTGTCGAGCTGGACATGGTGCGCGACCTGACCATCGTCGATGTCCGCTTCCGCACCAACGCCGCCGGCAGCAAGCCTGCGTCCAAGGCCAGCGCCTCCGAGAGCTTCTCCGGCACCTATGAACTGGCCAACAGCCAGACCGCCCCGGCCACGCAGAACGGAGCGAAGCAGGGGTCGTGGTCTTGATGACTGCCCTTGCCGACAAGCGTGTGGACCTCGCCTCCTCCCAAGCCAGGGCGGCTCTGGAGGCAGCCGTCATCGGCCGGGAGCCCATCAGCCTCGAAGATGTGATCTCCGAAGCTGCGCTGCAGACCCGCGTCGACAAGAAGTTCCTGCTGACCCCGGAGGAATTCACCGCGCTATCCGAGCGCTTGGGCGACCAGTTCAAGATCATGCAGATCGACGGCCGGCGCACCTTCCGCTACGAATCGGTGTATTTCGACACCGAGGACTACGACCAGTACCGCGCCCACCGCCAGGGCCGGCGCCGGCGCTACAAGGTGCGCTCGCGCACCTATGCGGACACCGGGCTGTCGATGTTCGAGATCAAGACCAAGGGGCTGCGTGGCGCCACGGTGAAGCACCGTGTAGAGCAGGACCTGGACACTGCTGGCGAACTGACCAAGGAAAACCGGGAATTCCTCGAATCGGTGCTGCGCAGCGAGTACGGGCAGGAGGCACCCCAATTGCAGCCGGTCCTGGACAGCGCCTACCGCCGCGCGACGTTCGTGAACCCGATCGATGGTGAACGGCTGACCTGCGATGTCGAGCTGGAATACGCCCATGGCGAGGCGAAAGTCGACGGGCCGGACCTGATTGTCGTGGAGACCAAGTCAGCCGACGGCCGCGGCGTTTCGGACCAGGCTCTGGCAGAGCTGGGCATCCGCGAGGTGTCGATGTCCAAGTACTGCATCGGCATTGCGCTGCTGAACCCGCAGCTGCCGGCCAACCGCTGGAGCCGGCTGCTGCAGCAGAGCTTCGTCCCGGACCCGGCGCTGCGCTAGCACCGGCAGCGGATTCGGCTACCGATCCGAGGCGAGACGGTAGCCGAATCCGCGCACCGTCTCAAAGCGTTCAGTTCCGAGCTTGTTGCGCAGGTAGCGGACATACACGTCCACCACGTTGGAACCGGGGTCGAAGTCATAGCCCCAGACCCGGGACAGCAGCTGCTCCCGGCTGAGCACCTGTCCGGGGTTGCGCAAGAACGCTTCGGCCAGCGCGAACTCGCGTGCCGACAGGTCGACCTCGCGTTCATCGACCGTCACGCGGCGGCGCAGCAAATCCATATGCAGGTTCTCGTGGGTCAGCGAAGACACCTCGGGGGCATTGTCCTCCGAGCGAAGGCGCAGGCGTACGCGGGCCAGCAGCTCGTCGAAGTGGAACGGCTTGGCCATGTAGTCATCGGCGCCGTTCTGCAGGCCGGCGACCGTGTCTTCCACGCTGCCGCGCGCGGTCAGGATGATTACCGGCGTATCGATCTGCGCGGCGCGCAGGCGGCGCAGCACCGAGAATCCGTCCTCATCGGGCAGGCCCAGATCGAGGATGATCAGCTCATGGTCGCCTTCAATGGCCTGGCTGAAACCGTCATGCCCGGTTTCCGCGATGGATGAGGTCAGTCCCGCGGCACGCAGCCCCTTGGCAACGAACGAACTGATGCGCGGCTCATCTTCAATAATCAGTATCTGGCTCATGCTTCCTTGCTTCCAGTCGACAACGGCATGTCAATGTAGAACGTGGATCCCTTGCCATGCTCCGAATTCACCCACACTCGCCCGCCGTGGGTTTCAGCGATGGCCTGCACGATGTTCAGCCCCAGGCCGGAACCGGAGGAACGCACAGAGTTCTGGCCACGTCCAAAGCGCTCGAAAATGCGTTCAAGATCTTCGGCCTGGATGCCCACGCCCGCATCGGAAACCCACCAGCGCAAGGTGGTGTTGCCCTGGCCATCGCGGACAATCTCGTTGCCCAAGCCGATGCGGCTGCCCTCGGCCGAGAACTTCACCGCATTGGCGCACAGCTGCAGCATGGCCTGGGTGGTCCGGACCGGGTCGAGCGACACGGTGGCTTCGGTGCGGTAGTCGACGCGCCACTGGCGCGGTCCCAGGCCGCGGGCCTTGTCGAGGATGTCGTCCAGCAGCTTGCCGACTTCCGTCGGCTCAACCTGGAGGAAGTCCATGCGGTTGGATTTCGCCAGGGTCACCAGGTCGTTGATCAGCAAGGACATGCGCCCGAGCTCGTCCATGGCGATATCGCGGCTCTGCGCGACATCTTCTGGATCGCTGGGGTCCATCAGTTCCAGATGCCCGTTGATGATCGTCACCGGCGTGCGCAATTCGTGCCCGACATCATCGAGCAGCTGGCGCTGCGAGCTCAGCGCGCCTTCCAAGCGGTCCAGCATCTCGTTGACAGTGACGGTCAGTTCGGCGAACTCGTCATTTCCGGAAACCTCGATGCGCTGGGAGACATCGGTCTCGGAAATCTGCTGCGCGGTGGTTTGCAGGCGGCGAATCGGGTCGAGCATCCGTCCCACCACCAGCCAGGCGGCCAGCGCGGCGACGAGCATGACCGAGCCGCCGACGGCGGCGTAGATCATGAAGTTGCGGTCGTTGGCGATGGCCTCGGCCGAGTAGTCGTAGGCCAGCACGAAGGCGCCGTGCTCATGGTCGGCAGGAAGGCTGACCGGAACGACCACTGCGCGATAGGTAGTGATGTCCGTGTCTACAGTTCCCAGGCGGATATGGTTGGCATCCTGGACGGTTCTGGCCCATTCGAGGAACTCCGGATCATCTTCCAGCCGGGTGTTGACGATATCCGGTGCGGTCCAGCGCACCTTGTTGCCAACCAGTGCGAGCATGCCCTGCTTCGGCGACGGCAGGGTGCGCTGCATGGCGATGTACAGCAGGTCCTCAGCGTGCTTGAAGCGCTCCATGGTCCGCGGGTCGACACCGGTTTCGGTGAGGACTTTGAATTCCTTGACGGTGCGGGTCAACGACTCGTCGAGGCGTTCGTTCAGTTCGTGGCGCTGCACGGCAAAGCTTGCGGTGCCCGCCACCAGCAGGGCCAGGCCCACGAGCAGCATCATGCCGGTCAGCACCCGGGCCCGGATGGACCACCGGCGTTCGGGTGAGCTAGTCATCGTCACCGTCGTCGTCGGCTTCTTCGTAGTCGTCGTCATCGTCGTCATCATCGTCGTACTGGTTGCCGGATGGAGGCAATGGGACGACGGTCTTCTTCGGCGGGGGTGGCGGAGCAGGTTTCGGTTTCGGCTTGGGAGTAGCGCTCGGCTTGGGTTTCTCCGAAGGCTCCGGATTTTTCGAGCTGCGGGATTCGGTCGCCGAGGCGGAAGGCGAGGAGGATGGGCCGTTGGGGGTGCTGCTGGTCGGAGCAGGGGTGGCTTCTTCGAAGATGAACCCTTCACCGAGGTCTTGGTCCGCCGGGCCTTCCAAGGCTTGGCTGATTCCGAACGCGCCCAGGCATACGACTGCCACGACAGCGATCGTCGCAAAGACACGGCGCAAAGCTTCCTTTCCCATGTTTTTCATTGTGGCTGAAATAAATGAGATCCAGATGAGAGATGCCGTTAGATGACGAAGGCTTCCCGGTGCTAGGCCAAATGCTCGAAGATTATGACCGTCTGGGTGGAAGCGAACGCGCGGTTGGACCCCAAGTGCGTGGCCACGAATGTCCGCAAATCTTCGATGCTCCGGGTCGCCACGCGCACCAGCAAATCCGGCGAGCCACCGAGAACGAAGACTTCCTTGACCTCGGCGAGCTCCTTGAGCTGATGCGCCGAGGACAGCAGGCGGTCCCGGGCAACGGAGGAGACCACAACGGAAATCATGGCGTTGACGGCAACGCCAAGCAGCCGCTCATTGATCGCTGCATGGTAGCCGGTGATCACCCCCGCCTTGGAGAGGGCCTTGACCCGACCCAAGCAGGTGGAGGGAGCCAGGCCGACCTTTGCTGCCAGGACATTGTTGGCGATCCGCGCATCCTGGCTCAGCTCAGCAAGGATGGACAAGTCCGTTCCGTCGACACGAACAGGATTCGGCAGGGCGTCGCCTTGAACCGTCCATAATGAACCTGGCACGGCTGATCAACTCGATTCTTCTAATAAGTTCAGTTCTGCTCGCACAGTATCGAATCTGATTCTACGATGGATTCATCATGGAGAACTGGAAGTTTTCCATCCTTGATCGTGGCCGAACAGGAGATCCAATGACCACCCCACTGACCCGCCAGTCGCTTGCACAGTTGGACGCGGCAGACCCGCTGGTGGCGTTCGGCGACCGCTTCAACCTCCCGGAAGGCGTCATCTACCTGGATGGCAACTCCCTGGGTGCGCTGCCCAAGGGAGCAGCCGAACGGGCCGCCCAGGTAGTCACTGAAGAATGGGGCCAGGGCCTGATCCGTTCATGGAACACCGCCGGCTGGTTCGAGATGCCGCTGAAGCTCGGCGACAAGCTGGGGCGCCTGCTGGGCGCGAACCCCGGCGAAACCGCGATCACCGACACCACCACCCTGAACTTGTTCAAGGCCCTGGCCTCTGCATTGCGCACGCAGAAGGCCGATGCCCCGCAGCGCCGGGTGATTCTCACCGAACGCGACAACTTCCCAACCGACATCTATATCGCGCAGGGTCTGGCCGATCTGGTCAACTCGCTCTCACAGGAAACCGGCGTCGCCTACGAAGTGAAGCTCATCGACTCCGAGGCGCAGCTGCGTGCCGCACTGGACGAAACCGTGGCTGTGGTGGCCCTGTCGCACGTGAACTACCGCACCGGATCCATGTGGGACATGGACCAAGTCACCGCGGCCATCCACGCCTCGGGTGCACTGGTGGTCTGGGACCTGGCCCATGCCGCGGGGGCAGTGCCGATTGACTTGAACTCCGCGGATGCCGACTACGCCGTGGGCTGCACCTACAAGTACCTCAACGGCGGCCCGGGTTCCCCGGCGTTCATCTGGGTCAATGCCCGCCACCACGAACGCTTCTGGCAGCCGCTGTCCGGCTGGTGGTCGCACAAGTCGCCCTTCGAGATGGCCGACAGCTACACCCCGGCCAACGACATCCGCCGCTTCATGTGCGGCACCCAGCCGGTCACCTCGCTGGCAATGATCGAAGCCGGCCTGGATATCGCGCTGGAAGCTGACATGGGCAAGGTGCGCGCGAACTCGCTGGAGCTGGTGGATCTGTTCATCGAGCTGGTGGAAACCCGTTGCGCCGGTTACGGTTTGGAACTGGTGACTCCGCGCGAGCATGCAGCCCGCGGCAGCCATGTCAGCTTCCGCCATGAGCATGGATATGAAATCATCGCCGCACTCATCGACCAGGGCGTCATCGGAGACTACCGCGAGCCGGAAGTCCTGCGCTTCGGCATCACCCCGCTGTACCTGACGCGCACCGATATCTGGGATGCCGTGGAGAAACTGCGTGAAATTCTGCACACCAATGCGTGGCAGCGCGAAGAGTACGCCGTGCGTAATGCCGTGACATGATGCAAATTCCGCCGGTTGCGGGCCCGGTGGCCCCGGAATTGGCGAATTGGCGCGGGAGTAACCTTGAGAACAGCACGGCATTTTCGATGCCGTGCTGTTCGCATAGGTCTAGAGGGAGCATCGTTGGGCAAGCAGCCGGTACGCGCCACTGAAGTCGGTTCGGGTTTGAAGAAGTCGCTGACTCCGGGGCAGATGTCCATGATCGCGCTGGGCAGCGCCATCGGCACCGGCCTGTTCGCCGGCAGCAAGCTCGCCATCGCCATGGCTGGTCCTTCGGTGATCATCAGCTACCTCATTGGCGGCGTCGTCGCCTTGCTGGTCATGGGCGCCTTGGCGGAAATGACTGTCAAGCAGCCGGTGGCCGGTTCCTTCGGCGTCTATGCCGAACGCTACCTGGGACGGTTCGCCGGATACCTGACCAAGTACCTGTACTGGTCAGCGCTGATCTTCGCGGTGGGCACCGAAGTCAGCGCCGTGGGCGAGTACATGCAGTACTGGTTCCCCGCAATCCCCGGGCTGGTTTGGGTCCTGGTCTTCTCGGCCGCGCTTTTGGGGGTGAACTTCTCCAGCGTGAAGATCTTCGGAACCACCGAATACTGGTTCTCCGCGATCAAGGTCTTCGCGGTGATCGCGTTCATCATCATAGCCCTCTGGCTGGTCTTCCACGACCCCAGCGACCAGTTCGGGTTCCACAACTATTTGGCCGAGGGCGGCTTCTTCGCCAACGGCCTGTTCGGCACGTGGAGCGCTGTCATCGTAGCGATCTTCTCGTACATGGGCGTCGAGGCGATCTCCATTGCCGCCGCCGAAGCCAAGAACCCCAAGCTCGCGGTGCGCAAGGCCTTCAAGGTCTCTTTCCTGCGCTTGCTGCTCTTCTACGTGTTCACCATGGCCCTGATCCTCGCGGTGGCCCCAACCAGCGAACTGCTGGCCGGGGGTTCGCCATTTGTCACTGTGATGTCGCAGATCGGCATCCCGTTCGCGGACTCGGTGCTGAACTTCGTGCTCATCATTGCAGCGCTCTCGGCGATGAACGCCCAGCTCTACGCGGCCACCCGGATGCTGCATTCGCTGGCCGATTCCGGCCACGCGCCACGCCTGGCGCACCGGACCAACCGCGCGGGCGCACCGGTGCACGCGGTGTGGATGTCGGCCGGCGGCATCGCTGTGGCGGCAGGGGTGTATGCGATGGTCCCGGAGGGAGGCTTCGGCATCATGATGTCGCTGGCCACCTTCGGCGCATTGGCCACCTGGTTCATGATCCTGCTGACCCATGTGTCCTTCCGCCGCCAGGTGCGCCTGGAGAAGGCAGCACTTGAATTCAAGCTGCCGGGCTACCCGGCCGCCTCGATGCTCGGCGCTGTGCTGCTCGGCGGCCTGCTGGTAACCTCGTTCTTCGTGCCGGAATTCAAGTACACGCTGATCTTCGGTGTGCCTTTCGTGATCGTGATGTCGATGCTCTACAAGCTGGTCTTCGCCGGGAAGAAGCAGCCGGCGGCGAAGTAGCGGAGCTGGCCGCCGCGTGCTGTTCCACTGGAGAACGGCGGCACGGGCACTAAGATCTTAAAGGGCGTGCCAGTTGGCAGGTGCCGCAACTATCGAGGAGCAATGGTGGCCAAGCTGTATTTCCGCTACGGAGCGATGAACTCGGGCAAATCCACGAGCTTGCTGCAGGCTGCCTTCAACTACGAGGAACGCGGCCAGCGCATCCTGCTGGCCAAGCCCGGGATCGATACCAAGGGCGAGAGCTCCATCGTTTCCCGGCTCGGCATCGAACGCGAGGTCGACTTCAGCGTGGGCCCCGAAGAGAACCTGCGCGAGAAGTTCGCGGCCCATTCCCTGGGCGATGACCCCGATGCCCTGCTGCCGCATGTGGATGCGCCACCGGTGGCCTGCCTGCTGGTGGATGAAGCGCAATTCCTTTCCCGCGCCCAGGTCGATGACCTGTTGCGCATTGCCGTGCTCGATGATGTCCCGGTGCTTGCCTACGGCATCCGCACTGATTTCCGCACCCGTGCCTTCCCTGGCTCGGCGCGCTTGATGGAACTGGCGCACTCTCTTGAAGAGCTGAAGACCATTTGCCGTTGCGGGCGCAAGGCCATGTTCAATACCCGCCGCTCGGGAGAGACGATTGTCTTTGATGGGGACCAGGTCGCGATCGACGGCGAAGAGGTCTGGTACGAGTCGCTGTGCGCCGCCTGCTATCTGGAAGCATCCGGCGGCAACCTGGGCTAGCTCGGCGAGCTAGCCGATGAGGCCGGATACTGCCCGCTGCAGCCCCCAGTCGAAGCCGTCAGCCAGGGGTGCGTCGACATCGAGCTGGACGAGGTTCTGCCGGTAGGCCACCGAGCCGAGCACGTGGTTCAGGATCAGCTGCTGCCCATGGCGGGCGTTCTCGGCAGCCAGGCCCGCCGCTTCCAGCAGGGCGCGAAGCTGCAGCACAGGTTGCAGTTCGGTGGCTTGCATGGCGGTGGCGACCTCGATGACTTCGGGGCTGTCCTGGATCGGCAGCAATGCGAGGTAGAGCTTGCGCGCCAGCTGGAGGATTGCCTCGGCAGGGGATTCATAGTCGGCGGCAGCCACCGACAACGCAGGGGTATTCAGCAGCTGGGCGGCAACCTGCGCCAGCAGCTCCTGCTTGTTCTTCACATGCCAGTACAGGGCGCCGACCTGGACATCGAGTTCCTTGGCCAACCGGCGCATGGACAGGTCAGCCAGCCCGAACTGCTGCAGGATGCCAACCGCGGTGTCCACGACCGTTAACTGAGTCAATGCCATGGTGACAAGTCTAGTCGCACCGCCGGTGCGCGCTCAGGCGCCAAGCTCCGTGCGGGCAAGGAAATCGTTGCGGAACTGGCTGGAAGCCAGTGCGCGGTAGCGTTCGAGAATTTGCGGGGCAGGTTCCCTCGCCGGGAGCTCGGCAGTGTCTTGGGCCCAGTCGGGGAATTCCCCGGCCAGCACGCCGGCCGCCTGGCGCGCCGCGCCATCGGCCACGTATTCGCCCGGGACGGGCAGCAGGATTGGCAGGCCGAGGATCTGGACGGCGATCTGCTGGACTGCGGGGGATTGCGCGCCGCCGCCGGCAAGGACGATGCGCTGGGCCTGCACTCCCTGCGCTTCAAGCGCGCGCAGCCCGTCGGCCAGGGAGCAGACCACGGCTTCCACGGCGCTGCGGGCCAGGTTTGCGGGAGTGTAGTTGGCCCGGGTGATGCCGTGCAGTGAGCCGCGGGCTTCTGGCAGGTTCGGGGTGCGCTCGCCGTCGAAATAGGGCATCAGCACCAGGCCGTCACAGCCGGGGGAGGCGGACAGTGCAAGGTCGTTGAATTCCTCGAGGCTGACCTGCAGCAGGCTGGCGGTGGCATCGAAGATTCGGGTGGCGTTCAGAGTGCAGACCAATGGCAGGTAGTTGCCGGTGGCGTCGGCGAAGCCTGCCACCACCCCGGAGGCATCGGCCGCGGGTGAATCAGCAACCGCGAAAATGGTGCCGGAGGTGCCCAGGGACATGACCACGTCGCCCACCGTGGCGCCTACGCCCAAGCCGGCCGCGGCGTTATCGCCCGCGCCGGCACCGATCAGTGCGCCGGAAGCGGTGCGGCCGATGGACTCCAGCGGGCCAGCAACCTGCGGCAGCAGCGGGACATGGCCCAGGTGCTGCGCGAGCGCTTCGTGGTCATAGGCGTTTTCTGCGGCGCGGTAGTAGCCGGTGCCCGAAGCATCCGAGCGGTCGGTGCGCAGGGCCGCCAGTCCGGTGGCCCCGGAGCCGGGGCCGTAGCCGGCCAGGCGCCAGGACAGCCAATCGTGCGGCAGGCAGACGGCCGCGACCTTGGCCGCGTTCTGCGGCTCATGGTCCTTCAGCCAGCGCAGCTTGGCCAGCGTGATCGAGGAGACCGGGACGGTGCCGGTGCGCTGCGCCCAGTACCTGGCGCCCGCCGCGGCATCGCCCTGGCCTGCCTCGGTGATGATCTGGCTGGCCGCCTGCGCGCTGCGCGTGTCGTTCCACAGCAGTGCCGGGCGGATCACCGCGCCGCTGGCATCGAGCACCACCATGCCATGCTGCTGTCCGCCCACCGAGACGGCGTCCACGTCATCCAGGCCTCCTGCCTGGTCGATCGCTTCCTGCAATGCGCTGTACCAGGCCTCGGGGTCCACTTCGGTGCCCTCGGGGTGCGCGGCCCGCCCGGAACGGACCAGCCTGCCGGTGGCGGCGTCGCGGATCACCACCTTGCAGGACTGGGTGGAGGAATCGATGCCGGCAACGAGCGTCATGGTTCTTCGGCTGCTTTCTGCGGTGGGCGGGTGCTGGATCTTTAGCGGGCGCCGAGCAGGTGCTCGATGGCCAGCTGGTTCAGGCGGACGAACGCGAAATTGCGCTGCGCGGCGGCGTTGGCGTCGAAGTCGGCGAAGCTCGTCGCATCGGCCATCAGCTGCTGCGCACTCTCGCCGGCGCCCAGGGTGCTTTCGCCCAGCTCGAACACGCCCGAGAACTCCATGGCCTCCTGTACCTCGGGGTCTGCGCGGAATGCCTGTGCGCGTTCCTTGAGCATCAGGTACATGGACATGTTGGCCTTGGCCGAGTCCCAGACCCCGTCGTAGCCGTCGGTGCGCGATGGCTTGTAGTCGAAGTGGCGCGGGCCATCGTACGTAGGCCCGCCGTTCGGGAAGCCGTTTTCCAGCAGGTCCACGGTGAAGAAGGCGCTGGCCAGGTCGCCGTGGCCGAAGACCAGGTCCTGGTCATACTTGATGCTGCGCTGGCCGTTGAGGTCGATATGGAACAGCTTGCCGGCCCATAGCGCCTGGGCGATGCCGTGGGTGAAGTTCAGTCCGGCCATCTGCTCGTGGCCGGTTTCCGGGTTCAGCCCGACAATGTCGCCGTGTTCCAGTTGCCCGATGAAGGCCAGGCCGTGGCCCACGGTAGGCAGGAAGATGTCGCCGCGCGGCTCATTCGGCTTCGGCTCCAGCGCGATGCGCAGGTTGTAGCCTTTTTCCTTGATGTAGCCGGCAGCGGTGTCCACGCCTTCGCGCATGCGGTCCAGCGCCGCTGCCAGATCCTTGGAGCCGTCGTACTCGGAGCCTTCGCGGCCGCCCCACATGACGAAGGTCTCGGCGCCCATTTCGGCCGCCAGATCGATATTGTGCAGCACCTTGGCCAGCGCGAAGCGGCGGATCGAGCGGTCGTTGGAGGTGAAACCGCCGTCCTTGAACACCGGGTGGCTGAACAGGTTGGTGGTCACCATCGGGACCTTCAACCCGGTTTCCTCCAGCGCCGTGCGGAAGCCTGCCAGGATCTGTTCACGTTCCGCCTCGGTGGCGTCGAAGGGAACCAGGTCGTTGTCGTGGAAGGTGATGCCGTAGGCGCCGAGCTCGGCCAGCTTGTGCACAGCTTCCACCGGATCCAGGTTCTCGCGGGTGGCGACGCCGAACGGGTCGGCACCGGTCCATCCCACGGTCCACAATCCAAAAGTGAAGCGGTCGGCGGCGGTTGGCTGAAGAGTCATGGGATGCATCCTTGGATCGGGGTGGTATGGCTTCCACCATTTAGTTTATGTCCTGAACTATATGGGTGGGAATACGCTAGAGTCAATAGCGAGCAGTGAACGATTCGTCCCCAAGAATTCCCAAGGAGAAGGCATGCGCCAACTAGCGTCTAGCGCCCGTGCCGCAAGCTCTTCGGCCCCGGGCAACGTCGGCGACGTGCGCAAAGCCAACCTGGCCAGGGTCCTGTCGGTGATCGCAGCCGCAGGGGAGGACCAGCGGTTCTCACGCGCCGATATTGCCCAACTCAGCCAGCTCACGAAGGCCTCGGTCTCCAGCCTGGTCGCCGATTTGCTGGCGGCCGGCCTGGTTATTGAAATTGGCGTGCACCGTGACGGGGAACGCGGCCGGCCCTCGGTGGGGCTCATCCTGAACCCTGCACGCTGCGTCATGGGCATGGAAATCAACGTTGACTACATAGCCGCCGGACTGGTTGATCTCAGCGGCAAGCTGCTGGCACACGAAATCCTGCCCCGTGCAAACCACAGCGCAGCAGCCAGCGAAGTGCTCGCCGCCCTGGGGGAGCTGAGCCAAAGGCTCCAAGTTGCAGCGCGGGCCCAAGGGCTGATGATTCTCGGCGGCGGGTTGGCTGTTCCGGGTTTGGTCGACGAGGAGCGGTACACCGTCCTTCAGGCCCCTAACCTCGGCTGGGAGCGGCAAGACCTTGATGTCGCAGCATTGCTGCCCGGAGGCAGAACCCGCTTCAGGCTCTTTAACGAAGCCAACGCCTCAGCGCTGGCCCAGCAGCAGCTGATGGACGTCCAAGAACGCGACTTCCTGTTTGTCTCCGGGGAAGTGGGTATCGGTGGCGGATTGATAATCGACGCTGAACTTTTTGCCGGTCCCCAGGGGCATGCCGGCGAGCTCGGACATGTGGTGATTGCCCCCGAAGGCAGGGCCTGCAGCTGCGGTGGTCGTGGATGCCTGGAAACCATTGCCGGGCAGGAAGCGATCCTGGCTTCCGCTGGTCTAGGAGCGGTGGTTGACAGCGCCTCGCGCCAACAGCGGATCCAGCAGCTATTCCAAGCGCTGGAAATCGGAACCGAACCCGCTGTAAGCGCGGTGGCCGAGGCCGGAAAATCCTTGGGCATTGCGGTGGCCTCGGCCATGCGCCTGTATGACGTTTCCACGGTAGTCTTTGGCGGGCACTTTGCATCCTTGGAACAGTGGCTGCGTCCTGCCCTGGAAGCCAGCCTCCGGGTGCACGCGCCGAGTATCGCCGGCCATGCCCGGCTGCTGTGCTCGCCGCTGGGCCAAACAGGTGCGCTGGTCGGTGCCGCGCGCAGCGTGGCGGGGGACCTGCTTGAGACCCCGCATCAGCTGGTGGGTTAATCGACGCCTACCGGTTGCTGCAGTTCGGTCACCCAATCGGCTTGGTCCGCGGAGATGGCACGCACGTAGACTTCGCGGCATGGACCGGCCGGAACCAAGCCGCGGGCAAGGACTTCTTCGTGCACGGCCTGCCAGCTTTCATGGATGGTGTCCATGGAGCCAAGGTGCACTCCGCAGATGGCTTCGGGCACCGCGGGGAGCTCGATGATTTCGACATCGGCAAGGTCGGGAGCGCTAGTGGCGTATCCGGCAATGACCTCTACTCCATCCACGGTTCCGTTGTATTGCGCAATGGGCGTGGCAAGGCTTTGGCCCTGAATGGACTGCGCGATGCTGTCGAAGAGCGGGCCGATGCGACCAGCGATTTCAGCTTGCTCGGCCACCGTGAAGCGGCCTGCGGCCAAGCGCACTGCGGGCAGTGGCTTATGGATGATTTCAATGCGTGACATGAGATTCTCCTTCGAGATCAAGCGCAGGCGCCGTTGCACATCGGCCAGCCGCTGCATGGCCAGCCGGTGTTCGGCCTCGACCTGCGCGGCACGGTGCTGCAAGTGCTCAGCAATTTTTTCCGTGGAGGTTCCCTGATCCAGGATCAAGGAAACCTCTTCCAAGCCGAAACCCAGCTCGCGCAGCGCAACGATCTGGTGCAAGCGCTGCAGCTGGGAGGGGTCGTAGGAACGGTAGCCGCTGAACGGGTCCACGTGGGCGGGTTTGAGCACCCCGGCGGCATCCCAGTGCCGCAGCATGCGGTGGGTCACCTGGCCGATTTGCGCAAACGCGCCGATGGATAACATGCTTCAGTTCTCCGCCTTCACACAGTGTCAGAGTCAAGTTTGCTTGAAAAAGCCGCGGATATCCATGAATCGCACCGGCTCGGTGACGCACAGCTCGAGATTCGCTAATCGTTTCGGTAAACTTTGGTCGTAAGAGCCCCTAACTCTTGCAACGGACCTCCGGGTTTCAGTGAGCAGGACAGGGGCATATTTTTTGCCCGGCACCGTGCCGGGACGGCGCTAAGCACGCCGCAACCGCTGCTTATAAGCAAGGGGGAGGATCCCATGCCAGCAATCGTGATCGTCGGAGCCCAATGGGGCGATGAAGGCAAAGGAAAGGCTACCGACCTGCTCGGTGGCAAGGTCGACTACGTAGTTAAGCCGAACGGCGGCAACAACGCCGGGCACACCGTGGTCGTGGGCGGCGAGAAGTACGAGCTCAAGCTCCTTCCAGCCGGCATCCTTTCGCCGAACGCCACTCCGATTATCGGCAATGGCTGCGTGGTGAACCTTGAGGCCCTCTTCGAAGAGATCGATGGCCTGGAGTCCCGCGGCGCCGATACCTCCAAGCTGCGCGTTTCGGCCAACGCCCACCTGGTGGCCCCGTACCACCAGACCATGGACAAGGTCACCGAACGCTTCCTGGGCAAGCGGGCCATCGGCACCACCGGCCGCGGCATCGGCCCGGCCTACATGGACAAGGTCGGACGCCTGGGCATCCGCGTGCAGGACGTCTTCGACGAATCGATCCTGCGCCAGAAGGTCGAAGGCGCGCTGCGCCAGAAGAACGAGCTGCTGGTCAAGATCTACAACCGCCGCAGCGTCGAGGTCGAGGAAATCGTCTCGTACTTCCTGTCCTACGCCGAGCGCCTGCGCCCGCTGGTCATCGATTCCACCTACGAGCTGAACAAGGCGCTGGACGAGGACAAGGTCGTGCTGATGGAAGGCGGCCAGGCCACCTTCCTGGACGTGGACCACGGCACCTACCCGTTCGTGACCTCCTCCAACCCGACTGCCGGCGGCGCTTCGGTGGGCTCGGGCATCGGCCCGACCCGCATCACCCGTTCGATCGGCATCATCAAGGCCTACACCACCCGCGTGGGTGCCGGCCCGTTCCCCACCGAGCTGTTCGACGACATGGGTATCTACCTGCAGAAGACCGGCGGCGAGTACGGCGTGAACACCGGCCGCCCGCGCCGCTGCGGCTGGTACGACGCGGTGCTGGCCCGCCACGCTTCGCGCGTGAACGGCTTCACCGACTACTTCGTGACCAAGCTGGACGTGCTCACCAACATCGAGCAGATCCCCGTCTGCGTGGCCTACGACGTGGACGGCGTGCGCCACGACGAGATGCCGATGACGCAGACCGAGTTCCACCACGCGAAGCCGATCTTCGAGTACTTCCCGGGCTGGACCGAGGACATCTCCGGAGCCAAGACCCTGGAAGACCTGCCGGAGAACGCCCGCAACTACATCCTGGCCCTCGAGAAGATCAGCGGCACCCGGATCTCCGCCATCGGCGTGGGTCCTGACCGCGACCAGACCATCGTGCGCCACGATCTGATCAACGACTGATCCCATGAAGAGGAAACCCCCAGCAGGAGCATCCTGCTGGGGGTTTCCCCGTACCTGGCGTAGGCGGAGTGCCGGCGCCCGGTGGCCTTCCGCCTGCGGAGCGGCTACGGTTCGACGCTGACGCCTTCTTCCTTGGATTTGCCCGAGACCCGCAAGTTCCACTGGGTGAGCACCTTGGAATCGGTGGCCTTGGTGACAGCGGAGACCACGGCAAAGGTCGCCGCGGAGGCGATCAGGCCGTAGTAGATCGGTTCGTTGGCGTAGACGCCATCGAACTTGTTCTCAGCTTGGATCTCCAAGATGATCATGGTGCCCAGCGTGACCACGGTGCCCACGGCCATGGACGCAGTTGCGCCCGCGCCGTTGCCGCGCTTCCACAGCAGGCCGCCGATGATGGCCACCAGCAGGCCGCCGACCAGGATGTCGTAGGCGATGGTCAGCGCGGCGACCACGTCGTCGACGAGGATCGCCAAGCTCACCGTGACGATGCCGAGCACCAGCACCCAGATGCGGTTCGCACGCACGTCGTGCTCCGGGTTCACGTCGGTGTTCACCTGGATGTTCTTGCCGAACCAGCTGGCGACGAATGGGGTCACGTCGGTGCGGGCCACGGTAGCCGCTGCAATCAGAGCGCCCGACGCGGTGGACATCATCGCGGCCACGGCGGCGGCCATGACCAATCCGCCCACGGCGACCGGCAGCAGCTGGGTGGCGACCTCCGCGTAGACCACGTCCTTGTTCTCAGCCGCACCGACAATGTCAGGCAGGGCGACCTTGGCCGCCATGCCGATGAGTGCGCCGGCGATGCCGTAGACGATGCAGTAGATCCCGGCGGTGGTGCCGCCCCAGCGGGCGACCTTCGGGGTTTTCGCGGTGAACACGCGCTGCCAGATGTCCTGGCCGATCAGCAAGCCCAGGGTGTAGACCACGAAGTAGGTGATGATGGACTGCACGCCGATGCCGGTGATGTCGAAGAATTCTGCACCGATGCGTTCGCGGATGCCGTCCAGGCCGCCGGCGGCATGCATGGAGAATGGTAGCATCAGGGCGAAGATGCCGATGGTCTTGATGATGAACTGCACCTGATCGGCCAGGGTGATGGACCACATGCCGCCGATGGTCGAATAGACGACCACGATGGCGCCGCCGATGGCGATGGCCAGCCATTTCTCCCAGCCGAAGAGCACCACGAAGATGGTGGCGTAGGCGCTGGTGGAGGTGGCGCAGAGCATCAGCGTATAGGCCAGCATGACGATGCCGGAGGTGTTGGTTGCTGTCTGGCTTCCATAGCGCAGGGAGAGCATCTGCGAAACGGTGAAGACCTTGAGCTTCTGCAGCGTCGGGGCGAATGCGAGTGACAGCAGGATCACGCCGGCGCCGATGGCGACCACGAGCCACATGCCGGAAATGCCCCACTTGTAGCCCAGGCCCACACCGCCCACGGTGGAGGCGCCGCCAAGCACCACTGCGGCCATGGTTCCGGTATAGAGGAACGGGCCGAGGCGGCGGCCGGCCACCAGGTAGTCGCTGCTGTTCTTGGTGCGGGACTTGCCCCACCAGCCAAAGGCCAGCATAGCGGCCAGGTAGGCGGCGACAATTGCGCCGTTGATGACTTCCATGGAGAACCTCGATGTCCGGGCGCATGCAGCGCTTACCGTAAGTAAACTTTTGTTGCACGATAGGCTACTTGCGCTCAGGACGCCGATCAATGAAATTGGCAATTGTTGCCTACCGCCCGGCTCGCGCCAGCCGTAATGTGATGAATCAAACTGTTCCATCCAGTGAAACTTTCTAGACATTTTGCGTCGAAATATGCTTCACGTACGACATCGTGTCACATATGCGTAGCATTCGATCGGCA
Organism: Glutamicibacter nicotianae; assembly: GCF_002797775.1. Classification (NCBI taxonomy): domain Bacteria; kingdom Bacillati; phylum Actinomycetota; class Actinomycetes; order Micrococcales; family Micrococcaceae; genus Glutamicibacter; species Glutamicibacter nicotianae. The sequence continues at coordinate 3,167,928 of NZ_PGEY01000001.1, forward strand.
ATGTGTGCAGTCACAGCTTGTTTAGTACTGTTTCAGATTGACGCAGCGTTGCATCGTTGGCCAGCAGGGCCGTTTCCCCGCCGTTGCGTCAGATGATTTCTCGAAACCAGAAAGACGCCTAGAAGATGAGTGAAAAAGGTCAGGGCCTGACGAAGAAGTCGGCCGGACACGTCATTGTCGACACGCTTGCCGCGCACGGCGTGGAACGAGCCTACGTAGTACCGGGTGAAAGCTACCTGGATGTCCTGGACGGGCTGCATAACTCGCCAATCGAAACCGTGGTCTGCCGCCACGAAGGCGGAGCCACCTACATGGCCGAAGCCGAAGGCAAGATGCACCAGCGTCCCGGCGTTGCCATGGTGACCCGAGGACCCGGAGCTGCCAATGCCCACGTCGGCCTGCACACCGCATGGCAGGACTCGACCCCGCTGGTGCTGTTCGTGGGATTGATCCCGTTCGAGCACCGTGAAAAGGAAGCCTTCCAGGAATTCGATCCGAAGGCATGGTTCGGCACCGGCGCGAAGCGCGTCATGATCCTAGACCACGCCGATCGCGCCAGCGAAGTCGTTGCCGAGGCAATGTTCGCCGCGATGTCCGGACGCCCGGGCCCGGTGGTTGTCGGCCTGCCGGAAGATATCATCCGCAACGAAATTTCTGCCGAAATCCACCCGGAAATCCCGGTGGCCACCGGCGGCATGACCGTGACCGACTGGAAGGCGCTGAACTCGGCGCTGCAGGAAGCGGACAAGCCGCTGTTCATCTTCGGCGGCAACGACTGGTCCCACGAGGGCGCTGCGGACTTCACCCGTTGGCTCGAGGAACATGACCTGCCGGCCGCTGCCGAATGGCGTTGCGAGGGCACTGTGCCGTTCAACTCGCCATCCTATGTCGGACCGATCGGCTATGGCCGCCCCAAGCCAACCTACGATCTGCTGGAGGAAACTGACCTGCTGATCTTCGTCGGCACGGTTCCAGGCGATGTCATCACCGACGGGTTCAACGTCCGCCAGAACTGGGACAAGAAGAACTTCCTGGTCACCATCGACCCGTCGCTGCGTGGGCGTTCCGGCCCGGTATCGCACCAGATTGTCGCCAAGCCGGATGTCTTCGTCCGCGACCTGCTGCTGATGGATCTGCCGGTCAAGGAATCCTGGAAGGAATGGACCTCGCGGATGCGTGGCGAGCAGGAGAAGTTCGCCGAGCTTCCACCGGCACAGCCATCCGAAGGCCAGGCAAAGATGGCCACCATGATGGCCAATCTGGTCGAATCCCTTCCGGAAGACGCCATGGTGACCTTCGGTGCCGGCGAGCACACCAACTGGGCCCACCGCTACTTCCCAACCAACGGGTACGCTTCCATGCTCTCGGCACGCAACGGTTCCATGGGCTACTCAATCCCTTCGGCCGTCGCCGCTTCGCTGAATTACCCGGGCCGCCGCGTGGTGAGCATAGCCGGTGACGGCGAGTTCTTGATGAACGGCCAGGAACTGGCAACCGCCGCCCAATACGGCGCCACCCCGCTGGTGATCATCATGGACAACCAGCAGTACGGAACCATCCGCACCCACCAGGAACGCCAGTACCCGGAACGTGTTTCCGGAACCCAGCTGCTGAACCCCGACTTCGCGTTGATGGCGCAGTCCTTCGGCGGCTTCGGCGTCCGCGTCGAGAATGATGCGGATGTTCCGGCGGCACTGGAACGTGCGCTGCGGGCTATCGATGAGAACAAGCAGTTCGCGTTGATCCACTTGGTGGTGGAGCAGGGCGTCAAGGCCTACTAGGCGCTTGCCGTCTTCAGCAAACCGTCGGGTCTGCGACATATAATTCCAGCGGGTATCGTTTTTAGCGATGCCCGCCGGGCGCTTTAACCAGTTAAGCGCAGCAGACCGGAAGCTTACAACCGTGGATCGGCCCAAAATGAATGATGCCCTTATTGCCAGCCTCCTGCGTGCAGTCCAAGCAGCGCCGGAAGACCATGCCCTGCGATTGCATCTGGCTGAGCAGATGAATGCCGCAGGCCGATCCGCAGAGGCGCTCGCGCATGTCAGCGCCGTGCTGCAACAGGATCCGGGAAATGCGGCCGCGCTGGCAATGCTTGGAACCATTAGCGCGTCGATTACCGGAACCACTGTTGAAATACAGGGGGCCGAACCCGCAGCCGATGCTGCACCGGATGAACCGCAGCATGGCACGCCATCAGGGTACGACTGGGAGGCAGGGGCCAAGGAGTTCGGCAGTTCGCTGCCGGCGCCGTTTGTCGAAGAACGGATCCCCGTGCAGGCAGATGCGGGGTCCGAGGTTCCGGGCATTCCTATCGAAAACCCTGCTGGACCGGGTATTACCCTGGATGATGTGGGCGGTTTGCAAGCGGTCAAGAACCGGTTGAATGAATCCTTCCTGGCCCCGATGCGCAACGCCGCAATCGCCAAGGCCTTTGGCAAATCATTGCGCGGCGGCCTGCTGCTGTACGGTCCGCCAGGTTGTGGCAAGACCTTCCTGGCCCGCGCGGTGGCCGGCGAGCTGAAAGCCAATTTCATGTCGGTCACCATTACCGATGTCGTGGACTCCTACATCGGCGAGACGGAGAAGCGGCTCAAGGCGATTTTCGACCAGGCCCGCAAGAACGCCCCAACCGTGCTCTTCATCGATGAAATCGATGCCATTGGCATCCGCCGCGGTTCGCTGAACGGGTCGGGCGCGTGGATGCGCCAGATGGTCAACCAGCTGCTGATCGAGATGGATTCGCTCGCAGGCAACAACGACGGCCTGTATGTTCTGGGCGCCACGAACCACCCATGGGATCTGGATGAAGCACTGCTGCGTCCGGGACGGCTGGATCGCACCTTGCTGGTGACTCCGCCGGATGCTCCGGCCCGGGAATCCATTTTGCGCTACCACCTGAAGAACCGCCCGATCGCCGGAATCGACCTGAATTGGATCGCGGCGCAGACCGACGGGTTCTCGGGCGCAGACCTGGAGCATGTCTGCACCACCGCCGCGGAAAAGGCGATGATGCAATCCATCGAGCGCAACGAGGTGCTTCCCCTGGGCATGGAGCATATCCGCAAAGCATTGGCGGAAATCAAGGCGTCGACGGTCCCGTGGCTGGAATCCGCCCGCAATGTGGTGCGATTCAGCAACCAGCATGGCCGCTACGATGACTTGGCCGAGTATCTGGTTTCGCGGAACATGCTCTAGGAAGCACCGGGGGAGAACACCGCATGGAATTCGAGCGACTGCATCACCGGATCACGCACAACCTGGCTATCGGACGTGAAACCGAAGCGATTGCGTTGCTGAAGGACCAGCTCAACGAACACCACCAGGTTCCTGCATTCTGGATCCTCTATTCGTCATGCCATTTGAATCTCGAGCAGTGGGCGGAAGCCGAGTCCACCGCCCGGGCCGCGCTGAATCTGGATCCTGCCGACCCGGTCGCCGGGGAATGCCTGGCTATCGCCTTGATGCGCCAGCATCGCCGGGACGAAGCGCTGCTGGCGATCCGGCAGGTCATTGAAGCTGATCCGGAATACGGCAACGGGCACTACTGGCTGAGCATGATCACGCTGAGTGGCATCCGGAGCAATGATGACAGGGTGCTGGCCCGCAAAGCTATCGAGCACGCGATTCGGCTGGATCCCGGGAACCCCGCCTATTACCAGGGTGCCGCGATCGTTGCCGAGGCCCAGGACGACAATCGCGCGGCACTTGCTTTCCTCCAAGCCGGGCTGCAGATCGACCCCAACCACCAGGGGCTGCTGCGGGTGGCAGGCAGCATCGGCAATGGCGAAAAAATCGTCGGGGACCAAGGCGATGTGCTGCGTGGATTGATTTCCATTGATCCGATGAATGAGGGCCTGCATCAGGACTATGCGGAATCCTTCGTCGCGAAGCAATCGGTCTATGCCCATCGCTTTTGGCTCTTCGCCCCGGTCGTGGCAGCCGCCGCGGCGCTGGGGCAGCGGGCCGCGGGTGCAGGAACGGTGCTGGCGATTATCGCCATTGCCGTCCTCGCGGGCCTCTTCGGATGGTGGAACAAGCGGCAGTACAGCGAAGCGGCGAAGTCCCTGCCCGCCGGTTACACCAAAGACATTGCTGCGCGCTACCCCAAGCTGCCGCGAGCCATACGTGCCTATCAGCTGGCCTGGCTGCTGGGCGCAGGCGGCGCAACGCTGGGCTGCTTCTTGCCGGTGGCCGGCATCATCGTGATGCTGCTCGGCGTGCTGGCCAGCCAGCTGGGCGCATTGTGGATCCTGCAGGTAAATGCCGGTCCGCCGGCAGGCACGGCCGATCGCCACGAGCAGCGCCGGTACCTCATCCGGTGCAGCGGCATGCACGCGGAAGGTTTCTGGAAGCGGGTGGGCCTGGTGCTGTGCCAGCTGGTGATCTTCGGGATTTGCCTGGCCAATGGAAGCCGGATTGCAGCCGTGCCAGCCGGATCGATAGCGGCCGGGCTGCTGTTCCCGGGATTCAGCCTGCTGGCGGCTCAATTCCGCCTGGGATTCAAGGAGAACGCCTTCGCCTTCGGACTGGCTGCCACCACCTCGGCCAAGAACCGGAATCTGGCCTTGCTGCGCGGCAATATCGGCGGACTGTATTTCATCGGGGTGCACCTGTTCATCGGGCTGATTGCCGCAACGGCTTCGTTCACGCTGCTCGCATCGGGGATGGATTCCTCACTGGACCCGGCGTCAGAAGACCGGACGCCACGCCAGGAGAACGTCAGCGATGAGAACCTGCTCAAGCGGCTCGAGGAATTGGAAACCAGGGATCCGGGAATCAGCGAATACGCCACCCCAACGCTGCCCGAGCTGCCCGACATTCCCTCGCTCAGCGTCTCGGAACAGTAAGCGGCAGGCAGCGCGTAAAAGTTCACAGCTGCGCGGGCCGTTCTGTCTTGGCACGCGCCCGCTGAGGAAATAAGATGAATTGCTACCGAATCCCGTGAGCACTAGAACCCCGACCACGAGGTGGATAATCTGATGGCACAGATGAGCGAAGAGCTCATTGAGCAGTGGGCCGACGCGACTGCTGAAATCTACAATGAGTCTCTGACTGGTATTAACCTGACCCGTCTTCCCGAGGCAGTGGCCCAGTACGTCGAACTCTTCGCGCAGAGCGAGAACCTGACGTTCAACGGGGATGCCACCCCCACCGATTACTTCGACAATCACCCGTTCCTCGCAGTGACCGCGGTGCTCAACAGCCCTGAGGCGATGGAGGTGCTGGATTCCGACGCGCAGGACGCATTGGACGCTATGGCCGACTTCACCGAGGCGTGGTACAACTTCGACCTCGAGAACGAGCCCGAACTGGGCATCTCCGAGGCAGATGACGACGGCGACGAAGACTGGTAAGTCTTCGCCCGGCTAAGGCCGGCACCCAGCTGCACCATGCTCGCTGGGTGCCGGCCTTTGCCGTTGGATAGCGGGAAATGGATCGCATGGCAACAGCCATGGAACTATTCCATTTGGCCGCCGAGGGTGGCACTATGCGCATATGAGCCAGTTCAGCGTCTTCGAGAGCAGCGTGGTCATCCACCTGCCGGTGCACCGTGTCTGGGAGCTGCTTACCGATTGGGCAGCAACACCCTTGTGGATCCATGGGATCGGTTCCATGCATTCAGACGATCCGGAACTCAAGGTCGGCACCAACCTCGTGTACCGCGTGGCCGGGCATGAACGCGTGTATCGCGTCCATGACCTGATTGAGAACCGCCTGCTGATCCTGCACACCTCGGAGAATCCCGATGGGCTCTCCTACCGCTACGATTTGAAGGACGACGCCGGGCATACCGAGGTAGTGCTGCAGGTGGCGATCATCAACCCTGACCTGACGGTGGGGCAGTGCGAGGAACTGGCAGCGAATATCCGCGAAAGCGAAGGTGACAAGCTGGACCAGCTGCGGCTCTACGCAGAGCAGGCTCCCTGAGCGGCAGCCGGGACGCGCAGCTATTTGGCAGTGCCAGGTGCTGGCGCCGAGGCATAGGCCTTCGAATTCTCCAGCTGGCCATTGAATAACTGGTCCACGGTGACCGGGGTGTAGCCATCGGCCTTCAATTTCTTCACCAGATCCGGCACGGCCTTGACTGAGCTCTCATGGATGTCGTGCATCAGGATGATCGATCCCGGCTGGACTTCGTCCATGGCGATGCGCACGGTCTTCTTCGGATCATGGTGCTTCCAATCCAGGGTGTCCACATCCCATAGCACCAACGGGTAGGGGACCAGTCGATCATAAACGGCGCCGTGGCTTCCATAGGGAGGCCGGAAGACGGTCGGCTTCTTCCCGGCAGCCTTTTCCACCGCATCGCTGGTCCACCCCAGCTCATGCTCGATCTGCTCCCGGGTCAGCGACGTGAGATCCGCATGGTCCCAGGTGTGGCTGCCCAGCTGGTGGCCTTCGGCAGCCATGCGCTTGACCGTCTCGGGGTACTTGGCGATGTTCTTCCCGACGAGGAAGAAGGTCGCTGGCGCATCCGCCTCCTCCAGTTCGTCGAGCAGCCGTCCGGAGTATTGGCCGGGGCCGTCATCAAAGGTCAACGCCACGCACCGGTCCACGGTGCAGTCCACCTGCTCGCTCGTTGCTGAGGCGATCGGCTGCGCATCGGGCTCAGGTGCTGATACCGGGGAACATGAAACCAGGCATGCCAGTGACAGCGGCCGCAGCAGGGACCGGCGCGCCAGGCCGGGCAAACGCGAGATCATCCTTCCACCCTCTCGCTATCCACGATTGATACCGGGGAACCACACGCCCAAAGCTGCTGGGAGTTTGATCTGCGCTCGCCTAACGCGAGCTGGCTGGAGCCTCACCACCGCGCTCGCCGTCCAGCGCCGCCGGGACCGGATCCGAGAGCGGATGCGCGATCTCGTCGCGGGCAAATCTCCCTGCCCACCAGGCGATAATTCCGAACAGCGGCGAGGCGAGTCCGGCAATGACGAAAATCTCCTGCAGGCTGAGCACCTGGGTCAAGGGCCCGGCGGCCGCCATGGACAGCGGCATCAGCGCCAGCGAAACGAAGAAATCCAGGCTGGAGATCCGCCCGAGCAGATGGCCCGGGACCCGGCGCTGGAGCAAGGTGCCCCAAATGACCATGCCGACGGCATCGGTGATGCCGAAGGCCAGCAGGATCGCGAACAGCATCCAGGCGGCATCGACGTAGCCCACCAGGGCCAGGGGCAGGGTGCCCAGACACCAGCAGGCGGTCATCAGGCTCAAGTAGCGCCGCGGGAATTTCGCGGAGGCGACCAGCAGGGAGCCGATCGCCGAGCCGAGGCCGAAGAACGCCAGTGCGAAGCTGAACAGCCTCGCATCGCCGTGCAGGTTGCCGCTGACAATGAACGGCAGCAGCACCTCGAAGGGGCCGATGAACGTGAACACGGAAATGACCGAGAACAGCAGCGTCCACAGCAGCCAGCGGGTGCGCACCGTGTAGCCGATGCCCTCGCGCAGCTGGCGCAGCATCCCGGGCTGCCCCTGGCCGTCAACCGGCCCCGGCGCGTTGTACGCCTGGCGGTTGGGGATCCTGCGCAGCATCAGCAGCGCCGCCAAGTGGATCACCGAGATGCCGACGATGGCATGCGCCGGCGACAGCGCGGCCACCACGAAGCCGGCGGCCATCGGGCCCAGGGCGGTGTGCACCACCGGACGGGCGGTTCCCTCCAGTCCATTAGCCGCCAGCAGCTGCTCGGCGGGCAGCATCTTGGGCAGCAGCGCGGAGTAGGCGGGGTAGAAGAAGGCCGAGCCGGCCCCGGTGCAGAAGCCGGCAAGCATCAGGTGCCACAGCTGCAGGACCTCGGTCATAGCCAACACCGCGGTGACGCCCATGACCGCCAGCGACAGCGCCTCGACCAACATCACGATCCGCCGACAGGAATGGCGGTCCGCCATGATCCCGCCGAGCAGCACGAAGCACAGCAGCCCGGCGGCGTTCGCGGTGGCAACCGCAGACAGCTCCACCGGTCCACCACCCAGGCGGCGCACCTGGTAGACCATTGCCACGGCCCACATGCCGGCGGCAAAGGTGGAGAAGACGAGTGCGCTGGCCAACAGGGCGTAGTCGGGGAAGGCTAACGGCTTGATGAGGCGCAGCGCAGAGGTTTTGAGCGCGCTCATGAAAGCTCCTGCGGTAGTGCGTAGGAACTATCATCCATCCAGTGATTGAGTTCTGTCAATCAGTAGTGAAATTAAGTTGACCTTCTAATGCTGGCGCAGGGTCAGGCCCCGGTCAAAGAGCAGTTGCGGGTCAACCTGTTCACTGATTTCGATGAGTTTTCTCCCTGTTGCCCCCGGCCAAGCCAAAGCAGCGGCGTCCTGCCGGATATCCGACGAGTATGCGCCGTAGGTTCCCGTGCCTAGCTGCTGGAGTGGGGCGAATGCGGCATCCTGTTCAGCCATTTGCAGTGGATGCATCCATGTGCCTGCCAGCACTTCCTGGTGCCGGTTTCCCCAAGCAGTGGCATCCGCGGGAACTCGGGCGATGGCTCCGCCGAGTCCGCGCAATTCGGCAAGCAGCGTGCCGCGCTGTCCCAGCGAGTCCGCCAGGGCGGCGCCGAGTTCTTCATCGGCCACATCGACCAGTACATCGCGCATCTGGATGCGCTGCTGGCCAACGTGCGGCGTGTTCGGTGTGGGGACGATCAAGGGGTAGGGTACCGCCTGCGTGTGCTCGTCGTGCACCTGCGCGATCTCCATCGCTGCCTGCAAAATTGGACGGGCTGCCATGGCGTCATCACCGGCCCAGACATTGCGCGCTTGAATGGCATGCTGCCCGTCGCCCAGCGCCTGGATCGTCAGGAAGCTTTCCATCTGGTCCGGCGCTTCACGCATCCACTGGCCCCATTCGGCCGTGAAACTGGCTAGATTCCGGCTGACATAGGTCAATTGCTGGTGCAGGATGCGGGAGTTGCCCGGTACCGAGTCCAAGGCCGTGGCCTTGAAGTCGAACGCGGTGGCGATACCGGCTTGGGTGGCTCCGCCGCGCACCGCCCAAAACAGCTCGGGTTCATGCGTATCATCCACCCAGCGGACCTCTCCATCGGCAGTGACCAGCCGGGCGCGGATCATGGCATCCAGGGTCAGGCCCTGTGCGCGGCCAAAGTAGCCGATCCCGCCAGCTGTCGCCAGTCCGCCCACGCCGGTGTCCCCGAAATTTCCGCTGCTGATCACCAAATCGTTCGCAGCCAGCGCGGACGCAATCTGCCCCCAGGTGGCCCCTGCCTCCACGCGGAAGGTTCCGCTTTCCGGATCCAGCAGCTCGAAAGCGCGCAGTCCCGATAGGTCCAGGATGATCCCGCCGCTGTTGGTGGACATTCCGGAGATGCCATGGCCTCCAGAGCGGACGCTGAAAGGGATGCGTTCGCCGGTGCGGACACGCACCTGCGCTGCATATAGCACCGCTTGCTGCACATGCTCTTCCGTGCGCGCCTTGAATACCAGCTGGGGAGATCCGACTGCCATGTAGCTGGAGCGGGCCGCCGCGTAGCCGCTGTCCTGCGCGGTGATTGCTGTTCCGGCCAAGGCTGGAGGGAGGGCTGGCCAGTGGGGTGGTGCAGCAGGGGAGTGATTGCTGGTGCCTGTCATCGTGAAGTTCGTTCCTCGGAAAGTCATGGCGGATTAACTGCGGGTCGTTCCGGCGGTTGCCTGTTCCAGGACCTGGCGGACATGGTGCTTGCCGCGCAACAGGAAATGCTCCGAAGCCATGCCCGGATTGGCGGCCAAAGTTTCGCTGACCAAGCCGAGCTCCTGGTTGGAGACCCAGTCGGGATCGATGAACGGTCGCTGCCGGGTAGCCACCGGACCTAGCTCGTGGGCGAAAACCCGCCTTTGGTCTCCGGCTTCCGCGGTGAGCACGCGGTGCATCATCAGCAGGCCGGCTTGCTCCATGCTGATAATCGAGGATCCAGGCACCGGCTTGCTGGCGCTGCCGCCGAGAATCAGGTGATAGCTGCCGGTGCTCGGCAGGATCGGGAGCCATGCGCGAATGTTGGCCACATGAGCGGTGGACAGGTCCTGGTTGAAGTGTTGCCACTCGTCTTCCGTGACCTCCCACAGCGGCTTGCCCTGCCACCATCCGCCGATGGATGCGATGACATCGGTGACGGGGCCGTACTGGGAGGTGATGCTTTCGGCCATGGCTTGGGCGGTGGCAAAGCTGGTGTATTCGCCAATGGCGAGATGCAGGCGTTGGGAGTCAACGTCGGCAAGGTATTCGCGAAGTTCCGCGCCGCGGGATTCAGCGCGGGTAGGGACGACGACCTCGGCACCGTCCCGCAGCCAGGCGCTAACGATGCCTTCGCCAACTCGGCCAGTGCCGCCGATGATCACGACGCGGCGTGCGCTGAGGTCTGGCCGAGGGAAGCTGTCGATAACGGTGGTGTTCATGGGGTGTCCTTTCTTTTCGTAAAGTTTTCAATTACTGTAACTACAGATAGTTCAGATTCATTCCATCGAGGTCCCCACATGCTTTCGCAACTCAATGAACGCCAAGAGATATGGCGCGGACTGCTCTATGGGCAGCGTTCCATGATGCTGCGCCTCTCCGCGGAGTTGAAGCGCGACTTCGGGTTGAGTGCGGCTCAATTCGAAGGGATGCTGACCCTGGTCGAGTCTCCGGATAACTCAATGCCGGCGACCCAGCTTGCGCAACGCTTGCTCTATAGCTCGGGCTCCGGCTCGCATCTCATTGCCCGTCTGGAAGAAATGGGGCACGTTACCCGCGACAGGGATCCGATGGACGCCCGCGTGGTAGTGGTCGCGCTGACCGAAAGCGGCCTGGAGCTCATCAACTCCGCATTGGAAGTGCACACGGCTTCGCTGGCCCGCGAGTTCGACGACCTGATTGACGACGGGGACCTGTCGGTGCTGCTGGCTTTCGCCCGGAAGCTTGCAGCCAAGGAAGGCGTTATTTCGCAACCATTCTCTGCTGGATAGCCCTGCGCACTTCCCGTCGCCGGTGGTTGCTTGCGAGCTGGAATATGCTTGGATATTTATCTGTTATTACAGATATTAAACTGAACCGCTACCTAATCTAGGAGAAATTCCCATGTCACAGACATTCCGAATCGCGGTCGCCCGCTCCTTTGGCGCACCAGAAGTCATCGAAATCGAAAAGCATCCGCTGACCGAACTGCCTTCAGGCGTCGTCCGCGTCGCGGTTCGCGCCGCTGGGCAGAACCCGGTCGATGCCCGCCGCCGGGCCGGCACCTTCGGCGGTCGACCACCGCTGGTCTTCGGCACCGAGTTCTCCGGAGTGGTTTACCAGTCCAACGATCCGCGCTGGAACGCAGGCGACGAGGTCGTGGGTTGGGGCGCCAGCGGTGCGGTAGCCGACCTGGTGGTCACGGATGGAGCCAAGCTTGCCGCCAAGCCCGAGGGCATGGACTGGCTGGTGGCAGGCGGCCTGAGCGGAGCAGGTTACACCGCGCTCACCGCACTGGACGCAATGAAGTTTCCCGAGGGAGCGCTGATCCTCGTTCACGGTGCAGCCGGCGGCGTTGGCAGCGCCCTGGTGCAGCTCGCGGTCGCCCGCGGTTACCGAGTCATCGGCACCGCCGGCACTGCAAACCAGGACTATCTGCGTGAGCTCGGTGCGCTGCCCGTGGTTTACGGCCCGGGGCTCATCGACCGCGTAGCGCAGGCTTCCGACGGCAAGTCGCTGGATGGCTCCATCGACTTGGCCGGCAGCATCGAAGCAGGCGACCTGGCCCAGCAAATCAGGCAGAGCGGCGGCCAGGCAATCACCCTGGTTCCAGAAACCTGGCAGTCCCATGGCCTGCCGCTGGTAAGCGTGAAGCATGATCCGTCCTACTTCGGCGAAATGGCCAAGGCCTACCAAGCAGGAACGTTCCGCCTGGAAGTCAACCCGCTGCCGTTCACGGAAATCGTGCAGGCCCACAAGAACATGGATGCCAAGCACTCCCGCGGCAAGCTCGTGCTCGACTTGGCCGACAATCCCTACCTCGCAGCCTGATTTCGAATTATCAGGCGCAGAATTACAGAAAGGAATCCTCCCCATGGCTTCTATTGCACTGATCGGCCCCGGCCGTCACGGCACCGCGATTGCCCAGCTCTTTGCGTCCCACGGCGTTGATGTCCACCTCTACCACCACCGCGAGCCAAAGGCCCAGACCGCAGCCGCGCAGGTGCGAGCTGTTGCCAAGAACGCCGAGGTCCGCATAGCCCATGACTTGGCCGCCGCGGTGGAAGGCCAGGAGCTAGTCGTGCTGACAACATTGTGGGACAAGCCGCAGCGGGAGGTCATCGCCCAGCTCGGCGATAAGCTCACCGGCAAGGTGCTGTTGGACGTATCCAACCCACTGGATGTGACCCCGGCAGGCATCATCCCCCGGCCTCCCGTCGAAGGCTCCGCTGGCCAGTTTCTGGCCAGCATCCTCCCAGCAGGAGTGGGCCATGCCAAGGCATTCTCGAATCTGGCGACTGCCTTCATTAACGAGAGCGCGGACATGGAACCACGAGCGGTTCTGCCCTTCGTGGCGGACTCCGCCGACACCGAACGGGTCGTGCGCGACTACCTGGAGCTGACCGGTTGGCAACCCTGGCTGGTTGGAGGGATTTCCGAGTCGAAGCACGTGGAAATCGGCGGAAAATACAATGCTGTCCACGGCCGCTACGGCCGTTCACGCCTCGATGCCAAGGAGATGCTCGAGTATTCTGGCCCAGAAGACTCCTTAACCGGAGTCGAGTCCGGTCGGACTGGGCGTCACGGCTGACTTGTGCTGACTGGATGAAGAACGAAAATCCAGTGATCCTTGCGCTGGAAGTTTTCCGACGCCGAGACGAAAAAAATGAGTGCATGCAACGGGATGTTGCATGCACTCATTAGTTGCAATTCCGGATTTCCTAGGCGAGGACCTGTCGCTTCGAGGAAATCACGCCAGTGTTGAAGCCGGCCAGGCGCAATCCGCCATGGAAGCGGGCGTGCTCGATCTTCACGCAGCGGTCCATGACCACGTTCATGCCCGCGGCCTCGGCGCGATGGGCCACTTCCTCGTGCCAGGAACCCAGCTGCAGCCACAGGGTCTTCGCGCCCACGGCCAGGGCCTCGTCCAGTACGCCGGGCAGGTCATCATGCTTGCGGAAGACCTCCACCAGATCCGGGGTCTCTGGAAGATCGGCGAGCGACTTGTACACCGGCTGGCCCAGGATCTCATCGAGTACCGGGTTGATGAAGTACACCTTGTACCGTGAGGAGGAGAGCAGGTAGGTGGCCACGAAGTAGCTGGCACGCGACGGTTTGTTCGAAGCGCCGACAATGGCGATGGTCTTCGTCTCGCGCAGGATCTCCAGGCGCTGCGCGGCTCCCGGGCCTTCCCAGGTGGTTTCAACGGCAGTCATTAGTTTGCTCCCTTCAAAGCGGTTGGCAAGGCGCAGGCGGAACCGTCATAAGCCGGTGCTTCGAACTGCGCGGCGGAACCGGCGGCAGCTTCCTGCGAAGCGGCCAGCGCTTGGTCCAGATCCCAGAGGATGTCTTCGACGTCTTCCAGGCCCACCGACAAGCGGATCAGGTCTTCCGGCACGCCAGCGGAGACCAGCTGCTCGGCGCTCAGCTGCTGGTGCGTGGTGGAGGCAGGGTGCAGCACCAGGGTGCGGGCATCGCCGATGTTGGCCAGGTGGCTGGCCAGTTGCAGCGCCTCGATGAACTTGGCACCGGCTTCGCGTCCGCCCTTCACGCCGAAGCTGAAGACCGAGCCGACGCCCAGGGGCAGCAGCTCCTTGGCCTGCTCGTGCTGCGGGTGGGAATCCAGGCCTGCGTAGTTCACGTAGGTGACGCGCTCATCGGATTCCAGCCAGGCGGCGACCTGCTTGGCGTTGGACAGGTGGTTGTCCATGCGCTGCGGCAGGGTCTCCAGGCCCTGCAGCAGCTGGAATGCCGACTGGGCCGGCAGGGATGGTCCGAAGTCGCGCAGCTGCTCGCTGCGCAGCTTGGTCAAGAAGCCGTATTCGCCGAAGTTGTCCCACCAGGAGACGTTGCCGTAGCTGGCTACCGGCTCGGTCATGGTGGGGAACTTGCCGTTGCCCCAGTTGAACTTGCCCGACTCGATGACCACGCCGCCCAGGGTGGTGCCGTGCCCGCCGATGAACTTCGTGGCCGAGTGGATCACGATGTCCGCGCCGTGCTCGATGGGGCGAAGGATGTATGGGGGAGTGAGCGTCGAGTCCACTACCAGCGGGATGTTGTGGCGGTGAGCGACTTCGGCCAGGCCCTTCAGGTCGGCGATGTCGCCGGACGGGTTGGCCACCACCTCGGTGTAGACGGCCTTGGTGTTCTCTTGGATCGCGGCCTCGAAGTCCGCGGGATCGTTGGAGTCGATAAAGGTGGTGTCCACGCCGAAGCGGCGCAGCGAGACATCCAGCTGGGTGATGGTGCCGCCGTAGAGCTTCGAGGAGGCGACAATGTGGTCGCCTGCTTGGGCCAGCGCCGCGAAGGTGACGAATTCCGCGGCCATGCCCGAGCCGGTGGCTACCGCGCCGATGCCGCCTTCCAGCGAAGCCATGCGCTCTTCGAAGGCCGCCACGGTCGGGTTGCCGATGCGTGAGTAGATGTTGCCGTACTTCTGCAGGGCAAAGAGGTTGGCCGCATCGTCAGCGTCCTTGAACACGAACGACGTGGTCTGGTAGATGGGCACTGCGCGTGAGCCATGCTCGGCATCGGGGGTGCCTCCGGCATGCAGGGCGCGGGTGCGGAATCCAAACTTGTGATCTGCCATGGTGGCTTACGGCTCCTTGTCGACGGGGTTTCACGTGCACCGCAGGGCGGGCCGCGATCGAGGCAGGAATCCCGGAATCAATGTCGCTTCCTGCCGTTCTCCAACGGGTAAGCGGCTGCATCGTTTCTGGCGGTAGCACCGTAACCACCGGATGTGGCAGGTTGCTGCGGCGTCATCGAACCAGATCTCTCAGCCGCTCGGGATGGTGTAATAATCTTCGCAACATGACCGTTCATGACCCAACTATGAGTCGTAACGTTGCGTATTGGGTCTGCTATCGGAGATTCTTCGACATCTATGGCACCGGTAGGCTGGAGCCATGGATACTTCGCTGGCACTGGTACGGCATGGGCAGACCGATTGGAACCTTGCAGGCCGGCTGCAGGGGCAAACCGATATTCCCCTGAACGAGACCGGACGCGAACAAGCTCGCGAGGTCGGGCGCAAGCTCATCGGCCAAGATTTTTCGCTGATTCTGGCATCCCCCTTGGCACGTGCCCAGGAAACTGCCGTCCTGATTGCCCAGCAGATCGGGGCAGCGACGGGCAACGCAGTTCCGGAACTTATTGAACGCGGTTTCGGCCCGCTGGAAGGCCGGATCATGGCGGAGGTCAGCGACGAGGAATCGGCTGCCGCCGCAGACCAAGTTGAGCCGCGTACGCACATCTTGAACCGCGCGGTGCCGTCGCTGCTGGCCCTAGCCAGAAAGCATGCCGGGCGCAAGATCATGATTGTCAGCCATGGGGCCACCATGCGCACCATTCGCGATGCCTTGGCGGGAACCAGGCAAGCCCAGGGTGTGGAGAACGGTGAAATTATCGACGTGGACTTGGCCCGGCTCGAGCAGCTCGCCGGTGAATCCGACTTGGTGGCATTCTAGGAATCCGTGCGGCAGCGGGGTGAATGAAAAAATTTTTCATTCACACCTCACAGAACAGGTGGCCGTTGCGTTTACATGGTGAGAGGCCAGCAGGCCGCGAAATCCCAGGAGAGCCATGCAAGCACCATTCGAGCGGATAGTCCAAGACTATGGACTGAACGTCCTGCGTGTTTGCCGCGCCCTGCTGGATGAGCACCGCGCGCAGGATGCCTGGTCCGAAACCTTCCTCGCCGCGCTCAAGGCGTACCCGCAGCTGCCAGATGATGCCAATGTCCTGGCGTGGCTGGTGCGCATTGCCCGGAACAAGGCCATTGACGAGTTGCGCAAGCATAAGCCGGAGATCCTCATCAACCAAGATGTGGACAGGCCCGCGTCCGGGACTCACAGCCCGGATCTGCAGTTGGAAAATCTGCAATTGTGGCACGAGGTGAATCAGCTTCCCGGCAAGCAACGGCAGGTCGTGGCCTATCGGTACCTGGGCGGGATGAGCTACGCGCAAATTGCCGAAATCCTTTCCGGCAGCGAAGCCGCTGCCCGCAGGGCCAGTGCCGACGGGATCAAGAACCTGCGTGCCCAGCTAGCAGACCAAGAACTATGGCGGGAGCAGCCATGAACGAAAAAAAATATCGGCCGCAGGCGACGGCCGCTGAAATGCAGATCCTCGACGCGCTGCATGGCCAGCTCGTTGAGCGAGCCTGGGCATTTGAACTTGTCGATGTCGCCTATCGGGTGGTCGACAGCCCAGTGGGTTCATTGCTGCTGGCAAGCACCGATGCCGGGCTGGTGCGGGTGGCATTCGAATCCGAGGGCCATGACCGGATACTTGAGCTGCTTTCGGAAAAGCTCAGCCCACGCATCCTGCGCGACAAGTCGAGCCTGGATGGGACCGCCCGGCAACTCGATGAGTACTTCGCCGGCACACGGCACAGTTTCGAGCTACCGGTGGATCTGCAGCTCTCTACGCAGTTCCGCCGCCAAGTGCAGCTGGAACTGGGGCGCATCGAGTACGGGCAGACCCGCAGCTACGCCCAGCTGGCGCAGCAGATCGGCAAGCCGAAGGCGGTGCGTGCCGTCGGCTCGGCCTGCGCCACCAACCCGATTCCCATCGTGCTGCCCTGCCACCGGGTGCTGCGCACCGATGGTTCGCTGGGCGGCTATCTGGGAGGGCTGCAAGCCAAGACGGAGCTGCTGAAACTGGAGAATCCGGACTTCGCCGGCAGCGCGGCGACGCTTTTCTAACTGCCCATAGCCGGATTAAACAAATGCTGGGCTGTTGCTTCCCATCGGGGGAGCAACAGCCCAGCACTATCTGCCAGAAGCTAGCGGCCGGTTAGCGGCTACTTGGCCAGCAGTTCGAAGCGATCCGCGTCCATGAGCTTGGCCCATGCAGCGACGAAGTCCTTGACGAACTTCTCCTTGGCGTCGTCCGAGGCATAAACCTCGGCGAGAGCACGCAGTTCCGAGTTGGAGCCGAAGACCAGGTCCACGCGGCTGCCGGTCCAGCGGCCGTCGGTGGTGGTGTAGCTCTGCTCGTCTGCCGACGGGGTCCACTCCAGGCCGAGTTCCAGCAGGTTCGCGAAGAAGTCGTTGGTCAGAGCGCCCGGGGTGTCGGTGAAGACGCCCTTGTTCGAGCCGTCCCAGTTGTTGCCGATGACACGCAGGCCGCCGAGCAGCACGGTCATCTCCGGAGCCGACAGGCCCAGCAGGTTCGCGCGGTCGATCAGCAGGTACTCGCTAGGCAAGTTCAGGAAACCGGAGTCGTAGTTGCGGAAGCCGTCAGCGACTGGCTCCAGCCAGGCGAACTGCTCTACGTCGGTCTGCTCCTGGGTTGCGTCAACGCGACCCGGGGTGAATGGAACCTCGACCTGCTGGCCGGCTGCCAGGGCAGCCTGCTCAACACCGACGTTGCCGGCCAAGACCACAACATCGGCGAAGGATGCCTTGATCTCGGAAGTGGCGTTGAACTGGTCAACGATTTCCTCGAGCTTGGCGATCACTGGCTTCAGCTGCTCCGGCTGGTTCACCGACCAGGAAACCTGTGGCTCCAGGCGGATGCGGCCGCCGTTGGCGCCGCCGCGCTTATCCGAGGAACGGAAGGTCGCTGCGGCCTTCCACGCGGTGGAGACCAGCTGCTGCACCGAAAGGCCAGCACCGTTGATCAGGGACTTCAGCTCGGCGATTTCCTTGGCACCCAGGGTGGTTTCTGGAGCAGCCGGCAGCGGATCCTGCCAGAGCAGGTCCTCGGCTGGAACCTCTGGGCCGAAGTAGCGGGACTTCGGGCCCATGTCGCGGTGGGTCAGCTTGAACCAGGCGCGGGCGAAGGCGTCGGCGAACTTGTCCGGGTTCTCCTTGAAGTTCTTGGAGATCGGACCATAAATCGGATCGAAGCGCAGTGCCAGGTCGCTGGTCAGCATGCGCGGTTCGCGCTTCTCCAAGGTATCGAACGCAGGCTGAACCAGGCCGGCTCCGCCGCCGTTGACCGGGCGCCACTGCTTAGCACCTGCTGGCGACTCGAACAGTTCCCACTCGTAAGCGAACAGGATGTGGAAGAACTCGTTGTCCCAACGGGTTGGGTGGTAGGTCCAGGTCACTTCCAGACCGGAGGACACGGTGTCTGCACCCTTGCCGGTGCCGTGGCCGTTCTTCCAACCCAGGCCCTGCATTTCCAGCGGAGCTGCTTCTGGATCCGGACCGATCTTGTCATCGGCGTGGGCGCCGTGGGTCTTGCCGAAGGTGTGGCCGCCAGCGATCAGCGCTACGGTCTCTTCGTCATTCATACCCATGCGGCGGAAGGTTTCACGGATGTCGATGGCCGAAGCCAGCGGATCCGGGTTGCCATCTGGACCCTCGGGGTTGACGTAGATCAGGCCCATCTGGACTGCAGCCAGAGGGGCTTCCAGATCGCGCTTGCCGGTGTAGCGCTCGTTGTCCAGCCACACCTTTTCCGGGCCCCAGTAAACGTCGTCGTCAGCTTCCCAGACGTCCTTGCGGCCGCCGGCGAAGCCGAAGGTCTCGAAGCCCATGTCCTCCAGAGCCACGTTGCCAGCCAGCAGGATCAGGTCTGCCCAGGAGATGGCCTGGCCATACTTCTTCTTTACCGGCCACAGCAGGCGGCGAGCCTTATCCAGCGATACGTTGTCTGGCCACGAGTTCAATGGGGCGAAACGCTGCTGGCCTGCGCCGCCGCCACCACGCCCATCGTGGGAGCGGTAGGTGCCGGCGGAGTGCCACGCCATGCGGATGAAGAACGGACCATAATGTCCGAAGTCTGCTGGCCACCAGTCGTGGGACTGGGTCATGATCTCGGCCAAGTCGGCCTTCAGGGCCTCCATGTCCAGTGCGTTGAACGCCTCGATGTAATCGAAGTCCTCATCCAACGGGTTCGATACCTGCTGGTTCTTAGCAAGGATCTTCAGGTTCAGCTTGTTCGGCCACCATTCGGTATTGGCGTTGCCCTGGGTTGGGTGAACTCGACCCGCGCCAACTACTGGGCACTGACCTGCGGTCGTCTCAGACATGTGCTCTTCCTTCCGGATTTTTAGGGGATTGTGCGGTTCATGTCCGCCACGCGGGAACGAGTCCTGCGTGATGGCAAATCTAGGGATTTACTACGACATCTTTCTGCGCATTCGCGGCCTGGCAATCAGGGCATGTGCCCCAGTAGATCACTTCGGCCTCGTCGATGCTGAAGCCGTGATCGTTGGACGCATGCAGGCACGGGGCGCCGCCGACAGCGCAGTCGACGTCCGCCAGCTTGCCGCACTGGCGGCACACCACATGGTGGTGATTGTCGCCAACGCGGGCTTCGTAGCGGGCGGTATGGCCCTGCGGCTGTATCTGCCGGATGACTCCCAGCTTCGTGAAAAGCTTCAGCGAATCGTAGACAGCTTGGTGCGACACATTGGGGTGCCCTTCGCGAACGGCCGAAATGATGGTTTCGGTATCCGCGTGCGGGTGCGCAGCGACAGCGGACAGCACCGCAACGCGGGGTTGCGTAACCCGCATCGATGCCGCCTTCAGCACCTGCTCGATCCCTGCCTTTGATGTCATGTAACCAGCATGCCTGCTTATTTTGAACGAGTCAAGATAAGTTCGACTGTATTTCAGGTTACAAGTTGGTGAGTGGCAACAATGGGTCGAAAAGTTTTCTGTGCAGGAAGTATGCCTTATGAGGAATGCCTTGGTGGGAGGGGATCGAAGCTGAGGCGATTGTTGAATCCCGGATATTTCAGACGAATAAACAAAGTGGAGAATAGGTCATTCCGACTTCGGAAGTAATTCGGGGCGGGTAAGGATTTCGTGGAAGCGGAAACCGGAAATCCGAGCGAGGCGAGGAAGCTCACACGGATGGCGGTACCAGCGAAAACATCGTGATCCAGAGCGTATCCAGCGTTGGAAATGGCGTGAAATCAAGGATCTGATTTGACCCTCGGTGAGATGTCGACAATGCTGGAAAAGGCCCATTTTGGGATTTATCGTGTCAATTCCGTGTTAAATCGGTTCAGCTCGCAGGAATAATTCGCGGGATATTTGCGCAGAATAGCTGTTTCATTCAAGCAGTTCTGAAGCTAGATTTAAACACAACGGACCGACACCCGAAAAGCAATTCGCAATCAATCACACTGCATGGCGATCGTTGACTCGAGAAACGATGGCTGGGCAGATTCCGTCTGGAACTTCTCCACGGGATCTCACCAGTGAAGGAAGAACGCAATGAAGCAGACGGATCAATCAATCGTAGACCTCGTCGAGGAACTGCATTCAGTTCGCCACAGGCGACCTAAGAAGTACTCCCTTTCCGGTACGGATTATTGGGTATTCGGAATCGCCGGCGTTATCGCGCTGGCATTCATCATTTGGGGTTTTTCCACCCCGTCGGGGCTGGGCATGGCCTCCAGCGCAGCCTTGGACTGGGTTATCACCAACACTGGTTGGCTTTTTGTCATCGCCGCCGCATTATTCGCGGTCTTCGCTATTGTCGTAGCGGCCAAGAACTTCGGGCGCATCCCGCTGGGCAAGGACGGTGAATCGCCACAGTTCTCCACGGTTTCGTGGATCTCGATGATGTTTGCCACCGGCATGGGCATCGGACTGGTCTTCTACGGGGTCGGTGAACCGCTGTACTTCTACATGTCGCCTCCTCCGGGAACCGTGGAAGGCTCCACCAGCGAGGCACTGAGCACCGCTATGGGCACCACGCTCTTCCACTGGACGCTGTTCCCATGGGCCATGTACGCGATTGTCGGCTTGGGCATGGCCTACGGCAGCTTCCGGCTGGGACGCCCGCAGCTGTTCTCCGCCATGTTCAGCTCGCTCTTCGGCGACCGCGCCATCCACGGCTGGGGCGGCCGCACGATTAACATCCTGGCTATCATCGCCACGCTCTTCGGCTCGGCCTGTTCGCTGGGCCTTGGCGCGTTGCAGATTGGCGGCGGCATCCAGGCCACCGGGATGATGGAGAAAGTCGGTTCCGGCGTTCTGGTGGTCATCATCGCGATTTTGACTGCCTTGTTCGTTGCTTCCGCTGTTTCCGGCATCGAGCGCGGCATCCAGTGGCTGTCCAACACCAACATGGTGCTGGCAGTGATCATCGCGTTGATCGTATTCATTGGCGGTCCAACGCTGTTCATCCTTAACGTCATCCCTAACGCCATTGGCTCCTTCATAGGCGACTTGCCGGAGATGGCTTCGCGCACGGCGGCTGGCGATGTTGCAATGTCTGATTGGCTGTCCTCGTGGACCGTCTTCTACTGGGCCTGGTGGATCTCCTGGAGCCCATTCGTCGGCCTGTTCATCGCCCGCATCTCCCGCGGCCGCACGATTCGCCAGTTCGTTACCGGCGTGCTGCTGGTGCCATCGACTGTCACCTTGATCTGGTTCTCGATCTTCGGTGGCGGCGCAATCGGCATTCAGGAACGTGCCGAACGCGCCGGGGAAACCGGGGAAAAGCTGGCCAATATCGTCGATGGCGCCCCAGATATCAACTTCGATCTGATCCTCTTCGACATGCTCGGCCGCCTGCCGCTGGCAGGCTGGGTGGCTACCGTGCTGATGGTCGTCACCGTGCTGCTGATTGCGATCTTCTTCGTGACCGGCGCAGACTCGGCCTCGATCGTGATGGGTGCGCTCAGCGAACGCGGCGCCGAAGAGCCAACCAAGAAGGCGGTGATCTTCTGGGGCGTGGCCACCGGTGCTGTTGCCGCGGTGATGCTGCTGGCTGGCGGTGATCATCCGGCGGAGGCATTGAACGGCCTGAAGAACATCACCATTGTTTCGGCGCTGCCGTTCGTCATCGTGATGCTGCTGCTCTGCGTGGCGTTGTGGAAGGACTTGAGCAACGATCCGCTGGTGCTGGGCGACAAGGTGGCCCGCAAGGTGCTTGAGCATTCCGTGGGCCAGGCGATTGACCGCCATGAGGGCAGCCAGTTCAGCTTGATGACCACCGAAATTCCTTTGGTCAGTGTCGATGGCAAGGAGGCTGAAGTGAAGATCTTCGCCACCGAAGCCACCGAGGCCACCATTGACCCGGTGAAGGACGGCAAGAAAACTGAGGGCGACGGCGAGAGCCCGAAGCCAACTGCCGGGGAGTAATTACCGGCAAAGCAAGTGAAGCTTCTTCCCGATTCCGGGAAGAAGCTTCACTTTATTTAACCTCTGGTGGCTTGGCCTGGCTGATTAGCCGCGAGCGCGGCAGATCGCGTTGATCTCCGGGATGCACGGCTCATTCTGCAGACTTGTCGTATCGCCGAGCGTGGTGCCCTCGAACAACTGGGTGAGCAGGCGGCGCATGATCTTGCCAGAACGCGTCTTGGGCACATCTGGAACCAGGACGATTTCACGCGGCTTGGCAATCGGGCCGATCTGGACCGCGACGGTCTCGCGAAGCTCGGCGATGAATTCGGCCTGCCGGGCAGCGAGATCCGCATCAGGCGACTCGGCGATCAGGGTCTTGTCCAGCGGCACCACGAAGGCGGTAGCAGCGTGTCCGGTCTTGGGATCCGGGGTGGGGCAGACCCCGGCTTCCACCACACCGGGGTTGGTGACCAGCGCCGACTCGATCTCGATGGTGGACAGCCGATGGCCGGAAATGTTGATCACGTCATCGGTGCGGCCCAGGATGTAGATGTCTCCGTCCTCATCGAAGCGGGCACCGTCACCGGCCAGGAACCAGCCTTGCTCGACGTATTGTTCCCAGTAGCTGGTGTAGTAGCGTGCCGGATTGCCCCAAACGGTACGGGCCATAGACGGGCCGGTGCGGGTAATGACAATATTTCCCTGCTCGTTGGCCGGCATGCTGCGGCCATTGGCGTCAACGATGTCCACCGAAATGCCCGGCAGCGGACGTGCGGCGCAACCCGGCTTGAAGTGCTCATCCGTAGGCAATGGGGAAAGCACTGTCGCGCCGGACTCCGACTGCCACCAGGTATCGACCATGGGCAGGCCCGCCGCGGTGTCGCGGCCAATCTGCTGGCGGAACCATTTCCACGCCTCGGGGTTGACCGCTTCGCCCACGGTGCCGCCGATCTTCACCGACGACAGGTCGTATTCTGCCGGGATGCCGTCGGGGAACCAGCCCATCAGCGAGCGGACCAAGGTGGGAGCGGTGTAGTAGCTGGTGACCTTGTAGCGTTCGATGACCTCGAAGTGCCGGCCCGGATGCGGGGCGTTGGGCACGCCCTCGTAGATGACCTGGGTGACGCCGTTAGCCAGTGGACCGTAGATCTCGTAGGTGTGGGCGGTGACCCAGGCCAGGTCAGCGGTGCACCAGTGCACATCGTGCTCGCGCTGGGACTCGTCTGGATTGGCGAACAACATGTTGTAGCTGGTGGCCGCCTGCGTCAGGTAGCCGCCGGTGGTGTGCACCAGGCCCTTGGGCTGGCCGGTGGTCCCCGAGGTGTACATGATGAACAGCGGCGTCTCGGAGTCGAAGAACTCCGGGGTGTGCTCGGTGGACTGGGTATCAACCGCCTCATGCCACCAGACGTCGCGGCCCTCGGTCCACGGGATCTCATCTCCGGTTCGGCGGATCACCAGCACCTTTTCGATTACGTTCTCGCCGGCAACTGCCGCATCGGCGTTGTCCTTAACCGGGACCGAGGTGCCGCGGCGGAACTGGCCGTCGGTGGTGACCAGCACCTTCGCCTTGGTGTCTTCCACGCGGAACTTCAGCGCTTCGGCAGAGAACCCGCCGAAGACCAGCGAGTGGATGGCGCCGATGCGGGCGCATGCCAAGGTGATGACGATGGTTTCAATGAGCACCGGCAGGTAGATGACCACGCGGTCGCCCTTCACCACGCCCAGGGATTCCAAGGCATTGGCAGCTTGGGAAACCCGCTCCTGCAGATTCTTGTAGGTGACTGCAACGCGGTCGCCGGGTTCGCCTTCGAAGTACAGCGCAACCTTCTCGCCGCGTCCTGCGGCGACGTGGCGGTCGGCGCAGTTCACTGCCGCGTTCAGCTTGCCGCCGAGATACCAGGAAATTTCCGGGCCGCGCTGCGCCTGGGGGTCAGCCGGAATGATGCGGCTGGTGGTGTGCCACGGGGTGTCCCAATCCAAAAGGTGCGCCGCTTCGTCCCAGAATTCCTGGCGTGCCGCCTCTGATTCAGGTGCTGAGGTTGTTGCCAATTCGGTGGTCATTGCAAACTTTCTTTGGTGGGGGAAGGGATAGCGTTGCCAGCCGGTGCTAGCTAGTCCGGGGCTAGGTCCAGCGTTTGATCGCCCAGCGTTCGGCTATCGATAGCAGGGCATCGGTGATTTTTCCGAAGACGGCCAGCAGCACGATGGTCATGATCAGGCGGTCCAGGCGGCCATTGTTCTGCGAATCGGTGAGCAGGAAGCCCAAGCCCATCGATGCTCCGAGCAGTTCAGCCGCGACCAGGAAGAGCCACGCTTGGGCCAGTGCCAAGCGCAGTCCGGAGAAGATGGAAGGGACTACCGCGGGCAGCTGGACTGTGCGCAGCAGCTTCAGTCCCTTCAAGCCGAAGGAGCGAGCGGCCTCGATCAGGTGGGCATCGACATGGCGCAATGCCAAGGCGACGGTGGTGAAGACCGGGAAGAACGCGCCGATGATCACGAGCGTGACCTTGGAATCTTCGCCCATTTTCATCCAGAGCACCAGCAACGGAACCCAAGCCAGCGAAGGGACGGCGCGCAGGGCGCTGATGCTCAGGCCCAGAAACGCATCTGCCAATTTGGACAGGCCGACGAGGGCGCCCAGCGCCAGGCCGAGCAGGGAACCAAAGGCGAAGCCGAGCAGAACACGCTGGGTGGAAATGCCGATGTGCTTGCCAAGATCGCCATCTTCGAGGAGCTCAAAGGCGGCGGCAACGACCGAGCCTGGAGTCGGCAGCGTCCACGGGGCAACGGTGCCGCTCACCGTGACGAATTGCCAGACAGCCAGGGTGGCCAGCGGCAGGATCAGCGCAAGCAGCCATTTGGGTGCTCGCAGGATCGTTGTGGCGATGCCTGCCTTGTGCTTGGCAGGTGTCGGATTTTCCCGGGTATCAGCTACGTTTGCGGTGCTCATCGCTGGTTACTCTCCGGAGATCTTCGTAGCATCTGCCTTGAGGGCAAACTGGTCGTCAACGAGGGTTGCCAGTGCTTCATCTACGGATTCCTGCTTGGAAACATCGCCGCTGGCCACCAGGGTGGGGCCAATGTTGCTCAGCACTCCGGTGAATTTGGCGTCGGGAACCGCCGGAACGTCCAGATTGGAGCGTTCCTCGATCACGGTCTTGGCAACTTCTGGTTCGAGCCCTGCAACGTCGGCCAGGATCTCAGCGGTTTCCCCAGGGTTCTCGGCAGCCCAGCCGCGAGCCTTCTCATAGGCGTCGACCACGAGCTGGGCCAGTTCGGGGCTTTGCTCGATGAAATCTTCGCGGGCGTTCAGCGCACCGTAGGTGTTGAAGTCCAGGTTCCGGTAAACCAGCTGCGCGCCGTCTTCTTCGGCGGCGGCCATGATTGGATCCAGGCCGCTCCAGGCATCGACCGAACCGTTGACCAGCGCGGTGCGGCCATCGGCATGCTGCAGGTTCTGCAGCTTGATGTCATCTTCGCTCAGTCCCGCGGTGTCCAGAGCCTGGAGCAGGAAGAAGTAGGGATCGGTGCCCTTGGTGGCGGCCACGGTCTTGCCTGCCAGGTCTTCAACGGACTCGATCTTTGAATCCTTGTCCACTACCAGGGCTGCCCATTCCGGCTGGGAGTACAGGGCGACGGTCTTGATTGGTGCACCGTTGGAACGGTTCAGCAGCGCTGCGGAACCGGCGGTGGAACCGACATCAATAGCACCGGCGCGAAGCGCCTCATTGGCCTTGTTGGAACCTGCGGACTGGATCCACTCGACGTCAACGCCCTGTTCCTTGGCGGCCGCATCCAGCCATCCCTTTTCCTTGAGCACCAGGCTCAGCGGGTTGTACGTGGCAAAGTCGATGGACAAGGTCTGATCACCGGAGTCGGCCGTAGCGTTTTCGCCAGCGCAGCCGGTCAGGGCAACTGCGCCCATGAGCAAAGCGGCGGCGGACAGTGCGGTGCGGCGGGAGAAGCGGTTCAAGAGCATGGAGAATCCTAGAATTATGCGTGCAAGCGGATGGACGATAGGGCAGAGAGCAAGGATCGCCGAGGATCCAATGCGTTCCCTGGATTAATGGTTGGTTGGGTCGACGCCGAGCAGGCGCAGCAGGTGCAGGCGATCGGCAACGAACTTCTCGTCCGTGTGCCGGCGCGGTTGCCCGGCGGAGATCGCTAGGTCTTCGATGACACCAGCCGCGCCGTTCCCGGTGCTGCGTCCCAAGACGATAACGCGGTCAGCCAAGGTCAAAGCCTCGTCCACGTCATGGGTCACCATGAGTACCGTGGTGGGGAATGATGCGTGAATTGAGAGCAGCAAATCCTGCATCTTCAGGCGGGTCAGGGCATCGAGTGCGCCGAAGGGCTCATCGAGAAGCAATACGCCCGGGCGGCGGGCCAGCGCGCGAGCCAGCGAAACACGCTGGGCCATGCCGCCGGAAATCTCCCGCGGGCGCAGGCTGGCTGCATGGCTCAGCCCGGTCAGCTCGATCAGCTCATCAATCAGCGCGTCGCCAGAGGCCTTCTCGGTTCCTGGGGCCAGACCCAGCGCAATGTTCTCGCGCACCGATCGCCACGGCAGCAGCCGTGGTTCCTGGAAAGCAACGGCGCATAGCTCGTTGATGCCGTTGACCTCGTGGGTGCCTGTGCGGATGTCACCGGTGGAGGGGTGGTCCAACCCGGAGACCGAACGCAGCAGCGTGGATTTTCCGCAGCCGCTGGCGCCTAGGATCGCGAGGACTTGGCCGGCTGGAATGTGCAAGTTGATGTCGGCCAGCACGGTGCGGCTTTCCTTCTTTGTGGTGAAGGTCCGCGACACGTTGCTGAATTGGACGTCCAGTGCGGTTGAGGTGGTTGAAGTTGCCTCGGGCGCTGCAATGGTAAGAGCCATATCAATCTCCATCGGTCCTGGCGGTAGCACCGGCCTGCGGAGGTGGAGCTCCGAAGGTGGTTGCTGCGGCGTCAAAGAGCCAGATCTCTCGGCCGCTCGGGATGGTTACCCCTCTATTACAGCGAGTCGAACGATTTGGACGCAAATCTTGCGTAACATGAAAAAATCTTCGACACCTGCGTCACATTTCCCAGAAATTTCGTTATTTATTTTACCTAGGGCCGGTTTGATCGACTGCAAGTCAATCCGTGCAACTCATCTTCGATGGGACGGGGATTAGGCTGTGGGAATTGAGCCTAGGGCCTCCCCGCTCTGAGGCGAAATATGACTTCGCGGCTTGGAAGCGCCGGATTATTACCGTTACAAATGAATCACGACCCATCCAGAGCGGCTGAGAGATCTGGCTCCACGACGCCGCAGCAACCACCCGAAGAGCGGGACGGTGCTACCGCCAGGACCGATGGAAAGAATTGAGAACCCTGATGCCTATTGGCGAATCACCGAATGCCCCAGGGCTGGACTTCAACCAGCTCAGCGATCCTTCGCAAGCCAGCGCGCTGGAACTGGACAAGTTCGAGGAGCAGCTGCCCACCCGGCAGCTGCTGAAGATCACTCCCGGTCCCGGCGCGGATGAGCAGTACGACCGGCTGGCCGAAATCTTCCGCCCGGTCTTCGCTCAGATCGCCGCGACCGCCAAGGACCGCGACCTGAACCGCGTGCTTCCCTTCGAGCAGGTAGGCCTGCTGAACCGCGAGCGCTTCGGCGCGCTGCGCCTTCCCGTGGCCGACGGCGGCTACGGTGCGCGGCTGGTGGATGTCTTCCGCCTGCTCATCGAGCTCTCCGAGGCCGACTCCCATGTAGGCCAGCTGTGGCGCGCGCATATCGCCTTCGTCGAGAACGTCTTGGCACTGGAAGACGAGGCGCTGCACAAGAAGTGGGTGGCCCGCATCGCCGCCGGGCAGATCATCGGCAACGCCTACACCGAACGCGGCGGCAACGCCCTGGGCACCTTGAATACGAAGGCCAGCTTCGTGGACGGGCGCTGGGTAGTCGACGGCGAGAAGTACTACTGCACCGGCACCATCTTTGCCGACTGGACCACTGTTGCGGTGGCCCATCCGGAGCTGGCCGGGCGCCAGATCGCGGTGGTCTCCACCCAGCACAGCGGCGTCAAGATCCTCGATGACTGGGACGGATTCGGCCAGGGCCTGACCGGAACCGGGACCACCGAATTCCATCAGGTCCCGGTGGACTGCTTCATGCCGCAGCAGCGCAACGACTCCGAAGCGGCGATCTTCCAGCTGGTGCTCATGTCCGTGCAGGCAGGCATCGCCCGCGCCGCGCTGAACGACCTGCGCAGCGCCGTGCAGGCACGCACCCGCATCTTCACCACCGGAACCGGGGTGCCGGTGTACCAGGAACCCCAGGTCCTGCAGCTGGTGGGCGAGGTGTCCGCGGAGTCCTTCGCCGCCGACTCGGTGGTGATCGGCGCGGTGCTCGAAGTCGAGGCGGCCCTGGGCGATCCGGGGCTGAACGACGAGGAACGCTACGCGGTCTGCGAGCTGGCAGCCAACCGTGCGCAAACCGTGGTGCAGCCGCTGGCCATCGGGGTGACCAGCAAGCTCTTCGACGGGCTGGGGGCCTCGTCCACCAGAAGCGGCTGCAACCTTGACCGGCACTGGCGCAATGCGCGCACCATCGCCACGCACAACCCGGCGATCTACAAGGCGCGCATCGTCGGGGACTACGAGATCAACGGAGTCCAGCCGCAGCGGCTGTCCGTCACCGGCGAAGATTCGACCCAGCGGGCCTGAGCGCCCGCGACGCAAACCAGATACTTTCCATGAACATCGACCTAATGGGGGCAAAGACATGAGCGAGAACAAGCGCGAGATCCTATTCAACGCATTCGACATGAACTGCGTGGTGCACCAGTCGCCGGGTCTGTGGCGCCACCCGCAGGACAAAGCCGCCGACTACAAGACCATCGGCTACTGGACCCACCTGGCCAAGGTGCTGGAAGAGGGCAAGTTCGACGGGTTGTTCCTGGCCGATGTGCTGGGCACCTACGACGTGTTCAACGGCAATAACGAGTCCCCGCTGCGCACCGGCGCCCAGGCCCCGGTCAACGACCCGTTCATGCTGGTCTCCGCGATGGCAGCGGTCACCGAGAACCTGGGCTTCGGTGTCACCGCCGGCACCGCCTACGAGCACCCGTACCCGTTCGCCCGCCGCCTGGCCACCCTGGACCACCTGACCAACGGCCGCGTGGGCTGGAACGTGGTCACCGGCTACCTGCCCTCCGCCGCGCGCAACATGGGCCAGGACGACCAGATGGAGCACGACGAGCGCTACAACCACGCGGACGAGTACCTTGAGGTCGTCTACAAGCTGCTCGAAGGCTCCTGGGAGGAGGACGCGGTGCAGGCAGACAAGGCCAGCGGCATCTACACCGACCCTGCCAAGGTGCACCCGATCGAGCACGAGGGCAAGTACTTCAAGGTGCCTGGCATCGCCATCACCGAACCGAGCACCCAGCGCACCCCGGTTATCTACCAGGCCGGCGCCTCCTCGCGCGGCATGAAGTTCGCCGCGGAAAACGCGGAAGCGGTCTTCGTGACCAGCCCTACCCGCGAAATGCTCAAGGCCACCGTCACCAAGATCCGCGACGCGGCCCAGGCCGCTGGCCGCGACCGCCACGACATCAAGATCTTCGCGATGCAGACCATCATCACCGGTGAGGACTCGGCCGCCGCGCAGGCGAAGTTCGAGGACTACAAGTCCTACGCCGACATCGAGGGCGCCCAAGTACTGATCTCCGGATGGATGGGCGTTGACCTGTCCGAGTACGGCCCGGACGACGTCATCGGAGCCAACGTGAAGTCCAACGCCATCCAGTCCTCGGTGGAAACCTTCCAGAAGGCCAGCGGCGACGAGGGCAAGCCGTGGACCATCCGCCAGCTGGCCGAATGGGTGGGCGTGGGCGGCTTCGGCCCGATCACCGTCGGATCCGGCGCCGAGGTCGCCGAGAAGCTCATCGACTGGGTGGACTACACCGACGTGGACGGCTTCAACCTGGCCTACGCAATCACCCCGGGCACCTTCGAGGACGTCGTGAAGTACGTGGTTCCCGAGCTGCAAGCGCGCGGCGCATACAAGACCGAGTACGCCAAGGGCTCGCTGCGCAACAAGCTGTTCGGCGAGGGGGACCGCGTGAAGGGCACCCACCGCGCAGCCCAGTACAAGGTCGCCAACCGGCTGGCCGCCCAGGCCTGAGCGGCTGGCCAGCTAGCGCAATAGGCGGCGGCCTGCGGCAACTTCGCAAGAATGTTGCCGCAGGCCGCCGTTTTTCTGCACGCCTACTCGGTTGGCTCCAGCACCATGGCCGAACCGCCGCCGCGCCTGGTGGGCTCGGCCGCCGCGGTGAGCGTGCCATCGGCTGCGATTTCCACCGCTTCAACGGCACCGATTTCAGCCTGCGGGGTGAAGGAATCGCCAGCAGGCGTGAGCTTGTGGCCAAAGGCCTCAAGCGCAGGGCCATAGGTTTCGATGAACTCGGGTTCGGCGGTGACCGCGGCCGTATTGCGCTGAGATGCCCGCGGCGCGGCGATGGCTTCGCTGATGCTCATGCCCAAGTCGATGCGGTTCACCAGGGTCTGCAACACCGTGGTGATGATGGTTGAACCGCCCGGGGAACCGATGGCCAGCACCGGTTCGCCGTCCTGCAGGACAATGGTTGGCGCCATCGATGAGCGCGGGCGCTTGCCCGGCTCGATGCGGTTCGGATCCTGCGGATCGTAGACCGTGGAGAAATCGGTCAGCTCATTGTTCAGCAGGAATCCGCGGCCGGGAACCACCATGCCGGAGCCGCCGGTCTGCTCGATGGTCAGCGTGTATGAAACGACGTTGCCCCAGCGATCCACCACCGACAGGTGGGTGGTGGAGATGTTTTCCGTGTCCCGCTCTTCAACCGGCTCGCTTGTGGCAGCCGGGCACTGGCCATCATAGTTCTCGATATCGCCAGGAGCGACCGGCTTGGCCGCGGCCTGGCCCGGATTGATGGCGCATGCGCGCTCCGCACCGAACAGCTTGTCTGTCAGCGTC
This sequence comes from Glutamicibacter nicotianae, assembly GCF_002797775.1. Taxonomy (NCBI): domain Bacteria; kingdom Bacillati; phylum Actinomycetota; class Actinomycetes; order Micrococcales; family Micrococcaceae; genus Glutamicibacter; species Glutamicibacter nicotianae. The sequence continues at coordinate 3,199,096 of NZ_PGEY01000001.1, forward strand.
CGGGTCGGAACATCGGCGAAAGCCGGGTCGCCGACGAATTTGCCGCGATCAGCGTAGGCAAGAGCAGTTGCCTCGAAATAATGGTGCAACGCCTCGGCTTCGTCCATGGCCGCCACGTCGAACTGGCCCAGGATGTTCAGCGATTCGCCGATGGTGGTTCCTCCGCTGGAAGATGGAGCCATGCCGAAGACATCGTAGCCCCGATAATCCACTTGGGTGGGTTCCTGCTCAACCACTTCGTAGCCGGCCAGATCGGCGGTGGACAACTGCCCCGCGGGAACCGGGAGGCCGGTATCTGCGCTCTTTGGCGGTTCCTGCACCGTATGGGCGATCTCGGCAGCCAAGTCTCCCGCATAGAACCCATCGAGGCCTTGCTTGGCCAGCATCCGGTAGGTGTCCGCCAGATCCGGATTCCTGAAGATGGTCCCGACCTGGGGAGCATCCCCGCCGGGCAAGAACAATTCGCTCGTGGCAGGGAACGCGGCGAACCGTTCCTTGTTATCCAAGGTCTGCTCGCGGAACGTCTCATCAATGGCAAAGCCGCGGGAAGCGATTTTGGTTGCCGGCCGCAAGACCTGCTTCAGGTTCTGCGAACCCCAATTGTCCAGGGCGCGTTGCCATGTGGCCAAGGTTCCGGGCACGCCGACTGCCACGCCGCTGGAAACCAGTTCCGGGGTGAAGTTGTACGGCTCGCCGGTTTCAGGATCGATGAATGCGCCATTGGCCATGCCTGCCGGGGCGGTTTCGCGACCATCGATCGTGCTGACCTTTCCCGATTGCGCATCGTAGTAGAGGAAGTATCCGCCACCGCCAATGCCGGCGCTGTAGGGTTCGGTGACGCCGAGTGCCGCCGCGGTGGCCACAGCCGCATCCACGGCGTTGCCTCCCTTGCGCAGGACCTCGATACCGGCGGCGGTGGCCTCCGGGTCCACCGAAGACACCGCGCCTCCGGTTCCAATGGCAGTCGGGACTTTTTCGGTGTGGCGTGGATCCGCGCTCGCCGGGACAGCCGAGAAAGCTCCCAGGCCCAAGGCGAGGGCTGCAGCGCAGGCAACTGGCCTCAAACGTGCTCGTGGCATACTTTTATCTCCTCTTCAGGTGGGGATGAAGTATGCGCAAATTTACGGGAGCGGAACCTCCCAGCGAGCTTGTGACACGCAGCACAATCTATCTGGGCGTTAAATTGCCCCCTTGTCGCGCGAATATTCGCGGTTATGAAGCTTAAATGCTGCAGGGCAGGCACCGCGGCAGCGACTGCCGCGAGTGCCTGCCCGCTGGACCCTCGATGATCGGTGCTACTTGTCCAGGTTGTCCTTGATGACCTTGCCCAAGGACGCTGGAGCGCGGCCGATCAGCTTGGCCAGATCACCGGTGCTGACCTCCAGTGCTCCTTCGCGAATGCGCACGTCGGTATCGACGAGGATGTGCGCGAAGGGTCCTGGGACTCCGGCATCAGCGTAGATCTTTTCCAGCTGCTCGGGATCCACTTCCTTGTAGGCGACGTCCTGGCCAGCGGCGGCGCCGACAGCGCCAGCAAGCTGGTTGAGGGTGAATGGCTTGTCGCTGCCCAACTCGTAGATCTTGCCGTTCTGCTCTTCATCGGACAGCAGCACCGCCGCGGCTGCCTCCGCGAAATCGGCCCGGGCGGCAGCGCTGATCTTGCCCTCGCCCGCGGCACCGAGGATTACGCCGCTATTGAGGTAGCCCATGAGCTGGTCGGTGTAGTTCTCGATGTACCAGCCGTTGCGCAGCAGCACGTACCCGATGCCGGATCCGGCCAGCAATCGCTCTGTGGCGATGTGCTCCTCGGCGAGCTCCATGCCGCCGGTCATCGCGTTGGCAATGGACGTGTAGGCGATCAGCGAGACGTCCACCTGCTTGGCGGCGTTGATGATGTTCTCATGCTGGGCAACGCGCTGGCCCACTTCGCTGGAGGAGATCAGCAGCAGCTTGTCGACGCCTTCAAGCGCAGAAACCAGATCTGGCTGGACGTTGTAATCGGCAACGCGGGTTTCCAAGCCCTTGCCTGCCAGCGGGGCCAGTTTTTCTTCCGAACGGCCGATGGCCACCAGCTGCGCGGGAACGGCCCCGCGCTCCAGCAGCGCATCGATGACGAGTCCTCCGAGTTGTCCGGTGGCTCCGGTCACGGCAATCTTCATGGCATTCCTTTCCAAGGCATTCGGTGATTCCAACCGTAGGCCAGCTGCACGTATTCCCGATGCCCAGCCGGGCACAGGACCCAAGGCCGAGGTCAAATCCGCGAGGGCACCTGCGTCCCGGAAGGTCACACGCGGGGCAATGCGGCGAATCATGACGCCGAAGATGACGCCGACGGCCCGCAGTGCCGGATCGGAAATGACGTGATGTCGCAGTGTTGCGCAACTCTTGGCTTGGTCCGGCCAGGGAACGCATGCTGGGAACACCTGGCCTCCAAAGGCCGGGCAACCCATCCAGAGCGACCGAGAGACCTGGCTTGTTGACGTCGCAGCAACCACCCGAACCGCGGGACGGTGCTACCGCCAGGACCGATGGAGCAGTGGCTGCCACCGGGCCACGCCTGGCTACGAGCCGGCACAGGCTCGGCCCTGGGCAGTCCTTCCCGGTGCAACATCCAAGGAGCACGCAGCATGATCGAGATCAAGGATCTGCACAAGCACTATGACACCGCGCAGGGGCGCATCGAGGTGCTCAAGGGGATCGACCTGTCGGTGCCGGAAGGCTCGATCACCGCAGTGGTCGGCCCTTCCGGGGCAGGCAAATCGACCCTGTCCCATTGCATCTCGCTGCTGGAGAAGCCCAGCAGCGGGCAGATCCTCGTTGACGGCAAGGATCTCGGCGCGCTCTCTGGCAGGGCGCTGCGCGCCGAACGCCGTGCCATCGGCACGATCTTCCAGAACTCGGCCCTGCTGAGCCGGCTGAGCGTCGCCGAGAACGTGGCCCTTCCGCTGCGGAACCTCGGGGTGGTTCACTATGAAATGCAGCAGCGGGTGGCCCAGCTGCTGGACCGGGTCGGGCTGCTGGAGAAGGCGAACGCCTATCCCGGGCAGCTCTCCGGCGGCCAGCGGCAACGCGTCGGCATCGCCCGGGCCCTGGCCCTGCGGCCACGGCTGCTGCTCTCCGACGAAGCCACCTCGGGCCTGGATCCCGAATCCACGCACCAGGTGCTGGGGCTGCTGGATTCGCTGCGCAGCGACCTGGGCCTGTCCATCATCCTGATCACCCATGAGATGGATGTGGTGCGACATGTGGCCGACGAGGTTGCCCAGCTGGCCGGTGGGCGTATCGCCGAGCATGGAGCGCTGCATGAGCTGGTGGCCTCCCCAGGCTCGGCGACCGGGGAGAAGCTGCTGCCGCTGCGGGCCGAGGACCTGCCGGCAGGCTTCGACTATGCCGTGACGGTGGCCTACCGCAAAGACCGGGTCGATCCCGGCTGGATCTCCCGGCTGGGCATCGAGCACGGAATCGCGGTGGCCCTGCTTGGCGGGGCCGTCGAGGCGCACCACGACGGGACCTTGGGCCGCGTGCGCCTGGGCGTGCGGGGCGCGAGCCCTCAGGACCTGGTCCGGTTGCTGGACGGGTGGGGCCTGCAGGCCGACCCGGGCAGCCTGGCCCGCAACAATCACGAACTGGTGGAGGCCAACGCATGAGAATCCCCTTGGAAAGCGCAGCGGTGGGTACTGACACCCCGTGGCAGCAGTTGCCGGCGTTGATGCTGCCGGCCTACGGCCAGACCTGGGCCATGGTCGGGATCGTCATGGCCCTGGTCATCAGCCTCGGAGGACTGATGGGCACCGCGCTGTACAACACCGATCGGCAGGGGCTCTTCCCGCGGGCGCGCCTGCATGCGGTGCTCAGCTGGATCGCCAACATGGGGCGCTCTTTGCCGTTCCTGGTGCTGATGGCAGCGATCATCCCCTTCACCAAATGGGTCACCGGCACCACCATCGGCATTGCCGCGGCCGCCGTGCCCATGACCATTGCCGGCATCCCGTTCTTCGCCCGGCTGGTGCAGAACGCGCTGAACGACCTGCCGAGGCACAACCTGGCCGTAGGGCTGGTGACCGGCGGTTCGGCCGCGCAGATCATCGGCACCACCCAGATCCGCGAGGCGCTGCCGGCCCTGGCCTCGGCCATCACGCTGAACACCATCTCGATGATCGAGTACTCGGCCATCGCCGGGACCATCGGGGCCGGGGGCATCGGCTATCTCGCCGTGACCTACGGCTACCAGCGCTTCGACATGAATGTCATGCTGGCGACCATCGTGGTGCTGATCCTGACCGTGCAAATTGTTCAATTCCTCGGCGACCGCATCGCCCGCGCCCTGGCGCGTCCCTGAACACCATCGACGAACGAACGAACGAGCGAGACCATGACTACACCGCACACCGGGCACGACCACGGCTTCACGCTGCGCAAGAACCGCAATGCCCTTCCCTGGACCATCGCCGCCCTCGCGGCCGTGGCCGCCCTCATCCTCGGCGTGCTGCTGGGCCAGCAGCGTTCCGCCCCTGCCGCCGCCTCGGCCGCCGGAAGCCAGACGAAGTTCACGGTCCACTTCGAACCGGCCATGGCCGGGGAGGAGAAGATCCTGGATTTCGTGGCGCGCCAGATCGCGCCTGACTACGGCATCGAAATCGAGAAGGTCGGGCTGCAGGATCCGATCCAGGCCAACCAGGCGGTGGCCAGCGGCCAATTCGATGCCACCATTTTCGAGCACCAGTGGTACATGGAGCAGTCCGCCGAGGCTGCCGGAGTCGAGCTGGAACCCACGGTGGAGCTCTTCCAGTGGGGTTTCGGGCTCTACTCGAACCATTACGACTCGGTCGAGGAGATCCCGCGCGGCTCCTCGCTGCTGCTGCCCAACGACGTGGCCAACCAGGGCCAGGCGCTGTGGCTGCTGCAACGCGAGGGCCTGCTCGGCCTGGACCCGGACATCGAACCGCGCACCGCGAAGATCTCCGATGTCATCGATAACCCCCGGGGCTTCGAGCTGAAGGAAGCCGACCTGCTGGCGATGCCGCGCATGCTCGACGACGTCGGTGTGGCGATCGGCTACGTCTCCCAGTTCGATGCGGGCAAGGTCGACCGCGACCAGGGGATCTTGTTCCCCGAGCCGCCCAAGACCTTTGCCTCCCGCCTGATCATGGGCGCGGAGTATGCCAAGAGCGCCGATGCGCAGAAGCTGGCGGAAGCATTTTCCGATCCGCGGCTGCAGGAGTACCTGGCCACGACCGAGGATCCACTGGTCCAGGGAGTGCTCACCCCGGTCTCCGGTTCCTGACGGCAACCCCCATTGCGCCGCACGTTTCGGCGTGCGCGAAGCGGCCCGGCACCGACAGGAGCCGGGCCGCTTCGCGCTCCTGATGACGCATTGTCTCCGCCGAGGCCAGCAGCGTCAAGGATTTCCTGTCAAGGTGCTTAATCCTTGGACTTGTGACAGAGCATTACGTCCAATATGACGAGCATCGGGCATTTCAGAATGCGTTGTGTGACTTCATGACCCCTGTCTTACGTAACGCTTGTCTGCTGAATTCACGGGTTGCAGACTTGAATTGTTCGGCCGGTACAGCCGGACACCCCATCCAGAGCGACCGAGAGACCTGGCTCGTTGAAGTCGCAGCAACCACCCGTAAACGGGAGCGGTGCTAAGGCCGGGACCGATGGAGATTGCTAATTTTCACGACAGTCTGCCGGGAGAAACTCGCCAAGAGTAGTCCCACGAATCATGGCAGAACGTACAGGGAATCTAGGCGTAATCCTCGGGTCACCAACCGAGAGGACATTTGAAATCATGCGTACAGCACATTTTGGACTGAAGACCACTGCGATTCTTGCCGTTCTGGGCTTATCGCTCACCGCGTGCGGCGGCAACGCCAATAAGACGGGCGCAGCGCAGGCGGTAGCCGATCCAGGGACGCCGGTTGAAGGAGGCACCTTCACCTTCGCTGAAGTCACCCCTATCAACAATTGGCAGACTCAGGCAGCACGCTTCTATGAGAAGGCGAATGTTCTAAACTCAGTGCTTGATCGACTGACCTACTATGACGTGGAAGCCGGCAAACTGGTTGGCTGGATCGCCAGCGAGTTCGAAGCCAATGAGGACCAGACGGAGTTCACTTTCACCATTCGCGACGGTGTCACTTTCTCAGACGGCTCCAAGCTGGATGCTGAGGCTGTGAAGCTGAACCTGGACGCCCTTGGAAAGGGAATCAAGTCTGCCCAGATTGCGCCAAACGTTGATTTTGCCGCCTATAAGTCGGCAGAAGTCGTAGGGGGCAACAAGGTCAAGGTAACGCTCAAGCGACCAGATGCCAATTTCCTCAGGTCGACTTCCTCCGTAACTGCTGGTTTGGTGTCCCCGAAGACCCTTGAACTGGACAATGCCGCGCAGTCTTCGATCTCCAAGATAGTTGGTTCCGGCCCATTCGTCTTCGAATCGGAAAAGCCTGATGAAGAAGTCGTTTTCAGCAGCCGGGATGACTACGCCTGGGCGCCAGAAACTGCCCCGAACCAGGGCGATGCCTACCTGGATACCCTGGTTATCAAGTACCTTCCAGAGGTCGCTAGCCGTGCCGGCGCCGCCCAGTCCGGGCAGGTGGATCTCGTCCGAGGATTGCAGCCGGTAGACGAACAGGTGCTGGCCTCCAGCGGCGGCAAGGTTTATGCCGCCGAAGGGGTGGACCTGACCACCAACCACGCAGCCGTGCGCATTGGCTCGGGAAAGCTGGGAGACGTCAAAGTCCGCCAGGCACTGCAGGTTGCAATCGACCGCCAGGCCATCAAAGACACCGTTCTCTCGGATAGCTATGTCATTTCGGGATCGATCCTCAACCACAAGGCACCAGGGTTTGTAGACCTGTCAGCAGAATTGGCTTATAACCCGGAAAAGGCCAAGCAGTTATTGGACGAGGCCGGATGGAAGCCGGGCGCAGATGGCATTCGGGAGAAGGACGGGAAAAAGTTGGAAGTCACGGCTTCCACCTCCAATAACTCCGTAGTCATCAAGCCAGCGTTCGAACTGATTGAGCAGCAATGGCGCGAGATCGGCGTCCAGCTGATCAACCGCGCGGCGGACAATACTTTCCTGACCAACGCACTTGTCGACGACAAGGTGGAGTTCTTCGGAACTCGCCAGTTTGCGTACGGCGGACTGGGCCCGGTCTATGCACCTGCGAACAACAACCAGACCCTTCGCGCTGATCCTGAACTGAATAAGCTTTTCACCAAAGAGCAGTCGGCGACCACCGATGAGGAACACCTGAAGCTGGTCGAAGAAGAACAGCGTGCCCTGGTGCTGGACAAGGCGCTGACGCTGGTTCTTTGGGACGAAGTCCAGGTCTATGGCGCCAATAGCTCGGCGAACGTCGAGTTCACTTCCGGTACCGCGCCCATCTTCCAAGGTGCTTGGAAGAGCGAAGGCTAGGAACCAAATCCATGGGCACTTACATCGTAAAACGACTGGGACAGGCGCTTCTGGTCATCTGGCTTGCCTACACAGCGGTTTTCATTGCCGTGCAATCCTTGCCGAATGACCCGGTCACGATCTTCCTGAGCACTGACTCGGCGGCGGATCCGGCCACCATTGCCCAGATGAAGGCATACTACGGATACGACCAGCCGCTCTTCGTGCAGTACTTCTCGCAGTTGCTCGGGCTGCTTCGCGGGGATCTTGGATATTCGTTATCCAATGGTTCGGAAGTGGCAACGCGCATCGGGGAAGTCGCTGGATCAACCTTGATTCTGGCTGGCAGTGCATTCGTTCTTTCAGTGGTATTCGCCCTGATTATCGCGTCGGCTGCGAGCCTGGCCAGAGGCGGGAAGTTGCGCAAGGCGCTGCTGAACCTGCCACCTTTGATGGTTTCGATACCTGTTTTCTGGTTGGGTCTGCTGCTCTTGCAGCTGTTGGCCGTGCAGCTCGGCGTGATGTCGCTGTTCCCGGATGGATCGTTCATGTCGTTGGCGGTGCCAATCTTCGTGCTGGCCGTGCACCTGAGCGCTCCGATTGCCCAAGTTCTGATCAAGAGCGTGCAGGAAGTGAATAGGCAACCGTTTATTGAAGTTTTGCGCGCCAAAGGCGCAAGGGAAGCATGGATCTTCTACCGGCACACCTTGAAGAACGCGGCCCCGGCCGCGCTATCCATTGCCGGTATCACCATTGGTGCCTTGCTCGCTGGTTCCGTCATCACCGAGACCGTGTTTTCCCGCGCGGGATTAGGCCAGCTGATCTTGCAGTCAGTGACGGCGCAGGACATTCCACTGGTCCAGGGATTGGTGCTGCTGACCGCAGTCGTTTTCACCGCAGTCAACTTGCTCGTTGATCTCATCCACCCGCAGCTCGATCCACGCATCGTCACGTCAACAAGCGGCGCAACCCGCTCGCTTGTTGCGTAAGGAAAGTAGGACTAATGAGTCTCATAACCGAACACGTTGGATCGGTGGACACTGCTGACCAGCCGCTAGCTTCAACCAAGACTGCAACCAAAATAGGAAATCCAGCAGCACGCTGGTTTGCCGCTTGGTGGGTTCTCATTCCGCTGGCCGTATTTGCGGCGTGGGCTTTTTTCCCATCGCTCTTTACGGGCCACGACCCGATTACTGGTGTGCCGGCCGACAAGCTGCAAGCGCCATCCGCGGAACACCTGTTCGGAACCGACCATCTGGGGCGTGACATCTACAGCCGAGTTGTCTACGGAACGCGCCAGACCCTGCTGACCGCGGGCCTGGCGTGCTTGGTTGGAAGCGTTGTCGGCTCGATCCTCGGTCTGCTGGCGGGCACTGCTGGACGTTTCGCAGATACCGTGGCAATGCGATTTGTCGATATTGTCCTGGCAGTTCCGGCCTTCCTCATTGCGCTGATCCTGGTCACCGCGACTGAACCTGGACCGCTGTCCTTGGGCCTGGGTGTAGGCATCGCCTCGATCGCGGCATTCGCGCGCCTCGTGCGCACAGAGGTGCTGAGGGTCCGCTCTCGAGATTTCGTGCAGGCAGCGTTAATGAGTGGCGGGAAGTACTTCACGGTGCTGCGTCGGCACATCATCCCGCATATTGTCGGTCCGGTGCTGTCCTTGCTAGCTGTGGATCTGGGTGCTGCAATTCTTGCGATCTCCGGTTTAGGGTTCCTCGGCTTCGGGTCGCCACCGCCAACCCCTGAATGGGGACTGCTGATTTCCGAAGGCCGCCAGTACCTTTCGGTGGCTTGGTGGCTGACGACATTGCCGGGATTGGTCATCGTGTCGGCGGTCATGCTGACAGCCGTACTGGGACGTGCCATCAACAAGGCATTCCGATTCTAGCTCTACACTTCGATGAACGGACAAGACCATGAACGCAACCAGCAACGCTTCTTCTGCGGTGATCCGCATCGAGGACTTAACAGTCCAGTATGCCCAAGGCACCGTAGCTGCTGACAGCATCAACTTGGAAATCCCAGCGGGACAAATCGTTGCCATTGTCGGTGAATCCGGCTCGGGCAAATCAACGCTGACCAAGACCCTGATTGGCCTATTGCCACAGGGGACTGAGGTCCAGGGAAGCGTGCGTTTCGGCGGTACTGAAGTCACCAATCTTTCTTTGTCCGACTGGCGTGCCATTCGTGGTGCCGGAATCGGCTTAGTCCCGCAGGATCCGGGCGCCTCGCTGGATCCCGTGAAGACCATTGGCTCCCAGATCATCGAAGTATTCCGTTTGCATCCGTCACGCTCAGTTCCAAAGGCCCAGTGGCGCTCCAAGGCAATCGAACTGATGCAGAGCGTTGGCATCGACCGGGCGGAAAGCCGGCTGGATCAATTTCCGCACGAGCTTTCTGGCGGGCTGAAGCAACGTGTATTGATTGCCATCGCCTTCGCGTTGAATCCTCAACTGCTCATTGCGGATGAACCCACCAGCGCCTTGGACGTCACCGTCCAGCGCACAGTTTTGGAAGTTTTCGTTTCGCTGGCTCGGAAGAAGGGAACCACTGTACTCTTCGTAACTCACGATCTGGCTGTTGCGACTGACATCGCAGACCGGGTACTGGTCATGAATTCGGGGAGGCTCCTCGAAGATCGCAGCGTTCCGGCGCTGGTTGCACAGAGCACTGAACCGTACACCAAGGCACTGCTCGACCAGGCCTATGCACACCAGGACCGGCAGCAACCTTCAACCTCAGACGACATCGCGATCACAGTGGAGGGACTCGGCAAGGTCTTCGGCAAAGGCCGCAACGGGCACCAGGTTCTTTCCGACGTCAGTTTCGAAGTGCAGCGAGGCACCACGTTCTCGCTGGTAGGCGAATCCGGTTCCGGAAAATCCACAACAGCCAAAATCATCATGGGAATGCATCCAGCCACCGAAGGATCCGTGCTGGTCAACGGCAGAGAAGTCGCCAACATCAGCGGCAAGCAGCGCTACGACCTTTGGCGAGACGCGCAACTGGTCTATCAGAACCCCGACTCTGCCCTGGACCCGCGACAATCCATCGGCTCGATCATCGCTGAACCAATGGTCAACTACCGTCTGGGTGATGCCGCTTGGCGTGCCCAGCGAGTCGCGCAGTTGATGGATCAGGTGAATCTGCCAGAACAGCTGGTCGGAAGACGCCCAGGAGAGCTTTCCGGGGGACAACGCCAACGCGTCGCCATTGCCCGGGCTCTGGCAAGCGGTGCCAAAATTCTCGTCCTCGATGAAGCATTGAGCGCACTTGATGTACTCACCCAGGAACAAATACTTGAGTTGCTCGACCAGTTGCAGCGCGAAGAACAACTGACCTACCTGTTCATTTCCCATGATCTGCATGTGGTGGAACGGATCAGCCACCGCGTTGGCGTGATGTGCCGTGGGCAAATTGTCGAGTCGGGAACCGTCGATGAAATCTATTCCAATCCCCAGCATGAGTACACCAGGACCCTACTTGCGGCGAATCCCGGCAAGGTACTTCGCGAATTGGCCGATTCGCGTACCGCCTAGCCATTTCACACCAATTCCAGAATCTACTAGGAGCATCCATGAGCACTGAAGCCTTGGCAACATTCCGTCCTTCCGCCCAGCAGCACACCGAAGCCGCTTACCAAGAACTTTTGGCACACTTCAGCCAGGTATTTGCCCGTATCGCGCAGGGCGCCACCGAACGCGAACAGCAGCGCATCCTGCCTTTCGAACAGGTGCAGTGGCTCAAGGACGCAGGATTCACCACCTTGCGCGTGCCAGCCAGCCACGGTGGCTCGCCGATTAGCCATGAGCACCTGTTCCGCCTGCTTATCGAGCTGGCGGCAGCCGACTCCAACGTAGCCCACTTGCTGCGCAGCCACTTCTCGTTCGTGGAAACCATTGCCCTGCAGCCTCAGGAGTTCCAGGAGCGCTGGTTCCCGCGGGTGCTTGCGGGGGAAATCTTCGGCAATGCCGCCACCGAGCGCGGCGGCAACGCCCTGGGCAGCACCAACACCAAACTCGTCAAGACGGACGCCGGGTGGGTGCTGCACGGCGAGAAGTACTACACCACCGGATCGATCTTCGCGGACTGGGTTGTCGTCATGGCCACCACCGAAGGCGTTGAGGGGCGGCAGTACGCGGTAGTCGAACGCCACGCCAAAGGCGTCGAAATCCTGGACGACTGGGACGGATTCGGCCAGCCGCTGACCGGCACCGGCACCGCGATCTTCACCGACGTCGCGGTGGACGAGCAGAACATCATCCAGCGCAAGGTGGCTTCCACCCTGGAGCCGGCGTTCTTCCAGCTCTGCCTGCTCTCGGTACTGGTTGGCATCGGCAAAGCAGCCCGGAACGAAGCCGCCCGAATCGTGGCGACCCGCACCCGTACCTTCAACACCGGCTCCGGCGTGCTGTTCAAGGACGACCCGCAGATCCAAGAGCTCGTAGGACGCCTTGCCTCGAACGTATTCGCCGCAGAATCAATTGTGGTGTCGGCGGCCCGCGACCTTGACGCAGCACTGGACCCGAGCCTCGGCTTGAACGCGGAGGAAGCCTTCCTGCGCGCCGAGCTTGCCGTGCAACAGGCGCACGTGGCCGCACCGAAGCTGGTCTTGGATGCCACCAGCGAACTCTTCGACGTCACCGGCGCCTCGGCGGTATCCACTTCCAAGTCGCTGGACCGTTTCTGGCGCAATGCGCGCACCGTCGCCACCCACAATCCAGTGGCCTTCAAGGCGCGTTCGGTGGGCGATTACTTTATCAACGGAACCATCCCGACGGGTCTGCACTCGATCGGCGAAGCCAAGGGAGCCAAGTAGCCATGGGAACCTTCGAATCCCGGCCGCGCTTCCTGCTGTCGGCCTTCCTCATGAACACCTCAAGCCACATCCTCGGCGGCATGTGGCGCCACCCCGAGGCGCAGCAGCACAAGTTCAACGAGCTGGATCTGTGGGTGGACCTGGCGAAGAAGCTGGAAGACGCCAAGTTCGACAACTTGTTCTTCGCCGACGTGGTGGGCCTCTACGGCGACCACGAAGGCGGCTGGGCCTCCCACATGCGCAAGGGCATGCAGGTGCCCAGCCACGACCCGATGGTTCTGCTCTCCGCGCTGGCCGCTACCACCAAGGACATTGGCCTGGCGATGACCAGCTCGGTCATCCAATCCCACCCATTCCAGTTTGCGCGGCAGATCTCCACCTTGGATCACCTGTCGCAGGGCCGCGTGGCGTGGAACATCGTCACCAGCGTGCTGGAGAACTCACACCGCAATTTCGGCGGTGCGAGCCTGGTCGCGCACGATGACCGCTACGCCTGGGCCGAGGAATATGTGGAAGCGGCCTACAAGCTGTGGGAAGGGTCCTGGGAGGACGACGCGCTGCTGGCCGACAAGGAGTCGGGCATCTTCGCCGACCCTGCTCGGGTCAATAAGATCAACCATCGTGGCGAGCTGTACTCCATCGATGGTCCGCATCTGGCTCTGCCCAGCGCACAGCGCACCCCATTCCTATTCCAGGCAGGCTCTTCGCCACGCGGTTCCCAATTCGCCGCGACGCATGCGGAGGCAACGTTCCTGTTCGCCCCGCACCCGCAGTATGTGGCGAAGAAGAATGCGCAGTTGACCAGCAACCTGCAGGCCGCTGGCCGCACCCGCGAAGACATCAAGGTCTTCGCCGGACTGTCCTTCGTGGTCGGTTCCACGGAAGCTGAAGCCAAGGCCCTTGAAGCTGAATACGACCAGTACCTGGATCCGCACGCCATCATCGCCCACATCGGCGGAGGCATCGGAGTGGATCTGGGTGGACTGGATCTGGATACCCCGCTGGGGGATGTGAAGACCGAAGGCGCCCAAGGCGTGCTGGAAGCGGCGCTTGCCTCGACACCGGGACGCAACCCAACCCTTCGCGACCTGGCGCACTACCGCGCCAAGGCGCAGCAGATCGTCGGTACTCCGGAACAGATCGTTGATGAGCTGGAACAATGGCAGGACGCGGGGATTGATGGGTTGAACATCATGAACCACGTACTGCCCGGATCCTATGACAACTTCATCGAAGGCGTCCTTCCGGAGCTGCGTCGCCGCGGCCTGGCGCAAACCGGGTACACGCCGGGGAGCCTGCGGCAGAAGGTGTTCGGCCACGGGGACAAGCTTCCGGAAAATCATCCGGCGGCCCAATACCGCGGAGCGTTCACGCAGAACAGCGCAGCATCCACCCAGAAAGCAGCGCAGCTGCAGCACTGAATTCCGCAAGCTTGAAAGGCCAGTGGCATGGATGGGTCCGGGCCACTGGTCTTTCTTTGATACCCGGAAGCTGAATCGCCGGCAACGCGGTAGGGTGTCGTGCATGGACACCCATCACGTAAATGATCCAGAGACGATCCGCAGGCTGTTGAGCACACCGGGACGCTGGGCCGTTGTCGGCCTGACCAATAATCCCGTTCGCGTGGCTCCTTCCATCGCACGGTTCCTGCGCGACGAGCTGTCGATGAAGATTTTTCCTGTGTCATTGAGCGGGGAAACCGTGATGGGCGAACCGGGATTCGCAAAGCTTGCTGATATCCCAGAACCCATCGATGTGGTGGATTGCTTCGTGAACTCCTCCAAGGCGGGGGACATCGTTGACCAGGCGATCGCCGTGGGCGCCAAAGCGGTGTGGCTGCAGCTCGGCGTGATCGACGAAGCCGCTGCCCAGCGGGCCAAGGACGCGGGATTGGACGTGGTGATGGATACCTGCCCTAAGATTGAGTACCCATTCCGATAGCGAGGAATTGATGGCAATATCAGCTGCTCAAGATGAACTGGAAAATGCGTGGGCGCAGCTGTGCCTGAGCATGCCGTGCGCTTATGCCGATTATCCTTTTGGCCCTGAGAGCACCGTATTCAAGGTGGCGGGCAGGGATCCTGGCAAAGGCAAGATGTTCGGGCTGATCATGCACCTGAATGGTGAATTGGTGCTGAACCTGAAATGCGAGCCTGCCCTTGCTGACCAGCAACGCAGCGAGCATCCGCAGATCACCCCGGGCTATCACATGAACAAGAAGCACTGGAATTCCGTGCGTGCTGGACTCGACCCGAACCTGATGCGTGAACTCATCGAGGATTCCTATGATCTGGTGGTCGACGGCATGCCCCGGAGGGACAAAGAATACATCCGCCTGCAAGGCACAATTAACAAGGGGAGCATAGACTAGAGGCATGTACTTCATCGTTGTTAAATACCAGGTAAAGCCAGAATCAACCCCGACCTTCATGGATCAGGTCGCTGAATTCACCGCGGCTACCCGCGCCGAGGAAGGCAACATCTTCTTCGACTGGTCCGTGAGTGTCGAAGACCCCAACGAATTCGTGCTGGTCGAGGCCTTCCGTGATGACGAGGCCGCTGCGGCACATGTGAACTCGGCGCACTTCGCTGCAGGTCTTGAATCCATGCGGCCACACTTGGTCTCCACCCCGAAGATCGTCTCCCGCAAGGTGGATGGCGAGGGCTGGGATTCCATGGGCGAATTGGTCATCGATTAATTTACCGGGATAAAGGCAAAGGGAAGAACCTCAGCGGTTCTTCCCTTTGCCTTTGCCTGTGGACCTTAGCGGCCGGCCTTGTTGCCGAAGCGGCGTACCAGAATCAAGGCGATGCCGGCCAGGACAACCACACCGGCGATGATGCCGATCCAGCTGGCGTTGAAGCCGGTGTCGGCCAGATCATCGGTGTTCTGATCCGGGGAGTCCTTCTTTGGCTCGTCAGAAGCATCTGGGGATTCGCTTGCATCCCCAGTTGGCTCTGGCGAACTGGTTGGCTCTCCGGTGGGCTCGTCGGTCGCATCTTCAGATGGTTCCGGCGAAGCGGTTGGCTCGGTTGGATCCTCCGTCGGGTCATCCGAAGGAACCGGCGACTGAGTTGGCTCTTCCTCTTCGAGCAGGACAGAGCGGCCCAATGGAGCCGGCTCGACAACGTCGTGCGCCTTGAAGTAGTTCACGGTAGCGTCCAAATCGATCTGGCCGGAGTCGGCGTGATCGGTGCCGTCCGCGAAGGCGATGAAGTTATCGCCACCGGTGGCCAGGAAGGCATTAGCCGCGACCCGGAAGGTTGCTTCCTCGTCCAGCGGCTCGCCCTTGAAGGTGATGTCCTTGATGTGCTCGCCCTGGGCGGCTTCCTCAACGTAGGTGTAGGACAGTCCCTCGGAAATGCCCAGATGCAGCTTGGAGCGCTCCGAGCCAGCCGGCTGCCACTGCTGCTCCAGCGCCTCGCGGATCTGCGCTCCGGTGAGGTTGAAGGTGATCAGGGTGTTGGCGAATGGCTGGACTTCGGCCGCGTCCTTGTAGGACACGGTGCCGTCTTCGCCGTAGAGCAGGTCGGCACGCAGGCCGCCCGGGTTCATGAAAGCGATCTCGGCTGGTTCCCCGGCAAAGTCGTCGTTCGAGGTGGCCCACAGGTGGATGTCGGCTACGGTGTTGCCCAGGGTGGATTCGACTCCACGGTCTGAGCCTGGTTCTTCGCCGCCGCGCAGGATGTCTTCGGAAATGGCGCCGATCTTCACGCTGCCGACCACTTCGGCTTCGGCTTCAGCGTTGCTGACGATTTCTGCGACCTGGGCGTTGGCCTCGAAGTTGCCCGCCCATTCGCCGTCGGCGCCCTCGGTGGCCAAGGCGATTAGTTCGGTGCCGGCTTCGGTGACTTCGCCTGTTTCGGGATCCACCTGCAGGGAAACCTTGCCCAAGGTGGTGCCGTACTGGTGGGACTGGATCACTGGGCGGTCCGCGATGTCGCAATCGTAGGACTGGTGGGTGTGGCCCGAGAAGATCGCGTCAATCTCATCGCTGGCTTCGCGGATGAGCTTGCCATAGGTGCTGTCTTCGGCAGCAATATCAGCGCACTTGTCGCCAGCGGAACCATTATGGGTCAGCAGCACCACCACATCGGCCTCGCCATTCGCTTCATCGCCGTCGGAGAGCTGGGCTGCTACCCGGTTCGCTGCTTCCAGTTCGCTGCCGAAATCCAGATCGGCAATGCCGGCTGGGGAAACCAGCGAGGGCATGTCCTCGGTAACGGTGCCGATGAAGCCCACGGAAACGCCGGAGACTTCACGGATCGCATATTCCTGCAGGACAGGAGTCTTGGTGCCCTTTTCATAGACATTGGCGCCCAATGCGAAGTCTGCACCGTTTTCACCGGTGGAATCAGCGTAGCTGTCGATGACGCGTCCACCCAGATCAGCAAAGCCCTTGTCGAACTCGTGGTTGCCTACTGCCGAGACATCCAGGCCGCCGGCACCGAGCGCCGCGATGGTTGGTTCATCATCCTGGGACGCGGAAGCGAAGGTCGAAGCGCCAATGTTGTCCCCAGCAGAGACGAACAGGGTGTTCTCGTTTTCTGCGCGCAGTTCATCAACGGCGCCGGCGAGCACCGCAGCACCGGCGGAGCTTCTGTCTGCGGAAATGCGCCCGTGGAAGTCGTTGATGCCGACTAGGTCCACGGTGACTGCTGCGGCATTCGCGGCTGCGGAAGAAGATGGGCTCTGCGTGGACGTAGCCTGGGCTGCTGCGGCACCGCCGGCCGCCAGCGAAATCGTCGCCAGCGAGGCGAGACCGAGTTTGCTTATCTGCCTGAATGCAGACATGGGTACTCCTAAATGTGACGAGTGTGACAAGGTATATGTCTATCGCATCTGAATGAACATGTCGATGCTTTAGCGTTAAATTTAGGTGCAGAAGTACAAGTTCTGGCGGTTATTCAACAGAAGCAACCTCCCAGCCATAGGCCGAGAGGTTGCTTCTGGAAATGGAAGTTTGCAACTATTGCCGACGCTTTCGCGGAGGGTCTCCCGCGGTAACGGTGGAGGAGGCAACAATCGCTTTCAGCAGCAGCATCGCTGCTCCAATGAACATGAGGGTGGAGACGACCCAGCAGGCAGTGGCCGTATCGCGCTGCGCGGTGTTCAGGGCAAAAGAGAAGATGAATCCGCTGGAAACCAGCAGGAGGACTCCGGGAATTCGTGTCTTCATCATGCGCCTTTGCAGTGGAGGATTAGGCCAAGCGATCGCAGAACATAATCGCTATCGTGTTGAATAACATCCATCTTGCCACAAATCCATCGACTTTACGATAGGCCTTAAGGTGGATATTACCTTGGGATATCCTGTGTCCGGCTATTGATGCAGGCAAAGCTGCTTGGCTGCTAGATGCAGGAATTCAGCAGTTTCCCGATCGCGGCGTGCTCTGCCTTGGTCATCCAAACTCCGTATTTGGCTTTTACCTGGGTCTGCCGCGAGACATAGTCGCAGCGGAAATTCTTGTTCGGCGGCAGCCACGATGCGGCGTCCTTGTCGCCCTTAGCGGCATTAGTCGGCCCATCGGAAGCCAGCAGGTTCAACGGGTCGTTGGCAAATTCCAGTCGGGTGTCGGCATCCCAGCCCTGCGCTCCCTTTTGCCAGGAATCGGACAACGCGACAATATGGTCGATCTGCACCGCGGTGCTGGTGCCTTGGCCACGCTTGAATTCAATGGTCTTGCCCGTATAGGGATCATCGAACCGTCCCCTCAGGACAACGCAGGGTCGAGCGGCCGACTTATAGGTCACGTCCACCAAATCTCGCGACAGGATGTCGTTGCGCGCGTCGCATCCATTGCGGTCCGGATCTTTCCACCCCTTGCCGAACTTTGCTCTGTCGTAGCCGGTTTTCGGCGCGCGGCCCTTCACAGCAATTTCGTCGAGCAGTTCGAGGGATTCCGCATAGATCTCACGTTGCACTGCGGTGCTTGGGGCAGGTGCGCCTTGCGCATCAGGCAGGGGAGGGAACTCTGCGCTATCCAGTGAAGAGCACGAACTGAGTACAAGAGTGGATACGAGGGTGAAAAACGCTAAGGTGCGACGCAGCAGACGCATGCGGTGGTACTACTCCTAAAAGTGGCCGGTGCTTGAGCATGAAAATGCCTCTGACTTGAACTATAGGCAGTGGGGCTGACGATTTAGCCGTGCCTGCTTCGTGTGGTGGCGTGACTTTGAATGCACAGGCATAAGAGACTGCTGCTATTCAAGCTCGGAAGAACTCAGCTCTGGGAAATCGTGCTCGAAATAGTCCAGGATCTCCTGGGCTGCGTAGTAATCCAGCAGGTGCGGGGCGCTGAGCGGGAAGACGGAGCCGCTTTGCACCGAAGGCAGCTGGGCTAATGATTCATCCGCGGTAAACTCCATGGCGGTTTTCTTGTTCGCCGCCAGCAGGAAGGTGGCATCGCCAGTGAGCGCCGCTGGCAAGTCTTGGTAGCTGACGAAACTGAAATCCTCCCTTGGCTGCGTGGACGTGTCGAACTGCTTTGGCGTTGAAACCATCGTGAAGCCGAGTCCGCTCAGCAGCTGCGCGTACGGCCCGGCGGCCTTGGCGATCGGAGAGGTGCCACGGGCAGCATAGGAAATGAGCGAGGCGGTGGTTCCGGAAGGGATTGACAGCTTCGCTCTCAGTGTTGAGATCCGTTCGGCAACGGCTGCGGTGTTCTGCTGTGCCTTGTCTTCGGTGCCGGTGGCTTCCCCCAGCAGTTTTGAAAGTTCGTTCCAATCCTTATCCGCATAGTCCAAGACAATGGTTGGTGCAATCTTTCGCAGCGCACCAATCTTGCCTAATTCGGAGTCTGCGCCTGTCGCCGCCACAATGATGAGGTCAGGCTTCTGCTCAGTGATTTCTTCCAGATCGAACTTTCCAACTTCATAGAGCGGATCGACTTTGCGAGCCGAGGCAACATCAGCCCAGTGCTTGAAGAAGCCGTCGCGATCAGCGCCTGGTCCTTCCGGTGCCGTCGCGCTGGCAATGACCGGCGCGTCCAGGGCCAGCAGAGAGCCCGTAAGCCCTACCGAGGTCGAGACTATGCGTTCAGGTTTTGCCGGAATCCTTACGGTGTTCTGCATTGAATCCGTGAACGTGCGAGGCCAGTGCCCGACGTCAAATGCCGCTGTGCCCGTATCCCGCGCTGGCTCGGCAGGTGTCGTCGCGCACGAGCCAAGGGAGAAGGCTAATGCGCTGATGAACAAGGCAACTGCGATTCGTGACAAGCTGGGGCGCACTAAAGTTCTCCTGGGCCGATGGCCAAAAACTGGCCAGGCGGCATATGACGGCAATGTATTACTCGAAATCTCTTTCCGAACCCATTTTATGTTCCCCAGCCGCAGGCACGCCCCTTGGCGCAAGAACAAGCGGATCACGTTGACTGCGTAAACCGCTGCTTCTTGCGCAGGGGAGCCGCGGAAGAGCCATTGCCGATGCCCGCGCGCATGCAGCCTGGTCTTTAGCGGCGCAACCTCTCTTCACGGAGGGTCCAATATGAGGAGATATGGGTGGAACGCTTGTCGAGGTGCCAGTGCCGGGCAACGTGGCTGATCTCCTTGACCGCGGAACGCTCTGCATGAGCGATTAACCCAATCCGAAGATGAGGCAGTGGCAGGGAACGGAGCTCATCGGCCAGCAATGTGCTGCGTCCCGCCGAAATGCCATCGCGTGGCAACCAGCGTAAATCAACTCCAGGAGGATGTTTCACGTCAAACATTGCGTTCTGATCCGCAACCTCGAGCAGCGCTATGCCGTGCGCATCGGCGGGCAATGCTTCCAGAGCCTTGCAGATCGCCGGGATGCCGGCTTCATCCGCTGCCAGCAAATAATAGTCGGCGTTCAGCGACAGCGAGGACTTGCTGCGCGATGGCGAAATGACCAGCGGAGCCCCGGGCTGCACCGTTCCAGCCCAATGGCCAACGGTGCCCGGCTCGCCATGAGCAACGAAGTCGATAGCGATTTCCGGGACCAGCGCGTCGATCCATCGGATCGTGTACGACTTGGAACGTGGGACATGTTCGCGGGGCAGGCGTTGTCGCAAGGCCCGCAAATCATAGGGAGGCTCGAGTCCAAGCGTAGGATCAGCGACAAAGACTTTGACATATTCGTCGATTGCTCCATTGGAACGGTAGCCATCCAGATCTGGGGCACCGGCGATGATGCGCACCATCTGGTCATTCAGCCGCTCTACCCGGGTGATCGTCAGAACGTGCTGATCAACCTTTTTCCTTGGCGGTTCTTGATATCCCAGGGCAGGGGTGTGCCTGGCGAGGGGCTCCTCATAGGCTTCTGCGTAGCTGCGCGTTTCCGAAGGGACTGCGGGTGGCGGAGCAAGAGGGGCGGGCGAGGCCTGCGCCGGCGGGTGGTGGTAGTGCTTGAAAGAGGTGCGCAGCGTCTTATCCAGGATTTTGCGTGCAGCGGCGAGCGCTGCGGCGGCACCGGCACGTTCGGCAGCTGCCAGCAGTTCGTCGGTTTGCTGCTCGTTGAGCACCGAGTTGTCGCCAATATTCCGGTATAACTGCTCCTTGGCCACCGCGTATCCGGCCTTCGCTCCAGCCTTTTCTGCCTGGGCCAGGACTTCCAGGGTGAACCCTTCCCTAGGTGTCACCGTGTATTGCGGACCGTAGCTCTTGTACTTGTGATGCTTAGACATGGTGTGCCCCTAACCCGGCCGGTGTGAGCACCCGCCTGTATGCCTGAGTATGGGGGATATCGGGCATGGAAAACAAGTCATTTTAATCTGCAGAACGCCAAGCTCTATGCGCCTGGCGCCTTGGCCATTTCTACCGCGGTTTTCCGCGGATTATTCGATATTCGATTCATTCGACAATAAGCAGATCCGGTCACTAAAATTAGCCCCATGTCTGATACCTTGCCACCGTGCCCTGATTGCTCCAGCGAATACACCTACGCAATGGATGCCCTGCTGGTCTGCCCAGAGTGCGCGCATGAATGGAATGCCGAGGCCGATCACACTGAAACCGCCGAAGCTGTGATCAAGGATGCTGTCGGCAATGTGCTGCAGGACGGCGATACCGTCAGCATCACCAAGACCATGAAGGTCAAGGGTGCGCAAAGCGCGTTGAAAGCCGGAACCAAGGTCCGCGGCATCCGATTGGTCCAGGGTTCAGGCGACCATGACATCGCCGCCAAGGTCGATGGCTTTGGGCAGATGGAATTGAAGTCTTCCATCGTCAAGAAGATCTAGTTTTCCAATCCGGAGTCCCATAAGGTCCCAGAATCCTCCGATGGAAAGCATCCCGAACTCAGACGCTCATGGCAGTTCCCACAAGTGGCATGCCCAGCGCTTCTGTCTGCCGCTGGGGAAGATCCGTGAAGTGTTGACGGAAGCGGCCCGCGGGAACAAGACTCGTGCTGGAAAGAAGGTTTCAGCAGCGAGGGGTTTGCCGTGGATTCAGCAAGCGTGGACGAAAAGCTCGACGCGATAATCATCGGGTGGGGCAAGTGCGGCAAGACCCTGGCCGGCACATTGGCCCGGGCAGGCCAGCGCGTGGCAATCATCGAGCAGTCTTCCCAGATGTACGGCGGCACCTGCATCAATATCGGTTGCGTCCCCACCAAGGCGCTGATCCACGATGCCGAAAACCGGGACGGCAGCGGATATGACCAGCAGATTTTCGACGCGGCGGTCGATCGCCGGGACAAGCTCACCGCCAAGATGCGCGCCAAGAACTTCTCCATGCTTGACGAGCTGGACTCGGTGCTGGTGGTCAACGGCACGGCTGCATTCACCGGGCCGAAGAGCATCAAGGTCAATGCCGGTTCAGAAGAGCTGGAACTGAGCGCAGAAACGATCATCATCAACACCGGCGCCCTCCCTGCAGTCCCGGAAATCGACGGCGCGCAGATCGGCGGGCGGGTGCATGACTCCACCACCATCCAGCACGCCCCGTTGCCCAAGACCCTGGCCGTGGTGGGCGGCGGATATGTCGGCATCGAGTTCGCGTCGATGTTCGCCCAGTTCGGATCAAAGGTCACGGTGCTGGATCGCGGAAGCCGTGCACTGTCCTAGGAAGATGCGGATGTGGCCGCCGAGGTCCAGGGGTGCTTGGAAGATGCGGGAGCCGAGATCATCAGCTCGGCCTCGGTGCGCTCAATCAGCCAGGACGAGCACAATGCCACCGTCAGCTATGAACGCGAGGGCGAGGTGCATCGGTTGCAGTCCGATGCGGTGCTGATCGCGCTGGGGCGCGTGCCGAACACTGCCGGCCTGGGCCTGGAAGCGGCCGGGGTCCAAACGGGTTCCCGCGGGGAAATCGTGGTGGACGAGTTCCTGGCCACCAGCGCTCCGGGCATCTATGCCGTGGGTGATGCCAATGGCGGTCCGCAGTTCACCTATATCTCGCTTGATGACCATCGGGTGCTGGCCAACCGGCTGCTGGGCGACGGATCGCGCAGCACCAAGGACCGGGTGGCCGTTCCGTACACCATCTTCACCACCCCGCCGCTGGCACGCGTCGGCTTGAGCGAAAAGCAGGCGGCGCAGCAAGGGCTGGACACCAGGATCGCAGTGAAGAAAGTTGCGGAGATTGCGGCAATGCCGCGCCCCAAGATCGTTGGTGATCCGCGGGGAATCATCAAGTTCGTCGTCGATGAGCGCAGCGATGGGATCCTCGGCGCGGCGCTGATGCACGTGGACTCCCAGGAGGTCATCAACTTGGTGGCACTGGCCATGCGGCAGCGCATAGGCGCTGCCGAACTGCGCGACCAGATCTTCACCCATCCCTCGTCCACCGAGGCGCTGAACGAGGTGCTCGGGCAGCTAGGCTGAGGCCTGGATTTGTGCGGAACTGATCAGCTCGGCGAGCTCCGCGCGCGGCTTGTTCGCACCGAAGGCAGGCTGGCCAGGCTGCAGGCGCAAGCCTTCGTCCAGGGAACCGATGGGCAGCGGGTCGAAGCCGAACTCGTCAACAATCCGTGCCACCTGCTCAACGTCTTCGGGCAGATCCCCGGCCACCGCGATGGCCTTGCGGCGCTCGGCGCCGGACGGACGGGTCTCGTCCTCCAGATCGTGGTAGCCCATGTGGTTGAAGGCCTTGACGATCCGCGAGGCTGGCAGGAAGTCCTGGACCAGGGTGCTGGTGGACACCGCAGGATCGTTCAGATCCTCGCGGATGCCGTCGGTTTCCCACCAGTAGTTCATCGCATCGATCACCAGCTTGCCCTCGAGTGCGGCCGCCGGAATGTTCCGGTACTTGCCCAGCGGCAGCGCCAAGATGGCGATATCGGCATCCCGTGCGGCAGTTTCCGGATCCACGGCCACCGCTCCGGGAGTGAGGATCTCGATGGTCAGGGCAATGGGGCCGGGGTCGCCGGAGCCGGCGATGAGCACCTTGTAG
Source organism: Glutamicibacter nicotianae (assembly GCF_002797775.1). Classification (NCBI taxonomy): domain Bacteria; kingdom Bacillati; phylum Actinomycetota; class Actinomycetes; order Micrococcales; family Micrococcaceae; genus Glutamicibacter; species Glutamicibacter nicotianae. The sequence goes on from NZ_PGEY01000001.1 coordinate 3,222,676, forward strand.
CCGGCTTGCACGGCGCGGCGGGCAAGTACCGTGCCGATCTTCCCGGCACCGAGGATGCCGATGGTCTGCTGAGCCATTTTCTCTCCTTCAGGCATGTTCGCGAATCCGTTCCTAGCTCTGGGCGAGCATGTCGCGCACCAGCGGGATGACCTTCTCGCCGTAGAGCTCCACGGCACGCAGGCGGGCGCCGGCTTCCACCGCGCCGCCGGAGTAGATCAAATCGAAACGGCCGATATCCAGGGACTTGATGGTCTTGGCGATCTTGCGCGCCACGGTTTCCGGCGAGCCGACATACAGCGAGCCTTCGCTGATCTCATGCTCGAATTCGCCGCGGCTCATCGGGCTCCAGCCGCGGCTGGAGCCGATGCGGTCGCGCTGCTCCTTGTAGGCGTCGAACATGTGCTCGCGGGCCAGCTCGTCGGTTTCCGCCACGAAGCCGGGGGAGTGCAGGCCCACCGGCAGGGTTGCGTGGCCGAACTGGTCGTTGGCCCGGCGGTACAGATCGATGTAGGGTGCGAAGCGCTCGGGCGAGCCGCCGATGACCGCGAGCATCATGCGGAATCCGTAGTGCGCGGTGCGGATGACCGACTGCGGGGAGCCGCCCACGCCCACCCAGGTGTTCAGGCGGCCGGACTCGGTCTTCGGGAAGACATCCATGTCCACCAGCGCCGCACGCTTGGTGCCCTGCCAGGTGACCGGCTTCTCGTCGAGCAGCTTGTGGAACAGGTCGATCTTCTCGTCGAAGAGCAGTTCGTAGTCGGCCATGTCGTAGCCGAACAGCGGGAAGGATTCGGTGAACGAGCCGCGGCCCAGCATGACCTCGGCGCGGCCGTTGGACAGCGCATCCACGGTAGCGAAGCGCTGGAAGACGCGGACCGGATCATCTGAGGACAGCACGGTCACGCCGGATCCGAGGCGGATCCGCTCGGTCACCGTGGCAATGCCGGCCAGTACCGTTTCGGGGCTGGAGATGGCGTATTCCGGGCGGTGGTGCTCGCCTACGGCGATCACGTCGACGCCTGCCTGGTCGGCCGCGATGGCCTCCTGGACGGTGGCGCGGATACCCTGCGCGTGGGTTGTCAGCTTGCCCGTTTTGTCGCTGGGCACGTCGCCGAAGGTGTCAAGGCCGAATTCGATAGTCTCGCTGGCGGTCATTGCGTGTTCCCCGTTTCAAATACTTGGTTGATGCATCAATTATCACTCAATATCATTGACGTGTCAACTACTTTAGTCCGGTCCTTTCCAGCTGATCTCTTGGGGGCTGCAAAGGAGCCAAACTGCAATGGATTCGTGCTGGATTGGGTTCACCGCGCATGGCTAAGGTAGGAAAACCATTCGTTCGAGTCTGGCGAGGAGGAATCACCATGCGAATTCAACGAACCTCCCCAGCGCCACTGGCGCTCGTTCTTGCGGTGCTCATGCTCGCTGCCGGCTGCAGCCAAGGCCCCGGTGGCGAGACGGCCGAAAGCCCGGCGCCGCCAACCAGCGCTGGCGCCGAAACCTCGGCGTCGCCAACTAGCCCTGCCGCATCGACACCGGCGCAGAGCACGGAGCCGGCGGCAAGCGTCGCGGAGCCAACTACAGCGGCCCTGACGCTGTTCTATGTTGCCGTAGGCGATGAAGGGAAAGCAGGGCCGGAGATCGGCTGCGGCGACTCGCTGGTCGCGACCGAAACGGGGCCAGAGGAATTCACCAACCAAATTGAGGCCTCGATTGACGCGCTGCTCGATGATGAGGAGGAAATGCTCGGAGAATCCGGGCTGCGCAACGCCTTGGCCGGTTCTGACCTCGACTACGTTTCATCGGCAGTGGATGGCGATGCGGTGACCGTCGAATTGAGCGGAACCGTGAGCTCCGGCGGCACTTGCGATGATCCGCGCATTATCGGTCAGCTCCAGTACACGGCGATGACCGCGGCCGGTACCGGCGAGGCCCGGATCCTTGTTGGCGGAAAAGAGCTCGAAGAAGTGCTCAGTGCCAAATAACCAGCCTAGGCAAAACGGCGGCCCTGCTCATTGAGCAGAACCGCCGTCAGCTGCACTCAGTGGCCATTTGCGGGAAAGGCCCGGACCAGCGCAGAAAGCAGTTCCGGCGCCCACCAGGCCCAGTCATGGCCACCGGAGATAAGTTGGTACCGGATGCGCTGTGCCGCGTCGCCGCCTTGCAGGGCGCCGAGGGTCTGCGCACAGCATTCGGCAATGCGCGTTTCATAGCGCCCTGCCTGGATTTCCAGCTCAACGTGCGGAGCCAGTGATTGCAGCTGGGCGGAGATATCGGTATGCCACAGCGAGGGGGACTGCGCCACCGCCCTGCCGAACAGCTCCGGGTAATGCAGAACCCCCAGCATGGCGGCAAGACCGCCGAAGGACGAGCCGGTGAGCAGCGTCCCTGCGCGATCTGCGCGCACATTGAAGTTGTTGCGAGCCCAGGGCAGGAACTGCCTCGCCAGCGAGCGGGTGGTGCCCGAGGTGTGCGGCAATTCGGCGGAGCGCAGGGGGATGGAGGTGGAATCCACGAACATCACGTGCACCGGCGCCAGTGCCCTGGCGTTGATGGCATTGTCCAGGCTCTGGGCGAAGGACAGGTGATTCACCCAGGTAGCCCCGTCATGCACGATCACCAGCGGGGTCGGTTCCTGCTGGACGCCGGATTCGCTGCCCGGCGGCCGGTACATCCACACGCTGCGCTCGCGCCCGCAGTTCTCGTCCTGCAAGAGGTGGTGGCTCACCCGCGGAGGCAACCCCTGCGTGCCGGCCTCGAACGCACCCCAGCCGCCCAGTGACGGGCCACGGTGCCCCGCGGCGGGAACCGCCGGGGCCAGATGCGGGTTGGCCGTGGCCTGGGGGCCGCGGAACACCGACACCGCGGCGCCGTTCATGGTTGCTGAACCCCGCGGGTTCAGCGGATCGGGGCCTCCGGCATCTGCCGCCAGCCGGATCGCGCGGCGGTCCGCTGCCTGATGCCAGGGGGCCGGGCCGGCACCGCGGTGCACGGTGATCCGGTAGGAGGCGACCCAGCCGGCAGGCACCAGCAGGGTAATGCTCCACAGGCGCTCGCCGGCCTGCTCGAATTCGCTGGCCGCCAGATCCTCATGGTCCACCAGCGCATTGGCCGAGAGGATCACCGCCTGCGCTGGATCCGCTGGCTGCTCGTCGATGAACAGGAATGTCGCATGCACCATCTCCTGGCCGCCAACGCCTGTCGCCGCGCAGCGGTCGACCAGCGGGTAGTCCAGGCTGCCTGCGGCCAGGGCCGCCGGCAGCGCGGCAATGCCCTCGGGGCTGACCCGGGAAGCGAGGAATCCGCGCACCCGCGGAGTTGCCGCCCCGTTGCCGCGGGCCCCGGCCTGCGGTGCTGCCATGGCGTGCTGGGCGCGCTCAGTGTGCATGGGCATGCTCATGTCCCGGGCGCTCGTAGTCCATCTCGTCCTTGACCCGGTCGTGGTCCGAGTCCTTGCCGTAGGCCACCTCGTCCAACGACTGGTGCCAGTAGCCGATGATCAGCCGGTTGGCGCGCTCGATCCCGACGCGGGCCGCCCATTTCCGGGCGAAGCGCACCACCTGGGATTCAGCCCCGACCCACAGGTGCACCCCGGAGAAGTCCGCGTGCCCGGCCGGCGGCTGCAGCCGGTCCATCGCCTCGATGAGCAGCCCGGCGCTTCCCGCCGGCTCCCCGCCGCGCGGCAGCCAGTGCACCTGCACGCCCTCGGGCTTGGCCAGCGGGTGGATTTCGTCCTCGTCCGCCACCTCGATGAACACCTGGCCAAGCTGGTCGGCGGGCATCTGCTCCAGGGTGTCGCTGATGGCAGGCAGCGCGGTCTCGTCGCCGAAGAGCAGGGCATGGCCGCCGGGCCTGAGCACCAGCCCGCCGCCGCCCAGGGCGCCGAGCACCTCGCCCGGTGCGATGCGCTCCACCCAGGCGCTGGCCAGCCCCTCGTCCCCATGCCGGACGAAGTCGATGGCCAGCTGCGAGGCCTGCTGGTCCATGAAGCGCACCGTGTAGGTGCGCACCCGCGAGCGCTGGTCGCCGGTGAAGACCCAGCGTCCGCGCTCGTCCTCGCCGGGCTGGTCCAGCGCCTTGCCCGGGGCAGGGAAATAGATCTTGATGTTCGGCACGCACGGCGGGGAGGCCAGGTAGTCGGCCACCCCGGCTCCCCGGAACACCACCCGGCGCATGCGCGGGGTGTAGTCGATTATCTCCTCGACGATCATTTCATTGGCTGGCATATTTGTTCCTCGAATCAGGTTCGGGTATTCGGTCGGGTGAGCAGGTAGAGCAAGTAGAGGCCGCCGGCCAGCGAGGTGGCCAACCCGATGGGCACCTGCGCGCGCAGCGGCAGATGCTGGGTGGCCACGTCGCAGGCGAGCAGCAGCAGCGCCCCGGTGAGCGCTGCCTGCCAGATCGGCACCGTGCGGTTGCCGATCAGCTGGCGGATGATCTGCCCAGAGGCCAAAGCCACGAAAGCGATCGGGCCGGCGGCGGCGGTGGCCGCGGCGGTCAGGCAGACGGCGGCGAAAATCGTGATCCGGCGGACCAGTTCGGCGCTGACACCCAGCGCCTGGGCGGTGTCATCGCCCATTTCCAGCAGGGTCAGGTGCCGGCCGTGCGCCATCAGCAGCGGCAGCAGCACCAGCAGGCACAAGCCCACCAGCGCCGCATCAGCCCAGCTGCGCCCGCCCAGCGAACCCGAAAGCCACAGGTTCGCCTGGGCGGCCAGGTCCGCGTCCCCCTTGGAGAGCAGGATGGTGTTCACCGCGCCGAGCATGGCGCCCACGCCGATGCCGATGATCACCAGGCGCTGCCCGCCGGTGGTGCGCTTGGAGAAGGACAGCGCGTACACCGCAGCGGCGGTGAGCAGCCCGCAGGCCATGGCGGCCAGGCCGGTGGCCCAGGCGCCGGCGTTGAACAGCACGATCTGCGCCACGGCGCCGGTCGCGGCTCCCGTGGTGAAGCCGATGATGTCGGGGCTGCCCAGCGGGTTGCGCGAGATCGACTGGAAGCAGGCGCCGGCCGCGCCCAGGGCCGCGCCCACGCCGATGGCGGTGAGCACTCGCGGGGCGCGGATCTTCTGCACCACCAGCACGTCCTTCGGATCGCCGGAGCCCAGCAGTGCGCCGAGCACCTGGCCCGGGCCCAGCGTGATGGTTCCGGTGCCCATGGCCAGCAGCGCGCCGAGCGCCAGCAGCAGCGCCAGGATGCCGAGCACCAGGCGGGTGCGCGCGCGGGTGAATCGCGCTCGTGCGGGGGGTCGGGTGCTCATTTGCCTGCCTTCAGCCGTCGCCGGGCCAGGTAGATGAATACCGGCGCGCCGATCAGGGCGCTCATCGCCCCGGCGCCGATTTCCATTGGGGCGGCTACCAGCCGTCCGGAGATATCCGCGATGAGCAGCACCCCGGCGCCCAGCAGCATGGACAGCGGCAGGCTGCGCAGGTGCTGCGCCCCGACGAGCATCCGCGCCGCATGCGGCGCGGCCAGCCCGACGAAGCTGATCGGCCCGGCGGCCGCGGTGGCGGCCCCGGCCAGCAGCATCACCGCGATCGAGGACAGCAGCCATGCACGGGCTGGGCTCACGCCCAGCGCGCGGGCGCTGTCCTCGCCCAGGGCCAGCGCGTCCAGCGAACGGGACAGGCCCAAGGCGATCATCGCGCCGGTGATCACCACCAGCGCGGCGATCGGAAGCACGTCGTAGCCGCGGCCCTGCAGCGAGCCGGTGGTCCAGGCGGCGAAGCGCTCATGGGTTTCGGTGCCGCCGCCGATGACCAGGATCTGCGTGACGGCCATCAGCATCACCGACAGGCCGGCACCGGCGAGCACCAGGCGCACCACGTCATTGCCCGATTGCCTGCGGCTGCCCATGAGGTAGACGATGACGCTGGCCGCGGCCGCCCCGGCGAAGGCGAAGGACATGTAGCCGGCGGGCTGCACGACGCCGAGGGTGATCGCGATGGCCACCGCGAAGGCGGCACCGGCGTTCACGCCCAGCAGCCCGGGCTCGGCCAGCGGGTTGCGGGTCATGGACTGCATCAGCGCGCCGGCCAGGCCCAGCCCGGCACCGACCACCACGGCCAGCAAGGTGCGCGGCACGCGCAGCTCGCGCACCAGCAGGTGGTCGTTGTTCCCCGCATCGAAGCTGGCCAGGGCGGCCCAGGACTCGGCCAGGGAAATGTTCTTGGTGCCCAACGCGCAGGAGAGCAGCCCCAGCAGCATCAGGACGGCCGAAGCCGCCAGCCAGGGCGATACCCTTGGCCGGCGGCGAGCACCGCGTTCTTGAAGCACTGCCGGAGGCCTACTTGCCCGCGTTCAATCCCGGGAACTCGTTCTCGAAGTAGTCCAGTATGTCGTTGGAGGAGTAGTAGTCCAGGCGGAAGGAATTGGCCAGCGGGAAGATGTTGCCGCTGGTCACCGATGGCAGGTTGGACAGTGTCGGATCCGCGGCGAAGGACTTCGCGGTCTTGTCGTTGGCGGAGATCAGGAAGACCGAGTCGCCGGTGGCGGATTCGGACAGGCCCTCGTAGCTGGTGAAGGCGAAGTCCTCGCGCTTCTGGGCGGAGGTGTCGAACTCGGCCGGAGGCTCGATAATCTCGAAGCCCATCGCGCCGATCAGTGCCGAATGCGGTCCGCTCTGCTTGCCCACGGGGGAATCGGCGCCCTTGTTGTAGGAGACGATCGAAGCGGTGCTGCCGGCCGGGATGGCCAGCTTCTCCTTGATCTCGGCGGCGCGCTGGTCGAATTCGCTGACGATCGATTCGGCGTTGGCTTCGGTGCCGGTGGCTTCGGCCAGCTCCTCGGCCAGCGACTTCCAGTCCTTGTCGCCGTAGTTGACCACGTAGGTCGGGGCCAGCGACTGCAGCTGCTCGAGGTTGTCCATTTCGGAGTCGGCGCCAGAGGTGGAGACCACGATCAGATCCGGATCCTGGGCCACGACGGCCTCCAGATTGAAGTTGCCCAGCTGGTAGACCGGTGCCACATCGCGCTCGACTGCCACGTCGGCCCACTGGGTGAACCATCCGTTCTCGTCGCTCTGCGGGCTGATGGCGGCGGTGGAGGAGCCGACGACCGGGGCATCCAGGGCCAGCAGGGTGCCGGTGGTGGACACCGTGGTGGAGATGATGCGCTCCGGCTTGGCCGGGATCTGCACCTCGTTTCCGGCGTCATCCGTGAGCGTGCGCGGCCAGCTGCCGGTGTCCGCGGAATCGGCGGCCGGAGAGCCGTCTGCTGCGGCAGTTCCGTTTGCGGCGCAGGCGCCAAGCGAAAGGGTGAGGGCCGCTGCGGCGGCCAGGGATGCGAATTTGCGAGCGGATGAACGCACGGGGGTTGCTCCTCGGTGGGTATCCGCGCCGAAGGCGGCGCGGTGGAGTTCAAGGGTGACGGTCTCCCACCCTATCCGGGGTTAATTTAGGCTCACCTTGCCCCTATGGGTCCAACCGAGCATTATCTGCCGGAATTTCCGGGATTTCCAGCGGGTTCCGGTGGTGGATTGAGAAGGCAAAGATGTCGTTAAGTGATCAAAAAATGTCCGTTGGGAGGGTGTAGTCTGCCGGCTTGGGACGGCGTCCGCGGGTCTTAGCGTAGGCGCGGGAGAAGTTCCCGGCGTCGCTGAATCCGAGCTGGAGGGCGACCATCGGCACCGGGAATCCTGCATTCAGCAAGGCTTCGGCATGCTGGAAGCGGGAGGCCTGGCGCCAGGCGCGCAGGCTCATGCCGGTCTCGGCGCTCCAGCGCCGCTGCAGCTGGCGCAGGCTCAGGCCATGCTGCGCGGCGGCAGCGGACGCCGGCAGCTTGCCCCGGGTATCGGCGGCCAGGGTGCCGGCCAGCGAACGCATTTCGGCAGAGTTCGGCCAGGGCAATCCGGGATAATTCGGCACCAGCTGCAGCAGCTTCACGGTGTCGAGCGGGTCGAAGTGGACCGGACGCAGCAGCGTGATGTGCGAAACCGCGCGGTGCAGCATGGCCTGGAAGAACTCGACCGGCAGCTGGCAGGGCATCCGGTGCTGCTGCCCGGACGGCAGCGAACCGGCTGGCAGGGACAGCGGGATCAGCAGCGAGCCCTGCTCGATCTGCAGGCGCAGGGACTGCCCGGCGGAGACCAGCATGAATTGCCCGCCCTGCAGCTGCTGGGTGCGTTCGCGTCCGGTGCCTTCCCCATGGGCCAGCTGGCAAATGCTGGCTCTTCCGCGCACCGCCCAGAGCACCAGATCCTGGTTGGCGAGGTTCATCCAGCGGGTGGTCAAGGCCGGAGGCTGGCTGGCGCTGTGCGGAAGCACGCGGTCCAACGCGCCGAGCCGTGCCTGCTGGCGCCATTGCCGGAAATTCAGTCCGGTTTCGGCGAGGAATGCGCGGCGCAAGGTCCGTTCGGACACGGCGAACTTCCGCGCATAATCGGCCAAGTGCAGCGTGCCGTGCGGATGGGCCAGCAGGTGGGCGACTACCTTCCGGGCTGCGCTGTGCCGTGGCATGGCCAGCGGAACGGGCCGGGTGGAGGAGGGGGAGGCGACGGCGAAATGCGCCAGCGTATCGAGCACCCGCTGCGCACTGGCCTGGCCCTGGTGCACGGGCGAGAGGGTCAGCAGCATCAGATGGAACATCCACTGCGATTGGGCCGGCGGCACGTTGATCAGCCGCCACCCGTCGCCCAGCCTGTGGTTGGACGTTGTCCTGACCATGATCGACAAGGCCAGGGAGTGGGCATCATGCTCCACCTTGTGCGCAATGAACCGCGGGATCCACAGCGCTTGGCCGGCCTGCAGCAGCTGCACCGTTTCCTCGAAATGCACGCGCGCCGTCCCGTTGCTGACCCAGACCACGATGCTGTACGTCAGATTGCATTTCCAGTTCACCACCACTGGCTGCAGGGCCGCGGCGGGCAGCCCGTCGGGTTCAGTCATGGTCAGATCCTTTGGAAGCCGGGAACGGGAACTGTGGTGTTCCCAGATTATCGTTTCCGAGGTGCGGCGCGCGGGGACAGCCTGGGTGCAGATGGACAACGGCGGCCCTCCTCGATGAGGAGAGCCGCCGTTGACAGGTTGGCTGGAGCCTAGCCGAAGTACTTCTTCATGGTGCCTTCGGATGCTTCGCGCAGCTCGTCCACCGATACGGTGAACTCTCCCTGGATTTCCAGGGCGCCGGACTGCGCATCGACAATGCCCAGGCGGGCCACGGTGACGCCGCGGGCGCTGGTCATGTCGTTGAAGCGGACCTCTTCGCTGCGTGGAACCGCAACCAGGGCGCGGGCCTGGGACTCGGAGAACAGGGCGGTGAAGGAATCAAGTCCGTCACGCTGCTTGATCTCGTCCAGGGCCACGCGGGCGCCGACGCCGTAGCGCAGGACCATCTCGGACAGCGCGGCAACCAGGCCGCCCTCGGACAGGTCGTGCGCCGCGTCGATCATGCCGTCGCGGCTGGCGTTGATCAGGATCTCGCCTAGTTCCTTCTCGGCTGCCAGATCGACCTTCGGCGGCAGGCCGCCGAGGTGGCCGCGCAGGTTCGCGTACTCCGAGCCGTCCAGCTCATCGGCGGTGGTGCCGATCAGGTAGATGGCCTGGCCGTCGGCCTCTTCGCGCCAGCCCGACGGGGTGCGGCGGGCGACGTCATCCAGCTTGCCCAGGGTCGCAACTACCGGGGTCGGGTGGATGGCCTTGTCGCCGGTCTGGTTGTACAGCGAGACGTTGCCGCCGGTGACCGGGACGCCCAGTTCCATGCAGGCGTCCGACAGGCCGCGGATGCCCTCGGCCAGCTGCCACATGACATCCGGGTCCTCGGGGGAGCCGTAGTTCAGGCAGTCGGAGACGGCAGCAGGAACGGCGCCGGAAGTGGCGACGTTGCGGTAGGACTCGGCCAGAGCCAGCTGCGCGCCGGCGTACGGATCCAGGTAGGTGTAGCGGCCGTTGGCATCGGTGGCGATGGCCACGCCGAGTCCGGTGGACTCGTCGATGCGGACCACTCCGGCATCATCCGGGGCGGCCAGCGCGGTGTTGCCGCCGACGTAGCGGTCGTACTGGCTGGTGATCCAGGACTTGTCGCACAGGTTCGGGCTGGCGATCAGCTCCAGGGTGGCGGCCTTCAGCTCCTCGCCGGTGGCTGGCAGGTTGGCGCCCGCTGCCGAGGACTTGAAGGTGTCGGCCTGCAACGCGTCCTGCCACTGGGGGCGGGCGTACGGGCGGTCGTAGACCGGTCCGTCGTGGGCGACGGTCTTCGGGTCCACGTCGACGATGACTTCGCCGTCCCAGGTGATGATCAGCCGGTCGGTGTCGGTGACCTCGCCCAGCCAGGAGTACTCCACGTTCCACTTGGCCATGACTGCCTCGAACGCCTCGACGTTCTCTGGGGTCACCACGGCCATCATGCGTTCCTGGGACTCCGACATCAGGATTTCGCCCGGGGTCAGGGTGGAGTCGCGCAGCAGCACGTTGGTCAGCTCGACCTGCATGCCGCCTTCGCCGTTGGAGGCCAGTTCGGAAGTGGCGCAGGAGATGCCCGCGGCGCCCAGGTCCTGGATGCCCTCGACCAGCGAGGCCTTGAACAGCTCCAGGCAGCACTCAATGAGCACCTTCTCGGCGAACGGGTCGCCGACCTGCACGGCCGGCCGCTTGGATGGCTTGGTGTCGTCGAAGGACTCGGAGGCCAGCACGGAGGCGCCGCCGATGCCGTCGCCGCCGGTGCGCGCACCGAAGAGCACGACCTTGTTGCCCACGCCCGAGGCGTTGGCCAGGCGCAGGTCCTCGTGGCGCAGCGCGCCGACAGCCAGCGCGTTGACCAGCGGGTTGCCCTGGTAGATCGGGTCGAATACGGTTTCGCCGCCGATGTTCGGCAGGCCCAGCGAGTTGCCGTAGCCTCCGATGCCGGAGACCACGCCGTGCACCACGCGCTGCGAATCCTCGTGGTCGATCGCGCCGAAGCGCAACGGATCCATCACGGCGATCGGGCGGGCGCCCATGGAGATGATGTCGCGCACGATGCCGCCGATGCCGGTGGCAGCCCCCTGGTAGGGCTCCACGTAGGACGGGGAGTTGTGGGACTCGATCTTGAAGGTCACGGCCCAGCCGTCGCCCAGGTCGGTGACACCGGCGTTTTCGCCCATGCCGACCATCAGGTCCTTCTTCATCTCCTCGGTGACCTTCTGCCCGAACTGGCGCAGGTGGTTCTTGGTGGACTTGTAGGAGCAGTGCTCGGACCACATGACCGAGTACATGGCCAATTCAGCGGCGGTCGGACGGCGGCCGAGGATCTTGACGATCTCGGCGAACTCGTTGTCCTTCAGGCCCAGCTCTGCCCAGGGCAGTTCCACGTCCGGGGTGCCCGCTGCGTTATCGACGGTGTCGATATTGAATTCCTTAGTGGCTTCCTGGCTCACTTTTTGCCTCCAACAAGGTGGGTCAGAACACTGGTGAAGAATGCCAGGCCGTCGGTGCCGCGGTGATCGGGGCCGAAGCCGGCTTCGATGGCATGCTCCGGGTGCGGCATCAGGCCGACAACGTTGCCCGCCTTGTTGCTCACGCCGGCGATCGAGCGGCGAGAGCCGTTCGGGTTCCAGCCCACGTAGGAAAACGCGATGCGGTTCTCGGCTTCGAGCTCGTCCAGCACCTTCTCGTCAGCGACGTACTGGCCGTCCTGGTTCTTCAGCACGATGGTGATCTCCTGGCCGGCTTCGAACCCGTTGGTCCACGCGGTCTGGTTGTTCTCCACGCGCAGCAGCTGGTCGCGGCAGATGAACTTCAGGTGATCGTTCTTGATCATCGAACCGGGCAGCAGGTGCGACTCGGTGAGGATCTGGAAACCGTTGCAGATGCCCAGCACGGGCAGCTTGGCATCGGAGTTCGCGGCATCGGCGATCTTCGCCATCATCGGTGCGAAGCGGGAGATCGCGCCGGCACGCAGGTAGTCGCCGTAGGAGAAGCCGCCGGGGATCACCACGGCGTCGACGTCCTGCAGGTCGGTGTCGGCGTGCCACAGGGACACGGCTTCGGCACCGGCGGCGCGCACTGCACGCGCGGCGTCGCGGTCATCGAGGGTGCCCGGGAAGGTCACCACGCCGATGCGCGCTCCGGAAATTTCGGTGCTTGGCGTTGAATAGTCGCCAATCAGGGGGAGTTCGGCGCTCATTAGTCTTCGACTACCTCGACGTTGACGACATCTTCGATCACCGGGTTGGACAGCAGGGTTTCTGCTGCCTCGCGAGCCTGTGCGAGGATTTCTTCGGTCACCTCGCCGTCCACTGACAGTTCAAAGCGCTTGCCCTGGCGGACAGCTTCGAAGGAGGTGAAGCCTAGGCGGGGAAGCGCTCCCGCAATGGCCTTGCCCTGTGGGTCAAGGATTTCTGGCTTGAGCATGACATCTACAACGATGCGGGGCATCCGGCATATCTCCTGTTGGCGAGGTTAAGTTAAATGCCACACGGAGATGCCGTCTCACACCAGGGGGATTTGGCGCTCCGCGAGCTTGCCCTCATAGTCTACCCGTGAATGTGATAGGGAAAACGTGCCTGTGTGCGATAGCACCGATATCTCGCGGTTTAAGTCATGTGATCTTTGGCTCACGGGATTCCGGGCAGCGCTTGGCGCGTATGCTGAAACTGTGAAAAATGCTAGTCAAACCGTCTGCGCCTGCCGTGTTCTGGACGCCGCGAAACTGTCCTACGAAAACTGCTGCAAACCGTTGCACGACGGAAGGGAAGATGGTTCGGTGCTGCCTGAGACCGCAGAGCAGCTGATGCGCTCGCGCTACAGCGCCTTCGTGCTCGGCTTGGAACGGTATTTGCTGGCGACCTGGCATGAGAGCACCAGGCCCAAGGAGCTGGGATTGGATGCGCAGCTGCGCTGGAGGGGTTTGGAGATCATTTCAACCCGCGCCGGCGGTGCAACAGCCTCCCGCGGGGTGGTGGAGTTCGCCGCGCACTACCGCGATGGACGGCATGAGGCGCAGCAGCATGAGGTGAGCACCTTCGTGAAGCAGGAGGGCGCCTGGTACTACCTCGACGCGCTCTAGGGCTGGGGGTTCAGCCGCTCAGCGCCTGGCCGCGGCCTGCAGCATGGTCAGCATCTGGGTCTGCTGGCGTTCACGGGCCAGCTTGAACGCATCGGAACCGGAATGGTCCTCCAGGTGCGGGTTGGCCCCGTGGGTAATCAGCAAGCGCGCAATGGTGATGGCGTTGCTGGTGCCTTGGCCCAGGACAATGGTTTCGTGCAGGGCAGTCCAGCCCAGGTCATTGACCTGGTCGACAGGGATGCCGGTGCGCAGCAGGTGGCGTACGGCCTGGACCTGGCCATTCTCGCTTGCGACTGCCAGCGCGGTGCCGCCCATGCGATTGACCGAGGCGAGGTCCGCTCCGCCGTCAATGAGCATCTTGAGCGTTTCAACTTGGCCGTTGGCGCTGGCACGCAGGAACGGGGTCTCGTAGAAGTCGTCCTTCTTATTGGGATCCGAACCGGCCTTGAACAGTTCCTTGGCAATGGCATGGTTCTTGTTGATGACAGCACGCATCAACGCGGTGCGGCCGGACTGGTCTTGCGCATCAACGTCGGCGCCCTTCTTCAATGCCGCCTTGACGTCCTTCAGCTTGCCCTCGTTCACCGCAGCGAAGAGCTGGGTAGTGGACTTGGGCATGCCAGCCGATGCGCTGGGAAGGGCCTTGATGGAAGCGCCGGTGTTGGCGCCCGAAGCCAGTGGCGAGAGAGTTGTCTCGGAGCTTTCCGGGGCGGCAGGGCTGCTGGTCTGCTGGGCCGTATTGTCCGGCGTCGTGGCCGGTGCGGTGGTGCCGCTTTGGGGGGAAGCCGGAGCCGGGAGGCTGGAGCCAGATGCGGCCCTGCCCGGGGTAGGCATGGATGCCTGGGCTGAAGCGGTGGAGGCAGGGGCGGGAGCCGGGTTGGAAGCAACTTCTTGGGCCTGGGGCGAGGAAGCGGAACAGCTGGAGCATGCGCCCATGATCGCGGCCAGCGGTAGCGCCAGCAATGCCAATCCACGGCGGTTCGTGGTGGGACCGGTATGAAGTGCCATCTGTCCTTTCGCGGTTCAACAACCCATCCCGAAATGGTTTTCGCACCATCCAGGGACTCTGCTCAGTAACTTTTGATCACTTGCGAGCTTAGCGGCCAAAGCTGAAAATTTGCGGTCAATCGGCGCCGAGATTGCTCTGTGCCCGGCCCCTGCCGATCTTCGCTAAAATCATTAGCACCATGGAATGCCTTTACTTTTCTGCCTCACGTTGCCGCTCGTGCACCTTGATGACGGTGCCCTACGCCCGGCAACTGCAATCAAAAGTCGAGGATTGCCAGCAGCTGCTCTCCGGCTTCCAGTCCCTGGAATTCCTTCCGCCCCAAGCCAGCAACGAGCAGGGCTTCCGCAACAAGGCCAAGATGGTCATTTCCGGGACCACCGAGCAGCCGACCATCGGCATCCTGGATGCCGACGGCCACGGCGTCGATCTGCGCAACTGCGGTGTCATCGCCGCGCCGTTGCGTGCGGTGTTCCCGGTCATCGAGCAGTTCATCCATGATCTGAAGCTCATTCCCTACGATGTTCCCAAGCGCAAGGGCGAACTGAAGCATGTGATTCTCACCCTGTCGGATACCGGGGCGGTGATGGTCCGCTGGGTGCTGCGCACCAAGAAGCATTTTGTCGCGCTGAGAGATTCGCTGCCGCAGTTCCTCGAGCAGCTTCCGCGCCACAGCGTGGTGTCGGTGAACTTCCTGCCCGAGCACAAGGCGGTGCTGGAAGGCGAAGAGGAAATCATCCTGACCCGCCGCAGCACCTTGGAATTCGGGTTGAATGGTGTCCCGATGCACCTGCGTCCCCAGGGTTTCTTCCAGACCAATAGCGAGATCGCCGCCGCGTTGTACCGCCAGGCCCGCCAATGGATTAACGATGCCAACCCGGAAAGCGTATGGGATTTGTACAGCGGGGTGGGCGGTTTTGCGCTGCACTGCGCTGCGGAGGACCGCACCGTGTACGGTATCGAGACCAGCGCGGACGCTGTCGAAGCGGCCAAGACCAGCGCGAAAGCCATGGAATTGGAAGACGTCCACTTCAAAGCCCAGGACGCTACCGAATTCGCGCTGAATGCCGGCTGGGCACCGGACGCGGTGATCGTGAATCCGCCGCGCCGCGGCATTTCCGCGCAGCTGGCGGCGTGGCTGAACGAGTCGGATGTCCAGCACGTCATCTACTCCAGCTGCAATGCGAAGTCGCTGGCCAGGGACCTGGAGTGGCTGGATAACTACACCCCGCAGCTGGCCCGCGTGATGGACATGTTCCCGCAGACCAGCCACTACGAGGTCATCGTGAAGCTGGAACGCAAGGCCGCCTAGCGATCCAGGGTTGCGGTGCGCCGGTCGAGGCGCCCGACAATCTCATCAACAAGGTGCGGGTCGATATTCGGTTCGCGGCGGGCCTTGAGCAGCTCGTCGCGGGCGGCTTCCAGCGCGATGGCCTGGATCGAATCCGCCTTGGCGATAACCGCACGGATCTGCGTGTACTTCTCGTCCGAGATCGCATCATGCGGATCCGGGTCCTTGGCCAGGATGGTGTGCAGCGAGTTCATGCGCCGACGCACCGCCTGCTGGTAGTTCTCCGGCAGCTCTTCCAGCTCGACGTTCTTGCGCAGCGCCGACAAGGCGACGGCTTCGGCACGGCGGGCCAGGGCGCGGCGGGCGCGCTTGGTGTCCTGTTCGTTGTTGCGCAGCTTCAGCACGCGCATCAGCGCCGGCAGGGTCAGGCCCGGCAGCACCAGGGTGCACAGCAAGACCGAGCAGGCGGCCACCACCACGAAATTGCGGCCCTCGATGGCAGTTCCATCGGCCGTGACCTTTGGCAGCGCCAGCGCCAGGGCCAGTGTCGCCAGGCCGCGCATGCCGCACCAGGTGAGCACCAGCGCGTCCTTGCGTGCAGGAATCGCGGGCTTGGCGCGGTTGGGCAGGTAGTAGGTCCCCAGCATCCACAGCGCACGCACGGCGATGACCACGAAGCAGATCGCGGCAATGCCCGGGATGAAGCCAATCAGATTGCTGCCTTCCTCCTGGATCACCTGGTTCATCTCGATGCCCATCAAGCCGAAGGCCAAGCCGGTGGCCAGCAGCTCGAGCACTTCCCAGAAGGACTGCCGGGTCAGGCGTTCGGCGGAGTCCTGGGGACGGTCGCGGCGCACCATTTCAAGGGCCGTGACCACGACCGCGATGACGCCGGAAATATGCAGTTCCTCGGCAATCATATAGACTGCATAGGGTGCCACCAGGGTGGCTGCGCAACGTGCCGCCAGGTTGGGAACGAAGCGGTTCAGTGCGCCGATGGCCCAGCCCATGGCCAGGCCCAGGACTACGGCGCCTGCGGCGCCAAGCAGGAATTGCGGAATGATCTCGAGCCCGACCTCCGAGCCATTCAGGGTTGCCTGCACTGCCAGCTGGAAGATCACGATGGCCATGGCGTCGTTGAACAGGCCCTCGGTTTCCAGCAGGGAGGTCAGGCGCCGCGGCATCTTCACCTTGGTGGCAATGGCATCCACGGCCACCGGGTCGGGCGGGGCGACAACGGCTCCCAGCGCCAGGGCCAGCGGAATGGAAACGATCGGGGAGAACGCCAACGCGGTGGCGGCCACTGTGCCTGCTGTCACTACGATCAGCACCACGGCTAGCCTGATCAAGGCCCTCCATCGGAAGCGGAATACTGACCAGCTGCTGCGCTGGGCCGTAGCGAAAAGCAAAGGGGGCAAGAAGATCGGAAGGATCAGTTCTGGCTCGATGTGCATTTCGGGCATGAACGGCAAGAAGCCCGCCAACGTCGCGAAAATCAGCATCAAGATCGGGTAGGGCAATTTAATGCGTTCCCCGACGCCGACAATCAGAATCGTGGCGAATAGCAGTGCGATGATCAGCAGGAAAAACTCCATAGTCTAACTATTCTAGTTTCTCCACGTCCCTAATCGGGATTATTGACTTATCGTTTCACTGGACCGAGGAGAAATGCCGCGGTGTCCCAGCGCTCGATAGCGCAGCCGTTATGCCGAGAGAAACTCGCATCGACCGGATCGCCTCGCAGCGTTCCACTGACTTCGGCCCGCTGCGGCCCGCCATAAATTTCGGTGCAGATCTCGTCCGGACCGGGCTTTCCGGTGATGACGCCGGGTTCAAGCTCGAGCTGCAAGCAGGCCTTGGACGCGTCGGGAAGGGTGCTGGAATCAGCGGCTTGCTCGCCAGAGCATTCCAAGGTGTACTGCTGCGAGATTTCGGTGCCGTCATCGCGGATGGTGATTTCCAGTCGGGTGCGAGTTTCATGGCCGCTGCCGGCGGCGCAAGAAGCCAGCAAGAGGCCCACGGCGCTGGCCGCGATGCCGGCCAGCAGCAGGTGGTTTCCGCGTGCTGCGCCCATGCATCCATGATGCCCCGGCCCTAACCAGAGTTCTAGTCTTCCGGGGAGATTGGCAGTTTGTTGGCGACGTCCAGCAATTGCTTGCGCAGCGCATCGGCGCGCTGCGCAAATTCCTTTTGCAACCGCACATACTCGGCCTTGCCCTCGGGAGTTTCAATCCGGATGGGTTCGTGGCCCCAATCGCCCAAATCATAAGGGGAGGCCTGCATGTCCATGGTGCGGATGTCCCAAGCGAGCTCGAAGCAATCCATGACCAGTTCGCTGGGTACCGCCGGGGAGAGCTTGTAGGCCCATTTGTACAGGTCCATGTTGGCGTGCAAGCAACCGGGCTGTTCCAGATCGCGCTGGGTTTCCCTGGTTGGCTGCAGCTCGTTGAGTTCGATGGCCTGGGGTGCGTAGAAGCGGAAGGCATCGAAGTGGGTGCAACGGATCTTGTGGGTTTCCACCACTTCATCGGTTCCCTGCGCGCCCAGGCGCAGCGGAAGGTACTCATGGCGGATGCCGTTTTCCTCCGACTTGTAGGCCATCGCCCACTCGTGGAGGCCGAAGCAGGAGAAATTGCCTGGACGCTGAGAGGTGCCGGCCAGGATGATTCGGGCGAACTCGATGGCGCGTGCGCGCGCCTTGCCGAACGCCGGCGCATCAAATTGGTAGCCCGGGCCGTGGCTGCCCTGGACAACGCGGTAGAACTTCCAGTCGCGGCGTTCTTGGGCGGCCTCTCCGGTGAGAACCACGTCCATTCCGGGATGCCACCGGTAGAGCTGGCCAGGCTTTTGCGTGTAGTAGGTGAACAGGAAATCCTCGATAGGGTGCTTCTTGCCTTTCATGCGCCGATCCACGAAAGGTTCGCCAAAGGCCCGCGCCCGTGCTTCATGCTCGGCGGCATCAGGCATCCACTGCGAAGGTTCCAAAATGGTGGCGGTCAGAGGCATACTTCTAATTATTCAATTCATGGGCCGATGAAACCAGTTTGGTACGCCAACTCACACTTCCTGGAAAAGGGGGACGCGATGCAAGACTTTCCTGTCTGGGAACCGCCCATGGGCGGTACCGAGCAGCAGCATCTGTTCGGGATGCTCGACAGGCTGCGCACCACTTTCCGGTACAAGGCCGACGGGCTGGACATCCGCCAGCTGGCCACGAGGCTGCCCAGTAGCCAGCTGAGCCTGGGCGGATTGCTGCAGCACCTTGCTTTGGTCGAGGATGAGAAATTCACCTACTTCATCGCCGGGCAACGGCCCGAGGTGCTCCTTGAGCCCACAGCCGACGGGCGTGAGCAGTTCGTTGTGGATCTGGACGACGACCCGGAGGTCCTTTACCAACGCTACGACCATGCGGTGGCCAAGAGCCGGAAAATCCAGCAGTCGATCATCGAGGAAGGGACGCTGGATGCGGACTCGGGATTGGAATTCGAAGGCAAGCATGCGTCGATACGCAGAATCATCTGCGATCTGATCGAAGAGTACGGCCGGCATGCAGGGCATGCAGATCTCCTGCGGGAAGCAGTTGACGGGCGAGTGGGCGAAGATGCTCCGTGGGATTATCTGCCCGCCTGGTACGGGGATTAGCGGCTGAAGACAGCTTCCCTTGAGCAGTGGCGGTTTCCAGAGGCCTGGAACCATGATGGGCCTTTGAGCCGGTGCCGACTCAGTCCCTTCCCGCATACTCCAATGGGGACCGGCTTGGCGCGAGTTATGGAAGAAACCTGAAAGCCCATGGGGAAATCATGCCCTCGCTCCTACGATGGGGCCATGAACATTGAGCGCTCCAGCCAGCTGCCGGTATCTGCCCCTGTCGTCTTCGACTGGTTCTCGCGACCCGGGGCCATCCAGCGGCTCCTGCCACCGTGGCTTCCGCTGAAGGTCATCGAGGAAGCGGACTCGCTGAAAGACGGAACAGCCGTCTTGGGTCTTCCTGGCGGATTGCTGTGGAACGCCAAGCACCAGCCCGAAGGCTTCGCTCAGAACCGCAGCTTCGTCGACCAGCTCGAACCCGTTGGGCTGCGCGGCCTTCCTGCACGTGCCGTGCGGTGGCGGCATGAGCATTACTTCGAGCCCGCTGGGCCGCAGTCCACCACTGCGCGCGACTGCATCGAGTCGAATATGCCCGGGCGGCAGATCGAATCGATGATCGCCTACCGGCACCGCCAGTTGGCGGACGACTTTGCCGCGCACCATCGGGCAGCACAGTCCGGGCTGGAACCGCAGGTGATCGCCGTAACCGGCTCAAGCGGACTGGTCGGCCAGGCCCTCTGCGCCTTCTTGTCCACCGGAGGGCACCGGGTCATCAAGCTCGTGCGGCACGCGCCGAACACGGCTGGCGAACGGCGCTGGGACCCGGCGGACCCCGACGAAGGCCTGCTCGAAGGGTGCGATGCGGTCATCCATCTGGCTGGGGCGAGCATCTTCGGACGGTTCAGCCAGGCCCATCGCCAGGCAATTGCCTCCAGCCGGATCGAACCCACCCGCTCCCTCGCCCTGCTGGCGGCACGTTCAGATGTCCGCACCTTCATCAGCGCCTCGGCCATCGGGTTCTATGGCGCTTCAGCCGGAGCGGACCCGCTGGACGAGTTCGATTCCCCGCCGGCCGGCACCCCGGACTTCCTTTCCGGCGTCGTGCAGCGCTGGGAGCAAGCCGCCGAAGAAGGCGGCGGTTCAATGTGCCGGGTGCAGATCCGCACCGGTGTCGTGCTCAGCCCCAAGGGCGGGATGCTCGCTGTTCTGCGCCCGATATTCTCCGCAGGCCTGGGCGGACCCTTGGGCGGTGGACAGCAGATGCTGTCGTGGATCGGCCTTGATGACCTGCTGGACATCTACCATCGCGCGCTCTGGGATTCGCAATTGGCTGGCCCCGTCAATGCGGTAGCGCCGCAGCCGGTCAGCAACGCCGAATTCACCCGGGCCCTGGCGCGCGCGGTGCACCGGCCCGCAGTAATACCAGTCCCCGGTGCTGCCCCGAAATTGGTGCTTGGCGCCGAAGGGTCGCAACTGCTGGCCATGGCCGATCAGCGGATCGTCCCGCGCAAGCTGCTTGATTCCGGGCATCAATTCCGCAACGAGCGGATAGAGCTCGAACTGGCCCATAGCCTCGGCGCGAGCTAGGTGCTGGAACCCCCTGTCACGCTTCGAATGCTCCAGCGCTATGTCGCTGCAGGGAACCGGGCTCGCCCAGCCGGGTGCGGGCGAATTGGAGATAAGCCAGCCTACGGATTATCATTAGCTTAGCTAGATAATAGAAAATCTAGATAAGTTTTTGCATCTGCCGGCGGCGGGAGGAGCTTGCCCATGCCGGCAGTTGTTCCAGGAGAAAGTGTGGAAGATCCTGATGGGAAACATGTCCGTAGCCCCGTTCGATGCAATCCTGTTGATGTCGTTTGGCGGACCGGAGAAGCCAGCTGATGTTCTTCCCTTCCTGCAGAACGTCACTCGGGGACGAGGGATTCCAGATGAACGTCTCGAAGAGGTGGGCGAGCATTACTACATGTTCGGTGGAAAATCACCGATCAACGAGCAGAACCAGGCTTTGCTGCGGGCGCTCCAAGATGAATTCGCGAACCGCGGCATTGATGCGCCGCTGCTCTGGGGCAACCGGAACTGGGAACCGTATCTCGCTGAAGTGGTCGGTAACCATGCGCGCATGCACGGCTCGCGCAGGTTCCTGGCTATTGATACTTCGGCATACTCCTCGTATTCCTCTTGCCGGCAATACCGGGAGGACTTTGCAGGTGCCGTGGCCGCACTGGAAGCAGAAGGCATCGAGGTGATGATTGACAAAGTCCGCCAGTACTATAACCACCCGGGATTCGCCCAGGCCCAGCTCGAATGCCTCCGGCGAGGGCTGGCAGATGTCAAGCGGCTTGTCGGCAGCCTGGATCGCAGTCGCCACAAGATCCTCTTCGTAACACATTCAATTCCGACGGCGATGCAGAGATCATCGGAGAAGTTCACCGCTGGCTACCAGGGGCAGCATGAAGAGCTCATGGCGTGGCTTAGCGGGGAATTGCATGGAGATGAACAATTGGATGCCGAGCTGGTGTTCTGCTCCCGATCCGGATCTGCGCACACCCCTTGGCTGGAACCGGACATCAATGACCGCATGCGCGAGCTTTCGGAATCTGGAACTGAAGCGGTACTGGTGGTTCCGCTAGGTTTCGTCTCCGACCACATGGAGGTGAAATTCGATTTGGATACCGAAGCGGCGCAGACAGCGCGTGAGTTGGGGATGGCGTTTCTCCGTGCCGATAGCGTCGGCATTTTGCCCGCCTTTGTCAGCGGCTTGGTCGATTTGGTCCTGGAACGCGCAGCTCAAGTGCGTGGAGAGCACCCGGAGCAAAGAACCATCTCCGGCAGTAAGGCGCTGGGCCCGGGCAGCGGTGCCTGCTCCCGGAATTGCTGCGAAGGCACCAGGGGAAAAAATACTGTTCCGAATTGGAACCTCGATAAGCCCGCAAGCTAGGCAGGCAGTTGCTTGCTGGCCATCACTGTTGGCTGGCAAGCCACCGGAACTGCAACGGTCCCCGTGGGGCCGGAATTCGTGTGCACGCGATGATGATCCCGAGTGCCGCGGGCTACGAAACAGGGCCGGCTTTCCGAATCATCGATGATTGGTTTCTGCTGGATCAAGCCTGGCTTTGCCGACCCTGCGTGGCCCGCGGCCGCCCGGGCACCTGAGAGCGAAGCCAACTAGGTGCTTTCGTCGTCAAAGGGAGCCGGGTCAGAAGGCGCTGGCGGTGGCGGTGAGCGAGGCGGGGCCGGCTTCCTCGCAGTAGCGGAATCCGAGAGCGCCTGGCCTGTCAGTTCATCGAGATTCTCGCGTAGCGCGTCGCTGATGATCCTGCGAGGATCATATTGCCGAGGGTCGAGCCTTTTCAGATCCAGATCCTCGAATTCATCACCGAGATCCTCGCGGAGCTGTTCTTCGGCATCAGCGGCGAGACGGCGCAACTGCCGAATCAGCGTGGCAGTTTTCCGCGCATAGTCCGGCAGTTTCTCGGGCCCGAGCAGAACGGCCGCCAGAATGGCCAGGACGATGAATTCATTGCCGTTGATGCCTGCAATGCTCACGGGGAACCACCTCGCAATGTAGAGCTTGGACAGACGAAAGCAGCCGGGATTCCCGGTCTTGCCCGCCTTGGCGCCGGGCTAGCCGCAAAGATCCTGGTCGGCGCTGCGGCTGTCCATCTGGATGGGCTTCTTCTCGGGCCGCTCCAGATCCTGGTAGTCCTGGCCCAGGATTAATTCGATGCTTTCGACCTCGGCGACCGAGGCCTTGATATCGAGATTCATTGCTTTTGCGAAAACAGCGGCCGTTCTCCTGGCGTCATTGGTGTCCGGAATCAGCAGCTTGGACTGCGCCTGCGAAGTCGCGGCGGTAGCTATCGAGATGACCGTGTAGCCCTGCTTCGTGGGGTCGTTCGCGAACTGTCCGGCAAGACCGCTTACGTGCGCGCCGTTGACGATGCTGAGAGGCAACTTCCGGTTGGCAGATTGCTCAGCAGCAGATGTTCCGGTCGCGGAATCGGAGCCGGGATTAACTAGGATGCCTTGCTTGATGCGTTCGAAGATGAGGGTTGCGTCAGGGGCTGGGACCACCCGGTTGGCGTTTGATGGCGCAGGCTGGTTCGGCATGGTCATGAAGACGATCTTGTCAGTGGGGACCTCCTTGATCCTTGCAGCCAGTGACGCAAGGTCCTGCAGCGAACTGAGCTGCGGGTCGACGGTCATCGAAGAGGTGGTGGCGTCGAGGAAGGAATAGAGCCGGTCAGGGCGTGCGAGGACTTCCTTGCTCGTGGCACGCTGGACTATCGCGGACATGACCTTCTGCTGGTTTCCCAGCCGAGCCAGGTCGCTGCCATCGCCAACGGCATGGCGCGTCCTGGCCAAGGCCAGCGCGTCGGTTCCGTCCAGTTCCTGCCGCCCGACCGGAAGATCCAGATTCGCTTTCGGATCCGACATCGGCTGGGCAAGGCACACCTTGACACCTCCCAGCGCGTCGATGATCGAAATGAATCCTTCGAAGTCCACTTCGATGAAATGGTCGAGGCGAACTGCCGTGAGGGCTTCCACCGCTGCGACGGAGCACGCGGGCCCGTAATTCAGCGCGGAGTTGATCATGCCGTAGCCACCGGCATAGGCACCAGATCCGGTATCCGCGCATGCGGGAAGCTGCATAACGGTATCGCGGGGAATCTGGATCGCTTCGATGCGCTCATTCCCGGGAGACACATGGACCAGAAGCATCGAATCGCTGCGTCGGGAACCGGTGTCGGAGCCGAAACCGGCGGAACTGAAATCCCGGCTATCCGAACCGAGCACCAGCACACTCAGCCCTTCGCTGGAATCGGGGATTTCCGAGTCTGACGCCCTGAGCGCAGACACCGAAATGTTCCCCTGCAGACGCAGGAACGCGAAGCCCGCAGTCACGAGGAGAGCCAGAACCAGGGCAACAGCCATGATGGCGAACATCCTGCGCCGCGTCCGCTTGGAATTTCGCATGGCAGCGGATGCCGTCCGCAGGGAATTCACGATTCTGCACTCCTTGGTCAAGCCTTGGCTGGATTACCCCTCCAGCTGACCACGTCAAACGCGGAAGGAACCAATAGCAAGGCTGGGACGATCCATGCATTCAGCGCATGAAACGCCAATTTCCCGCAGAAGCCCAAGGGCACTGCGGCCGCACCGAGACTTCGGTCTCAGAGGAACTTGAGGAACTCGTCCACTGAGGGATTGCGGTACTCGTCGCGTCGATAGATCACGCCCAGCGGCCTGCTGGCCGGCAAGAGCAGTGGAACCTGCTTGCCGCCGAAGATCACGGCGGTGCTGGCCATGATTCGCGGAACCAGGGTGATCCCGCCGGTCGCGACACTCAGATGCACCAGCGCGTCACGTTGCGTTGTGATGATGAGCCGTGGAGCCGTGGCCTTGAAGCTGCGGTACACCTCGTCGGTGATCTTGCGGATCGAGGTGCCCTGCGGGAGCGTGGCAAGGGTGAGGGAATTGAGCAGTTCAGCGCTCAGCCCGGTATCGGGGTCCACCTCGGTCTCCTCGGATACGACCGCCGAGAACTGCTGATCGCGCAATGATTTTCCGATGAGATCTGCAGGGATGCGCTCGTTCACGCCGAAGGCCAGATCGGCGCGATTCAAGCGAAGGGCGTCGGCAAGCTGCTCGCCATCCTCCAAGCTCAGGATCTCGATCCGGACGCCGGGATGGCGGCGATGGAATGGGCCGATGAACTCGGGCATGATTCCGCCAACCAGCGAGGGCAGGCCTGCGATGCGCAGGGACCCGGTGGCCAGCGCACGGGTGGAGGAAGCGATGCTTCCGATCGCGGCGACTTCGCGCAATGCGCGGCGTCCGGCGGGAATGATGCTCCGGCCGATCTCGGTCAGGACCATGTCCCTGCCGGAGGCCCGGAAGACGGGCAGGCCCAAGGTGCGTTCCAGGGCGCTGATGCGGCGGGACAAGGAGGGCTGGGAAATTCCGAGGATATCCGCGGCGGCCGTGAATGAGCCGTAGTCCACGATCATGACCACGGCTTCGAGCTGGGCCAGGGAAATGCTGTTCTCGAGAGGTTCTCTTTCCATGCGCTGGATGCTTCCTTCGCTTGGGGACGGGGTGGGTGAATTCCTTGAATCCCGGAGGGTTGGCCCTGACTCCAGCATTCCACGAGAGGCCGAGCTTGCCGAGCGGATGCGGAAGTGGCGGTTTGCGGAGAGCCGCTATGGGTGTCCGGCTCAAAGTGCTGGGCCCAGCTTAAACACCGGGCTCCGCGCTGCCCGAATCGAGACATCCGGGTGGCGCGGAGCCAGGCTGACGACGGACCATCGGTCCTTGGGGCATTAGCCCATGTGGATGACACCGAGGAGCATGCCTGAAGCAAGCATGACCAGGGAGACCACCAACGCGCGCCACAGCACCTTCTTGTGGTGATCGCCCAAGTCCACACGAGAGAGCGACACCAGCAGCAGGATGGCTGGAACGAGCGGAGACTGCATGTGCACCGGCTGACCGGTGATGGAGGCGCGAGCCATACCCACCGCTGGAACACCGAAGTGCGCGCCGGCTTCGGCGAGAACCGGCAAGACACCGAAGTAGAAGGCGTCGTTGCTCATCAGGAAGGTGGCAGGAATCGAGATCAAGCCGGTCAGCACCGCCATGTAGGGGCCCATGGAGGCAGGAATGACATCCACCAGCCACTGGCTCATGGCGTCAACCATGCCGGTGCCGGAGAGCACGCCGGTGAGCACTGCCGCTGCGAGCACCATGGAGACCACTGCAATGATTTCGCTGGAGTGAGCGGCGATCATCTTCACCTGGTCGGAGACCTTCGGGAAGTTGGCAATCAGCGCGATCGCGGTACCCACCATGAACAGGTATGGCAGCGGCATGACATCGACCACCAGCAGCACCATGATGGCGACGGTCAACGCAAGGTTGAAGTAGAACACCTTGGGACGCAGGGTCTCGCGGTCCGGATCCAGCACGGTGCCGTCCATGGTGGAGAATTCGGTGCCATCGCCCTTGCGGGCCACGGATTCCAGAACTGCCAGGTTGCCACCGGCAGGGGAGGTGCCACCCGGGGTCTTGCCTTCGGTTGGGGTGGCAACGTTGCCGCCGCCGAGCTCGGTGCCCCAGATTTCCGGACGCTCGCGCTGCAGGCGGCGGCGCTCGGAAACACCCATCTGCCAGGCGAACAGGGCAATGACAATGAGGGCAATGCCCAGCGAAGGCAGCATCGGCACGAAGATTTCCGAAGCGTCCACACCCAGTGCCGCGGCGGCGCGGGCCGTTGGGCCGCCCCACGGAACGATGTTCAGGGTGCCGTTGGTCAGGCCGGCGACACAGGTCAGGACCACTGGGCTCATGCCCAGGCGCTGGTAGATCGGCAGCATGGCGGCGGTGACCACGATGAAGGTGGTCGATCCATCGCCATCCAGCGAGATGACTGCGGTGAGCAGCGCGGTGCCCATGACGACCTTGGCCGGGTCGTTGCCAACCAGTTTCTGGATGCCGGAGACCAGGCGGTCGAACAATCCGACGTCGATCATGATGCCGAAGTACATGATCGCGAACATCAGCAGGGCTGCGGTTCCGGACATGTCCTTGACTGCGTCCATGACCATGTCGCCCAGGCCGAATCCGGCACCGGTGAATAAGCCGAAGATGGTCGGTACCAGAATCAATGCCAGCAAGGGCGTCATGCGCTTTGTCATGATCAGCACCATGAAGGTGGCGACCATGAGGAATCCGAGTGCAACAAGCATTGACCCGACCTCCATTTCAGTGTGAGTGAATCCTTTGGCCCCGCAAGCCGGGCGAGGCACTAATCCAAGGTACGTGGCGGTGCTCACTTTACGCGTCTTGTGCTTATTGTTGAACGGTTAAGTTCTTTGCCATCTTTTTGCTCATTAAAATCACGAGCGTGGGAGGATGGGCTTATGCTGGGTGGCATGTTCCGTTCTGGCGCCGGCACCCGGCATTTCGCCTCCCGCATCATGCGACTGCAGTTCCTGGTCGTAGGTGTCTTGATTGTCCTGGTTACCGCAGGAACGCTTTTCGCCAGCTATGACCGGGTGTATTCGAAAGCGGAGGACACTTCGCTGACCATCGCCCGCACCGTGGCGGTGCTGCCGGAAGTCGTCGAGCAGGTTTCACGCTACGCCCAGCAGGACAAGCTGGATCCGCAGGCGCTCGCCGAGGGAGAGCTGCAACGTCTTGCTGACGCCGTCATCGAGCAGGAGCAAGCCTATTTCGTGGTGATCACCGAAGACCGCGGACTGCGCCTGAGCCATCCGAACCCCGAAGAACTGGGCCAGATGGTTTCCACCGACCCGGTCGCTTTGGAGGGCATTGAAGCGGTTTCCCGGGAACACGGAACCCTCGGGGAATCGGTGCGCGCCAAGGTCCCGATCTATGCTGCCTCGGGTGCCGTTGTCGGCGAGGTTTCCGTGGGCGTTACCACTGATTCCCTGACCGGGGCGCTGCTTGAATCCTTCGCCTGGATCGTCTTGTTCGCGGTGCTCGCCGCGGGCGTGGCAGTGTTCGCCGGACGGGTGACCGTCCGCCGCTTGAAGCGCCAGACCCTGGGGCTGGAACCGGCCGAAATCGCCCAGCTGGTCAGGGACCAGCAGGCTGTGCTCTACGGTGTCACCGAAGGCGTCATGGGCATTGGCGCAGACAAGCGGATCACCGTGCGCAACAAGGCTGCCCGGCAGCTGCTGGGCCTGCCGCACCGCACGGAATTGGAAGACGTGGTGGGCCGCCACTTCGAATCCGCTGGCCTGGATCCCCGGCTGGTCAAGGCGATCAAGGAATGCGACCCCGCGCCGGTTCGCATCGGGGCGAATGGGAATTCGCTTATCGCCCGCGTGAACAAGGTGGTCCGTGACGGGGTGGATCTCGGGCTGGTCGTGCTGCTGCATGACGTCACCACGCTCGAAGCGCTGGGCACCAAGCTCGACGCGGTGCAGGACATGGCCGACGCGCTGCGCGCCCAACGCCATGAATTCGCCAATCGCATGCATGCGGTCCTCGGGTTGATCAATCTGGGGAAGATTGAACAGGCCGAAGACTACCTGCGCGAGGTGATGGAAGCAGGGCCGAAGATCGCCCAGGTTCCCGGGCTGGAGGCCATCCAGGATGCCTACCTCGCGGCGTTCATTTCGGCGAAGGCGGTGCGTGCCCACGAATTGGGTATCGAACTGCGGGTGTCCCCGCAATCCATGCTTTTCGGGCAGATCGCCTCGGCCCATGATGCCCAGGATGCCACCGCGGTCCTGGGAAATCTGCTGGATAACGCCTTCACCGCGGCGCTTAGTGCGGATGCTGAACCCTGGGTGGAAATCGATCTGCTGTCCGAGGGGAACACCCTGCACATTGCCGTGGCCGATTCGGGACCTGGCATCACCACCGACGAGGATGTCTTCGCGCGGGACGTCAGCACCGGATCCCATCTGGGCAACGAGCATGGGCGTGGCGTAGGACTGCCGCTGATCAAGCGGCTCGCCCAGTCCCGCAGCGGGGATGTCTGGATCGCGGATCGCGGCACCGATGGTTCAGGTGCAGTGTTTGCAGCACGCTTGCCGGCGGTGCTGGCTGAACCATCCAGTTCAGAAAATGACCACAGTGAAGGAGTGCAACTTTGAACGAGAACAGCAGCGGAAATTATCGGGTGCTGATCGTTGATGACGATTTCCGGGTTGGCGAGCTGCATGCGGAGATGGTCAATGCCATCCCCGGGTTCCAGGCTTTGGAACCTGTGCAGGATCCGCGCGTGGTCCCCAAATTGGTGCAGAGCCTGAAACCCGATTTGGTCCTGCTGGACCTCTACCTGCCGCATGTGAGCGGAATCGAGCTGCTCAGAGAACTCGATGTCGATGCGATCATGATCTCCGCGGCGATTGAGCCGAAGAACATCGACAAGGCGCTGCGCTCAGGCGCGCTGGCCTTCGTCATCAAGCCTTTCGATGCCAAGACCCTGGCTTCCAAGCTCAGAGGCTGGGCGCGCTACCGCCGCCAATTGGCCGGGACCACGGAGTTCAACCAGCAGGGCGTGGACCGGTTGTACCGGTCGCTCCAAGGCGGCGAGGAATCCAGTGCGTCAGTGGGCGCCGCCCCGACCGAGCATGCAGTGCTTTCCTGCGTGAAAGAAGCGGCCGAACCGATGAGCGTTGCCGAGGTTGCAGAAGCGGTGGGGGTTGCCCGTGCGACAGCGCAACGCTATTTGGCGGCGCTGGTGGCCAATGAATCCCTGGAGCTCCAGCTTGGATACGGAACCCGTGGCCGACCTGAACACCGATACGTGGCACGTTAGCGAAGGCGCCCTAGGCGGCGTCCCAGACCCGGCGATAGAAAGAGATCTTCCGCTCATCCGGTTCGATGCCGTAGCCCGCGTAGACGTACTGTTCGAAACCAGGCCCGTAGTTCCACTCGGAGCTCCACGCGGCAATGGCCAGATCTACCCAGCGGTCTGCGAGTCCCAGCATGCCCAAATCCACATGCGCGCTGAATTCATGGTCGTCGGTGATGATCGTGTTTGGCAGGCACGCATCGCCATGGCACACCACAAGATCCAGTTCCGGGGCGTTGTCGAGAAACTCGGCCTGCTGATCGGCTGGCAGATGCTGAATACGGGATTCCAGATCCCAGTCGAAGGGACATGCTCCAATGGGCAAGGCATCGTGCATTTGCCGCAGTCCGTGGCCGACAGCGTGGGCTGAACGCGCAGGGTCGCTTTTGCCCAGGCTGCTGGCTGCGCTGTGCCCGTGCAATGCGGCGGGGATGAGCAGCTGGCCGTCAGCCTGTTCTTCGCAGGAGAGCACTTCCGGGACCCGAATGAATTTTCCTGCCCATGTCATGCGCTGGGCTTCAGTTTTCAGATCGCCTTCCGCTTCCGGAGGGCATCCCGGTGACCACTTGGCGAAGCGTATCTGTTCGCCCGAGCCGATGCGGTAGGTGACTCCGCCAAGCGCGTTTTGCCAGATACCCTCGATTTCTGCCGGACCAGCTGCTGCGCGCACCGCCGGGGGAACAGGATGATCCGCCGAGGGCGGGCCAGAAATCACTCGCGTTGAACTCATTGTCCAAGTCTGCCAGCAATCGGAGTTCCGGTGGCAGGCTGGAGGAACGCCAAGCGGCTTGCAAACTCGCGCAGGTGCGCTCGCTCGTGCACAGCCACTGGATTGCCAGGAAATAATTTCTTCTTGTGTTCATCTTGGCTCAAGGAAACGGCTAATCGAGTCGTGAACACTGAGGCGCATGACTGATATTTCGCGTCGCAAATTGCTCACCGGTGCTCTCGGTGCCAGCGCCCTGACCTTGGTCGGGCCGACGGGAGCAGCGCTGGCTTCCAGCAGCCCCCGCCTCGTGCGTTCCCGACTTGGCCTGACCAGCGGGTTTTCCATGGGTGATGTCTCCACGAGCAATGCCGTGCTCTGGGCACGCAGCTCCGGCGAAGGCCGCTTGCGTGCTCAACTGCGCGCGGTAGACGAGACCGGGGAAATCATCCGCGGCCGTGGATCATTCGCCAGGACACTGCACGGCGCCTACGCCCGCGAGGCCACCGACTTCACCGCAAAGATCAATGCCCAGCATCTGCCTGCCGGAACCCGCTTCGCAGTCACCATCGGTTTTGAGGACGACAATGGAACCCTTGGCGAGACGCAGGATGGCTGGTTCAGCACCGCACCTGCACTGGCCGGTCGCCGCAATCATGACGCCTCCCGAGCCCAGAGCTTTGTCTGGTCCGGCGACACCGCTGGCCAGGGCTGGGGCATCAATGAAGAGATCGGCGGCATGCGCGCCTACGCGGCCATGCATGCGACCAAGCCGGATTTCTTCGTGCACAGCGGCGACACCATCTACGCCGATGGCCCGATCGCCGCAGAGGTCGTGGAGCCTGATGGCCAGATCTGGCGCAACCTGGTCACCGAAGAAGTCTCCAAGGTGGCCGAAACCCTGGACGAGTACCGCGGCCGGCACCGCTACAACCTGATGGACCGCAACGTGCGGGCCATGTATTCCGAAGTCCCGGTGATTGCCCAGTGGGATGACCACGAGACCCACAACAACTGGTGGCCGGGCGAGATCATCGAAGATGAGCGCTACACCGTTCGCGATATCAACACCTTGGCAGCTCGCGGACGCCAGGCCTGGCAGGAATACCAGCCCATCGCCGACCCGCGCGCCCTGCGCCCTGGCACCGGTTTCGAGGCGGCTCGAATTTACCGCAAGATCTCCCGCGGCCCTGCGCTTGACCTGTTCGCGTTGGACATGCGCAGCTACAAGTCGGAGAACACCGCTGGAATGGAAGGGAAGTCCACATCCATTCTCGGCGAAGATCAGCTGAATTGGCTGGTGGATTCCCTAGCCAAGTCCAAGGCCACTTGGAAGGTCATTCTCAATGACCTTCCGCTGGGCATCATCGTTCCAGATGGCAAAGCCCAGGAATCAATTTCCAACGCTGACCACGGGGCACCGCTGGGCCGCGAGCTGGAATTGGCCCGGCTGCTCAAGGCGGTCAAGGACCGCAGCATCAAGAACGTCGTTTTCCTGACTGCCGATGTCCACTACTGCGCAGCCCACCACTACTCGCCCGAACGCGCGGCATTCCGCGAGTTCAATGAGTTCTGGGAATTCGTGGCCGGGCCAGTGAATGCCGGTTCCTTCGGGCCGAACCAGATGGACGGTACTTTCGGGCCGCGTGTGGACTTCTCGCTCGCAGGCACCACGAACCAGTCGCCGCGCGATGGCAAGGGCCAGTTCTTCGGCCACGTCGATCTTGACGATCAGGACTTGTTCACCGTCACGCTGCGCAATGGGCTGGGCGACATCGTCTACACCAAGACGCTGGAACCGGCCAAGTAGAAACCAAAATGAAAACGCCTGCGAAACAGGAATTGTTTCGCAGGCGTTCTTCGCTTGGCTAATCAGCGCTTAGCGTCCGGTGCCGCCGTAGACGGTGGCTTCCACGTCGGTGTCCAGATCGAACGCGGTGTGGATTGCGCGTACTGCGTCATTGAGCTTGTGGGCATCGGTGACCACGGAGATGCGGATTTCGGACGTCGAGATCATGTCCACGTTCACCCCTGCACGGTGCAGTGCTTCGAAGAAGGTGAAGGATACGCCTGGGTTCGAGCGCATGCCTGCGCCGATCAGCGAGAGCTTGCCAACCTCGTCATTGTGCTCGATATCCTCGAAGCCAATCTCAGGCTTTGCGGTATTCAGCGCTTCCAGCACGTGCTTGGTTTCGGTCATCGGCAGGGTGAAGGAAATATCGGTGGCACCAGAGCCGCGGGTCGAGATGTTCTGCACAATCATGTCGATATTGGCTTGCGCAGCGGCGATCACACCGAAAATCTGTGCGGCCTTGCCCGGAATGTCAGGTACGCCAATGATGGTGACCTTGGCTTCGGAGTGGTCGTGGGCGACACCTGAGATGATTGGCTGTTCCAAGGGTTCTCCCTCTTGAATTTTGATTTTGTCTTCGGGATCCGGGAGCACCCAGGTGCCCTCGTTGGTGCTGAATGAGGAGCGCACGTGCAGCGGCACGCCGAAGCGGCGAGCGTATTCAACGCAGCGCAGGTGCAAGATCTTCGAGCCGCTGGCGGCCATTTCCAGCATTTCCTCGCTGGTGATCTTCTCGATCTTCTTTGCCGAGGCGACCACGCGTGGGTCGGCCGTGTAGACGCCGTCCACATCGGTGTAGATCTCGCAGACATCGGCGCCCAGAGCCGCGGCCAGTGCCACGGCAGTGGTGTCCGAGCCGCCACGGCCCATGGTGGTGATGTTCTTGGATTCCTTGCTCATGCCCTGGAATCCAGCGACGATGGCAACGAATCCGCGGTCGATGGCCCGACGCACCCGCTGCGGGGAGACCTCCATGATGCGGGCCTTGCCGTGGGTCGAATCGGTGATCAGGCCTGCCTGCGAGCCGGTGAATGATGCGGCCTGCTCGCCGAACTGGTTGATGGCCATTGCCAGCAGCGACATCGAGATGCGTTCACCGGCGGAGAGCAGCATGTCCATTTCGCGGGCAGGTGCATTGTCGGTGAGCTGGCCTGCCAGATCCAGCAGGTCATCGGTGGTGTCGCCCATTGCGGAAACAACGACGACGACGTCATGGCCCTTGGACTTGGTATCAATAATTCGGCGCGCTACACGCTTGATGCCGTCGGCATCTGAAACGGAAGAACCGCCAAATTTTTGAACAATTAGGCCCATGGGCACTCACTCCACCTGTTGAAAGCTGTGCCTCGCCGCCGGGGGTTGCTGATAGAACTTTGGCGTGAGGCATCTACCAGATAAATATTGTGACAGCTACGAGGTGCCATGTCCTAGTTGGGGCGGTAACCATTGGTCATATTGCCTAGAAACCCCAGTGTGAGTTGTCGAAAAGCAGTGGCTATCCCTTGAATTCAGCCAAAATTTGTCGCCAAAAGCTCTTCCATTCAGACACCTGCTCAGGTGATTCAGCCTTAGTGATGTTTATGGCTACCGAGGATTTTTCGCCCTTGAGCCCAATGTCTACCTGTGCCTTGGTGCCATCGCTGAAGTCCGCCCGCCAGTAGCGCCAGCGCTCGGAACCGCTGGTGCGTGCAGGTTCGGATAGTTCGTTCCCGTTGAATTCCTTGCGGTCTTTCACGCAGGCGACCCAGCGCTCCAGTGCCGTATCCAAATCGGCATCGATGGTGCTGCTGACCGAGCCCTGGAAGGTGCCGTCCTGGGCTTGGCCAGGTACGCGCTTTCCGATGTGCTGCTCATAGGCCACCGCGACGGATTGGGCCCACCATTCTGGATTTTCGACTGCTGCGGGAATGCCGGTGATGGCCAGTCCGGCCATCTCCTTATGCGTCATCTCGTCGGCTCCGCCGGCACGCAGTTTGGCGCACCACTGGTCCCACTCGATGCCGGTGGCATTGGCGATGGCTGACGTGTTGCTGCTTTTGATTGCCATGAGCTCAGTCTACGACCCGCTTAGAGCTGCCGGTACTCGGAGGCAATGCGCCGGGCCCAGAGAAGCCTCTGGCTTTCATCGCGGTCCTTCATCAGTGGAAGCAGCATCTGCACCTGTTCGCTCTGCTTCAAGTCGCGCAGGCCGGCGGCGTCCATCGTGCCTGCCCATTCGCCCATGCTTGAACCGGTGTGGTCTTCGATTTTCTCTGCTTTGCTCAAGGATTCGCTCATGTGCATGAACGTAGCAACCCGAACCGACAGGATGGCTGCTGCACATTTCAGCGCGGAGGAATGCCCCTGCAAGCAAGGGAATTTAAGCTTCTCTGGCCGGTCTTCTCGGTATTTCCGAGAAGACCGGCCAGAGGGCGAAGCGAACTACAGGGACTGGATTTCCAAGTTCAAGCGACTGAGTAGATCGATGAGTTTCGACAGATCCTCGTCGTCCCAACCGGTCATCCGCGAGCGCAGTTCCGTGCGCCATCCTTGGAAGGTTTCATGCCACCGTTCTTCCGCAAGATCGGTAGGCAGGAGGTGGGACACCCGACGGTCTTCCGGATCGACTTCACGCTTGACCAATTCCAGCTGTTCCAGTTTCGTGATCATTCGCGACAGCGAGGCCTTGTCGACCAGCAGTCTTTCGCAGATTTCAGACTGGGTGATGCGCTGGCTGCGCAGGATCATGCCCAGCACCGGTAGATAGCCTGGGGTGAGCCTGCTGTCGAGCCGGGTGGCCAGTTCCCGCTTGGCGCGCGCCGTCAGCGCGATCAGCGAGAACAGCTCTTGTTCGGCACTTGCGTACAGATCGGGGCGTTCTGCCACCGGGGCGTCGCCAGCTTTGCTAGGAACCTGCACTGGATCTCCTAGTTGCCGGCTGGCTTTTCTGCCTTGCCCGCACCCTTGTCCTCAGCGTCCAGGTCCTGCATGCGCTCGCTTGCGGTCTGGGTCTTCAGCGACTGGTTGGGGATCAGGCAGACAGCCACGACGACAATCAGCGACAGTGGAGCGGCAATGGAGAACAGCGAAGGCACTGCATCGCCGTAGATGGACTCGAAGATCACGCGGACCGGTTCAGGCATCGCGGCCACCGAAGGCAGGTTTCCGGATCCCAGAGCCGCGGTCAGTTCCTTGGCCTGGTCGCCCAGGGAGGCCAGGGCTGCGGCCAAATCGTACTGGCGGTCGGCGATCATGCTCGGCACGGTAGTCGCCAGTACGGCGCCCAGTCCCGCGGTACCTGCAGTGCCGCCTAGGGTGCGGAAGAAGTTCACGGCTGAGGAAGCTACGCCCAGTTCCTTGACGTGGACCGAGTTCTGCACCACCAGCACCATGTTCTGCATGACCAGGCCCATGCCGGCGCCGAGAATGAACATGTAGGTAGCGACCAGCGCATAGTTGGTGTCGTAGTGGATGGTTCCCAGCAGGAACAAGCCGATGACAACCAGCACAGAACCGGTGACGACCAGCGCCTTCCACTTGCCGGTGCGCGAGATCAGCGCACCGCCGATGGTGGAGATGACCAGCAAGCCGCCCATCAGCGGGAAGGACATCAGGCCGGCCATGGTGGCTGATGCGCCACGGGCCATGATCATGTACTGGCTGAGGAACACCGAGGTGCCGAACATTGAAACACCAATGGCCAGCGAGGCGATGACCGCGAAGGTGAAGGTGCGGTTCTTGAACAGGCCCAGGCTCAGCAGCGGCTCCGTAGCCTTGGTCTCAACCAGGATGAACAGTGCCAGCAGGACTACCGCGCCGGCAATCATCAGGTAGCTGGTCGCCGAGGCCCACTCGAATTGGGAGCCGCCCAGCGACATCCAGATCAGCAGCAGCGAGACGCCGGCGGACAGCAGGACGATGCCCCAGTAGTCGATCTTGACCTTGCGCTTGGCAATGGCCGGCAGGTGCAAGGTGCGCTGGATCAGGATGACCGCGGCGATGGCGAACGGCAAGGCGATGAAGAAGTTCCAGCGCCAGTTGATGGCATCGGTAACGAAGCCGCCGATCAACGGGCCGCCCACGGTGCCAACGGCCATGACAGCGCCGAACAGGCCCATGTACTTGCCGCGTTCACGAGGGGAGAGGAAATCGGCCATGACAATCTGTGCCAAGGCGCCAACGCCACCGCCAGCCAGGCCCTGGACCACGCGCATGGCGATCAGGAAGCTGGTGTCCTGCGAGAAGCCTGCCGAGGCCGAGGCCAGGACGAAGATGGAAAGCGAGATCTGCAGCAGCAGCTTGCGGTTGCCCAGGTCGGCGAGCTTGCCCCAGATCGGGGTGGCGATGGTGGTCGCCAGCAGCGTGGCGGTGACCACCCAGGTGTAGGAGGTCTGGCTGCCGTTGAGATCCGAGACGATCAGCGGCAGCGAGCTGGAAACAACGGTGTTGGCCAAGATGGAGACGAACATGCCCATCAGAATGCCCGTGAGGGCAGTGAGGATTTCGCGGTGAGTCATCTTGGGCTTGGCGACCGGTGCGGTTGCGGTCATTAAAGCTCCAAAAAAATAGGGTCAGGCGTGGAAAGCCTGAATGGTTGATTGATGTCAACTATACGACGATAGTTGACCTTTATCAACTAAGCGTGTTTCACCGCACATCGCGCTGCAGGAATGGAAAAACGCCCTGCACTCATGCCGGTGAAGCGGTCGAGTGCAGGGCGTTCAAGAACTGCGGGAATTAGTGGCTGCGGCGGCTGTCCATCTCGGGAACAACTGGATGCGACGACGCTTCGCCAGTGTCGCCGGCAACGCGCAGCAGGCGCGGCTCGGAAAGCTGCGCCTTCGGCTTTTCTGCGGCATCCCCGGCTTCTGCCTGCGGTGCTTCCTGCTCGGATTCCTGCTTCTCTGCCTTGAGCCGGGCCGGGCCGGGTGCGGTGCGGCCGGCGGACCGGCGACCTTCGAAGGCGCGGGCCAAGGTCACTTCATCGGCGTATTCCAAATCGCCGCCCACCGGCAGGCCGGAAGCCAGGCGGGTAATGCGGATGCCCAAGGGAGCCAGCGCGCGCACCAGGTACACGGCGGTGGCTTCGCCCTCGAGATTCGGATCGGTGGCAAGGATCAGCTCGGTGATCGAGTCATCGGCCAAGCGGGTGACCAGCTCGCGGATGTGCAGCTGTTCCGGGCCAATGCCTGCCAGCGGATTGATGGAACCGCCGAGCACGTGGTACTTGCCGGAGAACGCCCGGGTGCGTTCAATGGCCAGGACGTCCTTGGACTCCTCCACGATGCAGATCTTTGTTCCATCGCGGCGCTCATCGCGGCAAATGGCGCAGGTATCCTGCTCCGAGATGTTGAAGCAGATCTCGCAGAATTTCACCTTTTCCTTGACCAGCTGGATCGAGGCGGCGAGCCGGGTCATGTCCTCGGCATCGGCATCGAGAATGTGGAAAGCAATGCGCTGAGCCGACTTCGGGCCGATGCCAGGCAAGCGACCGAGCTCGTCGATCAATTCCTGTACAGCACCTTCGTACACGTGCGCCTACTTTCTAGCTTGCTTCACTACCTTGAAATTGTTCCGTGGTACACCCTAGTGTCTCACTCCGACAGCTCGCCGTGGTGCCGGCTACAAGCTGCGTTTGATTTCCACTACATTCCCGTTCACGTCGCGCTGCTCGATGACCATCCCGCCAAGCAGGCGCTCCACGGCTGGAACGCCGATCAGTGCCGAATCCTCGACCTCGATGTCATCGTCGCTGGGGACGAACTCCTCCGGCTCCTGCACCGGGGCAGGATCGGGAGCCGATGCCGGGCCGCCCCAGCCGCGTGCCGACTGGGCAGGCGCTGGCGCGCTTGGTGCGTTCTTCGCCTGGTTCATCAGCTGCTGGTACCGGCTCATGCGGCCCGTGCTTGCCGGTGCCGATGCAGCGGGGGCTGGTTCAGGCTCAGGCTGCGGAGCACCCCAGCGCGGTGCCGCCTGCGGAGCGGGTGCCGGGGCTGCTGGCGAAGGCGCCGGTGCAACCGGCTCCGGGCGGGGCTGCTCCTGCTCGCGTGGGCGAACCTGAGGCTGTGCAGGGGCGGGCGCAGGCTCCGGAACCGATCGCTCTGGAGTTTGCGGAGCCGGCTGTTCTGGTGCATCAACCGCCAGATCCTCGAAGGAATCGGTGGTGCTGTCCGGGTGCAACGGAGTCGAAGACACCGGGCGCGCAATATTCGGAACTCCGCCTTCGGCCTGGCGCGCTGCCATGCCGGCAGTCATCCGGGGCTTGGGGGCCACCGGAGGCCCGTCGAAACTGCGTGGCGCACTGGTTGCCGGGGCGGGCGCCACCGGCTCTGGCTGGGCAGCCGGGGCCGGAGACTGCTGCTGCGGCTGAACCTGCGGTGCCACCGGGACGGAGCCAGCCGGCGAATAGTACGGGTCATCCGGGAACGGCGGCTCGTCGAAATACGGCTCTTCCGCGGGTGGCGGAACGTCATCGTAGGAGCTGGCGTACCCCTCATGGGCGCGTGGCGCAGGTGCGGCTGGTGCCGAGGTCTGCACTGCAGAGGCAGGACGCTGCTGCGGTGCCGGAGCGGCAGCTTGGGCCCGTGCTGCGGCGCGCGCAGCAGCCCCAGCAGAACTTACAGCCTTGGTGAACTTAGTTGGTGCTGGGGTTGGCGCCGGGATTGGCCGGCGCTCACCTTTTGGGGAACCACCACCGTTGGGGTTGGATCCGCCTTCGGTCAGGACCACTTCGATTGGCGAACCTGCGACCTGGGAGAGGACTCCGGTCAATGTATTCATCAAATCCGGCCGGTTGCGCAGATTCACGATGGGGCCGGTGTTGCTGAACGCCAAGGTAAGTGTACGGCCATCGAAGCCTGCCACGGAGCCATAGGTGGCGACCATGGAATGCAGGACACGCGAACTGCCCTGCAACTGCTGCAGAATCGTAGGCCACGCCTGCTGGAACATCGCCACCGGCGAGCCGGCGCCCTGTGGTGCTGGCTGCTGGCCCTGCGGGGTTCCGCCGGGTGCGCCGTGCTGAGGCTGCTGGGGAGACTGCGGCCGTTGTTGCTGTTGTGCTTGCTCGCGTTGTGCTTGTTCTTGTGCGGCGCGCTGTTGTGCTTCGCGTTCTGCTTGCTCGCGTTGTGCTTGTTCTTGTGCGGCGCGCTGTTGTTCTTCGCGTTCTGCTTGCTGGCGCTGGGCATGTTCCTGCGCCGGATGGGCAGCGTTGCGCTGGGCATTCATGCCAGGCTTGCTGGCCTCCGGCGCCTGTTGCGACTGCTGCGGCTGGGCAGGCTGCGGTGCTTGTGCTGCGCGGTTGGCTGCCGCGCGACGTGCGAATTCGGCCATGGCAGGATTCTGCTTCACGTTATCGATGGAGACACCGGTGCCGAACGACAGATCTTCACCACTGGACGGATCAGGAACCAAGCTGAATGGTGCCACGCCTTCCGGACGGGCTGCCGGAATGCTCGGACCAGGCTGCACCTCGGTGGTCACCGAGTAGTTTTCGCCCTTTGGCCCCCAAGTGGCGCCCCAGTCAGCGGCTTCGCCGGTGTTCAGGGAAGCTGCCGCGCCAGGATCCAGCGGGGCATTTGGGTCATCATCAGCCGGCTGCGGCTGCGGCTGCGGCTGCGGTTGTGGCTGTGGCTGTGGCGGCATGGACTGCTGCGGCTGCTCGGTGCGCTGTGCCTGCGCTGGTTCTGCGTGCTGCGCAGGCTGCTGTGCCGGTGCGGGAGCCTGCGCATCCTGCTGCGGCTGAGCCTGGGCCGACTGGACCTGTGGTTCCTGCTCTTCAGCCGGTTCCGGGGCAGCGCCTCGACGGGACTTGGCAGCGGCCAAGGCCTCGCGCACAGCGGCAGCACCCTGACGCGCGGCGCCAGGATTCGGGGCAGCATTCGTTGAGGGTGCAGCACCCTCTGCGTCGTCTTCATTAAGCGCAGGCAGCGCTCCACCGGTCATCGCATGGCGCTCCAGGCGATCTAGACGGGCAGCGAAGGAGCTGTCGGAGTTCTGCGAACCCGGCAGCATCAAGCGCGCCGCCAGCAATTCCAAGTGCAGCCGAGGCGAGGTAGCGCCGGTCATCTCGCTCAGGGCCTTGTTGGTGACGTCTGCCCATCGCGACAGTTCGCCTGCGCCGACCAGTCCCGCCTGCAAACGCAGGGCTTCGAGCTGGTCTTCTGGCACGCCGCGCAAGATCTTCTCAAGGCCTTCGGGCATCGCCTTGGCGATGATCAGATCGCGGAAGCGCTCCAGCACATCTTCAACGAAGCGCCGAGGATCCAGACCGGTCTGGATGATGCGGTCGATCGCGCCGAACAGCCCGGCGCCATCGGATTCGTGCAGCGACAAGGTGACCTCGTCGAGCAGCGTCGAGTGGGTGTAGCCCAGCAGCGCAACTGCGGTCTCGTAATCAAGGCTGCCATCGCGGGCACCAGCGATCAGCTGGTCCAGCACCGAGAGGGTATCGCGGACCGAACCGCCGCCAGCACGGATCACCAGCGGCAGCACGCCTTCGGCTACTGCGACGCTTTCCCGTTCGCAGAGCACTTGCAGGTACGCCAGCAGCGCCTCGGGCGGAACCAGGCGGAATGGGTAGTGGTGGGTACGCGAGCGAATGGTGCCAATGACCTTTTCCGGCTCGGTTGTCGCGAAGATGAACTTGATGTGCGCCGGTGGCTCTTCAACGATCTTCAGCAGGGCGTTGAAGCCTGCCGCGGTGACCATATGGGCCTCATCGATGATGAAGATCTTGTAGCGGTCGCGGGTAGGCGCGAACGTTGCGCGCTCGCGCAGGTCGCGGGCGTCATCGACGCCACCGTGGCTGGCCGCGTCGATCTCGATGACATCCAGCGAACCTGGTCCGCCATTGGCCAGATCCACGCAGCTTGGGCAGGTGCCACAAGGAACCGGAGTAGGACCTTGCTCGCAGTTCAAGCAGCGGGCCAGGATGCGGGCAGAAGTCGTCTTGCCGCAACCGCGCGGGCCGGAGAACAAGTACGCATGGTTGACGCGGTTCTTCTCCAGAGCCGTCATCAAGGGCGCAGTAACGTGCTCCTGCCCGATGACGTCGCCAAACGTATCGGGACGATATCTGCGATAAAGCGCTGTACTCACACCGGTTCCCTATCAGTTTCCTGATGCCCTGGGCATCAGCTGTTGGACAATATTCTCTGGTTCGACGATCCACGGCTCGCGTGGCAGATTCGCCGGATCGAAAGCTTCCAAGGCTGCCTGCAAACTTGTGCTGGGCAAGCCCAATGACTCTAGCAAAACCGCCACAACGTTGGCTGGATGCACACCTTGTTCGGTGATCTCTTCGAGTGTTACTGCGCCATCGCGCTTGGCCAGGCGCTGGCCTTTGGCATTCACTGCAAGCTGGACGTGTGCATAGGAGGGGATTGGGTGGCCCAGAAGCGTTGCCAGATAGGCCTGACGTGGCGCGGAAGAGAGCAAATCATCTCCGCGTACGACCTGGTCGATGCTTGAGAAAGCATCATCGACGACCACCGCAAGATTGTAGGCTGGTGCGCCGTCGTTGCGCACCAGGACAAAATCATCAACCGCGCCGGTGTAGTCGCCGAATAGTTCATCGTGAACGGAAAATTCGTTCACTTCTGAACGCAGGCGCAAGGCGGCCGGGCGGTTCTGCGCTTTGGCCGAGCGCTCGCTGGCGCTCAGATTGCGGCAGGTTCCCGGGTAGGCACCGGGCGCAGCATGCGGAGCGCTTCCGGCTTCGGCAATATCCTTGCGCGAGCAGTAGCATTCGTAGACCAGACCGCGCGCTTTGAGCCGCTCAACGGCTTCAAGATATATCGGAAGGCGGTCGGACTGGCGGAGCATGTCACCGTCGAAGTCAATGCCCAAGGACGCTAGCTCGGCAATCTGGGTGGCTTCGGCGCCGGAACGAACACGGTCCAGGTCCTCAATGCGCAACAGGAATTCGCGTTGCGTGGAGCGGGCGAAAAGCCAGGCGAGAATTGCCGTGCGCAAATTGCCAAGATGGAGCGGCCCCGAAGGGCTAGGGGCGAAACGGCCAGCGCCCACGTGGACTCCATTCGGCTTGCGTAAGAAAGTAAAAGACCCCTCATGCACCTGCCAGAGCCCATCTACCCTTGCTACCTTCCGGTCCTGGGGGAGTTCAACAGGATGACACCACACGAGGGGTCACCCAAAATACTACCTGAGGTTGGCGCTTGGATAAAATCGGCAGGCGTGCGCTTGATCTCAACTGGCCAATCCTGAGCAGGGTTGCTGTTAGTTCTCAGGCGGTGCTTTCTTCAGGCGGTTCTAACCAGCCAAGCACGCGGCGAACACGGTCATTGAGTTCGATGGTCGGCAGCATGGGCGTTTGCTCTTTCTCGAAATCGAAGTTCTGCACGCTGGTGACGCTGCCGGGAAGCTCAACGCAGATCATGCCGTTGGGGGACCGCCAGTTCACCGAACCGTCCGGAAGGTATGTCGCCTGCCACCCCAGCACATGCTTGAACATCTGGTGCCGCTTGCACAATAGATGAGTGTTGCTCCGGGTGGTATGCCCGCCCTTGGCCCATGCATCGATATGGTCTATCTCAGCTGATTCGGCTGGCCGATTGCATCCTGGGAATCTGCAAGCCACATCTCGGCTCCGCAGCAGATCACGCAGTGCCTTCGACGGACGGTACTTTTCGCGGCCGACGTCTATGGCCGCCCCGGACCAGGGGTCGGTGAGCACCTTGATGAAAGACGGGGCATCCTTGGCAATCAGCAGTGCCGTCCCTACGGGGATGGGTCCGTAGCCTTCGAGATCCG
Source organism: Glutamicibacter nicotianae (assembly GCF_002797775.1). Classification (NCBI taxonomy): domain Bacteria; kingdom Bacillati; phylum Actinomycetota; class Actinomycetes; order Micrococcales; family Micrococcaceae; genus Glutamicibacter; species Glutamicibacter nicotianae. The sequence continues at coordinate 3,265,188 of NZ_PGEY01000001.1, forward strand.
CCAATGCGCGTTTAGGATCAGCGAGCATTTCCAGGGCAGGAATCGTGACAGCGACACGGGCTTTCAGCGGGGTCCCTTCGGTTGCCGGCCAGCCATCGAGCAAGGCATCGCAGATAATATCCAGCCGTCGTTGCTGTTCGGTCCGGTGATCAGCTGGATCAGCATTGCGTACTGCATGCCAATTGACCGTATTGATGATGGCCAATGCTTTTTCTGCTGGCAGGTGGAGTTGGATGACACTCATGCCATTGGCCTCGTGCCAATAGATGACCTTGCGGTCCTCTGCACTTTTTTTGTGGCGTTCCTCGATCGGCTTGGGGTGCAGGCGTTCATGCATTTTCCGAGCGCGTTGGGCAACTGCGGAGTCGGTGGCCTGCCGAGCTATCGGCAGCAAGGTTTGCTGCATCAGCTGCACATCCTCGGGTGCTAGATCCTGGGAGTGCTTGACGATCTCTTGCGCGGATCTCGTCGTGATCTCGCCGACGCTCAGCGCGTCCAAGATATCTGGGCAAAGATGGCGCAGCCCTTCGGCAAAGAATAACTTGTCCTGGACTTTCCTTTCTGAGGATCGCAGGGCCACCGCTGCTTCGGCGACAAAAGATGAACGGATCAGCGATTCATCGGAACGATTGACGCCGTAGAAATATGCGGATTGATCTTCAACGGGCTCTTCAATTTCCCCAAGGTCATCCAGCAGAGGTTCTTGGGATCCCTGGCTGACTGTCTCGGCAACCAAATATTCGTAGCTATCGGCCAATACTGCTGCCTCGGCAGCATCGAGCATGCTGTGCAACCGTGCAATGGCCTTCAGCCGTTCCAGCCCTTGGGCGGAACTTGTGACCGGTGGCTGCTCGTAGAGGTGTGTGGCGGTGGCGGCAATCTGGGTAAAGAGATTGTCCTTATCCAGGTTCGCTGCCCAAAGCCCGTCAATTCCGGGGATGCGCCTTGTCCCCGGAGGGCTAATGGGCAGCCGCCGAGGATCATCTTGGCTGTGAAATGCCTCTCTTTTACTCATGCTTACAGTATCGGTCTGTTCAAACTGCGGTTTTCAAAGAAAGAATCGAGGTGGTGAAAAGGTGAAATACCGCCGAATTTCAGGGGTTTGGCACCTTGGAGATGCTCCGGGGATCGTCGGGGGAGTGCTCGATTCGTGATTGAGCGAGAATTTAGATATGCTGGATCCTGCTCCTCGGAGCAAACTGAGGAGGATTCGCCTAGCGGCCTATGGCGCACGCCTGGAACGCGTGTTGGGTTAACGCCCTCAGGGGTTCAAATCCCCTATCCTCCGCCAATGTAATGTCTCGGGACATCGTACGAACGATGTCCCGAGACATTATTTTTTTGCTTGCCGGCATTGCCCGAATCTGAGGGGTAGTATCCGTGGCAACTGTTTAGCAATCTTTCGACAAGGTAAGACTATGGCAAGTGTATTGAGCGAGATCGCTGTCGATTGCGCCACCCCGATGCTGGTGGCCAGGTTCTGGTGCGAAGCACTGGACTTCGAGGTGCTGGAAGAAGAAGCCGGATTGGTCAGCATTGGATCCGAAGCCCAAGGCGAGCACGGGTTGAAGCTGACGTTCGCTCAAGTGCCTGAAGCCAAGAGCGTCAAGAATCGCCTCCATCTGGATCTGCGTCCTCAAGGCTCCAGCCAGCAAGAAGAAGTCGACCGTCTCCTTGCCTTGGGGGCCAGCTATGCCGAAGTGGGCCAGCAAGAGGACGAGAGCTGGATCGTGATGGCTGATCCTGAGGGAAATGAATTCTGCGTGCTTTCAAGCCTTGAATGAGCAAGCCGCATTAATGACCTGTGGCGCCGGGTCGGCAATTTCTCACCGGCTCGACGCCAACAGGATTCGCGGTTGGGCTCCTGATCCCCGCAGGAGCTCAATGCCTAGGCGCTCTTGCGCCCTTTGGCCAGCTCCGGGTAGTGGATGGCCGCGGTCTGCGGGTGGGCTCGCAGCCAGCCCTTGAGCACGTTTGCGCCATAGGAAGCCAGCATTGGATTCTCTGGATCATCGGAAACGCCACGGGCGTCGGCAGCCAGGTCGGCTGGCAGCTCGACTTTGTCGATCACTGCATCCAGGCGAGGGGAGTAGAAGAACGGCACCGAGTAGCGGTCTACACCGGCTGGAGGAGCAATGACGCGGTGGATGGTGGCCATCAGGTAGCCATTGGTGGCCACTTCAAGCATTTCCCCGAGGTTCACTACCAGTGCACCTGGGGTAGGCGGCACCTCGATCCACTCTTCCTGGCCGTAGGGCTGCACCTGCAGGCCTCCAACCTGGTCCTGCAGCAGCAGGGTGACGAAGCCGTAGTCCGCGTGCAGGCCAACGCCCTGGTTGCCCGACTCCGGGACAACGTCGCCCGAAACGTAGTGCACCAGCTTGCCCATCCATGACGGGGTATCGGCGAATGGCTCATCGAAGTGGTCTTCGGGCAGGCCCAGGCCTACGGCGATGGCCGAAAGCAGCTCGTGGCCGGTCTTGTTCATCAGTTCGGCCCACGCCATGGCGCGCTCTTCGAGCTGGGGGAAGTCTGCAGGGAACTGGTTAGGGCCCTGTAGGTTCAAATACGGCTTGTCCTCGGGAACGACGCTCAGGGTCTCGCGTTCCGGTCCGTAGTCAATCTGCTCGCGGGCGTCGGCGCGGCCGCGGGTGATTTCCGTGCCCATGCGGGTGTAGCCGCGGAACTGGGCGCTGTTGCGGTTATCGAGCTTGACCTTCTGCTCGACCGGCTTGCGGAAGAACTCCGCGATGGTGTCGAGCAGCTCCTGGTCCTGGCCGGCGTACGCGCCGTAGCCGACGATCTGGAAGAACCCGACGCGGTGTGCGGCATCGCGAAGCGCGGTTACGAATTCCTCGTTGAAGGAGCCGTCAGCATTGCGCGCGGTAGAAATATCGAGCAGTGGGATCTCGGTGACTACGTTATTCATAAACCTAGAGTGCACCTTATGACGCGATTGTTACTAGCTAAAGTTACGCCCGGTTCCCCCACGTTTCCCGCAGCGTAACAATCCTTGCATTTTCCCATTGCGTGCCCGATTATTCGCATTCACTTGTATTATGTTCCCGGCGTTCGGGGGCCGAGCCCGGGTGCTGGCGGCCAGCCCGCACCGCCTTCGGAACCGGTGTCTCCCGCAACCGCGAACCCCTCACTGATCTGGAAATATGGGGCTCGCAAGAGTTTGTCCGTATGCTTGAATAGTGATTTTTCGAGCGGTCGGTGAGGGCCGGCCATACCCAGACCACGGCTATTCGTCGACGCGTGATTGGAGCGGCCTTCCCCCTCAGCAGGTGAAGTTGGCCGACCTGGTCACCACCAAAGCGACCCTGGATCTTGAAACATTGCTCTCCGAGGATTCCACCTTCTACGGCGACTTGTTCCCGCACGTGGTGCGCTATCGGGGCGTGTTGTATCTGGAAGACGGGATGCACCGTGCGCTGCGTTCGGCGCTTCATCATCGCTCCGTAATACACGCGCGCGTATTGGATCTGGACGCCAGTTAGATAAGCTAGCGCCACGAGGATGACGATGAGGTCTCCTTCAGGCCAGCGGCTGCCGAAGGCTGACCAGAGCAAGGTGGAATGATGCGTGATCGCGATGATCCGGGGCAATGGCACGGTGCGCATATTGTCGACGAGCAGGAATTGAGTTTCAGCTCGGATGGACAAGCAAAGAAGCGTGCCCGCAGACGCCAGCATATTGTTTTCTCCGTGATGGCCCTGCTGGTGATCGCGGTACTGGTCGGCGCCGTGCTGGTTTTCAATGGAACGATCAAATTGGGTGCCGAACCCGCCGCAGTTGAGAGCCCGGAGCCAAGCGAAGCAGAAATCGAGAATCCAAACTGCCCGGCCATCGACTTCAAGTACCAGACGCCTGCAGAAGTAGAAATACGCGTGCTGAATACGACCAGCATTCCAGGGCTTGCCGGTGACACCGCCAAGGCACTGGAAAAGCGCGGCTTCAAGATTTCTTCGCTGACTTCCGGGTGGAAATCGCTCTCCGATACCTCCGGTGCAGTCATTGCCGGACCTGATGGCTATGCCCAGGCATTCACCGTGCAGCGCCAGATCCCCGGCATCGTATTCATCTACGACGAGACGAAGTGGGGAAGCCGGGTGGACCTGGCGCTGGGGGAGAAGTTCGAAGGCCTCGTAAAAGAACGCAAGCTCGATACTTCGGATGGCAAGCTCGTCTGCGCTAAATAGCCCGCTACCGGCTCTGCACGTTTCCGGAGTGGACCTGGGTCAGGGCGTTGGCAAAGACCTCGGCTGGCTGCGCGCCGGAAATGCCGTACTTCCCATCGATGATGAAGAAGGGGACTCCGCTGATTCCCAGCTCACGGGCCTGGGCGATATCTGCGTTGACTTCTTCGGCATAGGCGCCGGAAGCCAGATCTGAGCGGAGTTCGCCAGTATTCAAGCCTAGCGATCCGGCCAGCTGTAGCAGGGTTTCTTCATCCCCGGTATCCAGGCCTTTTTCGAAGTGCGCAGAAAGCAGCGCTTCCTTCATTTCGCTTCCAGCGCCATGCTGCTTGGCATATTCCAGAACTCGAAGCGCGGTGAAGGAATTAGCGACCTTCAGATTGGCGAAGTCGTAGTCCAGGCCTTCGCCAGCTGCCTGGGCGGTGACATGATCAAGCATCTGGGACACCTGATCCTGGCCCAAGCCCTTCATCTTGGAGAGGTATTCGGCTTCGCTGCCGTCGTAGTTCTCTGGCAGGCTTGGATCCAGCTGGTACGAATGCCAGTAGACGTCCACGTTCTGGGAGTATTCGAACGCTTCGACACCCCGCTCGAAGCGGCGCTTGCCGATGAAGCACCATGGGCAGGCAATGTCGGAGAAGATATCGACGCGGATGCGCTTTTCTTCCAGGGATGGGGCAGCAGTATTTTCACTCATGCTTGAGGTAACAACTTTTGCTCCCCGGGCATTCCGCATCCGTGGTTGCCGACTCCGGCTAGAGATAATGGGAGGGTTCCTGCGGAATGGGGACAACGGCGATGGCGAGAGAAAGCGAGACAGGTGGCAAAGAATCTTCGATGGCGCGGGATCCTGTTCGCCGGGACGATTACGGCGATGGCAGGGTTCGTCGATGGTGTCGGATTCGTGCACTTCGGCGGCTACTTCCTGTCGTTCATGTCAGGCAACTCCACCCGTTCCTCCGCAGCTCTGATGACAGGAGATTTTGCCGGATGGGCCCTGGCCATGTCACTGGTCGGCTGCTTCGTTGGCGGCGTCATCCTCGCAACCCTGCTGACTCTCCGGCTGGAGAAGCTGCGCCGGCCAGTGGCCATGTACTTCAGTGCGGTACTGCTGCTCGCTGCGGCCATTTCAGGGCAGGCCCTGCCGCAGCTGACGGCGCTGCTGCTGGCCGCCGCCATGGGAGCGGTGAATGTTTCCTACACCCGTTCGGGCGAGGTTGCCTTGGGCCTGACATATATGACCGGCACATTGGTCAAGCTCGGCCAGGCGTTGGGCGGAGCAATCATCGGGCTGGCCACCGGCTCGGATCGTGGCGGCTACCGAATGCTATGGGCACGCTACGCACTGCTGTGGCTGATGATCACCATCGGATCGCTGGGTGGCGTCCTGGCCTATCTGCGGCTGGGTTTGGGCAGCCTGTGGATAGTTGCTGCCGGCATGCTTGCTTGGGCAAGCTTGGCGCTAATCCAGGAGCAGCGCGCATCCAAGGGCCCGGATGCTTCCCCGGGACCGCGGAACGGATCCCTGACCGAGATCGAGTAAGAAGAAAAAATATGCTTGGCTTTGCTATATGCGAAGCCAAGCATATTTTATTTCTCGGTGGTTAGCCCAGCAGCGAGTCGCTGTCCTGCTTGACCGGAGCCGCAGGGCGAACCAGCAGCTTGAAGAGCACGGCCAGGAGTACGAGCCAGGCGATGCCGGTGTACAGGGCTACGCGTGTAGCCGGGCTCAGGGCCAGGAGCACAACGACGAAGACCATGAAGGCTAACGCGATCCACGCGGCTACGGTACCGCCGGGCACCGCATACTCGCGGGCAACACCCGGTCCACGGCCCGCCGCGGCTTCCTTGCGCCGCATCGACAGGTACGAGGTCAGGATCATGATCCACACCCAAACGGTGGCGAAGGTGGCGATGGAAGCGATGATGGTGAAGAGCGCTTCGGGCAGCAGGGCGTTGAGCACCACGCCGACCAGCAGCACGATGGCCATGACGACCACGGTCATCCATGGCACGCCGTTGCGGGAGATCCGGCCGAACGATTTCGGGGCATGGCCGATTTCGGACATGGCGAAGAGCATGCGTCCAGCGCCAAAGGTATCGGCGTTGATCGCCGAGACGGCCGCGGTGATCACCACGGCATTGAGCACGTGGGCCGCGGCCGGGATGCCCAGTCCGTCGAAAATCTGCACGAACGGCGACGCCGAGCCGTCGATCTGGCGCCAGTCGAAAAGCATCATGACCACTGCCAGCGAAGCTACGTAGAAGAGCAGGATGCGCCACGGCACGGTGTTGATGGCAGCCGGAACCGACTTGGCCGGATCGTCAGCTTCGCCTGCGGTGATGCCGATGGTTTCAATGCCGCCGAAGGCGAACATCACCACGGAGAAGGACAGCAGCAGGCCCACGAAGCCATTGGGGAACAGGGTGCCGGCGCTCATCAGGGTGGCGAAGCCGGTAGCCGTTTCGGTCTCAGGGGAATTGAAGCCGAAGATGATCAGCGCCGCGCCGCCAACGATCATCGCGATAATCGCGGTCACCTTGACGATGGCCAGCCAGAATTCGGTTTCGCCGAAGACCTTCACCTTCATCAGGTTGATCGCGGCGATCAGCAAGACGATGGCCAGGACCCAGATCCACTGCGCGACCTGCGGGAACCAGAATCCCATGTAGATGCCGAACGCGGTGACATCAGCAATCGCGACAATGGCCATCTCGAAGGCGAAGGTCCACCCGGTGACAAAGCCTGCGAAGCGGCCAAGGTAGCGCGAAGCGTAGTGAGCGAAGGATCCGGACACCGGATGCTTGACAGCCATCTCGCCCATGGCGCGCATCACGATGAAAACGGCAGCGCCGCCAATCATGTACGCGAAGAGAACGGCAGGGCCAGCAGCCTGGATGGCAGAAGAGGAGCCGTAGAAAAGGCCCGTTCCGATAGCTGAGCCGAGGGCCATGAAGCGGATGTGGCGGGCAGTCAGCCCGCGGGCGAGAGACGCCTTTATTTCGTTCACGATAGTAATGCTCGGATCCTGTAAGGGGTGCGTTCGATGGGGCGGGCCCGTGCAAATGGCAGGGCGCAGCCGTGAAAATCTTATGTGTTCCCAGGATTTTTGACGCACTTAAGTGTTGCAGATCTATCGTGAGCTTTGCCACCAGCCAGTACACGGGTCACTGGACAGGGTGGAAGAATGAGGCTCATGAAACTTGGATTCGTCCGCCACGGACAGACGCAATGGAATCTCGAAGGCCGCTTGCAGGGTTCAAGCGACATCCCCTTGAACGACACCGGGCGCGCCCAGGCCCGCGAGGCCGTCTCCGTGCTGGAGCCCGGCCAGTGGGATGCCATCGTCTCCTCGCCGCTGTCTCGTGCGCGCGAGACCGCGCAGATCATCGCCGACGGGCTTGGTCTTGAATTGGGCCCGAGCTATGACTTGCTGATCGAGCGCGACTACGCGCAGGGCGAGGGCATGGTGGAAACCGAGGCGCTGGCTCTGTGGCCGGATAAGCACGGCGGCGGAATCGAGCCGCTGGATTCGGTGGTCGAGCGCGGATTGCGCGCCATCGAGCAGATTGCCGCCGACTACCTTGGCAAGAACGTCGCGGTGATCTGCCACGGCACCATTATCCGCTACACGCTCTCGCACTTCGCCGGCTACAAGCTGGACACCATCCACAATGGCTCGGTAGCAATCATTGGCAATGAGTCCGGGTCCTGGCAGCTGGAACTGGTCAACGACCAGGTGCCCAACCGGGTGGCGGGCTAGGCCATGCTAGCTGCCGGAAGGAAGGATCCGGCGGATTGCGGCGGCCAGCTGCGAATCCCGTTGGCGGTTCTTGACCACCGCCAGCCATGAACCCAGCGCCATGTAGGCCTTGGAGCGGATCTTCGGCGACGAGAGGAACACATCGTGCAGCGCGCCGGGCAGGCGCACCAGATGCAGTTCCCGGCCCAGATCAATGCTGCGCTGGGCAACGACCTGCACATTCAGCGCCACATCGGCGCGGGTAGCGGTGTCATGCCAGCGGGGCAGCAGGTAGTCTTCCGCCGAGAGCATCACCAGCGTGGGCATTTGCAGGTCCAACCCCTTCTTCACCTTGGCTTGCGCTGCGAAGACCGCAGAAATGAAACCTGCGGTGAGCTTGAAGCCGTTGGCTGGACGCCAGCCCAGGTCGTAGTCCCATTCCCCGGAGAACTGGCTGGAGACCGTGCGGGTGTAGAACCCGGGGTCCACGGTGGGCAACAGGCGGTGCGGGTTCCGGTTGCTGGCAGCCTGGACGATCCGGGCCAACGCGGTGCGCCCGATCTCGCTGGCCTGGAATTCCAGCCACGGGCTGTTCAACGCCAGCGCATCGACCGTCTGCGGGTTGGCTGCCGCATACAGTGATGCGCTGAGCCCGCCGGTGGAATGGGCGAGCAGCACGAAGCGGGTTCCCGGATGCGCGCTGGAAATGATCCGATGGGCCGCGTCGAACTCCTCGAAGTACTCTTCCAGATCGGTGGTGAAGCCGGGGCTGCTGTGCTCGGCGATGCCCGTGGCCCGGTCCAAGGGCAGGTTCCGCCCATAGTGGCGCAGGTCCAGGGCGTAGAAATCCGCGCCGGCCTCGGAAAGGAACTCGGCCAGCTCGGACTGGAAGAAGTAGTCGGACCAGCCATGCACATAGAGCACCGCGATTCCGCGCAACGGAGGCGGCCAGCGCAGCGATCTGCGCGGACGGTGCCTGACCAGAGTCGCGGTGGAACCATCGGACATCGGCAGCGGCCGTTGCGAGAAATCCTCGCCAAGCAGGTCTGGCTGCCACAGGTCCTCGGCCGGGTTCTTGAACTGGAAGGCCATGGGTATAGCGTATCCACTTTTGCGCACGAAAAACGGCACTCACCCGTTGGAGCGGTTGCCAACTGGTGAATGCCGTTTCCCGCGGCCGGTGTTCAGGGACGACTGTTTCTTGCCGGCCAGGTCTGGCGGTTGCCTAGCCTGCCATTTCCAAGGTGCGCGCTGGTGCGTCCAGGTAGCGCAGGTAGGCGTTCTTGGTCAGGAAGGTCGGGAAGTCGTCGCGCAGTGCGCAAGCCTCGAAGATCTCCACAGCTTCCTCGAAGCGATCGCCTTCGAAGCGCTCCAGGGAATCCATGGTTTCCTCCGTCAGTTCCTGCACCCAGCGGCGGGTGATGATCTCGCCCTCGTCGGTGATTGCCGACTGGTGGATCCACTGCCACAGCTGCGAACGGGAGATCTCCGCGGTGGCGGCATCTTCCATCAGGTTGCGCAGGGCCACCGCGCCATTGCCGCGCAGCCAGGACTCGATGTAGCGGATGCCGATCTCGATGTTGTCGCGGATGCCGCGTTCGGTGATCTTGCCGGTCACGCTTTCCACGTTCAGCAGGGCAGCACCCGACACCTCCACATCTTCGCGGGTGCGCTGCAACTGGTTGGGGTTCTCGCCCAGCACCTCGTCGTACACCTCGCGGGCCACCGGCACCAGGTCCGGATGGGCCACCCAGGAGCCGTCGAAACCGTCAGCGGCTTCGCGGGCCTTGTCCTCGCGGACCTTGCCGAAGGCCATCTCGTTGATCGAGGCGTCCTTGCGGTTCGGAACGAAAGCGCTCATCCCGCCAATGGCCGAAGCGCCGCGGCGGTGGCATGCACGCACCAGCTGCTCGGTGTAGGCCCGCATGAACGGTGCGGTCATGGTGACGGTGTCGCGATCCGGGAAGACGAAGCGCGGTCCGCGGGAACGGAAGTTCTTGATGATCGAGAAGATGTAGTCCCAGCGTCCTGCATTCAGCCCCGAGGAGTGCTCGCGCAGCTCGTAGAGGATTTCCTCCATCTCGAAGGCTGCGGTGATGGTCTCGATCAGCACGGTGGCACGGATGGTGCCGCGATCGATATCCATCAGGTCCTGGGCCAGGTTGAACACGTCGTTCCACAACCGCGCCTCCAGGTGGTTTTCCAGCTTCGGCAGGTAGTAGTACGGACCGCGTCCGGCGGCCAGCAGACGCTTGGCGTTGTGGAAGAAGTGCAGCCCGAAGTCCACCAGCGCACCGGACATCGGCGTGCCGGCAACCAGCAGGTGCTTCTCCGGCAGGTGCCAGCCGCGAGGGCGGACCACGATGGTCGGCAGCTGCTTCAAGTCGTAGGTGTTCAGCTTGTACTCGCGGCCATCAGGTGCGGTGAAGTCCAGTTCCTGATCCAGCACGCGGATCAGGTTGACCTGGTTCTTGATGACGTTTTGCCAGGTCGGCGAGGATGCGTCCTCCATGTCGGCCAGCCAGACCCTGGCGCCGGAGTTCAGCGCATTGATGGCCATCTTGCGTTCGATCGGGCCGGTGATTTCCACCCGGCGGTCTTCCAGCCCCGGTGCAATCGGGGCCACCTGCCATGATTCATCGTCGCGGATTGCGCGGGTCTCGTCCAGGAATTTCGGATCGCGGCCGTTGGCAATGCGGGCCCGATTGACCTGGCGGCGCTGCATCAGTTCGGCACGGCGCGGTTCGAATGCGGTGTGCAGGGCCGAAAGGAAGTCCAGGGCTTCGCTGGTCAGGATCTGCTCCTGGTAGCGAACGGGGGTAGCGGTAATGGTGATGTTGTTCAGGGTGATGGGGGAGTTCATGGCAGCGTCCTTAAAAACTTGTAAATGGTGTTGGTGCTAGCCGGCGCCTTTGCCGGCTAGCACCATCGACCCATCAGGGTCTAATGGAATTGGCCTTCTTCGGTGGATCCCACCAGGGCCAGGGTGGAGGCGTTGGGATTCAGCGCCGTGGAGATTGCATCGAAGTAGCCGGTGCCGACTTCGCGCTGGTGCTTGGTGGCGGTGTAGCCGGCAGCCTCGGATGCGAATTCGCGTTCCTGCAGCTCGACGTAGGCGCTCATGCCGTCCTTCGCGTAGCCCTGGGCCAGATCGAACATCGAGTGGTTCAAGGCGTGGAAGCCGGCCAGGGTGATGAACTGGAAGCTGAAGCCCATGGCACCGAGTTCGCGCTGGAACTTGGCGATGGTTGCGTCGTCCAGGTGCTTCTTCCAGTTGAACGATGGCGAGCAGTTGTAGGAAAGCATCTGGTCCGGGAAGTCCTTCTTGACCGCTTCGGCGAACTTGCGGGCCAGCTCCAGGTCAGGGGTGCCGGTTTCCATCCAGATCAGATCCGAATACGGTGCGTAGGCCTTGGCGCGGGCGATGCATGGCTCGATGCCGTTGCGGACCTTGTAGAAGCCTTCGGGGGTGCGCTCGCCGGTGATGAATTCCTGGTCGCGTTCGTCGACATCCGAGGTGATCAGCGTTGCCGCTTCGGCGTCGGTGCGGGCGATGACCACCGAAGGGGTGCCAGCCACATCGGCAGCCAGGCGGGCCGCGTTCAGGGTGCGGATGTGCTGCTGGGTCGGGATCAGCACCTTGCCGCCGAGGTGGCCGCACTTCTTTTCGGATGCCAGCTGGTCTTCCCAGTGGACGCCCGAGGCGCCGGCGGTGATCATGGATTTCATCAGCTCGTAGGCGTTCAGCGGGCCGCCGAAGCCTGCCTCGGCGTCGGCGACGATCGGGACCATCCAGTCCTCGACGGTCTGGATGCCTTCGGAGAATTCGATCTGGTCGGCACGCTGCAAGGCGTTGTTGATGCGGCGGACAACCTGCGGCACCGAGTTCGCCGGGTACAGCGACTGGTCCGGGTAGGTCTGGCCAGAGAGGTTGGCATCTGCCGCCACCTGCCAGCCCGAAAGATAGATGGCTCGCAGGCCGGCTTTGACCTGCTGCACTGCCTGGTTGCCGGTCAGTGCGCCCAATGCGTTGGTGTAGCCGCCGGTAGGGGTTTCCTCGGTGAGCTGCTTCCACAGCTTCTCGGATCCGCGCTTGGCCAGGGTGTGCTCTTCCTGGACCCGGCCCTGGAGCTTCACAACGTCTGCGGCGCTGTAATCGCGGGTGACGCCGGCCCAGCGGGGGTTGTTTTCCCAGTCGGTTTCGATGGCTGCGATGCGGTTGTCGATCGAGGTTTCGTTGGTGTTCTCGGTAGTCATTGCCTTGGCTCCTTCGCACAAGCTGCGGGTTCATGTTGATCGGAAGGTGATCTTGTGAACTTCTTCGTGACAACTACTTTTCCGCAGGGGTAAGGGGTTCACCAGAGGTTTTTTGAATTAAGATTTGCGGTTCTTCGCGAAAATGAAAATTTTCGGGTTCTTGCGGTGTTTGTGAGCCAAAACATGGAAAGTTAGTGAAAGTGACCGATTCGGCTGCGAAGAAGAATGAAATTTAACTCAAATCTCGGGCAGCTGAAGGGTGAAGGGCCTCTCAAAACGGACCTTCGCAGAAGCCCATGAATCGCCGGTGAGCTGGCATTTCCGGCAATCCGCAGGTGCTGGCTCGCCCATTAGGTCGCCGTGGAACGAGCCAGGAAATGTGAAATGTTCGAGTTTCGGACGGGTCGCGGTCGCTGCCGGGTGAACAACCGGGATTGCTGTTATGCCCAGGCATTGCTGGCCGGAACAGCGAATGGCGGGGCGCGAAGATCTACGGATCTTGCGAAAACGGATGCGAGCGCCGGAATAGGCTAACGCTGGTCGAAAGAGGCTACGGCCATGAAACCGCGGCCCGAGATGCGTGGTTCAGCGGCATCGGAGCCTACGACGGTGTCGCGCAGATTCAGCTGCTGTTCGTTGTCGCCGAGCAAGAGCTTGGCAGAACCTTGAACCATGATGCCCAGCTGCCCGTCAAAGAGGTACTGCTCGCGTTTCTTGGACAGTTCCACAATGCGAACGGTGGCCCGCACCTGCGCCGGTTCGGCAGCCACGTGGACGATGAGCAATTCCTCGGTGGGCTGGCTCGCCTCGACGGGCTTGCCGGTGTCGAACTTCAGGGGGCGCAGAGGTTCCAGTCCGTGCTGGTGCCCATCAACTTCCAATTGCGCGAAGTCGCCGGCGATCAAGGTGAACACTTGAGCCGAAAGCGCCGGCGTGAAGCTTGCGGCTTTCTCTATGGAACGAATCGACAGCTGCCAGGTGGCTTCGTGCAGGCTGCTGGGCTGCAAAGTTCCGTCCTGCGCCAAGGTGCCGCTGGCAATGAGCCGGACCTGGCCCAGCTCCCACTGCTTCTTGGTGCTCTGCGCCAATTCGAGGATGGAACCTGGTGCTAGAGATGCCTGTGCTTCGCTCATAGGATGAGTCTACTTGCCGGCGATCATGCGAAGCTGTTCAACCAATTGAGGTGTGGGCATCGAGGCATCAAGGATGATCCAGCCATGATGTTGCGCCAGGCGGAGGTATTCAGCTCGGCTCGCTTCAAGGTACTCCAAGCTCTCTTCATCTGTGCCGCGGGTATTGATTCGCTTGAAGGCAAGGTGGGGATCCACATCGAGCAGGACAATTCTCGCCTCCTCGGTACTTTTCCGGGCAAGCCAGGGCAGGAGCAATCCGTCAGGATGTCCACGCAGGCGCCGCAGCGCCAGCTGGCAATAAAGGTGGCGGTCCATCACGCTGAGCCCGGGGGAATGCGCGGCAATGAACGTGTTGCGTGCAACGTTGAAGCAGCGGATGGACGTTTCGAGGAAATCCTGGATGAAGGTCGGGAAGGCGATTCCCGCCGCGCGGGAGAATTTGGTCAGCCAGCTTCGGGCGGCGACGTTTGCGAGCTTGCGTGCTTGAATGCGTTCGTTGCGCAACTGATGCACCAGGGCATCGATGCTGGTGCTCTTGCCTGCGCCATCCGTTCCGACGATGACCAATGTTTGGGGTGGGTCGTGGGCAGGGCTCGTGACGGGTAGCGGGCTGGTGGAAATTGCGTGCATGCTGCTCCTCGGAAAGCGTCTTTGAAGTTTCAACGTGTGTGCGGCAACGATGATTCCGCGGAACGGCTGTGTGTTTGATGAGAGAAGCTCGTCCCGGCATGAAAGAAGAACTGGAAAGTTTTGATGCCGAACTCAGGATGAGTCAAAGAATTAACGTCAAAAGCAGGAAGATCTGGAAAATTTCCTGGTTCTTGGCCTAATCTTGATATGTGACTGCAACCACATGGAATCGCTCAGTGAACTCAGCGGGCAACGACGCTGGCAGCGAAGATACGGAACTCGACTCCATCGCCCTAGGCCGGAGAATCCGTTTTCTGCGCAAAAGTAAGCAACTGACCTTGGATGATGTTTCGGCCCTGGTCGATACCGCGCCGAGCCAACTGTCGTTGATTGAAAACGGAAAGCGCGAACCGAAGCTCTCTTTGCTCAAATCCTTGGCAGGCGCTTTGGGAGTCGGCGTCGATGATCTTCTGGGGACCGAACCGCCATCGCGACGCGCTGCCTTGGAGATCGAATTGGAACGTGCCCAGCGCGGCCCCTTGTACGCTTCCTTGGGATTGCCGACTGTGCGCGTTGGCGCACGCCTGCCGATGGATGTTCTCGAGTCGTTGGTGGGTTTGCAGAATGAATTGGAACGCCGTTTGAATGAGCAGGCCGCTACCCCTGAGGAAGCGCGGCGGGCCAATACCGCGTTGCGCCATGAGATGCGCCAGCGCAATAACTACTTCAAGGACATTGAGCAGGAAGCCGCCAAAGTCCTCGCGGCAGTTGGGCACGATGCAGGCCCGCTCTCGCATCATCGAGCAGCGGATATTGCCGAGCATCTGGGATTCAGCCTGCGCTTCGTGGGCAATCTTCCGCATTCCACGCGTTCGGTGACTGATCAGAAGAACAAGCGCATCTACCTGACCCAGACCAACCGCTCGGAACATGATCCCCGCTCGGTGCTGTTGCAGGCGCTAGGGCATCATGTATTGGGGCATAAGCCGCCAACCGATTATTTCGATTTCCTCTCGCAGCGAGTGGCGACCAATTATTTTGCAGCGGCATTGATGATGCCGGAGAAGTCCACGGTGGAGTACCTGCGGCGCGCCAAAGACAATCGTGAATTGGCCGTCGAGGATCTGCGCGATGCCTTCGCCGTGTCCTATGAGTCCGCGGCCCACCGCTTCACCAACCTTGCCACCGAGCATCTGGGAATGACCTGCCACTTCCAGAAAGTCCACGAATCAGGCATTCTGCACAAGGCCTATGAAAATGATCGGGTGAATTTCCCGGCCGACCACACCGGTGCCATTGAAGGGCAGACCATCTGCCGCTATTGGACAAGCCGAGTGGTGTTCGAGCAGATGGACAAGTTCCGCTCCTTCGAGCAGTACACCGATACCGTCAATGGAACCTTCTGGTGCACCGCACGCACCGAGCGCCACTCTTCGGGACTGTATTCATTATCCATTGGCGTGCCTTTTGAACACGTGAAGTGGTTCCGGGGACGCGATACCAAGGAACGCTGCCAGTCCACCTGCCCAGACGAGAATTGCTGCCGCCGACCACCTGCCGACCTGTCCAGCCAATGGTTCGGCAATGCGTGGCCTGCAACGCGTGCCAATACGCACCTGCTGGCGGCCATGCCGACCGGTGCCTTTCCCGGCGTGGATGAAACCGAGGTCTATCGATTCCTGGAAAAGCAGGTGGACTAGGGCTGCTGGGCTACGCGGTGTGCTTGGCGATGAAGTCGAGAGCAGGATCCGCGAGCCATGCGCCGTCCTGGGACACAGTGCGGCCGGAACGGGCGACCTTGAAGGAATGGTTGCCACCTTCGAACCAGGAAAGTTCGCTGTGCGAGTTCAGATTGCTGACCACGTTCTCCATCTTTTCGGGGTTGGCAAACGGATCACGGGTGCCTTCGAGGAAGAGCATCGGCACTTCAAGCGGGTAAAGGTGCTCATCGCGCAGCTTCTCTTCCTTCTTCGGCGCATGCAACGGGTAACCCAGGAAGATCAAGCCTGCCGATGGCATGCCCTCGGCAACTGCAAGCGAGGCGATGCGTCCGCCGAAGGACTTTCCTGCAGTGAAGATGGGCAGGCCCTCAGCAAGGTTTTCTTCCACCCAACGGCGGACTTGGTGCCAAACTGCAACCGCTACGGGAGACTTGTCGGGAAACTTCTTTCCGGCATCCATGTAGGGGAAGTTGAAACGCAGGACGCTGGCACCGAGATTCGCAACGGCTAGCGCAAAGCCAGCCATGAAGTCGTGATCCTTGCCGGCACCTGAACCGTGAGCGAGCACCACAACAGCTTTCGCATTCTCTGCGCGGTCCCAGAGGGCGCTGAGCTCGGAGTCGTTGTACGGAATGGAGTAGGGCGTGCTCATGGGACCTAGCGTAGGTCCGTCGGAGGCATCCGGCGAAATGGCGCGAACTGTTACTGCTGCCAGTTCTCGCGGAGCTCGGTGTCCGATTCCTTGCCGTCCTTCGCGGTAACGGTGATTTTCTTGACTTGTTCGTCGCCATGGGCCTTCTGGTTGATCTTGAGGATCATGTTTCCCGCAACGAAGTCGAGGCCCGGAATCTGCGAGGAGTCGTATTCCCCGTCGATCCACGGCCCGTCGCCCAAGGTCACTACGAGTTCGCCGGGCGCCGGGGACTCGACCTTGCTCACATAGGCATGCGGGTCCGACGGTATGCAGTCGCGATAGACCTCCAGCTTGGTGATCGTCGCATGGCACATTGACTCGTAGATATCGTTCATGCCGCTGAGCCACTGGACATATATTTCGTTCGCCCAGGCTTCGCGGTCAGTAGGGTCGGCGCCGGTTCGGGCACGCGTATAAGTTCCGGAATGCTTGCCGTTCTCAGTCGCGAAAGTGACGGATTCCAGCTCCGGCGAAGCCTCGCCGATGTTCTCGAACATGACTCGTCCCATCGTGCGCAGCTCGTCCTCGGGTCCTTGGTAAGGCTCCTGCATGCCGTCGCGGTTGAAGACCATGTGGTTGGGGAGCTTGATGTCGATCACGCCCGGTTCGGGCGAGGTCCAGGAGGTCATGAGGTTGTAGGGATACGAGAAGCCCTTGGTGGACTTGATACCGGAGTTTTCTTTCCACATCTCAATCTTGGAATCTGCCCAGGCTTGTCCTGAATTAACGTTGGCGTCGGCTTCAGCGACGGTAGCAGAACTGGTTTCAGCAGATTCAGCAGTTTCACGAAATGCTGCCGTGGGTTTCGCAGCTGGACTGGATTCAGCGACCGCAGATACCGTCGAATCAGCGGGCGCTGCTTGCTCAGGAGCGGCGCTGCACCCAGCTGCAAGCAACGCCAACGATGATAGGGCAATAACCGACCTGGCGCGCATGAATAACTCGTCACAAGTGATGAATGGCCAGTCTATACAGGCCAGGCAGCGAGGAACGATCTGTTAAGAGAATTTGGCGAAGGTCCGAATGACGCCGGGACGGAAGTCCGACCCCTCGGTGAGTCCCATGGATTCGTAGAAAGCCCGTTGGACGGGCTCATCATCAGTGATCAGAACCAGCTGGCGCACATGCCCGTACTTCGCTTGAACGGCAGAGAACAAAGCGCGGCCCACGCCAGCGCGATGCGCAGACGGACGCACCAAGATGTCCTGGACATAGCAGATGGTGGCGTTATCGGAGACCACGCGCACAAGGCCAACGAGCTGGTGGTCGTCATCGTAGGCATAGATCGCGCAGGCCGAATTCCTCAGGCCTTCGAATAGCACTTCTGGCTGGTCTGTGTAAGCGCTCCAGCCAACTGAGTTATAGAGCGAAAGCACTTCTTCTTCGGAAGGCACCTTGGTGGTAGAAAGTTCCATCGAGTCCTTTTAATGCTGAGGGGAAACCGAAACGATTTCGGCCTTCCTGAGCAGCGGATGCTTGACCAGTTCGGCTTCCAAGGTTTGGATGATGGCCTGGGCGGAGTCGCCGTTGTAGACGAATACCGGGCCATCGTGACGGTAATAGACATCCTCATGCCATCCGATGTTGCCGTCGCCCAAGGCATGCTGCAGGGCCCGGACAGTTGGCTCCAAGTGCGAATCCGATTCGCCTGCGAGCCTGGTTCTCAGCAAAACGTACTCGCTGCTGCCCACATCGGTGCGCTGGCCATCAATAATCAGCCAGGAACCCCGCCCCAACCCGCTCGCGGTGAGCGAAGAGAGCATCTTGGCAAACAGCTTTTTCGGATCGGAGGTGGTCACTTCGAGTTCAATGTCGCTGGAGATCGGTTCTTCGGCAGCGTCCAGCGTGGACTTGGCGTTGGTGATGGACCCGGAAGAGTTGCATGCGGGCAGCAGCGTATCGATCAGGCCCGCCTCATGGTCTTTGCGCAGCCGTTCGGTCATTGGCTGGGCAAAATGGATGTGCACCCGGTGCGTTGAGGCTTCTGATGTTTTCCTGGCGAACAGCGACATGGCGTCAATCCTCGTGCGGGTCTGAAACGCAAAAGACGATGCCGTAGGGATCACGCAGTATGGTCCAGCCGAAAGAGGGATCGTCGGTATGGTCCTCAACGCGGGTTGCGCCGGCGGCAACAAAACGGGCGACTTCCTGTTCACGGCTCGAGCCGGCTTCCAAATCCAGATGGACGCGATTCTTGCCTGCGGTTACCTCATCGACTTTCTGGAACCCCAGTCGCGCGCTGAAGCCAGGGACGCTGATCATCGTGAATCCCGGGTACTGGCCCAGATATTGCCCGCCCAAGACCGCCCTCCACCAGGCAGACGCTGACCGTTCATCAAGGGCATCGAGGGTGATCATTCCAATGTTCGCCATGCTGACAAAGGTACCGCCAGTCTCTCCGCTTAGCTAGAGGCCGCCTGCAATCCGCGGGTCGACGAGGCCAAATGCGGAAAGCAAAAGGCGCTGGTTTGGCTGGGATTCCAGTCCCAGCCAAACCAGCGCCTCAACTGGCGACGCCGACTCAGCTATCGAAGTAGCTTGGCGCATGCTCGCTGTGGGCAGGTGGCGTCGGCAGGTCGACTTTCTTCTGCACCTTCAGCTTGTCCGCGACATAGTCCACCGACACAGTATCGCCCGCGGCAAGCGCATCGCTGATCAGCAGGTCCGCAATGGCATCTTGCACCTTGCGCTGCACCAGCCGGCGCAGAGGGCGGGCGCCGAACTCGGGATCGTAGCCTTCGCCAGCCAGCCACTGCACGGCAGCGTCGCTCACCTCCAGCTTCAGCTCCTGGTCTGCCAGCCGCGCCTCGGTCTCGGCGATGACCAACTTGACGATCTGGCCGATTTCCGATGGCGAGAGCTTGGAGAACAGCAGCACCTCGTCCAGGCGGTTCAGGAACTCCGGACGCATGAACTCGCGCACCTTGCCCATGACCTTGGCGCGGATCTCGCCGGCTTCGCTGGCCGCATTCGCGGAAGTGAAGCCGAAGTTCCCGGCCTTGTTGGCCAGGTACTCGCCGCCGAGGTTGCTGGTCATGAGGATCAGCGTGTTGGAGAAATCGACGGTGCGGCCGGCCGAATCGGTCAACCGGCCGTCATCGAGCACCTGCAGCAGCACATTGAACACGTCCGGGTGGGCCTTCTCGATTTCATCGAGCAGGACGACCGAGTACGGGTTGCGGCGGATCTTCTCGGTGAGCTGGCCGGGCTCGTCGTGGCCGACGTAGCCCGGAGGCGCACCGATCAGGCGTGCCACGGTGTGCTTCTCCCCGTATTCGCTCATGTCGATGCGCACCAGCGAATCAGCCGAGCCGAACAGGTTTGCGGCCAGGGCCTTGGCCAGCTCGGTCTTGCCGACACCGGTTGGACCCAGGAACAGGAACGAGCCGATCGGGCGGCCAGCCGGGGACATTCCGGTGCGGTTGCGGCGAACGGCGCGAGCCACCGCGGCGACGGCATCGTGCTGGCCGATGACCGAAGCATGCAGCGAATCTTCCAGTGATGCCAGCCGCGCCTTGTCGTCGCCCGAGATGCGCGAGGTCGGAATGCCGGTGGAGCGGGAGATCACTTGCGAAATCTGCATTTCGTCCACCACGCGGGTCACTTCGGCATCGCCGGATTCCTCGGCGGCCTTGATCCGCGCGGTCATTTCCGCGATGTGGTCGCGCCATGCGCCAGCGTCCTCGAACCGCTCCTCGCCGATGGCGCGCGACTTCTCGCGTTCGGCATCCACCAATTCGGCGCGCAAGGACTGCACGTCTTCGGCATCTCCCGCGGCGATGGAGCGGCGGGCGCCGGCGATGTCGATCAGGTCGATGGCCTTGTCCGGAAGCTGCCGGTCGCTCAGGTAGCGGGCAGAGAGCGTGACCGCGGCCTTGAGCGCTTCGGGGGTGTACTGCACCTGGTGGTGCTCTTCGTAGGATTCGCGCAGCCCTTCCAAGATGGCCAACGCGGTTTCCTCCGATGGCTCGGCGACAGTGACCTTGCCGAAGCGCCGTGCCAGCGCGCTGTCCTTCTCCACCTTGCGGAATTCATCCAGCGTGGTGGCGCCGATCATGTGCAGCTCGCCGCGCGCCAGGCGCGGCTTGAGGATATTCGCGGCATCCATGTTTCCGGACTCGCCGGAACCAGCACCGACCAGCAGGTGCATCTCATCGATGAACAGCAGCACCTGGCCTTCGGCGGCGGCTACCTCGTCGAGCAGGCCGGTCAGCCGCTGTTCGAAATCGCCGCGGTAGCGGGTGCCGGCGAGCATGCCCGGAAGGTCCACCGAGATCAGGGCCGCATTGCGCAGCTGCGCTGGAACCTCGTCGTCGATGATGGCGCGGGCCAGGCCCTCGGCAATGGCGGTCTTGCCCACGCCGGCCTCGCCGATCAGCACTGGGTTGTTCTTGGTGCGGCGGGCCAGGATCTCGATTACCTGGTCCAGTTCCTCTTTGCGGCCGATCACCGGATCGATCTGGCCGTCGGCCGCGAGCAAGGTCAGATCGGTTCCGTAGCGTTCGAGCATGGACACGTCGGACTCGGCATCGTTCTGGTTCTGGGCATCATTGCTGCCCCGCTGAGCCTGCTCCATGGCAGCTTGTTGCAGCGACTGTCCGGTGACGCCATGCTGGGCCAAGAGCTGGCTGACCGGCGATTCCGGATTGAAGACGAAGGCCAGGAAAAGGTGATCCGGGTCGATGTAGGTCGAGCCGTAGTTGCGGGCAACCTGATAGGCGTCAAAGAGGCTGCGCTGGGCTGCCGACGAGAGGCGAGACGGCTTCTCGTCCCGCTCCTGTGCCTTGGGCATGCGTGCGATGGCGTCGGCACTCAAAGCCTCGATGTCGATTCCCATGGCGGTCAGGTGCTCGCCAACTGGTTCGGTGCGCAGCAGAGCCATCAGCAGATGCAGCGAATCGATCTCGTCATGGCCGTGCTCTTGGGAAATCGCCGCCGCGGTGGCTACCGCTTCGTGGGTACGGGCAGAAAGCAGACGCGTGATGTCGATGGGGCGCGCAGCTTGAGCTCGCGACGACAGGAACCGAGAGAGGAATTCCTCAAACGAGCCATCTGATGGTGCGCCGAAGAATGCTGGCAAGTGAGCCTCCTAATAGAAACTTGAGCGGTCTATGCTCATGTTCAACGCATACGGCGCGCAAATATTCCCGGACCAAGCGGGAGAGGTGCCAAAGAGGTTGAGTTCACACAAATGGCAGGCAGCCAGCGGCTAGTCCTTCGGGATTTCGATGAGTCCCATGCGGGCGGCGGCAACCAACGCCTGGACCCTGTCGCGAACATCCAGCTTAACGAAAATCTTGGCCATGTGGGTTTTAACCGTTGTCTCGGAAATAGCCAGAGTTCTTGAAATCTCGGTGTTGTTTAGACCCCGGGCCAGCAACTTTAGAATTTCGAATTCCCGATTGGTGATTCCCAGATCATAGGCAAGATCTTGAATGTCCTGGGAATTGTCGCGGTAAGCCTCGCGAACGGCAGAAACGAGATCGGAAGAAACCGACGGGGAAATGGCTGCCGTTCCTTGATGAACGGCATGAACCGCGCGGATAATTTCATCCGGCTCAGAATCCTTGACCAAGTATCCGCTGGCCCCAGCGCTCAGAACAGGAACCAGATATTCATCGGAGGAAAAGGCGGTAACAGCAAGCACTGATGGGCTGTCTTCGACGGATTTGATGGCTTTAGTCGCACTAACTCCATCCATAATTGGCATCTGCAAATCCATGAGCACAACGTCTACTTGATGCTCCTTGCAATAATCGACGGCGGCCAGCCCATTTTCAACAGAATTAACCGTTACAATTCCGCTATCTGTTGCTAGGATTGTGCCCAACGCATGACGAATAAGGGGTTCATCATCGACGATAAGAACCTTGATCTTTTCCACTTGATTCCTTTGATCGATGGTGAAGTCCCTGCGACGTCCTGCTCACCTGAAAGTATATAAGTAGACGTGATGGGGGTTTGTTATGAAAGGTCTTAAAATGCTGGCAATCGCCGCATTGGCACTGTCGCCTGTAGCAGTGGTTGCTGCTCCGGCCTCCGCTGCTCCGACATCGGCCATTAACGGCGGTTCGGTTGCCACGCCTGCTGGTTGGGGAGCTGACTTCGCCGCTTGGTTCTGCAGGAACTATGGGGTGGCCTGCTCCTAGAGCATCGACATTTGACTTGACTGACGTCGCCGTGAATTATTCGGCATATGAATGAACGACTCAAAGGCACCCTGGCCAGGCTATTCGCTGGCCGGGGTGTCATTGTCTGGGTAGGGATCGTAGTGCTGCTGGCAGTGTCCAGCAGCGAGGTCATCACGCTGTTGCAAGACGGCCTGGCGGGCTCACCTGAGATTTCGGTGCAAGGGTCTTTGGTTGGCCTCGGGCTGTGTATCATTCTCGCTCTGGGTTTGCGCTGGACAGCTGCGGCGTTGGGGCTCTTCATTGCCGTGGCTTTCTTTTTCCTGGCCAATGGCGCAATGTTCTTCTGGACCATTGTGGCCTTCATGGCATTCTCCGCGCTGGCTGCCACATCATCGGCGCGCAGCATCCGCGCTGCCTACCTGACGCTTTGTGCTGCATGGGCCGTGCAATTTGCATTCCAGGCGCATGGCGATGCGGTGCTATTGATCGCGGTGGTTCCCTTGGCTGCGATGGCCTATGTCGTGACCAGAAGCATCTACCTTTTGCGCGAGAAGAACGCTTTTGCGCTTCGGCAAATGCAAACCGTCGAGGAACAGACTCGTCTTGCTGTCGACCGGGAGAGAAAGAACATCGCCCGGGACCTGCACGATATTGTCGCCCATGACATAACGGTTGTGGCCATGCAGTCGAAGGCCGCGAAATTCGCCAACGATGGGCAGAAGGCTCTTGAAGCGCTCGATATCATCGCCAAGCTGAGTACGGAAACCTTGCATGACCTGCGCCTGATGCTCAATGTCCTGAGGGCCGACGGAACCATGGCTGATCCTTTGTCCCGCAGCAATGACAAGCCGGCCGCTACAACTGTGTATGCGCTTCAGGGCGCCGAACTTTTTGTCCAGAGGCTAAAGGATGCAAATTTCAAGGTGAGCTCCACCACGGATGAGAAAATTTCCGAATTGCCCCGTTCTGCCCAGACTGCGATTTACCGCGTCATGCAAGAAGGTACAACGAATGTGATAAAGCACGGGGCTTTAGGCGCGAAGTGCACTTTCCGCCTCACGGTCGTCGGAGCTGAAGCTGTCCTGGAAATTACTAATCAGATAGAGAATTCTGGCAAGAAAGCGAGTGGCCTTCCGGAGGGCGGGACGGGGCTGATCGGCATGGGTGACAGAATGCGGGCATTCGGTGGAAAGTTTGCAACCGATTCCAAAAATGGTGTTTGGAGACTGCGCGCAAGTATCCCGTTCTGACTCCTGCCCTCCTACTAAAGTATGATTTCGGAATTTTGCAGGACGCGATAAGTTAGACATGTATCGGTGAAGACCGATCACCGAGAAGGTACTCGGTGGTGTTTTGCGAGTGGCATCACTGAGGATCCAAGGGTGATTAAAAGGTACGTTGCATTGCGTAAACGGACTGATCTTTCATCGGCGCTGTGCCCCCATCGCACGCCGCTGTCTGTCAGTAATGCAACGTACCTTTTATAACTTAACTCCAGACCACAGTTCTGTGCTCTGACTCACATCTTAGCTTGGAATTGGCTTGAAGGACGTGGCGTTGTGCCTAGGGAGAGAACTTCCCGTCTTGAAAGCGAGTCCGCATGAGCGTCCAGGCAGAAACCAACCTTTACGAATCGATGGCTATCGGCCAGGCAGCCGCAGATCAGCTGTTCTTCGAAGCCCGCAGCGCCAATTCGTTCAGCGATGAACCGGTGACCGACGACGTGCTGGACGCAATCTATGAGGCCATGAAAATGGGGCCGACGATGATGAACAATCAGCCGTTGCGCATCACCTGGATCAAGAGTCCTGAAGCGCGTCAGGCAGTAGCGAGCACCATGCCCGGAAGCAATGCCGCGAAGGCGCTTTCGGCACCTGCCTTGGCTGTTCTATCGTTCGATACCGAGTGGCACGAGGAATTCGCGAATTTCTTCCCACACGCTCCGGAACGCAAGGAGATGTTCCAGGACGCTGGAGTCCGCACCGCAGTGGGCAGCAATAATGCGTGGCTGCAGGCTGGCTACTTCATCATGGCTGTCCGCGCAGTTGGTCTGGCGGCTGGCCCGATGGGTGGCTTTGACAGCGATGCGGTAGATGCCGCGATTAACGCAGACAACAACCATAAGTCCTTCCTGGTCGTCAATGTTGGCAAGCCGGGCGAGAACCCATGGTTTGATCGCCTGCCACGGCATGACTCCGAGTTGGCGACGCGCAGCATCTGATCGATGATTCAACGACGAAGGTGCGGGAACTTGATCGTTCCCGCACCTTGGTCGTTTTTGGAGCCCTAAGCCTGAGGATTTGCTGCTTCTTCGGCGCCCTTCAAGACGTGATCCGAAACCTTGGCCAGAGCGCGTTCCAGCGAAGAACGCAAGACAACGGGAACCGTGATCTCGTCGTTGATCTCGACAAGGCCTTCGCGTTCGAAAACCCGCAGCAGCGACTCGACCTGGGGGACCACCTCTTCGAGGCTGGCAATCAGGTGATGCTGCTCGGCGGGCAGGTCTTCTTCGGTTGGAACCTGCAACGCAAACTCGGCACGCGGCGGGGTTGATGATGCGGCATTGCTCAATACGCCGGCTACCATCTCGGCGATCTGCGCCTTGCCCGGCTCCTCCAAGGTGTTGATCAGGATATGCGAATAGAGAACCTCGGCAATCAGCTCCTTGACCAGGCGTGCGCCTTGCCCGCTGGATGCCAGCAGTGCATCGCTGAGCGACTCCGTGGGGGTCGCGTTCGGTGCCTCGTAGCGCAGCATGGCCGTGCCGATCAAGGCATCCCAATATGCCGACAGGCGTGGAACGTCGGCCAGCGACGAAACAACCGTGCCGTCTTCCGGCTCCCACTGGGAATCCTCTGGAATGCCGGCTGACTCATCTACCTTGACGAATAAGCCAAGTGCGCCGGCTGCATCCTGCAAGGTCTCCCCGGTGAGCACTCCAGCAGGGGTCGTTGGCTTGCCTTCGCCAACCCAGTCGATCAATTCGCGAGCCGCGAAAACGAAAGGCATCGCTTCGAGGTTGCCGTTGGCCTCGTCATCTTCGAGGTAAGGGGCCACAATTGGCGAATCCCCAGCCATGCGGGAGAGGAACTCGAAGGTCTGCTTGAACTCATCCACGCTTCCGCCGAAATTAGCGGTCGTGCCCAGGAAGGTCAGGTAATGCTTGAGGATCGCAGCGCTGGCTTCCGAAACTTCCTTGCCCAGCGAGGTCAGGTGGCCGAGCTGCTCGCCCAGAATCGTCGGATCCAGGGTTTTGACGTCAACGCTCTTGCGCAGCTGGGCATGAACGGTCAGCAGGGTGGTCAGGCCTTCCAGCGCTGCACGGGTCTCGCTGGCTGATTGGCCCTCTTCATGGAAGTGGCGGAAGAGCGAGGACTTGAATGGCTGAAGAGCTTGGCGCACTTCCGACTCGAAAGGCACGTTGCTGGCGCCGGTACGGCGGGCTGGGTGGCCCTGGGCAGGCTTCTTCTTGGCTGGTTTACGTGAGGCCATAAGTGTGGTGCGGTTCCTTAGAAATGGCTGATCGGCAGGGTTGGCAAATCGCTTGCCTCCAGTCTACGCAGTACGCGATTCGGCAAAAGTTCCCGATGCGCCATGGTGACGCAGTCAATGGGGAAAGTTGTCATGCACGGCCAAGTCTTTGTTGGAAATTCGGGGTAAGCCATAATTTTCCGCAAAAAGAGCGAACTTGGCGCCACTGTGGTGGCGCTCACCGTCGAATCGTCAGCACGCGTTGATTTTCCCTGGGGATCGCGCGACAGTGAACACATGCGGGCTCGTGTGGAGAGCCCGCCGAAATGCTAGGAGAGTGGATCATGGCTGGAGGAAACGTGCCAGATCATGTAGTTGTTGTGGGCGCCGGCTTTGTTGGACTGTCGACCGCGTGGTATCTGCAGGAAGCGGGCATTAAAGTCACCGTTGTGGACCGTGGCGGCGTCGCATCCGGATCCTCTTGGGGCAATGCCGGCTGGCTGACCCCGGCCCTGACCCTGCCTATCGCCGAGCCGTCGATTTTCAAGAACGGCCTGAAGATGATGCTTGACCCTGCATCGCCGCTCTACATCCCGCTGAAAGCCGACGCCAAGCTGCTGCGCTTCCTCATCGGCTTCGCATGGCACTCGACCCCGAAGAAGTGGGAAGAAGCCATGCGGGTCTTCTCGGAAATCGGCGCAACCGGTCTGGATGCCTTTGATGAAATCGCGCAGTCGACCACAGCAGGACCTGGCGTGCAGGAGCTGACCAAGCCCGCTGAACCATTCTTGACCGGTTTCACTTCGCTCAGCGACCGTGATGCGCTGCTGCACGAATTCGAAATGATCGAGAAGACCGGCGGCAATGTCGAGTACGAATTGCTCACCGGCGATGAGCTGCGCGGCATTGAACCGACCCTGTCCAATAAGGTCGCTGCCGGTGTGGCCATCAAGAACCAGCGCTACATCAACCCGCCGAAGTTCATGGATTCGCTGGCCG
Source organism: Glutamicibacter nicotianae (assembly GCF_002797775.1). Lineage (NCBI taxonomy): Bacteria > Bacillati > Actinomycetota > Actinomycetes > Micrococcales > Micrococcaceae > Glutamicibacter > Glutamicibacter nicotianae. The sequence goes on from NZ_PGEY01000001.1 coordinate 3,292,169, forward strand.
AGTCCGTGATTGCCCGCGGAGGCGACATCATTGGCGCGTTCAATGTCACTGATGTGCGCGACAACGGCGGCTCGGTCACCGTCATCGGTTCCGAAGGCCGTGCAATCACCGCGGATCACGTGGTGCTGGCAACCGGCGCGTGGATGACCGACATGGCCAGCAAGTTCGGCGTGAACGTCGTGGTCCAGGCGGGCCGCGGCTACTCGTTCACCGTTGAGCCAGAGGACATGCCAACGCATCCGATCTACTTCCCGACCCAGCGCGTTGCCTGCACCCCGCTGGGCGATCGCTTCCGCATCGCCGGAACCATGGAGTTCCGCGACGCCAACCACAAGCTGGAGCCGAAGCGCATCGAGGCCATCGTTGCCGCGGCGACCCCGGTCTACAAGGGCATCAACTGGGAGAACCGCAAGGAGGAATGGGTGGGCGGACGCCCATGCACCGCCGACGGCCTGCCGTTGATCGGCCAGACCGCATCTTCGCGGGTTTCGGTCGGTGGCGGCCACGGCATGTGGGGCGTTGCCCTCGGCCCGCTGACTGGCAAGATCCTGGCCGCCCAGATTGCCGGCCAGCAGGTTCCCGGCATTGCCCGGCACTTCAACCCGTTGCGCAAGGGTTTCTAGGCGTTTCGGTCCACACCCGGAACGAAATAAGGGAACCGGCTTGCGGTGCATCGTGCAGATGCGCCGCAAGCCGGTTTGCTTTTATTGCTGTCCTTGATTGCCCTTTACGGATGTCGGACTGACGTCCCGGCAAGGATCGCGCGGTAGCCCTCTGCATATCCCGGATACTGCAGTTCAAGCCCGCTGGCGAGCAGTCTGGCATTATCGAGCCTGCGGTCGGCGGCCCTTCGAGCTGGGGCCTGTCCCGCCATGTCCGGCTCCGGAAGACCAAGTTCCTTGGCCAGGAACTGGTAGACCTCGCCCAACTGGGCGGGGGTGCTGTCGCTGGCCAGATAGAGCCCGGCAGCATGCTCGCCCAGCCCCGCGACGTGGACAATCGCCGCTGCCAGATCATCGCGGTGGATGCGGTTGGTCCAGTGGGACTGCGTAGGCAGTTGAGCGGTGCCCGCGCGGACTTGGTCAATCAAGCGCGTGCGACCCGGACCGTAGATCCCGGAGGCCCGCAGGATGGTGACCGGCAGGCCGCTTCCGGCGAGCGCCTCCTCGGTTTGCGCAAGGACTTTCGCGGTGGGGGTGGCTGGTGACAGCGGCGCCGATTCGTCGACGAGCTCTCCGTTGCCGCCGCCCATGACCGCGGTGGAGGAGACATAGATCAGCCGGCGAAGAGCGGGGCATTGCGTTTCCAGCCGGGAAACCAGTTCCTGGGCGACCTGCAGATAGCTACGCGTGTAGCCCTCGGCATCGCGGGTTGCCGGTACGGGGGTGAGTACGGCGATCTCGGTGCCGGGATCAATGCTTGGCCACTGGGACGCATCGAGCAGATCTGCGCTGTGTCCGTCGAATCCGGCGGGCAGCTTGCTGCTGTTGCGCCGCCAAGCGGTGATGCGATGGCCCGCCTGCTCGAAGCGCAGTCCGGCCTCTGTGGCGACATCTCCGCAACTGACAAGTAAAACTTTCACGAGACTCCTTGGGTGAGAGATGTCCTTGGAGGCGGATCCTCCTACCCATAGGATAGAACCTCCAGATCCATGCGGCGTGTGCGAAGGGGCGGGGTGCGGGTGCGGTCGTCAGTGCGTTGCGTCCTGTTCTGCGTGATTGCGCTGCTATCCATGCTTGGTGAGGGGATGGCGCTCTTTGCCTTGACCCTTGAATCCGCGGACCAGCTGGGGTCATGGGGCGTGACAGCATTATTTTTGATTGGCCTGGTTCCGCCGATCCTTGCTGCTCCCGCCATTGGGCGTTGGGTCGACGGTGCTGCCCTGTTCCGGGTGTGGATCCTGAACCTCTGCGTGCATATCGGAATTTTTGCGGTGATGGCTATTTTCTCCAATATTCTCCTGAGCCTTGCCTTGATGTCGGTGGCCAGTGTTTGCGCGGTGATCAACGGTGCGGTGGTCTTCAAGGTCATTCCGCGCATCCGCGGTGGCTTCAGCCTTGCCCGTGCCAGCAGCTTCCTTGTCGTGGCTACCTCCCTGGCCGGGATTATTGCGCCGGCAATCGCTTCGATCGCCTTCGCGAGGGCAGGGATCGGTGCGGTGCTGTGGTGCGCGGCTGCCGGATTCCTGGGATTGGCAATGGCGGCCGTGGTCCTGTCGCGCTCGTTGGCAGCCAGAGGGCATGAGGTTCAGACAGGTTCTGGGCCCGCTCCCAATGCCAGGATTACTGGTGGCGGTGCCGCGCTTGTACGCCATCCGCGACTGCGGATCCTGCTGCTGCCAGTAGCGGCGATCGTCCTGTTTACCGCAGCAGAAGGGGTTGCGGGGGTGTTCTACCTGCGCGAGATCACCGATAGCGACACGGGATATGCGGTGTTGCTCGCTGCCTGGTCCGTCGGCGCGGTGCTCGGTTCCCTGTTGGGAGGCAATCGGCGCTTCGGTGCCCGAAGCTCCCTGCCGATTTTGCTCGGTGGCGGGCTGGTGGGTGCAGCGATCCTCATCGAAGGGCTCTGGTCCAACGCGGTCGGCTTGGCGATGGTGTTCCTGGCCGGCGGCCTGGGCAACGGGCTGCACAACACCGGTGTGCGCACTGCCATCTACGAGCATGTGCCGGAAAGCCGCCATGGCGCTGCCTGGGCCCAGCTGCGGATGCTCATCAACATCATGGTTGCCCTGGGCTACCTGATCGGCACCCCGGGACTGCTCGTGGGCCCCGCCCGCACGATCATCGTAATCTCCGGTGCCGTGACGCTGCTGGCGATCATCCTGTCCGCGGTGCTCCTGGGCCGCACGGCGCGGGGCGGCGTTCGCCGCCAGCGCGCCGTGGCCGAGTCCGTGGGGTAGGCGCTCGCCGGAAGCATGACGCTGGTTAACGCGCTACAATTCAAGTATTCGAATATTTGTACTAGAAGGTGGTGGGGTGTGGCTGAAGATCAGGAGCTGATGCCTCCGGGAGCAACCCAAGGGCCGGTGCAAGCGGTTTCGGCTATGGGTTTCCCCTCGCCAGCGCGCGATTACTTCGACGGCGGACTGGACCTGAACCGGTTGCTGGTCCGCGACCGTGTATCCACCTTCATCATGCGCGTCTCGGGCCATGCCATGCAGTCAGCGGGGATCTTCGATGGCGATGAGGTGATTGTGGACCGGTCCCTTTCCGTGCGCCACGGATCGGTGGTCATCGTCAACCTGAATGGCCAGATGCTGGTGCGCCGCTGGCAGATCGACGGCCAGCAGGTCGGGTTGCTCAGCGATGAATCGCCCTTGCCGGTCATCTTGGCCGAAGGCGATGAAGTCAGCGTCTTCGGCGTCATCACCAGGTGCTTGCATCATGTCCGCTGATCACGTCTCCCTGGTGGACGTCAATAATTTCTACGTCGCCTGCGAGCGGGCCTTCGACTACTCGCTGCGCAATCGCCCGGTAGTGGTGCTGTCGAACAACGACGGCTGCGTGGTGGCGCGCTCGCAGGAAGCCAAGGACCTGGGCATTCCCACCGGCGAGCCGTTCTTCAAGATCCAGCGCTACATGGACTCGCACAACCTTGCGGTGCGGTCGAGCAACTATGAGCTGTACGGCGACATGTCCGCCCGGGTCATGGAGCTGCTCGGGCGCTTCGGGACCTGGCATGAGGTGTATTCCATCGATGAATCGTTCGTCGGGCTGGAAGGCAACCTGGAGCAGGTGCGCAGCACCGCCGCCCAGATCCGTGCCGCCATCGACAAGACGATTGGCGTGCCGGTCTGCGTGGGCGTATCTTCCACCAAGACCCTGGCGAAGCTGGCCAACCACATCGCCAAGCACAATCCGGGACTTGGCGGCGTCTGCGTCCAGCAGCTCATGGATCCCGAGGTTTTGGGCAGCATCATGAACCGGGTCCCGGTGACCGATGTCTGGGGCGTAGGACGCAAAACCGGTGCCAAGCTTGCGGCCATGGGCATTGAAACCATCGCTGACCTCCAAGCGGCTGACCCGTTGGCGATCCGCAAGAAATTTTCGGTTGTCCTGCAGCGCACGGTATTCGAGCTCAATGGGCAACGCTGCATCGGTCCGGTGGAAGAACGCGCGGACCGCGGCCAAGTCATGTTCACACGCTCCTTCTCCACGCCGGTGCGCACCTATGAGGCGATGGAGGAAGTCATGTCCATCTATGCGCAGAAGGCCGCCAGCCGATTGGCGAGCGAAGGCCGCTACGCTTCACTGCTCACCGTCACCGCAGGCACCAGCCGCTTCGCGCGCGGAGAGGCGTCATTCCCCAGTGCCCAGGTGAGACTGCCACGGCCGACCCGGGATCCGATCCTGCTCAGCAAGCTGGCCATCGCCGCGATGCGGGATCTGATGCAACCGGGAATGGACTACGTCCGCGGGGGAGTGATCCTCTCCGGGCTCAGCGACACCCCCGGCGAGCAGCAGCTGGATCTCTTTGGCCAGAACGTTGACCCAGCTGCGCAGGAACAGGAAAATGTCTCCTCGGTTGTCCAGGACATTTCGCTTCGATTCGGCGCCAAGTCCATCGGCCTGGGGCATGCTGGATTGGCCAGGAGTCCCGAATGGTCGATGAAACGGGAGCATATCTCGCAGCGCTACACCACCGACTGGGACGAGCTGCTGGTGGTGCGCGCCTGAGGCCGGCCAACGGCAAAAAATGGCGGCTCTACGGGAACTTCGCAGTTTCCGGTGGGAGGATGAATTCATGATGACCCGTGCCATGCAGATCATGTCAGCCGGAATCCTGATGACAGCGATGCTCGCCAGCTGCAGTGCGCCGAATGCCGGAGAACCAGCTCCAAGCACGCCCGCCCCCAGCGACAGCAGCCCGAGCGGCACGAGTGCGCCCGCGCAGCGGGACTCTCCAAGCCCGTCGAGCACTGCCGGCGTTGAGGAGAGTTCAACCCCTAGCCAGAGCAAAGAACGTTCGCTGCGCCAGCAAGCCGAAGAATTGGTTGACGAGTTGAGCGCCAGCGAACAGGCAGCGAGCCTGGTGATGGCGGGTGTTCCGGCAACCGGCGCATCCGCCGCGGAAATTTCAGCGATGAAGAAGCAGGGGATTTCCAATGTCTTCCTGCGCGGGCGTTCCCAGCTGGCGGTCAAGCAGACTGCTGCCCAGGTCCGAAAAATTACCCAGGACCTGGAATCCAGCATTCCCGGGCAGCTGCCGGTCTGGGTGGCCACCGATCAGGAGGGAGGCTTTGTCCGGGTGCTCCAGGGAGCAGGCTTTGCCGAACTGCCCACGGCGTTGAAGCAGGGCCAGTGGTCCACCTCAAAGCTGGAACGCGAAGTGGGAACCGCCGGAAAGCAGCTGGCTGAAGCCGGCATCAACGTCAATCTGGCTCCGGTGGCTGACGTAGTTCCATCCAGCATCGGCACCAGCAACGCACCCATCGGCTACTTCGGCCGCGAGTACGCCCATGACGCCGCCGGTGTTTCCAAAGCCGTCGTAATGGTCAATGAAGCGCTGCACGCCCAAGGGGTGCAACCGGTGGTCAAGCACTTCCCAGGACTGGGCAGGGTTGCCGAGAATACTGATACCAATACCGGGGTGACAGATACGAAGATCGGTGCGGGCTCCAGCGATCTGCAGCCATTCGAGCAGGCTATCGAGCAGGGTAAGTCCTGGGTCATGGTCTCCAATGCCCGCTATGCCCGGCTCGATACGAAAAATGATGCGCCGTTCTCCTCGAAGATCATCACCGGTTTGCTGCGTGGGCAAATGGGCTACGACGGTATCGTGATTTCCGATGATCTCTGCGAAGCCAAGCAGGTCGGCCACGTGCCGGTGGGCGAGCGTGCCGTGAAATTCATTGCCGCTGGCGGAACGGTTCCATTATGCGTGAATTCGGCTCCGGCCATCACCATGGCGAAGGCGCTGGCTGCCGAAGCGAAATCCGACAGCAAATTCGCGGGCAAAGTCAGGGAAGCGGCGGTGCTAGTCCTGGAAGAGAAGCTGCGCAGCCAATAGGCCATAGGACGGAATCTTAAAAGAGATAGGCCCGGAGCTCTTCCTTACTCGCTAGGAAGTGCCCCGGGCCTGGTTTTGGGAGACGTAAGGCCTACTTCTTGCCCTTCGTCTTTCCGTCAGTCACGTCCAGAACCTGGGCGCGGTCGCCGCTGCCGTTGTGCAGGTGCAGCAGCAGCGCCTTCGATGCCTTGGAGCTGTCAGCGACAGTTACCGGGATGCTGGTTCCGGATAGATCGGTGAACAGGGTCCCCTCCGCACCGAAATCAACCTGTGGCGTCGCCACGTTGAAATCGATCCAGTCGGTCTGGTCAACCGGGATCATTGCACCGTTCTCATCGGTGTTGTACCAGGAGTAGCCCAGAACACGGTAGGAGATCTCTGCCGAATCCTCATCGAGTCCCAGTGCCGCCAGAGAGATCGGGAAGATCGCCGCGTTGGTGTCGAAGGTGTTGGTATCGACATCGCCCAGCACGCCGTTCACCGGCTGCAGGTCAACCTGCTCGCCGGTGGCGAGATTGAAGGTCGCCGCCAGGTCCAGGTCCACTTCATCGAATGCCGCATTGAAGGTCACGAAGTCGGCTTTGCCGTCGCCATTGGTATCGATCTCGACATCCAGCTCGGTGCCGCCGGCCAGGTGGGCCCAGTTTTCCCAGGTGGAGATGCCGATATTCAGCAGTCCGTCAGCGATGCCGGTGCGGCCTGCGGTGCTCGAAGCGCCAACATGCTGCAGGTCCATCGAGCGGGCAGCTGGGATGCTGTCCAGCGAGTCATCGCCGCGTGCGCTCGAAGCGCCGAGCTCGAAAGCGCCGAGCAGCGAGGTGACCGAGGTAGCGCCCTCGCCTGCGGTGATGTCCTTGCCCTTCAGGCTCAGGCTGGTGGTGTCCGCGCCCTTCTTCAGCTTCTTGAGCTTGCCTTCCATGTCAGCAGCCAGCTTTGGTGCTGCCTGGACTGGAATGCGCAGGGTTGGGGCATCGTTCGCAGTCAGCTCGACACGGCCGGTTGCATCGGCGACCCAGGCACGGGCCAATCCGGACTGGCTGGTAGCCATGGTCGGATCGATGGTCTTGGCCCACTGCTTCGGGTCGACCTTCAGGGTGACATTCAGCTTGGCGCTGCCGCCGGCCGGCACGGTGACGCTGCTGCGATCCAGGGTGAAGGTTGCACCCGGGATCTCGGTAGCTGCCACGTAGTTGGCATCGTAGGTCTGCGCCTTGCCGCTGGTGTTCTCGATGGTGATTTCCCGCTTCGCGGTGAACGGCTTCTTGCCGTCCAGTTCCATGACGCCGAAGACCACGCTGGTCAGGTCCGCTGCTTCGGAATCGTAGGCGAAGGCAGGAGTCTGCAGTGCCGCATCGGCCATGACGCGACCGGAACCAACACGGTTAGGACCGTAGGCTTCGCCGTCGGCGTCCTTAATGTCGGTGGCCGCGGTGTTCATGATGATGCTCTTGGCTTCGTACGGGGTGTAGTCCGTGTCTTCCAGCACCAGCGCGGCGATGCCGGCGACCAGCGGGGTCGCCATAGAGGTACCGGTCATCACGGCAGTGCCGGTACCGGTGCCGACGCCAACCGAGCCGATCTGGGTGCCTGGGGCAGCCACATCCGGCTTGACCACGCCGTTGGAACCGTGGACGCCACGCGAGGAGGAAGAATTCAACGTGTCGCCAACGCCGGACTCGCTGGAGGAACCGCCAACGAATTCAGGGGACAGGGTCACCTTCAGCGTGCCCGCTTCAGCTGCTGGACGCAGCCGATTCGACTCGTCCAAGGTGAACTGCGCACCCGGGATGGTCGCGTTGCCGGCGATGCCCGCATCGAACAGGTTGCTTTCTGCATCCAAGAGGACGCCGGTGGCACCGGCGGCTTCAGCGTTGTTGAAGCGGACGCCGGAACCGCAAGGGAACTCGCCGCCTTCGCTCCACTGCAGCCAAACCCACTTGCCTTCCAGCGAACCCTCTTCGAACGCCTCGCAACCGAATGCGTTATCGGCCGGAGCCATCACAGCTTCTCCGGACAGGGCAGCCGGATCAGCATTGGTGTAGTTGAAGTTTGCCGAGTACTGGCCCGAGGCCGAGCCGGCAACATCTTCTGGAGCGTCCACCTGGATCTTGTCCAAGGTGACGTGCGAGCCGACGGAGTTGGCGACGGTCAGCGAGGAACGGGAGTTGCCCGGGGAACCGCCCACGTCGGTGACATCGCCGGCGTTGCCGGAAGCGACAACCGAGAGGATGCCGGCTGCGCTCAGGGCATCGACAATGTCGTTTTCAGGGTCATTGGCCGGGGAATGATCCGACCCGAGGGACATGTTGACCACGTCGGCACGGTCGGAGAAGTCGCCGTCGCCATTCGGGTCGAGGACGTAGTCCAGCGCCTGGCCGACGACGGCGGAGGAGCCGCCGCAACCGAAGACGCGGATGCCGATGAGCTGTGCGTCAGGAGCCGAGCCAGGGCCGACCTTCATCTTCGCCAGTGCGTCGGCGTCCAGCGAGGAGTAGTCCCCGGTGAAGGTCGAGCCATCGGCGTTGACGCCGTAGCCTGCGGTGGTGCCGGCAACGTGGGAGCCGTGCCCGGCGGCCTGGCAGTCAAGCGGGTTTGGGTCCGGATGGGGGATTGGCTGGTAGGTGGGGTCGTCGGAGTTTGCGTTGTAGTCGTCGCCGACCAGGTCCCAGCCGCCAATGAACTTGTCGGGGTCGATCAGGCCGGAGTCTGCGCTGGGCAGCTCTTCAGAGGCCTGGGCTTCCTTGTAGGCCTCCAGGGTGCCCGGGCCGCCGAAGCTGGCGTGGGTGTAGTCCACGCCGGTGTCCAGCACGGCCACCTTGACGCCTTCGCCGGTCTTGTCCAGGGCCTTCCAGGATTCCAGGGCTCCGGTGTCAACTACCGAGCTGCGGTTTGAAGGCTTCTTGGGAACGATGGAGCTGATCTTGGCAACGTCGCTGCGCTCGGCCAGCTTGCGCAAGTCTGCGGCATCGCCGGTCAGGGCGACACCCTGCAGTGCGTTATGCGTGGTGTAGATGACCTTCGAGTTGGACTCGGCGGCCAGCTTCTTGCCCTTGGCCTTGACCTCCTTGTCCATCTTCTTGACCTTGGCGGCATCCTTCTTCTTGCCGGACTTCTTCACCGTCTCGAAGGCGCCATTGCCTTGGAGCTGAACGTAAACCGACACCTCGCCAGTAGCTTTGGCAAGCGGTCCGGAGACTTTCAAATTGGAGAGCGCTGGTGAATTGGTGATTGGCAGGGAAGCGGCGTTTTCGCCGTCGCCTGGTTGGGGGATTCCTGCTGCGCTTGCCGGTCCTGAGAGGGTAACGGCCAATGCAAGTGCAGTGGCTGATCCCAAAATCAGGCGCGGCACTCTCTGCGTGCGGCGAGTGACCATGATTCTCCTAGCTGGGCTGGATAGCGGTACTGCTCCCGTCATGGGCGGGCGACATTAAAGCAGTGCGAGCCTTGATGATCGTCCGGGGTAAACGTCCGCTAGTGCGTATACCCCTAGCTGGAATCTTAGGTGACCCAGCTCATATATCAAGGGGTTATTGAATAGTGACCTTTGGCCGGATATCGAGCTGGCTTGGGAATTTCATAATGAAATCCGCGAACCACTGCGACAAACCCGCCCAGCGAGGCCTGATGAGCGCGCTAATCCTTGAGAAAATTTTAGACGCTTTGTTACTCATCAGTTCACTACTTGCTGGGCGGGTTGAGCCGGAATCGGCTTGGCTCCTCCTGCCTTCTAGAGGCGGTTCAGGAAGCTATGCACGCGTTCGTCGAGCAGCTGGATTCGCTCGGCAACGACGACCATCGGATCCGGATAGATCGGATTCTTCGGAGGCGGAATCCGCACGTTGCGGGAGCACTCGAAGCTCAGGCAGATCAAGGTCCCCAAGGTGTTGCCGTCGCGCCCGGCCTGGCCAGCGCGCTTGGTCGTCCACATGCCTACTGCGCAGGGGATATTCACATCGCGGCACATCTCGCACATGGTGGCGTTATTCGGCTTGCGGCCACCGTCGGTGGGACGCAGCAGGATGCCGCGGGTCCGGCCCGTTCCATCGGTGTGGAGCAGGTAGCCGCGCTGCATCATTTTCGGGTCGCGCCATCCCAGGTAATCGAGCGAATCCCAATCGAGGGAGTCGAAGTTTTCGGGCAGGGTCAATTTCTTCGCTTCCTGGCGGCTGGCGTTGATGAAGGAAGAGCGGATGGTTTTTTCGGTCAATGGCTGCATGGGAAATCCTCAAATGGTCCGCGGGCATTTTACCGGCGCGCGGAGTCTCTAATCGTCAAAGGTTTTGAGGTCTGCGAGACATCGAGAAATTGGGGCGCTAGAACAACGCCCAAGGCAGGTGCCCTAAGCGGAAAATGCGTTGACAACCCCGTTCGATGCGCAGACGAACGGGCAGAGCGTCAAAGTGGCTTGCATAGCCGACCGCCCCTTCCTGTGGTTCTCCACGCATTGATTTCGAGCACTTCCGAAATACCGATAACAAGTGCGGTGGGCTTAGGCCAACGACTGTGATCACGCTTAAAGCAGTTTGCTGGCCACTGTCGTGAACGGCACTGGCCAGCAACAAGTCCAGCGGCTGGGGCCTAGCGGCGGCCGCCCTGCCACAGTGCGTCAAACGGGGTCTTGCCGGACACGCGGTTGCGGATGCCTTCGGTGACAAACGCCTTGGCGGTGCGGGCAGCTTCCAGCGGGGTCGCGCCCTTGGCCAGCTCTGCAGTGACGGCGGCGGCCAGCGAGCAGCCTGCGCCGGAGACCGCGACTTCGCCGATCTTCTTCTCGCGCAGGACCTCAAGGGTGCTGCCGTCGTAGAACACGTCCACGGCGTCTTCGCCGGCGATGCGGACACCGCCCTTGGCCAGGACCGCTGCGCCGGAGGCCTCGTGGATCTTCTTGGCGGCTTCGACCAGGTCATCTTCGGTGGTGATCTTGATTCCCGAGAGCTGCTCGGCCTCGAAGTGGTTCGGGGTGACAAACGTGGCCAGCGGCAGCAGGGTGGACTTGAGCGCTTCGTCGGTGTCCAGTGCGTGGCCTGGTTCCTGGCCCTTGCAGATCAGCACCGGATCCAGCAGCACGTTCTCCCAGTCCCGGGACTTCAGCGCAGTGGCGACGGTGTTGATCGTTGCTGGAGAGCCCATCATGCCCAGCTTGACCGTGCCGAGCTTGCCCTCGTAGCAGGCCTGGATGGCTTCGAGCTGATCGGCAATGACCTGCTGGTCAACTGGAACGAAGCGGTGGTTCCAGGAATCCTTCGGGTCGAAGGAGACGATGCAGGTCAAGGCCACGATGCCGTAGGTTCCCAGTTCCTGGAAGGTCTTCAGGTCGGCCTGGGCGCCAGCGCCGCCAGTGGCTTCGGAACCGGCGATGGTCAGGGTCATTGCTGGAGAAGCGGTGTTTGTATTAGTCATTGTCTCAATTGCGGGTAGTGCGGGCAGGGAATGGGTTTAGTCGTGCTGCCAGAAGCTGAGCGTTGTTGCCTTGGACCAGCCTTCTGGAAGCTGCTGGGCATGTTCTGCGGTGGCCACCAGCAGCAGCCAAGGCAGTCCATGGCCGAACGCGGCGCCAGCGAAGTTTGCCAGCACTGCACGGCGGGCCGTATCGGGATCTGCAGGAGAGAAAAGGTCCGGGTCGGTGAGCAAGCCGTAGTTCTCGCCGTAGCGCATGCGTCCTCGGGCTACCGGGCGGTCGAAGTCGGTCACCTCGACGACGTCGTAGTTGTCCATGGGAGCTTCGAAAAGCCCGGATGTGTCGGCGAGCTTGACTACCTGCTCGACATCGTCAGGCTTGCCGGCCAGCAGGTGCATGGTCGTGCTTTGCTGCCAGCCTGCCTTGGCGAGTTCTGCAGCGGTGCTGTCGTTGGGCGGGCCCAAGAGGATCAAGCGCTGCGCATCCTTTGGCACTGCCCAGGAAGCATCAGGCCAGTAGCGGAGGATTTCCACGTCCTCGCCGTCCTGGTTGACCGAGCGAATCTCATGCTGGTTCGGGAAAGAAGCAATGCGATCACGCAGCGTGGCGTAGTCGTGGGTCCAGCTTGGCAGTGCTCGTGCCGTTGCGCTCATAGTGCTGCGCTCTCCTTTGGTTCGCTAGGGATCACCTATCGGCATCTTTGACTTTACGCCTTAACCCGCGGTGATACGGAACTCTGTGTCTGGGTGTTTGCCAGCTAGCGCGATGCGCAGCATTTCAGGAGGCCTTGGGCCTTCTTAGCTGGGCAGGCGTCGACTCGGCTGCCGCGGCGAGTTCTGCTGGTTCGGGATCCATCAGTGCGAGGACATCTTCAAAGAGCGAGCGCACCACGGGCAAACGGCAGAGCACGGCAAACTTGGCGGCAACCGGTGCCATATTCTTCATCAGCAGCCTGGAGCGGCGCTGCTGCGGCGACTGGTCGAAGGCCCATGCGGAGAAGATCTGGCGGGAGACGAGCAGCAGGAACTTCGGCAGATCCCGTCGGATGCCCATTGGCGGCAATGGGCGGGATCCGGCAACGACTTTCTCCCAGAGCTCCAACTCGATGCGCGAGATCTCGTCGTTGCCCATGTCGCGCGAGAGTATCAAGCGCAGGAATGCCGGCCCGAAATCGTGATACTGGGCCAACGCTTCGACGCCCGAATCGAGCACGGCGCGGATATTGGCTTCGAGCGTGTTGCCTTCATTGAGCATTCCCGAACATTGCTCATATTGCTCCCTGCGCAGGTTGAGCAGCAGTTGGGCAACGATGTCCTCTTTGGACTTGAAGTAGTAGTAGGCATGTGACAGGGAAACCCCTGCCTTCGCGGCAATGGCACGCATGCTCGAGGCCTTATACCCATCCTTGGCAAAGCACTCCAAAGCAGTAGCCAAGAGCTTGGCTTGGGTCTGCTGACCTTTTTCGGTGCGGGGTTGCGTTGTCATAGGGCCTTTGAACGGAAAGCGGTTGGATTCGATTCTAGCAATTATTTGAACGCGTTCAAAAAAGGAAAAATTTAACGCTCAAGTACGGGAGAGCGGTCACTGCTCCATTTGTTTCCTCGAATTCATAGTCCGAAGAGTGGCTAGTGAGATATGAATTTCAGAAAATCCTGATTCTCGAAACATGGTTGGCGGGCAACAGGTGAGAACTTGGCCCCAGCTGTGCGTGGGATACTTGTTGCGTAAGTGCTAATACAGCGGGACAGTGCGTAGGCATGCAACCCCACCCTGTTGATTCATGGGTCGGGCCGTGCCATGAGGACGATGTTCTGGCGAACCACTTTGACAAGGAAAATTTCATGGGCGATTCCACCGCCGGCAACAATTTGATCCGAACCAAGAACGCGGTATTCGCTTCTTCGGGTTCCCCCTACTTCTCCACTGTGCTCACGTTGATGGGCGCTGTCGTGATTCTCTCGAACATCGGCGCCTCCAAAGGCGTCAGCTTCGGACCGCTCATCACCGATGGCGGCTTCTTCCTCTTCCCGCTGGCCTACATCCTGGGCGACGTCATTTCGGAAGTGTATGGATTGAAGGCAGCCCGCCGTTCGATCCTCGTGACGTTCATCTTGGCATTCTTCGCGGTGTTCTGCTTCTGGATCATGATCCAGCTGCCGGCAGCCGAGTTCTACGACGGGCAGGAAGCTCTTGAACGCACGCTGGGCCCGATCTGGCAGATCGTCGTCGCCTCGGCCTGCGGCTTCCTGGTGGGCCAGTTCGCCAATTCATGGGTGCTGGTCAAACTCAAGGAACGTTCCGGCGAGCGTGGACTGATTCTCCGGCTTATCGGTTCCAGCGGTGTTGGAGAATTCCTGGATACCCTGATCTTCTGCGCCATTGCCGCGCCGGTGATCGGCATCGCCGATGTACCGAGCTTCATCAATTATGTGGTGGTGGGCTTCATCTACAAGACTGCAGTGGAAATCCTGTTCGTTCCGGTGACCTCAATGGTCATCAAATGGTTCAAGAAGCGCGAGCCCGGCTACAGCCAAACGGCTGTCGAAAGCTGATCATCCTGTGGGCATCATCCGTGAGAGCGATGCCCGCAGCTGTATCCGGACATTAGAGTCGAGGATATGCAGGCAGGTCAAGACGACACATTCGAGCTGGAAACCAGGGGCCTGGCTATCGGCTATCCCGGTTCCAGCTCAGCGCCCAGACCCAGCTGGAGGGCTGGTACGGGAAGTTCGGGTTCCAGCGTTCCGGGGAAGACTATGACGACGACGGGATCATGCATTTGCCGATGATCCGCGCAGGGCAGCGCATTCCAGCTTAGAAAAGACCAAAGCATCGGTTTTCCGTGCGCTAGCTGACGCGTGGAGAACCGATGCCTTGGCTGTTCTTGCAGTCCTTGCCTACTGGGTAACCGGCTGGCCCTGCGGATCGGGCTTGCCAGCGTAGTAGCTGGAGAGCACCTTGTCCTTCAGTTCGAAGAAGGTTCCGTCTTCGATGGCCTGGCGCGCGGACTCGACCAGCGAAACAGTGAACTGCTCATTGTGGATGGAAATCAACGTGTGGCTGAGCAGTTCCTTGGACTTGTACAGGTGGTGGATGTAGGCACGGGTGAAGTTTCTGCAGGCATAGCACTCGCACCCTTCCACCAGTGGGGTGAAGTCGCGCTTGTAGCGTGCACCTGAAAGGTTGAAGCGGCCCCAGGGGGTATAGAACGCCGAGTTGCGGGCCACGCGGGTGGGCGAGACGCAGTCAAAGGTGTCAGCGCCGTTCTCAATGGCGGTGAAGATGTCATCCGGCTCGGAAATGCCCAGCAGGTGGCGTGGCTTGTTCTCGGGCAGTTCTTCGGCGCACCAGCCGACGATGGTTCCCAGGTTCTCCTTTTCCAAGGCGCCGCCGATGCCGAAGCCGTCGAAGGCCATGGCTCCCAGATCCTGGCAGGCCTTGCGGCGCAGGTCTTCGTACTGGGCGCCCTGGATGACTCCGAACAGCGCCTGGTAATCCTTGCCCGCCCGGGAATCTGTCAGGGCGAAGTGCTCGGCAATGCAGCGCTCGGCCCAGCGCCGGGTGCGCTCCAGGGACTCGACCTGGTAGCCGCGGGAATTCTGCAGGGTGGTCAGCTCGTCGAAGGCGAACATGATGTCCGCGCCGATCTGGTGCTGCACGCCCATGGAGATCTCAGGGGAGAAGCGGTGCTTGGTGCCGTCGAGGTGGGACTTGAACCAGACGCCGTCCTCATCCACATTGGCCAGGCGTTCCTTGCCCGGAGCCACAGCATCATCCGGACCCGACTGGTCGACGGACTTCATGTCGATGACCTTCTTGAAGCCCGAACCCAGGCTCATGACCTGGAATCCGCCCGAATCGGTGAAGGTTGGACCTTCCCAGCCCATGAACTTGCCCAGGCCGCCGGCCTCATCGAGGATGTCCGCCCCCGGCTGCAAGTACAGGTGGTAGGCATTGGACAGCACTGCCTGCGCGCCAAGCTCCTCGACCTGAACGGGGGTGACCGCCTTGACGGTGGCTTTGGTGCCTACGGCAATGAACGCTGGCGTCTTGATTTCGCCGTGCGGGGTACGGATCACGCCGGTACGCCCGAGCATCGGGGAACCGTCTTCAGCGGTCAGCCGGGTTCCGACTTCAAAGCCGAATTCGTTCTGGCGGGCATGCGGGGCACTGGGGTCAAAGTTCTTTTCGGGCACGTAACAAGTTTGCCGTATTAATTGCGCGGTGAGGAAAACGACAGGGTCAATGTGCGCCAAAACCTAACGTGTCACAAGGCAAAGCGCGAATAATGGGCATACGTGTTGTGTCCAACGCGACGGAAGGAAGATGTGGCCCTGCAGAATCTGAAGGAGTCCGCCAAGGCGCTGGTGACGCTGGGGCCTGCCCGCAAAGACCACTGGATCGGCTTGCGCACTGGCGTAGGTGTTTTTGCGCCACTGCTTGCCCTTTTCGCGATTGACCGGCTGGACCTGGTGGTCTTTGCCGTTTTCGGTGCCTTCACCGGCGTGTATGGGCGCGTGGATGGCTACTGGAACCGCTTGCGGATGCAGGTCCGTTCCGGTGCCTTGTTCTTCGCGGTGATTGCCTTGGCGCTGGCCGTTTCCCACTGGTGGATCGACCATTCGGACCCCGGGATCAAGCAGTGGCAAGTCGTTGGCGCGACGACCCTCGTTGCCGGTGCCTGTTCGGTGCTGGTCGGTTTCATGCGGTTGCGGCCTGGCGGTTCGCTGTTCCACATCTTCGCTTTTGCGGCGATTGCCTCGATTCCTGGGCCCGCGCCCTTTGGCGAGGCCCTGCTCGTGGCGGGCTTAACGATCTTGCTGTCGATAGCCATCGGCGCTGCCGGGGCGCTCGGGCAGTGGACCAGCCTGTGGAAGCGCACCCCGTTGCCGCCGCTGTCGGATAACGTCCGCAAAGCCATCTGGTGGGAAGGGCTGTTCTATATCCTGACGGCCGGCGTCGCCGGTGCCCTGGCCAATACCTTGGGCAACAGCCTGGAAGCCGGGCACAACTACTGGGCGATGGTGGCTGCGGTGGTTCCCCTGGTTGGGCACACCACTAGCCTGCGCATCCGGCGCGGCGTGCACCGTATGCTCGGCACCTTGGTGGGGGTGATCCTGATGGCGATCTTGATCTTCCTGAATCCGCAGGTGTGGATCCTGCTTGCCTTCATCGGCTTCTGCCAGTTCATGGCCGAGCTGCTGGTCATGCGCAACTACTTCTTGGCGCAGGTCTTCATTACCCCGATGGCGCTTGTCGGCGTCTCGCTGGCCACAGGCCTGAGCGGCTCGGTGATGTACGACCGCGTGGTCGAAACACTGATCGGCTGCATCGTGGGCATGCTCGGCGTGCTCTTGGGAAGCTGGGTCGGATCGATCTTCAAGCGTCGTCAGGGAATCGTCCCCAAGGGCGGAAAACAGAACTAGATATTCACTCCGACGTGGGCTAATGCCTGACGGAGAATATTTTCACGGCCACCCGCGAACTCGCCCTGGATATCCGAGCTGAGCGCTTCGGTTGGCGAAAGCCAGGTCAGTTCCAAGGCGTCGGAGCGCGGGCTGGTCTCGCCGCGGACCGGCACGATGTAGCACATGGACACTGCGTGCTGGCGATCATCGGTCAGGCCGGTTTCGCTCGGCGCCGGGAAGTACTCGGCAACGGTGAATGGCACCGGTGAGGCCGGAAGCTGCGGCAGCACCATGGTGCCCAGATCCTTTTCGATGTGGCGGATCAACGCTGCGCGAATGGTCTCGCGGTACATCACCCGGCCCGAAACGAAGGTGCGCAGCATGCGGCCATCGTCATCGCCGGTCAGCAGCAGGCCCACCTCGTTGACATAGCCCAGTGGATCCAGGCGCACGGGAATGGCCTCGACGTAGAGCATCGGCAGGCGCTGGCGTGCCTCGTAGAGGTCTTCCTCGGAGAGCCATCCAGGGTATGGGTCAGGTGTGCGCACGTTCATGGTTCTATCTTGGTACACAAACCCTCGACATTCCATGAGGCTGGATCTGTGTTGCCGAACTCACTGATGCGGATTTCCCGCAACCCTAGTGCGCCGCATTCCCAAGCGATAAAATCGGTAGAGCTATTTGAATTTCTAGTCCGGCGAACAGCTGCAGGCATCAAATGGCATTTCCTTTTTCCGAATCCTCGTGGAAGCAGATTCCTGCCGTGACGAACGCTCCAGAACGACTGAGCAAACAGAATTTCACCACGATTGCGGTGCTGATTGTTTCCAGCTTCGTGGTCATCCTGAACGAAACCATCATGAACGTGGCTCTGCCTGTGCTCATGGTTGAATTCAATGTCACCGCTGACGCAATCCAGTGGCTGTCAACCATCTTCATGCTGACCATGGCCGTGGTCATTCCGATGACCGGCTTCTTGCTGCAGCGGCTGAGCATACGCAATGTCTTCGTCTTGGCGATGGGCCTATTCACCCTCGGCACCCTGCTGGCTGCACTCGCGCCGGGTCTGGGCGTCCTGCTGCTGGCCCGTGTCATCCAGGCCAGCGGCACCGCCATCATGATGCCGCTGCTGATGACCACCATTTTGCATCTGGTCCCGGCCGAGCGCCGCGGCGTGCTGATGGGCAACGTCTCCATCGTGATTTCCGTAGCTCCGGCCATCGGCCCGACGCTCTCCGGCCTGATCCTGCAGTTCCTCTCGTGGCGCTTCATGTTCATCGTGATCATCCCGATTGCGGTAGCAGCCCTGCTGATTGGTACCCCGCGGCTGTCCAAGGACGTCGACGGCGCCTCGGCTCCGCTGTCCATTCCTTCCTTGATCCTGGCGATCCCTGGATTCGGCGGCCTGGTCTACGGACTGAGCGGCCTCTCGGCAGGAATCACCCCGCTGAACCTGGGCATCCTGGTCGGCGCGGTCCTGTGCCTGGTCGCCTTCGTCTTCCTGCAGCTGAACCTGCAGAAGGAGGACAAGGCGCTGCTGGATTTGCGTCCGCTGAACTACAAGGATTTCACCCTTTCGCTGGTGCTGATGATGTTCTCGATGATCTCGCTGTTCGGCGTGATTATCCTGTTGCCGATGTTCTTCACCAGCGTGCTGGGCATTGAGACCCTGACCACCGGCCTGATCATGCTTCCGGGCGGACTGCTGATGGGCATCCTGGCACCGATGGTCGGCAAGCTCTACGACAAGGTCGGCGCCCGTCCGCTGATCGTTCCCGGCGCCGTGGTGCTTCTGGTGTCCCTGCTTGGTTACGCCATGATCCTGAACGCGGATACCCCGATTTGGCTGCTGGTTGTCATGCACCTGGTGATGAGCTTGGGCCTGGCCTTCATCTTCACCCCGGCGTTCACCACTGCGCTGAACCCGTTGCCGCACAGCCTGCACTCGCATGGTTCGGCCCTGCTGTCCACCTTGCAGCAGTTGGCTGGCGCCATGGGGACCGCGCTGCTCGTTGGCGTTGTCGCCGCGGCCACCGCCTCGAAGATCGCGGACGGCGTCGACCCGCTAACCGCTTCGGTTGAAGGCTTCCAGCCTGGCTTCCTGGTTGGTGCTGCTTGCAGCGTGGGCATCGTGGTCATCGGCTTCCTGCTCGGCGGGAAGAACAAGTCCGTTGCCGCTGAAGCCGAACCTGCAAAGGTTCCGAGCCACTAGGCAGCGGAAGCGTACGAGAGCCGCTGGATCCCATCATGGGATCCAGCGGTTTCTCCGTGCCTGCTGGCAAGCTTCTTCGCCTGGGCGCAACTGGCCAGTAATGTAGATCACAGGTTCACTGTCTACGAAGGAGCAAGCATGCAGTTGCAGGATTCAGTCGTTCTCGTCACCGGCGGCCTGTCGGGATTGGGGCGTGCCACGGCGCACACGCTGGCCGCCCGGGCCAAGCACGTGGTGGTGCTCGACCTGCCGCGCGAGGACGGCGATGAAATTGCGGCTGAGATCGGGTCGAATGTCCGCTTCGTGCCTGCCGATGTCACCGACGCGCAGCAGGTGGCCGCCGGCATCGAACGTGCCAAGGAACTGGGCACCCTGCGCGTGCTGGTCAATTGCGCCGGCGTTGCGACACCTGGCAAGGTGCTGGGCCGTGACGGGGTGCTGCCGCTGGAACGCTTCGCCAAGGTGCTGGACATCAATGTCAACGGCACCTTCAACGTGATCCGCCTGGCCGCAGAAGCCATGGCGCATAGCGAAGCGCTGAACGACGAGCAGGGAACCACCGAACGCGGCGTCATCATCAACACCGCGTCGGTGGCCGCCTTTGACGGCCAGATCGGACAGCCCGCCTACGCGGCGTCCAAGGGAGCCGTAGCCGCGATGACCCTTCCCCTGGCCCGAGAGCTGGCAAGCCACCAGATCCGCGTCATGACCATCGCGCCGGGCATTTTCCATACGCCGATGATGGCAGGATTGCCGCAGGCAGCCCAGGACTCGCTCGGTGCCCAGGTGCCGCATCCATCGCGCTTGGGACGTCCGGAAGAATACGCGGCTTTGGTGGAGCATATCGTGGCCAATCCGATGCTCAACGGCGAAACCATTCGCCTTGATGGCGCCATCCGCATGGCACCGCGTTAAGCATTTGTGGCGGGCGTGGCAGAACCTAGAATTCTACGGTTTTGCCGCGCTGCGCCCGGTGCTCGGCATGGCTGATCTGGAACCGGCGGTTCTCGGCCATCAGGAACACCAGCAGGGCCATGAAGATCCAGACCGCGCAGACCCACAGCGGCGCTGAATCTTTCAGCCAGCCCTGGATGGCGGCAGCAATCATGCAGATCCCGTAGCCGCTGGCCAGCGCATGGCGGCCGCGCTCCGAATGGGCGAAAGCGCCGGCGGCCACCGAGATTCCGGCAGTTATCAGGGCGGCCTGGATTCCGTGCTCGCCGTCATGCCAGCCGGCCGCGGCAAACCACAGCTGCAGGGCGTAAACCATGCTGGCACCTGCAAAGAAGCTGATCGGGGCGTCGGTGGCCCAACGCTCCAAGCGGTTGCGCGCAGTATTCTTGTTCAGCTGCAGTACGCCGTACAGGGAGAGCAGCGAAGCGATGGTCGCCAGGATGGCAGCGCCGACGGGCATGAAGCCGGACGCCAGGGTGATGGCGCACGCCATCAACGCTGTTGCCGGGATCGAGTAGATGGAAATGATCCGCTGGCGCCGGGCCGACAGCTGGTCGCTGCGCAGCGAGAACGCTGCGCTGAGGACCAGCGCGATGGCAAGTGCCGGCCACAGCACCGAGTGCACCAGGCTGGTATCCAGCAAGCTGGCTTGGGCTCGTGCATGCAATCCGGAAGACAACGCCAACGTGGTCAGCAACAGCAGCAGGCCCGAAGCGCCCAGCAGATATCCGCGGATCTTGTCGAAGGGCTCCACCACAGGGTTGGGGCAATGATCCGGAGGTGCATAGGGCAACTCGAAGGAGGTCCGTTCGCTGGCCGATGCCATGGCGGAACGGGCCGAGGCCACGAGGGAATCAAGTTGCGGGGTCGACTCGTGTTCGGCCATCTTGCCTTCATCCTTATGTGTCACGGGATATTGGGCACCAGCTTAGGCCAGTTCCTCCCACATGAGAAGGGGTTATTGAACTGAAGGGGCTTCCGCCAGCCGTTGCTCACTGCTGAAGCTGCGTTCGGCGCCGGTCAACGGATCGGTGAAGGAAATGGTGTGCGCCAGCAGCTGCAGCGGGCGCCGGTAGTCATCAGGAGCCAGATCCCACAGCCGTGGATAGAACGCATCATTGATGATGCCCAGGCCCAGGGAAGCCAAGTGGATCCGCAACTGATGGGTCTTGCCCGAATGCGGTTCCAGATCCATCAAGGCAACCTCGGTCCCGGAATGGAAACCATGGCTGGTTCCAATGGTCTCGACCTTGATCAGGGTCTGGGCATTCGGCTCGCCTTCTTCCACAATTGAACGCAGCTGGCCCTTGACCTTGGACATCCGGTTTTCGAAAACGAGCGGCATGCGCTGCAGCAGATCGCGCAGTTCTGTTTCGGTTTTGACCTCCGAATGCCCGCCGTTGGGTTGCAGCACGCGTCCGGTTTCCAGTCCTTCACCGGGTTGCAGGGCGACGACCGCCTTGTAGCGCTTGGCAATTTCCCGGCGCTCGAAAAGCATCTGGTAGGCACCTCGGGTCTGCGGATTCACCGCGAAAAGAATGACGCCGGCGGTGGCACGGTCCAGCCGGTGCATCGGCACCAGGTCGTCGATGCCGGTCTGGTTGCGCAAGCGCACCAGCGCGGATTCCTGGATGAAGCGTCCACCGGGTGTGGTGGGGAGGAAGTGCGGCTTGTCCACGACCAGCAGGTGTTCGTCCTGGTGCAGGATTCTGGCCTCGAAGGGGATCGGGGTTTCTTCCGGCAAGGAGCGGTAGTACCAAATGAATTCATGCTCGCCCAGGGGAGTCTGGCGGGTGAGCGGAGTGCCGCCCAGGCCAACGATTTGCTGCTCATCGAAGCGGCGCAGAATGCCCTCGGGATCGACATGGCCAAAGCGTTCGAGCAGATAATCGGCGACAGTTGCCCATGAACCGGTCCGCGGGAGTCGAAGCCGAGTTGCATTGACGCCGTTGCGAACGGGAAGCGGGGATTCCATAGCCATATGGGATATTCTCCCATCTTTGCCGGGAGCACGCTGATCCGCGGCCTCAGCTGCGCGGTGCCGGCTGGCAGGACGGGCAGAGGTAGCAGTCGCGTTCCAGCCCCGAGTCCTCGGCGGCGATCTTCAAGACCTGGATGGTGGTGCCGCAGCGAAGGCAGGGCTTGCTGGCGCGTCCATACACCCAATAGGGTTCGCGGGCGCGCGCCAGGCCGGTGGTGACCCGGCGCGGCCGGTCCTTGTTGACCTCCAGCAGGCGCCGGGACATCTCGATGACTTTCTCCAGGCCCACCACCTGCCCCACCAGAGTGAGCGGATGCAGCCGGGTGAGGAACAGGACCTCGCTGCGGTAGATGTTGCCGACCCCGGCCATCAGCCGTTGGTCCAGCAGCGCCTCGCCGATGCCGCGCTGCGGCTGCGCGCGGAAGTTCGCGGCCGCCTGCTGCGCATCCCAATCCGTGCCGAGCAGGTCCGGGCCCAGATGGCCAACAAGTTCCTGCTCGTCGGCGGTGGGCACGAGCTTGACCTGGGCGATGTCGAATCCGACCGCGGTGATCCCGGTGAATTGCAGCACCACACGGGCAGTGTGGGCGGGGCGCTTGAAACGGTCGCCGGAGCCGTAGAGGTCCCAGCGGCCCTCCATCAACAGGTGCGAATGCAGGGTTAGGGGAGGATGGTTGAAGGCAGGGTCTGGGTCCGTGGGCGGATGCAGACGCACCAGCAGGTGCTTGCCGCGCGGGACGACTTCGGACACCATGTACCCGGCCAGGTCCACGGTGGACAGCGACGGAACCCGGAAGTCCGAGCGAACGATGGTTTTTCCGGCCAGCGCGCGGTGCAGCCGGGCGGTGGCCCGGTAGACGGAATCTCCTTCTGGCATGCATCCTCCCTCGAATCAATCCAGGAACCCATCGTACGGTGCGGACGTAACGAAGCGCAGTTCGCCGTAGCCGTCGCCTACGCTGGGCGCATGGGCATTGCAGCAACAGAACAGATCGAGCCGACCGAACCGACCATCTATGCCGAGGACTTGGCAGTCGGGGACGTAGTTGATTTGGGCTCGTACAAGATGACCGACGAGGATCTGCACGCGTTCGCCATGCAGTGGGATCCGCAGCGTTTCCACACCGACGCGGAGTTCGCGCAGCAGGGGCATTTCGGCGGCATCATCGCCAGCGGCATCCACTCGTTGGCGATCTTCCAGCGCCTGGCAGTGCTGGGAGCCTACCGGCACTGGTGGGTGGTGGCCGGAAGGGCGATGGAGAATATCCAGTTCCATGCTCCGGTGCGTCCCGGCATGGAACTGCACGGGCAACTGGAAATCACCGATATCCAGTTCAAGCGCGAGGACCGGGCCCTGGTGACTCTGCATGGCTCGCTCGGCTGCGATGGGCAGGTTCTCTTCGAGGTCACCAATGCTGCCTGGATCTGGGGCAGGGCGCGCAAGTAGCGCCGGTGCTTGACTGCGCTGCAGCTTAGCGCCGGAAGCGGATCCCCTGCGGGGTGGAATAGAATCCGGCCGCCAGCAGCGCGTGGGCGAGGGGGTGCTCAAGGACCGGCTCGCCGTTGACCGTGGCAATGGCCAGCTTGTCCACTGTCGCAGTGCGCAGCACGGCCACCAGATTTCCTGCCAGCAGCCGCCATGACTCTTCGCTTGGCTCGCCGAAAGCGAGCACAGTGCGCCCGCCGCGCTCCAGGTAGAGCGCCAATTCTCCGTCCAGCAGACCCACGATCGCCCCGGCCTTGCGCCCCGGGCGGTGCCCGGTCTGCGTGGCCGGCCACGGCAGGGCCGCGCCGTAGGGGTTGGCCGGGTCCGTGGAGGCGAGCACCACAGCCTGCGGCTGGCGCTGCGGGTCATCGGGCAGGGTGAAGGTGCGCAGCCGGTCGATGGTGTTGGCGGTGGAGAACTGCGCGGCGCCGAGCTTCTCGATGAAGTAGCCGCGGCGGGCATGGCCCTCCTCTTCCAGCTTGGACAGCACCCGGTAGAGCTGGCCGAAGCCGCCGGGCACGGATTCGGCGGCCACCGAACCGCGGGTGAGCACCCCGTAGCGTTCAAGCATGATTTCCGCGGTTGCATGCGCTGCGATGGTCGGGTCCAGCGCAGGGGCGGGCAGCAGCGACCAGCGGGCCGAGCCGCGGGTGTTGCGTGCCAGCTGTCCGGCCGTCTGTTCCCGGGCTAGCCGGGTAAGCCCGGATAGCCGATTCAGCCGGGCGGCACGGGCACGCGGCGCCGGCTTGGCGATCTTGTGCGCGGTGGTGCCGCCAGCCAGGTAGCCGCGCACCGGAGCGAGGGTGTCGGGGGAGATGAACCCCGCCCAGAACAGCTGCCAGCAGGCCTCGGTGATCTCCTGCTCGGTGGGCGGCAGCCCCTCTTCCGAGTGCAGCCGGGCGGCGAGTTCCTGCACGAAGTAGGCCCCGGTAGCGTCGAAGGAATCAAGCACCCGGCGGGCCAGCGACTCCAGCTGGGATATGTCCGGGGCTGGCAGGCTCAGCGAGGCGAACTCTGCGGTGTGCAGCGAAAGCCAGCCGTCCTTGCCGCCGGCGGCCCCGGCCCCGCAGATCAGCACGTCCCCGCTGCTGGTCAGCTCATCGAGCCACGATGCCTGGTAGCCGTGCAACCTGGCGGGCAGGATGAATGATTCCAGCGCCGAGGCAGGAACTTCAACCCCTGCCAGCTGGGTCAGCACCTCGTAGAGCCCGTCGCTGCCTTCCAGCCGGGACCCCACCTGCTGCCAGGCGGGCAGGAAACGTCCGAACGTTGGCTGGTCCACCGGCTCCACCTCGGCGCGCAACGCGGCCAGCGAACGGGTGCGGATGGTGCGCAACACCGAAACATCGCAGTATTCATCCCCGCTGATTCCAGGCGGGATCAGCTCCACCGGACGGAACGCCCCCAGCGACAGGCGGCCGGCCGCCACCAGCTGGTCGAGCACCGGGCGCAGCACCGCGACGCCCAGGCCGAGCGCGGCGGACAGCTCGGACAGCGTGAACGGGGCATGGGTGCGGGTGAAGCGGGACACCAGGTCCTCGATTGGCTGTGCCGCCGGTTCAAGGAAGGCGGTGGGGATGCCGGTGGGCAGCGGGGTGCCCAGGGCATCGCGCAGCTTGCCCGCGTCCTCGATGGCCGCATAGGCCAGCTGCCCGGCCACCCGCAGGGTGAAGGCGCGGCGGGTGGCCACCAGGGATTCTGCATGGTCCCGTGCGGACTCGGCATCAAGGGCTTGCTGCTCATCGTCCGGGGAGCGCAGGCGCTGTGCCAATTGTTCTGCACTCAGCGGGCCGAGCAGGCGCAACAGGTCCGCGGCGCCCTCCATCCCGGATAGCCGGCGTTTCGGCGCCAGGTGCTGCAGTTGCTGTTCGAGGGCGGCGATGACCTGCGGGTCGAGGATTTCGCGCACATCGTTGCGGCCCAGCAGTTCGCCGAGCAGGACCGGGTCCAGGCTCAGCGCGGCGGCGCGGCGTTCGGCCAGCGGGGCGTCGGTCTCATAGAGGAACTGGGCCACGTAGCCGAAGAGCAGCGATTGGGCGAAGGGCGAGGGAAGCTCGGTGGTGACTTCCACCAGCCGGATGGCGCGGGAGGAGACCTGGCCCAGGATCTCGGTCAGGGCCGGCAGGTCGTAGACGTCGTTCAGGCACTCGCGCACGGTCTCCAGGATGATCGGGAAATCCGGGTAGTTGCGGGCCACGTCCAGCAGCTGGCTGGCCCGCTGGCGCTGCTGCCACAGCGGGGTGCGCTTGGTCGGGTTGATCCTCGGCAGCAGCAGGGCGCGGGCCGCGCATTCGCGGAATCGCGCGGCGAACAGTGCCGAGTTGGCCACCTGCGAGGTGACCACGTCCACGATCTCATCGGCCTCGAAGGCGAAGAGGTCGGCACCCGGCGGCTCATCATCCATGGCCGGGATGCGCAGCACGATACCGTCATCCGCGGCCATCGCAGAGGCGTCCAGGCCCCAGCGTTCGCGCACGCGCGCCCCGATGGCCAGCGCCCACGGGGCGTGCACCGCCAGGCCGAAGGGCGAATGCAGGATGACCCGCCAGTCGCCCAGCTCATCGTGGAAGCGTTCCACTACGAAGTTCTGGTGGTTGGGCACCTGCCCGGTGGCCTGGCGCTGCTCGCCCAGGTAGTTCAGCAGGTTCTCGGCCGCGAAGGGATCCAGCCCGTGCTCGCGCAGCGCGGCGGCGGAGGCGCTGCGCTCGCCGGCCAGCAGCCCGGTAGTGAATTCGCCCAGCGCCGCTCCGAGTTCCACCGGGCGGCCCAGCCCGTCGCCGTGCCAGAAGGGCAGCTTGCCGGGCTGGCCGAAGGCCGGGGTGACCAGCACCCTGTCGTGGGTGATGTCCTCGATGCGCCAGCTGGTGGCGCCCAGCGCGAACACGTCGCCCACGCGGGACTCGTAGACCATTTCCTCGTCGAGCTCGCCCACCCGCTTGGGGGCCTTGTCATCCTCGGATCCCGCAAGGAAGACGCCGAACAGCCCGCGGTCCGGGATGGTGCCACCGGAAATCACCGCGAGGCGCTGGGCGCCGGGGCGGGCGCTGAGCATTCCGGCATCGCGGTCCCAGATCAGCCGCGGCTTGAGGGTGGCGAACTCGTCCGACGGGTATTTGCCCGCCATCATGTCCAAGGTCGCCAGGTACACGCTGCGCGGCAGCTGCTGGTAGGGCGCGGCCCTGCGCACGGTGTCGTACCACGCTTCGACCTCAAGGTCCTCCATGG
The DNA here is from genome assembly GCF_002797775.1 of Glutamicibacter nicotianae. Lineage (NCBI taxonomy): Bacteria > Bacillati > Actinomycetota > Actinomycetes > Micrococcales > Micrococcaceae > Glutamicibacter > Glutamicibacter nicotianae. Next base: position 3,318,845 of record NZ_PGEY01000001.1, read on the forward strand.
CCACCGCGGCCAAGGTCTGCTGGGCCAGGACATCGAGCGGGTTGGCCGGCATGGCCATTTTCTCGATCTTGCCTTCACGCATGCGGGTGACCACCAGTGCGGTAGAGAGCAGGTCCGCGCGGTGCTTGGGGAAGAAGATGCCCTGGGAGACCGAGCCGACCTGGTGACCGGCACGGCCCACGCGCTGCAGCCCGGAAGAGACCGAATTGGGTGATTCGACCTGGATCACCAGATCCACCAGGCCCATGTCGATGCCCAGTTCCAGCGAGCTGGTGGCCACCACGGCGCGCAGCTTGCCCAGTTTCAGGTCCTCTTCGATCGCCGCGCGGGCATCCTTGGAGACCGAGCCGTGGTGGGCTCGGGCGAGCAGCGGTGCCTCAGGGTGCGCGGCGGCGGTGGATCCGGCCTGGGCCATCAGCACTGCCGGGGTGGATGTGGAAGTATCCTCGGCACTGAACCCCTCGCGTTCGGCATAGATCTCGTTCAGCCGCCCGGTCAGGCGTTCGGCCAAGCGACGGGAGTTGGCGAAGATGATCGTGGAGCGGTTCTCCAGCACCAGATCCACCAGCTGGTTTTCCACGTGCGGCCAGATGCTGGCTGAGGCCGCCGGGGAGGAACCGGGTCCCAGGTCGTGGGCGCCGGCCGCCGACGGCAAGTCGGTCATGTCCTCGACCGGGACCCGCACCGCGAGCTCCCACTTCTTGGTGGATTTCGGGCGCACGATATTTACTGGTGCCGAGCCTGCCAGGAACCGGGCGACTTCTTCGGGCGGTTCCACAGTGGCCGAGAGCCCGATGCGCTGGGCCGGGGCAGCAAGCATCGCGTCGAGCCGCTCCAGGGAAAGGGCCAGGTGGGTGCCGCGCTTGGTATTGGCGATGGCGTGGACCTCGTCGATGATGACGGTATGCACCTGGTCCAAGGTTTTGCGGGCCTGGCTGGTGAGCATCAGGTACAGCGACTCGGGCGTGGTGATCAGGATGTCGGGTGGGTCCTTGAGCAGCTTGCGCCGGTCATTGGCCGGGGTATCTCCCGAGCGCACGCCCACGGTGACCGATGGCTGGGAGAGCCCCATCTCGTGGGCGGTGGAGCGGATGCCGGCCAGGGGTGAGCGCAGGTTGCGCTCCACGTCAACGCCCAGGGCTTTCAGCGGAGAGATATAGAGGACCTTGGTTCCGGTGCCTGCCGGATGGTCGGCATCGGATTCCATGCCGGGCAGCGCCGGCGCGTCGGGTTCCGCATGGTGCAGCCGGTCCAGGGCCCAGAGGAACGCGGCCAGGGTCTTGCCTGACCCGGTGGGGGCGATGACCAGCGTGTGCTTCCCGTCGGAGATGGATTCCCAGGCGCCGCTCTGCGCCACCGTGGGCGCCGAGAAGACGTCGGTGAACCACTTGCGGGTGGCCGCACCAAACCGGGAAAGCACATCACTCATGGAATCGATACTACGTTCTGGACTCGACAGTTCGGGGACTTCACTAGTTCAAACGAATACGGTGCAAATTCGCGTCGTGGTTCCTGCAAGTCTCGGGGAAGCGAAAATTGCCGCTTGATGCCGCCAGTAGCCCTGAAATCGATGAAACTGGACTGCCGGCGTGGATGCTCAATCGCTTCCTCTACCGGCGCCTTTTAGCTCTGGCCACGAATTCGTCTAGCCCCCTCACAACATCCTTGGTTACCCAAATGCGATTGCGTTTCCTGTTCGTGATTTGCACGAGGATCCCGGCATCAACCAGGTGGTTAATAGCAATCTGCACATTGACGGTCGTGATCCCAAGTTCTGCGGCAGCGGATGAGCTGTCGATGACTGGTTGGCGAAGCAGGATGCTCACTAGCCGATTCGCTGCCGAATCCCGTCGTTCTTTGACCTGTTCTCGCCATTGCTTCTGGACAGTGTCAAGATCGTTTACCAGAAGCCGGCGATTGCTGATCGCCGCGAAAGAAGCGTTGGCGGCTGCTGCTGCTATCGGCGCGATGTCTCCGGAACGGTAAGAATCCAGTGCGTTGAAGTAGCTGGTGGTGTCGTGGAGCAAGCCGGCAGAGACCGGCTCGGTGACACTGCGCGTCAATTGCGTACCGCGCAGTATTGCCTGGATCAGCGCCCGGCCAACCCTGCCGTTGCCGTCAGGAAACGGGTGAATCGTCTCGAACTGGGCATGAGCGATTGCTGTCTGCACGAGGATTGGAAGATCGACACGATTGGCGAACTTAACCAAGTCGTCCATGAGTTCGGCAACTCGCTCATGATGCGGGGGAACGGACTGGGCTGCATGAGGGCTTAGATTCCCTCCGTCAATCCAGACTTGCTGGTCGCCCTATTGCCTCATGATGTTGGGATTGATTTCTTCCAGCAGAGCACGGTGCGTCGCCAAGTTGTCATGTTGAACAATAGCCTTCGACGGTGCAAGTGCCGCTTGCATGGCCCTGACATTTTTCATTGCTATGACCAATGCCAGAGGTGTGGAAGCCCGGTCTCTTCGCATAAAGGAGTACCTCATATTTCTATTGCCAAGTGCGGTGGCCACATCTTGCCGCAAGCTATATCTGCTACATCCGGCCTTCCACGAGCTAATCTAGCTCGGGCCGAGATTTGAGGGCGCCGGAAGCGGTGTCGGTGAAAATGCGATAACAACCGGCTTTGGTGAGTGCGCCGAGCTGAAGTTGCGCGTCTTGGTTACCTGTGGAGACTCTGGCGTATCCGAGGAGGTATCCCATGGTTTGAAATGTATCAATACTCGTCTCGCGGTCATAGTTTCGATGCATAGTTTGTGAGACTGAGTTTTGCGACGAAGTGGCACTAGAAATCCGTTGAGTTTTCAACTCTCGAAGATTTTCCGCCCAGAAGACAGGATGGTGTGTCACAAACGAACGTTTTAGATACCATCTCGAAACGTATCGCAACCCTTGAGATGCAAGATTTAACCACGACGATTTGGAACATCACGACGGGTGACCAAACACAATGTACTGAGGTCGCTTGCCTACGGTCTGGCGAGATCCGGTGTCCACGAAGACGCAAGATTACACTCGCGGCCACCGTGATAGCGGTACCCGTCGCCGTCTTACCTATCTCGAAAGGCCGTGGTTACCACAAGAAATGGCTGTATTGAACAGGGAATGATCCTCGAGTAAATCGGGCACCAAATTACCCTTTAATCCATAAGAGCTGAAAAGATGTGGTCATGATTTCAATCGGAGTAAGCATTAAAGGTTCAGATCTGTACTTGGCGGCCATCACCTACTCAAAGGAGGAGGGGCACTATCAAAGTGCGTTGCCAGGATCATTTGGAAAATTATCCCCAAGTACAAACCTTGCAGGCGAAGTTCAGCTGCTCGATACCAAGAAACGCATTGGCGCGGACATTCGAGAATGGGACGCGACTGCGGTGACACTGCTAGACACAGCAAAGTATTCGCAATGGACATACTCCCATGCACAAAACCGGATCCTGTCGATTGGCGCACTAATGATCGCATGCGCTGAGGAAGCTGTTATCTACAATGTGGTAAAACCATCAGCTGTTGGTCGCGCAGTAAGTTCACCGAAACTCGATTCCATCGATCCTCAGATTTTCGGGTTCACTGAAAAACCTACGTACTGGAGCGCAGGGCTGGGTGAAGCGTTTGCTGTCGCTTCAGTGTGTTTACAGCAAAGTTCATCAAAACCCATGGGAGGCTGAAATGTCTGGTGTAGTGCATCGACTTCCTTACGAAGCAATAGTCAGTATGCCAGAGGGAATCAACGAGGTACGCCTATACCGGGATGAAATCCTAAACTGTGAGGTGGTCGGAAAACGCCTTGATCTTTCGATGGTTGACGAAAAAACGTTGCCAGAAGCTAGTACGCTCAAGAGCATCTCTCATCCCAACGTGGTGACAGTCCGTAGCGCATCGCATGTAGACGGATATGTGAATGACCCCACGATGCGGATTATCGAAATAGTCACGGACTATTATCCGCGAGGAAGTATTACAGATGCGCTGTTGAGAGGAGACAGCTTTTCGGGAGGCGAAGCGGTAGCTATCGTTCGTAATGCTCTTAGTGGCCTACGAGAGTTACATACGAAGCATCGGATTTGTCATAGGGACATTAAGAGCGGAAACATACTTCTGACTGAGCCGCCGATACATTCTTTAATAGCAGACTTAGGAGTGGCAGGACTTTTCGACCTAAATGGAGAAGTTGAGGCTGTAAATAATCCCACTTTATACAGTCCACCTGAACTTTTCACGACAGGTATTCTAACTGCAGGGAGTGACCTTTTTTCGATGGGTCTGGTTCTTCGCGAGCTTGTCGGGGGGCGTTTCCCTTATGAAGAATACACGCGCGAAGGAGTAATCAATGCTCTGCAGCGGGGTAAGATTCCTCTGTCATCGCAAGATCTCCGACTACCCCTATGGGCGCCAAAAGCTCTCCGAAGGGTTTATTCAAAAACACTCCAAAGTGATCCAAGCAAACGTTTCACCTCCGCGAAAGATATGGATCTCGCTCTTTCTAAAGTCAGAATTGCTTCGTGGAAGCAAACCGATGAGTCGTCGTGGGAAGCCCGGAAAAACGTGGACGATAATATTTGCATCCGAGTTGACGCAAAAAAGACGGCGTCTGGGCTGAAAATGTCGGTGCGGTCAAACCGTTCGGGTAAATTTCGACGTTTTCAAGGTAATCCCGATGTTCAAGTTCCCTCACTTGAATCGAAAGAAGCCCAGGAAGTTTTTGATTCAGCTAATTCCTGCGCATTCTAAAATATCGTGCTGCTCAATGCACGAGAGAAGTGAAGAGACGCAGTTGGTCAACCGGCGGCGGGGGTCCATCGTGCATCTGATGCAATAATTGCTGTTCTACTTTACATAACGGAGGTTATCGGCTTCTAATCCAGGGGAGCGGAAGTGCCGTCGAGTGCAACGAGCGAGCCTGATAGCTCGGGCGTGATTGGAATTCTAGGCAGAAATCTATATAGTTTTTGTATGACTACTCTGAGTATCACTGAAGCTTCGCGCTCCGGCCTTTCGGCGTTGGTGGCAGCAGCTGAAGAAGGGCGCGATACGGCGTTGTCACGGCACGGCAAGGTCGTAGCCGAAGTGGTGTCAGCCCAGGAAATCGCTCAGCTGCGCCAGGACCGGGAGACACTTCGCGATGCTGCATTGGTCATGGCCCGCTTCGCCACCGATAGCGGCGTACGCTCAACCCTCGATCAAGCCATGGAATTCTTCAACTTAGACCGTGCAGAGCTTGAAGCGGAAAATGCCGAAGAAGCTAAGTCAGAGGATTCGTGAATTCATCTGAAGACCGGTTGTGCATTGTCCGGCTGACTGAAGACGCAGTGGCCGACCTGCACCGTCTTCACAAGATAGACCCCCAGATCGTCCGCGCGGTGTTCAAGAAAATGCTGCTGCTGGAAAAGTCACCCGAAGCCGACGAACCCCTGCTTGGCGCCCTGGTTGGTTTTCGGAAGCTAGTTGTCGGCGACCGGGATTGGCGCATCGTTTGGCGCATCACCGAAGACGCCTCCGGTACACCCATGCTCGATATCTCCGAAATCTGGGCCGTAGGCGCCCGTTCAGATGGCGAAGTCTACGATGAGCTCACCTCACGGGTTGCACGCATGGGCAATAACCCCAAGATTCGACCTTTGAAGGACGTTATCGTCCAGATGGGCCGGCTCTACGAATCGGTTGAGGCAACAGCAGGGCCCGACCGCACATCGCCCCTTCCTGAATGGATGATTAGTGCATTAAAGGATCAGCTGCAACTTTCCGATCGAGAAATCCTTGGCCTTACGGAGCAGCAGGCCAAGAACGGCTTATGGCGTACTGGTCCCGTACATCCGAAAACTAAATCTCCTGCCGCCACCCTCTGAGACCTGCACTCCCCAAAGGAGACTATCGCGCTGGACGGGCATGCAGAATCCTGAACGATAATACACCACCACTTGCCAAGAATCCGCACCCAGTGTTCATCGCGTACGGTATCTTAAGCCCATGACCAGCCGGAAGATCTCAAGGCACCCCGAATGGGACCAGATGCTGCTTGCCGGGATCACTGTGCGGGAAATCGCCGAACTTTGCCACCGTGGTCCTGCTACCATCCATTACCACCTGCGGCGACGCGATCATTATGAACCCGGCTTCCGGGCCAAGCACGAAACTGCAGTGGCTGCGCGCAATAAGAACAGGCCCTCGAGCACATGGCGGCGTCAGGCAAAAGAATTAGCAGCATCCCACGCTGAGCGCAAAAGGCTTCCGCGCAGTACCGGCGACCAGACCGAACGTTCCTTGAACCACTGGCTAGCTGCACAGCGCAAAGAGCTCCAGTCCGGTCAATTGCCTGCGGCTAAAATCATGCATCTGCAAGACGTTCCCGACTGGCATATCGACCCTCGGCAACGCGAACCCGACGAACGATGGAGCGAGCGTTTCGAGGCTCTCGTCCAGTATGTTGCGGAGTACGAGCAGTTCCCGCGATACCGGACCTATACATCTGAAGCGGAACGTTCCTTAGGTGTCTGCCTGCATAACCAGCATCAGCGCCGGGCCAAAGGGAAACTTGCAGCATGGCGGCGTAATGCCCTGGATCACGAGTTCGCCGGATGGCGAAGTTACGCGTGATCGTGCCGCAGGGTGACGAGAATTCGAACTCGGTGAACCATATCCGGTTAATTCTCGCGTGTTCCGGGTATTTTCCCCAGAAATATCCAGAGATTCCCGAACCTTACGTTTTCCAAGCGTAGCTGGCAGGGTCCTATTCGAGACTGGCCAAACATGGACCATGCAATTTAATTGTCGCCCTGACGTAAGAGACAGTTTCTAACTGACGGATTTGAAGTTAAGTTGTTCGTTCAGCTAATACAGCACTGCTAGCGCGCACCTTGAGCTCTGGACGGATCAGTCTTCGTATACGTGGCCCTGAAGCTCCTGCTACTCGTTGAAGCAAGGTAGCTACCGCCAATTCTCCGACTAATGTTGCAGGCAGGTCTACGGTGCTGAGGGCAGGCGAGACCCACTCAGCAAAGGGAAGTCCCCCATATCCAACAACCATTACTTCCTCTGGCACACGCCGGCCCGATTCCTGCAGCGCTTTGAGAGCGCCAAGGGCAAAGAAGTCATCCCCAGTTATTACCGCGTCGTACGTGCGGTCCTCGCTAAGGCGATCGTTCACAATAAGGAATGCTTCGTGAGCCCGCCACTGGGGGCCAGTATTCTCAAAACGTCTGGTCTGTACATCTGCGAAGTCCACAGTGGCATGAGGGGGCTCCTCTAGGGCTCGTCTGATCCCCGACTTCCTGGCTTCCACTGTGCTGATCGCCAGATTCTCATCGATACTGAGGATCCTTTTCGCACCCGAGCCGATAAGGTGTCTTGCGGCTGCATAGCTTCCTGCTTCACTGTCCACGCCGATGAAATCGGTTGGGCTTTCAGCAATTTCACGAGTTGTTGCAACAACTGGGATTCCTGCTGCCTGTACAGCAGCCCAAGGATGGCTCCGCCCTTGGACGGGTATAGCAATGACACCGCTTGGTCGGGAAGCGATGATTTGCTCCGCAATCTGCTGCTCTTGCTCCGGCAGTTCCTCCGTCGCGTATAGATCCAGCGAGTATCCTGCTGCCCGCACTCCGGACTCGATCGCGGCTAAGAGCTGGGCTGCGAACGTGTGTGTTGCCGACGGCACTGTCACCGCGATGGTATCGACGCCGGTAGTCGGATGCTGTTGCGGGATAACGTACCCAACTTTAACCGCCTCGCTGAGGACAAGCTGGCGGGTTCGTTCACTTACTCCATCACGGCCTCGTAAGGCGCGCGAGACGGTATTGGGAGAAAGGCCAAGTGCAGTGGCGATGTCGTCCAATGTGTGACGAGTAGATTTCATTCCCGCTCCTCTCGCGCGCCTGAGTGCGCTCTAACTGATTATTCCTTAAGCACGAGGTAAACCCGTGTCAGGGGAGCCGAGGTAACTTCTTCCGGCGTGATGACGAGACGAAGCCAATGCCCGAAATCCCGCACAGAGGTGGTAATCACTCCCCTCATCTCGCCTACGGCTGGCTCGGACTCGTGATCGACCCAGGTCAGGCCATCGGCCGAGATCTGCGTCTTGGCTTGCACCCGGCCTGTATCGGACTCTAGGAATTGCACGAACCAGCGGGCTTCCGTCGCCCAGGCAGCTTCGAACGGTTCTGTTGCAATTTCTCCTTCAAGAACGACACCGCGTTCGAGGACTGCGGTTTGAGATTCACGCATGATTTTACCAATCTGCCGAGATAACGACGGAGTCGAGGAACAAAAAGTTTCGCTGGCCGCTCATCGAACGTACCGAGAAATAGAAATTCAGAAGATTTTCCAAAGATCCATAGCGTTCTTCGTAGATGGGCACTGGGACATCAGACCAATCCATGATCTGATCATTCAGCTGCAATTCAACATTGCGTCGAGTTTCGGTGTTGATGACCCATCGCAAATAATGCCAGTTCACTTTGGTCGGGACTTCGTTCATGCAGAGCTCTTGGGGCTCACCGTAGACTTCCCAATCTTCCGGGTTAGGAGCTGTGAAATCAGCCGCATAGGGGAAATCCACTTTGCCCTCAAAGTGCTCGCGAGGAGTTGGTTCTGGAACGGTCGGGTACCTCCATTGACGAAGCATGTTCCCATCTTCGTCAGCATTCTGGTAGCGGGCGACTGTATGGTAGCGGATTCCATCATCTCCGCAGAGGTCAGTGGCGACAGTGAATGCGCCAAATTGCGCTTCTGAGGGATGGCTGTTGCCGTCGAACTTCATTTCCCCGAAGGCTTCATCTGCATCCGGGTCGACCACTGCTTCGGCTTTATATGCCAAGTAGGCTTCGATCTGCAGTAGGCCTCTCCCGCTCATGGTAAGCCGTCGGATAGCTGTCGCGGTGTGGCCAGGATAAGGCCTCGATGCCAACTTCAATGCATACGTTCCTGACATCGCCCCGTGTGTGCCAACATCGAAAAAGTCGCAGGACGAAAGCTGCGGTGGGCGAAAATCTCGGAAGTGCCTGTCTAGGGATTCGTACTCTCCCTTGCCGTTGTAGTTGCCGCCGAGTTCAACCCACCCGTGTAAGCCGGAGTTGAACTCATCATGCGCAAGGATGCGGGGCAAGGGGTTGAATTTGGATAGTTTTGGATCCGCGCTCTGAACAGCTTTCCTGATCGTAGCGCTGAGATCTGTTTCTGGGGTGTTGTGCATATTTTGCATATTCCTAACGTTAGATCGTCATTGAAAAAAGTACAAGACTGTTGAAAAAGAATAATTTAGATATAGAATCAATGTGACTCACACCACCGAAGGGGAATCATGGCACCCAAACGCCCTATTTCAAAAGCAACATTGGCATCGACTGTAGGTACTGCTCTCGAGTGGTACGACTTCTCGCTGTACGGCATAGCCTCAGCACTCGTACTGTCGCAGGTATTCTTTCCTGGAGAGAATCAAACATTGGCTGTGCTGGCATCGCTAGGAACATTTGCGGTCGGGTTCTTCGCCCGCCCTGTGGGCGGTGTCATTATCGGTATTCTCGGGGACCGCTTCGGACGAAGACTGATGCTTTTCGTCACCCTATTGCTCATGGCAGTGTCATCGACGCTCATCGGATTGCTCCCGAGCTACAGCCAGATCGGAGTATGGGCTCCCATCCTCCTGGTGTTCCTTCGAATTCTCCAGGGCCTTGGCGCTGGAGGTGAATACGCCGGCGCTATGTTGTTATCCGCTGAGCATGCCCCCGCAAAGCGCCGAGGACTCAACGCCGCGATCCCTAGCGCGGGAAACGCGCTCGGCTCTCTCATGGCGACAGGTATCTATTTCTTGGTTCAGTCCGTCCTGCCTCATGAAGATTTCATTGCCTGGGGCTGGAGAATCCCGTTCTTGCTCAGCATCATCCTTGCCGTCGCAGCCTTCATCATTAGGCTCCGGGTAAGCGAAAGTCCAGAGTTTGAACAAGGACACCAGGAAGAAAAGCCGGCGGTTCCTCGTTTCCGCGAAGTTTTCCGTCTCGGTGGCCGCCGCATTCCTCTAGCCATGGTCATGAGCATCTCGCCGAACGTGCTTTCATACCTCCCTTCGGTATATGCGCTGAGCTATCTGGCAACCACGGTGGGTGCTTCCGAATGGATCGGGCTCTTTGGCATCATCATCGCCAACCTTCTGAAACTCATCACCATTCCGGTAGCAGGGTTGCTTTGCGATCGTTTCGGCGGCAAAAGCCTGATGATCATTGGTTCTGTATCCGGCGCGGTACTTTTCTACCCCTTCTTCTGGATGCTCGATACCGGAACCCCAGTTTGGATCTGGGCCGCACTCGTCTTGATCTTCACTTTGTGTTGCGATCTAACCTTGGCCTCGCAAGCCACTATGCTTTCAGGGCTTTTCGATGTGCGAGTGCGTTACACCTCAGTGACCTTCAGCCGAGAAATCACAGGCGCCCTAGTCGGCGGAACCCTTCCCTTTGTCGCCGCGGCGCTGACCAGCAGTTCGGACGGTTCGCCATGGCTCGTGGCAATGTATTGCTCAGTGATGTGCTTACTGTGCGCTGGCGCAACCTACTTTCTGCCTTCTACTCGGCATATGGACCCCCACGCCATCGAGTCCCCCGCCCAAAGCGTGTCCAGATAATGCATGTCGACTCAGAATCATTGAGCGTTTAAGAAAAGGATTGAAATGGCAAATTTCGCCGCAGTAATGACTGACCTCGGAACTATGGAACTTCGAGAAGTCCCAGAACCGACCCTTGAGCCGGGGCAAGCAATCATTGCCCCTCGCGCCGTAGGGGTATGCGGTTCAGACGTCTCCTATTTCGTCTCAGGAAAGGTCGGACCCTTCGTCGTTTCCGGAGATTTCATCCTCGGACATGAGCTTTCCGGAGATGTTCTTGCCATCGCCCCGGATGTCACCAATGTCAAAGTTGGAGATCGGGTCGCCGTGGAGCCCGGAACCCCCTGCCGTGACTGCGCTCAATGCCGCGCCGGACGCTACCATCTATGTCCAGATCTCGAATTTCTGGCCACCCCTCCTTATGACGGCTGCCTCGTCCAGCGTCTGGCAATCGATGCGCGTTCCTTACACGTCATGCCCGAATCCATGAGCTACGAAGCAGGAGCACTACTCGAACCGCTCTCCGTCGGACTATGGGGATGCAGAAGAGCTGGGCTACTTCCAGGCGATAAGGTATTAGTCACCGGCGCAGGACCCGTCGGTATCCTCGCCGCGGAAGCAGCAAGGGCAGAAGGTGCCTTGGAAGTGGTAGTTTCGGATGTTTCAGAGACACGGCTAGAACTCGCTCGAACCCACGGATTCCACACTTTCCACAGCAATGAAATCAAAAAGCAAGATCCTAGTTTCGATGTCCTTCTAGAATGCAGTGGAGTGCCACAGGTACTTAACGCTGGGTTACATCTACTACGGCAAAATGGCAGAGCAGCTTCAATTGGCATCGGCAAGACCGACGTCGAATTACCTTTGCATACGCTGAATTGGAACGAAATCACCCTCGCCACGGTCAACCGCTATAACAACACCTGGCCTTTGGCAATGGCTCTAGTCGCCAGCGGAAGAGTCGACCTCTCCGGGCTGCACACGGGAAGCTTCCGACTTTCCGAATCTAGCCAGGCCCTACTGGCAGGTCGAGTCGACGAGCATGCAGTGAAGTCAATCATCTACCCGCAAGAAGTTTGATATGACTTCAGCAAACACAGGACAAGCATCAAAGGATACGTCGATATCCGTTACTCTCGGATTTGATGTGGGGACCTCTAGCAGCAAAGGAGTGCTGGTCGATTCGCAGGGGAATATCCTTGCGCAGGCAACAAGATCGCATGAGGTTTCACGGCCAGAACCTGGATGGCATGAGATGGATCCCGAACTCTGGTGGGAAGAATTTCAGGACATCTCGCGCGAGCTACTGGCACATGGTCACTACAAAGTCGCTGCGGTAGGCGCTAGTGGCATGGGACCCTGCGTGGCCATCGCAGACCGCCACGGTGTGCCCTTACATCCAGCTATCCTCTATGGAGTAGATACCCGCGCAACCCAACAGATCCAAGCTCAAAATACACTGCTGGGTGCCGAAGATATTTTCACTCGCTGCGGATCCTTTCTATCTTCGCAATCTGTTGGGCCGAAGCTGCAGTGGCTTGAGGAGAATGAATCCGAGTCATTCAAGGAAGCTCGTATGTTCTTCATGCCTTCGAGCTGGATCGTCTACCGATTAACCGGCCAGTACGTTTTGGACCACCACTCAGCGAGCCAATCCACACCTCTATATGATCTGTCATCAGCAGACTGGTACGAACCATGGTTTGAGAAGATCGCGCCTCAGATCAGTAGGCCTCGCTTGTTCTGGCCCGATGAACAAGCAGGAACCATTACTGCTGAAGCGGAACTTCAAACTGGAATTCCTGCCGGAACTCCAGTGATCGCCGGCACCGTCGATGCCTGGGCCGAAGCTATTTCTGTGGGAGCAACTCGCACGAATGACACCATGCTGATGTACGGCACAACCTTGTTTATAGTCCACCACACTCAGCGATCACTGCGTCACCACTCCCTATGGAGTACCGCAGGAACAAGACCCGGTGCCTATTGCCTGGCCGCTGGGCTAGCGACTTCCGGAGCAATCACCCAATGGATCCGCGAACTAACCCACACTGACTATGAAAGCTTGTTCCGAGCAGCCGAAAAAAGCGGGCCGGGCGCTAAAGGACTCGTGATGCTCCCCTACTTCAGCGGCGAACGAACCCCCCTCCACGACCCCCAAGCCCGGGGAGTCCTGGCCGGCTTAGAGCTGTCTCATACACAAGGTGACATCTTCCGCAGCGCGCTGGAAGGAGTCGGCTACGCAGTACGCCATAACTTGGAAACGTTCCAGCAAGCTGGCGGAACAACACAACGAATGTTCGCAGTTGGCGGTGGAACAACCAGCAAGCTATGGCCACAAATTATCAGCGAAATCCTCGGGACAGAACAGATCATCCGCAAGCACGCCATCGGTGCCAGCCTGGGCATGGCATTTCTCGCAGCCTCACTGTTCAATGATCCAGACATCGAACACTGGAACCCCATTCTCTATAAAACACAACCCATCAAAAATCCGGTGTACGAAGCCAGATACCAACAATTCCGAGCTTTGTATCCTGCAACGAAGAATATCGTCCACGATCTGTCCCGGAAATAATTCCGGTCAAAGACAATAAGGATCCGCCATGAAAATTCCAACCAAGATTAGTGCCCTGGCATTGGCTGCGACATTGTCAGTGACTGCTATCCCAGCGGCGAACGCCCAATTGGCAGGTTTGAGCATTTCGCGTTCCATCAATCTGCAAGATGCTACCTACAAGCAAGCGGAAGTACCCTGTGCACAAGCCCCTGAAGTACAGGTCGAAACAGGTGCAGTATTCAGTGATCCACTCCAGAACAGGGCAGGAGCTGTTGCCGAACGACTATGTTCCTACTTCAAGCAAGCTGATACAGGTTCAACGATCTCACTAGCAGCTTTCGTCATTTCTGGTGCATCTGGTGAAGACTATGTCAATGAACTTCTGGCGGCCTACCACCGAGGAGTCAATGTCCAGGTAGTTATCGACGGCTGGCAAATAAGTTCTGCTCCCGCAGCACGGTTGATTAATGCCCTAGGCACAGACATTAAAGCAAAGTCATGGGTCGCCGTATGCAAGCACGAATCGCCTGAAGGAAATACTTCATCGTGCCAAGGCACCAAAGGGATGCACAACAAGTTCGCCTTGTTTTCCTCCGTTTCAAATGAGCGAAACGTCGTAGTCCAGTCATCAGCCAACGTCACGGACGTCAACCATACAAGCTACTGGAACAACGCTCTAACCGTGAAGGGGGATGAGAAGCTTTACCGCGCATACAAGAAGTACCACAAGGACCTTTCTAAGATGACGCAGGATCCGGACTACTACAAGGAGCATCATTCACGTGGTGAAGATGGATTCAGTGTCGCCCGGTTTTTCCCGTCTAGCTCACTGGATCCAGTGAGCGAAAGACTCTCCCATCTAGATTGCATAGCAAATGAGACGACGATTGCGGTCGGGATCAGCGAATGGGACTCGACGCGAACAGCTATCGCAGAAGAGCTTGCCAGACTAAGTAATGACGGTTGTAACGTATCAGTTGTCGCTGGTCCTGTAGCGCCCAACATCTCAAAGATCCTGAACAACTCACAAGTTCCCTTAGGCGACTTGTCTCAGACAGGCACTACCGGTCGGATCCATTCAAAATTCTTTGTAGTAGACAAGGCCTACGACGATTCCAGACCTAACCAGCATGGCCTGAGCTCATTCGTTTTTACTGGAAGCCACAACTATAACGAAACAAGTCTCAAGCGCAACGATGAAGCAATTCTCGAACTGCATAATCAACACGTTGTTCAGCAATACATGGAAAACACCGAACGCTTATGGGAAGCAACCCTAGAAGCGGAAGACTCCTAAGACGTGGGACGCAGATTCCACTACGGCATAAGAGAATTAGATCAGGGGTAGACCAAGGGATGCAGCGTCCAGGATTCGTTGGATGTTGCATCTCTTTGTCTCAATTCTCCTGTAGGAGGCGCAACCTGCCAGCCCTTGGGGGGAAACTGACAAGTTCCAATAGGCTTCGCCAATATTGGGGACCTGAACGGTTCTCCCACCCACTGGTTGAGTCTGCGCATGCAGCAAACGGGTCTATCTCAAATGGCGACCTGCTTTTCCGGCTCAACTGCATGTTGAATCATGCACTCACCGGGAGATTGCGTATCGGATGAACTGTGAAAGACACCTGCTGTAACTCACATAACCGGCACACCACCGTAGCTGGTTGCATCGCCCCTGCAAGCAACATCAAGAATAAAATGTGGATTGACGGATCTTCCCGCGGATACCACGCCCTGCTCGCTTCCTACACGAGGCAAACCGTCTGCACCGTGAAGACCGTCATTGAATGAATGACACATAGTCGCGGATCTTGTACGGTTCAGTGTCGGTGAAGGTGAAGTAAAACGTCTGTTTTCCTTCCCCTGCCCAGGATTCCCCATCCTTGGTGACCCATTGCCAGGTTGCGGTGATCGCAACAGTGTCCTGCTCGTGGTGCTCGGTCATGAGTTTCACCGTGGGCTTGCTGGTCGCCTTCTTCTCTGCGGCGGTCAGCCATTCAACGCCGGTCGCGGGCCGCTCCGGCGCGATGACTTGCTTAGCCCGTTCGCTAGTCATGAGCTTCCTGACGCGCATTTCGGCTGCAGTGCGGTTGAAGTCCTTGTTCGGGTCCCAGGTGGTCATGATCGTGGCCGCTTGCTTCGCCAGCTCGATTTTGGCTGGATCATCCACGGCATCCCCGTGCTCATGGCTGGCGCTGGGCGCTGGCGCGGTGGGGGTGGCCGTGGTCGGGGCAACGCTCGGAATGCTGCTTAGTTCGTTCTCGGTGCCGGCGGGGGTGCATCCGGCTCTCCCTGTTGCGAGTCCTGCCGCCAGGGCCAGGGGGAGGATTTTGGCGTGTTTCATTGGATGTTCACCTTTCGCTGTCGAAGGATCGGTACCGGGTCATAAGTTTTGCCGTTGTTGATTGCTGGACGGTCAAACACACTGGTTTTCGGGTTGTTGATCTGGAAGTGGCCATGGATGCCACTGGAATTACCGGTAGCTCCCGGCTCGCTCAGCGGGGTTCCCTTCTTCACTACGTCTCCGGTTTTCACCAGCAAGGAGTTGTCTTGGGCTTCGTGGAACTCGAACACCAGGTAAGGGGCTTCGGTCATCTGGGCGAAAATGTAGTTGCCGTAAGTGCCGTAAAGCTTGTCGATGTTCCCGACGCTGGCATAGGTGATCTTCATGTCCGTGGGAGCGTAGAAATAGGGGTCTGATCCGGCCAGGTCGATGCCTTCATGCATCAAGAGGAACGGCATGCCCGCGCAACTGGCCAGCGGGCACGCGCGCGGCCCGAACGGCGAGGTCATGCGTGAATTAGGCTGGGGTGTGCACATTCATCGGCTTGCAAGTCACCGAAGTCGAAGCCACCGGGTGCTTCACAGGTTGAGGAATAGTCCATCTGGGCGTTGCCCATGATGACTTCCACGTAGTGGCGGGTTTCCTCGAAGGGCGGGATACCCCCGTATTTCTGGACGTTGCCCGCTCCGGCGTTGTAGGCGGTCAGGGTGAATTGGATTTTTTCTTTCTCGTTGCTGGCCAGATCCGCGATAGTGTCCCCGAGATATTTCATGTAGCGGCCTTGGGCATCGAGGCCAGCGAACGGATCGAACGGGTCTTTACCGTTGCCCTATTCCTCCCAGGTGCCGGGCATGAACTGGGCAATGCCTCGTGCTCCCACTGGGGAGACGGCTTTGGGGCCCCAGCCGGATTCTTGGTTGATTTGCGCGGCAATGATGCCTATGGGCAGCCCCGCAGTATCGGCGGACTTCTCCACGGCTTTCCGGTACTGTTCGGGAAATTTCACCGTCGATTTCCCGTCCTGCCCTCGCCGATGGGAGTTCCTTCAATGACACTGGGGAGCATTGGGATCAAGTTCTTCGCTGCCCTCGGCACCTGGAGGCAGGAAGACCAGGGTGATGACCGGAAGCGGCAAGATCCCCGAGGCAAACGGGATGATTTTGACTTCGCCACATTGTTCTTCCATGACCAGGCCTCCCTACTGGCGTGTGCTGTGGATGGTCTGTTGAATCGGTAGAAAGTGGTGCTGTTGTGGTGCCGTTTCACATGCGCAGCGCGCGAGAATTCTTATCCTGCGGTAATTTCACGAAGGGCGGCGACGTGGCCAACATATGCGCGACGGCCCGTCTTCGTCAGCGAAACGCGCACATGGCTGCGGCCCAGCTTGGTGAACCGCTCGATGCCGACATAACCGGCATCGGCGAGCTGCTTGAGGTGCTTGCTCAGAACCGAGTCGGCGACATCGAGGAGACCGCGTAGGTGCGCGAATTCAGCCCACTGAACCGGAGCCAGGCTGGCACAGATGCGCAGCCGCAATGGAGCGTGGATTAATTCGTCGAACCGGGCGTCGCTAGACGACTTGGTCATTGCCGTCCTCCAGGCGCGCCATGTTGTAGGCAGCTTGCATCTTGGCCACCAAGAACATGCAGGATATAAAGGTGACAAGAATCTTCGCCACAACTTCCTCTGCCTGTGTCGCTTCCCAAAACCTCAGGCAATTGACCAGCAGGATGCCGAGGATGAAATATCCTGCATAGGCGCCCGCCAGCAGGCTCGGGGTATCGGCCAATGTCCGTGGCTTTGCGCGACGGCGCCGGGCCAGCACGTACCAAAGGATCAACGGTATATACAGCAGTGCTGTCCAGAAAGCCTGGGGTGGGTAAGCCTGGAACAACGTGAGGACTACGGCTGAGACTGCGACCAAGGTGGTGGTGAAGCCACGGGGGCTCCCGGAAGTCTGGACCATCTGCTGCGACTCCTGCTCGGCAGATTGCAGCAGCTTGGCCGCGTGCTTTCTGTCCATGAAATCTCCTGATGAAGCCATGAATACACCACTTTCCGTTACGGAAAGTCTCGTCTTTCCATCTTGGAAAGTCAAGGGGTTGGCTTAAATGTGGTGGTACTTGCCGCCGGCCAGGATGTCCTGCGCCCGGTAGAGCTGCTCGGTGAGGATCAAGCGCACCAGCTGGTGCGGGAAGACCAGCTTGGACAGCGACCAGGTGAAGTTGGCGCGGGCATGCACTGTGGGGTCCACGCCGTAGGCGCCGCCGATGATGATCACCACATTGCGCGAGGAATCGATCGGTGTGCGCAGGGTGTTGGCCAGCGCGGGGGAGTCCACGTTCTTCCCGCGTTCATCGAGCAGCACCACGAAGTCGCGGTCGTCGATCTTGGCCAGGATGCGCCCGGATTCCTCGGTGCGTGCCGCGTCGTTCTCGCGCGAGGAGTGGCTCAGCAGCTGCCAGGAAAGGTCGAAGGGCTTCTTCAGCCGCTTCTCGTAGCGGGAAATTCCTTCGTCCACCCAGGATTCGTGTTTCTTGCCAACTGCCAGCACCTTGATCGTCATGCTTCCATTGTTCCGCATCCAG
Source organism: Glutamicibacter nicotianae (assembly GCF_002797775.1). NCBI lineage: Bacteria > Bacillati > Actinomycetota > Actinomycetes > Micrococcales > Micrococcaceae > Glutamicibacter > Glutamicibacter nicotianae. Next base: position 3,336,871 of record NZ_PGEY01000001.1, read on the forward strand.
CGGGTTCAGCGCTTCGCTTCCACCCCGATACGATGGAAGCCATGAGATCCTCTTGGTATTTCCGGCACGGCCAGCGTCCTGGCGGCGCACAGGTGCTGTGGATCATTTTCGGGCTGGTCGTCGCCATGTTCTACTTCACCCGCAGGGTGCTGGTGTCCCTGCATGCGGGCGGATGGGCCAAGGACCTGGACGCCCCGGCATACCAATGGGTACTGGAGCACCAGTCGCCGTTCCTGTTCGCGGTCTCCGACTTCCTGTACTTCTGGGGATCCACCCCGGGAATGACCATGATCATGCTGGCGATCACCGGGCTGCTGTGCTGGAAAACGCGCAGCGCGTGGCCGCTGGCGGCCGTCGCGTTCACGGCATTGGTCTCGGTGCTGCTGACTGTTATTCTCAAGGCCAACCTCCAGGTGCCGCGTCCCCAGGGCATCCCCGGGGGACCTGCGCCGCCTGAAACCTTTTCATTCCCCAGCGGGCACACGCTGAACTCGGCGGCGCTGATCGGTATCGCCAGCTACCTGGCGATCATCTACGGGCTGCGCCGCTACGCCTACCTGATCGCCATCATCGCGGCGCTATTTGTGCTGGCGATGGGCGCTTCGCGCATCTACATCGGGCACCATTGGGTTTCGGATGTGCTGGTGGGCCTGCTGATCGGAGCCGCCTGGGCCGCCGTGGTGGCAATCCTGCACTACTTCTTCGTGCCGCGGCCCGCAGCTTCTAGGCCAGCACGCGGATCGGCGCGCCGCTAGCCCACGCGCGGAGATCTTCCACCGCATCGCGGTAGAACATCTCGAACTGCTCGATGGTCACGTAGCCGATATGCGGGGTGGCAATCACGCCCCTGGTGTTCGCCAGCCGGTCCTGGGCCGGCAGCGGTTCCACATCGAAGACATCCACCGCAGCCAGGTGCAGCCGCCGGCTTTCCAGCGCGTCGATGAGCGCGCCGGTCTGCACGATCCGGCTGCGCGAGGTGTTGACCAGGATGGAATCAGGCCGCATCCAGGCCAGCTGCTTCGGGCCGATGACCCCGGTGCTGCGTTCGGAGAGCTTCAGGTGCACGGTCACGATGTCGCTGGTGGAAAACAGTTCGGCCTCCGAGACCAGCTCCACGCCCACCTCGGCGGCGCGCTCCTGGGTGAGGTTCTGGCTGTAGGCGATGACCCGCATGCCGAAGGACAAGCCCACCTTCGCCACCCTCGACCCCAGATTTCCCAAGCCGTAGACGCCCAGGGTCTTGCCGGACAGGCCCATCCCCAACGTGGTCTGCCAGCCCGAGTCGGCCGCCAGCGGGCGGTCCGCGGAAAACAGTTCCACATCCAGTCGGCGCGCGGCGGAAAGAATCAGCGCCCAGGTGTGCTCAGCGGCATCGGTGGCCACATAGCCGGTGTGGCTGACCACGATACCCCGGTCCTGTGCTGCCTGCAGGTCGATGGATCCGTTGCGGCGACCGGTGGTGACCAGCAGCTTCAGGTTGGGCAAAGCGTTGAGCCGGGCGGCCGGAAAGGGCGTGCGCTCGCGCATGGCGACAATGGCGTCGAAGGGCAGCAATGCCTCGATAACAGTGTGGTCCTCATGGCCCAGATGCTCGGTGAAGACGGTGATCTCGGCGTCCAGCTCGGCGGCGAGGCCATCGAAATCGGCCAGCGAGCGGGCCACGTTGTGGTAATCATCAAGGATTGCAATGCGCATGGCTTCATCCTAGGCATCTGCGGCCGCTGCTGTCCTGTCACTGGCGTAACAAAAAGCTGGCGCCTGCATCATGCAGGCACCAGCTCAAAGCATCGATGCTACTGGACGACGGTGAATTCCAGCTGCTCGGTGTAGGAACGACCATGCACGTCGGTGGCGGTCGCCGTCGCGGTGTGCTCACCAACCGAGAGGTCATCAGGCAGTTCCATGCGCCACAGGTGGCTGGTCTTCTCGGCGAGGCCACCGCCGTGGACGAACTGCTCGGCGATGGCGGACGGGTCCGAGTACTCGGCTCCGGTCAGCGGGCGCTCGCCCGCCATCTGCTGGGTCCGCACGGCGGCCACCGGGTCCTGGCCATCGATGGAGACCTCGACGGTGGCACCGGTGCTGCCCATCCAGAAGTTCGTGGTCAGCCAGGTGTCCTGGGCCAATCCCTGCCGGCTCACTGCCAGCGGGTCGGCCAGGGGCTGGACGGTGCCGCGTTCCTTGTCCAGATTCTCTTCGTACCACTGCCGGTACTCAGGGGTATTCAGGCCTAGCGACATCTGCTTGCTGGGATCCTGTCCGGTGGCGGTGAAGCGCTCCACGATGTCGGTGTTCTTGATGCCCAAGGTGAGCACGCCCGGCGGGGTGCCGTCGCGCTGGATGGAGGTCGGGTAGCCGTTCTCGGAGACCCGGCCGTCATACCATTGCCCGGAAATTGCCGGGACCGTCAGGTGGGTGAAGGGCAGGCCTGCTTCGCCGACCTCATCGCGCCAGCCGTCCATCAGGTCCCCGGCGCGCAGGTTCTCCGACATATGGGTGTGCCCGCCCAGGGAAACGGCCTCGCGTCCCTCAAGCAGCTCGTAGATCTCCTTAACCTGCTTGGTGGAATGCTCGTCGCTGTAGAAGAACTCGAGCATCGGGCTGTGCCCGGCCAGCACGATGGCCTTGTTCTTGGGAACCTTGGCCAGGTCCTCGCGCAGCCACTGCAGCTGGCGCTGGCCCAAATCATAGGTGTAGTCGCTCTTCTTAGCTGGAACCGCAGTGGGGTAATCGATGGTGCTCAGTGCGATGACGTGCGTTTTGCCGGTGTCGTAGGAGTAGTATTCCGGGCCGAACTGGGCGCGGAAGGAATCGAACTCATGCTGCCCGTCCAGCGAATCGTAGTCGATGTCGTGGTTGCCCGGCAGGAAGCGGGCCGGGCCGTTGAGCATGGAAGAAAGCTCGCGGGTCTGGTGGAAGAAGGTCAGGTCATCGCCCACGAGGTCGCCGATGAACAAGACGCCGCACCCGGTGTAGTCGGTGCGGGCCGCCAGATCGGCGAAGGCGCCGTCCCTGGCGTATTCGACTTCCTGCTGGGTGTAGGTCTGCACGTCCGCGCCGATGACGCAGCTCTGCTCCGGCGATTGGGTGGCGCTGCTGCGCACCAACGGGAAGTTGACCGCCTCGGGCAGCGGGCCGGTCGGGGCGATGCCGTCGTACTTCAGTTCCGGGGAGCCTCCGGGCAGGTGATTGTAGAAGAACTGGGCGACGTTGTCCTCGTCAACCGGTACCTGGAAGCCGCGCGGCTGGGTGACGAATGCGGTCATGTTGTTGTAGGCCGGCAGTTCGTAGCGGCCCTGTCCGTCGGTGGACACAACGTCGCGGCCGTTGGACACCGTGACGTTCGGCAGGCCGGGTTCACCGGCATCCTGCTTGGAGTTCTTGTTGCGGTCCTCGAAGACCACGCCGTCCAGCGTCTGTTGATCGGCGGCGTTGCCGCTATTTTTAGCAGGGATGACCTCGACGGACCCGCGGTAGGCCGAGGAGCTCCAATCCGCGGTGGTCTTGGCGGCAGGCGCCGCTTCGACTTCTGGGCTGGCGCTGATCAAAGCGGTGGAAGCGGCAATGGCAACCAGGCTTCCGGCGGTCAGATGCAGTGGGGTGAGATGATTGGTTTTGCCGGGTCGAGCGAAGAATTTCACGTACGTTCCTCCGGGTGGGGGCAATCTGCCGGCCCGTTGGCCAGCCGTATCCCACGGTGCCAAGGACAGGTGAATTGCAACCCATGCCCAGGTAATGTCGATTCATCGATCCCGTAAATAGTTATCGACTGTCTTGGCAGGATTTAGGTATCTCCAGCTAATGAAATGAAGTGGTGGCGATGGAACTGGTGCAGGCGCTGATGGCAGGCGCGCGGGGACGCAGGCTGCTGTGGGAATTCGCAATTGCCAGCGAAGAGCAGCTGCAACCGGAATTCGCGGAGCATCCACTGCGGGCGGCGATGTTCTATGCCGCGCATCGGGTCGCGGTCGAACGTGGCGAGAGCGTTGGACTGTTTGGCATGGACGAGCCAGGCGTGCCCGATATCAGTGTCGAGGAGATTGCACGGCTCCTTGATGTCGCCAGCCTGGTGACGCCCACTGCGGCGCTCCTGCAACACGCGCTAGTTCGTTCGGTGGACTACGCGCGCTATTGGCAGGAACCGGATGGGGAAGACACCCTGCTGGCGTTGCCGGCTTTCGCCGCGCCTCTTGAGCGCGTCGCCCGGCATCTGGCGGACAGCGGGCTCGCGGACTGGTGGATGGATCCCGTGGATCTGCGCAACCAGTTCAAGGTGGAGTTCGACCAGCATGATCCCGTGGGTAAGTCGCAAGCTCCCGATGACGATGCCCTTGGCATTTTGCAGGACTGGAGGGGCGCGGTTCTGGCGACGGAAGCCCGCGATGCCGCGGAACTGCATAACAGCCAGCTGGGCAGCTTCAGTGGCGAATGGTGGTCCAAGCCCAGCAGCCGACTGCCCGCCAGCACCGGTATCTTCCCTGGCGGCGAGCCTGTGGGCTTGACCTGCGTGGAAGACGGTTTCGGGTGGGAACAGGCCAGCGTCAGGCATGCTAGTGTGCCTCCCGCAGCGAACATGCTGGAGATCGCCACGGCGGAGGACTGGATCCGTCTCTGCCGCGAACACGGCCTCGAGGTGTCCGCGCAGAAACGCCACGACTGGTATTTGGCTACTGGGCGCGACGGCGCATGGATGATCCCTGATTGGCTGGCAGTGGCGCGCGACTATGACGGGGTGCATCTGGGCATTGGTGCTTATCTGGCGCTCGCCGGCCAGTGCCTCGACATCGATGAGAAGTACGCCAGCGTGATTGCCGGGTGGGATCCGGACCAGACGCTCTGGTTCACCGATGAGCTGCGGTGCTACGGGCCAGCGCAGGAATGGATTTGCCTGGACGCCAGCAACGAGGAAGCACGGTGGGTGCCTGCTGGCAATGTTCCAAGTTCATGAGTTGTCACGGGCGCAGCGGCCAGCCCCGGTTTCTGGTGCAATGGGTTTCATGAATGACGCGAAAAACGATGAACTGGCCGCCGCAACCGAGGTCGTTTTGCAATTGCGCTGGTCGGATCAGGATGCCCTGGGCCACGTGAACAATGCGCGCATCGTGACATTGATGGAAGAAGCGCGCATCCGCTGGACGCGCGAAGACGGAACTACTGGCCGATTCGAATTCGGCACAGTAGTGGCATCCATCCAGATCGACTACCTGCGCCCGCTGCACTACCAGCCCGAGATGCTCATCCGCATGGGCATCAGCCGGCTGGGCAACAAATCCTTCACCGTGCGCGGCATCGGCTACCAGGATGGGCAGCCGGTATTCGACTCGACCACGGTCATGGTGCCACTGGCCGCCGATGGCGTTTCGTCCCGGCCGCTGAACGAGCTGGAGCGCAGCTGGCTCAGCGAATCGCTGATCCCGGCACGCGGCTAGCCTCTCGGCGCCGCACCCGGGCTGTTGAGCCGCGCTGCTAGATCGCGCAACTTCCCTTCGGACTCAGAGCCCGGCTCGGTGGTGTAGATGAATAGGGTCTGGTCGGTTGCCCCGGTTACGTCCAGCGCCTCGTAGTTGACCTCCAGATAACCCACGTCGGGATGGTTGAACCGCTTGATTCCGTCCCGCCGCTCGACCACCCGGTGGTCGGCCCACCAGGTACGGAATTCTCCGCTGTTCATCGATAGCTCTCCGACCAGCTGCGCGAGCAACGGATCATGCGGATGGCGCCCGGCATCCAGGCGCAAGGTGCCGACCATTGACGCGGCGACCTGCTCCCAGTCGGCATAGCGCTGCCTGGCTTCGGGATCCAGGAAGGCCCAGCGGATCAGGCTGCGGTGGCGCACCGGCTTGGCCAGGAAATCGGTGAGCAGGCTGGCTGCCAGCGGATTCATGCCCAGCACCTCGGTGCGCCGGCCGCGGATGAAGGCCGGATGGGCGGTGAAGGAATTCAGCAGCTTATGCAGGGATGGGCGCACCCGCTGGACGCTGCTCGACGGGCTGTTGCGCCCGGAGCCGGAGACCGAGCGCGCCAGATCGAACAAATGCCCGGTCGCCGCCTCATCCAGTTCCAGGGCCTTGGCCAAGGCGCCGAGCACGGATTCGGAGGGGCGCTTGTGACGGCCTTGCTCCAGCCGGGTGTAGTAGTCGGTGCTCACGCCGGCCAGGACTGCGACCTCTTCGCGGCGCAGGCCGGGGACACGGCGCCGGGGACCGCCATCGCCTGCTGGGCTGACCAGGGCCCGCCGGGCCTTGAGGAACTCGCCGAGCTCGGTATTGGAATTCATCGGTGCAGTCCTTTCATCCGCGGGCCGCATTGCCCCGGTCTCATCCTAGCCCTGCCTGCGGTGCTGGTCCGAGGCCAGAACTATCCTAGGACTGGCATACCCCGGATCAACGTGCCACTTCCCACGGCCCCCGGAGCGGTGCATTGGTGATGGACTATTAATGCCACTGCCACCGTCATCCAGGAGAGCGCATGCCCAAGCCAGCCAATTTCTTGCCCACCGACGAATCGGCTCCAGCACCGCGCGGTCACCGCGCGAACCGCTGCTGGAGCGGCCCGCGAGCAGGCCTGCCGGGATCCGCGCCCTGCTGCGCGATCTGGGCGGGGCCTATGCCAGCAATGGGGTGATCTGCCTGGTCTTCTCAGCCTCTGGCCCCATCGCGGTCACCCTTGCCGTGGGTGCCGCCGGCGGACTATCCCAGGCTGAGATGGCTTCCTGGGGCTGCGGGATCTTCCACTCCGCCGGGTTGGCGACCATCGTGATGTCGCTGCTGTACCGCCAGCCGCTCGGATTCGCCTGGTCCATGCCCGGCACGGTGCTGCTGGGTCCTTCGCTGCAGCACCTTTCCTTCGCCGAAGTGGTCGGGGCGTTCTTCGTCTCGGGGGTGCTGGCCCTGGCACTGGGAGCCACCGGGCCGTGCGCCGGATCATGGCGGCCATCCCGATGCCGATTGTGATGGCCATGGTGGCGGCGGTCTTCCTGCGCTTTGGCACCGACATCGTCTCATCCACCCAAGCCAACCCGGTGGTGGCCGCTCCCGTGGTGCTAGTCTTCGTGCTGCTCAGTGCGGTTCCGGCGCTGGGCCGAAAACTGCCCCCGGTGCTGGGCACGCTAATCGCCGGTGTCATTGCCGTGGCCGCCGGCGGGCAGTTCGCATTGGATGCCGCGGGCGGTCCGGTACTTGCCACCCCGGTGTTCACCGCTCCGGAATTCACCTGGGCCGCGCAACTTGAACTGGTGGTACCGTTGGCCATCACCGTGCTGATCGTGCAGAACGGCCAGGGCGTTGCGGTGCTGCGTGCCGCCGGGCACCAGCCGCCGGTCAATGCCTTCGCCCTGGCCTCGGGCGGTTTCTCAATCCTCAACGCCTGCTTCGGCGCGGTATCCGCCTGCGTCACCGGGCCCACCAACGCGCTGCTCACCTCATCGGGCGAAAAGCACCGCCACTACACAGCGGCGGTGGTCTATGGATTCCTGTCCCTGGTCTTCGCCCTGCTGGCTCCGACGCTGACCCGCTTCATGCTGGCCACCCCTGAGGCATTCGTGCTGGCCTTGGGAGGCATCGCCATGCTCAAGGCCCTGCCGCAGTCGTTCGTGACGGCCTTCGCCACGAAGTTCTCCCTTGGCGCGCTGGTGACATTTGTCGTGACAATTTCCGGCCTTGACCTGTTCAACATCCACGCGGCCTTCTGGGGCATCTTCTTCGGCTATGCCGCCTCCCGGCTCATCGAGCGCGGCGACCATGCCTCCGCGGCCGGGCAATAGCGCGGAGCTCCTGTTGTTCCGGGACCACGCCGGTTCGTGATGGTCGCGCCGGCTGGCTAAGCTGGCGATAGCTGGCATCAAAGAATTCGGACAGGACGGTCATGGCCGCGGGCGGCATGTATCGGGTGGGAGTAATGGGCTATGGCGCCATCGGCTCCGTGGTGGCGGATCAATTGGCTGCCGGGAGCGTGGCGGGCGCCCAGCTTGAAGGGGTGATCCTGCGCCGGCATCAGCCGGGTCTGGAACATGAACAGTTGAATCTCCAGCAGGCGCTGGAGGGCTGCGACCTGGTGGTCGAATGCGCGGGCCAGCAAGCTGTGCGGGAGCATGCGGTGCGCATCCTGGAGGCAGGGGTCGACCTGCTGGCCAGTTCCATGGGAGCGCTGGCCGACCCGGATCTTGCCGCATCAGTGCAAGCTGCCGGGCCAGGACGGCTGATCAGCACCGCCGGGGCCATTGGCGGATTGGACCTGTTTGGTGCGGCGGCACGAATGGGCGGCATCGAGCAGGTGCTGGTTACGACGCGCAAGCTGCAGGCCACCTTGGTGAAGCCGTGGATGGATGCGCGGCGGCGCCGCGAACTGGAGCAGGCCAGCGGCCCGGTAGAGGTATTCAACGGTCCGGCTGCGGTGGCGGCCCGCGACTTCCAGAAGTCGCTGAATGTCGCCGCGGCAGTAGCCTTAACAGTGGGGGATTGGGACGCGGTGCAGGTCAGGCTGCTCGCCGATCCGGCGGCAGAGCTGACCGAGCACCTCATCGAAGCGCACGGGCCAGCCGGCGAGTACAGCTTCTCGGTCAAGAATTACCCATCGCCGCGCAACCCGCGCACCAGCGGCATCGTCCCGTGGGCCTTGCTGCACTCGATCCAGCAGGCCGCGGATGCGCGGCGCTAGCGGCTAGTTGCCTTCGGCCGCCGCGTACTCGTCCAGCACCTTCTTGCCGATCTTGAACGCCACATTCGCTGCCGGAACGGAGCAGTAGATGGCGCACTGCAAGAAGACTTCCTTGATCTCTTCCGGGGTCATGCCGTTGCGCAGGGCGGCGTGCACATGCATTTCCAGCTCTTCCCAGTATCCGCCGGCAATCATTGCAGTCAGCGTGATGGCGCTGCGGGTGGTGCGTGGCAGGCCTTCGCGGGTCCAGATGGTGCCCCAGGCGTAGCGGGTGATCATCTCCTGGAATTCGTCGGTGAACTCGTTCGAGTTCTTGGTGGAACGATCCACGTGCTCATTGCCCAGGACCTGGCGGCGCACCGCCATGCCGGCATCATAGGTGTCGCCAGGAAGGCGCGATGATTCAGTCATTGTCTGCAAATCCTCGCTGCTAGTTGGCCAGGAAGAAGTCGACCAGCAAGGCCGCAGTTTCTTCCGGCGCCTCGGCCGGGGCCAGATGGGCTGCCGAATCAATGACCGCCATGGTTCCGTGCGGTGCATTTTCGGCAATGAATTCAGCGTCTGCAGGAGGGCAGACCTGGTCCTGCGCGCCGTTGATGGCAATAATCGGGTCGCTGGTGGAAGCCAGCTGCTCGCGCACGTCGAATCCTGCCAAGGCGCCGCAGACGTGGGCGTAGGCGAATCGGTCGGCGTCCTGCAGGCTGTGCAGCAGCTCGGTGCTGATCACCGGCTGCTTCTCGATGAACCCCGGTGCGAACCAGCGTTCGGCGGAACCGGCGACCATGGTCGGGGTACCGGCCTTGGCGACCAGCTCGGCACGGTCGGTCCACGCTTCCGGGGTGCCGATTTTCGCGGCCGAGCAGATGGAGGATAGCCCGTTGAAGAAGCCTGGGTGGTCTACCGCCAGCTGCAGGGCGGTGGCCCCGCCCACCGAGACGCCCGCGTAGTACAGCTTGGAGCCCTCGGCGATGACGCCGTCGGCACGCAGCGCCGCGACAACTTCGGTGACCCCGGTGGCCAGTTCGGCCAGCGTGAATTCCTCGGTGGATGGCTTGCTTTCGCCATGCCCCGGGAGATCCCAGGCGATGACCTGGAAGTGCTCCTTGAGGTACGGCAAGGCCGATGCCCACAGCGGCAGGGCGGCGGTGCCCAGCGAAGGGCCGGCAATGAGGGTGGGAAGTTCCTTGCTGGTATGCAGCAAGGACGGGGTTAGTTGCGGGACTGCCATAGTTCCTTCCGTGCCGAGTAATCGGCGAGTACTGTTTCGGTGAAGCGATCAGCGGCACCGAGGTAGCCGGCTGGATCAAATAATTCGTCGAGGTCCTGGTCGCCCAGATCATGGGTGGGGATTTCCAGGCGCAGCAGCTCGCGCAGGGAAACATCCTCGTCCAGGCTGCGGCGCACCAGCGCCTGGATGGCCGGTTTTCCGCCAACCACCAGCGGTGCCAGGACGGCTGCGAGGCGCTCGGAGAGCACCGCATCTCCGCCCAGGGCAAGGTTGCGTTCGATGGCCGCAAGGTCCACGCTCAGGCCGTTGGCCAAGAATGCGGCGTGGAAGGCGGCGCCGGAAGCCAGCCGGGCCAGTTCGCGCAGGGCGCTCCATTCGGCATGCCAGCCGCCATCAGGGCGTTCATCCACTGCGGTGCCGGCGGCGGTGAACAGGGTGGAGAGCAGGCCGGGGGCGCTGAATGCCGCATTGCGCAGCAGCACCGAGCGCACCGGGTTCTGCTTCTGCGGCATGGCCGAGGAACCGCCCTTGCCAGCCTCGCGCGGTTCGGACAGCTCGCCGATTTCCGGGCGGGAGGCGGTGAGCACATCCGCGCCGAAGGTCCCCAGGGCGGCAATGGCCGAACCCAGCGCGGAGCCGAGTTGGAGGATAGGCATGCGGTTGGTGTGCCAAGGCGTTCCCGGATCGGCCAGGCCCAGCAGGCCTGCCAGCTGCGAGGCCAGCGACTTGCTCGTGGCTGTTGTTTCCGTATGGCTGGAGAGCAGCTGCTCCAAGGATGCGAGCGTTCCCACCGCTCCGCCCCACTGCAGGCGCAGCTGCCCGGTGGCGGCGTCCAGCTGCCGTTCGGCATCCAGCACGGCCGACAGCCAGCTGGCGGCCTTCCAGCCCAGGGTAGTGGGCAGGGCATGCTGGGTCAGCGAGCGGGCAATGCACACGGTGGACCGGTGCTCGCGCGCCAGGGCTGCCAACCCGCCAGCGGTGCTGCGCAGATCGGCCAGCGTGCGCGTGATCGTCTTGGAGAGCACCAGCATCAGCGCGGTGTCGATGATGTCCTGGCTGGTCGCCCCGCGGTGCAAGGCGGTGCTGGCAGTTTTCGCTGCGCCATCATGCGTGAGCAGCTCGCGCATCATGCCCAGCAGCGGGATCAGCGCATTGGCCCCGTCCGGTGTCTTGGACGCCAGCAGCGTCAGGTCGTAGCGGTCCACGCTGGCCACCTCGCGCACCGCCTGCGCATCATCGATGCTGCACAGGCCGGCATCCGCCTGGACCTGCACCCAAGCGGCTTCGGCATCCAGCATCCCCTGGACAAAAGCCGCGTCGCTGGCCAGCGCTGAGGCCGCGGTGCCAGCCCAGGCAGGGGCCAGTACGCCGTAGTCTGCGCCTTCCATTCAGTCCCTCGATTCTTAGCTGTTAAGCGTGCACGCCGTTCTTCTAGAACTCTAGTGCCTGGCAACGGGCGAAACCCCGCCGGGTGCTTCGACGCCCGTAACAGTACGGGCGCAGGGGCGGCCTGGCGGGGTGGCGCGATATGTCCTAGCTTTCACGCGGATAGGAGAGGAACACCGTTTCGTTCTCGCCCTGCAACCGGATATCGAAGCGCAGCGAGCCGTCCTCCTCGCGGGTGGCGATCAGCGTGGAGCGTTCTGCTTCGCTCAGCGATGCCAGCAGCGGGTCATTGGCCAGCGCTTGCGTGTCCTCCGGCAGGTAGATGCGGGTGAACAGTCGGTTGAGCAGGCCGCGGGCGAAGACCGTGAGCATGATGAACGGCGCCTTGCCTTCTTCGGTGGGGCCAGGGTTCACCGTGGTGAAGGTGTAGTGCCCGACGTTGTCCACGGCCACGCGGCCCCACCCGGTGAAGGTGTAGCCGTCGCGGACCAGCGAGCCGTCGCGCGAGACGACCTTGCCGTGCTCGTCGGCCTGCCAGATTTCCAGCAGCGCGTCCGGGATGACCTCGCCGTTGCCATCGGTGATGACCCCGTGCAGGCGCACCGAGTTCGGGTTGGCCTGGCTGGCCAGCTCGTTGTCCTTCTCGAAGGGCAGAGCGTATCCGTAGAACGGGCCGATGGTCTGTCCCGGGGTCGGGACGAGTTTCAGTTCAGGTGCCTGTGCCATTTAGTGCTCTCCCTCTTCGTCTTCCATCCAGGTGCGGTTGCTGCCGGTGAGCACGATGTCCCAGTTGTAGCCGGTGGCCCATTCGTGGCTGGTCAGCGAATGGTCGTAGGTGGCGACCAGGCGGTCGCGGGCCTTCGCATCGGTGATCGACTGGTAGATCGGATCCAGCGCGAACAGCGGATCGCCGGGGAAGTACATCTGGGTGATCATGCGCTGGGTGAAATCGGTGCCGAACAGCGAGAAGTGGATGTGCGCCGGGCGCCAGGCGTTGTGGTGGTTCTTCCACGGGTACGGCGCCGGCTTGATGGTGGTGAACGAGTATTCGCCGTTCGGGCCGGTGATCGCCCGGCCTACGCCGGTGAAGTTCGGGTCGATCGGGGCCGGGTGCTGGTCGCGCTTGTGGATGTAGCGGCCGGCGGCGTTGGCCTGCCAGATTTCCACCAGCTGCCCGGCCACCGGGCGGCCGTCGCCATCCAGCACGCGGCCTGCCACCACAATGCGCTCGCCGATCGGCTCGCCGTTGTGCTGGATGGTCAGATCCGATTCCAGTGCGTGCACGTCGCGCTGGCCGAAGGCCGGGGAGTGCAGCTCGATGGTTTCCGGATCCGCGTGATGCAGGTTCTTGGTCGGGTGGCGCAGCAGCGAGGAGCGGTAGGGTGCGAAATCGATGCGCGGCTGGGTTTCGGCCTTCTTGCCGGCCAGGACTTCCTGGCGGTAGGCCTCGTGGATGTCTGCGATTTCGCCGCTGATCTCATCCTGGCTGGCGGTGGTTGCTGCCGGGTCCAGCAGATGCGAGTTGGCGAAGGATTCGGCTTCGGTGCCGTCCTGGTGCGTGGTGCCGGTGCTCAATGCGGGCTCCTTTCAAGGATGCGGTGGTAAGTCAGGGAGTTCAGGCGTGGGGCCAGCCGGTGTAGGACTCGGCCAGATACTGCTGGCCGAACCGCGAGGAGGTGACGGTTTCCAGCTCGCCCAGGGCGCGCTTGGCCATGAACGGGTCGCCGCCTACCGGGGTGTGGAGCATGGAGGTCATCCAGTAGGAGAAGTTCTGCGCCTTCCACACCCGCTTCAGTGCCAGGTCGGAGTAGCCTTCCAGCAGGTGGTCGCTGCCGGTGGAGAAGTAGGAATCCAGCGCTTCGAAGAGCACCTTCACATCGGCGAAGGCGAGGTTCAGACCCTTGGCGCCGGTGGGCGGGACGGTGTGCCCGGCGTCGCCGATTAGGAACAGGCGCCCGTGGGAGAGCGGTTCGCGCACGAAGGAGCGGAAGCCCAGCACGGTCTTGTCGAAGATCGGCCCGGTCTTCAGCTGGAAGTTATCCGGCCCGTCCACGCGCTTTTGCAGTTCGGCCCAGATGCGGTCATCGCTCCAGGCGTTCACGTCTTCGTTCGGGTCGCACTGGAAGTACATGCGCTGCACGGTTTCGCTGCGCTGGGAGATCAGCGCGAAGCCATGCGGGGAGTTGGCGTAGATCAGCTCGGGTGCGGACTTCGGCGCTTCGGTGAGGATGCCGAACCAGGCGAAGGGGTAGGTGACCTTGAAGTCCTGCTTGACGGTCTCGGGCATCTGGCGGCGGGCGAAGGAGCGCGAGCCGTCGGCACCGACGATCACATCAGCGTGCACTTCGAACTCGGTGCCCTCGGCGTCGGTGAAGCGGAACTTCGGGGTGGTGGTCTCCATGTCGAGGATCTCGGTGACCTCGCAGGAGTAGCGCACGTCGCCCTGGTCGCGGTGGCGGGCCGCGGACAGATCCACGAACACCTCGTTCTGCGCGTAGAGGGTGACGGTGGCGTCCACCAGGTCGCGGAAGTCCAGCGGGTGGGATTCGCCATTGAAGCGCAGGTCGATGCCGGCGTGCTCGTCGCCGTGGGTGAGCACGCGGCCGTCGACGCCCGACTCGGTGAGCATCTGCACCGCCTGGGCTTCGAGGATTCCGGCGCGGTGGGTGTTGCGGATGGTTTCGTGGTCGCGCATTTCCACGACGATGTTATCGATGCCGGTCTTGGCCAGCAGATGCGAAAGCATGAGCCCGGCCGGACCGCCGCCGATGATGCCGACCTTGGTCTTGAGGATGCGTGGATTCTGGACCATGGGACCTTGCCTTGCTGTCGTTTGGGCCATGACCCGCGCGGCCGGCTGCGTTGCCGGGCGGGGTCATATGGCCGAGGGAAGTATTGGGGAACTTCCACAAGCATGCGATGCGGGTGACCTGGGCGACAGCCACGTTCTCAATGAATGAGAATAATTGGATGCGTATCCATGCAGCGGCGGTATCGCACGGCGGGCAGCTGTCCGTCCTGGCCTCGCCGCTAGCTGTCCCTGATATGCAGTGCGCGGGCAATGCCACGGGCCGCGGTGCGCAAAGCCAGAGCCGCTGGTTGCCAGGCTCCCGAGTCCCGGGGGACCACCACCGAAATGACAGCAACCTGGTATCCGGCTTCGTCGAGGATCGGGGCAGCCACACCAGTGGTTTCCGAGTCGATGAATCCGTCCAATGAGGCGAACCCGATGCGCCGGATTTCTGCTATTTCCGCGTGGAAATCAGGATGTGCCGCGGTCATCAGCTCGCGGTGGCGTTCAAGGAAACCGCGAATGATCTCGGGCCGGGAAAAAGCCAGGAGGGCCATGCCCATCGAAGTGCGGTGCACCGGCATGCGCCCTGCGACGTTCGCCTGGTTCACCACGGAGCCGGGCCGGGAGAGCCGTTCGATGATCAGCACTTCGTCCTGGTGGAGAACGGATAACTGGGTGTTCTGCCCCAGCAGCTGGTTGATGTCCTCCATGAAGGGCAGCGCTGCGGTACGGAGATCGTAGGTGGCAGCACTTCGATTGGCCAGTTCCCACAGGCGCAACCCGAGGCGCACCTGGCCGGTATTGTCACGGGCCAGCAAGTCGTGGGAGACCAATTCATCCAGCAAGCGGTACATGGTGGCTTTGGGAATATCGGCCCGGCGGGACAGTGCGCTGACGGTCAGCTGCGGGTTGTGCGCGTCGAAGGCGTCAAGGATCCGCACCAGGCGGTCCAGCATCGAATCCCCGCTGGGCGAATTGGCCATGGCACTACTCTAGACCAGCAGGCCAGCGGCCTGGCGGCAGGCGAAAGAGAGCGATTCAACTCCCGGGATGCTAGACCCGCGAACCGCAACGTGCCTAGGCCGAGCACAGGCACACCGATGACCACGGCCTTGCGGAGGGGGCCACGCCCCCGCCGGGCGAGTGGCGCAGTACAGGCGGACGAGGGGATCCGGAGCCGTGATTGCACCAGGACTTCAGGGAGGACATGATGGCAGAGCACAGCGGCCCGTCGCCGGATCCAGACGAGAAGCCGAATCCTACCGTTGAACGCAGCAAGTTCGGCGTCAGCAAGAAGCCGAGGAATCCCGAAGCCGAGGAATTCAGGGCGCCGATCACCAGTACTGAACTGAGCAAGGGCCCCGGGGAACTGATCGAGCATCCCGGTCCCAAGGTCAACTGAAGGGTGTTCGTGATTGCCGCCGCGGTCATTCTGGGATTCTCCCTGTGGGCGATGCTCGCCCCGGATGCCGCGGCCTCGGCGATGCGCTCGGCGGTATCGTGGATCTCCACGAACCTGGGCTGGTTCTACGTGCTGACGGTGACCGCGGTGGTGCTGTTCGTGCTCTGGGTGGCCTTCTCCAAGGAAGGCAGCGTGCGGCTGGGCCCGGACCATTCGCGGCCGCAATACAACTTGGTCACCTGGGTGGCGATGCTCTTCGCCGCCGGCGTGGGCATCGACCTGCTCTTCTATTCGGTGACCGGGCCGATTACCCAGTACATCGCACCTCCGGCGGCTGATCCCGAATCCGCCGCGGCCGCCCAGGACGCGGTGGTCTGGACGATGTTCCACTACGGCATCGCCGGCTGGTCCATGTACTCGCTGCTGGGCATGGCCATGGGCTACTTCGCCTACCGCTGGGGCATGCCGCTGTCCATCCGCGCGGCGCTCTACCCGCTGCTGGGCAAGCGCGTGCGCGGCGGCACCGGAGACGTGATCGACATCTTCGCCCTGGTGGGCACCGTCTTCGGCGTCGCGACCTCCATGGGCATCGGCGTCGTGCTGCTGAATGTGGGCTTCTCGATGATCTTCGGGCTGCCCGAAGGGCTGGCCCTGCAGAACGCGCTGATCGGGGTGGCCGTGGTGCTGACCATCGCTGCCTGCACCTCCGGGGTGGACAAGGGCATCCGCATCATCTCCGAGCTGAACCTGTGGTCCGCGGCGGCCATGATGCTCTACATCCTGGTCACCGGCAAGACTTCCTTCCTGCTCAGCGCGCTGGTGGAGAACATCGGCCGGTTCATCTTCACCCTGCCCGAACGTACCTTGCAGACCTTCGCCTACGAGGCCGACGGACCCGACTGGATGGCCAGCTGGACGCTGTTCTTCTGGGCCTTCTGGCTGGCCTGGGGGCCGTTCGTCGGCATGTTCCTGGCACGCATCTCGCGCGGGCGCACCCTGCGCGAATCCGTCATCGCTGCGATCACCGCCCCGGTGCTCTGCGACTTCTTCATCGTTTCGATCTTCGGCAACAGCGCGCTGAAGGTGGTCATGGACGGCAATACCGGCTTCGCCGAGCGGGCCATGGCCGAGCCGGAGCACGGATGGTATGCGCTGCTGGAAATGTTCCCTGGCGCCCCGTTCCTCATCGTCCTGGCCACCCTCTCCGGCCTGCTGTTCTACTTGACCAGCGCGAACTCCGGCGCGATGGTGATGTCCAACTTCTCCTCGACCATCCCGGACCCGTCGCAGGACGGGCCGAAGTGGCTGCGCATCTTCTGGGCTTTGGCCACCGCGATGCTGACCATTGCCATGCTGGTGGCCGGCGGGGTGACCACCATGGAGCACGCCACGCTGATCTTCGCGCTGCCGGTGACGATCATCGCCTACCTGGTGATGGCCTCCTTCTCCAAGGTGCTGCGCATGGAGCGCGCCGAACGCGAGGGCCGGATGAACCGGCGCAAGGCCACCGCCGCGCATGGCGGCGCGGCCCCGGACAAGACCTGGCGCCAGCGGCTGGCCCAGCTGCGCTCCTACCCGTCGAACAAGCAGGTGGCCCGCTACGTGGAGAAGGTCATCGACCCGGCGCTGGTGGAAGTGGCGAAGGAATTCGAGGAACTCGGCTACCAGGCCGAGCTGTCCACCACGCCCAACGAGCAGACGAAGATCCCCGAGCATGCTCTGGTCATCCACATCCCGGACCACCGGGATTTCCATTACCAGGTGGCCGCGGTGGAAGCTCCTGTGCCGATGTTCGGCGCGCGTTCGATGTCCCGCGAAATCGACGTGTACTTCCGGCTCGAGGTCTTCACCCAGACCGGCTCCGAAGGCTACGACCTGATGGGCCTGGAACGCGACCAGGTCATCAACGATGTGCTGGACCGCTACGAAACGCACCTGTCCTTCCTGCGGTACTCGGACGAGCACGACTATGCCTCGGTGCTCACCCCGCCGCGTCCCGCCACGGGCATGGCGCCGCGCGTCCCGGAGCCGGGAACGGAGCCCGATCCGGGTGCCGGTAATCCGCCCGATGAGCAGCCTCCAACGCCTCCCACTCCAGGCCGCGGCCAGTGGGCCGAAGAAGCGGAGAATGAATTAGCCTCTCGGCATCCTTTTTTCCAACGGATTGATGTATTGTCGGTTGCAGGTGGGGGCGTACCTATTGAGGAGCGGGTGGGCATGGTTCGAATTCATAAAGTGGAACTGGTTGCGCTGTCGGCTGCCGTGGCGCTGGCCGCCAGCGGTTGCGTCGGAGTGTCCGAGGAGGGTGCCGGCAATCAGCCGGACGCCACGGCGGCATCCGGCTCGGATTCTGCGCAGCAGGCTGCCGAGGCGCCGCAACCGCCTGCGGGCTTGGAGGAGGAAACCGAGGAGGGCCTTGAAGCCGTTGTCGACTACTGGCTAGCCCTGCTGAACCATGCGGTGGCCACCGGGGACACTGCGTCGCTCAAGGAATTCTCCGCTCCGGACTGCTCGCTGTGCCAGGAGCAGATCGCCGCAATCGACCGGGTGTACGCCGAGGGCGGGAGCATTGCCGACGGGCAGTTCAGCATCGTCGAGATCTCCAGCAGCCTGGACCAGTTCCAGGAAGAAGATGGCGATGACAAGGTGGCCTTTGCCAACTTCGGGATGGAACGCGCCGCCGGCGAGGTGCTCGATTCCGAGGGTAAGGCGAGCGGCCAGATTGAGCCGGTGTCCTGCCAGGGCATCGACGGCACCTGGGACGAGGTCGCCTACGACAAAGATGGGAACTTCATCGGATCGATCTGCCGGCTGGCTGTGCAGGAGCCGGAGTTCGACGAAACCACCGGGTGGCAGCCGCTGGATGTCGCTTTCAACGTCCAATAGCAGTGCACAGGTGAAAGGCGCCTCGATCGCAGCATGAAGAACGCCGGGCCCCTTGGGAAGGGGCCCGGCGTTGCTTGCAGGGAACAGCTGCTGCGCGCGGCTACGCGCTCTTCGGCTTCGGGATCTGCGCGATGACCAGGACTGCGATCAGAGCCGCGCCGCCATAGAGGAAGAACGCGCCCGGGTAGGCGGTACCCGCGGCAACCATCAGGCCGGTGACGTAGGGGCCGATGATGGCGCCGAAGCGGCCGATGCCCGAGGCCAGGCCGATGCCGGTAGCCACCATGTCGCGCGGGTACACGTGCCCGGCATAGACATACATCAGGCACTGGGCGCTGAACACGAAGATGCCGGTGACGAACAGGATCGCGGTGAGCAGCACCTGGCTGCCGAATGGCACGGCCAGCAGCAGCAGGAACACCGCGGACGCGGCGAACCAGAGCAGCGAGATGAGCTTGATGCCCTTGGCATCCGCCGCGTAGGCGCTGATGATCAGGCCGGCAATCGCGCCGAGGTTCAGCACGAAGAGCATGGTCAGCGAATCGGCCACCGGGTAGCCAGCAGCGCCCATGATCTTCGGCAGCCAGGCATTCAGGCCGTAGACCAGCACCAGGCCCATGAAGGCGGCAATCCACAAGCCGATGGAGCTGCGCAGGTACTTGGGCTTGAGCACATCCATTGCCGAGGTCCGCTCATCCGCGGCAGCCACTTCGCTATCCGGCAGCTTGAACCACAGCAGCGCCAGCAGCGCCAGGCCCAGGCCGCCGCCCAGGTAGTAGAGCAGCGACCAGTGCACGCCGGCGGCCTTGCCAGCCAGCGAGGCCAGCACCGCGCCGAGGTGGTAGCCGACCATCGGCAAGTTGTTGGCCAGCGCGCGGCGTCCCACCGGCGCGTTCTCCTGCATCAGCGCCAGCGCTACCGGCATGCAGCCGCCCAGCCCGAGGCCCGCGATGAAGCGCACCAGGCCCATCAGGAACGCCGAGGGCATGAGCGGGAAGACCAGCGTGAAGATCGAGAAGACGAGCACTGCGAGCAGCAGTGGGCGGCGCCGCCCGAAGCGGTCGGCCAAGCGGCCCATGAATGCGGCGCCCACGCCCACGCCGATCAGCGAGAAGGTGTTGACCCAGTTCATGGCTCCGACGCTGAAGCCGCCGACATCCGGGTCGGTGAGCATTGGGATTGTGGCGCCCAGTGCGACGATGTCGTAGCCCTCGAAGACCACGATGAAAAAGCAGAGGACGGCGATCCAGCCCCCGAGTCGTTGTGGGGAGGTGCTAGTGGTGGGCGCGGACAATCTTGATCCTTTCGAAGATGCGACGCCATGGCAGTGATGCAGCTCATGACCAAGTGAGACTAGCACCTCATTCGCATAGTGACCAAAAGTTCGTACAGCGAACAGGTGGGACTGGCCAAACCCTTGTGCCCGATGGGTGGAAACTGGTAAAGTTCAACATACGAACATAAGTTCACGATGTGAACATCTTATAGCGATGGAGCAGTGAGACGATGCAGCAGGCCTACCTATACGACGCAATCCGCACGCCATTCGGCAAAATCGGCGGCTCCCTGTCCAGCCACCGTCCCGACGACCTGGCCGCCCACGTGGTGCGCGAACTGGTAGCCCGTGCTCCGCAGCTGGACAGTGCGCAAATCGACGAGTCGATCTTCGGCAACGCCAACGGCGCCGGCGAGGAAAACCGCAATGTGGCCCGCATGGCCACCCTGCTCGCTGGCCTGCCCACCTCGCTGCCGGGCACCACGATGAACCGCCTGTGCGGCTCCTCGCTGGATGCCTCCATCGCCGCCTCCCGGCAGATCGCCACCGGCGACGCGGACCTGGTTCTGGTTGGCGGCGTCGAATCCATGTCCCGCGCCCCTTGGGTGCTGCCCAAGACCGAGCGCCCGTTCCCGATGAGCAATCTGGAACTGGCCAACACCACCCTGGGCTGGCGCCTGGTCAACCCGGCCATGCCGGGTCAGTGGACGGTGTCGCTGGGTGAGGCCACCGAGCAGCTGCGCGAGAAGCACAACATCTCCCGCGAGGACCAGGACGAGTTCTCGGCCCGCTCGCACAAGCAGGCTGCGGCCGCCTGGGAGGCCGGCAAGTATGAGAACCTGGTGGTCCCGGTGCCGCCGGCAACCAAGCGCGGGGTGGAAGTCACCCGCGACGAGACCATCCGCGCCGATTCCACCACCGAAACCCTCTCCAAGCTGCGCACCGTCTTCCGCACCGGGGAGAACGCCACGGTCACCGCCGGCAACGCCTCGCCGATGAGCGACGGCGCCTCGGCCGCCTTCCTCGGCTCCGAGCGCGGCGGGCAACTGCTGGGCGCAGACCCGATTGCCCGCCTTGTCTCCAACGGCGCTGCCGCCCTGGAACCGCAGTTCTTCGGCTTCGCACCGGTCGAGGCGGCCAACAAGGCGCTGGCCAAGGCCGGCCTGAAGTGGTCGGACATCGCCGCGGTGGAACTGAACGAGGCCTTCGCCGCCCAGTCGCTGGCCTGCATCCGCGCCTGGGATATCGACCCGGCGATCGTCAACGCCTGGGGCGGGGCCATCTCCATCGGCCACCCGCTGGGCGCCTCGGGCCTGCGCATCCTGGGCACCGTCGCCCGCCGGCTGCAGGAATCCGGCGAACGATACGGCATCGCCGCGATCTGCATCGGCGTGGGCCAGGGGCTGGCAGTCGTCGTCGAGAACGTGAACGCAACCAAGTAGCTTGTAGAAAGGCAGCATCATGGCACCACGTATTGCCACCTCGGCCGCGGACGCCGTCGCCGAGATCACCGACGGATCCACCGTGCTGATCGGCGGCTTCGGCAACGCCGGGCAGCCGATGGAACTGATCGACGCGCTCATGCAGTGCGGCGCCACCGACCTGACGGTGGTCAACAACAACGCCGGGCAGGCCGATGCCGGCCTGGCCCTGCTGATCAAGGAGCGCCGGGTGAAGAAGATCATCTGCTCCTTCCCGCGCCAGTCCGACTCCTGGCACTTCGATACGGCCTACCGGGCCGGGGAAATCGAGCTGGAACTGGTGCCGCAGGGCAACCTGGCCGAGCGCATCCGCGCCGCCGGGGCCGGCATTGGCGGGTTCTTCACTCCCACCGGCTACGGCACGCTGCTGGCCGAGGGCAAGGAAACCCGCATCATCGATGGCAAGGGCTATGTGCTGGAAACCCCGATACATGCGGACTTCGCGCTGATCAAGGCGCTGAAGGCCGACACGCTGGGCAACTTGGTCTACCGCAAGACCGCACGCAATTTCGGCCCGATCATGGCCACCGCGGCCAAGGCGGCCATCGTCCAGGTGGACGAGGTCGTGCAGGCCGGTGCCATCGATCCGGAAAACGTCATCACCCCGGGCATTTTCGTGGATACCGTGGTGGAACTGGGAGGGGAAAAGTAATGAGCGCATTCAGCACCACCGAGGCGAAGCTCACCCGCGATGAAATGGCGCAGCTGGTGGCCGCCGACATCCCGGCTGGCGCCTTCGTGAACCTGGGCATCGGCCAGCCGACCAACGTCTCGAACTACCTCACCAAGGAGCAGGGGGTTACCCTGCACACCGAGAACGGCATGCTGGGCATGGGCCCGGTCGCCACCGGCGAGGACATCGACGAGGACCTGATCAATGCAGGCAAGATCCCGGTCACCGAGCTGCCCGGCGCCTCCTTCTTCCACCACGCTGATTCCTTCGCGATGATGCGCGGCGGGCACCTGGACGTGTGCGTGCTCGGCGCCTTCCAGGTCTCCAAGGACGGCGACCTGGCCAACTGGCACACCGGTGCCGAAGGCGCCATCCCCGCAGTGGGCGGCGCCATGGACCTGGCCATCGGCGCCAAGGCAACCTGGGTAATGATGAGCCTGTTCACCAAGGCCGGTGAATCCAAGCTCGTCGAGGCGCTGAGCTACCCGGTCACCGGCCTGGGCTGCGTCTCGCGGATCTACACCGAAGTCGCGGTCTTCGAGCTGCGCGATTCGAAGGTCTTCGTGCGCTCCACCCATGGCATCAGCTTCGATCAGCTGGCGGCCAAGGTTCCGGTGGAACTGACCAAGGCATAGCAGACACAGTAGATTAGTGGGGTGCGCATCGGGGAACCCGGACGCGCACCCCGCAATCATTTGAGCACGCGCAAGGAGCACGGTGAGCGAGCAGGCAGCACCAACCGCATCGGTCCAGTCACTGGCCCGGGGCTTGGCGGTCATCAGCAGCTTCGACGCAGAACACGCGTCGATGACCCTCTCCGAGGTCGCCGCCCGGACAAACCTGTCCCGGGCCACCGCCCGGCGGTTCCTGCTGACCCTGGTGGATCTGGGCTATGTGCGCACCGACGGCAAGCACTTCGAGCTGACTTCCAAGGTCCTGCAGCTGGGCTATGCCTACCTGTCCAGCGCCACCTTGCCGCAGCTGATCGAACCGGTGCTCGAGGAACTCTCTGCCGCCGTGCACGAATCGGCTTCCGCCTCCATCCTTGACGGTTCGGATATCGTCTACATCGCCCGCGTGCATACCCGTTCGATCATGCGGGTAGGCATTTCGGTGGGCACCCGCTTCCCTGCGGCCAATACCTCCATGGGCCGGGTGCTGCTGGCCCACCAGCCGGCGGAAATCCAGCAGGAGGTGCTGTCCGCCGGGGTGCAGTCGATGACCGGATTGGGCATTGGAGATGCGGCTGCGCTGCGCGAGGAACTGGAGAAGATCCGCGCCCAGGGCTATGCGGTGGTGGACCAGGAACTGGAAATCGGGTTGCGCTCGGTGGCGGTGCCGGTGTTCAGCGCCGATGGCACCGTGGTGGCCGCGATGAACGTGTCGATGAGCGTGCATCCGAATACCGCTGGCACCGCGCAGGATGCCGCCCAGGCGGTGCTGCCGCGGCTTCTCGAAGCCGCGCAGCAGGTGCGCGAGGCGCTGGCCGCCAGCCGCTAGCGGCCGCCGTGGATCAGCCAGCGGCCGGATCCCATTGGATGTCGGCGCAGCCGGTGATCGTGGCGAGCAGCCCGAGCGATTCGATGCTCGCCGCATGGGCGGCCTCGGCGGCCGCCGAGCAGGCATCTTCCACGATCACTACCCGGCAGCCGTGGTCCACAGCCGCCCGGGCGGTGCTTTCCACCGAGATATTCGTCGCCACCCCGGCAATCAGCAGGGTGTCGATGCCACCGGATTCGAGCAGCCCAGCTAGTTCGGTGCCGAAGCCGCCGACCTGCTGGTTGGTGATGACCGCATCGCCGGGTCCAGGGATCAGCCGCTGGATGATCGCTGCCGAATCCGTGCCGTCCACCAGGCAGCCGGCTTGCTGCACCATTTGCAGCAGCGGGGAATTGGGAACCAGATCGCTGAAGCCGGGGGCGAAGGCAATGCGGGTGTAAATGATGCTGGCACCGGCCGCGCGGGCCTTCTCCAGCAGTCCGGTCAGTTGGCCCACCACGTTCCGGCGGGTGATCTGCTGGTGGAACAATTCCGCGAAGGCGCCATCGGGTCCGATGCTGTCCCCTTGGTTGTGGATGGACATCACTGCCGTCCTGGACGAGTCGAAACTCATGGGATGCCCCTTTTCCGCGGGCCGCCGACCTCCTCAGCGGCGCTCGGTTTCAGCTTGCCACGGGCACGGTACGCACGCCAGCTTTTATTTTCGCGGCCCGCGCACGTCCCGGCGCAGCGGATGATCTGCCGGCACCTGCACCAGCACGATCCTGGTTCCGTCGGGATCCCCGATCCATGCCTCGACCAGGCCCCAGTCCTCCTGGCATGCCTCGCGGAGCACCTTCGCGCCGCGGGCGGACAGTTGTTCCAGTTCCGCGCGCACATCCCGCACCTGCATCCAGAGCACCAAGGTGGAGGGCGTGCCAGGCGCCCTGCGCCCGGAGACTTCCAGCTGGCCATTGCCCAGGAAGAACACCATGCCTGGTTGCTCGGCCGGACCGAATTCCCGGGCCACGGCCAGCTGCAGCACTTCGCGGTAGAACCGTTGGGTTGCGGCCAGATCCACCGGCCGCAGCAGCACCCTGCTGGAAAGTACGTCCATGGCCACCAATCTAGTAGCTGGCTGGCGCACTGCCTAGGGGTGCTCCGGGTGCGTCCCGGCACCGGGAGGTGATGCCGGGACGCGTACTGGCCTGCTTACAGGTAGCAGGATGGGCGGTAGCCGGGGTCTGCCGGGCCATCGGTGGCCAGGGCGTTGAGCACCCAGCGATGGACCACCGTATCAACGTTCACGTCGAGGTGTCCCGAGATATTCAATGGGCATTTGTCCTGCAGCAGGACGTTGGTCACCTGTTCGCTCTCTCCCTTCAGGAACTGCGATTTGTAGGGCATGACGATCTCGTCGTACTTGGTGGCAATTACCGTATAGTCCGGGCCGGCAACGGTGTCGCCGATGGCATTCAGCTCGGTCATGAAGTCACTGCCGGACACCTGGTCGGCGCAGGAATCGCAGATCCAAGTGTCAATGCTGTTGGCAATTGCCACACCAGTGGCGGTCGGGACCAGGATGCCCTGGGTGCCGTGGCTGGATGGGGCGATCGACACCAGGTCGTTGACGTACTTCGCACCGCCCATGTGGCCCACGTACCAGCGCGGCATCATTCCGCCTTGGCTGTGCCCGACGATGTCCACTTTCTTGGCACCGGTGGCCTGGCGGACGCGGTCAATGAAATCGCCCAGTTCGGCCGCCGAGTCGGGGACATGCGCGGCCCCGGAAAGCCCGTTTTCAAAGCCGTAGTTCAGTGCGAAAACGCAATAGCCGTTGCGCTTGAGCTTGGGAGACAGGGAGATCCAGTTGAGGTCCATCGTTTCAAAGGTGCCGTGAACCAGGACTACGGGGTAGGGGTGTTCTGCATCGGGCGTGCAGTCCCAGTCGTTGGCTCCCACTGGGCTGATGCCAAGAGTGGAAACCGTGCCGGCTTGCGCGGTGCTTGCCGGGCTTGGCGCGACGGCCGGAGCGGCGAGTGCTGCGGCGGCCAGGCACAGTGCGCCCAGACCGGAGAGTATGCGTCGTTGCATGGTTGTCCTTCGGGTAAAAGTTGGAAGAAACTTGCTACCCGCCAGTAGTAAAACGAAATGATCACAGTAATTTTGATCGCTGTCCAGAGTTTTCTGCCGCCGAATTCTTGCGTGAAGTGGGATGGGATACCTCCGGATTCAATGATTCCGCCAAGGCGAATCCCCGAGTTTTCGCATTCGCTTCGGGCCGATTCCGGGCCGGGATTATCTTAGTTGACCAGCAGGTTCGTACTGCTGCCGCGCGGCTCTTGGCAGAGGGTGAACTGGATCGCAGTGTAGCTCGCTTCAGAAATTCCGAATGGGCCTGGTCGGGTGTATGCGACGAGTTGGATTGAAAAAATTTACTTGTATCTTCAATCAATTCCAGTATGCTTGGACTATGAACATTGCCGGGAAGGCTGCCGTGAAAGCTGAACTTCCGCCTCCGGCACTGACCCCGGCAACTGATGAGGAGCTGACCTGCCATGAGCAACCTGTTGAGCGATGTGCGTTCTTCCAACTGGGATGACGCCGCGGAATCCGGCGCCGTGCTGGTCTTCCTGCATGGCTTCGGCTCCAATGAGCACGACCTGGCTTCGCTGGCCGAACCGCTGGGCCTTCAATTGCCGTGGGCTTCGCTGCGCGCACCGCTGGAATTGGGCCACGGCGGGGCCGCCTGGTTCCAGATCACCACACCGGGCGTCCCCGACGCGGCACCGGTGGAAGCGGCCACCGCAGCCATCTGGGCCTGGATCGATTCAAATGCGGACGCCTCCACCAAGATTATTCCGGTCGGTTTCTCCCAGGGCGGGCTGATGGCCAGCCAGCTGCTGCGCACCCGTCCCGAGCGCGTCCTGGCCACCACGATCCTCGGCGGTTTCGTGCTTGGCGGCACCCAGCCAGCCGATGGAATCATCGCCGGCCAGCGACCCGCCGTCTTCTGGGGCCGCGGCACCGAAGACCGGGTCATCGCCCCGGTCGCCATCGAACGGACCGCCGGGTTCCTGCCCGAGCACTCGACCCTGAATGAACGGACCTACCCGGGGCTGGCCCACGGCATCAACATGGATGAGCTGTACGACGTGCGCAGCCATATTTCCGCGCAGCTGGATGCGATGGCGGCAGGCAACGCATGAGCCAGGGCGCGCCCTTTGAAATCGGTATCTTCACCTTCGGGGAATTGACCAGGGATGCCGACGGTAAGCCCATCGATGCGGCCACCAGGATGCGCGACATCCTTGAATGGGCGCGGGTCGCAGACCAGGCCGGACTGGACGTCTTTGGCGTGGGCGAGCATCACCGCGAGGACTTCGCGGTGTCCGTCCCTCCGGTAGTGCTCGCGGCCGCCGCAGCGCAAACCAGGAACATCAAGTTGACCAGCACCGTCACGGTGCTTTCCTCAGCCGACCCGGTACGCGTCTTCGAGGACTTCTCCACAGTGGACCTGATCAGCGGCGGCCGCGCCGAAATCACCGCCGGCCGCGGGGCGTACCTGGAATCCTTCCCGCTCTTCGGCCAGTCGCTGGAACGCTACGACGAGTACTTCGAGGAAAAGCTGGATCTGCTGCTGAAGATCCGCGACGAAAACCCCGTGACCTGGAGCGGCAACACCCGCGCGCCGCTGGATGAGGCGGGGGTCTGGCCTCGTCCGGTTCAGGAGCAACTGCCCATCTGGGCAGCCGTAGGCGGCACGCCGGCCTCGGCGGTGCGTGCCGGTCGGCTAGGGTTGCCGCTGTACCTGGCGATCCTCGGCGCACCTGAACGCTTCGGGCCGCTGGCCCAGCTCTATCGCCGTGCCACGCACGAAGCCGGGCGCGAGCCAGGACGCATCGGGGTAACTTCGCACTTCTATGCCGAGGAAACCTCGCAGGGCGCCCGGAACAGCTTCTACCCGCACTACAGCTCCTACATCGGGCAGAACATGCCGCGTGTAGGATTTCTGGATCGCGAATCCTTCGAGGCATGGGCCTCCCCGCGCGGGGCGCTCCTTGCCGGCAGCCCGGCAGAAATCGTGGACAAGATCCTGTGGGAGCACGAGATCTTGGGCCACACCCGTTTCCTGGCGCAGGTGGGTCTGGGCGGCCTGTCGCAGGCGCAGACCTTGCGTTCCGTCGAGCTGCTGGCTACAGAAGTCCTGCCACAAGTGCGCGCCGCGTTGGGCCAATAGCGCCGGCAGCAAGGCGGCGGCTAGACTAGAACCATGCACGCAGTAGAGAAGCGCCTGCGCGAGATCCGGCAAGCCATCTCGAATCTGCGCGAGGCGGCGGCAATGGACGGCGATGCGCAGCGGGCGGGCGTGGCACAGTTGCTCGGCGAGCTGTTCGGGCAGGTCTCGACCCGTGAGGAATTGCGTGAGGCCGCCGCGCAGGCGATGCGGGACTACCAAGGCGGCATGGGATCATTCCAGGATGCCGGCACCCCGGCGATGGGTGATGCGGTCGACGGACTGCGGCGCGCGCTGGCCAAAGCACGATCAAGACTGCCTGCCGGCTAGGCCGCGACAGCCTCTTCGACGTCCTGGATCGCGGCATGCTCGTTCGCGATGCGGGTTCTGCGCACGCTCCAGGCGTGGGTCAGGATCACCAGCAGGATCCCGGGAATGAGCCACAACAGCAGCCGCAGGATATCCATGCTTATGGAATGCTCGGGAAAGTAGACCAGGGTCTGCACAGCATGCAGCCACCCTGCGCCGTTCCAGAACGAGTTCAGTGCACCATAGAAGCCGGGCTGCATCTGAGGCTGGAAGATGCCGCCGGAGCTCGTGAAGTTCAACGCGACGAAGCATAGCGTCAGCATTGGGGTGGTCCAGTGGCGCAGCAGCGGATGCAGGCCCAGGCCCAGCAAGGTGATGCCGGCGGCGTAAACCCAGGAAATCATCCAGATGCCCGTGAACCGGGGCTCGATGATCCCGTAGACCGGGCCTGCGATGATCACTGCGATCGTGGCAACCACTGCGGCGGCGACCGCCGCCAGGACCAGGCGCACCGGCAGCTTGACCTTGCCCATGAACCCGGCCAGCGGAACGGCGCTGGCATAGCCGCCAATGCTCAATGCAACCAGCAGGAAGAACAGGCCCTGCCCGGTGGTGTCCTGCGCTCCCGTGGGCACGACATCCTCGATGCGCAAGGGCAGGTCCTGCTCATAGGCCACGTCCATGAAGATCTTCTGGGCGATATTCGCCGACGTTTCCGATGCTGCGCTGGAAATGTACAGCGTTGCGGTGCCGTTGCCTGTTTCGTACGCGGCCGCGAGCTCGCGCTGTCCGACCAGTTTCCGAGCCTGCGCGGCATCAGCGACCGTGCGCACTCCCAAGGCGCCGTCGGATTCATCCTGCAAGGTTTGGGCGAAGACCTTGGACTGCGCGGAACCGCCGACGACTGCTACCTGCACGTTGTGCGGACTGGGCGCATGGAACGCGCCCAGATAGAACAAGCCCATGATTGCGCACAGGAAGAACGGGATCAGCATGGTCAAGGCCAGCTTTCCCCAGCCCAGCGGTGCCCGCTTGGGCGCAGGGGACGGCTTTGCGTCCATGCAGACGGTCTGCGTGGAGTCGGAGGATGGGCGCGGGGCGGTGTCGGTGAGAGTCATCAGCACCCAAGAATACTCTTAATGTTGCATGATGCAACTTTAAGATTCCGATGAAGCCCGGGGTACTAGACTCGGGACATGGGCAAGGAACAGCGCGAAGCCGACATCCAATCGATTTTCCACCACATGCAACTGATTACCCGGCGGGCAAATTCGCGCTCCCGCCAGCTGGCCGAGCCGTTGACGCTCGTGGAGCATTCCCTGCTGCGCTTCATTGCCGATACTCCCGGAACCCGGGCTACCGACATTGCCGAGGCATTCTCGCTGAACCGGTCGACAGTTTCCCGGCAAGTGGGCACGCTGCTGGAGTTGGGATACATCGCCTATGACGCTGCCGAATCAGGGCGCGGGCGCGTACTGGAACTGACTGAGCTGGGAAGCGATCGGCTTCAGGCATCCGCCGCAGTGCACCGCGCCGCGGTAGCCGACCGCCTGGATGGCTGGAGCGAAGAGCAGATCTCCACCTTTGCCGAAGCCTTGGCACGCTATAACGAGGCCGACTCGCAGTAGAGCCAGGGAATTCCGCGACCGGTCCTATGCGATCCTGGCGAACCGCGGTCCGCTGTAGCCGTCGCGTTCAACGTGTTCCGCGAACATTTGAAGCGGCCGGGCCCAGAAGCTGTAGTCATCGTAGAGCTTGCGGTAGAAGACCAGCGGCTCTTCGGTCTCGCTGTGCTTTCCCACGGCCAGCACCTCATAGCGCTGTCCCTTGAAATGCTGGTAGATGCCGGGTTCGATGCTCACCGTGGCGGCCTTTCTGGTCAATTGGGATGCAGGAAAACTTTAGCGCGAGCCGTGCCCGGCACCGCCGCCGCTGCGCTGGGCCAGCAGGTGCTCTAGGATCGGTTCCAGGACCGCCAGCCCGTCCTTCACTCCGCCGGTGGATCCGGGCAGCGTGATCACGAAGCTGCTGCCAGCGAATCCTGCCACCCCGCGGGTAATGATGGACATCGGGGTTGAGGCCTCTCCGCGCCGGCGGATGGCCTCGATGATACCGGGCAGCTGGACATCGAGCAGCGGGGCAACCATTTCGGGGGATTGGTCATCGGGCGAGACCCCGGTCCCGCCGGTGACCATCACTACCTGGCTGCCATTGGCCAGCAGCTCATCCACGGCGAAACGCACCGGCTGCCCGTCGGCTACCACCGTCGGTTTCCCGGTGTCGAAACCGCGCTCGGACAGCCACCGGGTGATCAGCGGGCCGGTCTTGTCTTCTGCTTTGCCTGCTGCGGCGCTGGTCGAGGCGACCACAATGGCCGCCGTGCGGCTACTCTCCACGGACCCAGTCACCGCTTTTGCCTCCGGACTTCGCCAAAACCTTCACTGACCGGACCTCTGCGTGCTTGTCCACGGCCTTGACCATGTCGTAGAGGGTCAGCGCGGCGACGCTGGCGGCGGTCAATGCTTCCATCTCCACTCCGGTGACCCCCTCGGTGGTCACCTGGGCGGTGACCCGCACGGCAGATTCCTCGGCGGTAAAATCAATGGACACCTTGGAAATCGGCAGCGGGTGGCACAACGGGACCAGTTCCCAGGTGCGTTTGGCCGCCATGATGCCAGCGACCCGCGCAGTGCCCAGCGCCTCGCCCTTGGGCAGGTCGCCGGTCATCAGCATCGGGACGACATCCGGGCGGGTGGCAAAGATGGCCTCGGCGGTAGCCACGCGCTTGGTGACCGCTTTGTCGCTGACGTCGACCATATGGGCGCTGCCATCTTCGCGCAGGTGGGTGAGTTTTTCAGACATTCATGCTCCAAGTTTCAATGCTTTGGCCGGCAACCAGCTGGGTGACGCCTACCGGGATGTGCACCAGCGCGTCGGCGCGGGCCAGGTCGTGGACCAGATGGGAACCCGGATCCAGGATGGTGACCTGGCCATCGCGGATCAGCGCCCGGCGAACTTGGTGCTTGTGCTCTGGGGAACTGGCTTCGGCTGCCAGCGGATAGTGCCCGGGCCGGGGTTCCGGCAGGCCATTGAATTCCCGCAGCAGCGGGACCAGGAACAGCTCGGCAGAGAGCAGCGCGCTGACCGGGTTGCCCGGAAAGCACAGCACCGTTGCGTCTCCCAGTTGCGCATAGCCCTGCGGTCCGCCGGGCTGGATGGCCACGTGGTGGAAGTTGCCGCCTAGCGGCGACAGGGCTTGGCGGACCACCTCGTAGGCGCCGGCGCTGATGCCTCCGACGGTCACGATCAGGTCCACTTCTGCCTGCAGCTCGTCGATGGCCGCGACGAAGCCTTGCGGATCATCGGGCAGCTGGATGGTGCGGACCTCGACCTGGTGCCGGCGCAGCAGGGCCGCGAGCATCGGCGAATTGGCATCCGGGATCTGCCCTTCGGCCAGCTGGCCATTGCTCAGCTCATCGCCGGTGGTGCACAGCGCCACCTTCAGGGCGCGGCGCACCGGGATTTCGGTCAGCCCGCTGGAAGCCAGGGCCGCGATCATTGCAGGGGCCAAGCGGGTGCCGGCCGGTGCCACGAGGGCGCCTGCTGCCAGATCCACGCCGGCCGGGCGGATGAAGCGCCCTTCGGGACTCGGCGCGGTGAATGCTGCCTGGCCGCTGGGAGTGCCGTGGCCGCAACGCACGAGTTCGGGAAAGGTTCCGGTGGCGCTTTCCTCCACGGGAATGACGGTGTCGGCTCCGGCCGGGATCATTGCGCCGGTCATCACCGGGCTGGCGGTGCCCGGCTGCAGCTCCAGCTGCGGGTCCCCGGCGGCGGCGGTGAAGCCCAAGGGCAGGGAGACCGGGGCATCGGGTGCCGCGGACAACAGATCTGCGCTGCGTACGGCGTAGCCGTCCATCTGCGAATTCGTGAACGCGGGGATGGGCAGCACAGCGAAGGTGTCCTCGCTGGTGATCCGGTCGCACAGCTGCTCGCTGGTTACGGGCAGCCATTGCGTGCCAAGCGAATCGAAGACCGGTTTGAGCAGGCTAGCCAGCTCTGCGCGATGGTTTTCAAGGGTGCAGGTCATGGGCTATCCGCCTGCAAAAGGCGGCAGCACGTCCACGGTGAGCTCGCCGGTGGGTCCCAGCTCGCCGGCATCGCGGCGCACCACACCGTTGACCAGGAAGCTTCCGGCACGCAGCACCTGGGCCATCTCGTTCCCGTGGGTGTCGATGAGCTGCGTGCGCAGCTGAGCCAGGGTTTCTGGCCGCTCCCAGGTTTCCTGCTCGGTGCCCGCCGCCGCCGCGGCGGCAGCGAAGTAGCGTATCGTGATCTTCGACATGACTTCATGCTATCGCGCTAGAGCGAACAGGACACGATGATGAGCGAAGGCTACTTCCCAGCCCTAGTCGCACCCGGTGCGGAACTCAGCGGCGAACAGGCTAAGCGGGCCGCACGCCAGCTCTCGTTGCCCGGATTCGATGAGGTATCCCAGCGCCGCTTGGCCGCCGCCCGCGTGCTGGTGATCGGCGCCGGAGGCCTGGGCAGCGCCTGCATCCCGTATCTGGTCGGGGCAGGGGTAGGCACCATTGGCATCGTGGATGACGACGTGGTGGAACTGTCCAACCTGCATCGCCAGGTCACCCATACCACCGCGAATATCGGCAAATCCAAGACCGCGTCGCTGGCCCAGGCGGCCACCGCGCTGGATCCGAACGTAAAGATCATCGAGCACAACCTGCGCCTGGATTCCTCCAATGCGCTGGAGATCTTTGCGAATTATGACCTCGTGATCGACGGCAGCGACAACTTCCCGACCCGTTACCTGTCCAATGATGCTGCGCAGCTCACCGGCATCCCGCTGATCTGGGGATCCATCCTGCAGCACCACGGCCAGGTCTCCGTGGCCTGGCATGAGCAAGGTCCGGGCTACCGCGATCTCTTCCCGGTTCCTCCAGCCCCGGGCACCATCCCGGACTGCGCGGCCGGGGGAGTGCTGCCCGGATTATGCGGAACTATCGGTTCGCTGCTCGCCACCGAAGCACTGAAGCTCATCGCGGGACTGGGCCAGCCGCTGGTGGGCAAGGTGCTGATCTATGATGCGCTGGCTGCAAGCACCCGCACCCTGGAATACTCCCGCGACCCGCAAGCCCCCGAAATCTCCGGGCTGATCGACTACGTGCACTTCTGCGCCGGATCGCTGCCGGAGGCCGAATCCGTCGGCGCCGAAGCGCTCGCCGACGCACTGGCCGGTGCGGATGCGCCGGTGCTGCTGGATGTGCGCAACGAGGACGAACGCGCACAGCAGCATATTGCAGGATCCCTGCACCTGCCGTTGCCCCAGCTGGAAGCGGCGATCGAATCCGGTGCCGAGCTGGAACAGATCCCTGAAAACGTCACCGTGTACTGCGCACGCGGACCGCGTTCGCAGCGCGCGGCATCCTTGCTCGCCACACGAGGCATCAAGGCAAATTATCTTGACGGCGGGTTGCCGGCCCTGGCCGAAGTTGCCCCGAACTTGCTAGCAGAACCAGCAGACATTGAAGGAGCTTGAGCATGAGCTACGCACTGATTACCGAAGAACCGATCGATGAAGCTGCGGTGAAGGCTGCCGTGGAATCCGATACTTCGGGAGCCTTGGTGATGTTCCATGGCATCATCCGCAACCATGATGGCGGCCAGTCGGTGAATTCCTTGGTTTACTCCCACCACCCGCAGGCACAAGAGTTCCTGGAAAAGATCATCGCCGAGGAAGAAGAACGCACTGGCCTGAAGCTCTCAGCAGTGCACCGCGTAGGACCTTTGGCCATCGGAGATGCGGCGCTGGTGGCGGCCTCGGCTGCAGCGCACCGCAAGGAAGCCTTCGATGCCATCGAGAACCTGGTGGAACGCATCAAGGCCGAGGTGCCGATCTGGAAAAAGCAGCACTTCACTTCCGGCAGCTCCGAATGGGTGGGGCTTTAGCAATTCGGTTGGTTCCGTGCGCTAGCACGTGGAGATCCGGACTTCGCGGGGGCGTGGCCATGGCCAGCTTCGAAAGCAATTAATCTTGGCAACGGCGCAATTGAATCGACCAGCAGCCGAGCCAAGTCACCAGGTTGACGCTTCACGGTTCAACAAGCCCACGTTTCGTGGTCTGTTCATTGCGCGCGGCTTCCAGGCCAGCGAGCAATCGTACGGCATTTTTCGGCGAGCACAGCAGCTAGCTGGTTTCGACAGCTGGAAGTCTACGTGCCAGGCTCTTGTGCAAGTCTGGCCGACCATTCCGACAGCAACTCCCGCAATTCCCTTGGCTGCACCTCGCTGACCGGTGCTTCGCTCAGCGCCAGCCCGAAAGCCGCCCACCGCAAGTCGGCATTCTCCGTGCGCACCATGCAACTGCGGTCATCGATCGGATCGATCTCGAACCACCGGCCAATGAGGGGTGCCAGCGCTTTCGCGCTGGAGTGCACCCGTGCGCTGACTGGTTGCACTCCGGAGCCGCGCAGCCCATTGCGAACAAACTGGGCTGCATCGCCGCCGGGGATCTGCCGCGGCGCAAAGCGCAACGCCCGCGGATCTGCGTTCTCGGCGCGGTCCACGCGGAAGCTGCGCCAATCATCGCGATCCAGATCAAAGGCCACCAGGTAGTAGCGGTTGCCGACATTCACCAACTGGGCCGGCTCGACCCTGCGCGAGCTCGCAACTCCCTTGGCATCCTGGTAGTCGAAGGCGATTCGTTCATGGTCGCGGCATGCCTGGGCAAAAGCCACCAGAACTGCCGGGTCCACGGAATCAGGTGAGGAAGTCGGGGAGTTCAGCGGGACGGTGCTGGAAGCCAGCGCTTGCACCCGCTGCCGGAGCTTGGACGGCAGCACCGGGACCACCTTGGACAGGGCACGCAGCCCCGCCTCCGCAAGCGCATCCTCGCCGCCGTGGACCGTCGACTGCAGTCCGACAACCAGCGCGACCGCTTCCTCGTCGTCAAGCACCAACGGAGGCAGTGCGGTGCCAGAAGACAGCTGATAGCCGCCGCCCACACCGCGATCCGCCTGCACCGGGTAGCCCAAGTCGCGCAACCGGTCGATGTCGCGGCGAACGGTGCGCAGGCTGACGTCCAAGCGTTCAGCCAGCTCGTCCCCGGACCAGTAGCGGTGGGTCTGCAGCAGGGACAGCAAACGCAGGAATCTGGTGCTGGTACTCATGCAACAAGTCTGCCTTGATTTAGGACAAAAACTGGCACTTTTGGCTTCTACTCTGGTTACTACCAGCTGGAAATACCCGCTGCAGCTTATGCCAGGAGGAAACCATGAGCACCATGGCCAACACCAACACCACCCTCACCGGGGAACGCGCCGACCTGTTCCAGGCCCTTGCCAATGCCCGGCATTTCCTGCGGTTCACCACCCAGAACCTCACCGATGAGCAGGCAGCCACTCGAACCACCGTCAGCGAGCTGACCCTCGGCGGGCTGATCAAGCATGTGACCGGAGTCGAGCAGCAATGGCAGGAATTCATGGTCAAAGGGCGGGCCGCAATGGCCTGGGACGGCATTGACTTCTCCGAACCGACCTCGGAGATGATCGAAGCCTTCCAGAACGAATTCAACATGCAGCCACACGAGACGTTGGACGAGCTCCTGGAAAACTACGCCCTGATAGCCGAGCGCACCGATGCCCTGCTGGCAGAAATCGATCTGGACACGGTTTACGAATTGCCCTCTGCCCCGTGGTTCACCGACACGCACTGGTCGGTGCGCCGCACTTTGCTGCACATCATTGCGGAAACAACCCAGCACGCCGGGCATGCGGACATCATCCGCGAATCCCTGGACGGGCAGAAATCGATGGGCTAGCCCCCGATGTAGGACATTTCGATGCGCTTGCGGTTCCCCGGGGTCAGCGCGGCCCTCAGCTCGGAGTAATTGTCGTTGCGCTTGCGCCAGTGTCCGGCCAGTGCGTTGGCCAACTCCTCATCGCTGATGCCGTCGCGCATCAGGGCGCGCAGGTCATAACCGGAGCCGGCGAACAGGCAGGTGTACAGCTGGCCTTCGGCCGAGACCCGGGCGCGCGAGCAATTGCCGCAGAAGGCATTGGTGACACTGGAGATCACGCCGATTTCCCCGGCGCCGTCGGTGTAGCGCCAGCGGTTGGCGGTTTCACCCGGCTCGGTCTTGCTGACCGGTTCCAGCGCCCAGCGCTTATTGACCATGGCCACAACCTCGGAAGAGGGCAGCACCTCGTCCAGCTTCCAGCCGTTGGTGGTGCCCACATCCATGTATTCAATGAAGCGCAGGATCGCACCGGTGCCGCGGAAATGCTCGGCCAGCGACAGGATCTCCGAATCGTTGACCCCGCGCTTGACCACCGTATTGATCTTCACCGGGCCCAGGCCCACCTCTTGAGCCACATCGATGGCGTGCAGCACCCGGGACACAGGGAAATCCACGTCATTGATCGCCTTGAACTTCTCGTCATCCAGAGAATCCAGCGAGATGGTGACACGGCGCAGCCCCGCGTCCTTGAGCTTCTGGGCCATGACCGGCAACGCCGAGCCGTTGGTGGTCATCGCCAAATCCACCGGCTGTCCCTCGGGGGTCTTCAGCTTCGAAAGCATGCTAACCAGGTCCACGATTCCGCGGCGCAGCAGCGGCTCGCCTCCGGTCAGGCGCAGCTTGGTGACCCCCAGCGAAACGCTGATCCGGGCCAGCCGCTCGATCTCCTCGAAGCTGAGCAGCTCGGAGCGCTCGCGGAACACGAAGTCGCGCCCGAAGATCTCTTTGGGCATGCAATACACGCAGCGGAAATTGCAGCGGTCAGTCACCGAGATCCGCAGGTCGTGCAGGGGCCGTCCTCGGGCATCGCCCAGGGAGCCGGCCGCTTGTGCTTTCATACTCTCCACAGTAGCTTCCGGCATCCTCGCGTGGAAGACGGTTAACCTGAAAGTAACAAATCAGCCACGCAAATGGATCGGCACGGCAGGCACGACGGTAGCATTGGCACCAGCCCCGATTTCAAGGAGAACCCATGCAGCACCGCCCGTCCCCACGGTTCCGAGCCCTTGCAGGACTGGCGGTGGCCCTGCTGGCTTTGGCAGGCTGTTCGGACAGCACGCCAAGCGAGGATGCAGCAGCCGAACCCATCACCATCTCCGCGGCGGCCTCCCTGCAAAGCGCCTTCGAGCAGATCTCCGAAGAATTCAGCGTAGAACACCCCGAAGTGCAGATTTCCAGCATCTCCTACGACGGCTCCTCGACCCTGGCCACGCAGATCCTCGAAGGCGCCGACGTGGACGTCTTCGCCTCGGCCGATGAACGCAACATGTCCGAGGTGACCGAGGCCGGGTTCGGCCACGAGCCGGTGATCTTCGCCAGCAACACCCTGGTGATCGCGGTGCCGCAGGACAATCCGGCGGATATAGATTCGCTCGATGACCTGGCACAGGCAACCACGGTGCTGTGTGCGCAGCAGGTGCCATGCGGCTCGGCCTCCCGCCAGCTGCTCCAGGACCAAGGGGTTCAGGTGACCCCGGCCAGCGAGGAACAGAACGTCACCGCAGTGCTGCAGAAGGTGGCCGCTGGCGAAGCGGATGCGGGACTGGTCTACGCCACCGATGTGCTCAGCGAAGAGAACGTCGCATCGATTGTCCCGGAAGGAGCCGAGGACGTCGTGAACACCTATCCGATCGCCACGCTCGGCGAGAACCCCGGAGCGCAGGCCTTCATGGATTTCGTGATCAGCGAGCGCGGCCAGCAGATCCTCGCCGAGCACGGCTTCGGCACCGGCGCCGAGCAGGCCAATGGCTAGCGATACCGGGGTACGCGTTCCCGGCTTCGCCATCGCGCCGGCCCTGCTGGGAGTCGGGCTGCTGGTGCTCCCGCTGCTGGCGCTGATCACCCGGGCCAGCTGGTCCACGCTGGTAGCCGATGCAACCAGCCCCCAGGCCCTTTCGGCGCTGTGGCTGAGCCTGCGCACCGGGGTGGCGGCCACCGTGCTGTGCGTGCTGCTTGGCGTGCCGCTGGCGGTGCTGATGGCCCGCAGCCCAGCCCGGATAGCTCAGCTGCTGCGCGCGCTGATCGCCGTACCGCTGGTGCTGCCGCCGATGGTTGGCGGCGTCGCCTTGCTCTTCCTCTTCGGACGCACCAGCCCCATCGGCGAATTCATCGATTCCCTGTGGGGGATCACCCTGCCCTTCTCCACCGCGGCGGTGGTCATCGCCCAGAGTTTCGTGGCACTGCCTTTCCTGGTGCTCTCCGTGGAGGGCTCGCTGCGTGCCGCCGGGGCCGGCTACGAGCAAGCCGCCGCCACCCTGGGCGCCGGACGCTGGATGGTGCTCTCCCGTATCACCTTGCCGTTGGCCGCCCCGGGGCTGGTGGCCGGGGTGATCCTGTGCTTCGCGCGGGCCATCGGCGAATTCGGGGCCACCGCGCTGTTCGCCGGCAACGCGCCGGGCATCACACAGACCATGCCGCTGGCCATCTACACCGCGTTCAACGGGGCCGGAACCGGACGCGACTCTGCCGTTGCGCTTTCGCTTTTGCTGCTGGCTACCGCCGTGGTGGTGCTGCTGCTGGTGCGCGCTTGGCGTCCGGGGGCGTTGAAATGACTTTGAAGGTTGAGCTGCGCGTGCCGCGCACCGGATTCGACGTGGATGTTGAGTTCCAGGTACCCGCCGGCAGCACACTGGCGATGATGGGCCCCAGCGGATCGGGCAAGTCCACTATCGTGCATGCCATCGCCGGGATCCAGAAGATTGCCTCCGGGCGCATCGAGCTCTCCGGCACCGTGCTGGCCGATGCGAAGCAGCACCGTCCGCCGCACCTGCGCGAGGTCGGCCTGCTGGGCCAGGACCCGCACCTGTTCCCGCACCTGGATGCGCTGAAGAACATCGCCTTCGGCGCCCGGGCCGGGGGACTGGACAAGGCCGCAACGAAGGCCGCGGCCGCCGAATGGATTGCCCGGCTGGGTCTGGAGGAAATCGCCACGCACCGGCCCGAGGCCCTCTCCGGAGGCCAGCGCCAGCGCATCGCGCTGGCTAGGGCCTTGGCTGCCCAGCCCAAGATCCTGCTGATCGACGAGCCCTTCGCTTCGCTGGATGTCGAGGCCGCCATGGACATGCGAGCGCTGGTGCGCGAAGAGCTGGAACGCACCGGAACCAGCGCCATTGTTGTCTCGCATTCGGCTGCCGATGCCCTGGCGCTCGCCGATGACCTGCTGGTGCTGGAACGGGGACGAATCATTGCGCAGGGAACAGTCCAGCAGGTCTTCGCTGAACCTGCCAACCGCTTTGTACGCGCGGTGGCGGCCACCTTGCCGGCCCAGCACCCGAGAAGCATCCAGGAAGAGCAAGCATGAGTACCGGCATCCAACCAGTGGAACTTGAAGTGCACCGTGCGCGCCTGCTGTCGCAGGTCGTGCCGTTGGCCGCGCAACGGATCGAGGTGGCTGGGGGGGTCGCAGCACTGCACGGAGCGGTGCTGGCCGAGGATGTGCACTCCACGCACCCGTTGCCGTTGTGGGACAACTCGGCGATGGACGGCTATGCGGTGCGCTCGACTGATACCGCGGTTGCGCCGGTTTCCCTGGACGTCGTTGGCGAAGTGCCGGCCGGCAGCAGCTGGGACCCGAAGCTGGAACCGGGCCAGTGCGTGAAGATCATGACCGGTGCCCCGATCCCGA
This sequence comes from Glutamicibacter nicotianae, assembly GCF_002797775.1. Lineage (NCBI taxonomy): Bacteria > Bacillati > Actinomycetota > Actinomycetes > Micrococcales > Micrococcaceae > Glutamicibacter > Glutamicibacter nicotianae. The sequence goes on from NZ_PGEY01000001.1 coordinate 3,376,334, forward strand.
CGGATGCTGACGCCGTGGTGCGCATCGAGGATACGTCAGCCGCATCAGAGGGCTGGGATGTCTCTACCGTGCAGATCCAGGTGCCGGTGCAGCCGGGCAAGGACTTGCGCCGCCGCGGCGAGGACAAGGCCGCCGGAGACTTGGTGGCCTATGCCGGTGAGCAGCTCACCGCCGCCCGGCTTTCGGCCTTGGCGGCCGCCGGTGCCAGCACCTTGCCGGTGCGTACCGCTCCCAAGGTGGCGGTGCTGATCACCGGAGCGGAATTGCTTGAGTCCGGGACAGCGCTGTCGCGCGGCCAGATCCCGGAAACCAACTCGCTGCTCATGGCAGGGCTGCTGGCCGAATCGGGGATCCAGGCGGCAACGGTGGTGCACTGCGTGGATGACACCGCGGCAGTCCGCGAACAGCTGGACTTGCTTGGAGCAACCCATGATGTCGTCCTGAGCACCGGGGGAGTCGGCCCGGGCGCCTATGACGTGATGCGCCAGGTGCTGGATGACGAACCTGGGGTGCAGGCGGCCCGGGTGAAGATCCGCCCCGGCCAGCCGCAATGCGCTGGACGCTTGCAATCCGGCGCGATGGTATTCGCCCTGCCGGGCAACCCGGTCAGCGCAGCCGTAAGCTTCGAGCTGTTCGTACGCCCGTGCCTGCGGGCCATGCAAGGGCACCGCGAGGTGCTCCGCACAACCTTGCGCGCCATCGCCGCGGTGGGATGGAAAGCCGCAGTCGGACGCCTGCAGGTCATCCCGGTAGTCTTCGAGCACGGGGAACAACTGCGGTGCGCCCCGGCGGTCCAGGCAAGCAGCATCTCCCACTCGGTGGGCGGCTTCGGCGCCGCCGAAGGCTACGCGCTGGTCCCGGCTGGCATCGAGCGGGTCAACCTTGGCGATGCGGTCGAAGTGCTGAGGTTGATTCCATGAACACCGCACAGCTTCCCGGCTTCAATGCCCTGGTGCTGGCCGGCGGCAGGGGAACCCGACTCGGTGGCGAAGGCAAAGCCGAAATTGAGCTGCACGGTCAGCGCCTGGTTGACCGCGTGGTTACTGCAGCCCGTAAAACCGGCGCACGAAGGGTAGTGGTGGTCGGCCCGGAATCCACTGGTACCAAGGCTGACGCTGTCATCCGGGAAGACCCGCCATTTGCCGGTCCGTTAGCGGGAATCGCCGCCGGGCTTGCCGAGCTTGCCGGCAGCGGCTACGAAGAATGGACCATGGTTCTGGCCTGCGATCTGCAACGTCCGGTCGCTGTGGCCAGCGCATTAATCGGTGGCTTCGGGCAACGCGCAGCCGACGGCCTGCTGCTGGTAGACGCTGAAGGCCACACCCAGTGGCTGGCCGGAATCTATCGCACCTCGGCATTGGCCGCGGTCTGTGCCCAGCTGGGTGCGGACCTGGTCAATGCCCCGGTGCGCCGGGCCTTGAACCAGCTGCAGTTGGCACGGGTGCCGGTGGATGATGAAATCAGCAGTGACATAGATACGCCGCAGGCGCTGGAAAGTGCCCGCAAGAATGGAAAGGACGCCATGGCACAGCATCTGCCGCCAGAAGCATTGAACGATTGGCTGGAAGCAGCCGCCAAGGAGTTGGGGTTGGACTCCGGCGAAGTGGATATCGCCACCGTGCTTGATGTTGCCAAGCATGTGGCCCACGAGGTCGCCCGGCCGGCAGCCCCGCTGAGCACCTTCCTGCTCGGACTGGCCATGGGCAGCGGCAAGGGAGATTTGGCTGGCTTGTCCGAGCAGCTGGTCTCGCGCGCCCACCGCTGGGCTGACGAGCACCCGGGGGGAACGGCTTAGCCCAAAGCCCAGCAAAGTGGCTGCTCGTCGATCAGCCACTGGCATTCACGGTAAACTCGATGACTATGGCTATCGGCGCGACTATGCACACCTTTGAAATCCAGCTTGCTGATGTGGATCGCGGGGTGTACGAGGATCTTTCGCTGCGGGCTGCGCAGCACCCTTCGGAAACCGATGCCTATTTGGTTACCCGGGTGCTTGCCTACTGCCTCGAATATGAGGAAGGCATCGCCTTCTCGGCCGGCGGCGTTTCCACCGGGGAAGAGCCTGCCATCTTGGTCAAGGATCTGACCGGCCTGATCACCGCGTGGATTGAAGTGGGTGCTCCTGATGCCCAGCGGCTGCATACGGGAAGTAAGCGGGCAGGGCGTACCGCCGTCTACACGCATCGTGACCCTGCAAAGCTTCTGGCCTCCTGGCGCGGAAAGACGATCCACCAATCGGAACAGATCATGGTGCGTTCTTTCGACCCCAAATTCATCGATGCGGCCACCCAGGCACTGACCCGCCGCAACACCATGCCCGTTTCGGTAACCGAGGGGCAAATTTATCTTGAATTGAATGGAACGAGCTTGGAAACGCAGATCAGCTCGCATGGGATTGAGTAGCAAAGGTTAATCTCTGATTTAGCTCAGTGTGCCGCGGCTGTCACCAGCGCGCGGAAGCATGGCCGGTGTACATCAATGACACCAACGGAAGAGCTCCATGAAACTGCGCAAAATCACCCTCGGCACAGCAACCCTGGCTTTGGCCGTCACCCTGGCCGCTCCTGCCGGAGCCGCGCCGATTGAACCGACTGGTTCCGATCCACTGATCATCGGCCACCGCGGAGCAGCAGGCGTGGCCCCGGAGAACACCTTGCCAGCCATTAAGGCAGGTAGCCACTCCGGCGCCGAATTCATTGAGATCGACGTGCAACTATCCAAGGACGGGGTGCCGTTCATCTTCCATGACGGGACTCCTTCGCGCACCACGAACGTGGCAGAGGTATTCCCTGACCGCGTCAATGATCCCATCACGTCATTCACTTGGGAAGAACTGCAGCAGCTCGACGCCGGTTCCTACTTCTCGGACGAGTTCAAGGGAACCAAGATTCCGCATTTCGACGAGGTCCCAGGTGCGCTGACCGGTGGCACTGGTGTCTTCATCGAAATCAAGGATCCAGCCAAGTCCCCTGGCGTGGAGAAGCTGGTAGCGGACGCGTTGGCCGAGGATCCGGAGTGGAAGGCGCTCGCAGATGCGAACAAGATCGAAGTACTCAGCTTCGATGCAGCATCCAATCAGATTTTTGCGCAGCTGGCCCCGGAAGTGCCTCTGCAGCAGCTGACCGGAACCGTGCCAACTGCCGCGGAACTGGCAAACTACGCGACCTACGCTGATTCCTTCGGCACCAACTACCGCACGCTTGATGCCGCCGGTGCCCAGCGCGTGAAAGACGCAGGCTTGGGCCTGGGCGTCTACACGGTCAACGCCACCGAAGCTGCCGACGATGCCGTGGCCTTGGGTGTCGAGCGGATCACCGGCGACTTCCCAACACAGGTTAACCGCCATATTGGTGGCCAGAAGGACTTCCCGGCCAACAACGGCGTGGTGATTGCCGACGCGGTCAACGACGTGCCTGGAAACGACGTCGCTCCGGAAAATGGCGAGCATGTGATCCTGGAGAACACCGGCAAGCGCACCATCGATGTCAGCGGCTACATCATTCGCGATGCCGCCAACAACATCCTGGAAATCGGCCAGGGATACGAGCTAGAGCCAGACGAGCAGCTGCGCGTGTACTCGGGTCCGGGCACCAACAGCGATGAAGCTTTCTACGTGGATGGTCCGGGCATCTTGAACAATGCCGGCGATTCCCTGGCGCTGTGGGATGCCAAGGGCAAGCTCACCGATACCTTCGCGAACTAGCGCTAGACAAGGCAAAACCCCGGTAATCACTGATTACCGGGGTTTTTCTGGCGGTGACGGTGGGATTTGAACCCACGGTACGGGGTTACCGTACACAACATTTCGAGTGTTGCACCTTCGGCCGCTCGGACACGTCACCAGACCTGATAACTCTATAACGAACATCAGGTGAAAACAAAAACGAGAGCGCTGTTTTTGGCTTGAAGTGTTCCGAAACACATCAATGTCGGTTTCTAGCTTCGCTTGCCCCGGAAGAATTCACGCAGCAGGTCACCGCATTCTTCCTCCTTGACCCGCGAATGCACCTCGACCCAATGGTTCAGGCGCGGTTCGCGGACGATATCGAAGACCGAGCCGCACGCGCCGGCCTTTTCATCCCATGCCCCGAAGACCAGCTTGGGGATGCGCGAGAGGACTATGGCCCCGGCGCACATGGCGCAGGGTTCCAGGGTCACCACCAGCGTGCAGTCCGATAGGCGCCAGCCATCGTCTTGCCCTGTGGCTTCCAGTGCCTTGACCGCATTGCGGATGGCGACCACCTCGGCATGCGCTGTAGGGTCCTTGACCGCCTCGCGCTCATTGCGGCCGGTGGCCAGCACTTCGCCTTCGGGGGAGAGGATAACGGCGCCGATGGGCACGTCATCGGTGGCTAGCGCTTTGCGCGCTTCAGCCAAGGCGAGGTCCATCCAAGCATCAAAATCGTGCACCATAGTGCTTTCACTTTACGTGTTTTGCGACGGCTGCCGGGCTCCGGGAGCGTGGATCACCGCCCACTGCACTGAAGTTTGCTGTTTCCTTGGGCACACCAAAGACCTTTAACAGCGTGAAATCGAGGATTTCTCTCGATTTGGCCGAGGCGGTGCTGATAGATTTCTACTTATGCGCGTACAGGTAGTCGACCACCCACTGGTGGCACACAAGGTTTCGGTTCTTCGTGATAAGAACACCCCCTCCTCGATTTTCCGCCAGCTGACCGACGAACTGGTCACCCTGCTGGCTTATGAAGCCACCCGCGAGGTGAAAACCGAAAACGTTGAGGTGCAGACCCCGGTCGCCACCACCACCGGCACCTCGATTGCCAAGCCAACCCCGCTGGTTGTCCCGATCCTGCGTGCAGGCCTGGGCATGCTCGAAGGCATGACCCGCCTGGTTCCAACGGCTGAAGTCGGCTTCCTGGGCATGGCCCGCAACGAGGAAACCCTGGACATCATCACCTACGCCGACCGCGTGCCAAACGACCTGACCGGTCGCCAGGTCTTCGTGCTGGATCCGATGCTGGCCACCGGTGGCACACTGGCTGAGTCCATCAAGTTCATTTTCGAGCGAGGCGCGGAATCCGTCACCTGCATCTGCCTGATCGCTGCTCCTGAAGGTGTCGAGCGCCTGAAGGAAATCCACGGTGGCGACGACCGCGTGCACATCGTGCTGGCGGCGATGGACCAGAAGCTGAACGAGAAGTCCTACATCATCCCAGGCTTGGGCGATGCCGGCGACCGCCTGTATGGCGTGACCCCGCCGATTGCATAGCATCAGCTAAGCCATGCGCCCGGAGGCTGCGGTGATTACACCGCAGCCTCCGGCGTTTCTTCATCGGTTTCGGGTTCATCCAGCGGCAGGCGGACCTCGAAGACGGTGTCTCCCGGCGTGGACGCCACCGTAATGCTGCCGCCATGGGCTTCGACGATGCTCTTGGCGATCGGCAGGCCCAGCCCGGTGGTGCCATCGGAGCCAGAACGCGCCTTGTCGGCTCGGGTGAAACGCTCGAATACCCGGGGCAGGAATTCTGGGGCAATGCCTTCGCCGGTGTCGTGCACCCGGATGACGGCTTCATCGGCGTCCTCGTCGCGGTCCACCGATACGGTGACGGTGTTTCCGGCGGTCGTGTGCTTGCGTGCATTGGCCAGGAGATTGGTAATCACCCGGCGCAGCGAGGACGAATCGCCGTAGACGAAGGTCTGCGGGGCCTGGCAGTCGAACTCCCAATGGTGGTCGCTCGCGGTGAGCTTGAAGTCTTCGGTGATATCCGCGGTGAGCGAGCACAAATCGATCTTGCTGCGCTTGAAAGCATTCTCTTCATCCAGACGGGCCAGCAGCAGCAGATTCTCCACCAGCGAGCTCATCCGGCTGCTTTGCTGCAGCACCCGATCCACCGAGCGCTGCCCGTCAGGAGAGAAATGCTCGGTAGCGGAGAGCAGTTCGGTGTAGCCACGGATCGCCGAGAGCGGCGTGCGCAGCTCGTGCGAGGCATCGGCGACGAACTGGCGCATCTGGGCCTGGGATTTCTCGCGGGCGGTCAGTGCGGTGGCGACGTTGCTGATCATCGCATTCAGCGCATTACCGACATTGCCCACCTCGGTGCCTGGAACTGCATCGCGTGCCGGCACGCGCTGGGTCAGGTCCACTTTGCCCGAATCGAGATCTTCGGCGGCAACCGAACCCGCCACTGCAGCCACACGCTTGAGCGAGGCCAGCGAACGCGAGATGAGCCACGAGCCGGCCAGGCCTGCACCGGCGATCAGGATCAAGGCAATGAACAACGTCAGCCACGCCATGCCGCGCAGCGCCAGGTCGGTGCCGTGCAACGGCAACCCGACGATCAGGATGCCGTTGGAGCCGGAGTCCTTGACGGCGACCAGGTAGTAGTCGCCCACGGTCAGATGGGCGCGTACCGGCTTGAACTGCCCGCCGGCACGCAGCGTGCTCAGTTCGAGATCCACCATCGGGATGGCGTCTTCCTGGCTCAGCTGCTTCAGCTCACCGGTGCGTTCATCCAGCACGCCGCCGTTGAAGACGTACTTGTCGACGAAACGGGCGGTCAGCGTTCCGGCCGCCTGGCCCGGGGCATCCAACCGGGAGTTCACCGCTGGCGCGCCCTGTGAATAATTCAGCGCGCGTTCGGTGGTCAGCCGCAACTGGCTGTTGAGCTGGTCCATCAACGTCTGGCGCATGCCGGCGTTATAGAGCAGGCCGAGCAATACGGATACTGCGGTGACCGAGATCAGCAGGATGAGCAACAGCTTGCGTTGCAGCGCGTGCGGCGAGCTCACCCTGGTATTCGGGGAAAAGAAACTCATGCAGCCGGCTTCAGCACGTAGCCGACACCACGCACGGTATGGATCATCGGCTCGGCATCGACATCGATCTTCTTGCGCAGGTACGAGATGTACAACTCGACGATGTTCGCCTGCCCGTCGAAATCGTAGTGCCAGACGTTGTCCAGGATCTGCGACTTGGACACCACTCGGCGGGCATTGCTCATCAGGTAGCTGAGCAAGTCGAATTCGGTGGCGGTCAGCGAAATTTCGCGGCCTGCACGCGAGACATCGTGCGAGTCCATGTTCAGCACCAGGTCGCCGACCACTAGTTCAGCGGAATCAGCGGTGGCCGCGCCTGAACGTTCCACGAGACGGTGCAACCGGATCAGGACCTCTTCGAGGCTGAAAGGCTTGGCGACATAGTCGTCTGCACCGGCGCCCAGACCTTCGATGCGATCCTCGACCGCGTCTTTGGCGGTCAGGAAGAGAACGGGGATCTCCGGGAAATGGGTGCGCACCTTGCGCAGCACTTCCGGGCCGTCGAATCCGGGCAGCATCCAGTCGAGAACCAGGACGTCAGGGGCCAAGGAGCGGGCGGTTGCTACGGCCTCCGGCCCATCGTGGGCCATCGTGGCTTCCCAGCCGAGCATGCGGGTTCCCATGGCGACCAATTCTGCCAGCGAAGGTTCATCATCGACCACGAGAACTTTGATTGCCGTGCCGTCAGGGTGGGTCAGCCGAGGCAATTGCGAAGGTGAAAATCGAGATTCATTCATGTTTATCAGCTTGTCCTATTGCCATGGGCCGAGAATATGTTTTTGCTGTGTGCGAGCTATGACTGCAAGTCGATTTTATGCGGAGAAAATCGGAACCGATAGTGGTTAATTTGGTCAACCCCTAGGAACGACGAATGATTGAAGCGTGGACAAGCCGTTGCGATGAATGGATATTCAGGCATCTGAGTGAACTAGGCAAAATGACGAAGATCAACTGATAGATTGAGCATATTGTTTAGTTAAGCGCTTAGGTAGCCCAGAAATGCCTAACGTGGTGTCTATCACGTTTGGAAACATTCGTCTCACTATGTGGACATGGGTGCCCATTGTTACTTGCAAGTTGCCAATGTTACGAGGAAACTAGAGATGTGAGTACGGCGCAGAACAGCAAAGGCACCTCGAATAACCACCTCGAATTGCCCGCGATTGTTCTCAATGAATGCTCGGCGTCCTTGGCATCCAGATCGAATTGCGAGTGATTTGCAATCCGGATTCTGGGTGTTATTGACGGGAAACCCAACTGCTGAACGTGGACGAAGGCCGCGGACAGCGCAAGCAAAACCCGAAGCATGAGCGCCAAGCCACTTGGCCTTCGCACTAAAAGAGGAAAAAAGATTATGTCGGCTGGTTCCGGATACGTCCACGTTTCAATTCGCAATGCGCAGAACCGCGCAGCAGCTGCCCAGCGTGCAGCTTCTGGCAACTATGCACCAGCGGGCTATCGCCCACTGCGCGCAGTTTCCAATGTTCATGAAACTCGTGATGCATCGCATCAGCCAGCTCAGGCTCCAGTGCAGCCAACCGGCCAGCCGAGCGCCGATACCTCAGCACGCGGCTTCGTGCTCTACGTAGGCCTGGATGAAACCGCAGCCCAGGCGCAGGGCACCTCCCTGGGCAAGCTTGCCACCCAGGTGCGCGCCTTCCTGGCCACCCTGTCGCCGCAGGCACAGACCCACGCCGCCGTAGCGCTGGCACCAACCAGTGCGCAGGGCGAGCCAATCGATGTTGTTCGCCAGGCACTGGGCGACCCGACGATTTCCCGCCGGCCTCGCGCTGAAGCCCGCCCATCCACCCCGCGCCCATCGGGTGTGCTGATTGACCTCTCGCGCCGCGAAGTCTACCTGGATGGCGAAACCCTGAACCTGACCTTCAAGGAATTCGAGCTGCTGAACTTCCTCGTGGAAAACGGCACCCGCACCGTAGGCCGTGAAGAGCTGCTGGAAAACCTGTGGCGCAACGCCGAAGAAGTCCCCAATGAACGCACCATCGACGTGCATATCCGTCGCCTGCGTTCGAAGCTGGGACGCCTGGCCAACACCGTGCGAACCGTGCGCGGCCAGGGCTACCGCTTCTACGAGCACCCAGAAGTGGTCGTCTGGGCTGCTCCGGAATACTCCATCTAGCAGTTGCTCACAGCAGTGGCGGGCAAACCGGGTTCGGTTTGCCCGCCACTGCTGTCTTAAGCTGGGACAATGAACACCATTCACTCCCGCAAGCTCATTCTGATGCGCCACGCCAAGGCCGACTACCCGCTAGGCGTCGCGGATCACGACCGGCCGCTGGCAGCCCGCGGCCACCGCGAGGCTCCCGCCGCCGGAGCCTGGCTTGTAGAGAATGGCCTGATCCCGGACTACATCATCTGCTCCGATGCGCTGCGTGCGCGCGCCACCTGCGCGTGGGTGCTGTCCGAGCTTGGTGAAAAGGGTCCAACCCCCTACATCGACTCGCGCATCTTCACCGCGGGCGTCTCCCAGCTGTGCTCCATCATCAATGAGGTCCCGGATACGGTCAGCTGCCTGCTGGTGATCGGGCATCAGCCGGTGCTGCAGGAATTGGCGTTGCGCTTGGCCGCTATGGACTCGGATGAAGAAGCCGTCTACGAGCTGGCGATGAACTATCCGACCCTGGGGACCACGGTGCTGGAAACTTCGCACCCGTACTCGCATTTGGATGCCCGTGATGCGCGCGTCACACATTTCACCGCGCCTCGGCCTGCATGAGGGAAGTCTCATCAAGATTTTTCTAACGCACTAGTCAGCATGTAAATAAGTGATGATCTGGATGTATGAGAAGCAGATGATAACCCTCTCATCGAATCCACCTCGTCGTCTCATGAACCGTTCATTTTGAGTTCACTATTGCTCGTTTCACTAGGAATCGTTGGCAGCACAGCCAGCACCGGCATACGGAAACCGCAGGCCGGAAACAGTGAAAGAGGAACAGGCAAATGGCCATCATCGCAGAATCGCTTCCAACGCAGACCACCGCAGCCCGCAATGAAGTGCAGCAGCAGATCGATGCACAGCGTGCTCGCACCATCCGCGCCGCCTACACCACCCGCTTTGTCGCAGCCGAGATGCAGCGCAACCCCCAGGATTTCCAGGTCGTGCGCCGCGCGAACATGGCGCCTCGTGCCGGCGACGTCGTGATTGCCACCGTCACCGAGCTGGGCAAGCACACGCGCCTGCAGTCCCCGGTTTCCCGCCGCCAGCTGATGTTCGTCGGCCAGGAGATCATGGTCGCCTACGGCGACCGCTACGCACCGGACCAGTTCCTTGCCCATGTGCCGCAGAACCTGGGCCCCTGCCAGCTGGTGGCCGGCGGCGGCGTCGCCAGCGAAGTCATCGAGCAGCACGCCTCGATCGACATGGCGACCCAGCTGCAGCCAACCGGCCTGCTGATGCGCCACGGCAAGGTCGTGAACCTGGCGGACTTCGCACCGCTGGGCATCGAGGACGATTCCCCGCGCCCGGCGCAGGCCGGCGCCCAGCGCCCGCCGGTGATCGCGGTGCTGGGCACCTCGATGAACTCCGGCAAGTCCACCACGCTCGGATGCCTGGTCAACGGCCTGGTCAACTCCGGCATGGCAGTTGCCGCAGGCAAGGCCACCGGCACCGGAGCAGGCAACGACCCGGACCTGTTCACAGATGCCGGCGCCTTCAGCGTCTGCGACTTCACCGACTTCGGCTTCCCGACCACCTACCGCCTGGACTACGAAACCGTCCGCGACCTGCTGGTGGCGATGATCCGCGAGCAGAGCGCCACCGGCGCGGACGCAGTGGTCATCGAGATCGCCGACGGCCTGTTCCAGGGCGAAACCTCCCGCTTGCTGCTCGACCCGGTCTTCTCCGAGCACGTGGACCGCGTGCTGTTCAGCGCCCAGGACGCGCTGGGCGCACTGGCCGGCGAACGCATCCTGCGCGAAGCAGGCCTGGATGTTGCCGCGGTGTCTGGAGTGCTCACCGCCTCCCCGCTGGCCGCGAAGGAAGCCCAGTCGCAGCTGGCCACCCCGGTCATCGGTACCTTCGACCTGTGCCAGGCCGAGGTTGCCGCCGCGCTGCTGCCAACCCACTAGGAGCCGCAATGCTGGACCAGAAGACCGCCGCCGCGCCGGTGGCCCAGCCCGAGCGCCTGCCGCCACTGGTAGCGCCCGGACGGCGGATGCTCCTGGCCGGACTGCTCAGCCTAGGGGTTCTCGCCGGCCTGCTCTCGATCGCCATTGGCTGGCTGATCGGACAGCTCTCGGCCAGCCTCAGCGCCGGGGCGCTAGCCGCGGTGCTGGGCCTGGTCGGCTGCTTCTTCCTGGCCAAATACGCTGAACGGGTGCTGGCCGAAAAGCTGGGCCAGCACTATGTGGCCCAGCTGCGCCGCGGGCTGGTCGCCCACGCTTTGCGCAGCGCCCGCGGACCGTCCATGGGCATCACCATCGCCCGTTCCACCAACGACCTGTCCTCGATCCGCAACTGGATAGTGCAGGGCATGGTCCCCCTGGTGGCCGGCCTCCCGCTGCTGATCGTCAGCGGCACGGGGCTGTGGTTCCTGCATCCGCTGCTGGCCCTCAGCCTGGGCGCGACACTGGTGCTGGAAGGCATCTTGCTGGCGGGCCTGGCCGGCGGGACGTTCCTCAGCGCCCGGACCCTGCGCCGGCACCGCGGGAACCTGGCTGCGCGCATTGCCGATACCGTGGCCGCGCGGACCGCGATTGCCGCCGGGGGCGGCATCGAGCGGGAAGTGCAAAGGGTTCAGGACACCTCGCAGAAGGTGATTGACGCGTCGGTGCATCGCGCCCGGTTCGCCGCGGCCCTGCGCGGTGGGGCGCTGGCCATTCCGCTGCTGGGTACCGCGCTTCTCGTGGCCGCGGCCGCGCAGGCACAGCTTCCGGCAGCCGCCGTGGCGACCGCGCTGACGCTGATGGGAATCTGCGCCGGAACCCTGGGCGAGTGGGGCCGCGTGGTGGAGTACCGGCAGAATTACAAGGCCGGCCGGCGCATCATCGCGCCGCTGCTGGCCGAGCAGGAACGCTGGCAGGCCAGCGAAGCATCGCCGGCGAGCACCCGCGATGCGAAGGAGCTGATGCTCCAGCCGTCCTCAGTGCGCATCCAGCTTCCGGAATCGATGGCCGGGAAGTTTCCCACGCTGCGGGCCCAGCCCGGGCAGCGCATCGCGGTGCGCGGAAACCAGGGGGACTGCGCCGCATTGCTCGCGGCCATCGCCACCGGCAGCCTGGCTCATGACGCCGACCCGCAGGCCGGGGTGTGGATCGCCGAGGGGCGCAGCGAGGATTTGCCTGCGACCGGCCGCCGCAAGCTGATCGGCGCCGCATTGGAGTCCATGGTTCCCGAGCGCGGCAGCGTTGCCCGCGCGCTGCGCTACCGCCATCCGGGCGCGTCGCTGCGCAAGGCAGTGGCACTGGCGGAAACCTGCGGGCTGCAGATGGCCCACCTGCCCGATGCGGAGGAAACCCGCTTGCGCCGGGGCGGAGAACCGCTGAATTCCGCGCAGCAGGCCTCGCTGCTGGTGGCGCGGGCGCTATTGCGCGAACCGCCGCTGCTGGTGCTCGATTCGCTGCTGGCCCGCCTGCCCGATGCTGCCTATGCCACGCTGGCCGAATTGCTCAACGACTATCCCGGGGTGCTGATCTTCAGCGGCGAACTGCCGGGCATCAGCGAAACCGCCAGCTGGGAAGCGCGGGCCTAATTGCTGGCTGGTGGACGGGTGGCACGCAGCCCGTCCACGGTGAGCAGCACGGCGCGCACCGTCTGCTCGCGGTCCAGATCGGTCCGTCCCGAGGCGCGCATGCGGGCGGTGAACAAGGCGGCGCCGAAAATGCTGGTGGCTACCGACAGCTTCTGCTCCGGGGCGAGCACCACGAGGCGTTCGAGGACCTCGATGATCAGCCCGGTCACCTGCGTGTGCAGCGGGGTGCCGGCGAACGCGTTTGCGGTGTCGGCATTCAGCTGCTCCTGCATCCACAGATGGGCGAAGGCCGGGTAGCTGGCCACGAAATCCATGGCGAATTCCAGCATCTGGCGCAGCGCCAGGTAGGGGTCCTCCCCGGAAGCAACGCGTGCCAGTTCGCCCATGAGTTTCTGCGCGCCGTAGCTGAGCAGCTGGCTGACCAGCTCGTCCTTGGAACCGAAATTGTAGTAGACGGTGCCCTTGGAAACGCCGGCGGCCGCTGCGATCTCGTCCACCGAGACGGACTCGGGGGAGCGCGAACCGAGCAGCTTCATGGCCGCTTCGAAGAGCTTTTCCTTCGAATCCGTGGCGCGCACGCGGCGGCGCTGGCCGGTTGGCGTTGTCATTCTTTCAGCTCCGGTTGCAGCGTGGTCAGGCTCCAGGTCTTGTTCTTGCGTACCGCAAGCATACTCAAGACTAGTCCAATGGCGGTGTAGATGAGCAATGAGCCTGCGACCGCGGAGAGCACATTCAATTCCGCTCCGTACACCAGGTGACGCAGTCCGACGACCACATTACCCATCGGCAAGATCTGGTGCAGGAAGTGCAATGGCGCTGGCAGGGTCTCCCACGGGAAGGTACCGCCGGCGGTGACCAGCTGAAGCACCATCAAGACGAGCACCACAAACTTGCCGGCAGTTCCTAGCAGGGCGAAGCAGCCTTGGATGAGGGCGCTGAAGCACAGGGCGGCGAGTACCAGAAGGAACCATGCCATCCATGGGTGCGCCGTGTGTAGACCCAGTCCGAAGTGCACCACTGCGTAGAGCAGGCTGGTCTGGATCACGGCAACGGCCGCGAATGGTATCCAACCACCGAGCGAGATCTTCCAGTTGCTGCCGTTGGACAGCAGTGCGCGCTTGGTAATGGGGCGCATCACCTGCGTGAGGATCAGTACACCGATAAAGGTCGCCAGCGTCATGAAGAATGGGGCTAGACCCTCACCATAGACTTGGGCTTCGGACTGCTTGGTGTTCTCCACCGTCACCGGGTTACCGATCACATCGGAGAGCTCTTCACTGGTCTTCTTATCGGGGTTAGGAACCTGCTTGACGCCGTCATCCAGGCCCGTGGCCAGCTCGTTGGAGCCATCTTGGAGCTTGGTGGTACCGTCGGACAGATCGCCGACACCATCGGAAAGCTGGACCAAACCGCTGTGGAGCTGGTCGGCGCCGGTCACCAGGGAACCGGCTCCGGAATCCAGCTTCTTGGCACCCTCGGAGGCCTGGGTCGCACCGGTCAGTGCGGACTTCTGGCCTTCGGCCAACTGCTTGGCACCGTCGTGGGCACTGTTCGCGCCGGTGGCAAGTTTCGCTGAGCCGTCAGCGGCCGAGGAAATTCCGTCCACGAGGCTTGGTACCGCAGCGTTCAGCGTCTTGGTGCCCTGGGCAAGGGTGCCCAGACCGGTAGCTAGCTGTTCGTTACCATCGGCGACCTTGTCGGCACCATCCGAGAGTGTGTGCAGGTTATCTTGCAGTCCTGCAAGGCCGGTGTTGACCTTGTCCACCTTGTTCTTCAAGGTGTTGCTCAGCATCGAGTTCTCCACGCTATCGCTGACCTTGGACTTGATGGTGTCTGCTTGCTCTTGGGTCAACACACCGTCGGCCACCAGCTTGTCCAGCTCGGCCTGCGTATCGGTCTTGACGTTCTGCAGTTGCTTGTCGGTTTCGTCCTGCAGCTCGTTGATCACCGAGATGGCGTCATCGGCGGTGTCGGAGAGCTGCTTATTTCCATCGGCGACTTGACGTGCGCCGGTGGCCAACTGGTCGGCAGCGCTCTTGGCGCTCTGGGCGCCATCGTTGAGCTGTTTGACCGAGCTTGGCAGGGTCTTGGTCTTGGATTTCATGGCGCTCAAACCATCGCTGAGCGTATCTGCACCGGTGGCTAGCTCTCCGGTGCCATCGGCCAGAGAATTGCTGCCATCGAGCAGTTTCTTCTGACCTGAGACCAGCTGAGAAAGGCCACTGGAAAGTTCGCTGGTTCCATCCTTGAGCTGGACAGCACCGTCGGAGAGTTCACTACTGCCATCAACAAGCTTGGTGGTGCCATCGGCCAGGGTCACGATGCCATCACCTAGGGTGATCGTGCCGTCGTAGAGCTGTTGTGCGCCGTCCGCGGCTTTATCCATAGAGCTGTGAATGTCTACAAAGCCGGCGATCATCGCCGACGCGGTTTCGGTGCCGACTTCTTCGGAGACCGAAGTGCGCACCGAGGTGGTCAGGGTCCGTGCGAAGTTGGAGACCATGAAGTTATTCGCGTCATTGGTCAGCAACTCAATATTGGCCTGGCTGGCATCTTTGAAGTCGCCGGGGGACAGCAGCGCAGCGGTGAAATTATCGGGTAGAACGAGGGCGAAGGCGTATTTGCCGCTGGCCACCGCGTCGGCGGCTTCGTCTCTCGAATCGAGATGCGCCCAGCTGAAGGTCCCATCGTCTTCGAGGTTCTCAACGACATCGTCGGCGACACGGGTGAATTTGCCGTCCTTTTCCCCGCCGTCATCGAGATTAACGACGGCCGCGGTGACCTTGTCTAAGTTTCCCTGGGGGTCCCAGTTGGCGTAGAGGTAGAGGGCACCATAAAGCAGAGGCACACAGGTCACCGCGATGAGCGCCAGCTTTGGCAGGGTGCCACGGGTCATGCGCTTTAGCTCGGAGAGCGCAAGTTGCAAAGTGGTCATTCTTTTTCCTTCGCGTCGCTATCCTCTGCGACAGTTGGTACTGCGTCGCTGTGTTCTGCCGGTGTGGATTCTTGCTCCGCGGACTTGGGCTCCACTGTTTCTGGAACGTCTAGATCCAGCTCATCTTGAACAGATTCTTGCGACAAAACCTCTGTTTTATCGGGTTCCTCTAGTTCTGCGGGCGCTTCAGAATTTTCGGGCTCTTCTGGCTCTTCTAGTTCTTGGGGTTCTTCTGGCTCTTCAACCAGAGGTTCTCCGGAGATGAGCGCGGTGGCTTCTTCCGGTGATTCAAATTCTTCGTACTCGTTGGATCCCAGGTAAGTGATCGGTCCATCCCACTCGTAAGGGGCGTTACTGACAATGGCGACGATCGCGAATGCGCGGTTCGAGCCAGCAAATTCAAGCAGGAGATCCAGCCAGACATCATCTTGCATGTCGTGGCGATCAGGGGAGTCAAGGACTATAAGTTCGATGCGGGAGTCTTCTGCGGCCAGTAAAAGTTGCAGTTCCAACCGGCGGGCGGGATCTAGGGAGTCTGCCCAATCCTTGGCCACATCATCGAATCCGTGCAGTGCCGTCCACTTTTTATTGCGTGGTTTTTTCCAGATCGGGCCCGGCAGGAGGGCGAGGTCTTCGGCGATGAGATCGCGGACCTTCATATGTGATTCAGGTTCGTTGACCTCTGGAGAATCCAGGAGGGCAGTGTGCTGGCGCAGGGTTTTCAGGGAGTCAGCGTGACCCCACGAGACGGTCCCCGTAGATGGTTTCATGCGCCCGCTCAGGGCTAGGGCCAAGGCGGTACGTGAGATTTGCGGGTCGGCCACCACAAGGTGTACCTCTCCGCGAGTTACTTGAAGCGAGGTGGGGGACACCAGTAAATCGTGGCGTCCCTTGACGGAAACTGAATCTGCGGTAAGCACAATTAAAGACTAATTGAACTGACTGGTCAGTTCAATTAGTGGGAAGATTCTTTTAATCACTACTGGACGTAAAGCGTTTGATGCTTTTGGATGGTTGTTGGACAGGTCACGAAAAAGCGGGGCGGAGTTCAAGAGCGGTTAATCCAGCTTTGCTTACCTTGAAGCCTGGCCCCTGCATGCGGCAGGGTCGCCGCTGCTTGAGAATCTACATAGGGAATAACATGATCAACAGACGCCCCACGCGCATCGCCGCGGCGGTGCTGGGCACCGCGCTTGCAGTTTCGAGCTTCTCGGCAGCGCACGCCGACACCCCCGAAATCACGCCCATCGAGCAGATCCAGGGAACCGGCAGCGCTTCGCCAATGGCCGGCCAGGATGCCACGGTGCGCGGTGTTGTCACCGGAGCCTACGCCGAGGGCGGGATCCGCGGCTTCTATCTGCAAAGCGCTGACAGCGGTGCAGATGCCACGGGCCAGGCGAGCTCGGCCATCTTCGTCTACGCACCGGACGAGGTCTCCTCGGTGAGCGTCGGCGACCACGTGCAGGTTTCCGGCGAAGTCTCCGAATACTACGGCCTGACCCAGCTCAAGGCCGGCAGTGTGGCGGTTCTCGATGAGCCGGCCGAAGCCGTGAAGCCGCTGGCGGTGGCGCTGCCAGCCAGCGACGCTGAACGCGAACGATTCGAATCCATGCTGATCGAACCGCAGGGAGAGTTCACCGTCTCGGTCAACTATTCGCTGAACCAGTACGGCGAGCTGGGCCTGGCCATGGGCACCAGTGAAATCCTGCCTGGCGAACGCCTGCTGCGCCAGCCAACCGATGTCTTCCGCCCGGGCTCGGCCGAGGCCAAGGCGCTGGCCGCAGAAAATGAGCAGCGCTCGATCGTGGTCGATGATGGCGCCACGCTGAACTTCACCACCAGCAGGAACAAGCAGATCGCCCTGCCGTATATCGATGCCCAGCAGCGCGTGACCGTGGGGGCTGAGGCCACCTTCATCGGCCCGGTCATCCTGGATTACCGCTACGACCTGTGGCGCTTGCAGCCCCAGGGGCAGGTGATCGGCGCCGATGATGCCGATATCGCCGTGAACTTCGAGCAGGTTGAGAGCGATGCCCCGGACGAGGTGGGCGGCAACGTCAGCGTCGGCAGCTTCAACGTGCTGAACTATTTCACCACCACCGGCGACATGCTTGACGGGTGTTCCTACTACACCGACCGCGAAGGTAATCCGATCAATGTCCGCGGCGGATGCGATGCCCGCGGCGCCGCGACGGCTGAAAGCTTCGAGCGCCAGCAGTCCAAGATCGTTGCCGCGCTGAGCAAGTTCACCGCAGATGTCGTGGTGCTCGAGGAGATCGAGAATTCCGCACGCTTCGGTCAGCATCGCGACGCGGCCCTGGCCAACCTGGTCAATGAGCTGAACGATGAAGCCGGCCGCCAGGTGTGGAGCTACGCTCCGACCCCGTCGGTGGTGCCCGCCGACGAAGACGTCATCCGCACCGCGATCATCTACCGCAACAAGGCGGTGAAGCCGATCGACGAATCGGTGATCCTCGATGATCCGGCCTTCTCCAACGCCCGCGATCCATTGGCCCAGGCCTTCCAGCGTGTTGGCGGGAACCAGAACACCCGCTTCCTGGTGGTAGCCAACCATTTCAAGTCCAAGGGCTCGAATCCCGATGACGGCTCGGGCAACGCCGACAAGGGTGATGGCCAGGGCGCGTGGAATGAGGCACGAGTCGGCCAGGCCGAGGCCTTGGTCCAGTTCGCGGATCGGCTGAAGAAGCTGCGCAACACCGACAAGGTGCTGCTGGCTGGCGACTTCAACTCCTACTCGGCCGAAGACCCGATGCAGGTGCTGATCGAGGCCGGCTATGTGGACCTCGGTGCTGAGGCGGATTCCCAGAGCTACCTCTATGGCGGATTGGTCGGCTCGCTGGACCACATCTTCGCTTCGAAGGAGCTGGCGGGCAAGGTGACCGGAGAAGACATCTGGAACATCAATGCCACCGAATCCGTGGGCTACGAATACAGCCGCTACAACAACAACATCACCAACCTGTTCACTGCCGACCAGTACCGTTCCTCGGATCACGATCCGGTGCTCGTAGGGTTGCAGCTGGATAAGAAGAACTAGCTGATTCCGCTGGCTGGGTGGCCGGGCGTTCCTCTTCGCTGAAGAATGCCTGGCCACCTTGTTTTAACTCCCTGCTATGAATGTAATTCCGAGTTGGCTGCCGCTTGGCGAGACCGGGGCCCAAAAAAGGGGTTGACAGCAGAATTCCATCATGGAGAATTGGTGGAGAAGATTTGTGAGAGCGCTCACAAAATGTTTGGCAGAGTCGCTTTCATCGTTTCAGGCATCCAGGAAATTGCAGGACCTTTTCTTTTTGCCGCATTTTGAGAGCGCTCTCAAAACTGTTTGGCGCTCATCCGCTCGCACGATTCATATTCGAAATGGAGTCACCGTGAAACCCTCACGCAGATCCCCACTGGCAAAGGCAGCAGTTCTTGCCGGAAGCATCGCACTGCTGGCAACCGGCTGCGCCGCCGAGGCAAGCAAGGATGCGGAGCCGGCCTCTGCCGACAACCCGATCACCCTGACCGTGACCACCTTCGGCACCCAGGGGCTGGACACGCTGTACGAGCAGTACGAGAAGGACAACCCCGGCATCACCATCGAAGCCACCAACATCGACACCGGAGGCAATGCGCTGACCGACTGGAAGACCAAGCAGGCGGCTGGCGCCGGCTTGCCTGATGTCCAGGCCGTGGAAGAAGGCTGGCTGGGCCAGGTGATGACGGTCTCCGATTCCTTCACCGATCTGCGTGAATACGGAGCGGACGAGATTTCCGGGGAATGGGTCGACTGGAAGGTCAAGCAGGCCACCGATCCAGAGGGCCGGATCATCGGCTACGGAACCGATATCGGCCCCATGGGCATCTGCTACAACGCCAAGCTGTTCAAGGACGCGGGCCTGCCCAGCGAACGCGACGAGGTTGCCGAGCTGCTCGGCGGCGACGACGCAACCTGGGAAGACTTCTTCAAGGCAGGCGAGGACTACGTGGAGAAGTCCGGCGAGGCGTTCTACGACCAGTCCGGCTTCGTCTGGAACGCCATGGTCAACCAGCTCGACGAGGGCTACTACAAGGCTGATGGATCGCTGAACGTCGAGGGCAACACCGAGCTGCGCGAGCGCTGGGACCTGCTCTCCGAGGCAGCCTCCGAGGGCTTGTCCGCCAACCAGACCCAGTGGGACTGGGGCAAGGGCCAGGCCTTCGTTGACGGATCCTTCGCCGTCATGCCGTGCCCTGGCTGGATGCTGGGCAACGTCAAGGGCAAGGTTGAAAGCGCAGGCGGGGATTCCAGCGCAGGCTGGGACTTCGCCGATGTCTTCCCGGGCGGCCCAGCCAACTGGGGCGGCTCGTTCCTGACCGTTCCGGCAACCTCGGAGCACCCTGCCGAAGCTGCCAAGCTGGCCCAGTTCCTGACCACCGCCAGCTCGCAGGCTACCTCCTTCGAACAGGCCGGCGCCTTCCCATCGAACCTGGAAGCGCAGAAGTCCGAGGCGGTGACCGGTGCGAACGAGATGAGCGAATTCTTCAATGACGCACCGGTGGGCGAAATCCTGGGCAACCGCGCCGACGGCGTGAAGGCACAGTTCAAGGGCCCGCAGGATTCGGTGATCCAGGAGCAGGTCTTCGGCCCGGCAGTGCAGGCGATCGACTCCGGCACCGACGGCGCGAGCGCGTGGGACAAGGCCCTGGCCACCCTGCAGGAACTTGAGATCAAGTAATCCCGTAGCCCGCGCCAACTCCAGCCCAGGGCCCGCGGCCCGCAACGAGGTTGCGGCCCTTGGCTGGTCAGCTACTCCAGCAGGAAAGATGCCACCGATGAGCACCACAACACGCAATGCCCCGGAACAAGACCGGGATGCCAGCGCGCATGCAGCGCAGCCCCGGCGCCGGCAGCCCGGCAGGAATGCTCCGACCAGGGAAAAACTGGCGGAATCCGCGCAGGAACGCAGAACCTGCCGCCGCCACCGCCGCGGGCAGCTGGATTTCAAGTATTCCCCCTACCTCTACATCTCGCCGTTCTTCCTGCTCTTCGGCTTGGTGGGCCTGTTCCCGCTGATCTACACGTTCGTGGTGTCGATCAATGACTGGGATCTGCTCGGCGGCGCGGGGGCGTGGGTCGGCTTGGAAAATTACCAAGCCGAACTGTCCTCCCCGCTGTTCTGGAATTCCCTGTTCAACACCTTCAGCATTTTCCTGCTTTCGGCCATCCCGCAGCTGGTGATCGCGACGTTCATCGCGGCCATGCTGGACCAGAACATCCGCGCCAAGACGTTCTGGCGGATGAGCGTGCTGGTTCCCTATGTGGTCACCCCGGTCGCAGTCACGCTGATTTTCTCCTCGGCCTTCGACGAGCAGTACGGTGTGCTGAACAACCTGCTGGGCGCCGTGAACCTCGACCCGATCGCGTGGAAGACCGACGTCTTCGCCTCGCATGCGGCGATTGCGACCATGGTGAACTGGCGCTGGACCGGGTACAACGCACTGATCCTGCTGGCCGCCATGCAGGCGGTGCCCCGCGAGCTGCACGAATCGGCGGCCATCGACGGCGCCGGCGCGATCCGCCGGTTCTTCTCGATTACCCTGCCCAGCATCCGCCCCACGATGATCTTCGTGATCATCACCGCTACCATCGGCGGACTGCAGATCTTCACCGAACCGAAGCTGTTCAACCCCAGCAGCTCGGTTCCCGGCGGCCCCGACCGCCAGTACCAGACCACCGTGCTCTACCTCTGGGACCTGGCGTTCAACCGCGGGGACTTCGGCCGCGCCTCGGCCGTGGCCTGGATGCTCTTCCTGATCATCATCGTGATCGGCGTGATCAATTTCCTGATCTCCGGCTCCATCGCCTCCTCGGCCGACAAGAAGGGCGCGCGCAGCACGGGCCGAACCAGTGCGGCACGCCGCGCGTCGGCCCGGGCCGAAGCCGCAGCGGCGAAGCAGGCCAACAGAATGCAGAGCGGAAGTGCAGCACATGAGTAACGCAACCATCCAACGCCCCGCACGCCAGGCGCCTGCGCCCAAGCGCCGCGGCAAGAACTTCTCAATGGATCGCCGCCCGGGCTTCCTCACCTACGGAATCCTGCTGGCCTTCCTCATCGGCAGCACCTACCCGCTGTGGTACAGCTTCGTCATCGGCTCCTCCACCGGCGGGGTGTTCGCCTCGGCCTACCCGCCGCTGCTGCCCGGCGGGCACTTCTGGACCAATGTGGCCGAAGTGCTGGACTCGATCGATTTCTGGGCGGCCCTGGGAAACAGCATCATTGTCTCCTCGGTGATCACCTTCTCTGTGGTGTCCTTCTCCACCCTGGCAGGCTACGCCTTCGCCAAGCTGCGCTTCCGCGGACGCCAGGGACTGCTGGTCTTCGTGATCGCCACCCTGGCCGTGCCCACCCAGCTGGGCATCATCCCGATGTTCATGATGATGAAGCAATTCGGCTGGACCGGCTCGCTGGGAGCCGTCATCATCCCGACCCTGGTCACCGCCTTTGGCGTCTTCTTCATGCGCCAGTACCTGGTGGAGAACATCCCCGATGAGCTGATCGAGGCCGCGCGCGTGGATGGCGCGTCCATGATCGGAACCTTCTGGCATGTCGGCGTCCCAGCGGCCCGGCCCGCGATGGCGATCCTGTCGCTGTTCACCTTCATGACCGCGTGGACCGACTACCTGTGGCCGATGCTGGTGGCGCCGCAGAACCCGACCTTGCAGGTGGCGTTGAGCCAGCTGCAGTCTGCAAGATACGTTGACTACACCATCGTGATGAGCGGAGCCTTGATGGCGACGATCCCGCTGCTGGTGCTTTTCATTCTTGCAGGCAAGCAACTTGTATCCGGAATTATGGCAGGAGCTGTAAAGGGCTGATGATGAACCACCTATCCCAGCAATTCGCATGGCCGAAGGACTTCTTGTGGGGCTCTGCCACCGCGGCAGCCCAGATCGAAGGGGCGGCGCACTCCTACGGGAAGGAGGATTCCGTTTGGGACGCCTTCGCCCGCAAGCAGGGGGCCATCGCAGGCGGCGATAATCTCGATGTCGCGGTGGACCACTACCACCGCTACCGCGAAGACGTGCAGCTGATGCGCGAACTGGGCCTGGACTCCTACCGCTTCTCCACCAGCTGGGCGCGCATCGTTCCCGGCGGGCGCACGGTGAACCCCGAGGGCCTGGACTTCTACTCGCGGCTGGTCGACGAGCTGCTGGAAAACGGCATCCTGCCGTGGCTGACCCTGTACCACTGGGATCTGCCGCAGGCGTTGGAGGAGCACGGCGGCTGGGCCAACCGGGATACCGCGTACAAGTTCCTCGACTACGCCGAAGCGGTGCATGCAAAGCTCGGCGACCGGGTGAAGCACTGGACGACCTTCAACGAACCGCTGTGCTCCTCGCTGATCGGCTACGCCGCCGGCGAGCACGCCCCGGGACGCCAGGAGCCCGAGGCCGCGCTGGCCGCGGTGCACCACCAGCACCTGGCCCACGGGCTGGCCGCATCCCGGCTGCGCGAACTGGGCGCCGAGCAGATCGGCATCACGCTGAACCTGACCAACGCGGTGCCGAACGACCCGAGCGATCCGGTGGACCTGGAAGCCGCGCGCCGCATCGACGCGCTGTGGAACCGCATGTACCTGGATCCGATCCTGCGCGGCGCCTACCCGGAAGACCTGCTCGAGGACGTCAAAGGACTGGGGCTGGCCGAAGCCATCGAGCCCGGGGACCTGGAAATCATCGCGCAGCCAATCGACTTCCTGGGCGTGAACCACTACCACGACGACAACGTCTCGGGGCATCCGCTGCCACCCGGCCAGCCGCCGGCCATCATGCCCACCGATGCGCCGAAGTCCTCGCCGTTTGTCGGCAGCGAGTACGTGAGCTTCCCGGCCCGCGACCTGCCGCGCACGGCCATGGGCTGGGAGGTGAATCCCGAGGGGCTGCGGGTGCTGCTGAACCGCCTGAAGCGGGACTACAGCAATATGCCGGCGCTGTACATCACGGAGAACGGCGCGTCCTACACGGATACGGTCACCGAGGCCGGAACCATCGAAGACACCGAACGCGAGGAATACATCCTCAACCACCTCGATGCCGTCGCCCGCGCGATCGGCGATGGCGTGGATGTCCGCGGCTACTTTCTCTGGTCCTTGCTGGATAATTTCGAATGGGCCTGGGGCTACGCCAAGCGCTTCGGGATCATCCACGTCGATTACCAGACGCAGGTGCGGACGATCAAGAATAGCGGCCGGACCTACGCGGGGTTGATTGCCGCGAACCGTACAATGGCATAACACCTGAGCATGGTGGCCCGTAGCCCGCTCCCGGTGCTGCGGGCCACCATCGCGTTTCCACGACGAACTACTGCAAGGCACCTGGGTACAGAACATGAGCATGCACGAAGCGCGCAGTCCGAAGCCGACCCTAGAGTTGGTGGCAGAACGCGCAGGTGTCTCGCGCGCCACGGTTTCCCGCGTGGTCAACGGCTCGGAACGGGTGAAGCCCGCGGCCCGCAGGGCCGTTGAATTGGCGATCCGCGAATTGAATTATGTGCCCAACCGCGCTGCCCGTTCCCTCGCGCAGGGCCGGACCAATTCCGTTGCCCTGGTTGTCCCCGAGAACACCGCGAAGTTCTTTGCCGATCCCTACTTCGCCAAGGTGGTCCAGGGCGTGGCCCGGTACCTGGCCGGCACCGAATTCATGCTCACCTTGCTGCTGTCCACCGAAGCGGATCCGGCAAAGACCACCCGCTACCTGCAAGGCGGCAACGTGGATGGGGCACTGGTGCTTTCGCACCACGCAGATGACCGCTCCTATGCTGATCTCGGAAACGTGCTGCCCATGGTCTATGGCGGGCGCACCATGAGCACCGACCAGAAGGACATCTATGTTGTCGATATCGACAACATTGCCGCGGCCAAGCAGGCGACGGAGGTCGTCATTGGCCAGGGGCGCACCAAGCTGGCAACGATTGCCGGGCCGCAGGACATGGGTGCGGGACTGGACCGGCTGGTGGGATTCAAGCAAGCGGTTCAAAACGCTGGCCTGGAACCTGTGGCTATCGAGATCGGCGATTTCACCCCGGCGAGTGGTCGGCGGATCATGCGGCAGCTGCTGGATGCTAATCTCGCGGTCGATGGTCTGTTCGCTGCCAGCGCCCAGATGGGCTTCGGCGCCTTGCAGGCCCTGGCCGAGGCCGGCGTGAAAGTTCCCGAGGACATTTCGGTCACGTCGGTCGATGATGATTCCTTCGCGCGGAGCTCGACCCCGCCGTTGACGACCATTGCGCAGAACCCGGAGCGCCAGGGCGAGATCATGGCGGAGCTGCTGATCAAGCGCATCAACGGGGAACAGGTGCCCGAGTGGAGCATCATGGACACGAAATTGGTGCTGCGCGCCTCGCACTAGTCCCTCGCGGTGCCTGCGTTGAATCAGCAGGAATAACAAAAAAATTCCCACTCGAATGAGTGGGAATTTCAACTTGTGCGCCCAAAGGGATTCGAACCCCTGACCTTCTGTTCCGTAGACAGACGCTCTATCCAGCTGAGCTATGGGCGCTTATTCAATTGCTTGCCGTCTTGACGACTTGAATAACTTTACACGAGATTTTCCGGGAGCAATAACCAAAACGGCCAAAAGTGTGGTGTTTCACAAAATAACTAGTCGACTTCGGAATCGACGGAGCTGGAAGCCTGCTAATCGTGCAAGATCGCCTGGTAGAGGTAATGATCCTGCCAGCGTCCGGCGATCTTCAGGTAGTTCGGTGCCATCCCTATGCGGACGAAGCCGTTCTTCTCGAGAACGCGCTGCGACCCGTGATTGTAGGGGAGCGTGCTGGCTTCCAGTCGGTGCAGCCCCAGGTCGTTGAGCGCAGCGGTGCGCAATTTGGCCACGGCCCGGGAAGCCAAGCCGCGGCCGGTGTGCTCATGATCGATCCAGTAGCCCAAACTGGCGCTTTGGAATGCGCCGCGGACCACGCCGCTGATGTTGAAGCGACCGATGAGCTTCTTGTGCTCGAAGAGTCCGAAAGGGAAGGCTAGTCCGCTCCGCCGCGCTTCTGCGGCTGCGGCGAGGCTTGCCGCCTGATGGGCTTCGGTAAAGAACTCGGCGGGACGGGCCGGTCCCCAGGGCTGAAGGTGCTGCCGATTGCGCCGGTAGGACTCGGCGAGTTGCCGCGCGTCGGCAATTTCCAACGGGCACAGGCTGAGTTGGCCATCCAAGGCGACGTGGTTCATCGGCTCATTCCTTGCGGGAAACAAAAAATTCCCACTCGATCGAGTGGGAATTTCAATTTGTGCGCCCAAAGGGATTCGAACCCCTGACCTTCTGTTCCGTAGACAGACGCTCTATCCAGCTGAGCTATGGGCGCATATTCTTTTGTCCAGCTCGTTCTCACGAACCTCGAATAACTATACAGGTCGATTTCGCGCTGTACAAATCGACGGGCAAAGCTACTGGGCCCAGGTGAACAGAAGGTTATGTGAAGACATTGAAAGGGTACCGGTCTACGTGACCTTAGTCACTTAATGCGGGTGCGCTGGTTAGCCTAACCCCCGGAATTACGGGAATTTTCTCTTTTTGGTCCCCGGGGTTTCACTTTCATGAGGTTTCGATCACACGGCGCGGGCGTCGAGCACACCCTAGCCTTGATTTATTGCAAGTTCAGCCCAATGGAGGGAATGGATAATGAGCACGAGCTCGGATCAGAACGTTATCGACGCAGCACCTACTTCGCACGCGAAGTTGGCATCCTGGGTCGAGGAAGTTGCCGCACTGACGAAGCCGGATCGTGTTTATTGGGTTGATGGGTCTGTCGAAGAGAATGATCGCCTGACTGCCGAGCTGGTTGAAGCCGGTACCCTGGTCAAGCTGACCGATCCGAACTTCCCCAACTCCTACGCCGGTTTCTCGGACCCCAAGGACGTGGCCCGAGTCGAAGAGCGCACCTTCATCTGCTCCGAAAAGGAAGAAGATGCGGGCTTCACCAATAACTGGGAAGACCCGACCAAGATGAAGTCCATGCTCAACGGCCTGTTCGATGGCTCGATGCGCGGACGCACCATGTACGTTATCCCGTTCGTCATGGGACCGCTGGACGCAGAAGTACCTGCCTACGGCGTGGAAATCACCGATTCCGCCTATGTTGTCGCCTCGATGCGCATCATGGCCAAGATCGGCAATGAAGTGCTGCGCAAGATGGAAGCCGAGAACGCCTTCTTCGTTCCGGCCCTGCACTCGGTCGGCGCACCCCTGGAACCAGGCCAGGAAGATGTTCCATGGCCATGCAACGAAGACAAGTGGATCGTGCACTTCCCCGAAGAGCGCGCCATCATGTCCTACGGTTCGGGCTACGGCGGCAACGCGCTGCTGGGCAAGAAGTGCTACTCGCTGCGCATCGCCTCGGCCATGGCCCGCGATGAAGGCTGGCTCGCAGAGCACATGCTCATCCTGAAGCTGACCAGCCCGCAGAACAAGTCGTACCACATTGCCGCGGCCTTCCCATCGGCCTGCGGCAAGACCAACCTGGCGCTGCTGGATCCAACCATCGAAGGCTGGAAGGCCGAAACCCTGGGCGATGACATCAACTGGATGCGCATCGGCAAGGACGGCGAGCTGCGCGGCGTCAACCCTGAGTACGGCCTGTTTGGCGTGGCTCCAGGCACCGGCTGGTCCACCAACCCGAACGCCATGCGCGCCATCTCCAAGGGCAACAACATCTTCACCAACGTTGCGCTGACCGATGAGGGCGGCGTCTGGTGGGAAGGCATGACCGACGAGCCCCCAGCGCACCTGACCGACTGGCTGGGCAACGACTGGACCCCTGAGTCCGGCCGTCCTGCAGCGCACCCTAACTCGCGCTTCTGCACCCCGATCGATCAGGTCGACATGCTCTCGGACGACTACTACTCGCCAAACGGCGTGAAGATCGACGCGATCCTGTTTGGTGGCCGCCGCAAGACCACCATCCCGCTGGTGACCGAAGCCCGCAGCTGGACCAACGGCATCTTCATGGGTTCGACCCTCTCCTCGGAGACCACCGCGGCCGCTGCCGGTGCAACCGGCGTGATCCGCCGCGACCCAATGGCGATGCTGCCATTCATCGGCTACAACGCAGGCGACTACCTGAACCACTGGGACAAGATCTCGGACAAGCTCAACCCGGAGCAGATGCCGAAGATCTTCCTGGTCAACTGGTTCCGCCGCACCGCTGACGGCGGTTTCGCATGGCCAGGGTTCGGCGACAACTCGCGCGTGCTCAAGTGGGCCATCGAGCGCATCGAAGGCACCGCTGACGCCCGCGAAACCATCATCGGCAACGTCCCGACCGGCGAGTCCATGGACCTGACTGGACTGGAAGGCTTCACCCCAGCCGATGTCGAAGCGGCCGTTGCTGTGAACAAGGACGAATGGGCCGTGGAAGTCGAGGGCATCGAGGAATGGTACGCCAAGTTCGGCGATGCACTGCCGTCCTCGCTGCGTGCAGAACTCGATGGCCTGAAGGCCCGCCTGAGCGCCTAGCAGAACTGGATCTCCCGCAGATCCGCACTTGGGAACGCCCCGGCCACTGGAATGCCAGTGGCCGGGGTATTTTCATGCGCAGCCAGGGAATTGTCACAATCTGGGTACAGTTTCCACACGCCGAGCCGAAGTGGGTGCAAAATCAACTATGTGTGAAAAGATTGCCCTATGGTTTTGGCACGATTGATTCTCGGGCTGCTGTGCTTGTCGCCCATGACTGGCTACGAGCTCAAGAAGCACTTTGACTCCTCTATCAACCACTTCTGGAACGCAGACAAGGCGCAGATCTACCGCACGTTGGCGCAGCTGGTGGACAAGGGGTATGCCACCGTGCGCACCGTCGCCCAGTCGAACTATCCGGACCGCCAGGAACACCACATCACCGAGGCCGGTCGCGAGGCGCTGGTCCAGTGGCTATCTGCCGGGGCCGTGCAGTCTCCCGAACGGGATCCCTTCATGGGCCAAGTGTTCTTTGCTGCCGAACTCGAACGCGGTGAGATCCAGAATTTGCTGGAGGAACGCCGCCAAGCCACGCAGTACACCCTCGATGACTACCTCTCCCAGCGCGAAGGCATCGACATGCGCGCCGCTGCGGACCGTCGCAGCTTCCTGATGGCTGCCACACTTGACCATGCAATCCGACAACAAGCCGCAGAGCTGGAATGGCTCGACGCGGTATTGGAGTACTTGCCATGACTGCAGCCAAAGACCAGAACAAGACCCCTGCAAGCGATGCATCACGCGATGCCACCGATTATCCGGAAGTGCATCCCGGCCGGCATCACGATGCCCAGCGTTCGATGCAGACGCTGGTGTTCCTCCATGGCGGAAACGTCGGCAACTGGAGCTGGGACCCGCAGGTGCTGGCCTTTGGCGACTACAACATCCTGACCCTCCACCTGCCGGCCTTCGGCGCCCGGTTCGAGGAGGCCTGGGAAGGACTGGAATCCGCCGCCGATGACGTCGCGGCCTTGATCGCCGACGAAGTTTCCGAAGGCGGCGTGCACCTGGTGGGCATGTCCCTCGGCGGCGTCATCGCGCTGCACGTGGCGGCACGGCATCCGGAACTGGTTGACTCCGTGATGATCACCGGAACACCGGTGACCGGCGTGGGCCAGGCGGCCAGGGCTTTCCAGCGGATGCAGCTCAAGCTCATCGGCAGCGAGTGGTACTGGCGATTCCAGGCCGGAGCCTACGGCATGGTGGATGACGAGCGGGAGCTGTTCACCGAGCATGGCGTGAAACTGAAGGCCGAGAACCTGCGGGCCATCATGGACGAGATGGATCCCGGGGGACTTCCGGAGAAGCTCGACTCCTACCAAGGTCCGGTGCTGGCCCTGGTCGGAGCCAAGGAGCCGAAGGTGGTGCAGAAATCCTTCGAGGCGCTGCGCGCCAAGCTCCCGCAGGTGATCACGCGCGTGGTCCCTGGCATGCACCACCAATGGAACATCGAGAACCCGATCCTGTTCAACTCGGTGCTGCGCAAGTGGATCTCAGAGGAAGGGCTGCACCAGATCCTGGTGGACCCGCAGGCCGCGAAACCGGCACGCGGCGCCAAGGCTGCGCCAGCCGAGCAGCCCTCCGAGGCTCCGGAATCCGAAGACCGCGATGCCGATCTGCCGGCACCGCCAGTCCAGGAGGCGGAGGCGAAGAAGTCTGGAAAGCTCGGCGGCAAAATCGATCCGCGGAAGCTGGATCCGAAGAAACTCGCCTTCAAGAAGAAGGCCCCGCAGAAGGGTGATCACCCGGAATCTGCCGCGGATACCGGAAAATAGCGGCAAAAAAGTGCTGCAGGTGGATTCCCCATGATTCCACCTGCAGCACAGTTGCAAGACCTGGATGCTAGGCGGCCAGCCACACATCCGTGCCGAAGACCTCATAGTGGATCCGCTCGGCTGGGATGCCGGCTTCCAGTGCCTGGCTGCGCGCGGCATGCATGAATGGCAGCGGGCCGCACAGGTACACCTCGGCGTCCTCGGCCAGTGCATCGGTCAGATTCATGTAGCCGGCCTTGGCGTTCAGCTCTTCCGGCAGTTCGCCGCGTTCGAACCAGGTGCCCAGGGTGGCCTGGGGCAGCTTGGCGATGGAATCGAGCATCTGCTCACGCAATGGCCAGGCACCCACTTCCTGGTCTGCATGCAGCACGGTGACCTTGCGGTTGGAGCCGCGTGCGGCCAGGGTCTGCAGCGCGGCGGCGCTCGGGGTGCAGCCGATGCCAGCGGTAGCGATCACCAGCGGCGCGCCCTCCTCATCGATGACCAGATCGCCATACGGATTCGACAGCTCGAGCACGTCGCCGAGCTTCAGGTCGTTGTGGATAACCGGGGAGAATTCGCCGTTCACATCCAGCTTGACGGTGATGGTGCGGCGGTTGGCCTGCTCGATATCGCTGCTCAGGGTGTACTGGCGAACCTGGCGGACGCCGTCGGCCATCGGCATGCGGACCGAAACGAACTGCCCTGGCTTGGCGACCGTCGCCGGGGTGTCGTCAGCTGGCTCGAAGCTGAAGCTGACCGAATCGACACCGGTTTCGGTGCGTTCGACAAGCTTCCACGGGGTGTAGATCTCGGCGTTGGCCTGCTGCGCGTACAAGCCCTTCTCGATCTTGATCAGCGCATGGGCCATCAGCCAGTACACCTCGGTCCAGGCCTCGGCGATCTCCGGGGTCAGTGCATCGCCCAGATCTTCGGCGATGGCATCGAAGAGGTGCTTGTAGACGATCGGGTACTGCTCCTCGACGACACCGAGGGAGGTGTGCTTGTGGGCCACGCGGGCGAGCATGGTTTCCGGGGTGACGCCCGGGTGCTTGACCAGGTAGGTTGCGAAGACCGCGATGGATCCTGCCAAGGCCTGCTGCTGGGTGCCGTTCTTCTGGTTCGAGCGGGAGAAGATTCCGTCGAGCAGTTCAGGGTGGGCGGCGAACAGGCGGTTGTAGAAGTTCGGGGTAATGCTGGAAATGCGCTCTGCGATGATCGGCAGCGTGGCTTCAATGACCGGGAAGGACTTGGTGGACAGCATCGGGTCTCCTTGGGCGTAGGTGATTACTTGTATCTGAAATACAAGATTTATGATTCATTTCTACGCTCAGTAGAAAAGGATTGCAAATCAATTGGCCGGTTTCGCAACAGAAGTGACCGGTATCACTTCATGGGTGAAGTGGAACTAGGAAACGCTGCGCACCGTAGGGAAGGGGAGCAGCGTGATGGGCTCCGCTGCTGACGTCGGGCAGATATCCCTGATAGTCAGCGGAT
Organism: Glutamicibacter nicotianae; assembly: GCF_002797775.1. Taxonomy (NCBI): domain Bacteria; kingdom Bacillati; phylum Actinomycetota; class Actinomycetes; order Micrococcales; family Micrococcaceae; genus Glutamicibacter; species Glutamicibacter nicotianae. The sequence goes on from NZ_PGEY01000001.1 coordinate 3,407,513, forward strand.
CCAGCGAGGCGTAGAAGGCTTCGCGTGCCTGGCGGAAGACCGCCCGCAGGCGGCAGTTGCCCGAGAGCGGGCAGTTGGATTGCGCGTCATGATCGGTGCAGTCCACGATATCGGTGCGCTTGTCCAATTTGCGCAGCAGCCCGCCGAGGGAAAAATCCAGCGCTTCTCCGCTCAAGGCGGCGCCGCCGTTGCGGCCGCGGGTGACCTGCAGGATGCCCAGCGTGCGCAGTTCCAGCACTGCCTTGGCAACGTGGTTGTAGGGAACCCCGACCGAATCGGCGATCTCGCGGCTGGTCAGTTGCCCGGTGCCGGGAGTTGCCAGGACCATCACGGTCCGCAGGCACACGTCGGTGAAGGCACTGAGTTTCATGCTTCCCACTCTACGCGGGAAAAGCGCTTCGGGGTCGGCATAGTGACTATGCCGACCCCGAAAGCACCCGATGCGGGCTAGAGCGCGTTGGCCCAGATGGCTTCCGCCGACTCCGCCGCCGGCTCATCGAAGTGCCATTCTCCGCCTGGCTCGGCAGGCATGGTGTACGGCTGCACGATGGCCAGCGCGGCACCGATGCGGTGCTCGGCAACAATGTGGATGGCGTCCTGGTCATTGTCCTGGAGCAGCACGTCGGAGGCGACGGCGATGGCCTGGAAGTGGGTGCCCTGCTGGTTCAGCACCTGCATCAGGTCGGCAACCATGGCTTCGGTGTCGATGTCGGCTTCCGGATCCTCGGGATCGTCCGTTGGCGGAACCGCAATCAGGCGCAGCTCCGGCTCGTCTTCGCCTTCCTGCGGTTCCAGCGCGATGGCGAAAGGCAGGAACACGCCCTGCTCTTCGAGCTGTTCGCGGGCTACGCCCAGGGCGGTGCCCAAGACCTTGTTCAGCGCGTCCTTGACGCCTTCATCCAGTTCTTCGAGGTTCATGTCTTCCCTTTGCTAGTTGGCGACGGTGTTTTCACGCACGATAGCCAGCACGGCATCGCGAATGGGCTCAATGATCTGCGCGGTGCGGCCCTCGCCGTTGAAACGCAGGTACGGTTCGGTGTTCGACGGGCGCAGATTGATCCACCAGCTGCCGTCGGCCGCCGAAATGGTCGTGCCGTCCATGGTCGTCACGTCCACGGGCTGGTCCTGGAAGTGGGACACCACGCGGGCGGTGGCTCCGGCCTTGTCCTCCACCTCGGAATTGATTTCACCGGTGGCAACGTACGGCTCGTATTCGGCGCCGAGCTCGGAGAGCGGCAGGTCTTGCCCGCCCAGGGCGGCCAGCACATGCATGGCGGCGAGCATCCCGGTATCGGCATTGTAGAAGTCGCGGAAGTAGTAGTGGGCCGAATGTTCGCCGCCGAAGACCGCGCCCTGGGCGGCCATCTCGGCCTTGATAAAGGAGTGTCCCACGCGGGTCATCACCGGGGTGCCGCCGGCCTTGGCGACGAATTCCGGCACAGCCTTGGAGGTGATCAAGTTGTGGATGATCACCGGGGATTGTTCGCCGGCGGCCTGCACTCGCGCGATTTCGCGCACCGCAACCAGTGCGGTGATGGCCGAGGGGGACAGCGGCAGGCCGCGCTCGTCGATCACGAAGCAGCGGTCGGCATCGCCGTCGAATGCCAGGCCGAGGTCGGCGCCGTGCTCCAGCACCGCTGCCTGCAGGTCCTTGAGGTTCTCCGGTTCCAGCGGGTTGGCGGGGTGGTTGGGGAACGTGCCGTCCAGCTCGAAGTACAGCGGGATGATCTCCAGCGGCAACTCGGCCAGCACCGTGCCCCCGAGGACTGCAGGGGTGGTCATGCCGCCCATGCCATTGCCGGCGTCCACCACGATCTTCAACGGGCGAATGGCTGACAAGTCCACTAATTCCCGCAGGTAGGCTGCGTAGTCGGCCAGCACATCGCGTTCGCTGATGCTGCCCTGCGGGGCATCGCCGGAGACCGGCAGGCCCTCGTCCAGGTACTGCTGGGCAAGATCGCGAATGTCGAAAAGGCCGGTTGCCGAGGAAATCGGGCGGGCGCCGGCCTTGGACATCTTGATGCCGTTGTACTGGGCGGGATTGTGGCTTGCGGTGAAGACGACACCGGCGGCATTGAACTTGCCCGAGGCGAAATACAGCTCATCGGTGGAAATCAATCCGAGCATGACCACGTTGGCGCCGCGGTAGGTGGCACCGCGGGCGAAGGCCTGGGCGAATTCCGCGGAGGACGGACGCATATCGCCGCCAACCAGCACGTCCTTGCCGGACAGCGACAGCACGTCGACAAAGGCGGCGCCAATAGCTTCAATTGCTTCGGCATCCAGGGTCTCGCCGACCACGCCACGCACGTCGTAGGCCTTAAAGCTCTGATTCAGGTCAATCTGTTCACTCACGCCTTTCAGCCTACCGGCTAGGCCGATTCAAATCATTGAGATGCAGGCGAATGCGGGTGGGAAATGCCTAACATTTCTGCTGATGGATCCTGGCCGCACCTCCGCCGGGCAGAGCCCATCCACAATCCGCGGGCGCCGCGAGCCAAATCGGTAGGCGGGAACTGAAATACTGGAGGCATGGATGGCTCAACGCAAGTGGATCTGAAAACGCTGGCACTGCAGAAGCTGCGCGCCCTGGTGCAAAACCCGGACGCGCAGTTCCATGACGGACAGTACGAAGCGATCAGCGCGCTGGTGGCCCAGCGGCGCCGAGCGCTCGTCGTCCAGCGCACCGGCTGGGGCAAATCCGCGGTGTACTTCATCGCTTCCCTGCTGCTGCGCGAACAGGGCTACGGGCCAACACTGATCGTTTCGCCGCTGCTGGCCCTGATGCGCGACCAGGTCGCGGCCGCGGAGCGTGCGGGCGTCCGCGCCGCGGCCATCAACTCGGCCAACGTGCTCGAATGGCGCGAGATTCTCGAAAAGCTGCAGCGCAATGAGCTCGATGTGCTGCTGGTATCCCCGGAGCGCTTGAACAATCCATCCTTCCGCGAGCAGCAGTTGCCGATGCTGATGCAGCGACTGGGCCTGCTGGTGATCGACGAAGCGCACTGCATTTCCGACTGGGGCCACGATTTCCGTCCCGACTACCGCCGCATCCGCGATCTGATTGCCCGGTTGCCCCAGGGCCTGCCGGTGCTGGCGACTACCGCCACCGCGAACAGCCGAGTCGTCCAGGATGTGGCCGAACAGCTGGCCGGAGGCACCGAAGAGGTCTTCACACTGCGCGGCACCCTGGCCCGCGACTCGCTGCGCCTGGGTGTCCTGCGCCTGGCTTCGCCGCGGATGCAGTTGGCCTGGCTGCTCAGCCACATCGAGGACTTCAAGGGGTCGGGGATCATCTACACCCTGACGGTTTCTGGCGCAGAGGATATTGCCCGACTGCTCAAGGACGCCGGGCACGAAGTTGCCGCGTACACCGGACGCACCGATCTGGAAGAACGCGAACGTCTTGAGCAGGCGTTGAAGAACAATGAAGTGAAAGCGCTGATCGCCACCAGCGCCTTGGGCATGGGCTTCGATAAGCCGGACCTCGGCTTCGTGCTGCACGTCGGTGCGCCCAGCTCGCCGGTGGCTTACTACCAGCAGGTGGGCCGTGCCGGACGTGGAAGCGTCAACGCGGATGTGCTGCTGCTGCCCGGGCCCGACGACTCGGAAATCTGGGAATACTTCGCCACCAGCTCCATGCCGGACCAGGAGCGTGCCACCCAGGTGCTCGAGGCCCTGGCCAAGGCCGACGGGGCGATGAGTGTCCCGGCGCTGGAAAGCGCGGTGAACCTTCGGCGCTCGCCGCTTGAGCTGCTGCTGAAGGTCCTGGCGGTGGACGGCGCAGTGGAGCGCGTGGCTGGCGGCTGGATGCGCACGGACATGCCGTGGACCTATGATGCCGATCGCTACAAGCGGGTGGCGCAAAGCCGGGTCCATGAGCAGAACCTCATGGTCAGCTATGAGAACACGCGTGGCTGCCGCATGCAGTTCCTGACCGATGCGTTGGATGACCCGCAGTCCGCGCCGTGCGGCCGGTGCGACAACTGCGCCGGTGTGTGGTTCGACGACCATATTCCCGACGACTCCAAGGACAGTGCGCAGGCGGCCTTGGGCCGGGTGGGTGTGCCTATCGAGCCGCGCAAGCTGTACCCCTCCGGACTGGATCGGCTGGGCTACGCTCTCAAAGGCAAGATCCCTGTTGACGAGCAGGTGGCCATGGGCCGTGCGCTGGCCCGGTTGACCGACCTCGGCTGGGGCAACCGCTTGCGCCAGATCTTCGCCGACCCTGCCGACAACCCGATCGACAAGGCGATGTTCGAGGCCTGCATCAAGGTGCTGGCCGAATGGAACTGGGAGGAACGCCCGGTGGGTGTGGTGGCCATGCCATCGAATAAGCGCCCCCAGCTGATCACCTCGCTGGCCCAAGGCCTGGCCGAAGTAGGTCGGCTGCGCTATCTGGGCCAGCTCGAATATCGCGGTCCTGGACCGCAGAACGGTCCCGGAGGAAACTCGGCTTTCCGTGTTGCCGCGGTAGCTGATGCGTTCGAACTTCCAACCCAGCTTGAACAGCTCATTGCCAATGCTCCAGGGCCGGTGCTGCTCGTTGACGACCTGGTCGATTCGCGGTGGTCTATCGCGATGGCTGGACGGGCCTTGAGGATCGCCGGCGCTCCGGGTGTCATGCCTTTCACTTTGGGCGTAGCTGGGTAATCGCACAGTTAAACAAAGTAGTCTGGAAGCATGGAATTTCTCATCTGGCTCGTTGTCCTCATTGCAGTGATTGCCCTGGGCTACTTCGGTCTGCAAGCGCTTCGCAAGAAGAACACTGCGCAAATCGCGCAGGCGATTTCCCGTGAGGCGGCACAGGCCGCGAACGCGAGACTAGATGATGCTTCCCGCAATTCGGTGTACCGCAATTTGGCCAAGGGCGACATCATGGGCGCGGTCAAGGACTTCCGCGAGGCTACCGGCGACTCGGTCAAGAATTGCGTGATCGCAGTCCGCAGCCTCGACAAGTACCCGCAGACTGCCCCTGCCAAGGAATTACCGAACGATGATACCGAGCTCAAGGCCCTGGGCGACAAGCTCGAAGCCCAAGTTGAGCGCGAAGATCGAGAAGCGGCGGCAACTGCCGCTGCCGAGTCAGCGCCAGCATCGGCCGATGAACCCTGGGTTGTTCCCCAGGAATGGAGCGAGCAGTTCAGTTCTCTCCAGGAACCCAGTGCCACGCATTTCAAGATGGCATTTGAGCTTGACGGCGAGAGTCGCGAGTTTTCCAGCGAGCAGCTGCCGCCCAATGAATACGACCAGCTGTTCTCGATGCTGCGGGATTCCAACTTTGAAGCAGCGGCAAAGATTCTTCACGGCTATACGGACCTGCCGGTCGAGGATTTGGAACGCATGATCTCCACATCTCCAATGTCTGGCGCGAACGCCAACGGGAATGTCGCAGACTTCCGTTTTGAAGGCCAGGGACCGGATGGCCCTGTGCATTTTGATGCTGCCGAGCTTCCGGAAGCTGAACGCGAAGCGCTCTTCGATGCCATCGCAGATACCGATCTGGAACGGATGTCGGAAATTATCGTCCGGCATACGTCGTTGCCGGAAGATATCGTGCAGAACATGCTGCGGACTTTCGTGAAGCGCGAGGATTAGCAGCGGCAATCCAGCGGCGTTGGATGGTCAGCCGTTCGCGCGCCCGGCTGGGCCGGCGACTGGCCGAAGTCGACGCGGTGTGCTCGCCCGTTCGCGTTTTCTGCTCGCAAGCTATTGGCACTGCAGATCAGTGCGACGATGAGAAAGAATGTCACCGCAATCAGGCCGGCGCTTCGGGCGATTATTTCTAGCGCCCTAGGAAGACCAACGTGTACGCGAGACCGGCTGGCGCATGGACGTGCCTAAGGCGCGCCAAACGACTGTTGGCGATTCCCAGGGCATGTTTCCCGAAACGGACCACTTTACGAAATGCTGGTCAACTTTCAATGCGCCAGTCGGGAATTTTCTTCGTTAATCAGGCAACCCGCCAGTATTGGGGGAGACTGACGGGCTTCACCATTTCGAGGTCGCGTTTGGGGGCTGCGAACTCGATGCCTGACTGGTGATTCTTTGATTGGCATAAGCCAATGGCAACTGTAATGCCAGAAGAGCAAAATTAGAAGTGGAAAGAAGAAATTAAATACTTTTCCCAGTTTGAAAAATTACTAGGCGTTAAAGGTTTAACGACGTATCCTAGGCTTAGGTTTCACGCTGGGCAATCGTTTTTGGGGAATCGAAAGTCCTTGAAGAAACAGAATGGGGATTCTGTTTCTTGGCGCAAAACTCGCACCTGGCCCCCGCTGATGCATCATCAGCGGGGACTGGACTAATTTAAACAGCAGATCTTGTGGCCAATAGAGGCTTTCGCATGGCACTTAGTTGGCGTCGAATGACGGTGAATTGAACGGCACCGGTTGTTCTCCATGTGACCCTGTATTGGGCGTGGCCAAGTCGCGTTGAGCATTTGTCGAGGTTTGCTACGAAAACAGCATGGAGAAGTATTCCGACTGTTTTGACCCACGGGTCTTATTCTTGACCTGGAAACGAAAAAACCCCTAGTTGACTAGGGGTTTTTTGGCGGACACGGGGGGATTTGAACCCCCGGTCGAGTTTTAGCCCGACCCTTCATTAGCAGTGAAGTCCATTCGGCCGCTCTGGCACGTGTCCATCCGCTGTTTCCAGCAGAATCTAGCCTACCTGAAGATGGGTGCGTGTTCCAAAACGAGAGAGCTAACGCACCTGTCGCCACAGGAATTCGTAGCTGGTCGCCAGCATTTTCGCGGTGGACTCGTTGTCCGTTGAGCCGGCATGGCCGCCGTCCTGCGGCTCGTGGTACCTGACGTTGCCAATGCCCAGATCCATCATCTTCGCTGCCATGATGCGTGCCTGCGATGGACCTACACGGTCATCGGACGTCGTGGTCCAAATCAATGAGGCCGGATAGTCATCGACTCGATGAGGCTGATCGGTGAGCCGATGGACGGGGGAGAAGGTCCGCAGGAAGTCCCAGTCCCCGGGAACCTCCGGATCGCCATACTCGGCAATCCAGGAGTGGCCGGCCGCCAACTGGGTATAGCGCTGCATGTCCAAGAGCGGAACGCCGCAGGAGATTGCGCCGAACAAGTGCGGGTAGCCGGCGATCATGTTGCCCATGAGCAATCCGCCATTGGACCGGCCGGTGGCAGCCAAATGCGCTCGGGAGGTTACCCCGCGGGCCACAAGGTCTTGGGCGATGGCGGCGAAGTCCTCATAGGCGCGATGGCGCTTTTCACGAAGCGCCGCACGATGCCAAGCTGGGCCGTACTCACCACCACCACGGATGTTCGTCATGACGTATACCGGCTTGCGGCCGTCATCGGTGCGGCGCGATAGCCACCCGGTGCCCATCGCCGCTGCGTAGCCGGGCGTCATGCTGTGCTGGAAACCGCCGTAGCCATCCATCAGTACCGGGTTCTTCCCGTCGTGCACCAGATCAGCTGCCGCGACCTGGAAATAGGGAACCCTGGTTCCGTCCGCGGATGTCGCGAAGTGCTGGGTGACTTCAAAACCGTCGGCATCGAAACGATCCGGTGATTTCTTCACAACTTCTGCCTGGGTGCCGACAGTGCCGCGCAACAGGGTCGTCGGGGTGATGAAGCCGGTGATGGTCATCCAATAGTCATCGCCGTGCGCCGGATCTTCATCGTCAACAGCTCCCACCGAGACGCTGAGCATTGGATCCTCCAACGGCATGTCGGATTGGCTGAACTGGTCTGCCAGATCGATGATGCGCACCTGCGAAGCCACGTCGTGCAAGACGGTGAGCAACAGGTAATTGGCGGTGAAGCTCAGTGACTCCAGAGCCGTGTGCGCATCCGGGTTGAATAGGACCTTCTCGATGCTGCCGGACTCAAGGAATGCGTCCAACCGGGCGATGGCCAATGAACCGGCAGCGATCTGCTGGCCTTGGTGTTCCCATTGGGTTTGCGGGGCAAAAAGGACCCACTGCCGGTGGAGGCTCACCTGCACATCGGTTGGTACATCGATCCGATGGTGTTCCCCATCGATGAAGACCCCGGCAGTGGAATTGTAGAAGTCGATGGCGTCGGTGGTGACGATTCGTTCGAATCCGGGAGTCGAGTCGTAGTAGCCGAATGCTGCGACATGTTCCTTGTCGACTTCGAAGAGAATTGGGGCTTGTTCAATTTCCATGCCGCGGCTGAGCCGCCGCAAGGTGTTCGCGTAGGTTGAACGGGTGGTGTATTGCTCGCTGGTTGCGGAACCGACCAGCAAGGTATCGCGGTCAATCCACGAGGCCTGGGTCTTCGCGACAGGAAGGTCGAATCCGTCGGGAACAAAGCTCTTGGACGTCAGATCGAATTCGCGAATGCGTACTTGGTCGCCGCCGTCAGGGCTCAAACGAAGCAGCGCACGCTCATACGCATCACCGGAGGCGGGCCGCAGCAGTGCTGAACCAGCGAAATGCCATTCGTGGCCTTCCTGCCGCGCATGCAGGTCAAGATCCAGCAGGACTTCCCACTGCGGGTTGTCGCTGAGGTAGGAATCCCAAGTGGTGCGGCGCCACAGCCCAAGGCGATGGGCCGAGTCGCGCCAGAAGTTGTAGTAGTGCTCGCCTCGCTTGTTCACCATCGGAATGCGGTCCTGGGCATCGAGAACCGTCTTGATCCGCTGCGCATTTGCGTGGAACGTTCCGTCGTAGAGTTCGGACTCTGTGCGCTGGGTCTGGTTCCGCACCCATTCGAGTGCCGTTTCGTCGTGGATTCCTTCAAGCCAGGAATATGGATCGGTGCTTGCAACCTCAGAAACATGCTCAGTCATGGCCATAGTCTATGCGTCTGGCCCATGACGTGGTCCAAAGGTAATAACCTAGAGAAGTGAACAGCGAGAAGGCAGCACCCAAGAACGAGTTCAGCCTGGTCCTGGTCGGGGCAGGCCCGCGCGGCACCAGCGTGGTTGAACGACTCGCCAATTTGGCGTTGAACCTCCCGGAACAAGGCACCGTCCTGAAAGTGACGGTTTTCGACCCATTCACTCCGGGTTCGGGCCACGTGTGGAACCCGGAGCAGTCCCAGAATTTCCTGATGAACACCCCGTCGTCATTTCCGACGGTTGCCCCCGAACGGGAAGGCGCTGAACCGGGGCTGAGCTTTCGCCAGTTCGTGGAGCTTCGCGGCGACGGACGAAAACTCACCGACGAGCACGCCAAGCTGATCGAGCGGATTGAACCCGGGACCTATCCCTCACGCGCAATCTACGGCGAGTACCTTGAGCATGTCTATGACCGCAGCGCCTCCATTCTCGCCGCCCACGAGAATTTCAGCATCCAGCATGTTGCCGCAGAAGTGGTCGCTGTCCGCCCCGTAGGCAACGCCTACCAGGTCGATTTCAGCAGTGCCCAGGACAGTGCTGAAACCCGTCAGCTCGACGCCGACGCCGTGGTGCTGGCCCTGGGCCACCAGCCGGCTGAGCTGAACCCGTGGCAGAAGCAGCTCGAGGAAGCAGCCGCGCAGGCAGGGGCGACCTACATGCCGCCGAACGTCCCTGCAGACCTCGACTATTCCCGCTTCAAGGAAGGCCAGCCGGCATTGATCCGCGGGTTGGGGTTGAATTTCTTCGACGGCATGGCCGAGCTGACAGCGGGCCGTGGCGGAATCTTCCGCGAGTCCAGCACCGAGCCGGGGCACCGCCTTGAATACATTGCCTCAGGTCGGGAGCCGGCACTGATCGTGGCTTCGCGGCGAGGAACCCCGTACTGGGGCAAACCAGTGGTGGACCAGTTCATTCCAGATGAAATCGAGCTTCGCTACTTCGACGCGCCGGAACTGATTGGACGCCTCGCCGAAGCCCGCGCCACCAATCCTGCCGCGTCCTTGGTGTTCTCACGCCATATTTGGCCGAAACTGCATCGCGACATCCTGTTCGCCTACTACAGCAGCTGTGCCCGCGTGCATGGCGCCCCTGATGGCTTTGGCGAGCGCGAGTTCGTTGAGCGGCTCGAAGCGATTCTCTCTGCCGAGCATCATGAAGGAAGCCAGGTGTGGCTTGGCGAACTGCGCAAATTCATCGAGCAGTTCCCGCAGCTGCAGTGGCTCGACGTTCCAAAGCTGGCCAGGCCATTCGAGGAAGTCGGATTCAACTCCGATGAGCAGTACCAGCAGAGCGTACGCGACTACCTCGTCGACAATGCCCGGCACAGCACCGGTGGACTTGACGACCCGTTGTCCTGCGCGATCATGACGATGAATGCCGGGCGCATGCTGATCAAGGAACTGATCGCTTCGGGCGTGATCGACGAGCAGTCGCGCATCGAGGAAATCCAGGCGCACTTCGAGCCATTGGTCGAAGGGTTGTCATCCGGTCCACCGCTGGAACGCATTGAGCAGCTGCTGGCGCTGTCGCGTGCGGGAATCGTCTCCTTCGTCGGCCCGGATCCGGAGTTCGGCTTCGATGAGGTGTCGGAGCAGTTCACGGCATCCTCGCCGTGGGTCGACGCTGAAGTGCATACTGCGAGAATCATGTGCGAGGCGATGATGCCGAGCAACCGCGTCTTGCAGAACAGCTCGCCGCTGATCAAGCAGCTGCTGGGTGATCATGTGGCGCGCGTGCACACGTGGAAGAATGCGGAAGGCGAAAGCCTGCCCGGATCAGGTTTCGACGTGGTCGGCGAGCCATACCGTCTGGTCAACAGCGAAGGGCTGGCGCACCGTGGGCTGTTTGTTCTGGGATTGCAATTGTCATCTGCGCAGTGGGGAACGGCAATTGCCGCCCAAGCTGGAGACCTGCGCAGGCCTGCGGCCCGGACCTTGCACGACGCGGCCAACGTGGTGAATGAAGTGGCGCGTCTTGCGGGGCTGAGCGGCAACGGAAAGTTGAGCGCAGAACAGGATTAAGCAGTTTGGCGGGCTGATCCGAAGATCAGCCCGCCAAACCGTAGAACGCGGATGGTATGGGATTTGAACCCATGAGACGGGGTTGCCGCCTACTGGTTTTCAAGACCAGCTCCTTCGGCCGCTCGGACAACCATCCAACCCGAAAAAGTATACGGCATGAACCCCGCTCGAAAGGAATTGAAGGCCATGAACGACGTTATGAACGCCTATATCTACAACGGTGCCGGTGGGCCAGAAGTCCTCGAGCTGGTGCAATGGCCAATTCCGGTCGCCGCGGCGGGAGAAGTGCTGGTCAAAGTCGAGGCGTTCGGGCTGAACCGCGCGGATGTGCAGCAGCGCAAGGGCGTGTATCCGCCACCTCCCGGGGCCAGCGACATCCCTGGGCTGGAAGTTGCCGGCACCATCGTGGGCATCGGCGAAGGCGTCAGCGGATGGAAACCCGGAACGCGTGTTGCAGCCCTGCTCGCTGGCGGCGGGTATGCGCAGTACGTCAATGTTCCGGCAGAGCTGCTCATAGAAATCCCCGGGTCGGTCTCGACCATCGACGCCGCCGGGTTGCCGGAAGTCGCTGCCACCGTGGTTTCCAATCTCTTCATCGAAGGCGGACTGGGCCATGGGCAGACGCTATTGATCCATGGCGGTGCCGGCGGCATCGGCTCCATGGCCATACAGCTCGCGAAGGCCGCCGGGGCCCGCGTCATCGTCACCGCTTCGTCGGCAGAAAAATTGGACTACTGCCGTGCGCTCGGCGCCGATGAAGGGATCAACTACCGCGAAGAGGATTTTTCTGCCCGCATCAAGGAATTGACCGATGGCAGGGGCGTTGACCTGATCCTGGATGTTGTCGGCGCCAAGTACCTGGGGGAGAACGTCAAGGCGCTCGCCGTCGGCGGGCGGATGGTAGTCATCGGTTTGCAAGGCGGTGCCAAGGCGGAACTGAATTTGGGCCTGCTGATGAACAAGCGGGCGCGGATCATCGGCACGACTTTGCGTTCCCGCCCGCTGGGCGAAAAGGCGGAAATCGTTCGCCAGACCACCACCAAGGTGCTGCCGCTGCTGGAACAGGGAAAACTGGCCCTGAATGTCACCAAGACGATGGACTTCGCGGAGCTGGCCGCCGCCCATGAATACTTTGATTCTGGCGAACACACCGGAAAAGTTGTCATAAAGGTTTAATGCAACGGGCGAACCGGTTGTAAGGTGACTGCGTAGTCATTAAATACGTGACTTGTTTAATAACCACTGGTCACTCACATCACTTGCACCGTTCCTAGGAGGTTGCTCAAATTGAGGACCCAAAATACCTTGCCACCAGCGGGTGTCGATCCTGAGGTTGCCGAACGCGAAGAAAAGCGCTGGACCCCGGCCAAGATCGGCATCTGGGTTGCCATTGCACTGGTCGGCGGCATCGCATGGTCGATCCTCGCCTTCTCGCGCGGGGAAACCATCAATGCCATCTGGTTCGTCTTTGCCGCTGTCGCGACCTACCTGATTGCCTACCGCTTCTATTCGAAGTTCATCGAGCGCAAGATCGCCAAGCCGGATGATTTCCGCGCTACCCCGGCCGAATCGGTCAATAACGGCCGCGACTTCGTACCCACCGACCGCCGGGTCCTCTTCGGCCACCACTTCGCGGCCATCGCCGGCGCCGGTCCGCTGGTTGGCCCGATCCTCGCAGCGCAGATGGGCTACCTGCCCGGAACCATCTGGATCATCGTGGGCGTGGTGCTGGCCGGTGCGGTCCAGGACTACCTGGTCATGTTCTTCTCCATGCGCCGCGGTGGACGCTCGCTGGGCCAGATGGCTCGCGAGGAACTGGGCTTGATCGGCGGCACCGCCGCGTTGATCGCCACCCTGACCATCATGATCATCATTACCGCCATCTTGGCGCTGGTGGTCGTCAATGCGCTGGGCGAGTCCGCTTGGGGCGTCTATTCGGTGGGCCTGACTATTCCTATCGCTCTGTTCATGGGCATCTACCTGCGGTTCATCCGCCCGGGCAAGGTCCTGGAAATCTCAGTCATCGGCTTCGTGCTGCTGATGTTCGCGATCATCTCCGGCCGCTGGATTGCCGAATCCGCGTGGGGTGCCGAGTTCTTCCACCTGGAGCGCACCACCATCGCCTGGGCGATCATCATCTACGGCATCATCGCCGCGGTGCTTCCGGTCTGGTTGCTGCTCGCTCCGCGCGACTACCTGTCGACCTTCATGAAGATCGGCGTTATCGCCCTGCTGGCCGTGGCGATCATCGTTGTCCGCCCGGAAATCGATGTTCCTGCCTTCTCCGAGTTCGCCGGACGAGCTGATGGCCCGGTCGTGGCCGGGCATATCTTCCCGTTCCTGTTCGTGACCATCGCCTGCGGCGCTCTCTCCGGCTTCCACGCCCTGATTTCCTCTGGTACCACCCCGAAGCTGGTCGAGAAGGAAAAGCAGACCCGCTTCTTGGGCTACGGCGGCATGCTGATGGAATCCATGGTGGCCATCATGGCGCTGGTTGCAGCGATCTCCATCGACCGCGGCATCTACTTCGCGATGAACTCCTCGGCTGCCGCCACCGGCGGTACGGTGGAAACCGCCGCGGTGTTCGTGAACTCGCTGGGCTTGGTCGGCGTCAGCCTGGATCCGAACCAGCTGACCGAACTGGCTAATAACGTCGGCGAGAACTCGGTGGTCTCGCGTACCGGTGGCGCACCGACGCTGGCTGTGGGCATTGCGCACATCATGCACCAGTGGTTCGGCGGCACCGCGATGATGGGCTTCTGGTACCATTTCGCGATCATGTTCGAAGCGCTGTTCATCCTGACCGCGGTTGACGCCGGTACCCGTGTTGCACGCTTCATGCTGCAGGACACCATCGGCAACTTCATCCCGAAGTTCAAGGACACCTCGTGGCGTCCGGGCGTGTGGCTGTGCACGTTGATCATGGTCGCCGGCTGGGGCTACATCCTGATCCTCGGCGTAACCGATCCGCTGGGCGGCATCAACACCTTCTTCCCGCTGTTCGGCATCGCCAACCAGCTGCTGGCAGCGATTGCGCTGGCAGTGGTGATGACCATCATCGCCAAGCAGAACAACTTCAAGTACCTGTGGGTTGTCGCCCTGCCGCTGGCCTTCACCGTGGTGATCACTTTCGTGGCCAGCTGGCAGAAGATCTTCTCCGCAGACACCAAGGTCGGCTACTTCGCGAACCACAACGCCTACAAGGAAGCGTTGGCCAATGGCGAGACTTCCCTCGGCTCGGCGGGCAGCGTTGAAGCAATGGAGGCCGTGGTGCGCAACACCGGTGTCCAGGGCTGGCTGTCCGTGGTCTTCCTGCTGCTGACCGCGATCGTGCTGGTCTCGGCTGTCGTCGCAACCATCAAGGCCAAGCGCAACGGCGGCGGCACCAGCACCGAGGATCCGGCCGTGCCATCGAAGATGTACGCACCTGCCGGCTTGATCTCGTCGCCTGCTGAAAAGGAGCTTGAAAAGGCCTGGAAGCAGGTCCCTGCCGAAGCCCAAGTCCAGCGCGGCGGCCACTAGCCATGGCTACGCTTTTGGAACGCCTGGGGCAAGCCAAGAAGTTTGTCGACGGAGTGCTCGGTGCCGACAAGTACCAGCACTACCTGGAACACCACGAACGCAATCATCCCACCGCCAAGCCGATGACCGAGCGTGAGTTCTGGAAGGACTACACCGACTGGCAGGAAAAGAACCCCGAGGGGCGTTGCTGCTGAACCCGACTGGAACCGGCCGTGAGGGCCATCCGCAACAGCGGATGGCCCTCACGGCCGGTTTCGTTTTATGTCGACTGCGTTGCCGGGAACACTGTGGTGATCCCGGTAGGCTAGAACCAGTAATCCATCGGAAACCACCGGCAGAGAAGTGTAATGGCGTTCTTTTCACGACTGCGCGCTGAGCGTGCTGCTACTCGCGAACTCGGAGAGGGCGTCTGGCGTCGCGCACATGACCGTTTCCAGCGGTCATTGGACCGGGTCTTCCAGGTGGTTGAAGGCATCACTGATGACCAGGTGTACAACGAGCTCGTCAAGGAAGCCAACGAGATGGCAGTGCTGCTGCCGACCGTGCGCCAGCTATGCTGCGCGGCGCAGCGGATCACCCCGAGCAATGACGACACGATCCCGCAGCTGACCTCGGCGGCGCACCGTTCGCTGACCAAAGCGGCCAACGATTTGGCGACGACCGCACAGGTAATCGCGATGATGCGGATGCAGGCGGAAGCCGGCCAGCCGATCGACATCGAGGCGGTGCGCCATCGGGCCAAGCTGGTGGAAGAAGACGTCAGCCGGGCCGCGCAAAATCTCGCTTCCAGCGAATAATTGGGTTCTCCCGATCGCTGGCGTGGTTTTTCGCCGTGCCGCACGCATCGGTGAACTAAATTAGTTGCATGACCCAAACAATCCCTGAACTGAAGTTCCTTGACGGAAACACCATCGACCAGCTTGGCTACGGCGTCTGGAAGGTCGCCGACGCCGACGCGGAAGTGGCCGTTGGCAAGGCCATCGACGCTGGCTACCGCCACATCGACACCGCGCGCATCTACGGAAACGAAGCTGGAGTCGGCCGTGCAGTTGCCGCCAGCAGCGTGCCGCGCGAAGAACTGTTCATCACCACCAAGGTCTGGAACTCGGACCAGGGTTATGAGAAGACCATGGCCGCAGCGGATGCTTCGCTTCAGCGCCTTGGCCTGGAGTACGTCGACCTGTACCTGATCCACTGGTTGCAGCCGAAGCGCGGCACCTACGTGGACACCTGGAAGGCGCTGATCCAGTTGCAGAAGGACGGCAAGGCCAAGTCCATTGGCGTTTGCAACTTCACCAAGGAAGCACTCGAAGAGCTCTACACCGAAACTGGAGTCCGCCCGGTCATCAACCAGGTTGAAACCCACCCGTACTTCCCCCAGACCGACCTGCGCGCCTACGAAGCCGAGCACGGCATCCTGCATGAGTCGTGGTCCCCGCTGGGCCACGGCGGTGAACTGCTGAGCGACCCAGTACTGGCGGACATCGCCAAGAAGCATGGCGCATCGGCGGCGCAGGTAGTCATCGCCTGGCATCTGGCCCTAGGCAATGTCGTCATCCCGAAGTCGACCACCGAATCGCGCATCGTCGAGAACTTCGAATCATTGAATGTGAAGCTGGACAAAGAAGATCTGGCAGCCATCGCTACCCTGGATCGCGGCGCCGAAGGCCGCATCTCGGCTGACCCGGCCACCGCCGACTTCGAATAGAACACCGACCCCAAGAACGGGCCCTTGGTTTCATCTGGAACCAGGGCCTGTTCGCATATCCCAAGTTGTCGTTGGGGCATATATGGGACGCGAATGAAGTCCGTGGGGTGCAAAGGCCGAACTCAGTTGGCAAGAACCGCTGAAGATGGCGAAAACCCCGGAACCACGAGTTGTTCGCGATTCCGGGGTTTTCTTCACGTGGAGCCCCCTGCCGGATTTGAACCGGCGACCTGCTCTTTACGAGGGAGCTGCTCTACCCCTGAGCTAAGGAGGCCTGTGCCTGTAAACAGGCACCACGTCACTTTATCCGAGGAATTGTCTGAACGTCAAAACGGCGATGACATCATCAGGCCCAATCAGCAGCGGGTGCCCGCTTCGGGGACTTTGCCGTCGATCAGGTACTCATCCACCGCCTTGGTAATGCACTCGTTGGAACGCCCATAGGCGGTGTGGCCATGGCCTTCATAGGTCAGCAAGGTCGCGTTATCCAGCTGCTTGGCCAGGGCCTCGGACCACTTATATGGGGTGGCTGGATCACCGACGGTGCCAATGACGAGGATCTCATTCGAGCCTTTCGCGTCGAGCACCTCGGGCTTGCCAGTGGATTCGAAGTCCAGGGCCTCGCAGGCGATGCCGCTGTAGGCCAGATACTTGCCCAAGGTCGGAGCCGCACGCATTAGCTCGGTCGCTTCGGCCTGCATGGCTTCTTGGCTGCTGTCCGTTGGACGATCCAGGCAATCAATGGCTACGTAGGCGTCGCTCGAATTCGAAGCATAGGTGCCGTCGCTCTGGCGGTCTGCCGAGAGATCCGCCAGGCTGAGGATGATGTCTACATTCCCGTCGTTGACCGCGGCGTTCATGGCGTCGGTCAAATAGGACCAGCTGGCATCATCGTAGAGCGGCAAAATGAAGCCGTTGACGAAGTCGATGATCGGAACGACGCGCCCATCGCTGGCGGTCATCGGCTCGTTCTCCACCTGCGCAAAGAACTGCTGCAGCTGCACCTTGGCCTCTTCGACGGTTCCGGTGAAAGGGCAATTGCCGCTTTCAAGGCAGCTGGCGAGCCACGCGTCGATTTCCTTCTCGAACCCCACAGCCTGGGCCAAGGTCACTTCGGCAGCTGGCAACGAAGGATCCATGGCTCCGTCCAGCACGAAACGCCCCACATTCTGCGGGAACAAGTCAGCATAGGTTGCGCCCAAGAAGGTTCCGTAGGAGACACCGAGGTAGTCCAGCTGCGCATCACCGAGCACAGCACGGATCACGTCCATGTCCCTGGCTGCCGATTCGGTATCGACGTGGTCGAGCAGCTCGCCGGTATTGGACGCGCAGTCAGCCGCGTAGTCCTCGGCGCTCTCGATGATCTCGTGCTGGTCCTCGGGAACCCACGCCAGCAGGTTTTCCTGGCGCCCCTTATCGGTTTCGGCAGCGCTTTGGCACGTGATCGGGGAGCTTTCGCCCACCCCTCGAGGATCGAAGCCGATGACGTTGTAGGCCCGCTGCAGGTCATCGCTGAACATGCTCGGGACCGTGGACGACACCATGTCCAGTCCAGATCCACCAGGGCCACCGGGGTTGACCAGGATATTGCGCGTCGCACCGTCCACGGCGCGGCGGTTCAGGGCCAGCTCGATGCTCTCGCCTTCGGGGTTCTCGTAATCCATCGGAACCTGGATGGTGGCGCATTCGATGACGCTGCCGCACTTTTCCCAGTCGAGGCTTTGGGTATAGAAGGTTTCCAATCCTTCAGGCGCACTGGTGTTCGGCGCGGGCTTCGGGGCATTCGATGCGCTGGATGGCGAATCCGCTGTGGGGGAAGAGCAGCCTGCCAGGCCCAAGGCCATGGCAGTCCCTACTGCGGCCAAGCGCTTCATCGGTGAGCGTGCAGGCACTGTTCGTGTCTCCTTGGGATGGGTTAGCGGCGTCCGGGCTGTGGCAGCAGACGGGTCATGAGCGCTTCCAGCGCCATGAGCTGGTTGACGTTGGCGGCCAGGCGGCCACGGGTTTCATTGATGGCATCAAGCTGGGCCAAGGACTTCTCGCTGGACTGTTCCGCAGCGAACCGCTCCAGCTTCTCGCGCAGGTGCTCGTTGATCAGCTCGGTACCGGTTTTCAGCTGGATGCTCAAGACATCCCGGAAGAAGGTGGTCAGGTCCGTCAGCGTCCGGTCCAGGGCATCGAACGCCGCACGCCGGGCAAATCGCTTGGCATCATCCTCCAGCGCCTTGAACTGCCCGCGCAATCCAGGCGGGATGGTTTCTTCCGGACCCAAGCCATTGGCATGGCGCAGCTGGGCAATCTTGTTCTGCAGGTCGGTGCCGGTGATGTTTTCGGCACGCTCGCTGGCCAGCTTGGAGATTTCTGCGGCCGCCGCCATCGCCTGCGGCAAGGTCGTGGTGCGCAGCGGCAGCGTAACGACTTTCTCGCGCTGGATTCGTGCCTGCTCGTCACGGGCCAACAAGCGGGCTACACCGATATGCGACTGCGAAACCCGGGCAGCGAACAACGCTTGATCCGGTTCCAGCCCATCGCGGCGCACCAGCAGATCTGCAACGTCCTGGGTGGAAGGCACGGAGAGGTTTACCGCGCGGCAACGCGACCGGATGGTCACCAGCACATCGGCGGGGGACGGGGCGCTGAGGATCCAGATCATCTTGGCTGGAGGCTCTTCGATGGCCTTGAGCAGCACGTTGGTGCTGCGCTCGGACATGCGGTCTGCATCTTCGATGATGATGATGCGCCAGCGGCCGGTGCCAGCGCTTTCCTGCGCACGGGTAATCAGGTGGCGGACATCGGCAATCTGGTACTCGAACTTGTCGGTGGAAACGAAGGACACATCAGGGTGCTCCGAATTCATCACCATTTTGCAATTGGCGCACTCGCCGCAGCCGGCCGGAGTCTGGGTGCACTGCAACGCCGCCGCGAAAGCACGCGCCGCGGTGGTGCGGCCCGAACCCGGGGGGCCGGTTACCAGCCAGGCATGGGTGGGGTTGCCGCGATCAACCTCGGCGGTCAACGTGTCAATGACGCGTTCCTGCCCGGCGAGGTCCGCGAAGACCGGCCGGGTCACAGCAGGCCCGCCAGATGCTGCACAACCGATTGGTGCAGCTGCTCCACGCTGGCGGTGGCGTCCAGGACCAGGTAGCGCCGCGGATCACGGGCAGCCAAATCGAGGAAGGCGTTGCGGATGCGTTCATGGAAATCATCCGGCTCGGATTCCAAGCGATCCGACTGCTCCACCCCGCCGCTGGCCGCAATGCGCCGGGCACGCCCCTGCGCGGCGGAGATGTCGAGGATGATGGTGGCATCCGGCTTCAAACCGCCGGTTGCGAAGTCGTTGATTGATGCGACGGCATCAATTCCGAGTTCGCGGCCCATGCCCTGGTAGGCCAGCGAGGAATCGACGAACCGGTCGCAGATGATGTGGGTTCCGGCCTCCAGCGCGGGGGAGATGACCTGCTGGACATGGGCGGCACGCGCCGCCGAGTAGATCAGAGCCTCGGTACGCGCATCGATTTCGCCGTGGCCGTGGTCAAGCACCAGGGAACGCAGCTCTTCGCTGATCTGGGTTCCACCTGGTTCGCGGGTCGTGGCGACCTTGGCTCCACGGGATTCCAGCCACTGCTTGGCCAGCGCGACCTGCGTGGACTTGCCGGCGCCGTCGCCGCCCTCGAAAACGATGAACAAGCCACGGGTTGGGGAACTCGAATCTCTACTCACCCCACTAGCCTATCCAAGGACATTTAAAGATGCGTACTGCAACGGCTGCTTGGGCATTGGAAATACGTCAAGTGTGGTGGATCAGTCACATGAAATGTAGTGAAATCCACCGTTTGGCAGTACCCGATCCAGCGTAGAGTTTTTTCCATGGACCCCCGCACCGCAGAACAAGGCTCCAACCCGTCCTGGGACCCGAAGACATTGCTCGTTGCCGGTGGGCGTCCGGCCCATGGCTACGACGTTCCAGTTAACCACCCGGTCACCTTCACCTCTACCTACCATTCCAAGGGCCAGGCGGCGCCCGGCGAACGCGTCTATGCGCGGTTCTCCAACCCCACCTGGGATCCCTTCGAGGAAGTGCTGGGCCAGCTCGAAGCGGCAACCCTGCAGGCCCTGGTTTTCTCCTCCGGCATGGCAGCTATTGCCGCGGCATTGAGCCTCGTTCCAGAGGCCGGCGTGCTGGTGATGCCACGGCATTCCTATAACGGTTCGCTGGCGCTGAGCTCGGAACTGCAAGAAGCTGGACGGCTGAGCATCCGCCCGGTGGACATTGCCAACACCGACGAAGTGCTCGCCGCGTTGGATGGGGCCGATGCGCTCTGGGTGGAATCGCCGACCAACCCCATGCTGGAAGTTGCAGACCTGCCGGCACTGCTGGCCGGCGCGAAAGTGAAGAACGTGCTGAGCATCGTGGATAACACTTTTGCCACCCCGCTGCTGCAGCAGCCGCTGGTCCACGGCGCCGACCTTGTCGTGCACTCGGTGACCAAGTACCTCTCGGGCCACTCGGATGTGATCATGGGCGCGCTGGTCACCAGCGACGAACAGCTGCACAGCCGACTGCACGGATACCGGACCTTGCATGGCGCGATCGCCGGACCGATGGATACCTTCCTCGCCCTGCGCGGGGTGCGCACCATGGCCGTACGCCTTGAACGCTCGCAGTCGAACAGCCAGCTGCTGGCCGAACGGCTGGCGGCGCATCCCAAGGTGCAGGCAGTGCGCTACCCGGGATTGGCCAATGACCCGGGCCACGCGCGCGCTGCCGAACTCATGGGCGGGTTCGGTTCGGTGATCGCCTTCGAAGCGGGCGGCTCTGCCGAAGAAGCCGACCGGGTGCTGGATGCATTCACGCTCATCACCGGTGCCACCTCGCTGGGAGGAGTGGAGTCCCTGGCCGAGCGGCGGGCACGCCACGCTTCCGAACCGGCCAGCGTCCCTGCCAGCCTGATCCGCCTGTCGGTAGGCATTGAAGAAGTGGAAGACCTCTGGGCAGATCTGAAGCAGGCCCTGGACCGGCTCTGATGCCGCGGGGCCAATTTCCGCGCGTGGCACAGTGCCCTTCAAATGCGTCGCAAAGGTAGAGTGAAGGCATGAACATGATGCACGTAGCCCGACTGATCGAGTACTACATGATGATCGCCCTGAGCGTTGTCATCGTGGCGCTCGCCGTTTGGGCTCTGGTTGATTGCCTGCGCCATGGCGCGGATCGCTTCGCCCAGGAAGGCAAGCGCACCAAGGGCTTCTGGCTCGGTCTGACAGTGGCCAGCACCGCTGTAGCCTTGCTGGGCATGCTTGGACAGGGCGGAATCGGCTTCCTGCAGCTAATCGGCGCCTGCATCGCCTGCGTGTACCTTGCGGACGTCAAGCCTGCCGTGAGCGGCAAGGGCGGCGGCTGGTACAACTACTAGGCCGCGCCAAGGCACCCAAGTTTTCACGAAGACCTGCATCCGCTTGATGGCGGAGCGCAGGTCTTCGCACTTTAACCACGGGCCTTAACTTTCGCGCGAGTGGGCTTGCGCATTGGTTAGGATAGATTCCATGAGCCACACTTTGATTTTGCTTCGCCACGGACAGAGCGAATGGAACGAAAAGAACCTGTTCACCGGTTGGTACGATGTCTCGCTGACCGAGAAGGGCCGTGCTGAAGCAGCCCGCGGCGGCCAGCTGCTGGCCGAAGCAGGCTACAAGCCGGAGGTGCTGCACACCTCCTTGCTGACCCGCGCAATTGTCACCGCGAACCTGGCTCTGGAAGCCGCCGGCCGTTCCTGGATTCCGGTGAACCGCGACTGGCGCCTGAATGAACGCCACTACGGTGCGTTGCAGGGCAAGGACAAGGCGCAGACCTTGGCCGAATTCGGCGAAGAGCAGTTCATGGAATGGCGCCGCAGCTACGACACCCCGCCACCAGCACTGGACGACTCCTCGGAATTCAGCCAGATCAA
The DNA here is from genome assembly GCF_002797775.1 of Glutamicibacter nicotianae. Lineage (NCBI taxonomy): Bacteria > Bacillati > Actinomycetota > Actinomycetes > Micrococcales > Micrococcaceae > Glutamicibacter > Glutamicibacter nicotianae. The sequence continues at coordinate 3,429,556 of NZ_PGEY01000001.1, forward strand.
TGATGAGCGCTATGCGGCGCTGGGCGACTCCGCCCCGCGTACCGAGTGCCTCAAGGACGTGCTGGAGCGCATGCTGCCGTACTGGGAGAACAACATCAAGGCCGATCTGTCGGCAGGCAAGACCGTCATGGTCACCGCCCACGGCAACTCCCTTCGCGCACTGGTCAAGCACCTGGACGGCATCAGCGATGAAGACATTGCCGGCCTGAACATCCCGACCGGCATCCCGCTGGTCTATGAACTGGATGACAACTTCCAGCCAATCACCAAGGGCGGAACCTACCTGGATCCAGAGGCCGCGGCCGACGCCATCAAGGCCGTCGCCAACCAAGGTCGCAAGTAGGACACGCTTTTCGGCGGTTTCGCGATGACCGGCCATGGGCCGGTGATCGCGAAGCCGCCGTCTGCTTATTAATGCGGGGATAACGCCAGGCATCCGGCTGTGAGCGAAACAACTGCGCACGATTGTATTTTTGGCATTAGTATGCTGTAATCTCCTATTTCGAATAGGCTCAATGGCTCACGTTAGGAATGCAATTCGTGGCAACTGATTACGATGAAGTCCGCCCAGACGTTGCTGAGGCACGCAAGGCTTCTCTGGATGCGGTGAAGTCCGCAAACGCACCGGACGCCAAGTCGGTGGTGCGCGAGCTCGACGAGACCGATCACACCGATGGCATGGATCTGCCAGGCGCGGATCTCTCCAACGAGGAATTGACCGTTACGGTCATTCCACAGAAAGACGACGAGTTCATTTGCGGCTCGTGCTTCTTGATCCGCCACCGTTCGCAGCTGGTGCGCGAAGAAGGCAACGTAGGCTTCTGCGTCGAGTGCGAAGGCTAGAAACCCGCTAGACGCTGGCGCCATTCGTGCGCCGAGAACGGGCAGAGGGCAGCCCACCGATCGGTGGGTAGCCCTCTACCCGTTTAACGAGCTGGAATCCTTGGCTGGGCCAGCTTCCTCATCGGGGCCAACAAGGACGCACAGCGTGCTCTCTGGAGCGCCCAGCCGGAAGTCCCATGCCGCGTCCAAGCAAAATTGAAGAACAAAAAAGGCGCCTGCCATCCGTTGGTACCGGACGGCAGGCGCCATGGCTATGCAATCGAGCCAATGCTCCGAGAAGCTAGATTTCGGTTGGATCCCATTCGCCGGTCACCAGGTAGGTGACCTTGCGGGCTACGGACACGCCGTGATCGCCGAAGCGCTCAAGGTAGCGGCTGGTCAGTGACACATCCACGGTGGTTGGCGCGTTGGCGTCCCAGTCCTCGGCCGCGACCTGGGTGAAGACGCTGGAGTGCAAACGATCCAGCTCGTGGTTCAGTTCGATGATTTCGGTGGCGATCTTCAGATCGCGGGTGTCCAGCAGGCGCGCGACCGCCTTGGCGATGTCGATATCGATCTTTGCCATCTGGGCAAAGGTGTCGGAAATCTTGGCCGGGATCGCCGGGTTGGGGAACCGCAGACGAGTCAGCTGCGCCAGGTGGCGGGCCAAATCGCCCATGCGCTCGAGCGACGCGCTCATGCGCAGCGAACCGACAATCATGCGCAGGTCGCTGGCTACCGGCCCCTGCAGGGCCAAGGTGTCGATGGCCCGTTCGTCGAGCTGGTTCTGCAGGAAGTCGATCTTCGCGTCCGCCGCAATGACTTCCTGTGCCAGATCGACGTCCACGTTGGCTAGCGATTCCCAAGCGCGGTCCATTGCGGTTGCTACCTGGTTGGCCATCTCAATGAGTTCTTCGCCAATTTGCTGCAGGTCTGCCTGAAATACCTTACGCACAGCAGTTCCTTTCGAGTGTCGGTATCCATGCCGGATGGTGGACTGCCGTGGCAGCCACCCGCCACGAGACAGTTTTGTGGCATGGTGGAGGGTCTTGCTCCAGCTTGTCAGCGGGTGATTAACGAATATGCCACGAAAAGTGAACGTTTGGTGAACAGCGCGCCGAAATCGACTAAAACACGTCATTTAGGGCTGGAGCCGCCCACAGGTGAAGCTAGTCTAAAGATGTGAACGAAGTGATCTCGACTCTTATAGCCGGCGTCCTCGGCCTGGCTCTGGGGATCGTTGGCGTCATCGCCTTCCGGCTCTCCCAGGCCCGCTCTTCGAAGCTGCCGCAAGTCGACGAGCCCGTGCTCCCCGAGGGGGCGGCCGCCGTCCTGTCGGTCATCGGACGAGCCTTCGTGATCCTCGATGACGTTGACGGAGTGGTCCGGGCCAACCCTGCCTCCTATGCCTACGGGCTGGTGCGCGGGCACACGCTGGTCCACAACGAACTGCTCTCGCTGGTACGCCAGGTGCGCGCCGATGGCGTGATTGCCGAAAGTCAGTACGAGCTGCAGCGCTCCACGCTCGGTGCCGGGCAGCTGATTGTCCACGTGCGCGTCGCTCCGCTGGGAGACGAATACATCCTCCTGCTGGCCGACGACCGCACCGAAATCACCCGTACCGAAGCGATGCGCAATGACTTCGTGGCCAACGTATCCCACGAGCTGAAAACGCCGGTCGGCGCCATCGGGCTGCTAGCCGAAGCCATCACCGAAGCCGCCGACGACCCGAAGGCGGTACGCCGCTTCTCCACCCGGATGGACAAGGAATCGCGGCGCCTGGCGGCCCTGGTGCAGGACATCATCGAGCTCTCCCGGCTGCAGGCATCCGACGCGATCGTGCAGGGCCAGGAAGTGAATATCGACAGCGTCGTGGCAGAAGCCGTGGACCGCAGCCACCTGATTGCCGAGGAAAAGGGCATCACCATTACCGTGGGCGGCCATCTCGAAGAGCCGATCCTGGGCGATGCGGACCTGCTGATGACCGCTATCCGCAACCTGATCGACAATGCCATCCGCTATTCGCCGGAGCACACCACTGTCGGCGTGGGGATCCGCCAGCGCGATGGCTACGCCCAGATTTCGGTGACCGACCAGGGACCGGGCATCTCGCCCGAGGAGCAGGAGCGCGTGTTCGAGCGCTTCTACCGCGTGGACTCCGCACGCTCGCGGCAGACCGGCGGCACCGGGCTGGGGCTGAGCATCGTCAAGCACGTGCTGGCCAACCACGGCGGCGAAGTGTCCCTGTGGTCGCAGCCCGGCCACGGATCAACATTTACCCTAAGACTTCCCCTAGCGGACGAAGAACCGGCGACCAGCAATGCGCTTGCCGGCCAGACGATGAAGGAACGAACGATCGAGGCGAGTGCGTCCGATCGTGAAGGAGGACGCCGATGACCCGCATATTGATCGTTGAGGACGAGGAGTCGCTCTCAGACCCGCTGTCCTTCCTGCTCGAACGCGAAGGCTTCGAAGTCCGGATCGCCGACGATGGCCTGAAGGCAGTCACCGAGTTCGAACGCCACGGCGCAGACCTGGTGCTGCTGGACCTGATGCTTCCGGGCCAGCCGGGCACCGAGGTGATCCGTCAGATCCGCCTGAACAGCCAGGTCCCGGTCATCATGCTCACTGCGAAGGACTCGGAGATCGACAAGGTGGTGGGCCTGGAACTCGGTGCCGACGACTACGTCACCAAGCCGTATTCCTCCCGCGAACTGCTGGCCCGCATCCGCGCCGTGCTGCGACGCCAGGGCGAAGGTGAGGAGCTGATCAGCAACGTGGTCACTGCCGGTCCGGTGCGCATGGACGTCGAACGCCATGTGGTTTCGGTCGACAACACCGAGGTGTCCATGCCGCTGAAGGAATTCGAACTGCTGGAAATGCTGCTGCGCAATGCCGGCCGCGTGCTCACCCGCGGACAGCTGATCGACCGCGTCTGGGGCAGCGACTATGTGGGCGACACCAAGACCCTGGATGTGCACGTCAAGCGCCTGCGTTCCAAGATCGAGGTTGACCCGGCAGTCCCTGAACGCCTGGTGACCGTGCGCGGACTGGGTTACAAGTTCGTGGTCTAAGGCCAAATAGACCGGATACGGCAGCAGCCCCGGACAGAATCAGTGATTCTGTCCGGGGCTGCTGTTTCGGCTTGGGGAGCCTAGTGGCCCGAAGTCGAGTGGGTCTCTTCCGGGGTCAGGTGCTCGGTGACCGACTCATCGGCACCGCCCGGTACGAAGTCGCGGTATTCGGCAAGGGTGCCATCGACTACTGGAACGCTGAATTCCACGTTCTCGCCGGCGACGGTGAAGACCGAAGGTGCGTGCTGGCCAGCAGGGATGCCCAAGTTCTTGATGATCTGCTCGTTCTTGTCATCTTCAAGCTTGATAGCGCCATCGGCAGGAACCTGGATGGAGACAGGTGCAGTGTTCTCGGCCTTGACCGACAGGGTCAGCGCGGAATCGCCGGCGTTGATTACCGAGCCGATCAGGCGGGCTTCAGTGTCGTCGCTGTTGGTGACGAACATCAGGTTGCGGACCTTGGCGTCTGCGACATCGACGTTGACGCCATCGCTGGCGGCGTAGTCCATGTTGGTGGCCTGCTCGTTGATGGCGCCACAGCTGGTGACACCGAATGCCAGGGCAGCCACAGCGAGGGACGCGGCGATGCGACGTCCAGCGGTCATGCGTGCGGTGATCACGACACTAACTCCTCGGTGAGAATAATGAGTTGCTTCGGGTTCGTGGCCGGTTGAATCGGCTGCACCTGGGGCAGGGGCAGCCGCGAAAAGGACCACGATTACCTCTAAGCCTAGCTGTTTTTCACGCAAAGACGCGATTTAGCGACGTGCAACACACGCTTTTCGACAAGTTGTAGACAACCGTCGCTGGGAAAGAGGGTGGTGTGCAATCGACTGCCTTATCTTCTTCATAGCATGTTTCTCTTGCAAGTGGAAGAGGCAATTCCGCATGAATTCGCGGTTATATGGGGCACAGTCGCAAGGCCATGAATAGCAAACATGGTAGACTAGAACGTGGGAAAGGGGTTTATCCACATGGTTTTTGAGGTTGGCGAGACTGTTGTCTACCCGCACCACGGTGCCGCAATGATCGAAGAGATCAAGATGCGCAAGATCAAGGGCGAAGAGAAAATGTATCTCAAGCTCAAGGTGGCTCAGGGCGACCTGACCATTGAGGTTCCAGCCGAGAACGTTGATCTTGTTGGCGTACGTGACGTGGTAGGTCAGGAAGGCTTGGACCATGTGTTCGATGTCCTTCGTGCTGAATTTACCGAAGAGCCGACCAACTGGTCGCGCCGCTACAAGGCAAATGTCGAGAAGCTCGCTTCCGGCGATGTCATCAAGGTTGCAGAAGTAGTTCGCGACCTGTGGCGCCGAGAAAACGACCGTGGTCTGTCGGCAGGCGAAAAGCGCATGCTGGCCAAGGCTCGCCAGGTATTGATCAGTGAATTGGCCTTGGCCAAGGATCTGGACGAGGCCAAGGCGGAAGGCCTCTTGGACGAGGTTCTGGCTTCGGCCTAACCCAGTTCCGGTAACGCATCGCCGTGAAACGCTCCCAAGCGTTTCACGGCTTTTGGCGTTAAAGCAGCCGAATCAGGATGACGAGGCACGATAAGCTGGGCGCTGTGAAGCAAAGCGAAGCGCAAAATTCAAGCCTGATCCTGGTTGCGGCCGGTATGGGAACCCGTCTTGGCGCAGGAATTCCCAAGGCGATGGTTCAGGTGGCCGGGAAGTCCCTGGCAGAACATGCAGTGGACCGGATCCTCGGGATTGGGCAGATCACCGAAATCATTGTGGTGACCCCGCCGAAGGACGAGCGCCTGGCCGCAGCCATGGCCCAGTACGGGGAACGGGTCCGTACCGTGCCCGGTGGTGCAAGCCGCGCCGCGTCGGTTCGCGCCGGACTGGCCGTCGCCAGTTCAGAGGCCGCGAATATCCTGGTCCATGACGCAGCCCGCGCTTTCGCCCCGGCCGAGCTGCATGAAAGGGTGCTGCACGCCCTCGCCGATGAGCAGTGCAACGCGGTGATTCCGGCATTGGACGTCACCGACACCATCTGCGTGGTCCAGCCCGATGCCTCCGGCGAGCACGAGATCATCAAGGAAACCCCGGCGCGTTCCACCCTGCGCGCGGTGCAGACCCCGCAGGGCTTTGACGCGGCGCTGCTGCGCGCGGCGCACGCCCGGCTGGATTCCTGCACCGAAGCCGAACTGGAGCTGGTCACCGATGACGCGTCGATCGTGCGGGCTTTCGGCGCCGAAGTCCAGGTGCTGCCCGGATCGCAGCAAGCACTGAAGGTCACCTACCCCGAAGACCTCGACGCCGCCGGCAAGCTCGCGGCAAGCCACCTGGCCAGCAACCCCAGTGCAAAGGAAGAAGCCATGATCCTGCCACGAGTCGGCAACGGCATCGATGTCCACGCGGTCAGCGACGACCCGGCCCGCGAAATGTGGCTGGCAGGACTGCACTTCCCGGACGACATCGGGCTGTCCGGCCACTCCGACGGCGACGCGGTAGCGCACGCTGCCTGCGATGCGCTGTTCTCCGCAGCGGGCATAGGCGATCTGGGCACGCACTTCGGGGTGGACCGCCCGGAGTTCGCCGGGGCCAGCGGTGTGAGCCTGATTGCAGAAGCCGCCCGCCTGGTGCGCGAGGCAGGCTTCGAGATCGGCAATGTCTCGGTGCAGTTCGTCGGCCGCCGCCCGCGCTTCGCCGCTCGCCGCGAAGAGGCCAACGCGGTGCTGAGCGCGGCGATCGGCGCCCCAGTCAGCGTCATTGCGACTACCAGCGACGGACTGGGGTACGAGGGGGAGGGCAAGGGCGTGACCGCCTATGCCACTGCACTGGTCTATCCGGTTTCGCACTAGGCCCGTCGGCGCTGCCGCGGGCTTAGGTCATCGAGAGCGTCACAAGTGAAGCACAAAGGGTGCATCCATCGGATAACCTTGAAGGCGTGAGCCTGCGATTCTATGACACCAAAACAGCATCCGTACGCGACTTCCAGCCACTGGTGGAAGGCGAGGTCAAGCTGTACTACTGCGGCGCCACCGTGCAGGGCATGCCGCACGTTGGCCACGTGCGCAGTGCCATCGTCTTCGACATCCTGGTGCGCTGGCTCGAATACCGGGGCTTCGCCGTCACCACCGTCCGCAACGTCACCGACATCGAAGACAAGATCCTGGAAAAGTCGGCGAACTCCTTCGCCGCGGACTTCGAGGCCGATGCCCATTACAAGCCGCGCGAAGAATGGTTCGCCCTGGCGTACCGTTTCGAGCAGGAATTCTCGCTGGCCTACGAGGCGCTAGGCGTGCGCCGGCCGACCTATGAGCCGCGCGCGACCGGTCACATCACCGAAATGCATGAGCTGATCGAGCAGCTTATCGACCGCGGCCACGCCTACCCGGCAGCCGACGGCTCTGGAGATGTCTACTTCGACGTGCGCTCCTACGAGCAGTACGGCGCATTGACCCGCCAGAAGGTCGACGACATGCAGGACGCCCCGGATTCGGATCCGCGCGGCAAGAGGGACCCACGCGACTTCGCGCTGTGGAAGGGGCACAAGGATACCGATCCGCTGACCGCGTCCTGGCCCAGCCCCTGGGGACGCGGCCGCCCGGGCTGGCACCTCGAGTGCTCGGCGATGGCCGGCAAATACCTGGGCAGCGCATTCGACATCCACGGCGGCGGACTGGATCTGCGCTTCCCGCACCACGAGAACGAGATGGCCCAGTCCAATGCGGCAGGCCACGGCTTCGCCAACTACTGGATGCACAACGGCATGGTCACCTATGAGGGTGAGAAGATGTCCAAGTCCATCGGCAACACCATCTCTCCGGAAGAAATGCTAGCGCTGGCCGATGCCCGCGTGGTGCGCTACTTCCTGGGCCAGGCGCACTACCGTTCGATGCTCGACTACCGCCCGGACTCGCTGACCGAGGCCGGGGCAGCGGTGGAACGCGTGGATACCTTCATCTCCAATGCGCGCTACCGCCTGGGTGCCGCCGCCGAGGCGATCGCAGCCACCGCGGTGCCGGAAGCCTTCGGCACCGCGATGGATGATGACCTGAACGTTCCCATGGCCCTGGCTGCACTGCATGAAACCGTGCGGCTGGGCAACGCTTCCCTGGACCAGCGTGATGACGCTGCCGCCGCCAAGGCCCTGGGCCAGGTCCTGGCCATGACCCAGGTGCTGGGCCTGGATGATGCTGGCAGCAATGAAGGGTCGGATTCTTCCGCAGAGCACGAGGCCCTGGACCAGCTGATCCAGGCGCAGCTGGCCGAACGCGCCGAAGCGCGGGCAGCCAAGGACTGGGCGCGCTCCGATGCGATCCGCGATGCACTGGCATCCGCCGGGATTACCGTGGTGGATTCGGCCGACGGCGCCCGCTGGACCCTGGATAACTAGTCGCGAATCAGCGCGACGCCAACGAACTCAAAAACCAAAGGACAATTACCAATGAGCAAAAAGGGCCCAACCAAGGGTAGTGGTGGCAAGGGACGTCGATCCCTCGAGGGCAAGGGCCCGACCCCTAAGGCAGAGGACCGCCCGTACCACAAGGCGTACCGTGCCAAGCAGCTTTCCGAGCGCTCGGCTGCCAAGCGCAGCGCCGGCCGCCGTACCGAACGCATTAAGGTCAACGCCGAATTCGTCACCGGACGCAACTCCGTCGTCGAGGCGCTGCGCGCCGGGATCCCTGCCAAGGCGCTGCATGTTGCCATCCGCATCGACGTCGATGACCGTGTCCGCGAATCCCTGAAGCTGGCTGCCGAACATGGCATCCCGCTGATGGAGGCATCCAAGCCTGAGCTGGACCGCATGACCGATGACGCGATCCACCAGGGCCTGGCCCTGCAGATCCCGCCATACGAGTACAAGGACGCAGTCCAGCTGGCTACCAAGACCATCAAGGACTTCGACAAGGGCTACACCAAGACCCAGCCGCTGTTCCTGGCACTGGATGGCATCACCGACCCGCGTAACCTGGGCGCGATTGTCCGTTCGGCTTCGGCCTTCGGCGCAGATGGCGTGATCATTCCAGAACGCCGCAGCGTCGGCATGACCGCCTCGGCGTGGAAGACCAGCGCCGGTGCAGCGGTTCGCGTACCTGTTGCCAAGTGCAGCAACCTGACCAGCGCGCTGAAGGAAATCAAGGCTGCCGGCATCTTCGTGATCGGCCTCGACGCCGGTGGCGATATGCAGCTGCCGAACTTCGAATTGGCGACCGGCCCGCTGTGCATCGTGGTTGGTTCCGAAGGCAAGGGCCTGTCCCGGCTGGTTCGCGAAAACTGCGACGCGATCGTGTCGATTCCAATCGACTCGGCCATGGAATCGCTGAACGCTTCGATGGCTGTTGGCATCTCGCTGTACGAGGTATCGCGTTTGCGTGCTGAGAAGGCCAAGTAGCTTCCAAGCATCATGAGTGGGTCATAACTTGCCAAGGCAAGTTATGACCCACGGTCGTTAAGGTGACCCGCTTCATAACAACGAATTTCCGTTGTTTTCAGCCGCTATTCATCTTGGAATGCTGAGGATCCGCATGATTCCGGGGGTTTTAGCCCGCAAGTTCTGGAAACAGGCCGATTTTGCGTCGTGGCGGGATGCGTGTAAAGTTTTATCTCGCGCCGCTGATCCGGACGGCCTGAAAAGGCGAATCGGAAACAGTGGGGTGAACCAGCCTGAAATACCGAGTTGACAATGGTCAACGCGGTGGTAAGCTGGAAAAGTTGCTCCGGAGCGAAGCAGCGGCCATCAAAGGGTGGCTGGTGTGGTGTCGAGAGTGTTTGTTGTTTGAGAACTCAATAGTGTGCCAAGTTTGTTGATACCGAATATTTTTATTTGGTGAATACATAACATTTGCTTGAGGCATTGCACCCCCGTGCAGTGTTCTTGAGTGTTTTATTATTCGCCAGGACTTCATCGGCTTCGCCCTTCTTTTCCAAGGGGTTGCTGGTGGCTTTTTGTTTTTTATGGAGAGTTTGATCCTGGCTCAGGATGAACGCTGGCGGCGTGCTTAACACATGCAAGTCGAACGATGAAGCCCAGCTTGCTGGGTGGATTAGTGGCGAACGGGTGAGTAACACGTGAGTAACCTGCCCCCGACTCTGGGATAAGCCCGGGAAACTGGGTCTAATACCGGATATGACCCTGGAACGCATGTTTTGTGGTGGAAAGATTTATCGGTGGGGGATGGACTCGCGGCCTATCAGCTTGTTGGTGAGGTAATGGCTCACCAAGGCGACGACGGGTAGCCGGCCTGAGAGGGTGACCGGCCACACTGGGACTGAGACACGGCCCAGACTCCTACGGGAGGCAGCAGTGGGGAATATTGCACAATGGGCGCAAGCCTGATGCAGCGACGCCGCGTGAGGGATGACGGCCTTCGGGTTGTAAACCTCTTTCAGTAGGGAAGAAGCGAAAGTGACGGTACCTGCAGAAGAAGCGCCGGCTAACTACGTGCCAGCAGCCGCGGTAATACGTAGGGCGCAAGCGTTATCCGGATTTATTGGGCGTAAAGAGCTCGTAGGCGGTTTGTCGCGTCTGCCGTGAAAGTCCGAGGCTCAACCTCGGATCTGCGGTGGGTACGGGCAGACTAGAGTGATGTAGGGGAGACTGGAATTCCTGGTGTAGCGGTGAAATGCGCAGATATCAGGAGGAACACCGATGGCGAAGGCAGGTCTCTGGGCATTTACTGACGCTGAGGAGCGAAAGCATGGGGAGCGAACAGGATTAGATACCCTGGTAGTCCATGCCGTAAACGTTGGGCACTAGGTGTGGGGGACATTCCACGTTTTCCGCGCCGTAGCTAACGCATTAAGTGCCCCGCCTGGGGAGTACGGCCGCAAGGCTAAAACTCAAAGGAATTGACGGGGGCCCGCACAAGCGGCGGAGCATGCGGATTAATTCGATGCAACGCGAAGAACCTTACCAAGGCTTGACATGTGCCAGACCGCTCCAGAGATGGGGTTTCCCTTCGGGGCTGGTTCACAGGTGGTGCATGGTTGTCGTCAGCTCGTGTCGTGAGATGTTGGGTTAAGTCCCGCAACGAGCGCAACCCTCGTTCCATGTTGCCAGCACGTAGTGGTGGGGACTCATGGGAGACTGCCGGGGTCAACTCGGAGGAAGGTGGGGATGACGTCAAATCATCATGCCCCTTATGTCTTGGGCTTCACGCATGCTACAATGGCCGGTACAATGGGTTGCGATACTGTGAGGTGGAGCTAATCCCTAAAAGCCGGTCTCAGTTCGGATTGGGGTCTGCAACTCGACCCCATGAAGTCGGAGTCGCTAGTAATCGCAGATCAGCAACGCTGCGGTGAATACGTTCCCGGGCCTTGTACACACCGCCCGTCAAGTCACGAAAGTTGGTAACACCCGAAGCCGATGGCCTAACCACCTTGTGTGGGGGGAGTCGTCGAAGGTGGGACTGGCGATTGGGACTAAGTCGTAACAAGGTAGCCGTACCGGAAGGTGCGGCTGGATCACCTCCTTTCTAAGGAGCTAACCATTATTGGTTGCCCATGCTGGACACGAGTGTTGTCCGGGTGGGTTGCTCATGGGTGGAATATCAATGGACTCAATACCGGAAAACGTGCTGGCTGATGCTGGTGCGGGGTATTGGCTGTGGCCGCGTGGTGCTTGGGCATCTGCTAGTACGCATTGCAGGGGGTTTTCTTCTTGCGGTGCTGGAATGCGGTGTGTGGGTGTTGTGTGGTTTGTATGGTTTGGCATGCTGTTGGGTTTTGAGGCAACAAGCCTCCTTTCCTGGTGAATGGTTGCCGGGGTTCTTCCTGTGGGGAGGGTCCTGGTGGTGTTCGCTTGGGTGAGGGGTTCTTGGTGTTTCGGTGTTTGTCCTGTGTTTGCTGCAAGGATGTCCTGTTGGATTGACGCTGGCCTTTGGTTGGTGTTGGTTTTGGGGTGTTGTTGCGGGGGTGCGGGGTTGTTGTTTGGGAACTGTATAGTGAACGCGAGCATCTTGCAGATGAGATGAGCTGGCTGGTCCTTTTCCTGGGATTGGTTGGTGTTGGAGTCTTGTCTGCGTGATTTTGTTAGATTGTTTTATTGCTCAATTCTGAGACTTTGATTTGTGTTGAAGTTTTTAAGGGCGCACGGTGGATGCCTTGGCATCAAGAGCCGATGAAGGACGTGGGAATCTGCGATAAGCCTGGTGGAGTCGATAACCGGACGTTGAGACCAGGATTTCCGAATGGGGGAACCCCGCACCATGTTATGTGGTGTGACCTGCAGCTGAATGTATAGGCTGTGTGGAGGGAACGCGGGGAAGTGAAACATCTCAGTACCCGCAGGAAGAGAAAACAACAGTGATTCCGTTAGTAGTGGCGAGCGAACGCGGATGGGGCTAAACCGGTTGGTGTGTGATAGCGGATAGGCGTTGCATCACCGGGGTTGTGGGGTTGACATGTACCAGTGCTATCTTGCTGGTGGGATGAGGTGCAGGCGTATAGGTGAATCGGTTGGAATGCCGGACCAGAGAGGGTGATAGTCCCGTAGGTGTAATGCGTGTCTGCCGTTCTAGTGTTGATACCCGAGTAGCACGGGGCCCGTGAAACCTTGTGTGAATCTGCCAGGACCACCTGGTAAGCCTGAATACTACTTGATGACCGATAGTGAATCAGTACCGTGAGGGAATGGTGAAAAGTACCCCGGGAGGGGAGTGAAATAGTACCTGAAACCGTGCGCTTACAATCCGTTAGAGCTGGGGACTTGTTCCCTGGTGATGGCGTGCCTTTTGAAGAATGAGCCTGCGAGTTAGTGTTACGTCGCGAGGTTAACCCGTGTGGGGAAGCCGTAGCGAAAGCGAGTCTGAATAGGGCGTTTGAGTGGCGTGATCTAGACCCGAAGCGAAGTGATCTACCCATGGCCAGGTTGAAGCGCGTGTAAGAGCGTGTGGAGGACCGAACCCACTTCAGTTGAAAATGGAGGGGATGAGCTGTGGGTAGGGGTGAAAGGCCAATCAAACTTCGTGATAGCTGGTTCTCCCCGAAATGCATTTAGGTGCAGCGTTGCGTGTTTCTTGCTGGAGGTAGAGCTACTGGATAGGCGATGGGCCCTACAAGGTTACTGACCTTAGCCAAACTCCGAATGCCGGCAAGTGAGAGCGCAGCAGTGAGACTGTGGGGGATAAGCTTCATAGTCGAGAGGGAAACAGCCCAGAACGCCAACTAAGGCCCCTAAGCGTGTGCTAAGTGGAAAAGGATGTGGAGTTGCTGTGACAACCAGGAGGTTGGCTTAGAAGCAGCCACCCTTGAAAGAGTGCGTAATAGCTCACTGGTCAAGTGATTCCGCGCCGATAATGTAGCGGGGCTCAAGCACACCGCCGAAGTTGCGTCATTCAAATATTAACCTGGTTTCGATTGGGTGTTTGGATGGGTAGGGGAGCGTCGTGTGGACGGTGAAGTCGCGGTGGAAACCAGCGGTGGAGGCCACACGAGTGAGAATGCAGGCATGAGTAGCGAATGACGGGTGAGAAACCCGTCCGCCGAATGATCAAGGGTTCCAGGGTTAAGCTAATCTGCCCTGGGTTAGTCGGGACCTAAGGCGAGGCCGACAGGCGTAGTCGATGGACAACGGGTTGATATTCCCGTACCGGCGAAGGACCGCCCATACTGAGCTGTGGATGCTAACCATGACGGATCCGGTGATTTGTTCCTTCGGGAATGGTTGCTGGTGGTGTGGTGGGAACCGATGCAGTGAGGTCAGCGTATTAACAGGTGTGACGCAGGAAGGTAGCCGAGCCAGGCAATGGAATTGACCTGGTCCAAGGGTGTAGGAAGAGCGGTTGGCAAATCCGCCGCTCATATATTCTGAGACCTGATAGGCGCCCCGTTTTCGGGGTGATTCGGTGATCCTATGCTGCCTAGAAAAGCATCGGCGCGAGGTCCCAGTCCGCCCGTACCCCAAACCGACACAGGTGATCAGGTAGAGAATACTAAGGCGATCGAGAGAATCATGGTTAAGGAACTCGGCAAAATGCCCCCGTAACTTCGGAAGAAGGGGGGCCTGCCCCGTGATGAGAACTTGCTTCTCTGATGCGGGTGTGGGCCGCAGAGACCAGGGGGAAGCGACTGTTTACTAAAAACACAGGTCCGTGCGAAGTCGCAAGACGATGTATACGGACTGACTCCTGCCCGGTGCTGGAAGGTTAAGAGGACTGGTTAGCCCTTGTGGCGAAGCTGAGAATTTAAGCCCCAGTAAACGGCGGTGGTAACTATAACCATCCTAAGGTAGCGAAATTCCTTGTCGGGTAAGTTCCGACCTGCACGAATGGAGTAACGACTTCCCCGCTGTCTCAACCATGAACTCGGCGAAATTGCAGTACGAGTAAAGATGCTCGTTACGCGCAGCAGGACGGAAAGACCCCGAGACCTTTACTATAGTTTGGTATTGGTGTTCGGTGCAGCTTGTGTAGGATAGGTGGGAGACTGTGAAGCTTGGACGCTAGTCCAGGTGGAGTCATCGTTGAAATACCACTCTGGCTGTACCGGTCACCTAACTTCGGACCATGATCTGGTTCAGGGACAGTGCCTGATGGGTAGTTTAACTGGGGCGGTTGCCTCCTAAAATGTAACGGAGGCGCCCAAAGGTTCCCTCAGCCTGGTTGGCAATCAGGTGTCGAGTGTAAGTGCACAAGGGAGCTTGACTGTGAGAGTGACAGCTCGAGCAGGGACGAAAGTCGGGACTAGTGATCCGGCGGCACCTCGTGGAAGGGCCGTCGCTCAACGGATAAAAGGTACCTCGGGGATAACAGGCTGATCTTGCCCAAGAGTCCATATCGACGGCATGGTTTGGCACCTCGATGTCGGCTCGTCGCATCCTGGGGCTGGAGTAGGTCCCAAGGGTTGGGCTGTTCGCCCATTAAAGCGGTACGCGAGCTGGGTTTAGAACGTCGTGAGACAGTTCGGTCCCTATCCGCTGCGCGCGTTGGAAATTTGAGAAGGGCTGTCCTTAGTACGAGAGGACCGGGACGGACGAACCTCTGGTGTGTCAGTTGTACTGCCAAGTGCATCGCTGATTAGCTACGTTTGGAAGGGATAACCGCTGAAAGCATCTAAGCGGGAAGCCTGCTTCGAGATGAGATTTCCATGCACCTTTGTGTGTGAGAGGCCCCCAGCTAGACCACTGGGTTGATAGGCAGGATGTGGAAGCAAGGACTGAAGACTTGTGCAGCTGACCTGTACTAATAGGCCGATGGCTTACAACACACAATAAAACAATGATTGAACTGATATTTTTCAATGCTGTTCGCGTTCACTATGCGGTTACGAGACAACAACCTCTAACCAATAAATGCAAGATGAGTTACAAGACTTTGTAGCACCGGAAAACACTGACCAGGAAATATTTGGTTTGTGTGCTTCGTGATTGTTACGGCGGTCATAGCGTGGGGGAAACGCCCGGTCCCATACCGAACCCGGAAGCTAAGGCCCATTGCGCCGATGGTACTGCACTCGTGAGGGTGTGGGAGAGTAGGTCACCGCCGGACTTAACCTAAGTGGGTTTGAGGCTCTAACCGTTTGGTTGGAGCCTCACCTGTTTAACCCGTGCTGGTGGTGCGGGTGGCCAGGCGCAACGTCTGGCCTGTTCGTGTTTAAAGGGGGTTCGGCCGCTGGCCGCTGGCCGCTGCCGCGGCACGTTACACAACGGATCAGGCCGGCTTTGGGTTGCGGTGCCAGCTGTGATGACTGGCAACCTTAAAGGATTGAACTTCAAATTAGTCCGATAGCCGATGTTCGAGTGCAACCGGGTATGGGGCAGAGGATTGTTTTCTAGTTTCAATTGTTTCCACTGACGGGTGGTTGCCAGGCATGCCAGATGGTGTCATAGCCAATTGAAAACTGCCTGCGCCAAGCTAAAATGCTCCCCTACTCTCAACTTCGTTATCCTGCTTGTCGCTATCGATTAGCTCCGTCCAGTTCTTCGCCGGGTTCGATCGCCCGGCGAAATAACACTGCTAGATCGAGGCAAGTCGAGCGGTGCAGGACGTGACTTCCAAGCAAAAGTGGCAGCCACGTTGAGTCGCGTGACTCTCGACTGAGCGCCAGCGTCATTGGCTGTTTTGACCTGTTCTCAAGTCCACGAGCAATCACATAGTTCGGCTTTTCCGACGACTGCGCACCGAATCCGCAATTGCGAGGCCTCTCACCTCTTTTTACGAAAGCACTGACATAGGCGCACAGCAGAAGCCTCGGCCTCCAATAGATCGCCTGTGGTCCACAGATGCGTGTTCCTGCTGTCAGTTTTCCGGAGTGCACCACTTTGTCGGTTGGCTAGTTCAGGAGACTGCGACGGCAATGCGCACGGAGCCAGACCAGATAAACATTTCCATGCCAGCTGTAGTGGGCGAAGCTCCAAGAGGCTTATCATGACGATTCAATAAAGCCCTTGAAAGAACTGCTGTCCGGTATCTCAGCTTCAAATTATCACTAGTCTGAGGTACCGGACTCTCTTGACCATTTCGCCGATCCGACATGCTTGTGACTGCGATTACATAGGTGGCGGGGGTTGATGCGCACCAGCAAAGGTGAGTAGGAGCCCACTGAGCATCTAGGAATCTCGGAGGAGCAATATGCGAACTAGCCAGACAAGCCAAAACTTGAAACGCGGCTTGAGTACACGGCATATCAGATTTATCGCCCTAGGGTCTGCCATCGGCACTGGCTTGTTCTACGGTTCTGCAAGCGCCATTCAAATGGCTGGTCCAGCCGTGCTGCTGGCCTACATACTCGGTGGCGCAGTGGTGTTCATGGTGATGCGTGCGTTGGGAGAAATGGCCGTCCGCAATCCGACCTCCGGCTCATTCGGCAACTATGCCACTGAATTTGTCGGCCGTTTCGCTGGCTTCGCCACAGGGTGGACTTACACCTTTGAAATGTTTGTGGTGGCTCTGGCAGATGTGACAGCTTTTGGCGTGTATATGGGCTTCTGGTTCCCTAACGTTGAACGATGGATCTGGATCCTGGCGGTTGTTTTCTTCATCGCTGCCGTGAACCTGCTTTCGGTCAAAGTCTTCGGGGAACTGGAGTTCTGGTTCTCGCTGGTCAAGGTCGTCGCCATCGTTGCAATGATCGCAGGTGGAGTTCTCGTAATCGTCTTCGGTCTGGGAAATCAAAGCGAAGGCGCTGCTGGTCTATCCAATCTCTTCGCTAACGGGGGTTTCATGCCGAACGGTATTTGGGGAGTTCTCGCCTCGCTGACGATCGTCATGTTTGCCTTCGGTGGCACCGAGGTAATCGGCATTACTGCCGGCGAAGCACAAAACCCCCGAAAGGTCATACCGCAGGCGATCAACTCTGTCCCAGTGCGCATCCTATTGTTCTACGTGCTGACGCTCGGTGTCATCATGTGCATTCAGCCATGGAACACGATCGATGGCAATGAGAGTCCATTCGTCTCGATCTTCTCCAGCATCGGTTTCTCGTCTGCAGCGAACGTTCTGAATTTCATCGTCATCACAGCGGCACTTTCAGCAATCAACGCGGACATCTTCGGCGCAGGACGCATGATTCACGGCATGGCCAAGCAAGGCCAGGCACCCCAGGTGTTCATGAAGACCACGGCTAACGGTGTCCCATGGGTGACATCTTTATCGATGATCGGTGCGCTGCTTATCGGTGTCGTGCTGAACATATGGTTCGAAGACCAGATCTTCTTCCTGATCGCTGCATTGGCTACGTTCGCGACCGTTGTCGTTTGGTCGATGATCTTGATCTCGCATATCCGGATGAAGCATCGGATAGACAGAGATGCTCTTGAACCATCAGCATTCCCAGTTCCGTTGTGGCCCGTGGGCAGCTACTTGGCGTTGGCCTTCATGATCTTTGTGATCGTCCTTATTGGCATTATTCCGGAAACGCGCAGTGCGCTCATTACTGGTCTAATTTGGGTTGCAATCCTGGGCATCTGCTATCGGCTGTTCGTAAGAGTAAAGGCTAGTCCAGCTGAAACCCAAGCAACGAAGATGGAAGAGACCTCAGCAGCTGAACGGCGATAGCCTCAAAGAATGCTGGGCCGTGACATAGGCCTGCTGCAAGGTGACCCGTAATGAGGGCACAAACGGCGCCGTGCACCGGACAGCTATTGCATAGGCAAGTCATCTAGTTCACCTTTGCCTGCCGTAAGCCTTAGTCTCAGGTAAATACCTGCAGACATCGACTCGTGGAGATGACGATGGCAACTACCCACGCTGAATTCCTAGATGCCTTAAGCGCAGCGTTACCGGACGGAGCCCTCGAAACATCGCGTGTGGTGCTTCGAGAAAACTCCAGGGTCTTCGGGCAATTGTCGGGGAATCCCGTTGAATCGCTAGGCGTGGTTTTCGCCAGTTCCGTAGCGGATGTCCAACATGTTCTACGCTTGGCCACTGAATACAAGGTGCCGGTGATTAGCCGCGGTGCCGGCACTGGTGTTTCCGGGGGCGTTCACGTGCTAGGCGATGCCATCGTGTTGAACCTGAGCAGAATGAATAGAATTCTAGAAATCCGCCCGGAAGATGAAGTCGCTGTTGTTGAACCTGGCGTCATCAATCATCAGCTGAACGAAGCCGTTGCAGAACTCGGTCTCATGTATGCCCCGGATACTGCGAGCTACAAGATACCGGTGAACACGGTGTCGGATTGATTAAAAAGGATTGGTTGCAATGGGAGCAATCAAGTGAAGTGGTCGAACTCCAACAGCAGATCAAACGTCTTCTGGATCCGTTGAATATCTTGAATCCCGGGAAAGCCATTTAAAGTAAGAACCTACGAGGGGCAGCCAATGAACTGGCGATGCGAAACGCGCAGGCATGGCGGACTCTGAAAATAGTTCTGCACGGGTGTATAGTGAAAGGGTTGTAACCACGGGATATGGCGCAGCTTGGTAGCGCGCGTCGTTCGGGACGACGAGGTCGCAGGTTCAAATCCTGTTATCCCGACTTGCAGCAAAAGGGGGAACTACGGTTCCCCCTTTTTTTTGCGTTAAGCCGCCCCAGCAACACCCGGTAAAACCTAAATAGCTTTCTGGGTTTTAGGGGGCAGTTCGAAGGCTGTCCTGTAGCGAATGGCAGTTCCATAACAAGCGTTCCAGCAAACGAGCTGCAGATCACTCGAGGATATCGCCTCAGGATGTGCGATCTGAGATTTTTTTAGGTATAGTTATATCTCGTGCTAAGGCATTCAATGCGGATCAGCTTCGGCTGCTGAAGCAAACGAATACCAAGTCACATTGGGATATGGTGTAATTGGCAACACAACGGTTTCTGGTTCCGTCATTCTAGGTTCGAGTCCTGGTATCCCAGCGCTTCACCAAAGAAATTTGGTGAGCTGAAGATTTTCTTCAGCATACGGCCCCATCGTATAGCGGCCTAGTACTCTGCCCTCTCACGGCAGCAACACGGGTTCGAATCCCGTTGGGGTCACCAAAGCAAAAAATCGCGGAACTTATGTTCCGCGATTTTTTTATGCACGGAAACTATGGACGGATTCGAATTCGGCTTTAACTAGAGCTTCCCCAAACTAGGCATCCCTTCGACAAGGCCGGCCTGGTTTGCAGTTCTAATGTGGATGACGGGACGCTGGCCGTGGAGCCGTGGAGCCGTGGAGCCGTGGAGCCGTGGAGCCGTGGAGCCGTGGAGCCGTGGAGCCGTGGAGCCGTGGAGCCGTGGAGCCGTGGAGCCGTGGAGCCGTGGAGCCGTGGAGCCGTGGAGCCGTGGAGCCGTGGAGCCGTGGAGCCGTGGAGCCGTGGAGCCGTGGAGCCGTGGAGCCGTGGAGCCGTGGAGCCGTGGAGCCGTGGAGCCGTGGAGCCGTGGAGCCGTGGAGCCGTGGAGCCGTGGAGCCGTGGAGCCGTGGAGCCGTGGAGCCGTGGAGCCGTGGAGCCGTGGAGCCGTGGAGCCGTGGAGCCGTAGAGCCGTAGAGCCGTAGAGCCGTAGAGCCACCACTGCGTTTCAACGATCTCTTCATAGGTCCTACTGAAACCTGTCGTGATCGCCTGAGTCGTTGGCTCAATGGATGTACCAGTGAAATACGGACTGACTCAGATTGCGGGCAACACTGAAACGGCATCGAAGGTAGGCCGGCGCCTTCTTGGGTGAAGAACGACACGGTGTCCGTCTTGCCTCGTTTCGAATCATGAACTCCCGTTTTACGGCCTGCGGGACTAATCCACTCCAGATCACCTGTGGCTAGGGCAACGGCCACCGTGGCGTCCAAGCGCCGTTCGACGCCTAACTTTTGATGACATTACTTTTGGCTACAAACGAATACAGCCCATCGAATTCTTCTGCATAGCGATTGCAGCTAGGGGATTTACCGTGGCGGCACTTTGGGTGTCTGGTCAAGGTTCTTGGAATCACGGGGTCCTACGTTTATCCCGCATGGACCAGGCGTTCACAGGCTGCATTGCTGGCATCCGTTTCGATGCTTTGCTTGGCATGGTCTTCGGATCCTGAGCATTGACGATTCTGCCATCCTGGGAATGTTCGCTATTCGTATGGAGATCCAGCAGACATCGAGGCGAGGGCCCTTAGATTCTCGAACCAATGCGAAAGACTCTTGGGGCGTGCCAATATGCCGCCGCGGAACATGCCCTCATAGGGTAACGACGATCACTGCAAAAAGCGTCCTGTCGATTTGCGGAGCCCTGAAAACCTGTGTATAGTTTTTATCTGTTGCCGGAACGGAAACAACACGGAATCTACCGAATGTTTACCCGGCAGCCAATCACTTTCCACTCAAGGTTTTCCACCGATTTTGATCGGATCAGGAACTCTGGTAAGTTGGAAAAGTTGCTCCGGAGCGAAGCAGCGGCCATCAAAGGGTGGCTGGTGTGGTGT
Organism: Glutamicibacter nicotianae; assembly: GCF_002797775.1. Classification (NCBI taxonomy): domain Bacteria; kingdom Bacillati; phylum Actinomycetota; class Actinomycetes; order Micrococcales; family Micrococcaceae; genus Glutamicibacter; species Glutamicibacter nicotianae. The sequence continues at coordinate 3,450,217 of NZ_PGEY01000001.1, forward strand.
CGAGAGTGTTTGTTGTTTGAGAACTCAATAGTGTGCCAAGTTTGTTGATACCGAATATTTTTATTTGGTGAATACATAACATTTGCTTGAGGCATTGCACCCCCGTGCAGTGTTCTTGAGTGTTTTATTATTCGCCAGGACTTCATCGGCTTCGCCCTTCTTTTCCAAGGGGTTGCTGGTGGCTTTTTGTTTTTTATGGAGAGTTTGATCCTGGCTCAGGATGAACGCTGGCGGCGTGCTTAACACATGCAAGTCGAACGATGAAGCCCAGCTTGCTGGGTGGATTAGTGGCGAACGGGTGAGTAACACGTGAGTAACCTGCCCCCGACTCTGGGATAAGCCCGGGAAACTGGGTCTAATACCGGATATGACCCTGGAACGCATGTTTTGTGGTGGAAAGATTTATCGGTGGGGGATGGACTCGCGGCCTATCAGCTTGTTGGTGAGGTAATGGCTCACCAAGGCGACGACGGGTAGCCGGCCTGAGAGGGTGACCGGCCACACTGGGACTGAGACACGGCCCAGACTCCTACGGGAGGCAGCAGTGGGGAATATTGCACAATGGGCGCAAGCCTGATGCAGCGACGCCGCGTGAGGGATGACGGCCTTCGGGTTGTAAACCTCTTTCAGTAGGGAAGAAGCGAAAGTGACGGTACCTGCAGAAGAAGCGCCGGCTAACTACGTGCCAGCAGCCGCGGTAATACGTAGGGCGCAAGCGTTATCCGGATTTATTGGGCGTAAAGAGCTCGTAGGCGGTTTGTCGCGTCTGCCGTGAAAGTCCGAGGCTCAACCTCGGATCTGCGGTGGGTACGGGCAGACTAGAGTGATGTAGGGGAGACTGGAATTCCTGGTGTAGCGGTGAAATGCGCAGATATCAGGAGGAACACCGATGGCGAAGGCAGGTCTCTGGGCATTTACTGACGCTGAGGAGCGAAAGCATGGGGAGCGAACAGGATTAGATACCCTGGTAGTCCATGCCGTAAACGTTGGGCACTAGGTGTGGGGGACATTCCACGTTTTCCGCGCCGTAGCTAACGCATTAAGTGCCCCGCCTGGGGAGTACGGCCGCAAGGCTAAAACTCAAAGGAATTGACGGGGGCCCGCACAAGCGGCGGAGCATGCGGATTAATTCGATGCAACGCGAAGAACCTTACCAAGGCTTGACATGTGCCAGACCGCTCCAGAGATGGGGTTTCCCTTCGGGGCTGGTTCACAGGTGGTGCATGGTTGTCGTCAGCTCGTGTCGTGAGATGTTGGGTTAAGTCCCGCAACGAGCGCAACCCTCGTTCCATGTTGCCAGCACGTAGTGGTGGGGACTCATGGGAGACTGCCGGGGTCAACTCGGAGGAAGGTGGGGATGACGTCAAATCATCATGCCCCTTATGTCTTGGGCTTCACGCATGCTACAATGGCCGGTACAATGGGTTGCGATACTGTGAGGTGGAGCTAATCCCTAAAAGCCGGTCTCAGTTCGGATTGGGGTCTGCAACTCGACCCCATGAAGTCGGAGTCGCTAGTAATCGCAGATCAGCAACGCTGCGGTGAATACGTTCCCGGGCCTTGTACACACCGCCCGTCAAGTCACGAAAGTTGGTAACACCCGAAGCCGATGGCCTAACCACCTTGTGTGGGGGGAGTCGTCGAAGGTGGGACTGGCGATTGGGACTAAGTCGTAACAAGGTAGCCGTACCGGAAGGTGCGGCTGGATCACCTCCTTTCTAAGGAGCTAACCATTATTGGTTGCCCATGCTGGACACGAGTGTTGTCCGGGTGGGTTGCTCATGGGTGGAATATCAATGGACTCAATACCGGAAAACGTGCTGGCTGATGCTGGTGCGGGGTATTGGCTGTGGCCGCGTGGTGCTTGGGCATCTGCTAGTACGCATTGCAGGGGGTTTTCTTCTTGCGGTGCTGGAATGCGGTGTGTGGGTGTTGTGTGGTTTGTATGGTTTGGCATGCTGTTGGGTTTTGAGGCAACAAGCCTCCTTTCCTGGTGAATGGTTGCCGGGGTTCTTCCTGTGGGGAGGGTCCTGGTGGTGTTCGCTTGGGTGAGGGGTTCTTGGTGTTTCGGTGTTTGTCCTGTGTTTGCTGCAAGGATGTCCTGTTGGATTGACGCTGGCCTTTGGTTGGTGTTGGTTTTGGGGTGTTGTTGCGGGGGTGCGGGGTTGTTGTTTGGGAACTGTATAGTGAACGCGAGCATCTTGCAGATGAGATGAGCTGGCTGGTCCTTTTCCTGGGATTGGTTGGTGTTGGAGTCTTGTCTGCGTGATTTTGTTAGATTGTTTTATTGCTCAATTCTGAGACTTTGATTTGTGTTGAAGTTTTTAAGGGCGCACGGTGGATGCCTTGGCATCAAGAGCCGATGAAGGACGTGGGAATCTGCGATAAGCCTGGTGGAGTCGATAACCGGACGTTGAGACCAGGATTTCCGAATGGGGGAACCCCGCACCATGTTATGTGGTGTGACCTGCAGCTGAATGTATAGGCTGTGTGGAGGGAACGCGGGGAAGTGAAACATCTCAGTACCCGCAGGAAGAGAAAACAACAGTGATTCCGTTAGTAGTGGCGAGCGAACGCGGATGGGGCTAAACCGGTTGGTGTGTGATAGCGGATAGGCGTTGCATCACCGGGGTTGTGGGGTTGACATGTACCAGTGCTATCTTGCTGGTGGGATGAGGTGCAGGCGTATAGGTGAATCGGTTGGAATGCCGGACCAGAGAGGGTGATAGTCCCGTAGGTGTAATGCGTGTCTGCCGTTCTAGTGTTGATACCCGAGTAGCACGGGGCCCGTGAAACCTTGTGTGAATCTGCCAGGACCACCTGGTAAGCCTGAATACTACTTGATGACCGATAGTGAATCAGTACCGTGAGGGAATGGTGAAAAGTACCCCGGGAGGGGAGTGAAATAGTACCTGAAACCGTGCGCTTACAATCCGTTAGAGCTGGGGACTTGTTCCCTGGTGATGGCGTGCCTTTTGAAGAATGAGCCTGCGAGTTAGTGTTACGTCGCGAGGTTAACCCGTGTGGGGAAGCCGTAGCGAAAGCGAGTCTGAATAGGGCGTTTGAGTGGCGTGATCTAGACCCGAAGCGAAGTGATCTACCCATGGCCAGGTTGAAGCGCGTGTAAGAGCGTGTGGAGGACCGAACCCACTTCAGTTGAAAATGGAGGGGATGAGCTGTGGGTAGGGGTGAAAGGCCAATCAAACTTCGTGATAGCTGGTTCTCCCCGAAATGCATTTAGGTGCAGCGTTGCGTGTTTCTTGCTGGAGGTAGAGCTACTGGATAGGCGATGGGCCCTACAAGGTTACTGACCTTAGCCAAACTCCGAATGCCGGCAAGTGAGAGCGCAGCAGTGAGACTGTGGGGGATAAGCTTCATAGTCGAGAGGGAAACAGCCCAGAACGCCAACTAAGGCCCCTAAGCGTGTGCTAAGTGGAAAAGGATGTGGAGTTGCTGTGACAACCAGGAGGTTGGCTTAGAAGCAGCCACCCTTGAAAGAGTGCGTAATAGCTCACTGGTCAAGTGATTCCGCGCCGATAATGTAGCGGGGCTCAAGCACACCGCCGAAGTTGCGTCATTCAAATATTAACCTGGTTTCGATTGGGTGTTTGGATGGGTAGGGGAGCGTCGTGTGGACGGTGAAGTCGCGGTGGAAACCAGCGGTGGAGGCCACACGAGTGAGAATGCAGGCATGAGTAGCGAATGACGGGTGAGAAACCCGTCCGCCGAATGATCAAGGGTTCCAGGGTTAAGCTAATCTGCCCTGGGTTAGTCGGGACCTAAGGCGAGGCCGACAGGCGTAGTCGATGGACAACGGGTTGATATTCCCGTACCGGCGAAGGACCGCCCATACTGAGCTGTGGATGCTAACCATGACGGATCCGGTGATTTGTTCCTTCGGGAATGGTTGCTGGTGGTGTGGTGGGAACCGATGCAGTGAGGTCAGCGTATTAACAGGTGTGACGCAGGAAGGTAGCCGAGCCAGGCAATGGAATTGACCTGGTCCAAGGGTGTAGGAAGAGCGGTTGGCAAATCCGCCGCTCATATATTCTGAGACCTGATAGGCGCCCCGTTTTCGGGGTGATTCGGTGATCCTATGCTGCCTAGAAAAGCATCGGCGCGAGGTCCCAGTCCGCCCGTACCCCAAACCGACACAGGTGATCAGGTAGAGAATACTAAGGCGATCGAGAGAATCATGGTTAAGGAACTCGGCAAAATGCCCCCGTAACTTCGGAAGAAGGGGGGCCTGCCCCGTGATGAGAACTTGCTTCTCTGATGCGGGTGTGGGCCGCAGAGACCAGGGGGAAGCGACTGTTTACTAAAAACACAGGTCCGTGCGAAGTCGCAAGACGATGTATACGGACTGACTCCTGCCCGGTGCTGGAAGGTTAAGAGGACTGGTTAGCCCTTGTGGCGAAGCTGAGAATTTAAGCCCCAGTAAACGGCGGTGGTAACTATAACCATCCTAAGGTAGCGAAATTCCTTGTCGGGTAAGTTCCGACCTGCACGAATGGAGTAACGACTTCCCCGCTGTCTCAACCATGAACTCGGCGAAATTGCAGTACGAGTAAAGATGCTCGTTACGCGCAGCAGGACGGAAAGACCCCGAGACCTTTACTATAGTTTGGTATTGGTGTTCGGTGCAGCTTGTGTAGGATAGGTGGGAGACTGTGAAGCTTGGACGCTAGTCCAGGTGGAGTCATCGTTGAAATACCACTCTGGCTGTACCGGTCACCTAACTTCGGACCATGATCTGGTTCAGGGACAGTGCCTGATGGGTAGTTTAACTGGGGCGGTTGCCTCCTAAAATGTAACGGAGGCGCCCAAAGGTTCCCTCAGCCTGGTTGGCAATCAGGTGTCGAGTGTAAGTGCACAAGGGAGCTTGACTGTGAGAGTGACAGCTCGAGCAGGGACGAAAGTCGGGACTAGTGATCCGGCGGCACCTCGTGGAAGGGCCGTCGCTCAACGGATAAAAGGTACCTCGGGGATAACAGGCTGATCTTGCCCAAGAGTCCATATCGACGGCATGGTTTGGCACCTCGATGTCGGCTCGTCGCATCCTGGGGCTGGAGTAGGTCCCAAGGGTTGGGCTGTTCGCCCATTAAAGCGGTACGCGAGCTGGGTTTAGAACGTCGTGAGACAGTTCGGTCCCTATCCGCTGCGCGCGTTGGAAATTTGAGAAGGGCTGTCCTTAGTACGAGAGGACCGGGACGGACGAACCTCTGGTGTGTCAGTTGTACTGCCAAGTGCATCGCTGATTAGCTACGTTTGGAAGGGATAACCGCTGAAAGCATCTAAGCGGGAAGCCTGCTTCGAGATGAGATTTCCATGCACCTTTGTGTGTGAGAGGCCCCCAGCTAGACCACTGGGTTGATAGGCAGGATGTGGAAGCAAGGACTGAAGACTTGTGCAGCTGACCTGTACTAATAGGCCGATGGCTTACAACACACAATAAAACAATGATTGAACTGATATTTTTCAATGCTGTTCGCGTTCACTATGCGGTTACGAGACAACAACCTCTAACCAATAAATGCAAGATGAGTTACAAGACTTTGTAGCACCGGAAAACACTGACCAGGAAATATTTGGTTTGTGTGCTTCGTGATTGTTACGGCGGTCATAGCGTGGGGGAAACGCCCGGTCCCATACCGAACCCGGAAGCTAAGGCCCATTGCGCCGATGGTACTGCACTCGTGAGGGTGTGGGAGAGTAGGTCACCGCCGGACTTAACCTAAGTGGGTTTGAGGCTCTAACCGTTTGGTTGGAGCCTCACCTGTTTAACCCGTGAGTGTGCGGGTGGCCAGGCGCAACGTCTGGCCTGTTCGTGTTTAAAGGGGGTTCGGCCGCTGGCCGCTGCCGTGTCGACCTGCGACCACAAATGCTTGACTTAGGCATCGTAGTTCAAGAGGACACCGAAAATAGGCCTAGTGTGGGATATGAGCGAGGCCGCGACTGACTCATCGATGGTCTCTCGACTCATCTTCCAATTGCGAAAGAGGGAAACCGAACGTGAGAACTTATGTCGTTACTGGCGCTGCTTCCGGCATTGGTGCAGCCACAACTGAATTGATTCGCGAACGTGGGCACAAGGTCATCGGCGTTGATCTACGCGATACTGACGTCGCGGCTGACCTGTCGACTCAGGAAGGCCGGCTAAGTGCCATCAAGCAGACTCTAGAGCTTTCCGAAGGCAAGATTGACGCTGTCATCGCTGCCGCGGGAATTTCGGCTCCCAAGGCAATTACGGTGTCGGTAAACTACTTCGGTGTTACCGAGTATCTGGAAGGCCTCCTGCCAGCTCTGGGGCAATCGACGGCACCGCGTGTGGCCGTCGTGTCCTCGATGGCTTCGATCCAGCAGAATTCCGCTGAACTCGTCGAAGCATTGCTTACGGGCGACGAAGAGGCATCCCTGGCCATTGGCGCAGAGCTGGAAGCCGCTGGCCCTGGAGCCGGCTACTTGAACTACCCGTCCTCCAAGCGCGCGCTGAGCCGCTGGGTACGCCGTGAATGCATCACGGAGAAGTGGGCCGGCGCAGGAATCCCATTGAATGCTGTGGCTCCTGGCACCGTGATCACCAACATGACTCGCGAATTGCTGGCCACCGACGAAGGCAAAGCAATGGTCGACCAGAATGTGCCGATGCCGCTGAATTACCACTCTGAGGCTGTGGTGATCGCCAGACTACTGCTGTGGCTGACGAGTGAAGAAAACACCCACATTACCGGCCAAACCATCTACTGCGACGGCGGTGCGGAGGCTACGTTGCGCGGGGATAACATCTGGAGCTAGATCTGGCAGCCGAGTATGGCGAAGGACACTGCTGCTAATCGGTTCTGAAGTGGCGCAACCCCTGCGTGCTTGATATAGTTATGGAGTTGTCGCAATCGCGAATGACACCGTAGTTTTCCCATGGCTAGCCATGAGGCATAGAGTTACGGCGATCATAGCGTGGGGGAAACGCCCAGCTCCATACCGAACCTGGAAGCTAAGACCCACAGCGCCGATGGTACTGCACTCGGGAGGGTGTGGGAGAGTAGGTCATCGCCGGACATAATTTGCCGAAGGCCCCGAACAAGAGTTCGGGCCTTCGAGGTTTAACCGAGAAGGTGCGCCACCGTTTAAAATCATCGGCGGCTCGGAAATTCATTTCCGAGCCGCCGATGTTGCAGGTACTAGGCGTTGTCCAAACGCAGACCGCTTTCAGTATCAAACAGGTGCACGTGCTGCAGATTTGGTGCAATGTTGATGCGCGCTCCACGTGCAGGAGGCGTACGGCCATCAACACGAACAACTACCATCTGGGTTTTGCCGTCCAACTCTGCCGAGCCGTAGATGTAGGCATCTGCGCCGAGCTCTTCAACCACGTCTACAACAATCTCGACGCCTTCGCCGGCACTGACGATCTCGATGTCCTCTGGGCGGAAGCCCAAAGTCGTTCCACCTTGGGCTCCCGGTGCGTCGATGGTGGTTGAACCGAAAGCCACCTGTCCATTGGACGACTGCAGCTGCACCAGGTTCATGGCAGGGGAACCGATGAAACCTGCGACGAACACATTGCGTGGGCGATCATAGAGCTCGCGTGGGGTGCCTACCTGCTGCAGCTCGCCGTCCTTGAGCACCGCAACGCGGTCGCCCATGGTCAGCGCTTCCACCTGATCGTGGGTCACATATACGGTCGTGACTCCCAGACGTCGTGTCAGCGAAGCGATCTGGGTACGGGTCTGCACACGCAGCTTTGCATCGAGGTTGGACAGTGGTTCGTCCATCAAGAACACCTGGGGCGAACGGAATGGCGCGGCCCATGGCCACACGCTGGCGCTGGCCGCCCGAGAGGGCCTTGGGCTTGCGGTCCAGGTACTTCTCCAGGTCCAGAAGCTTGGCTGCTTCCAGCACACGCTGCTTGCGCTCTTCCTTGTCGACGCCGGCGATCTTCAAGGCAAAGCCCATATTCTCGGCGACGGTCATGTGGGGGTACAGCGCGTAGTTCTGGAAGACCATGGCGATGTCGCGGTCCTTTGGCGGAACGTTGGTCACGTCCTTGTCGCCAATGAGAATGCGGCCGGAATTTACTTCTTCCAAGCCTGCAAGCATGCGCAGAGTCGTGGATTTGCCGCAACCCGAGGGGCCAACCAGAACAAGGAATTCTCCATCTTGGATTTCCAAGTCGATTGCGTCGACGGAGGGCACAAGTGCGCCCGGGTAAATGCGGGTGGCCTTTTCAAAGGTCACAGTTGCCATGATGACAATCCTTTCACGGGCAGGTACGTGCCCGACGATCCGTAGTGAAAGTGAATTGGGACACTTCAGTTTCGCATGGAAATGAGACTTTTTCAAAAGATCTGGCAGATCAGCAGGGCGAAGAGATAGAATACGCTGCCGCTGTTGGCCCGGATCCCACCTTGATGCCCACATCTTCCGCGCCGAGGACCCTGAATCCGTTCTCGTCGGTGACGTCATCGCCAGCAAAAAGGACCGCCTGCACGTCGAGGGTCTCACGCAGCCACTGCAGGCTTTGGCCCTTGTCGCCGTGATGCACGGTGGCTTCCAAGACCGCCTTGCCATCGAGCAGTTTCACACCGTCCAAATCAGCAAGGGCTTGCCGCGCCTGTGCCAAGGCCTTGGCAGCCGCATCCGGCAGTGCCTGGCGGACATGCAGGACCGTGGCCGACGGCTTGTACTCCAGACTGGCGTTCTCATGCGCTGCCGCGACGTGCTCCAATCGCTGGGTCACTGTTCCAAGCAGTGCGGTTTGCTCGGCGGTCAGCGGCTCATCCTGCCAGTTTGCACCCAGCCAGGACGGAACCAAACGTTCGGCACCGTGCGAGCCAATGCAAATCCCTGGACGCGGCTGCGGGTAGACCTCGCGCAAGGACTGCAGGTTACGGCCAGACACTACAGCGGTGTATACCCCGGGGCTGGCCGCCAGCTGCTCGAATGCGGCAGCGGTCTGAGGCAGCGGCCGGGCATCTTGCGGCCGGTCGACCAGCGGAGACATCGTTCCGTCAAAGTCCAAAGCCACGAGCACCCGCTGGTGGCCGGCAAATCCAGCCAGCGCGGCATGCAGGGAAGGATCTAGTTCTGGCAATGCGTTCCTCATCAAGGATCACGATTCCCGCGGGAATCTGCTTAGCGAACGATTTCGTGCACGGAGGTGGCCGCATTGATCTCGGCCAGTTCAGCCAGGAAATCATCGGACCATTTGGAAACATCATTGAGCGCCAAATGGCGGTTCATGCGCTTCATCCGGCGTTCCTGCTCCGTCTCGTTCATCTGGACCGCTTCCACGATTTTGGCCTTCATCCCGTCGATGTCGTGGGGATTGACCAGTACCGCCTGGGTCAGCTGATCAGCAGCACCGGTGGTACTCCGAGAGCACCAGCACGCCGCGGCCATCCTGGTGCGCGGCGACGTACTCCTTGGCCACCAGGTTCATGCCATCGCGCAGGGCCGTGACCAGCAGGACGTCGGCGGCCAGGTACATGGCGATCATTTTCGCGCAGCGGATAGGACTGG